>NZ_OY725677.1:387500-3582500 GCF_963311185.1 Paenibacillus nuruki | reverse complement strand
AATGACCCCGTAACTTCGGGAGAAGGGGTGCCCCGGTAGTGTGAATAGCACGAGGGGGCCGCAGTGAAAAGGCCCAAGCGACTGTTTAGCAAAAACACAGGTCTGTGCGAAGCCGCAAGGCGAAGTATACGGGCTGACGCCTGCCCGGTGCTGGAAGGTTAAGGGGAGTGGTTAGCGCAAGCGAAGCTATGAACCGAAGCCCCAGTAAACGGCGGCCGTAACTATAACGGTCCTAAGGTAGCGAAATTCCTTGTCAGGTAAATTCTGACCCGCACGAATGGCGTAACGATTTGGGCGCTGTCTCAACGAGAGATCCGGTGAAATTTTAATACCTGTGAAGATGCAGGTTACCCGCGACAAGACGGAAAGACCCCATGGAGCTTTACTGCAACTTGATATTGAACTGGGGTGCGATTTGTACAGGATAGGTGGGAGCCGTAGAAACCGGAGCGCAAGCTTCGGTTGAGGCGCCGTTGGGATACCACCCTGATCGCATTTGAGTTCTAACCTCGTACCGTGATCCGGTACAGGGACCGTGTCAGGTGGGCAGTTTGACTGGGGCGGTCGCCTCCTAAAGTGTAACGGAGGCGCCCTAAGGTTCCCTCAGAATGGTTGGAAATCATTCGAAGAGTGTAAAGGCATAAGGGAGCTTGACTGCGAGACAGACACGTCGAGCAGGGACGAAAGTCGGGCTTAGTGATCCGGTGGTACCGCATGGAAGGGCCATCGCTCAACGGATAAAAGCTACCCTGGGGATAACAGGCTTATCTCCCCCAAGAGTCCACATCGACGGGGAGGTTTGGCACCTCGATGTCGGCTCATCGCATCCTGGGGCTGAAGTAGGTCCCAAGGGTTGGGCTGTTCGCCCATTAAAGCGGTACGCGAGCTGGGTTCAGAACGTCGTGAGACAGTTCGGTCCCTATCTGTCGTGGGCGTAGGAAATTTGAGAGGAGCTGTCCTTAGTACGAGAGGACCGGGATGGACGCACCGCTGGTGTACCAGTTGTTCCGCCAGGAGCATCGCTGGGTAGCTACGTGCGGAAGGGATAAGCGCTGAAAGCATCTAAGCGTGAAGCCCCCCTCAAGATGAGATTTCCCAGTATGTAAGACCCCTTGTAGACGACGAGGTTGATAGGTTGGGGGTGGAAGTGCCGCAAGGCATGGAGCTGACCAATACTAATCGGTCGAGGGCTTATCCAAAATCTACAAACGCGATGTTTCAGTTTTCGGATTCAGTTTTCAGGGAGCAACACCAGCCTGACTGTTTGGTAATGATGGCGGAGGGGTTCCACACGTACCCATCCCGAACACGACCGTTAAGCCCTCCAGCGCCGATGGTACTTGGACCGCAGGGTCCTGGGAGAGTAGGACGTTGCCAAGCAGAATAGTTTTATCCCTTCGGGGTTTTTTTTTCGCCGAAAGGTTAAGATTGATTTTAGTAGGTTTGAGCGTCTAAGCTGACGCTGTTACTTTTTTAGCGGCCCGTTGGTCAAGTGGTTAAGACACCTCCCTTTCACGGAGGTAACAGGGGTTCGAGTCCCCTACGGGTCATTAACATATACACTATGCCGGTGTAGCTCAGTTGGTAGAGCAACTGACTTGTAATCAGTAGGTCGGGGGTTCAAATCCTCTCGCCGGCACCATTTATTTTTAATATTGATTTGATTGCTATGGCGGTCGTGGCGAAGGGGTTAACGCACCGGACTGTGACTCCGGCATTCGTGGGTTCAAGTCCCATCGGTCGCCCTTTATTATCTTAATAAAGAATTAGCTTGATATTAGTATTAAAATGTTGTAAAATGTAATATGTATGTTAAATCTATATTGTTACTGCCTAATTGTTATGAGTCATTAGCTCAGTCGGTAGAGCACCTGACTTTTAATCAGGGTGTCGAAGGTTCGAGCCCTTCATGACTCACCATTTTATTACATGCGCGTGTGGCGGAATTGGCAGACGCACTAGACTTAGGATCTAGCGTCTCACGACGTGGGGGTTCAAGTCCCTCCACGCGCATAGGTTTTGCGGACGTGGCTCAGCGGTAGAGCATCGCCTTGCCAAGGCGAGGGTCGTGGGTTCGATTCCCATCGTCCGCTCCAATCTTTATTCAGTGTAGAGCGTATATATTATATACGTTTTTATTCTACGCTTTAATTCATATAACAACTATACTGGTGTATAGTTAGCATGTGTGAGATTTGATTAACATGGTTATTCAGGTATTAAAATGTCCCTGTTTCAACCATATCCTCTTAATCCGCGGGTGTAGTTCAATGGTAGAACTTCAGCCTTCCAAGCTGATAGCGTGGGTTCGATTCCCATCACCCGCTTTATAAAAAAGGATGTCTGCATATTGCAGACGTCCTTTTTAGTTTTTCTATAGAATATTTATTTATAGTATTGTGTGTTTTGAAGACTTCAATCAACATACTTAAAAGAACGAAGAACGAAGAACGAAGAACGAAGAACGAAGAACGAAGAACGAAGAACGAAGAACGAAGAACGAAGAACGAAGAACGAAGAACGAAGAACGAAGAATGAAGAACGAAATATAAAATCATAGTAGTGTTTACAATAGCATCAATAGCAATAAACGATTTAAAGAATTATTGCAATTGTGAAAAGTGATTGTAGAAAAAATAAAAATAAAAAGAAACAGCAGAGAAAATTAATTCTTTCTTTGCTGTTTCTTTTTATTAAGGTGCATTTTATTTTACATACATAGTTTCTTTGATACATATGTAAAATAGAGAAGAATTATTTTAAGTTCCAGCGTAGAATCATACCCATTTGAGTGAGACCAGCGCCAAAGCCGTACAGTAATACAGTATCTCCGTTTTTTAATTTTTGGTTTTCTTTGCCTAATTGTAGAGCTAATGGGATAGAAGCTGAAGATGTATTACCGTACCATTCAGCACTGGTTAACGTGTTTTCTAAAGCAAATCCAGTCTTTTCACAAATAGAATCAATCATTTTAAGATTAGCACTATGAGGAACAAACCAGTTAATGTCGGTCAGTGATAGATTGGTCTGATCTAAAAGATGTTGAATTCCTTTCGGTACAGTACGTACTGCCCATTTGTAAACTTCACGACCATTCTGTACGATTTTGCCGTTGCCCAGCATAGGTTGGTTATTGATCTGATCTGCTATTCCTGTACGGTATACGTGCTCGCCCCCAGATCCATCACTATCCATAAAAGTTCCTAAAAAGCTAGGTTGTTCTGGATCGTATTCGACCAAGGCTGCACCTGCACCATCGCCAAACAAAATACAAGTGCTACGATCTGTATAATCTGTTATTTTGCTCATTGTTTCACTAGCAATAACTAAGATTTTGCGATGAAGACCGGAAGTGATAAAGCTATTTGCTACATGAAGCGCATACACAAAACCTGCACAAGTAGCATTGAGATCGAGAGCACCAGCGCGTTTAATTTTAAAATAAGACTGAATTTGAGTAGCTGTACTTGGGAATACATAATCTGAAGTAGTCGTAGCTACAATAATAAGTTCTACATCTTCTAAAGTACCCGGGTATGTTTTTTGAAGATTTTTGACAGCTTCTATGCCTAATGTAGATGTAAATTGTTGATCATTAGCGATACGGCGTTCTCTTATGCCTGTACGTTGAACAATCCATTCGTCTGATGTATCGACTAGCTTCTCAAGATCGTTATTAGTTAAGCGTTTTTCGGGGACATAAGTTCCTAATGCTGTAAGACGAGCTGTTGAATGATTGATAAAAGTCACCTCTGATATGATTTAAGTTATAGGTTTGCAATAGTTCGGTGTTTACGGATTAATCGATTAATTTTGAAAAGATTTGGTTGATCATATTCATGCGTTATAGCGTGATAGAATGTTAAAAATAGCATTTGCTATTGAAAACTAAAATGAGATCTAAAAGAACTCAATTCTATTTAGTTTTTGCTGGTAATAATACTTGTGAAAAGAAAAGCGATGATTAAGGATACGTGTAATACGATGTTGTAGTGAATTGAAGAGAATAGTAAGCGATCCATTCTTACCATTTAAAGATTAATACTTGATACTAATACCAGGTACTAATTAATTTTAAATATAACGTATTTGAAGGATAATGTAAATCGCTTATTGGTTTTGGTGGAATTGTAGATGTTATAATGTAGGCATATGAAGTTATCATACCATATAGAATCATATTGTTCGAAATAAGCGATAAGTATATTTTAAATCATAGGCTTTTATTTTTTAATTTGGGTTGTTTTAAAAGTAATATAAGAGTTGGTATGCGTAGTGATGCTTCTTGGTAGGGTGTTTATTTGATGACTTTTGCTGTGATTGAGTGGTAGCGTATTTTGATGTTTAGTATTATTTTGTTATGCTAAAGGTTGTTGTGTTAGAGGATGTCATTATATTTTGCAATAAAGTAGTCGTTATATAGCGAGTCATTATATGTTGGTATTATTCAATGTACTTGAATAGATGGCTTTACCGTCCAAGTGCATATAAAGAGATACAATGCCGAGAGTAATAGTTTTTCAGTATTAAAGGATCTTATCATTTTCAGTGAGGTGACTATAGGAATGGATATTAGACAATTAACTCTAGAAGATTTTGATGCACGAGCAGAGTTAGGAATGTATGCTTTTCAATATCGTAAATCTACAGAAGAACTGGAAAAAGAAAAACAAGATTTTAAACCAGAACGAACATGGGGTCTTTTTGAAGAAGAGCAATTGAGTGCTCAACTGACACTGTTACCATTGCAGACGTACATACACGGGCAAGTTTTTGAAATGGGTGGAATTGCAGGAGTTGCCACCTGGCCTGAGAAAAGAAGACAAGGTCTAGTTGCGAAGTTGTTGGAGCATACGTTGCAAAAGATGAATGAAGCAGGGCAATCGATATCCTTTTTACATCCATTCCATTTCCCATTTTATCGTAAATTCGGTTGGGAAACGTATATTGAATATCGCAAGTATACGATTCCAACGAACAAATTACCTGCTAAAGTTCATGTCGAAGGTACGATCAAGCGTGGTATTCGTGATTTGGAGCTTTTGAATGCGATCTATGAGAAGTATGCGGCTCATTACAACGGAACTTTAGTTCGAGATACAGAACGTTGGGAACGCAAGTTGCCATCAGGAGACGAACTATTTACAGCAGTGTATTATAATCCTAAAGATCAGGCTTGTGGTTACGTCATTTATGAGATCGCAGATCAGAAAATGAATATTAAAGAATTAGTGTATCTGGATGAACGTTCACGTCAAGCATTATGGACTTATATTGCTAATCATGATTCGATGGTGACTGAAGTGAATTTGCAAGCGCCTATTAATGATGCTTTACCGTATTTACTGAATGATCCACGAATAGAGCAACAAGTTGTTCCTTATTTTATGGCGAGAATCGTTAATGTTAAGCATTTTCTTGAGCAATATCCATTTACAGTAGGGAAGGTAGAGTCGTTATCTATTCGTGTTAATGATTCAGCAGCCGAATGGAATAATGGTATCTGGGATGTGCTTATCAATGATGAAGGTAAAGCCAAAGTAAGTCGACGTGAAGCTTTACCAGAAGGGCTACAACAGGATCTATGGGATCATAGTGATATTGATACAGATATTCAGGCATTAACGGTGGCGCTTATAGGATATAAACGTCCATTAGAATTATGCAGTTGGGGCAAATGGACAGGGAAGTTAGAAGCTGTGTATATTTTGGAATCACGCATTCCTGTAGCGACTACACATTTGATGGACTTTTTCTAAACAAGTGTGAATGAGTGATGTATTAGTGATGTAAATATAGAATAGGTTTTAGAATAAAGCTTTAACTGGTGGAAGTTCTTATAGAGTGTGGAAAGATATTCATATTTATAGGGTAAAAGAATAATAGAGCTGAAATCGTAAATATTAAATAGTACAATCTTTAAAATGATAATGAAGTAAAAAAGCTTATCCTCTATTGAAGTGCATTATACACTTTGTAGAAGATAAGCTTTTTTTAATATAGTGGTGCTTTTTTACTATCCAAGTATACTTTTGATGACTGAATGACTGAATGACTGAATGACTGAATGACTGAATGACTGAATGACTGAATGACTGAATGACTGAATGACTGAATGACTGAATGACTGAGATAGAATATTTATATGGTATTGGGTATAGAAAAGATTTAAAAAAGGTATTTAAGGTGTTAACGTAGGTGCTTGACGATGATGAGTACCTTGTTCGTAGCTGTATGCTAATTTGATCAATGTACTTTCATCAAAAGGACGACCTAAAAATTCAATGCCAACAGGTAATTTGTTATTCACAAATCCAGCAGGCACGGTAATCGCTGGAAAGCCTGAGAAAGGGCTTAAACGGTTATTATCACCTGATATCTGTTCTTCACCGATCGTAGCTGCTGGCTGTGTTGTCGTCGGGTAGACAATAGCATCTAGATCATAATCTGCCATTACTTTTAAAAGAGATTCGCGTGTGACTTTGGTACGGTTGAGTATAATATCTTTATATTCTGGTGTATCCAATGTGGCTACAGCATCGCGTTTTTTCATGGATTCTGCTTGTTTGGGATCAAACTGATTAGAGGCTAAAATATCAGTTAGATTATGATAAGGTGTATCTTCTCCTAAGCTATTCAAGTAATCATTGATTTGAAATTTGAATTCATAGCCACTTAAGCTAGGATATTTCATAATCTGTGTAAGGTTAGGAATTTGAATCGGAACGGCTGTTGCGCCAAGCCTCTGAATATCATCTACAGCGGTATAGACTACTTGAGTAACTGATTTCTCGGTAGCGGTAGTATTGTTGAACAATTCAGTAGCGATTCCGATCCGAGCTCCTTTTAGACCATCCACTTGTAAATAGTCCGTATAGTTATCAGGAATATGTCCAACACTATAAGCGGTAGCCATATCATCTGGATCATAACCAGCAGTGGTCTGCAATAATATTGCTGCATCTTCGACTGTGCGTGCAATCGGCCCACCTACATCTTGTGTGAGAGCGAGTGGAATAATACCATCACGACTACTCAAGCCAACTGTAGGACGAATACCGACTAGACTGTTAAAAGCAGATGGTATTCGAATCGAACCACCGGTATCTGTGCCTAACCCAGCTGCTGCAAAGTTGGCAGCAATTGCGGCTCCTGTTCCACCGCTTGAGCCACCTGGATAATGATCAAGTGCATACGGATTAAGCGTCTGTCCTCCAAGAGAGCTAGAAGTGGTAATCCCGAATGCAAATTCATGCAGATTCGATTTGGCTAAAATAATAGCACCTGCTGCTTTGAGCATAGCGATCTGATCGGCATCTTGATCAGGAATAGAGTTCTGCAAGCAGACACAACCGGCTGTGGTCGGCATATCAGCAGTATCAAAGTTATCTTTGACAATAATCGGGATACCATGCAAAGGTCCACGAACGCCTGTGGTTGCACGTTCTTTGTCTAATTGGGCTGCAATCTCAAGAGCTTGGGGATTAAGGGTGAGAATAGAATTAAGCTTAATACCTTGATGATCATATTTAGCGATACGATCTAAGTATTGTTGAACAAGCTGAACAGAAGTGAGACGACCTTCTTTCATAGCTGTTTGCATATCTGCAATCGTTGCTTCTGTAATCACAAAAGGTTCATTTGTACCGGGAGAACCAGCTGCTTGTACAGAAGAAGTAACACCGTATGTACTGAATGGAGCAACAACTAACATCATAACTGTTAACCACATGACAATCATTTTACGATATGCTCTGATAGGTTGGATCTTAGACAAATAACTTCACTCCTTTAGAAGATAGACTCAATTATTGTCGATACATGTAATTAATTATGTATTTTAGTGTTAATAAATATTACATGTCAATATAAATTATATTATCTGCATACATTTTAATAAAATAATGAAATAAAATGATACATATTTAACTGTTTTTTAGTTTGTGAGCAGTTACATTAAAATAGAACTATAAAAAGAATATTTGTAAAAAAGAAACTTTATATTAAAGCTAAAAGTTTGATAGAATGAAATGGTAATGGTTAAAATGGAATTATAATCCAGTATGGGAAAGAGGAACTGAAATGGATAAGAAGTCGGTATATCATTTGGTGATTGTAGGATATGGCGGTATGGGAAGTTATCATGGGCAACTTATTGAGAAAGTACCTTCTCTCCAAGTCACAGGTGTGTATGATATTGTGGATTACCGTATGGAGCTTGCTGGACAACACGGTTATCAAACGTACGATACAATGGAAGCGATTTTATCAGATGAAACTGTAGATATTGTGCTGATCGCGACTCCGAATGATGTACATAAAGAATTATCGATTCAAGCTTTGCGAGCAGGCAAACATGTGATTTGTGAAAAGCCTGTCACGATCAATAGCGCAGATTTGTTAGACATTGTAAAAGTGGCAGAAGAAACAGGTCAGGTCTTTACAGTGCATCAAAATCGCCGTTGGGATGAAGATTTCTTAATTATTCGTGAGATGTTTGAGAAACGTACTGTAGGAGAAGTTTTCCATGTAGAATCACGTGTACAAGGAGCAAATGGTATCCCGGGTGATTGGAGACAGCTCAAAGCTTATGGTGGCGGTATGTTGTTGGATTGGGGAGTTCATTTGTTGGATCAGTTGTTGTTGCTCACAGATAGTAAGATTGAGAGTGTGCATGCTCAATTGAGTACGGTGCTGGATACAGAAGTTGATGATGGATTTACCACATCGATTCGGTTCAAAGATGGGTTAACGGCTGTGGTTGAAGTGGGTACGACCAATTATGTTAAATTGCCACGCTGGTATGTGAAAGGTACAGAAGGAACTGCAATTATTCAAGATTGGAATCTAAGTGGAGAGATTGTCACCCGTAATACAGAAGTAGAGAAAGTAGAACCCAAACCGATTCAAGCAGGTCGTGGATTAACAAAAACGATGGCTCCGCCTTCTGAAGAATCTACCATTCGCCAACCGATTCAAACGATCGAACATCCGCCTGAAGAGTTTTATATCAACTTTTTATCGGTGATCGAAGGGTCAGCCAAATCAGCTGTACCGAATGAAGAAGTGCATCGAGTATTGGTGCTGATCGAAACGATTTTTGAAGCAGCTGAAAAGAATACTGTTATTCATAAAGAATTTTAAATTCGATTTTTATCAATACTATATAGCAAGAGCTGGTACTCTATAGAACGATATAGATATCAGCTCTTTTATTATATCGAAGTATATGGTACATATATCATTCTATAATAAGGATAGTATAAGGTTGTGTGATGACATCAATATTGATTTGAAAAGTGTTACAATGTATAGATGTGTGTATTGCTGTATGATCACAGATGTTGAAAACAAAAGATATTATAATAAATAAACGATACAAAGTATAGATAGGAACGTGAAAGGATGGAACACGATGAAACAAGTGGTACTGGCTGAAAAGCCTTCTGTTGCAAGAGAAATCGCACGTGTGATGGGAAGTCATCAAAAGCATAAAGGATATATGGAAGGCCCTCAATATATAGTCACATGGGCATTAGGTCATCTGGTAGGTCTAGCAGAGCCCGAGGATTATGATACTCGTTATCAGAAATGGAATTTGGAAGATTTGCCGATTTTACCAGAGAAAATGACGTTAAAAGTACTGCGTGAAAGCAGTCATCAGTATAAAATCGTTCAACATCTGTTAAAACGTAATGATGTACAAGGGTTGATTGTGGCTACAGATGCTGCGCGTGAAGGGGAATTGTTAGCACGCTGGATTATTCAGATGGCGAAGTGGAAAAAGCCATTTCAACGATTATGGATATCTTCACAGACGGATAAAGCGATTCGTGAAGGATTCAACAAGTTACGTCCGGGAAAAGAGTTCGATCGGTTGTATGAATCTGCACGTTGCCGGGCAGAAGCAGATTGGATGGTTGGACTCAATATTACACGTGCACTTACTTGTAAATTTGATGCTCAATTATCAGCAGGACGTGTGCAGACCCCTTCACTTGGAATGATGATGAAACGGGAAAATGAAATTAAAGATTTTCGCTCACAAGATTATCATACTTTGCATATTGATCTAGGGGATCTGCAAGCCGAATGGAGACATGGTCAAGGAGACGGACGTATTTTTGAATCGCAACAAGTACAGCAGTTGGAACAGGCTTTGGCAGGTAAGCAAGCGAAGATTGTATCGGTGAAAAAGAATGAGCGCCAAGAACCTCATCCACTAGCTTATGATCTGACCGAGTTACAGCGTGATGCAAATAAAAAATACGGATTTTCTGCTAAGCATACGTCTAATGTATTGCAAAAGTTGTATGAGCAACACAAAATCGTTACGTATCCGCGTACCGATTCACGTTATTTGTCTTCCGATATGACAGATACTTTCAAAGAACGTTTATCCAGTGTAGCTGTAGGTCCGTATGCGCCACTGGCACGTCCTTTGTTACGTAATGCTCTTAAGATTGATAAACGAATTGTAGATGACAGCAAAATTAGTGATCATCATGCCATTATTCCTACAGAGGAAATAGTTTCTTTGAATGCACTGACTAGCGATGAACGGAAGCTGTATGATCTGATTGCACGTCGATTCATCAGTTTATTTTATCCACCTGCTACTTATGATACGGTTCAAGTGATCATCGAAGCGGCAGGAGAACAGTTCCATGCTAAAGGAGTAACAATTAAAGATTCCGGTTGGCGTACAGTATACGGTGAGCAGTGGGGTGAAGAAGATGAGGATGAAGATGCTACTCAAGATTCTCAGCGTTCATCTGATCGTCAAAGCACACAAAAGTTGCCAGAACTCCAACAAGGTGAGTCGAAAATGATTGCTCGTTGCGTGGTCAAAGCAGGTCGTACAATGCCTCCTAAACGGTACACTGAAGCGGCTTTATTATCTCAGATGGAAAAACACAGTCTGGGTACTCCTGCTACACGAGCAGACATTATTGAAAAATTAGTGTCGTCAGATACGATTGAACGTAAAGGAAATCATTTGCACCCTACTGGTAAAGGAGCACAATTAATTGAACTGGTGTCTCCTGAACTACGTACACCTGAATTAACAGCACGTTGGGAACAACAATTAGAAAAAATTGCCCGTGGTCAAGGTCAACCTGAGCCGTTTTTACAAGAGATTCGTCAAATGGCACAGTCCATGGTCGATGGAGTGAAAAAGAGTGATGTGAATTATAAACCTCACAATGTATCTTCAAGTCATTGTCCTGAATGTGGAACACGTATGCTAGAGAAAAAATCGAAGCGAGGCACGTTCTTGATCTGTCCGAGTGAAGATTGTAGCTATCGTCGTTCGACCGAAAAGCAATTATCCAATCGTCGTTGTCCGCAATGTCATAAAAAAATGGAAATTAAAGACGGCAAAGCTGGGAAGTATGTGCAGTGTCTGGGTTGTGGTATTACCGAAACGTTGAATAAAGACGGCGGTCGTCCAGTGAATAAACGAGAGCAACAAAAGCTAGTGAAGAAATTTGAGCAAAAAGAATCGTTTGGTTCAAGTCTAGGCGATTTGTTGAAAGCAGCTTTGGAAGATAAAAAGGAATAGAAATGAATCGATATGATTGTCATAAGCTCTTTAGTGATTACATATGCTAAAGAGCTTATTTGCTATGCAGTGAAAAGTATTTTATTAAAATAATCGTTGACGAAAATGGTTTTCATAATCTATATTTAAAAGAAAATATTTTCAGGTGGTGCAGACGAATGAAAACTTTTTTCGAGAAGGCCCAACGATTTGGTAAATCTTTTATGCTTCCGATCGCCGTATTACCCGCAGCAGGATTACTGTTAGGTATAGGGGGTGCCCTTTCTAATCCCAATACGGTAAGTACATATCCTGTATTACAGATTAGCTGGTTACAATATATTTTCAAAGTAATGAGCAGTGCTGGAGATATTACATTCAGTAACTTGGCGTTGATCTTTGCGATTGGTGTAGCTGTTGGACTGGCACGTTCAGACAAAGGAACAGCAGGACTGGCGGCGGCACTTGCCTATCTGGTCATGAATGCTTCGATCAATGCAATGCTGATTAACAGTAACCAGCTTGTGACTGAAAATATGGCGGCAGCCGGTCAAGGTATGATTCTTGGTATTCAATCTCTACAGACAGGTGTACTGGGCGGGATTATTATCGGTCTTGTCACTGCAAGCCTTCATAATCGATATAACAAAATTGAACTCCCTCAATTTTTAGGATTTTTTGGCGGTTCACGTTTTATTCCAATTGCTTCTTCGTTTGCAGCGATATTTGTAGGATTGGCTTTATTTCTAGTATGGCCAACGATTCAAT
The DNA here is from genome assembly GCF_963311185.1 of Paenibacillus nuruki. Lineage (NCBI taxonomy): Bacteria > Bacillati > Bacillota > Bacilli > Caryophanales > Paenibacillaceae > Paenibacillus > Paenibacillus nuruki. Next base: position 3,570,187 of record NZ_OY725677.1, on the reverse strand, counting down.
TAGGAATTACAAAGCTAGGTGGAATCGTAGATGCTACAGGGTATGTAGGTACATTATTCTATGGATTCTTTTTACGTATGTTAGGGCCTCTCGGACTGCACCATATTTTTTACCTCCCTTTCTGGCAAACCGGACTTGGTGGTACAATGGAAGTATCTGGTAAGATAGTGGAAGGAACCCAGAATATTTTCTTTGCTCAATTAGGTGATCCTTCGACTGAAAAGTATTTCTCAGGCACATCGCGCTTTATGTCAGGTCGATTTATTACGATGATGTTTGGATTGTTGGGTGCTGCATTAGCGATCTATCATACTGCACGTCCAGAACGTAAAAAGGTTGTTGGTGGCTTGATGTTATCAGCGGCGTTGACTTCATTTTTAACAGGTATTACAGAGCCATTGGAATTTGCTTTTCTATTTGTTGCTCCCTTCTTGTATGTGATTCATGCTGTTTTTGACGGATTTGCTTTTATGCTCGCTCATATATTTCAGATTACGATTGGTCAAACATTCTCGGGTGGTTTGATTGACTTTATTCTGTTTGGGATTTTACAGGGAAATGCCAAAACCAATTGGATCTATGTACCGATGATCGGTGTGGTCTGGTTCGCTCTGTACTATGTGACATTCCGCTTCTTAATCGTCAAATTCAACCTCAAAACACCGGGTCGTGAAGATGAGACTATCGCTGATGCTAAAGGAAGTGCAGACAATGGAAGTGGGCAAACAACAGCTGTAACCGATGCAAACGCTACAGATGCTGGTGAAGTGGATAGTTCTCGTCCTGCGGTGATTTTGAATGCATTGGGTGGCAAAGACAATATTAAAGAACTGGATTGTTGTGCGACTCGTCTACGGATATCCGTCTATCATCCGGATCAAGTCTCTCAAGATCGGTTGAAACATTCAGGCGCTAAAGGTGTCCTCATTAATGGTAACGGGGTGCAAGTAATCTATGGCCCACAAGTGAGTGTAATAAAAAATGAGATTGAGGAATATATGGAAACGGAGTGAGTATAGTATGGATTTGGATTCATTGGGATTACAGCTGGGGCTAATCGTATCTTGTCAGGCATTGGAACATGAACCTCTGCATAGTTCTTTTATTATGGGGAAAATGGCAGTGGCTGCGCAAGAAGGCGGGGCTGTGGGTATTCGAGCCAATACAGCGCAAGATATCAAAGAAATTAAGCAACAGGTGCCTCTACCTGTGATCGGAATCGTCAAACGTAACTATGGAGATCATCCTGTATTTATTACACCTACGATCACTGAAGTTCATGAATTAGCAGAATCAGGTTGTGAGATTATCGCATTAGATGCAACGTCACGTCCTCGCCCGGATGGTGTGGCACTTGCAGATTTGGTCAAACAGATTCGTCTGCTTTATCCTGAATTGTTATTGATGGCAGATGTATCGACTGTCGAAGAAGGGATCATGGCGGAACAGCTAGGATTTGATCTGATATCGGCTACACTGGTAGGATATACCGAGCAGACTTCACATCAGAAAGTGTACGAGAATGATTTTGCTATTCTCAAAGAGATGATTCGCCAGATCAAAACACCTATTGTAGCTGAAGGTAATATTATGACACCAGAGATGGCAGCACGTTGTCTGGAACTTGGTGTGTATAGTGTAGTGGTAGGTGGAGCGATTACCCGTCCACAACAGATTACAGCACGCTTTATGGAAAAAATGAAAGAAGTTCGTTCGGCATCGATTGTACAAAATAGACTTTGATCCTTATTTTATGTAACAAAAAATGGATAGCAAATCTAAAGAAAGAACCGGAGATGATCGATATCCGGTTCTTTTTCTTATGTTCCCTTTAAGATGGATCTTGTTTGTATAGGGCATGGAGTGTACGTTGACGTGCTGATAGTAGTTCTTCATTTTGCAGTAATAGCATGGAGATCATATCTAGTACATAGATAATCGCTAATTGACTATTGATAAAAGGAATATCGCCCATTCGCTGTAATCCAGGTGTAAACAGACACAAATCGGTCGTTTCTGTAAATGGAGTATGATCAAAATTGGTAATACCGACGATCTGAGCTTGATTGGCTTTGGCGATTCGTAGCGCACTGTTGACTTCAGTGGTATGACCAGAGTTGGACAATCCAATTACCAAATCTTGTTCATCCATTAAAGACGCATTCATCATCATCATATGCGAATCGGTCACAGCATCGATTAAGATGTTCATTCGCATCAAGCGGTACTTAAATTCCAAAGCCGATAATCCTGAGCTTCCTAATCCATACACATAGACACGCCGTGCTTGCTTAATCTGTTGAACAACTTCTTCAATCATTTGTGGCTTGATCATATCGGCAGTCGCCATAATAATCTCGTTATATAAATGCCTTGTCTGTGCAAAGAAATTAAGTTCATCTCGCGGAATATCGACTTCTCGGTTAAGACTAAGCTTGAAATCTATAAAGTTACTAAATCCTGCTTTACGACAAAAGCGAGTAATTGTAGACATTGAAGCTTGTGTACGCTGGGAGAGATCGCGGATATTGATATTATGAATTGAATTCTTATGGAGCATGATGTAGTCAGCAATTTCTTTTTCTTTGGTCGATAATTGTTGATATCGTAATTGAAGTTCATCCAGTACATTGAGAGCCATCTGTAATCTCCTCCTTAAGCGCTTGGCAACATAAGCGCAACTCAGCTTCCATAAAAAAATGATTTTTGCATTAGCAAAATATCTTACATTAAGCGCTTGGCAGTATAAGCGCAACTCAGCTTCCATAAAAAATGATTTTTGCATTAGCAAAATATCTTACATTGCATTTATGTAAGTATCGAACAGTTGATTTCTTTCTATTATAGTATAGTTTGTAGAATGATCTCTATATTATAGGATTGTGCCATCAAATAATGGAATTATGCTATGTGCTTTTTATTATTTTACCGTTAGAATAAAAACGAACACGATAGAATAACTGGATATTCGGTACTGAGCCGAGCCATCAGAAAGGGATTATTCCATGTCTATATTTTATGATACTCATCAATCTACATTCCATTTACAATCTCGTTCAACGAGTTATGTGATTCAACTACTTAAATCTACGCATTTAGTTCACTTATATTGGGGACCTCGTCTACAAGGAACATCGATCAGCAGTCTATTGCAACAAGTCGAGCGTGCTTCATTTAGCCCGAACTATCATGCAGATGATCGTGATTTCTCATTTGATACGTTGCCACAAGAATACCCTGGTTACGGTCGCGGAGATTATCGTGAGCCTGCTTTTGAAGCTAAACATAGCAATGGAACTACGGTTAACGATCTTCATTATGTGAGTCATACCATTACAACAGGCAAACCAACACTTGAAGGATTACCAGCTACGTATGTAGAGCAGGAAAATGAAGCAGATACACTGGAAATTACTTTGCGTGATCCATTGACTGGACTTGAAGCTATTGTAAGCTATACGGTGTTCAACGAAATGAATGCGATTACACGTTCTGTGAAATTTGATAATAAAGGTGCAGAGACGATTCAGATTCAGCGTGCACTTAGTAGTAGTGTCGATCTAGCAGATGATGAATATCGTATGATGCAATTGTCGGGTGCATGGACACGTGAACGTCATGTGCATTACCGTCCACTCACTCCAGGATTACAACGGATCGAAAGTAAACGTGGTTCGAGTAGCCATCAGCAAAATCCATTTATTGCTTTACTTGGTAAAGATGCAAATGAAGATCAAGGGCAAGTCTATGGAATGAGTCTTGTGTATAGCGGTAACTTTGTCGCTCAAGTTGAAGTGGATCAATTCCATACTACACGTATGCAGATCGGATTATCGCCATTTGATTTTGAATGGAAATTAGAAGCAGGTGACACGTTCCAAACACCTGAAGCGGTGCTGGTTCATTCTTCTGAAGGATTAGGTGGTATGTCTCGTACTTATCACAAGCTGTATCGTACGCGTCTAAGCCGCGGAACACATCGTGATCAAGTCCGTCCTATTTTGATTAACAACTGGGAAGCGACTTATTTTGACTTTGACGCTCCTAAGATCAAGTCAATAGCAGCTGCTGGAAAAGAGTTAGGCATTGAATTATTTGTACTGGATGATGGTTGGTTCGGTCATCGTAATGACGATCGTACTTCACTTGGTGATTGGGTGGAAGATCGTCGCAAATTACCAGAAGGGCTAGGTAAGCTGGCAAAAGAAATCACAGCTACTGGAATGCAATTCGGATTATGGTTTGAACCTGAAATGGTTTCTCCAGATAGCGACTTGTATCGTGCACATCCTGATTGGTGTCTACATGTACCTGATCGCAGTCGTACGATGGGCCGGGAGCAATTGATTCTAGATCTTTCGCGTCAAGATGTATGCGATTATATTGTAGAGTCTGTGAGCGCTGTTCTTTCTTCTGCTCCAATTACGTATGTGAAATGGGATATGAACCGTAATATGTCCGAGATCGGTTCGGCACTGTTACCCGCGGATCGTCAACGGGAAACAGCACATCGGTATATGCTTGGACTGTATAGTGTTTTAGAAAAGATAACATCAACATTCCCACATATCCTATTCGAAAGTTGCTCTGGTGGTGGAGGTCGATTTGACCCGGGAATGCTATATTATATGCCACAAACATGGACAAGTGATGATACAGATGCAGTAGAACGTCTGAAAATTCAATACGGTACAAGTATGGTCTACCCGGCAAGTGCGATGGGTGCTCACGTATCAGATATACCGAATCACCAAGTAGGGCGTATGGCTCCATTGACGACTCGTGGTCATGTAGCCATGTCCGGTAACTTTGGTTATGAGCTTGATCTGACGAAGCTTACCGATACAGAAAAACAAGAAGTGAAAGAGCAAGTGGCTCAGTATAAAGAGTTACGAGAGCTGATTCAATTCGGTCAGTTTTATCGTTTGCTGAGTCCTTTTGAAAGTAATATTACCTCTTGGATGTTTGTCTCAGAAGATCAACAAGAAGCTTTTGCAGGTTATTTCCAGGTGTTAAGTGTTCCTAATGGACCGCTTCGTCGTCTGAAATTAAAAGGACTTGATCCACATCGTCGTTACTCAATGTCTGTAAATGGTGTTACAGATGCTAACACTTATGCTGGTGATGAATTGATGTATCACGGGGTGATTGCTCCTTATGCACAAGCCGATTTCTATAGTGCTTTGTTTGTATTCAAAGCGGTGGAATAGTACACTTACACTGTAGAGATTGAATCAATGGAGGCAGACAGAAATGGAACAGGTATTATGGGTCTGGCTGCTGATTGTCAATATTATTGCTTATATCGTGATGGTCACAGACAAAAAACGTGCACAACGTCATCGTACTCGTGAACGTATACCAGAGAAAACGTTGTTTATCTGGGCGGCTATCGGCGGAGCTTTGGGGATCTGGATCGCGATGATGACCAAGCGCCACAAAACCAAACATCGTTCATTTGTAATCGGTGTGCCATTGTTATTGATTTTAAATATTATGGTGTACGGTTATATCTGGATGACATGGATACGGTAAACACTAGAAGAACAAAGACCTGATGATTCGTTATCAGGTCTTTGTTTCGTTTCATGAAATGAGCATAACGGGTAATAAAGGAGTATACTAAAAGTATAACGCTTACGATCATTGTCTAAGTGTTATGGATGGATGATATCTTCATTCTGTTGACCCGTCTTACATAACAACAGATATCCTACAGAATCCTGATCTCAGAAATCCAGATGCAGCATAATCACACCACCAATGGATACCCACTGGCATAGAGGAGATGGATAATATGTTATTTTCCAAAATTTTATTAGCATACGATGGTTCCAAAGCATCTAACAAAGCACTAGATCGTGCGGTGGAACTTGCAACAGCAGCGCCACACGCTGAAATTCATGCAATTCATGTGTTTGATTTTCCACGTTATTTTGTAGGGGAAGGTATTGTACCTGTACCGACAACGTCTAACGAGGAATTGTATGAATTAGCGACACAAACAGCGAAAGAAGCTAAACGTCGCTTAGAAGCAGCTGGAATTAGCAATACGATCAGTGTGGAAATGATTCAAGGTGCAGCAGCACAAAACATACTAGAGTATGCAGAAGCGAATCACTGCGATGTGATCATTATTGGTAGTCGCGGACTCGGTAGTATTCGTGAATTTGTATTGGGTAGTGTGAGTCATAATGTTGTACAACACGCTAAAATCCCAGTATTGATTGTGAAGTAATACCAAAGCTATCAGTAGATCTAAAAGGTATGCATTACACTTGTAGCCCTCTTAAGGCGTATAGAATGATTGTCCAAGCGACAACGGTTCTATGCGTCTTTTTTATTTTGATAGGGAACAAGTACGAAAGAAATCAAAGATGAAAGCCTTTAAATACGAACAATATAATATTAGTATCATAAAACGTTCGTCTTTAAGTTGACATGATGTGTTGTAGATTGGTACACTAACACATGAAGCTTATCAAACGTATGAAATAATGACTCGTATAAAACCGGGAATATGGCCCGGACGTTTCTACCCGAATACCGTAAATGTTCGGACTACGAGAGTAAACAGATCGATCTATGTGATTGCAGTCTTGATGGTAGACCTTATACTTTTTTTGAAAGGGATAGGGCTTTCTATACTGCGGATGCAATATGTATGATCTGTTAAGCTCCCTGAAGTCCGAAGAACCTGGAAATGAACATATTTCTAACAGGATCTGCGGATTTTTTTCGTGTGAAGCGGTGCTAACATTGTGAGAACAAGTGAATGTTATGCTAAATACAATTACAGATTACTTATCGAACACGATAGATTAATTTTATCCTGGAAAGTAGGTTATAACATGTCGGTACAGGTCGCTGTTGTTATGGGTAGCAAATCAGATTGGGAAACGATGCAACATGCTTGTCAGATGCTCGATGAACTCGAAATTGCTTATGAGAAAAAAGTAGTCTCTGCTCACCGTACACCGGATTTGATGTTTGAATTTGCAGAGCAAGCGCAAGAGCGTGGAATTAAAGTGATTATTGCAGGTGCAGGTGGAGCCGCTCACTTACCGGGTATGATCGCAGCCAAAACATTATTACCTGTTATCGGTGTACCTGTACAATCGGCGGCATTGAAAGGTCTGGATTCTTTATTATCAATCGTCCAGATGCCCGGCGGGATTCCAGTAGCTACTGTAGCGATTGGCAAAGCAGGAGCCACGAATGCAGGATTGTTAGCGGCACAGATGATCGGTGCTTTTGACCCTGAAGTTATGAAGCGTGCAGAAGCTAGACGTGAACGGATTCGTCTAGAAGTGATCGCTTCGAGTGATACGCTATGAGTGATATTCAATCTTCTAAATTGATTCCACCGGGTTCTACGATAGGGATTTTAGGTGGCGGACAGTTGGGACGCATGATGGTTCTGCAAGGAACACCGCTCGGGTATCAATTTATTACACTTGACCCAGCGACCAATGCACCTTGCGGTCAGGTCAGTCAGCAAATCGTAGGACGTTATGATGATCCACAAGCTGCTGAAATGCTAGCGAGCCAAGCCGATGTGATTACGTATGAATTTGAAAATGTAGATGCTGATGTAGCGGCATTGTTAGAGCAGAAATCGTATGTACCTCAGGGGAGTCAATTGTTATACACGACTCAACACCGATTACGTGAAAAGCGTGCGATTGAAGCGGCAGGCGCAACCGTAGCTCCTTATATGGAAGTACGCAGTGCAGCAGAAACGTTACAAGCGGTACAGCAATTTGGAACACCTTGTGTGCTCAAAACAGCAACAGGCGGTTATGATGGCAAAGGGCAATTTGTGATTCGGAATGAAGAGCAAGCCCAGCAAGCCTATGACGAATTAAGTGTTGCAAGAACAGAGTTAGTGGTTGAGCAATTTATTCATTTCCAATGTGAATTGTCTGTGATCGCTGCTCGTAGCTCTAATGGAGAGATCAAGACATTTCCTGTATCTGAAAATGTTCATGTGGATAATATTCTTCATCTTTCGATTGTACCTGCGCGTGTATCGGCAGAAATACAACAACGTGCGGAACAAATGGCAGCAGCTATTGCAGAGTCTATGAATGCGGTGGGATTGCTGGCTGTTGAATTATTTTGCACCGAAGATGGGCAGTTATATGTAAATGAATTAGCACCTCGTCCGCACAATTCAGGTCACTATACGATTGAAGCTTGCGAGACGTCACAGTTCGAACAGCATGTAAGAGCGATCTGCGGATTGCCTCTGGGAAGTACAGCATTGCGCTCACCTGTAGTCATGGTCAATATTTTGGGAGAACATATTCCTGCAATTACTGAAAAGATGATACAGGTCGATCTCTCAACAACATCACTACATGTGAACCCTAAGTACCATTTATATGGGAAAGAAGAAGCCAAACACAAGCGCAAGATGGGACATATCAATGTGCTGTGTCATAATATAGAAGATGCTCTGGCATGGATAGACCAAACGAATATATGGAGGCACGAATAAACTTATGATCGAACGTTATAGCAGACCTGAAATGAGAAATATCTGGAGTGAAGAGAACAAATTTAAAGCTTGGTTGGAAGTAGAAATTTGCGCTTGTGAAGCATGGGCGGAATTAGGCGTTATTCCAAAAGAAGATGTAGAAAAATTACGTGCAGGTGCTTCTTTTGATATGGATCGCATTTATGAGATCGAAAAAGAAACACGTCATGATGTGATTGCATTTACCCGTGCAGTATCTGAAAGCTTAGGCGAAGAACGCAAATGGGTACATTACGGCTTAACATCAACAGATGTGGTGGATACAGCACTTGGTTATCTTTTGCGCCAAGCCAATGAAATCTTAGAACGTGATATTATCAATTTTATCGAAATTTTGAAAGATAAAGCGATCGCTTATAAAGATACACCGATGATGGGACGTACGCATGGTGTTCATGCAGAGCCGACTACATTTGGCTTGAAAATGGCATTATGGCATGAAGAAATGAAACGTAACTTGGAGCGCTTCCGTCATGCAGCCGACAACGTTCAATACGGTAAAATGTCTGGTGCTGTAGGAACATATGCGAATATTGATCCTTTTGTAGAAGAATTCGTATGTAACAAGTTAGGTACCAAAGCGGCTCCCATCTCTACACAAACGTTACAACGTGATCGTCATGCTGAATATATGGCAACACTGGCTTTGGTAGCAACATCGCTTGATAAATTTGCAACTGAAGTACGGGCACTACAGAAGAGTGAAGTGCGTGAAGTCGAAGAAGCTTTTGCTAAAGGTCAAAAAGGTTCATCTGCCATGCCTCACAAACGTAATCCAATCAGCTCTGAAAATATCTCAGGTCTTTCTCGTGTAATCCGTGGTCATATGGTGTCTGCGTATGAAAATGTAACGTTGTGGCATGAACGTGATATTTCACATTCATCGGTAGAACGTATTATTTTGCCAGATGCAACGATGTTGTTGAACTACATGCTGAATCGCTTTGGTAACATTATCAAAAACTTAACGGTATTCCCTGAAAATATGCAACGCAATATTCAACGTACGTACGGTGTTCCTTTCTCCGGTCGTGTGATGACTAAATTAATTGATAAAGGTATCAGCCGTGAGCAAGCGTATGATACGGTTCAACCTCGTGCGATGCAAGCGTGGGAAGAGCAACGTTCGTTTAAAGATATTATTTTGGAAACTCCTGCAATAACAGAACTATTGAATGCTGAAGAAATTGAAGAAGCATTCAACCCATCATGGCATCTGAAACATGTCGATACAATTTTCAAAAAACTCGGTCTGGAATAGGAAAGAGGGGACACTACACATGATATCGCAAGCCGTCACAACAGCTGTTGATCTGGTTAATGCACCGCTGATCTATAAAGGAAAAGTACGCGAATTGTATGATCTGGGCGAGCACTATCTGATAGTCGTTACTGATCGTATTTCTGCTTTTGATTATGTACTTGATCCACCTGTACCACACAAAGGGGAAGTGTTGAACCGCTTAAGTGCTTTCTGGTTCGGACAAACCAACAACCTGATCGATAACCATGTCGTACATATCGATGTCGATCAATTAGGCGATATCGTACGTGACCCGGAAGCACTGCGTAACCGCATTATGGTCACACGCAAAGCGGAACGTATCGATATGGAGTGTGTAGTACGTGGTTATATTACAGGCGGTGGGTGGAGACAATATCAAGAAACTGGTCAAGTGAATGGGATTACCCTTCCTGAAGGCTTGCGTAAAAATGGTGTATTCCCTAATCCGTTGTTCACACCGGCTGCCAAAAATGATACTGGTCATGATGAAGATATTTCTTTTGATGACATGAAAAATCGAATTGGTGCAGAACTTGCTGAAGAATTGAAAACCAAAAGTATTCAACTTTATGAATATGCCCGTCAGTATTGTGACCAACACGATATTATTCTAGCGGATTGCAAATTCGAATTCGGATTGATTGATGGTAAAGTCGTCTTAATCGACGAAATTTTCACGCCAGATTCTTCACGCTTCTGGGCGAAGAATAATTATGCACTGGATATCGAAATCGACAGTATGGATAAAGAACCAGTACGCACGTATCTGGCAGGCACAGATTGGGATAAAAACAGCCAACCTGCTCCTTTACCAGAATCCGTCGTCCAAGCCACATCCGACCGCTATCTAGCCATCTATCAGAAGTTAACGGGGAGGCAATTGATTTGATCCTTGGGGAGACCGCTTCGGGAAAGAATCATCCTGCCGATCGCTGTTAAGAATGAATATCTGGAATGACTGCTTGGCAGTCGATATTCATTCTTAAAGGCGAACGCTACGCTTCTTATGGATGATTTCTTTCCCTCCGCTCCGCCCGGATCGAGATCAATTAGCGCTCGTTAGGGGTGGGGCAGAAAAGATAAGGACAGCATGGTGTTCACTATGTAGACTATCCATATCAAGGCAGTCTACCAAGTCATATTTTCTGCTCACTTCTCCATCTGATTGAGATTGCGATCTGAACTATCAACCATAATGGTAGATATTTGCTTCAACTAAGAACTTATCAACTGAGTACAAATAAAGTGATTCTTCGTTCCAAGCGAAGGGACCAGAATCATCTGTGACCATAGCGAGGTATCTCAAGAATCACCAAATATTGATTTTCAAAGTTATCAATTTAATGTAATCACTACCTGATACACCTAGCAATATTAACTCAGCATCACCTAATCTAAGGAGGAACAAAAATAACATGATTAAAGCTACTGTCTACGTGACCATTAAGCAAAGCGTACTTGACCCACAAGGTGTTGCTGTTCAAGGTGCACTTCATTCTTTAGGATTCAATGAAGTCGAGAGTCTTCGCATCGGGAAGTACATGGAGATTGAATTGGATACAGATAATCGTGAAGAAGCAGAAGAACGCTTGAAAGTGATGTGCGAGAAGTTGCTAGCTAATACGGTTGTTGAAAATTACCGTTTCGAACTGGAGGGTTAAATCCATGAAATTTGCAGTCTTGGTATTTCCGGGCTCTAACTGTGATATTGACTGCTTCAAAGCAGTTGAAGACACTTTAGGGGAATCGGTAGAATATGTGTGGCACACAGCGACAGACTTATCAGCGTATGATTGTATTTTGGTTCCAGGTGGCTTTTCATATGGAGATTACTTAAGATGTGGAGCGATTTCTCAATTTGCTCCGGTGATGACTGAAGTGGCTAAAGCCGCAGAACAAGGCAAATATGTACTTGGGATTTGTAATGGATTCCAGATTTTAACTGAAGCTCGTCTGTTACCTGGTGCTTTACTTCGTAACGAATCGATGAAATTCCGTTGTCATGATACATTGCTAACGGTCGTGAATAACCAGACTCCATTTACTCGTGATTATGCAGATGGTGAAGAAATTACGATTCCGATTGCTCACGGTGAAGGAAACTACTATTGTGATGATGCGACGTTAAAACAATTAAAAGATAATAACCAGATCGTTTTCCAATATGGACATAATCCGAATGGATCGTTACATGATATTGCAGGGATTTGTAATGAACGTGGCAATGTTGTAGGCATGATGCCTCACCCTGAACGTGCAGTGGATGAATTGTTAGGATCAGCAGATGGCAAAAAAATGTTTACATCTATTTTGAAAGCTTGGAGGGATCAACATGACGCAGCAAACATCCGTTAAGGAACCGACGGCGGAGCAAGTCGCAGACCAGCAAATATACAAACAAATGGGTGTATCGGATAGCGAGTATGAGTTGATCTGCGGTTTTCTCGGACGGAAACCGAACTACACCGAAATCGGCGTATTTAGTGTAATGTGGTCGGAACACTGCGCATACAAAAACTCCAAACCGTTACTACGTCGCTTTCCTACAACTGGAACTCGTGTATTGATGGGGCCGGGTGAAGGTGCAGGGATTGTCGATATCGGTGACAATCAAGCTGTTGTTTTCAAAATCGAAAGTCATAATCACCCTTCTGCGGTTGAACCTTTTCAAGGAGCGGCAACAGGTGTAGGTGGAATCATTCGTGATATTTTCTCTATGGGAGCAAGACCTGTAGCGGTATTGAACTCTTTGCGCTTCGGTAAACTCGAAAGTGAACGTGTGAAATATTTGTTCGAGCATGTGGTATCCGGGATTGCAGGTTATGGTAACTGTATCGGGATTCCAACGGTTGGCGGCGAAGTGATGTTTGATGAAAGTTATGATGGTAATCCGCTTGTGAATGCGATGTGTGTAGGATTAATCGATCATGACAAAATTCAACGTGGTGTCGCTAAAGGGGTAGGTAACCCTGTATTTTATGTAGGGCCTCCTACAGGACGTGATGGAATTCATGGAGCTACGTTTGCCTCTGAAGAATTGACAGAAGAATCAGAAGCTCGTCGTACCGCAGTACAAGTCGGTGATCCATTTATGGAGAAACTGGTCATGGAATCTTGCTTGGAATTAATTGATTCCGGTATTGTGCTAGGGATTCAAGATATGGGTGCAGCAGGTCTAACATGTTCAAGTGCGGAAATGGCAAGTAAAGCAGGAAACGGTCTAGAATTGTATCTCGATCAAGTACCACAGCGTGAAGATGGCATGACAGCTTATGAAATGATGCTCTCTGAATCTCAAGAACGGATGTTGTTCGTGGTGGAGCCGAAAGACGAAGCACAAGCGATGGAGATCTTTGAACGTTGGGGCGTTATCTGTGCCAAAGTTGGTAAAGTAACCGATGATGGACGACTGAAACTATTGCATCATGGCGAAGTAGTAGGCGATATGCCTGTACATGCTCTAGTGGATGAGTGCCCTATTTATGATAAGCCTTCTTCAGTGCCAGCGTATTATGAGCAACAAGCACATGTGGATACCAATCGTTATGAAGAAGTGACTGATCTGAGTGGTGCTTTGAAATCGATTCTAGCTTCACCAACCGTAGCCAGCAAAGCTTGGGTCTATGATCAATATGATTATATGGTGCGTACAAGCACAGCTGTTCGTCCGGGTTCAGATGCAGCCGTTATTACGATTCGTGGTACACGCAAAGCACTCGCCATGACAACCGATTGTAATGGACGTTATGTGTATCTTGATCCAGAAGTAGGCGGTAAAATTGCTGTCAGCGAAGCCGCTCGTAATATTGTCTGCTCCGGTGCAGAACCGCTTGCGATCACAGATAATCTCAACTTTGGTAGCCCTGAAAAACCAGATATTTTCTGGCAAATGGAAAAATCAGTAGACGGTATGGCAGAAGCTTGTCGTGTACTGGATACTCCAGTCATTGGCGGTAATGTCAGTCTTTATAATGAAAATACGCGTGGAGCGATCTACCCTACGCCTGTTGTAGGTATGGTTGGCTTGATTCATGATACAGATCATATCACTACACAAGGCTTCAAAAACGAAGGCGATATTATTTTCGTACTGGGAGATACATTTGCAGAATTAGGCGGTAGTGAATTCCAGAAAGTGATTCATAATATTACCGAAGGTCGCCCGCCTGCACTGAATTTGGATATCGAAAAGAAATTGCTAGGTAGCGTACTGAGTGCAATTCAAAGTGGACTGGTGCAATCTGCACATGATCTATCTGAAGGTGGATTGTCTGTAGCTTTAGCAGAGTCTTGTATTAGTGGTAAATTAGGTGCAAGCGTAGCACTCAACAGCGATAACTTGCGTCATGATCTATTGCTATTTAGCGAAAGTCAATCTCGTATCTTGTTATCAGCAACACCTGCACAAGCAGATGCATTAGAAAGTCATATTCAATCTCAAGGTGTACCTGTACGTCGTATCGGTCAAGTGCAAGGCACAGAACTTCAAATCCAAGTGGACGGCAAACAAGTCTTGGCAGAGCAGGTGAACGATCTGCGCCAAGTCTGGGAGGATGCGATTCCATGTCTGATGAATTAAACAAACAGACGTTATGGACAGGTGATTATTATAATCAAGGCACCGGTCCGAATGATATTTTTGATACTTTAAAAGAAGAATGCGGCGTGTTCGGGGTCTACGGACATTCCGAAGCCGCTTCTCTTTCTTATTATGGATTACATGCACTTCAACATCGTGGTGAAGAAAGTGCTGGCTTATGTGTAAGTGATCGCAACCAATTTCATTACCATCGTGGGATGGGACTGGTCAAAGAAGTGTTTGATAAAGACACTTTAGGTTCTTTAACAGGTGATATCTCGATTGGTCATGTGCGTTATTCAACCAGTGGAGATAGCCGCCTTACCAATGCACAACCGTTAGTATTCCGTTATCGCGCTGGTGAATTAGCACTAGCAACGAACGGTAATATCGTCAATGCACCACAGATTCGGCGTGAACTGGAAGAAGCAGGTTCTATTTTTCAAACGACCAGCGATACAGAAGTTGTAGCTCACTTAATTGCACGTTCTAACAAGCCTCTGGTCGAAGCAGCCAAAGATGCATTTCGACAAATTGTAGGCGGTTTTGCTTTTATGATTATGACCAATGAGCAATTAATCGTTGCTTCTGATCCTAACGGATTGCGTCCAATTACGATGGGTCGTCTAGGGGAAGCGTATATTTTTGCTTCGGAGACCTGTGCTCTTGAAACGATTGGTGCAGAGTTAGTACGAGATGTTCAACCGGGAGAATTACTGATTTTGGATCAACATGGATTGATCGAAGATCGTTATATCGAACCGCAACGTAAAGCGCTATGTTCGATGGAATATATTTATTTTGCAAGACCGGATAGTGATATGAACGGTGCGAATCTACATGCCGCTCGTAAACGGATGGGTTCTGTGATGGCACAGGAATCATTTATCGATGCTGATCTAGTGACAGGTGTACCGGATTCCAGTATTTCAGCCGCTATCGGATTCGCGGAACAAACGGGTATCCCTTATGAACTTGGGATGATCAAAAATAAGTACACTGGACGAACATTTATCCAACCAAGTCAAGAATTACGTGAACAAGGTGTCAAAATGAAGCTTAGTGCTGTACGCCGTGTGGTGGAAGGTAAACGTGTCGTGATGATCGATGATTCGATTGTACGCGGAACCACTTCACGTCGTATCGTCAATATGCTACGTGATGCAGGCGCTACAGAAGTGCATGTACGTATCACTTCTCCACCTTTTAAAAATCCATGCTTCTATGGTATTGATACACCGGATCGCCGTGAACTGATTGCTTCCACGATGTCGATTGAAGAAATGCGCAAAGAACTGAATGCCGATTCACTTACCTTTTTGAGCTTTGAAGGCTTGATCAAAGCAGTCGGTGGCGACAACAGCACAGACTACAAAGGTGGCATGTGCATGGCATGCTTCGACAACGATTATCCAACTCAAACGGACTTCGGCGGCGAAGAACAATTCGGATGTGGATGTTAGTCGAAGGCTTTACATCTGGAAAGGTGGCTGGCGTTTGAGCTAGGGACCGCTATGGGACAGGAATGATCTTCCCGATCGCTGGTAAGACTTGGATATCTTGATTAACCGCCAAGCGGTTGATATCCAAATCTTAAAGGCGAACGCTACGCTTCTCACAGATTCATTCCTGTCCCGTCGCTCCGATGCTCAAAAGCCACCATTTCAGAGTGATGCAAAGTTCGATCTAGTGGGAGTGGCAGGGTAGATCAGAATGATCTAAAGCAGTGGATGTTGATGCTACTCTTTTGGTGCAAGTTGGAAGAATGGTAAGGCACTGTATTGTCCTGTCGTCCTCACAGTAGGGATTTTAGAACTTCTTGAACATTTAGAATGATGGATTTAAAAAAGATATCTATTTGTATCATATGTATAGTATTACTAGGTTTTAGAGGTTTTGTATGGAATGATATTCAATATTATTTGTTGAAGTATGAACAGAAAATTTAAGCAATCTAAGCTTTTTGGAAGTTATGAAAAGTATGCATTTTCTTTAAATGTTCATTATATTTTTACCTACTATGAGTCTATGGTGAATAGCGCTAGACTTTCTAAAAAAATGAATTAAGTTTTCAATATAAATAGCAATTTCTCAAAGATCACCTATATCTATTTAAATTAAAAAATATACACTTGTTCAACAAGCAACAACTACGAACCTATATACAATCCAACCAGCGATTACGAAGTAGAGCCTCACTACATTACCAAAACAACCTTAGAGAATTAGGGTCTGCTTTTAGAAAAGTTGAACCACGCTCAAGCGGAGAGGAAAAGGATTGTTCGAAAGAGCGAAGCGCTCGCCTTACAAGTTTTCGATAGAAAACTACATCGGAAGCATAAGCTAAGGTTGGATATCGACTGCCCAGCAGTCCTATCAAGATATCCAATCTTAACAGCGACGATAGAACAACCTTTTCCTCGCAGCGCTGTAGCTCACCAACTCTTCTACCCGCAACCCCATTTCCTAAGCCCAAACGAAAGGTGCGATGTACAGTGTCAGAAGCCTATAAAAGTGCCGGGGTCGATATCGCGGCAGGGAATGAAGCAGTAGAACGGATGAAAAAGCACGTTAAAACAACGTTTCGCCCGGAAGTGATGACAGAACTTGGTGGTTTCGGTGCATTGTTTGGCCTGAACAAAGATAAATATGATGAGCCTGTACTCGTATCTGGTACGGATGGTGTCGGCACGAAGCTGAAGCTTGCTTTTGCGATGGATAAACATGACACGATTGGTATCGATGCTGTTGCCATGTGTGTGAATGATATCGTGGTACAAGGTGCAGAACCGTTGTTTTTCCTTGATTATCTAGCATGTGATCGTGTGATTCCTGAAAAGATCGAAGCGATTGTATCCGGTATTGCTGATGGATGTCGTCAAGCAGGATGTGCCTTGATCGGTGGCGAAACAGCTGAAATGCCAGGAATGTACTCGGAAGGTGAATATGATATTGCTGGATTTACCGTAGGTATCGTAGATAAAGCCAAAGTGATCACAGGTAGTGAAATCGCATCTGGTGATGTCGTACTAGGCTTAGCTTCTAGTGGCATACACAGTAACGGCTTCTCACTGGTACGTAAATTGTTACTTGAAGATGGTGGATATGATCTCAAAGATACGGTAGCAGAACTTGATGGTGCTGTACTTGGAGATGTATTGCTAGAGCCTACTAAAATATATGTTAAATCAACACTTGCGTTACAAGAAGCGGTTAAAGTCAAAGGGATGGCACATATTACAGGTGGCGGATTTATCGAAAATATTCCACGGATGTTGCCTGAAAATGTGAATGTTGATATCGAATACGGAAGCTGGCCGATCTTGCCTATTTTTCAATTGATGCAAGCTAAGGGCGGTATTAGCCACAAAGATATGTTTACGACATTCAATATGGGTATCGGTATGGTGATTGTAGTTGCTGCGGATCAAGCAGAACAGGCATTAGCAGTTCTCAAAGAACAAGGCGAGACTGCATACAGACTTGGCAGTGTGCATGAAGGAACCAAAGTTGTGACATTTACCGGAGTCGATGTGTAATGAAGCCTTTTCGAATTGCTGTCTTTGCTTCAGGAGAAGGCACTAATTTTCAAGCGATGGTCGATGCATGGCAAAAGGGGTATTTCGGTGCAATAGAAGCAACAACGATCGAATTGTTAGTTTCAGATAAACCGCAAGCCCCTGTGGTTCAACGTGCGATACAAGCGGGTGTAGATACGTATGTTTTTCGCCCTAAAGAATACAGTAGTCGTGAACAGTATGAAATAGAGATTGTAGCTGAACTGGAACGCCGGGGGATTGATCTGATTGTGTTGGCAGGCTATATGCGTTTGCTTACACCGACAATCGTGAATCCTTATATGGGTCGGATGATCAATGTACATCCGTCTTTATTGCCTGCTTTTCCAGGAAAAGATGCATTAGGTCAGGCACTAGCATACGGTGTGAAATTAACAGGGATTACGGTTCATTTTGTAGATAATGGCATGGATACAGGGCCGATTGTGGCGCAACAAGCTATAGAAGTACAGCCACACGATACAGCAGAGACGCTAGCCGAACGGATACATGAGATTGAACGGAAATTGTATCCACAAGTGGTGGCTCAGATTGCACAAGGTAAAGTCACGCTTGAAGGACGACAAGTGATTGTGGAAACATAACTTTTTTCAAATTAAAGGAGGAATAAATCCATCATGAGTATCAAAAGAGCGCTAGTGAGCGTGTCTGACAAAGCAGGTGTGGTTGATTTTTGCCGCGAGTTGTCTCAATTGGGTGTTGAAATTATTTCGACAGGTGGGACTAAAAATCTGCTTGCTGAAGCAGGAGTACCAGTGATTGGTATTTCAGAAGTAACTGGATTTCCTGAGATTCTAGATGGTCGTGTCAAAACATTACATCCGGCAGTACATAGTGGTCTGTTGGCAGTTCGAGATAGCGCGGAACACCAACAGCAAATGAAAGATTTGGAATTGGGATATATTGATCTGGTCGTTGTGAATCTGTATCCTTTCCAAGAAACGATCTCCAAACCAGATGTAGCTTATGAAGATGCGATAGAAAATATTGATATTGGTGGACCTACGATGTTGCGTAGTGCTGCTAAAAATCATAAGTTTGTGAGTGTAGTCGTAGATTCTAATGACTATGCGCAAGTGCTAGAAGAAGTACGTGCAGAAGGGGATACAACACTGGATACACGTAAACGTCTAGCAGCTAAAGTATTCCGCCATACTGCGGCATATGATGCTCTAATCTCTGATTATCTGTGCAATGTATTAGGTGATCCTTTGCCAGAGCGTTACACAGTAACATATGAGAAGATTCAAGATCTTCGTTATGGCGAAAATCCACATCAAGCAGCAGCTTTTTACCGTAAGCCTATGGCACCAGCAGGTACACTGACGACTGCGGAGCAACTTCATGGCAAAGAGTTATCTTACAACAATATCAATGATGCCAATGCGGCTCTACAAATTGTTAAAGAATTTACAGAACCTGCTGTCGTGGCTGTCAAACATATGAATCCTTGCGGAGTAGGCGTAGGCGAGACAATCGCTGAAGCATACAACAAAGCATACAATGCAGATCCAACTTCGATTTTCGGTGGGATTGTAGCAGCTAACCGTACAATTGATGCAGAAACAGCGCAACCGCTCAGTGAGATTTTCCTAGAAATCGTACTTGCCCCAGATTTCACACCAGAAGCATTAGAAATTTTGACGAAAAAGAAAAATATTCGCTTGCTGAAAATGGGCGAATTGACTTCATCGGAAGCACGTACATCGCAACATGTGGTGACTACGATTGAAGGCGGTATGGTCGTACAAGAAAGTGATGTACATTCGATTACAACAGATGATCTAAAAGTCGTCACTGACCGTTCTCCTTCTGGAGAAGAATTGAAGCAATTGTTATTCGGATGGAAAGTCGTGAAGCATGTGAAATCCAATGCGATCGTATTAGCAGCCGATGATATGACCGTTGGCGTAGGTGCAGGTCAGATGAATCGTGTAGGAGCCGCTAAAATTGCGATCGAACAAGCAGGAGAGAAAGCAAACGGAGCTATTCTTGCTTCAGATGCCTTTTTCCCAATGGGCGATACGGTCGAATTGGCAGCCAAAGCAGGTATCAAAGCGATTATTCAACCGGGTGGATCGATCAAAGACGAAGAATCAATCAAAATGGCTAATGAATATGGTATCGCTATGGTATTCACAGGCGTACGTCATTTCAAACATTAATCGTATAGGAATATGATTTGGCACAAATGGAAATAGATTCACTGAGAAATACTACAGAATCGGATGATAGATAGTTATAAAACAATGTTTGTACTTCTATAAATTCGCTTGCAATACGCAACAAAAAAGACCGAATTTTTCTTGTTCGGTCTGTTGTTTTATTGGCTTGAAAAATCCTTCTCTATAGTAAAGGAGCGTGACGTGATGGATATTTTAGTGGTTGGTGGTGGAGGACGTGAGCATGCAATCATCTGGTCGCTTGCCCAAAGTCCAAAAGCAGATAAAATTTACTGTGCTCCTGGAAATGCAGGCATTGCACAACTAGCGGAATGTGTACCGATTCAAGTGAATGAATTTGAGAAATTAGCTGATTTTGCGGAAGAACAAAAAGTAGGCTTGGTTGTGATCGGTCCAGATGATCCACTAGCTGATGGGATTGTAGATGTTTTTGAACATCGTCAAATTCCAGTATACGGTCCTCGTAAAAATGCAGCACTTATCGAAGGTAGCAAAACCTTTATGAAAGACTTACTTCATAAATACAATATTCCAACAGCCGCTTATGCAAAGTTCGATGATTATCCGTCTGCTCTTCAGTATCTTCAACAACAATCGATGCCTATCGTGATCAAAGCCGACGGACTTGCCGCAGGTAAAGGGGTAACGGTTGCGCACAGTATGGACGAAGCGGTCGATGCGTTACAGTCGATTATGCAAGATAAAGTATTTGGTGAAGCAGGCAGTAAAGTAGTGATTGAAGAATTTTTGGCTGGACAAGAAATGTCGATCTTAGCTTTTGTTGATGGAGAAACGGTTCGTCCTATGGCGGCGGCGCAAGATCACAAGCCTGCATATGATAACGATCTAGGTCCGAATACAGGTGGAATGGGAACCTATTCGCCGTTACCACATATCCAACAAAGTATTATTGATGAAGCAATAGAGACGATTATTTTTCCAACTGCCAAAGCGATGGTTGCCGAAGGTCGTTCATTTAGCGGAGTATTATTTGCAGGATTGATGATCTCACCAGATGGCACGCCCAAAACGATTGAATTTAATGCACGCTTTGGTGATCCTGAGACGCAAGTGGTCTTACCACGTCTACAAAGTGATCTGCTAGAGATTTTCCTAGCGACGATAAATGGTACACTTGCCGATATTGAGATCCAGTGGAGTGAGCAAGCCGCTGTATGTGTAATCCTTGCTTCAGGAGGTTATCCTGCTGCTTATGCTAAAGGATTGCCGATTAGTGGGCTAGAACATACAGATGAGCAAGCACTGGTATTTCATGCAGGTACAGCATTAAGCACAAATGGTGAAGTGGTGACCAATGGCGGACGTGTACTGGGTGTTGTAGGATTAGGAACAGATATTGCAACAGCACGTGCCAAAGCGTATGAACATGCTGAAAAGATTACATTTGAAGGTAAGCATCAGCGTAGTGATATTGCGGCTAAAGCGATGCAAGATCAATAAAATAGATAAGCCGTCTGAGTTAAAAAAGACGGCTTTTTTTATTGGCTACATACTTTTATTGTAACAACTAATTAAGACTGTGAAATATAAAATGATGGTATAACATATTTTACAGAAAATTTACGGTTATTTTCCATAATATTGTTGACTGAATTGCCATATATTGATTAGATAGTAAGGTCTATTCTTTTTAAGGAAAAGATATAATAAATCTAAAGAAGATTGTCATTAACAAAGGGAGGGTGAATAAAGAAGTAGTCACCGTGCAAAATATGCTAACTAAGTTGTATGAGTTACAGATATTCAAAAGGGAGAGAAGCGAAAAAAATGAGAAAGATTAGCACAATGATAGCCATAAGTATGATGAGTATGTTACTTACAGCTCCACTAATGTATGCAGCAGAATATCAATATGATGATCTAGGTCGAGTCACTTCAGTTACTAAAGATGGCAAGCAAACCACATATACGTATGATCAAGGTGGAAATATATTAAGTGTCAAATCCAGTACTAGCAGTAAGTCATTACGTCAAACGTCCAATGTGATGACAGGTTGGACAGCTTATGCTACAAAAGGAATCAAAGCGAGTTATCGTACAGCAACAGAAGATGTATACGCACCTACAACCACCACAATACCTCAATCAGTTGTACATAATGTGTATGGCGACACTACCGTAGCAAGCGATGTATACCATTCCTCTTCTTCTATGATGAACACACAATGGATCGAAGTATCGTCTAAACGTACAGGCGCTGCGAATATTTATCGTGATATTTCTGTGAAAGCAGGGCAAGCTTACTCTTATAATGGGTGGGTACAGACCCAAAATGTAAAAGATGCTGTCGTGCAAGTCATCATCAATTATTATGATAAAAACAATAAATTAGTGCATTACAACAACATTTTGAACCTCAAGCAAAATACAGACTGGCATACGTACGGTGCCAACTTAAAAGCTCCAGCACAAGCGGTCAAAGCCCGTGTTCATTTGCAGATTGTTCTGCTCAAATCAAATGGTACAGCACAAGCCGGATTTGCTGATCGTACATTTGAACAGACATCACAGGGGGATAACCGTTAATGAAAAATAAATATCTACGGTTAGCCTTATTGTTTGTTGTTTTATTTGCTGTAGTCGCAGGGTTCAAAATGAATTCTGCTTCTGCGGAGACCGGCGTATATACATTAGGTCCTGGAAGAACAATGGATTTTACATATACAGCTTCTTCCTCTGCAACTATTTATGTGACAGGTACCAATTATGATTATGTAAAGTACTTAGCAAGCGGAGATGTATCTGGTTTCTATACTAAAACAGCATATGTTCCAATTACTTTATCTATTAATCAGACCGTGCGAATAACGAATAATTCGTCTTCTAATATGACAATAGATATGAAAAGTAAAACATTTCAACTCTCGTCTCAAATTTTTAAAGCACTGACTCGATATTCTGTACAACCGGGAGCTAGCGCTTATGTGAAAAATGGTAATTTAGACTACTCTTTATCGGTTGATATTGGTGGTATTAACTCGAATATTCATTATAGTGCAGATGGAGAATTGATTGTTTCTTCTTTCACTCGTAAAGATACGGGTGGAGGAGAAGTTGTCGAAAAGGGTGGCACTATTCTTGTTACTAACCGTGACAATGTAGCATTCGAAATTGTAGGTCCAACCATTCCGATAGATATTACTGGAACTAGTTCAACAGCTGATTTCAGATACAATCTAACTAAAGGTGGTTCTGTACAAGCAACTAATAATACGACCAAAAACTTCTATGTGTATATTGACGGCACAGATAATTATGAATTTTCAATCTTTGATGAGGATGGAACACTGGCTTCATCAGGAGTAACCAAGACTCCAACTAAATATGTTAAAGCAGGGCAAAGTATCGTTTTGACTAATCCTAGCGATGCTTCTATGTTGGTTACAGGTGCATCTCCTGCATTCTATACCACAACCCAAGTTGAACCGCCGATGATTACCAAAACGTTAGCACCCGGCAAAAGTATTAAAGTGCTTAACAACTCTGGCGATACCATGAAACTGTTAACCGATGATATAGGCAATGGTTTCCAGATTGCAGAGTACAAATCCAATGGCGCTGTAGATAGTTACGATATTTTAAATACAAGTGCTAACTACATTATGGGAAATGGTAACTATGTTGTGATTACCAATCCTGCTTTTAATACACAATCAATTAAGATTAAGATTCCTAAATTGAATTCAGTGATATCCGATTCAGCTAACCCTGCTTTATTGGATCAAGATATTTCTCCAGGCCATTCGGTAGAAATTAAAAACGTATCGCCTACCAAAACAGGAATATTTGTATCTGGTGAATTTGATTATGCTCTGTATGATAGTGCAGGCATTAATGAGTATGCACCTGTAGTGAAATCTTCAAATATTTATCCTGATCCAGGTGAAAAAGTAGCTATTACCAATACCAGTAACAGCAATACAAACACAAGTATCCATGCTCCTTATGAAGCATTTGTAGCGACTGCTCGTACGCAACCCGTCACGTTTAATCGTGTACTGAATGTAGGCGAAACATTAAAAACAATCAACACCTCTAATTATTCATTCTATATCAATGCAAGTGGGCAACATCACTATGCTGTCTACAAAAAAGATAATAATAAAGTTGATGATTTTGATAATCCGATCGTAAGTGCAAGACATCTGATTAGCAAAGATGAGAAAATGATCACCACCAATAGTGGTAATCAAGCGATGACGGTATCCGGTCCTTATGACGCATTTGATATCAGCAGTCGCGCTGAACCTGCTTTATACAAAGGTTATCTCAATGCAGGACAAAGTGCGAAATTAACAAATACCAGTCCGGCGCTGTTCAGTATGTTTACGGATGGAATATATGATCAAGCGAGTTATCGTGCAGATGATACATTACGCTCACTAGATCATGATCGTGTCGCCAAATCATTACCTTTTTATAATGGAGAACGAGTGACGCTAACGAATGCTGGAAGCAGTCAACTTGTTATTTTGAGTCCTTATGATGTAACAACGGCTCAATCGAGTAGCGATCCTGCACTACTGGTGAAGCAATTAGCTATTAATCAGAGTGCCGAGTTTATTAACAAAGATAAAGCCAATGAAACGGTTTATTTTACAGGTAAACATGACTTGATGGATTATGATACAACAGATCAGCCTAACAGCTATTACCGTGGTACCACTACAACGTACCGTTCTGTAGATCCTAATCAACGCTTAGCTGTCATGAATACGGATGTAAAAACAATTGATGCATATGCGGCTTTTGAATTATTTACAGGTAAAGACCGTACCAATCCAGTCACATTCAAGAAAACATTATCTACAAAACAAAGTCTAGACTTCACGAATAAAACAAGCAAAACATTCTTCATTTATCCTAATGGAACGTATGATTTTGCAGAGTATCAAGCAGGGCAATCGATCGAAATGGGAAGAAAAGAAACCAGTTCTTCCAAAAGCCTGCTGACATCTAATCGTATGTCGGTCACCAATGTGATTTCAACAGATTTAACAGTAGAAGGGCCTTATGATGCATTCACGATACAAGCACGTACGAATCCTGCTTTGTTTGAAGAAGTATTATCGAAGCGTGAAAGTATCGAAGCTCAATATACAGGTACTAAGTCAGGGCAAGTACGTCTGACGGTCAATTATGATTCTGCTTTATTTTCAAATGATGTATTAAGTGAATATGGTCGTAACCATACTGGTTCGGCTGTACAAGTGGTAGCGACAGGTGAACGTGTCGCTGTACAAAATGTAGATGCAACTCCCGGTTTGGTATACGGAGCGTATGACACATTTAAAGTAATACCGCGTACCAATCCCGTCACATTCCAGAAGGTACTGAATACCGATGAGAATGTAGATATTACCAATACACAACCATCCAAATCGTTTAACGTGTATCTCAACGCTGTAGATAATATCTACGACTATGTCAAACGAGATGCAACTGGTGGAGTCGATGGATTAGGACGAGCAGTATCGGGTGGAGTTGAACTTCTAGAGCATGGAGAGCGCATTGCGATTACAGCGCCAACAGCGCATTCTGTAATGATTGAAGGCTCTTATGATGCGTTTAAGATCGCTAATCGTACGAACCCAGCGTTGATGAAAAAAGCATTAGCACCCGCTCAAAGTCTAGAAGCGACCAATATAGATAGTATTCCTTCTCGATTAATTATCGAGCAAATCTATGATATGGCAACGTATGATAGTACGGGTGCACTAAAACAATATAGTCATGGATTAAGTGGAACACCTTCACAAACACTAGATCCTAAGGCCAAAATAGCCATTCAAAATAGTGATACGATCTACAATGTGGTATATGGTCCTTTCGAGTCGTTCCAGTTAGCGGACCGAAGTAATCCAGTTACTTTTACCAAAACGTTATCTACGAATGAGTCTATAGCATTTGAACAAAATGCACTGAATCAAATGTTTTTATATTTCAATGGTAATCCGTATGATTACGCACAGTACAAAGCCAATAAAGAAGTGCGTGAGTACGGTTGGGACGAACTGCTTTCGCAAGCGATGACCAAAGGAGATCGTCTTGTTGTTGCAGCATCAGGTACAGCTAATGTAACGGTTCAAGGTTCGTACGATGCCTACAAAATGACAACAGTGAGCGGTAAACCTGTAACGATCAAAACGCTTGAAGTCGGCGAAAGCTATTCAATCCGTAATATTTCGCCAGGCAACTTTTTTGTTAAATTAGCAGGTAATCATAGTTATCAACTGTACAATGCGAATGGCAAACTCACCATTTCGAGTACAGGAACAACAGCTAGTTATCACGACGTTCCTGCTTCATCACGTCTGGTTGTAACGAATGTAGATGTAGCACCTATTACAGTCTATGCACCGACAGAAGCGATCAAAGTGACACAAGGCGATGATCTGTTAGTCAAAACATTGACGATGGATCAGACGATGAAAGCGACCAATACATCAAGCAGTTCAGCTACATTATCTGTAGATGGTAAGTACGATGTGGCCGTATATGATGCTTCAGGCAAACCTGTTCAGTATGATCGCAAAACAACCGGTAATTCGGTATCTGTTCCAGCAGGTGGTTATGCGATTCTTACAGGGCAACAAGCGTCCAATACACTGGTTAATGGAAATAAAGATCATTTTAATTTCCAAGATCAGGACACTCCGGCACTATCACTTTACACATTAGCACCGAATACGATGGTCAAAGCAACCAATGTACACGATCATGCGCGTGCACTTAATGTAGGTAGTAAGTTTAGTTACTGGACAGAGCAAGGGGAAGAACAAACAGGTTCAGGTACAGTTACGATCGGAGCAGGCAATACGACTGTGATTCGTAATACGGGTACAACCACATATGAACTTTATAGTCCATATGGTTCTTTCAAAATGGAAGTCACAACAACGACTCCAGTTCCTGTACCGCCAGTAGTGAATCCTTCTGTAGGAACCATCGATCCAGCCGATTATGATCAACAGACGTATTATGCAGATCCTGTTGACACTTCTACAGGAGCACAAATTATCAATAAAACGATGATGGTTGCTCATGGAACAGTCGATATTCCTTTCCAAGCTCAGTATTATGCTCTTTTACAAGGTAATGCGGGTCTTGGTAAAGGATGGAGTCATAATTTTGAAATGCGTTTGAGTAAAAACAATACAACAGGTCAGATGACGGTATATTGGAATGCTTTCCGTACCAATAACTTTATGCTAAATAGTGATAAAGCTACCTACACTCCTGTTGAACGTGCAGTACGTAATGACCAATTGCAAAAAAATGCAAACGGCACATACACATTGACCCGTTATGATGGAACACATTACATTTTCGCTGCTAACGGAACACTGCAATCAATGGGTGAACGTGGCGGCATTACAATGACGATGCAGTATGATAGTTCAGGTAAGTTACTATCTGTGACGGAACCGACCAGTGGAGCGAAGTTAGTCATCACTTACAACGCTATCGGTAAAGTAGCGACAGTTGCCGATCAAGCGGGTCGTACATCTACATTTACTTATGATGATACCGGTCGATTGATTACACTTACCGATCCAGGAAGCCACAAAACAGAATATACGTATAACAAAAATAATCAGATTGTGACAGGTTCATTAGATGGCAAGCTTGTATTCTCAAATGCGTACGATAGCAAAGGCAGAATATTGCGTCAGAATGATGGAATCACTGCACATCAACCAACAACATTTGCTTATAGCAATGCAGACGGAATGCTCACGACGACGATTACAGATCGCAACGGTGATATTCAAAAACGTGTGCATAATATCAATTATCAATTGGTTGAAGTTCAAGATGGTAATAGCGAAAAAACAAGCTACACCTATGATGCTCAAGGCAATCGTACCAGTATTACGAATGCGCTAGGTCAGACAGCGAAGTTCGAATACGATAGCAAAGGGAATTTGACCAAAAATACAGATCCATCCGGTCTATCGATGACTTTGACCTACGATGCCAAAGGGAATTTGCTCAAAGCAACAGGACCTGATGGCAATAGCATTACAAGCACGTATGATGCCAATAGTCGTCTGCTCAGTACAACCGATACCGAAGGTTATAAAGTATCGTATGAGTACAATGACAAAGGCATGTTAACAGCAGCAACCGATCCGCGTGGCGGGAAGACGATCTATAGCTATAATGGCTATAAATTGGATACGGTGACTGCTTCTACAGGCGAGATTATGAAAGTGGGTTACGATGCCGCAGGTCGCATGACGACTCAAAGCGATGCAGAAGGTAACCTTTCCCAAGCTGTTTATAATGATAATGATCAATTAATCAGTATGATTGATCCGCTCAAAAATAAAATCAGCTACACGTATGATCGTCAAGACAATCTAGCAAGTGTTACCGATGCACGTGGTAATTCGACAAGCTACACCTATGATGCTAATGGACAATTAACAGCGGTTCGTAATGCACTGGGTGGAACACTTTCGATCACTTATGATAGCGAAGGCAATATGACAGCTGTCACTGATCCGTTAGGTCGTAAGAGTTCATTTACGTATGATGCCGCAGGTCGTCTGATGACAGAGACCAATGCCGCAGGTGCAACAGTGAAATATGCCTACGATAAGTTAGGTCGTCCAATCGAAGCGTATGATGCACTCAATCACAAAATGTATACAGTCGAATACGATACCGCAGGTAATCCGGTCAAAATGACAGATGCGCTAGGCTATACGTATACAAGCACATACAACGATCTTAATCAGTTAACCCAATCAGTCGATCCATTAAAACGCACAACGACCTATGGATATGATCGTAAAAACCAATTAACATCGGTTAAAGATGCGATTCAAGGCAGTACATCGCAGACAATCGATGCGTTTAGCCAGATTACTCAAATGGTAGATGCTAATGGTAATCGTGCCAAATATCAGTACGATCTGCTTGGACGTCTGACTTCAGAGCAAGACGAAGCAGGGGGCAACCATAGCTACACGTACAACAATGTAGGATTACTAGGTAGCGATACCGATAAAAATGGTCGCAACAGTAAATATAGCTACGATGCCGCAGGGAATTTGAGCCAATTTACCGATGAAGCGGGTAGTGTATCGTATGACTATGATGCTAATGGAAATATCACTTCGGTTAAAGGCAGCAACGGTGAAGTATTGGTACGTAACTATGACAAATTGAACCGTGTTGAATCGTTCACCAATGGAGATGGACAGAGCATTTCGTATGCGTACGATGCCGCAGGACAATTAACAGGACTTACGTATCCAGATGGCAAAAAAGTATCCTATACGTATCAAGCCAATGGTCGATTGTCGACAGTAACAGACTGGGCAGGACGCCAAACTTCTTATACGTATGATGCGAATAGTCGCTTATTATCGACAACACGTCCAGATGGAACGAAAGAAGTTCGTACGTATGATGCCGCAGGACAAGTATTGACATTGAAAGACTTGCAAGCAGATGGAACGGTATTGTATGAATACAATTACACGTATGATCAGGTTGGACAAGTGACGAATGAAGACGGTGGCGATATCAATGCCGATCTGAATACTGTTATAGCCGATGTCTATGGCCCTGGATTATCTCCATCGCTTGAAGATGTGATGATTCAAAGCGAAGGATTACCACAAACCACAGACAATGTCTCATCCGATGTTCAAACCGATGCATACACACAGCCAGCCAGTGTAACCGCAGATGTATACGGTACAGGCGATATGACGATGACGTACAGTGCAGACAATCGTCTAGCTACGGTCAATGGTGAAGCAGTGAAATATGATGCCGAAGGAAATATGTTGGTCGGTCCACTGGCTGGACAGATGCAAAACTATACCTTCGATGCACGTAACCGTCTGGTGGAAGCCGGTGGGATACAATACGGATACGATCACGAAAATCATCGCACGTCGATGACCACTAACGGAACGACCACGAAATATGTGATCAATCCCGAAGCTGTGTTGTCTCAAGTGTTGATGGAAACCGATGGAACAGGCAAACCAACCGCATGGTATGTGTACGGTAATGGCTTGATCGGACGCCAAGATGCGAATGGAGCGTACCAAAGCTACCACTACGACCGTCGAGGAAGTACACTCGCATTAACCGATGCTAAGGGACAACTCACCGATACGTACAGCTACGGTACCTATGGTGAATCGTTAGGACACGAAGGAACTACCGAGCAACCGTTCCAATACAACGGACGCGACGGAGTTATGACCGATCCGAACGGATTGTACCAGATGCGAGCAAGGTACTACAATCCAGAGATCAAGCGCTTTGTGAACCGAGATGTATTGAGTGGAAGTATCGACGATGGACTAACCATGAACCGCTATGCGTATGTGAATGGGAACCCAATTTCGTATATTGATCCATTTGGACTGAGTGCAGATGGAGATTCTTGGTTCGCAACAGGATTAAGCTATGGAGCCGATGCGATTCCTGTTTTGGGAACCGTGAAAGGTTTCCAAGAAACGATTACGGGCGTCAACTACATTACAGGTGAGCAATTGTCTGTAGCTGACCGAGTCGCCAATGGGATTGGTTCATTAACGGGCTTGATTCCAATTCCGGGAACGAAGTATGTTGGGAAATATGGAACCGAAGCGGCGATTGATGCTGGAAGTTGGGTTGTTAAGCAGTTTGGGAAGAATGAAACAAAGCAAGTAGCGAGTAAGTTACCACTAAAAGTTAATTTGCAGTTATTTGCTAAAGAGATAGAAACTCCTAGAACTTTTTTTGATGATATGGATGCTGCTGAAGCTTCTAGATATCAGCGATATTGGGAACAGAACATAAATCCAAATTATAAAGGAAATCCAAACACAAGGCAGAGAACTTATGCTGTACCTGGTACACGAAGCATTATAGATCAAAAGTTAAGTAACACTGGAGAATTGTACAAGAGAGAAACAATTTATGATCAGTTTGGTAGAAGGATAGGAAATAATGATTATACAAATCATGGTAAGCCGCATCATCATGAGAGTCCGCATTATCATCCTAATCCATGGCAAAACCCTACACAACATGGACCGAATAATGCAGGTCTTCATCCTGATACTCCGAGGTGGTAATATGATACCAATTGCCCATTATCTTTTTGCAATATCGTATAGTGGTTATTATCAAAAGAAAGATTGGCAGAATTGGGCTGACCAACGCATTATGAAACAGATATTAGTAGAAGATTGGTTGATTAGTATTTCGCTATCTAATAGCATTGAAATGTTAAGTGATGCACTTAGTGATTTATTGATTTCGGAGAGAGCCGATATGGAAAATAAAATTACTTCTAGTGATGCAATAATTGGATATTTTTACCTGATGTATTTAGAAGGAAAACTATCTATTTATGAATTACTCTTAAATTCTGGAGACGAGGCAGATGGTGGTGAAGGTGCGTCTATTGAATGTGAAGAATGGTACGCACTAAGTACTAATTTAGAAGGAAATATATTTTTAGCAGAAGAAGCTACTTTTAAAAAGAAAATAGCAGCATTATATGCTCCTTTTAAAAAGATTGCTCAATTGCAATTGGAAGAATTAGAAAACTATTAATATCATTTTAACCTTGCGTAGCTTCATGCTTTGCAAGGTTTTTTTGTGAAGGAGTATTTATTATGGGAATCTCATTTCATATATAGATCCATTTGGACTCAGTACAGATAGTGATGAGATGTTGAAAACAGTTGGTAGTTTCTTAGCGGATGCTGTGCCTATTTTAGGAACGGTAAAAGGTGTACAGGAAGTCTTTACTGGAACGGATTATGTGACAGGTCAAGAACTTTCTGTAGGAGACCGAGTTGCTACTGGAGTAGGTACATTAGTTAGCTTTGTACCTGGCGGGAAAGTCGTTGGGAAGACAGCAACTAAGAGTGCTATTGATGGTGGTAGCTGGCTTATTCGTAAATTTAGCAAAAAAAATAGTGCTGATGAAGTTTTAAATGAGAGCATAGATTATAGAAATGTACAAAGGTTACAAAATAGTAGAAAAGAAACATTGGCTCTTACAAAAGAAATTAGACAGTTTAAACAATACTGGGGTCAATATGGAATTAATGTCAAAGTAGATAAGAAAGGAAAAGTACTTCGAGGTGAGCTTGAAGCAGGCTTTGATTATGGTAGCGGGGAAATATGGATCAAGAAAAACCCAAGCTTAATTAATTTGTATCATGAAGGATATCATGCAGAGCAATGGTTAGCGATAGGAAAAGAAGCTTATATGAATCTTAATCGATTAGAACGGGAAGAATATGTATTTTCGAGAGTGATGCAAAATGAAAATTTATTTGATACACCATCAATTAATCATTCAAAAGAATACATTGATAGATTACGTTCAAAATATAATAATTAGAAGGTGAATAAATTGAGAAGATATAATAGAACTAAAGAAGAGTTAAAGAAAATACTTGAAGAAGTAGATCGGAATTTTCCAAGACATCATCGTAGGGTCGAAGAAATTACTGTAGAAACTGTATTAAAACCAGAAGAAGCAATAGCAATTGCTAAAAAGTATCTTCAAGAAAAAAAGATGGATGGAACTGTGAATGAACAAATTAAAAATTTGTTTTTTGATGAAGCCTATACGTTTGGAATTAATGAAGAGGATCGAGATTTTGATGATCTTCGACCAGCATGGAGAGTGACAGTTGATCTGCCACCAAGTACGTTTACTTTTGAAGACTACACGTTAATTGTATCGGATCGAGATAAAAAAGTACTGGGCATCTTAGATGCAAATGGTCATCCAGCTAATTTAAGATAATTATAATAAAGCTATACAAAAGAAACATGAAATGACTAACAGCCATTTCATGTTTCTTTTCTTTTCACAGTTTTTTTAAAATTAATAAAAGGATTTAAAATAAATGGTAGCATCGCTTAGAGCAAATGTGTGAAATCTAATAAGTATAGAAAAATGAATATGGACTATGAAATTGTGTAGGGTACTGTTAAACCACATTTATAGATAATTCAATAATCTTATTGCAACACTATAATGCGTTTAGTGATTTTCAAGTGGATAAAAGTACTAGAGAGTTTTGAGATTATTGCTTTGCAAATCAATATGGCATGAGTGGAAGTATTGCGACGGACTGAGGATGAACCGCTATGTGTATGTAAATGGGCTAATTCAAAATTAAGAGATATTATAAAAGATTGACTTAGACATCCGGAAGGATTGCATAATGGCATTTGGTATAGAGGGCAAATATTCAAGATGTGGGGTTAACAAGTGATTAGATCGCTGAGATGAGAACACTTATAAGTGAAACTGAATTTGTTAACCATATTAGTAAACATAGTGGGAAAAGTTAAACTAAAACACATAATAAGTTATTAGAGATTATTGATTCTTCTGCTGACTATAATATTCTTAAAAGAAAGTTGCAAAATTGGGCGAACTATAGTCTTGAGGTTAGAATAGAAGCCTGTCAGAAGATTGAGATATTGAAGGAGAGTTAAAATGGAGAAAAACGGAATTGTTTCTTTATGGATAGGAACGGTGATAAACGCTGAAGAATTAGATAGATTATTAACTACTTCTTATTCTGATGAAGGAGATTATATTAGATCAATATTTGCTGAATATTTTAAGATTATCAGATATGATGAAGATTTAAGAGAAGCAGAATATTATGAAAATAAAGTGGATAATTTTTATGAATTGTTAGAAGGATTTTCTTACGATTATAAGGTTATTTCAGAGTTCAAAAAAGTAACAGAAGAATTGCCAGAGAATATCAATGTAGCAATATTACCTTACAATTTTGAGTATAATGGAGAAGTTGTCCAAGCTACAATTCAATCGAATTATTTGCAATTTGTAGGTTCTATAAAATATAAATAGTATTTTGGCTCTATTTATAAAAAACAATTATGTTGATATCAACATAATTGTTTTCTTTTTTAGTTATAATTTAAAAAAAGAAAATGTAATAGTTATTTTATAATATATTAACTTATAAGAGCGAGTACAATAATCCAGAGATCTAGATTTTTGTAAATCGAAATGTTCTGAGTAGAAGTATTGACGATGGACTAATGTAGTCTATATCTACCCTATTTTGGGAACCGTGAAAGGTTTCTAAAATAGGGTAGATATGTGAATAATTATTTGCAGATAATCGAATGGCTAGTGACGACTTAAAAATAAGAAATATTAGTAATCTCAATCAAAAGTAATTCTTTGTTCTAAGCCTTTCAAGGTTACACATAGAATCATAAAAAGGAGTGAACTCATTGAATAATAATGATTTGAAAAAATCTCCATTTATACTTAGACTCGACCACAAGTATTTCAGAAATGAGAACATTTGTTTAGGAGGACAACTTGTTGAAATAATCAATTGTATTAAAGAGGAAACTTCGGATCTTGTTTGGTTTACATTCGATGTACTTGCTAGTAGCAATCAAGTTGTTAAAGAATTATTTCCGGATGAATATTCGAAATTTCTAAATACAGAAGAATTGATCCAAAAAGCAAATGAGATCATTCAGTTCTATTCAGGAGTGTTCATAGGCATTAAGAAGGGCAAACATGTAGAATGGAACTTTGATCGTTTACCAGATACAGAAGAAGATGAAGGCTTACAGCATCCCGAAGCTGAAATCGAAATTCGCCCATTTGATACTTCCTATTTTGAAGTCTATGGTATGGACGTAGTATCGAATATAAAATAAAATCTTATTTGATGTCATCCAATTAATGATATGCTTTAATGAAAACTAAAGAAAAGAACACTTTGGATCAAGGAGCACATAAAGTGAAGAATCAGCCGAAGTATGCAGAAAATATCATAGTTTTAGTTCAATACATGAAGTCTTACAAATGGTTTGTTAAAGATAAGGAAATATGGTTTTTAGATTTCAAAAAATTAATTTCTGCTTATCTTGAAAATGGTTTTGATATCCCTAATCCCAATGACTTTTCGGAAAGATTTAATATTCCTGTAGTTAACGAGGAGACAGCTGAAGAATTTTTAGAGAAAATTATAGATAGTGAAGTTAAAGTAGAAGAACTCAAAAATATATTGAAACAAGACACACATGTAGATATGTTAGACATGTCCCCTTCTTTATACATTAATTTCGATCAGAAAGAATTGATATCTTACTATCCTGAACCTGCTTCTTATGAATTATATGTACCCGATGGATGGATTGGAAGTTATAAAGATTTTATTAAAGATGTTCCTGAAATCTATTGTTATTGGATAATAGATGGGAATAATTTATTTTACAGATAGGGTAAATAATATCTGCATTTGAGCCTATACTAAGATGGAGGAGTACCTTATGCACTTAGAAACACAGCGACTAGTTATTCGAGAAATACAAGATACCGATTGGAAAGCGATACATACTTATACTCAATTACCTGAAGTCACACAGCACACAGCATGGGGGCCAAATACTGAAGCAGATACTCAAGCGTATGTGAAAGAAGTGATCGCTCAACAACAGCAATCGTCTCGTCAAGATTATGAATTCGCCATTTGCCTCCAGCATGAAGGGACGTTAATCGGCGGGATTGGTATTCATGTTCACCAGACGAATGCTGAGATTGGTTATGTACTGAACCCTGATCATCAGGGCAAAGGTTATGTGACAGAAGCGGCTCAAGCTATACTCACTTATGGATTTGAGACATTGGATGTACATCGAATCTATGCTACTTGTCGTCCGGCTAATAGAGCTTCTGAGAAAGTTATGCAAAAGATCGGAATGACACGTGAAGGCATGATGCGTGAACACTGGTATTATAAAGGCGAATTTCATGATTCCTATCTTTACTCTATATTGGCAAAAGAATATCGAAAACACTCCAACGAATCAAACAAAAAGAAACTTTGAATAAGATATGTTCATTAAGCAAAGCATTTCTCAAATTTGATTAACAATTTGGGATTGCCTTTGAATCTGAGTTTGCCTGTTAGTAATGCTACGCCTACATTTTTTTCTTTCGCCACAATTTTAAGCCATGTTTTGCTATCTACTGTAATCTGAATATCGGGTTTGCCATGAAGACCGTCGGTAACCTGAAGCTTTTTATCGCGAATATCGAATGTGGTTTGTCTCGTTTCATTGCCGGTGAATGTGAAATGATACGTACAGTTTACATCGGTGGCTTGATTAGGTTGAAATACATGAGGCATCAGGGTGACCAAAAGACTGATCGAATTTGGTATAAGTCCATTCCCAACACGTTTGACTGTTTTATGGGGAAAACGTTTTTGAACATGTGCTTCTGCATCTGAGCCAGGGATAACATATATCGTCTCTTCTTTGGTTTGCAATGGCTTCAGGATATCATTCATAAATTCTTTACGATTTTGCAGAAATGGTCCGATGACATCATCGCCAGCAGGACAAACGGATAAGCAATAAGCGGCTTTGTAGTTAGCGCCAAAACTCAAACTTTGCCACCATGAAGCGGATTCTGTTGCAGGAACTTCATTCCGAAATTCTTTCGTGTTCTTGCTGTCTACAATCGTTTCTACAAAATCGCTAAAACCGCCCATAAACTCACGATAATTATGTGTAGCGCATGATGAAAAGTTAAATTGTCCATCTGCACCAATCGCACCCACAGGGCAGGCAGCCACACAAAGCTTGCATTCCAGACATGGATTGTAATCAATCGGTCGATCTTCTTTGTTGACTTTAGCATCTAGTATAATAGCACCAAGAAGAATAAAATTTCCGAACTTCGGATGAATCACATTACGATGAATGCCCATCTTACCTAATCCTGCGGCAACGGCAACAGGTTTGAGTGAAACCACCCATGCTTTACCAGGAAACTTATCCATTTCCATCGGGAAACCCATAGCTGCATTTAAAGCTCGTACTCCTCGTGCTTCTAAGGCAGATACGATGTTATGGGATGTGTCGGCTACCTTATCTCCAGTGTGATGAAATTCAATATTAGCAAGAGAGCGTGCAGGGGTACGGATCGGTTCTCGATTCATTCTGGAAACGAAACTGATCATCGTTTTGGCATGTGGAAATACAGATAGAATATCCTCACGCTGATCATCCAATTCGGAGCGTTCGATAGAGATCACTCCCACATCATCTGCTCCAGCTTCAAGACATAATTCGCGTATCCAATCATAATCAAGTGTTTCATTGTCAAGAGTAGGGGATTGTGCGGCGGATTCATAGTAACGCAGAACCGTAGGATGTTTTTTCATATCAGCCATGTTTATCTGCTCCTTTTAATTAGGTGTATATACACCTTTTTGATTAAAAAAAATTAATTTTCTCTATTTAGCTTAACAATATCAGACAATTGACCAAGTAAACCTGTATAACGTGTCTCACCCATATAGTCTTGAACACGGGTCTGTGCCTGTTCCCACAATGGAAGTGCATGGTCGAGAAGTTCTTTACCTTCAGGTGTTAAAGCAATAAAACGTTTTCGACGATCCTTTCCCTCTGTAATAGATACCCAGCCGTTTCTCTCAAGAGGCTTTAGATCGCGTGGTAAAGTAGTACGATCCATAAGAAGTACTTCGGCTAGAGAAGTAATAGTAACAGAGCCAGTCTGTTCAAGTGCCATTAGCAAAGATAACTGTGTAGCTCTGATCCCGACAGGTCTTAAATATTCATCATATAAACTCGTAATAAATCGCGAAGCTTTTCTAAAATTCAAGCAAGCACACATTGTGGTATAATCGATTTTCTCTGGAAAATCGGAAATTGAATGTTGTTTTGTCATAAATATGAGTATATACACATATTTGTTGATGTCAATATAATGATGATCTTTACTTGTATATCCTATCTATAGATCAGGATGATCTTATTCTTAAAATGTAGATGGTTGTGCTACAATAAATCCTTACGCTATGATAATATTCAATCATAGATTAACCCTATCCGTATGTGCATCTTTAACTACACTCGGATCATAGAGAAAGGGCAGTAACTATGGCGAAAATGACAATGGCAGATGTGGCTCGTGAAGCAGGAGTATCCAAAAGTACAGTCTCCCAGTATCTAAACGGGCGTTATGAATATATGAGCAGTACGACCAAAGACAAAATAGCTATGGCGATTCAAGCATTGGATTATCGTCCCAATGTGCTAGCACGTAGTTTAAAACAAAAACGTACATTTACTATTGGTGTGATCGTGGCGAATATGTTGCACCAATTTTCATTAGAAGTTTGTCGGGGGATCGAGAGTTATTGTCGAGAACAAGGCATTAGTGTGATCCTTTGCAATACAGATGAAGATGAAGCAAGAGAACGAGAAGATTTGGAATTACTGCGTTCCAAACAAGTCGATGGTGTAATTGCTTTTCCATCGGGTCAGTTAAAACCGTTGTACCAGAAGTTAGTTCAAGAAGGATTCCCATTGGTATTTGTAGATCGGAAGCTTGAAGGCGTACAGGTCAATCGTGTAGTAGTCGACAATGAACAAGCCGCCTATACGGCAACAGAGCACTTGATTACTAGCGGGCACCAACAGATTGCGATGCTAACGGCACCTTTAATGATTTCGACTCGGGTAGAACGGGTTCAAGGATATACAAGGGCGATGCAGGAAAAGTTACCGCAGATCACACCGATGATAATCTCGGATGAAGTTGGTCAACTACGACACCAATTAAGTGCATGGGCAGATCAGCACCAATTACCAACTGCGATTATTGCTGGAAATGATCTAGTCTTGCTAGAAGTACTAGCTTTTCTCAAAGAACATCAGTTGCAGATTCCGCAAGATATGGCTTTGATTGTGTTTGATAATATTCCATTTGCAGAGTTATTGACCCCTACATTATCTACGATTGTTCAGCCTTCTCATGATATGGGCAGACAAGCCGCAGAAATGTTGATTGCTTCGATCTCCG
This sequence comes from Paenibacillus nuruki, assembly GCF_963311185.1. Lineage (NCBI taxonomy): Bacteria > Bacillati > Bacillota > Bacilli > Caryophanales > Paenibacillaceae > Paenibacillus > Paenibacillus nuruki. Next base: position 3,531,113 of record NZ_OY725677.1, on the reverse strand, counting down.
CAGAGAGTACTGGGCAAGAACCTCCAGCGATACAAGAAAAGCAATTTACCTGTACATTGATGATTCGAGAGTCTTCTGCCCAAGTCATTAATATACAATAAAATGAATAGTACGCTTTTAGCTTTTTAAATATATATATTGTAATGATATAAAAGAGACTGCTTCAGATCACAGTTACAGATCTTGAGCAGTCTCTTTTTGCGTTACACGATCATATAATCAATCCAATCGATTCGTGTACATCCCATTTGATCGAAAAAGCGATGAGCACGCGTATTATGTGGAGCCGCTACCCAGCTCATATGAGCAAATCCATGATCTTGAGTGTATTTGTGACAGTGCTTAAACAATTGAACTTCAACTTCCGTATCTCGTAAATGTTCTTGCAGATATAGATCGTTCATAATGGTCACTTTTTCTGCTTTGATTGAGCTAAATGAGAAGTACAATGTTGCAAATCCTACAGTCTGATTATTTTGCTCGACTACAAATTGAACCCCTAATTGCAATTCCAATAACGTATGGATCAGATAGTGAAGCTTTTCTACAGCAGGCTTCGGCTTTTGATAAAAGTCTCCGATGTATTCATTCATAATAGTGGTCAATGCGTCTACATCTGTACTTGTTGCTTGACGGATAACAGTAGGTATAGATTCCAATACAATCATCTCCTTTATGTATAAGAGATTAATATACACTATTATGCATAAATATACAAATTAATATGTAATAACTCATCTGGGATAGTACGATTAGTTCAAAAGTACCTTTTACCATATAAATACAGATAACGTTTACAAAAAGGCTTGTATTTCTAAAATGATTGGATTATACTCACTTCATAAACCGATTTACTAAACCGATTTATTAAAAGTCTTTTATAAGTGAAATGAATGAATATCTTACAGATGAATAGTGAAATAACAGACATCTTTATTATACGAATGCGAAAAGCTGAAAGGAGTACACATCGATGACCACTACCATTATCCCCACATCTGTATTTGCAGATGTTGTTCATAGCAAAGTACCTCAAGCACAAGTGGCGACACGTATTGCTGAGATTGGAGCGGAGGGTATAGAGATTCGGCGTGAATGGTTTGTAGAGTCTGATCTGTTATTGCCGTTAGATCGATGCAGACAAGCGATTGAGCAAGCAAATCTTGCATATACTGTTTATTCGGTACCTGCATCGTTATGGCAAGATACTCATTTGCTAGATCAAGACATTCTTTATCGTTCTTTGAGAGAAGCACAGCAATTAGGAGCAGACGCAGTCAAATTGTCACTCGGTCATTATGAAGTTACACAGTCGTCTATAGAAGGACTTCTTGCAAGTCTTGATCAGTTTTTTGCTAATCAGGATTCAACCTCTAGTTTGCAATTATGGATCGAAAATGATCAGACGCTAGAGGGTGGTGATCCTGCACGGTTGCTTTGCTTTTTTGAACAATTAGCTATTTTGCAAGCGCATTCGCCACTGTATTCGATCGGGATGACTTTTGATATTGGCAACTGGTTATATACAGGACATGATGCTCTTCAAGCTGCCCGGCAGTTAGCACCTTATGTGGCATATATTCATGCTAAGCATTCGGTTCAGCAAGAGAATAGATATTTAACGCTTCCTTTACCGACAGAGGAACAAGCATTATGGCGTCAAGTCATCGAAATTCTTCCGAATCAAGCATGGCGGGCGATAGAATTTACATTATCAGATGATACACAGATTGAGTATTACAATCATGTACTACGCACAGCAGGAAGGAGCCATCATACGATGGATACTACGACAGATACCGCTAAAGTAGATAAAAATGAGCTTTTAACATCATCCACCTTACCTACCAAAAGTGATAACACATCACTGGATATTGTTACTTTTGGCGAAGCGATGACGATGTTTGTAGCCGAAGAAGTAGGTGATCTGCACAATGTGTCTTTATTTAGTAAACGACTAGCTGGAGCAGAAGCCAATGCAGCGATCGGATTTGCTCGTCTAGGTCTTCGCTCGGGTTGGGCAAGTCAGGTAGGAGCCGATGCTTTTGGCACATTTGTACAACAACAATTAGCAAATGAGCATGTCAATCTGGATCATGTACATGTAGATTCAGAACACCCTACAGGATTTCAGCTCAAATCCAAAGTGATCAGCGGTGACCCGCAAGTACAATATTTTCGTCGTGGATCAGCAGCAAGTCAGATGAGTATCCAGAATCTCGATCTTTCTTATTTTAGATCAGCACGCCATTTGCATATGACAGGGATTCCTTTGGCATTATCAGATACTAATCGTGAATTCGCTCAGCATGTTATTCAACATATGCGTGATAACGATAGAAGCATTTCATTTGATCCTAACTTGCGTCCAACATTGTGGAATAGTGAAGCGGAGATGATCCAGACGATTAATCAGTTTGCTATTCAAGCAGACATCGTGTTACCGGGTATTGAAGAAGGGCAGATATTAACAGGATCAGCAGTACCTGAAGAAATTGCCGATTTTTATCTGAAGCAAGGGGTGAAAATGGTTGTCGTCAAATTAGGTCCATCTGGTGCATATTACCGCAGTCAGGAGCAAGAAGGTATTGTACCCGGATTTATGGTAGACCATGTGATAGATACAGTTGGTGCAGGCGATGGATTTGCTGTTGGAACGGTTAGCGGTTGGTTAGCTGGACTTACCATCGAACAAGCGATTACCAGAGGGTGTGCGATCGGTGCATTAGCAGTCCAATCCATCGGTGATCATGAAGGATATCCTACTGAGCATGAATTACAGCAATTTATCGAGCATCAGCCAAGATATGTATCACCAGCAGATGGAATAGTTGAGCATACTTCAAGTCAAGACCCATCTTTGGAAGGAGTGAAATAAACATGCAAGAAAAGACAGCCTTACCTGCTTCTCGTTGGTTGCGATTAATTCCGGTTATTTTTATTACGTATAGTCTGGCTTATCTGGATCGTGCGAATTATAGCTTTGGTGCGGCATCAGGAATGGCACATGATCTGAATATTTCAGCAGCGATGTCGTCGTTACTGGGAGCCCTTTTCTTTCTAGGTTATTTCTTTTTCCAAATTCCGGGCGCTCATTATGCGGAGAAAAAAAGTGCGAAAAAGCTTATTTTCTGGTCGTTGATTCTGTGGGGTGCACTGGCATCTGCAACAGGGATGATTACCAATGTCAATCTATTGATCGTGATCCGCTTTGCACTTGGTGTCGTTGAAAGCGCGGTCATGCCAGCCATGCTTGTTTTTAATGCACACTGGTTTACGAATAAAGAACGCTCACGTGCGAATACCTTTCTGATTCTAGGTAATCCTGCAACTGTATTGTGGATGTCGATTATTTCAGGGTATCTAGTGACCGCTGTAGGTTGGCGGTGGATGTTTATTATAGAAGGAATGCCAGCTATTATCTGGGCATTTGTCTGGTGGAAAGTGGTACAAGATAAGCCTTCTCAAGCCAAATGGTTAACCGATGCGGAGAAACAAGCTTTAGAAGATGAATTGGAACGTGAACAAGCAGGTATGAAGCAAGTGAAGAATTACCGTGAAGCTTTCCGTTCACCCACTGTTATCAAATTAAGTCTGCAATACTTTTTCTGGAGTATTGGGGTGTACGGATTTGTGATGTGGTTACCTTCGATTATTGCCAAAGCACCAAATATGACGATGGTATCGACAGGTTGGTTAGCGGCTGTTCCCTATGTGCTCGCTGTCATTCTGATGTTAGTGACTTCATTCTTTTCTGATAAAATGCAAAGCCGTAAAAACTTTGTCTGGCCCTTCTTATTAATTGGAGCACTTGCCTTTTACGGATCGTATCTCATTGGCCCGAATCACTTCTGGATTTCATTTGTATTACTGGTGATTGCAGGTGGGGCGATGTATGCACCGTATGGTCCATTTTTTGCTATCGTACCGGAAGTATTACCTCGTAATGTAGCAGGCGGAGCGATGGCGCTGATTAACAGCATGGGGGCGTTAGGTTCATTTGCAGGTTCTTATATTGTAGGTTATCTGAACGATATCACAGGTGGATTCGATGCATCGTATATGTTTATGGCGGGCTCGTTACTTTTATCTGCGATCTTAACTATGATGGTACGCAAACCACAGACTCAGAAACCTCAAGCTTCTCCAGAATGGAAAACAAAAGTCAGTGCCACTTAAATAAAAGAATAGTGAAAGTGTAAAATAACGTCACACAACAATAGAACAGTGTATTTCTTTTATATCTAAACGATGTAAAAAATAATTTATATTTAGTGAAGGAGCAGAATAAATATGACTGAACAACAGCCAGTGCGTATACAGCTCGCACTAGATCGGATGACGATTCAAGAAGCTATCCATATGGCACAACAAGTCGAACCGTATGTAGATTGGATCGAAGTCGGTACATCGCTTATTAAAGAGTTCGGTATCGAAAGTGTACGTCAGATCAAGCAAGCTTTTCCTGATAAAATCATCGTGGCGGATATCAAAACATTCGATAATGCGAAATATGAATTTGAACTTTGTTTTGAAGCTGGAGCAGATGTAGCGACAGTTATGGGTGCGGCGCCTGATGCTACATTAGAATTATGTATGCAGACTGCTCGCAAATATCAGAGACAGACAATGATCGATCTGCTAAATGTATCTCAAGAAAAAAGGCATCAACTTAAGCAATATACAGATGCTGTATTATGCCATCATGTGAGTAAAGATGAGCAGGAGCACCACGGACAAGTAGCAGGATCATCTTCTATTCAACAGACTACGACTGATGCCATTGCCAATAACAGTACACCGAAGATTGCTGTAGCAGGTGGAATTACGTTAGAGACGTTGCCGACGATATTACAACAATCGCCCACTGTTGTCATAGTAGGTTCTGCAATTACCCAATCACATGATCCTGCTGAAGCTGCTCAACAGATTCGAGAACTAATCCATACATTCTTTTCACAGTCTACAAATACAACAGCTTCAATATAATATATTTTAAAAATGGAGTGATATCTATGAATGACATTCAATCGACAACAGCAGAACAGATTATTGCTGAAATTAGTCAGGTGATTGCCCGTGTACCACAAGAGTCTATCAGTAAGCTAGCCACGTTGCTTGTTAACAGTCAGCGTATTTTTGTAACCGGTGAAGGACGATCTGGATTTATGGCCAAATCATTTGCTATGCGCTTAATGCATCTAGGTGCAGATTCTCATGTGATCGGAGAAACGGTGACGCCTGCACTTGCTAGCGGTGATCTACTGATCGCTGTATCTGGATCAGGTACAACCAAATCTGCTATATGGACAGCAGACAAAGCTAAAGAGTTAGGATGCTCTATTGTGGCGGTGACTACCGACGAATCATCACCACTGGGTATACTAGCAGATATGATTTTGCATATCCCAGCAGCGACCAAGTATAGACGTGAAGGAGAAGCGGCAAGTATTCAACCTTTGGGATCATTATTTGATCAATGTACACATGTCTTACTGGATGCAGTATGCTTAGCCTATGGACAACTTCAACAAGTCCAGCATGATGACGTATTTGCTAAACATAGCAATGTAGGATAAAGAATAGTATTTCTTTTTAACCCCACAAATATAAGATTATCAATACCATATAAACAGGTAGACTAAACAAAATAATGCTCCATGAATTAACCATACCGCGGTCTCTTGAAGTAGAATCAATCGCTTGATTTGCTCGCATCCGATCTCCACTGACTAACGTACCTGAAAGAGCCAGTGTAACAACAATTAAAATCACGGCAACCACTTGAAGTATATGCTCAAATCCATACGGTAATACAAATTGAACAAAATACAGTACAACTAGAAAAAGAGCACCTGAGCCTAAAAGCAAACCTGTTTTTCTCATAAGAGTATTCACCTTTCTACTATGTAATAGGAACAGCTATGGATATACAATCTACTAGAATAAAACAAAAGACTGTCGAATGTATATTCGCAGTCTTTTGTGTATTATATCATTTATGATGTTATTACTTTGGAATAACTAGAGTACTTTTTCTAAAAAGCTAATCGTACGTTCGTGTTGAGGATTACCAAATACCTCTTCAGGTGTACCTTCTTCTACCACATAACCACCATCCATAAAGATCACACGATCGGCTACTTCACGAGCAAAGCCCATTTCATGCGTTACGATCATCATGGTCATTCCTTCTTTGGCAAGAGAGTTCATAACACCTAGTACTTCACCGACCATTTCAGGATCAAGTGCAGAAGTAGGTTCATCGAATAACATAATGTCCGGATTCATAGCCAGTGCGCGTGCAATCGCTACACGTTGCTTTTGACCACCTGATAATTGGTTAGGTAGTGCATCGGCTTTATCTGCTAATCCAACACGATCTAGCAATTTGAGAGCAATATTACGAGCTTCTGCTGGAGACGATTTTTTCAGTTCGGTTGGAGCTAACATAATATTTTTGATTACGCTCATATGCGGGAAAAGATTAAAGTGCTGGAACACCATTCCGATATTTTCGCGTACTTTGTTGATATCGGTTTGTTTATCGTTGATGTTGTAATCATCGACAATAACCGTACCTGCTGTAATCTCTTCCAGACGGTTAATACAACGAAGGAAGGTACTTTTACCCGAACCAGATGGACCAATGACACAAACCACTTCGCCTTCTTTAACTTCCAGATCAATACCTTTCAGTACATGATTGGAGCCAAAGCTTTTTTTCAGACCGGTTACTTTAATTTTATCCATTGCTGACCTTCCTTTCGATGTGGTTAGAGATTTTAGTAAGGATTGTAATAACAATTAGATACATAATAGCAACGACTAGCCAGATATCAAACGATTGGAAAGTACGAGCAATAACGATTTTACCAGATTGTGTCAATTCGACTAGACCGATAACAGACATAATCGATGTATCTTTCAAAGTGATCACTAGCTGATTGATAAATGAAGGGATCATTAATTTTACAGCTTGTGGAATAATAATTTTGATCATCGCTGTACGGTAAGGTAGACCGAGTGAGCGAGCAGCTTCCATTTGTCCACGATCAATCGATTGAATACCACCACGAATAATCTCAGTGACATAAGCTCCTGCGTTCAGACTCAAAGCCAGAACGGAAGCGACAAACAGTGGCATTGTAAATCCAAAGGCTCCTGGAAGACCAAAGTAGATAAAGAATGCTAGTACAAGTAACGGTATACCACGGAATACATCAACGAAAATAGTTGCGATAATACGTAGGATGCGGTTATGACTCACTTTCATAAATCCAAAGATTAAACCTAAAATAAATGCGAAGAATAGTGAAACGATCGTATAAACAACAGTATTCAATAATCCTTTAAGCAAGTAAGGGAAAGACTGTTGAATCAATTCGAATCTACCTAACTTTGCAGCAGGCACACCATTTCCGGATTCACCTAAATATTCTTTTAGAATTTTATCGTATTCACCGTTGCTACGAATATTAGCCAAACCTGCATTGAATTTTTGTAGCAATTCTGCATTTTTGCCTTTATTGACAGCAAATCCATAAGAACCTTTAGCTTCTTGTTCAGTTGGAGCTAATTGCAGTCCATTTCCTTGTTGAATACCATAAGCCAGTACCGGATAATCATCAAAACCAGCAACTGAGTTTCCTGTTTTGATATCATCATAGACCTGTGCAGAATCTTCAAAAGGAACTAGGCTAAAACCATATTTATCTTTGATAGATTCAGCAAATGTATATCCTTGTGTTCCAATTTTGACAGCAACATTTTTACCACGTAAATCTTCATACGATTTAACATCAGCGTTACCTTGCTTAACTGCCATAGCTACGCCAGCTTCAAAATAAGACTTTGAAAAATCAAATGTTTGCTTACGTTCATCGGTAATACTCATTCCAGCAATCATACCGTCAACTTGATCAGTCTGTAATGCTTGAAGAGCTGCATTAAATCCTAACGGCTTAACTTCATAGCTAAAGTTCTGGTCTTTAGCAATTGCCGCTAATATATCCATATCGATTCCTACAAATTCTTGTTTAGCATCTTGAAATTCGAAAGGAGCAAATGTAACATCTGTACCGATTTGATAAGTTTTGCCTTCCTGTGCTTGTGCAGTTGCAGTCGTGGCAAAGCTTCCTGTAGATACTCCAAAGAAAAGAAGGAGAGCCATTACTAACCACATTACCCTAGATTTCTTCATAAAATCCTCCATTTCATTGACTTCTTCATGTCTATTAGCAAGTATTGTCATGCCTATACTTGAATCGAGCGAGAAACAACCTGCTCACGATTCATATTGCTTACAATAGATATCTCAAATTGATATCTTACATCACATGTCTTCCCATTCTACAAAAAAAACAAGCTATTGACTATAGGTCATTGTACTTTTCAGTTAATTATGTATCACGTAAACGGTATCATTCTAATACTGATGTTAGGTATTGCACAAATTATAAGTAATCTCATGCTAAAAATCCAAATATAGTCAATTCACATCATTACTATATTCTTATATGGTTGTGTATCGAAGATGGTATTTAACACCCTGTCACTTTACACCTCCACCACATATGATAAAATGCAATGAACATATTAAGAAGGGAACGGGATATATGAAATTAGTTATTTTAGATGTAGATACAGGGATTGATGATTCGTTAGCACTGGCATATGCAGCTCATTCACCAGAATTGGATATTTTGGGAGTGACGACGGTATTCGGTAATATTACAGTCGAAGAAGCAACGCGTAATACGCTGGTCGTATTAGATAAATTAGAGCGAGAAGAAATTCCAGTCTATGCAGGAGAAAGTAAGCCGATGAGCCGTGAATATACGAAGCCTTTTGCCCGTCATATTCATGGAGAAGATGGAATTGGTAATCAGTATCGGGAACCTTCCGAACGTCAAGCGCAGCATATGAGTGCAGCTGACTTTATCGTTCAGCAAATTCAAGCGTCTCCAGGCAAAGTCACTGTAGTGGCAGTAGGGCCGTTGACCAATATTGCCAAAGCTATTCAGACAGACCCTACTATTGTGAATACGATTGAACGATTAGTGGTGATGGGTGGGGCGGTTACTGTACCGGGTAATGTTACACCTTATGCGGAAGCTAATATTTACTCTGATCCTGACGCAGCTGCTTTTGTCCTTACATCAGGAATGCCGATCACATTGGTAGGACTGGATGTCACGATGAAAACATTGCTCACCGGTGTTCATTTGGACGAATGGAGACGGGAAAATAGTGCGTTATCTGTCTTTTTAGCTGATATGACGGAGTTCTATATGGGTGCTTATAATGAGATTGTAACAGGTGGCAAAGGTTGTGCTTTACATGATCCATTAGCTGTAGGCGTAGCGATTGATCCTACAATAGTACGCACGACTTCGTATGCTATTCATGTGGAATGTACCGATCCAGACGCATTAGGCAAAACGACAGGCAAACACGATACAGCTGTGGCACATATTGATGTTGCATTAGATGTAGATTCTTCTCGCTTTTTGAAACACTTTTTAAGTCGAATCGTCTAATCTTTTCTATTATAAGTAATCATTATTCAGAGCCGATCTGTTCAATGTAAGATGAGTGTAGTCTTGCATAACGGGTGGGCTTTAGATGATGATATCTTATTAATATACATAAAATGTTACAAATACCGATTAAAGTAGACATTCTCTTTCATTTTTTATTGTTACTGTAAGGTAAATACGGTATCATTGAAATATGTAGCTAAAAGCTATTGATAAACGCTTACACGAATCGTTTCGACACGAATGAGCATTGTACTAGATGCTGATCTATATACGTTTGACAATATACAATAGTAAGGCCAGGTGTAATTCCATGAGCAGCAAGAATCCAAAGCGACAAGATACTACATCCGCAGCACAACGCAAGCTGGAGACGTTGCGAATTTTGGAAGCGGAAGGAACCGTACGGGTATCCGGACTAAGCCGCCGTTTTCAAGTGACTGAAGAGACGATAAGACGTGATTTGGAACGTTTGGAAAATGAAGGTGCTGTGGTGCGTACCCATGGTGGAGCCGTATTTAACCGGAACCGGGAACAATATGAATCGCCTGCGGTACAACGTGAAACACAGAATCTAGAAGAGAAAAAAGCGATTGTTGAATACGCATTATCTTTAATTGAACCTGGCGATGTGATCGCACTAGATGCCAGTACAACCTGTTTACATTTGGTCAAACAATTACCGAATCGTTCACTAACTGTACTGACGTATTCACTAGCGATTGCAAATGAACTGGTGCAAAAAACCGAGATCAATGTCATTTTGATCGGTGGGTATCTAGATCGAGATTCTATGGCGAACACAGGGATTCATGCAGAGAAAATGGTCGAAAGTTATCATGTGGATAAATTTCTATTTTCCTGTCATGGATTTGATCTGACACGCGGATTAACAGAACCTTCTGAAGCACATGTACAATTGAAGAAGAAGATTATTGAGATCTCCGATGAACTCATTTTGTTAACCGATAGTACGAAATTTCGTCGTAAATCTTTGGTGCGCCTAATGGGGATGGAAGATTTGAATCGTTTTGTAACCGATGATCAGTTACCTCAAGAAGCGATTCAAGATTTGCAAGATATGGGCGTTGATGTGATCGTTGTCGAGTAGCCAGCATATTCGCTTATAGTAGTCAAAAAAGCCTTTTCCGTTATGGAAAAGGCTTTTTTGTACCCTTTGAAAAGGTAAGTCTTTTGCTGTTTTTAGATTAATTTTCAACAAATTCATCGGTTAAGCTTGAAAATAGGGTACGTTAGGAGTACTTTAGATAAATGAGAAAACGTTGAGAACCGTATAGAGATGGTTGAGATCAATGAGGCGTTTGGAGTGAGGAGAGAATCAATGACAGCAACTGGTGAATATAATCCGCAAATCGTAGGCATGGAAGATATTGTACGTGCCCATCATGTATTACGCGAAGTAATCGTACGTACCCCTTTACAACGAGATAATACATTATCTGAAAGATACGAATGTAATATCTTTTTGAAACGTGAAGATATGCAAGTCGTTCGTTCTTTCAAAATCCGCGGGTCGTATAACCGTATTCGTAGTCTTTCCCAAGCAGAATTAGACAAAGGGATTGTATGTGCTAGTGCAGGTAATCATGCGCAAGGTGTAGCTTTTTCTTGTGATGCTCTGAATATTCACGGCAAAATCTATATGCCAAGTACCACACCGAATCAAAAAGTGAAAATGGTGAAAAAATTCGGTGGCAAAAATGTAGAAGTGATTCTGGTTGGTGATACATTTGATGACGCTTATGAAGAAGCAATGAAAACGTGTGAAGAACAAGGGATGGCATTTATTCATCCATTTGACGATCCGAAGATTATTGCAGGTAATGGTACAATAGGCATGGAAATTATGGAAAGTTTAGACGTACCTGCTGATTATATTTTTCTTACGATTGGTGGCGGTGGTCTAGCTGCTGGTGTGGGTCAATACATGCATACAATGAGTCCATCCACACAATTGATTGGTGTGGAACCAGCAGGTGCGGCTTCGATGAGTGAAGCTATTGCTCGTAATGAAGTAGTCACACTTGGTGAAATTGATAAGTTTATTGATGGTGCAGCAGTAAAACGTGTCGGTCAGCTTACTTTTGATATTTGCCGTGATGTATTAAATGATGTGGTGAAAGTGCCTGAAGGTAAAGTATGTTCGGCTATTCTGGATCTGTATAATGAAAATGCGATTGTAGCTGAACCAGCAGGCGCATTACCTATTGCGGCGCTTGATATGTATCGCGAGCAGATTAAAGGCAAAACAGTAGTCTGTATTATTAGCGGCGGCAATAACGATATTGATCGGATGCAAGAGATTAAAGAACGTTCATTGATCTATGAAGGATTGAAGCATTACTTTATGATCAACTTCCCTCAACGTGCGGGAGCTTTGCGTGAATTTTTGGAAAAAGTATTAGGGCCGAATGATGATATCGCTCGCTTTGAATATACCAAAAAACACAATAAAGAAAATGGCCCAGCACTGGTAGGTATTGAACTGAGTACACCAGAAGATTACGGTGCATTGGTGGAACGAATGGAAGCACATGGTATTAAATACACCGAGCTTAATCGTGATCTGAATTTGTTTAATTTGCTGATCTGATGAGTATTCTTAGAGTTATAGTTGGGTTTTGAGCGGAATTACTATATAATTAATAAGTCGTGCCAGTTTATTATTTATAGGAGGCTTTACCCCAATGTTAGTAATTCATGCCGAAATATTGATCCAACCCGAACACGTAGAAAATTTTCTACAACTTGCTGATCCTTTTGTAAATGCTTCACAAGCAGAAGAAGGCAATATTCGTTATACATTGATGGTGGATTTACATCAATCCAACCTATTCACGATGGTCGAAGAATGGGAAAGCCAAGAAGCGCTTACAGCTCACGAACAAAGTGCTCATTTTCTCAAGCATATCAATGATACAAAAGATATGGCAGCTGCACCTTTGAAAGTCAAAGTATATGAAGTTATGCAATTGCCTGTTGTTTAATAGGTAAAATAAGCTTATCCCACACAAAAGCTACTTCTTTCGAGAGGTAGCTTTTTGTACGATGATATTGTAGGTTTGCAATATCATTTGGGTTTTGTCATCATATAGGTTATAATTAGTAAGTGAGGTTTTTAGAACATTAAAAAAATCATATTACATTATATACTTATAGGAGGTTTACTTATATGTTTGTTATTCATGCTAATATCACGATTAAACCTGACAGAGTAGAAGAATTTTTAGTAGAAGCAGAAGGTTTGGTTAGCGCTTCTCAAGCAGAAGCAGGTTGTATCCGTTATACATTGATGCGCGATCTTCACCAACCTAACTTCTTCACAATGGTAGAAGAATGGAAAGATGAGCAAGCTGTACAAGAACACAACCAAAGTGCTCATTTCCAAAAATTCGTTAAAGATATGAAAGAATTTGCAGGTGCACCTTTGGATGCGAAACTGTTCAACGCAACAGAAGTACCAAGAGGTTAATTCCATATATATCAATTTACGTAAGCTAAAGCCCTTTCCATTGGAGAGGGCTTTTTTTTATAATTAGTATACATAATTCTGTAAAGTCGTCCGATAAATCTTATAAGATAAATGTCGAAATTACTCGAAAGACTAATGTAGACAGAATCTGATCAGTACTAAAAAAGAACATTTACTGTCTTAAATTATATTTTTCGCTATTTAATTTTACGTAATCTTAATCAAAAGAATCTACGTATTATAGATAGCAAGTGGTAGGTAAGGCATTACTTTATAAGAGAAAAAGGAGAATCAGTTGAATGAAAAAATATATAGCTATCGTAGTCTCGTCACTGCTTACATTATCTTTGGTTCATACCGGATTAGTATATGGAGAAGAGTCTGCTCCTTCTATCACAGGAGCAGATCAAGAAGTCGTTATCGTATATAAAAATCAAGCAGGTAAAGAAGCTGCTATTGAGCAAAGTGTAGAAGTACAACATGAATTCAAAACATTACCTGCGGTATCCGCAACCGTCAGTGCAGGTGAATTGCAAGATTTGGTGCAAGATCCCAATATTGCGTATATCGAGCGTAATGTTCCGTTTCAAGTTACCGATTCTTCTGATTTTCAAGTATTAGGATCTACTGTCAATGCAACAGAGCAATCGCAATGGAATTATCAAGCAGTACAACCTAATCAAATGTGGGATAAAGGATACAACGGATCAGGTATCAAAGTAGCTGTTATCGATTCAGGAGTAGCCGCTCATAGTGAACTTACGATTGCTGGTGGTGTATCCACGGTCGATTATACAACTTCATACGCAGATGATAATGGGCATGGAACACATGTAAGTGGCATTGTTGCTGCTCATAGTGGCGATGGCGCTGTAACAGGAACGGCTCCTGGCGTGCAGTTATATGGTGTCAAAGCATTAGGTGCAGATGGCAAAGGAAATCTGCAAGATGTGCTAGAAGGAATCGATTGGGCGATCCAAAATCGTATGGATATTATCAATATGTCGTTAGGAACTGAATATGATTCACAAGCATTACACGATATGGTCGATAAAGCGTATAACAATGGTATTTTAGTAGTCTGTTCTGCGGGAAATAGTGGAGCAGGAACAGATACAGTTAATTATCCTGCACAATACAGTAGCGTGATCGCTGTAGCCGCAGTCGACAAAAATTTGAATCGGGGCGACTTTTCTTCTACAGGTCCTAAAGTGGAAGTCTCTGCACCTGGTGTTGATATTGTGTCTACGTATTTAAATGGTAAATATGCTCTAGCTAGCGGAACTTCTCAAGCGGCTCCTCATATTGCAGGTATACTAGCAATTTTAAAACAAGAACATCCTTCGGAATCTATTGCGAATTTACGTACGGATTTGGAAGATTATATTGTCGATCTAGGAGCATCAGGAAGAGACAATTTATATGGATATGGATTCGTTACTTTCGCTCCTAAAGTAGATAAAACAGCTCCAGCAGAAGTAAATGGATTAACAGTCAGTCAAGCAACAACGAACTCTTTAACATTGAACTGGCAGAACCCGGTCGACAAAGATTTTGCAAAAGTAAATGTCTATAACGATACAGGCAAATTAGTAACTTCTGTAACCAAAAATGTATATCAAGCGGAAGGGTTGTCTCCATCGACAACATACTCATTTACACTAAAAACGGTAGATACAACAGGCAACGAATCCACTGGGAAATCCATCTCAGGTCAGACATTATCACCGTCTACTGAAGCTACACCTGTAGTGGAAAGTAAACCAGTTATTCCAACACCAACACCTGTATTCGCGCCAACACCAGCTGTAACTGTACCTGTGGTTACCACACCAGCACCAACTAATCTAGTCGCTGCTGTTCCATCTGGTGGTGGGGGCGGAGGCGGTGGTGGTGGAGGCGGCGGTATTCCACGCCAACCATCAACACCAAGTACAACCGTTACAGCACCAGCTGTTGCTCCAACACCAACACCGACTCAAAAAGCAACACAACAACTCAATACAGCCAAAACATCAGGTAAAGCAGCAGACTGGCTTAAAGCTAAATTTGATGGCAAAAATGTAAGTGATGCTAATTTCCAAAAGCAATTATCACAGATTAAGCAAACGATGGGAATCAAAGACTTGCCAAGTAAAGCGCAATTATCTCCTTCGATTCCGGTAAGTATCAGCTTGCAAGTTGCACTCAAAAATAAACAATACAAATATATCGATTCCTCTTCTATGACACCGGATCATGTCACAGTGCTTAACAGTAATGGAGAAGTAGTAACTAATGTAAATGTCTCGGTGAAATGGAATCGTATCTTTATCACACCAACAGCAAGTGGATTTGCCAAAAACGAAACGTACAATATCATTATCGAAAAAGGCATCAAAGCGAAGCCAACAGCGAAAAGTGATCAACAAGTTTCATCCACGACGCCACTAATCTTACAATTTACAACACGTTAAAAATATAGATAAGAAAGGTGCATACCAATGAAAATCAAATCATGGCTTCAAATAGGGCTTACCCTATGTCTAGCATTCTCTTTATGGAGCACAATCTCTTCTACCAAAGCGCAAGCCGCTGATGGGCTTCCTTTTTCAGATATTTCGAATAGTTACTGGGCAAAAGATACGATTCAATGGGGATATGAAGCAGGCTTAGTCAATGGATACAAAGACGGTCAGTTCAAACCAAACAAAACAGTTAGCGAAGCTGAATTTTTAGCGATGTTGATTCGCACATTTGAACCAGAAGTGACGAGTAGTAAAACAGGGAACTGGGCAAATCCTTATTATGCTCGTGCCAAAGCTTTGAATTATCCAGTGAGCAGTTATACCAATACAACTACTCGTAATCAGATTCTTACTCGTACCGGGGTTGCACAATTGATCTCTTCTGCCGAAGGTGTGAATTATACGGGCAATGATGCGATTCAATATATGTTAGCTCTAGGTCTAGCTAACGGCAGTGATGCTTCTCAAGTGTCGATCGCTTCTTTTAAAGGGAGCAAAGCATTAACTCGTGCAGAAGCCCTTCAATTTATCAAAAACTTTGCAGATTACGGTGTAGGCGGATTGCTTGATCGTCCTACAGAAGCTTCGAATCCAGCAGATCTGCCTGCTTTACCAGCAGCGAATTAAACAAACGTACGAATGATGATCACAAAAAAGCTACTTCTGTTTATAGGTTGATGACCTATAGAGAAGTAGCTTTTTTGTGATCTATTCTATGGTGGTGTGAATATCTACATTAAGGAGCAACAGGTGAAGTACCATCCGGATCATGATTCATATGAAGCAACTCATCAATATTCGTATTTGATACAACCGTTAATCGCTTGAGGGTCAGTGGATCATCTCCAGGTCGGACAAATCCTTGGTGTACTGTAAATGCCATACGATATCCAGACTCTTTCAGTGCATAGACCATTTGCATACGGAAATCCCCGAATGGATAAGCAAAGTAAGGAGTATTGATCCCTGTTTCAGAACGCATAATTTTATCATCAGCGATAAAGCTTGCTTCATTCATACCAGCAGCATAATCATCGCCACAGTGAAGTAAAGTTTTGTAATGTAGATTATACGTATGACTGTTATATTCAAATACATCTTTAGAAGCTTCCATTTCTTCTTTGGATACATAGCTTGTTTTGTGTGGATCAAATGCTGTCGTTTTGTCTTGAATCCGTGAACCAATCACGAATAATGTTGCATGGAATCCATATTTTTTGAGAATCGGATACGCATAGATAATATTGTTTTGATACCCATCATCAAATGAGATCACGACTGTTTTGTCAGGTAACGAAATTTCTTCATCCACATATTGTTCTAACTGTTGTAGAGTTGCCGTATGGTAACCGTTATCGTGCAAGTATTTCATATCTGCTTCAAATGATTCTAAATTTACAATCGAATTATTAGTGGGCTCGGTATTATCCTTTTTAGGGGTAATATAATGATACATCAGTACAGGGATCTTATCGGCTGTACCTTCAGGAGCAACATAATCTGCGGCTAGTGCAACATTACGTTGATTAAGTGCATCACGATGTTCATAATAAAAGACTTCATTCTGAGCAGCGACCCATGAGCTACATATTTTATGTGCAAGGATAGAAGATTTGGGGAAATTCACCCCGAGAACATAGACAACCAGTAATACTGCCATGAGGGCAAGTGCATATTTTTTCCAATGCTTTTTCATTCGTGTTTAAGTACTCCTTTATAGCCAGGTGGTAAAATCTTATTATCGGACAAATACTACTTTTTTTAAATGGACACAACATAGAATAGACAGTCAGACAACATAAAATGTAACATCTGAACTTTATTTTAAACGAAATGAATATATAAAAAGTTACATCGTCTTCTTGAAATAGTAACAATATTTTTGCTTATGGTTGGTAAAAAAAGGGTAGTAAGGAAATCTGAATTAAGCTTCATTTCTTAAGTGAAATAATGAGTAAGCAAAAAAGAAGGCAACCTTAATAAAGGTCTGCCTTCTTTTTGCTTACTGACCGATATGAGAAGATTTATCGAATAAAAGCTTGAGGTCGTTGCTCTAGCGCATCGGCTAACCATCTAGGATGCATACGAAGTAGATTGGCGGGTAACTGATCGGTAGGGAAAAATTGATAATCAAGCGATTCTTTAGGATCGACGATAAGCTCGCCACCGATAATAATTGCTTCAAAACAATTGGTAATAAAATGAACATTTTTTCCATTAGGATATTCAAAAATCTGGCTATCTGGATCAGAATAGACCCCAATTAAGCGTGTGACTTCTACATCTAATCCTGTTTCTTCTTTCATCTCTCGTACAACTGCTTGTGTGACTGTTTCTCCTTTTTCTACATGTCCTGAAGGTATGCCCCATTGTCCGACATCAAGCCGCTGTTGCAAAAAGACATGACCCTCGGCATTAAAAATAATGACAGCAATCCCTGCATAAAGTTCATCAATAACGACAGACAAAGTATTTCCTCCTAAACGAAATAGAATCATTGAATTTTGAGTCTATTATACACTTTCCTTAGATCAGAAAACATTTTTGGGTTAATACCCTTTATTTACTAAAATAACATTAAATGATATTATTTAGTATATATTGTAAATAAAATATCATCGGAGGGTAGAATATGAATAAAAAATTATTTTTGGCAGCTCCTTTTAAAAATCTAATGAATATGGAAACAGCTACCTTGGAAAAAGGAACGCAGAATTTCTTAATAAGATTGATCGATTTTTTTGAAAATCGAGGTTATGAGGTACATAATGCGCATAAAAGAGAACAATGGGGACAGAAATTTATGCCTCCAGAACAATGCACCAAAATTGATTTTGACGAGATTGAAAAATGTGATTTATTTGTGGCTTTGCCCGGTATCCCAGCATCCCCAGGAACTCATATCGAAATAGGTTGGGCATCTGCTATGCAGAAAAATATGATTTTACTGTTAGATCATGATCTTGAACAGTACGCTTATCTGGTGAGAGGCTTACACACAGTATGTCCTGTTGATTATGTAACGTATCATACGGAAGAAGATTGTATTCAGCAGTTGGAACAGGTATTGCAAGAAAGGCTTATTGCTTATGATCTTTAATCATTTTCATGATGCTTATCTGTATACGCTTGCCGAGGTATATCATAAGCCGCAATTCTATAATCAGCCACGTGGCAACCGAAGCCGGGAAGTTCTGAATTATACGTATGGGATTGAATCTCCTATTGAACGCATCTGTTATGTACCCGAGCGGAAGACCAATATTATTTTTAATTTTGCAGAAGCTTTATGGTATCTATCAGGTAGTAATAATCTGGACTTTATCCGTTATTATGCGAGCAATATGAGCAAATATTCGGCAGACGGTCGCACATTAACAGGAACAGCTTATGGACCCAAATTATTTGCATATGGGGATAAGCGATTGAACCAATGGGAGCGTATTAAAGAAGTGCTTCGTGAAGATCCTGATTCCAAACGTGCATTTCTATCTATTTTTGATGCCAGTGAAGTACTTCAACTAGAAAATATTGATGTGTCTTGTACCATCGGATTGCAGTTTTTTATCCGTGAAGATCAACTGTATATGAGTAGTTATATGCGTGCAAATGATGCTTACCGTGGCATGCTGAGTGATGTATTTTCGTTTACTTTTCTACAAGAACTTATGGCTACCGAGTTGGGACTAGAGGTGGGGAAATACTATCATAATGTAGCTTCTGTCCACATTTACGAGACAGATTATGTCCAGACGAAGACAGTACTCTCCAAAGCTAAACAGATCGGAACTGTACCAGCCTATCCTTTTCCTCCTATGCCTCTAAAAGATAATCGATCAGATCTGCAAGTTGTTTTTGAGTATGAACAGCAACTTAGACAAGGAACAATAACTTTAAAGCCACTGGATATTGATCGTTTGGAAATAGATGATTACTGGAAACAGGTGATTTTGCTATTCGCTGTGTATCAATCGATTCAACAAAAGCAAGTAATAGACCATGCGCTTTACCAAAAATTGATTCCCCTTTATCAGATGCTTGTTCAGCAGAAGTGGGAATCTTACCTTTCGATCATAATGGAGGAGATGTAATGCATACTTCTTGGAAAGAAAATACTGTATCCACTCAATTCAATGCGTATAACGATATGTTAGAAGATATCTTAGGGTTCCGTTATTTGTTTGCTGTGTTGGATTCAGATCCTACTATTCATACGATCCTTGATTATGGCTGTGGCCCTGGAAAAGTGGCTGAACGCATAGCAAATCAACACCGGCGTTATCAAGTCATTGCTGTAGATGAATCAGAGAATATGTTAAAAATAGCAACAGATCAACGAGCACATCCGCAGATCAATTATCAATTGATTCACAATAATCAATTAGACTTTTTAGAGTCGGATTCGATAGATTGCGCTGTGAACTGTTTTGTGATTATTAATAATTCTAGTGTAGATCATATTCGTCATATGCTTACAGAAATCTACCGAGTACTAAAGCCGGGCAAGCCGTTATTAGTATTGGATTCGAATCCAGATGCAACCGGATATGAGTTCACTACATTTCGCAATGGAGAAAAAGGAAAGAAATATACAGACGGAGACCGCAAACAACAGTTTCTCAAGATTCCTGAAAGTTCAGATTTAATCTTAAATGATTTTTATTGGTCCAAGCATTTTTATGAAGAGATGTTAGAACAAGCAGGTTTTGATTCTATTCAGATCATGGAACCATGTATTGATGATATTTCGGTCAGCAAGTTACGTCAGTATGAGGAGCAATATGATCACTCGAAATGGGGTGATGAGCAGTATCAAGCCCCTTTTGTTATCTATAAAGCTATAAAATCGGCGTAAGCATGTGATAGACCAATCGATATAAAGAGATGGGGTAATAATAATGAGGAATAGTACTGTTCGCCAAAAAGGATTTTTGGTTGTTATTTCGTTTCTAATGATGTTTGGTATCCTGCCCAATGCTAGTTACAGTTATGCAGCGGCTACAGATCAACCAACAGTCATCAATGTAGCATTATACGATTATGTTCCTGATCCAGAGCGTTTTCAGCAAGCCGTAGTGAAAAATTGGGCAGAAGTTGAGCCTAATGTACGCTTGAATTTTGTCAAATGGGATGGATATGAAGCTGATCCAGATGCGAATGTAGATGTGTTCGTATTTGATGCGATCTTTTTATCTCATTTTGTAGACAAAGGATACTTGAAAGCGATACCACAAAATAAAATTCAAGATCGCCAAGATATTATTGATTTTGCTATGGAAGGATGTACAGTAAATGGAGCAGCCTACTGTATTCCGCAAATTGTGTGTACGAATTTATTATTTTATCGGGAAGATGATACAGCCCTTGCCTCTGTCCGTAGTGTACCCGACTTATATCGCATTTTAGGTGAACGACAATCGACAGGCGTTATTCCTGACAATAATGAAGGGTTGCTGATTGATATGTCTGGCGGTACTACCAAAGCAGCTATGTACCTTGATGCGTTGTTAGATACTCGTCAAGAATATAGCGATTATACCGTTTTACCTGACCCTAATACATTAAATTCAAAAGCATTTAAAAGTCTAAAACAATTACAAAAAATGGGTGGTAAAGATCAAATTGAGTACTGGCCTGACAACAACGATGCTTATATTCGAGCAGATTGGTTCCGTAGCGGTATAGGTCGTGCATTTATTGGATATACAGAAGCAATGTCTAGTATGGGTGATTATGCAGATGATGTGAATTTTAAAACGATCTCCATGTCCAATAAGACAGATATTCCTGTGTTTTATGGAGATATGGTTGGTGTGAATTCGGCTATTACAGATCCTGCCAAGCAAGACATTGCTATCAAATTAGCAAATGTGATTACAGCTAGTCAAACGATGGTAGATGCTATTTCTCCAAATGAAGCTAAAGTGTATCCTCAATATTTGTTACCTGCAAGACATAGTGTATATCAAAAAATGCAACAGCAATTCCCGATTTATAGCCAATTGATCCCGATTGCTACTCATCCCGATAACAAAATATTCAAAATGGGACCAGATGCAAGAAATTGGATCGAACAAGCCAAAGTCACTATTACAGATCGCTTAGCAACAGTGGCTGTGCAGTAACCAAAGCTACTTCTATTCTATTGAGATTAGGAGACGGATGATGAAAAAATTACTAACGATTGCAGGCTCTGATTGTAGCGGAGGCGCTGGCATACAGGCAGATCTCAAAACATTTTCAGCGTATGGTGTATTCGGTATGAGTGTGATTGTATCTGTAGTGGCTGAGAATACAGCTCGTGTGATCAGTATTCAGAATATCACGCCAGAAATAATCAGCGATCAGATTGATGCAATCTATGAAGATATCGGCACAGATGCTGTTAAGATTGGTATGTTATCGGATCGTGATTGTATGGAAGCTGTTGCTTATAAGCTTAAGCAGTATCGTCCTGAACATATTGTGATCGATCCTGTCATGTATGCCAAAAATGGAAGCCCATTAATGAAACAAGAGGCAGTAGGTACATTGATTCGAGACATTTTACCACTTGCCGATATCCTGACACCTAATATTCCAGAAGCAGAGCGAATTACAGGGATAACGATTGAATCGATGCAGGATATGGAAGAAGCTGCTAAGCGAATAGCCGATCAAGGCGTACGTCATGTACTTATCAAAGGTGGGCACTCACTTGGCGATGAAGCTACAGATATATTATATGATGGTCAGCAGATGTATTATTTTACAGAAAAACGAATTTCTACTTTGAATACGCATGGTACAGGATGCACGTATTCTTCTGCTATTGCAGCAGGGCTTGCATTAAGTGGTGATTTGCACGAAGCGGTTAAGCAGGCCAAAGCTTATGTAACCACGGCGATTCGTCATTCGTTGAATCTGGGTTCAGGTCCCGGCCCTACGCACCATTTTTATGATTTGTATCAACATGGATTGCGTCAGAGTGATTCAACCAAGCTCAATTAATAAGGTGAAGCTATCCAGTGAAGGATAATGAAAATATCGAACAGATTAGAGGGATGTCCTTTAATCTGTTCATTTTTTACCCTATTGGCATTTTAAATAGACAGGCAATACAAAGCGAATAAGGAGACAAAGAAGTATGCAACGAAAACCAAAGCGGTCTAAACGAAACAAAGAGAAAAAGCTAGAATCTTTTTTTGCACACTGTATTAGATATTTTCTTCTGGTGGAGATAGGGCGAATTGTAGCAACCAAGGTAAAATAACAAGCAAAGAAAGTAATCATTTTTATGTATATCGTTTGACAGCTTTGATTTAAGGTTAAAGTAATAGAGAGCGACGATACTAAAGTAGTGTACTTTATTGTTTCATACTCAAAATTTTTTTGCTAAAAATTTGATTGTGCACAAAAAAGTTGTATACTATGTATTGAGTGGAGTATATAACTAACGATTGCATTCGTTTCATATACGTAATACATCTTAATCTTTTAAAAATATAAAACTTCGAAGGAGTCGATTAATATGACTAAAAAAGTATTGTTAGTAGCGACAAGTGCTACAGAAATGAACGGACACCCAACAGGACTATGGTTAGAAGAATTGGCTGCACCTTATCATGTATTTCAAGATGCAGGCGTAGAACCTACGATCGTATCGGTTAAAGGCGGTAAAGTAACACTGGATCAAAACTCTATTCCAGACGGTATTCCTGCTGAATTTCAATCGGTAGCAGATATGCTTGAAGATACTAAAGCTCTTGCAGACGTAAATGTAAGCGACTTTGCAGGTGTATTATTTGCAGGTGGACACGGTCCTATGGTCGATTTCGCAAGCAACCCTGTGATCGCTCAATTGATTCATGATACAGAATCACATGATGGTGTTGTTGGCGCTGTATGTCATGGCGTTGGTGCATTAGTAGATGTGAAAAAAGCAGACGGTACTTACTATGTACAAGGCAAAAACATTACAGGTTTCACAGATGAAGAAGAAGATATGGTGAAATTGACTAAATATGTTCCTTTTCTATTAGAAAGCAAATTGCGTGAGCAAGGTGCAGCATTTGTAGCCGCTTCTGCTTTTGCAGACCATGTTATCGTTGATGGCAAATTAGTAACAGGTCAAAACCCTGCTTCTAGTGAAAGCACAGCGAAAGCGATGCTTGAATTGCTATAATTGTTAACTTCTCCTTTATATCTATAGATATATTTAAAAAAGCATCAAGCCTCTGGATTTCTTCAGAGGCTTTTTGTTTTTCAGATTTCTTTTTACCGATCACATCGATGATATCTCAAAGATTATATAAGTAAATATATACGTATGCAGATAGATAAACGATTGTGACAATGATGCAAATAAGATAGACTGACTTTAACTGTAATCAAGATACGATGCATATTTTGTAAATAGAAGCTTGTACAGGTCAGGAGGAGCTACGATGAGAGAGCAGGAAGAACGTCGCCGTGTAGGGATTATGGATATAGGATCGAACTCGATTCGTCTGGTTATTTATGAAACAGGGGATGGAGGCGGATATCAGGTTCTCAAAGAATGTCGAGAATCTGCTCGTCTAAGTGCAATAGTTACACCTGAAGGAGATATGCCACTTGAAGCGGTCAGTGTGATCGTTCCTGTTCTAAAACAGTTTGCTGAAGTCAGTGTAGCGTATGAAGTAGAAGAGATTCGTGCTGTGGCTACAGCGGCTATTCGTAATGCGAGTAATGGCGAAGAAGTCATCGACTACTTGAACCGTGAAACTGGACTCACGATAGAACTGTTACCGGGTGAAATGGAAGGGCATTACGGCTTTATTGGCGTAGTTAACCGGATCGATATCGAAGACGGCTATATTATTGATATTGGAGGCGGAAGTACAGAGATTACTTTATTCCGTGATCGTGCTCGCGTTTCCAGTGTGTCTTTTCCTTTCGGAGCTGTCAATATGAATGTGCGATTCGGCAATGAAACGACCGGGCGTTGGGAAGAGTCTTCGGTTGAAGAACTTCGACAACTGGTGCTAGATGCCGCGCAAAAGCATGAATGGATTAGTGAGCACCCTGATCTTCCTATGGTCGGTCTAGGTGGAACGATTCGTGCTGTAGGTAAAATGCATCAACGTAAATTAAAATATTCTCTGGAGCAGATTCATCATTATACGCTAGAAGCAGAAGATACTGACTATTATTATCAACAGCTTCCAGCTATGAGTAATGATCAGCGCAAACGCATTGCCGGTCTATCCAAAACTCGTAGTGATATTATTGTACCCGGTGTTATTATTTTGAATACGTTATTCCGTTATATGCATTGTTCTCATTATGTGATTAGTGGAACAGGTCTACGTGATGGATTGTTCTTCGAATGGGAACGTGGCAAAGACAATGCGATTGTCGAAGATGTGTTGGAATATGAGATCGGTGCAGCTTTACACGGAGAGCCCTTGCCCCGTCAACGCCATTTACGCTGGGTGCAACAGTTATCTTCTGAACTATACGAAGCACTTGGAGAAGGTCAAGGAGACGTCTCTAATCGCAAAATCCTACGTACCGCTTCTTTAATGTATCGGGTAGGTATGAAAATTGGCTATCATGACTTTGAAGAGCATACTCGTTATCTATTAACGACTCGTGCTGTAGCTGGACTTAATCATCGGGAAACGGTTCTAGTCGCATTTATCGCTATTTTCGGCAGTAAAGGTAAAATCAAAAAAAGAAGGATCTCTACCGAGTACGCCGATATTCTTCATCCTAAAGACGAAGAACGTATTCGCCGCTTAGGCGCTGTTCTTCAATTAGCTGCTGCTATGGATGTGAGCGAAACGCAACCTGTTGATCGCTTAGTCGCTGTACGCAAAGGAAGAGACTTCGAGCTGACAGTTCACTGTCATACCGAAGCCTCTATGGAAACACATGAAATTACGGAAGCGGTTAGAGATTTGGAGAAGGAGTGGGACGTAAGAGTGAGACTGGTGGTACATATGGTTTCCAAGAATTAATTTCCCACGCTTTAAATTGACTGCGTAACGGAGGCTTACCGTTATCAAATCGCTCATAACTGCCACTAGGTAGTAGCAATCTAGCTTTGATATTATCCTCAAGGATAAGAGCTAGAATGCGCTGCATAGTGGCTTTTGTGTTTTTATCAAACAATGGACACATCAGCTCTACACGACGGGTTAAATTACGAGTCATCCAGTCTGCACTAGATAGCCAGATTTCAAGATCGCCACCATTTTCAAAAGAATAGATCCGTGAATGTTCCAGATATCGATCGACTACACTGCGAACGGTAATGCGTTCACTCAAGCCAACGACACCCGGACGTAAACAGCACACTCCACGTATAATTAGATCGATATTCACGCCTGCTTGAGAAGCGATATATAACTCGTCGATAATTTGTTGATTGGATAACGAGTTCATTTTGGCAATAATGCGTGCAGGTCTACCTTTGCGTGCATGTTCAGCTTCCCGTTGAATCAATTCGATAAATTTATTCATCATCGTATCCGGCGCAACCGCTACGGCTTGCCATTCATGACTTTCAGTATAGCCTGTAATATGGTTAAACACTTCTGATGCATCTTCACCAATATGAGGATTTACCGTTAACAGACCAATATCGGTATATGATTTAGCAGTAGACGCATTATAGTTCCCTGTACCGATATGAATATAACGTTTGAGACCATCGGCTTCACGGCGTACCACAAGAATTAATTTGGCATGTGTTTTGAGTCCAACTAGACCATAGACCACATGACAACCTGCTTTTTCCAGAGTACGTGCCCATGCAATATTACGTTCTTCATCAAATCTAGCTTTAAGTTCAACGACAACCGTTACCTGTTTACCCGATTCAGCAGCTTTGGCGAGCGCTTGAATAATCGAAGAACGTCCGCTTACACGATACAACGTCATCTTGATTGCCATGACATCATCATCTTCAGCCGCTTGTTCAATAAAATCACTGATTACATCAAATGATTCATACGGATGATACAGCAATACATCACGCTCTTTAATGACGCTGAAAAAGTCGGTATCACTGCCTTCTGGAAATTCAGGGGCATACCGTGGAATCTCTGGTGGATAGCGTAACGATTCATGATTTTGTATAGAGTCCGAGAATGGTAGCAAAAATCCAAGATCCAAAGGTCCATCGATTTCATACACGGCTTCAGATACATCGAATTCTTCCTGTAACATACGAAGTGCAAAAGGATGGAAATCTTTTTCAACTTCGAGACGTACAGGTGCACCACGACGACGTTTGCGTAGTTTATTTTCAATTTCTTCTAGCAAATCTTCCGCTTCTTCTTCGTTAATATCCAGATCGGTATTACGAGTCAAACGGAAAGCATTTACCCCTACAGGTTGATAGCCTCCAAACAACGTATGAATATGATGACAGATCAATTCTTCAAGCATAATATACTGTTGTTTTTTGCTGTTTTGACGGTGAGGTAAAGAAACCAATCTTGGAAGATTAGAAGGAATCTGTACGATAGCAAAGTAGAACGCATCATGTTCATTCTCAGTAATGGGTTCACGACCGCCATGCTCTAGCACGACAGAAAGGTAGACATTCAATCCATGTACCAGTGGGAATGGACGACTCTGATCGACTGCCATCGGTGTCAATACAGGGAAAATAACATCTTCATAATAAGTATCTGCTGCTTTGCGCTGAGCGATACTAAGATCGGTATAACGATTCACCGTAATGCCCTGTTTACCAAGTAGACGCATCAGTTCACGGTATGTACGATATTGAGTATGAACCATTTTTTCTACTTTTTTGGTCAAACGTTTGAATAGACCAGACGGAGTATAGCCGGTAAAGTCTTTTTTGAGATAACCTTCTTTAATTTGATTGCGAATACCAGCAACACGTACACTCATAAATTCGTCTAGATTACGGGATACAATGCCCAAAAATTTGATACGTTCTAACAGGGGAGCGTCTGGATCTTGAGCTTCTTCCAGTACCCGGCTGTTGAATTCGATCCAGCTTAGATCACGGTTAATATAGCTTGAGTGAGTAGGATGGTTCACTTGTTTATTTTCCATAATGCCTCCGCTTAATCTTTGTTATCCAACTATATTCTTTATCTAGTGTAACTTGCAGTATGTGTAATTCCAAATCATACGAATACCTTTGTCATAAAGTGTCAAAACAACTCATATAGAGTCATTATAACGTGCAATTGTTAACGCTGTGTAAAGGCTGATTACCATTCGTTCCATAAATTAGGGCCATTCACTTTACCAATCGCTTTTTTTTGCGTACGTCCAAAGTTAAAACCATGGGTACGCAGTTCATAACCTTCTTCATTCAGTATGTCTGGAGAAATCGTTTTTTGCAATTCAGCAACTGAACGGGTGAGATAACCGGGCTTGTGCATATTAACAAGTAATAGATCATGATGTAAATGACTCAAACATTCGGCTAATGTCATTAAGTATGTGCTCCTTCAGATAATTACATCGCTTATTTTTAATATATTACCCTTGTCGCTTGTTTTTGATAATAGGCTAATGATGAAAAAAATACCCGATCACTTCATATGCAGATGATTCAAGCATAGAGGCAATCAGGTATTGGTTATTCTTTTAAATTCAGAATATGTTTGAGTTCGGTATGAGAATTCACATTCAGACGTGGTAAATGCATCAGATCATCACCAGGATGAACAAATCCAGGTCTGACAGTAAACGCCATCCGATATCCATTTTCACGTAACGTATAGATCATTTGATCCTGATACTCACCATACGGATACGCAAAGTAAGGTGTATCAATCTTTGTTTTATTTTTCATTAATTCAATATCATTTTTGAGACGATCATTTTCTAGACCCACCGCAGCGGTATCTCCACATTGAATCGTATTTTTGTAATGAAGATTGTACGTATGACTATTATATTCAAATACATCTTTGGTCGCTTTCATTTCTTTGCGTGAAATGGTTGTTTTTTCTTTAGGTAGAAATTTTTGTGTTTTGCTTTTGAGCTTGGTACCTACGATAAAGATCGAAGCATGGAATCCGTATTTCTTCAATACAGGATAGGCATAGACCACATTGTTCTGATAACCATCGTCAAATGTAATAACCACTGT
The DNA here is from genome assembly GCF_963311185.1 of Paenibacillus nuruki. Classification (NCBI taxonomy): domain Bacteria; kingdom Bacillati; phylum Bacillota; class Bacilli; order Caryophanales; family Paenibacillaceae; genus Paenibacillus; species Paenibacillus nuruki. The sequence goes on along the minus strand of NZ_OY725677.1, from coordinate 3,502,460 downwards.
TTTTTGAGGTAACTGGATCTCCCCATTCACATATTGCTCCAATTCAGACAAGGTTGCTGTTTTGTAGCCTTGATCGTGCAGATATTTCATTCCTTTGCTAAATGACTCCAAGCTCATTCGAGCATTATTTTTCTTTTCTACATTATATTTCTCAGGCACAACATAGTGGTACATCAGTACAGGAATCCGAGCAGCTTTGCCTTCAGGAGCCGTCTTAATCGATTCAGAAGCAGATGCTACATTATCTTCGCCTGCATGGAGCAAGTTAGCAAAGAGGTCATTCTTGGTATCGTAGGAAGCTTTACAAGTCTTATAAGAAAAAGCTGAAGCATGTGGATACTTTAAGCTAAGTATGTAAAACGTAATCACAAATGCAATAGAAATATAGAGCATGATTACAAATAAATATCGAGCTCGCATCACTATTTCTCCTTTCTAAGCGCTTGGCAGTATAAGAGCGACTAAGTTCAATACAGCAATGATTTTTATATTATAAAATATCTTACATTAGCGCTTGGCAGTATAAGCGCTGAGATCATTCTATATCTAATATCGGCTTCGTCAAACTAAAATTTTATGGTGCTGTGGTTCTATGTTCTATCCCGGTATTAAAGGAAATTTCTTCTGCAAACGCTTTACCATAGCGCATTTTCAAAAGTTTGTCAGTGATATAATTCACTTGGTTTGGAGAGATGAAGGAGTATAGTTGTCTGTAGTGATAAGTATCACATGGCAAAATATCACGTCAAAGGCTTATTGTTGAATCTATCAAGCAAGGTCTCTCTGTCGGTCAGGAATATAGAATCGTAGACTGTAATTATTCCAAAGGATGTGTTCATTATGGCAGATTTCGTCAGATCCGTAACTTCACCTAGAAAATTTATTACAGGTCAGCACTTATTATCCAAACTCAATGATTATACTCGTGGTTATGGTGATCATGCTTATGTCATTTGTGATGAATTTATATTAGAACGTGCGCAAACAGAAGCAGCACCTACATTTACAGCTGCTAATCATAAAGTACATTTTGAGAAATTCGAATATGAATGTACCAAAGAAGAAGTGATGCGTCACCGTGAATTAGTACAGCAATCCGGTGCGAACGTTATTATAGGTATTGGTGGCGGTAAAACGTTAGATACAGCGAAAGCGACTGCTTATTATGAGCAACTTCCTGTAGTCATTTTCCCAACGATTGCGTCTACAGATGCGCCTTGTACCGCACTTGCTGTGATTTATAAAAAAGATGGTTCTTTCGATGAGTACTTATTCTTACCGAATAATCCAGATACCGTGCTTGCAGATATGGGTATTCTTGCAGGTGCACCTGTTCGTTTCTTCGCTGCGGGTGTGGGCGATGCGTTAGCGACTTATTTTGAAGCTCGTGCTTGTTATGCTTCTAATGGAGATAATCTTGCTCTGATGAAACCAACAGCAACCGGACTTGGATTGGCTAAATTATGTTATGAAATGTTGCTTTATAATGCAGTGAGCGCAACCAAAGCCGTCCAACAAAAAGTTGTCACAAAAGCAGTCGAAAATACCATCGAAGCAACGATCTACTTGAGTGGAGTAGGTGCTGAATCTGGTGGACTTGCCGCGGCACATGCGATTCATAACGGGATGACTGCTGTTCCTTCGATCCACCGCGCTCAACATGGTGAGAAAGTCACATTCGGATTGTTAGCTCAATTGGTATTGGAAAACTCTCCGAAAGAAGAGTTCGAAACCGTAGTTAATTTGATCAAAGCAGTCGGTCTACCATTAACACTTGAAGATCTAGGTATGACTGAATTTGTAGAAGCAGAATGGCGCCAAGTGGCTGAATCTGCATGTGCACCGGACGATACAATGGGTCATATGCCTTTCCCAGTAACCGCAGACGATGTCTACAATGCGATTGTAGCTGCTAATGCAATCGCTCAAACGTACAAATAAAGAGTACTTTTAACAATACATGCAACACGTATATCTAAATAAAAAGAAGCCTTACCTTAATACACAGGTAAAGGCTTCTTTTTTGATACGAATAAATAAGTGACTATCATTAGATTAAGTATCATGAACTGAAGAATTTGATACAAAGCTGTAACGACTAGCAGTCCATGAAATGACGAAAGCCACGAGAGCCAGTAGCATTAATACCCAAGGAAGGGCTAGACTTCCTACCGATAAAAGTAGAAGTCCACCGAGTGCTGCACCACCGCTTATCGCAAGATTCCAAGAGGTGACAAGCATAGATTGTGCAACATCGGCTTGTTCACCAGTAGTTTCAGCTAAAGCCGTCTGTAACAAGGTTGCCGCTCCTCCAAAAGTAACACCCCATAATACGACACCCACCATAATAAGGATAGCGGAATGACTGCCTATGCCCAAGATAAAAGCAGCTAAGGTGAAAATAGCAATACTTATAAGCACTAATTTACGTAACCAACGATCAATTAAAGCTCCCGTAATCCAGATTCCAATAATAGAAGTGCCACCAAATACAAACAAAACAACATCTGTACGTTGAGCTAGACTGGTAAAACTTAAATAAGGAGCGATATAGGTATACAATATATTATGTGCCAATACCCAGATAAACACGACACTTAAAATAGGACGCACGCCCGGAAGGCAAAAAATAGTAGCTAACGAATAACGCTGAGAAGTCGTTTGCCCTTTTACATTAGGTAATTTCCAGTAAATCCAAAAGATCAATAGAAAAGAAAGTAGAGACATCATGCCAAATACCCATCGCCAACCTACAAAATTACCTAGAAATGTACCCAGCGGAACACCCAGAGCAAGCGCAATAGGCGTGCCTGACATTGCGATCGCCATCGCCCGTCCTTTTAACCGATCCGAGACGAGCCGTCTTGCATAACCTGCAACCATTCCCCATAGAATCCCTGCGGCAACACCTGCACCAAATCGGGCAATCACGGTGATCAAATAACTAGAAGATACCGCTGTAATTGTATTGAAAAGCAGAAATGCTACAATACAGACAAGTAGCAATGATCGCCTAGGCCAGTTACGCGTCAACGCAGTCAGCGGAATAGCTGCCAATAGTGAGCCTAGAGCATACCATGTAACTAATTGTCCGGCAGAAGCTTCTGAAATCCCTAAGCCGAAGCTAATCTGAGGTAACAAACCCGCAGGAAGTGTTTCGGTAAGAATACCAATAAAGCAGGTCATCGCTAGAGCAAGCAAGCCTGCCCATGGCAACCGATCTAACGGTACAGGCTGTTCTAAAGCATCAGTAGATTTGGTGGTAGAGTGAACCAAAGATTTTATTATTGTTGTATCTTTTGAAATGTTTTGCTTTTGCTCCATTATCGTTCCCCCCTTTAATGTAAACCTTGCTACTTCATAGGTATATATTTAGTATAATGAATAAGAAAATGTGGTTACATATCAAAAACAAGTTATTTAATTGTAGTTACTAATGAATTACAAGTAATTGATATCTAAAAATTTAATTGTATAGGAGACCGTATATGGATCACACAGATCAGCAGATTCTTGCTATTTTGGAACAGGATGCAAGAGTATCGATGACTCAATTAGGCAAATATGTAGGATTAACTCAACCCGCAGTGACGGAAAGAGTCAAACGTTTAGAAGAAAAAGGGGTTATTAAAGAATTTCGAGCGATTATTTCTCCTGAGAAAATTGGAAAAAGTGCAACAGCATATATCTTATTCAAAACAGAAAAATGTACACCTTTTTTAGAGTTTTGCCGTTCTGCTCCAGAAGTGATTGAATGCTATCGTATTAGTGGTGAATACAATTACATGCTCAAAGTAGTCAGTGATTCGACTGCATCTATCGAAGAATTTGGTAATCAATGCGATTTATGGGGACATTATATGATTTTGCTAGTGATGTCTGCTCCGATTGAGTTCAGTGGATTGATTTCTTCTCTACAAACAGAAAATCTTTTAGTATAAATAGGTAGTGTATGTATGAATATAATAAAGTAACAGAAATAACCCCTCTTCTAGTATGCAGAAGAGGGGTGTTTATTGTTGTTTTTAAAACATACCATTTTCATTTACTGTTTTGGCAGGGACATCTTGTGAAAGCATCCACATTTCAGCAATCTCATTGTTTTCAACACGGAAGATTTGGACAACAGATTGACCTGCATCGTCAGCATTCTTTTTCATCTGACTTTGGATCAATACCATATCGCCTTCTGCAACCATATTGACGACTGTTGCTGTGCTATCTGGATTGGCACGGAATTGAGAAAGGTAGTTGTTCACCAATGGCTCAATGCCATCTTTCATTTTCACATTATGCTGCACCAAAGATTCACTCACAACACCTGAAGCTGCATCTGTATTATGCTCTACAAAAAAGCTATTAAAGAAGTTACTTACAAATTGAGCATTCGAAGCAACGACCGCTTTATCTGTTGCAGCTACATCTGCGGTTGTGGATGCACTTGGTAATAAGTTTTGGATCATACTAGAAGCGCCTGTTACCGATTGAACGGTGTTCCAGTGCTCTACAATCTTACCATCGGTTACACGGAAAATATCAACAGCTGCTTGACCAGGATCATCCGGATTAGCCATCGGATAATTCATCACAGCCACTAGATCATTTTGACCGATCATACCTTTGACATTTACTTTGTAGTCAGGATTAGCTTTGATAAATGAAGCGATATATGTTTTGAACGCTTCTTTACCTGTAGCGATCATCGGATCATGTTCTTTGTAATCATCTGCAAGATACATATCTATTTTATCGGCTTGATGTCCATTGAGTACATCTTGATACATACTAGCCACAACTTTTTTGTTAGCTACGATTTTGGCATTTTGAGCAGAAGCCGATTCTGTGCTAGCCGGATCCGTTGAAGTAGCACCTTCTGTTGGTGTAGTCGCTTCAGGGTTCGTTGCTGCCGGATTGCCTGTACCTGTATTTTCAGTAGTAGGTGTAGTGGCTGGTTGTTCTGTCGTACTGGAATTGCTTGTACATGCTGCCAGAGCAGACATTAACAAAATGCTGGTTAGGATCAAACTGATTTTTTTCATCATAAAACTCCTTTGTTATAAATAGTGAAAAAACGTCTGCGAAGCAAACTTCACTTTTGGATTGGGCTTGAAGTGTATCCTTTTTCTATTACCCATAGTTCACTATCATATCCCTAAAATGACAAAATCGACAACTTTCACGAATGATCAAGTACAGTCAAAAACCGTCTCCCTATACTAGCAAAGACGGTCATATGGAATATTAAGTTGCACATTCTAGGCAAGTTTTACGATTCGAGCGGAGCCACTTGTTGCCGATAAGCTTCTAATTTAGCAGTCATTTTATCATTCGATTGTGCTGCCAAATCCATTAATCCATGTAGATCGCTAAGAAGAGTACTAGATGGATAATCTTCTGCGGTATCTTCATCATTAAGCACAGCTAGGTACTGTTTTTTAGCGTCAGGATCGATCTTTTTACTAAGACTGTCGAACAGTTGAGTATTATCTGCACCATAAAATACGCTATACACAGCATACTGATAATTTTGCTTCATATCAGCTATACGATGAGATGTTGGATATTTCATTATAAATTGCTCCAAATCCAAAGTACGTTCTAATAGATCATCCCAACCGATCACAATCCCTGCATCTATCATTGCCGGCTGATCGGATTCTTCCGCCATAATATCAATATAGGCATCTATATCTTTGGTGACATAATCGTCATACGCATCGTACTGATCGTAATCAATAATCGGCATATAATAGCCTTCGATATTGACAATGCGATAACCACTTTTTTGGGTGTTAGACAATAACTTTTTGAGCGCAGGTTCTTGAGCGCGCTTGATCATATCGTCCATATCTTCATCACCATACACTTCAGCTGATGTATACATGTTCATTAGTTTTTTTTGAATCGATTCTGTATATTTATTGGTCCATGCATCCATATATTTGTTCTGTGCATTTTCTAATGCTAGAACCAGCGAAGTACCTGTTTGCGGAGATACTTTTTTGATATTCGTTTTGAGATAAGCTGTTGCTTGAGGAAGCTTTTCACTGCTGGTTAACATTTTTTTGAAACGGGTAACTATAGTTGCAGATGGGGATGTTGTTGTGGACGCCGATGCTAAGACTATATTGTTGCTTGTGCTTGTTACAGGAATAGTACTACTGTCAGATGCAGAAGTTATCGTAGTTAGTGTAGGCGCACTTTGCTGACTACATCCGATTGTTTGCAATACTAGCAGACCAGTCACCGTACACAGACCGACTTGTTTGAATAATCTCATAAGTTATCATTCCCCCTCTATTGAAATCACGCTATATAAAGCCTTATTCCTATCCCTACCCTTGCGAATCTGCACTGAATCTAAAGTAAAAACAATGTCATTTCCAGTGTGTGTTCTCTACATCATTAGTCAGATGGTCTGAAAGCATCGTTATGTACAATAAACGTATCAATTGGACAACGTAAAGCTATATTTCACAGTCATGGCTTCGATTGCCGCACGCATAGGAGCTTCAGGTTGACGAAGGAAAGAACCATGACCGACTGCAAGCAGGGACGGCTGGTAATGTAGTAATTTGCGAGCACTTGCCCATGCAGTGTGTTTATCCCATGTAGCGAATGCAGGAAAAGGAAATGCCCATCGCATATGACCAGCCACAGCCAGTCCACCTTTGATCTGAAAAGCATCGCCTACGATTAAATGACGATTCCGTGTATCCAAATAAGCCATTGATCCTGGCGTATGACCTGGCACAGCAATAGACAGTAATGAGCCAATCTGATCACCGTTATCGACTAACACATCAGGAGAAGTGGTGATTCGCTTAGGAATAGAACCACGAATCGGACGTTGTGCTTCATGAGAATCAAGTGTCCTATCCCCAATGATGATACGAGCATCCCGTCTGGGGATATAGACTTTGGCTTCAGGATAATACTGTTTTAATCGATCTAATGCACCCATATGATCGGTATGAATATGGGTAAGCACGATGCGAGTGAGGGGCTTTTCCAGACTATGGATCGTCTGTACAATCCCTTTATAACTGCTAGAAAGACCGGTATCTATTAATGTTAATGTTTCATTTTCTTCTACAAGATAACAGTTCACCGGAAAAAGATGAGCGAACCATGTCATTTGATGTAATGTGCTCTCGCGTTGTACACGCATGTGTGTAATCACCTCTAATCTTCATTTTACCATTGATGGATCAGTGATAGGGGGAAGTTATAATAATATGTAAAAAAATGAAAACGATTGTAATTGAGAATGAATATCATTAAAATAGAAAGGAGATCATTTACTTCAATACAGTACGTTTGTTAAAAGGGGTTAGCGATGAATATAGATCAATATATAAAACTGTGGAATCAAGCTTCGATCCACGTGTTGGATGTTCAGCATCACTTCATTCCATACGAACAGTATGTGTCACCTTATCCTTTACCTGAAAATGGATTTCTATATACAGTGCGTGGACATGCGCTTATTCATGTCGATCATACCGCTTATCCTACAGAGCGATTTCATATGATACATAGCGGTAAAGGAAGTATTCTTCAGATTGAAGTCTTGGATGAATTATTAGAATACTATCTGGTGCTATACCGACCACAATTGTTGCTTTCCAATTCTAATGTCTATGCGTTAACAGATCATCATTATGTATTAGACACTTCCTATGCACTCAAACCACATCATCCCGTGATCGTACACGATAAAATCAAACAATTACAGCAAGCATGGATGCATATCCATCCATTACAAGAATTTCAAGTGCGATCATCCTTTATGCAAATGGTGTACGACATATTGGAACAATTGCAGACAGATCAAGCTCAGAACACAACAACAGACCTTGTGACTCAAGCGATTCGTTATATTCATGAGCATTACGAACTTCCGCTAACGATCGATTCACTTGCAGCTACATTAGAATGCAGTCCACGTCATCTAGCTCGATTGTTTCGTAACAGTGATATTGGTCAGAGTCCGTCTGATTATCTGATTCGTTTTCGTATACAAAAAGCCAGTGAACTGCTTATTCATACAGAGTTAACGTTGCAAGATATTGCGATGAATGTAGGTTATCAAGATGGGTATTATTTCAGCCGTATGTTCAAAAAGTATAAAGGAGTATCGCCTATTCGTTATCGTCAGGAATGTCGTCAACAGCTATGGAGTCCCAATATGACATCCACGATGTCCGATTTCTCTATTGTTGGCTCAGATGTACACCGCTATAGTGATAATGATTCTCAAAATCATACTTTAAGCGGAGGTACTTTTATGATGCATAATCCAATCAGACGTTCAGCAGTGTTAATGCTGCTTCTTAGCTTCACATTATTGTTAGGGGCTTGTTCTACACCTACATCTTCAACGACTCAGGTAAGTGAAGGCAATTCAAATAAGCAAAGTGCAAGTGGAGACAATGCTACTCAAGGATCTACACGTACGATCACTCATGATCTAGGCAGTACTGAAGTGCCTGCTGAGCCAAAGCGTATTATTGTGTTAGAGCAAGGATTCACTCAGACGGTTACTGAATTGGATGTCAAACCTGTCGGTGTAGCTGATGATGATAAGCCTGAACGTTTTCCACAAGATACACTGGCTTATATAGAAGGATATACATCCGTTGGTGCACGTTCAGAACCCAATCTAGAAGTGATGCGTACACTCAAGCCAGATTTGATTATTGCGGATACGAGTCGTCATAGCAATGTATATGAAGAATTATCAGCTATTGCGCCTACGATTGTTTTCAAAAATGATACTGCTAATTATGAAGATATTATGGCTTCTACACGAGCGATCGGTGAAGCGTTAGGCAAGTCGGAAGAAACAACAGCTATGCTGGAGAACCATCAACAACAATTGGCAAAGCTAAAGCAATCGATTAACAGTAATCAATCCGTGCTGATTATTGCGGCTGATGAAGAAGCAAGCCAATCGTTTCAAGTACGCACAGATCAAGCATTCCATTCATCATTCCTGCAAGCGGTAGGGCTAAATTACGCATTAAGTGATACAGAAGAAGTCAGTCAACTGATGACGACAGAGCAATTGTTAGCGATAGATCCAGATCAACTGCTGATCTTAATTAATGAAGACGATCCATCTGTATTAGCAGGGCAAAAAGATAATCTACTCTGGAATCAACTAAAAGCTGTACAAACAGGCAAAGCTCATGAAGTTGAATTGGCTAAATGGTCGAGACAACGCAGTATTCCGGCACTTACTCATATCATGAGTGAAGCGACTACTTACTTTCAATGATTCCAAAATGGATCTTAGCCGTAACTAGCCTAGCGGTCTTGCTGATTCTATTCATCAGCTCGCTTATGATAGGTTCGTCTTGGATATCGTTAGCCACTGTCATCGATTATCTTCTGCACTATTCTACTACAGTGAAAGAACATATTATTTTGCATATTTTGCGGATGCCGCGAGCGATAGCGATGATGCTGATTGGCGCTAATCTCAGTATTGCAGGCTGTATTATGCAAGCTTTGACCCGTAATCCGTTAGCTTCTCCAAGTATATTTGGAATCAATGCAGGCGCTTCTTTTATGATCGTACTCTGTACTATTATTTTGCCAACAGTAAATGGATTGGTTCTTGCCGGAGCAGGCTTTGCCGGTGGTCTTATCACAGTATTGATTGTGCTGATAATGAGTCTAGCGATTCGTGGGGGCAAAGTAGAAGTACGTATGGCATTAATCGGTGTAGTGATTCAAGCGCTGCTATCCTCTTTTACACAGGGATTATTGATCTTTAATGAAGAATCGGCTAGTAAAATCATATTCTGGCTCGCTGGATCAGCAGCAGGAGTCAAATGGGATGAAATTCAATTACTGCTTCTATTTAGCATCATCGGATTCGTTATGGCTGTCAGTCTTAGTCGATCCTTATCCTTAATAAACTTAGGTGAAGATATTGCACGTGGACTCGGTCAGAAAATCTGGACAGTGCGCATTGTAGGCAGTGTGATCGTTATTGTGCTAGCAGGGATATCCGTTTCTATTGTTGGGCCGATTGGTTTTGTAGGGTTAATCGTACCGCATATGACACGCTATCTGGTAGGAACCGATTACCGTCTTGTGATTCCTTTTGCCGGAGTATTTGGAGCGATATTGTTAACACTAGCAGATATCGGTTCACGCTTTGTGAATTTTCCAGCAGAGACACCTGTAGGGATTATAACAGCTCTTATCGGTGCACCTTATTTTGTCTATTTAGCTAGACGGCAGAGCAGGAGTTCATCATGAATAACCTTATCGGTCAAAAGCGTAATCTAATCATCATCTTGATTCTTAGCGTACTAACCTGCTTATTGATGATGATCAGTATTCAAGTTGGAGCAGTACGTATCAGCTGGTTAGAGATCGGCAAAGCATTTATTCAGCGTGGAGATGCTGATCTTACCTATATTATTCTTCATTATCGATTGCCTCGAATTATACTGGCGATATTAGTAGGAAGTGGGCTTGCGGTGTCGGGTCTGGTGGCGCAACAAATCTTGCGTAATCCGTTGGCGGCACCGGATACATTAGGGATTTCCGCAGGAGCTGCACTAGGAGCAGTCTCTACAGTACTACTTTTACCTGTAGAGATGCAGAGTACATGGCTTACATCGTTGACTGCTTTTGTCGGCGGAGCGATCGGAGCCTCTTGTGTATATGGGTTATCGTACCGCAATGGAGTCGATCCCATTCGACTGGCATTAGTCGGCATAGCGGTAAGCGCTTGTGGAAGCACATTAGTCCAGTTACTTATCATCCAATCATCTACGAATACCAATACCGTTCTGCTCTGGTTAAATGGTTCGCTCTGGGGACGTCATTGGGAGCAGGTTATACAATTAGCACCGATTATTATCATTGTTGTGCCTATCATCTGGCTTTTAGCCAAATCGTTAGATATTTTTGGACTGAGCGAAGAATCTTCTAAAGGGCTAGGATTACGTATCGAGTGGATGCGGGCGATTTTGCTTCTGATGACTGTTATATTAGCCAGCGGTTCAGTAGCTGTTGTGGGAATGGTCGGTTTTGTAGGTCTGGTAAGTCCGCATATTGCTCGGCGCTTAGTATCTGGCGGGCATCGGTATTCTGTTCCTGTAGCAGCATTGGTAGGGGCTATCATGATGTTACTGGCAGATGTGATTGGACGGATACTGGCTCCACCTTTAGAATTTCCAGTAGGATTGGTAACGTCTGTGATTGGAGCACCTTATTTTCTATTTCTATTATGGCGTGAATATAAAAGTAAAAACCGTGCAGGTTAATGCTTGATCTGCATGGTTTTTTGCTGTCTATTTATAGGTGGAGAGATAGTAGCAGGAAGATATAGATGTTGATTATAGAGACTGTTTGATCGATAAAGAAGACTTTTTCAATTGTGATTCTGCTTGTTGAATAGCGGTATGCATAGCTCCATAAGGATGATCGATCATATGACCGTGTCCTACAGCAAGTAGACTGGGTTGTAAAGCTAACAATCGCTTAGCGCTTTGTAAAGAAAGCTCTTTGCTCCATGTAGCTAATGCAGGGAACGGGAAGAACAATCGTACAGAACCAGCGACAGCAACACCGCCTCTTGTCTGAAAAGAATCTCCAGCGATAAGCGACCGATCTCTAGTATCAAGCAGCGTTATAGAGCCAGGTGTGTGACCGGGAGTAGCAATCACTTGCAAAGAGCCGATCAGATCACCTTCATGAAGCAAAACAGAAGGACGAGTTTGTAGTTTTTTGGGAACACTGCCTTTAATTTTGGTCTGCGGTTCATGCGAGTCTAACGTCATATCACCGATCATCAATCGTGCATCTCGCTCCGAAACGTATACAGGAACATCTGGATAACGTTGATGTAATGTATCTAATGACCCTACATGATCATCATGAATATGGGTCAAAATAATAGCACCTAATGGCTTACCAATCTGAGCAATCGCTTGTTGAATCCCTTTGTAACTATTAGGTAATCCTGCATCAATTAACGTCAGACTGGACTCTTCTTCGACTATATAACAATTTACCGGAAAAACACCGGGTAAAAAAATAAGTTGATGTAATTTATTTTTACTAACTATTTTCATATCAATCACCTCTTAATTACACTATAAACTAATAGTATTAGTTTAAGCAATAACTATATTCATAATTTTAAATAAATATATATCTTCTTTAACTTAAAAGTTGTTTTTTTCTACTCATGAGTACACGATAATTTAGACATAACCATAAAAAAATACACCATTCTAAAGATAGATTGGTGTACACAAAGGTACCGAATCTCAATAGAAATGGTGTATGGATAGATTTATGATTGTTATTGCGAAGTATGCAAACCTTGTAAAAAGGTATCAATAATCAGTTCAAAGCTTTGATTCACATCTACCTTCAGACCAAATCCACCTGTTCTTTCTAAAGAACTGAATCCATGAAGAACACTACGTAGTCCACGTATCGCATGAATAAGAGCATCGTCATTTAGATCAAACCCTGCGAGCACTTGAGTAAATAACTCTAATACTTGATTCTTCATCGTATCCAATTCTTCATCATCCGTATCAGAAATATAAAGCGTCGCTTCATATAGTCCGGGATGAGCACGGGTAAATTCAAGATAAGCACGCGACATCTCACGAATCGCTTTATCTTCCGATCTGCCTACAGTAGCGTGCATCAGTACATTTTTGAGCTGATCCAATCCAGTTAATGCCATTTCACGACGTAATCCCGGTAGTCCATTCACATGATTATAAAGAGAAGGCGAACGAATACCTAGCTTTTTAGCTAGTATGGTTAGTGTCACTTCATCTAGCCCGTGTTCATCTGCTAAGACTGTGGCTGCTTTTACAATAGATTGGAGATTAAGACCGGCACGAGGTGGCAATGTATAAACCTCCTTCAACTATAACTATACCTATTCGTCATTAATGAATAGGATTCGTTTATCAGCTATACATATTCATCAATTCTTCGTTATTGTAATTTATAATGATGGAATTAGCAAAATAGAACATTAATCTACTCATCTTATCTACTAGAGATCAGCGATGTTATTTGCGCATAAAAATAAATTTCTGTCCAACTACTCCAATCACAAATAACAGTAAACTCACCCACGGTACAATCGTAATCACAGGCATCACTTGACGTAAAAAGATACCTACACCAAAAATCAAAATCAAAATTACCAAGTACGTCAAAATAGCACGAGCATTGATTTGCATACCCGGTTTGGTAGTGTCACTTTTTTCAACAGGTTGATCGGTAAATCGAGTTAGCATTTCGACTAAAGCAATCGAACCGACAGCGACAATAATCAGTGTGGCTACATTAATCTGCCCGACAATTCCTGAATCGCTAATACTGATTCGAAATAGACCCATGAGTGCTTGAATAAGAAAAACCCATGTGAGCGCTATCCAAGGAATCATCAAGTAATACATCGGCTTGCTCAATTGACGCTTTTCGGGTAAATTACGAATTAACATATTGCCATATTCCATCGAATCTTTAGCAAATAACTGTTTGGCGGTTTTTCCTTTTTTCTGTGCATCTAATAAATGATGACCCATTTCTAAAAGTAATTCTTCACCAGCTTCACGATCAATACGTGCATCCCGTACATGGACAATCACATCATCATAGTAATCTAAATTTTCGGGTTTTAACTGATCTCGTACAACATTAATATCTTTAACCATCTGGCGTATTGTGCTCATTATTTATTCCTCCATTCTCATTGTTCGAATCTATTATTTTGCCATACTTTCCTTGCGTTGACAATGATCTAGCGTTAATGATAATATGATTTCAAGATTAAAGCTCATTAAACTGATCGGAATTGTTTATTTAAAAGGAGGAATCATCATGGAACGTAATATCGTCATTCGACATCACGACTTGGATCTGACAGCTAGTATTCATTATCCAGAACAGGAACCGCAATTAGTCGGACGGGGCAAAAGCCGTACACCGCTGATTGTGATCTGCCATGGTTTTGTAGGCAGCCGCATTGGAGTGGATCGCCTATTTGTTAGTACAGCCCGTGAATTGGCGGCTGACGGTTATATGGTGGTTCGTTTTGATTATGCAGGTTGCGGTGAAAGCAGCGGCGAATATGGCAATGAAGGCTTAGAATCAATGGTTGCTCAGACTCGTACTGTACTTGATTATGCGATGACTTGCAGTGATATTGATCCGACACGGGTCACTTTAATTGGTCATAGCTTGGGCGGAGCTGTAGCGATTCTGACATCGGTACGCGATCAACGTGTCAAAAGTCTGGTGCTCTGGTCAGCAGTAGGGCATCCATTTAACGATATCGTCAAATTAACAGGACGTGACAAATACGATCAAGCAGTGATCGAAGGCAAAGCCGACCATCTAGGGTATTCATTTACGCCAATATACTTTGATTCACTTGGCAATTATCAACCGTTTCAAGAAGCCAAGCAGTTTAATGGCGATGTGCTCGTTATTCATGGAACAGGCGACGATGTGATCCCTGTCGATTATGCCTTTCTATATCAGAAAGTATTCTGGACACGTTCAGAAGGACGCTGTGATAAAGAAATCATTTTTCAAGCAGATCATACGTATTCTAACGGCACACACCGACGTGAATTGCTGGACAAAACCCGTCAATGGCTTACAGGACGTGAAGTGGCTCAGACCGATTGGCAACACTGGATGATATAAGCGTTTGGCAATATAAACACTTATATCGTAAGATATTTTGCTATCGCAAAAATCATGTTCGATTGGACTAGAAGAAGTAGCGCTTATACTGCCAAGCGCTTGTATAGTAAGATATTAACCAATTTCTCACTCTTTACCAGATCATTCACCAGTGGTATGGTAAGAAAGAACAATTGAATAGTTACTGATTTCACTAGGGGAGCCTGTTGGCTGAGACGAAAATGGATTTTCGGACCCTTGGAACCTGATCTGGATTATACTAGCGGAGGGAAGTGGAGGCTGAATTTTCACTCAAGTTATGTCTACCTGAATGAATGTTTGACCCATTTGTCTCTTTAGAGATGGATGGGTCTTTATTGCGTTCAGCTCTTATAAGATAAAGCCTAACCTTTTCTACATATAATCCAAATAGAATAGGGTAATCGCAAAATATCTATTTATTACAGGAGGCTAATTAAATGAGCTTTTTAGCAAAAGTACAAGCACAAAATCCACTTGTTCATAATATTACGAATATGGTCGTGACTAATTTTACAGCCAATGGATTGCTGGCTTTGGGCGCTTCTCCTTTTATGGCATATGCCCATGAAGAAGTAAAAGATGTGGCTGCAATGGCAAGTGCTGTGGTGCTCAATATCGGTACGCTTGATCCTTATACAGTCGAAGCTATTCTCCAAGCAGGACGCTCAGCCAATCAAGCAGGTGTACCTGTTGTATTTGATCCGGTAGGCGCAGGAGCAACACCTTATCGTACTCAGTCGGCGATACAGATTACTGAGCATGTCCAGATTGATGTGTTACGTGGCAATATAGCTGAAGTCGCTAATGTCATCGGCGAACAATGGCATATCAAAGGCGTAGATGCAGGAGCAGGCGAAGGAAATATGGTCGAGATTGCTGAACAAGCGGCTCGCCAATTGAAATGTATCGTAGCAATCACAGGCGAAAAAGATGTGGTCACTGATGGCAATACCACCTATACCATTGCAAATAGTCACAGCATCTTAACACGGGTCACAGGCGGGGGTTGCCTGCTCAGTGCTGTTGTGGGTGCATTTATCGCAGTGGCTGATCCTACAGAGTCACAAGAACGCTTAAACGCTGTAGTTGAAGCACTAGCGTTTTACGGCATCGCAGCAGAGATTGCTTACCAACAGACGGCAGGACAAGGTACAGGTAGCTTTCAGATCGAATTTATCAATCAACTCTCTCTAGTCACACCCGATATCGTATCCACCCATTCAAAAATCGCAAAAGTCCAGCGCTTGGCAAGATAAGCGCGACATCTTCTAATCCAATAAAACGTGATTTTTGTGTAACAAAATATCTTCTAATCAAATCTATCCAAAGGAGTGAAAAAAATGAATGTATATCAAGCTTTAACGATTGCTGGTTCAGATAGTGGAGGAGGCGCAGGGATTCAAGCCGATCTCAAAACATTTCAAGAACTCGGAGTCTATGGTATGTCTGTTCTTACTGCTGTTACGGCTCAAAATACAAAAGGGGTACAAGGAGTCTATCCGGTAGAAATTGAAGGTATTATTCAGCAATTGGATTCAATCGGTACAGATCTACAACCGCATGCTGTCAAAACAGGGATGTTATTTAGCGCTGAGATTATTCGTCATGTCGCTCAAAAAGTAAAACAGTACCATTGGCAACATCTAGTGATTGATCCAGTGATGGTAGCCAAAGGCGGATCTGTGCTTTTGCAACAAGAAGCATTACAAGCGCTCGTCTCGGATCTGATCCCGTTAGCAGAGATCATCACTCCCAATTTACCAGAAGCAGAGCTACTCACAGGGATATCGATCACCAACATGCAACAGCGTGAACAAGCCGCCACACAGTTAATTGATATGGGTGCAACGTATGTAGTGATTAAAGGTGGACATGATGCATCGACTTCAACCGTTGTGGATTTGTTGTATGATGGACAACATTTTGAATATTTTGAAAGCAAGCGTATTGATACAATGCATACGCATGGGACAGGCTGTACTTTTTCAGCGGCATTGACGGCAACATTAGCTCAAGGTAAATCGATCCATGAAGCTGTAGATACCGCCAAGCAATTTATTCAAGCCGCGATTGAAGATGGACTGGGAATTGGTTCCGATCATGGGCCTACTAATCATTTTGCGTATCAACAAAGGAGCCGGGTCTATAATGTCTAAGCCAGATCAACACCAATTGCGCCAGTATTTACGCCTTTATCTAGTGATGGGTAGTGTCAATTGTACACAACCACCAGAAGAAGTATTAACATCTGCCATCGCAGGAGGGATTACTCTTTTTCAATTTCGTGAAAAAGGGGTCGGGGCACTCACAGGGCAAGCGTACTACCAACTGGCTGAATCTCTTCAACAGATCTGTAGAGAGCATAAGATTCCGTTTATAGTGAATGATGATATTGAATTAGCGATTGCATTGGATGCCGATGGAATTCATGTAGGGCAAGAAGATATACCTGCCGATCAGATTCGTGCACGTCTTGGGCAAAATAAGATGATTGGCGTATCTGCTCATTCGGTCGATGAAGCTAGACAAGCTATTCAAGATGGAGCTGATTACTTAGGCATAGGACCGATCTATCCGACCACTTCCAAAGCTGATGCCGAAGCCGTACAAGGAACACGTACGATTACAGCTCTTAAGAACCATCAGATACATATTCCATTAGTGGGTATTGGTGGTATTCATGCAGATAATGCAGAGCCGATCTTGACCGCTGGAGCCGATGGAATAGCAGTAATATCTGCGATTGCAGGACAAGACAACGTCGAGCAAGCTACGGAGCGATTGAATACACTCACCAAGCACTTTATTGCCAATCAAAAGCAGTAATAGACGGCTTGAAGTTGATTCGAATAGAAATTATTCAAAATAAAATACAAAAAAGTCATTCTGTATACCGTAGCTTAAAGTACGGTGTAGCGAATGACTTTTCAAGTGGATTTCTATTTTTTTATCTATTGTACAGTAGGTTTTTCTGTTCTCCTTGTGATGATCTGTATGTTACTGCGAATAACATCGATCATTCTATAGAAGCCAATTGATTTGATTATTTATATCGTTAAGCGATTTTATGCTGATTAGGCAAGGTGTCTTGTTGTTTGTTACGACGGTTGAAGAAGCGAGTGCGTAAGTAAGGAACGATCCAGCGATCTAGACCAATTTTACCAGCATTTGCACCAGCAACGATAATGAAAATTTCAGCAAGTAACAAGTAAGGGTTGGTGCTTACAGTGCCCGAGAACAAGAATGCGAAGTTCATTACCATTCCCATTAGTGCTGCAAGTGTAGTACATGCACCTAAGATTAATCCAAGTCCGACAAGGAATTCACCGATAGGAACAAGAACATTGAATAGTGCTACATTTGGTAAAGCGAAATGTTGTAAAAATGCGCCCCAGCCTGCTTGTACACTTGGATGTTCTCCGCCTGTATTAGCGATAGCACCTGTTAAGAATCCAGTAGCATCGAATCCGCCACCACTTAATTTTTCCCATCCACCAGCGATCCATTTAAAACCGATATATACCCGTAGTATAGTTAATAACCACATTGCCACACTGTTTTCTCTTAGCCATCTGTTCATGATTGCCACTCCCCTGAATAATGTTTTATTTTTGTAAGTCTGTGCTAACTTGTTGAGTTGGTGATGATCATCTCTTCCATGTCTTTATTTTAAATCACAACTAAATTTTAAAATGTGATAAAAATCACAATCTTAGATAAATTTTTAATATTTTATTATTGAACTGTTAAAATATGGTATATATAAATGAAGTAGATGTTTGGATGATGGTATTCGTTAATTACCTCATATGTATTCTATATAGAAGAAGCTTATGTTTTAATAAGAAGTAGACCGTGTTTTACATCTTCTGCTTGTACATAAACAGCCAGCTGATTTTTAATTCATTTGAAGTTCATATGTGTGTTCTATAGTAGGAATGTATCCTACTGTGCAGATGACAACGATCTGCTACATTGCATAATGATGCTAATCACTGAGGGGGATACTATTGTAATGAATCAATCTGGATTATGGAAAGTAAGCAAATGGACGATTCCACTTGTACTCACTGCTAGTCTGATCGGTTGCGGGTCTGCTGAAGTGGCTACACCTGCACCACAGCAACAACCTGAACCTGCCAAAGTAACTGAACCGATCGCACCAGAAAAGCCAGCAGAAGTGGCCTATACCGCTCCACTTACCGGATTACCTGTAAAGCAACCTTCTCTAGCTAGACCGATTGCGGTCATGATTAACAATGCACCTGCGGCACGTCCACAATCAGGATTAGCACAAGCAGATATGGTCTATGAAGTGCTAGCCGAAGGAGGAATCACTCGTCTGATCGCTGTATATCAGAGTTATCATGGGGATGTGACGATCGGCCCTGTGCGGAGTATTCGTCCGTATTTGATCGGCATCGGGGAAAGTGTAGGCGCATTGCTTGTTCATGCCGGAGGTAGCCCGGAAGCGTACAGTATATTGCAACAAGGAAAGAAAGAGCATTTAGATGAAATCACCAATGCAAGTGCTCCATTCTGGCGAGATTCCAGTCGTAAAGCGCCTCATAATTTATATACAAATGAAGAGAAGTTACGTAAAGGTGCACTCCAAAAAAATTACAAACAAGAGATCACGATTCCAACCTATCCTTTTCTACCTTCTACAACTGCTAAATCTTCAACAAGTACAACAGCCGATTCACTAAATACAGATCATTCTTCACTTCCAACCGATACTAATTCACTCAAAGCAGATACCGTTTCTGCCGATAATAAAGATAGTATTAGTGCTAATGACTCAAGCTCAACATCCTCTGCCACGACAGCAACCAAAGCGTCATTGATCGAACTTCAATTTTTGCTAGAAAGTTATAAAGTCGGGTATAAATATAATTCCACCACCGGACTTTACACACGTAGTATGAATAATGAACCGCATATTGATCTAAATAGTGGAAAGCCTTTAACTGCTTCGAATGTTATGGTGTTGGGCGGAGATTACAAAGTATTAGACGATATTGGCAGATTAAGCTTAAATCTTAATGCCGGTGGAGAAGCGATGTTATTTCAACAAGGTCAGCAGATCAAAGGTCAATGGAGCAAGAAAAGTGGAGATGTGATTCGCTTTAGCAGTAATGGTCAAGAAGTGCCTTTTGTACCCGGTGTGACGTATTACAATATTGTTCCTAACAGCCCATCATTCGAAAATCATTTGACAATAGATGGTAAAAAGTTGAACGAAAATGGATGAAAAAGGTAAAAAATGCTGTGATGATCGAATTAAAGTCGATTTTTGTATGATTTTTGTATGATAAATGTAAACAGAATCTTTACAAACCTATGTACAGATTGATAAGATAACAAAGGTTGTTATGAAATCATTTTGTTTTCATAATTCTAATTTACGACATTTTTCGGCAAAATTTCGAAAAGGGGTTATAGAAATGCGTGTTAAGAAAAAGGATATCTTTTTTCAAACGCTGGAGAACATGGCAGATGCAATTGTGCAAGCTGCAGATTACTTTGCGGAACAAGTACCTAACTTGAAGGATATTCCAGAGTTTACGAAGCAAATGAAGATTTACGAGAATCAATGTGATGATTACACGCACACCATTATTACCGAACTGAACAAAACATTTATCACACCCATTGAGCGTGATGATATTATGGATTTGACGACAACGATGGATGATGTATTAGACGGTCTAGAAGCATGTGCTTCTCGTTTTGATATGTATCATATGACTGAGCCAGATAATTATATTGTTCAATTTGCTGAAATTTTGCGTGAATCTGCTTATGAAATTCAAAAAGCTATTCATTTGTTGTCTCATAAAAAGCTGTTGGCTATTCGTGAACATACGATTCGTCTGAACGATCTGGAAAACCAGGGTGATGATGTATTACGTAACTGTATCAAAGATTTGTTTGCCACAGTGAAAGACCCGATTGAACTAATTAAGAAAAAAGAAATATATGAGCGTTTGGAAACAACGACTGATGCTTGCGAAGATGTAGCGAATAGACTCGAATCTATTATTATGCGCAATTCCTAAGATTGCTTACAAGATAAGCATATGATCCATTTTGCTGAGTATAGATGGATGTAATATGCAGAGATGCAATAATCTGTAACAGATAACTAAGGAGGTAGGATTGCGCAGATTCTCTTGATTGGAGTGCAAGAGATCCATCTGGGCGATGAATGATATGGTAGAAACCTCAATATGGATACTGGCTATCGTCGTGTTTTTGGCTTTGGCGTTCGATTTTATCAATGGATTCCATGATACAGCAAATGCTATTGCTACATCGGTTTCTACTCGAGCGTTACCGCCACGTACAGCGATTCTGATGGCGGCAGTAATGAACTTTCTGGGAGCGATCACGTTCACAGGCGTAGCCAAAACGATCGGCGGTAGTGTTGCTGATCCGGCGACTTTGGATAACGGTATAGAAATCGTTATTGCAACACTAATAGCTGCAATTATCTGGAACTTAGCAACATGGTGGTTCGGTATTCCTTCTTCTTCTTCACATGCTTTGATCGGTGCCCTAGCAGGAGCTGTATTTGTTGGAGCAGGTTCAAGTTCTGTGAACTGGAGTGGGTTTATCAAAATTGTTGAAGGATTGATCTTGTCACCGTTGATTGCTTTTGCAATCGGTTATATCGTAATGACGATTCTGAAATGGATTTTTGCTAAACGTAGCCCGCATAGCGTCAATAAAGGGTTCCGCACAATGCAAATTTTGACAGCAGCGATTCAATCATTTACACATGGTACGAATGATGCGCAAAAAGCGATGGGTATTATTACATTTGCTCTAGTCGCAGCTGGTGTTCAGGATAATCTAGATGTACCGCTTTGGGTTAAAATCTCAGCAGCAACAGCGATGGCACTGGGAACATCTGTGGGTGGTTGGAAAATCATCAAAACAATGGGAACCAAAATTTTCAAAATCGAGCCTATTAACGGTTTTGCAGCTGATATCTCAGCCGCATCGGTTATTTTTACAGCAACACTGACTCATTTGCCTGTAAGTACAACGCATGCGATTACATCAGCTATTCTAGGTGTAGGTTCTGCCAAGCGCTTCCGTGAAGTGAAGTGGGGACTTGCTGGACGGATCGTGATTGCATGGATCGTTACGATTCCAATTGCAGCGATCTTATCTGGACTTATTTTCAAAGTACTATTCGATTTGTTCTAAAATAAAATCGGATCATTATAGATCACTACCGCCGTTTCTTGCG
Source organism: Paenibacillus nuruki (assembly GCF_963311185.1). NCBI lineage: Bacteria > Bacillati > Bacillota > Bacilli > Caryophanales > Paenibacillaceae > Paenibacillus > Paenibacillus nuruki. The sequence continues at coordinate 3,480,463 of NZ_OY725677.1, read as the reverse complement.
AACGGCGGTTTTTTGTGCGATTCTAAGTGGAACAGAGATGCTTATGAAAATAACGACAGACGCTAATCCGTCTATATTTGATATAAAGGAAGTGAACTCGCTTCATGATTCGCATTCTTGGCGTGACGCAAGAACATGAGATTATTCAGGATATTCAATTAGAAGAGATAGAGTCGGGTAACTACTTATGGTATTGGGTCGATTTCAATCAGCCAACCGCTGAAGAATCCAAGAAGTTAAGTACCTTTTTTCATTTTCATCCATTAGCAGTAGAAGATTGTCTGCATGTGCTTCAACGCCCGAAGATCGATTATTATGGCGAGGTGCAGTTTCTAGTTCTTCATGCGATGCATCCAGAGACGTTATTGGTCGAAGAAGTCGATTTATTTGTCAGCGATAAATTTTTGGTTTCCTTTCATCATGGGGAACTGCGAGAGATTGAGACGGCATGGCAACGTATTATTAGCTATGGTCAACAGGGAGCACGTCCCACTTGGGCAAATGGGCCAATAGCCGCTGCTTATATCATTACTGACAAAATTGTAGATGAATATTTCCCTTGTGTGTACGAGATTGAAGATGAATTGAATGAACTTGAAAATACAGGGCCAGATGAACCGGTAGATGATCTGTTAGCGCAAGTATTTGTACTGCGTTCTCGTCTACTGAAACTACGGAGAACGATTATTCCAATGCGTGACTTGATGTACCGGGTTATTAACTCACAACATATTCAGAAGGTCGATCAGCATCATTCATACTTTGGCGATATCTATGATCATTTACTGAAGTTGTCGGATATGATCGAGTCGAATCGTGAAATGACTTCAGATCTGCGGGATAGTTATATTTCGCTTAATTCCAATCGAATGAATACGATTATGAAAACATTGACGGTGATCACAACTATTTTTATGCCGTTGACGCTGATCGCAGGTATCTATGGCATGAATTTTGAAAATATGCCAGAACTGAAATGGAAGTATGGCTATTTTGGCGTGCTATTGCTGATGTTTGCTTTGGGAGCAGGGATGATGACTGCTTTTACAAGACGTGGATGGTTTAAATAATTGTTCTGCTCAAACAAAATCTGGTACTCTGTAATGCTGTACATCGTTAATGCTTGAAAAAATACCCAGTAATATATACAATGTAGGTACAGTAACCGTAGTAGGGGATGATCACATCGTGCAACTTAAAAAACTTGATGATAAAAGTGTTGATCAATTATTCGAAGCGATTTTGACACTAAAAAATTTAGAAGAATGTTACGTCTTTTTTGACGATCTATGCACTGTGAATGAGATTCAGTCTTTATCACAGCGTCTTGAAGTGGCTCGTATGTTAGGCAAAGGTTCAACCTATAACCAGATCGAAGCAGAAACGGGTGCAAGTACAGCTACCATTTCCCGTGTAAAACGTTGCCTGAATTATGGTAATGATGGTTATAAAATGACATTGGAACGTCTAGGGAGGTAATCTCTATGAAGCCCGGTGTATTAATAATTAGTCATGGCTCGCCGGAACCATCTTGGATGGAGCAGATCGATGAAGCAGTATCTCATATCCATCTGCCAAGCGATCTACCTGTCAATGCAGTCTTCCTGGACAATGTTCCGGGAAGATTTATTCAGGATGGAATCAATGAACTGGAAGCGCAAGGAGTTACAGATCTATTAGTCGTTCCGCTATTTGTGTCCTCTGGTAGTACACATATGGACGAAATCGCTTATGCTTTGGGTGTCAAAGAAACGCCTGATCGCGAGACCGATCTGGAACCTTTTACGATTCAAGCGAAAGTTCACTTTGGTTATCCAGCCGATGATGATGAAGATATCGCTCGTATGGTCTGGGATCAAGTGAAAGATTTATCGGTTGCCCCTGAGAATGAAGTGGTGTTGGTTGTGGGTCACGGCAGTATTCATGACGGATTCAGACAACGCTGGGAGAAAGGGATATCTTCTCTAGCTCAGCGAGTAGGACAGGTGAGTGAAGTGGCACATACCGATTATGCATTGCTCAATCCAGATAGTCTGCGTGCCAAAACAGAAGAATGGACAGCACGCGGCTACAAAGTGCTGATTGCTCCTCTATTTCTAAGTAAAGGGATATTCCTGAATCAAGTGATTCCCGGGCGTGTAGAAGGGTTAAGCTATGAATATGCAGGTACAGCATTATTGCCACATCCACTGTTATCTCATTGGATGGAGCGTCAGATTCAGTCACTGTTGAACCAACTGATGACAACATAATTCATATTAGGTGGCATGATGGAATGAAAAAAGCGAGACTGATATATAATCCTTCTTCAGGTCGGGAGGAAATGAAGCGCCGATTGCCGGATATTTTGGATCGGTTAGACAAAGGTGGAATCGAAGCCAGTTGTCATGCGACAACAGGTGAAGGCGATGCGACTTTGTCTGCTTCCAAAGCGATCGAAGATGGATATGATCTGATTATTGCTGCTGGTGGCGATGGCACGATTTACGAAGTGATTAATGGCATGGCAGAATATGATAACCCACCGCCATTGGGCGTATTTCCATTGGGAACAACCAACGATCTGTCACGTGCATTAGGCGTGCCCAAGAATTGGGAAGACTATTGTGACTTAGTAATTCGTCAAAATGCAAGACCAATTGATGTAGGTCGCTTTAACGATCGGTATTTTATCAATATAGCAGGTGGAGGATCACTCACTGAGCTGACATACGAAGTACCCAGTCGACTCAAAACGATGATCGGACAGATGGCGTATTATATGAAAGGCATCGAAAAAGTCGTCAACTTAACGCCTACCGAGCTGAAGATTACAGCGAACGGTCAAGAACCACTGCATGAGGAGTTTATGATTTTTCTTGTTGCCAATACCAATTCAGTAGGTGGTTTTGAAAAGCTTGCTCCTGGAGCCCGAATAGACGATGGACTGTTAGATTTTATTGGTGTCAAAAAGTGTAATATTGCTGAATTTATCCGCCTCATCTCTATTGCAGCCCGCGGTGAGCACCTTAACGATCCGAAGATTATTTATTTCCAGACCGATCGCTTAGAGATTGAAGCGCCTAGTAATAATGTACAAATTAATCTAGACGGTGAACTCGGTGGATCATTACCGGGGATTTTTGAGATTTTGCCACAGAAATTGCAAGTGTTCTCGGATCTCAAGTAGATCGATAGTGATAGGTTGTAAGATATACAGTTGAAAAAGTTACTCTAAAGATGTTGTTCTAAAAGTTGTTGTATTATTCCATATTTTCATTAGCGTGCAGTATGCCTGATGTCAGTAAGGGATGATTATACCACATTTAGAACAATGTCTTTTTGATATGTGTAATAATATATGGAAAAGATAACGATAGTTATTGTAAGTATAGGTATTTTTCTATACAATCTTTAGAGGAATTGTTCTTCGGAATGTCCATTCGTAGTGGACAATGTGTTTGTGGAGTGAGATGTTGGATAGACCTGAATAATTAATGAAATGCAGTCATGTGTATAAAGAAATGGAGCCAAATAAGATGAGTAAAGACCGCAGAGGCGGCAGAAAATATAGCAATAATCGGCAACAACCGAGTCAAGCGACAGCCCTTGCGCTGGCGAACTTACCCGTTGCCAAAAATGACGAGTTGGAATTAGAAATTATCGGCATGAATCACGATGGAGAAGGCGTAGGTCGAGCAGAAGGATATACACTGTTTGTTCAAGGCGCTTTGCCCGGTGAGAAGATTCAAGCCAAAGTACTCAAAACGAAAAAACAATATGGTTATGCCAAAATGACCGCTATCCTAGAATCCAGTCCAGATCGCGTAGAAGCACCTTGCCCGATCTATAATCAATGTGGTGGTTGTCAGGTACAACATATGAGTTATGACGCTCAATTGGAATGGAAACGTCAGCATGTGATAGATAATTTACAACGGATTGGTAAACTGAATGTACGGATAGACGAACAGGTCCATCCTGATTCCAATCACAATGCAGATACACAGAACGAGTCAGTAAATAAAGGAATCAAAGTCTTACCAACACTGGGAATGGCTGAGCCGTGGCGTTATCGGAACAAAGCACAAGTACCAATCAGTGAAATCAATGGTCAATTGGTTGCTGGATTCTACGCGCGTGGCAGTCACCGTATTATTGATATGGATACCTGCCTCATTCAAGATACACGCAACGATGAACTGATTGCCAAAGTAAAACAGATCGGCAAAGAGCTAGGAGTATCTGCATACAATGAAGAATCAGGTACAGGTCTACTGCGTCATGTGGTCGTCAAAGTCGGCTTCCGTACCGGTGAGATGATGGTTGTCCTCGTCACCAATGGAGAACGTCTACCACGCCCAAGCGAATGGATCGACCGTATTCGTCTCGAAATGCCACAGGTGGTCAGTATTTGCCAGAATGTGAATACCAAGACCACCAATGTTATTTTCGGCGATACCACCAAAGTATTATGGGGACGCGAAGTAATCCACGATTATATCGGTGATGTGAAGTTTGCGATATCGGCACGTTCTTTTTATCAGGTGAATCCGGTGCAGACGGATGTGTTATATAGCAAGACCGTTGAATATGCTGGACTGACAGGGAAAGAAACGGTTATTGATGCGTATTGTGGTATAGGAACGATTTCACTCTTTTTGGCGCAACATGCGAAGCAAGTATATGGCGTGGAGATTGTAAAAGAAGCGATAGAAGATGCACGTTCTAATGCGGTATTGAATGGGATGACGAATGTCGAATTTGAAGTCGGTGCATCCGAAGATGTGATTCCACGTTGGAAAGAGAATGGAATTACACCGGACGTGATCGTCGTCGATCCACCGAGAAAAGGATGCGATCCGAGGTTGTTAGAGACGATCTTGGCGATGCAACCGGAGCGTGTGGTGTATGTGTCGTGTAATCCAGCGACGTTGGCGAGAGACTTGCGTGTGTTGGAAGACGGTGGGTATGTGACGGTAGAAGTTCAGCCGGTGGATATGTTCCCGCATACGGTGCATGTGGAGAGTGTGGCGGTGTTGGTGCGGCGGGGTTTCGAGTAGGTGAGTTGGGGACGAATTAAAGATACACTTGGTTTTGCTTTCTTACTAGTTTCTTAAATTAATATTTTGATAAGCTAGAATTAAAATAATAAACAAAATTAGGAAATCTAAAAGGTAATATACGTATAAGGGAAAAAATTAAGATCCATATCTAGAAAAGTAAAAAACAGAGCAAATTCGGAGTTTTGAAAGTGTTCATTGTAAAAATCGGAGGTATACCAATGTCAAGTGAAGCGCAACGTAAAGAATTACAATCTCAAATCTGGAAAATAGCCAATGATGTACGTGGCTCTGTAGATGGATGGGATTTTAAACAATATGTTTTGGGAACGCTGTTTTATCGTTTTATTAGCGAGAACTTTTCTAGCTATATTGAAGCTGGAGATGAAACCGTCAAATATGTAGAACTTCCAGATGATGTTATAACGCAAGAAATTAAAGAAGATGCGATTAAAACAAAAGGGTATTTCATATATCCAAGTCAGCTGTTTGCTAAGATTGCAGAAACTGCTAAAACAAATAAAAATCTGAATACAGAGTTGAAAACTATATTTGAGGCTATTGAAAGTTCAGCAAATGGCTATCCCTCTGAACTAGACATTAAAGGCTTATTTGCTGATTTCGACACCACAAGTAATAGACTGGGGAATACGGTGACAGACAAAAATAGTCGTTTAGCTGCTGTCATTAAAGGTGTTGCAGGGCTTGATTTTGGTAAGTTTGAAGATAATCATATTGATCTTTTTGGTGATGCCTATGAGTTCTTAATCTCTAACTATGCTGCCAATGCTGGAAAATCTGGAGGGGAATTCTTCACACCGCAGAGTGTATCTAAGCTTATTGCTCAATTAGCAGTACACAAGCAAACAACGATTAATAAAATTTATGATCCTGCCGCTGGTTCAGGTTCATTGCTATTACAAGCTAAAAAACATTTTGATGCTCACATTATCGAAGATGGTTTTTATGGACAGGAAATTAACCATACAACGTATAACCTTGCTCGTATGAATATGTTTTTACACAATATAAATTATGATAAATTTAATATTGCTTTGGGAAATACGCTATTAGACCCTCACTTTGGCGACGAAAAGCCTTTTGATGCTATTGTGTCGAATCCACCGTATTCTGTAAATTGGATTGGTAGTGATGACCCGACGCTTATTAATGATGAAAGATTTGCTCCTGCTGGTGTATTAGCCCCAAAATCTAAAGCCGATTTCGCTTTTGTTCTTCATACGCTTAGTTATCTTTCAAGTAAAGGTCGTGCGGCTATCGTTTGCTTCCCTGGCATTTTTTACCGCGGTGGTGCAGAGCAGAAAATTAGAAAGTACCTGATTGATAACAACTTTGTTGAAACGGTTATTTCATTAGCGCCCAACCTTTTTTATGGGACTTCTATAGCTGTTAATATCTTAGTTCTCTCTAAGCATAAAACTGATAATAAAACTCAGTTTATAGATGCAAGTGGAGTAGATTTCTATAAAAGGGGAACCAATAATAATGTACTTCCAGATGAACACATTGAGAAAATTATGAAAATGTTTGACAGTAAAGAAGATGCTGAACATGTTTCAAAATCAGTTGATTATGATGAAATCGTTCAAAATGATTATAATCTATCTGTGAGTTCCTATGTGGAAGCGAGGGATACTAGGGAAGTCATTGATATAAATAAGCTGAATGCAGAGATAAAAACAACTGTAGCAAAGATAGATAGGCTTCGTGCTGAAATTGATGAGATTATTGAGGTGATTGAATCATGATTAAGTCGAACTTTATGGAGAAATTGCTTGATGGGGTTGAGGTTGAGTGGAAAAGTATTAAAGAGATAATTTTTGGTAATTTTTGGATTATGCCTACTACGCCAAAATTTAATGAAGATGGAGAAATCCCATACATTACCTCAAAGAATATACGAGGTGGTAATATTAATTTTGATAAAGTTAAATTTATTTCTTATTCTGATTACTTAGAACTATCTCGTAATAGACCCATACTAGTAGGTGATATTTTAATTAGTATGATTGGTACAATAGGGGAAGTTGCTAGAGTGAAAAAAACCGATTTAGATTTTTATGGTCAAAATATGTATCTAATTCGACTAGATACTAAATTAGTAAACAGTGATTTCTTTTTACATTTCTTTGATTCACCGAAAATGAAAAGTCATTTTAATTTAGTTAAGAACAATTCGGGTCAAGGATATTTAAAAGCAAAAGATATTGAAAATCTCCCAATTCCGATCCCACCGCTTGAAGTGCAAGAAGAAATTGTTCGTATTTTGGAAACCTTAACAGAGGTTACAGCAGAGCTTAAAGCAGAGCTTAAAGCTCGTAAACAGCAATATGAGTATTATCGTGATAAGTTGTTGACCTTTGAAGAGGATGAGGTTGAATGGAGGGAGTTAGGAGATATAGGTCAATTTACACGAGGTAAGAGGTTTGTAAAAACCGATATGCTTTCAGAGGGTTTCCCATGTATTCATTATGGTGAAATGTATACGCATTATAATATCTGGGCAGAAAAGACAAAATCATTTGTTAGTCATGATTTAGCTTCAAAGTTAAGAGTTGCAGATCATGGCGATGTGGTAATTGTTGCTGCTGGAGAAACGATTGAAGATATTGGGAAAGGTACTGCTTGGCTTGGCAATACGGAAGTTGTTATTCATGATGCTTGTTTTTCATATAGAAGCTCTTTGAATCCTAAATATGTTTCTTACTTTTTACGCACCAAGCAATTTCATGACCAAATTAAGAAACATATTTCTTCGGGAAAAATCTCAGCGATAAATGCAAACGGTTTGGCTAAAGCGAAAATCCCGATCCCTTCCCTTGAAAAACAAGAACGTATTGTCTTTGTCCTTGATAAATTCGACACTTTGACATCGTCGATTATCGAGGGTTTACCTCGCGAAATAGAATTGCGTAAAAAGCAATACGAATTTTACCGTAACATGCTTCTCAGTTTTCCAAAAGAGAAGGTAGAGGTGTAATATGGGGGAGTCATTAATTGATATTGCACAAACGCTGAAAGACGCTAAACATAAAACCAACGCTAAAGATGCGAGTGAATCTGATGTAAAAGTTCAGTTGATTTATGCTTTTAATGGGACGGGGAAAACTAGGCTTTCACGGGAGTTCAAATCTTTATTATCAACGAAATTAGATGGGGGCACGGAGTTAGAATTATCGGAAGTAGTGGATAAAAATTATCTTTATTATAATGCTTTTACGGAAGATTTATTTTATTGGGATAATGACTTAGAAAATGATACTCAACCAAAACTTAAAATTCATCCTAATACTTTTACAAACTGGATTTTAGAAGAGCAAGGACAAGATAGGAATATTATTTCTAATTTTCAACACTATACCGATGAAAAATTAACTCCACATTTTAATGAAGAATATTCTATTAAAGATAAGAATGGGAATAATATAACAGTAGAGGCTTTTACAGAAATAAACTTTTCATATGAACGTGGTAATGATGAGATTTCAGATAACATTAAAATCTCAAAAGGTGAAGAGAGTAACTTTGTATGGTGTGTTTTTAATTCTCTACTTGAACAAGTTATTGATGTATTAAATGTAGCTGAACCAAGTGATAGAGAAACAGATCAATTTAATCAGTTGGAATATGTATTTATAGATGATCCAGTAAGTTCATTGGATGATAATCGTTTGATTGAATTAGCAGTAAATTTGGCACAATTGATTAAGTCAAGTAAGTCAAACCTTAAATTTATTATTACCACACATAATCCTTTGTTTTATAATGTGTTACATAATGAGTTTAAGAAAAATACATTTAAAAAATATTTTCTTAAAAAAAACGAAGATGGAGAATTTGAATTAGTTTCTCAAAGCAATGATTCTCCTTTTTCGTATCATCTAGCTTTAAAAACTGAAATAGAGAAAGCTATTGAAACAAATCAATTAAAAAAGTATCATTTCAATTTTCTTAGAAATATTTTGGAGAAAACATCGACATTTTTAGGTTATGACAACTGGGGGGAACTATTAAATAAAATTACAGAGGGAAATCCTGAACCTTATATTACAAGGATCATTAATATTTCAAGTCATTCAAAACAATCAGGAGATGAAGTAGCTGAGTTATCAGATGACGATAAACGTGTTTTGAATTATTTACTAAAAGGACTTAAGGAAAAATATCATTTTAAATAAGATGGAAGAAAAGAAATTGAAGTAGGGGGCAATGAATGAGCGATTACAAATCCATCGCAGAATCCAATCACTATATCGTTCTGGATAAATATAGCAAGATAGCAGAACAAGGGGTAAGCTATCAAACAGAAGCTAATTTAGAGCGAGAACTGATTCAGGATTTGCGTGATCAAGGCTATGAATATCTTCCTAATGTAACTACGCCTGAGCAAATGCTTATAAATGCTCGTATGCAGCTGCAAGATCTTAATAAAGTGCAATTTTCAGATGCCGAATGGATTCGGTTTTGTGAACAGTATTTAGACAAACCTAGTGATAATCATATTGATAAATCCCGTAAAATTCACAATGACTATATTTATGACTTTGTCTTTGATGATGGACATATTCAGAATATTCACCTAGTAGATAAGAACAATATTGCTCATAATAAAGTGCAGGTTATTTCCCAATTTGGACAAAAAGGAACGCAAGCTAATCGATATGATGTCACTATCTTAGTCAATGGCTTACCCTTAGTACAGGTGGAGCTAAAAAAGCGTGGGGTTGCGATTCGAGAAGCCTTCAATCAGGTTCACCGATATAGCAAAGAGAGCTTTAATGCAGAGAATTCTTTGTTTAAGTATGTACAGATTTTTGTGATTTCTAATGGTACAGATAGCCGTTACTTTGCAAATACGACAAAACGTGATAAGAATAGTTTTGATTTTACAATGAATTGGGCTAAAGCAGATAATATCTTAATTAAAGATCTAAAAGATTTCACAGCTACATTCTTTCAAAAAGATACTTTATTGAACGTACTACTGCAATATTCTGTATTTGATGTGAGCGACAACCTGCTGGTTATGCGACCTTATCAAATTGCCGCGGTAGAAAGAATATTATGGAAAATTAAAAGTTCATACCAAGCCAGAAAATGGAGTACACTTGAAGGTGGCGGATATATTTGGCATACAACAGGTTCAGGAAAAACGCTCACGAGTTTTAAAGCGGCTCGTTTGGCTACTGAATTGGATTTCATCGATAAAGTTTTTTTTGTTGTAGATCGGAAGGACTTGGATTTTCAGACGATGAAAGAGTATCAGCGTTTTTCTCCTGATAGTGTTAATGGTTCAGAAAGTACCGCGGGATTAAAGCGTAACATTGAACAAGATGATAATAAAATTATTGTAACGACGATTCAAAAACTGAATAACCTAATGAAAAGTGAACCAGAGTTATCTATATATAATAAACAAGTGGTCTTTATTTTTGATGAAGCTCACCGTTCACAATTTGGTGAAGCTCAAAAAAACATCAAAAAAAATTCAAGGAGTTCTATCAATTTGGTTTTACAGGCACCCCTATTTTTCCGGAGAATGCGTTAGGTTCTGAAACTACTGCTTCTATCTTCGGACGAGAGGTGCATGCTTATGTCATTACAGATGCCATTAGAGATGAAAAGGTTTTAAAGTTTAAAGTAGATTACAATGATGTACGTCCCAAGTTCAAAAAGATCGAAAAAGAACAGGACGAAAAAAAGCTATCGGCAGCAGAAAATAAAGAAGCATTACTACATCCTGAACGCATCAAAGAAATTTCTCAGTATATTCTTAATAATTTCAGAGTAAAAACCCACCGTCTAAACATGAATGGAAAAGGATTTAATGCCATGTTTGCTGTCAGCAGTGTTGATGCAGCCAAACTCTACTATCAATCGTTAAATAAATTACAAAAAGAAAGCAATAAACCCCTGAAAATTGCTACCATCTTCTCCTTTGCTGCTAATGAAGAGCAGACAGTGATAGGTGAGATTCTTGATGAAACTTTTGAGCCTTCAGCAATGGATAGTAGTGCAAAAGAGTTTTTAAGTTCAGCTATCAAAGATTACAATGCAATGTTTAAAACAAATTATGGCGTGGAAAATAAAGAATTTCAAAATTATTATCGTGATCTTGCTAAACGAGTAAAAGACAAAGAGATTGATTTGCTAATTGTTGTTGGAATGTTTTTAACTGGTTTTGATGCGCCTACATTAAATACTTTATTTGTTGATAAAAATCTTAGATATCATGGTTTAATGCAAGCTTATTCAAGAACAAATCGTATTTATGATTCTACCAAAACTTTTGGGAATATTGTTACTTTTAGAGATTTACAACAAGCAACCATAGATGCTATTACTCGTTTTGGAGATAAAAACACTAAAAATGTGGTTTTGGAAAAAAGTTATAAAGAGTATATGGAAGGATTCGCTGATGTGGAAGCGGGTAAAGCCCGTCGTGGTTACACGGATGTAGTTAGAGAGTTAAAGCAACGTTTTCCTAGTGTTGATGAAATTGTTACTGAAAAGGATAAGAAAGAATTCACTAAATTATTTGGTGAATATTTACGTATTGAGAATATCCTCCAGAATTATGATGAATATTCAGCGTTAAAAGCCTTACAAACAGTAGATATGACTGAGCCTGAAGCTTTAGAAGACTTTAAGGATTCTTATTACGTAACGGATAAAGATATAGCTGTTATGCAAGAGACTCAAGTGTTAGAAGAAAGAGCTGTTCAAGATTACCGCTCTTCCTACAATGATATACGTGATTGGTTTCGTCGTGAAAAAGAAGGAAAAGAAAAAGGAAATGACTCTATTGATTGGGATGATGTTGTCTTTGAGGTAGATCTTCTGAAATCGCAAGAAATCAACTTAGATTACATTCTTGAACTTATTTTTGAGAAAAACAAAAACGTAAAAGATAAAGATTCATTGGTTGAAGAGGTACGTCGTTTAATTCGCTCTAGTGTAGGAAACCGTGCAAAAGAAAGCTTAGTAGTTGATTTCATTAACCAAGCTGATTTGGACAGTATTCAAGATAAAGCAAGTATTATTGATGCCTTCTTCTCATTTGCTCAAACTGAGCAAAAACGTGAAGCGGAAGAATTGATTAATAATGAGAAACTTAATGAAGAGTCTGCAAAAAGATATATTTTGAATTCATTAAAAAAAGAATATGCCAGTGAAAATGGAACGGAGCTTAATTCGATTCTTCCTAAAATGAGCCCACTTAACCCTCAATATTTAACAAAAAAACAGAGCGTCTTTCAGAAGATTTCTGCCTTTGTAGATAAATTCAAAGGAGTAGGTGGAAAATTTTAATTAAGTAAAAATCTTATTAAACATAATAAATTCTTTTTTGTTTGTATAATAAAGAAAAGTCATGATAATAGAGATAATCTGTATCAATTGAATCACAACAAAAAAGAGCCAACTAGGCTCTTTTTTGTTGGAAATATAAATCACAATCTCCTAAGTTTAATTCTCAATTTTAAATCTATTAGCTATTAGAAGTTTTGCGATGTTGACGATCAGTCAATATTCTACGTACTATCACAATAGATACAGCCAAGACAAGAAGAAAACTTCCCCATTGGTAAGCCCCACTATTTGAAATAAGTGTCATAAGTGTAAGAATAACAGATACCGCTAAAATACCTAAGCTCAGTCCATCGTATAAGTTACTTTTTTTGTCTTTGCGCTTCACTACATAGAGCACGGCGGCTATGGCTACAAATAGTAAAGCTACAATTAGATAAGTTCCCATTAGTTACTCGTAAAGTTAAAGTAGCCAGCATGTAAATTCAAGGTGACTCCTCTACCTTTATCATTATTTTCAAATAATTGAGCTATGCCATTGACACCTGCTGTACCAAGAGCCGCCGCCACAGTGGCTGGTTGTAAACCAGGAATTGCTGCTGTAATTGCTGCTATTAATCCGCCTGCAACACCTGAAGATCGTAATGCTTTTACCTGAGTTACAGTTTCAGCATGATTAAAGGTGATAGCATATCCCCAAGCATAAGCATTACCAAAAACATTAGGTGTAATAACATTGTCTTTATTTTTTTCTAATTCATATCTAGGTCCAGTAGTAAGATCTCCTGTTTTTGTACTTAGTACTCCTTTATCAATATCCTTATTAATTTTATCAAAAGCTACTTTGTACTTATTAAAAATTTCTTCACTTACTACATTCTTCGCTTTCTCATCAAGTTTGTACAACCCGTTAGACTCTATTGAAATATAGGGTTGTAAATCATCAAGAGCATCAAAAATTTCGTTTGCTTCGACTTGAACGATACTGGATTTTTCAGATGTTACACTAGCGGAAACTGGAGCTACAAATACAGTTGGAGCTAATGCAGAAAAACCTAATAAACTAGATAATATTATTGCTGTTTTCTTCATAATTACGCCTCCCGTTATCTTTGATATGTATATACAAGCTGTAATACATAAAAAACCTTAACATGATTTACAATAAGAAGTCAAATTAGATAATAATTGGATGGGTAATATTTATGAAATTTATATCTTATTTATATATAGAATCTTCTTAATTCTTTAAAAAGAAAATAACTTTAAAATTTGTAGAGATAATTTATAATCTGTCAAATTATTAAGTTTTAGTCTAACATAATAAAAAAAATAAAAGTATAGTTCAATGAAAAATAGTATTATGTAAAAGTTGTTTTTTCTGTTGAAGTTATAGTAGATGCACCGTAGTGGCTTGATGATCTGAAGTTGAAGCTCGCTCATGCAAGAGAAAGCTTGAAAGATGGATTTTAAGAGCAGCTGTAGTAAAGTAAAACAAGATCAACATGACATTATGTTGATCTTGTTTTAATGTGATATTGCCAAAGAAAATAAAGTTATATTATGTGAAGTTATTTACGGATTTGATATCAAAGATAATTAGCTCATAAGTTAAAATTATCGTTAGATTCGTTGCTAGGTTTTTCTATACGTAATTCAATAGAGTTATGAGACTTACTTAAATTTCATTAAAAATCTATTTCGAAAATAGTAAAGAGAGGAATAACCTCTCTTTTTTTGGCGTAATCTAGTATAATAGCTTTTAGATTAACGAATTTTCTCTATGAACTTATTTCATATTGTACTTATTTATATTTAACTATCACATGAAATTTTGAGGTGGAATTCCTAATCAATATAGGATAAAGCTGATTCTTCATATAGAACGAAAGGATTTTTAACATGACAGACAATTTTTGGTATGATTTACCGAAGCCGTTTTTTATACTGGCTCCAATGGAGGATGTGACGGATGTGGTGTTTCGTCATGTGGTGAGTGAGGCGGCTAGACCGGATGTGTTTTTTACGGAGTTTGCGAATTCGGAGAGTTATTGTCATCCTGAAGGGCATCATAGTGTGCGTGGGCGGTTGATGTTTACCGAGGATGAACAGCCGATTGTGGCTCATATTTGGGGAGATAAGCCTGAGTTTTTTCGGCAAATGAGTATTGGTATGGCAGAGCAAGGCTTTAAAGGGATCGACATCAATATGGGTTGTCCTGTACCGAATGTAGCCGAGAATGGCAAAGGGAGCGGGCTAATCTGTCGTCCTGAACTGGCAGGAGAGATTATTCAAGCAGCCAAAGCAGGCGGGCTGCCTGTGAGTGTCAAAACACGCCTTGGTTTTGCAGAAGTGGACGAGTGGCGGGATTGGCTTACCCATATTTTCAAGCAAGATATTGTGAATCTGTCGATTCATTTGCGTACGAGAGATGAAATGAGCAAAGTGCCTGCACACTGGGAACTGATTCCAGAGATCAAAAAGCTACGTGATGAAATCGCACCGAATACGCTACTTACGATCAACGGCGATATTGCTGATCGGGAAGCGGGTTTGAAATTAGTGGAGCAGTACGGTGTAGACGGTGTGATGATCGGACGCGGGATTTTCAGTAACCCGTTTGCGTTTGAACAAGAGTCCAGAGAGCATAGCAGTACAGAATTACTGGATCTACTAAGAATACACATGGATCTGCATGATAAATATTCTGAAGTCGAACCTCGTTCGTTCAAGCCCCTTCCTCGCTTTTTCAAGATTTACGTTCGTGGATTCCGTGGAGCCAGTGAGCTAAGAAATGAACTGATGAGCGCCAAGAATACCAATGAAGTGCGAGCGTTGCTTGATGATTTTGCGGCGAAGCAAGTAGATAGTGTGGAAAGTGCAGTCGAAATGTAATGATACAAGCTATTTCCAGAGCTAAGATCTATAATAATGAGTGATATATTTTCTCAAAATCTATAAGTATACTCTGGCAGGTCAATTATATAAGGAATTACAAATACAGCCTGACAGCCATTCAACTGGTCGTCAGGCTTTCACAACATAGGAGGAAGTATGTCCTGGAGTAAATTGAAGCAAAATTTAGAAGGTTTTCTCGCTCCTGCACTACAAGGAAAAGTGGAATACCGGGCAACCAGTTATAGCTATCTGACTGGCAAATCGGGCAACTGTTATATCACGGTAGATAAGAAGAACATCTTTAATATGAATGACAAAACCAGTCCGATCACTTGGTACCAGAGTGAAATAGAAATTAAAAACGATCCGAATCTTCGCATTCCGATCAGCATGGACGAGATCGAAGCACTTCGCAAAGAAACCAATGGAGCAGTTCCTGAAGACCGTTTGAAAGTAATGGCACGTAATCGCAAAATGAATGGGCTTGCCAAAGAACTGTTATCTGCGCAGACGGCACTTAGCAAATCGAACTTTACAGCGACTGCTACCAAATTTTTAGCAACACCGATTGATGAAAGTTTAGAAGGGCAAGATATCTTACTGAACATCTTGGCTTTGATGGATCGAAGAGTGGGGAAAAAGCGGATTTTGAGCATGTCAGACAGTGTTAAATTAAAGCATCCTATTGTGCAGTATTTTCATGGGTTGCGCCTTTAGACATCACGATCTTCTTTTTTTGATATTACCTGAAAATAAACGATATTAAAAAAGCCACTTTACGCATTTATCGAGAGTGGCTCTTTTATATACATATTCGAATCGTTCCGCTTGAGATGGATAAAACAATATCATACAAAGCAAGAAAGCAGAGAGAGAAGATGTATTAATCAAGTGATACAAAATATCTGACTTCTTCTCCATCCCTACCAAATCCCACCGATTCATACAAAGTTAACGCCGATTGATTAGTCGTTAAAACAGTAAGATCCACAAAAGGAAGTTGATGATCTTGAAGATAGGTCAAAGCTTTGGTTAGTAAAAATCGTGCGATTCCTTTTTTGCGCCAGGGTTCACGTACAAATACATCTTCGATCACACCATGATCTTTTTCTTGCCATACCATCAACCCACCAACGATAGTTGAAGATTGTCTGACAATCATAGATGTCCATAAAGCATTACTTTTATGTTCAGATAGGGATGCTAATCCTAATGGAGCGTCAGGCCAAATTTCAGTATCTATTTCAAGATACTCTTTTTCTTCACTGGATGTATTCATGCTCCAATGGGAGAATTCAAATTCTTCAGATAACGTTAATTCAGGTATGGGTTGAGTCAAATCTCTTGTCATATGATACAAGCTATTTAGAGGACGATATCCTTTTTGAATAAAAAATTGATTGTTCGCTGTTTCTTTGGAATCATTACCTATACAAAGGATCGTTTTATACTCTGGAGGTAATGTTGATTTTAATTCTATCGCTCTTTTGAAAAGAGGGTTATATAGTTCATCTAACAAAATATAATCTTGTTGTCGCTCTGATAGGGTTTTAAGATTTATGTAGATACAATGCTTATTCTTTTCTGTACAGCCTGTAGAGATCACACTGATAATACTGACTTGCCCTTTGGCAACTATTTTTCCATCTTCAAATGCACAATAAACGTTACTCCAATTATCTTCATCTCCGACCCACCAAAACGTTGAACCTTCTATCGTTTGCACTGATTCGTATAATTCTCCGAGCAATGGCAGGTCTTCCTGCTGAAAATGACGTATAACGCGTTCAGATGATTGGCTCAACATAATACCCCTTTCAATCATAAAGAACTTTTGATTTTATAAAGCTAATGATGTAAATAATGTTAATGTCTATACTTGTAGTGACTTTTAAATCACTGTTAGCCCTCCTTCGCTTATAATAATTTAACTTAACATTAAATATATAAAATGTAAAAAAATATATTATTTCTATAGATGTATATAAATTACCCTACTCTAGACTCAAGACCTGATCACCAAAGCATTCTAATATAGAGTAGACCATCATTATACGTATAGACAAACATAAATAGGTCAAATAATCCGTCGGGGGAATCATTATTTTGAGAAAATTATCTTTTGTTATGGTCAGTATCCTGCTTATTACGGTATTGTCTGCTTGTTCGAGTATGAATCAGGCAGGTGTAGGCATGAAAACAGGTGAAAGCCAAAAAATCGAGAAATACAATTCGTATGTCATGCTCAACAATTTGATGACAGGTAGAATCAATGAGGTGTTACTTCATTACTTCGAGAAGTTTGGAACGGAGAAGAAGCCTGTTATTGAGAAGAACCTCAGCTTTATCATGCTTGATGTCCCAGCATCGCAGCGGGAAGTCATCGATCAAGCACAAGGGTATACGAAAAGTAAGCCTGCTTTTGCGAGTGCTGACTCTGCGGTAACCCAACTGACACCAGTGATCAAGGATTTGTTAGCTGTCCTCGATGAAATGAAAGTCTATTATGATAGTAAAGGTTATGTCGATGATGATTTTGCCAAAGGTAAACAGCTACACACTAAGCTGATAAATACTAATCTTGCTTACGAGAAAGCAGCTAAAGCTTACTTTAAAGCTCTACAAAAAATGGATGCGGAGCAACGTTTAGTTGATTTGCAAAATTTCAAAGATTCTGACCAACAGATCCGTTACAATGCTTTGAAATTCATGATTGATGCTGAAGCTACGGCTATCGAAATGAGTGAGCAAGGGATCAATGCCAGTAACGTGTTGGAACTCGATATGAAGAAATTTAAAGCTAAATACGATCTTATGACTGCGGATTTGAATGCACTTGTAACACTTTCTAAAGACCAGAAACAGATACAAAAAGAAGGCATGAACAGCTTCAGTATTGAAAATTATGTTCATTCTGCTACAGAAGCCAAAGCAGCCGCTTCAAAAATTATTGAACGTATCAATAAAAAAGAACCTGTATCCGATTCCGATCTAAGCGGTCAGTTTTTGGATACAACCGATGGGACGCCAGAGAATTTCAATTCTCTGCTTAGTACAGCCATTGAGCGATACAATGAAATAAATTAATACGATTTTGAATTACTTTTAGAAATTAAAATGCTTGCTGACGTATAGGCTGAACATGTAGATTGAAAACAGTAAAAAGAGCCCCTTCGCATATTTTTTGCAAAGTGGCTCTTTTTTTATTCCTTAACTCTTCGGTGCATGACTCAAATCTACTTTCTCATTCAATCCGGGTTCGGATTTTGGATCAGAAGTTTTGCCGACAGCTTTTTTGAGCAAATGAGTGACCATTTTGATAGCACTTCCGCTTTCCCAGTACTCGGCTGTTTCGGTATGGATTTTGATCAATAACAAGTTAGGATCGTCTGGAGATGTATCTAGGATTTTTTCGATGATTTTATTGATCATTTCTTTTTTACGAGCAGGATCATCGACGAATTCAGCAGTTCCGCTAATCGATACATAGGATTTGCCTGCATAAGATACGTTAACACGAGGGTCTTGTAGAATATCTTCGTATTTGGATGTATCTTTTTTCGTTAGGAACCATAGGTCGCCATCAAATTCGATTTCTTGTGTTTTCATTGGACGGGATACTAGACGTCCTCCCGAAATCGTTGTAAGCATAGCTGTATCAATATCTTTAATCAGTTCTCTGACCGTTTCAATCGCTTCTGGATCTGTAGTTAAATGTTCAGACATATCATTTCCCACCTTTCCTAATCGTTGAAATGTGTATAAACAACGTTGCTAACCATTACACATAAGTAGGAGTAGATAAACGGTAGAGTTATAATTAAAATAGAAGAGAACGATCTCAGCACATGATTCACCCACTCTAAGCTATATAGATTGATTAGCACTCAATCGTGATTGGATGATATTTATAGAAATGGATGGATATTTTCAGCAAGCTATAATTTACGGTAAGTACTGTAATCTGAATGAATTAAAACAAATGTATGCTCAAGTTCTACAACAAACAACAACGATGCAAGAGCAAATTGAAGTCTTTTGTACATTACATCAGTTTAGCATTGTTCCGTTTGTGGAAAAGAGAAACGTCCATTATGTGATTGATATGGATATTGAACATATTTATATTCCTAGATATTAAGTAGAATAACTATCTAATTCTTCTATTATTTGAGCACTCCACCTCGCGCCAAAATAGCATTTTTCAATGCGTGATATTCATCCGACGCTACATCTACCTCACTATTTGCTAACCGTACTTTTTTCAAATTCGGAAGTTCCATTAACAAATGAGGATCAGCAAAAGATGTTTTGCATAAATCCAACACTTCTAAACCGGTCAATGTTGCTAAGAAGTCCCACGACTTGGGTTTGAGCATGGTTACATCTAGATTTTGCAAAGTATTCATGTCTGTTAAAGGGCTTAGGTCTTTCACTTTGGTGCCCCAGATCCATAATTGTTGCAGTTGTGGGCATTGCGTACGTATATTTGCGATTGAGTGTAGCTTCGATTTTTCTAAATATAATATTTTGAGCGCAGGGCAAAGGGTAATCGGTTCTAGTTGCTCTACCCATGATCCTCGTAACCGTAGTTCTTCTATCGCTGGATGTTGATCTAGAGCGGTTAGGTCGCTTACAGGAGCGAAGTTAATATCCAATACTTTAAGTCGCTGAAGCTGTGATACATAAGAAAGATCTGTTAATTTTTTGGGAGCATTGATTTTGATTTCTTCCACATTTGGAAAAATAGCAAAAGAATGAAGGGCATCTATCTCACAGCGATTCCCGTGTAGCGATACCTTTTTCACACCGGTTGCAGGAGGAATAGACGGTAACGTAGCTAGACCATCTACAGTGATGCTGATCTCTTCCAGACAAGCAGGGAGGGAAGCTGAACTATTGTAATTGTGCTTGGATAAGCTAACTGATTGTAGAGAAGTCAGCGCAGATAGCAAATGCTCTGGCAACGCCTGTTGTACATTATATAATCCTAATGATTGCAAGTTGGAGAGCTGGGCAATGACTTCGATATTACGCTTAATTTTGGTTTTGCTAACAAAAGCCAATCGTTCCAGATGACTCGCCTGATCTAAGCCGACCAGATTCGGGATCGTCAATGTACTGTTGGTTGTACCGAATTCGAGACTTTTTAGATGGGGGAATTCTTGTAGAGGTGCAAACGTCGTTATGCCTTTGAGATCTAATAATTTCAGTGTTGGCAATTCATAGACAGAACCTGAATGTTGGAACCATGTATAGTGGCGGTGATTCGCAATATATAGATTAGCTTGTTCTACAATATGATATTTAGATTGCTCGTAATTCATATTAGAACCTCCTTAAACGATGAAATACATACAGTACTTATGGTGAAGCATTCAAAAATTGTCTACAGTTGCCTTCTATTTTAATCAATAATTCAGGTTGAGCCTTTATAATGAGATTTCAGAAGCAACAGAGAAAGAATAAGAACGTTATAGATAGTATAAATGAACCGAAAAATAGTAGATCGATATTGCGGATATCTCTATTTTTCAGTGGGAATGAGACTTGCTTGCGATGGGTGAATACGAATGGAACGGGAACAGTTTACATTCAATTTTTAAAATATCGCTGGCATGTTTAGTGTGCCTACTACTATGTTACCGCAAAGGAGTTTTTCGATGTTAAAAGGTATCCAAAAAACGTTGTATGTGATTCTGATTTTCTTTGTCAGTTTGTTTATCGCATCTTCGTTTTTTATTCGAGCAGAGTACAATTATGTGGTATATGGAGACACACCGATGCTACAGCAACAGCATGTAGGTACATTTATACTGCTTATCATCGCATTACTGGTATTCAGTGTAATGTTATATCGTCTGTGCTTGAAGCTGAATGTATATCGCCCTAAGATTGTGATTCCACTGGTTCTTTTAGGTTCATTAGCTATTCAAGTGGCGATTATTTTTCTATTTCCTCGCTTGCCGACAGATGACTCGCAGACTGTGGTGTCTCTGGCAATGAATATGCTGTATAAAGGCGATTATTCTACATTTGGTACGACAGGGTATCTGCATATGTTTCCTTTTAATTACTCGACCGTGTTGTATATTGAAGCACTATTAGCGATGTTTCCAGATAATTATGTCACGATTAAGTTAGCTAATATTGGTTTTGCTCTTATTACGACCTTGATGATCTATCTAATCTACAAACAGCTGAATCCTAACTCCAAAGACAATGATTACGGTGTACTCGTATTTGCAGCAACGTATATTCCGTCTTTGTTTATGAGCAACTTTATCTACAATGATGTGATTGCGACGACATTGCTTACGTCAGCGTTGTATTTTGGTATCCGATTTATGAAAGAAAAGTCGATCAAGTATATTCTATTCGCTGCTATTTTAGTGACAATCGGGAACTATTTTAGAAGTATAGGCATTATTTTCTTACTTGCGATTGTGATCTCATTGTTTTTCCATTTCAAGCAATTAGGCTGGAAAAAAGTAATACTATCTGTATGCTTATTTGCCGTCTTGTTCAATATTCCAAGTTGGACTCAAAATACAATGTTACAGACCACAGGCAAAGTGCAGACTTCTACGACCACCAATGCAGCACCGATCTATATGTGGCTGAATATGGGGATTAATCTGAAAACTATTGGATTCTGGGATAACCGTGAAAGTTATAATATTTACCAGCGAGATGCGGACTACAACAAAGCAGTGAGTACTGAACTATTTAAAGAATCGATTGCTCAAAAATTATCGACAGCTAGCTTTGGCGATCTGGTACACATGTATTATAAAAAGATCATCTGGACATGGACAGAAGGTACGTATCAGATCGAAAGATACGGTATTGGCAATGACGGCTCTTCTGGTGGTCAGCGTGCTAGCTTTATTATGGGTGGTTATAGTTATCCGACAGCAGCTACCGAGCTATTTGCAGGCAATTCACCTTACCGTAGCGGGATACTCTGGGTCTTATATACGATGAATTTCTTAATGTACTGTTTTATTTTGATTCGTCTGATCGGCAGTCTGCGGACGAAGCGATTCGATGAAGTGTCGTTGGTGCTGGTGATTTTAGGATTTGTTGGTTTTTATATTTTATGGGAGATCAAGTCTAGATATATCTATCCTGTCTATCCACTACTCATTATTTTGTCGTATATGGGATTCAAAGATACGTATGAATGTTTGATCCAACAGGACTTTTTACGATTACGATCTTCTGCTAGAAAGGAGTCTTAAAATGCGTGAAAAAAGATATCCTGTCTCGCTACTCCTGTTATTACTGTGCGGAATGATGGTGCTGACATCTTGTAGTGCGATTACAGCTCAACGGATTACGCTAAATACAGGTGGAATGGGTGGCGGGAATAATCGTAATGCTCTGCGCGGAATGATGAATGCTGATCTTATTGGCAAAATAGTCGCTGTGAACGGGAGCAAAATGACAATCGATGTGATGGAGCAAGCACAGCGTCGTTCCCCAGCGGTGGATGATCATAGTGCAGTTCTGTCGAGTCCATCTCAGACGACTACACCTAACTCCAACATTACACCAGATACACATACGCCGAATACAGATCGTACTTTACCAACCGATCGATCAAACGGCAGTACGTCTACTATGAGCAAAACTGGTGTAGAGAAAACGATAACGATCGGCGAAGAGGTATCTATTTCTCAAATCACAGCGATGATGCCACAGAGCAACAAAAATAGCACAGCAACCACACTCAAAGTATCTGATCTCAAAGCAGGGCAGATTCTGATGATCTGGTACAAGGATAATACCAATACAGTAGAGAAAATCAGTGTGATGGATTCATAATAGATGATTGGTAACAACAGAGGGGAGCCATAAGCTCCTCTTTTTTGTGTCTAAAATAATAAATACTTTTATTCTAAATCGAATACTATTACTTCACTTTCATAGATGTATCCTATCTGTAGAAATGATAAGATAAATGTAAAATACGGGTAGTACATATTGCCAGAAAAGAGGAACTTTGTTGCCTACTATCCTTCACAACATACAGTGGAATGAGCAAGATGATCTTTTACATACATTATTACAATCCACAGATGAGATAACTCAGCATCCGCTAGATCAAGGATTTGAAGCACAAGTAATCAAGTTGTCATATGCTGAAGGTGACTTGGTACTGAAAATATGGAATCAACAGGCGAAGCCGGATGTGAGAGCACAATATCAGTTATTACAGTTTCTTTTGGCTAAAGGGATTGCTGTATCTAAGCCGATAGGTTGGGGGATGCTTGATGATCAAGATCCAGTATTGCTAACAACATTTGACGGAACAGCACTTACCAAAATGAACAAAAAGAAAATTGTACAGACAGCTACCTTATTGTCTGCTATCCATCATGTTGAGATTACAGAAAGCGAATATGCTTTACTGCCAAAATACGATTTTGTAGATTACTTTTTTCCAGATATCGCAATGTATACAGATATTAGCGATATTCTATATCAGGTTATGCCCATGATTACGTTAGAGCAGAGTTGTATTATTCATGGTGATTTTCATCTGGGAAATATTTTGAATAAGCAGGATCGGTATACTGTGATTGATTGGACAAATGGACAATTAGGGGATGCCAGATATGATGCGGTCTGGTCGATCACTTTGCAGAAAATCTATATTTCAGAACGATATGCTCAAGTGTTTCGTGATGCTTATCTAGCAGAGCATCCGATAGCTGAAAAAGAATTACAATTATTTGAAGCGCTTGCCTGTCTGCGGTGGATATTGCTTGCTCGTCAGGGCGGGATTACGGTACAGCCACAAGCACAGCAGAATATAAAGCGAGTGATCGCTCACAATCTATTTTTGGCAGAAATGAATTGTGAAGTGTAAAATATTCAGCTACATATGTCGTAATACATAAATATAAGATATTTTGCTTTAGAAAAATTATTTTTATTGAATGAGGTCGTACTTATAGTGCCAAGCACTTATGGAGAGTTATTATATAATGTTAGGGGAATGAAATGTGGAGTATAAATGGGAACGTTGTCCGAGATGTGGATCAGCAAAAGTCAGTACAGGATCAGGAAAATGGCCTGCTTTTTTATTATTTTTTATGAGTACCGTTATATGCATAATTATAGCTAACGGAGTAGATAATCAGTTAATGGAACATCCTATAGCGTTCGGAATTATTATTTTAATAGGGCTATTCACATTGTTTACATGTATCAAAATACTAAAGGGTGGCATGACTTCTAGGTGTGAAACTTGTAATTACGCATGGGAACCTACAAAAATAGAAGACTAAAAATCAATTATTTAAAACCCAAACGAAATACACATAATATGATACAGTAGATATCTTCAAAGTATTTATTTTATCCAACACAAAGGGAGTACACATGAACAATTACAAATTAATCATCCAATACGATGGTGGGCGTTATAAAGGGTGGCAACGGCTTGGAGATAGCGACAATACAGTGCAAGGTAAGATTGAAAAAGCCATCTCTGTACTGGTCGATCAACCGATTGAAATTATAGGTTCTAGCCGTACCGATGCTGGGGTACATGCACTACATCAAGTCGCACATTTTAAAATTAAAGAAGATTTGCCAGAGTCCAAAATTTTTAACTTTTTGAATCATTATTTACCAGCAGATATCAGCATTACAGAAGTATCTAAAGTCGACGATCGGTTTCATGCACGTTATCATGCGACCAACAAAACGTATATTTATAAAATATGGAATGAAGCGTATAGCCATCCTTTTATGCGGAAGTACAGTATGCATGTTCCCAAAAAGCTAGATATCGCGAAAATGAAAGAGGCTTGTGCTCATTTTCTGGGAGAACATGATTTTGCAGTCTATTCTAATGCCAAGTCGAAGAAAAAAGATACATTACGTACCATCTACACATTAGATGTCGAGGTAGTGGATGGATTTGTACAATTCCGTGTGTCTGGAAATGGATTTCTTTATAATATGGTACGCAAAATGGTTGGTACATTGATCGAAGTGGGATTAGGGGAGAAGCAAGCAGCAGATATTCCTACGATTTTGCTATCCAAAGAAAAGCTACAAACAGGTGGTATGGCAGATGCAGAAGGTCTTTATTTAGAACAGATTCAATTTAAATCTGAATAAGGATAGCGTTCTACCGAAAGTTCTTTGTTTATCAAAGGATGTAGAAATCAGATCATATAACAATAAGGAAGCAGACTTGAAAAGGTCTGCTTTTTTTTGTAGTTTAATACGTAGTTTGCAGTGATAATAATAGTTGTATTTCTTGAAATATTCCCTTACAATTTGTTGAAGTAATTCTGTAATGCGTTAATGTATGTCACAGCGAACACATTAATAAGCATATTATAATCGTTGTACATAATGGGTTAGATCTTAGAAAATCATGTGTAGTATTGAAAAATGTAAAGATGAACACAGTTGAAAGGGAGCGTTCTTTTTGGAAACCAAGCAATTGACTAGAGGTCTCAAAACACGTCATATTGAATTGATTGCCCTTGGAGGAACCATCGGGGTCGGTCTATTTATGGGATCAGCAAGTACGATTCAATGGGCAGGGCCTTCGGTTTTACTCGCCTATTTGGCAGCAGGTGTGATTATGTTATTTGTGATGCGAATGATGGGTGAAATGTTAATCGTTGAACCGGTAACAGGTTCGTTTGCTACTTTTGCTCACAAGTATATCAGTCCACTGGCTGGATTTCTAACAGCTTGGAGTTACTGGTTCTTATGGGTGACTGTCGGGATGGCTGAAGTTACAGCGATCGGAATCTATGTAGGGTACTGGTTCCCTGAGATTCCACAGTGGATTCCAGCATTAGCTGGCGTTGGCATTATTGCGGCGGCTAATTTAGCAGCTGTTAAGTTTTATGGTGAATTTGAATTCTGGTTTGCGATGATTAAAGTGGTTGCGATTAGTGCGATGCTTGTGATCGGCACAGGCATGATCTTTTTTGGACTGGGTAATGGCGGTGTACCGATTGGGTTATCTAATCTGTATGTACATGGCGGATTTTTTGCTGGCGGGTTAAAAGGATTCTTATTCGCCTTATGTATTGTAACAGCGGCATATCAGGGAATCGAGATGATCGGGATTACCGCAGGGGAAGCAGAAAATCCTAAAGTAACATTGAAAAAATCAATTAAAAATATTATCTGGCGGATACTGATTTTCTATGTAGGTGCAATCTTCGTTATTGTCACAATCTATCCTTGGAATGAAGTAGGTACAACAGGAAGCCCATTTGTTTTGACATTTGCCAAAGTAGGTATTGTAGCGGCAGCAGGTATTATTAACTTTGTAGTGCTTACCGCAGCGATGTCTGGTTGTAATAGCGGTATCTATAGTGCAGGTCGTATGCTGTATACACTAGCGCAAAATAAACAAGCGCCACCATTTTTTGCTAAAATTTCGAAAAGCGGTGTACCACGTAACAGTATTATGACAACAATCGCTTTACTGTTGGTAGGCGTTCTGTTCAATTACTTATTTCCAGATTCCAAATTATTTTTGTACATTTATAGTGCCAGTATTTTACCCGGCATGGTTCCGTGGTTAGCCATGGCATTCAGCCAGTTCAAGTTCCGCAAAAAATGGAAAAATGATATCCACGAGCATCCATTTAAATCGTTATTTTTCCCAGTCAGTAATTACATCGTGATTATCTTCTTAACATTGGTGCTGATCGGCATGTGGTTTAACCCGGATACACATAATTCATTAATCGTCGGCATTGTATTTATTGGTATTGTGATCGCTAGTTATTATGTGTTTCGAATTGGGAAGAAATCGGATCAGCGGATAGATTAATCCAATATTACTTTTTATATAATAACGCCTATAAAGATACCATAATGCGAAGCATATTCTTTTTTCTAGCATGTTTAGAAAAAAAGGATATGCTTTTTGTTTGAAGATAAGCTATCACGGTTACATAGAAAAAGAGCTCATTAATTTCCAGAACGACCAATATAAACATCATCTCAGAGGAGGAAATTCAATCATGGCTGACCAATATCAAAAGCAAGATCCAACGACTCAACATCCTAAGGCAAATGAAGACTGGCAACAAAAACAACCAGAACCCGGTTTGCAAAAAGATATGACTCCAATTCCAGATTCTGGAGAAACGAGTTACCGTGGTACAGGTCGCTTAACAGGACGCAAAGCTTTGGTTACAGGAGCAGATAGTGGTATCGGACGCGCAGCAGCAATCGCTTTTGCTCGTGAAGGTGCAGACGTTGTAATTTCTTATCTACCTGAAGAAGAAGCAGATGCTCAAGAAGTCGTGAAATTGATCGAAGAGTCAGGTCAAAAAGCATATGCAATGCCTGGCGATCTTAAAGATGAGCAATACTGTGAACAATTGATCGAAGACACGGTAGCTAAATTAGGCGGAATCGATATTCTAGCTAATGTAGCAGGTAAACAGCAGTTTGTAGAATCGATTGCTGATCTAACCACAGAACAATTTGATGCTACATTCAAAACAAACGTATATTCTCTATTCTGGTTGTGCAAAGCAGCGATCAAGCATATGCAACCAGGTAGTTCAATTATTAATACATCATCGATCCAAGCGTACTCTCCTTCACCAGGATTGCTGGATTATGCAACAACTAAAGGTTCAATCAATGTATTCAGTAAAGCACTGGCACAACAAGTCGGTGAAAAAGGTATCCGTGTCAACGTGGTAGCACCAGGTCCAGTATGGACACCGCTACAAGTGGCAGGCGGACAACCAACAGAAGCATTGAAAGAATTCGGTTCTAACACACCACTTGGACGTGCAGGACAGCCGGTAGAAATGGCTCCAGCGTATGTATTCTTAGCTAGCCAAGAATCTAGCTATGTGAGTGGCGAGACGATCAATGCTAACGGTGGTATGGTTAGTCCATAACTCGTTGACTATACTCATAACTACAACCATATTATAGATACGAAGAGGGGCATATAGCCTCTCTTTTTTTGTTTTGGCATCATAGAATGATATGATAAGAAGTAAAATCCTATATTTTATAGTAGAAAAGAGAATGTCTATGAAAATACAATTCGATGAGCGCACAATTGAATTTAATGTGCAATATAGCAAGCGTACGAAGATAGCGATTCAGCTTGAAACGATTGGGCTTATTACAGTCAAAGCTCCTAATGGAACCCCGGAAGAAGATATTTTGCGGGTGATGGAGCGAAATAAGCAATGGCTGTTGGATAATACAAGTAAGCTAGATCAAGCTAAAGCGAATGCGGTTTCTCAAGCCAAAGAATATGAAGAACAAGGGCAGTTTTTGTATTTAGGGAAAAAGTATTTTTTGCATGAGCTTATTGAGGTTGGCGATGCCAGTGAAGAAGAATTACGCCAGAAGCTGAAAAAGTTTTATTTTACTAGTTGTAAAAAAATTATTCTCGAACGTATTGAAGGCTACCAGAAGCAACTACGGGTAAAGCCAAAAAGTATCGATATCGAAGAATCGACCACCAAATGGGGAAGTTGTCATTCGAGCAAAAAAATCACGTTTAATTACCGCCTTGCTATGGCTCCGATAGAAGTGATCGATTATGTAATTGTGCACGAACTTTGTCATTTACTTCATATGAACCATGATCGTTCTTTCTGGAGAAAATTAGGTAGCATTATGCCAGATTACAAAGAAAAAGAAGAGTATCTAGCAAGACATGGACAGCATATGACACTTTAGTTTGTGAAGTTGAAAAGGGCAAAATTAAACAGTACATTTAAATCAAAGGAGCCGGAACATGATATTACATTCAGAACATTTAACGATTAAACCGCTTGTGAAAGAAGATATAGCTTCATTGCTTGCTTTAGAGGTGAACAATAGAGAATTTTTCAAAGCTTTTGCTGGCACACGTAACGAATTCTTCTATACATACGAAGGTCAAGCTGAACGCGTTCACCGCTTTTTAGAGTCAAGTGAACAAGATACAAGCTATTGTTTTCTTATTTTTCTCAAAGACACAGACACTGTGATCGGCGAAGTGATTTTGTCTGAAGTGGTACGAGGTAATCTACAAAGTGGTTGGATCGGGTACTTTCTCGATCAAACTTACAATGGTAAAGGGTATATGAGTGAAGCAGTAAAAGTTATCGTACAACACGCATTTAGTGAGTTGGGACTACATCGTATCGAAGCAGGTGTGATGCCTCACAATATTGGATCGATCAAAGTATTGTTAAAAGCAGGATTTACTAAAGAAGGCATTGCTCGCAAAAATGTGAAAATTGATGGTGTCTGGCAAGATCATATGACGCTCGCTATTATTGAAGAAGATTTACAAAAATGACTTTAAAGAAATGCTAGATATTTCACGAAATTACCTTAATATTAATTTCAATTTAACATCTCATTTGGATAAAATTAGTATATAATAAAGATAACTACTAATACGATGTTTGGGAGATGTTGAATTTGGAAAAGCTGATGGAAACTTACATAGATCAGGTTTCTAATCAATTTCAAGAGTGTGTGTACAACGTATTGAAGCAACTCCATGAAGTCGTAGGGGTGAATATCGATATTTTGAAAGAGCATAACTCGGAGGAATTGTTAGCAGATATGTTTCGTAGAGGATATTATATCGAGACAGTCACCGATCATTGGAAAGATGAACATCAGACGGTGTATTACCATTTAAAGTGTGAACATGAAATTATATTATCCGGACGAATCATCTGGAGAGTGGAAGGGTATCATACTCATTTTTTAGCGGATTTGGGTAAGAAAGTGGATTGTATCTGGATAAGTATCGATGAATTAGAATTGGAAGAATTGTAAACAGAACAAAGGCAAGCTTGCGGATATATTCACCGTAGCTTGCCTTTGTTGTTGTATTATTTTAAGATGTTTTACCGACTACGCTTGATCCACTCTTCGTGATTTTGTAATTAACAACATCACCATTCCAGAAGTAGAATTTGAGTAGAACTTCGCCATCGTTGGTTTCTTTGAAAAAGTCTGGTGTTAATTTGATCACGTTGGCACTATAATCCGGGCTGAAAGCTGTTGCGAATTCTTTATAAGATGTCCAGTTTTGCGGCCCTGCATTTCCACCACTTGTATACGTAGCTTCCATTGTCGCTAACTGATTACCATTGAAAGTCGTAGGGATAGCAAATGAACTGGTTGTGCCTGTTGTAGCACTCACTTTCGGTGTATCATACGAGATCACATTAAAGTTCCAGTTGGCACCTTTGTTAAATTTAGCTGT
Organism: Paenibacillus nuruki; assembly: GCF_963311185.1. Taxonomy (NCBI): domain Bacteria; kingdom Bacillati; phylum Bacillota; class Bacilli; order Caryophanales; family Paenibacillaceae; genus Paenibacillus; species Paenibacillus nuruki. The sequence goes on along the minus strand of NZ_OY725677.1, from coordinate 3,449,947 downwards.
TAGTGTAGCATTGACTCCTAATTTACCTGAAGCCAGCAACTTGGTCACTAGACTGGATTTGATAACAAGGGTATCTCCACTGATCGTATAATCGGTACCTTTAACCAGTGTAGTACTACCATTGGAAAGGGAACTGAATGTATTACCATTGAGATTCAATTTCACTGTTTTGTCTTGGATTGCTGCTCCTTTTTTGAAGTACAGCAAGTCTGTCTCAGCAGTAGAAGAACGTCCTGTCCAACCTGCTTTCATCACATTATATAGTTCAGGATCTGACCATTTGTAGGCTGTACGGCTAAAGTGCTGTCCGTTATCCCATAGCATCGTGGTCATGTTTTTTTGACGTACATAGTTAGAAAAGAATTCAAAGAATTTCAGTTTTTCGCCTTGTTCGATAACGCCTGTATTTTTGTCGAAGCCGAGCAATCCGAATTCGCCAATAACGACTGGAATGCCTTTAGCAACAAATGAGTTGTAGACACGATCAAAGGTATCAGTGATATCTTTTTGCGTATCTGCTTCAAATTTCGTATAACCAGCAATATTTACACTGAACGGCCAGAAGCCATAATAGTGAACCGTAGCAATAATGTTAGGATCTTTTAATTTAGCAATCGTCTGGGATAGTGCATCCAGATCTGCTTGTGTTGAAGAAGTAGCTAGAGTAGGAAGAACAATTGCACGTGTTGCATTATTTCCACCGGATGCTCTTACGATTTTGTGGAAAGAGGTATTTAGCTCATCTAGCAATTTGTAAGCTGTAGCAGGATCGGTTGTTCCGCCTTCTGTAAAGCGAGGTTCGTTAATACTTTCAAACATCAACTTACTAGAAGAAGCTTTGAAGCGATCTGCAATCTGTGTCCATACCGCATTGTAACGGGCAAGTACAGCATCATGATCTCGTCCCATATAACTTGTCCATAACCAGGAATCATGATGGATATTGATCATGACATATAGATTCGCATCCAATGCCCAATTCACTACTTCTTGTACACGACTCATGTAAGCAGCATCAATTGTATAGTTAGGTGCACTGCCTGTATGTTGATCCCAGGTTACAGGAATACGAATACTTTTATATCCTTGATTCGCAATCTGTTGAATCAATTCTTTAGTGACACGAGGGTTACCCCATGAAGTCTCATCTGCCCCTGTAGCATCCAGTGAATTCCCTAAATTCCAACCCGGTTGCATCGCACTGACATACGATTGAATACTTGTTGTCGCAGCAGCAGATAAAGATTGTTCTTCATCAGAAGCGGCTGAAGCCATTGAAGAAGAAAATAAAGAAAGGATCATAGCCGCAATCACAGTTAAAGAAAGATACGATTTGGATTTACGTTTCATTAATAAAGTCTCCTTTGTGAAAGTTATGGACAATCTGTAAACGTAATGATCTGTACATCTTGAAAACAAATAAACGTTTCCTTTGACAAACAGTCGTTGCAGGAACAGGTTATATAGGTAGAAGAAATGTTGTAAGCGATACCACCTCCCGCTAAATTAGTAATGAAAGCGTTTTCTAAATTGTAATATAGCATTGATTGTAGAAACAAAATACCATAAAAATTGGTAATAAATTCATGCAAAAATTAGTGATTTTACCTATTTTAGAGCGAAAAATAAGATGCTACAATAGCAAAACTAACTTGCGAATAATGTAAATATAAGGATAAGGAAAGAAAATATGAAGATATGGAGCAGAACACTATTGACATGTGACACTGTGTCACATTATAATTGTTTATGTAATTTTTTACACTTAAAATAATATGATATGAACCAAAATGCTCAATTTGGAGTGAATCCATGCCTACTCAGACTTTTTTTAATTTGCCTAAGGAAAAACGGAAAGTGTTAATCGATGCAGCGTTCAAAGAATTTTCTAGAGCTTCGCTAGCAGATGCTTCTATTGCGAACATTATTAAAGAAGCTTGTATTCCTAGAGGAAGTTTTTATCAATATTTTGAGGATAAAGCAGATATTTTCTTTTATATTTTGGAAGAGTATAACAAGCACAATCGAGAGAAAGTGTTGTTGCTACTTAAAGAAAATGACGGTGATATTTTTATTGCTTTTAATGAATTTTTCAAAATGATGCTAGAACGATTTCAGCATCATGAATATCGCTATTTTGCTCAAAATATCTTTCTGAATATGAGTTATAAAGTAGAACATCGATTAGCACTGAATGTGAATGAACCGGCGGCAAAAGAACGTACCAATGAATTTATCCGCTCGATCAATCGAAGTCGTCTCAACGTAGCTGATGAAAAGGAAGTTCTTCATTTGACTAAAATTATTGTAGCGATCACGATTCAGAATTTTATCCGCTTTTTTGCAAAAGAAGTACCGTTGGATGAAATTATTGGCTACTATGAGTTGGAATTAGATTTATTGAAGCGAGGCTTGAGTATCGACAAATAAGGAATAGAGATGGCTTTTCAAATTAGAAATCATCTTATTCCTTGTCTTTGTGTGCTTGGAGAAGAAGGGCATAATGACTGTAAGATTGACGTTCATAACAAGTATGTTTAAGAGTGCTTGTTGTAACAATAAAAAAAGTTGAACTACAGGGGTGGAGTAAGTGAGAAGGAAGATTGTATTGTCAATTCTCATCGTGTTACTAGTTATTAGCGGTGGCACGTTAGGTTATTATTACTGGTATCAAGGAACTCATTTTGTCAAAACAGAAGATGCTCGTATTTCAGCAACACAATACAAAGTAATGCCACAGATTACAGCTGAACTCAATCATATTGATGTTGAAGAAGGCGATGTACTGAAACAAAACGAACCGATTGCAGAGCAAGATGTATCTGGTCTAGATTCTAGCATGATTAGCAAATCGGTATTACGTGCCCCTATTGATGGCACAGTGCTCAAAATTTATTCCAAAGAACATGAGATTGGTACACCTAGTTCTCCTGTAGCGATTATGGCAGATATGAATGATCTATATGTATCAAGCAATATTGAAGAAACAGATATTAATCGTATTAAACCAGGTCAAGTGGTTGATGTCTCGTTAGATGCAGATGGAGACTACACGATTCAAGGTAAAATTCGCAAAATTGGTGAAGCATCTAACTCGGTCTTTGCTAATATTGCGGCAACCAATACAAGTGGTAACTTTAACAAAGTCACACAACGTATTCCTGTAGAGATTGCTCTGAATGTACCGAAAGACATGAAATTGATTCCTGGAACAAATGTGGTTGTGAAAATTCATACATCGTAAGGAGAGGTTTATGTGGCTGACACTGTTGTTGCCGCCGCTCCTCCCGCAGATTCGCCCAGAGAACGCTGGCTTGCTTTTATCGCAATTATATTAGGAGCTTTTGTCGCTATTTTGAATAACAGTCTGATCAATGTAGCGATTCCTCAGTTGACCACAGATTTAGGATCAACAACGTCACGGATTCAATGGGTGATTACCGGCTATACTCTCGCATCAGGAATAATTGTTCCGATCACGGGATTTATGGAGCAGCGCATTGGTTATAAGAAATTTTTGATCGCTGCACTTAGTGTGTTTACATTAGGAACAGCATTTTGTATTTTTGCATGGAGTGACTCGTCGTTAATCGCTGCACGTATTTTGGCAGGATTAGGTGGTGGTGTAATTATGCCGCTAAGTATGACGATCGTATATAAAATTATGCCACGTGAACAGATCGGTATGGCACTTGGGATCTGGGGCGTAGCTGCAATGGCTGCACCTGCTATTGGTCCAACGCTGAGTGGATATTTGATTGAATGGTTTAACTGGCGTTTCCTATTTATCGTCTGTATTCCTGTAGCACTATTCGCTATTTTGATGGTAATCGTATTGATCAAAGAACCGCCTAAAGGCGCTAGAGTTAAGTTCGACTTAGCTGGATTTTTACTAGCAGCTACTTGTGCAGGAACATTGCTTTACGCACTATCTAGCGGTTCAAGCGATGGTTGGAGTTCTTTCAAAATTGTAGGATTATTTTTCGTCGCTTTCTGGTCATTGGCCTTTTTGATTTTTGTCGAAAGTGGCAAAGACAATCCAGTTATCGATATTTCTTTATTTAAAAATTATAAATTTACGATTAGTGTGATCACTTCAAGTTTTGTCATGATGGGGCTGTATGGAGGAACATTCTTATCTCCATTATTTTTACAAAATATTCAGTCCGTCTCGCCTGTGCATACAGGGATTATCTTATTACCGCAAGCGATCGCTATGGCTGTGATGATGCCGATTGCTGGTAAATTATTTGATAAAATTGGGATTGTACCGATTGCATTATTTGGCTTAACACTAACAAGCTTAATGACATATCATCTACACACACTGACTCCGGATACTTCACATCTATGGCTACAAGTGGTATTGATGTTCCGTGGTATGGGAATCGGGATCTGTATGATGCCTTTATCAACAGTAGGGATGAATGCTGTTGCACCGGAAAAAGTAGGTAAAGCATCGACGGCATCTAATCTAGTCCGTACGATAGCAGGTTCAATGGCAATTGCGATTTTGACGTTCTTAATGCAAAGTCGTACTGCTCTACATTCGCAACAAATCTCAGAATCGATCACACTTGATGGTGCACAATCGCTTCAATCGACATTGGGAAGTTCATGGGCGACCATTACCTCAGGGTTGATTACCCTTGATGCCTATTCTAGAGGGATAGCTGATACTTTCTTAGTATCATCGATTCCGCTATTTTGCTCGATTCCATTTATATTTTTATTTATCAGTCGACGTAAAGGTGTCAAAGCGATCAAAGAATAATCGTATCGATAGATGCTTTCAGATCAGAAAGCTTTTCATCCAATATAGATAGAAAGAAAGGGAACACGAATGAAAAGAACAAAATGGGAATTACCATTAGCAGCATTACTGGTTGGAACCGTTGTGTTATCTGGCTGTTCTTCCAATAGTGCAGCGGCAACAACACAAGCGATGAACGTCACCGTCAAAGTTAGTCAGGCACAAAAAGGGTTGATCGGTAAAGGTGAAATTTATACAGGTACCGTGACACCTTCTGAGACCGTTAATATTATTCCGAAAATGGGTGGCAAAGTGGTATCACTGCCTGTCGATATCGGAACAGAAGTTAAAAAAGGGCAAGTACTTCTCAAACTCGAAGACAATGATCTTCGCAACAATCTAGCAAAAGCGCAAGCAGATGTAGCCGCGGCAGGAGCAGCAGTGAAAACGGCTCAAGATTCTCAACAATCAGGTATGGTCTCTGCCAACTCTGGTGTAGTTAGCTCCAAAAATGGGATCATTTCATCGAAAAGTGCAATCGATCAAGCAACAGGTTCGATCAACCAAGCCAATGGAGCAATCAATCAAGCAACCACAGCGGTAGAGCAAGCCAAAACAGCTGTATCGAGTGCAGCGAACAATATTAAGCAAACGACAGAAACATTATCTGCGGCGCAAAAGACATTAACACGTACCCAATCTTTATTTCAGAATGGATTAGCTACTCAAGCTCAATTGGAACAAGCACAGACTGCTCAAGCAACAGCGCAAACGGCAAATGATAATGCTAAAAATGCACAGGTTAATGCGCAAGAACAATTAAATGCAGCGCAAAAAGCATTAGTTATTGCGAAGAAAAATTTGAGTACGGCTCAAAGTGCGTATCAAAATGCAACCAGCAGTTATGAGAATGCTAACAGTGGTTATAGCAATGCACAGAAACAACTAGAAGTGTCACAAAGCACTTCAGGTATTGAAGCCAGTCAGCAAAAGCAAAAACAAGCTGAATTGAATGTAAATATTGCTCAAGATGCTCTAGATGATGCTGTTGTGACTTCACCGATCAACGGTATTATCGGTACTAAAAATGCAGAAGTGGGCGAAATGGCATCTACATCTTCACCGGCACTTGTTATTGCCAATCTAAGTACAGTGAATACATTGATCTATGTTCCAGCAGATCAAATCAATAACGTTAAAATTGGTGATCCTGTACAAGTACGAGTGACTTCATCCAATATTCTCAAAACAGGTAAAGTGAAAAATATCAGTCCATTGGATGATAGTGGTAAAGGATATCCTGTCAAAATCGCTGTATCCAATGCAGATAATAAGCTTAAATCTGGTATGTTAGCAGATATTAGCTTTGTCGATGCAAGTGCCAAAGAAGGAATTATTGTTCCTTCCAAAGCGATCCAAACGATTGATGGCAAATCGTATGTCTATGTGGTACAAAAAAATATAGCCATTCGTAAGCAAGTGACTTTAGGTAAAGCAACAGGGTCACAAGTATTTATCAATAGTGGTCTAAATGATGGAGATACCGTTATCACAAATAATCTTGCTTTATTAGAAGATAAAAATCCGATCACTGTTTCGCAATAATGAGTTTTGAATAAAAAAGGTTAATTCATTAGAGTGCTGAAGTGAATCTATAAAAGTAGTCTAATAGCGCTTTGAACAGGTATAATTCTGTTTGAAGCGCTATTTCTTTATTATCAGATAATAGATCAGTATAGAATGATATACACTTGAACAGTATAAAGGAGGTACGAACAATGATAGACATTCAAGTATACAATCCCAAGTGGGCAGAACAGTTTGAACAGATTAAACACATTTTAACGAAGCAGTTACAAGAATTAATGCTACATATTGAACATGTCGGTAGTACTTCGATTGTAGGGCAAATAGCCAAGCCTATTTTAGATATCGTCGTCGTAATCCCGAGTAGACAGCAATTGCCAGAGGTTATTACAGCATTGAGTCTATTGGGCTATCACTATCGAGGAGATTTAGGGGTAGAAGGCAGAGAAGCTTTTGGACGAATAGATGATTATGTTCCCTGGCAACCCGATCAACAAGTCTGGATGAATCAACATTTATATGTATGTGCTCAAGATAATCTCGAATTACATAGACACCTTACTTTTCGCAATTATCTTCGTCAGCATCCTGATGAAGTTATCGCTTACGGGCAACTGAAGCAACAGATTATTAAGCAAACAGAAGACCGTGAACAATACACAATACTCAAGACTGATTTTGTAGAAGGAATTTTAGCTAAAGCGAATCGATCATCATTTTGAATAGAAGGAGGAGTAGCCAATGTGGAATAGGAAAAAGAAAAGCAAACCTCTTCATACACCTCTATCAGAGCAGCAATTATGGGAACGCTACTTTTTTGAACGTCATTCATTGGATACATTGTTGAAATGGTCTAAACGATTGAAGTATTTTCGATATTGTCGAGCTTATGGAGGACATGTGGGAGATGGCGATTGTCTTTTGATTGCGATTCGGATTCAGTCAGAAGAAGAATTACATGAAGTGTTTGAACAGTTAGATCTACCGATGATAGGGATATCACCGGATTCATCTAGTTCTACTACAGCAAAGTGGACATATCCACAAATGGAACATCCCAAACATGTAATCATTGCAGGCGTAAAAGCTTTTATTTGGATGTATCCTGATCGTATGAAGCTCAGTATTACGAATCTAGAGCACCCTGTAGAAGTAACAGAAACCAGTGTAGTTGCCGCAGAACGATTAGAACCTTATTTAACACCATTGGTACATCTGATGATCGATCCTCCGCAAGATGATCGTTATTGTTTTATAGCAGAAGATTGGCGATAACGAAAGCAAAAAAGAGTATCTACAGCGATCTGCTGAATAGATACTCTTTTGGTATGATTAGATATGGTGGTGATTAAATAGGGTGTTTATATTTATACATCAAGCTTCTTCGTATTACGCGATAGAATAAAGCATAAGAATAATACAATCGCTGCCGCCATATAAGGGAAGCCAATATTGATATCAAATAATAATCCAGCGACAATCGGCCCTGCAATATTACCCAGACTGCTATACGCGGAGTTCAGACCAGCGACATAACCTTGCTGATTATGAGCAATTTTGGATAATTGTGTACTGATCGCAGGTCTTAGAATATCGATCGATAAGAATACAATAAAAGTAACGACTAATATCATCCAGTACTGATTGACAAATAACGTTAACAGTACGAATAGTGATGCGAACACAAGACACCATGAAATGACTTTCTTCTCACCAAATGTATTGACGATCCAGCCAAACGCACTGACCTGTACAACAGCCCCGGCAATCGAACCGAAGGTAATAATAAAGGCGATATCTTTTGGTGTAAATCCAAACTTATGATCGACAAACAATCCGAATACCGTCTCATAATTGGCTAATCCGAAAGACATAACGAACACAATCACCAGACTAAGGAAATACGATTCACGATAGGAATGAATCAATTGTAAAAACATATTTGGTTGCTTGGTAAGAGAGGCTTCAGCGATTGTTGCTTTGCGCTTCTCTGCTGTTAATGATTCAGGCAATACCAATAAGGTGATTACAGCTGCAATCGCTGCGGCTATACCTGCCGCATAGAACGGCACCCGAATACCAAATTCAGCAATATATCCCCCGATACCCGGACCAATAATAAATCCAGTCGTAATCGCCGCATTAATATAACCCATCCCTTTACCACGTTCTTCATCGGATGTGATATCAGCAGTATACGCCATAACCGCAGGCATAATAAAGGCTGCACCAATACCGCCTAACATCCGAGCAGCGAACAATAATGTAGGATCATTTGCAATCCCGAATAACCATTCCGATACAGCGAAAATAATCATCCCGGATACGATCATTTTTTTACGTCCCCATGTATCAGATAATCGTCCAGCAATTGGGGAACAGATTAATTGACTGAATGAAAAAGCAGCCACCAGTAATCCGACCATACTACCATTAATATGAAGTTCATTCATATATGTAGGCATGATTGGAATCACTAAGCCTACGCCTGTAAAAATAAGAAAAATGTTGATCATCAGAAGCAGTATAGCACCTCTGTTACGAAGTAATAACGACATGAGTAAATCCTCCATCTATTCATTTAATCATTTTATAATACTGAACGTTCGGTCTGTAATATGTTAATAATAGAATAAGTTATGATACTGATCATCATAGATGAAGCTACATCAACATACTCTATTTTGGCTTGTTCTTGATTTACTTGTACATCGCTATGAAGTCATAGGGCTGGCTATACCATATAGCATCACAGTAACAGCTAATTCATATACATTCAAAGCTTCTTCAATACTCGCTTGACGAGACATCTGACCTAATCCAATAATCAGACTTTCCATAATAATAGCTAACTTAGCGGCATCGTTCGCTTTGAATTCCCCACTATCGATCCCTTGTTGAATCAATTGCTGATTAAAGCTTAGATGAGAAGCCATCATGGTAGACACGCGTTCTTCAACATCATTATCTTTTTCATCGCTATTAAAAAATTCATCTGCTGCTTTGGTAAGTGGATGACTGAGATCATCACGTACCAGATGTTCAGCAAGCCCATATATTTTTTGGACAGTGGTAGGATACAGATGTTCTTTTTCTTTCCATTTTTCTTCCCAATCCCGATTCCACTCATCCAGTAAATAAAGAAACAGACCTTCTTTACTTTTGAAATGGTAATAGATATTCCCTTTACTACTACCTGTAGCAGCTACGATATCTTCAATCGAAGTGGCTTTGAATCCTTTTTGTACAAATAAGGCACGAGCCGCATCTAACATTCTTTTTTTAGTTTGTTCGGTTTGCAATTGCTTTTTATTCACGAGTTTTCACTCCGATTCATTAAGTGTGCTGGACAACATTATTATAGAAGAAATAATACTGAACGTTTGTTCAGTATGTTAACAGAGAATTTTGAATTTGGCAAGTGGATTGCTTTTTTTATCCAATAAAATATCCATATTTGCATCGTATAATAAGAAAAATCATTTCCCAAAACAAATAAAATGTAGTAATATGAAATTTTAAGTATATAGACCTAATTTTCATAACATAGTAGGTAAAAAGATACAATTTAACAACGTGTTCCAATCAGATACATTTTATTGGAGGAGCTTATATTGAGAGATCATAAGAGAAGAACTAAGCGATGGACAAGTTTACTTTTGGGCATAACGATTGCTTTGCCTGTATGGGGATTAACAACAACGAATTGGGTTCAAGCTAATGAGATTCAGCATCATTGGGCAGCAGAGGCTTTGAGTAAGTGGCAGAGCAAAGGGTATATCAGAGGATTTAAAGACGGCAGTTTGAAGCCGGACGAAAATGTAACAAGAGCCCAGCTTGCAGCCTTAATTAACAAATCATTTGGATTTACAAAGACCGCTGACATTGCTTATAAAGATGTACATCCTTCCAACTGGTTCTATAACGATATTGCTATTGCTAGAGCTGAGGGATATATGAAAGGCTATAATAATTCGACATTTCAACCTAACCAGAAAATAACTCGTCAAGAACTCGCTGTAGTCTTAACTTCGATCAAACAATTAAAAACATCGGATTCGGCTAATCAAATGAAAGATACGATAAATAGTCCAGCTTGGAGCCGATTGGCGATAGGTGCTGTTATAGATAGCCACTTAATGAAAGGCGACAATACCCTATTTCGTCCTTTGGACACAACGACTCGTGCTGAAGCGGTAACTGTATTAGAGCGCTCTTTACAACCTTTGACTATTCCTGCTCTACTTCCTCCTCTTATTACACTATATAATACACCAGGTATCTATGGCCCCGTATCTGGTCAGCAACAAATCACAGGTGATGTACAGATTGATCTTGCAGGTATTACACTTCGCAATATAGTGATCGAAGGCGATCTTATTTTGGGAGAAAGTATTGGTAAAGGTGCTATTACGTTAGATCATGTGACGGTCAAAGGAAAAACGATCATTAATGGTGGACATATTATTTATTTGGATCAAGTTCCATCAGCTATAACAAATACTAGAAAAGACAACTCCAAAAAGAAAAAATCTTCAGCTTCTGTAGTAAATGAGCAACCTGTACAACGTATAGAGGTTAGCAATGGGCAAGTCAGTTTGCATTTGAATCAGCCTACACATGAACTACTTTTAAGTGATATGGATATAAAGGCAACGGTAGATCGTACAGCCTATACATTAACAAATGTTAGATACGATCAGGCTACGGGAGTAGTAAAGTTTGATCCTATTTTAAACCAAGAACATTATGCCAAAGTATTAGAGATCACTATCGCCCCATCAGCTCAATCCCAACGCCTATTAACCACATTACAAGGAAGCCTTCGTATCAACGGAGTGGAAAAGCAGACTACAAATGATATAAATATTGTTCTAACGTGGGGCGAATTCCCTTACGATGAAGATGCACATTTATTAGGCCCTACACCAGAAGGATATACCTTCCACACAAACACATCAGATCGCGAGTACAATTATAAAGGTGAAAATTATGCACGTTTAGACTTGGATGATACACACTCGTATGGGCCTGAAATTATGTCTATTCGCAAACGAGTTAATGGTACGTATACCTTTTATGTAGAGAATTTCAGTCTGTTTCCTGTACCTACGCTAAGACATTCATCTGCAACCGTCCAAGTCTATCAATCCAATTCTAATCTTCCGATCAAAACCTATCATATTCCTGTAGGGGATGGAGAAGAATCGTATTGGTATGTTTTTGATATGAATATTGATGGAGACCAGATCAGTTTTGTCGATCAAAATAAGCTTACAGACACTCCGCCTTCTTCTAAGTATTCAGCTCCTGTAGAAGATATGCTCTATTTGCAAAAAGAACTGGAATCGATCTTAACGTATACCGTTTTACCTTATAACACAGAGATAAAACAAGAAATATCACTACGGAAATCTGCATCTAATCGACAAGAGGTATACAGCTATATTTCAAATATTGAGCTTGTACCACAGCAAGAAAATGGAAACCAAGTCAGTGTTACCAAAGACACGTATCTTGCGACTTATGGCCCTACGGCTAAAGATAGTATTGAAATGATTAAATATAATGGGAGTCCATATAGTGCCCAATATGATGTAACACTTCATTTGGTTTTAGGGGAAGCCAAAGTAGAGACTGTGGTGCGAGTCGAATTACCTAATGTAGATACATGGCTTAATCAAGCGGCAACCCAAGCCCAAAAGGTAATCGAAAACTCGTCTGCACAACAAGACATGACTACATTACAAAATGCTCTAGATCGTAAAAAAGCATTAACCAGTTCTTCAAAAATCGATAAAAAAATCACTATATTAGAAGATTTAAAAAGAGCATTATCTTCATTTTAAAATGTAAACTTATATGCTAACTAACACACCTTCAAGAACATATATCTGATCGCAAAATATATGTGTCTCTTGGAGGTGTCTTTGTATAGAGAAAATAAATGAAGAAGCACTCTTATCTATTGCTTATCCATACAATTCCAATATAGGAAAAATCAATTCCCAAAATAAAAAATATGTAGTAATATGAAAGGATATGTCTATATACCTACGTCTAAAGTTATAAAATCAAATAATGCTTACATTTTATTGGGGGAATTCATGTTGGGGAATATGAAAAAGAGAAGTCACCAGTGGATCACATTATTGCTGAGTGTCGCTATTGTTTTGCCTACTTGGGGATTCACAGCAACACCAACTGCTCAAGCAAGTGATATTCAGAATCACTGGGCTAAGGATGTCATGACACAATGGCAAAGTAAAGGGTACATTAGTGGATTTCAAGATGGAAGTTTAAAACCAGATCAAAGTGTAACCAGATCACAGCTAGCGGCTATGATTAACAAAGCATTTGGATTTACTCAAACAAGTTCGATTGCGTACAAAGATGTACAATCTTCAGACTGGTTCTACCATGATGTTGCGATCGCCAAATCACAAGGATATATGGAAGGATACAAAAATAACACTTTCCATCCAGATCAAAAAGTTACACGTCAAGAATTAGCTGTTATTTTGACTTCTTTGAAAAAATTAAAGTCATCTAACTCTGCTGCTCAAATGAAAGATACCCTCTATAGTCCTTCATGGAGTAAAGGTTCGATTGGCGCAGTGATCGACAGTGGACTGATGAAAGGTGATGAAAAGGGATTCCGTCCTAAAGATACAACGACTCGTGCAGAAGCTGTTACTGTCTTGGAGCGTTCTTTAGAATCGTCGGATACGAATAACTCATCCAAATCATCTTCTCCAACAACGATATACAATACAGCAGGTGTCTATGGGCCTGCATCCGGTCAACAACAAATAGCAGGTGATATGCAGTTAAATAGTGCTGGCAGTACGCTTCGCAATATGGTGATCGAAGGCGATCTTCTTTTAGGTGCAGGAATCGGCGAAGGGGATGCCATATTAGATCATGTGACTGTTAAAGGAACAACGACTATTAATGGTGGTGGCATAAATAGTATCCATCTTCAAGATGCTACACTGCAAACAGCTGTTATCAATAAAAAAGATGGTAATGTACGTGTAGTGACTACAGGTGCAACAACTGTACAGCAGATGATTCTTCAATCTGGAGGTCTACTTGAAGAAAAAGGATTAACAACAGGAGCAGGATTTACAAATGTCGTCTTGTCCAATCAGATTCCATCGGGATCGACCGTTTCATTAAAGGGACGTATAGATAGTATGGACATTTCGTCATCCTCTGTGCTAACTCAATTGCTTACTGGTTCTGTCGATAATCTGGCAGTGGCTTCAGGCACAACAGATAATAAGATTAGCACCACATCTTCATCATCGATCCAATCGTTGACGTTGAATAGTGCGGCTAAAGTCAGTGGTAACGGTACCATAGAAAAAGCATACATTAATGTAGCTGGATCAACGATTACACCACGAGTGAATCAGACGACAACCAGTGCAGGGGTAACCGCACTGATTGAAGGCGGTGTCGTTGGTGGCGAGCAAGCGGTGACCAATATTCGCAAAGAAGATAAAAAACATCAAGACTCTTCGACACCTGTCGTTGTACAACAACCTGTACAAAGTTTGGATGTTAGAAATGGTCAAGCGATCTTACATTTGAACCAACCGACCAATGAATTATTGCTAAGTGATATGGAAGTGACAGCTACATTAAATGGTAAGCCGTATACACTAACGAACATTATTTATGATAGTGTCACAGGTGTAATCCAATTTGATCCGCTTAACTTAAAAGCAGGTTATGCTCAAATATTAAAAATAACAGTCGCTCCTGCAACAGGAACCAATCGCTTAGCAAATACAGTAAGTGGAAGTTTGCGGATTAGCGGATTTTCAGGAAAAGTTACTAACGAAAATAATTTCGGAGTAGCCGGTATGACTATTAATTTTCGTCGTGGAATAGACGTTATTAATGGATCTATTGATGAAGTAGCAATAACAGATATTAATGGAGACTATTCAGTGACTCTTGCACCTGGAGTGTATACTGCTGAACTTAAAAAAGATGGATACATCACAAATTATATGAGCACAAAATCTTCAGTTGAAAAATACAATTATAATGAAAATGCTTATGTCACTAGAAAACCAAACCCTGGTATTATAGCTATAATCTTGACATGGGATGATTTACCTTACGATGAAGATTCACATTTACTAGGACCGACTCCAGATGGATATAGTTTTCATACTTATACAGCGGATATGGATTATGCTTATAATGATGAAAATTATGTAAGTCTATATAGAGATCAAAGAAATTCTAATGGACCAGAAGTTATGGGGATTCTTAAACCTGTACAAGGAACATATACATTTTACGTAGAAAATTACGATAAAACTTCTAAAAATAAAATAACTTCAACTTTAAGACACTCATCTGCTACTGTTAAAGTATATACTGGAAATTATGATGCTCCAATTAAAACTTATCATATTCCAGTAGGTGCAGGAGAAGAGTCTTACTGGTATGTTTTTGATATGAACATAGATGGTGATCAAATCAGTTTCTTTGATCAAAACATACTAACAGATACTCCACCAGTATCAGTTTATCCATCATTACCAGCAAATCAAATTAATTCGAAAATGATAGATATACAAAAAGATGAGAAATTAATCCCAAATAATATTTATCTTCCCTATAATACAAATATTGATAGTGATATAACACTACGAATAGCGGAAACTGTCAATAAGAGTATTAACACATATATTTCGGAGATAAAACTCTTACCTTATCAAGAAAATGAAAATATAATAAGTGTTACAAATGATACGTATCTAAAGAGTTCAGATCTTAAAGATACAATAAAAGTATCTCAATACAATGGTAGTCCTTACGTTGCTGAGTATGCTGTAAGTATAAACTTGTTTATAGGCGGTATAGAGACATCAAAAACAATTCAGGTTCAATTACCTACTATAGATACATGGATCGAACAAGCCTCGATAGAAGCTCAATCCAAGATCAATACGGCTACTGCTGGAAAAGATATCACTGCATTACAAACAGCTTTAGATGGTAAAAATGCATTAACAAGTCATTCGACAACAGACGAAAAAATTGCTGTTTTAGAAAAACTAAATCAGGCTTTAATCTCTTTTTGAAAAGTATATAAATAGGCTGTAAACCAAAAAAGAACAAGTCTAGGCGTAATGCCTTTGACTTGTTCTTTTTTGGTTAAGGATGATTAAGAGACTGAGCTTTTCAAAAGGTTGTGTCTGTTCAAAGGAACACGGTGATCTTGAGATTCGCTTGTGCAAGATGTTGCAGGAGGGCGTAAGGAAGGTGTACGTTCTAACACGATATCAATAAAATGAGATATCTGTTGCAACGATTGAATATGTTCCTGAATAGTATGTTGATGCTGTTGTAGCATATGATAAAGTTCAGGATAATCGGTTAGATCACTATCTAAAGATAACTGGACATACGGTCGCATTTCTTCCAAAGACAAACCTGTTTTTTTCAGACATAGGATTAATTTCATTTTTTCAATATTAGTATGATCGTATACACGGTGACCGTTAGATTTGCGATTCGGTTGTGGAAGTAATTGAATCTTCTCATAATAACGAATCGTATCTTCGGACAGTCCACTTTGATAGGAAGCTTCTTTGATTGAAAATGCTTCGGTTCGATTCATGCTGGATCACTCCTTTAAGATCATATGATTAGTGTACAACTTGGAGTTGACTCCAAGTCAATCTATTTATGTGAAGTTGACTTCGATTCGACTCCAAGTTGTAGAGTGAACTCAACCCTTTGTCATAAAGGGTGAAAATGGTTCATTTTAATAGGAGGAAAACAGATGGATACTAAATCTTTAGCACGGGTTGCTTGTATTACTGGAGCCAATCATGGAATTGGTCTTGCTTTGACTCATCGATTATTAGAGGAACAATGGCAGGTGATTGCGATTATTCGATCTTCCTTTGCTACGGATGATATACAGATTCAACAAGCTATCCAAGATCAGCGCTTACGTATTTATGTGGCTGATGTATCTGATTTTGAACAGTTACGAACAGTACTCACACAGATTCAAGCCCGAGAAACCCATATTGATATATTATATAATAATGCAGGTGGAAGTTATCCTGAATTAAGCTTTTCCCCGCAAGGACGTGAGCTTCACTTTGATACACAGACTGTAGCTCCCTATATTATTTTGAAAGAACTGGAGCAGCTACTTCAGCAGGGAAATCTACGTACGGTGATTAATACATCCAGCGCTGTATTTGCTACACGGTTAACATTTGATCCTGATCAGTTAGAACATCCGACAACATTTAAGCCTCTAATTGGTGCCTATGCAACAGCAAAGTTAGCTTTATCGCTGTGGACTTCTGAACGTGCTTCTGAATTTGAACATCTCAAAGGAATTAAGTTGTTAAGTGTTGATCCAGGTGGCAATAATACGCTACGTTCGGGTAAAAAATCAGGGATTCCGTTTTTTATCCAAATCCTGACGCGATTATTTTTTCCAGCTCCGACGCATGGAGCCTCTTTATTATATGACGCGGCTTTAGGAGAAAATCGTTCGTTATTGGTAGCAGGTGATTATATTGTTAAAGGCAAGACTACACGGTTAAAGTTTAAACAGAGTGCATCTATAATCAGCGAGCGTGTGCATAGAATCTATGAGCAAGAGTATAAAAGATAAATAATCCCATCCTTTGGATATCACATTAAAAGTAGTGGGCACTCAACAGAGTTGCTATATGTGCGAAGACATGTCTCTTTTCCAAAGACAAAGAAAGGATGATCTCATATGCGTAATCAACAGCAGATGATGGATTTAATTATGCAATTTGCGGAGCAGGATGAACGGGTGCGGGTAGTGGCGATGAATGGGTCGCGTGTGAATAGCAAAGTACCGGTCGATATTTTTCAAGATTACGATATCGTGTATCTAGTTACCGATGTGCAATCTTTTATAGGAGACTGTGATTGGACAGATCATTTCGGTGAAAAGATTATAATGCAAATGCCAGATGCTATGGGAGATTCGTTTGAGGATAATGATGGACGATTTGCTTATTTGATGTTACTGGCGGATGGGAACCGAATTGATCTCAGATTATTTCCTCTGTCTCTTCAAGCGACTTATATTCATGAAGATAAGCTTATCGACGTACTGCTAGACAAAGATCAGCGGATGCCGGAACTTTTGCCACCGACAGATGAGGATTATCATATTACATCGCCAACAGCACAACAGTATGCTAATTGTTGTAATGAATTTTGGTGGGTATCGACGTATGCCGCTAAAGGGTTATGGAGACAGGAAATGATATACGTATTGGATCATTTTCATCTTTATATTCGTCCGATGGTATTGCAAATGTTAACATGGCAAGTAGGGATCGATACAGCATTCAAAGTGAGCATCGGGAAAAACCATAAGTATCTACAATCTTTTCTTGAACCATCTGTATGGACACAGTTATTAGCGACTTATCCTACTGCGGATGAAGAGAAGATCTGGCAAGCATTAGATGTAATGATGGATTTATTTCGGCAAACGGCTTGTGATGTCGCCAAGCAAATGAACTTTGAATATGATACTGTCCAAGATCAGAAGGTTCGTACGTATATGCATCATATTCGTTCTCTAAGTCCTGAAGCTCAAGATTTTGATTTATAAAATAGAAAAAATTATACTCGGATCTTATCATTCTGATGTATAGCAAAAAAGCCTTACTCCTAATAGAAGGAATAAGGCTTTTGGATTATCTAATATTTGTCTTATGAACGTACACCGATATGCAGAGAATCACGTAATTCCAATAACTCCGCATAACTATGAATAATGATATCTGCTCTGCTCAAATCTTGATTGCCTGAACCGGGATTCTGATGACCGATACAGCGCATACCTGCATCTTTCGCTGCTTGAACACCATTGCGAGAATCTTCGATCACTACACAATGTTGCGGATCGACCTGTAATAGCTCTGCGGCATGTAAGAAAATATCGGGTGCAGGCTTACCATGAGCTACTTCTTCACCACTGACCATCACGGTGAAGAAAGGACGTAATCCCGTACGTTCCAAAATCAATTCGATTAAAGAACGTGGAGAAGAGGAAGCGACCGCCAGCTTGATTCCTGAGTTAGACAACCATTGAATCCATTGTTCTACATGATCAAAAGCTTGTAGTTCTTCATGACCTTGCATCACCTTCATCACATTTTCTTTATGAAATGCTAGCACTTCAGCTAGGACATGATCCAGCTGATGCTTATTCAGTACCTGTTGGAACATCGATTCTAGCGTCACCCCTACATACGTATGATGTTCTGTTTCTTCAACCGTAGCCCCTAGATGCTGAAAAGAACTTTTTTCAATTTCAAAATAAATAGGTTCACTGTCGATCAACACACCATCCATATCAAAAATGAACGCTTGAATCGGCGGGTCTTGCCACAATGGGGATGAAGGATGATTAAAATGTTCTGATGTCATATTGAATTGACCTCCATTCTTCAGATCCAATTAAGTAGATTGTAAAACGACTTTAATAGCATTTGAAGATGGTGTCAATGTACCACTGCTGATATTACAGCCTAGCGTCTGGAACGCTTCTTCATAATCTTGCAGTGCAAAAGTGTGCGTAATCAGCTTACTTGCTGGAATCAGATTGCGTTCGATCATATAATGAGCAGTCGCAAATGTACCTAAAGAATCGATCGAACCGATAATTTTGAGACTGCGGTCAACAACTTCTTTAGGGTTGAAAGAGCTAACTCCATCACGCAGACCGACAAGCATCAGATATCCACCATGTGCCAGATTAGAAAGGACAGTTGTCCCTACAGCTCCTGTTGTATCCACAATCAGATCCACTTGATGATCGGATGGAGAAATATGCGTTAATGCACTTTCAAAAGAGTTATGAGTATCCCAACGTTCCGGCGCTATCGCACCTGCAATATGCAAGCGATCCTGTGAGATATCGACAATACTACCGGACACCCCTTTGGAAGCCAAAGCATAACTGTATAACATCCCGATCGGACCCGCTCCCAAAATAATCGTGCGGAAGTTAGGAAGTAATTGAATCTGATTAATACCTGTCAGCATACAACTTAAAGGTTCAGTTAGCGTCGCTTCTGCATAACTAACATGATCTGCTAATTTGTAAAGGAACCGATCTTCGGTTACGTAGTAATCGGTAAATGTACCATCACTACTGACTCCTGTCTCCGTGGTGCTTTTATGTAAACAATGGTTCTGCCTTCCTGTACGACACATATTACACTGACCGCAATAGTAGGTAGGGTCAATCACAACGCGATCCCCAACTTGTAGCGTCGTCACCCGATCACCGACTTGTACGACTTCTCCAGCCGATTCATGTCCCAAAATGATAGACGATTTGGCATGGTATTTGCCACTTACGATACCAAGGTCAGTTCCGCATACGCCTGTTGCATGAATGCGTACCAGCACTTGATTTTCCTGCGTAATTTGTGGTTGTGGTCTTTCTTCCAGAGCAACGTCCCAAGCTGATTTGTAGACAAGTGATAACATAATATTCCTCCTCATATTAAAGCTAAGCGTATTCTTTTAAATTCAGATAACAACGTATATACATAATTTTAACGTAATTAAGTAAAAGCGCTTTAATCCAAAGACGACAAAACGAGGTCAAGACGACGGATAATCTCTACAATCTCTTCATCTGTTACAGTAAGAGAAGGACGAACTTTAACAACATTACCGAATCCATAACGAGAACCACGTAGAATTAATTGTTGATCAGCAAAAGCAAAATTGATAATCGCATTCATTTTGTTGGTATCTGGAGCATTATATTCATCTACGATTTCTAGACCCCACATTAGACCTACGCCACGAGCTTCACCAATACAGTTATATTTCTCTTCCAAATTTAAAAGCAAATCGCCCAGTAATTTTCCTTTGCGTTGTACATCTTCCATGAATCCAGGTTCAGACACAACTTCCAATGTTGATTTAGCTGCTGTAACAGAGATCAGATTACTACCTGAAGTAAAGGAATGCTCATGTTTTTCAAGGACATTTAGACGAGACTGCATCAATACCGCAGCAACAGGGACACCGATACCACCAAGCCCTTTAGCCAGCGTAATGATATCAGGTTTAATATCGAATAATGTACTTGCAAACATATAACCAGTACGACCAATACCTGTCTGTACTTCATCTGCGATCAAGATGATATTTTGTTCATCACACAACTGACGAATACCTTTGAAATACTCAGGTGGAGGCATAATATTACCACCGTTACCTAGAATCGGTTCGATAATCATACAAGCTGTAGAACCAGAACCACCATATTCAATCTGATCGGCTAGCGCTTCTACACATTTCATTCCACAATTGGACGGCTTGGCATCGAACGGGCAACGATAGCAATAAGGTGCAGGTACATGCAGAGAATTGGGAACAGAGGAATTCGGAAATCCTTTACGACGGAAAGCATTACCCGAAATACCTGTGGCAAATTGTGTCTGTCCATGATGAGAGTAGAAAAGGCTGACAATATCGGTATCACCAGTATATTTTTGAGCAATTTTAGTTGCGCATTCGTTTGCAGTGGAACCCGTGATGTCACGCATCCAGCCTGTATCAATCCCATTCGGTGCATATTCTAACAAATGAGATAACACTTCATCGACATAAGGTTCTGTAAACGTAGACGACATATGTGTCAGATTGCCAACTTGCTCTTGCACTTTTTGCACTACATACGGGTGATTGTATCCAAGAGAAAGATTAAATGTACCGGATACACCATCTATATATTCTGTACCTGTATCGTCAATTAATTTAATACCTCTACCATAACGAAACCGATTCTCAGTTAAAGTTTGCATGATTTGCCTCCTGATTTTAAGTTCAAATAGACTTGATCTGCTAAAATGCTCTGTCATTGATACCACTCAACTACAATCGTTTCTTGGATCGCTGTTCCTCACCTCCCTTACAGAGTATGGATCTAGGATTGCACTCTTGATGTTAATTTGGCTTGTGAAGTACTCCATTGAGAAGTAAAAGCAATACTAATTAACAGCACCAATGAGAATCCAGCAAATACCCATAACGTAGGTCCGACAGACCAGTTCGCCATACTCCAACCGATCACATACTGCAAGACCGATCCACCGATTCCACCAGCAGCAATCAGAATACTGGTTGTACGTTCCGTCATTCCTGGAATAAGAGAATTAGCGAATACTAAAGCGATAGAGAATAGTCCTGACATAAATAAGCCGATAGCAAAAATCAAAATATACATCGCTACAGGATGAGAAACCAAAGCAAGTCCAATAATCATAAGCATCATGCCAAGCGAACTACCAATCAAGAAAGGAACATAACGAATCGATTCTGCTATACGACCGACAAATAACCGACCAATCGTCATGGCTGCCCAGAAAAAAGTGACACTGAGCGAAGCAGCTGAATCACTAATCGAAATACTTTCGATCAGAATAGAAGGTAGAAAATTCATCACTCCTAATTCAAGACCCATGTATACAAAAAAGAATAAGATGAAAATACTGAGAAATTGTAATTGTTTACCGCTATATTTTCGTTTCACGACAGCTCCGGTATGATCGGCATCATGTTCTTGAATACGCCGAAGTTGCGCAGAACTATCTGCTGGCATGGTGATCCAGAATAACAGTAAGAGAAGAGTAGCTAATGCAACAGTGTAGAAAGACAACTGCCATACATTTAAGAAAATATACAGACTTGCTAAAGCAGGAATTAATAATGAACCTACTCCAAAATAAACATCTAGCTTGGTCATCGCGACTGCTTTTTGCGCTTCAGCGAATTCGATCGTAAAGGCTCCAATCGAAGATTCGATAATACCTGAACCAAAGCCTACAAAAATCGTCATCGTGACCATCCAACCCCATACTGGCAAAGTACCCATCATTGCATAAGCAATCGTAATTGCCCCTAATGCAATCAGTAACATATGTTTGCGTCCGACCCATGCAGATAAAGAAGGAGAAACAACTACCCCCACAAGAAAACCCATGAATTGTAAAAATAACAATGTGCCTCCATCGCTGTAATCTTTACCATAGTGAGGCAAAATGACGGGCAGCAGAGCGCCTAACAAAACACTGGTAATTCCGATTAGAAAGTAAAAGCCACAACTTAATCCAAAAATCCTTTTCAACATCATCACCCTTCCATAAATAATCAAATACACTTGAAATTTCCATCTATGATCAACATAATGAATGAAGGCAGATCTTGTACAGAAACTGCCATCTATGTATTCATCGAATAAGGAGTGATAGGGAATGAGTCAACTATTAGAAAACTTTCAAGGTAAGGCTATGGATGAACGACTGCAATGGCACTGTCCACCTGAAGAATGGGAAGTCTCTTCAGAGAAACAAGTCCTTACTTTCAAACCATTAGCGAAAACTGATTTCTGGCAAAAAACACATTATGGATTTCGAGTAGACAACGGACATTTTCTATTTGCCGAGATGACAGGTGACATGATTATGACAACGAAAGTGCGTACATATCCAGTTCACCAATATGATCAAGCTGGATTGATGATTCGTTTTTCAGAACATTGCTGGCTTAAGACTTCTGTAGAATTTGAAACAGATGGTCATGCCAAGTTAGGTGCCGTTGTTACCAACAATGGATATTCAGATTGGTCTACCCAAAACTTTGTTGCAGGCGAGACCGAACTTTTATTTCGTATTCGCCGTGAAGCGGGTGATTACACGATTGAATATGCCGAACAAGAACAAGATGATGCTTCAGAACTGAAATGGAATCAAATACGGATCGCTCATTTGTTTGATGATCAAAATGATCAAACGCCTTTTCAATGTGGTGTATATGCATGTAGCCCACAAGGAGATGGCTGTCATGTGGAGTTCGAATATTTGCATATTGAACCGCTTCAAAAAGAGAACAAATAGCAGAAAAAATGACTGAGATAAAAATGTAAAAATTATGTATTTAATTACAATAAATAACTATAGAGTCTCAAATTTGAATAGTCAAGTCAATAATATGTAAAGTTCTTCATTTCAAATTAAATAAGGAAAGCGAAGAATGACATAGCATTTTAAAGAATAAAATGAGTAAAATTAAAATCATTTTTATTCTATTTTGTAAATGCTACTTTAGAAACAGAAGGTAGATTCAAAATTGAAATTACGTAAAAAATGGAATAACAAAATAAAAAGACCTGATTTTATGAGGTCTTTTTGTTTTGTCTATTCTTTTTATGGCTCTTTATCACTTTAGCTGGACGATTTATCCCTACAAAAGAACTATATTTATTTTTGAAGATGTAAGGATTAGTTAGCTCTAAAGTTAATTTGTCATGATTAATATGCACAAAGACTTGTAATAAAATGAATAAAGAAATAGGAGTAAGTTATTGAGCTTCCTAATACTTGTATAAGTAGTATAGAAGTAATGGGCAGATCGTATAATGAATTCTATATTTCCCGGGTAATGGTACACAAAATAGCTTCGTGTGTAAGAAGCAATCGACCAAAAGATTATTCAGAGAATCAGCAGAAAATGCGGTTCTTTGAATAATCTTTTTTTGTTATGTATATATGTGAATATGTAAAAGTTTGGTTTTTAGACATATTGTATGGATATCCTGTGAAAAGAGCTAGCTTGGTTTACAAGCACCTATGTAACGTAATACAATAGAGTATATAGGCAGGTACTAATTTTTCGAAAATGTTCAAAAAGCCCTATGTGATAACTTAATCTTTCTCGGGGGTTCCATGAGTGACTACTGTGGAATCATTGTGAAGTAGGTTACGAATCGATCCCAAGAGAGGAAGCACCCAAATATGTCCACTGCGCGTGTGACGAAAGATCAAGACAATTGGCGTAAAAGTTTAGCTCCCTATGAGAAATCAAACACGAAATACAGTGTATGGCAACTGATTAATACACTTGTTCCATTTTTCGGTCTATGGTATCTTGCATACCTTAGTTTATCAGTATCCTACTGGTTGACTATCCCTATTATGGTACTTGCTGGCGGCTTCTTAGTTCGCACCTTTATTATTTTTCATGATTGCTGTCATCGTTCCTTTTTCAAAAACCGTAAAGCAAATACTATTGTAGGTAATATTACAGGTATTATGACTTTATGTTCTTATGATCAATGGCGCTATAGCCACTCTATGCATCACGCAACTAATGGTAATTTAGATAAACGCGGAACAGGCGATATCTGGACATTAACTGTGAACGAATATTTAGCATTATCTCCATTACGTCGTTGGGTGTACCGTATGTATCGTAATCCAATGATTATGTTTACGATCGGTCCTATTTATACATTTTTATTGATCTACCGTTTTAACCGTAAAGGTGCTCCGAAAAAAGAGCGTATGAATACGTATATGGTTAACGTAGCGCTTGTTGTAATTATCGGTTTGCTGTGCTGGGGAATCGGTTGGCAAGCATTTCTAATGATTCAAGGTCCAATCTTCTTTATGTCTGGTGTAGGCGGTATCTGGTTGTTCTATGTACAGCATCAGTTTGAAGAAAGTTACTTTGAAGAAGAAGAAAACTGGAATTATGTTAAAGCGGCTATGCATGGTAGCTCTTTCTACAAACTTCCTAGAGTATTGCACTGGATTACCGGTAACATCGGTTTCCACCATATTCATCATTTAAGCTCACGTGTACCCAATTACTTCTTGGAGTCCGCGCATAATACAAGTCCTGTATTGCAAGATGTACAGACAATTACATTATTGACTAGCTTGCAGTCGTTACGTTTCCGTATTTGGAATGAAGATACGAAGAAATTTATCGGATTCAAAGATATTGATACTTCACTTAAAGTGAAGAACAAAAAACAACATCAAAAAGCAGGTTAACGATCGGATAGATGTATCACCAGGTTTATTAGAGAGGTGGTCTATTCTTCCGAATATATGACAACAAAAAACCTTGAGATCTTGATTGCTGATGACAATGATATTAACCGTTATGTGTTAATGGAAATGTTGAGGAAATTAGGGCATAAAGTCAAAGGTGCAAGGCATGGTAAAGAAGCTGTACAACTGGCTGCGCAACATTCATACGATATGATATTTATGGATTTGCGTATGCCAGAATTGGGTGGGATTGAAGCTGTTCAACAGATTCGATCCGCTATTTCAGAAAATGAGAAACAGCCTTATATTATTGCTTGTTCTACTGATCTTCTGAATGTAGATTTACTTTCAGAATCTAAAATGAACGCCTATATCAGTAAACCTTTACGCAAACGAGTGATTGAAGAAGCACTCAGCGATTGGGAAGATTTACGATAAACGATAATATGTCAAAAAAGAACTGCTCCGCAAAGGGCAGTTCTTTTTTTGTGTTTTTTGACGGGAGAGACAGACCTGCTACCTGATAGAAGTATGAGCTGGGGATAGCTTGAGGTTGAGTACTCGCATCTGTTCCATATGCAAAATAGTATAGGCGATATCTTCTTCCATTGCGGCAATCGCTTTAATCTTTTCAGGCAATGTATTAAAGATATGTTCTTTGTTGGACTTGGGTTCATATAATTTGAGATACATCATACGGACAATCGACCAACTTTTGATAGATTGTTCAAAAGCGGCTCGTATACGTTGTATATTTGCATTTTCAGTATCTGCATAATGTTCTAACCATCTCAAAAACTGCA
This sequence comes from Paenibacillus nuruki, assembly GCF_963311185.1. NCBI lineage: Bacteria > Bacillati > Bacillota > Bacilli > Caryophanales > Paenibacillaceae > Paenibacillus > Paenibacillus nuruki. The sequence goes on along the minus strand of NZ_OY725677.1, from coordinate 3,423,899 downwards.
TACGAGCTTGAATAATATACAATAACTCAAGATGTAATTTATTAGCAGCATCTAGATCGAATTGGTTCATTTCTGTCACCGCTAACTGATAACATTCTTCGAATCGATCAGCAAATGTACGCATCGAATCAAAAATAGAATAGCTTTGAGGTTGGAGCCCAAGATTGGTTTTGGCAATATTCAGTAATAATGAATCTATATCTATCTTTTCAGTATGAGCAGTACGAGTAGTAGGTGAGAATGTCATCACTTCATTAAGAAAGCCCTGACTAAAATCAGCTACACTTTGCTTATAGTTATGAGTCATATAGGAGACATCTGTACAAGAGAATACATCCGTCTGTGGATCATAATCAACAATAATAAAAAAATGTGTGTTATGCAGAGTATGATAATTATCAGGAAACCATGGGCAAGAGAACGCATCACATTTAACCAATACAGGTCGACCTGCTTCAAGTTCTTGATGAATTTTGTGGAGCGCATCCGGTAAAGCGATATTACGATGAAGCATAGAATCTACATTGGCATATTTTAAAATCTCTTCATACGTATAGGTTTCTTGACCTAGCGAATGATAAGGAAGATCATGTTGATCGAATCGTGAAAACGTCCATGACTGCTGAAAAGCGTGTAAGTAATCGTTACCAAAATAAGAGATAGCGGTTGCAATATTCCCATTGAAACAAGACCAGTCGAATCCAGATAAAGGTTTCAAATCAAGCAAATTGGAAAAGGAAGACATATATAATTTCGCTCCTTATCTTCATATGTGTATAGTAAGAACATCTTATGTATGTTGTTATCATACTACTGCCAGATATAAGAAACAAATTAAGCGATAAGAATTGACATTCAAAATCAGTATATGGTATATAAAAGGTAGCGATTAGCACTCGTATTGTCAGAGTGCTAAAAAAAGCAGAATCGAAGGGAGACTTACTTTTCATGACTACCAAGCAATTTAAAGCGGAATCCAAACGATTATTAGAAATGATGATTAACTCTATCTATACGCAAAAGGAGATCTTTTTGCGCGAATTAATCTCTAATGCAAGCGATGCGATTGATAAAATTTACTATAAAGCATTAACCGATGATTCTTTGACATTCCACAAAGAAGATTATTATATCAAAGTATCTGCGGATAAAGCGTCTAGAACGTTAACAATTGCTGATACAGGGATTGGTATGACCGAAGAAGACCTTGAGAACAATCTAGGAATTATCGCCAAAAGTGGATCGCTTGCTTTCAAAAAGGAAAATGAAGCAAAAGACGGTCACAATATTATTGGTCAATTCGGTGTAGGCTTCTATGCGGCGTTTATGGTGGCAGATGAAGTAACTGTAACGAGTAAAGCGTTAGGTAGTGATCAAGCGTTCCTGTGGCATTCTGAAGGAACAGAAGGCTATTCAATCACACCAACAGAGAAAGACACTGTAGGAACCGTGATTACGCTCAAAATCAAAGAAAATACAGAAGATGATCAATACGATGAATATTTGGAAGAATATCGTCTAAAAGCGATCATTAAGAAATATTCTGATTTTATCCGCTACCCAATCAAAATGGATATCAGCGGCAGTCGTCCTGTAGAAACAGAAAGCACGGACGAAAATGCTGAACCAGAATATGTAGAATACACCGAAGAACAGACGGTTAACAGTATGATTCCGATCTGGCGCAAAAACAAAAGCGAGCTAACCGACGCAGATTACGAGAACTTTTATAATGAAAAACGTTATGGTTTTGACAAACCACTGAAGCATGTTCATATCAGCGCAGATGGAGCTGTTGTCTATAACGCGATTCTATTTATTCCAGAAAATACACCGTTTGATTATTACACCAAAGAGTATGAAAAAGGCTTAGAACTATACTCTAATGGCGTATTGATTATGGATAAATGTAGCGATCTATTGCCTGATTACTTTAGCTTCGTGAAAGGGATGGTCGATTCGGAAGACTTGTCTCTTAACATTTCACGTGAAATGCTACAACATGATCGTCAATTGAAATTAATCGCTAAAAATATCAAAAACAAAATCAAAGGTCAATTGCAATCGATGCTTAAAGAAGAGCGTGAGAACTATGAGAAGTTCTACCAATCGTTCGGCAGACAATTGAAATTCGGCGTCTATAACGAATATGGTATGCACAAAGAAGATTTGCAAGATATTCTATTGTTTGCGTCTTCCCATGAGAAGAAATTAGTAACACTGGACGAATATGTATCCAGAATGCCAGAAGATCAGAAGTTCATCTACTATGCAGCAGGTGAATCGATTGAACGTATTGAGAAATTACCGCAAACTGAAATGGTATCTGATAAAGGGTATGAAATTCTATACTTTACAGATGATATTGATGAATTTGCTATTAAAATGATCAACACGTACAAAGATAAAGCATTCAAATCTGTATCTAGTGGCGATCTTGGAATCGAACCGGATGAGAAAGATCAAACTACAGAAGCAGAAGAAAACGAAAATAAAGATCTATTCGAAGCGATGAAAGCGACTTTGGCAGGTAAAGTATCCAATGTCAAAGCATCCAAACGTCTAAGATCGCACCCTGTCTGCTTATCTACAGAAGGCGAGCTATCGATTGAAATGGAAAAAATTCTTCAAGCAATGCCAGATGGTGGCGGTGTGAAAGCTGATAAAGTATTGGAAATCAACGTAAACCATGATGTATTCCAATCACTTAAAAATGCGCTTGAAAACGATAAAGACAAGTTGAACCTGTATACGAACTTACTATACAATCAAGCATTGTTGATCGAAGGTCTACCGGTACAAGATCCAGTAGAATTCACCAACGATATTTGTAAAGTGATGGTTTAAATTCAATAGTTAATCTATAAAAAATAAAAGCACAAAAAAACTCCTTATGATTAAGGAGTTTTTTTGTGCTTTTATTCGTCAATAAACGACAAAATAATATTTTTTACAACAAATGGTGGATTTGCTATACATATTTAAATTAGTACTACCGACATATAAATATAGTTAAATTTGAAGCTAATGTATTGCTAAAGTCTTAATTGATCAAAATTTAAGCTGCTAAGTCATTAGTTTGAATAACGATATACTTCAAAATTCTAATTAGATAAACATCATAGATAGAGGTTGGTGATATGAAGTAATACACAATCAGGCATTACTAATAAAAACTAAAAAACTTTCAGAGGGGTTTATTGAATATGAAGAATCTAAGTGTTCGTACCAAAATTGTAATTTTAATTATTATTAATCTACTATTATTGCTTGCTTTAGGCTTTAACGGTACGACTTCAACAAAACAAATGTCTAACATTGCAACAGATATGTACGAGAAAAATATGAAACCTGTGATGGCTATGGATCAGATTATTATTAATTATAGTAACAATGCCAAACGCCTATTAATACTTACGCGTACAACAGATATGACGGAAAGAGAAACATTGATAAAAGAAGTGGCTACAACAGCTTCGGATACAGGTAAACAATACGAATTGCTTAAACAAACGACTCTTAGTCCTGAAAATCAGCAAAATTTAGCTAATCTTACAGAAACAAATATAGCATTTTCAGACGCTCGGCAGAATATTTTAGATGCGGTAGGTGCAGGCGATCTTACGACTGCTCAGTCAAATTACACTGATTTAGAAAATACACGTATTACTTTGAATAAATATTTAGATACTTTGCGTACCAGTATGGTAAATGAAGCCAATCAAAGTAAAGTTACGGCTGATAATACGTATAGTCGGTCTACTATAGTTATGGTTACTTTTATTATTATTGGATTGCTCGTGTCTTTGTTAGTCGGCTTATGGATTGCATTACTTATTTCACGTCCATTACGTAAAGTTCAACAATTGATGAATCAAGCGGCTCAAGGGGATCTTACAACAGCAGCAGATTACCAGGCGAAAGATGAAATTGGTCAGGTTGCTACCGCTTTTAATACGCTTATAGCAAGTATGCGTAAAATTATTAAAAGTGTAGATGAAAGTGCAATGACGCTGTCTGCATCTTCGGAAGAGTTAACCGCTAGTGCAGAGCAAACAGCACAGGCTTCTTCTCATATTGCTACGTCTTCTGGCGAATTAGCAACTGGCTTTACCTCCCAGACCCAAACAGTTATTCAAGTGACAGATTCGGTAAATGGAATGGCACGTCAGATGGATCAAATCTCTCATACGAGCCAACAAGTGGGCGAAATGACCGAAAACATGCAACAAACTGCTGAAAAAGGAATTGATGAAGTACGAGATATTACAAATCGTATTGAACAATTATCAAGCGATATTCATTCTACATTAAATGTGCTTACGAATCTAAATGCGAAATCAGAGCAGATTGGATTTGCTTCTTCCGCTATTCAGCAGATCGCTCAACAAACCAATCTATTAGCACTTAACGCTTCTATTGAAGCCGCGCGTGCAGGTGATGCTGGACGAGGATTTGCCGTAGTTGCTGATGAAATCCGTAAACTGGCTGAAAGTTCAGCGAGCTCTTCCACTACAATTACTAGCTTGATCAAAGATGTACAACAAGAAAGTCAAAGTGCTGTCGATAAAGCAAAAGGTTCTGTACACAGTGTTCAAGCTAGTATTGATGGAGGACAACGGGTCACAGTTGCATTTGAAGCGATTCAGCAATCTATTAATACAACTGTCCAACAAACCAATTCAACAAATACATTAATCAATAATGCCACTCAAGAAACTCAAAAAGTTGCCGAAGCGATGGAACATTTAAGTGCACTATCACAGCAAGGTTCTGCGGGTATTGATGAAATGAATGCGGCTAGTGAAGAACAGTTATCTACGATGGAAGATGTAGCTTCATCTGCTCGTCATCTATCACAGTTAGCAGAAGAATTACAACAATTGATCGCTTTCTGCAAAGTATAATTTTCGACTAGATCAGGTATACTATCTTTATATCGCACAACGATAATTAGCAAATATAACAACCAATAGAGCCACGACCTTCTCACATTGTTTCGAGAAAAGGTTGTGGCTTTATGTTAAGATCATGAAGAAGTGGAAGCAACTAGAATATAATAAAGCTATATTTCAGATGGAGGGGATTACGATGCAATTAAAAGAAGTATTTACCCGTATCGAAAAGAAAGCAGAACTACATTCATACATAGAGCAGATTCCAGCCAAATATAAAAAGATCCAAAAAGCGTATCTGGCGGCATTGGTGAAATTAAGTTATCTCTTATATATCACTCAAAGCGATCAGAAGCCACAGATCAAAGAGTTACTGGATGAACTGTCCCAGATTCCGTTTGCAGAAAATTATGATTATTGGACATGGGTAGAGCATGCATTGATTTTGCAAGCACGAATCGCTCGTGAAGAAGGACAGTCAGCTGTCTACGATCAAGCTATGAAATGGATAGACGATGCACTCCAGACAGGCGAAGAAGATGTAGTGAAAGTGAAGCACAATGTACAAGACCGCTTTGTAAAAGGTGAGACATTAAACACCAAAACGATAGATGCAGCGATCACACAAAAGAAACCCTCTATGGAATGTGAACAGCGTATTTTGTATATCATGAAGCTTTTCAAAATCAAAGAATTAGGTGCTCAACTTCCTTATACAGATGAGAAAATAGATGCAGAGAGTCAACAGTATATAGAGCGAGTTAACGAAATTATCAAGCAAATCGGTATTCAAAAGGTGGAGCCTTTCAAATGAAAAAAGGGAGAAAAAATCAATTATTAGTAATAAATGTATTTAAAAATCGAATATATTTGTAAATAATGAATTGAGGAATAAATATGATGAAATGGTTTAAGTGGTTGTGGGGAGCAGTAGCACTATTTCATTTAGCATCTGTTGTATTTATGTTTATTCAAGTGAGTCATTATTTTGCACACGGATTTCCTTTGACTGGAATTCTATTAGCATTGATAATCGCAAGTCCTGGGATACTTTTACTTGGAACGACAGTAGGCGGATTGTTTTTGAAAAAAGAAGGAGCTAAAGGAGTATCAGGGTATGTCATAGCTAGTCTAGTGATGGTGGCTATGTTGTTTTTATCCAAAGCTTATTTCGCTACGTTTAGTTAAAATGATAGTATAAAAAAATCCTTCTCACTCTGCACATGCAAAGAAGAAGGATTTTTTCTATTTATATTCTTAATTTGTCTAAAATCTATCTACATCGAAGCATACTTCACAATCATTGCTTCTCTTGTTTGTTCATCATAAGCAATCCACAATTCATCGCCTACTTCTACACCATACACAGGTTCAATCGATTGTTCTAACACATACTCTGAACCACCACGCTGTGCCGTGATGCGTGCGATTGGGCGCTCTCCTGTAGTTCCATTAAAGGTTACAGCGATGACTTGAGCACTTCCTTGCTTGCCTTGCATCAAGCGTAGATCACGTTGGAATTCATTTTGCTTTACAGTCACTGGAAGTTGATTACCGACAGACAAAGCTAACTGTGCAGGCACATATTGACTGCTGACCTTCTGAATACGTTGGTTGTCTTGAGTCACTAATACTTCCAACAGCATCAATTGCCGTTGCTGAATATGAACGGGAAAAGACTGAATACCAATAATTTCACCTTGTAATGTAAGCTCGTCTGTTTTGTTCAAATCAGTCAGTACACCATAGCTGAGTAGACGAGTCATACCTCCAATTTGGATCAGATTTGCTTGGTCGCCTAGACGATAGTGGAATCCATTTGGTTGTACTACCGGAACAGAATAAGTCTGACCATCCAATTCAAAATGTAGCAATAATGCTTGACCTCGATTGACTGAATCATAAGTATCAATTTTTTGAAGTACAGCGTTATAAAGGATTTGAGATGGTGGTTGTGCAGGAATATCTTCGGTTGTTAGAAAAATAGCTGTCTGTTTACGGCGATCGTAGCTGATCATCGCAGAATCGCCAATTGATGGCATCTGTAGGTAAGGAACTACTTTTTTGATATCTAATTTACGTAATACACCTTCATCTTCGAATTGGACAGTAAATCGAACTTGCGGTTGATCGTTGATATAGGTTCCTGTTTCCGTACGAGCAATAATCGTTGCTTGCGTTACGATTCCTGTCTGAAGTTGCTTGGCTTTGCGTCTACGTAATACGAAATGGATAATGAGCGGAATGATTAATAAAATCAAAGGAATAAGCAACCATATCAATAGATTAAATATAATCGGACCACCTTCCAAAAGATATGCTAGAAACCCATGCCACGACTTTTGCTTAGCAGGATCATTTCCTTGCCATTGCTCTACTTCAGCTGTTGTCATCTGGGTAACGGTATTGCTTTGTGGATCGAACCAACCTGCCGAAGCATCGGTATCTGAATAATAAAGTGGTGTGGTCGTATTTTCTTTATAGAAGGTGAAATTGACATTGGTTAATTGATTATATGTTTTGTTAGTGAGAAGTGGAGCGATATCTGTAAATTGTTTTGTTTTTTCATTATAAATATAACCTATTAATTTGCCTTCCGCTTCATTTTTGTTTGTTGAACCTGTTATAAGCACTTCCTGATCATTCAGCAAAATGATCTGAGCTTGATACACAGGTTGAGGCGTAGGCAGTAATGCACCTATTTGATCTGTTGCTTGATTGTAAAAACGAACTTGTTTTGGATCATCGCTTTCTACTTGTAATAAACGTGTTGGATTCGCTTGGAAATGTTGCACAAACTGTTGTTGAGCTTGTTTTTCGGCTTCAAAGCTCGTTTGATCAGCTGTAGCAAGATAGATAGCAGGGCGATGCTGATCATCCAAAATACCACTGATATAAGCAGAAGTGCCATCTTTAAGCATAGCTACCAACATCGGAATGGCGACATCACTTTCAAAGCTATTAGAACTAGCATCTATAGAAGTAGGTCTAGCAGGCAACAAAGAAGGATCGCTCAAATCGACAGAATGTAGTTGTCCATTTTGTATTTCGGACATGGAAGCTATTTGATTTTTATTCGTCCAATCATCATTGACCACGATCAGTCGGTTACGCCATGTATATGTACTGTTTTTCAAATAGTCGTTCACTTTCAATGAATTACGATTCAGTTGTTTACTATTTCCATCGGCATCAATCAAATGAACAGACAGAACATCATTACTGTCTTTTGTTGCAACAACCAATTGCTTATTCTGATAAGCGACAGCAGTATCTTTGAATATATCGGAAACGAACGGGATTTCTTTCTCCAATTGATGATTGCTTACATTATAGATCATCCCTCGCAGACCTTTTTCACCATCCGCAATACTTACTATTTTTCGACCTTGATCCAAATAAAAGATATCATGTACAGCAGACGGATTGTTTTGCAATTCTTCGATTCCGCCGGCATAATCATTCCATGCAATCATACTGATCACAATGATGGGAATTAAATAAATAAATAATCCTACTTTGCGCATGCCTATATATCTCCTATTCCATAACCTTTAATATTCGCCTCAACATATCAATATTAAATTTAACATAAGTGATGTTTGTTTTTCCAGTTGGTGGTGATATAGGGCAGGGTTTGATACAATAGAACAAAGAAGCATAGGGATGTCTGTACGTACAGGCAGATTTATGTATTACATCTAACGGAGTGATATTTTGGCTAACGCAAAAAGCAAAGGTGGAACAGGTCGCGGAACGGGCAAAAAAGGTTGGAATCGCTGGCAAGCTAGCGCTAAAAAAACCAAAAGTGCACCTAAACCTTATGCAACAAGAGCAGACAAAGATAAAAAAGGCAATTCCAAGTCTACACCGACCACTAAAAGTACAGATTAACTGTTATTTTCAGCGAAATGTCTTTCAATCGAGATAGAAGCTGAATTATAATAAAGAGTAACGGGATTTGAAAATAGAAGGGGATTGAATGTTTTGACAGAAGAATCACATTTCGAAAGTACGTCATTTGAATTACCAGAAAATTATGAAGAATTAAAAAAAGCGGCTCACCGCAAATCCGATTGGCAGGAGCGTCTAAACGCTGTCAATGAATTAGGACAATACAACCACCAGCCGATTATTGATCTGCTTACGCATATGATGAACAATGATCCAGTATATGCTGTGCAAGATGCAGCGTATAAGCAATTGCGAGGTCTAGGACAAGATGTACAACAACCATCTAAAGCGAAGCCTGAATTGTTTAAAGGATTAACTAAAACATTGATTCGTATCAAAAAGAGCTTGCCTAAAGATCATAGCTTTGAAGATTTCAAAGTGAAATTGCAAAAAATGCGTGCAGATATCTACAACACGTATGAAGGCGAAAAAGGCGAAGAGTTCGACAACTGGTTAAAAGCAAAATGGGAATCTTACGATACCAAGTAAGATGATCTGTTTAGTACCAACATCTACTCCCTAATCCAACTATCAGGAGGAATTACCCTATGGCTATCGAAATGAGTATCCAGAACACACCTAACCCGAACGCGGTCAAAATCAATGCCAATCAACATATCTTTGAAGGTCCAGCTAGCACTTCGCTTAAAGCAGGTGACAGCACAGATCATCCACTAGCAAGCGCATTGATCAGTATCGACGGTGTTGATAATATTTTTGGGATGCGTGATTTTGTAACGATAAGTAAATTACCTGATGCGAGCTGGGATGATATTATTCCACAAGTTGAAGCTGCTTTTGAGAATGCTGAGTAATTGTAGCACAATCATTAGACTTTCATTCGTACGCTAAAAGAAGAGCAGATTGCTCTTCTTTTTTTATATCATTATGAGTGAATCTATATCAAATAAAGGAACACAAGTGAATATTAATCGCATTCCTGCTACAATATGCACAGGTTTATATTTTGTGAAATCGAACCACTATACGATCTGCGAAGGAGTATCACACTATGGGTATTTTTGATAAATTTCGTAAAAATAAAGAAGAAACACCATCATCTTCAGAATATAATAATATCGTTCCAATGCCGACCGCATTGCCAGATCAAGCGGATTCGTGGCAGACACCGATGTTGCTTGGATTTGCTTTACTCAGCAGTGAGACTTGTGATTGGGAATCCTTTATAAGTTATTTACATAAAGATGCAGAAATCGTGATTGAAAATCAGCCGAATGAAGAAAATATCGTTTTTGAAGTGGAAGGGATGCAAGTGGTGGTTGCTCATATGCCAGCGCCGATTCCTAACCGTGAAGTAGAAGAATGCTGTCAGTATAATCTGCTATGGCCAGAAGCAGAGCAAGTGGTAGCGACTCATCGTTCTCATGTGATCGTAAGTGTATCCGGTGCACCGAATCCGATTGCAGGGCATTTACTCTTTACACAAATCGTAAGCAGTCTGATGCAGATGAAAGATGCTTTAGCGTTCTATATGCAACCGATGGTCGTGTCTGCGGAGAGCTATGTCGAAAGTGCTCAAATGTTGAAAGACGAAGAATTACCTGTACAATTATGGGTCTTTATCGGATTATATCAAGATGAGCAAGGTCGCTCTGCATATACAAGAGGTCTGCAAAATTTCGGTAAGTACGAAATCGAAATCATTCATTCCGAGCATCCACTAAGTGATGTTTTTGAATTTACGATGATGATTGTCGATTACATTATTAGTTACGATGTGACTTTAGAGCATGGGGAAACGATTGGCTTCTCAGAAGAACAACGTCTGTCGTTAACGTTATCGCAGGGCGTAGCTGTTGAGAATGAGAGCATTAAGATTGGTTATTAAGTTGTAAGTATCTGTTTAATAGAATTAGTGTGTGAATCTTATATAATCTTTACCTGAGAACGGTTATCTTACAAGGTAGCCGTTTTTGTGCTTGATTTGGATATGTATATGCTCATCATAGTTGTCTTAATCATAGAGTACATTAATATCCGAGAGAACATTACAATATCCGTGACAATTTACGATAAGCACGCGGAGGAATGCCTTCGCTTTTACGAAAAATACGACTGAAATAATGAATATCGTGATAACCGACTTGTCGTCCTATTTCTTCGATAGATCCGTTGGTTTCTCGCAATAATCGCCTTGCTTCACGATGACGTAGCATCTGTACATACTCTCCAGGAGGCATCCCTGCCATTTTTTTAAATACTTTGATCATATGATCCTCATTCATATTAAGTTCATAGGCAAGTCTAGCATTACTCCAATGATCCGCAGGATAAAGTTCGATCTGATTCATGATATCTAAAATACGATCTCCTTGCACAGGTGGATTCATATGATTATACGATTTCTGAGATCGAAGAAGTAGACCGAGAATGTGTAGTAATAAGGCTTTGCAGATCAGTAGATAACCCGGTGGACGCATCGTAAATTCTTGAACCAGTTGTTCGATCAATTGCACACATGAGGGAGAAGGTAGATATAGACGCTGACTGGAAAGAGGCTCGAATCCTTCAGCTATCGCTTCAGTCGCAAATTTGGTATCAATAATCTTATGTTCGTTCACGATTAAATCTTCATCTCGTATAATCTGAAGCTCATGAAAAAAGTCAAAATGAATACCAATAAAATGGGCATTCGGCGTAGACCTGACTTCGTTACGATGAGCAACACCTGCTGGAATCAATAACAAATGCCCTGCTGGAATCACAATACTATCATCTTCAAAATGAGTAACTGCTTCCCCTTTACGTACATATAACAGTTCAAAATCATAAATGATGCGCTGATTCAATATTCCTGTAGGTAACTTCTGATGCTGAGCATAATGAATATTCGGTGACCATTGTTCTATTGGAGCAAGGCGCTGTTTACGATAAAACATCGGATGCGAAAAACCGGAATTGTCCACAAAAACCTCTCCTTCTTCTAAATCTATTTGCTCTTATTGTTGATAGAATAACGTTAATGACTTGATATATCAATGAATATATAGCCTTTCTACTTCGTAATTAACAACTATCTATCGGAGGCGGTATTGTGAAAAAAGGAATTAATATCTGGTCGTTCTCAGATCAATTAAGTATTGCAGAATGCGCACACATCGCAAAAGATGCAGGCTTTGCAGGGATCGAATTGTCACTGAATGCTGAAGGAGAACTAGGGCTAGATGTTACCGATTCACAATTGTCAGCGATTCGTGAAACAGTGACAAGCGAGGGCTTAGAAATTAGTGGATTAGCGACAGGGCTATATTGGGAATATGCGATGACTAGCGATGATCCAGCGACTCGTCAGCAAGCTATCGATATTTGTCGTAAGCAATTGGAAGTAGCCGCTGCACTAGAAGTAGATACGATTCTAGTGATTCCCGGAGGTGTGGGAGTAGACTTTATCCCGGATTATGCTGTTATTGCTTATGATGTCGCCTACGAGCGATCACTTGAAGCAATTAGTACATTGTCCAAAGAAGCGCAAGCTGTCGGTGTACAGATCGGTATTGAAAATGTATGGAATAAGTTTTTGCTTTCACCGCTTGAAATGAAAACATTTTTAGAGGAGATTCATTCTGATTATGTTGGCTCTTATTTCGATGTCGGCAATGTAGTGTATTCAGGTTATCCTGAACACTGGATAGCGATTCTAGGACAATATATCAAAAAGGTACATTTCAAAGACTATCGACGTGAAGTGGGTGGACTTGCAGGGTTTGTGGATTTGTTAGCCGGTGATGTTAATTATCCTGCTGTTGTTGCTGCTCTGCGTAAAATAGGCTATACCAACTATGTGACTGCTGAAATGATCCCTGCCTACAAATACCATTCGAATCAAATCATTTACAATACGTCTTATTCAATGGATGCAATTTTAGCATAAAGGAGGAATCAATTATGGTGAAAGTAGGATTGGTTGGTTTTGGAATGATGGGACATATGCATTTTGAAAATTATGTTCGGCTCGCAGCAGAAGGTGTAGATGTACAGCTTGTAGCCATTTGCGATATACGTATTGAAGAATTAAAGTATGAGAACGTGACAGGTAATATAGCAACAGATACAGATCACGCACAAATAGATCTATCGGCTTACCATTTATATGATGATCTGGAGAAAATGCTGGCTGATGAGTCATTGGATGTGATTGATCTGACTTTACCAACAGACCTGCATGCTCCGATTGCTTGCGATCTTCTTGCCCGTGGATACCATGTATTCTGTGAAAAGCCGATGGCGATTCATACGTCTGCTGGTCAACAAATGGTAGATGCGGCTCATGCTCATCAGAAGCAGTTGATGATCGGGCAATGTCTGCGCTTCTGGCCTGCTTATGAATATTTACAAAAAGTGGTGACCGAGCAATCGTTAGGGCAAGTGATCAGTGCTACATTTTTCCGTGGCGGAGCAACACCTAAAGGATGGTTTGTCGAGAAAGAGCGTAGTGGTGGAGCGATGCTAGATATGCATATTCATGATGTCGATATAATTCAGTGGGTTTTTGGCTTGCCCGAACATGTCTCTTCAATAGCACGAAATGTTGTTCCAGGTAGCGGATATGATGTGGTATCGACCAATTACATCTATGCAGATGGCAAAGTGGTTAACGCTCAAGTCGATTGGACACTACAAGGGGATTATGGATTTGAGATGAGCTATCGGGTCAATTTTGAACAAGGTAATCTTGTCTTTATCAACGATATGGTGCAAGTCAATCCGAATAATAGTACAGGTTATACTGCTGAATTATCATCAGATCGAGGATATTATCGTCAACTTCGTTATTTTATAGAATGTCTCATAGAGGGGCAACCGATGTCACAAGCAACACCTGAAAGTACACTTCGTTCATTACAATTGGTTGAGGCAGAGATGTTGTCAGCAGATCGTGCAGGAGACAAAGTGAGTGTGGCTCAGATTCTAGCCTAATTCTAGATTATTTTCATATTCAAAATTATAGAATCATTAAAACTATATTCAGATAGCGTTTGAGATGGCGCTATGTAGAATATAGTTTTTTGTTTGGACTGTAAAAGGATATACCAAATTTTGAATATCATTAATTGAATTATAAGGTATAATCATAAAGCGAAAATGAATATAAAGGGGTCGCTTATGAATACAGAACAATCACAACCATTTGTGCTCCGCCAAAGTTTATTATGGATTATGGCGATTGCGTCAGGGTTAGCAGTGGCTAACTTATACTATAATCAGCCACTGCTTGCAGATATGGCAACTTCATTCGGTATTAGTCGGGATCGAGCAGGATATATCTCTACGTTTACACAGATTGGATATGCGTTAGGGATGTTGCTATTTGTACCTTTAGGTGATATTCGAGAGCGACGTAAGCTTATTTCAACCTTGTTGATTTTGGTTACGATCTCGCTGTTAGCGGCGGCAGTTTCTACTCATATTGTGTGGATGTATATTGCTAGCTTTGCGATAGGACTGACTACTGTTGTTCCGCAGATTCTAGTTCCTTTCTCAGCTCAACTGGCTACACCAGAACAGCGGGGTAAAGTAATCGGAACCGTGATGAGTGGATTATTATTCGGCATCTTGCTAGCTCGAACAATCTCAGGATTAATCGGTGGCACATGGGGATGGCGCTGGATGTATGGTATAGCAGCAATCTTAATGTTCATCCTGTTTCTCGTTTTACGACGCAAATTACCTCATGTAGAGCCATTGATGAAATCGACATATCGTGAACTGGTCGTATCCATGGGCGGATTGATTCGCCAGTATGCTGTTCTGCGTGAGGGAGCATTAATTGGTGCGCTGAATTTTGCTTCATTTAGTGTGTTCTGGACATCACTTAGCTTTTACCTTGAAGGGGAGCCTTATCATTATAGTAGTCAGATTGCAGGCTTATTCGGACTGGTGGGCGTGGTCGGTGCATTAGGTGCTCCTGTAGTGGGACGTATCGCAGATCGTATACAACCCAAATGGATTATAGGGTGTATGATAACGATCACGCTGATTTCCTTTGCCTTTTTCGGCTGGTGGGGTGGTAGCTTAATCGGTCTTATGATCGGAATCGTCCTACTGGATCTAGGCGTGCAAGGAGCACAAGTTTCTAACCAAGCTCGGATCTATGCTTTAAATGATAGTGCACGTAGCCGTCTGAATACGGTGTTGATGGTGAGTACATTTCTCGGTGGAGCAATCGGCTCGTCCGTAAGTAGTTATATGTGGAAAATTGGCGGATGGAGTGCTGTTAGTCTATCCGGCGGAGTTTTTATGCTGTTATCACTGCTCATCTGGAGTATTGCGAGATGGAGAAAACAATAAGGTACCCAAAAAAGAAGCAGATCATTCCGAATAGGGACGATGCTGCTTCTTTATTTTTATAGATACATCATTATTTATGTACGATCTTCAGTCAGATACGTTTTGACCGATGGATGCTTATAATGAGCAAATTGATCCAGTATGCCTTCAGGAGTGGTATCGACGATTACCATTTCTCGATACTTTTGTTGCATAAATCGTTGATTCGCCATCTGATCGAAAAGGGCAACTAATGGATCATAATAATGCTCTATATTCATCAGTCCACAAGGTTTCTCATGCAATCCTAATTGCGCCCATGTAAAAATCTCGAAGTATTCTTCCATCGTACCAGGACCACCGGGTAACACGATAAATCCATCCGACATTTCTGCCATTTTGGCTTTGCGTTCATGCATAGAATCGACAACGATCAATTCAGTCAGATGTTTATGGGCGATTTCACGAGTCTGGAGAAAATGAGGTAATATTCCGATCACGTTACCTCCTTTTTCTAAAACAGCATCAGCTACTGCACCCATCAATCCTACACTAGCCCCACCATAGATCAGTGTAATGCCACGATTAGCTAGCTCATGTCCTAAAGCGATAGCATGTTCTCGATAAGCGGATAATGCTCCATCATTTGATCCGCAAAATATAGCTATACTTTTCACTGTAACATCTCCTTTTATTTGATCTGAAAATAAGTACGGGTATCAATATAACATATAACAACGTGAGAATGAATGGATGTATTATAATCATTTAAATAAAAAAGCTTTCTCCTAAATATAAGGAAAAAGCTTTTGAATAATAGATATTAAGCTCAATTAAACTCGATAGATTCATGCATAGTATTCCATGCAGCTTGACCTACAATACCTAATCGCCAGATCGAGATGCCTTTGAGATCATAACGTTTGGCTAGACCGATTTTGGAATTGACCGAATCAGCATTTTCGCTACCTAAAGAAATACCTAGAATCAGCTTATTTTTATTGATCTGTTTTAATGCTAATGTGATGGCTTCATCGACTTTGGCAAGGGGTTCAGGGCTTTTTTCATTATCATAAGCATATGCCATAATAATAATATCATCTGCTAACGTACCTAAAGTGCGATAATCATATCCTTGATAAGAGCTATTGAGCGGGTGAAGCACAACGGTTAATTTAAGATTTTTTTGATGAGCTTGAGTAGCTATGTTTTTGATAAATGCATTATAGTCTTTCTGCGCTTGAAGCTTATCTCCGGTTAATCCTAAGCCTTCGAAATCGAGTACAATTCCTTTAAATCCTTTTTGCGTAGCGGTATCGACAATACCTTTGATCGTTTGTTGCTGTAGTGTAAGGTCTTCCAGATTCTTGGTCAATTCGCCATGTCCATCAACAGCATAGACCATCAGATAAGGGGAAGTGCCTTGTGTTGCGGTATTTTGAATAATGGACTCTGGTGTATCAGCACCTGCGGATTGAGGCCAGCGATATTCTTTGCCTGTATCAGCAATCGTGAATTTCCCATTCAGATCAATACGACTCCAACCAAATGCCATCGTATCAAAATCAGGAATCATCGCACGCTCATCATATGAAGATAATGCGTAGAATCCCATCGTATACAGATCTTCTTGAGGAGACGTAATCGAGACAGTCTTCGTAGCTTGGTTCCATTGCACACCTGCTCCGAATTGCTGACTGAAGAAGCTGAGTGGAATCATTGTATTGTTACTAATCGTTTGTGGTACTAACGCTAAAGAAACAGTTTTGCCATCGACTGTAGCTTGTGTACTGCCCATCGTTAAAACGACTTTTTTAGTAGTAGTAGCTTCTTTTTTGGTAGCTGTAATCGTTTTGGAAGCTTGATTCCACTGTACGTTAATCCCTAGCGCTTCTGATATCGCACGGAATGGAACCATCGTTGTCCCTTTAATAGCGACAGGCTGAACAGGAAAAGGCAAAGCATACCCATCCAACATAATGCTCACCCCACCACTTGTAGCAGCTTGAGCTACCGAAGAGGTAAACGGCAATACAGGCATAACAAGACTACCCATCAACAAAGCATGACACAACCCCAATTTAACTATCCTATTCAACTTCATTCCTCCTAAGCGTTTGGCCCCATAAACGCGACCGAGTCAAATAAAAAAGTGATTTTTGCAAAGCAAAATATCTTACCTAAGCGTTTGGCC
This sequence comes from Paenibacillus nuruki, assembly GCF_963311185.1. Taxonomy (NCBI): domain Bacteria; kingdom Bacillati; phylum Bacillota; class Bacilli; order Caryophanales; family Paenibacillaceae; genus Paenibacillus; species Paenibacillus nuruki. The sequence continues at coordinate 3,406,568 of NZ_OY725677.1, read as the reverse complement.
CCATAAACGCGACCGAGTCAAATAAAAAAGTGATTTTTGCAAAGCAAAATATCTTACCTAAGCGTTTGGCCCCATAAACGCGACCGAGTCAAATAAAAAATGATTTTTGCAAAGCAAAATATGATAATCTTAATCATTTTACCAAATAAAGTAATTCCGTACTATATCGTTTAAGCATCATTTCTATAGGTTTTGGACTTGATCCTATTTTTATACTATAATTTCTAACATCTGTATAAATAATGAATTATGCCACAACGTTAAGACCTATTAAGCTAAAAGTAGAAGTATAGGGAGGCACGTTATGATTGCGATCGATTTGAGTGGTAAAACAGCATTAGTCACAGGAGCAACAGGTCAGTTAGGTCATGTTATGGCACGTACATTGGCTCAAAGTGGTGCTAATCTGATTCTTCATTATTTTCGTAATCAAGAACAAGCTTCGTTGTTACAACAAGAATTGCAGCAGCTAGGACGTTCTGTTTTTATTGTCCAAGCAGATATAGGGAACATGGATGATGTAGTTCAAATGAAGCATACATTATCGACAAATTTCGTTATGCCTGATATTGTTGTAGGTAATGCTGTTTCGCAGTATGAATGGACATCTATTTTAGAACAAAATATGCAGGATTATATAGATCAATTCCAGACAACGGTGTTACAAGCCGTCCATCTAGCTAAAGTATTCGTTCCTCATATGATAGAGCAACGATACGGTAGAATGATCGGGATTAATACCGAATGTGCGATGCAAAATGGACCGACGCAATCAGCATATGTAGCTGGAAAACGTGGTATGGACGGTATCTATCGCATTCTTGCCAAAGAAATAGGCGAGCATCAGATTACAGTCAATCAAGTCGCTCCTGGTTGGACATTAAGCGAGCGTGATCTTGGCATAGACCCTTCTGAAAGGCAAGATAGTGGGTACATTCGTCAGGTACCTTTGCAACGCAGAGGAACCGATCAAGAGATCGCCAATGTTGTAGCTTTTCTCGCTTCTGATCTAGCCAGTTATATTACAGGTGCTTATATTCCTGTCACTGGCGGTAATGTAATGCCTACAATTTAAACTATTCTTTATAAGACCATAGACAGTGATGAGCAAAAGTTGTGGATCATAATATTCATATTATGCGTACAAAAGAACTAATTATTCTAATAAATATATTTTTGATAGAGAAGTTGGTTATAATTGTAAAATAAGTTGTTTGTAAATAAAGGTAGTACCTATATTTATTAATGAAACTGAATAGATATAGGATCAGGTAGGAGCGTGTCTAGTGAATGATCAGCAACTGGTTAGTTTAGCAACTAGCTATACGACCAAGTTATTAAGAAGCCGCTTCGGAAAAGGTCCAGAATCTATATCAGTCTATGTAACAGGCAAATGCGTTATTTTTCATCTCAAAAATTTTATTAGCCCTGTCGAAAAATTTTTGTTAAATCAAGAAGAAGAACAAGCTTTCCGTTACACTCGTGAATTGATCATGAAATCAATGTTGCCTGAATTAAAGAATTTTTTGAATGAGGATTTAAATCTAACGGTAGATGAGTTATATTATGATTGGGGTATTCATAACGCTTCGGGAATTATTGTTGGCTTGGATACGGCTCATTTTGAAGAACCTATAGATTATAATGGCAAACAAGAAGCACATGATCAGATACTTGATGTCACTTCCATCGTTCAAAAAAGAAGCTCTTATATTGATTCATGGTGGGTCAACTCCAAAATTTTAGTTATCTTTCGAAAGGGTATAACCATACTTCTAGAGAAAGAACTGTTTAAATTGGGATATGAACAGCAATTGAGAGTCGCTAAACGAAAGTTAGAAAAAGGATTGCTTAAAAAAAATACGAACTTAGGTCAATTGTTTGACAAAAAATTGGCGGATATTTATATTGATTGGGATTTTGATCTAGATCATAGTACGTTTGTGTATACGTTTAAATAATATAACGATAAAGAATATTGATCGGTAATGATTCAGACATGATTATGCGCTGAAATTAGGCCGAAGAACAGGTGAACCTACCTTTTCTTCGGTCTATTTTTATTTAAAGGAGGCATAACGATGAATATGAACCAAGTACAAAATGAGGTTCTTTATATTGAGGATGATGAAATTAATCTAGCCTTGATGCGTCATATCTTTTTGAAAAAGCTACCTTCGCTCAAATTAATTGAAGCCACGACAGCTAGAAAAGGTATCGAGATTGCTAAAGAGCGTAAATTATCGTTAATTTTATTAGATATAGGATTACCCGATCAAGATGGATTTACAGCTTTGAAAGAAATTAAATCATGTATGGTTCAGGAACCTACTCCGGTCTGGGCAGTTAGCGCAAGTGTTTTTGAATCGGATATCAAAAATGGGTTGAATGCAGGATTTGAAAAGTATATTACGAAGCCATATGATATCCAAAAAATAGTGAAGTTAATTAAAAATACGGTAATGGTTGGAACTATAAATACGAATTAGTAAACTAGGAGTGATGTTTTGCCAAGTCAAATCTTTTACTTTAAATCAGATGTACAAGTATCTGTATAGCCATTGTACAGATACTAAATGATGTAACATACCCAAATCTAGGAATGGAACTGGGATATTATATTGGGAGTGTAATCATTGAATCGGAAAAAATTAATTAATCAAACCACAAGTTATACTACAAAATTATTAAGAAATCGTTTCGGTAAGGGGCCTGAAGCGGTATCTGTGTATTTATGTGAACAATGTATCATTTTACATCTCAAAAACTTTTTAAGTCCAGTTGAAAAGTTTTTGCTAAGTCAGGAAGAAGAACAAGCTTTTCGTTATACGCGTGAATTGATTATGAAATCGATGTTGCCTGAGCTTAGAAATTTTATGACCGAAGAGTTAGAATTAAAAGTCGTTGATCTGTACTATGACTGGGGGATATATAACGCTTCGGGAGTGATTGTAGGATTGCTGGATTATGATTTCAATGCTACTCAAGAAGACTATGAAGGTAAAGAAGAATTACATCGTGAGATTATAAGAGCCACGACTGAATTGCAAAAACCTCCGACATGGATGGACTCCTGGTGGATCAACTCCAAAACATTGTTTATTCTTCGTAAAGGAACCACTATTCTTTTGGAAAAAGAACTGATTGGTCTGGGTTATGAAAATATGTTACGGATGACTAAAGGGAAAATCGAGAAAATGTTATTAGAGCAGGAAATTCAGATCGAACCTATTTTCAACAAAAAAATAGCTGATCTTTATGTGGATTGGAGTTTTGAGAACGATCATAGTATGATTATGTATACGTTTGAAGAATAACGAAATGGGCTAGTGGTTAACATCGTAAAATGCTATAATACTTTAGCAAGGGAATCCTAATTCCTTTTTGAATATCATTATATTGAATATGCACATTTGAGTTTATTGTATTGTGATCTTTACACTCCATGTGAATGATAGAGCAAAATGGAGTATATTCGTATGGAGGTAAAGGTATGCAATACAATGAATTGGTAAGCCAAGCAACCAGTTTTGTTAGTAAAATGCTAAGAAAACGCTTTGGCAAAGGACCAGAATCGGTACATATTGTTCTATCCGATCGCTGCATTTTGATTCATCTACGGAACTTTTTGAGTCCGGTAGAGGAATTTTTATTGAGCCAAGAGGAAGAACAAGCTTTTCGTTATACACGAGAACTGATTATGAAATCTATGTTACCTGAGCTTAAAGTGTTTTTAAATGACCATTTAGATCTGAAAGTGACAGATATGTATTATGATTGGGGTTTGCACAATTCTTCCGGCGTGATCGCTGGCTTGTTCGGTTCTAGCTGGATGGAGACAGAAGATTATCAAGGGAAAAATGAAATCCATGATCAAGTGATGAAAGTAACTGCTGAAGTTCAGAAAACACCTGCTTTTATCGACTCCTGGTGGGTTCATCCTAGATTGTTAATTATCTTTCGAAAGGGTATAACCATATTACTTGAAAAAGAATTAATTGATCTCGGTTATGAAAATATATTGAAGTCAACTAAACGTAAACTAGAAAAGCGGTTGTTAGAACAACACGTCGATCTGGAATGTATTTTACAAAAGAAATTAGTCGACCTGTATGCTGATTGGAACTTTGAACGTGATCAGAGTATGGTTGTATATGTTTTTGAAGAATAAAGAATACTGAACGATATAAATATACGGTAATGATACAGACATTATATATGCGCTGGGATTAAGCCGAAAAAGAGGTGAAGCTACCTCTTTTTCGGCTTTTTCTTTTTTTAGAGAGGAAGGATTACATGCAACCTACCAAAATCCAGATTCTATATATTGAAGATGATGGAGTTAATATGTTACTGATGCGTCATTTGATTAAAAAGAAATTGCCATCTGTTGAGTTGTTAGAAGCATCTACGATTCAAGAAGGTATTGGATTGGCGATACAAACACAACCTTTTTTAATATTATCTGATATTCATTTTCTAGGCATGAACGGATATGAAGGTCTGACTCAATTGAAAGCAGATTCTCGAACATCGACGATACCGGTATGGGCGATCAGTGCTTTTGTACTGGAAGAAGATATTCGCAAAGGGAAAGCTGCTGGATTTGAACAATATATTACCAAGCCGATTCATATCGGACGATTCGCCAAATTATTAGAAGCCTATATTGAGCAAAAAACTTCTTAACATAGACAGCTACAATCGTTCTTCTTGTGATACAATACATAAGTCTGTTTGAAGATTATTGTAACAGGAAGGACATCCACATCTATGAAACAAACCCCGTTTATTGCTGTAGAAGGCGCTATTGGTGCTGGTAAAACAACACTTGCAACGATGTTAGCTCAGGAAATGAATATCTCGATTATCAAAGAAATTGTAGAAGAAAACCCTTTTCTCGGTAAGTTTTATGAGAATATCGACGAATGGAGTTTTCAGCTAGAGATGTTTTTTCTCTGTAATCGTTATAAGCAATTGGAAGATACCGGACTACAATATATAGCCAATCATAAGCCTGTTATTTCCGATTATCATATCTATAAGAATTTGATTTTTTCGGAACGTACACTGAAAGGTGTCCAACGGGATAAATACCGTCAAATCTACCATTTGTTAACCGATGATCTACCTAAGCCTGATATTATTTTGTATATCCGGGCTGATCTAGAAACGTTATTATATCGCATCAAAAAGCGGGAACGTACTTTTGAACAATCGATGGATACAGCGTATTTGGAACAATTGATTCTTGATTATGAAGAAGCGATGGCTTCGATTGCGATTAATGAACCATCGACTCAGATCATTACGATTGATGGTAATTTGATTGATTTTGTGGAAAATAAGGAGCATTTCGCACAGATTGCTTCTGATCTAAAGGAGCTTATACATGAACGAATACAACATACCTGATAATGCACTTATTACTGTCGCTGGTACTGTAGGTGTAGGTAAATCAACATTAACATCTGTGTTAGCAGAACGCTTGAATTTCAAAACATCTTTAGAAAAAGTGGATCACAATCCATATTTGGAAAAGTTTTATCATGATTTCGAACGGTGGAGCTTTCATCTTCAGATCTACTTTTTAGCAGAGCGATTTAAAGAGCAGAAAGCGATTTTTGAAGCAGGTGGCGGTTATGTTCAAGATCGTTCGATCTATGAAGATACCGGTATTTTTGCCAAAATGCATGCAGATAAAGGCACCATGTCTGTAACGGATTATGAGACATATACGAGTCTATTCGAAGCGATGGTGATGACGCCTTATTTCCCGCATCCCGATGTATTAGTGTACTTGGAAGGCAGTCTGCCATCGATTCTAAGCCGAATTGAGCTACGTGGTCGCCAGATGGAGATTGAGACAGAGCGTTCCTATTGGGAGCAGATGCATGGGCGGTATTCGACTTGGATTAATGAATTTACAGGATGTCCGGTATTGCGTCTGAATATTGATCAATATGATGTTCATGATCCAGCTTCGGTTGATTTTATTTTGCATGAAGTAGGTAAAGCGATTCAGTTGTCTCGTAGTAAGAATTTGAGTCAAGTGGAACAAGCGTAGTAGACATAGAGGTAACTCACCTATTAAAGACGAAAGACTCTCATAACGAGAGTCTTTTTTTGATGCCAAATATGCGATTTGAACCCATTTCAGTTTCATAAAAATCTGTTCTTTAAGAGATACGCTTTGCAATAGGATGATCTTTATTTAATTCTAATAAGTCCCATAAGTTGCCGTATAAATCTTTGAAAACAGCGACTATGCCGTAGTCTTGTTCTTTAGGTTCTCTAACAAACTCAATTCCATTGGCTACCATATCATGATAGTCTCTCCAAAAATCATCTGTATTTAGAAAAAGGAATACTCGATTCCCTGTTTGATTCCCGATAAACGGTTCCTGTTCAGACTTGGATGCTCTTGCGAGAAGAATCGTGGTTCCTACTGAACCTGGCGGAGAAATGACGACCCAACGTTTATCTTGTTCAGGTTGATAAATATCTTCGACTACATTGAAATGAAGCTTATTCGTATAAAATGCGATAGCTTCATCATAATCCTTGACGACTAATGCAATATGAACGATAGATTGAATCATAATAGAAATGCCTCCTATACATCATGTCAGTTACATTTAGATGGTACATGAATACATTTTATTATAGTACGATCGATGGCTTTTTTTATAGTATTAATTCTGATGTTCGGTAGACGCAATACTTGATAACGATGTGAGGGCTGGTGTTAAGAAAGTCTCAGATTCTTTGCCTTCTGGAGACTGTACACGGAAAATATAAGCATCTTTGCTCTGTTCATCTTCCCAGACAATATAATCATACAATCCTTTTTCATTAGAAACTTGTAACAGTAAACTTGCCTGTACCATTGGACCTTCAGCTAACTGGTCGCCTTTATATTCTTTTGCTTCGCCATACGATGCCAATTCTTTTATTCCTTTTGTGCGTAACTCGTCTAGGTTGAAATCAGAAGATAATTTTTCGATGTCGGCATAGTATTTAGGGTTATTCGTCAATTGAAGGCGATGGTTTGCAGTATCTAATGTGTATCCATCAAACACATATAATGAATAATCATTGCTCTTGTTAAGCGTAGCTGTTCGTTTATCGCCCATTCCCATATCGAAAGACTTCGTAGATTCACGTTCTACTATTGAAGCTGTTGCTTCGTCTTCGGAAGATTCTGTACTGTCTGCTACCTGATCTTTATCCACCTGTTGATCCTCTGTGGTCGTAGATACTGCTGGCTTGGTTTGCGAATCTGTAGCTGGAGCCGTTGTTTGCTTTTGACAGGCTGTCATAGTGAGGGTAAGCAATAATACAGAAGCTATAGTTAAACTTTGATTTTTTGCATTCATGATGAACACCTCCTCTAGTTAGACGAACTCAATGCTGAATATATTACCTTTTTGATCAATTTCATATATTGAAGGTAGAGGATAAGCACATAAACTTTAATAGAATAGAACCAATTTTGTATAGGCTCTTCTTTTGAAAATAGGAAATAATATCCTTCTTTGTCCACACTTTTGCAAAAATAGCAATCTTACATATTAAAAATTTTACATGTAAAATATGAGATATAGCTTATTTTTAACTATTCTTCTAGATGCAGTTGAAAATGCTGTTCAATCATCAAGTTTTTTTATTACACAGAAGGAGCTGCATTATGTCGAACACTATAGAAAATGTAATTATTATCGGAGCAGGAATCGGAGGATTATCGGCTGCGATTTCTTTGCGGAAAATAGGGCTTCAAGTGACTTTATGCGAAGGCAGTGCTCATGATGCACCTGCCGGTACAGGCATTACACAACCTCAGAACACGTTTAAAGTATTAAAAGATTTGGGTGTCTACGAAGAGTGTCTGGAGCAAGGGGTACAGTTAGATAGTATGCATATTCTGAACAAAGAAGGACGTGTACTGTTAGAGGTAAACCAGAAGTTTTTGAATGAAGATTTACCGGGGCGTAACTCGATCTGGCGCTCCAGTCTAAATGATATTTTGCTCAATAAAGCTTTGTCACTGGGTGTGACGATGCAGTGGAATAAAAAGCTGAAAACATATGAAGAAAATGAACACGGAGTCACCGTTTATTTTGAAGATGATACGATCTTAGAAGCGGATCTGCTTGTAGGCTTTGACGGGATTCGTTCGAAAGTGCGCAATATGATGCTTCAACGCGAGGTTCAGTCGTCTTATCTAGGGATGGGTTCATGGCGTGTACCGATTGAGTTTCCTGCCGGTACATTAACGACAACAAGTTATATGCTATTAAATGAAGACAACAAAGTAGGTATTTTTCCGTTAACTGCAACCGATGGATATATGTTTATTTTGAAGCCTGTTGACGAAGATTATCGTGATCCGAAAGAACAACGTTATGATACGGTACGTAATATGTTGGAACCTTTTCAATGGAAAAAAGATTTCCTAAACAACTGTTTCCAACCGGATAGTCGGATTCTATTCAATATGATTCGTCAGGTTGTATTGAAAGAAAAATGGTATAGCCAACGTGTTGTGATCGGCGGAGATGCGGCTCATGCAAGTGCTCCTAATCTGGCACAAGGTGCAGCTATGGCTATCGAAGATGCGATCGTGTTAGCTGAGGAAATAGATCAACATCACTCGTTATCTGAAGCGTTATCGGCTTATTATGACCGAAGATATCCAAGAGCACGAGAAGTGCAGCGGTTGTCTGAAGAGTTGCTGATTAATGAAATGTCTGGTAAATCGTCGCAACAAGAGATTATTCAGCAGTGTGATGCTTTACTAGAAAGAGCCTATTAAGTACAGATATTATGCTATTTAAATAACCATGATCTATAAAGCACCTATAAGGTGCTTTTTTTCTTTGTCTTTATTTCGGCTAGATAGATGTATACAAAATAGGAAGGTTTGACGATTCATCAGGCATTTTATCGTTTCTGGAAGAGTCTATATTTGAAATTGAAAAAGGATGTATAAAGTTAAGAGCGTTATTGGTCGAAGAAGTAGATAAGAGCATATCTCTAATGAACGGATGCTACATCTATGATGACAGCTAGAGAAAAAGGAGCCTACCGATGAAAAAGTATCGCAAATATGAAGAGGGCTTTACCTTGATCGAAGTAATGGCATCAATCGTTATTCTGGCGATTGTTTCATTAGTATTGATGTCTTACTTTAGCGATTCTTTATCTTATGCCAAAACGAATGCGAATAAAACAGTGATGGTGAATCTGGCGCGTAACGCATTAGTTTATACTGAAAAGCAAGATTTTGATACATGGAAAATGTATTTTCAATCCAATACTACTGTCGATAGCCGAAAGTGTGAGTCGATCAGTAATTGCAGTCTATACGCTACGCTGGTGGAACAACCTCAAGTGTTGGCTGCGGTACTGAATCCGATTGTCAATGGAGTGCAATATCGAGTCGCTATTCAGTATCAGAAGAACTTACTTCCAACAGGGACTGCTAGCAGTACAACAGGCACAGCCAAAGCCCAAGAATCAACATATCTGCTTCCTATCCAGATCAGTGTACATGGACCTGAGGAAAAAGCAGGTCAGGTCGGAACGATTGTGGAGGGATATATTACAGATGAGAAAATTCGTTAATCGATTACGTCGTCAGGACGGATTTACATTAGTCGAAATGATTCCTACACTGCTGTTGGTAGCTATGGTCATGACGATGGTCTATGGAGTGGCTCATTTTGGAATGCGTAGTTACAACCAGATCAAAGTTGAAAATTCTTTGCGTGATGAAGGCGATATTTTGATGTCTTCGATTATTACAGAGCTATACACTTTTTCACCAGACCGAGTTCGTCAGTTAACTGTAAATGGCAAAAATATAGGCATCCGTCTGGAACGTGATCCTGCTATAACGAGTGGAACAGGTACGATAGAAGCTTTGAATATTTATATGCAAGCAGGGTCGCTCTATATCGGTGATTTGCAGAGTATTAGTAGCTCTTCTACAGTAACATCAATTGTACTTCCCAAAGATCAGGTTAGAGCGGTGCAGTCTCAGTTAGGAGATAGTTCGTTTATCCAGATTCAGTCCGATGGTCGAACAGTCTATAATAGCGGCATTATTCAGATCAAATTAGCTTTGGCTCAGACAGTACAAGGTCAGAGTAAAAGTCTAGTGCTTGAAAGTAATTTTGGATTTTGATAATCCATACTCATAGATTAAGGCTAGAGGTTGAAAAAGGAGGTTATCCATGTCTGTATTTCGAAAGTGGACGCACAAGATTCGGCTGTGGCTAGGTCATACCTATACTAACGGTAGATCTGTTCCATATAAGCAAGAACAAGGATCGGCATTGGTAATGGTGATGTTTGTCGTTCTGATCTTGACTGTATTAGGTCTGGCAGTATTAAGTGCAACCGTAGGTGGAGCCAAGCGCACCGAAACACGGGAAAATGATGTACAAAGTCTACATCTAGCGCAGAAGTCATTGGATGAAACGGTAGCTTATATTACGGCTCAATTGGATCAGAAGCAAAATATTGATCCGATTAGTCTAAATACAGATATTCTGAGTATTACGCAACAGATTCAGAATCAGATCAATGCAGGTGTGAAGACGAGTACTGATCTGCAAGTCTCAGGAGCAGGGCAATCACAGTCTAAGCTGATGTCTATTGTTTATAAAGGACCAGAGAAAGGCGCAACTGCCCAGTTAACCCGGTATGCACTTACTTTAACGGCGCAAGCCAATGTAAATGGTGTAGTTCGCACACTGGTACAAGAAGTAAATATTGATACGTTTCCCGAATTTCTAAGTTATGCACTGGGTTCAGAACATAATTTGATTCTAAATGGAGCACCCAATATTATAGGGAATATCTACGCAGGTGATGGTCTGATGACCAGTCATACGGCTCGCTATACGTACAAAGCAGCCAGTCATACCAAAGCAACTCAATACCCACATCTTAATGGAGATGCTTATGTACAATCGTTAGAAGCGATTCAAGAGGAGAAAGTCAGTAACCAGTATACGCCGATTAATATGGACCCTACACTGGCTAATGATAGTCTAGGACGAGTGTTAGGCATTTCATTAGAACAAGTTAATATCAAAAACAAAAAGAAATTCGTACAGGTCAATCTGGATCAGACCTTTATCGACAAAATTGCTGAAGCGGTCTCGGTCAATCGAAATGATATTCAGACGATGTATATCAATACCGGACAGAACCCAGCTCAACTGATGACTGATGTTGCTAAACGGTATGGCATCAAGCAATTAACATTACCCACCAAGCCAGCCACTCCCGTTCGTCCTGCAATAGGCGCTCCATCTACCGAGTGGGATCAATACAATGCGGCGGTTGCCGCTATGCAGTCGTATGAAGAACAGATGACTAAACTTAAAGTCACACTTGCTACTCTAGACCAATCTGTTTTATTTAACGGTGATCTTGAACTGGATGGCGTTACTTTTAATCAATTGAATTATGCACAAAAAGCAGGAAAATGGTTTTTGCTCAATGGGAATTTGACGATTGATAATTACCAGAAAAATTCGATTCAGATTCGTGCCAATATGCTTACCGCAGGTAATGTGAATATTCAAGGAGAAGCTGACTTGGACGCAACTATTTATGTCATGAAGAAACCAAGCAATCCAGCCGATTATACAACTGTTCTTCAAGACGCTACAATCAAAGGGTTAAATGGCAAAGAGGTTGTCTTAATGTCCAAAGGTGGTATTTTACTCAATCGTATCGAAGCATTCAGTAGTACACCGACAACGATTAAAGGATTCTTTTACACCGAAGCCGCGGCAGATTTGTATGGGGTCGGATCGGTATTTTGGTTGGACGGAGGCTTTTTTGCTAAAGGCGATCTGACTGTTAATGCAGTGGTCGGGGATGCTGTCGGAGGCGCAAGCGATATCGAAGTCAATCCTTCTTCCAATGTAGGAAGTCGTTTCCGGGTAACCTATAATGAAGGAGTATATGCAGATCAACAAGCAGGCCTACCACGGATTCAACAAGTGAATGTACGTGTAGGTAAACTAGAACTCAAATAAAGAATAGAGTGGCTGTATAGCGAATCTCAAGCGTACAGTTGCACAATAAAAAGGCACTTATGATCTTTGTTCAGATCGTAAGTGCCTTTTTTGGTATTGTTTATTGTTATTGAATGATCAACTGTGGAAATAAATTAATAGCGATCACCGTTTGTATTTTTGGCGAGTACTTTAATCGTAACTGTTGCCCGAATCGAATTTTGATCGGTGTAGATCACAGTGGCTTCAGCCGTTCCTTTACGGATTCCTTTCACAATACCATCTTTGGTTAACGAGATATTGCCTGTGTTGGTCGTGCTCCATTGAAGCGCATTTTGTAGAGCAGCGGTTAAGTCGACATTCGCAGGAGTGAAGAACAATACCGAGTTCAGATTCATCGAATCGCCTTCCCAAATCTGGATTTCACTTGGTAATCGTAAGCCAGTGAGTACAGGTACAACCTGCACATCCAATTGAGCTTGCTTACCGCCTCCGCTAACGACTACGGTCACTGTTCCTTTTTGGATACCGGTGACGACTGCTGTATTGCCTGTGCCTATAATCGTAGCATAACTACTTTGAGCAGGATCAGCGAAAGACCATTTGAAATCAGGTATATCCGCATCTGCTGGTGTTAAGATCGCTTGTAATTTAATGCTTTCGCTAATATTGACTTTGTTGGCTCCGATAATCGATAGTCCTTGCACAGGTTGAACCACCTGTACTTGTTTTTTTACTTCAATCCCACCTGCATTTACGACTACAGTGACTATTCCTTTTTGCTTTCCTGTAATTGTAGCGGTATCTCCTGTACCGGAAGTGATTCCAGCTATTGTAGAGCTGGTTGGACTTTCAAATGACCAGCTATACTTCGGTACATCTGCATTCGCAGGAGAAATGATCGCTTGCAGATTAATCGTTGAACCTACAGCGACTATATCTGGACCTTGAATAGTAATCTTCTCTACTGGTCTAGTGATCACAATTGGATGTTCGTCTGTATAGGTACGACTTGGCGCCCCATTGGTCGTCACTGTAGCTACCAGTGTTACTGTTCCTGAATCATAGCCACGAACAACGACTTTCCATGGATCGAGAGTGGTTGGAGTCAGTGTCGCTTTGTCTTTGTCTGCTGGATTTTTAAATGTCCATGTGACCGTTGCTTTAGGGTTAGCGGGTACTAGAATCGCTTGTAATGTAGTACTGTCGCCTACTTTAAGTTGATCTGCTCCCACAATAGATACCCCTGGATTCGTCACCACAACGGTGGCTGTTGTAGAAATATTGCTACCATCTGTTGATGTAATCGTAATACGAGCTGTACCCGGTGCAACAGCAGTGATTGTTCCATTTTCACCCGTAGGTGTTACCGTTAGAACAGCCGGATTGTCTGATTTCCATTGCAGTACTTTGTTATTCGCATCTGCTGGTAAAACAATCGGAATTAATGTTTTCTGATCACCCACCCATAAGGTATCGTTAGGCAATTGTAGACTGGTAATTCGTACTACAGATGAGAAGATAATATCTGGGAATACAATATTGACTCGTTCGGTAGGTACAGGTGTAGCGACTTGAATATCGCCTTCAAATGGATAAAGTGAAGCGCTATGCCCTGTCCCTGTTAAGGATCCTCCGATCAATGTTCCTCGAATATCTCCGCCGAAGGTAACCGCTGCTCGTGGAGCAAGTACTGTGCCCGGAATATTGATACTGCCTAGATTAAGCGCAGTGGCTCCGCTAAAGTTGAACAATACTTTCTTAGGATCAACACCACTACTTACGGTTAATCCACCGCTCATATTTACAACTGTTCCATCAATATTAACCAGTACCGTTGAGCCTGCGGGTACATTGATATTAAATGAATTGGTTTTGCTGACGTCTGCACCTGACACATTAAATACATTAGTGGTAGGGTCTGTACCTGTTAATGTGATCGTACCCGACGTTTCCACTTTGGTTGTTCCTGTAGCAGGAACCGTTGCTAATCGGTCTGTCTTTTTGAGTAACTGTGCACCTGCGGCATCGAAGTCGATCGGAGTGCCTTTTACCGTTTTGATATAGAAAGGACTAAATGCAATTCCTCCATAAACAGCATTCCCGTAATTGACCGTCCCACCTGCAAGACTCAAATTCAGATTTTTACCTGCTACCAATACGCCTGTTCCTGTTGCGGCAGAAGTAAGCTTGGTTCCGATATTGAATCCACCGGCTAGCGTCACTGTTCCAGCTCCTGCAACACGACCTTCTGTTGAAAATCCAGAAGCATTCATATTGATATCGCCTAGCATAAAGATATTGTAATCTCCCGGTGTGCCAAGATCGCTTATAGTTTCAAAAGCATTATGAATATCTGCATAATCTAGCTTGGCATTAACCAGATTATACGTACCCTTACTGACGGGCGTTACGGCTACCGAGAAGGTAAGTGCATTTGGATTATCCGGTGTATACGATTGAACATTATTTTTGGTCGTTAGAGTGTACGGAATATCAGTTAACGTCTTTTTCAATGTATAGCCTGTAACTAATGTACCTTCTTTGGTCATGCCTTCAGGTAAATTACCAACAATTTCTAAGTTGGGTGGCAACTTCTCGGTATATTGAATATTGGAAATAAGAAGCTTACTAAACCCTTGTTCTTGTGAATTGACGGTCTGAATAGCAATCGGTTGTGGAGTCACTGAATACAACATTGTAAGTGGTGCATTACGCTGAATTTCTCCATTTTGTACACCGGATACAATTTTGCGATCGGTTAACAAATTGGCACGCGTTTGTTGAATGTTTAATGTTGTGATCTGCTTAGATACAGCCCCTTGTTTATCACGGACTGTAATTTCAATTTGAAGAGTACCGCCTTGTGGTAAAGGATTGGTAAATGTTTCGGTTACATTTTGACCGGATAAGACTGTTTTTTCTGAAATTTCAAGGTCAGGCAGATACACGCCGTTTGATTTGAATTTGACGCTAGTATATACGTTACGATCTTTAAGATCCAAGTCATTCGGCATATAGCTTAGAACAAGGTCTTTCAGATAAGAAGGTTTAGTGCTCTGATCGGTTGGGGCATTGATTGTGATATACGGAGCATGATTCGATCCGATAAATGCTCGATATAACGTATTTACAAATAATTTCTGCTCCCATTGAGGGAATTTATTATTGGTATGACCTGTACCTGAATACGTTACATTTCCTTTGGAATACGTATAGTAATGATTCCAGCTATCAGCGGCATCCCGACTACTACCAATAATGTTGTACCAGGAGACGACATCGGGATCTTCCAAATTCAGCGTATAGTACTGGTCATGCGTAAGATTGATTTGACCTACATAACCACCTGTATTTGTAGGCGCTTGACTGAGGTCAAATGGATATTGTGTTAATAAGCCATCATTGACTACAGCTGTACTTGAAGAAGCAGAGACTGCATTCAGACCAATATTCGTTTTGGGTGCAATCTGACCTGAAGTCGGCTGGAAGTAGCTTAGCCATCGGCTAGAGTTAGTATTACTTTTGTCATAAATCGTATCATGGGTAAACATAACCCCTTGACCGGACGCAATAAATTTCTGCACCGCTGTCGCAGAAGCATCGGTTAACGGAGCGAACTGATTGTATTCATCCCGAAAACCAAACACAAGCATATCGTACGTTCCATTTAACGTGCCATAGACAGCAGGCGTATTAAATTCACTGAACGATTTGACCGTAATATTCAAATTATAATTATCACTATTGAGATAACTTTGTGTCATATTAGCAGTGTTTAACAGACTACTAGCATTTCCATCAGAAGGTAATACTTGAAGGACACGCACGACGGTTTTTTCATCTTGATATCGAATAATCCCTGTGGTGTAGTTTTTGAGCTGTCCGCTACTTTGACGATCTACAATTTCTAATTTCCAATACAGTAGACCTGAATACGCTTTGGGAAGCTTATATTGTAGCGTTCCATTGGATTGAGTGAGCGAAGTCGTCGCTACCAGTTGATCTCTATCCATCGTAATCACTTTATCGATTCCCAGATACAGATTCGCTTCTACCCCTCCACTACTAAAATCAGTAATACGATCCACATTAAAAGCAAAATTGATCGTATCCCCTTGTTTGTAAGCATTGGTCTTATTCACAGAATAATCAATAGGTGCTGAAGTCACTGTAAACTGAGGACGCTGCATCAGTAAGGCACTAATCGTAGAACTTGAATTTTTTATTTGTGTTACGAGTGCAGTTAATCCACTATCATCGACAAAAAATACATTATTCACTTTGGATGCGGTCTGATTGTATTTAGCAAATGTATCATACAAAATACGCTGATCTGCCTGAGCTTTGGACGTGTTAGCCGTCTGACTCAGAATCGAATTGTGCAAAATAACTGGTAATCCTTTATTGATATAACTATTCACAATATCATCCGCTTTGAGATGTGTAATATCGTTCATGACGGGAGTGGTATTGTGATTATTTCCTTGAACGCCTGTAGTGCTATACGTTCCTTTGCCAATGTAGATGGCATCATATTTGCCATCTAATTCTTCACGTTGGGCTACAAATTCTTTCATTCGAATCGAACGGACAGTGAAATTAGACACATTTGCAAGCTGGCTTTTTAGTGACGACGTTCCATCATCACTAATTTCTAAAATACGTACTGGATATGCGGAAGCAGCACCCACCATCATATGGGTAATCGGTATGATTATTAGGCATAAAAGTACGATAACAAGAGGGATCCAGCGCTTTCTGATATTCATGTATCAGTTCTCCTTAATATTTCTAGTTCGTTATATAACAAATATTGTAAAGCTATCCGATAAAAATGGAGTAGATGATATATATATCGGTTGCAAAGGGTATTTCAAAAAGTCATTTCACTCAATTTGTTAGTTGTCATTCTATCTATTGAATAAGTAAGCATATATGGATCCATAAGTACGTCATCATAATGGCTATGGAGTTGAAATGAATGAAAATGTTGAAAAAGAAATTAGGCGATCTTCTATTTGAAAGTGGTCTAATTTCGCAAGAACAATTGCAACAAGCTTTGACCGAACAAAATAAATCCAAACGCAAGCTTGGTGATGTATTAATAGCTCAAGGATTCATCACGGAGCAGCAGTTGATTGAAGTGTTAGAACTTCAATTAGGTATTCCTCATGTGAGTCTTTTTAAATATCAGATTGATCCAGCGATTACGCAGATCATTCCTGAAAGTATGGCGAAGCGATATCAAGTGCTTCCTTTTATGAAAGATGGCAGTAAATTAACGGTAGCGATGGTTGATCCACTGGATTACTTTGCGATCGAAGATTTGCGGATGACCACTGGCTTCCGTATTGAGCCAGCGATCTCTAGTCGGGATGAATTACAACGCGCGATTGCTCATTACTATGGACTGCGCGATTCGATGAGTCTAATGATGGGCGAATTGCCTACGCAAGATGAGATCGAAGAAACCGAGATTACCGATGAAGCTTCACCTATTGTTCGACTGGTCAATCAGATGATACAGCAAGCGGTTCATTTGAAAGCTTCTGATATTCATGTCGATCCCGGTGAAAATGATGTGGTGATTCGTTATCGTATCGACGGTGTGCTACGGACAGAGCGTCATATACCGAAGCAAATGCAAGGATTTATCACGGCTCGTCTTAAAATTATGGCGAAATTAAATATTGCTGAACGTCGTTTACCACAAGATGGACGAATAAAGCTACAGTTTGATCTCAAAATGGTCGATATTAGGGTATCTTCATTACCAACCATGCATGGCGAGAAAATCGTGCTTCGACTTTTGGATTTAAGTACAGGAGTGAAGCCGGTAGAACAACTTGGATTTGATCGTAAAAATGCAGTCTGGTTTCGTGAAATGATTGAACAGCCTTACGGCATTTTGTTAATCACAGGGCCTACAGGTAGCGGTAAAACAACAACATTATATTCAGCACTTAATCTATTGAATACCGAAAGTTCCAATGTGATTACGATTGAAGATCCGGTGGAATATCAATTAGAAGGTGTCAATCAAGTTCAGGTGAATCCTTCGATAGGGTTAACATTTGCTGCCGGATTACGTTCGATTTTGAGACAAGATCCTAATATCGTGATGGTGGGTGAGATACGTGATGATGAGACCGCAGAAATTGCTGTCCGTGCTTCATTAACAGGTCATCTCGTGTTATCGACGATTCATACCAACGATGCGGTCAGTACTGTTATGCGTTTGCGAGATATGGGCATCGAGCCTTATCTGATTGCTTCTTCATTAATCGGGATTGTCGCTCAGCGCTTAGTGCGTCGCATTTGCTCGGATTGTAAAGAATCTTATACACCGACTGACCAAGAGCAGATTGTACTTCAGACTCATGGCTTAGATGTACAAGTACTCCATCGGGGGAAAGGTTGCGGTAACTGTAATAAAACCGGTTATCGTGGACGTGTAGCGATTCAGGAAGTGCTTAAGATCGATCAAAATTTACGCCGAATTATTACCGAAGGTGCAGCGATCGAAGCGATTAGAGAAGCTGCCCAAGCGCAGGATATGGTCACACTGATGGTAGATGGATTGCATAAAGTCACAGAAGGTGTAACCACTATTCAAGAAGTGATGCGTGAAACCGTTGCTTATTAATAACAGCTATCTATCACTCTAGGAATAATGAACATGATCTGAATGTTAAAGGGGGAAAGACAGGAATGGCTCATATCGGTCTGGGTATCAAGGAATTACTTGGTAACATGCGAGATGCAGAAGCTTCTGATTTGCATGTATCGACCGGATCAGCACCTATTATGCGGATTCACGGGATGCTCCATACAGGTAAAGGGGAACTTCTTACAGCTAGTGATACAGAAGAAATGGCGCAAATGCTATTAAGGGAAGATCAATGGGCTACTTTTCAGCAAGCAGGCGAATTGGATTTTGCGTATATGCTTGAAAATGGATCGCGTTATCGGATCAATGTTTTTCGCCAAAAAGGTCATATCAGTATCGCAGCAAGATCGATTTCTGATCGTATTCCTACATTAGAGTCTTTGGGATTACCGCCGATGCTCAAAGGATTAACTGAAAAGCCTCAAGGGTTGGTGCTTGTCACAGGACCTACAGGTAGCGGTAAATCTTCTACACTGGCGGCAATGATTGGATATATCAATACCCATCAACGCAAGCATATTGTGACGTTAGAAGATCCAATTGAATATATACATGAACATGGATATTCATTAGTGAATCAAAGGGAAGTTGGACATGATACAGCAAGCTTTGCCAATGGAATTCGGGCAGCATTACGGCAAGACCCTGATGTATTACTGGTAGGGGAAATGCGAGATTTGGATACGATCTCTGCCGCTGTAACCGCAGCGGAAACAGGGCACCTCGTATTCGCAACCTTGCATACCAGTGATGCACCACAGACAGTAGATCGGATTATTGATGTGTTTCCTGCTCATCAACAAGGACAGATACGCATCCAATTAGCTTCGGTACTCACAGCTATCATTTCACAGCGGTTATTACCATTAGCTGATGGACAAGGTCGAGTATGTGCGACTGAGATTCTGATGCAGACGCCAGCAATCGCCAATCTGATTCGTACTGAAAAAACACATCAAATCAAAAGTCTGATGCAGACGGGACGAATGTTAGGCATGCATACACTGGATATGAATATCCGAGATCTGTTGCAACGTGGACAGATTTTGCCAGCGGTAGGGAAGCCATATCTTGCTGAGGTGAATGCTTAATGGCTCAATTTGAATATCAGGTACGAACCAATAGTGGCAAACAGCTAAAAGGTACGTTAAATGCAACGGACAAAACAGCCGCTATGGAAGAATTGCGTAAGCGTGGATTAACTGTATTTTCACTGAATGAACGACGGATGACCCTTTTTTCCAAAGAAATCTATATTGGTAGTCCGGTCAAAACGATTCATTTCATTATTTTCTGTAGGCAGTTCTCGACGTTGATTCGTGCAGGAGTTACGATTCTGGATGCTACTCGAATCCTTGCCGACCAGACGGAAAGTAAAGTATTACGCAAAACGTTACAAGATGTATATTCCAGTCTGATGCGCGGAATTGCTTTGTCACAATCGATGCAAGAACATCGGAAAGTCTTTCCACCGCTATTTATCAGCATGTTACGAGCGGGTGAAGAATCGGGTGATCTGGAAGGGACGTTAGATCGTCTCGCTGTTTATTTTGAAAAACGTCATGGTACACGCGAAAAGATTAAATCAGCATTGACGTATCCTGTCACTGTGGGTCTTCTAGCAGTAGCAGTAACCGTATATCTACTGGCAGCCATTATTCCGCAATTTGTAAATATGTTTGCTTCAATGAATGCAAAGTTACCTGCAATTACAGTGATTGTATTGTCACTCAGTAATAGTTTACAAAAGCAGTGGTATATCTGGGTATTGGTGCTTCTGCTTCTTATCATTTCCTATATTATTCTTCAACGTTCGGAACGGGGAGCCTATTGGATTGATTATGCCAAGCTCAAAGTCCCTATTTTCGGAAAGTTAAATCAAAAAGGCTCTATTGCTCAATTTGCTCGTACGTTTTCCTCATTATATGCGAGTTCAGTACCTATTCTACAAGCGCTCACTATTGTAGAAGAAGTAGCTGGCAATAAAGTGATCGAAGGGTATTTGCGTCAGGCAGGAGAGTCATTGCGTAAAGGAAATCCATTATCAGAACCACTTAAAAAAGCATGGGTATTCCCACCGATGGTGACTCAAATGATTGCTATTGGTGAAGAGACAGGTGCACTGGATCAGATGCTGAGTAAAGTGGCTGATTTCTACGAGATGGATGTAGACAATACAGTGGATCGACTCAAATCATTGCTTGAACCGTTATTGATTACTTTTTTATCTGCTATTGTCGGGATTATTGTGGCAGCTATTATGCTACCGATGTTCAGTCTGTATAACAATCTGTAAGTATTCACATCAAGAACAACACTACATTTAATTAACTGGAGGAATTCAAAATGATGAGCAAAGTGATGAAACGTATGGGTAAAGAGGAAAAAGGGTTTACATTGATTGAGTTGCTAGCTGTTATCGTTATTATGGCTATCATCGCTGTTATCGCTATTCCAATGATCGGTAATGTTATTAATAAATCCAAAGCAAATGGTGATTTAGCTACAGCTTCGCAAGTATACAATTCAGCTCGTCTGTATGTAATTGGTGAGAAAAATGGCGATTTCACTACTGTTGCAAACAGAACAGTAACATTGGCTAACATGACAAGTACTGGATATTTGAATGCTGATACTAGCTTACCAAGTTCGAAACAAACATTAACAGCTGCAACTGTAGTATTTACAGAAAAAGGTGAGCTGGTGAGTGTTACTCTTGCACCTGTAGGTCAGGGATCAACAAATGGAGCATACACAGCGGCTCAAGTTCTGAGTGCAACTCCCGCAACTCCGGCAGCTAACTAAACAACAATAGCTAAAAGCTAATCATTCAATCATAAACGAATCAAAAACCTACAAAAGATCGGAACCATGTTTCCGGTCTTTTTGAAATCATGAATAAGAAAGTAGATTACATCACAATGGATATGATGTTATGGATAAATATCTATATTGTTGTACTGGGTATGGTATTGGGTTCCTTTTTCCATGTGGTTGCATGGCGTGTACCTGAAGGACAGTCGATTGTTCACCCACCGTCAAGTTGCTCACATTGTCAGCACCGTTTATCTGCGCTAGATATGATTCCTGTGCTTAGTTATATCGGTACAAAAGGGCGGTGCCGGCATTGTAACACACGAATATCGATTCAATATCCAATCGGAGAAGCGATCACAGGTCTACTATTTCTATGGGTATTTCTTCATTTTGGATGGACTGGCGATATACTAATCGGTTGGTTATTGGTGAGCTTGTCAGTGATTATTACTTTATCAGATCTACAAGTGATGAAGATTCCGAATAAAGTGTTACTCTTTTTTGCTCCTATTTTTCTAATCATGGTCGTATGGTTACCTGGCACGATTAGTATCGTTTCACATCTGAGTGGAGCGATTGCAGGTGGGGGTATTTTGTTGCTCATTGCCTTTATCAGTCGTGGTGGGATGGGTATGGGCGATGTAAAGCTTTTTGCTTTGTACGGATGGGTCATCGGATTTTCAAATATTCTGCTTGCTCTTTTTATAGCGTGTTTACTTGGAACACTAGTAGGAATGGGATTAAGACTACTCGGTAAAGTGCAAAAGCAACAACCGATTCCATTTGGGCCTTTTTTAGCAGCAGGCACTTTAATTGCTTTTATGTATGGAGCACAGATAATAGACGCATATCTTTCGCTTATTGGTTAGGAGGAGGTTAGCCCCTATGTTTCAACGAAATTCACCTCACATCGGCTTATCGCTGGAACAGACAGAGATTCGCTATGTTTCTTTAAAAAAGAAAAAGCAGTGGGAACTGGAAAGTAAAAAGTTTTTACCGATTCCTTCAGGCGTTATTGTTGAGAATCAAATCGTAGATACCGAAAAGATGAATCAGCTACTACGCAAATGGGTGACAGATGAAGGGTTAAAAGGGCAATCGGTCACACTATCGATTCCACCTTCTCGTATTCTCGTTCGCGCGATGAGTATTCCAAGTACCAATGCCAAGCAAGTCAGTCAATTGGTGGAATTGGAAGTAGAGACAGGGCTACACTTACCTTTTGAAAATCCTGTATACGATTATATTGTAACGTCTATTGATGAAGAACATACACACTTGCTTGTATTTGCTGCACCTAGTCAGTTGATTAAAGATTATATCAGTCTGTTGGGAGAAGCAGGTATCAAAGTCGTTGCTGTAGAGCTATCTGCAACCGCACTAGCAAGAACAGTGATTACTGAACATGGACGATCATTTGCTAATACGATGCTAATTCATTTAACCGATCATTTATTAGATATCTATATGTTCCGCAGTGGACAGCCTGTCTTTATGCGCAGTATAGAATCGACTAGAGGACTCGACGAGAGTTCAGTGCTCGATGATCTGAATACTTCATTAACTCGTCAGCAGGTTGAAGATATTATTCCTGAAATCTCACGGATGTTGAACTTTTATCAATATAGCTTACATGATGGTTCGATTAAGATCGAAGAGATCTTTGTAACAGGATTGCCTGAAGAACGAGAATTGTTAGCCCATGAATTAAGTCAATCTCTACCTGATATCCAAGTCGAAGCTGTCGAACTTGAAACGACTCAACATGCTTTTCAAGCCGATCCTGATTTGAATAGTTATCGTGTCGCTGTCGGTGCGGCTCTTCGCCGGGAAGATGCACGACCGATTAATCTGTTACCACAAGAAAAGCGAGAAAAAAATCAATTTTCTTATTTGACTGTAGGCTTAAGTGCCCTATGGATACTTGCTATGTGTGGAGCTATTTTCTATATGATTAGTGAGCGTGGAACAGTGACAGAACAAGAGCGTGCGATACAGCAATGGAGCGATCGGAATACATTAGCACAGCTAGAATTGTCCAAATGGAATGGTAGTGGTCCTTCAGCAACGGCTAACCAGACTGTGATTGATGCGGTGATGAATTATCGGTTAGACGTCGTAAGTATACTCGATTCACTGACTCAAAAATTACCGAAAAGCGGAATGATTCGAGATATCTCCTACAATCGCAGTTCGAATCTATTATTGACGACAAGTATGCGTAATTTTAGTGATGCGGCTAATTATCTGGTGCAGTTAAGAAGTATGCCTTTTGTCGAATCAGCTACTGTCAACAAAGCGACTCGGGATAGCTCGGTGGATTCAGCCGTAAAACCGACCAAAGGACAGCCTTCCTTATATCTAGTGATCTACACGATTGATCTTCAAGCACAAAGTGTAACAGGTGATACGTATGCAACGTCTTCTGTCGTTACACCAGCAGAGGGAGGGGGGTACCAAATGGAACAGCTCAATAAATATCGTAATGTGATCTTGCTAGGTATTATTTTATTATTTGTGATTTTATTGGCTTTTTACATGTGGGTACTTCATCCCTTATCTCAAAAATCTCAACAATATGATAATCAATTAACCCAAATGCAACAGGAGTATAATCTGATTCAGACGAAAATTGCCCAGTTGAAAAGCGGTCAGCCGACCGATGCACAGCAAGCGATCCAAGCGGCTATCCCTTCAGCAGTAGCAAGTGAAAAGTTGTTATTGCAGCTGCAACAAGTCAGTCAGAACAGTTATGCTCGTATCACGGATGTCGAATTCGTTAATATTGATAGCAATACTAGCGGTGAGATTGCAGCTGAAAATCTAGGCGTAAATGTAGGACAGATTCGGATGAATGCTGAATTAGAAGGTGGATATACGGAAATTCGGGAATGGATGAATCAATTACAAAAGCTTCCTCGATTGATGACTGTCGATTCTTTTAGTTTCCAACAACCCTATACACCCGGCAAATCAGGTGCGATTTTGACAGCGAATGTTTCATTTACTGCGTATTATACATCGCCTTAAATGTTGTATAAGAAATATCTTCTTTCGCTATTTTTAAGACTCTAAGTGTATGACATGCTTAGAGTTTTTTTGTATATATCTTTCTATTAAACTGTATATCATGTTAGTTCGGAATTTGTATTTTTTAATTTATTTACCTAAAATAGGTTGTATCTTTAAAGGGAGGAGAACAAAATCATTTGAATAGGAATAGATCGGCTATAAAGATAGTAAAGTGGTTTTTTGCTACGGTTATGATTATTAGTTCTATTACCGTTTTCGTAGTCCCGGGAAAACCATTTTTATTAGGATTGGTCTTACTGTTTCTATCACTATATATGTTTTCTCTGTATATTGACTTACGTATAAATCCAAGTCTCAAACTATCCTATTCTTCTAGGAGTAGTCTTATTATTGTAGGAATTATCAATTTCGTTATAGGTTTAATCATTCTATTTACTCATTAGACTCTAAACGTAGTATCTAATGTAATTATGACTCCAAATAGACTATAGTAATACATAACTTATTGATCATTCATCCTATGGAGGTACTTATGATTCCTTTTGATCCGTTATCTCATCCTTATGCTTCAGAACGACAACCGGTCTATGCTCACAATGGTATGGTCGCTACTTCGCAACCGTTAGCAGCGCAAGCGGGATTGGATATTTTGAAAAAAGGGGGTAATGCGATTGATGCTGCCATTGCGACAGCCGCTTGTTTGACTGTTGTTGAACCAACGTCTAATGGCATCGGAGGCGATGCTTTTGCTATCATCTGGACACAAGGCAAGCTCCACGGACTGAATGCTAATGGACCTGCACCTCAAAGTATCTCTATTGAAGCGGTTCAGCAAGCAGGGCATGATAAGATTCCGACCCACGGCTGGATTCCAGTAACCGTACCGGGAGCACCGTCGGCATGGCAAGCACTCTCACAGAAGTTTGGCAAATTGCCTTTGACTGAAGTGCTTCAACCGGCAATCGATTATGCAGAACAAGGATTTCCGATATCGCCAACGTTAGGGTATTACTGGAATCTAGCGTATGAACGGTTCGCTAAAATATTAACGGCAGATCAGTACCAACATTGGTTTACAACATTTGCTCCGCAAGGAAGAGCACCGCGTATCGGTGAAATGTGGCGTTCCCCAGATCATGCCAAGACATTACGTAGTATTGCCGAGACAGGCGCAGAATTCTTTTATCGTGGCGAAATAGCAGACCAGATCGATACATTCTCACGTCAGCACGGCGGATTTTTACGTAAAGAAGACCTTGCGGCATACCATCCTGAATGGGTCGATCCGATTGGAGTCCAGTATAAAGGCTATGATGTGTGGGAAATTCCGCCGTCTGGTCAAGGATTGATTGCATTGATCGCTCTTAATGTACTCAAAGGATATGAATTTGCAGGTCGGGATACGGTAGATACGCACCATAAGCAGATGGAAGCGATGAAGTTAGCATTTAGCGATGGACTCAAATATATTACACAACATGATAAAATGACGATGAAATTAGAGGATTTATTATCCTATCATTACGCTGATGAACGACGTGCATTGATCGGTGAACAGGCGTTACAACCAGAAGCCGGAAAACCTACAACCAGTGGAACGGTATATCTAGCAACCGCAGATCAAGAAGGCAATATGGTATCCTATATCCAAAGTAACTATATGGGCTTTGGCTCAGGAATCGTGATTCCGGGGACAGGAATTGGACTGCAAAATCGGGGACATTCTTTTTCTCTTGATCCCACGCATGATAACCGCTTAGAACCCGGGAAAAAGACGTATCATACGATTATTCCGGGCTTTTTGACCAAAAACGGTCAGCCTATCGGTCCTTTTGGCGTGATGGGTGGATTTATGCAACCTCAAGGTCATGTACAAGTCATCATGAATATGATCGATTTCCATCTGCATCCACAAGCGGCACTGGATGCACCACGCTGGCAATGGGTCGAAGGCAAAACAATAGAAATTGAACCGAATTTCCCTGAACATCTGGCTCAAAGTCTGATCCGCAAAGGGCATCATATCGTACGTGCTAACAGTGTCGGTGGATTTGGTCGGGGACAGATTATTTTACGAGATCCCGAGACAGGTGTATTGATCGGTGGCACAGAGTGGAGAACAGATGGTACGATAGCAGCTTGGTAAATGGAAGGGATATAGAATGGTATACGAGTTAAAATTATAGGTTTCAAATAGTTTTGATCTATAGATGAATCCAAGAGATCGTCTACAGGAATATAGATTAGATATGAACGACATAATTGTAATTAAAAAGGCGTCTATTCCCAACGATAGGTTGAGATTAGACGCTTTTTTTGGATTTAAGATGATTTACAAGCTTGAGGTTCAGGCTCGATATCCAATACTTCTGATTCTTCCCGTTTGCTAAACCAAGCTTCCACTTTGCGGATAAAAATAAATCCAACAATAACAAATGCGGCGACAATAAACAATTTCCACGGCTGTTGGAAATAACTTGCCCAATCGGCTCCGATAAACGAGACGATAAAAATCATTATTCCTCGTCCTAACCCTGCGGCAATCGCAAAAGAACGGAATTTGATTCCGCTTAGTCCAGCCGCTACATGAAGCAACGTAAACAGACCAACCGGCAATAGACTAAACATAAAAATATACATAAACCCATTTTTTTTCATCCAACGTATACTTTTTTGCACACCTTTGTTATGAGAAAAACGATCGATATATTTGTAATGTGAAAGCTTACGCACTAACCAGAATACAAGGATAGCGCCACTCATCACACCGATCCATGAGTACAATATACCTGACCATAACCCAAAAGCCGCTACATTCAGTCCGATCACAACCATCGTAGGCAAAGGCGGGATAAAAGATAGGAGAAAAGCAAGCAATATACTAAGCCACGGACCGATAGCACGGTATTGATCCATCAGATGATCAATATCACCTTCTTGGAGGTAAGACATAAATTGTGCAATATCCATAGCCACGTTCCTTTCGTTCAAATCATTCTATATCTTTCATTACCCAATCAAGCCTTTAAATTCTCGATTCTACGTATCTTTTATGTTATTTTTTACAATAGAAAACAACTATGGTTGTTCAGTAAGTGAATCGCGGCGACTAAACCAAGCCTCAATACTACGGCTACATACAAAGCAAATAATCACAAACAGTAACACTAACAACAGATTCCACGGATTTTCACGATAACGAGACAAGTCTGCACCAATAAAGGAAACCGCAAATACCATAATCCCTCTACCGAAAATAATCGCAATCAGAAACGAACGAAATCGAATCCCGCTCAGTCCAGCCGCTACATTTAATAACGTAAACGGACCTACAGGAAAAAGACTCAACAAAAAAATATAATTAAATCCATTATTCCGAATCCAACGCCGTGTACTGACTACTTTAGGATTACGTACCAAGCGGGATAAATATCGATGTTCAGACAACTTACGTACCAACCAAAAAGCAGTCAGCGAACCTGCCGTAATCCCAATCCATGAATACAAAAATCCAACCCACAATCCATACACCGCCGCATTTACCCCCAAAATCACAATCGTAGGCAAAGGAGGAATAAAGGATTTGAGAAAAGGCAATAACATACTAGCAAGCGGACCCAGTGAACGATATTCACCCATCCAACTTTTCAAATTCTCTTCCGTCAAATAAGATAACCACTGCGAAATATCCATAAAAATATAAATCCTTTCCAGCGCTTGGCTCTATAAGCGCCTGGCATCATAAGCACAACATCTTCTCTATGTAGTATAACGGATGCATCCACAAAAAAGGCAAAATACACGCAGTTGTCGAATTATTTAACATTCAAGTTATTTTCAGCCAATCGATGTCAATAGAATAAAGGAGTACACCCAAGGATTATGCATATGTTTCTTCGACTTTCTCGCAAAATGGTCAGAATGCGCAAATCAGTATTAGCGACAACAACAGTATTATTTGTACTATTGTCAGCTACGATAGCGTATATGATCGAACCGGATACGTTTACCCACTGGTTTAACGCGTTGTACTGGGTACTGACGACCATGGCAACTGTAGGGTATGGCGATTATTTTATGAAAAGTATAGCTGGTAAAATCTTTACAGTATTTTTGTATATTTTCGGCATTGGTCTACTGAGCTTAATTATTAGTAAAATTGTAGATTCGATGGGAGAATATAATCGGAGAAGAGGAGCAGGTAAATTGAAATACGTAGGACAAGATCACATTATTATTATCAATTGGAGCAAAAAAGCACATTATGCGATAGATGAACTATTTGCCAGTCATCCAGAAATTGATGTTGTTATTATTGATCAACTGGAAAAGCATCCATACGATCATCCACAAGTTCATTATGTAAATGGTGATCCGACCAAAGACGAAACATTACTACAGGCAGAAATCAGTACAGCACGCTCTGCTATTATTTTTGCAGATTCACGTATTGATGATGCTTCGTTAGTCGATGGCAAATCACTACTGGTCGCTTCCAGTGTGGAACGGTTAGCTTCTCACGTACATACCACCGTCGAAATCATGTTAGAAAACCATATTAAAAATTTCCATCATGTGCATGTGAATGAATTTGTATTGTCTCATGATGCTATTTCACGCTTGGCTGTACGCTCGGCATTAAATGAAGGCAATAACGATGTGTTGGCTCAATTGCTCAATCGTCAATATGGAGAAGATATCTATCATGTACCTACAGAACCAGGCTGGCGTACGTATGGAGAAGCCTTTCAAGCATTATTAGTAGAAGGTGCAACATTAATCAGTGATCGTAACGATATGACTATTAATCGCAAATTGTCTGAGCCTATGCCAGCAGAAGCCAAGTTGTTTGTGATTTGTGATCCAGAAACTCATATTCGTCTGATAAATAAAGACTAATCGGTTGCTGTTGGATCTCAATGGCGTTCTGTGTCAGCATGCTCTAAATTGGGCTATAATATAATGTAGTTACAGACACGATAATCTATTTTGTATCGCAAAGGAGTTCGAATCAGATGTCTAATACAAATACATTCAAACCGGTACGAGTGAAGCACCTTACAATAGGCGAAGGAAAGCCTAAAATTTGTGTATCTTTAACAGGGCATACAACCGAGCAGATCATAGAAGAAGCGCATACACTCAAATTAGCAGATATTGATATGGTCGAATGGCGTGTTGATTTTTTTGAACAGGTAGAGCAATTGGATCAGGTGACATATACTTTGGAACGTATCCGTGATATTCTTCCATCGACTCCGCTTATTTTTACATTCCGTAGTGCCAAAGAAGGCGGACAATGCGAGCTGAGTAGCAACTACTATGTCGAATTAAATCAAGCAATCGCTACGACAGGCGAAGTCGATCTTATAGATGTCGAACTTTTTAATGAAGAAACAGCTATTCAGCAATTGATAACAACAGCCCACGAACATAATACGTTTGTGATTATTTCCAATCATGATTTTCAGCAAACACCACCCAAAGAAGAACTGATCTCCCGCTTATCGCGTGCTCAACAATTAGGTGCAGATATCACTAAAATCGCTGTTATGCCTCAAAGCAGTAGCGATGTGATTACTTTACTCGATGCGACCAATACGATGAAAGAACAGCATGCCGATCGACCAATGATTACGATGTCGATGGCAGGCAAAGGTATGATTAGCCGTTTAACAGGCGAACTATTCGGATCAGCGATCACATTCGGTGCCATTCAAAAATCGTCTGCTCCCGGACAAGTTCCTGTGTCTGACTTGCGTAGTATTTTGAGTTTATTACATGCTAATTTATAAGTAAATCTTGTAAAGTCCCTCTGAATGGTTAGAGGGACTTTTTTGATATAACGTAAAAGAGTATTGTAGAAAGGTCATTCGCTATGTCCATCTAATTTTATAAGTACATTGGGGATGTGGAACTAATGCATACTATATTTATTTTCAAAAATAAGTATTCTTAAATCTGGAAATGTTTATTCTCATGTTATTTATCTGTACAATAAACCTATAATAACTTCAGAAAGCAGGTGACTTTATGTATCTGGTGAATGAACATATACAGCATGTAGATCACGAGACACTGGTTCAGTTTCAACATACTCATCATATACAACTGCCAGAAGCTTATTGTGAATTTCTAGAGCAATATGGAGTGGGTACTTATTGTGGAGTACTGAATGTACAACTTCCAGACCATCAACAGTTAACAGAATTTGTAGAATATGAGTTATGGGAATATGATAAAGATAGTCCTATCCATAATCAACAGTTGGCTGAATGTGTAGTGATTGCTACAACAATAGATGGGGACTTCCTTGCTCTTCATCCTCAAGTCAAGGATCTATTATGGATACCTAGACATTCTGAACGGATTGAGCTACGTCTTTTAGATCATAAAACTTCTTGGATTGAAACGATGGATCAATGGTTGAAGATATCTTACGGCGATTCTTTTCAAATTATGCAGGAGAATCGGTATTATGAATCATGGAATCAGGATCAACGGTATCGTTCATTAACATTTCATCCACCGACTGAAGGCAACGATTTACTGTCAATCAGTTCAAGTGCAGAGCAGTTAACACAGATCGCTCATCAGATTGATTTACAACTGCCCGCTGATTTGAAGATTGAGACGCCTTACAGTTGTCTATTATTCTGGCGTTCGATTCAAGGCTATGTTCGCTTGAATTATGCTTACGGTTATGAAGTAGTCTTATGTTACGAAGATCATGATAAAGAGGCAAGTGAACAACTACTAGACGTACTGTTACAGCATCATATTTATGAAGATAGTCCTGAATAATTATTCCTCTTTAAAAATAAGAACAAATGTTCTATAATAAAGTATACAATTCTGCTAACAGGATATACTAGATACAATATAGAGACGCATATATCTTATGTTTTGACTATTAAAGGAGGATTTATATGGCAATTCAACTGACAGAAGGATATGTAGACGGACTTGCACCTAATGCAGCAGCAATCAAAAATGCTAAAGGATTAATTCAAAAAAATAAATTAGTACAACTTCATCAAACAGAAGATGGCACCTTATTATTTGGTGAGTGTGCAGGTAGTGGGAAAAGCAATTATGCATGTTCGGTAGATTTTATACAACCAGACAAAGAACCTACGTCGAGATGCAGTTGCCCGAGTCGTCAGTTCCCTTGCAAACATGCATTGGCATTAATGTATGCGTATGTAGCAGGACAGACCTTTACAACAGCTACCATTCCAGAAGATATCGCAGACAAACGAAACAAAATTGAAAAGCGTGAAGAAAAAGCGGCTGCTATAGAAGCTGATCCTACGCTCAAAGCAGTACCAAAAAAGAAAACAGTCAACAAAAATGCGCTGAAAAAGAAAGTCCAAGCTCAGTTAGAGGGACTTGATATTTTGGAAAAGCTCACATTGTCTTTAATCCGTAATGGTCTAAGCACAGTCGATGCAACAGTGATCAAGCGTATTCAAGAACATGTCAAACAAATGGGCAATTATTACCTCACCGGAGCGCAAGTGGAATTGCGTCGTCTGGCAGGATTGTTATCTCCTAAAAATAATCCTGAAGCGAACTATACATATGCAGTAGAACAGTTAACGCTAATTCATGCGTTGATTCGTAAAGGAAGGGCACATTTACAGGCGAAGCTTGAAGATCCAGAACTGGCTTTGGATGCTGAATCGACGATTGAAGAATGGTTAGGGCATGCATGGCAGTTAAGTGAATTAGAGCAACACCAGCGCATGACAGAAGGCGCAGAGTTAATTCAGTTGGCATTTACCAGTTATGACGATCCGGGAAGAATGGAATTTATAGATTTGGGATACTGGTTAGAGCTAGGTACTCACCATATTCGCCGTACATTACAATATCGTCCGTACAAAGCAGCCAAGCATATCCGTGAAGAGGATACGTTTACCGAAATTGCTTGTCCGAAGCCACTGTATGTATATCCGGGTGATCTTAATCCGCGTGTACGTTGGGAAAGTCTAGCGACGCGGGCTGTGACGGAACAAGATGTGCAATCTATTCATTCCCAAGCCTATACTTCTTTTGCAGAAGGGATCAAATTGGTCAAAAATCAATTAAAGAATCCATTAGCTGATCCTTATCCAGCACTTTTACTTCAAGTCAGTCAATTTTATCAGAGTGAAGATGGTCAACTGGTGATGAAGGATAGCGAAGGTCAATCGATTGGACTAACAGATATCTCACTGCCTATTGGAACAAGTACAGGCTTACTTCCTTATTTGCCACAGGAAACGCTGCAAGATGTAACAGTACTGTTGGTATTTGAACATCAGATGGATACAGGGCAATTAATTGCTCAACCGCTTTCGATTATTAATGGAAATGGAATTATGCGTTTGTTGTATTGAACGGAGATAACGCAGAATATAATGAATCATCCGAATAATAGGAGGTTACACGTATGAGTACAGCGTTATTACAAGAATTGTATCAAGAAACAAGACGGCTCTATATTGCAGGTAGTGAATTAGCAGTCGAAGATATACGGCTACGCAAATTATTACCTCGATTTCAGCAGTTAGGGGAAAAAGCACCGATATTCAAGCGTCTTGGAGATAGTATTCAGAATGTATTGGATGAGACCCATGATAGCAGTAGCTCAGAACGTCTACAGAATCTCACGTTACTATTATCTTCTGTCCTGCATACACAGGGAAATGCGACGGTAGCAGGTGATCTTAAGCCTTTAGGAATGGAGCAACAGGAACATTCTATTGTACCCATCACCTCGTATTCTTATCGCAAATTAGCGCCTGTCGTGCAAGCTT
This sequence comes from Paenibacillus nuruki, assembly GCF_963311185.1. Lineage (NCBI taxonomy): Bacteria > Bacillati > Bacillota > Bacilli > Caryophanales > Paenibacillaceae > Paenibacillus > Paenibacillus nuruki. The sequence continues at coordinate 3,373,203 of NZ_OY725677.1, read as the reverse complement.
TATCAACTACAGGTGGTGGACGTCTTGAAGTGATTGAACAAGCCTTCAAAGAAGGCATTTTCCAAGATTCTCGGTTAATGCCACTAGCTATTGAAGGATTATATGATCCTTATTCTGAAATTGCAGAGTTGATGACGCGTAAGATTGTACCGGCATATGGACTGGCGATTGTTCCTTATTTAAAAGATATTTTTGACCCTCAAGGAGATAAGAAAGAAGTACGTAAGCTAACAGCGATTCATACGATTGCGGAAGAACATCAATTGGATCTACTTGATGTATACAGTGAACTAGCTCGATCGGCTTCAGAGGATATACGTGCGACAGCGATTCGTTTTCTAGTAGGTCATGAAGAATACGTGCCTGAATTGATTCAGTGGACCAAAGATAAAAAGAAAAATGTACGTGCATCTGCTTATTATGCACTGGCGGGTAGTTCGTCGAATCAAGCCATTGCTTGTCTGTTAGAAGCTTCAAACGGCAAAGACTTGGAATACATTGTCGATGCGGTTCGTTATCAAGAAGTATCACAAGCCTTAGAAGATCAGTTAGCTGTCGCTTTTGCCAAAGATGTCGAGCAAGCCATCCAATCAGAACAACAAGAATCTATAGATCACAAAGCACTTGAAAAATTAGCTGAACGATTATTGTTATTTAGCAAAATGTGGACACATAGCCCGAATGAAACGGTTCATCAAAGTTATCAGGATATGCTAAAACATTATACTTATTTGTACAACCTAAGTGCGACGAATCAGATTACAGATTGGCGTAATCTATTATGGGATGCTGCTAGTTATATCGAATATAGAGGAAGTCTAGAAGACTTGGAATTGCTATATGAAGTGTCTGAAAAAGATGCTAATTTTGTGCCATCGGCTTTCCGCTTATCGATCCAGATTTTGTCTCCAGAACAAGTCTACGATCAGTATGTAGGTGGAGTCGTGTCTCAAATGAAAGCCAAAATCAATAAAGATGCCAAAGCACGTCTTGGCAAAGTGATCGCTACGATGCGACCAATGCTAATCGAAAATGGGTATGAAAGTTTCTCATTAGGTCATGAAGAACAACATGCGTATACGCAAAAGATTTTACCATTAGCAGAAATTGAACAAAAATGGGACAAGCGCTGGTTGGAATTTGCAATGAAACAAGATGATGTAGAACTGGTAGCCGGTCTGGCTCGTCCGGGTGTTAAAGGGGTAGACGAATTTTTACGACAAAAATTGAAAGATAATCCAGAATTCCGCAATCGCACAGCTACTCTGATTTTACGTGCTCTTGAAGAACGCCTAGGCATATCCAAAGAAGATAAACGTGAACTGATGTGGCAAGCGATTGATGATCGTCGTAATTCAAATTCATATATGTTTGAACCTTATATTATTCATTCTCTTTTAGAATTCCCTGTTGAAGATATAGAACGCTTAGAAGCCTTATTACCGGAAAATCGGGAAGCTACTATTCCCAAATTCAGAGGATATGCAGCAGAACAATTAGAGTTCGTAATCCACACACTGAAAGGGATGAAATAATGAGTACACCTGAATCTTTACAAGATACGATGAGACAATCGGCAGAATTATTGTATGCGCACGAGTTAGAAGCTTTACGTCAACATGATAGTGGCAAAATTCCTGCGGGCTGGCAAATGTCACCGCAATCGGTATTGACGTTTATTACAGGTGGTCAAGCAGGTAAAGTTCCAATTACACCTAAATATATTGGTAATCGTCGCTTGGTAGAAATGGCAATTGCAACACTGGTTACTGATCGTGCCCTTTTATTAATTGGTGAACCCGGAACAGCGAAGTCTTGGTTATCTGAAAATTTGGCGGCAGCTATCTATGGACACTCTAATCTGGTTGTACAGGGAACAGCAGGAACGAGTGAAGAACATGTTCGCTATTCATGGAATTACGCGATGTTACTGGCTAATGGCCCTACACCAGAAGCTTTGGTACAAAGCCCGATTATGCGTGCGATGGAACTTGGCGGTATCGCTCGTTTTGAAGAGATATCACGCTGTGCTTCGGAAGTGCAAGATGCGTTAATTTCGATTTTGTCCGAAAAAACGATTGCTGTACCGGAATTAGGTAAAGAAATGAATGCTCGTAAAGGATTCTCGATTATTGCTACTGCTAATACACGTGACCGTGGAGTTAATGAAATGTCTGCGGCACTCAAGCGACGGTTTAATATTATTGTGTTACCAGCTCCATCGAGTCTGGAGAATGAAATGGATATCGTACGTAAACGGGTAGGTGAAATTGCTTTTGCCTATGATCTGCAAGCTGCTGTACCGGCAGATGAAGCATTGCTCAAAGTAGTGACGATATTCCGTGAATTACGTAGCGGAATGACATTGGATCGCAAAGATAAATTAAAATCTCCGGCAGGTGTTATTTCGACCGCAGAAGCGATCTCTTTATTAACGAATAGTATGGCGTTAGCCGCAAGCTTTGGTAACGGAGAATTAACCGATGAAGATCTTGCCGCAGGCTTACAAGGGGCTATTGTCAAAGACGATGATAAAGATCGTATTGTCTGGAAAGAGTACTTGGATAATGTCATGAAAAAGCGGGGAGAACAGTGGCGTGGTCTGTATCAAGCATGTAAGGAGATGAACGAGTGAGTAGCCAGCTTGAGCTTGGTATCGGTGTGCATATTTTCGGAGTGCGTCACCTTTCCCCTGGTGGCTCAAAGCATCTACTTGATGATCTGAATCGAATCAAGCCCAAAATTATTTTGATCGAAGGTCCTTCTGATGCCAGTTCAGAGATTAGGCATATTACACAGCGCCAGACGAAGCCGCCGATTGCGATTCTAGCTTTTACCGAAGAATTGCCTGTACGTACTGCATTATGGCCGCTAGCGTCATACTCTCCTGAATATCAGGCGATGAAATGGGCAGCCGATCATAAAGCTCAATCTGTATTTATCGATTTACCTTCATCGGTCATGATTGCTTTACAAGATATGCGTAAGCGTGAACAACAGCAACGAGCAGAATCATCGCCTACACCTGATCCCGAACAATTCACGCCTCAAGCAGAAGTCTTACATGAAACTGTGCATGAATCGCTGTATGATCGGATTGCGCAATTGTCTGGTGAAGATGACTATGATATGTATTGGGAACGCAATTATGAACATAATTTAAATGAACATGCGTATCGACAAGCTATTTTACAGTTTTCAGAGCAGATGCGTGAATTAACAGAAGCAGAAGAACAACATTCTTCCGCTAGCGAGCATGCTTATAATGCGATTCGAGAATCGTATATGCGTCGACAGATTAAGCAAACGATTGAAAGTGGTTATCAACCGGAAGACATTCTCGTAGTCTGTGGAGCTTATCATGCCGCCGCACTTAGTCATGTATCAGATGTCATGACAGATCAAGAATTACAAAGTCTGCCTTCATCTTCAACCAAGCTAACATTGATGCCTTATTCTTACTATAAATTGTCGTCGATGTCTGGCTATGGCGCAGGGAATCATGCTCCTCATTATTATGAAATGATGTGGCAACAGATGAACCGTGAGGCCTTAGATGAATTGCCTCATCTTTATTTATCTTCTGTAGCTCGATTATTGCGTAAAGCAGGTACCCATCGTTCCACAGCAGAAGTGATCGAAGCGGTACGGATGGCACAATCTTTATCTGCTCTACATGGAGGAAGTATTCCTGTGTTGCGTGATCTACAAGATGCGGCACAGACTTTACTCGGACATGGTGATCTATCTGTGATCGCTGAATCGTTAGCTCAGATCAACGTAGGAACAACGATTGGACAGCTTGCTGAGGGGGTCAGTCAGACTCCGATTCAAGATGATCTCAATCGCTTATTACAACAATTGAAATTAACCAAATACAAAACCACAATCGCTCAAGATCTGATGCTAGATTTACGTGAAAATCGGCGTGTGCAATCGAAAGAGTCGGCTTTTTTGGATCTTCATCGCTCTTTTTTATTTCATCGCTTACGTCTGTTAAATATCCATTTTGTCCAACAACAACAGACTCAGCAAGATCAAGCCACATGGGCAGAACGTTGGATTATTCAGTGGTCGCCTGAAGTGGAGATTCAAGTGGTAGAATCGACGTTGCTAGGTGAAACGGTAGAAATTGCCGCCGCTTATGTATTACAGCAAAAGTTAGATCATTGTTTGACGATTGCAGAAGCATCCGACCTGATCTTAATTGCTTGTGAAAGTGGCATGGTTACGCAGTTGGAAAATGGTCGTCAGACGCTACAACGACTGGCTGTCGATAATCAAGATGTTATCCAGATTACATTAGCCGCCAGAAGCTTATCCAAAATTATTCAGTATGGTGATCTTCGCCGCATAGATACGATGCCTTTGATCCCATTATTAGAGCAGTTATTCACGCGTGCTTCTTTATTTCTGGTGACTAGCTGTCAGTGTAATGATGAAGTAGCCCATGAAATGATGAAGTCGATTAGCGAACTGCATACGATAGGACTGGATCATATCGAGCAACTGGATTACCAATTATGGATAGAGCAACTTACTGAAGTGATGGAACGAGACGATTTGAATGCCAAGTTATCTGGGTTCGCTTGTTCATTATTGATTGAGCGTAATCAGGTATCGGCAACACAACTAGCGGCAGAGGTATCGAGACGATTATCGCCAGGTGTACCTGCTGATCTGGGAGCAGGTTGGTTCGAAGGACTATCCAGTCGTAATCGCTATATGTTATTGTCACGTACAAGCTTATGGGAGCAACTTCATCAATATATTGAATCATTAGAAGATGATGATTTTGTACGTGCTCTTGTATTTTTAAGACGTGCATTTAGTACCTTTTCGCCATCTGAGAAAAATATGATTGCTGAACTGCTAGGCGAATTATGGGGTGTGAATACCGAACAAGCTGCTGAAATCCTGACGGAAGAATTGAAGGAGGAAGAAGCCAAAATGATTGATGACCTGAATGATTTTGATTTCGAAGACTTTTGATGATGAATCCTACTGATAATGAACATCAAAGATTGTCCCGTTGGCGGTTGATTCTAGGAGCTGATGCCGAGCAACAATTGGAGCGTCAGACTTCAAGTGCAATCGAAGGAATTACACTTACAGAAGAAGAAAAGATTATGGATCAAGCATTGGCAGCTATTTATGATGATACATCAGGTCAGGGAGGTAATTCCGGAGGCGGTAATACAGGTGGAAAAGGAGCAGGTAAAGGTCCTTCTTCGCCAACATTAACACGCTGGCTGGGAGATGTGCGTACTTTTTTTCCAGAAGATGTGGTATCTATTATCCAGAATGATGCGATGGAACGTAAAGGATGGAAACAGCTTTTATTTGAACCTGAAGTATTATCTCAAGTAAAGCCGGATATTACGCTGGTGGGTACATTAATGGCGTTAAAAGGTAAAATTCCTGAAAAAACAAAAGAAACCGCGCGCATACTGATCCAGTCTGTTGTCGATGATCTGGTCAAACGATTAGAACAAGATATACGTCGTGCTGTAACAGGAGCGCTTAATCGTCGTCAACATTCACCATTGCCTTCGTTAAGTGGAATTGACTGGAAGCGCACGATTCAGCGTAATCTCAAACATTATAATCAAGAACGTCGCCAGATCATTCCTGAGAAATTCTATTATTTCGATCGTGCACGTCGTAGTCACGAATGGAAAGTCATTATTGATATTGATCAGAGTGGCTCCATGGCAGATTCGATTATTTGGGCGTCGGTGACTGCTTCTATTTTTGCGAGTATGCCTGCACTGGATACAAGAGTGGTGGCTTTTGATACCAGTGTTGTCGATCTGACAGAACAATGTAACAACGATCCGGTTGATATGTTATTCGGGATACAGCTAGGTGGAGGAACCAATATTGATAAGTCAGTCGCTTATTGTGAACAATTTATAGAAGAACCGAAAAAAACGCTGTTTATTCTGATCTCTGATCTTTATGAAGGTGGCAGTCAAGCCCGTCTAATTCGTCGAATGCGTGAATTGAAAGAAGCAGGTGTCAAAACATTATGTTTGCTTGCTTTGTCTGATGAAGGTAAGCCTTTTTATGATAAGCAATTAGCTCAAAAGTTCACTCGTGATGGTACGCCTAGCTTTGCTTGTACACCAGCTCTATTACCGGCATTAGTAGAAGGTGCGTTGAAAGGGCAAGATTTGACTGATCTGGTGAAGCGTTTGGGTATTGCTATCGATTAATCTTGCATATATGTATCATCCTTGGATCGCAAAGATGAAACAAGATCAAGGAGACATGACCGATGAAGCATATTTTTCTTATTCGTCATTGTCAGGCAGAAGGACAAGCACCGGATGCACGCTTAACTACACTCGGGCAAGAACAGTCACTCCAGCTAGCTAATTGTTTCAATGATATTCCGATCGATTATATTGTATCTAGTCCTTATGAGAGGGCTTATCGCACGATTGAACCGCTTGCTTTTAAAAAATCATTATCAATTCATACCGATATCAATTTGCAAGAACGAGTCTTATCTCAGGATAATCTACCCGATTGGTTGGAGAAGTTAAAGTTAACATTTGACGATTTGGATCTATGTTATGCCGGTGGAGAATCGAGTCGGCAAGCGATGGATCGAGGGATCGCTGTGCTTGATAAAGCTATACGTACAGATGCGAAGCAGATTGCAGTGGTCTCGCATGGCAATTTAATATCGCTTTTACTCAAATATTATAATGATCAGATTCAATTTGAACACTGGCAAGCTTTGTCTAATCCAGATGTGTATCAATTGGTATTTGATGATGAATATCAGTTGCTTCATATGGAACGTATATGGCAATCCTTTAAAGGTATAAATAGCTTAAGAAGATAAAGTATTCGTGGAGTTGAACCATCCCTTATGCTATGATGAAATTGAGGTGAACACAATGAGTACAGAACAAGAACACAATGAAGTAACAGAAGAATCCAAGCAAGCACAAAAAGTCAGCCAGGCTGAAGCGGCTAAACGTTTGTTAGCAATGAAAAAGCAAGCAAACCAACAAGGTAAAGGCTCTAATAATGGATTTGATGGCGGCGGTAAAAAGATGAAAAGCCAGATGACCAAAAAAGTAAATAACCAACGTAAGAAAATGGGAACCTAAGCACTTCATGATATCAGTGCTACCACATGCAATAAAAGATGATAGTATACAGAAAATAATCGAATCTTATGAAGTAAACCTATTCAGTGTTGATACTGAGTAGGTTTATTTTTTTATCATGTATCAAAATTGACTATTCTACGTATTCCATGCCGGTCGATTTTTGCTTTATTTCGCTTCATGTTATGATGGAATAAGAGCATGAACAGAAGCGGAGGACAGCAAGGCATGAAGAATTTATTGGTGACCGGTTATCGTGCACATGAATTGAATATTTTTGGGCAAAAGCATGAAGGGATTCCCTTTATTCAGCAGGCACTACGAAGCAAATTAATACCACTGATCGAAGAAGGATTAGAGTGGGTGATTACGCCCGGGCAGTATGGCGTTGATCTCTGGGCTTGTGAAGTGGTGATTGCGCTGAAAGAACAATATCCTCAGTTACGACTATCGATTCTTTCTGCTTTTGCGAATCCTGAAGAAAAGTGGAGTGAAGATAAAAAGACATATTATGAAGAGATTTGTAAAGGTGTCGACTATTACGGTCTAGTTAGTAAACAGCCCTATCAAGGAATCTGGCAATTTACAGCTCGGGATGATTTGTTATTTCGTAAAACAGACGGTATTTTACTGGTTTATGATGAAGACGGAGGCGAAGGAAGCCCTCGATTTTTTAAAGAAAAAGCGTTGAAAAAGCAACAAGCAGATGGTTATATCTATATCAGTATTAGCTCAGAAGACATTCAAAGTATTGCCGATGAACAGCAACTCGATCAGCAATTGGAAGAATCGTTTGCAGAATCTTCGACTGAAATGATCGATGGAACCCATCCTAATCACGATCCTTTTGAAGAGATTTGATCGATTTGGAAAAAAGTAGGTAAAAAGGAGGAGTGGAGCATGATTGGCATCAGTGCCTGCCTGACAGGAATAGCCTGTAGGTATGATGGTAGAAGCAATTTAGTGCAACCTTTAGATCAACTGATTCAGCAAGGCAAAGCGATCGCCTTTTGCCCGGAAGTGTTAGGAGGTCTGACTACACCACGCGAACCGGCAGAAATTGTAGGCGGAACAGCCGAAGATGTCTGGTCTGGAACAGCCAAAGTGATGACTGTATCGGGTGAAGATGTCACCGAATCATTCAAAGCAGGAGCTTTGGTCGCTTTGGAACAAGCGCAACAAGCAAACATTACAGTAGCAGTACTAAAAGCTAACAGCCCTTCTTGCGGAAGTCAGATGGTCTATGATGGTACATTTAGCGGAAATAAGATCATTGGCTCTGGCTTAACAGCCGCTCTTTTTCGGCAAAATCATATTCAAGTTGTCGATGAACATACCTGTGATTTTTTGCTAGAACAATAGGAGTCACTGCCTTCTTATTTTAATAGAGTAATACTAGAGAGCGATAATTTTATCAATAACGAACAATCATGTTCCTTTCCATATACAAATCCATATAAAAAAAGATCATGCGATACACTCTACGCCAGGTACCGTACGTACTTGGATATCTTAATGTAGATAATGGTGTATTGGCATGATCTTTTTTATAGAAATAGGATAAGTGCAGTCACTCTTTGGGACAAACTAAAATCATTATTAGCATGATATTCAGGTTCAGCATATATCAATAAATAGTATCAATAATCTTATTTCTACAAACTGTATAAGTATCCACATTCTCAAATAGCATCATGTGTAGATGTAGATGTAGATGTAGATGTAGATGTAGATGTAGATGTAGATGTAGATGTAGATGTAGATGTAGATGTAGATGTAGATGTAGATGTAGATGTAGATGTAGGTATAAAATGCGATATTAAACGGTTTACTGCAAAGCAGCAGGAGCGATAAACCAGTGACGTTGAGGCAATTGACTCACTTGTTCACGGTTGATTTCTAGATTAGTCGCTAGAACATCGTTTGGTGTACTGGAGATCCATTTGGTCAGATCAATCGTCTCATGTTGCCCGTGGTTAAAGCCTACTAAGATACGACACACTTCAGTTCCATTGTTATAAATGTAATGCCCTGCTCCTTCTGGAACATAACCCACGTCTCCAGCTTCAAACTGATCTTCAATCAATTCTCCTTGACCCAAAAAAACAGCCATACGTGCTGTACCACTTATATAATATTGCCATTCGTCTGTATTTGGATGCCAGTGCATTTCTCGTAGTGCGCCCGGCTGAATCTCAATAATCGCTCCTGTCATATTGGTAGAAATCGGGAATAGGCGCGCAGAAGCAACCCGTTCTGTGCCTCCGCCGGGAACACGCTTGGGATCTTGAGCCATTAGTGGATAGCGATGCATACTGGTAAGCCCTGTAGCGCTACGTGTTGTAGCATCCAAAGTAGAATCATCCGGTACCTGCCTGTAAGCAAAATAAGATTCTTTTTTCGGCAAACGTTGTGCATCTTCAATCGAAATACCTAGATTCTGAGCGACTAATTCGATCGGAGTCTGGGCGATAAAGTCGGTAATACTAAAGGTATGTTTTTCGGTAAACGAACCGTTATTCATAATCTGAATAATATGGCATTCATCTGGTCCCATGCCTTGAATCGAATGACCGTAGCCTTTGGGAAAATACCATACATCTCCACTATTAAAGTTATCTATGTACGTTGTTCCATCAGGATGTAGAATCGTTGTGCGACAACTTCCGCTAACGACATAACCCCATTCAGAAGCATTGGTATGCCAGTGTAGTTCTCTTAATGTTCCCGGAGCCAGTCGTAACGATACACCGCTCATCGCTGTGGATACAGGAAAGTCTGCGACAGACACCTCACGCATTTGGCCACCACTATGTTCATAGGCTGTTTGTTGTTCAAGCCTGTATTTAAATGTTTTGGTCATTATAACCCTCCATTGCTTTTATGATTAATCTTCTAAGCTAATTTGTATTTTGTCATAGCTTCTTTTTTTGCACATGGCACTATAAGCCCATCTATCGTGTCGAATAGACGGTTTCCCTTGCAAAATGGATACATTCTAATGACCAATTTGATAAAAAGGGTTATTTTGTGTCTTTATATTTCGAAAAGCTTGTGATTTAGATCACTACATATAGAAAGTAAGATGGATATACTGAATATAAACCAATAAATTTTAGATATTAAAGATTGTTTTATATATAACATACTCATGGAACAAATGGCATATAGATTCACATCAAAAAAGGGGGATTTTGATATGACAGCAACAAGAGAACGACTGGTTCTAATAGGTAATGGTATGGCGGGGGTCGCAACGTTAGAACAAATTATTAAATTAGGTGGACAATACGATATTACGGTATTTGGCAGTGAGCCACATCCGAACTATAACCGGATTATGTTGTCTTATGTTTTGGAAGGTACACAGACGATAGACGATATTATTTTGAATAGTCATGAATGGTATGAGCAAAATCAAATCACACTGCATACAGGTACAACCGTGACACGTATCGATGCCGGGCAACAAATAATTCATACGGATAATGGAATGATGGTTCCATACGACAAAGTGATTATCGCCACAGGATCGCAATCGTTTATTTTACCGATACCGGGTCATGACAAACAAGGAGTTGTTGGTTTCCGTGATATCGCCGATTGCCATCAAATGATCGATGCTGCTGCCCATTATCCACAAGCCGCTGTTATTGGTGGAGGATTGTTAGGACTAGAAGCCGCTAAAGGATTGGTGAGTCTAGGAATGGATGTCACAGTCGTCCACTTAATGGATGATCTGATGGAGCGTCAATTGGATTCTGTAGCCGCATCGATGTTACGTAAAGAATTAGAACGTCAAGGTATCAAATTTTTGATGGGTGCACAGACAGTTGAACTACTAGGTGGAGAACGAGTGGAGCAATTGGTATTCAAAGACGGTACGACATTGCCTGCTCAATTCGTCGTTATGGCGGCAGGAATTAAGCCTAATATTGCAGTCGCCAAAGAAAGCAACATCGAGACCGGTCGAGGCATTATTGTGAATGACTATTTGCAGACTTCTGTAGATAACATCTACGCTGTAGGTGAATGTGTACAACATAGAGAAAGTTGTTATGGATTGGTTGCTCCACTGTTTGAACAAGGAATGATTTTGGCGAAACATATATGCGGGATTGATACTCAGCCGTATGAAGGTTCGGTGGTCTCAACCAAACTCAAAATTTCCGGTGTAGATGTATTTTCAGCAGGCGTATTTATTGAAAATGAACACCAATCAGTGATTACAGCGCGTGATGATTGGAAACGCACGTATAAAAAAATCATTTTAGAAGATCAAACGATTGTCGGTGCTGTTCTTTTTGGAGATATTACGGATGCGGCTCCATTGCAAAAGTTGATTCGTGATGGTGCACCGATGACCGATGAATTATATGCCGAATTGATGGGTACAGGCGGATGCGATCATAGCAAAAAGAAATCATCTGTCGATACGATGGCAGATAGTGAGATTGTGTGTGGTTGTAACGGTGTCACCAAGCTTGATATTGTCAGTGCTATTCAAGAAAAAGGATTAACAACAGTCGATGAGATCAAAGCATGTACCGGAGCAAGCCGTTCATGTGGTGGATGTAAGCCTGTTGTTGAACAAATTTTGCAATATGTACTGGGTGACGGAGCCACGATTGGAGCCAGTCAGGGCATGTGTAGCTGTACACCACTTAGTCGTGATGAAGTAGTTGCTGGAATCAAAGAAAAAGGACTTAAAACCATTAAAGAAGTAATGAATGTACTAGAGTGGAAGCAACCTGAAGGTTGTTCGAAATGCCGTCCAGCGATCAACTATTATCTAGGTATGCTTGATCCAGCACAATACCAAGATGAGAAATCATCTAGATTTGTGAATGAACGGATGAATGCTAATATTCAAAAAGACGGTACGTATACTGTTGTTCCACGGATGTATGGTGGGGTAACTACACCGGAAGAATTAAAACGGATCGCTGATGTATCTGTCAAATATAATGTACAAGCAGTGAAAATGACGGGTGGACAACGGATCGACTTGATCGGTGTAGTGAAAGAAGATTTGCCAAAAGTCTGGGAAGAATTAGATATGCCTTCCGGTTATGCGTATGCCAAATCGTTACGAACAGTCAAAACGTGTGTAGGTGCTCAATATTGCCGTTTTGGTACACAGGATTCGATGGGGATGGGTGCTGATCTGGAACGTCGCTTTGAACGCTTAGATTTCCCTGCCAAATTCAAAATGGCAGTCAATGGTTGTCCTCGTAACTGTGCAGAATCGTGTACTAAAGATATCGGAATCGTTGGTAACGATGGCGGCTGGGAAATCTTTATCGGAGGCAACGGAGGGATCAAAGCCCGTCTAGCCGATTCGTTATGCAAAGTGAAAACCGATCAAGAACTGATTGATCTTTGTGGAGCGATTATTCAATACTACCGCGAAACAGGTAAATACTTGGAAAGAACATCGGAATGGGTAGAACGTATCGGTCTACCAACTATTTATGAAGCAGTGGTGACCAATGTAGAAAATCGTCAACAATTGATCGAACGGGTCAATCTTGCACTGGCACAAGTCGAAGATCCTTGGCAAAAAGTGATTAACGATACACCAACTCGTGAAGCTCTTTTTCATAAAATGGAAGTCTAAAGGAGAAGAAGCATAATGAATGATACTCAAACATTTTATCCGATCGGATCCATCGATCAATTTTTGCCACAGATTGGACGTGTGGTGCAATTGAAAGAGATAGAATTGGCTATTTTCCGTACTTCCAATGAAGAAGTCTTTGCATTAGAAAATAAAAGCCCTCATCCTAAAGGTGGCCCTATTGCAGAAGGGATTGTATCCGGGCATATCTTATATGATCCGCTATATGATTGGCAGATTGATTTGCGAACAGGTCTTGTGCAAGCACCGGATGAAGGACAGGTGACTGTGTTCCCAACCAAACTAGAAGCAGACGTAGTATGGGTACAACTCTAATCTGATTTCCAACAAAATAATCCAACAAAAAGTGGTCTCTATCTATTAGAAGACCGCTTTTTTTGTGTTGATTATACTTACGAAACTAAAGATCAGTTAAAGAAAATATCAAAAAATGGCAATAATTCTTCTGAAATAGGGTAATGTCTTTAAAGCAAGACAGGGACTATGGCAAGAATACAATGATAACAAAGCTTAACCATTAGCAATACACAGGAGGAAAAAATAATGTCTGTAACAAATATTACGTTAGGTCAATATCTACTCGATTGTCTCAAGCGTGAAGGACTGACTGAAGTTTTTGGGATACCTGGTGATTATAATTTCACTTTATTAGATACGTTAGAAGAATACGAAGGTATTGAATTTATAACCGGACGCAATGAGCTGAATGCTGGATATGCGGCAGATAGTTATGCCCGAATCAAAGGGCTATCTGCTTTAATCACGACATTTGGTGTTGGAGAAATGAGCGCATGTAATGCGATTGCAGGCGCTTATAGTGAAAGTGTACCGATTATTCATATTGTAGGTGCTCCTAAGTCTCAAGCACAGCAAGATCATCAGTTGATGCATCATAGCTTACTCGATGGAAATTATGATGTGTTCCGTCAAGCGTATGAGCCTATTACAGCTTATAGTGCAGTCGTAACGCCGGAAAATGCAATGATAGAGATTCCACAGGCGATTCACATTGCCAAATCCACTAAAAAGCCTGTTTATCTAGTGCTTGCTCTGGATCAGGTGTTAGAATCGATTACGACTCATATTGAACCGTCGTTACAAGTATCTACTCATTCCAATTCGTTGCAAGCGGCAGTGAAGCATGCGGATCAGTTAATTCAATCCTCGAATAACGGGGCTCTTTTATCAGATAATCCTGTTCTTCGTTACGATCTACAAATGCCTGTTCAACAAGTGGCTGAGAATCTGAATATTCCAGCGGCTTCGATGATGATGGGTAAAAGTGGATTTGATGAACGTCATCCGCATTATATCGGAATGTACGGAGGGACTTTTGGTAGTGAGGAAGTACGTCATACAGTCGAAAATGCAGACTTTGTGATTGCGGCAGGCTTGATCTGGTCTGACCTGAACACAGCCAATTTTACAGCTGAATTAGATTTTCAAAAAGTGATTAATATCCAACCGGATCATGTCAAAATTGGTGAATCTGTTTATCCTAATATTCTTGCCAAAGACATGTTAGAAGCGCTAGCTCAATTGGATTGGAGAAGTCAGGCAGAGATTGTAGTGACTGAATTCCCATATGATACGGAGAAGCTATTATCTGCTGAAAAAGACCAACCGTTACACGCAGGCAATTACTATCCACGTTTTCAACAATTATTAGCAGCAAATGATATTGTGATTGCAGAGACGGGTACATTCACATATGGTATTTCTCAGCTTCAATTGCCTGAAGGTGCAACATATATCGGGCAAGCGGGCTGGCAAAGTATTGGATATGCCACACCGGCTGCTTTTGGTGCATGTATAGCGGCTCCTGATCGTCGTGTGCTGTTATTTACAGGAGATGGATCTTTACAATTAACTGTGCAAGAGATCAGCTCTATGTTAGAACAAGGATGCAAACCGATTATTTTTGTTCTCAATAATAAAGGTTATACGATTGAAAAGTATCTGAATGTAAAAGTGGATATTGATAAGCAAGTGTATAACGATATTCCGAGATGGCAGTATACCAAATTAATCGAAGCCTTCGGTGGAGATGCGTATACAATGCAAGTGCATACCAATCAAGAATTAGATCAAGCGATTCAAGAAGCTGAACAACAGCAAAATCAAAAACTATGCTTGATCGAAATGATGATTGATGATCCGATGGATGCACCGAAGTATCTACGCAAAACACGTGAGTTTTTGCAAAAACAAGAACAGCAACAATAACATCCAAACTCATAAAAGATAGTTTAAGTGATACAATCAGATGAATCGATATATGAACATCTTCTCTGCGTATAGAGAAGATGTTTTTTTGTCTACATAAAGCAGAACAGCATAACAAATGAATATTTAGTGATGATATAAATAAAAGTAGTGACACAGCATACAACATTCCTTATAATATAGCAGAAGTATAGAGTATAACAGCTTCACTAGATTTGTATTACACATTGAATAAAAAGTTTCTCATCAGACCGGCTATGAGATGAGGAGGGAACTGGAATGATTTCGCTGGAAAGCGTGAGCAAATATTTTGGCAAGATGGGGAATACGAATGCAGCTGTGCAAGATGTCAGTCTGCATATTGAGCGGGGTATGATTCATGGCATTATTGGCAGTAGTGGAGCAGGTAAATCTACATTACTACGGATGATGAATATTCTAGAACGTCCCGATCAAGGTGTAGTCATTGTAAATGGTAAGCGTTTAACCGGATTATCAGATCATCAACTTCGCTTAGCCAGACAACAGATTGGAATGGTGTTTCAGCAATTCAATCTGGTTCATAATCGCACAGTTCGCAAAAATATTGAAATCCCGCTTGAATTGGCTGGAGTACCCAAGTCTGAGCGGCAACAACGAGTGCTAGAATGTCTTGAACTTGTAGGCTTATTGGATAAAGGCAATGCTTATCCAGCACAGCTCAGCGGTGGACAGAAACAGCGTGTCGGTATTGCTAGAGCAATCGCTAACCATCCTCAAGTGTTATTATGTGATGAACCTACCTCTGCGCTTGATCCTAAGACCACTGCCGGTATTCTAGATGTATTGCGTCAGATTAATCAACAATTAGGAGTTACCATTGTGATTGTCACGCATGAGATGGATGTGGTGCGTAGTCTATGCGATACCGTATCTGTGATGGAACAAGGAAAGATCACCGAAAGCTTTTCACGAGCGCAAGATGGATTTACAGCATCGCCTGCATATACCTTGTCTTATCGCGAGCAATTGCTTGGCTATAAGGAGGGTGAATAATGGATCAAGATCGTACGTTTAGCGAAATGCTTGATCTGTATCAGTCGCAGATTTGGTCAGCCATAGGTGAAACGTTCTCGATGGTCGGTATTTCACTATTAGCAGCTATTATAGTGGGATTGCCTCTTGGAACCATGCTTTATTTATGCAAAAAAGGTCAATTATACGAGAATACGTATGTGGCAGCTGTGCTTAATACACTGGTTAATGTGATTCGCTCTTTTCCATTTTTGTTACTGGTTGTATTTCTGATTCCATTTACACGTCTAGTGGTTGGCACAGCGATAGGAACCGAAGCGGCTTCGGTACCGTTATCGATTATCGCAATTGCTTATTATTCACGGTTAGTCGAACAATCATTATTGGATGTGCCCCGGGGTGTGGTTGAATCTGCGCAAGCGATGGGAGCATCCAAATGGCAGATTATTTTCAAATTTTTATATGTCGAAGCTCGATCTGGATTGGTACTTGGATTAACCACATCAACGATTAGCTTTATTTCGTATTCAACCGTTGTTGGCATCGTAGGTGGTGGTGGAATTGGCGATTTTGCAATTCGATACGGTTATCAGCGATTTGAGACCGATGTAATGGTGTATATGATCATTTTGATGATTATTTTGGTACAAGCGGTACAATTGATCGGTAGTACGGTCGCTAGAGTGCTTGATAAACGCTAGGTAATGGTTTGAAATATTATATTTTAATGGAGGCTAACTTTAACAATGAACAACATTTTAACAACTCGCAAATCTATTATGATCTTGATGTTCGCTATGATGCTTTTATTAGTAGCATGTGGTCAGAAGCAAGATACAACAACAACAACATCTAATGATCCTGCTATAGCAACAGAAGGTGCATCTACAGAAACTACACTCAAAATTGCTACATTGATTCCACCAATGACTGAAATTTTGGATGTGGTTAAACCTTTACTCAAAGAAGATGGTATTAATCTAGATGTAATCGTGTTGTCTGATAATATTCAGCCTAATGATGCATTAGCAAATAAAGAAGTAGATGCGAACTTTTTCCAACATGCCCCTTATATGAAGCAATACAATGAAAGTAAAGGTGCAAATCTAGTCGCTATTCAACCGATCTACAATGCTATCTATGGTGCTTACTCTAAAAAGTATAAAGATATCAATGCTTTACCTGAAGGAGCAACGATTGCAATTGCAAATGATCCTTCCAATATCGGTCGTTCCTTACAAATGTTTGCACAAGCAGGAATGATTACACTGAAAGACGGTGTAGGTATGAATGCGATTCAAGCCGATATTACATCCAATCCCAAAAACTTCGAATTTAAAGAAGTCGATCTATTGATGTTAGCACGTATGTATGATGAAGCTGATCTTGTCGCAATGACGCCTGCGTATGCGAAACCATTGAATCTGACACCTGTCAAAGATGCACTGGTTACAGAAAAAGAAGATTCTACATTTGCGATTAATCTAGTCGCTCGTGAAGATAACAAAGATTCAGAAGCGATCCAGAAGTTAAAAGCACGGATGGCAGGCCCTGAAGTGAAGCAATTTTTACAAGATAAATATGCAGATATCGCTGTACCTGCTTTTTAAATGAAATACAATAAAATAGCATAAAAAAAGAACCTGATACAACCTTTTATGGGAGGTGTGCAGGTTCTTTTTGTTGGATATCTAGCGGTTGAACTTTTTGATGTTGCTGATTGCGAGTCCAGCGCGGTTTCCATTTCCATTCAGATACGACAACACCCAGCAGAACTATCCCTGCACCGATATAACCTTGAAGCGATAGAACTTCATGTTCAAATAGAAACGCGAACAAAGCGGCGAATACAGGCTCCATACAGAAGATCAATCCTGTACGTGTTGGTGTAGTATACTTTTGCGCAACAGGCTGAATAATAAATCCAAAAGCACTACATACCACACTCAAAGCCAACACAGCGATCCAACCATTAAGGGTATACGGAAGATGTGGCGACTCGAATATAAAGGAGAAGATCAATCCATACAATCCAGCAAATCCAAGCTGACATATCCCTAGATTCAGTGTACTACGAACAATCTTGGCTGCCGCACTGGTGAGTAAAATATACACGGCATAACAGATTGATGCCAAAATGCACAACAGATCACCAGAGTGAATACCCAGCGGGCCACTTAATGTCAGAAGCCCGATACCTACGATAGCTAACAATACTCCTAGTGTTTGAGTCATACGCAGCTTCTTTTTAAATACGACAAAATGAATAAGCGGTACAAAAATAACGGTTAGGCTGACAAGAAATCCAGCATTTGAAGTGGTGGTTGTTTTGAGTCCGAACATAATAAACACAAACACAGCGAATAACGCGAGTCCGATCAGTGCACTATAACCAAGTGTTATCCAATCGATCCGGCGTAAATGATTAAAAAATAAAATACCTGTCAATATAAATGCCAACCCGAAGCGAAGCGCAATCAGATTATATTCAGATAGCGATCCTAGCCCCATTTTCATAAATAAATACGAGGATCCCCAGCATAACGTCACCAGTAAAATTAACAAGTCTGCTCTAGACTGCTTCACGATGTCCCACCTTCAAAATAACGTATTAACAAAATGTTCCAAATTCAGTATAGTAATATTATATTCTCAAGTACACTGAATGTTTGTCATGGATCACATGAGTAAAACTAATGTTTATTTGAGATCATCGAGAGAGCGGATCATAAAGGAAGAAGGCGCACGCATGAGTATTCACAAATTCGAAGTGCTGTTAAAAGTCGTGGAGCTAGGCAGTCTAACCAAAGCGGCTGAAGCACTGGGATTTACTCAATCAGGAGTAAGCCATATTATACATAGTTTGGAGACTGAATTTGGCTTTCCTTTATTATTACGAGATCGTTCAGGTGTACGATTAACGGTAAATGGAGAACAGGTAGTTCAGCCCATCACAGAGATTATGAACTGGAATGAACAGTTGAAGCAGACGATAACATCGATTCATGGATTGGAATCAGGAACGATCCGAATCGGCACATTTACAAGTGTATCGGTACACTGGCTACCTGGAATGATTAAGTATTTTCAGCAAGAATACCCGAATATCCATTTCAAATTAGTCGAAGGCGATTATCAGGAGATTGAAGATTGGATCTCAAATGGACAGATCGATTGTGGATTTATTACGATTCCTAGCCAAGCTTCATTCGAAGTGATTCCTTTGAAAAAAGATCGGATGTTAGCGATAGTGCCGCTGGATCATCCGCTCAGTCATCTAGATCGCTTTCCGTTAGAACGTATTGCCACTGAATCATTTATTATGCCACGCGAAGGATCAGATTATGATGTGAGACGATTGTTGTCACGATTTGCGATTACACCAGATATCAAATTTTCAGTCGGAGATGATTATGCGATTATCGCGATGGTCGAAAATAGTCTGGGTATCAGCATTTTACCAGAGCTTGTATTGCAAGGAAGAGATCATAACGTCAAAATGCTCGAACTGGAATATCCAAGCTATCGTTCATTAGGATTAGCTGTGCATTCACTGAAAAAAGCATCACCGGCAACCAAACGATTTTTGGAGTATATACGCACTTCTCATAGCTAAATAAGGGGCTATAGAAGCTGGAAGTTTTTTACCTGTAAACTATGCTATAATAAGTCCGAACTTTATAATGTAAGCGTTATCTAAAAAAGAATGAATAGTGCAAAATCATCTTACCCACATTATTAGGAGGTATCCTTATGGCGCTCGGAACAAGTATGATCATTCGTCTGGAAATGGATAAAAAACAAGTTACATTTGGTGAAGTGGCTGCTGCGATTAGTGATGCCGGTGGAGACGTTGTTGCGATTGACGTTATTCATGCTAGCCCTGAAAGTACAACTCGAGATTTAACAGTGAATCTACCCGAGACAGTAAGGGAAAGTATTCTCAAATCAGTTGGAGAACTGAGCGGGGTCAAAGTAGTTAACGTCTCTGACCGTACATTCCTTGCCCATCTAGGCGGTAAGATAGAAGTACAACCGAAATTCCCTGTTAAAAACCGTGAAGATTTATCCCATGTCTATACACCGGGTGTTGCCAAAGTATGTATGGCAATCCATGAAGATAAGCAAAAAGCATTCTCACTAACGATCAAACGGAATATGATTGCAGTGGTATCTGATGGTACAGCTGTATTGGGTCTTGGCGATATTGGGCCAGAAGCGGCAATGCCTGTGATGGAAGGTAAAGCGATGTTGTTCAAACAGTTGGGCGGAGTCGATGCTTTTCCGATCTGCTTGGATACCAAAGATACCGAAGAAATTATTAATGCGATTAAATGGATGGCTCCTTCATTTGGAGGAATCAACTTGGAAGATATTGCTTCACCTCGTTGTTTTGAAATCGAACGCCGTTTAACAGAAGAACTGGATATTCCTGTTTTCCATGATGATCAACATGGTACAGCTGTGGTGGTGCTTGCAGGGTTATTAAATGCTCTACGGATCGTCGGCAAACCGCTTGAAAGTGCCAAAATCGTACTACTAGGTGTAGGCGCAGCAGGATCAGCTTGTATCAAAATGCTACTATCAGCAGGAGCACATAATGTGATTGCAGTCGATCAATGTGGTGCTTTGGTCAAAGGCGAAGAATATCCGCATGATATGTGGAACTGGATCGCAGAACATACGAATCCTCATCAAGAACGTGGAGGACTGACTGAAGTTATTCAAGGAGCAGATGTATTTATCGGTGTATCTCGCCCGGGTCTACTAACAGTTGAACATATTAAAACGATGGCAGAAGATCGGATTGTGTTTGCGATGGCGAATCCGAATCCTGAGATTGAACCTGAACTGGCTGAACCTCATGTTCGTGTGCTAGCAACAGGACGAAGCGATTATCCGAACCAGATCAATAATGTATTATGTTTCCCGGGTATTTTCCGTGGGGCACTGGATTGTCGTGCACGAGTCATTAATGAAGAAATGAAAGTAGCGGCGGCTAAAGCCATCGCTTCAGTAGTTAAAGAAGATGAGCTGAATGAACTCTACATTATTCCGGGTGTATTTAATGAAAAAGTAGTCGAGTACGTTCGTCGCGGTGTTGTAGAAGCGGCTATACGTACCGGTGTAGCACGCCGTACACCACCAGAATTCCGTTAAAATATCTCTGCTTAGGGTAGGAGGGAAGAATGATGCAACCGATGGAGCACAAGTCAGAACGAGCTTTTGCAAGTGCTGTAGTTCAGCCGATTCAATCTTATCGTGATGCAGGCTCTTCTGCACAAGGAACAGGAAGTTTGTTCGGTCAACAGTTGATGGCAGAGCAGTATCGTCCTGAATTTTATGCCTATTATTATAAGCAATGGCAGGATTATAGTATGGCTTACCACCAACATCCATCGACTGAGATTATGTATATGATCTCTGGACATTGTCTGATCGAACTACAGATTGAGCAAGATGCTCAAGCATCTAATGGGTCTGCTCCTGTTCAAGTGCAGTTGAAAAAAGGTCAGTTTATTATGATCGATGCGAATGTCCCTCATCGCTTGATTGTTGAAGGATCATCGCCTTGCCGTATGCTGAATGTTGAATTTGGCTTTGCTCCATCATCATTGCAACTTCCTTCATTATTTCAAATGGCAAGCGAAGAAGAAGCATTAGCTGAACTGTTATCTCAACCGCAGCATTATTTTGTGCTTTCTGATCCTGAAGAAGTCTACTATGTATTGAAATCGTTGGTGTTAGAGCTGGATCAACAGCACCGCACAGGTACGATGGCTGATTTGCTATTTATTCAGTTACTGGTGCGGATCGCAAGACTCTGGCAAGATACCCAGATTCATAGTACTTCTCAGACGGAATGGTATGTGAAGCGTAGTATTCAGTATATTCATCAGAATTATGATCGTCCGATTCGGGTGGAACATATCGCATCAGCTGTCAATGTACACCCCGGCTACCTCCATCGGATTTTCAAAAAACATATGAATACGACACCTACTGATTATTTAACTCGTTTACGGATGGAAAAGGCAGTCATGCTTCTAGGACAGACCGATATTCCGATTCAAGAAATTGCTGATTATATCGGTGTGAGTAGTCGGCAATACTTCCATTTGTTATTTAAAAAGCATACTGGACAGACCCCTGCGGAATACCGTGGAAATGTGGTTCGTTATGATCGGCAGTATGTAGAAGAGTAAGATCGCGCTTTAACTGCCAAGCGCTTAGGTTAGGATATTAGACAACTAATCATCAAAGTAGTCATGATCTTGGTAACGCTTCCTTGTCTAACCACGCTACAATAAAAGCATATAAAACCTTTTGAGCACCAGACGCAAATAGAGCGTATTTTAGAATGGAGGATATGATATGTCTTTTAAAGTAGCTTTTGTTGGAGCAGGAAGTATTGGATTCACCCGTGGATTGTTGCGTGATCTGTTGACGGTGCCCGAGTTCCGTAATATTGAGATTGCGTTTACCGATATCAGTCAACATAATCTCAATATGGTGACTCAGTTATGTCAGCGGGATATTACAGAAAATGGACTGTCGATTCAGATTCAAGCCACAACTGATCGACGAGCTGCCTTGCAAGATGCCAAGTATGTATTGTGTACGATTCGTGTAGGTGGACTCGAAGCTTTTGCAACCGATGTCGATATTCCTTTGAAATACGGAGTCGATCAATGTGTAGGCGACACGTTATGTGCAGGTGGCATTATGTATGGACAACGTGGAATTGCTGAAATGTTAAACATTTGCAAAGATATTCGTGAAGTATCTTCTCCAGATGTATTATTGCTCAATTACTCGAATCCAATGGCGATGATGACATGGGCTTGCAATGTCTACGGTGGCGTGAATACGATCGGTCTATGTCATGGTGTACAGCATGGACATCACCAGATTGCAGAAGTCTATGGTCTGGAAAAGAAAGATGTCGATATCGTGTGCGCAGGTATCAATCATCAGACATGGTATATCCAAGCGTCTCATGAAGGCAAAGACTTAACAGCAGGTTTATTAGACGCTTTTGAAAATCACGAAGAATACAGTCGTACTGAAAAAGTACGGATCGATATGATGCGCCGCTTCGGTTATTACAGTACAGAGTCGAATGGTCATCTGAGTGAATATGTGCCATGGTATCGCAAGCGTCCACAAGAAATCGGCGAATGGATCGATCTTAACAACTGGATCAATGGTGAGACCGGTGGATATCTACGGGTATGTACAGAAGGACGCAATTGGTTTGAAACAGATTTTCCGAATTGGATGAAAGACGAGCCTATGCGATTTGTACCTGAAAAGCGTGGGGAAGAGCACGGTTCCTACATTATCGAAGGGTTGGAGACAGGACGTGTCTATCGGGGGCATTTTAATGTGGTGAATAATGGGGTAATCTCTAATCTACCGAATGATGCGATTATTGAAGCACCGGGTTATGTCGACCGTAACGGGATCTCAATGCCACATGTAGGTGATCTACCGCTCGGTCCTGCTGCTGTATGTAATGTGAGTATTTCGGTGCAACGTTTAGCTGTAGAAGCGGCGATCACGGGCGATGATTTCCTTCTTCGTCAAGCCTTTATGATGGACCCGTTGGTCGGGGCTGTCTGTAATCCCAAAGAAATCTGGCAAATGGTCGATGAAATGCTAGTTGCTGGCGAAGAATGGTTACCTCAATATACAGATGCGATTGTCGCTGCTAAAGAACGTCTTGCTTCGGGCAACCTTATTCCGACTCAGGAGTATGCAGGAGCTGCCCGTCTAAAAGTGAAAAGTGTAGCTGAGATGCAAGAAGATCGGGATGCGGCTAACAAAAATGCAGGCGAGTCTGATAAAGGTAAAGATCGAGAAAAGGTTCAGCAAGAATAGGTAAAAAAACAGCAAAATTGACTATCTATATAAGAATAAATCTCATCCTTATTCTATTGCGGAAATAGATCATATACCCTTCAAAGGTGAAAAAGCAGGCTGTTGCTGTCTTTTCACCTTTTCTTTTATCCGTGCTATGGGGATGTACTTTCTAAGTTTTGATAGGTGAATGATCTATGTGACAACAAATATCTGTTATAAAAGATCAGAATACTGCTATACTTCGCAAATATGAACTTGTACGCTTAATCTAACCCATTATTGGGGAAGTATTAGAATAACGAAATACTGCACTATGCAACATCAACTGATAGGAGGAATAAACGCATGTCTATATCGAACGAAGGTAAGTTGAAGTGGGGAATTATTGGTACAGGAATGATTTCTAACAAATTTGTCGCTGATCTGGGACACACATCCAATGGTATCGCTTATGCTGTGGGTTCACGTAATCAAGAAAGCGCTGACGAATTTGCAGGTAAATATAATATTCCCAAAGTGTATGATAGTTATGACAAATTATTGCAAGATCCTGACGTAGATGTGATCTATGTAGGGACTCCGCATCCTTTACATAAAATTAATGTTATTGATGCTTTGAATGCAGGGAAACATGTATTATGCGAAAAACCATTTACCATGAATGCGGCTGAACTAGAAGCGATGATCGCTGTCGCTCGTGAGAAAAAATTATTCCTGATGGAAGCCATGTGGACACGCTTTTTACCACCGATTCGTCGTGTGCGTGAATGGATTCGCGATGGCAAGATCGGTGAAGTTCGCTTGGTCAAAGCTGAATTTGGTTTCCGTATGGGTTGGGACCCTGAACACCGCCTGTTAAATCCAGAATTAGGTGGAGGCGCATTGCTAGATGCAGGGATCTATCCGGTATCTTTCGCTTCGATGATCTTTGGTGCGAAGCCTGAGAAGGTGTACAGTACAGCAAGTATCGGTGAGACAGGAGTCGATGAGCAATTCTCGATCTTGCTTGCTTATGAAGGCGGACGCTCAGCAACACTGAATGGTGCGATTCGTGTAGATTTACCGAATGAAGCCTATATCCATGGAACTGAAGGTTATATTCATATTCCACAATTCTTATTCAGCCGCGAAGCTTCTCTACATGTGAGCGATCAAGAAGTCGAGAAATTCGAAGATGATCGTCCAAGTGAAGGATATGCGTTTGAAGCCGAAGAAGTCGGTCGCCTGATTCAAGCAGGAGAACTGGAAAGTGAAGTCATTTCACTGGAAGAATCACTAGATATCATGCGTCTACTGGATCAAGTCCGTGGACAATGGGGATTAAAGTATTCTTTCGAAGATTAATAACGTATTGAATATCCACACGAGTACTTTTTGAATGACATGATCTAATATAGTAATTAAATAGCTAGACAAAAAACTCACCATTGCGATCATAGCAATCTGGTGAGTTTTTTTAGTATATAAAGTATTTATTGGTTCTTTATCTCAATACATAATTCATGAAATTTTGATAAGCAAATCCGTGTACTTGCTCTTCACTATAATGCTTCAACAGCTCGTTAATTAGATTCTGACTTTGTCCGGCATGCTCTAATCCTTGAATATGATACATAATCCCGTCAAAGTCCGAACCCAGTCCGATCAACTTCTCCCCGCCTAATGAGCAGAAGTGGTCGATATGCTTGATCAGTTCAGGGATCGTTACCGTTTCATGGTCACTGACAAAGTAAGGACAATACACCACATGAACCATTGCATTTTTAGCAAATAAAGCTTGAGCTTGATCGTTTTTAAGATTACGTGGATTTTGAAAAATCTGACTGGCATTCGAGTGACTAGCGATTGGGTAATCGGCAATCTCGATCACATCCCAGAAAGCACGTTCACAGAGATGACTGACATCTGAGAGAATCTTATATTTATTATTAAAATAGATTAGCTCTCTTCCGAAAGCAGTTAATCCCGCTCCTCGTTCTTCTAAAGCACCGTCCGCCGCTAGATTTGCGTAATTCCATGTTAACCCTACCGATAGAATACCCAGTCGATACAAAATATTCATTTTGTGCAGATCATTACCGATAGGATCGACACCTTCTAACGTAAGAAAAGCACCGATCTGGTGTGCTTGCAACTGCTCAATCTGTGACCACTTCGTAATATGTACCATCTGTGGATTTTTTTCCAGCACTTCGGTATAGAAGTAATGAATCTGGTCGAGGCAAGATTGGAATTTCTCAGGGTCTTTCAGATCAGGTTCTACAAATACAGCGAATCCCTGTACTTTCACTTTACCTGTTAGAAGGCGTTCTAGATTGGTATCCAGCTCAGGCGAATCGGCAAAATTCAATTTCCCTTTAGCTTCTCCAAATTTATATAACACATCACAATGTAAATCAATAATATTCATTATTAACATCCTTTGGTGGTTAAATTTTACTTTCGTGGCCTTTCAAGCATATAGTAGATTGAAGAATTTGCAAAATAGATTCATGTGATACCAAATGCCAAATCATACGTATATACAATAGATAGTGATGACTGCAACTTTGAGATAAAGGTGGGAATCTTTTGATTAATTTACATGCTAAATTACAGCTTAACAAAATAAATACAGCTTCCAAATCGTGGTTCCAAAAAATCCAGTGGGCACAAGTATATCTGGCGGTTGTAGGAGCGATCCATCGTGTGATCGTAGAACAACCGCGCAAATGGACAGCTACCCGTCAACAACAAGCCGATCTACCTGTTTCCCAAATTAAACAATTGCCACTACAAGCAGGCGATATTTTGTATACACCGAGTTCTGAATCCACTTACTATGCCGGGCATATGGGCATACTGGGCGAAGACGGCAAAGTGTATCATGTGCATCCGTATGGACCGGTATTTTCAGATTCAGTCGAATGGTATGTAAAGCGATTTTATGATCAAGATCGATTTATTGTGTTTCGTCCTCAATCAGCAGAAGCAGGACAAGCAGCCGCATTATGGGCGCAAGAGCATTATCAGCAAGTGCAAGCTTATCGCCTCAATACGAATCTCGATCAGATCGAACGGAGCTACTGTTCCAAATTTATTTATCAAGCGTATCTGTTTACATCCGGTATCAATGTCTGGCCACGTCCATTAAAGTTAGGTAATCACGGTTATATTTATCCTTTTCGCATTATGCGCTCGAAGCACTTGAAGATTGTAGGAAGTTTCTATAGAGGATAAATCTTCAGCCACTTTCTGTACAGCAGTAATCTACACGATAATTGTTACATTCAAATCATACCTAAAAGGCTTCCTTGTATCATCATATAACTGATGAGCAGGAAGCCTTTATGTGTAGATCCATAAGAAATGAGTTCATTATAAAACGTGCAAATGATTCTGATATAAAGTAAAGTATGCTATTCCTAGCATAAAGCTACTGTTCGACAATCATAGGACAGCAATGATAAAGATGGGTTAAGAACTTTGTTCAGTCGCAGGGATGAGAGGTTTCTGCTGAGTGACAGCTTTGGCGCCATTCCCAATCCAACATTGTACAATGACCATTAGCACGATCATAACACCCAGTCCCCATTGCGCAGTGACAAAGTTTCCAGAATAATCGAATAATAACCCAACAATCAATGGACCAATCGCTCCTAATGTATAACCGCCACTTTGTGTCATCGCTGACCATGCGTTGGCTTCACCTGCATTGTTCGCTTCTTGAATTGGTAGCATTAGAGCTAGTGGGAATAATCCACCTGCACCTATACCTAGAATCGCAATCGCTAACCATGGAGATACAGGTAAATGCAACGTGAGTAGCCCGATCATTTCCATAACACTACATCCAACAAGCCACCATGCCCGTTTGCCGAACTTGCTCACCCCAATCGGAATTAAGAAACTTATCGGAATCTGGATCAGTGTAAATAAAGTCATCATATAACCGGCTTCGATTTTACTGTATCCTGCATGTGCCATCATAGGCGATAACCATGTGGTTAACGAATAGAAGATCGCCGCCATCAATCCGAAAAAGACGGTTAATAGCCATGCTTTTTTCTGACGTAAAGGTAAAGAGACCGCAGTTGTCGTGGTTACAGTCTGAGGAGATCGAGCCAATCGTAACCAGCTAAATCCGGCAACCAGTGCCAATAACGCCCAGAATGCTAACGAATACTGCCATGATCCTAAACCTTGTTGCAAAGGTACAGCTAGACCGGCTGCTAATGCCGCTCCGATCACGAGAGCAACGGAATACACACTGACCATCGCCGCTGGCTTGGGAAAATACTGCTTGATGAATCCAGATAACAACGGGCCAATCAATCCGATTCCTATGCCTGCAAGTAAAGCACTACTCATTAAGATGAGTGTCGAATCAGCGAATACACGTAGTAAAGTTGCACCACCGATTAATAGAAGAGAGAACGTAATTACTTTTTCTAATCCCCAACGTTGACTCCATGATAACGCTAGTGGAGCAAACAGTCCCATACATAATACCGGCAGTGTTACCAATAGACTAGCAGTCACACCTTGAATATGAAGGTCAGCCCGTATATTTTCCAATACAGGAGAAATCGACGTAATAGCAGGACGTAAGTTCAGTGCCGCTAATAGTAAAAGCATCGTTAAATATCGTATACGCATATTAAGGCTCCTTTTCTATAGATCATTTGATGAATTATGTATAGTATAAGAAAAGAATAACAATTGTACCATACTATTGTTTCTATTATTATGATAGTACAAGGCTATGATTAGCAAAGAGTAGGATAAGAGGAGGACGAAGATGGAATTACGTCAATTGCAGTATTTTATAACCGTATGCGAAGAGTTACATTTTACCAAAGCAGCAGACCGATTAGGGATTTCTCAACCCACACTCAGTCAGCAGATTAAAGTGTTAGAAGATGAACTGAGCACGCCTTTATTTGATCGTATCGGCAAAAAAATAAGAATTACTGAAGCTGGCAAATTACTTCAACAATACAGCACACAAATGTTACGTGATCTACAAAATGCCAAAATGTCGATTGCTGAGTTACAGGTCAATCAACGGGGAACACTACGAATCGCTGTTTTGCCTTCGGATCTGGATTATCGGATGGGAGCGATCTGGATTGCTTTTCATCAGTTATTTCCTAATGTACGCTTAGAAATTGTTCCTACGATTGAAATTCATGACATGGTTATTGAAGATAAAGTGGATATTGGAATAGGATTGTCTGGTGTACTGGATCGACGTATGGTTCAGGTTCCGTTGAGTACCGAAACGTATAGTTTATTTGTTCCTTCAGGTCATGCATTAACTCAACGTGCGGAGATTGAATTAGAAGAATTGTTACAGTTACCGTTAATCTTGTATCCTGTTGGTTTTGTTGGACGTAAGTTAATAGATGATTGCTTTCAATCGAAAGGTTGGAAAGTACAGACATTGATGGACAACGGATCAGCCGCTTCACAGTTACAACTGGTCAAAGCAGGTATCGGGTTCAGTATTCATCCTCATGCGTTGCTCGAAGATCTACCCGATGATCAATTAACAGCAATCCCGATTGTGAATGATGCTCCTGTACGCAGTATCGAATTATTGCATCGTACCGATCGCTATATGAGTGTTGCTGCTCAGATGTTTATAGAGTTGATCCAAAAGCATTTCGCTCACAATACAAAAAGCCTCTAGTTCACTGGAAGATGACCAGTGGACTAGAGGCTCGATAGCACATGGATTATTTCAATACATCTGCTTGTTTTTTGTCCCAACTATGAATACCATCGTCTTCAATAATTGAAATCGAAGCGTCAGCAATATCAGGATTGGTCATCAAGTTCTGCTGAATACGGAACTTGATATCATCTGCATCAGCAAGAGTTAATCCTTTGTGTAGTTCAATCAGACCTTCTACATGATAGTAGCGTCCTTCTTGAATAATACGCATCATTTGAATATCAGCAACTTGTTCATCAGCAAGAATCGTTTGTGATACTTTGTCTTCGATATCTTGCGGAGCCGCAACACCGATCAGTCCGATCATATTGTCATAACCGACACGGAAAGCGACAGCGATCATCAGTAGCCCGATTAATGTAGTGACGATACCATCGAGAAGTGCAAAGTTAGTCAAAGCAATCACAACGACAGAAATCAAAGCAAACAGAGCACCAAGTACAGCTACAATATCTTCATAAAATACAAGGCGTGTAGGTGGAGCCGCACGTCCTACATTTTTGAAAGCCGCAGGCATCAGTGCAAAGCCTTTGGCTTCAGGAGCACGTGCTTCTTTCAAAATCTCTTTCATCGCTTTGATTAAAATGGCTCCGTCGATCAAAATATTAAGCACAAGCACTGCAATATTTATCCATACCCCACCAGAATGAGCGACTGGATGTTGCAACAAGTGAATACCTTCATGAATCGTCTCATACGCCATAATCGTAACGACAATAACAGCAATCATACAGAAAATATTAATGACTCGTCCGAACCCTGTAGGGAAACGAGGGGTTGGCTTTTTCTCAGATAATACACTACCGACAAAAACAAATCCTTGATTGACTGCATCTGCTAGTGAATGCATCGCAGAAGCGAACATGGCTCCACTACCACTGACCAGAAAGGCTCCGCCTTTACAAATTGCCAGTACCGCATTACCTGTCATCGCTACAGCCGAAGATTTGTTTCCTTTTTTGACTAAAGACATGAAACTTTCTTTTTTTGGTTGTTCAGCCACTTCGATATAGCCCCCTAATCTGTTCTATGTATGTTGTTTGGACAAGCCTTTCAACCTGTATTAATACACGTTTTAGCAAAAGTCGAAACGCTTTTCTTTTTGTAATATAACGTCTGCAAACATAGGATACAAGAAATTTTATAATCAATATGATACTGTAAACATAATCAATAAGTAGGTAATAACATATAGAGTGGAGATGGCAAATGTAGCAATGCTACAATAGATAGGAGTAGATGTAAAAGGTAGCAGAACAGAGTGAGCAGACGAAAGGAGTATACATATGAACCGGGAACGAGCGGTACAACTTATAGGAACGATAGTCACAAGTCTGGTATTATTGTTGATTCCACTCATCACTAAGATTGATTATCCGATCTGGTACTATATCGGATTGATGATCCTTATCGGTATCGCAATATACAGAGAAGTGACATACAAACGGTATGAGAAGAAGTTTTATCAGAAATGGCATGAAGCAAGAAAACGAGGCTTTGCTTTTAATATGATCTGGCAAAGTATACGCGCAACATTGGTATTATTGGCGATTATTGCAATCTTTCAATTATTTAGTTATGGATCGACATGGAGTGAATGGCTCACTTTATTTACGCCAACAACGTTGATCGCAATCGTTATTGTTGTAGTAACCGTGGGAATCATCGCAGGCATCTATTCATGGACTGAAAATGAGAAAAGATACAATGATATGAAGCAAGACTAAAAACCCCTTTATCTACGATCCTATAAATAAGGAAAGAGATAAAGGGGTTGGTCTATACATAATAATTAATATTGAGCTTCACAACAGAAAATCTGATTTTTACCTTTGTTTTTGGCTCTCATTAACGATCTTTCGACTTGATCAATCAAGTCTGTAGGTTGTAGGGAAGCGTTCGGGATCATAGATACGCCACCAATCGTTACGGTCATAAATTCACCTGAATTGGATGAGTCACGTGGAATCTGTAGAGCAAGCACACTTTGACTGATTTCTTCAGCTAGACTTCCTGCCTGTTCTTGATCTGCTCCAACTAACATTACTGTAAATGCACCACCGCTAAATCGAGCAATCGTCGCTTCATGGATACTTCCAATCATCGTGAGTACATCAGCTACCCATTGTAAGCATAGATCGCCACCATTGAGTCCATGTACCGCATTGTAAGCACGTAGACCGTCCAGATCTACCAATAGTAAAGCAAGAGGTTTTTGCTCGGTTATTGCATTTGCCCAGTTTAATTCTAAGGCTTTTTCAAAAGCAGGTCGATTAGGGATATCCGTTAATGGATCGGTTGCGAGATAGCTATGCAGTTGATCAGATAGTGTAGTATAGGCTTCTGTCTGCTCAACATTGGAAGCCATCAACCGTGCAATCATCATGACGGAAGGTTGACCACCATACGTGATCGAAGTTAATGTTACTTCCAGTTGCATTACATTCTGATCGACATCGGTAAAGAATCCATTGGTTGAGATAAGCTGTACTACATTTTCCTGCAATTCTTCCAAACTTTTTTGCATATCTGTTTGAGATGATTTACTGATATATTGAGCGAAATCTTTGCCAATCAGACCTTGTGTACTTTTAGCTCCGAATAACTCGACAGCTTCACTGTTCGAATAGATAATTTGCCCATTGGTAATCGTCAGAAAAGCAACAGGAGACAGCTCCATTAATTGCAAATAGCGTTGCTCATTTTGACGTAAAATACGTGCATTTTGCAGTGCTAATTCTTCTACTTGTTGCAATTGATTCTCTGTTTGCCGATGAACAATCGTTTTGAGTTCAGGCAAGATGTTGATTTCTTTTGTTTTCCACGGGAATGAAGTCGACTGAACCACTTGTCTCCATTTCTCAAAAGATTTACGTGGAGAAAGGCGCATACCATCATTATCTTGAATCACAGCTTTGACTGGATCTCCTGCCCATTCTACAATTTGAAGCACTTCAGGGCGGAACCAGATAATATAATTTTGTTGCCCTGGAGAAAGAGCAAGATAGAGCGCTCCAGATGCTTTTTCTTTATAGGCTTTGGCAGGTTCATAATCTAGACTAAGACGCGAATTAGCATAGACGTAATTTTTGGCTTTGCCACCTAACCAACCGGCAAGTTCGCGGACTTGTCCAGCAGTAGGGGTCTGTCCATATAACAATAATTTATCCTGATAGCTAATGGCTGCGCCAGAAGCACTCATCAGATCAAGCAATGTTTTTTCCTCTTCTTGTAATTGCTCAATCACACGTACAAAGCTGGTATTACGTATAAATACATCTGCAATTCGAGCAGCCTGACGGCGCATTGCTATTTCAGATTCATAATCATCAATCTGTTGTCGTTGATACAATTCGCTAGAGAAGAACGAACCTAGAAAATTACACAGGTTACGAACACGGTGAGGAATATATTTAGGTGAATAATGGTGACAGGTAATTAATCCCCATAGCTGATTATCATGAATAAGCGAGATCGTTACCGTTGCGCCAACGCCCATATTATGCAGATATTCAATATGCAAAGGAGAGACACTACGCAAAATAGACAGACTTAAGTTGAGCGGCTTACCCGTTATCGGTTGCACTGTAGGGATAATCTCTACTGGCGTATAATGGACATCTACAATGGTACGTAACCAATTGCGTAGATATAACTGACGAGCTTGTTTGGGAATATCAGAAGCCGGATAGTTGTGTCCTAGAAAAGGTTCTAACTCCGCTTCTTTTGCTTCAGCAATGACTTTACCATTCCAGTTCTCATCGAATTCATAGATCATCACACGGTCATATCCAAGCATTTGTTTAATTTGCTCTGCGGCAACCTGACTGGCTTCATTACGACTCTTAGTCTGCTTGACCCGTCCAAAAAAGGTACGAATCCATTCAAAATCATTCGCTACCGTATGTTCGTCAATCGTATCTAATTCGAACTCTAAAATAAGCAGCCCTTCACTTTCATGCAAAATCACAAAAAATTCAGTAATTGTATCCTGAACATTAATATTCAAACGTGTATATTGTAGATCAGAAGTAGATTGTGTACTGAGATCATATTGGAGTAGAGCGATAAGTTGTTCTTCACCGATCAGTGTAGCGAGAGGTTGACCTAATAACTCTTCTGCTTCTACACCGAATAAAGTCATCGTATTGCGACTGGCTTGTACAATGGTATGCTCATCATCTTTGGTGATGGCTAGTAAGACACCATGAGGTTGAATTTGCCCGGGAATATGAATCGGTTCTTTATCACAATTGGTCAGATCGATCGGTTCCTGAGTTGTAAATTTACCTTCGGTGAGAAGTGTACGATTCAGCAAATCAGATTCATTATTATTTGTACCAGCCATGGATTGGTTAGCCTCCTGTAGATCATGATGTTATTCTTTTGCTAGTTAGGATGGGTACTTAACCATAGATCAAGTAATCGGAAAGTTTCTTTAGCGGTAGATATGATGTTTTCTTTATCTTCTTCGGTGACGCCTGTCTGCAACAATAGATCACGGAAAGCTGACCATTGGGCACGAGTCTCTGCACCATACGCATTAAAGTAATGCAGACCACCTTCAGGATCAACAGGCAAGAACTTCATTAACTGCTTCGTAATAATCTGTCCACCCAGTGTAGACCCTTCGATCACATAAAAAGCTCCATACATTCGTGCAGGCGTTGAAATATCCGGTAAGTCTGTGCACAAAGGCAATTGGTGTATCTCTTCTACAGTCATACCTAAGTGAATCAAATCTTGTTCCAACAAAGGAGATTTGGCACGTACGTTCATATCAAAACCAGCATTAGACCCAAGCTTACCCATATGCTGAACAGCTTGTTGTTCTAAAGGTTTTAAAAAGCCATAGAACTTCGCAAGATAAGTGCGATATTCATCCAAAGTGAGTGATTTCGCCATAATACCTTTGGCATAGAAATTACCCTCTATCTGTTCATGATATACAGCCGTATCTTTGCGTAAGCGATCAAGTAATTCAATTGTCATTTATCATCTCACCTTAATATTGATTAATAAGTTACTTAATAATAAGTTATAGAATTACAAGATATGTCTATATTTACGATTAGCATTATCCAGAAAATACGGACTATCGTACATCGATCGAATAGAAAAAATTGGATCGCTGGGGAGTTAAAGTATAGTACAAGCATGTGATGAATACAACAAAATGAGGATAACGAAATTAGGTTTCTTCTATAGAAGCAACACCTTTGCGTACTCATTTTCATTCTATCTATTTTATCATGTGTATCGTACTGGATGAAAGTGCTGTTTAAGTGAAATTAGCCCAATCTATTCATTCAAAAGTGTCTAAAATTTGAAATACAAGTAGCCGTATCTAAAAACAATGAATATTACTCAAACATCTCTTTCGGTCTTTGAGAGCATATGTCCAAATATACTAAGCCAGAAGAACCTTTTATAGAATGAAATTGGAAAAAATAATCACAATATAGTAGGGTATCAGTATATTATCTATAAGTGTCTAATCTGTAGAACTGAAAAAATACCGTAAGTAAGGATGTGAAATGTATTGCTATTTTTATTGTCGGTGTGATCGTCCTCGCTTTTTATACAACAGTACAAAGTTTTAAAATGAAAAAGCCTACTTCGATTGTCTGGTGAAGGAGACAAGGAGCAGGCTTTTGAAGTGGCTATTATGTTGTGCTAAAAGAATAAGTACATGAATATCATTGTGTATGAATTTACTGTTTCCGTTTCAAATAAGAAATAAACACGATAAACCCGTATAAGAACAGTCCAAATAATGCAAGCATGACTATCCATAACACAAACGGCAAAATCGCTCCCCAAGCCATAAGTACCCTCCTCTATAGATCAATTATTTATATTTTATTCCATTTTATAGTAAAATAAGTAAAAGGAACAATCAAAAGAGCAATAGAAATAGCAATAGCAATAGGAGGTGATATAATGTCAGATCTATACGGTTTGGCTCTCGTTATACTTGTTAATGTCATCATTTATGGATTGGTGATCTGGGGAATTGTACATATGATTTATAAACGTTCCAAGCATCCTGCGCATACAATTGTATTTCTTGCGATGATAGTTTGTTTTGTTATTTTTACAGCCAGTGTCGTACAGCAAATTATGTATCGCGATTGGACGATCAACGTAGCTACTTTGGCGCCATTGACATGTCTATTTTCGATTTATGTTTTGAGTCGTAGGGAGATGCGTTTGCAAGCTTAGTCATAATATTATTTTTTTTAAAAAATCTATTTAAAATAAAAAGGAGTCTCTATTTCAAATAGAGGCTCTTTTTGTTATCATATTTATTCATCATAGTATTGTTTTATCAAATCCTGATCATACAGATCCATAAACATTGTTACAAAGGAACTCCCATTAATAAAATCTACTTCGAATAAACTTTCAAATTTAAAATGATCTCGATACCATGTCCATTTTTCTTTTAGGGCATCTAAAACAATATATCGTTCATTTAACTGTATTGCCATATGTAAAATATGATTAACTATTTTTATACCGATTCCTTTATTTTGAAAATTCTTGTGTACAGCTAATCTAGCAATATCAAGTACAAGTTGTTCTTTTGAAATATCAGGGTCATTAATCAAAGAGGATAGAGGAGTATGTTGAAGGGTGTAGTAACCAATAATTTGATTTTGATAGAAAACTAAAGTCGTGCTAGAATCTCGAACAATATGAGAGGGATAAGCTTCTGCTTGTAGAAAAAAATCCATAGAATGATTACCGCAAGAAAAATTTCTTAAATGAGGTAAATCCTCTATGGATATGATTCTATGTTCTAATGGTCTATTATTAGGAATTAGATAATCGTTCATTGTACTCCTTAATTTTTTTTCGGCATATTTTTTCATCAGTTCTTCATTTTTTTTGTTTTTTTCTAAAAAACGTTTGGCTTCTTTTCCTGTAAGTACAGGTCTTTCTCTCAATCTAACAGCCATATAAAATGCTCCTTCCTAAAGGTATTTATACTATTATTTTATCATGTAATAACCTTCAATGATAGATTATACATACTATATGATGAATACTTTATAAAAAATTATGTGTTTGATATTAGAAAAAAGTGATCTCCATTAGTTGGTAGATCACTTTCTTTTTTCGTTCTATCCAGTTTTAGTTTAATATATTAAGAAAGAACTTATTTTTCTAATCCGTTTACAGGAGAGCACCTATGACATTGCCATTAGAATTACAATCCATTTATAATCACAAGCAAAAATCATATAAAATGATACTGATCTTATCTTTACTAGACGAAATGAAAGAGTCTAATCTTCATGAAGTATCGATGCTCAAAGTACGAGAACGTTTCTTATCTTATTTACAACAACGAGAAGCACAGAGCCTGCGCGTAGATGAACCACCTTCTCAAGTGAGAGCAACACGATGGGCTGATGTGCAATTAAGTCGGATTCAGTATGTCATGAACACGCCAATCAAAGCATTATCTTCCATCTTACATGTACCTAGTGAGCAATATACAATTGGTTTTAAAAAAGACCTGTACGACCAATGGGATCAGTCTGTTTTAGATGAATTATACCAATTTACAATAGATGAACTGGAATTATACTATGCACAACCGCCTTCCGATTTCTCGATTCGAGATGATCTGATGCGGATTATGATGGAATATCCAGAAGCACGTCGAGAACCGTTTAAGCGTAATCCTTTAGCTCAATATATGCGAAATGTAATCCCTGAACATATTCGTTCGTTGCAGTTCATCCATACTTATTTTCGAGTACAAGGTTCTTTGGGACAAGGAAATTGGGCATATATTCCTTGGATTGCGATTATGCATCGTCAGATTACGGATACTACCCAACGTGGATTATATGTTGCCTATTTGTTTGCAGAAGATATGCAGTCCGTTTACCTTGTATTGCAATACGGTGTAACCGATATGAAGAACCGTCTGGGTACTAAGAAAGCTTATGAACAATTTGAACAAAAAGCACAAGAAATCAGAGCAATGTTACCGCCAACACGATTGAACTTAGAAGGAACCATTGATTTGGGCGAAAGTACGTATGCTAAAGACTATCAGGCATCTACGATTGCTTATACTCGTTATGATTTAAATGATATGCCTAATAATGAGCAATTGGTAGACGATCTATGGGATGCGGTAGAGACTTATCTTTCTTATGTGCAAAGTATAGATGCGACACCGAATACAGAATGGGCAAGTCAGTTGAATGATGAAGAAGAGGAAGAAGTCGAAGAAGTCGAAGAAGAATCGGTTGTACTTATCCATGATGCTGAGATCAAAGAAGTATTGGATCATGTACGCGATTACATCACTCAACGTGGATTCTACTTCCCTTCCCACTTGATCGACAACTTCTACCTGTCTCTCAAAACACGCCCGTTCGTTATTCTCGCCGGTATCTCTGGCACAGGGAAAACACGTCTTATTCGTCTGTTCGCTGAAGCAGTCGGCGCTACAGCGCTCAATGGACAATTTCGCTTAATTCCTGTGCGTCCAGATTGGAGCGATCCGACCGATCTGATCGGGTACAAAGATCTATCTGGCACATTTAAGCCAGGGCCACTTACGTTAGTGATTGCAGAAGCATCTCAACCGGAGAACCGCCATAAGCCTTATTTTATCTGTCTGGATGAGATGAATTTGGCGCGAGTGGAACATTATTTCAGCGATATTTTAAGTCTATTGGAGACTCAATCGTGGCAGGGTCGACATATTGTGACTGATCCGGTGATTCCAGCAGCTACGTTAGAATTGGAAAGCGATTTAGAACGATATGGAAATCTGGCAATACCGGAAAATGTCTACCTGATCGGAACCGTAAATATGGATGAGACAACGTATCCATTTAGCAAAAAAGTACTGGATCGGGCGAATACGCTTGAATTCAACACTATTGATCTGATGCAGTTGCCCAAGTTACGTGAAGAAAGTCAGCAGATCGTAGAAGCAGTACCGGTAGAACAGTCTTTTTTACGAGCCGATTATTTGCAGTTGATTGACGCTTATGACCATTATGCAGAGCTGATTACGCGTACTACAGAGCGACTGGTGACAGTCAATGAAATACTGGAAGATATTCATGCCCATGTGGGTTTTCGGATACGGGATGCAGTGTGCTTTTATGTGATCTATAATGAACGTTTTGGATTGATGAGTGAAGAAGAAGCGTTTGATCTACAGGTGATGCAGAAGATTTTGCCACGTATTCAAGGAAGCCAGTCTGGTGTACGACGTGTACTGGTGAAATTATTGAGCTTTTGCTTACAAGACAGTGTCCGTATTCCTTCACCGATGGAAGATGATGATGCGTTCTGGAGACAATGGGATCGCGGGAATACGCCACCACAAGCAAACTATCCACAGACAGCACATAAGCTGGTAGATATGATTGTGAGGTTAGATGAAGATGGATTCACATCCTACTGGATTTCTTAACCATAGTACTGATCTATTAGAAGTGACATGTAATATTGGTACGATTTATATTAAAGGCAAGCCGTATCATCCGGTGGTCGAAACGTTACAATTGCACCGCCAAGAAGGAGAATGGGTCGATGCGCATCTGATCTGTCGTTCTCTTTCACCGGATGTAGTTATTGAAAAGATCTCTGTGTTCTCACCAACTGAAAATAAATTGATACTATGGGACGGAACAACACCGTCTTTTCCTTGTTTTTATGAGCAACAGAACTATGAATTTTTGTTGATTAAGTCAGATAATGATATGCATTTACCTCTAACTTTTCACCATGATAGCTTAGCTCTTCGTGAGGCTGTCACGTCTAAAGGAGAAAAGGTATTGTCGGGTCTGTTGAATTTTAAAAATGAAGTCGGTTTTACTGAATTGGAATTACGCAGTGGAGGACAGCGATTGTTGTCGATCGAACTGGAAATTTTTCCTTCGAAGCTGGATTATAAGCAAGATTATATCCAGTTACTTCGTGAAGTGAATGAGCAAGTCTATAATCTGTCGTTCGACTTTCTCAAACGAACATACCAATCTGTGCGTATTCGAGAGACCGAGCACCAGAGTTTGAGTGAGTTTTTTGCATTGATTACTCATCTCTTTCACCAGATGGAGACGGCTATGGAGCGAATCAATCGACAACCTCATCATAAGCTGGATCAATCGCTAGAACGTAGACCAGCAGCAAGGGTCAAGCGGGGCAGTAATCGCAACAATGCTTATTTAGCCAGACATC
The DNA here is from genome assembly GCF_963311185.1 of Paenibacillus nuruki. Classification (NCBI taxonomy): domain Bacteria; kingdom Bacillati; phylum Bacillota; class Bacilli; order Caryophanales; family Paenibacillaceae; genus Paenibacillus; species Paenibacillus nuruki. The sequence goes on along the minus strand of NZ_OY725677.1, from coordinate 3,333,386 downwards.
CGCAGTATGTAGAGCAAGATGCTGTACATGGATGGTTACCGATTGGGGCCGAGCGTTACCAGCCGACTCATTTACTGGATACGGTCAAGCACATCTCTTATGATACCGCAGAAAATCGGTTTTTGCGTTGGATGTTAGAGCGCATTTCAAGCAAGTTACAACAGTTGCGAGATCAGTATAACCAGCTAACAAAACCACAGAATTTCCGTAGTCGAGCGTATGATCCTGTGTTTGTACAGCGGGTAGACCAAATGATCTCCCGATTAGAACAGTTGTTATCTCTAGAATGGTTACAAGCGATCTCACCCATGCGACAAATGAGTAGCAGTCTGGTTCTCCAGATGGCACCGGGGTATCGGGAAATGTATCGGTATTACCTTTTGCTACTAAAAGGTTTGTCGATCCAAAGCGATCTATTGCGTCTATCCATGAAAGATATTGCAGAAATCTATGAATACTGGTGTTTTTTGAAGTTAAATGAATTGCTTAGCCGTAAATATCCATTGATTAAGCAAAATCTGATCCGGCTCAACCATAGCGGATTATTTGTGACGTTAGGCAGAGGACAGCAATCTCGTATGGAATATCTGAATCCACGTAATAATGAAACGTTTGTGCTCTATTACAACAGTCTACCGAGCAAAGAGGTCACCCCTACATTGCCACAGCGACCGGATAATGTGCTGTCTTTAATGAAGGTAGATGCAGGGCAGAAGAAAGAATACAGTTTTATTTTTGATGCCAAATACAAGTTAAATGCCGCAGTAGAAGGCTCGCCGTATGCTTCTACTTATCTCAAGCCGGGACCGCAAGAAGAAGATATTAATACGATGCACCGTTACCGTGATGCGATTGTCCATGCGTCTACAGCAGAGAAGTACGAGCGTAGCATGTTTGGAGCGTATGTATTATTTCCCTATGGTGATGAAGAACAATTCCGTGAACATCACTTTTACCGCAGTATACGTAAGCTGAATGTAGGAGCTTTTCCTTTTTTGCCTAATGCGACAAGTCTGGTCGAACAATTCTTAGATGAGCTAATTCAAGATAGCCCTGAAAAAGCCTATGAACGTTCTCCTTCACCACGGGGAACTCAAGCCTATTACCAAAACAAATTAGTCGACAAAAATATGCTGATTGGATCGGTGCGAGGACCGGAGCAGATACAGGTGGCTCTTGCCCATCGCTTTTATCATGTTCCGTTAGCTAACTTTGTAGATACACAGGTTATTACACAGATTGAGTATGTAGCGATGTGTGAATCCAGACGAAAGTTTGAAGCCTTAGGTAGAACGGGTATAAGCTATTATGGCAAAGTAGACAGATGGGATATCGTCAAGCGATCCAATATTACCGAAATTCCTGCCGAACCGCAGAAAGCTCATTTATTATATGTAAAATTCACAGTTACCGAGTGGCAAGAACGAACAGAACCTATTGCATTGGCAGGGCAAGGTATTTATACATTGCTGTACACCAGTAAATACATGTTTGATCGTGCCGAAGAATTAGCTGAATTGCGATTAGACTCTGAAGCTGATCTAGCCAAGTGGCGTGAAAAGCGCAGATTAGGCAAAGTGAAAGTGAAGCTAGACAACACGTATGTGGATCTAGCGAAGCATGTGTTAGATGTGAGTGTAGAAGAAGAGTGAACCGTTTTTTAACTTGGAACATAGATCAAAGTCATTTGCATACTCTATGAATGAGAGTGTGCAGGTGACTTTTGTATTGTCTATATATGTAAGCAGAATAGGGCATAACAGCATTTTTCATGAAAATTTAAAAAATGATGAAAATTGAATGCATCTGCACTATAGAAGAAGTATAATTCTTGCAGTTAGCAGTGCGCTTGATGGAGTAGGAGCAGACTGATGAAGGAGGGAAGGCAGTTTTGAAACGTTTGATTTGGATGGGAAGTTTATTTTATTTATTAATGGGTGCCATTAAAGTCACCGTGGCAGCGATTGTCACCGTATTATTGCCGCTCTATGATCGGGATTATACCGATGCAGGGGCACTGATATTTATTGAATTTGGAGCATCGATTATTGGGATGTTGATTCAGCCATGGTTAGCCAATCGGATATCGAAAAAAACGATGTTACATATAGGCGCAATCGGTGTAGCAGCTTGTTATATTTTGATTGCTTTCTTACCTCCATGGTCGATCTTAATTGTAGGTATTGCGATAGCAGGATTCCTTGGAGGCATTATTGAATCGGTGATTGCCGCAGTTATTTTGGAAGGGTTACAGTCTAATGCGGCGATTGCCATGAGTCGTTTGGAAATTGCTTTTGGTGTAGGTTCATTATTATTTCCATTAGCGATTGGAATGTTAGTTCGTTCTGGGTTATGGAATTATGCGCTATTAGGAATAGCAGTGTATTGTATCTTTTTATCTTTGTTTGTGCGATTCAGTCGTTTTGAAGGGGTGGAATCGTTATTTTTACCACGTCATCTAACCGATCTTCCTCATGTGGTTCCAGCAACAGCCGCTTCTTCAGGGCCTGTCGGTGCTGTAGTTGCAGCAGCGGCAACAAATCATCCTTCTGCTCGACTTAAACGATTGTGGGTAGGTGGAAGTCTGTTATTACCATCGTTTGTATTTCTCTTTTTCTTATATGGAGCGACTGATATTGGGCTGGTCAATTATTTGCCATCTTTGATGTTAGAAACAGGTATGGCAGATGCAGGAACAGCACCGATCAGTGTCACAGTGTTCTGGGCGGCGATGATTGTAGGACGGATGTTTGCCGGTTATGAAGCAGAACGGATCGGCTACCGTCGATATTTATTTATTCATTGGAGCAGTATGATCGTGTTACTGTCTTTATTTGCTCTTAATCGCAATCCTGTACTGAGCTATATATTGATCGTATTGTTAGGGTTAATGTTATCCGGTCTTTATGTGGTTACACTGGTCTATATGAAAAAGTTAATGCCCAAAAATATAGCCCGCAATACCAGTATCGTCATGGCAGGTTGTGCGATTGGCGGAGGATTGTTCTCTGTTGTGGCAGGGCGTATGCTGGATACAGTCTCTCCTTCGTATGTGCAATGGATGATGGCAATTGTCGCATTATTGAGTCTGATCACTTATGTACTATATGCTAAAGAATCCAATATGCAGATCGAACAGAATGAATTCGCACATGCAGAAGGGTCTATCAAATAACAAATCATTTTTTTAACAGCTTTCAGCCAACTTATGTTCAGAGCATTTTTCTGAAGTGAGTTGGCTTTTTGTATTGCTTTTATATATTCAAAAAGTAACAGTATAACAATAAGGAAAATGGTGTTAAAACAGATTCAGATCACCTGCATAAGGTAATACATACTATCACCTATATTATGGTATTAATTAGTCTCTTTTACACAAAAAACTATATTTATGACTAAAGTTACTCTATAATAGGTGAATATCTAAAAATAACATAATTTTACATTAATTAAGAAGGTGAGCTGATAATTAATGAAAAAGACGATGTTTAAGAAGTGGAGCGCTTCGGTATTAACTGCTGTATTGACGTTATCGCTAACCACTTCCGTCTGGGTACCACAAGTAAGTGCAGCGACAACGCCAGTGCAGAAGTATGGTCAATTATCGATTGCTAACGGACAATTGGTCGATAAAAATGGCGTGCCTGTACAATTAAAAGGAATGAGTTCTCATGGTATTCAATGGTATGGCAACTATGTGAATAAAGATACGATGAAATGGTTACGAGATGACTGGGGAATTACGGTATTCCGTGTAGCGATGTATACCGCAGAAAATGGATACATTTCAAATCCATCACTTAAAAATAAAGTGAAAGAAGCGGTTGCAGCAGCGCAGGATCTTGGCGTCTATGTGATTATCGATTGGCATATTCTTTCAGATAATGATCCGAATATTTACAAAACGCAATCCAAAGCCTTTTTCAGTGAAATGGCAGGTCTATACAAAGATTCACCGAACGTGATCTATGAGTTAGCTAATGAACCAAACGGTGGAGTGACATGGAATGGGCAGATTCGTCCATATGCGCAAGAAGTAACGCAGGTCATTCGTGCCAAAGATCCAGATAATATTATTATTGTAGGTACAGGTACATGGAGTCAGGATGTACACGATGCGGCAGACAACCAGTTGCCTGATAAAAATACGATGTATGCAGTCCATTTTTATGCAGGGACCCACGGACAATTTTTACGAGATCGGATCGATTATGCACTTAGCAAAAAAGCCCCTGTGTTTATCACCGAGTGGGGAACTAGCGACGCTTCAGGGAATGGTGGACCTTTCTTAAGCGAATCGAAAGTATGGACTAATTTCTTAGCCAATCGTAAGATTAGTTGGGCAAACTGGTCACTCGCAGATAAAAATGAAGCTTCAGCAGCACTTGTAGCCGGAGCCAATTCTAGCGGTGGATGGACAGCGAATAATCTGACGACTTCAGGCAAATTTGTACGTGATGAGATTCGTCTAGGAGCAACCACAACAGAACCAGATACAGACACTCCAACGCCTCCAACAACAGGTGGAGATACCGGTACAACAACACCAACAGATACTAAAAGCAAACTGGTATTGCAATATCGTAATGGTGATAGTAATCCGACCGATAATGCCATTCGACCTATTTTCAATATTAAAAACAATGGCAGTACAGCTGTAGATCTAAGTGATCTCAAAATTCGTTACTATTACAGTGATGAAAGTCAGCAAAAGCAACAATTTTTTATCGACTGGGCGAGTGTAGGTGGAACTCATATTAGCGGTGCGTTTGGTACACCGACAGTATCCAAAACGACAGCTAATCGCTATGTCGAGTTCAGTTTTGGGAGTGGAGCGGGTTCTATTCCAGCTGGAGGACAAAGCGGAGATATCCAAGCTCGTATTCATCCAGTCGATTGGAGTAATTATAATGAAGCTAACGATTACTCTTATGGAGCTAATCAGACTACGCTAACCGATTGGAACAAAGCAAGTATTTACAATAAAGGTACGTTAGTATGGGGCACAACTCCATAATGAAGAAGTCATTATTATAATGATATTAAAAAAGGAGAGCTATCCTATAGATAGCTCTCCTTTTTGTTGTATGTACATACTTCGATAGAATTACAATGTTTCTTTACTCATCATATGAATAAAAATAAGTTCGAGAATAGCAGGAAGTTCTTGATGATAAAAGTTAGAATAACGTGTTAGATTATGCAATTTTGCTTCATCAGGTGGATGAATATGATGGGGCTCAGTCAACGTCTGATATTTGGGGTCATCAGGATGCGGTTCAGAATGAAATTTAATAATTCTACCTTCTGATTGTTCCCAATCATAATAGGAATAGTCAATAATACCTTTACTGATTCGTTCTGTTATTCTAAGCTTACCACCATCTATAAAAACAATAGTATATCGTTGAAAAGATAAGCTACTCATAAGCCCCGAACCGTCTCCATCACGCAGATCTGTAATGATGTGACGAAATTCTTTTTCTATAAGTGTAATATTAGAAGGATAACGTACAGTCATCGTTTAAAATCCTGTAATGTTCGCAACAATTGTTGCCATTCTGTAAAATCGCGTTGTTGTTGTGATGTCATTATAGTAGATGTAACTGTCACTTCTTCATAAGTACCCTTGTACTTTTGTTCATAATGATAAATCGCATCAATCAGTTCTTTCATTTCTTCAATAGCTGTTGTAGGACGAAGAGATGTTCGTTCTACTTCAGTTTGGTATAACTCAGAAGCTTCTTTAATCGTGATATTTTCTCCAGTAGTGGACAGATAAATAGCATCTTCTGGAATACGTGCTTGTTTGAAACGTTCCCCTTTTTCTACACCTACAATTCGACCTTTATGGATCCAATTATTGATTGTAGCTACACTGACTCCAAAAAAGCGTGCAATATCTCCAGTGGTATATTTTTTGTTCGAAATCGTAGGGTCAGTCGCTATATTGATTTGATGAACAAGAATTAATTGAAAATATTGTTGTAATTGTTGCACAGTTAAATCATCTTCTAAATGAATTTGTTGCACAAGGTGTTCAGCAGATACAGGAGACGTCTTTTCGATATATTTAAGTAATACTTTGAGAAAAGTAGATAATTGAACCTGATCTTGTTGATCCAATTGTTGGGCAATTAAAGATGGAATTATAATGGCTTCTGCCAAAGCAATTTCTCGTTCTGTTAATGTACTCATAATTTTCACCTCTATCTTTATCATACAATGTCCATTCTTAAACTTCAACTAAACTTAAAATAAACATCAATAAAAGTGCTTATTTCATTCAAACAAAAAACCAGCTCATTCTTGTGGAAGAAGTAGCTGGTTTCATATATTTTGACTTAACGACTTTGTGCTGAACTGAGGCGACCGTTCCAGAAATACAGATAGGCTCCAGAATAGATCCATTGCTCATACGTTAAAGAAGATGATTGATACGTATTTTTATCAGAAGGTTCGCCCCAGGATAATGTGACCTGTTCGCGGGTCATATTGCTTAATAATTTATTTTTACTAATAGCTGTCCAGACACTATTGCTCCAATTGTACACAGTGCGTGGATTTTTGGCCCATAAGATATCACTTAGCATCATACCTGTATCATATTGTCGATTGAGTTTGATCCGGACTTGCTTGCCATTGGATTTTTGCAACGTAACAAAAGCATCATTTTGATCATTTACTCGCACAGCGATAAATGTTAACTTTTCCAAATGGTTAAGATCGCTTCCGTTATATGCGCGATTGTCGAACCAGACAAATTTGCCGTGCCAGTTCTGGTTAAATGATGTCAGTTCGCTATCTAACAGAAAGTCCAAATCAGATACTGGACTATTGAACTCATACGTATCGCCTGATTTATTTTGAATCGTTAGAGACAAGCTGGAAGAAGCATAGCGTATATTGGTGATCCAGTAGGCTCCCGGATAATAGAATGGATATATTTTTTGACCGATAAAATAACCGTACTTCGCAGGAAGCTGACTAATGTTAGTCAAAATCTCACTGGATGCACGCTTGCCTTCATCATCACTCCAAATAAATAAGGATTGAGCACTAGACGCATATTTTCCATCCAAATCGGTAATCGCTAACAACGATTTGTACATCACATAAGTTACACCTGCATAAGCAAATGAATTGGATTCATTGACCGTAATACTACCTTTATTACCAGTAATCGTAAGCGGACTTCCATATTGAATTGTGATACCTGGAATCCGATCCATGATCTTAATCGGAATATACAGTTTGTTGTTGTTCACGAACTGGGTGTATTGCTGGGTGATCTGAAATGTACCATTTACAAATAAAAATACGCTTTGATATGTACTTCCTTTTACATTGACAGCATGAGTGGTATGGCTAGGCATAATGACGACAAATACCATAATCCAACTCAACAGACATAACAATCCTTTTTTCATTGTGAAAAATCCCCTTTTTCTCTATAGATCTGACAAAGATGTAAAATTACATCCTTTTCAAATATCGGAGAAAAAGGGGAATAAATGAAGATAGTTGCTATAAAAGTTAAATGATTAGTCTAACAACCCGACCATTTGTAGTCCATGTAAAATTCCATTTTCATCTACAGATTTGGTAATATGGCGAGCAACCGCTTTGGCTTCAGGTTCAGCATTGCCCATCGCTACACTGTTATAGATTTGTTTGAGCATTTCCACATCGTTAAGTCCATCACCGAACGCATATTGTCTTTCTTCAGGGAAGCCTAACTTTTCGGTGATTTTGGCGATGCCATGTGCTTTGGAACCACCTTTGGGTAGAACATCGACAGACATCGGATGCCAGCGGATAAAATCAAATGATTTGAATTCTTGCTCATATTTCTTCTCAGCATCACCAATACAGAACAGCAGACATTGATACATTTCTCTACCTTGATGATATAAAGGATCATATGTTGGGAACTTATTGACTTTGAGCGTATGAATACTGGTTGTGATCATTTCATCTTCTTCCGGTACACTTGCTCTCATATCATCAGCATCCATGTAGACGAGTGGATTATTCTGTTCTAATGCCGTCTGCGTCAATTGAAGTAAAGCGTCTTTGTCCAGCGGATTGGTATAGATCACTTCTCCACGTAACACTACATATTGACCGTTATAACTGACATACGTATCAATCTCAAGTTCCTCACGAATATCGTCAAACATAAAAGGCGCACGACCTGTAGCAATCGCAACTTCGTGACCCCGTGCTTTGAGATCGAATATCGCTTTTTTAGTGCTTTCGGGTAACTTTTTATCAAAATCTAATAATGTTCCATCAATATCGAAAAAGATAATACTTTGATTAGACATGAGCAGCTCCTATCGTGTTCATCTATTTTTGGTATATACAGTATGACTCTATTATAACCGTGAAACTAGATCTATGTCTTGCCTTTCAGGAGAATGACTAGCAAAATAAGCAAAAAGAAGCTACTTTTTAGGATAGATTGAATCCATGAAAAGTAGCTTTTTTATAGTACATATTACATTCTTCTATAGATAGTCATACGGTATTAATGTTGCTCAATCGTTTCGACTTTGGCAGGTAAGGTGGAAGGACGTTTGAATCGGATAGGTAAATGGAAAAATAGATTCAATAGAATAGCAGATAGGCTACCTGTGATCGTACCATCACTTACAATAATACGTAGTGCTGAAGGAAGCCCTGCAAACAACTCCGGTACGACAGTTGCTCCAATTCCGAGCGAGATCGAGCAAGCGACGACTAGCAGATTGCGTTGATCTTTGAAGTTCACTTCGGTTAGCATTCGAATACCTGAAGCGACAACCATTCCGAATAATACGACTGTAGCTCCACCTAGAACGGCAGCAGGAATAATAGTAGCCAGTGCAGCAATTTTGGGAACCAAGCCAAGTACAATAAGAATACTTGCCGCAGCAACGATTACATTACGTGTTTTGACACGGGATAATTCTACAAGCCCTACATTTTGAGCGAAAGTGTTGTATGGAAAAGCATTGAACATTCCTCCCAGTACAATCGCTAGTCCTTCGGTACGATAACCACGCGTCATATCTTGCGGGGTTAATTTCTGATCACATACTTTACCTAAAGCTAGAAAAACACCTGTGGATTCAACAACGATGACCATACATACAATAATCATCGTTAAGATCGGCGCAATCTTGAATTCCGGAGTGCCGAACATGAAGAATTGTGGTAAATGAAACCAAGAAGCTTCGCCTACACTGGCAAAATTGACTTTGCCCATCATAAAAGCAACAACGGTACCTGCAACAATGCCTATCAATACCGATAACGAACGCATAAATCCGGTGAAAAAGCGATTGATGATTAAAATGAGTAATAGTACGCCGAATGAAAGAAGAAAGTTGGTGAGGCTACCGAATTCAGGGCTATTAGCTCCACCCGCCATATTGCGAATACCTGTGGGAATTAAGGAAAGACCAATCACAGTTACAACCGTTCCAGTCACAACCGGAGGGAATAAGCGAATAATTTTGCCGAAAAAGCCAGCGAATAAAAAGAAGAATAATCCAGCAGCAATAATCGCACCATAGATCGCATTAAGTCCATACTGATTGCCGATCCCGATCATAGGTGTGATCGCTACAAAAGAACTTCCTAACATCACAGGCAGTCCGATACCTAGATATTTGTTTTTCCACGCTTGTAACAGGGTAGCTATCCCGCATGTTAATAGATCAATAGCGACCAGATAAGACAATTGTTCTGCTGTCAGATTCAATGCTCGTCCAACTAACAAAGGTACCAAGATAGCGCCTGCGTACATAGCCAGTACATGCTGTAATCCTAAAGATAAAATTTTACCACCACTTGGTTTACTGTCCATATTATTCGCCCCTTTTGAATATAGTTTGACATACCACGTTAACAAAACAATGAATTAACGTAATAATATCGCTTGTATCTCTATTTTGACGATAGATATTATATGTATTTGTGCAGAAATATAATTTGAAGACTTTAATTTATGCACATTTATAAATTATATGTAAGTTAATATAACATTAAAGAAGATATATAGCTGATCAGTACAACAAAACATACCAATAGAACCGATTATACAAAAAAATAAGCGTATACAACGGCACTGTTATTTAAACAGATGTCTCTGATTTGTGTACACCTTTGAGAACATCACAAATTTATAATAAAAGAGCTACCTGTAATAAATAATAGAACAAGATCATGGAGCGAATGTTATAGAAAAGGAGGAGTGTAGCGTACGGTTCAAGCAGGGCATAACCTGCATAGTAATATTCACTTATTCACATTTGTAAGCGTTACCAAAATGATAAGGATGGTGAAGGGGTATGAAAGACAAGCAATATTCGTTAACAACTAAAATCGTAGCCGCCGCTTTAGGCATCGTACTGATATTACCAACAAGTGGATTATTCGCAGCTGATTCTACAGATATGTCTATTGCATCTTCTAAAAGTAAAGCCAATAAAGGTGTTCAATTGGAATATCTGGATCGAGGATTGGTGGCAGCCAAAACAGCAGAAGGTATTTTTCTAAGCTGGCGCTTACTTGGAGATGAAGCCAACGGTTATTCAGAGACAGGGCTTACAGGCACTGATTTTGCTTTGTATCGCAATGGTACATTTCTAACAGTGGTGACAGATAGCACGAATTATCTGGATCGTCAGGGAACAACAACTGCTAAATACACGGTAGCCCCAATCAAACCGAAAAAGCCTCGTACCGATCATTCAGTAGCGACAGTGACAGAATCTGCGTATAACGAATCGTCTACACAGACGACCGACATAGAAGAATCCAATCTAACTACGTATAGCACTAACTACGATCTTAAAGATTTACGCAAGCCTGACAAAAAGAAATTAAGTGCTCCTGCAACAGTCTGGAACGACACCTATTATGATCTGCCTTTGCAAAAACCGGCGGATGGGGTGACGCCTGCGGGTGAAGCCTATACGTATACTGCGAATGATATGAGCGTAGGAGATGTCGATGGAGATGGAGCTTACGAATATTTTGTGAAATGGAGCCCTTCCAATGCGAAAGATGTCTCGCAGAAAGGATACACAGGCAATACGTATATCGATGCTTATCAGTTAGATGGTCGACTGTTGTATCGGATTGATCTAGGTGTGAATATTCGTTCGGGCGCACATTATACACAATTTATGGTGTATGACTTTGACGGAGATGGCAAAGCCGAAATGATGTTCAAAACAGCGCCAGGCACTAAGATTATTCGTTATAATTCACGTGGTAAAGTCTCTTCTGAGAAATACATTACATTACCCAAAGCCGATAAAAAAGCAGGGTATGCGAATACCGATGATTATCGTTTAAGCAGTAGTGGCTACTATGATCATGTGGTGGATATGTTTATGGGATGGCGTGATCAAGAAGAAGTGAAGAACGGTCACTGGCCACAGACGCTTGAAGAATGTTTTGGGATTGCGCCTAAATACAATTATCCATTATCTCGTGTTGATGCAGAAGCGTTGACCGACTACTTTATGGATGTGTATGCTCCTTCACGTAGTGCACGGAATGATCTGCGGACGTTTGAAGGATTTATTTTAGACGGACCAGAATACTTGTCTGTTTTTGAAGGCGAATCAGGGAAAGAACTTGAAACGATAGCTTATGAACCCGATCGACATGATGATGGATTGATGTGGGGCGATTATGCGATGTCACGAATCGAACCGGGCAACCGTGTAGATCGCTTTCTAGCAGGTGTAGCTTATCTCAATGGTAAAACACCTTCAGCTGTATTTGCACGTGGATATTATACACGCTCTGTGCTTGTATCCTACAATTGGGATGGACGTCATTTGCAAAAAGTGTGGAATGCAGATAGTGGATGGACGCCGATGAGCAATCCATTTAACGATGGCCCTCATGGTGTTAATGGAACCGATCCTGAATTGGGTACACTGACTACACAAGGTGCTCATTCATTGACGATGGCAGATGTAGATGGAGATGGCAAAGATGAGATTGTATACGGCTCTGCTACAGTAGATGATGATGGTAGCTTACTTTATAGTTCAATGGATATGATGCCTGCTAACAGCGCAACACCGGGAGTGATAGCAAGGCTTGGACATGGAGATGCGATGCATGTCACTGATATTGATCCGAACCGTCCGGGAATGGAAATCTATATGGTGCATGAAGGTGGAACGTATGCGCCTTATGGATATAGTATGCGTGATGCTCAAACAGGCAAAGTGATTTTTGGAGCCTATAGTGGTAAAGATACAGGACGTGGCATGATTGGCGATATTGATCCTTCTCGTCCGGGTCTTGAAGCATGGTCAATAGATATGCGTACAGCTGATGGTCAGCAGATCGGAACCAAGATCCCCGGAACCAATATGAATATTAAATGGGGCGCTGATCTAACTACTCAGATTATTGATGGTGCTCGTGAAGTGACACCTACCATTCAAGATTGGCGCAAAGGAACAGTGCTTACAGCAACAGGCACGCTAACCAATAATGATACGAAAGGCACACCTTCACTGGTAGCGGATATCTTTGGCGATTGGCGTGAAGAAATGCTGGTACGTACAACCGATAGTTCAGCGATTCGTATCTATCTGAGTACAGAAGTCACCAACCACAAATTGTATACATTATTGCATAATACACAGTATCGTACAGGAGTGGCTCGTCAGAATACAACGTATAATCAACCGACATATACTGATTTTTATTTTGGTTCTGATATTGACTGGTCGACCGTACCTTTACCGAACTTTTATACTGCTGGAAAAAGAAAGTAAAGTCCAAATAGTTAAATAATTGTTAACTGCCTGTTGCTTTTATGGATTAGAATTTAGATAATCCCTAAAAAGTAGCAGGCTTTTTAGCATAGATATGATGACTACATTATACAAACAGTTCTCTCACATTATATAATGCTAACAGATAAATGATAAAAGGTATCATTTACAGAGGAGGTTTGCAGTATGGATATTTACCAGAGTAGCCAGCGTGATCATTCGTTTATGATTCAGCCAGCCATGCATCCGATATTAGATCTATGCAAATCGATCTACTCTTGTCATCTTACTCCTACGCATTCTGTTATGAATAACCGTGCTGCTTGTATGACTCCTTTACGCTCAGAGCATCTTCTAATTTTGGCTTTAGAAAAAGGAACCGTAACCGTTAGACCTGAGTCTAATGCAACTATAGAAATACAGGATCAACCTGAAGCATGGTATTTGCAAGCAGGGGAGCTATTATTTGTACACCCGGACACAGAGCTACAGCTCTCTTATGGTGAAGAAGGATGTCTACATATCATCACTTGTGAGCGTTATAATCTAGTACAAGATTGCATGAATCAGATGAGCTACCAGTTATGTTATCAAAGCTTGCCTAAGCATGGAACGATCGTGAGTCGTAATACCGCCTATTCGTTTGAGCTAATTCAACAAATGTTATTATACGTCGATCAAGACACAGAGCAGATTCATGTCTTATTGCACAAATTATTGCAACGGATCGATTGTTCATCGGATGGGTCTAATGATAAATATGTAACCCGTTCTATGCATCAGATCGCCAGTTATATTCGTTATGCTTCAGAGCAGATGTTAACACGTGAAAGTGTAGCAGCACAGACCAATCTGCATCCACATTACTTTTCCGAAGTGTTTAAAAAAGAAATAGGGTATACCTTTTCCGATTATCTTGCGATCTGGCGGATTAACAAAGCGAAAGAACATTTGTTATGCACAGACAATACCTTACATCATATTGCAGAAGAAATAGGATATAGTGATGGTATTTATTTAAGTAAAAAATTCCGTTCATTTACCGGCATGACTCCCGGAGCTTTTCGAGCACGCAAAGGAACACAACGTATTGCTGCTTTTCCATTTGCAGGTACATTATTGGCACTAGGTATTACTCCACTTGCGACTGTGTTTGAGATCAATCAACACTCCAAGTTATTAGAAGAAGAATTATCTTCGGTTCCGATATGGAATCTGGATAAAGGAGCTCATCAATTACCAACAGAATGGCAACTACAGTTACCTGAATGTACAGTTGACGATGTGCAACCGGATCTGATTATTATTGCTGATTGTATCTTAGATCATCCCAAATTATTTGAACAATTAAAATCGATTGCGCCGCTATTTATCATCGAACGGGGTGTACGCAGTCCTATTGATGAATTGTTGTATGTGGGGCAAATTCTTAATCGTCAGCATCAAGCAGAAGAGTGGGTCATACAGTATCAATATCAGATCGAAGTCGCTAGACAACAATTAGAACTAGAACAGGTCACTCAGCAGACTGTGGGTTTGTATGAGATGTGTGGTGATCATCAGATTGCGATCTGGGGAGAAACGACCCGAGCAGGTTATAACTTGTATCGAGCCCTCAAATTAAATCCACCTTGTCCTATTCGTCACGATATATTGGAAGCAGGAGGGTTTAAATTGATTGCAGAACATCTTTTGCCACAGTATGCAGCAGATCATATGTTTATTGTTGCTCCGGCATACTGGTTGGAAGGTATGGAATCGATGATGCAACAACATCCTATTTGGAGCCAACTCCCTGCTGTACAAAATGGACAAATCTACGGATTAAAATTAGAAGAATTCGGTTATGATGACGGCTTAGCTTTAGAAAGACAGCTGCGTATTCAAGTTAATTATTTAACAAATTAAGTTAAGATGATTCTATAAATGGAAATCAAAAACGATTCTATTCCAAAAAGTGCAGAATCATTGCAACAATACCCTGACAATTCCGCAAAATTTCAGTACAATCAATATAGGAACAGATATAAGCAACATGGGAGAAACTATTTTTAATATTAAAGGGGATATTTAACATGCAATTGAGAACGGTTACAGAAAACTTGCAACAATACAATACAGACAAGATGCAACAATTACTTGTAGATATGTACGGACAAGAACAAGTACAGCACCAATTGGATCGTTACCAACAACTCATGAACAGTTATCACCAACAATTTGGAGATGGTAATATTCAATTATTCAGTTCTCCAGGTCGAAGTGAAATTGGTGGTAATCATACCGACCATAACTACGGTAAAGTGCTTGCAACCAGTATCAACCTAGATACAATCAGTGCAGCAGTACCTGTAGATAAACCTTATATTACAATTGTGTCTGAAGGCTATAGTGATGTATACAAAATCCATACGTCTGAATTAGAACCTGTTGAAGGCGAAGGCGGTACACTCGCGTTGATCCGTGGTATCGTTGCGGGCTTTGTGAAATGGGGACTACATGTAGGCGGATTCAATGCTTATGTCTCTACAAATGTACTGGCAGCTTCTGGATTGAGCTCTTCTGCTTCGTTCGAAATGTTGATCACAAGCATCTTAAATACGTTCTACAATGACAGCAAAGTCGATATCGTCAATATGGCTCGAATTGGACAATATGCTGAAAATAAATTCTGGAATAAACCTTCTGGACTATTGGATCAAATGGCTTGTGCGCATGGTGGATTAATTGCAATCGATTTCATTAATCCCAAAGAACCTGCGATTCAACACGTTCCTTATGATTTTGATGCACAAGGATATGAAATGGTTATCGTAAACACAGGAGGCAACCATGCCGATCTAACTGCTGATTATGCGGCTGTACCGGAAGAAATGAAGGCGGTTGCGGAAGCATTAGGTCATGAAGTGTGTCGTCAGATTAGTCTGGAAGAAGTGTATAGCAATTTGGCACGTCTTCGCGAACAGACAGGAGATCGTGCAGTATTACGTGCACTTCATTTCTTAGAAGAAAATGATCGTGTCGATGAGCAGGTCAAAGCGCTACAAGCCAACGAATGGGATCATTTCCTAGAGTTAATAACTGGTTCTGGTAATTCATCATGGAAATGGCTCCAAAACGTATATCAAGATTCCCATACCCGTGAGCAAAGTATTTCGATTGCTTTGGCGATTACTGAGATCTTCTTGAAGCAAAAACAAGCAGGCGCATGTCGTGTACATGGTGGCGGATTTGCAGGTGTTATTTTGACGATTTTACCTAAAGAATTAGTCAGCGAATACACAGCACTTATTCAAAAAACATTGAATACATCTACGTATATCATCAATGTACGTCAACATGGATCGATCTGCTTGAATAACTACTTAAATTAAAGAATACATTTTTGTAACATATACAAGGCATCATGATTGAACAGAAAAAAGCCTGCTTCTACACTGTCAAAATGACTTTGACCGTAGAAGCAGGCTTTTTTGTATATGATTATCGTATATCGTTTTACCAGCCGACCCGAATAATCAATCCTTTAGGATCACCGACTTCGAGATACGAAGCTTGTTGATTGTAATCATCATAAGCGAATCCGTACGCTAAGCGATTGATACTATGATCATGCCAGAACTTCGCATAGTAATTAGCAGGTGCAGCTTTGTAATATTGAGCAGGATTACTCCAGTTCGCTTGATTGTCATAGACATGACGATTGATCGCTGAACATGTACCTGAATCCTCTGCAAGTCTACCATTACATAACAAGATCTCCTGCGTGCTGTAATTGCTGTATCCAGCAAAATAATTCGCTTGTGTACCATTTACCCCGAATGCTCCATGAATGGGTGCTACGATCCGGTAAGGCGCTTGTACGTCGGCAAGAGATTGGAATGCTGAAGGTACTTCACTGCGATACTTACTAAATAGACCTGATCGTGTTTCTGATTCCAATTCGCCTACCGTCTGATCGTAGTTACCTGCACGATTCACAAGGCGATGCTGTAAAGGAAAACCAAAACCATCTACACGTGTCGTATTTCCATGATATCCAGTACCATCAACAGTGAATTCTACAAAATCAAAATAGATATTACGGTTAGGGTCAGCAGGGTTATTGATGTCCGGGCCTGCAAATCCATCATCATATGTTTTGATATAACAAGGTGAACCTACACAGATAAACATTCGACCGGAATCGATTTTCGGCATATTCACCCAATTGATCTGATCCAGCGTACTGTAGATATTGGCGTAATTGACTCCATTTTTGGTGAGATGCCCTGTAGCATTGTTGAGTGCGGTAGAGATAGGTTTGAGCTGACCGCTATTATCGAGATAACTCCATTGTTTAGTAGCAGGATTGATTCCGAGAATGCCCCAGTAAATCTGATTATTTGCATACGCACCTTTGGTACCATTAAGTACTTTGAACGATAGTACGCCATTACCTGTAGCTGTAGGAATAGAAGCCGCAGGTATACTGTAGATTGAATCAGAACCTGTTCCGGGATTAGTGGGTGTAGTTGAACCGGATGTGACGGTATAGCTAAAGCTAGGGGTATCATAAGCAGAAGTTCCATTATTGTACGTAAATGAATATTTGATCACTTGACCGGTTGCTACATTGGATACATTTTGAATATACCGCTTAGATCCACTATCATACGTCATACGCAGATTTTGCAAATTACCCGAGTTCACCGAGTAATGGATATCTACCCATGATGTATTTACACTCGAAGAGAACCAGATTGTTGCTGTTGTGCCTGAAGTGGTGGCTCCTTGGGTGTAATCAGCCGCAGATACAGATGATGAAGCAGGGGAGAAGAGATTGCTTGTCAGAACAAGTACAGATAAAAGCAAGAAGTAAACCATTTTCTTCATACGTATATCCTCCTATTCAAATTGTATGCGATTGCAATTTCGCTTTTAATTATTTCAATATATGGTAATAAATACAAGAAAAAAACCATGTGTAATCCTCATGTGTATTTCTATGCCAAACTTTCTTAATTTAAAGAAACTTTTATTTGCTTTTTTGTTCAAGAACAGCTAAAGTTTTATACTTGAGCGTCTAAATAGACCGGAATTTATGTTCATTTTAAAGTGAATTTATGTTCATTGCATAATCTGGAAATGTTCGGGAAAAAGAAAAACAGAATGCACTATATCTAGTATGTCAAGAAAATTATTTTTTTATAAATGATTATCGAGATGTATGTAAAATACGTGTTCGAATAAGTCCCCGTTGTACTTGGATTTTTGAAAAATTAGACCGTTTTTAAGGCATGTTTGGACGGCGGTGTAGACCTTCAGTTCCTATTGACAACACTATATATAGCGTATATCTTTGATAAAGTCTTCTATATATTGCGGTTGCGATGTTTGAGCAGAGAATATATAGGTTATAGCTAATTATACGCACTAGAGCAGATAACACTGAGATGATATTAGAGCATTGTTATCTGTATTTATATAGTGATTGAACGGACGAAGGGTACTACATATTGAACCGAGAAGGAGATGTCACACCATGCTAATTGCTTATGATTCCAAAACAGGCAATGTGAAACGATTTATCAACAAATTGAAATTACCTGCTGTACAAGCTGTACAGATTGATGAGGCGCTGACGTTGAATGAACCTTTTGTACTGGTTACGTACACAACTGGATTTGGTCAGATTCCTGATAAGGTAGTTCACTTTTTGGAGAGAAATCACAATCGCTTGATTGGAGTTGCAGCAAGTGGCAATCGTAATTGGGGTGACAAATTCGCTCGCAGTGCTGATCTGATCTCTGAACGTTATAATGTACCGGTGGTGTACAAGTTCGAATTAGCAGGTACAACAGGAGACGCACAACGATTTCAACAGGAGGTAGATAAAATTGCGGCATATTGAATTGAACAACTTACTGATGCAACGGGATGAGAGTGGATTTTTCCGTTTGGATAAAGATAAAGAAGCAGTTGTAGAATATATGGAAGAGGTAGCTCGTAAAAGTATCAACTTCCCGGATACAGCAACCAAAGTACGTTATATGATTGATAACGACTACTATGAAGATATGTACAAAAATTATACTTCGCAAGATGTGGAAGAAGTCTATGCGATTACACATAGCTATGATTTCCAATTTCCATCTTACATGGCGGCATCCAAGTTCTATACGGATTACGCAGTAAAAACAAATGACCGTAGTCAATATTTAGAGCATTATGCAGATCGTGTTGCAGTTGTAGCTCTTCATTTGGGACGCGGAGATGCAGTGAATGCCAAGACGCTTGCTAAGTCGATGATGGAACAACGTCTACAACCAGCAACACCTACATTCCTGAATGCAGGTAAAAGTCGTCGTGGTGAGATGGTATCTTGTTTCTTACTTGAAATGGATGATTCACTGAACTCGATCAACCATGTATTGAACACTTGTATGCAATTATCCAAAATCGGTGGCGGTGTAGCGGTCAACTTGTCCAAACTTCGTGGACGTGGTGAACCGATCAAAGGTGTTGAAGGTGCAGCTAAAGGAATTATGCCTGTATTGAAACTGATGGAAGATGCTTTCTCCTATGCAGATCAAATGGGGCAACGTAAAGGTTCTGGCGCAGCATATTACAATATTTTTGGCTGGGACGTTATGGAATTCTTGGATAGCAAAAAAATCAATGCCGATGAGCGTACACGTCTCAAAACATTGTCAATCGGTCTTGTTGTACCGAATCGCTTCTATAAATTAGCAGCAGATAACGAACTATTGCATGTATTTGCTCCTTACAGTGTATACAAAGCATATGGTAAATATCTGGATGATCTAGATATCGATGAAATGTACGATACATTGCTTGCAGATGATCGTATCAAAAAGAAAGCCATTATGAGCGCTCGTGATATGTTAACCAAAATCGCAAGTGTACAGTTGGAATCTGGCTATCCGTACATTATGAACAAAAGTAATGCGAATAACGGTCATGCACTAAAAGATATCGGTTCTATTCGTATGTCTAACTTGTGTACAGAAATTTTCCAATTGCAAGAAACTTCTGAGATTACTGATTATGGTCAAGACGATATCATTCGTCGTGATATTAGCTGTAACTTGGGTTCACTGAATATGGTTAACGTGATGGAACTTGGCAAAATTCGTGAATCGGTTCATGAAGGTATTATGGGTCTAACTTCTGTAAGTGATATGACAGATATCGCAAATGCACCAGGTGTAGCTAAAGCAAACCGTGAAATGCATTCAGTCGGTCTAGGCGTAATGAACTTGCACGGATATCTTGCGAAGAACAAAATTGCTTATGAGAGCGATGAAGCAAGAGACTTTGTACGTACATTCTTTATGATGATGAACTTCTATTCATTAGAGAAAAGTATGGAGATTGCTCGTGAGCGTCAAACGACTTTTGCTGATTTTGAGAAATCAGAATATGCAAAAGGAACATACTTTGATCGTTATTTAGAAACCGATTATCGCCCAGCAACGACGCGCGCAAGCGACTTGTTCGGTGATATGTATATCCCAACACCAGCAGACTGGCAAAACCTGAAAGCTGATGTGATGAAACACGGTCTTTATCATGCTTACCGTTTGGCAATCGCGCCAACAGCAAGTATTTCATATATCCAAAATGCAACATCCAGTGTAATGCCGATTGTAGAACAAATTGAGACACGTACGTATGCGAACTCAACGACTTACTATCCTATGCCATATATGCAACAGGATAACTATTTCTACTACAAATCAGCTTACCAAATGAATCAATTTAAAGTATTGGATCTGATTGCTGAAATTCAAAATCATGTCGATCAAGGAATTTCAACAGTTCTTCATGTAGGTAGCGATGTAACGACTCGTCAATTGGCTCGTTATTACCTCTATGCGGCTCAAAAAGGTCTAAAATCACTTTACTATACACGTACCAAATTGCTTAGCGTAGAAGAATGTATTACTTGCTCGGTGTAATCTTTTTTTAATCTAATGCTATAGCAATATAACTGTAATGGACTGTACAAGAAAGCCTGTTTTTTTAGGCTTTTTTGTATGCCTTAAACGTTTACCAAGGAGGAATTTTGATTTATGAGTGGACCTATCAAAGCTGTCAACTGGAACCGTCCTGATGATGATTTCACAATGATGTTCTGGAACCAAAATATTATGCAATTCTGGACGGATGATGAGATTCCGTTGTCTGATGATAAAATGTCATGGATTCAATTAAGTGATATTGAACGTGACACCTATATGAAAGTGCTTGGAGGATTGACGCTACTTGATACGATTCAAGGTGGCGTAGGGATGCCTAAAGTATTGGAGCACGTCGAAGGCATGCAACGTAAAGCGGTACTTGGCTTTATGGCGATGATGGAGCAGATTCATGCGAAATCATACAGCAGTATCTTCACAACACTATCTTCCACTGAAGAAATCGATAAGATTTTCCAATGGGTTGAAGATAATCCACGTCTACAGACCAAAGCAGAAACGATCCGTCAGTACTACTTGAATATTAATTCGCCAAAAGAGCTATTTTTAGCGATGGCGGCTTCTGTATTGCTAGAAAGTTATTTGTTCTACAGTGGGTTCTTCTATCCGCTTTATTTAGCAGGACAAGGTAAAATGACATGTAGCGGTGAGATTATTGATTTGATTTTACGTGATGAAAGTATTCACGGTGTGTATGTAGGGGTACTTGCACAAGAAATCTACAATGATCTGGAAGAAGATGAGCAAAAAGACGTGTATGAAATCTTAGAAGGTCTACTGACATACCTTCATGCAAATGAAGAGAAGTATACCGAAGAGATTTATGATCCGATTGGTCTGACTGAAGATGTTAAAGTCTTCCTTCGTTACAATGCAAATAAAGCATTTATGAACTTGGGATTTGATCCTGTTTTTGCAGAAGAAGAAGTGAATCCAATCGTATTCAACGGTATCAGTACACATACGAAACAACATGACTTTTTCTCGAAAAAAGGTAATGGTTATGTGCGTGCGATGAACGTTGAGCGTTTGACTGATGATGATTTTAAATTTGATTTTTAAAATGGTTTTGTGAGAGACCGCTATGGGAAAGAAATCATTCTGTCGGCCGCTGGTAAGATCGGATTTTTTTGAACGACTGCGTTGCAGTCAAAATCCGAGTCTTACAAGGCGAACGCTTCGCTCCTTTCGAATTGATTTCTTTCCCTTCGCTCAGGCGGGGGAGTGACAAAACAAGGATTTTAAAAGATTAGATATAGTGTGGTAGTAGGTTGGGATTGTGAAGGAAATATAGTATGTAAGGGATAATAGAGAGAGAATAGAGATAATTAGAGAGATAAAGATAACGTATATATGTGTTCAAAAGGGTGAAGTAAAGGTTGTTTTTCTGCGGAGTTTAGCAGAAAGGCAGCCTTTTTTCGGTTGGGAATGATGTGCGTTGAGTACATATAAGGAGTTATAGACTCTGCAATAACGATCTAATTTTGTTTAAGTGTCATCCGTAATGCAGTAGAGGTTAGGTATAATGGTGGAAGTGAGTAGAAGGATAGAAATATATACTATAAATAGTGTGGGAAAGAAGGGATAGAAATGGAAAGACTTTTTGAGAAAGCGCAGGTAGATGATTTTGTTCGTCAGCATCCATTAACGTTATTAATGCTCAAAACGCAGAATTGCAGTGTTTGTGAAGCTGTTCAGCCGAAAGTAACTACGTTGTTAGAAGGATATGAGCATATTGCAGGTGCATTTGTGTATATGGAAGATGTGCCTGAATTGGCAGGAGAGTATATGATTTTTACTTCGCCGGTATTGTTGTTAATGATGGAAGGGAAAGAAGTGTATCGGGCGGCTCGTTTTATTTTATTTGAAGAATTAGCAGCTCAATTGGATCGGTATCAAGCGTTTTTGCAATCGTAAGTCTTATAATCGGGTAATGCTTGTTAAAGGAGATGTTGGATATGGGTATTACGGGTGTGTATTATCAAGAACATGGTAATTTGGAAGACATCTTGGCTGGTCATGTAGAAGAGCCAGCGTTAGATATTGATAAGACGTGGAGTCTGATTGTAGATATGTTTCCAGATATTCCGTTAGTTCCAGTAGGGGAGCAGTATAAGGTAGACAGTCAGGCGACTGAATACGGTTCTTTTTATTTATCTGCTGAGAAAGTAGCTGAGATTGCCGAACAGATTCCTGAATTGAAGCAGACTGATAACCTCACGAAGCGCATCGATTTTGAAAAGTGGAAAAACATTCCCGAGATGGACATCGAGCAATTGGATGAACGAGCAATGATTATGCTTGCTTTTCCAATGCAAAGCGATGAGACCTATGAAGAATTGGTCGATGGTTACTTACTTCCTCATTTGGAATCCGTATTTGAACTTTTTGAAAAAGCTTTTGCTCAGCAGGATGGTTTAGTCTTTATGATTGTTTAACGATATGAATTTGAGATGGTCTATATGCTACAAAATATATAGTGTATTGAAATACAAAAGAAGCTGGTATTCCTTTGATAGACTTGGGGAATAACAGCTTTTTTTATATTTTTACCAATATTCACCATAAAAAACAATTGACAATCTGTATTAACTGTACTAATAATAGTAATACAGTTAATACAGAAAGGAGGCTCTTTATGTTCGAATTAGATGTACGTAGTCGCAAGCCAATCTATGAGCAGTTGATGGACAAAATTAAAGAAATGATTATGTATGGCATACTGAAGCCGGAAGAACAGTTGCCTTCGGTGCGTTCACTTTCTACTCAATTAACCGTCAATCCGAATACGATTCAGAAAGCATATCGAGAATTAGAACGAGAAGGCTATATTTATTCTCAGCCGGGTAAAGGAAGTTTTGTCTCGCCTGAACAACAGCAACCGACTCAAGCACAACAGATAGATATGCGTGAGCGATTGCTCAAATTGTTTGCTGAAGCGATCTATCTAGGATTTACCAAAGAAGATTTGCAGAAGTTGTATGAACAAGCGATCCAAGAACAAGAAAGGGGGCATCATCATGATTGAAGTCAAAGGACTTACCAAATACTTTGATGTTGAGAAAGCAGTCGACAATCTATCATTACACGTACATAAAGGTTCTATTTTCGGATTACTAGGCTCTAACGGAGCAGGCAAAACAACATTGCTCAAAACGATAGCAGGCATTTACCGTGCGGATCAGGGAGAGATTACTTTAGAAGGGCAAGGGGTGTATGAGCAACCAGAAGTGAAAAATCGGATGATCTTTTTAGCCGATCAACCGTACTTTTTTCCACAAACGTCTATCAAGCAAATGGCTTCCTTTTATCGTGCGATCTATCCGCAATGGAGTGAAGAACGATTTCAACAGTTAGCTCCAGCATTCGCAAGTATTGATATGAAACGTAAATTACATCGCCTCTCCAAAGGGATGCAACGACAGGCTTCGATGTGGTTAGCATTGAGTTGCAAACCGGATGTATTGATTTTGGATGAGCCGATTGATGGATTAGATCCAGTGATGAGACGACAAGTGAAAAACCTTCTTTTTCAAGAGACTGCTGAACGTGAAATGACGGTTATCATTTCTTCGCATAACTTACGTGAAATCGAAGATTTGTGTGATCATGTAGGCATCATGCACAAAGGCAAATTGTTAGTTGAAAAAGAACTGGACGATCTCAAAGCCGATACACATAAAATACAAGTCGCTTTCCGTGATGAGCGCCATGAACATGCTATTTCTAGTCTACTGGACGTAGTGTATAAGGAAGAACGAGGCAGTGTAGGTATTTATATTATCAAAGGTGAGATTGAGCGAATCAAAGAAGTATTTAGCGTCTATACACCCTATGTATTTGATATTTTACCCATGACGCTCGAAGAAATCTTTATTTATGAAATGGGGGACGCCGGTTATGATGTTCAACCGATTCTTCTTTAATCGAGGGTTATGGATACAAGCATTTAGGCAAAGCGCATGGCTGAGTGTACTGTATCTAATTGGCTTATTAATAGCTTTACCTTTAATGATCATTACGCAAGATAATGAATATGAATTAAGTTTTCGCAGATTTGAACCTGTTTGGAACTTGGATGATTTATTTTATTTTGGACAACAGATACAACCTTTTTGCATGATGATTTTCCCAGCATTTATCGCTATCTTTTTGACTAGATATATGCAAAATAAAAAATCTGCTGATTTATTTCATAGCTTGCCATTTCGCCGCGAACAATTATTATCTATTCACTTATTGGTGGGGATACTATTAAATGTTATTCCTATTGGGATAACAATGATCCTATTAGCTATAATGAAAAATAGGTTGATGTATTTAGAATATACAGGCACACAGATATGGCAATGGGGTATCACTGTTTTTGTGATTAGTTTGTTCATATTTGCTTTTACTTTCTTTGTTGGCGTATGTATTGGACAATCGGTTTTGCAAATGATTGTTACAGGGATTTTACTCTTGTTACCAGTAGTCGTTATTATGTTTTTCCAACAGCATTTTATTGCTTATCTATACGGTTATATGCAAGAGAGTTCAATGGTAACAAATTACGATTATTCTTCTCCACTTGTTCGGATTGGAGCATTATCTGGAGAAGCATTGTCTTTACAAGAAGGATGGATATATGCGATTCTAGCAGTTGTGTTCATAATACTAACGTATATTCTTTATAAATTACGTCCTTCTGAAGCAGCAAGTCAAGCGATCGTTTTTCGCTATTTTAATCCGATTTTCCGAATCGGTGTTATGTTCTGTGCATCAATGACACTAGGAACGTATTGGAGACTGGTTCCTTCATTTGATAATGTAGTATTAACAATAAGTATTTATATTCTAGGTATTATCGTAGGCTACTTTATCGCTGAGATGCTCATTCGCAAAACATGGTACATTTTTAATTGGAAAATGATGTTGCGTATGTTAGGTTACAGTATTATTGTCGGCTTTATTATTTATCTTCCGATTACTAACCTGACAGGTTATGAGAAAAGAGTGCCTGAGTTAGCTGAGGTTCAAAGTGTATATATAGGCAATAATGCGCAAGGACAACTGTTTGAATATGATTATATGAGTAGTCAGTATGGTATAAAAAAAGAAAAGTTATCTTCCAATCAAGAATATATTCAATCCATTCTTGCATTACAAGCTAAAGTTGTAGAAGATCAACCTGAAGTTGATTATAAAAACACAGAGATTATTAATTATCCTTTTCAAATAGCGTATCAATTAAAAAATGGTGAATTGATGTATAGATCATATGTGTTACCAGATAAAATGTATGCTTCTGATCTAGAAAAAATTACTAATACAGAAGAATATAAAACAGTCTATTATAGGTTAGATGATCTCAAAAAATATCAAGGTAAGATTCGTATTTACAATACGGATGTGAGTCAAAAGTCTAAAGTAGTTACGAATCCGGCTAAAGTAAAAGAATTAAAGAATTTAATTCTACAAGAGCATTTAGCTATTCAAAATCCATTAAACCGTTCTATAGTAGGGAGCAGGGCTTCATTTGTTATTCAATTTCCACTTAACGAAGAAGGAACGAATACAGATGAGCGTTACTATGATTGGGATACTTCTTATCAACCTATAGCAACATGGCTCAAAGCGAATGGGTATTGGGATACACTAGTTACACAACCAAAAGATATTACGTCTATTGTTATCGCTAAAGAAAGTACAGATTCGAATACTCATTACCAAGAACTGAGTTATAGATTTAGCCAACAATTAACAAATTCTAAATTAGTCACTGTCAATCGGCCACAAGTCATTGCAGAATTATTAGATCATAGTCAACAAGAAGTGAATTTTCAAAATACAAATTATATCCTAAAGTTAAAATTCAAAGATAAGTCTATTGCTTATCGTGTATTATCTAGCTCAGAGATTAATCCAGAAATATACAAAGTGTTACCTGAATAATAGATTCGCTCAAAGCATCGACGCGATCAGATTCAACAGAAATGTTGTCTCCGATCATGTTGATGCTTTTTTTATCTGTTCATATAAAGTTCAAAATACGTAGATATAATCAAAAATGTAAACGGGATGTTAGCGGAGTGTAAAACATGAACCCGATAGATAGCAGATTAAGTAGAAAGGGGATAAACCGATGTATTATCCAAATCTGGATTTGAAATACCGGCATGAACTGAAGCATTATGTGAATTATCATCAATATTTTACGATTCGGCAACGGCTACGTCCATTGATGACCCAGGATGCCAACGCCAATGAAGCAGGAGAGTATCTGATTCGCAGTCTGTATTTCGATGATATCAATAATACCGCTCTACATGAGAAATTAGGCGGTGTACGAGATCGAGTGAAATACCGGATTCGTATTTACAATGGCGAAGACAGCATCATTCATTTTGAAAAGAAAATAAAAATGAATGATGTTATTGCCAAAGTCAAAGAACCGATCACGCGTGAAATGTATGATGAAATCTTAAAAGGCAATTATGAAGTGTTGAACTTACCTCATCAACCGTTATTGTATGAGATTTATCATGCGGCTAACAATGTTTTACTACGTCCACAGGTGATTGTAGATTATGTTCGTGAAGCCTATACGTCCAAGTTAGGCAATGTACGGATTACATTTGATAAATATATGAAAACAGGTCTGAACAACCACGATATATTTGATCCGCATCTAGCGATGGTCGATGCGATTGATCATAAATTTTTTGTGCTTGAAGTGAAATATGATGAGTATTTGCCAGATTATATTAAGACTGCGCTACAACTCGAAGGGCTCGTTCGTCAATCCAATTCAAAATACGTTATCTGCCGTAAACTCGGTAAAGAAAATTCCTGGGAGGATCAATAACACATGGCAACCACAACAGCAGTCGCAGCGGCGGCAAATGCAACCACGACAGACGCAACAACGAACTTTTCAGATATCGTCAAAAATTCAGTACTAGAAAGCTTCACATCGGATATTAGTATTACACATATTTTGCTGAGTATGGGAATCGCTTTTCTCGTTGGATTGTTTATCTATTTCCTGTACAAACGTGTATTCAGTGGTGTCTTGTATTCCAAAAGCTTCAATATTTCACTGATCGGCATGACTCTGGTAACTTCTATGGTCATTATTGCGATTAACTCGAACTTGATCTTGTCTCTAGGGATGGTGGGTGCACTCAGTATTGTTCGTTTTAGAACACCGATCAAAGACCCGACTGATTTGATTTTCTTATTCTGGGCAGCAGCGGCAGGGATTGTAACTGGTGCAGGTTTTTATACATTAGCGATTACAGGTTCTGTAATTGTAGGTCTGGTCATGTTTTTATTTATCAAAGGATCTTCTTTTGAAACGCCATATCTATTGGTGGTTAATGCTCAAGGGGATGATGCTGAGAAACAGGTGAACAGCAAGCTTAATGCATTGGTCAAACGTCATACAGTCAGACAAAAAACAATCACAGCAGATAATATCGAATTAACACTTGAAGTGCGTCTCAAAAACAATGAACCTACATTTGTAAATGAAATCTCTAAAATCGCAGGTGTGAAAAATGCAGTTCTCATCAGCTATAACGGTGATTACGTTTCATAATAGAAACTAATATATATGGCTGAAGTTTATCGAAATTAAAGCGCATAGAGAGCCTTTGCACAAGTCAATATACCGATATATGCAAAGGTTTTTTATTTCAAAATTGGTGGTGATGAAGTGAAGTGGATGTTAAAAGCAATCTTCGCAGGTATACTATGTCTTGTTGCTATACCATGGGTATCAACGCAAGAAGTTCATGCAGGAACAGTGACAGAACAAAGTGCACAAGATGCAAATGTATTTGTAGAAGATAAAGTAGTCGATGTCAAAATAACGATTCCTGATTCAGATTTTCAAGATATGTTAGATAATGCGTCTGATGAAAAATATCATTCAGCCAGTGTAGATTATAATGGCAAAACCATTACAAATATAGGGATTCGTACCAAAGGTAATCTGTCTTTGCGTAGTGTAGTACAGATGGATGATTCGGATCGGTATAGCTTCAAGTTAAGCTTTGACGAATACATTTCTGGACAGAATCTATATGGCTTAGACAAAATCAATCTAAATAATAACTACAGCGATGCTTCGTATATGCGTGAATTTTTGACCTATGAAATGTCTGAAATGCTAGGGTTGCCTACACCTAAGCATTCATTTGTCCGTATCTATGTTAATGGTGAATACAAAGGGTTGTATCTTGCTGTAGAGCAAGTGGATGATTCATTTATAGAGAGTCATTATGAAGATACAACAGGTACATTGTATAAAGGGCTGATGACCGGTAGTGGTAGTGATCTACGATGGATTGATAATGATGCAGACTCGTATACAGGTCTTGAAGTGAAGTCAGAAACTCAGGACAAAGATGCATTAATCAATATGCTGGATAAGCTCAATCATGATAGCACCACACCTTACACCGCTTATCTTGATGTCGATAGTATTCTAGAATATCTAACGTTAAATGTGGTCACTAACAATACAGACAGCTACATTGGTGGGAATAAGCAGAATTATTATCTGTATGAACATGATGGTGTATTTTCAATGATTCCATGGGATTACAACATGGCATTTGGCGGAATGGGTGGTATGGGAAGGGGCATGGGTGGCGGCGGCTTCAGCGGGCGTGGCGGTGAGAATACAGATACCAACACAACAGAGACAACAACCAACCAGACCCCGTCCAATACAGCCCATGCGAAAGATCCACAAACAGCAACAGATCAAACCAATGGTAATACCAACAATGCAACTGGTAATACTAATAACGCAACTGGAAATAGTACAACTCCAAAAACAGCAAATGCAAATGTAAAAAACACTGTTAGTTCTACTTCTTTGATGATCGATGAGCCTACATCTGGAGCTTTAGCAGAGCGCCCGTTAGTTGCCAAATTATTAGCAGTTGATGAATATAAGGAAAAATATCATGCCATGATCCAAAAGGTGCTTACTCAATTTTTAGCCAATGATCTTTTCACAGCTAAAGTCAATGCACTCAATGATATGATCGCAGTGGATGTTCAAAGTGATCCTACTGCTTTCTACACGTATGAAGAATATCAAGCAGGTGTAACCTCATTGATCGCTTGGAATCAGACCAATGTTATCAATATACAAGGGCAACTCGATGGAACAATTGCTTCGTCAGGCGATGGTTCTGGAAATGGTGGTATGGGCAGTGGCATGGGTGGAGGTGGCGGAGATCGTGGTCAACGTCCTGAAGGTGCTCTAACAGATCAAGGTAGAGATAATGGTGGAATGATGGCTCCTCCAGATGGAGCTGGGGGTATGGGTGAAGGCCCGGGAGGTGGAGGTTTCGGAGAACCAATGACACCGACACTTGATACAGCGACTCAAGCTAAATACACAGCGATTAGTGTAGGCATTTTGGTGCTAGCGATAGGTATTGTATTAGGATTCCGTCGCAAGCGAGTCTAAGCAAAAGAGTCCCATATAGACATAAAATATATGCATTCAAAGGATAGAGCCATTAGACTCTGTCCTTTTTGTATTACCTTACATAAACATATCGAAATCAACTCTAGAGGAGGTCGGAATATTACACAAACACCACTGTATATTGAATATTCACACCTAAATATTCCATGTACGATAATAATGTAAGCGCTTTATAAATTTGAAGGAGAAAGAAGGGGTACGTTTGAATCGTTCGCTTGAGTATCGTCGATGGGTATCGCTTGTGCTTATTATGGTTATGGTGTGTACGTTATTACCTTTGAACAGATCAATAGCAGCAGAGGATCAAGCAGAGCAGAATCATACTTCTTTTCCAAGTACGACAGAGCAAGTAGAACAAGTACAAAGTGTCATCAATAACACGTATGAACAGGAGTCTGTGGTGGTCTCGAATCCCACCGTATATCTGGCAGGAGATTCAACTGTACAGACCTATGCAACATCCAAACAACCACAAGCAGGATGGGGGCAAATGATAGACCGTTACTTGGATGAAAAGGTGAAGATCAGCAATCAAGCGATTGGTGGACGCAGTTCACGTTCTTTTATCGAACAAGGCCGATTAGATACGATCTTAAATCAGATTCAACCCGGTGATTATCTGATGATTCAATTTGGTCATAATGATGCCGATACGAAGCCCGAACGATACACACCTGTACCGGATTATAAAGTATACCTCAAGCAGTATATCGATGGGGCTCGTGCGCATGGAGCCACTCCTATTCTAGTCACTCCGGTCGGTAGACGTGATTTCAATACGACTACAGGGCAATTCAATATCAGTTTCCCTAATTATGTGACAGCGATGAAAGAAGTCGCCACTCAGACTAACACCAAGCTTATTGATCTCAGCGCTCGTAGTGTAGCTTATTACAATTCGATTGGTGCAGAAGAATCTAAAAAAGTATTTTTGCATGTACCAGCAGGTGTATATCCCAATTTTCCTGATGGAGTTGTAGACAATACTCATTTTCAGGAATATGGAGCGATCCAGATCGCAAGACTGGTAGCCCAAGGGATAGCAGATATACAGATTCCTTTGTCTGAACATGTGCAAAATCTAACAGTCACTGAAAATACAGTGGTTGCTTCCGGGCAACGTGCAATGGAAAAATTAAATCGTGGACTGGTAGCCGTCAAAAGCAAAAATGGTATTTATGTAGGTTGGAGAATGCTTGGACTGGATGCCAATAATATCGAATTTAATCTATATCGCGACGGT
This sequence comes from Paenibacillus nuruki, assembly GCF_963311185.1. NCBI lineage: Bacteria > Bacillati > Bacillota > Bacilli > Caryophanales > Paenibacillaceae > Paenibacillus > Paenibacillus nuruki. The sequence goes on along the minus strand of NZ_OY725677.1, from coordinate 3,301,865 downwards.
GTACTGGTGAACAGTCAGCCGATAACAGGAGCTACCAATGTATTAGATGCTAAAGGAACAGTGACTTCTGTTTATACCTTATTTACTGTGCAGAATGGTAAAGAAACATCGGTATCGACACCTGTATCCGTATGGCAACAGCATTACAAATCGGTTCCTTTGAAAAAGCCTGCTGATGGTGTAACCAAAGACGGAGTAGCTTACACCTATAGTGCAAATGATGCGAGTGTAGGTGATCTGGATGGGGATGGAGAGTATGAAATTGTGCTGTTATGGTCGCCTTCCAATGCCAAAGATAATTCTCAATCTGGATATACAGGGATTGTGTATCTGGATGCATACAAACTAAATGGCACTCGCTTATGGCGCATTAATATGGGACCTAATATCCGTGCAGGTGCTCATTATTCTCCATTTGTCGTCTATGATCTAGATGGAGATGGGAAGTCTGAAGTGGCTTTGCGTACAGCAGATGGTACGATTGATGGTCAAGGTAAAGTGATCGGAGATGCCAAAGCAGACTATCGCAATAGTGCTGGATATGTGCTGACAGGGCCTGAATTTTTGACGGTATTTAAAGGAACAACAGGAGCTGCCTTAGACACTGTTAATTATGATCCACCCCGCGGAACAGTTGCTTCATGGGGCGATAATTACGGGAATCGAGTTGATCGCTTTTTAGCAGGAGTCGCTTATTTAGACGGACAACGTCCTAGCTTTGTTATGACCAGAGGATATTATACACGTACTGTACTTGTCGCTTATGATTTCTGTGATGGCAAAATCACCAAGCGTTGGACGTACGATACCAATGTAGGTAATCAGACGACCTACACTGCGCAAGGTAATCATGCTCTCAATGTAGCAGATGTCGATGGAGACGGCAAAGATGAGATTAATTTCGGTTCTATTTCTATTGATGACAATGGCACCCCACGTTATACCACAGGACTGGGACATGGAGATGCTCAACATCTAGGCGATCTGAATCCGAACCGAGCAGGACTAGAAGTATTCGGCGTACATGAACATAAAGATTCTCCGTATGGTATGGAAGTGCATGATGCGAATACAGGGCAAGTCTTGTGGGGCGTATACACAGGGCTAGATACAGGACGTGGAATGTCTGCAGATATCGATCCACGTTTCCCCGGAGAAGAAGTATGGGCAGCGACGATTACGAATGCTCAACATGTTCCAATTACCGGATTATACAGTATTACAGGTGAAGTCATTAGCAAAAACATCCCTTCGTCTACGAACTTTGGAATCTGGTGGGATGGTGATCTATTGCGCGAGTTGTTAGATGATAATCGTATTGATAAATGGGATTATATGAACAATACGACGACTAACTTGTTAACGGCTACAGGAAGTAGTTCGAATAATGGAACCAAAGCTACACCGAATCTACAAGCAGATCTATATGGAGACTGGCGTGAAGAAGTGGTATTACGTTCAAGCGATAATAATGAATTGCGTATTTATACCACAACAGATATGACCGATTATCGCTTACGTACACTGATGCATGATCCTGTCTATCGTCTATCTGTCGCTTGGCAAAATGCTGGTTACAATCAACCACCACATCCAGGATTTCATCTGGGTGCAGATATGAAGCAACCTCCAGTACCTGATATTTATTATGTACAATAAATAAGATTGATATCATTTGTAGAAAGTCTAATCATAGATTCATAATACCCATTTCCCAAAGGCTGTTGACGCTTATACGTCAGCAGCCTTTTTTTGTGCCATATCAGATTGTAGAAATGATACACAAAGTCGATTTTTATACTATTACAAAGAGTGTTCAAATCCGATATAAATATTATGTAAATAATAGGTAATAGTAGCCTTTCTATATTCCCTTTATTCGAATAATACAATGTAGCAGGGAGACCATTTTATGAAAACCATCTTTAATATTAACAACTGGAATCTACGTCTGAAAATGTTTTTGCCTATGGCACTCGTAATGATCGCTTTGATCGGAATCGCTATCTTCTCATTGAGCCATACCAAGTCTATTGCTCAAACATTAACGACTAAAATTTATGATCAATCGTATATGACAAATTATTGGTTATTAAATGCAGATCGTGATTATTATCAAGCGTTAGTCGCTCAGATGACATTGACCAGTTCGAATGATCCTGCCATTTTAGAAGCAGCCAAAACTGATTACACTGAAAATGCACAACAAGCCTATGATCGTGTGCACAAAGCCGAAGCTATTTTCACTGCACATCAAGCCGAATTTGCTCAATATCAACACGCTGATTCGAATAAAACAGTCTTTGAATTGATTGCTGATTTTGATACTAATTTCGCTGCATGGCAACAAGGATTTGATATCAATACCAATACAGTAGCCAATCTTGCAGATAGCACAGCTCGATTTGATGCCGCACGCGATGATATCAATCAGGCCGAAGAGATTCTAGACGATTATAATCAAGCCGTCTTACTAGAAAGTCAACAGTTACAAGATCAATTAGCCCAAACGTTGATTATCGCAACGATTGTCATCTTACTGGTTTCTTTACTGATCTGTATACTATTCGCTCGTAATGTGAGTCGCCGTACTAAAGTCACATTAGAAATTATTAACAAAACCGCAGCGCTTGATCTGAAATATAGCAAAGGTTATGAAAAATATTTAACAGAAAAAGATGAATTTGCGCTGATTATAGCAGCGATGGGTGGAGCACGTAAGCAGTTCAGAGAAGTGTTTGAACAAGTTATCGCTCAAAGTTCTAATTTGCAAAATCATATTCAGACGGTTCATCATCATATGTCTCATTTAGAAGATAGTGTTCAAGATATTTCTGCAACAACCGAACAACTGTCTGCAAGTACAGAAGAGACGGCTTCTTCTACAGAGCAAATGAATGTAACTTCTCGTGAACTAGAACATGCAGTACAATCTGTGGCTACAAAAGCGCAAGATAGTGCTACATCAGCCGATGAACTGACTCGTCGTGCACAAGAATTAAGTCAAGAATTCCGAATTTCGTATCATAAGAGCCTGAAAATTTATACTCATGTCAAAGAACGTCTACAGAAAGCATTAGTTGAATCGCAATCTGTATCCAAAATCAATGGGCTAGTATCTACCATTATTACGATTGCAGCCCAGACCAATTTATTGTCTTTAAATGCAAGTATTGAAGCAGCAAGAGCAGGAGAAGCAGGTAAAGGATTTGCTGTCGTAGCTAGTGAAATCAGTAAGCTTGCAGCAGATTCCAAACAAGCGGCAGATCAGATTGATCAAATTACGCGCACAGTGATCGAATCGGTGAGTAATCTATCCACAAATTCAAATGATCTTTTACAACTATTTGTTAATGAAATCAAGCAAGATTACGATATGATGTTATCTTCAGCAGATCAATATGCAGAGAGTGCGAAAGGAATCGATGATATTGCTACAGATTTAAGCAGCACATCTGAAGAATTGTTATCTTCGATTGAGAATCAAGTGAAATCAATTCATGAAATTGCAGTAGCTTCTAATGAAAGTGCAGAAGGAACTTCGACGATTGCAGAGAAAACGGAGACGATCGTAGAGCAGACGCATGAAGTAATCGAAAGTATGAATCTATCCAAACAAGGGATTGATGAATTACTAACATCTGTAGCCAGATTCAAAATATAATAAATAAATGATGGATTAGTACCTATACCATAACATTATACTGATTGTATTGAGAATGAGAAATGCGATCAGTGTAATGACAGGTAAAATGAGCTTTTATATAATTTTTTTTGAAATCTACTTGATAATAATAATCATTGTTGGTAGAATATAAAAAGAAAGAAGGAACTCGGCAAAGTCCCTTCTCAGTTGTAAAACATTTTAAATTAGTTTACAGCATCTTTTTTATCAAACGTTTGGCAATCTGTTTCTTGAGATTCAGTAGCTTTTTGATGAGCGTGGTTGATAATGAAAATAGATTCAGCAGTACATTTGTTTTCTTGAGCCCAATGTGTGCAAGAATTTACTTCGCAAAGTACGTTTTGTACCATGGTGATTCACCTCCTATTGTATATAATTAGGAATTAGAAATAAGCAGCTCCTTCTGTGAAAAGGGGCTATTTGTGTTATCACTATAAATCTTATAGTGATAATGCCAGTGTACCAGATAAGCAATCGAATTGGCAAACATTTTGCTCACAAATATCTGCAATATCTATAAAAAAATCAAAAAGACTAATATATCCATACCAAAAAGCACAAATTCACTATGAAATCTTAGTGAGTTTGTGCTTTTTTAATATCCCTATGTTGAAAACCAATCATTATTCTTTATTTACGTAACAATGAAAGATCGAATTCAGGTACAAGCCCTTCCTTGGCAGCACGTCCTAATAAAGCTTCGATCGCTCCATAACCATCTTCACCTAGATTACGGGTAAATTCATTTACATATAGATTAATATGAGAATCAGCAACACTCGGGTCCATTTCTTGAGCATGCTCCAGTACATATTGACGTGAAGTTTCAGGATGTTCCCACGCATATTCGACAGAAGAACGTACCCAATCGGCAATCTGATTAGCATCTAATGAACGCTTAGCAATGATAGCCCCCAAAGGAATCGGCAATCCCGTATCTTCTTCCCACCAGCTACCCATATCTTCCATAAGAGTAAGCCCGTAATTAGGATACGTAAAGCGTGCTTCATGAATAACCAGACCAGCATCAATCTTGCCGTCTCTTACCGCAGGCATAATCTCATCAAATGGCATCACCACAATTTCGCCTACACCACCGGGAACATTTTGAGCTGCCCATAGACGGAAAAGCATATAAGCCGTAGACCGTTCACTTGGAACAGCTACTCTTTTACCAGATAGACTAGCAGGATCGGTATCGGTAGGATCAGCTGTAAGCACCAATGGACCACAACCACGACCAAGCGCACCACCACAAGGGATTAATGCGTACTCTTCCAACAACCACGGTAAAGCGGCATAAGATACTTTTAAGACTTCCGGGCCTTCGCCTGTAGCTGCCCAGTTATTTGTAATATCAATATCAGCATAAGTCACTTCAAGCTTAGGAGCATTTGGCACAAGACCGTGTACCCAAGCATGAAAAACAAATGTGTCATTAGGACATGGGGAAAAAGCAATTTTCATTTTATAGCACCTCCGGTAATATGGAGCTTGCTTTGGTTAAAGCTTGCAAAGCATCAGGAATACGCCAACTGCTTCGATCACGTGGCCCGACCCGATTAGAGATCGCCCGAATTTCGAGTACAGGTAAGTGGAAATAATGAGCAGCCAAAGCAACCCCGTATCCTTCCATACCTTCTGCTGAAGCACCAGGAATACGTCCTGCAAGCATAGCTGTAGATTCAGCTGAGCCTGTAGTTGTAGATACCGTAACAACAGGGCCAATATGCACAGCAAGTCCAATCTGTTGAATAGCTGAAGCAAGACTTCCATTATAGACGGTATCGGCTTGGATCATTGAAGAGCCGAATCCCAATTCATCTACAGAAATAAATCCATGCTCCGGTGTCTCTGAACCCAAGTCTGCTGCAATCATCTGGCTCGCAAGAACAATAGATCCAATATCAGCATATCCTGCGAATCCACCGCCAATACCTGCACTGATCACCATATCAAACGATTCTTTTGCTAGAATCGCTGTTGTTCGTGCTGCTGCAGAAGCAGGACCTACACCAGCTAATTGTACACTAAAGCGATCTTCACTAAGCGCGGGCAATCCTCGAAGAATCGCTTCACGTTCAGCTTCAACGGCTGTCATAATCAATATTCGTCGAGAAGACGAATGAGAATGAATCGAAGTATTCATACATTGAGTCTCCTTACTTGTTTACAAGCATATCATTACAAGCTACTTCCTAACGTTACTCTCATTAAACCATAATGTAAAGTCAGCTCAAATGGATACATTTAACGTTTATATCTATATGTCATTACATAAATATTAATTATGTCTAAATAGAAATAATAGATAACCATATAAAGGAAAAAGATGCTTACTTTAAAAACGGATTGGGTAAATATGATTCATCAATTTTATAATACATGATTTTGTGATATATCACTCAAGCAACAATAAGTAAAAGTAAGCAGTCGGTGGAATCAGAAGGATAAGAGAATGAGTTATTAATTTTGAGGTAGAGGTGAACAACATGATGAAGACAGACCATACAGAACATATCGTGATTGAAGTTAACGGACAATCGGTCGTTACAGAGCCGGGCATAACTATTGTACAAGCCGCCAAAGGACAAGATGAATTTTACATTCCGCAAATTTGTTATAACGAACAACTAGGTGCTATCGAAACATGTGATACATGTATGGTCGAAGTGAATGGAGAGTTGGTTCGTGGTTGTAGTACTGTAGTCAGTTCGGGCATGCAGATTTCTACTGAATCTTCACTGGTCAAAGCAGCTCAGCAAGAATCGATGTCTCGTATTCTTAAAAATCATGAATTGTATTGTACGGTCTGTGATAACAATAACGGCAATTGTGTTGTTCATAATACTACTGAAAAATTAGGAATTGAACATCAAGATTATCCTTTCCAACCGAAACCTTACCAAATCGATAATACCAATCCTTTTTATAGATATGATCCTGATCAATGTATCTTATGCGGACGTTGTGTAGAAGCTTGTCAGGATCTTCAGGTCAATGAAACGTTAACCATCGATTGGAGTCGTGATCAACCCCGTGTGATCTGGGATGATGATGTTCCTGTCGATCAATCGTCTTGCGTATCTTGTGGTCATTGTGTCACTGTATGTCCTTGTAATGCGTTGATGGAGACCACGATGGTCGGTGAAGCGGGATTCCTAACAGGCATCGATAATCAAGTAATGGAGCCAATGATTGAATTAACCAAAGAAATCGAACCGGGCTACCGAGAGATTTTCAAAGTGTCTGAGATCGAAGCTTCTATGCGTCACTCTCGAATTCAACGCACCAAAACGGTCTGTACGTATTGCGGAGTTGGGTGTAGCTTTGAAGTGTGGACCAAAGGACGTGATATTCTCAAAATCGAACCGTCTATCGATGCTCCAGTGAACGGTATTTCGACATGTATCAAAGGTAAATGGGGTTGGGATTTCGTCAATAGCGAAGAACGTCTAACCAAGCCTTTGATTCGTAAAGGTGATCGATTTGTAGAATCAAGCTGGGAAGAAGCATTGAACCTAATCGCTGGCAAATTAGGCAGTATTCGTGAAGAATATGGTGCAGACTCGATCGGTTATATCGCTTCATCCAAATGTTCTAATGAAGAAAATTATATTTTTCAAAAATTCGTTCGTTCGATTATGGGAACGAACAATGTAGATAATTGTTCACGTTATTGTCAGTCTCCAGCGACTTCGGGATTGATGCGTACTGTCGGTATGGGTGGAGATAGCGGCACAATCGAAGATATTCAGCAAGCCGATCTAGTCATGATTGTCGGTGCTAATCCTGCGGAATCGCATCCTGTATTAGCCACACGAGTGAAACGAGCACATAAACTTCACGGGCAGAAATTAATCGTATCTGATCTACGTAAAAATGAAATGGCTGAACGTGCGGATATTCATTTGCATCCAAGTCCGGGTTCTGATCTGGTCTGGGTATCGGCAGTGACCAAATATATTATTGATCAAGGTTGGGAAGCCCATGGATTCTTAACAGCACGTGTAGATGGATATGAAGAGTTCCGTCAATCGCTAGATCAATATACGCTAGAGTACGCAGAACAAGTATCTGGCATCTCTCAAGCTGAATTGATTGCAACCGCTGAAATGATTCATCAAGCCAAATCAGTATGTGTGTTGTGGGCGATGGGTGTGACTCAACATCGCGGCGGAACCGATACGTCAACCGCTCTATGTAATCTATTGTTGACGACAGGGAATTTTGGTCGTGCGGGTACAGGCGCTTATCCTTTGCGTGGTCATAACAATGTGCAGGGAGCTTGTGATTTTGGAACAATGCCGAATTTCTTCCCCGGGTATGAAAAAGTATCGGATGATGATGTTCGTCATCGTTATGAGCAAGCTTGGGGAGTAGAACTTCCATCAGAACCCGGATACGATAATCATCAGATGGTTGATGCAATTGAAGAAGGTAAACTGAAAGCGATGTATCTATTTGGCGAAGATATGGCATTGGTCGATTCTAATTCCAACTTTGTAGCGGATATGTTAGGCAAATTAGACTTTTTCGTAGTCCAAGATATTTTCTTCTCCAATACAGCTCAATATGCAGATGTGATCTTGCCAGCTTCTCCAAGTCTTGAAAAAGACGGCACATTTACCAATACAGAACGCCGTATTCAGCGATTCTATGAAGTACTCGCACCTTTGGGTGATTCCAAGCCAGACTGGCGTATTATTCAAGATGTAGCGAATGCTCTGGGTGCAAATTGGAACTACACTCATCCAAGTGAAATTATGGCAGAAGCCGCAAGTCTAGCACCTTTATTTGCAGGTGTTCATTATGATCTATTGGAAGGTTGGAATAGTCAATTGTGGCCTGTACATCCTAATGGAACAAGCACACATTTATTGTATGAAGAGTCTTTTCATTTTCCTAATGGCAAAGCAAAATTGTATCCGGTAGAATGGACACAGCCGTATGAGCCGGAAGCGATGTATGATCTTCATTTGAATAATGGACGATTATTAGAACATTTCCATGAAGGAAATATGACGTACAAATCAGAAGGGATTCGCCATAAAGTATCTGGAACTTGGCTTGAAGTGTCACCAGAACTAGCTGCCGAAAGAGGCATACAAGATGGCAGTAAAGTTCGCTTGATTTCTCCATTTGGTAAAGTGAAATTGTCAGTACTGGTTACAGATCGTGTCAAAGGGAAAGAATTGTATTTGCCTATGAACACTTCGAATGAAGAGGAAGCGATCAACCGCTTAACCAGTAGCTATACAGATAAAGTCACCCATACACCAAGTTATAAAGAAATTAATGTGATGATGGAAGTGCTGACAGATCAAGTGGAACATCAGGTGTCGCCTTTACCACAGGTGAATCCACGCTTCGCTACACGGCGCCCACAGATTAGTGTACGCGTGGAAGATAAGTGGAATCGATCAGACTACGAACCGATTGCTACAACGATCCAGAAGGAGCGTGAGTCCCATGGCGAGACCTATTAAGCAGATCGAACGTCATATTCCAACAGAAGCCGAAATTCAAGCCCAATCACTAGGTCTACTGATCAAAGCATTAACTGAAAATACAGAATCAATCTTGAAAATGTTAGAGATTGTCAAAGAACTCGATCGAGCAGGTGTATTGGATATTGCAGATGCTGCACTCAAAAATAGAGTCCCTATTGGAGCTATAGGTATCGATATGATTGAAGGTATGAATTTACCCCCACTGATCAAAAATGCATTTACACTGGTTCAAGTATTAGGAAAGCTTGATCCAAAAGAACTAGAGAAGCTGATCAAAGCTTTAGGGGCTGGATTAGATCACCTTGGAGACCTACAAGCTGATCCTTCGCAAAAAATCTATGAGACTGATAAACCTTCTAAAGTGGGCAAAAAGAACAGTCATTTAGATGATCATCCACCAGGGATGCTAGGATTACTCGGAATGATGCGTGATCCTGATGTTCGATCATCATTATCAGTGGGATTACAGTTTCTTAAAGCGATGGGTGGAGAACTCAGTAAAAAAGAACCGCCTCAAAGCTCATAATAGATAAATTTTCATCCATCAATAATCGTTAAATAAATGCAAATAAACCTGTAAATAACACAAGAAAAAAAGAGGAACTGATCATTGTTGAGATCAGTTCCTCTTTTTTATACTGTATGAATATTCATTTAGGATGAATATTGTATTTGTAGGATTAGTACGTTTTAACTGCTTTGTATTGAGAAGCAGGTTTAGTCAAAGTAGTTGTTTTACCGTTTTGTTTAAGTGTTGCATCGATAGTTGTATCTACTGTTACCCATTGACCATTCAAGAAAACTTCGTTCCAAGCATGATATTCTTTAACGTTAGTAGAGTTACCCATAACCAATTTAGTAGGAACGCCTACGCTACGAAGCATTGCTGCATTTAGAGAAGCATAATCATAGCAGATGCCTGTGTTAGATACTAATGTGTTTGCTGCATCAGGTACATATACAGCAGGTAATGCACTAGCAAATTTATAATCATATTTTACGTTAGTTGTAATGTAGTTGTAGATGGCTTGAGCTTTTTGCTCGTCTGTTGTAGCGTTTTTAGTCAATTGTTGTGCTTTGCTGATTAAAGTAGGAGCATTTTTCCAATCTACATTTTGAGTGGAAGCAAGATAGACAGCATTTGAGTCGTCAAGGTTCATTTCAAGAGAATCACCTTGGATTTTTTTGTAGCTGTTACCTGATGTGTTCTCAAGGATCGTTACATTGTATGTTCCATTACCTAGTTGTAAAGGGAAAGAAGAATCGGATTGAGAAGCATTAAGATCGTAAGTGTAGTTCACATCGTTTTTGCTGATCATTAATTTAGTACGAGTGTGAGAAGGTGCATTATAGTGAACGGCGATAAAGCCTTCGCTTACTGTTGAAGTGTCTAACCAAGAGTCAGTAGTAGTTGTTGTAGATGCATAAGTATGCGCCGGAGCGAAAGATATAAGAGTGAATGCTGTCAAGCAAGTTAGCAAAAGTTTTTTCATAAGAATTATTCCTTTCGGTAGCTGGCTGCCATGTATACAAGGCCCTTTAGCTTTGCGTCCCAGTCTTTCGACAGGTTTGCCGTTATCGTTTGAATTTTAGTTTAAATTTGCATATATTACATAAAAAGGATATTGAGAGTATAAGAAAAAGCTTCTTCATTCGGTGGCTGGCTGCCAACCTCTAAGAGGTAAGGCCCTTTAGCTTTGCGTCCCAGTCTTTCGACAGGTTTGCCATTATCGTGCTGAAGCTTTTATGGTTAGTGTTAAAAAATCCTAAACCTTAAAAGTTACTTGTGGTTCACATTTACTATAATATCATTAAATCAAGAAAAATCAACTAGAAATATTTGTCGATATGCGCTCGGCATGGATAATAAGTCTATGAGTCGGATTGACTAGAGGATCACAAGTGACCAGCGTGATTTCTTCACGATTCGGATTACTTTCTAATACTGATACGTCAGTAGGTTCCACTATACTTATATTATCGGTTTTATATTCGAAAAGTGTACCCCTAGACTCAATTTTTATAATATCGCCTACTTTTATTTCATTTAAACGGTTAAATAATCGTCCATATTTGTGAGCACGATGAGCTGCAATGGCGAAGTTTCCTTTTTCACCTAATTGATCGGTTTCGGAAATGTGTACAGCTGCACTACGCATATTCTCACGAGTTGCTCCTTCTACTATCGGTAATTTCACATCAATCTTATCGATAGTAATAATACCGAGGATCTCTCCTTGTACCGGTGGAGGAGCGGTAGTTGAAGATTCGCTTTCTTCATTAAGCAGATGATTGACTTTGGCGTATCCACTTTGTAAATTAGTAGGTTGAGCAGTCGATTGTGCCATAGCTTCATTTTCAGCTTCATCTAATAAGCGACTTTGTTGCCAATCCGAATACCATTCATTCACTTGTGGATAAGCAAGTATTATAATCCCTAGCAAAATGAATACATAAGACCACTTTTTCATTATCATCACTCCGTATCTCTAGTTGTATATAATAAAACGCAGAAAAAGCCCCGATATATGTTCGGGGCGGTAGGACAATCATAGAAGTATAGTGATCTATACTCGTTAGACTCCACACTTTGCGTCCCATTCTTTCGAATGGTTTGCTTTTTTCCATAGATATCATTAAAAATTGAAGTTACTGCTAATAGTATCATTGATAGTAGGCACAGTAAATAAGTAAGTGAGATAATAACAGGGTTAATCCAATAAAATATTTTAGACCAATCATTGTGTTATCGATTAGGCTGTACCTTTATTCGTTATCCAAGGTATACTTCAGTTTGCAAGCGAAAGGAGATTAAATATGGTTGGGATTATCATGCATGCTTTGTTATTAGCATTGGGGCTTATTTTGCCTTTAGGTGTACAAAATATTTTTATTTTTCAACAAGGAATGGTGCAACGTCGATTCTGGCGGGCTTTGCCAGCGGTTATTACAGCAGGGGTATGTGACACATTGCTGATCAGTCTGGCTGTAGGTGGAGTCTCTTTATTAGTGCTTGGTCTGCCGTGGATTAAGCATGTATTAATGATCGGTGGAATCGTGTTTCTTCTATATATGGGGTATATCACATGGAGGAGTAGTATTCAGGCTGAACAAGGGAATCGTAATGCCTTATCTATCCGCAAACAGATTGTTTTTGCTTTATCAGTGTCTTTACTCAATCCACATGCGTTGTTAGATACCATTGGTGTGATTGGTATTAGCTCGCTACCTTATGAAGGAAGCGATAAATTTGTTTTTACAATCACATGTATTATCGTGTCATGGGTATGGTTTGTAGGTTTAGCAGTTAGTGGGCATTGGGTAGGTCGACTGGATCAATCAGGGAAGTGGTTGCCTTTGTTGAATAAATGTTCAGCAGTAATGATCTGGGGGATTGCTTTGTTTCTTTTGTATCGTTATGTATTCGGAGCATTTTAGATCAGAGATACTACTATCGAAGATTCAAGGCGTGCCAATAAATCACCAAAAACCTCTATATCACTGCATACTCTCAGTAATATAGAGGAGACTGGTTTTACTTAGAATACAAGAATGATATTTATTTAGCTTTCTTTAGCGTGATCTACAGATGCTGTTTGATCTGTAGAGATGTGATCGGCTACAGGTACACCAAAATTCGGGGTATGGTCTGCATTCCAATGAATGATCTGAGCACGCATATGACGGTTCGGATCGTATAATGGATTACCTGAAATTTCTTTGTAATTACGAGCATGATAGATCATGACATCCTGTTGTCCATCTTCTGATACTGTGAAGCAATTATGTCCGGGGCCATACTGAGAATGGGCTTCGGCTGTACCAAAAACGGGTTGATCACTTTTGATCCATGATGCTGCATTTAGAATATCGCTATGAATATCAGCAGTAAGTAGTCCCATACAATAATGATGATCAGTAGCGCTGGCAGAATAACTGATAAATAATTGATCTTGTTTGCGTAAAAAAGCAGGGCCTTCATTGACTTTGAATCCGATACATTCCCATGATAGTTCGGGAATACTGAGTCTGGTCGGCGTACCTTTTAACGTCCAAGGATTATCCATTACAGATAGATAGAGATTAGAGTTACCATCGATTTCAGGTTCTTTTTGCGCCCATAGTAGATATTGTTGATCTTGATGTATAAATGTAGTCGCATCTAGAGCAAATGTATCCCAAGGCGTAATGATTTGTCCTTTTTCTACCCAAGTACCTTCTAATGGATTGGGATGATCATTTTCCAGTACAAACATACGATGCTGGAAAAGCCCATCGACAATCTCGTCTGTAGCGGCTGCGGCAAAATAGATATACCATTTCTGATGAATATAATGAATTTCAGGAGCCCAGATTAAATGGCTCATCGGCCCTGTATCCGGCTTACGCCATACGATAACAGGTTCTGCATCTGCAAGACCTTGAATATGGGTAGCCCGCCGAAGCTCTATATAATCAAAAGAAGGCACAGAGCCGGTAAAATAATAATAATCATCGGTATGTCGATACACCCACGGATCAGCACGTTGTTCAATAATCGGATTGCGGTAAGTGGTTGTGGATGAAGAAGTAGGTGAAGATTGAGTATCCATCTCAAGACTCCTTTATATAATCTATAGTGTGTTGGGACTGATATGCACTGATTATCCTTTGACTGCACCAGCGGTGACGCCACCGATAATGTATTTCTGTGCGAAAAGATAGAACACCATAATCGGGATCATAGATAAAATAATGGCTGCAAATGCCATATTAATCTCTGATGTGTATTCTCCGAAAAATTGGAACTGAACTAATGGTAAAGTGGAAGCTTCTTTTTTCTGCACAATAATCATCGAGACGACAAAATCATTCCAAGCTCCAAGCGCGCTTAATACCAGAATCGTTGAATTAATTGGCTTCAGTAGCGGGAAAATAATACTGAAAAATGTCCGATATCTGGATGCGCCATCTAACATTGCTGATTCTTCTAATTCGCGTGGAACCGTCTTAATAAAACCTACATATAAGAAAGCGAAATATCCTATCTGTACACCGGTTAATGCAATAATTAGACCGGGAATCGTGTTCAATAAATGCAGTTCTGTCCACGTTTTGTACAGAGGAAACATTAATACTTGAAAAGGCAACATAATACTAGACATAAACAGATAGTAGAAAAAGTTATAAAAGCGATTGTTGTTACGTGCGATCATATAAGCCGCCATCGAACAGACGGTGATCGTTAATAATACGGTGCCAATAGTCGTCAGCACACTGTTTCGTAAAGCAAGAAAAAAGTTAGAAGCGGCTATCGCATCGCTGTAATTGGACCATGCAATATGTGTTGGAAAAGCTAGTGGACTTTGAGCCGTTTCGATGGGTGTCTTAATCGAATACACGATAGCGATATAAAACGGAAATAAAAACAAAATCGCGATAATATACAACATAATAATTCGGATTAACTTGGGAAAGCGACGTTTTGACGTTTCTTTGACTCGTACAATCGGAACCGAAGTATTCAATATTCCACCTCTCTTCTCCGGAAATAGTTAGTGACAAACACAGTCACGATCAAAATAAAGAAGAATAACATAAGGGCTGCCATCTGCCCGTAACCGGCTTTGAAATAAGGAAACTCATAATTATACACATACATAGCCAGTGTTTCGGATGATGTACCCGGGCCGCCTTTCGTAGCGACCATCGGATAATCAAATTGCCGTAATCCTGTACCGATCCAGAGCGGAATACAATACGTGAAAGCAGGCATTAACAAAGGAACTGTAATTTTGGAAAATTGAATCCAACTGCCAGCTCCATCAATATGCGCTGATTCGTACATATCTTTGGGAATCGTCTGTAGTCCTGCATAATAGATCACCATCGCCAGACCGACTTCTTTCCAGACGCTAATAATCGAAATGCCTAGCATAACGGTAGTCGGATTTCCCAATAATCCTCCATCGGTATGGAAAATCGTTGGGAAAATATCGCTGTAAATATAACGCCAGATAATAGCAGCTAGCACCAGACTGATCACCATCGGCATAAATATAAAGCTTTTGAGCAAATTAACGCCCGGGAACTTGGTATTTAGCGCAACTGCCAGACCAAGTCCGATCACATTGATAAATACGGTCGTAAAGATCGCAAAAAACAGTGTGTTTTTAATCGGATTCAATAGCTCTGTATCGGTAAATAATAATTTGAGATTGTGCAAACCTACATAATCGTAAGACATATCAATCCCGTTCCAGTTAGTAAAAGCAATATTGACTCCACGAAAGAAAGGGAACACAACAACAAGGCAAAAGAAAAGTAAAGCAGGAACGATAAAGGTGAACTTGAGCAGTTCGTCTTTGTACTTACGGGTCACGAGATCACCACCAGATTAGTTAGAATAGGATACTTACGATTAATTCATTTTGTTGATTCGAGCGAAATCAGCATCTAATTTTTGTAGCAATTCATCGACGCTACGTGTTGCAGGATCAGAGACAAGGAAGAATGTTAAATCTTTTTGCCATGTATCATCATATTGTCCGTACCAGAGAGGTTTAACCTGATTGTTAACAACTTTGCCTGTTTTGAAGATGGTTTGAAATTCTTCAGAGATTGGATCTTGTTTGGCTGGTTTGATATCTGCTGAGATTGCGCTTAGTGTCTGTACGCCATCTGCCCAGATTTGAGCACCTTCATCAGATGCCATAAATTCTAAGAATTTTTTAGCGGCATCTAGATTTTTGGATTGAGCACCGATCATCCATGTATCATCTGTAGAGTAAGTCATGACATTGTTCTCAGGCGTATCTGTTGCTGGATACATAAAGACACCGAAATTGCCTTCAGGGTTATAGCTACGAATCGTTCCAATAGCAAAGCTACCCATAATATCCATTGCCGCTTTACCTTGAGCAAAATACTGAAGCGAACGATCATAATCAATATCAGCAGCATCTTTGTTAGCAAAAGAACTAAGTGTATTTACACGAGTCAAGAAATCTTTGTAACCCGGAATCGCTGCAAAAGTAGTCTCGCCTGCCATCATTTTGCCTGCATAATCAGGATTGTCTTTAAGCAAATTACCCCACATATCAGGCCACATAAAGCTCATATATGAAGCGCCATCTTTCCATGAAGCGGCAAAAGGAGTGATATCTTTGGATTGTAACGTTTGTGCTACTTTCACTAATTCAGAGTATGTTTTAGGAACTTCTACGCCTGCTTTTTTGAATAAATCTTTGTTGTAGATGACAGCGTTGGTCATTAGGTCAGTAGGTAATCCGTATACTTTGCCGTCGTAGGAAACGTTAGGGAGATAATCTTTATTTACTTTTTGAATAAAAGGTTCATTGGTAAGGTCTAGAAAAGAACCTGCTTTGGTAATATCGACCATACCTTGCGGACGACCAAAAATGATATCAGGTACATCGCTTGCAGCCACTTTCATTTTGATATTGTCATTGTATTTATCTACAGGCATGACTTGCACATCGAACGTAATATTAGGATTCAATTCCGTAAAGCGGTCGGTTAATTTTTTAAATGTATCGACTTTGGGCTTCTCCACCATATAGTGGGTAACTGTTAACGTTACTTTGTCATTGGCTCCACTTCCACCTGAAGCAGAAGAAGAATCGGTAGAGTTACCACAAGCAGATAAAAGGGTCGTCACCAGTAGCAAAGAAGAAAGTAAGATACCTGATTTTTTCATAATTGACCTCCAAATTTAAAATGTAAACGCTTTATTTATGTAGTATACGGCTCAAATTTTAGAATTTATATACTCAATTGGTTATAAATTTAATAAAAATATGTTTTATATAAAAAGTATATTTATGTGCTATAATCAGCTCCAAATAAAAATGTATACGTTTACAATAAAAGTGCTATGCTATAAAAAATGTAAACATTTGATGACGGAGGTGAGAATAGACATGAAGAAAATGCCACTGTATAAGCAGATCAAACAGCAGATCAAAGATAAGATTATTTCAGGGGAATTACGATACAAAGATCGTGTGCCTTCCGAGCAAGAGATTATGGATGAATATCAAGTGAGTAAGATTACAGTGAAAAATGCGTTGATTGGATTAGCTGAAGAAGGATGGGTTACTCGTATTCAAGGGAAGGGGACATTTGTATGTTGGAATGAGCAAGAGGAGAGTAATCATACGCAATCAGAATATCTTTCCGGGCATCATCAACAGGGATCATCCAGTGTACCTACTGCCCATTTACCATTGATTGGTCTGATTATTCCTACAATGAAGACCAGTGTCATCCAGAAAATGATTGATTATACAGAATATTATGCAGGGCAATTGGGTTATCAATTGATCCTCCATATTACACGTGAATCGTCGAGCAATGAGACAGAAGCTATCGTTCGGCTGTTGTCGATCGGAGCGCAAGGGATGATTGTGTTTCCAACAGAGGATGAGAAATACAATGAGTCGTTATTGCGATTATCACTGGATAAATTTCCATTTGTGTTTATGGATCGCTATTTACGCAATATTGAGACGTTCCGAATCACTTCAGATAATTTGAGTGCGGCTTATGAAGCGATTGTCTATTTATTGAGCAAAAAGCATCGTCATATCGCGTTAATTTCACCGGATCGAACCAATACCGTCATTGAAGATCGTACATCGGGTTTTGAAAAAGCATATATCGATCATCATATCTCAATCGACAAAAATCTATGGTGTCATATTCCGTTGGATATTTTGCGTAATGAGCAGGGAAAAGAATATATTACCCATTTCATGAATCACCATTCACAGGTGACTGCTGTACTGGCTTTAAGTGCAGAAGCAGCCAAATTAACATATGCTTCACTAGTAGAACTGGGAAAGACAGAGGATGTAGAATTGATTTCTTTTGATAATCCAGAATTGCCAGGTATCGGTTACTTGAAGCAAGATGAACGAACGATAGCGAGATTAGCTGTAGAGTTAGTGCATGCACAGATCAAAGGCAATCATGAACCACAGCATAAAGTGGTACAAGTGAGTCTGAATTTGCAACAATTGATCTAAACGTCTAAAAGGTGAAAAAAGCCTTCAAAAGATCATTAATCGATCATTTAAAGGCTTTCATATTTATCCTAATCAAGCTTAATTATTGAGTTGATTTGTATTGTTGAATAAACGAAACGGCTTGCCGAATATCTTGCTCGGGTTGGTCACCGACTTCACGTTCGATCGTCAGATAACCGGTATACCCGATATCTTGTAAAGCGGCAAAATACGCTTGGAAATCAACGCTTCCTTCACCCAGTGGAACCTCGCTAAATCCAATACTTCCATTATTCATCGCAGCGATCTGTTCATGACTCAGGTCACCATACACATCATGCGGATTGACCTCACGTGTACGAACGCCATCTTTGACATGAGTATGCACGATATAGTCACGTAATGTATATACACCTTGCACCGGATCATCGCCTGTAACCATCACCATATTTGCTGGATCGTAGTTGACTGCAACGCCTTTACTTTCTAAAGAATCGAGAAAAGATTTGAGACGTGATGCAGGTTCAGGGCCAGTCTCTATCGCAAAATAACCGCCTAAATCAGAAGCAAAAGCAGCCAGTTCATTACACGCCGATTGCATCACTTTATACATAGGATCGTTCTCATCTTCAGGCACAATACCGATATGAGTGGTTACGATCGGACTGCCTAGCTCAAGTGCCAGCGTCATGACTTTTTTGGATTTTTCGATTTTCCAGACATTATCTGCTTCATTACGAAATCCGTGGCCTCCATAATCTGCACATAAAGCAGACACTTCCAGTCCAAGTTCAGCCAAATATTGTTTGAGTTCAGCACGAGCTTGTGCATCTAAGTGATCAGGGTCCATTTCACCCTGTGTTGCCCAAATCTGTACACCGTCTGCGCCGACTTCTTTTGCTTTTTGCAAATCGGCTTTGAGTCCTAGACCAAAGCTATCAGAGATAACACCAATCTTGCCTAATGTTGTGACCATGTCATTACACCTCTTCCCATATTCTTTGTACATTCTCAAGTCCGATTCGAGCGCCAAGCAAGTCATTTTCTAATCCTTCAAATTCCACAGAAACATATCCATTATATCCAGACTGCTTTACAATCCGCAGTACTTCCCACATATCAATATCACCCTGACCAATGATCGCTCCACGTAGATATTGTCCAGCTGTACTGGTAAACCAACCTTCACCTGGATGACGATAAGCAGGACGAATATAGAAATCCTTCACATGCACCATCGAAGCATATGGCAAATTTTGAGGAACAGCTGCGATTGGATTTTCATCGGCACATAAAAAGTTGCCGATATCGAGTGTTGTTTTGTAATTGGGGCGATCAACAGCTTGGATAAGTGCTTGTACACGATCAGCTTGTTGAATAAAGAAACCATGATTTTCGACACTGGTCGTGATTCCATACTGCTGTGCATGATCTGCGATACGTCGACAAGCTGAAGCGAGGCGATCTAATTGTTGGTTGAAATGTTGAATCGATACGTCTGTAGATGAAGCTACATCATGACGCATTAATTTGACCCCTAATTGATGGGCGATATTGACTTCATCCATCACACGCTGTATTTCTTTCTCATAGGCTTCATCGCTATCGGTTAGAAAGTTAGCTCCAATAGCATAATTAGAAATTTCGATATCTCGCTCTTTGGCTCGCTGAACAATGTGTTCGATCAGTTCAGGCTGTTCGGTCAAATTATAGCTTAGCGGTACAATCTCCACATGAACAGCTCCATGATCTGCGGCAAAATCGATCACATCCACTACATTCATTGCACCCGAACTTAATTGCCCGTGTAGACTATAAGTGCTCAGTCCAAGTTTCATAATTGTACCTCCTTGCCAAGCTTGGCAGATTCGTAGATAGCTGTAAGCATACGCATCATCTGTACACCATCTTCAACAGGGCTTAGTGGTTGCTTACCTGTCTGAATACAGTCGATAAAATGCTTGATTTCATTATCAAAAGCTTGTTCAAATTGAAAATCTTTATGATCGGTCTGAGGTTCTATATTGAGAACTGTATTGTATTTTTCAGTAGTGATATGAACCGCAGGATCGACTTCAAAACCACCTTTAGTGCCATACAATTTGATCATGCCTTCATTTTGCTTGGCATGCAGGCTAAAGCTTACATCTACTATTAATGAAGCGCCATTGGTAAAGCGGATCATTGCATTTGCCATATCTTCAACATTGTTCTGAGTAGCATCATAATCCGCAGCTTGATAACGGGATAGATGTTCTACATTGGCTCGATTACCGAGTTCGTAATACGTATTCCCACTCACCGATAACGGTTCAGGTCGCCCCATGAGATACCAGCAGAGATCGATGGCATGTACACCAATATCGATTAAAGGCCCTCCACCGGAACGTTCAATATCACTAAACCAACCACCTGGATTCCCAAGACGACGAATATAAGAAGCTTTGGCATAATAAATAGTACCGAAGTCTCCTTGTTGACTAAATTGCTTCAACATCTGTGCATTAGCATCATAGCGACGTACAAATCCGACTTGTAGTAATTTGCCTGATGCCTTTACCGCAGCTTGTACTTGTTCTGCTTCTTCGACCGTACGACAAAGAGGCTTTTCGACCAGTACATGTTTGCCTGCTTGTAGAGCAGCGATACTAATTTCGGCATGACTGTTATTCCATGTACAAATACTGACAGCATCTATAGCCGGGTTATCCAGCAGATCCTGATAGTTTGTATAAGCGGTAGCGCCTTCATATTGTCTAGCGACTGTCTCTGCACGTTCTGCATTGAGATCACAGACACCGATAATCTGTACATCTGAATGCTTGTGATAAGGCTTCAAATGAAATTCTGAGATACTGCCTACACCGATTACACCGATTCCAATTTTGGCTGTCATAGATAGTCTCCTTTAGGTTGAAATAGTATGAAATATGTATTTCTCTGGTAAAAGCTATTGCTTTGTTGAAATTATATAATGGATCGTCATGGTGGTCATGAAGCGGTGTGCGGTTTGTTTGTACTATTGTGCGATTTGAAATGATACAATAAAGAAAGAAAAGCAATGTGAATGTGCATTTTGCTGGTAAAGGAGTAGGGAAATGAACTGGCCTGTAGATTTGCAAGAACCGATGAATATGCCTGATCCTTATTTTCCAATCAAAATGAATTTTTGCCATTCTTCAGAGTACGGGCAGATTCTTTTCCCGCATCACTGGCATCCTCATATGGAGTTTCTTTATTTTGAAGAAGGCGAAGCGATTATAGAATGTAATTCGGTACCCATTCATGTACACGCAGGAGATATAATTGTGCTGAATAGTAACGATCTGCATCATGGAATGAGTCTATGTAATCATCTGGTTTATTATGCGCTTATTGCGGATCTGTCTTCATTACAAAGTCTTTCTCAAGATGCGGTCGAGACCAAATTTATTACACCGATGACGCAGAATCGTTTACTTTTTCAAAGTTATATTACAGAAGATCCTGCACTTGATCAGTGTATGACCGAGATTATACATGAATTCAAAACACGTCATTTGGGGTATGAGTTATCGATCAAATCTAATATGTATCGCTTGCTTGCGATGCTTGTACGTCAATATGTAATTGAAGATTCGAACTGGCAAAATCATCACAGTCGAATCAAGAATTTAGAACGATTTACACCGATTTTGCAACATATCGAACAGCATTATGCAGAGGAGATTCCTGTAGAACTATTGGCTCAAATGGCAGGGTTAAGTCGTTTTCATTTTAGTCGTCTTTTTCACGAATTAACGAATCGGACAGTGACTGAATATATCAATCGTGTACGTATTAATCGAGCCGAATATTTATTGCTCAATAGCAGTATGACGGTAGCCGAGATCGCGATGGCTTCAGGATATAACGATATTTCTTATTTCAGTCGTACGTTTAAAAAATATCGCAACGGTTCACCTACTGAAATACGTGCATCATTTGCAAATGTGGAATAATACAAAAAAAGTCCGCCTCATGGGCGAACTTTGATCGATGATTGATTTGAATTTTTCCAATTAGCAATAGCATCACTTACTTCTTTATCTCTTAATTGATCATTTGATCCAGGAATTGTTGGGGAAACTTCATAGTTAGAAAAACGATTTTTTGTTAATGATGTAATAGAGGAAATATTTTTTTTAGATAGGTTGGTTTGGGTAGTTTGCTTTTTCATTTCATCCACCACCTTTGCTTAAGTATACATCAATTAAATGTTGTCCAGCAAGACAAGGTATCATCATTCGAGTTGAACCGATACGTTCTGCACCATATTCTTTTATATAATGTGTAATCAATCCTGTTTTGGAATCGAAAGCAACAAAGCCGTCTCCACCTTGCTCTAAATGTCTTTTTGTAGCAAATGCAAATAAATGATGTGCTATATATTTATATTTTTCCTGTGAGCCACGATTGCGGGGAGCTTTTTCAATTAAATGTATCCATACATGATCTCCTCTGTTTTCTAAAGCAATAGCACCTTCAACATAAGTAGAATGCTTAGTAGTTAATATGTAAACTTCAACGTTCGGGTACTCGAAATATAATGTCCAATCAAATGTAAGTGTCCAGTCTGATTTTGTATGCTGAATATCAATTAATTTTATTGGAGTTATACACATGTGGATCATTTTACCTGTACTATTTTCTACTAACATGTGAACACCTCAAACTATAATTTATGTAAATGAATAATAGTTATAGTTTAATAAATACCATTTATAAAGCACAGACAAACTGCAAAAGTAAAATTGACTATAGAAGTTAAATAGTTATTTGAATCTAATAAACGGGGTGCATAGGATGATGAATATACAGAATTATTTTGCTGTGACTGCGGAGCAACAGGAATTGGTTCAATGGATCGGAGATATAGCAGATCAGTATGCAGATGGAGCAGTAGAAGCGGATGAACATAATCAGTTAAATACAGAATTGATCCAAGCGCTCAAAGATGCAGGCTATCATACATTTTCTGTTCCTACAGAGTATGGTGGGAAAAGCATTTCACTGACTGACTTTTTGCTCTGTCAGGAACGGATCGCACAAGTGGATGCACCGACAGCGATTGCGATAGGTTGGCATCATATTTCGATGTTTAATTTATCACAAAGTCGGGCTTGGGATGAAGAGGTTTTTGCTGATCTATGTCGTGATGTGGTTGAGCATGGTGCTTTAATCAATCGAGCGGATTCTGAAGCGGCAACAGGCAGTCCTTCACGTGGAGGTAAGCCCCAGACCCAAGCGACTCGTTCAGGAGAGAATTATGTATTGAATGGCAGAAAATCATTTACAACGATGTCACCGATGCTTGATTATTTTCTGATCTCAGCCACGCTTGAACCGGATGGGAATGTAGCTGATTTTCTGATTCCACGTACTGTAGAAGGTGTATCGATAGATCCTGTCTGGGATATGGTAGGGATGCGCGGAACGGCTAGTCACAATCTAGTATTAGAAAATGTTATATTACCTGCTAAAGCTTGCGTGGGTATACGTCCGAATGTGAATCCCAATCAACCGCGTAAATGGGAATTAAGTGCATATATGATGAATATTCCAGCCAGTTATCTAGGAATAGCGATAGCGGCAAGACAACATGCGCTCGATTTTGCATCGACGTATCAACCGAATAGTGTCAATGAGCCGATTATTCATTTACCTCATATCCAGCAGAAATTAGGGCAGTTAGAGCTTGAACTCACCACGGCACGTCACTTTATGTATGCTGTAGCGAATCGTTGGGATAGAGAACAAGAGCATTCGGCATCAACTGGAAAAGAATCATTTTCGGATTACCAGAATTGGATTAGCCCTGATCTTGCAGCAGTCAAAACAGTAGCGATTCAAGCCGCTATCTCTGTAACCGATCAAGCAATGCGTATTGTCGGCGCTCATAGTCTAGCGATGAGTCATCCATTGCAAAGATTATATCGCGATGTACGCTTTGGACTGCATAACCCGCCGATGGATGATGTAACGATCACTCAACTGGCACAACGAGCGATTCGAACACAACTTTAAAAAAATGGTTACCAAGTGAATAGTATCTACGTATGTTAAACAGGGAATTGAAATAATGTATACCAAATAAAGCGTAATTGCGAAAAGGACGAGATATTTTGTTAATTAACACACTGGCATGGATTGGCACATTGTTTATGGTATTGTCTGTTATATTAAGCAGTCGAGGATTTGGAGAAATTGGTGTTAGAAGGCGTAATGATGATGCTGAAATACAAGCATATATGGAGCGCAAAAGGAAAAGAATTCAGTGGGCGATTCGAAGTTTTGGCGTAGCTGTTGTGTTTTATATTTTGGTTTTTATTATTTACGCTGTAGGATGACGTAATAAAGATCATGTTGACATTGTCTGGAAAAACGTTATATGATGGTCACAATTCAGGCAGAAAGACCTGAATGTATTCTATACACCACAAAAATAAGGTAATACCCATACATCAAAAGGAGGTCGCGAGAAGATGAGTTATAATCCCAATTTGACGCTATTGGATCTATATACAGACGAACCACGTTATCAGAGTCAGCATTATTGGATACGTATTATAACGACTTATCATTCTGATCGGACCTCGCAAGATTTGTTTTCTTGCTGAATACATATGCTTATAGATTACCGCTTGTACCTTTTGCCAGCTCATACACGGCAGATGGATCAAGTTGTGTCTTACCGTATAATGATTCCAGTGTAAATAGCACTGTCGAGACCGTAGACGAATAAGTCTGCGGTCTTTTTTTATGTAGAAATCGTAGCCAGACAACCACAAAGCTGAATTTGAAGGAGGGGATACATATGTATTTAACAATCAAAGCTACTGGAACACATGCAAGTATGATCTCGCATTTATTAGCCAAAAATCCAAACAATCTTTATGACCGTACCGAAAAAGGTGCAAGAATACGACTGGTGTATACGTCTTTCCAGCCGGAAGAAACCGAAGTGTTGTTATTTGTGACCCCTGATCCGATTGATTTGGTCAAAGGAAGCCCCGATCATTATGATATTACTCAATATATTAACGATCGTGAATTGGTAGTGAGTAGCTTATTTTGTAGTTATATACGTCCGGCATTAGGTACAGCACTTAACGGTAAGCCCAAAGCGGATTATATAGATTGGGTGGAACATCCTTTTACTTTACACATGAGTCTGGGTCCAGTCGCTTCCGATTTGCCTGATCATGTGATTGAATCGTTATTTCAACCGCTTGGTTATGAAGTGCAGATGGAGCGTGGTGAGATCGATTATTCATTTGATCTCAAAAATCGAAGTACTGTACGTCATATTCAGATTAGCGGGCAACAGACATTACAGCACATGCTACGCCAATTATATATTTTGATTCCAGTTCTTGATAATTATAAACATTATTATATTAGCGACGATGAGATTGAGCGATTGCAACGTTACGGTGAAGGCTGGTTATCCACACATCCACAGCATAATCTTATTATCAAACGCAGTCTACGATTTGCTCCGTTAATTAAAGAATATGAGCAAAAAGTAGCGAAAAATGAAGATATAACCAATGTATCAGCAGAATTATTCACAAATCAAGCAGAAGCAAGTGAAATGAAGTCAGAACTATCTGAAGATCAGGGCAAACAATATGATCCAAATCAGACAGAACCTCCTGTGATCCGGTTGAATGAATTACGTTATCGGGCAATCGTCGAACAAGTTAGCCAATTACCACAGCATGAGCAAATTGTTGATTTTGGTGCAGGTGAAGGGAAGTTGTCTGTTCGTCTTGGAGAGATCGAAGGCGTAGAGCAAATCTGGGCGGTAGAGCCTTCGATGCAGTCTCAATTACGAGCGATTGACCGATTTGCCAAATTAGAAGGACGTACTGATTATGTTATTCCGGTGGTAACTACAGGGTCTTTATTTTATCGTGATGAACGTTGGGTCGATCAAGATGTGATCATTTTATGTGAAGTGATCGAGCATATCAATGAAGTCCGATTACCACAAGTCATCCACACGTTATTCACAGATTACCATCCACAGACCTTAATCATGACGACACCGAATCGGGAATATAATGAAGTCTATCAGATGGGCAACGATGAGATTCGTCATACCGATCACCGATTTGAATGGACACGAGCAGAATTGGAGCAATATTGTACACAGTGGATTCAAGATAGACCGTATACATTTACCCTTTCAGGTATTGGGGAAAAACATGAACAGTATGGACAACCTACCCAAATGGTTGTATTTCATAGAATAGGAGGACAGCACCTATGAACAGGCAAATGACAGAAGAACGTAGTGATTCATCTTCCAGCACGATTACGATTCCTCATGCTGGGATTGTGCTCTTAATGGGTGCATCCAACAGTGGAAAAAGTACATTAATTGAGCAACTCAAGCAACAACAATATATTGGAGAGCATGAAAGTCTGTCCTCTGATCAATTTAGGCAAATGGTTGGCGATACAGATTATATTGATTGGCGGCGACCTTCTCGTGAAGAAGGAGAAGTGATGTATCAGCAGTATAAACGCATTTCCGATCAAGCTTTTAAAGTCATGCAAGATCTATTAATCGCGCGCTGTCGCTTAAATAAATTAACGATTGTTGATGCTACACATTTGCAACCTGAAGATCGAGCAGTCTATATTACGCTGGGCAAGCGATATCATGTGCCTGTGATACTGATTGCACTGGATATTTCTGAACAGACATTGATGGAACGGGATCAACATCGTGAACATCCACGAGGACGACAACGGGTCAAGCAACAAGCTCATCAATTCCGAAAAAGTATCAAAGGATTGCGAAGTGAAGGATTCAGCTCTGTATATATTATCAAAGAGCATAAATATGCAGATTTACAATGGAAACGGTCTGCTAACCATATGCTGATCGAACTGACAACAGGGATTGATATCATAGGCGATATTCATGGTTGTTATGATGAAATGATCGAATTGATCGAGCGCTTAGGATATATTGCCGATTCAGCAGGATTATATCGTCATCCGGAAGGACGCAAGTTAGTATCTGTTGGCGATATTATGAGCCGTGGACCGAAGTCGCTAGAGACAATGATATTTTGGCACAATCATTTGACCGCAAAGTTAGCATGGATGGTCGATAGTAATCATGGTTGGAAAATCGCTCGTTATTTGGAAGGTAGACAGGTAACAATGAGTCATGGAGATGAGCAGATTATTGAAGCATTCCAACAATATGAAGTGATTCATGGTATAGAGGATACAAAGATATTAAAAGAACAATTGAAAGACATGTTGTTATCCACACCTTCGCATCTAGTCTTTACACAACATGGAGTCCAACGATTAGTCGTTGCTCATGCCGGGATTCGAGATGATTTCATCGGTAAAGATTCCAAACGTATTGATGATTATTGCCGTTATGGTGATATCGATGGAACAGATGAAGCTGGCAAGCCGATTCGTAAAGACTGGTTTGCCGATCATACATCAGGGGAATGGATTGTATGGGGACATGATCCTCGTCCACAGCCTACAACCGTCAATCAGACGATCAATATTGATCAAGGTGCTGTATTTGGTGGCATGCTGACAGGATATCGTTATCCTGAGCAGACTTTTATGAGTGTCAAAGCGTATGCTGATTATGCACAAGATCCGAACAGCCCGCTAGTTCGCTGGGAAGAAGGACGATTTGCTCCACCTTCGTTATCACGTCTAATTGACGGATATACGGTTCAGACTAAGGTTTATGGAGAAGTGAAAGTACGCAGTGAATTTGTCAAAACAGCTTTAGATACGATTTCACATTATACGATTCCGTTAGAAGAATTAATCTATATTCCACCAACGATGACACCACCTCCATTGGCGGCAGTCGCAGAGAATTATCTGGAACATCCAGCCGAAGCGATCGCTTATTATCGTGCGCAAGAAGTGAGTACGATGATCGCTGAGAAAAAGCATATGGGCAGTCGTGCGATTGTATTACTATTCCGTGATGAACAAGCGGCTATTCCTTATATAGGTAGACCTCTGCATGGAACGATTTATACACGGACAGGCAGAGCATTTTTCCAGATGGAGTTAGAACGTGAAGTGTTATTAACTTTGCAACAGCAACTACAAGAAGCCGATTATTTTGAAAAGTATCAGACCGATTTCGTTCTTATGGATACAGAGATTGTGCCATGGAATCTGAAAGCTCGTGAGTTGATTGCTTCTCAATATGGACATGTCTCTGAAGCGGCTACAATGGATCGAGATTATATCGTTAATCAATTACGCAAAGCTCAAAGTACTGGTGCTACAGTGAGTGACTGGATTGCTGAATGGACGGTCAAACAGCAAAATGCCACTATTTTCCGAGAAACATTCCAGCAGTATTGTTGGGATACCGACGGCATGGAAGGGATACGGATCGCTCCTTTTCATATTTTGGCACATAGTACAGGAGCTTTTATGGATCAGACACATGAGTGGCATATGAAGCATGCTGAAGAATTAGCTCAATATAGTAACTGGTTTATGGCGACAGAGTATAAAATGATCACCGATGAGAATAGTGAACAAGACGTTATACAATGGTGGCAAGAATTAACAGAAGACGGACATGAAGGTATTGTGATCAAGCCAGAGAAGATGATAATGCATCATCGCAAACAGTTAATTCAACCAGCGATCAAAGTGCGAGGACAGAAATATCTGCATATGATCTATGGCATCGATTATTTGCACCCGAATAACTTAAGTCGTCTCAAACAACGTAAAACGCGTAAAAAAGAACGTCATGCTTTGATGGAATTTGCGCTAAGTATAGAATCGGTAGAGCGTTTTGTAAGGCGTGATCGTCTGGAGCAGATCCATGAATGTGTATTAGCTGCATTATCGTTAGAATCGGATGCGGTTGATCCACGATTATAGATGATTTTTGTAGGCATAAATTATAGATTGAAATCATCTCAAATGAACTATTTAAGGAGAGTGAATACAATGGCTTTTCAAGTGATAGAGGGTGTACGAGTCTGGGGTGAACCCGATGCAGGTGCACTGAGTCAGGCGGTAACCTGTGCGCAAACTGGTCAAGTTGTTCAAGCATTATTAATGGCGGATCATCATAAAGGATACAGTCAACCGATTGGTGGAGTCGTTGCTTATGATGGGCAAATCTCTCCATCGGGTGTAGGTTATGATATCGCCTGTGGCAATAAAGCTGTCCGTACCAATCTCATGGCGGCAGATGTCTTACCGAATATTAGCAACATTATGGATCACATCGCAAACACGATTTCTTTCGGAGTCGGACGTAACAATAAGAACAAAGTCGATCATGAACTGTTCGATGATCCCAATTGGGATGTGTACAAAACAGCAGGTGATCTTAAAACCCATAATCTATTAAAAGAATTAGCTCGTAATCAATTAGGTACGGTAGGCAGTGGTAATCATTATGTCGATCTATTTGTTGAACCGGTAACGGGAAAATTATGGATTGGGAATCACTTTGGAAGTCGTGGATTCGGTCACAAAACGGCTAGTGGATTTCTTAATTTAGCGGCAGGACGAGAATTTCTAGCCAAAGCACCAGGTGAACATATGGATCAACCACCTGTACTGCTGAATATGAATGATGAATTAGGAGATATGTATTACCGCACGATGAAGCTTGCCGGGCGTTATGCGTATGCAGGTCGTGATTATGTGATTCAAGAAGTGCTGAATGTGTTGGGTGCAGAAGCTGATTTTGAAGTGCATAATCATCATAATTTTGCATGGAAAGAAGTGCATAACGATCAAGAAACGATTGTGATTCGTAAAGGTGCTACGCCTTCAGCGCCAGGTCAATTAGGATTTATCGGTGGAAGTATGGCAGATATCTCGGTGATTGTGCGTGGTAAAGATAGTCTTGAAAATAAAGATTCCTTCTATAGTACAGTTCATGGAGCTGGACGAGTCATGAGTCGTACACAAGCCGCAGGGAAAATGAATTGGAAAACACGTACACGTTCAGGTGGACAAATTAGCCGTGAACAGATGAAAGCCGCTGTCGATGATTTTGGCGTCGAATTGCGTGGAGCTGATACAGATGAAAGTCCGTTTGCTTACCGTCAATTGCAAACTGTACTGGATGCTCATCATGAGACATTAGATATTCTGCATGTACTTCGACCGATCGGTGTCTGTATGGCAGGTGCGAATGAATTTGATCCGTATAAAGATTGATTCCTAGCTTAACCATCATTAAGATATACCAAAAAGGATTTTTACTGCCATCAGAGCAGTAAAAGTCTTTTTTATTTCTTTATATTACTTAATTACGTTATTTTTATATAGAAAATAAGTGTAAAATAGTCTAATATGTTCTTGTAAGTCGTTTATGAATGTAGCATAATATAACACATGGTTGTGATACTTAAAATTGACAAATTAAAAAAGAAAATCATATACTAAATAATGGACATTTTTACAATTAGTTAAATTTATTTTATACATTATTTATAATGAAAATTGAATATACATACAATATGATATGAAAGGAAGCGAAGTTGTTGATAAGAAAATCATTTTATATGTTATGGGGGACACAGACAGTCTCTAATATCGCAGATATTGTTTATTTACTGAGTCTGATTACACTGGTTTTTACCGCTACAGGTTCGCTTGTGACCACCATACTAATTCCTTTATTTCGCATGTTATCCAAAATTGTTAGTGGGTTGATTGCTCCATTGGTGTTATCGAAATATCGTCTGACTTCTATATTAATAGGATCGCAATTCGGCCAGTTCGTATTATTTGCAAGTTTAATTTTTTATTTAAATAGTACAGTTACTCCTGCTTATGTGATTATTTTTCTTATTGTGTTCGGTATGTCTTTTCTAGATGGTTGGACAGATCCGGCGCGCAATGCTTTGATTCCACGATTAGCTTATGATGAAGGATTAATGAAAGCAAATGGATTCATGTCGATTAGTGATCAGATTATCAAATGTGCAGGTTGGGCTTTGAGTGGTCTTATCGTGGCGATTATTGGTGCGATTCCAACGATGTGGATTGCAGCCGTTTGTTATTTGTTAGCGATGATCTTTACTGCTTTTATCCGAGATCCTTATGCTTCTCCACGTAAAGAGCCTGCTGTGGTTGCTATTACAGATGAGGATACGCTTGCCACAGAAGTGGTCTCTGAATCGCCAGCACAACAGCCAGTTTCACGTTGGGAGCAATTATCGGAAGGTTGGAAAGTACTGGGACGCAATCGGCGTATTCGAATGTTAGCGATTATTGATAATATAGATACACTAGGCGGAGCAGCTTGGATCGGTGCATTTGTACTGGCTTTTGTGGTACAGGTGTTACATCAAGATGCACGCTGGTGGGGATTTATGAATGCTTCCTTTTTTGTAGGTTCGATTGCAGGTGGAATATTTGTAGTCGCCCGTGTGAAAAAACTACAAAAAAATGCTTTTCCAGTCATGTTAATTAGCTTGCTCGCGTATGTGATTATCACCCTATTTTTTGCATATAATGTAGTGCCGTGGATAGCCTTGATCTTGATTGGATTATCTGGCTTACCTGTACAGATTGCAGGCGTGATTCGCCGAACACTGATTCAGCAGAATCTAACTCCTACCGAAACACCGAATGTGATGTCTGCATGGAGTGTACTTAGTAATCTGACTTTTGCGATAGCGATGTTATTGTTAAGCTGGTTTGCCGATACATTTGGGATGAGCAATATGTATTTACTTGCAGGCTTGTTAACGCTTGCTGCTATTGTTATGGGCTTTGTCAGTCGGGCTATTTTCCGCGAAGATTATGAAGGTTATGTACAAGATAAAAAGTTGGCGGCTTCAAAGTAGTAGATAATACAAAGTGCTGATTTGTGAAATGTTAACGCACATGATCAAAGCCTGTTCTTTTCCCATGGTTATATAGGGATAAAGAACAGGCTTTTTGATTGATTGTATATGATGAACATATATAGGATGCATTAGATAGTAGGATTAAATACTAAACGCCTGAATATGCCATAAATCCACCATCTACAGGAACTGTTATTCCGGTCACAAATCCAGAAGCCTGCGAATCAGCAAGCCATAACAGTGTTCCTAGTAGATCATTTGGTTCACCGAATCGACGCATCGGGGTATGAGCGATAATTTTCTCAGAACGTTCATTGTACGAACCATCTTCGTGTTTGAGCATTTTGGCATTCTGATCGGTTAAGAAAAATCCAGGTGCGATCGCATTAATTCGAATGCCTGCATCGGCAAAATGAACAGCTAACCATTGTGTAAAGTTATTGATTGCCGCTTTGGCAGCACTATAAGCAGGTACTTTGGTCATTGGAGAATAGGCACTCATGGATGAAATATTGATGACTGTGGCACCTTCACGGTGGATCATATTCCGTGAAAAAATTTGTGTAGGAATCAATGTACCAATCATATTCAGGTCGAATACATCACGGAATCCATTGAGTCCAATATCATAAAAAGTCTGCTTGGAGACATCATTCAGATGTTCTTCACGAAAAGCTTCTTCTGTTGTATTGGCATCGGGATGATTACCACCAGCACCATTAATCAGAATATCGCAAGCACCAAATTCAGCCATCACCGTAGCTTCGGCTAGAATCACGCTATCTTCTTTGGTCACATCACAGCCTACAGCAATCGCTTCACCACCTGCATCACGAATCTCGGCAGCCACCATTTCACCTTTGGCTAATGTACGATTTAAGATCGCGATTTTACAACCTTGTCGTCCTAATTCATAAGCCATCGAGCGGCACAATACACCTGCTCCACCTGTAATTACAACGACTTTACCTCGTAGATGAGAGTGAAGTGGAAGTGCATTTTCTTCGGTTTCGGTAGGTGGTTCGCCCGCTGTTTTTTCAGCAGAACGGATCACTTCACGTAATGTTTTGTCTACCAGTGCATTCCCTGTTGAAGGGGCTTTGGGTGCGGTAGGAGGGACATCTGCTGCTAATAATGGATCTGCTTCTAATTCGGTTGTATGCTGATGTTGATGATCATCTTTTCCTGTAAAAGATTGGCTCAAAGTTATCCCTTCCTTTCACAATAGTGCTTTTTGGAGTGTGAGGATATTCAAGTACGTTTATATTGAAATGAATCCCATAATCCCCATAGATACATAATACCCAAAGCACGGTCATACAACCCGTAACCCGGGCGACATTCTTCATTCCAAATATGTCTGCCATGATCCGGTCGACAATATCCAGTGAATCCTTCTTCGTGATACGCTTGTACAATGCCAGTTAGATTGACAGTTCCATCTTGTGTACGATGAGACGTTTCAGCGAAATCGCCATTTTCTTCGACTTTCACATTACGCAAATGGGTAAAAGGAATCCGATCGGCAAATTCATGTACCATAGCGACAATATCGTTGTCTGGATTCGCTCCTAATGAGCCACTGCACAAAGTGATCCCATGTGCTGGACTGTTATACATATTCAAAAAGCGTCTGATATTATCTTGGCTACGAATAATACGAGGTAGACCAAAAATCGACCATGGTGGATCATCGGGATGGATCGCCATTTGGATACCATTTGCTTCAGCAACCGGAATAATTTCATCTAAAAAGTACTGCAAATTGCTCCATAAATGATCTTCAGTGAATCCTTCATAAGCTTTAAATAATTCAGTTAAATGAGCTAACCGTTCAGGCTCCCAGCCGGGCATTGTTAATGCAGAATTGGCATTGATCTGAGCTACTAATTCCAACGGATCAATATGTTCGATTTTGCTTTTCTCATAAAAAAGAGAAGTAGAGCCGTCTGACGCAGGGCGGTGCAGATCGGTACGTAACCAATCGAAAATAGGCATGAAATTATAACAAATCACCTGAACACCAATTTCTGCTAGATGGATAATCGTCTGCTTATAATTGGCAATATACTGATCACGAGAAGGTAAGCCTAGCTTAATATCTTCATGAATGTTGACGCTCTCAACAACGTGCGTATGTAGACCGTAACGATCAGCAGTAGCTTGGATCTCATGGATTCGCTCTTGCGACCATACTTCGCCGACAGGTACATCATGCAGTGCCCAGACGATCCCTTCAACTCCGGGAATCTGCCGAATCTGCTCTAATGTGACCGTATCATTATGTTCTCCAAACCATCGGAATACCATTTTCACAACCATAACACCTCCATCATCCCAAATTATAAATAAGTATAACTATAACAATAAAGGAAGAATATTCATTACACAACAACGAACTTGCCCGCCAGTAGGAGAGCAAGTTCGATATTAGGCTTTACATTCGGAAGGCATCACCATTTGATTTTTGCGATAATGACTGGGCGATATGCCAGACCAGCGCTTAAATTGCCTGCTAAAATGAGCAATATCACGATAACCTAGAATCGAAGCAATATCTTGTATCGACATGCGTTGATCGGACAATAATAATTTGGATTTGTGAAGGACTAGATTAGATAAGTAACTGCGCGGAGAAATCGCAAATACTTGATGGAAAATTCGATTGCAATGAGAAGGGCTGATCCCTAGTTCGGCTGCAATATCGTCAATCCCATAATGGGAATCAGACGTGGCTTCCAGCTGCACAATATTGCGATTGGCAATGCCTTGCAATCGAGCAGCAATCTGATGCGCCATTTCGACATGGGCATAACTTGCAGGCGCTAGACCAGCAGCTTCATTGGATATCGCTTCCCAGAGCACGCCAAACAATTCAAATACCGCAGCTTGCAGACGCATTCGACGGGTAATAATATGTTCATCGGTATGATCAATCGGCTGGGCAATTTTGAGCAAATGAGGGCGTAACGCTTGAGCCACTGCACTGGATTGTCTAAAAATCACTTGATTCAACCGTTCCAATAATGATAAAAACAACCGATCATCAATATCAAAATGAATACAAAAATACGTAAAAGACTGTCCATCAATCGTACGACTGGAATGAGAAGTACCGGGTGAAAGGATCATCAGATCGCCTTCTTGCTGAACATAACTTTGCGAGCCAACTGTCATGAGTTGTTGCCCTTGTAATACATAATTAATCTCATACTGTGGATGATCGTGAATCGGATATTGCCAATCTGTACTGACTGTACGCAAATGAATACCGAACAAATTCATTGTTGTCTGCACATCTGGAAAAATGGTCTCAGCTAGACTTTGTCCCCATTCGGGTGGAATAAAGGAAGTAGACATGGACAACCTCCAATCTCACTATAATGCTTGATTTGGGTAAATAGATGAGCGATTTGGAAATGGTCTTACAGAATATACTTTGATAGGATAAATCTGAACTATTAAGGTAATTACTGATAGCATACACGGATACCTATCAAAATGAAAGGGGTTACAAGAAATGAAAAAAAATTCATTTTATAATGTACAACATTCTCCGATTGGCGCATTTGCTAGCTTTACCTTAGGATTCAAAGGAGCTAAAGGAGGACTCGGGTTAGAACTGGGCAAACCAGCGGATGAGAATATCTATATCGGCTTACAATCGAGAGATGGCAAGCGGTATGAAGCGCTTCCTTTTTTTACTTCATTGAATGATGAAAGCTCTCGTTACGATGTAGAAAAGGAGAAACCGACCGACCAGACCTCTACAGAAATAGTCTATTATCAGGATGGTGAGATTGAGCGTACATTAGATGTAGCTACAGATACATGGACAGCAGGTGATCTAACGTTCAAAATTTATTCTTCTGTTCGCCCTGTTCCTGATCCTGCACAGGCTAATGAAGAAGAACTCAAATCAGCGATTGTGCCTGCTGTATTTGCCGAAATGACGATTGATAATACAGCAGGTGAAGTGAGTAGACGTGCCTTTTTCGGTTATGAAGGTAGCGATCCTTATCGTTCGATGCGGATTATCAAAGAAGCAGATGAATCAGTAGAGCAAATGCAATCCAATGCTTACGCAGGCGTTGGACAAGGCAGACAGACAGCCATCTTATGTGATGACCCTGATGTTACACCTGCACTTGGATTTGCTCTCGAAAAAATATTGCAAGAAAAGTATGCAAACAATTTGTATTTTGGCTTGGGTATTGTAGGTGCGTTACTGATGGATGTTCCCGCAGGACAAACACGTACATTCCGTTTTGCGATCTGCTTTTATAAAGAAGGCATTGTCACCACAGGGATAGATACGTCTTACTATTACACTCGTTATTTCAAACGTATCGAAGAAGTCGGTACATATGCGTTAGCTCATTGGGATGCCTTAACTCAAGCATGTGAAGATGCGAATACTTGGATTGGTAATCATCAAGCATTGAATCAAGATCAGCATTTTATGGTGGCACAGTCGATTCATAGTTATTACGGCAGTACGCAGTTGTTGCAGACTGAGGATCAGCAACCGCTTTGGATCGTGAATGAAGGAGAATATCGAATGATGAATACACTCGATCTTACAGCAGATCAATTGTATTACGAATTGATTATGAATCCGTGGACAGTGCGTAATGAACTGGAACTGTTTGTAAATCGGTATAGTTATTATGATGAAGTTCGTTTTCCTAAAGATCAGACTAGATATCCAGGTGGGTTATCATTTACACATGATGTGGGCATCGCCAATCATTTTTCCCGTCCACAATATTCGGCTTATGAGCTAGCAGGAATTGATGATTGCTTTTCATATATGAGTCATGAAGAATTAGTAAACTGGCTCTGCTGTGCTTTAACCTATATGGAGCAGACACAAGACCATGAATTTAAAGACAAATATATGAATATATTGCAAGATGGACTACAAAGTATGCTCAATCGTGATCATCCTGAAGCAGAACAGCGTAACGGTCTAATGGGACTGGATAGTCATCGTACAGAAGGTGGGGCTGAGATTACCACCTACGATAGTCTGGATGTGTCTCTGGGTCAATCTCGTAACAATATTTATCTAGCAGGTAAATGCTGGGCAGTTTATTTGGCACTAGAGAAATTATTTTCCCAAGAAGGACAGACCGAATACGCAGCACAAGCAGGAGCACAAGCAGATCGCTGCGCAGCTACAGTAACCGCGCAGTTGAACGATCAAGGATATATTCCGGCCGTTATTGGCGAAGGCAATGATTCGCAGATTATTCCTGCGATCGAAGGCTTGGTATTTCCTTACTTTACCGGTTGTTCTGAAGCACTGGAACGTGATGGACGATTCGCTGATTACTTGAATGCTCTGCATACACATTTGAATACAGTACTGGTTAAAGGAATCTGTTTATTTGAAAATGGAGCTTGGAAATTATCATCCACAAGCAACAACTCGTGGTTAAGCAAAATCTATCTATCTCAATTTATCGCACGGGAAATTATGGGACTAACTTGGGATGAACAAGGGCAAACAGCCGATGCTGCTCATGTCGAATGGCTGACTCACCCTGAATATTCTTACTGGTGCTGGAGTGACCAGATTATATCGGGCATTGCTAGCGGTAGCAAATATTATCCACGCGGTGTCACGTCAATTCTCTGGTTATGGGAAAAAGGCGATGGTAAACTGCGTACACCTGAAGCCTTAGCCCACCCCATAGCATCAGTTCATGTATAGAAATTAAAGACTCACAAATTTCATTATCCATACAAAAAGGATTAAATCTTACACCTCTGCGTACCACCAACAGAGACAAGATTTAATCCTTTTCCATACACAAAATCGTTAGGTTCAACGGGTTTAACCAGCCTAAAAGATTTAATCTTTCAAATGGTTTATCTCTAAGGTGTTCATCTTTCCTGCCCCATAACCACCCTTGCAGTAGCGAAGGGCATCCTGTTGTTCTGAAAGAGCGAAGCGATCGCCTTTGTGGATGAATCCCTACCGCATAGCGGTTAATCAAGGGATTCATCCACAACAAGCGACGACAAGAACAACAGTATGAACGCAGCGCTGTAACTCCTACCTCAACTATTCTTCTTTGAAAAAAGGCATAATCTCCATATCAAAAACAAATTCTTTTTCATGTAATTGATACTTTTCAGCAAGTTGAGGGCCACACGAATTCGAGCCAACACCGCTCATTTTGTAATCCAGATGGATAAACGTTTCCAGGCGACGCACCAGTTCATACGTGTGTGTTGCATGCATCAAGTCGGCTGTAGTGTAATGAGAGGCATTAAATGAGAACGGTTGGGAACCTTTGAAATGAAGCCCTGCACCCATCGCTTGTGTAGCACTCATCCAATGCGTTTCAAAGCGAGATCCATTTTCTTGAGGCATAATATAATTGTAAAAAAGGTCATCGACCGTTTTCTCATATTTACCAAAACGTGTACTATGATGCTTATCAATATAACTTTCATGCGGTCCACGTCCAAAATAATCTATATATTCGGTACCTGCTGGCATTGCAAACATTAGACCAAATCTCGGTAAAAATGGGCTGGTATCTAATACAGTCACTTTTACTTTCAATTCGATCTTTCCATCACTCTGAATCGTCCACCATGCTTGACCACGCAGCACAGGATATTTACTATACGGAGCAAGCGAGAAAGAAGTCGTAATGATCACCGATTGTTCTTCTGCACATGACCAGTGGCTGTTGTATACTTTGGTCGATATATGATCATATCCAATATCTAACCATTTTTCTTTGATATGCATATCGTTATCGATCGGTGCTCTCCAGATTGTAAAT
Source organism: Paenibacillus nuruki (assembly GCF_963311185.1). NCBI lineage: Bacteria > Bacillati > Bacillota > Bacilli > Caryophanales > Paenibacillaceae > Paenibacillus > Paenibacillus nuruki. The sequence goes on along the minus strand of NZ_OY725677.1, from coordinate 3,262,982 downwards.
TCGGTAGGTTGTTGAAGTAAAGGAACCCCCGATTTGCTCCATTCTGTAAATTGTCCACGTTCCAGATCATAGACATAACGGAAATCTAATCCTTCGATCACTAAGCGCCCCTGATGTTCAGTAGTCTGTAGTGGATATCGAAGTGAATCTAAAGAGTAACGCTCTGTTAAAATTTCGTCTATCGCTATAGCATCAGCAGGAATATAGAATTGAGTAAAAGCAATCTCATAACCAATTGGAGCCCATACTGTTTCTGTAGCCGTCCGTATAGAGAAGGTAAGATAACGAAGCGGATGATGATGTTGCAAAGCTAAAGTCGGCAAAGTAATTGTAGCTGAATCTTGTGGAGCAATACTAGGCATCGACAATGTACCTTGCTCGATAAGTAGACCTTCATCTTCGATTTTCCAGTGTAATATCAAGTGAGATACATCGGTGAAATCGTATAGATTAGTAATGCTAAATTGATTCCCTATTGCAGTATCTGTTCTTCCTTCGACTGTAATTAAAGCTTCGATTCGTACAGGAGCCATGATTTCTTTCAATTCTAATAACCCGGCATGTGGCTTACGATCTGGTGAAACTAGACCATCGATACAGAAATTGCTATCATTCGGTTGATCTCCAAAATCTCCACCATACGCATAATAAGATTGACCTGTTGCACTAACTTGAGCTATTCCGTGATCAACCCATTCCCACACGCAACCACCCATTAATTTGGGATAAGCATAGATCGCGTCCCAGTATGACTTGAGATCACCCGGGCCGTTACCCATAGCATGACTGTATTCGCATAAAAATAAAGGTTTGGTAGTAGTATCGTTATTCGCGTAAGCAATAATATCGGCAGGAGAAGAATACATACGACTTTCCACATCTAAGACACTTACATCTTCATGCCCTTTATAACCAGGAGCCGCACCTTCATAATGAACAAGGCGAGAAGGATCACGTTCTCTTGTCCATTGTGCCATCGCAATATGATTGATATCGTAACCCGATTCATTTCCCATCGACCACATAATCACTGATGCAAAATTTTTGTCTCGTTCCACCAAGCGAACAGCACGTTCAACAAAAGCTTCTTGCCAGTCTGGATTAACAGATAGTTGGTGAAAAGCACCTTCTGCAAAATCTTCAGGTATACCGATACCATGACACTCCAGATCCACTTCATCAATCACATAGAATCCGTATTCATCACAATATTCCATAAATTTAGGATCATTCGGATAATGAGAAGTACGAATCGTATTGATATTATGTTGCTTCATTAATTGCAGATCAGTCAGCATATGTTGTACAGGAATCGTCTGTCCAAGTTCTGGATGAGAATCATGACGATTAACACCTTTAAGCTTAATAGGCTGTTTATTAATCTGAAATACACCTTCAGGTGTCACTTCAATCTGACGCAGACCTACTGCAAATCGTAATACTTCTCTGCCTGCTTTGAGATATAAGCTGTATAGCGCAGGAGATTCTGCATTCCAAAGAATTGGATGGGTAATCTCCATGTCTAAAGATCCCCTTTGATCCAATAAAGCGGTTGTCGTTAACAGTTCGGTACCGTCAGGTGATAATAGAATCGCTTGAACTTCCAGATGTTCGTTCTCTTGTGATGATGTGGAGCAGTCCAATTGGATATTCAGTCTAGCTTGATGGTAGTGATCATGGTCATAATCCAAAGACTGCTGGATAAATACATCCCGAATATGCTGACGATCACGAGTAAGTAGATACACATCACGGAAGATGCCGTTATAACGCCACATATCCTGATCTTCCAGATAAGAACCTTCACACCATTTGAGAACCAACACAGCGATACGATTGATCCCTTCTTGCAAATAAGGGCTTACACAGAATTCAGCAGGGACACGACTGCCCTGACTGTAACCGACAAACTGTCCATTTACCCATAGATACAGACAAGATTGAACACCTTCAAATACAAGATACGATTCTCGATCTTGCCAACCATGCTGTAATCGTATTTCTTTGACATAAGCGCCAGCCGGATTCTGATCAGGGATAAATGGAGGATCACATGGAAATGGATAACTTAGATTCGTATAATGCTGTTGGTCATAGCCATTTGTCTGCCAGCAAGAAGGAACAAGCAAAGAGTCCCATGTCTGTACATCATATTCAGGCATAAAAAAAGCAGGTTCTACATCACGTACAGCATCATAATAACGGAATTGCCAGCCTCCATTTAGCGACTGATAAAAAGGAGATTTACCACGTTGACGTGTACGTGCGCTTGGCATATCTGCATATGGAATATAATACGCTCGGGCAGGCTCACGATTCACTTGCAATACATTCAGGTCTTTCCAATAGCTAGGAATGATCGTATTCATAGGGAAGATGGCTCCTTACTGGATTGAAGTGCGTACTGACTAACAAATTCAGCGAATAAACTATTTGCCCATGCAAACCATGGACGAGTAAATAGAGTAGAGTCGTCTTTATGAAATCCTTCATGCATAAATCCTGTACTAGCATGGGTAGTAGACAGCATATAAAGGATAGATTCTATTTCGCTAGGATCGGTAGAAGTTAATCCTTGCATACACAATGCGATATGCCAGATATAATCGGTCGGCGTATGCGGGCTACCGATTCCACTGGCTGCTGTACCTGTAAAATAATAGGGATTGTGTTCGCTTAATACAAATGCACGTGTATTTTGATATACGATATCATCGACAGGGCGATAACCCAAATAAGGAATTGATAAAAGACTGGGCACATTCGCATCGTCCATTAGATTGTGATTGCCTTGACCATCTGTTTCATACGCATAGATTTTGCCATATTGCGGATGGATCACTGCTCCATAATTTTCGATACCAAAATTGATTTCTTCTTGTAAACGCAGTGCTTTAGAAGCGAGACGCTCATCATTGTAAAGCTCGATCGCTATTTCTGCCATATAACGAAGGACGACAGAAGCAAACATATTGGATGGAATCAGATAACCAAATGTACAAGCATCATCACTAGGGCGAAATCCTGACCATGTCATACCTGTATACGACGTAGGCATACCTTTGCCCTGATTACGAAGTGTATCGGAAGGAGGACAATCTTCACGCATAAATGTATAAGGAGAATGGTCATCATGGTATTGTTCACAACGCCAGAGATCTATAATACGATGCATCACGATGCGAAAAGATTCATCAAACAAGTCAGTACGACCTGTCATTTTCCAAAATAAATAACTGAGTTGAATCGGGTAACAGAGCGAATCAATCTCATACTTACGTTCCCATACCCATGCATTCAATTCAGTAAGATCGATATCGTAGCGATTATCATTATCTTCACAGTTAAAAGCATTCCCATATGGATCAATACCGATATAGAAAATCTGGCGACGAATCACACCTGCAATGATATCAGCTACTTTAGGATCACTAGATGCCACAGGTAAGTAATGACGAACTTGAGCAGTAGAATCTCGTAACCACATGGCTGGAATATCTCCTGTAATCACAAATGTACTACCATCTTCTAATATCTGTAATGTTGTCTCATACGTATTGGCATAACAATTCCGAAACATCCTCTGAAGTTCAGGGAAATGTTCCAATTGTTGTTCAACGTGCTGAATATAATCATGCATAGCTGTCGTGAGTTGCAAAGGTTGAGAAGTCATAGGTTACACCTCTTGAAGAGAGATTAGGAATGTACGAATTTCATAAGGTGCAATGTCTATCGACAATGGAGAATGATGTTGTTCACCAATCGGTTGTTCCATCAGATTACATTCTTGCCAGCTAGTGATTTTTAGATCGCTAGTGATCTGAAGTGCTGAACGGATACCACCATATTCATGAACACGAAGTACAACCAGATCGTGATCTTCTGCTTTTTTGACTGCATCAATCATGACATGTGAAGCAGACAGAGTGAACATAGAGAATGAAGAAGGCTGTGTACTTAAGACACGCGCTGTACCTGAAGCGATCTGAAAAGGTTGATTTAATAACCATGCTTCTTGAACGGTATGCCCATCTAACCAATCTCCAGCATGAGGGTAAAGTGAATACGTAAACTCGTGTTGCCCGTAATCTGCTTGCGGATCAGGGTAGATCGCAGATTTGAGAAGCGACAGACGCATCACATTGTCTTTGATATCATAGCCATATTTACAATCGTTCAGCAGACTCACACCATAATTACGTTCAGACAAATCAGCCCATTGATGACCTACACTTTCAAATCGTGCCCAATCCCAGCTTGTATTCCAGTGAGTAGGACGCTTCACATTACCGAACTGGATATCATAGGTAGCTTCTGTAGAACGAATCTGTACAGGGAAAGCGACTTTGAGTAATTTTTGACGTTCTTTCCAATCGACATGTGTTTTGAAGTCGATTCGGCGACTATGAGCATAGACGATTAATTGCTGTGTGATCACTGTCTCATCATACTGCCAGACAAATTCTATTATGGTCTGAAGCGTTCCTGTTTCCAGTAAACGTACAGAGATGAGATGATTGATTTCTTCCATCTTTTCTTGATAAAAAATATCGATATCCCATGAATCAAAGTTCATCGGTTTGTCTTCAAACAATTGCAATACATTGCCCCGAGCTTCTGGAGCAAGCACTTGACGTAAATTTTCCAAATCCATAATTTGAATCAGTTGTCCTTGTTTATTCCATTGCAGTTCATAATAAGGAGTTACTAATTTGCCTTCTTCATATAAGAAAGGTACAGAATCTACTGTTGTCGTATCGTCGGAATCAACAACAGGCTGATAGTGAATTGTGCGTACTCCCATCGATGGAAGGAGAGGCGTGTGAACAATCCAGTGATCGTTTGCACGTTGCACTTGTAAAGGATGTTGCTGATCGTCTGTCCATGTGTACGCATCGGCTCCACATAATGCAAATGGAATCTGAACCGTAGACGAAACTGCCCATGAAGAACTATTGAATACAGTGATGGTGTGATCATCTGTTGTTAATACTGTTGAAGCAGATGTCCATGCTTGCTCACCGATCTGCTGAGCTTGGGCATATTCTTTGGTGCTATCTTCATAGACTTCTGCAATCGAAGAGCCTGGAATAATATCATGGAATTGATTACGCAAAATGATTTTCCAACCTTCATTTAATTCTTGCTGATTGTAGTTTGACCAGTCGGACTGAAGGACGCTACTCATCGTCTGTAGCCATTCGGTTTCCCGATAAAACAACTCTAATTTGCGATTCATTTTTTTGTTATATGCCTGGCTGGTATACGTACCGCGGTGATATTCTAAATACAACTCCCCATCCCATGTATGCACATAACGATCCGTCTGATCGAACGACTGATGCAACTGTTCGAAATAATCGTCAGCCCGTCCAGTGGTTACATGAGGAACACCGGGTACACGATCCAATTGACGACGAAGTTCTAACATTTCACGATTTACGCCACCGCCGCCATCTCCATATCCATAGGATAAGAGTAAGTTCTGATTGACTTCTTTGTTCTGATAACTATTCCAGATGCCTTGAACAGTCTGAGCTTCAATCAACCCATTATACGTATAAAAGAAAGAATTACCGCCTTCCCAATCATCCGGTGTCGTAATAAAATGAGTCAGTACTTCTGAACCATCAATACCACGCCATTGGAATGTATCATGCGGCATCCGATTGACTTGATTCCAACTGATTTTGGTCGTCATAAATGTATCAAAACCTGATTTTTTCAAAATTTGTGGCAATGCCCAGCTGTAACCGAATACGTCGGGTAACCACAAATAACTACTGGATACACCAAATTCTTGTTCGAAAAAGCGCGTTCCGAATAAAAATTGTCGTACAAGCGATTCGCCAGAAGTTAAATTACAATCGGCTTCTACCCACATGCCACCGCCAGCTTCCCAGCGACCTTCGGCAATACGTGCTTTAATCTTTTCATAAATATCAGGATAATCTTGCTTAATATAGTCGTACAATTGAGGTTGTGTCTGAAGAAAAATATAATCAGGATCATGTTCCATTAAGCGCAGTACAGTGGAGAAGGAGCGTGCTGCTTTTTCACGGGTATGTTTTAAGCGCCATAACCAAGCGACATCAATATGTGTATGTCCAAGAGCGGTCACAGTGACAGGATGAGTCTGCTTCATCGTATCTAATTGTTGATCTAACTGCTTAGCAGCAGCATAGACTGATTCATAGAAAAGGTCTGAGCCAGGCTTCGACCAATTGATCAGCTGGAACGATTGATCCAGACATGTGGTCAAAGCAGAACGTTCATACACCGTTTCTGGTAGAATCGTGATCGCTTGTAAGATGGCTTTAGCAGTATAAAAAAAGGTATCCACTTGTCGATCCAACCATGCGATCTGTGAGCGTTTGAGCTGATGATTCATCTCACGAGGAATGCCACCACCTTCAAGCCCTGACCATAAGCGGAAATCAAGTCGGGCTTCACCAGAGTATCCCACAGGAAGAATCATCTCGATATGATTGCTATCTACACCTTGATAAGGCTGATTGTTCCAGTACGCTAATGATTCAAATCCACCATTGTTACCGCCTTCGGTGATACCAAAGTCGAACAGTCCAACTACAGTATGGTTACACCATGCCACAGGAACGTTAACAGAGGCAGAGAGCCATAGATAACGGTCTCTACCTTTCCAAAAATCGCCTGTACGCATCACTGTATTCGGATGATCTAGTGTTGCTGTTGGGGGGCGCATCCCATTTTCACCTGTGATATCTTCGATTGCGATGTATTCGGATACCTCGAAAGCCTCCCGATAACGGAGTGGTTCAAGTTGCTCAAGACGTTTTTTTAATTTATCTTCTGTGAAAAACATAGTGTGCCTCCCTTAATCAGACAATAACTTCCCAATCGTCTGCAATATGTCCAGCTTGTTTGGCGATAAAATCTTCGACTCCTGCTTGATCCGGTATCCCTGTATTGCCACCATAAGCCGATACTGAAAGGGCTCCGCACGCATTGCCATATTGCAGACATTCTCCTGTATCGTGTCCGGTTAATACACCATACATGTACCCCGCATTAAAACTATCTCCAGCACCTGTTGTATCGACTGCTGTAATCGTGTACGCAGAGCGGTAGACCATGTGATGATTCTGTACAGAAACGGCACCACGTGAGCCCATTTTAACAACCAAATGTTCAGCGTGTTGCGACATTTTGTTAATCGACTCACGAATTTCGCTACAACCTGTGTAATGTAATGCTTCCAGTTCATTGAGAAAGAAAATATCAACTTCACTCATAATTTCAAAAATACCGCTGTACCATTCACCGCTATCGTCCCAACCGACATCAAAAGAAATCGTAGCGCCAAAAGATTTAATCTTTTTGATCATTTGAATATACGCATCATGATTACGACTACCTTGATAACCGGTTAAATGCACATGCCGACCGTATCGCATACTGTTTTCATTCAAGTCTTCCATCCGAACTTCAGCATTAGAACCCATATAGGTGATAAAAGAACGATCTTGTTCAGGGTTAATCGCAATCGAAATTCCAGTGTTATTATGTTCACTTTGACGAATATAAGAGGTATCAATATTCAATTCACTAAACTCATCCAAAATAAAACGACCGTAATAATCACTTCCCAAAACGCCATTAAAAGCGACTTTGAGTCCCATTTTAGCGAGTGCCATCGAGAATAGAGCAGCACCACCGCCAATATGAATCAGCATATTTTTGACGAAAACTTCTTGACCTGGAAGTGGCATCTGATCACTGCCTGCCACAATCAGATCAATATTAGCATCACCGATAGAGACAACATCGTATTGTTTTTCGTTCAATGATAATCCCTCATTTATTTAAGGACGTAGCGCATCCCGATTTGTGTACTCTATTTCTGTAGGGTAATGGTAATCGCCCATCGGTTGAGATATTGGAATTATCCTTTGACCGATCCGACCATAATCCCTTGGACAAAATACTTCTGAATAAACGGATAAACGGTAGCAATCGGCACAACAGAGATCATGACCATCGCCATCTTCATCGATTCGGTGGTGACCGAGTTACCGGCGCTCATCATCGCATTCATGGATAAGTTTTTACGCATCGCCTCAGCAGCAGTTAACATTTGTTGTAATATCGTCTGCAAAGGTCTTAATTTCTCATCTGTGACATAGAATGCGCCAGAGAACCAATCATTCCAGTGCATAACCCCATTAAAAAGACAGATCACGGATAAGACCGGCATACTGAGCGGAATATAGATACGGAATAACACTTGAAAATCATGAGCACCATCGATCTTCGCAGATTCTTCCATACTTTGATCAATCGATTGGAAAAAGGTACGAACCAGTATTAGATTCCATGCGCTATACAGGGTAGGGATAATGTATACCCAGATGGTATTGTTCAAGTTGAACATTTTCAAAACCATAAAGTAAGGAATAATACCGCCATTAAACAACATAGTGAAGACGATAAAAATACTAGCTATACCGACACCGGGTAGGTTTTTATTTTTAAGTGCAAAAGCCGCCATCGATGTAAGCAATACACTTAGAAAAGTTCCTATAATCGTACGAAATAAAGTGACTTCCATGCCTTGCAATACCGCTGGATTTTTGAAGACTTCAATATAGTTAGAGACAGAGAAGACACGAGGCCAGAATGCAATACCACCGAGCGAAGCATCTTTACCGTCATTTAAAGAAAGCGCCAGAATATTAACAAGTGGCATCAGAATAACCAGACACAATACCACCAATAACATATAGTTGATCACAATAGCGATGCGCTCATTGAGCGGTGCGTTGCCTACTGCTTTATCCATCTGCATAACCTCCGCAGTTTTAATTTGATAGGGGATGCTTGAACATCACATCCCCTGAGCAGTTCAGTGGTAAAACATGATCAGATCATTGAGGATACTTACGACTTGTTTTTAGAAAAAGGCATCAATATAGAACACGACAGAAGAAGGATCGGCATTGTATTTCTCTTGTAAATATTTCTCGTATTGTTCGACTCCAGCATCTTTGAGCTGTTGACGATAATCATCAAGTAGTTTTGTAGCTTCAGTCATATCTTTAGCGAAAAAGGCTTGTACAAGCACATCTTTGTACGAATCCAGTACCGGTTTGAGTGATGCTTCAATATCAGGAACTTCTGCTAAATAAGAAGCTGCGGTATAACCATCCCAGTATTTGTATTTCGGATTACCATAATTCATCAATTCAAAATACAGTTTGTAACGATCCGGTTGGGAATTCGCACTGCGGATCAATTCACCGAAATCTTTATTATTGTTCACATCGGTTTTGCCAAGTAGACTTCCCCAGAAATAAGGAATTGTATTGCGTTCTTCACCTGGGTTATTTTTCATGACATCAAGTACTTTGTCTGTATAGATATATTGCCCTTTATCATTGACCTTGTAATCTTCGCCTTCAACACCATAGTTCCATAGCGTTTTACCTTCTTTACTGGCTAGGTAGTCCATGTATTGAATAATTTGTTCTGGATTTTTGGTAGTGGAAGGGATAGCGACTACTTGGCTACCTGATTTTTCTTTTTCATAAATAGCAGTTTCGCCTTTGTAATTTTCCATTTGATCCATTGGTAAATATTTTGTTTTTTCAAACATCGTTAATGAATCAGGAGCGATATTCATATAGGAAGAGATGGCGTAAGAACCATTATTGTAAGCTTCTTCTGCACGAACACCATCCATATTGAAAGCTTCTTTATCGAGTAGACCTTCTCTAAGCAATTTTTGTACAAATTCAATACTTTTTAGTGCGTAATCGGTCTCAGCTACATGTTTAACTTGTCCATTATCAACATCAAATTGTGTACCGTTACCGAAATCGAAGTTTTTGAACAGCGTACTGGTGACTTGACCGCCCCATTTACGTGGGCCAATCACAGTGATTGGTTTACCATTATTATCTTTAAAGTTTCCAGCTTTGATTTTGATTGCTAGATTGTATAGATCATCTTGTGTTTTGATGGTAGAAGGATCAACATTTAATGCTTTTGCAATATCTGCGCGAAGCCATAATCCACCACGGTAGTGAATACGGTCAGCATCGGTTGTATTTTTGGCAGGGATATTCATATGAATAAAGTACACTTTGCCGCCAAACTCTGGGCGGAACATCACGTTTTCTTTAGTATCACGAGGTAAGAAATCTGGGTCGAGATAGTTTTTGAGCACTTTGGTATTTTTGAGGTAAGGGCTTAAGTCTGTGAATAGACCTTCACGAGCACCTTTGAGAAGTACATTCATTTCAGGGCGACCACCATGATCGAGATAAGCTTCAATCACATCAGGTAAATCTCCAGTCGCTAGCGCTACCGTTAATTCTTGTAGTCCATCTGCTGCACCGCTGGATTGCCAGTTGATCGTCATGCCTGTTTTTTCTTTGATTTTGAGGGCTATCGGGTTCCCCACTTGATCATCAGGTAATTGTGCACCATCACCTTCAAGAAAAATACGTCCGGTCAAATCACGATTGGCGATAAATCCACCTTCACCGCTTTTGCGACCATCCGCAGCTACTTGGCTAGTCGCTTCACTACCACTACTGTCTGAAGAACAAGCAGACAACAACACAACCATGAACAATAAGAGACAAAGTGTAAGTGAAGTTTGGCGTTTGATCGTTTTCAATGAAATCACTCCAAATGGTTTATTGAATTACAGGGGAGTTACCGATTGAGTTAGGACTACCAGAGACTGGCTTCATTTTTACTAAAGCGTTTGACTAGATAGTTGGTTACCACAACGAGGATTAAGCCGACAAGACCTTGTAAAAGACCAACTGCTGCACCATATCCATACTGTCCTTGCATCATACCTACACGTAATACATAGGTGTCTAGAATATCGGAATAATCCGAGTTACCCGCAGTACGAAGCAAATAGTTTTGCTCGTATCCTGTAGTTAACAGACTACCAATATCCAAAATAAACAGGATAGCAATGGTAGGGCGAATAGAAGGGAGTGTAATATGCCAGATTTTACGCCATTTGCTTGCGCCATCCATTTCAGCGGCTTCATAAAGGGTAGGATCGATTCCAGCCATCGAAGCTAGATAGATAATAGAACCCCAACCGATATTTTTCCAAAGATACGTCAGAAACATAATGAGATAGAAATAATGACCATCCATCATGTAGAAAATACTACCATCGCCACCTAGAGCAGCCATAAATTGATTGAAAATACCATCATCAGGAGCTAGAATTTTATTGGTAAATGCGGCAACAACCACCCAGGAGAGGAAGTAAGGGAGATAGGAGATCGTTTGGGTGATCGATTTGAAACGTTTGGAGCGAACTTCATTTAGCATTAAAGCAAGCAAGATCGGGAAAGGGAAATACACAATAATTTTGAGGAATCCAACAATAAACGTATTGAGAATTAGCTGTGTAGCATCCGGGTAAGAGAAGAATAATTTGAAGTAGCGAAGCCCTACCCACGGCCCACCGAACATCCCTGCATTGAATCGAAATTCTTTAAATGCCATCACCAGTCCTGCCATAGGAAGATAGGAGAAGATAACAAAAAAGATAAGACACGGTAGCAACATCAGGTACAAGTAGCGGTTAACAACAATCGTTTTCCATAGTCCTGCCGAAGATGCTTTTTTGCTCTTCGTTGATTTTTTCGGAACGGAATCCAGTTCGGCTTGCATGGCACTACTCCTTTCATACTGGCGAATACACATGTATAGCGAAATGATACGGGTAGATTAGAGCGTTTTGATTAATGTATTTAAATAATTCAGACTGGATTCCAGACTATCCATCGGTGAACCTGGGCAATAATCCTGTTCGACAGCGTACCACTCGACCCCATTCTGTTCGCCCCATTGTAAAAGAGGAGCAAAATCGATGGTACCGCTACCTATTTCAGCGAAATAGCGCTGTTCATCGTTTGTCATATCTTTAAAATGTAAGATCGGCATACGGTGAGTATATTGACGAATAATAGTGAGCGGATCAAGATCAGCTTTTTTCACCCAATACGTATCAATCTCTGCATAGACAGGTGTCGCTTCATCATATTCAAGTAAATATTGCAGTGCATATTGACCTTTTATCATCGTATGAAATTCCCAATCATGATTATGGAATCCCACTCGATAACCTTTTGGCGATACAATAGCAGATACTTTGCGTAGCTCACGTCTCACATAGAGATAGCCTTCTTCATTTTTGTGCTCATCAGGTAGAGAGTGACAGATCATATCTGGTGTACCAAAAAGATCAGCTTCAATGATGACTTGCTCCAGATCATTTTTCATTCGTTCTAGACCCACATGCATCCCAGCAGTGCGAAGACCTATTTCTTGCATAACAGCGGCGATCTCGGCAGGATCATTACCATGTAGCCCATCAATCTGGACGGCTGTCCAACCCATTTTGCGAAGTTCTTTGAGCGTGTAAATAAAGTCCTGTTTGAGTTCATTGCGTACTGTGAACAATTGAGCAGCTAATTTATGTTGGATCATGATCGTTCATCCCTTTCCAAATTAAGCCATTGTAGATCAGATTCGTTGATATCCAACGACAACACTGCAAAAGATTGAGCCAATTCATCCGAAGTACGAGGGCCGATAATGGCGGCAGTTGGAAATGGACGATGAAGAACAAAATAAAGCGCAATTTGTGTAGGGGTAACTTTTTTCTCATCTGCTAAGATCACAGCACGACGATAACGTTCCCAATTCGGTTCGCTGTAATACACGCGTACCATTTCTTCATTAGATCGATCTTCTGGAGAAAAAGCACCGGAGAAAAATCCGCCTGCTTGTGCTGACCAAGAGAGTAGTGGTAGCTGGTTGTTATCATGCCATAAAGTGGTATTTTCATCCGCCGATACGCAACCCGGCCAACGTGCTTCTAAAGCAATAGCAAGAGAAAGGTTAGGGCTGTTGAATGTGAATCCTTTTAACCCTTGCCGTTCTGCATAATCATTCGCTTGTTGAATTCGTTGGTAACTCCAGTTCGAAGCACCAAATGTACGAATCCGACCTTGAGATAAATGTTCGTTAAGGATATCGATAATGGGTTCGACAGGAACCGATTCATCATCTCGATGTAACGCATACAGATCAATATAATCGGTACCCAACCGCTCAAGACTAATCAGTAGATCATGGGTAATTGATTCGGGATTGACTCTGGCAGTGGTCTCACCCTTGAGAGGATGAACACATTTGCTAAGTAATACTAATTGATCACGATTGTTGTTCTCTTTCATCCATTGTCCAATGATGACTTCGCTATTGGTGTATTGGTATGCCATATCAATAGTAGTACCACCAGCAGCTACAAATTCATCCAAAATCCATGTACCATTCATTTTCGATAAATCACCTGTGCCTATAATCAAGGGTGAAACGGTTATTTCATCGACAATAATTGTTTTCAACTGAATTCCTCCTTTTATGGAATCGATACCATACGGATATCTAAGCCATTTTATAAGAACAACTATAATGAGAAACAAGTGAGATCAACAACAATTTCTATAATATGGTATCGATTCCAGAAAGTTAAAAATGTGATATCTGTTATCTGGAATCGATACCACATTGTGAACTTACCTTTACATATACAATGAATGACTTGGGACTGAGAAAAGGAAGATAAAGCTGTTAAATTGATAAATAATGTGAGGTTAACTAACTTATGAAGTGTCTTAGAAGAAAATTTATGTTGAAATCGTTTTGATATGAGACATTATATTACGTATCTTTTACAAATAACAAGTACAAATTTGAAATGAATTTAATTTATTTTTTTACAACTATCTCTTATGACTAGCTCATGCTGTAAAACGATATCTGTTTTTTGTTGTGTTTTGGGACGTGTAATTAATTTGTGTAGACTTTCTAATGAAATCTGTCCCATTTCATAAATGGGTTGTTGCATCGATGTGATTGCTGGACGAACAATATTAGTGATTGTACTACCATCAAAGCCGATAATCGAAATATCATCAGGAACATGTAATCCTTGATCGAGTGCACAGTTCAAAGCACCTACAGCCATATCATCACTCGCTGCAAACACAACTGTGGGGCGATTTGGAAGTGCAAGTAGTTCTTTCATCAATGCTTGTCCGCTAGGAAGCTTATAATCACCAAACTTAATATAATCAGGATTGATAGCGATCTCATGTTTGATCAAAGCGTCACGAAATCCATTGTATCGACTCTGCCCTGAAGTAATATCCTGTAGATCACCACCCAGATAAGAAATAGCTGTGTGACCTGCATCAATTAAGTACTCTGTAGCATCAAAAGCCGCCTGATAATCATCGATCAATACAGACATAAATGTAGGATCAGGAGATTTTACACTGGAAAATAAAATCGGCATCGTTGCATTTTGCACAAACGATACAATATCATCATTTGTTTTTTCATGCATAATAATAATGCCTTCTACTCTCATTTCCTGAAAAATATACAGGTACTTGAGTTCTTTACTCAGGTTCTCTGCAATATTGCAGACGATCAAGTTATAACCATATTTACTTGCATTTTCTTCAATACTACTCAAAATGGTCGAGTAGAAGTTGGAGGTAAGATCGGGAACGATAACACCAATCGTATTTGTTTTTTGTTTTTTGAGACTACGAGCAATATGGCTAGGGGAATATTTGAGTTCTTCAATCGCTTCATTTACTCGTGCCAGTACATCTTCGCTAACATATTTCTCACCGTTCAATACTCTGGATACACTGGTGACGGATACGCCGGCTCTTTTTGCAACATCTTTGATTTTGACAGTCATATCGCCAACTCCCTCAACTGGAAAAAAAGTAAGAGTATTTGTATCAAAAAGTACAATCGCTCTTTACCATATATTGACGAATCCCTGCATTTTCGTCAATCATTCCCTGAAATTAGCGAAGAGATGGATAGCCAATCATTTTAACTTCCAGCTATTAAATGGTAAACTATATCTGTAAGTAAGCGCTATCATATCACGAAATTTTGCAGATTGCTAGAGGGAGGAAAAAATTTTATGTCGAATCATGTTGAGATTCCCAAAACGATGAAAGCAGCTGTTATGACAGAGCCAGGTCACATCATTATCGAAGAAATTCCGGTTCCTACACCTCAGCCAGATGAAGTATTAATTCAAGTGATTGCTGTAGGCGTATGCGGATCAGATGTACATTATTATGAGCATGGACGTATAGGTCCTTACGTGGTTGAAAAGCCAATTATTTTGGGACATGAATGTGCAGGAATAGTAGTGAGTACAGGTAAAAAAGTATCACGTTTTAACGTCGGAGATCGAGTCGCTATCGAACCGGGAGTAACGTGTGGACATTGTGAATATTGCAAAGAAGGACGTTATAATTTGTGTCCAGAGGTACAATTTTTGGCGACACCACCTGTTGATGGAGCATTTGTTCAATATATTGTGATGCGTCAGGACTTTGTTTTTCCTATTCCAGACCATCTTTCTTTTGAAGAAGCCGCTATGAATGAACCTTTTTCAGTAGGAATTCATGCCGCTAGACGTTGTCATCTACAGCCCGGTTCTACAATAGCCATTATGGGAATGGGACCTGTTGGATTAATGGCTGTCGCAGCTGCCAAATGTTTTGGAGCTACACGTATTATCGTCACTGATCTAGAACCGGTACGACTAGAAGCTGCTCGCAAAATGGGTGCGACTGAAGTGATCAATGTCAGAGAAGAAGATGCTGTTGCCAAGATCAAAGAGTTAACGGGTGGCAGAGGCGTCGATGTCGCATGGGAAACAGCAGGAAATCCCAAAGCATTACAAAGTGCGTTATCATCTATTCGCCGTGGTGGGAAATTAGTGATTGTTGGATTGCCTCCACAAGATCAGATTCCTATCAATGTGCCTGCGATTGCGGATAATGAGATCGATATCTATGGTGTGTTCCGTTATGCCAATACATACCCGATGGGAATTGAATTTCTCTCTTCAGGTAAAGTGGATGCCAACATCATAATTACAGACAAATATCCATTATCTCAAACTCAAGAAGCCATGGAACGAGCGATCCATCACAAAAATGCCAGCCTCAAAATTATTGTTTATCCAAATGAGTGAATAATATTCAAAAAATGTCGTAAGTTGCCGATATTAGGGGAGAGCTCTAATATTGGCGACTTTTTCTATTTTTCAGAGAAATAAGGATGTTTTTAGCTGATATCTATCGAACAAGCATACAGTTTGAATGTATACACATATTATGTTTAGAAAAGAGGGCACAATGACTTCTTTATCCGGTCTGTCATTTTTGAAAGCTAAATTTCCTAAAATAAAATTATTAATAGAAGCAGAACATCATAAAAAAATTCCTAAGCACTTAAAATTGTCTACAGCTGTTAATCAAGCTGCTCAATCCAATATATTTGCTGAGTATCAAGATAGAAAAGCGTATCTACATAATTTTGATTATCCAGAAAAAGAAGCTGTTCAATTTTTAAGTTCATTGCAGGGAGAGCATATTGATCATATCGTTTTTTATGGAATCGGCATGGGTTACCATATCCAGCATTTTCAAAAACGATTTCCAAATGCGACTTACTCTGTATATGAACCTCGTCTAGCAATTGCAGAACAAGCTGTTACTCATATAACCAAAGAAGTTTTTGAAGATGTACATTGGAGATCTTTTGAGATATCAACGTCCCCTAGTCACTATCTTCATTTTTTGCAATCATTTATAGATCGTACGCCAGGAACGATAGCGCTAGCGATTCTTCCATCATATGAATATTTATTTGAGCAAGAAACCAATCGTTTTAAGGAAGCTTTTGATCAAATATTAAAACATAAGCATAACAATATGATGGTGAGTCAAAAGTTTGGTCTTCATTGGGTAGAAAATAGTCTACGTAATTTCAAGCATGTCTGTCATACACCTAATATTTTTCAACAGAAACCATATTTCAAAGATAAGCCTATTGTACTCGTATCCGCTGGCCCGTCTTTGGAGCAAGAAATACCTTATCTTCGTCAAATTAAAGAGGAGCAATCTGCTTATATCTTTACAGCAGGTTCTTCCCTTTCGGTGTTGATCAATCATGGAATTTATCCTGATGCTGCTTGCAGTTATGATCCAAATCCGCTTAATTATCGAGTGGTTGATAAAGTGAAAGATCAGAAGATTGACCGGATTCCTCTTATTTTTGGTTCTAGTATAGGAGAACATATTTTAGATGAATACCCTGGTGAAAAATTACATGTTATTACTACTCAAGACACGGTATCTTCCTACTTTTTCCCTGCCGTCAATACAGGTTATCCAGTAGTACAAGATGCGTCATCTATTGCAATTATAGCTCTTCAAATAGCTTCGAAATTAGAATGTGGACTTATTATTTTAGTCGGGCAAAATTTTGGTTATCACAATGGCAATCAGTATGCCAGTGGTATTGATTATGTGAACCCCACTCAACAATTTGATCCGAAGTTATCGATTCAGACGGAAGATGTAGAAGGGAATATGATATACAGTAATCCTTCTTTTCTATCGATGAAAAAAGAGATGGAACTGTATATTAAAATGCTAAATCCCAAACAAGTTATTAATACAACTAAAGGTGGGGCTGCTATTGCAGGGGCTAACTTTATGTCTTTGACAGCTGTAATCGATCAATACCTTTCTGCTAATACGATCGATTCTAACTGGATGCATCAGCAGGAATTATATCCGCTACATCATATTGAACCTGCAAAATATCAGTTAGAACAAGAACATCAAAAGGTACAGAAATCGATGGTAGAAATTCAACATATTTTTAGAGATATGAGTTGGTATGTGCAAGAACAACAAATCGAGTCACTATCAACATTATTCCCGATTTTTGATACTGCTTTTGAGCGGTGGCTAAATAATGGATTCAGTAAAATGATTCTTATTCCGTTGAATCGAGTTCATTATGAGCGGCTATATCAGCAAGTAGAAAACATATTTCAGGAACAGCATCCTGTGGAAAAAGCAAAAGCCATTTTATATTATTATGGTTCTTTTATGCAGCAAATTGAAAAATCGTATACGACCATCTTACCTTTGTATAAACAACTATAAGTAATCTTAGATATAAATAAAACTTCTAAAAAAGGGGATCATTATTAATGGGAAAACTAAAAAGAAAAAATCCAACTCAACAAACAAAATGGGAAAAATCAAGCAAAGCTATAGGTATCAGTTTGACTTTGATTCAACTAGCTAATATGTATTCTCCGATTATTCCTCGCGCAGGAGCAGAAGCTATGCCTAGTGAGTATAGTTCTTCTAGTGAGAATAACACCGATTCTGTAAATAATGATGTGTATGGAACACCTAGTGTTGAAGCGAACCCAACATTTAGGTTGCAAAGTTCAGAAATATCTTCATCATCAGGCATTAGTTTGATTGATTTTAGACCGACTTCTTCTGGATTAACCTCACTTATTCCTACGCTGGGTATGTCTTTTTCTAAGCAAGTTCAATTGGGAACAGGTGCAATCAGCATTTATAGAAGTAATGATAAAAATAAAGTTGAAGAAATTAAAGTTTCTAGTGGTCGTATGGAAGGAGCTACTTACAATTTAAGTGGCAGTACGTTGCAGATCTATACAAATGATACATTGCCAGATCAGACTGAATACTATGTAAATGTAGATCCAAGAGTAATTATAGATGAAAATGGCGTACCGTTCTCTGGTGTGACTGGAGAGAATACATGGACATTCCGTACACCTGATTTTACAGCGCCAAAAGCCAGTTTTGAGAGTAATTATAACAGTGGCGTAAGCAGACCGATCTGGCTCAAAATGCAATTTGATGAGTCTATTCATAAACGGTACGGAAGTATCATTATTCGCAATGCAGCAGATGACAGTATTGCTATGAAAATGAGCACATCAGGGGGTTCATTTCTCACAGAAAGTGGACAGCCTGTTTTTTCTTTTATAGATGAGAATGCATTTCATTTTCAGACTCAAGGATTAAATAGTGGAACTGCTTACTATGTAGATGTCACTTCAGGCACATTTAGTGATGATTCTAGTAATACTTTTCCAGGTATTCAAGGGTCACAAGGGTGGAGCTTCAAAACTGTAAGTACCGTGGATACGACGAATCCATCTTTGATATCGCATGGTGCATCTGAAGATAGTCTAGCACCAACGTTATATTTAACATTTGATGAAGTTGTAGAACTAGGTAATGGAGCGATTACGATTTATCGTGCGGACAACGATCAAGCTGTAGAAAACTTGATTGTCTCGGGTGGACATATTTCAAGTGCAACCTACAACCAATACAGTGGAGCACGTTCTATACGGATTGAGACGCAAACTTTATTAGACGATGAAACGGAATACTATGTATCGATTGCACCGAATACATTTAAAGATACCGCAGGAAATAGCTTTTCCGGATATAGTGGGAAAGATTGGATCATCCGTACACCAGATCGGACTGCACCTAAAGCCAGTTATGCGACGACTTATCCAGAGCAACAAGGAGATCCTGTTAAACTAAAACTATTCTTTAATGAAGATGTGAAGGTCAATAACTACGGAAGTGTTATTATTCGCGAAGTGGCTGATAATAATGCAGTAATGACGATGTATGCTTACAGTGGACATTTCAATGCAAGTAGTGGAAGTTTGTACTTGAATCAATCTGGCAATACGTTCTATTTTGAAGCATATGGATTGAACAGTGGAGTAGAATATTATGTAGATATCCAATCGGGTACATTTGTAGATCAAGCAGGCAATGGGTTTGGTAGATTTACGAATGCGAAAGAATGGAGTTTCAAAACATCTACTACTATAGATACAAGAAATCCATCTTTGATATCGCATGGTGCATCTGAAGATAGTCTAGCACCAACGTTATATTTAACATTTGATGAAGTTGTAGAACTAGGTAATGGAGCGATTACGATTTATCGTGCGGACAACGATCAAGCTGTAGAAAACTTGATTGTCTCGGGTGGACATATTTCAAGTGCAACCTACAACCAATACAGTGGAGCACGTTCTATACGGATTGAGACGCAAACTTCATTAGACGATGAAACGGAATACTATGTATCGATTGCACCGAATACATTTAAAGATACCGCAGGAAATAGCTTTTCTGGATATAGTGGGAAAGATTGGATCATCCGTACACCAGATCGGACTGCACCTAAAGCCAGTTATGTGACGACTTATCCAGAGCAACAAGGAGAACCCGTTAAACTAAAACTATTCTTTAATGAAGATGTGAAGGTCAATAACTACGGAAGTGTTATTATTCGCGAAGTGGCTGATAATAATGCAGTAATGACGATGTATGCTTACAGTGGACATTTCAATGCAAGTAGTGGAAGTTTATACTTGAATCAATCTGGCAATACGTTCTATTTTGAAGCATATGGATTGAACAGTGGAGTAGAATATTATGTAGATATCCAATCGGGCACATTTGTAGATCAAGCAGGCAATGGGTTTGGTAGATTTACGAATGCTAAGGATTGGAGTTTCAAAACATCTACTACTATAGATACAAGAAATCCATCTTTGATATCGCATGGTGCATCTGAAGATAGTCTAGCACCAACGTTATATTTAACATTTGATGAAGTTGTAGAACTAGGTAATGGAGCGATTACGATTTATCGTGCGGACAACGATCAAGCTGTAGAAAACTTGATTGTCTCGGGTGGACATATTTCAAGTGCAACCTACAACCAATACAGTGGAGCACGTTCTATACGGATTGAGACGCAAACTTTATTAGACGATGAAACGGAATACTATGTATCGATTGCACCGAATACATTTAAAGATACCGCAGGAAATAGCTTTTCCGGATATAGTGAGAAAGATTGGATCATCCGTACACCAGATCGGACTGCACCTAAAGCCAGTTATGCGACGACTTATCCAGAGCAACAAGGAGAACCTGTTAAACTAAAACTATTCTTTAATGAAGATGTGAAGGTCAATAACTACGGAAGTGTTATTATTCGCGAAGTGGCTGATAATAATGCAGTAATGACGATGTATGCTTACAGTGGACATTTCAATGCAAGTAGTGGAAGTTTATACTTGAATCAATCTGGCAATACGTTCTATTTTGAAGCGTATGGATTGAACAGTGGAGTAGAATATTATGTAGATATCCAATCGGGTACATTTGTAGATCAAGCAGGCAATGAATTTGAAGGATTTCCTCCCAATGCGAAAGAATGGACATTCCAAACAGTCGATCATCCTCCAATACTTCAGTCTTATGGAGAAACGGGAGAAATCGATACGTTAACACCAAAACTGAATTTGTTATTTAACGAGTCAGTTGAAATGAATCAAGGAAGTATTGATATTTACCGAAACAGTGATGATACGTTAGTCGAACGATTGAATATTACCAGTGGGCAAGGCATGGGTGCCGATTACCAAACGTATAGCGGAGGACGGGTCTGGAATATTCAGACTTCACAAGTGTTAGATGATCAGACCGATTATTATGTATCGATTACACCGGGTGCGTTCAAAGATAAAACTGGTCATGATTTTTCAGGGGTGATCGGGAAAAATTGGATCTTCCGTACGCCAGATCGGACTGCACCTGAAGCTAAATTTTCTACTAATTATAATAGTGGTGTAGGTGCACCTATTTGGATTGGTCTAGAATTTAATGAACAAGTTCGTCCATCTACCGGTAATATTATTATTCGTAATGAAGCTACTGGTGAAAAAGAAATGGTTATTCAAACTTCAAGTGGATATTTTTATAATGAAGCAGGAGAAGGTGTATTCTCTTACGAGGATAACAATAGATTCTACTTGCAAACACAAGGATTAAACAGTGGCGCTACTTATTATGTAGATATGTCTTCAGGTATGTTTGTAGATATCGCAGGTAATGTATCTAAACCTGTCTATAATAGTGATGATTGGAGTTTTACAATATCTAATTATGCTAAAGGCGATATTGTATCCTTATCCTATGGCATATTAGAGAATCAAGTGATTCGTAATTTACCAGTTCAACTTAAAGCTGGAGAACTTTTACGTGGATTAACACTTACACCTAATGCATATGCACTGGTATATAATTCTAATGGATCACCTGTGAATTCAGCTACTGTGATTACTACAGGTATGCAAGTGAAAGTATGGTCTACAAATGGGACAAGTAAATCATATTCACTAGAAGTAGAAAAATCGACTTCTAAGAAATCCGACTCAGATAAAAAAACAGGTAATAATCAACCAAGTACACCAGTTAGCTTTGCGCCTACAAGTCCAGTATCATCAACACCTGTACCGACCGCAACAGGTGGTAGTGGAGGAGCACAACCACAAGCGACAACAGGTAATTCGTCTAATAATGGAACGTCATCTGTTCCAAGTACGACTAATCCATCGTCTGGAAATAGTGCACCTGTGATTACATCGAGTCCAAATGTACTGGTTATCGTAGCACCTCTACAAGCTGTAGCAGACACAGTGAGCTTACAAGCGAATAGTCCGTCTACCAATGCACTTGTTTATTACTATGATAATAACTGGGATAAATGGATTGCTGTGCCGACAACACGTGAGAATAATAATCTGAAAGCATCTGTTCCGCAAGGAGCATGGACTTCAGTGATCGCGAACTCGAATATGGCGCAGCCTCAAGACACAATCAACAGTTGGGCGAATAAAGATATTTTGAAATTAATGAGTCTGGATATTGTACAAGGAGATGCAGCAGGTAGCTATAATCCACAACAAGCTGTGAATCGCTATGAAATGGCAGTTATGCTTGCCAAAGTGCTACGCTTGGATATTCCTACAGTATCTGTGGCTTCGGTAACTACGGATAATTCTGCAATGCCAGCATGGGCAGAACCTTATGTACAAGCAGTATCTGCACAAGGAATCATGGTCGGCGATAACAACGGATTTAACGGAACACGTTCGATTACGCGCGAGCAATTAGCTACAATGATTGGTCGAATGTTACCAACGTCTACGACAACTACTTTATCGCCAGTAGATTATAAAGATGCTAAAAAAGTATCTGCATGGGCAACACAAGGTGTGCAAAAAATGAATACACTTGGGCTCATGAGTGGTTATCCAGATCAGACGTTCCGTCCGAATCAGGAAGTGACCCGCGAAGAAATGGCAGCTGTGCTCTCCAAATTAGTCGATATCCTTTCTTCATAGGATCTATGTATATCTTACACAAATCGGTAGTGCCTATAGGTGCTACCGATTTTTTTTGCCATTAGAAAAACTCTATAATTCTTCTGATAAAATAACTAGAATAGCCTCGTTATTAGCTCAATATTTGTTATAATTTAAACTATGATGACAATCTATAGTTCAAAGTCATAGAAAGGCTGTCTGGCATGGCAAAATACCCGCAATGGTCTTATTCTCAATCTCGAGCAAATATGTTCGATGAATGTTTACGCAAATATTATTTTCACTACTATGCTGCTCATAATGGTTGGAGTGAAAAGCTGGGCTCAGAAGAACAAGTCCATGCTTATCGTTTAAAACAATTACGCAACTTCTATCTATTATTTGGTGATCTGGCCCATCGGATGTGTGAATCGGCACTTCGCCAATGGGAAGAATCACAAACGGCTCCAAGACAAGCATTTTTGTTAGAGAAAATGCGTAAATTATTGAATGAAGCATATATTCAATCTCAAGATGTAGAAGCTTGGTTGAATAATCCTAAATACCATACAATGCTTTCCGAAATATATTACGGTGACGATACATTGAATAGCCGAATAGCTACGATTAAGCAGCGGCAAGAAGAATGTATTCGGCATTTATACGATACGTTAACCTGGAAAGAAGTCACACGTTCGGATATGAAGATTTTAGAAATTGAAAAATGGGATACGATGATATTATTCGATACTAAAGTCTATGTGAAAATGGATTTATTGTATCGCAAACCGGATGGTACTGTAGTAATTGTCGATTGGAAAACAGGACGTGAAGACGATTTCTCAGATCAACTGTATCTGTATGCTTCGTATGTAAAAGAAAAGTACAATATGCCACTGGAGAAAATCCAGATTCGTGTTGAATATCTGGTAACAGGCGAATATAAAGAATATCGGATTACTTCGGAAGATATTATTAAAGTGGAACAAAGTATTGGTCGATATATTGAAGAAATGAAGTCTTGTTTGGATGATGATTATTACAATCGTCCCAAGCCAGAATCCTTTTTTACACCGATGCCTTCACAGCGCAAGTGTAAAGACTGCAATTTTCGTGAAATTTGCGAATTTAGGGCGGTATGAATAGTGATGATTAAAGGAGGATGGGTTTGTGTTTAATGCTTCTACCCCAGAAGAATCTGTACTAGCCCATATGTATGCCAATACCCCCGAAGGTATTGCGATATTTTCTGCGCAAGGGCAATGTGTACAAGCCAATCCTGCATTATGCCGAATATTAAAATATGAAGAGTCCGAATTACGGAATCTTTTAACGATATGGAATGTAGCTGATGAATGGCTAACAGATCAAGTAAAACATAGCACCACCATAGAAAAAGTAGAACGTCGTTGGATGAACGCTGACCATGTCCCTGTGTGGTTATCTATACATGTTTCTTATGTATTCTCAGATCAGGAACAGCAGTTACAATACATGATGATGTACATTACAGTCGTGCAAGATCGGGAAGCCGAAGATTTATATTCGATGATTGTACGTAATTCTTCCAGTATTGTTTCTGTGAGTGGAGCCGATGGCAATATTCAATATGTCTCGCCTTCAGTCAAAAAGATTTTGGGATATGAACCGTCTGAAATGGTTTCTCGAATGAGAATGGAATACTACCATGAAGAAGACGCACAAGAAATGTACCAACCTGGAAGTATGTATGCAGATGACAGAACATTTATAAGACGTGTTAAACATAAAGATGGTCATTATATGTGGTTAGAAATTTTTACACAATTAATGCGAAATGATCAGGGTGAAGTAGAAAAAGTACTCGCTATCGCTCAAGATGTCACCAAGCAAAAGTCAGAAGAAGATATTATTGCTCATGCGCATCGGATGGCTTTACTGGGTGCATGGAATTGGGATCTACAAGGAAATACGATTCACTTTTCGAAAGATATTCGCCGAATCTATGCCAAAAGTATAAAAGCAGTTGAAGATAATCTTGATTCGTATCTGGCGGTTGTACATCCCAAAGATGTGGAGCAGGTAAAGTATTGTATCGAAAAGGCTATTCACCAAAAAACAAGCGAAGAAATGCGCTACCGGATTCGGTTACCCGGCAATGTACAGAAAGTGATTCATGGATACTGGGAAGCGACGCTTGATAAAGAGACTCAGCAACCATTGCAGTTGATAGGACTGGCTCAAGATATTACCGAACATTACCTGATTAGCGAGCAATTGCGTGAAAGCGAACAGAAATACCGTATTATTACCGAGCATTCATTAGATATGATCTCCCGTCATGCTGATGATGAACACTCGACTTTTCTATATGTCTCTCCTGCATGTCGATTGATTCTTGGCTATGAAGCAGAAGAATTGATCGGAGGTCCGGGGTATAGTCATATTCACAAAGAAGATTTACCGTTATTTGTTCATTTTCTTAAAGGTGTACGAGAGCAAAAAAATGAAAAAGAAACGGTTGTTTTTCGTTGCCGTCACAAAAAAGGACATTATGTCTGGTTAGAAACGACAAGCCGGTATGTGTACAGCCCAGAGGGAGATGCCTATGGATATACAGCAGTCTCCAGAGATATTACCGAACGCAAACATTTAGAAATGGTTCTTCAAGATAATGAACATCGCTACCGTTCTTTATTTGAAAATAATCCTTCCGGTGTATGTGCAGTTGATCTCAAAGGGCATTTTATCTCGGTAAATAGTAGCCTGGAAGAAATTACAGGGTATTCTCGGTATCATTTGATCGGGCAACCGATATTGTCTTTATTTGAAGAAAGTAGTATTGAGCGTGTCATCCATCATGCTAAATTAGCAAGACAAGGAATCCCGCAGACGTATGAATTAAATGTATATCGTCAAGATGGTTCACTATTTCCTGCCAACATTACCAATATACCGATTGTAGCTCATGGGGAAGTTATCGGATTATATGGAATCGTGACTGAAATTACAGAATTAAAGCAATATATTCATCAGATTGAACGCTTAAGTAATGAGCATTCTCTTATTTTAAATGCAGTATCGGAAGGTATCTTTAGTATCAATAGTGAAGGCGAAGGAATGTTTATTAACCATGCTGGTGCGATGATGCTAGGGCTGGATATTGAAGATCATTTATCCGATTCTACACGTACAAATCAAATTCGTAACTGGGGCATTCAAGATGATGATGTGTTAGGTGAAGAATCTTCTATTATTCAAGCAATCCGCCAAGGTAAACCCAATCAAGAAGAAGAAACAGTCTTTTGGAAAAAAGATGGGTCTAGCTTTCTGGCTGCTTATCAGGTGACGCCTGTTATAGATCATGGAGAACAACGGGGTGCAGTAATTGTATTCCGCGATATTACAGGGGAAAAAGAAATTATTCGAGCCAAAGAATCAGCAGAACGCGCAGATCGAGCGAAGTCTGAGTTTTTGTCTGTGATGAGTCATGAATTACGTACACCGATGAATGGCATCATAGGTATGAGTGGACTGCTTGCAGATACAGAATTGGATGAACAACAGCAAGGGTATCTGGATATTGTCTGCAACAGTAGTGAGACATTATTGCATTTGTTAAATGAGATTCTGGATTTCAGTAAAGTCGAAGCTGGGAAAATGACACTGAATACAGAGCCCTTTAATTTACGATCGATTTTGGATAATGTACAAGAATTATTTACATTTAAAGCACAAGATAAGCAGTTGGATTTGGTATTTGAGATGGATGAGTCGATACCACACTGGATGGTAGGAGATGCAGGTCGTATCCGACAAGTGCTTGTAAATCTGGTTGGAAATGCGATTAAATTTACAGAGGCAGGTTCAGTTACTGTACATGTTCGTCCGTTAGAACGTGAAGAAGGACAGTCTGCGATTTGTGAAGAGTTATGGTTAGAATTCTCAGTTAAAGATACAGGAATCGGGATTCCCATTCATCAGCAATCCCAGTTATTTCAACCGTTCTCCCAATTGCATCCTGTGTTAAATCGGAAGTACGGAGGAACAGGCTTAGGATTATCTATTTGTAAAAAGCTAGTTGAGTTGATGGGTGGAAGTATCGATGTAACCAGTGACGAGAATAGGGGCGCTACATTCTACTTTGTATTGAAATTAGAAGTATCTGCTGAATTGAACGATCTTGCTGTTTTGCCTTTAGATATAGAATCACGCTCTAATCCTATTCGATTATTAGAAGATGTACAGGTCACTTCCGAATATTATCCTATGCGTATTCTAGTAGCAGAAGATTATGTAGCGAATCAGAGAGTATTACTTGCCATGCTAAGTAAATATGGTTATGAAGCTGATCTGGTAACTGATGGACAACAAGCCGTACAGCAAGCCACAGAATCCCATTATGATCTTATCTTTATGGATGTGCAGATGCCGAATATGAACGGAATAGAAGCGACTCAGCACATTCATAATTATTATACAGCTCAAGACATGCCGATCATTATTGGAGTTACTGCTTTTGCAAGAAAAGAAGATCGGGAACGTTGCCTAACAGCAGGAATGAATGATTTTATCAGTAAGCCAGTTATCACTGCGGATCTACAAAGAGTCTTATCTCAATGGAGTCAGCATATTCATCATCGTGTAGATTCATTTGCTGCTCGTTCTCAATCTTCTTTACAGTTTGAAAAAGATCATCAAGAATAAAAATAGGCACACTCAAGCTAATAAAAAAAGCGTAATTCTCCTATAGATCAGGGGAATACGCTTTTTTTGTTATTTCTTAAATCCGTTTATTCGTTTAAAGGATCAATTTGTACCATAGATTGCTTACCACTGACCTGAATCCCTGTTTTAGCTTTACCTGATGATTGAAGATCACGCAATAATTCTTCAATAATCGTTTTAGCTTTAGCCGATTCTTTACTACCTTGTGTTTTGACAACCAGTAATACAGCATTATGCGATTGTAGGATACGTTCAGCCTGATTCTTTTTCGTTTCATAATCGTGATCTTCGATATTAGCGGTTAAGCGAATTTCTTTGATTTTAACGGGTTTATCACTTTTTTTGGATTGTTGTTTATTTTGTTTAGCGGCACCTGCTGAGATCAATTGACAAGGAGGTGGGCTACTATAAAGAGAAGTACAGACAAGATCAATTTTTAGTTGTTTAGCCATTTGCAAAGCTTCAGCTGTAGGTACAATCCCCAGGTCTTCTCCATTGATTCCTGTTAACTGCACTTCAATTGCTTTAATTTTTTCATTTTTAATCACTTTTTTATCCTCCAAAACCATATTTATTCGTCCTACTTAGTATACAATAGCATCATTTGATGACGATATTGAGGTTTTACAAATATAACTTTAACTGGGATAATGAAAAAGAAATATATTATCGAAAGGGGAACATTATGAAAAATAGAAAATGGGTTATCATGCCGTTAGTACTGCTCCTTGTCCTGTTGTCAGGTTGTCAGGCTGTAGGTAATCTAGACATCAATAGTGCCATGGTTGGTGATCTTAATGTAAAATCGATCGAAACCAAACAATCGCTTGCAGTTCAATTAACACCTGTTTCAACAGCGTCGGCAGAAGAGCGCAAAATAGCAACCGTTTTGAACGGAATGCAATTGAACATCAATCATGCCAAACTTCAAGAAAACGGAAATGTTTCGGTTGAAGGTGGTATCGCTTACAGTGGAATGACATTACCTTTCCAAATGTTTATGGATACGAAAGGAGTCACGATTGCGTTGTCTGGTGCGCAAAAGCCATTATACATACCTCTAACTACAGAAGAACAAATGGCTTTTTTACCTGCTAGTCTAACAATGAAACAAATTGAAGATCAAGCGAAAGAGTTGATTACCAAATCAGCTAGCTTATTTTTCAAACATGCTCCTAACCCATCCAATGTCACTGTTGATTCTGTGACTCAAGAAGTGTATGGAGAGTCTGTAGATTTGACTCATTTGCATATTGAACTTACCGGTGAAGAATTTATCGGATTGGTTAAGCCTTTCTTAACAAGTATCTCTACGGATGAAGCGGGCTGGCGTGATCTGTTAGCTACGTTGTATGACTTTATCACGTATGCAGAATCACAAATGAGTGATGAAGAAAAAGATTCTGTATCTTACTTCACTTTGGATCAGACAAAAGCTGAATTTGTTAACGAATCGTATACTGAGGTTCAATCGTTTTTGAAAGATGTATTGTCTGAATATGATAAATATTTGAAAGAAGTCTCTGCTGAGCCTGAATTCAAAACGATTTTCGGTACAAATACACGTCTTACATTAGATCTTTATTTTGATAAAGATATGCATACCCGTAAGCAAATTGTAGACTTAACAGTCGCTTTGCCTAGTTCAGAGTATGTGCCTTACAGTATGTTTAATCTGCATACCGAAAATGAGAACTGGAATGTAGATGGAAATATTGTCGCTGATCCGATTGCAACACCTAATGGTGTTCTAGATGTCACTTCCAAAGATTTTACACCAGGTGCGTTATTGCGCAGCTTCGATACGACTTCACCTGTCTATTTGTTATTACATGATGTCGCAGGGATTGCTAACAAATCGATCTATATCGATAAAGATTCATCTTATTCTTCATACGATGTAGTGACTAAAGATCGTGTGTTACTAATGTCAGTTAAACAGTTAGCTGAAGAATTTGATGCTAAGTTCACATGGAACCCAACAACCAAAACAATCACACTGACTGATGATATTACTGGCGCTGTGACTACACTTCACTTGAATTCCAACAAAGCTGTAACTGATGGAACTACAAAAACAATGACACATAAAGTGGTCAAAATTAAAGGCGTTACTTATGTACCGGTACGTTCTGTCGCTGAGATTTTGGGAGCTAAAGTTACTTCTGAATCTTCTTATGTTGTTGTCGAACGTAAATAATAGTTGCTCAATAAATAGTTATCAGAAGAAGGATATTCTACTTATGTAGAATATCCTTTTTTGGTCTTCTTATATGAGTCAAAAGAATCAAATCCCTATTTTTTCCAAAAAAAGTATTGCAAAAGTGTTCACACTGACTATAGAATAAAGCGTCAACATCTTAATAAGTTAATTAGTAAATAGTGGTTATTTGGTAGTAATATACAAACTACATAATATAATAATAGACGCCACAAGTACTATGTCTTATTTATTAGTTGTATTCTAAATGGGGTAAGAAAGGAGGAGTACAGACAAATTTGTATTCAATAACACTATTTTTTAATTACTTATTACCTAGTAAAATTTAACTATAAAAACTTTTTTTATGATAAATGTGTCAAAGTTTGGAAAAACGGTTATTAACCACTTATGAATATGTAACTTAATTAGATGTCCAACGGATCGTTTTTTGGGGGAAACAAAGAAGTAGATTCTAAACAATAATTGTACTCTATGCACAGCCCGCAGAACTGTGTACTACCAGTATTCTGAATAGATCATTTCTACGTCTAGCTATCCCACGTAAGACTAATATTTTAAAGGGGAGATTGAACAATGGGATTGCTTAAATTGAAAAAAACGGGTGCGGTATTACTTGGTGCATTATTGATGGGGACTGTATATCAAGGCGGAACGGCACATGCGCTAAATTACAGCAATGATGTAGTACCTGTATTAAGTTCAAATACTGGAACAAATGGTACAGCAAGTGCAAGTGCTGAAGAAGTTGGTCATGAAGCATGGAAAGCATTTGACGATAATTCTACTCCAGAAAGCACATGGAAAGCTCCTGCTGGTTCATCCTCTCAGTTGATTTATCAATTTAACACTAAAAAAGTAATCACTCAATATACAGTGCAAGCAGATACGTACGATACATCTGAAGCACCAAAAAAATGGCAGTTAGCAGGTAAGATCGGTAAGAACTGGCTTGTGCTAGACGAACAGTCGAATCAGACTCAGTGGCAACCAGGTCAGACCAAGTCGTATACGATTTCTAATGATACAGCTTATACAGCATACGCTCTATTTATTTCTTCCAACAACGGTGGATCATCTGTAGCCGTTAGCGAATTAGAATTATACGAATTTGGAGATAATGCGAATCTGGTACCTGCCGCTAACTCTATGGTATCTGTCGAAGGTGGAGCATATGCTTCAGTGAATGAAGATACAGCATGGAAAGCATTTGATCATAATACAGGATCAGATAGTTACTGGGAATCAGACAACGATAACTTTATAGATGCAACACTTCAATATACGTTTGATGCTCCTCAAGTTGTTAAAGGGTATTCATTAACACTGGCGAACAAATCGACTGCTCCTGTGTTTTGGACACTGGTAGGTAGTAACGATGGTGAACAGTGGGAAGAAGTCTTGCATGATGTTAAATCTTCTTATCGCTGGGAAGTAGGTCAGAAAAAAGTCTACGAAATAGACAATACCAAAGCTTACAAGACGTACAAAGTGATTTTTGATCGTAATTCAGGACCTTCTACAGTAGCTGTAAGTGAATTTGAATTATTCCAATAAATTAAATAACAATAGCATAGATGGTAAGCAAAAGAAGAGATTCGCTTTTAGAATCTCTTCTTTTTTGCATATCTTTGCATATCATAGGGACGATCAGAAGAGATTGCTATTGTATTTAGCATCACAAGTATGAGAGTATAGATGTGTTAAAAGCGCTATCATTTGATAGGAGGAATATAAAAATGACTAAAGTAATGCCACTTGCTAAACGTGGAATTTCAAATAGCCGTCTTGCCTTAGGGTGTATGCCGTTTGGTGGAGGCTGGGATGCAGAACCTTTTACAGAGCAACATGTGAAAGAAGCGGAAGCAGCAGTTGAAGCAGCTTTATCGATCGGAATTACGATGTTCGATCACGCTGATATCTATACTAAAGGGAAAGCAGAACAAGTTTTTGGACGTGTACTGCAAGCTAGACCTGATCTGCGTGAACAAATCGTCATTCAATCCAAATGTGGTATTCAATTGGGTGAAGGCGATCTACCGGGTCGATTTAACTTTTCGAAAGAGCATATTCTTCATTCCGTAGATGGTAATTTGGAGCGCTTGGGCATTGATTATCTAGATGTATTGTTGTTGCATCGTCCTGATCCATTGGTTGAACCAGAAGAAGTGGCAGAAGCTTTTGCCAAATTAAAATCTTCAGGTAAAGTACGTTATTTTGGTGTATCCAACATGAGCGCTTCTCAGATCAAATTTTTACAACAAGCGATTCCTGATTCCTTTGCAGTCAATCAATTGGAAATGAGTCTAAATCATCTTCATTTTGTGGATCATGTGGTGCATGTGAATCAACAAGCAGGTACAGAAGTGAACTTTGCTGAAGGATTAATGGAATACTGCCGGACAGAAGATATTCAATTGCAAGCTTGGAGTCCACTAGCACAAGGTAAATTCTCTGGCCGTGATATCAAAGATGAGCCTAAACATATTCAACAAACAGCTCAATTGGTACAACAAATGGCAGCAGACAAAGAAACAACAGCAGAAGCGATAGTATTAGGATGGTTAATGTATCATCCAGCTATGATTCAACCGATTATTGGTACATCTAATCCAGAACGCATCAAAGCTTGTGCAGATGCAGAACGTCAAGCAAGCCTGATGACACGGGATGAATGGTATACTTTATATGTAAGTGCACGCGGAACATTATTACCTTAAATTTGGTTCAATGATTATTAAGCGCAGTGATGATCTCCTTTACAGGCGGTCATTCCTGCGCTTATTTTTTTGCCAAAGATCAATCAGGAAATTGAGCTTTACCCGCTACGATATAAGGGCTAGATGTCGCTTCGCTAGGCAATGCTTGTAAGGTATCAGTTACAACTTTGCCACGGATATCGGTTATACGTACGTTTAGAGGTTGATTCCCCATTTGCTCACCGACAAAATGGTTGTAATCCGTTTTGGGTAAGCTGATCCATTGACCTGCTTTTTCATATTCAAATTTCATGACAGGGTATTTGTGATTGCGAACTTGAATAGCCGCCCACCACTGGCTACTTCCTTCTTTGATCCGATAGCTAAAGTTACCTGTAATTGGCGCTTTAACTACTTTCCATTGAATATCGATTTTGCCTTTAGACATATCTCCGATTGCTGCAAAGGCATTGTGTGATAAATCTAAAGCTCCGCTAGGTCCTTCAGGGTAAAGGTCAGTCACATAGACGGTTGTTTTACCGAGTGGTCCTTGCACTTCTAAGTAAGCACCGGCTAATGCAGCTTTGACCCCACCATAATTCATTTGAGTAGGATTAAGGGCTGTAATGTAGGCAGTGGAAGGAATAGGGTCAAGTAAAACAGCTCCACCTGAATATCCTGATCCTGTGTAAGTGGCATATCCTTTATAGGTATCGTTCCATGCTGCTGAAGCTGGTAAAGCAAATACCAATAGACCGAGTACAATCAACAGACTGGCTGTGCTCCATTTGCGTGTTGTCCGTGGCACATTCATTTGTATTCCTCCTTAAAGCATCTTTGATACCTATAAAATATAATTTTAATAATAGATATCGTTTACTTTATGAATAAATATACTATAAATTCCAGAAGGTTACAAATGATCCGACAAATAAAAATAAGGAAGTGGACGCTATAAATATATTGATTTTACATTTAAATGAATTATTCTTTATCCTTTTATGATAATTTAGTGTAGTACATAGAATTTTAACAAACGAAATGGGGAATATAGTGTATGGTGCAGTGGAAAAAGAAAATAAGTATAGGGGTATCTACAAGTGTATTGGTCACATCATTGTGGTCTGGAATATCTGTTGGTGGTCATAATGTCGCATCAGCAGCCGATCAAAGTGAACAGGTATCAGATACTGTAGTTCAACAACAAATGCATCCCAATGTAGTATCTACAAATGTTCTTCGTCAGACTGTGAGTCAAAATGTATATACAGTGATGCCGATTAACGAGGTGCGGACTCAATCTTTAGGAGATACTGTATCTACTCATGGAGTGATTACGTATCGAGAAGAAACGGGTAGCGGGTATAGCAACCTCTATCTTCAAGATGGAACAGCAGGTCTTGTGATACGTGGACAGAATTTACCGGGTACTGAAGGACAAGAAATCGAAGTTCGTGGTAAATTAACGGCTTATAAAGCGTTATTGCAAATCGAAGCGTCTGCTAGCGCAGTGAATATTACGAATGCATCGATTCAGTTACCTGCTCCGCAAACAGTGGTGGGTACTGATTTTGTAACAGGAAATACATATGAAGCTCAATTAATCAGTGTGCCTAATGTGACGATCGTTAGCAAAAGCGGTAGTAATTATACGGTAAAAGATGCTACAGGTACATTTATTATCTATACAGCTAATCCATGGTTAGAAGTAGGTGAAGTCTATACCCGTATTACAGGCGTAATGTCTCGCTACAATAATACATTTGAATTGATACCACGTTCTACAGCAGATATTGAAGGAGGGACACCTCCGGTTATTCAACCTCCGTTGCAATTACGTATTCATGATATTCAAGGTGCTGCTCAGCGATCTCCTTATGAAGGCAAAGAGGTACAGCAGGTTGAAGGTATCGTAACCATGGTCAAAGGCAAAACAAGCTTTTATCTGCAAGAATTGGATGATCACGTTGATACAAATGAAGGCACTTCTGAAGGCATATTAGTCTATCGTTCCGCTCATGGGCTAAAAGTAGGCGATAAAGTGAGTGTAGATGGAAGTATTAAAGAGTATCAAGAATTAGGCTACGCAGATGCAGCTGATCTTACCACAACAGAAATTGTTGCATCCGCTATTCGTCTGCAAGCTTCTAATCAACCGTTACCTGCTCCGATCATTCTAGGTCAACAAGGACGAAGTATTCCGAATCAAATTGCTGCTAGCAACGGATTAACAGCATATGATCCGACGCAATATAGTATTGATTTTTATGAGAGTCTAGAAGGGATGCGGATTCAGTTAAATGATGCATCTATTATAGGGCCATATACGTATGAGATTCCTGTCACTGTAGATTTGAAATCTTCTCCGCTCGTGACGCCAGCAGGCGGACTTGTGATCGATAATAATCAATGGAATGCCAAACGATTGCTCATTAGTGCGAAGCCTACGCAAACGGTGAGTACAGGTGATCAATTTGCTGGAGCCCTAAACGGAATTATGAGTTACAGTTATAGCAATTTTAAAGTATTACCTGAAGGAGCATTACCACCTGTGATCGATAATGGATTGCAACGTGAAGTGTCTACTCTTCAAAGTGGAAGTAAACAGTTAACGATCGCTTCTTTTAATGTAGAGAACTTTTGGAATAATCCCAAAGATCAAGAAAAAACAGCACGAATTGCAGATGATGTTGTCAACCATCTTCGTAATCCTGATATTCTGGGATTGATGGAAGTTCAAGATAATAATGGAGAGACCAATGATGGCACAACAGATGCAAGTCAGAGCTTTGGTGCATTGATCAAAGATATTCAACTTGCAGGTGGACCGACCTATCAATATGCCAGTATATCTCCACAAGATCAGCAAGACGGTGGTGCACCCGGTGGGAATATTCGAGTAGGATTTTTGTATAATCCAGAACGAGTAAGTTTACCTGTAGCTTCAAATGGTGCAGGTAATTCAGTAACAGCCGCCACCTATACAGCTAATGGACTGAACTATAATCCGGGACGGATTGCGCCGACCGATGAAGCTTTTGCCAGTTCACGCAAATCATTAGCCGCTCAATTTGTATTTAATGGAGAACAAGTCATTGTTATTGCGAATCATTTCAACTCTAAAGGTGGAGATCAGGCATTATATGGTAGTATTCAGCCACCTGTACGTAGTAGTGAAATTCAACGTGCCAAGCAAGCAAGTCTATTAAATCAATTTGTAAAGCAGACACTGGCTCAAAACAGTCAAGCTAATATTGTATTGTTAGGGGATTTTAATGATTTTCAATTTTCCAATACACTTGATGTGTTAAAAGGAAAAGAGTTAACCAACCTTGTAGATACATTACCAGCTAATGAACGTTATTCCTATGTATATGAAGGCAATTCGCAGACACTGGATCATATTCTAATGACTTCAAAGATCGCAAACCGTGCTCAATTAGACATTGTGCATATCAATTCTGATTTTATGGAAGCCGATGGACGAGTAAGTGATCATGATCCATTATTAGCTAGAATTGATTTTGGCAAAAAAGATTCAGACAAAGATGATAAAACAAGACCAGGATCCGATAACAGCAGTGGAAATAATAGCGGAGGATCAGGAACAACTAATCCTTCTACTGATAATCCTACTTTACCGACAATCCTGACTGCACCTGAATATGAAGGGCTATCTACTAATCGAGCCATAGCCAGCTGGACCATGCCTACTACAGTGAATACAAACACTAATAATACAGTGGTAGCTTCTACAACATTAACAGCGACGATGCTCAATGATATGTTAAATCGTATCGATGGAGCCAATACATTACGTCTTTCGCTCAAAGGAGATCAATCAGCTACTACGTATCAATTGCAGTGGGAAGCTGCTGTACAACAATCGTTAACTACTCAAACGACAATCGATCAGATTATCCTATCTACACCGATTGGTACGTATGAATTACCTGTCTCGATGATTGAGCAACAGACATTAGCTCCAAATGAGAAGTTTATTCTAGATCTATCTAATGCTAGTCCGGCGGTCAATCAAGCAAAACAAGCTGGTTATGATGTACGTACAGCTGTTGATTTTGACGGATATATTTTAGATGGGCAGAATAATAAACGTTCCATACAATCATTTGATCAATATATCAAACGTTCGATCATCAGTTCCAATGTGAATGCCGCTAATCGTCTCGCTGTTGTGCGCGCCGAATCAGCTGTGAATGGAAACATTTCATATACACCTGTTCCATTTACAATTGCTAATGGAGAAGTAACAATCTATAGCCGTAGCAATAGTACGTATCTGATTCTCAATCGAAGTGAGTCTTTATTAAAAGATATATCCGGTCACTGGGCACAAGCCGATATTCAATCATTTGTTGATCGGATGATTGTCACAGGCACAGGGCATAATCAGTTCGAACCTGCGCGTATGGTTACACGTGCTGAACTGGCGACATTATTAACCAGAACACTAGGCTTATCCCAAATGAATATTTCTACTTCGCAAACTCCCTTTACTGATGTGAAGTCTACAGCTTGGTATTCTGATTCTGTAAATACAGCTGTTAAAGCGGGATTGATGTTGGGTGATGCTAAAGGTACATTCCGTCCACAATCAGCAGTGACACGTGAAGAACTAGCTGTTATTTTGGAGAGAACCTTATCATTTATCAGTCAGAGTCCAGTGGAGCCGTCTTCAAATCCAGTCATTGCTTTTAAAGATAGAGATCAAGCTTCTTCATGGTCACGTTCTGCAATACAACGGATAAGTAATGAAGGTATTTTAAAAGGGAATCCATCCCAACAATTTCAGCCAAAGGGAAATCTAACACGTGCTGATAGCATTGTAGCGTTAAGTCGCATATTGCAGAAAATAAATAGAGATAAATAAAATTTAAATGATCCAAAATAGGGAACAAATGTTCCTTTAATGGGATAAATATACTAAATGATGACAGAAAAATAGGTTTTGTAACCAAAATGTAATATTTTATTTTTTACTTTTTTTGCAAATTTAATTAAAGAAAAAAATGAAAAAATCTGCATTCCTCGCAAAAGTGTGAATGCAGATTTTTTCGCGTTCTGACAAGGTTTTTACATTATCTAATAGTCAAAATGTGAAATATATAAATTAAGAATCACGTAAAACCTTATCGTATCAACATTATTTGATATTAGCTAATTATCTAAACTTTTTTTCAAAATTGGAAAATTTATCATGTAAATTCTTCTTTTTAAATATATAATGTACTTAGCT
The DNA here is from genome assembly GCF_963311185.1 of Paenibacillus nuruki. Lineage (NCBI taxonomy): Bacteria > Bacillati > Bacillota > Bacilli > Caryophanales > Paenibacillaceae > Paenibacillus > Paenibacillus nuruki. The sequence continues at coordinate 3,224,931 of NZ_OY725677.1, read as the reverse complement.
GATTATTGTTATTCAAAACGAATAACTTTTGGGTACATGTATGAAAGAGGTTTTGGAAGGCAGGGGAAACCGGATGATTGAAAGAAATGGTAACAAACTCATCTTTCTTCTCTGTGTGCCACGCAGTGGTAGCTCACTCGCAACAGTGATGCTACAAAATCACACGCGTATCTATGCTGCACAAGAAATGTGGTTTCTTATGAGTCTATATGATTTGAAGAAACCAGAGAAGCGAGCATACGGTGGAACAGCTATTCTAAATCAATTCTTTGACGGCGTTCTACCTGAAAGTGTGTATGATGAGGCATGTCGTAGCTTTGGAGCCAATGTGTATAATGGGCTATTATCTACAAGTGAAGCAGATATGGTCGTAGATAAATCTCCACGCTACTATTATATTCTTGAATTTTTGGATCGTTTATTCCCGCAGTCCAAGCGGATCGGATTGTTCCGTAACCCGTTGGATGTAGCGGCTTCTTATAAAAAAGTAAATCAGCGTTCTGCACCCAATTTTAATTTGGCAGATCAGCTGAGTGACCCGTCGTTGAATATGAAGATGGTCGATATCACCGTCGGATTATTCCGTTATCAACAATATTTTGCTCAAAAGAACGAAAATGCTTTCTGGTTGAAGTATGAAGAAATGGCTACGCACCCAGAAGAACAGATGCAGAACGTATGTCGCTTTCTAGATATTTCGTACGAAGAAGGAATCGAAAAATACGGCGATTATATGGATTCTGCCAAGTCGGAACTGTTCTATAGCATGGGTGTAGGTGATCCATATCTCAGTGAACACCGTACACCACATATGAAGTCTATCGGTAACTGGCGTACCATGCTAGACCGTCGGGAAGTGGAAGCTTACTGCCGTATCCTAGGTGCAAGACTATTTCGTGAGTTAGGGTACGAAGCAGAGCTTGAAGAAGCACAGCGTCTTACAGGCGTCGTGTTTGAGGAGGAGCCAGACATGAAGTGGATTGAAGCCAAAACGAAGCAGTTCGCCGAGGCTACCGGCTGTCGCTGGGAGCCAGAGTACAAGATGCAATCGGCTGTTCTACCTGAAACTTCACCAGAAGTTGCGAATGCGCTGTCTCAAGAATACAAAGATAAGGCTGAAGCAGATGAATTGCTAAGAATGCGAATGACGTTGCGATCTTTAGAAAAAAGAATGGAACAGCATTATGCAGAACGCGATCGTCTTCATCAGGAAAGTGAACGTCTTCGTAAAGAAGTCAAAGATATGAAGCAAAAAATGAATAGAATCAAATCGTTAATTCCATTTAATCGCTCATTAGGTCGTGTATTTAACGCTTATCTTGTTCGTAAAGGCGTCGAAAAAATGAGTACGATTGTAGGTGTTTGGAATTTTCCACGTCAGAGTTCAGAAGCGTTAGCTCTACAAGGGCAACGATTAATGAATAATCTGCGAATGTATCCTTCAGATGCTTCAGCGGTTTGGCAAGATGAAGATATCTTCCTAGGTTGTCATGATCGGTGGATTACAGAAGAATCGGTGAATCAGACCGTTCCTTATCATGATCCTATCAGTGGCCTTGTGATCACCGCAGACGCCATTATTGATAATCGAGAAGAACTATTCGAAGCGTTGGGGATCAGCCGCGCAGAAGGTAGTACATTGTCCGATGTATTGCTAATTTTGAGAGCATATCAGAAATGGGAGGAACATACTCCTCAACATTTGGTTGGCGATTTTGCTTTTATGATCTGGGATACCAAAAAGCATCAGCTCTATGGTGCGCGAGACTGGTCAGGCAATCGAACTCTATATTATTATCACACCTCTTCTCAATTTGCATTTTCGACATTGATGGAGCCTTTATTTCAGACAGGTGATATTCAGAAAAAAATGAGTACTCCCTGGATGGCCGAATTTCTGACAATGGCTGGTATGACAGAATCTTTGGATATTAAAGGTACCGTATATGAAGACATTCTACAGTTGCCTCCTGCACACGCTATTATCCTCACAGAGCAGCATAGTCATATATTCCAATATGGTACGTTATTACCGGAGGAACCACTTCATCTTCGTTCAAACGGAGAATATGAAGAAGCTTTTCGTGATGTGTTCACCCAAGCTGTCAAATCGAAAGTTCGTACTCGTCTAGGAGTCGCCTCAACGTTAAGTGGAGGATTAGATTCCGGTGCTGTGGTGAGTTATGCAGCTAAGATTCTGGCAGAGCAAGGAAAGTCATTACAGACTTACAGTTATGTGCCTATTGCGGGTTTCGATGATTGGACTTCTTCGACTCTAGTGCCTGATGAACGTCCGTATATTGAGGAGACGTTAAAGTATATCGGTAATGTTCAAGGTAACTATCTTGATTTTGCCGATCGGAATCCTTTAACAGAAGTAGACTCATGGCTAGACTTTTTGGAGATGCCGTACAAATATTTTGAAAATTCATTTTGGATTAGAGGGATATTTGAACAAGCGCAACAACAAGGAGCAGGCGTTCTACTGACAGGAGCTAGAGGGAACTTTACCATTTCGTGGGGACCTGCATTGGATTACTATGCAGTGCTACTCAAAAAATTTCAATGGACTAAATTGTATCGTGAACTGAAATTGTATGGTCACAAAACAGGTGTAGGACGTTCTCGTCTTTTGCCAATTATTCATAGTAAAGCTTTTCCGAAATGGAATCAGACTGCTGCTTCTAAAGATCGACCGAATCCATTAGTCTGGATCAATTCAGAACTAGCGCGTCAGACGGGTATGGTAGAACGTGTACAGCAACAAGAAGAATGGTTAGTCGGTCGTGAAGTTCAGAATGCGTTTGATATTCGATTAGAAAAATTTAAAAATCTAGCGATTGCAAATAAAAATGGAGCGATGACCTCCAAAATTTCTGAACACTATGGTGTCTGGGAACGTGATCCTACAAGCGATGCTCGTGTGGTTCGATTCTGCCTTTCGATTCCTGTTGGACAATATGTACAAGAGGGTATGGATCGCGCATTAATTAGACGTGCTACGGCTGGTAATTTGCCTGATAAAGTAAGACTGAATCAGAAAGTCAGAGGCATGCAACCCGCTGATTGGGTACAACGCATGCAACCTCAGTGGTCTTCCTTTACAGGAGAGCTTCGAGATTTGTGTAAAGACCCTAAAGTGGCAGCATGGATGAATACGACTACGATTATGAAAGCTTTAGAAAAAGTAGGCGAACATCCTCAAGCCAATGCAGCAGCCCATCCGGCTACCCGTATGCTGATGAGAAGCCTTATTGTTGGGCGATTCATCCGCAACTTAGCATAGCAACGACTATTATTTTATAGAGGAGGTGAAAACATGAACAAAGAAAAAATGCAATGGCAGGCTCCAACATTGGAAGTTTTAGATGTTAACGAAACAATGGCAGGTATTGGTTGGAGACAAATTGACTGGGTATCTGAACAAGACGCTGATTTGTACAATCCTAGCTGAGGCATTTTTTAACTGCAATTCCACGATCAAAAGGAGGTTATATTAATGAACCAAGAGAAAATGAAATGGCAAGCTCCAGTATTGGAAGTTTTAGATGTCAATGAAACAATGGCAGGTATCGGTTACAAGCAAATTGACTGGGTATCTGAACAAGATGCTGATTTGTACAACCCTAGCTGAGCATTTAACATAATGATCGATCATTCTAATATAAGGAGGCTACTATAATGAAAGAACAAAAAATGCAATGGCAGACTCCAACATTAGAAGTTTTGGATGTTAATGAAACAATGGCAGGTATTGGTTACAAGCAAATTGACTGGGTATCTGAACAAGATGCTGATCTATATAACCCTAGCTGAGTATTTAAGGCTACCAAAGGGATAGACCAGCAAGCAGTAGTTCAGAAAGTCCTTATACGAGTTAGTATAGGGACTTTCTGTTTTCATATATAAATTCTTTGTACATCATTCGGAGAAAGCAGAGTCATAGGCTCTATGGGAGGTAATGACCATTTTTACCGTAAATAAGACGATCAATAAAACAATCTATCAAGCGTTTGGATTACATTTTGATAGTGAAATTTTGCTACCGGAATTGTTACAACGCCAGGATACTCAAGAGGCTGATGTGAACATCGAAATTCAGGATTTATCTGAATGGCGATCTGTTGTGAATACACGCGAAAATAATTTTACGATGCAATCGATTGGCTTTATGTTTGAAATTCCAAATACAGCTTTGTTTTGTATTCAAGATGGCAAGCGGATCGGTATTCATCCGTTCCCTGATGCTGATATGGACAAGATTCGTCTGTATGTGTTGGGTACTTGTATGGGTGTATTGTTGTTACAACGAGGAATTTTACCATTACATGGCAGTGCAGTCGTAATTAATAATAAAGCATATGCGTTTGTCGGAGAATCAGGTGCAGGTAAATCTACACTTGCGTCTACATTTGTGCAATCTGGATTTCAATTGTTAAGTGATGATGTGATTGCTGTCAGTTATGAAAATGGAGAGCCTGTTGTCCATCCTGCTTATCCACAGCAAAAGTTATGGAAGGAAAGCTTGGATTTGTTTGGAATGTCAGAAGATCAATTTAAGCCACTCCATGATGAAGTTAGCAAATTTGCCATTCCAGTGACCAAGCATTTTCATAATAAGACTGTTCCATTAGCAGGTGTATTTGAATTAGTCAAAATGGACAGTGAATATGTAGCGATGCGTGAAATGAATCGTTTGGAAAGATTACATGCGATGATGTTGCACACGTACCGTGGAGCCTTGATTCCAAGACTGGGATTGAAGCAATGGCATTTTTCAAGTGCAGCTGCTCTAGCGGGAGAGTTATTTGCTTTACAAATTCTGCGCCCGACCACAGGTTTTACAGCGCCAGAATTAATGAATCAGATTATGCGTAAAATTTATCAAGAAGAAATGCAGGGGGATACGATCTACTCTACAGAACATTTCAACTGAAAAGAACAATAAAGGAGAGAATAATGATGAACAAAAGCTTAATCGGATCCGATCAGGTTGTTGTACAAAATGAGCAATATATTGCTAGTGATATGAATGGCGAAACGGTCATGATGAATGTAGAGTCTGGCAAATATTATAATTTAGGGATGGTCGGTGGACGGATCTGGGAGCTTAGTTCTTCTCCGGTTTCATTAGAAAATATCGTCAACACACTGGTTGCTGAATATGATGTAACTTATGATGTCTGTCTGGAGCAAGTGAGTGAATTTGCTGGGCAAATGTTTAAAGAAGGATTAATCGAAGTAGTCGCTGAAAAGGACGGACTTCGTGTGGAGTAAGGTCGTCAAATTCCGTAATACCCCGATGCCGATGCGTAAATTAATGCTTGAAGCATGTGTATATTTAGCATGGGCAAGGTTCTTGAAAATGTTACCTTTTGCTAAAGTGTCTCCAACATTAGGTACTTACATGGAAGAGACTTCATACAATGACCTAAGCAGAGATCAGAAGTGGCAAGGGGTACAAGTCTCAAGAGCATTACATCGTGTAAGCGGACATGTATTCTGGGAAACGGAATGTATGGTGATGGGAATGGCAGCTATGAAAATGTTAGCCAGACGCAAAGTGCCAAGTACGTTGTATTTAGGAATGCGCCGTAATCCAGCAGGTAAAGTTGCTGCGCATGCATGGGTACGAAGTGGTGCTTTTTATGTCACAGGTGCTGAAGAAATTGAACAATATACGGTTGTGGGGAAATTTGCTAAAAACTAGCAAGCATCAACGGAATATGAATATATTTTGTGCTTTACAAAAGGGTGTATGATCACCAACTGCAAAATGATCTGAAAATCACTGAATGAACGCTATAGACTGAATGATTCAATCCAGATCAGTTTATATCCAAAGGAGTTCGGTATGAATATAGATTGGGATTTAGATGTACAGGATTTTCCTGTGGAATTAAAGTTATTGCTTGAATTGATAGACGTAGAAACAGATGCAGAAGCTCAAGCTATGATTGAATCTTCGGGTCGTCAGATCAACTGGCAAAACTTTTACTCACTAACAAGGCATCACCGGGTATATCCAACGATTCACGAACGACTCAGTCATCATCCATTATCCGGTCTACCCAAAGGTATGGTACAACAATTGAGTGTAGATTATAGTCGTAATGCACTGATGATGTTGCAGTTAAGCGGTAAAATGAAACAAGTAAGTGAAGCTCTTGATAACAAAGGGATTTACGCTTTGCAATTAAAAGGCCCTGCACTTGCTGAAGCGCTGTATGGTAGTCTATCTCGCCGTACATCGAAAGATTTGGATATTTTAGTGCATCCAGATCATATTGAACAAGCGGAAGAAGTATTAGAGCAGTTAGGATATACCAAAACACAAGAAGTATCGCGGATCGTTAGTGATTGGAAATGGCGTCAAAATCATGAGTCTTTCACTCATGCGGATACAGGTACAGAAGTTGAACTACACTGGCGTTTAAATGGAGATGCTGGAGCAGAACCGAGCTTTTATGAATTATGGAATCGTCGTCAAACATTAGAATTTGCAGGTACAGATGTTCATATGCTGAGCAATGAAGATTTGATGTTTTACCTTACGGCACATGGTGCCCGTCATGCATGGTTTCGATTACGCTGGTTAGCGGATATTGATCGCCTGGCACGTATGGAACTGGACTGGGACAAACTAACAGCTTTACTGCGTCGTTATAAATGCACACATTTAGTCGGTCAGGCGTTAATCTTGTCTGCTGCTATGCTTAATACACCGGTTTCTCGGGAAATGGCTTCATTGATGAGTACCGATCGTCCGCAAGATTTGGCACGTCGAGTGCTTATTTTTATCCGTGAAAAAGTCAGTCTGTGCCCTGAACCGGAAAGTGAAATACTCGCACAAATTTATCGTAATTACCTATTCTCTTTGCGTACGCCGGGACAGAAAGCTATTTTCTTAGCTCGTAAAATGGTGCCGGATACATGGGATACACAGACGCTTCCTTTACCGAAATCGTTGCGCTTTCTGTATTACCCACTTCATCCTTTCTTATTATTACACCGCCGTATTCAAAGGCGGTCTGCTCTAGAACGGGAGGTGGGTCAATGAATGCGATTCGTGCTTATATGAGACAACTGCATGACTTTGCAGGTAAGCGTCTCTATATCTATGTATTTCTTATGCTCATGATCAGTTGTCTGGATGGGTTAAGCATTTACTTGCTAGTGCCTTTATTGAGTCTGGTCGGATTATTCGGTACACAGGGATCGATGCCGATGGCATGGTTGTTTGAACCGTTACAACGTATTCCAGCCAGTATGACTTTATTTGTAGTACTCGGCATGTATAGTGTTCTGATGATTGTACAAGGATTAATCCAGCGTAGACAGGCAGTCATGGGAACCGAAATTCAGCAGGGATTCGTCAACAACTTGAGAATCCGTACCTACCGTTCGATACTGCGTGCGAACTGGACATTCTTTTTACGTAAACGCAAATCGGATCTAAGTCATGTACTGACTTCTGAATTAGCACGTGTCAGTCAAGGAACCAATCTAGTGATGCAATTATCGACTTCGCTGATTTTTATGGTGATTCAGATTGCCTTTGCTATGTTTCTGTCGGTACAAATGACGTTACTGGTGATCGTCGGTGGCGTACTACTAACGCTGTATTCTCGTAAATTTGTACGACGTGCCAAACGAATGGGCGATCGTACGACTTTTTTATCTCAAGAGTACTTTTCGGGAATGCAAGAGCATTTAAGTGGGATCAAAGATATCAAAAGCAATATGTTAGAAGCTTCGCATTTTGAATGGTTTCGAAGCATGTGCGGCAAGTTAGAGCAGAATGCGATTCAATTGGTACGCCTTAATTCAGGAACTCAATTTATTTATAAAATTATTTCGGTTGTGTTTATTATTTTATTTGTTGTGCTATCTGCGCAAGTGTTTAAATTACAACCAGAACGTTCAGTATTGATTATTTTGATCTTTGCTCGTCTATGGCCAAGGTTCGGAGGCATTCAATCTTCGCTAGAGTATATTGGAGCACTGGTACCTGCTTTTCATGCGGTGACAGCATTACAACAAGAATGTGATCAAGCTGAAGAATCATACAAAGCGATTGCACCCGGTCAAGTCGAACGAGTTCAAATGACCAAAGGGCTTAGCTGTGAAGATGTATCTTTCCGGTATCAAGAAGATCAAGGCAATGCGCTTCATAACATCAATTTGTTTATTCCGATAGGCAAAATGACAGCGATTGTTGGACGTTCAGGAGCAGGGAAAAGTACATTGATTGATCTGTTAATGGGACTTATGGAGCCACAAGAAGGCAAAGTCACTGTAGATGGTGTAACTTTAACAGGTGAACGCCTACAGACATGGCGTAATTCGATAGGATACGTTTCACAAGAACCGTTCTTATTCCATAGCAGTATTCGTGAGAATCTATTACTGGTTGATCCACGTGCAAAAGAAGAACAGTTGTGGGAAGCCTTATCTTTTGCAGCTTGTGAAGATTTTGTACGTAAATTGCCTGAAGGATTAGATACGATCATTGGTGATCGAGGAGTACGTCTATCTGGAGGAGAACGTCAACGGATTGTGTTGGCACGCGCGATTCTACGTCAACCTGAAGTACTGATCTTGGATGAAGCGACCAGCTCACTCGATAGTGAGAATGAAGCGAAAATTCAAGCAGCGATTGAAAAGCTCAAAGGAAAAATGACATTGATTGTGATTGCTCACCGTCTATCTACGATTCGTGATGCCGATCAAGTCGTTGTGCTAGATCAAGGACAGATTGTACAACAAGGTGAATTCGGTGCATTGTCTCGTGAAACCAAAGGGACATTCCATCAATTATTAGCAAAACAAACGGCTGTACAGAACGCTTAATATTCATCATTCCATGATTGGAACAGTGAATACAAAGTGACTGCACAGCCGTTTTTCTTTTATAGAGTCTGATCTGCTCGGCGCTCAAGTTCAGCAATAACTTTGGCAACACACTGTTCGACAGACTCATGTTCAGTGTCTATCGTCAATTCAGGTTGTTGTGGAGCTTCATAAGGAGCACTCACTCCTGTAAAGTTCGGAATCTCACCTGCACGAGCTTTTTTGTATAATCCTTTGGGATCACGTTCTTCGCAAGCCGATAACGAGCAGTCGATATAGACTTCGATAAAATCGCCTTCTTCAAATAAATCACGAACCATCTGACGGTCTTGCGCATGAGGAGAAATAAAAGCAGCAATGACAATAGAGCCTGCATCCATAAATAACTTGGCGACTTCACCAATGCGACGTAGATTTTCTTTGCGATCTTGTTCAGAAAATCCTAGATCACGATTGAGTCCATGACGGATATTATCGCCATCCAGTACATAACAAGCACGCTCATGTGCAAATAATTCTTTTTCTAGCGCAAAAGCGATTGTCGATTTCCCTGAACCGGAAAGCCCTGTTAACCAGATCACAACACTACGTTGTCCATACCGCTGTTCTCTTTCTTTACGTGTAATATTAGAAGACTGCCAGGTGATATTTCGTGAAGATTCCATCTTTATTTCGCCCCTTTGCTGACAATAGGTATTGATCCAATTATATCAGCAATTTGGCTAAATCTCTAAGTTGCTTTGTAGATATCAAGCATGAGCAAGGAGATATACGAATGAGATTTTCTTTATTTAATGCTGTACGATTTGACTCCAACCTGCATAATCATGCACAGCTACCCCTGCAAAAGAAGAATGAGTAGAAGCTTGAGCAGATACTTCACCTAGTGCTGTTGTGAGCGCTGTTGCTCCTTTTCCATAAAAGCTGACATGCTCACCTTCGGAAGAACGATTCGTTTCTACGCCAATATACATATCTTTACCTGCTGTATCAGCTTCACTTAATTGAGCTTGCGCCACATCATAGATAGCAGTTCCTGAATCTCGATAAGCCATAACGGTTAGCGAATCATATTGTTCAATCATCCACTGACTTAATGTCGAACGATCATCAGGGGTACGAAGGGTATACAACCAGAAAGGAATATCTGCACTGGATGATAGATGAAGCGATTGAGCAGTTGCTGTAATCATCTGTACACTACGTTGCCATTGCGCAATAATAGTGGCTTGTTCTTTGGCCCAATTTGGAAGCAAATAAGGTTCGATATCGATATGAATCCCACTAAATTGCTCTGTAGATGAAGAAGCATGTTGATAAGAGACAATCCATTGCAAAGCATCTTGCAATTGGTAACGATCCTGATCTAATGCCCAGGAGGGTGCACCATCCAGAGCTTCAACGGTAATATGCTGTGCAGAAGCAGCTGTAATAAAACGTTGATATTGCGATATATCCAGATCTCTATTGATTTGCAGGTAGATCTTAGTGATCTGTTGTGAAGAAGCAAACTGTAAAATATCTGCTGTTGAATCAACAATAAGTGCTGTATTCCATAGCCACGTTGCTTTTTGAAGCGATTGTGCATGAATGGATTTCATATCACAAACTCCTAGCCAAATAAACATTGTCAGACTGATTAGTCCTATTTTAGAGTAGAACAATATCTTAGTGTGCATGATCCATCGGACTCCTTCGATTCATACCGCATCAGGTATTCCTCGGTAACCGGCTGTCATGACATGTCCTACAATTCATGTGTTAGACCCTTTGGCTTTGCGTCTTTACTTTTCAGTAAATTTGCCTGATTAAATATGAAATTAGATAGTAAAGTATTATACAATCCAAAAAAGATTGTACACAATAGATATCGGAATCTAAAAGTTACTTATGAATAGCTAACCAAGTGAATCAATAAAAAAAGCCATTATCTTTGGATCAGATAATGGCTTTTGGGTACTCTTATTTTACTTTTTCAGGTTCCGGATAAGTTACGCCTTTTGTATCTACTGTTACTTTTTTCATTACAGCAGGAGTATTCGGTTTATCTTGTCCGTCTCTTGGTAGATTCACCACTTCATCTACGGCATCCATACCGCTGATCACTTTACCAAATGCAGCATATTCGCCATCCAATTGAGGAGAATCAGCAACCATAATAAAGAATTGAGAACCGCCCGAGTTAGGGTCGCCAGCACGTGCCATCGAAAGAATACCACGTGTATGTTTTAGATCATTTTGTACATTGTTGGATTTGAATTCACCAGCAATACTATATCCTGGTCCACCTGTACCTGCACCATCAGGATCTCCACCTTGAATCATAAATTCAGGAATAACACGGTGGAACGTCAAACCATCATAGAATCCTGATTTGACCAAAGAGATAAAGTTGTTCACTGTATTTGGAGCTGCTTTAGGGAACAGTTCGATTTCAACTTTTTTACCATTGTCCATTTCAATCGTAACGATTGGATCATTGGCTTGTTTGAAATCTGCTGAATTATCAGTTGCAGAAGCTTCTTCTGTTGTACCTGTTGTAGCTGAGCTATCTGTACCTGTCGATTCTGTAGTGGAATCGGCTTGATCGGTTGAAGTACTTGTTGAGCTACTTTCCGTTGTTGTACCTGAAGTGCCTGTTTGTCCAGTAGTAGAACTGCTTGTCCCGTTATTACCACAGCCTGCAATAATCAAAAATAGCGCTGTGAAGATAAGCAAAAAGGCTACATTTTTACGTGATTGACGCAACATCTGACGATTCATCTCCTTGGGGGTTATCAATTGTAATTTTGAATCCTTTTTAATCAGCAATCATTAGTATAAAACGTCTACAGAACAACATACAAGTTTGTATCAGAGTCATCCATTGAATCTTGATGTCTGATCATCCTCTTTATCTTATAAATGATGAGACAAAGCGATAACTGCTGTAATCGTAAATACATTGACTAAAGTCGATACTAATACTGTTTGAGCAGCAAAGTCAGGTTCATTCCGATACTCTTCCGCCAGGATCGATGTATTCACCCCTGTAGGCATCGCAGAAGCAATCAAAAGCGCTTGTGCAGGTATGCCATGAATATCCAGTACATAGATCAGGAGAAGCCCGATAGCCGGTCCTACGAATAAGCGTAATGTCATACTCAGATAAATATCTTTACGATAGAGACGTAATGGGTACTTCACTATCTGTGCGCCAAGAGTGATCAAGGCGATTGCTACCATGGATTGTTGTGCATAGGTTAACGGTTGAGACAGAATCACAGGCAAAGGAATAGCAAAAGCATGCATAAGTAGACCCAGTAACAACGCATACGGCACAGGCATTTTCAGAAATCCGATAATGACCGTTCGGTAATTACCATTTAACTTGGAACCTTGAATCGAAATTACACCATACGTAAATGTGAGTAGACTTTGCAAAGACATAATCAAAGCCTGCATCGAAGCAGCCAGTGGATCACCTTTGAACACTAGATCATTAATAGGCAATCCATAGTTGCCCGAATTATCGAGCATAATACTGTTGTTAAAAGCGGCTTTTTTGCCTTTTGTATATCCCATGATTTTGGATGTTGCTGATCCCAAAAGATACAGAATCAACACATACAGTGCGTAAAAAAAGATAACACTTCCAAGTAATTGAGCAGACATATCGGAATGATACAGACTCATAAAAACAGCCGCAGGTGTAATACAGTAAAAGTTGATTTTGGCGAGTGTATACAGATCCAACTGAAAAACACGCTGTAATATGGACCCGACCGCAATCAGAACAAAAATCGGTAGAACCACACTGTACAAAATCGTAAAAATCAATCTCTCCACTTCTTTCTCTAGGCATTCATTTTGGATCTTTTCATTTATGAAAGATCATCATTGTTTTTAGGTTTTGGATCGTTTAGCGGATGATCATCCTTGTTGCCTTCAGTATGTTGTTGATCTGTACCGTGATGCTCGGCAGGATTCGATATTTCTTGCTGTTGTAATGGAGGTTGTCCATTCGTATCCCGACGTTTGTAGAATAGACGCGATAATCCGAGTCCAACCACACCTAATATAATAAACAGAATCGCACGTACACCAATCGAAATATCAGGAAGATCGATAAAAATAATTTTGAGTAATGTGAAAAAGATAAACAGTATTCCGATAATCCGCAGTTTGGATTTCTGAACAACCATCCCGATCACGATAATTAGAATCGCGTAGATAATCCATGCACTGGAAAGGCTAAGATGACGAACATCTGCATTTTGCGACATTGAAGCGACCTGTACCAGTTGGCTGATATAGATCAATCCTAATATCGCTTCTGCCCACATCAAGATATAACGTTTGCGATACAGTGAACCATAGTTCTTATCATCTGAACGTACAAATTTGCCGATAATACGATAGATCACAGCAATCGTAATTAGTAAAATCAACCAGTTGAATGTATGTGCAGACCAGAAGCGTTCAATCGGAACAAGGAACGTTGCCAAAAAGGCATAAGCATATACAATACAAGCCAGCACCAATTGCAATTTGTTGCGGAATCGAAGAGCGAGTAAGAACGCAAGTGTACCTTCTACCAAAATCACAGCCATACGAGCCGGGAAATTGGGAATCATATTTAATAATAAGAACCAGCCAAAGATTGCCATTGCAGGATAAGCGATTCCGACAGGAGTACGCTTTTGAATACCTGAAGCATACAAAATGCTGTACATGAGCGATAGAATAGCAATCATCCAGCGAGCGCCTGTCTCACTGCCATCCAGATAGTAAATTGTAAGCCAACCACCGACAAAGGCGAAGCTGGTAAATAGAACACCGAGTTGCATGCTAGTATTGCGTTGTTTCCAGAGTACAGAAATTGCTAAAATCACAGCATGCTGAACCAAAACGGCTACTACATTTTGCACAGAGAAGCCATACCAGATCATACTCAATCCAAGCGTAATATGTAGTAATGCAAATGCCAGGATATAACTGACCCGGAATGAATATTTCATAGCTACGACTAACATGACCGCTGAGAAAATCGTTTCAAATCCAGCGAATATCCATAGATTCGGATGAGTAGGTGCAATTAATACGGGTGCAAGATAACCTGCAACCAATGTAATCCCAACAATCGATTGTGATCGTTGACTAAGAGCAATATAGACAGCAAAAACGAGTGCGCCTATATAAAGTAAAAACGCAAAAATAAACGGAAGCAGATCATATAATAGATACGATGCGACAATAGACAAAATCAGAATGGCGATTGAGCCGCCTAATAAGACTTTGCCAAGTGCGGGTCGTTCTTTGCTGACCTCACGTTCTCCTAACCAGTACAGCACAGCCGCTACAAGTACGCCTAAAATGCAACGAATCGGTTCAGACAAATAGCCTGCTTTGACGACAGCAATAAATCCCCACACAATCCCGAGAATAAGGACAACGATAAACACACGTGGTAACCATACACGCGCAATCAGATGTTCCCAGTCTTTGGGTGGCTTAGGAACAGGAGGCGTATAAGGCGGTTGCTGTGCTTGTGCAGGTGGACGTTGTGCACCTGCATACTGCCCCTGTTGTGGTGGCTGTGGTGGTCTCACGCCATAATTTGCATTAGGTGGTGGTGCATTCACGTGAGCGCCTTGCCAGTGAGGTTCTGGCGGAGGCGGAGTGAAAGGTGAACCAGATGGTGGAGCTGTTCGCTGGGGAGGAACAGGTGGACGAGGTGCTGAAGCCTGTCTGCGCTGCATTTCAAATTGCTTCAATTCAGCAACTTCATGCTCAAGCCTGCGTATACGCTGTTCCAGTTGTTCCACTTTATCGTTATGTTCCACAGTGATAGAGCCTCCTTTAGGAATGATTTGATTCACAAATTATACCATAAGGAGTAAAGGTTGAAGATGGATTTAAAGATCGTAAAGCGATATATTTAAGATAGCAACTTAATATAGTAAGGGTGTGACCTTTTGAATAAATGGTTAAATACGATTTTGCTGTTAATCGCATCTGCTGTTTTGACGCGGTTGATTCCATTTTCCTCGTTATTTCGTAATTTGAATACGATGATTCATGAATTCGGGCATGCCATGATTACGTTGATTACATCCGGTCAAGTAAGTGGTATAGAACTCAATGCAGACCATAGTGGAGTGACTTATACTACCATAAGTTCAACCTGGAGTGGACTTCCGATCGGATTAGCAGGATATATGGGTTCTTCGATTTTTGTGATTGTTTTATTTTACCTGTATCACAAACGCAAGCAAAAAGCAGGCATATTGCTAACGGGTATGATTGGACTCATTATGCTGATCTTGTATGTGCATCAGGGGTTCGGTCTATACTGGTTAATCGGATTTGTGATTGTAAGTGGTGTGATGATGATTGCACCGGAATGGTTACGTAATGGGTATTATTTAGTGATTTTATTTTTGACCTTAGAAGAATCCGTATTATCTTCGATTACGATTCTTTGGCTTAGTATTACCAGCCCTTCGGGAGCAGGAGATGCAGCAGGATTAGCCCAACAATTTGGGATTCCAGCTGTGGTATGGGGTGTGATCTTTACCGGCTTTTCATTGTGGTGTGCACACCGATCTCTTCAGTTGTTCTGGCGTAAACGAAAACCACCGGTATACCGAGCAGGAGGAGCAAGACGATGAATACACCTCTACAGCGTAATCGTCCATGGGCAATGCATGGTGCAAGTATACAGATTGATCCGTTATTTCCGTATTATGCGAACCGTTCACCAGACAGTATTGCAGATGAATTGGCACTTGCCGGATACCGAACGGTTCATTATTTTGTTGTTAATGAACAGCAGGTTGATGTGTTATTAGTAGAAGCTTTGCAACGGCGAGAAATCGCTGTCTGGGCATTGGTGCTAGGCAACGGTACATTCAGTGTTGAACTTGCTCCTGAAGCATGGTCATCCTGGCGTATGGAATTGATCAAGCCGATCAATGATGGATTTGAGCGTTTTTCTCATTTTTCAACCGACTATATTCAATGGAAAAAAGAAGTGATTGCTTATTTAGTCGAAAATGTTCCTTTTGATGGCATTGAGATTGCCGAACCTTATTTTCCAGAATGGAATGGGATTGAGCGTGGAGTCTATGGAGATGTAGGACCGCTTGCACAGCAGGCTTTTAAAGATAGATATGGTATGGACATGCCGAACTTTACCCATTCTTCAGCAGCCAATTATTATACAAAGATTCCTTATATTTACGAACGCTGGGTAGAGATGCGTGTAGAAGCAGTCAATGGATTAATCCATGAAATTATTAATGGCGAACATGGAGCAAGAGATGTGCGCCCGGATATCAAAGTCGCTACATGGTCACTAGCTGTACGTGATGCAGAAGCAACAAAGAAACTACGTGAATGGCAAGGGTTGGATGCACTAGCGATGATCGATCTAGTGAAGCCAGATATGCATATGTTGCAGACCCACTGGCCGGATTGGATGAAGCGAGGTCTACCGTCTAATTATATACGAGATTATGAAAGTATCGCTGCACCTATACGAGCTTTACATCCCAAATTACCACTTGGGATTCAAGCCGATATCGGTTCCAAATCCAGTATGATCAAAGGACGACGCTGGATTGATGAGATGGAACATCATGCGTATTCACTTGGATATCAGAACTGGACCGCTTATGAATACCATATTGGTGGGTATATGTATGCAGAGCCTCCTTTACCTTCATCAGGTCTACGTATAGCGCCTGATGAAGTGATGATCATTTACAATAAGCGCATTGATCCTCATTCGATCGGTACAGTAACGTTATATCCAGCCACAGGATTGGGTAAATCTTATGAGTTGAAAGTCAGTCAATCAGCTGTAGATGGTAATCGCTTATTTTTGCGTTTTAATCGAACGTTACCGAATACTTCTTTTCAATTAGAAGTGAAAGATGTAAGTGATACACCAGATCTATGGCTACTCAAAGGTAAAAAGGCGAATCGTACACCGCGCAAAACCAAAGTGTTTATCGTACAGGAAGAGTAAGCGGGAAAAGAGGAATCAACATGGTTTTGACCACCATTGAATGGTTGATTATTGTAGCGGTTGTCGTTGTTGTCATTTTATTTGTAATTAAGCGTCCTACCCGTGTAGTAAGCTTTGAAGAGTCTCCATTATACAAATGGAATCGTGTGGATCTAAGTGGTATTGTGGTTGCAGGCGATGGATCACCGTACTATTTGCTGACCAAGCGAGGAAGAAGTAATAATGTGGTTGTATATTTTTCAGGTGGAGGGATTAGCTGGGATCGCAATACAGCCTCCAAGCCATTTGGGTTACGTACATTGTTGCATAATCGAGAATTAGGTTATTATTTTGCCAATATTCCTTTTTACAAAACTGACTTATTAGGCGGTATGCTCGATAATCATCGTGAAGATAATCCTTTTTACGATTGGACGATTGTCTATATTCCTTATGCCACAGGAGACTTCCATATTGGTAACAATAAAGTGAAGTACAAAGGAAAAGGTAAAATTCATTTTACTGCTCATTACAGTGGCAGACCGAATACGTTAAAAGGATTAGATTGGTTATTCGATCATATGACAGAGCCGGACAAATTATTTATCGCAGGAGCCAGTGCAGGCGGTTTTGGATCAGCCTTCTGGGCACCTCATATTGCTGAACAGTATCCTAATGCTCAGATTTATCATTATGCAGATGGTTCGTATTTATCCTCTCATCAGTGGCACCATATTATGGATGAGGTCTGGCAATCCAAGTTCGAACAACATTTCGGTTATCCGATCGAAGAAGATATTATTGCTGCTGCTTTTCGTTATAATGCACAGAAATTGCCAGCCAATACGATTTTGCTACAATCGAATACGTTATATGATAAAGTACTACCTTCTTATGAAGCAGTGTTGAATCAACAGACGATTGGACTGGTGAGTGGGGACGACACGATGACTCAAAGTTGGTCTCAAGGTATGCTCGATTCCGCGGGTCAATTGGATCAAGAATTAGAAAATTATTATTACTTTGTAACCGACTATGGAGTGGGTACCAAAAAGCGAAGTACACCGCATACGTTATCTCCATCACGTGTTTTCTATACCGCAGAAGAGAGTGGTGTGAAGTTAAGCCGTTGGTTGGGAGATATTATTAACAAAGATAAACGGTATTCGGTAGGCAAAGAGTTCGTCGAATCACCTATGGGCAAATAAAATAAAGAGCGCTGAACATCATGTTCAACGCTTTTTTTATGATCAATAGACATCAAAACGGGTAAACTAACAATAACCCTAAACTCTGGAGAAAATAAGGATGTGACCCGATGCTACATTCATTAACCGCAATAGAACATTACCGAGAACTTGGATATCCGACGGTAGAACAGCCACAGCTCTGGTTAACATATTTGGTATCCGCAGAAGAACGTATTGTGAATCTGGAACGTGTAACCACTTTACAAGAATTAAGCCATGCGAATCCGGTGCTTGATTATGTAGAGCGTACTTTACGTATATTAGATCAATTACGAGTATCGTTCTGGCAAAAAGAACTGATCGAAGAAGTACTGATCTGGTCGGAAACAGCCAAAGGTGGAACAGTACGTGAGCGGATACGCTGGCAAGAACAAGGGATTAATTTATTTGTACATAATGAAGGCTCAGCAGAACTGTATCTGCATGCTTCAGCCGATCCAGAGCAAGAACGGACACAACTGGTAGCTACATTGATTCGTACGCATGGACTGATAGGTCAATGTCTGCGTGGAGAAGTACCTTTTGCAGAAAATCTTCCGCTTACCGATCAAGTCAGTCATGGTATTTTGTCTCCTGAAGAAATGAAAAGCACATTGCTTGTTTTGAATCGCTGTATTATAGAAGCTGTATCTCCAGAGTTATGGCAAAAGGTACAAGATGATGTGCTTTCTTTAATTCAACCGATCGTGTATGACCAGCAACCGGTAGGGTGGACAACAGAAGATCGTATCCTGCGTTTGCGTACTGCCAGTATCAACAAAGGGGAAAATACCGCCGAAAGTCTGCATCAGTTGAATACTGATTTTCCGGTAATATCCTCTTTTGAACGTCTTCACGATCAGACATTCTGGTATGTAGAAGCAGCGTTGCAAGACTTTTCATTTGAAGAGTTTGCAAAAATATTCACATGGATCAGTCGGATGATTCCTGAAGGGGTACGACATATTAGTTTTGAACGACTGATGAATACGATGTATTACGATTATAAAGGGATCAAAAAAGTGAATGTCTACAAAAAGCGAATCATCGAAAAAGTACTTGGTGATTGGTCATGGGATCAGTTGTCTTCCGGTAAATGGGTACAAGATAGTCCGCATTTGGAGTATGAATGTGTACAAGAACCTCATATTGCGGATACTGTCTTTTTTAACTTTGTTTTTTCACCAGCGGCAGAGAAATTAATCGAATTCTGTATCGAAGCAGAGAAATCTCCATTATATGAAAAAGCAGTATTGTTATTATTCGATCTATTTGGATTACGGCGGGATGCGTATGATCGTTTTCATAATGAAGAAAGTTATCTGGAAATGATGAATCAGACCGTCGATTACAAACGAATCTTACTTCAGTATATTGTCGGTCAGACGATTATTGATATCGGCCCGGGTGGCGGTGTGATGCTAGACTTGATCGAAGAAGAATGGTCGGATAAGCGAGCAATCGGAATAGATATTTCTGAAAATGTGATCGAAGCGTTACAGCGCAAAAAGCAGTTAGAAGGTCGTTCGTGGGAAGTGAAAAAGGGCGATGCACTAGCGTTACGAGATATCGTCGAACCTGGAAGTGTAGATAGTGTATTATTTTCGTCGATCCTACATGAGTTATATTCGTATATTCCATTTCAGGGCAAAAAGTTCAATCTGGAAACCGTAGCAGCAGCACTATCCAGTGCGTATGATGTGTTATCCACAGGTGGACGGATTATTATTCGAGATGGCATTATGACAGAACCGACAGGGCAGAAGCGACGTATTCAATTTTTACAAGAGGATGGTCTATCGACATTACAACGATATGCTCAAGATTTTGCTGGGCGTTCGATTCAGTTTGAAGTGATCGGAGAACAAGAAGTGTTGATGCCTGTGAACGATGCAATGGAATTTCTATATACGTACACATGGGGAGAAGAAGCATATGTACATGAAGTACAGGAACAATTTGGCTACTTAACACCATCTGAATATCGTGCATTTATCGAACAGACTTTAGGAACATCGGCAACTATAGTTCATGCAGAATCTTTTTTACAAGCAGGATATACCGAAGCTTTGCAAGATAAAGTTAAAATGATGGATGAATGGGGCGAATCGGTTCCTTTACCGGATAGTACTTGTATTATCGTTATTGAGAAGACGTAAGTAGAATATGTAGAGAATAGAATAACATTTAATATAAAATAAAAAGAACCTTTCCTAAGATGAATAAGGAAAAGGTTCTTTTTATTTAATCACATTCTATTCGATTTCAGGTTTGTCTTTATCTTTCTCATGACGTGGTAACTCGTTATCGTGAGGAAGTTCATTATCGATCACTCTTTTTTGAATCTCGTCTGGAGCAGAATCGGGAAAAGAGTCTTCTTTGAACAATCCAAATTCATCATCATTATCGCGTTCAGTGACCAAGTTTTTCTTTTCTTTGTCCTGATCTTTATCATGAGTACTCATATCTATTCCTCCTTATTAACGTCCAAAACGATCGGGTTCGTCTTCACCTGTTGATCCGTTTAATATATCGGTTCCATGCGCATCTTGATCTTCTAAAGGTACAGCGGCTGGATCGACAGGCGTCTCACCATCTAATACATCTGCATCTGGAATATCAGGGAATTCATCATCCAGTGTTACATCTTCCAAATCGGTCAATGGATCACTATTTAGATCATTACCTGTATCAACCGGTGTCTCTGCCACATCTAGATCAATACTGTATGGAGTCACATCATGTTCATTTTCAAGTTCTGCATTTGCTTCACGTACAGCTACATCTTCACCTGTGATTGGTTGAATACCTTCTTCATCACGTGCAGTAGGATTGATAATATCAAGATCATTTTCAGGAATCGTACGTAATTCATCCTCTATATCGGAAGTGACTGGTTCTGTTGTCCGGTATCTGTTATATTCTTGTGCCGCAGCATCTCTATTATCGTCAAATGGTTTGTTCATTATCATTCATCTCCCTTAGGTTATAAGTACATCTATTTTGATTTCGTTAATCATGGATTTGGCTTACATGTACTTTACCCGAATTTATAATATTGCAATCGCTCTCTTATAAATTGGTATCACTTTGTTTATTTGTAGATCATGAATTTGGATATTGGGTTAAACAAGAGTAGAATGTAAGATATTTGACTTGTCTACTGGAAAGGGCGTGCAGACATACGTGGTAGCTATCGAAGACTTTTCATGGAAACGAAATTTAGTTGTACTGTGGTTAGGTGTATTTTTTTGTAGTACAGCGTATTCGATCTCGATCCCATTTTTACCTATTTTTCTAAAAGCAGATTTGGGCGT
This sequence comes from Paenibacillus nuruki, assembly GCF_963311185.1. Taxonomy (NCBI): domain Bacteria; kingdom Bacillati; phylum Bacillota; class Bacilli; order Caryophanales; family Paenibacillaceae; genus Paenibacillus; species Paenibacillus nuruki. The sequence continues at coordinate 3,203,539 of NZ_OY725677.1, read as the reverse complement.
GACAAGCAATTTGGAAATATGGTCAGGGGTCGCATTCGGCATTACCTTTTTAGCCAGTGCTTTGATTTCACCGTTTTGGGGATCATTATCGGATAAATATGGACGGAAACCGATGTTGATTCGTTCAGGCTTTAGTCTAGCGGCTTTATATTTGATTAATTATTTTGTGACCGATCCGTATTTATTTCTAGTGGTGCGTATTTTTCAAGGGTTGCTTGCTGGATTCGTTCCTGCATCGATCGCTCTTGTTGGAACAAATACACCAGAGAACAAAACGGGTTATGCGCTCGGTGTGATGGCAACATCAGGAGCGACAGGAACGATCATAGGTCCACTGATCGGTGGAGTCGTCAGTTACTATTTTGGTAATCGAAATACATTTTTATTTTCAGCAGGTATTGTATTGATAGCAGCTCTTATCGCTACATTCTGGGCGAAAGAACATAACTTTAATCGATCTGCTAAGCGTTCTCATGTACGTGATGATCTCAAGCAAGCCGCAGGTAATCCGATATTTGTCGCTTTGCTCACTCTTGCAGGGATTAGTACCTTCTCGATTATGATTTTGGAACCGTTGATTACTATCTATGTACAAAGTATAGGCGTATCCAGCAATAATGCTTCTTTAAGTTCAGGAATTGTCTTCTCTGCGGTAGGTGTAGCCACATTAATTATGGCTCCACGCTGGGGCAAAATAGGTGGTAAAATAGGATATGGAAAAATTTTATTTATTGGTTTATTAGGAAGTGGGATTGGTAATCTTCTGCAATTTTTCTTTACGAATATTTGGGGATTTGGTATATTGCGATTTGCATATGGTTTATTTTATGCGGCAGTCTTACCTTCGATCAACGCTATGATTGTCAAAGTCACACCGTCTGATTTTCGCGGTAGAGCTTTTGGCTTAAATCAATCCGCTTCCCAGATCGCAACGATGGCAGGGCCCATTATCGGTGGTCTACTTGGACATTGGATCGATATTCGCTGGGTATTTGTAATTAATGGACTGATGTTGTTGGTCTGTGCGATTTTTGTCAAACGGCGCAGTTGGGAGATTCCTATTCTTGAAAAGTCATCTCATTCAAATTAAACATGTAATACAAATACGGAGGTCTGTATGGCAAAGTCAAAATATTATGTAGTCTGGGAAGGGCACCGTCCGGGGATATACAGCTCTTGGGCAGATTGTCAGCAACATACCAATGGATACAAAGATGCAAAATATAAATCGTATGAAACGTTAGCTGAAGCTGAAAAAGTATATGCAGAAGGATGGAAAAAGCATTGGGGACAAGGAAAAAGTAGTTCTTCTTCCAGTTCTTCCAGTAGCGGGAATAGCTATAGCAAACGCACTTCGTCTTCCTCTACGATTTCCAAAGATCAAATAGAGTATGACAGCATCTCAGTAGATGTAGGCACACGTGGCAATCCAGGGCCTGTAGAGTATCAAGGGGTCGATACACAGACAGGCAAAGTGATCTTTAGTTGCGGTCCAATCGCCAAAGGAACCAATAATTTGGGTGAATTTCTAGCGATTGTGCATGCGCTGGCGTATCTTCACCGTCAAGGAAGTAACCGAACGATCTATAGTGATTCTGCCAATGCTCTAAAATGGGTGAAACAGAAAAAAGCAGTTTCAACATTGGTTCGTGATGCTTCTACAGCTGAAATCTGGGATCTGGTCGATCGTGCTGAACAATGGCTACGGACACACAAGTATGAAAATAAAATTCTAAAATGGGAAACGAAAAGTTGGGGCGAAATCAAAGCTGATTATGGTCGCAAGTAATGATCATCCCGGTGATATTGCTATTTTAAAATACAAAAAGAAACCTGTTTTCACTATTTACGTGAGAACAGGTTTCTTTTAATAAGTGATATTTTAATTCATATAAAATATCACATTATTCTTTATCGTTGTGCTCATGGTTAAGATGAGCAGCATCAGACTCAGGATCTTCGGGGTCAGCGCTAGGATGCGGACCTGCATCTTCTTCATCAGCAAGTTCTCCAAAAAGAGGCGTATCCATCTTTTCAGGTAAAATCACTGCTTTTTTAGCATCTTCAGGTAATTCATCATCAATGTTGGTTTGTGAATCTTCATCATTTAAAAGAGTGTTGCGTGTTTTCCAAAATACGTCGTCGTAATGTTCTTTGTCTGTCATTATTAATTCCCTCCAATACGTCCGTATATGAGTAGTGCTTACCCTAGTCTGCCTATAACCAAACGATAACTGCTTATTTTTATGAATAGTATTGTCTTTTTTTGTTATTTATTGATAAGGTATCTAGTATAGTTCATGTTTCCGAAAGCGTAATCACCACTTCATCAAATAAAGCTTAAATAAATGAAAAAACAGTCGATATAACAGGCTTTTTGCCATGTTTTGTAGACCTTTTCTGGTTATGAAATTAATGGTATCTCTGAAGTGAGAGAGCAAGTATAATACATAGAGGTGGGTATATTTTCCAAGAAATACGTATTCGATAGTTTATTTATAATGAGGTGCTGAAATGAAGATTCTGTCCAAAGCCTTAATAGGGGTTTTAATCGCAGTTATAGTAGTCGTACTGGCGTTATCTTTATTTTCAACTCAAAGTGAAAAACGAACAGGTCAGTCTATTAATTACTGGCAAATCAAATGGCAATCTCAAAATACACTCACATCCAAACCATGGGAAAGTGAACAAGATAGCTCATGGATCTCTTCCGAAATTATGAAAGATGGCAAACCAGTTAATAGTTCCTCAGCATGGATTCGTATACCATTGCCTGAACTTACATGGAACACAGCAGGTGTATTGATTCCTGAATTAAATGGTAAACATATTATCGTCTATTTGGATAAAGATAAGATTTTTGAATCTAAGCGAAGTTATGCGTATGAACAAAATCAATTGTTGCTTCCACTGATGAAGCAAGATTCTTATAAGATGCTGTATATCTGGGTTGAGTCCGCTCGTGAGCAGATTAGTCTCAAGCAAGGGATTATGGTCGGCGATTATCAGGATATGTTAATCCAGTATGTTAGTTCGGATCTGATTGATGTGGTACTGGGCAGTGCTTGTATCTTTATATCGTTGGTCATGGTGATCTGTTCTGTATTCTTGCGCCGCGATCAATTACGCATGTGGCTTAGTCTAGCAGCCATCATTCTTTCTTTGGGCATATTAGTGGTAACTTACTCGCCATTTTTGTTTACTTTTTATCCAACGTATTATAAATTGTATTCGGTTTTACTGGATTTAAGCTTATTTATATTATTGCCTGCATTACTTTATTTCTTTGAATGTGTTTTTGGTAGTGGATACAAAGGGATCATCACCAAAATGAAAAAGATACAATATGCGTATTCTTTTATCTGTGTGATGGCAATGGTTTTTAATATTTTGACCAGTGAACGCTATTTCTCTATTTATTACTTTGTTTCTGTCAAAGTATTAGGCATTTTACTGATTGTGCAATTGTTAATTTTGATGGTAGTCGCAATCACTTATGCTTTCCGTAAAAATAAAGATGCGATTTTGTTTGCTTCTGGATTTTCTATTTTTGCTTTGATTAGCGGTGGAGAATTAACATGGTTTTATATTCAAGGAGGCGCCTATAGTGTGACCCTGTGGAAATGGGGAGTTATGATTTTTGTGATATCGTTGATCTCTGTAATGGCAAGACGATTTGCACAAAATCATCAACAAATGGTGCTTTACTCCAGCCGATTAGAACTATTCAATAACGAATTACAACGCTCAGAGAAAATGGATATTATTAGCGAACTGGCTGCTTCTGTCGCCCATGAGGTACGTAATCCATTACAAGTCACACGAGGATTTTTGCAATTGTTACAGATGAATACCGATGATAAAGGCCGTGAACATTTAAAAATCGCTTTAGAAGAACTGGATCGGGCATCAGCGATTATTACAGATTTTCTTACCTTTGCGAAGCCTGAATTTGATAAAATAAACACACTGAATCTATCGCAAGAATTCCAACATATCGAAGGGATTATGCGACCACTGGCTACATTAGCAGGCGGAACGATCAGTATCAATATACCGGAAGATATTGAGATTCGAGGGAACTCTTCCAAGTTTAAGCAAGCGTTGATTAATATCGTCAAAAACAGTATTGAAGCTTTACCGGAAGAAGGCAAAATTCATATCTGGGCAGAACAGCAAGATCAAGAAATTGAAATTCATATTCAAGATAACGGAAGTGGAATGACAGAAGAAGAGTTAAAACGATTAGGAGAACCTTACTTTTCGAATAAAACCAAAGGAACAGGCTTGGGGCTTATGGTGACTTTCCGGATTATAGAAGCGCTCGGGGGAGTGTTAGAGTTTAAAAGTCAAAAGAATATAGGAACAGAGGCTGTTATTCATCTTCCAGCAGCGAACCCGCAAGATTAAGGGGTTCGCTGTTAGAAGAGTTTAACAGTTTTTTTGTGTGAAATAGCCTATGTGTTTTAAGTATAAAAGAACATACAAGTATCAAAGAGGAATATTACCAACCAGCATCAACTTTCACTTTAGCATCAGCCATCATAGATGAAGGCTTCGGAGGAATGACCAAATAGAACTCATCGCTTTTTTCTTCAACCGTTTTCAGTTGCACATGATCCGGGAAAGAAATACCTAATACATCTTTTAATGCTGTTTTTGGATCGGTTTTTAACATCTCCATAAAACTAGGGTCTTCCCATGCCTTTTGAATAACCTGTGCTTGAAAAATAGCTTGGCTGGACATATTAATCTTCCTCCCTCAAATGGTTATAATTACCTAATAAGTGTATCATGTCTAATTCTAAAAATCTATGAAGATGTCAGGTCTTTTTGGATATAGTACAGTAGGCTACCCTGTAAAAGGGTATTTCGAGCGTCATTTACCGAAGATGCTGCTTGGTATAGTTGTGTAATTAAATAGTTGCGAAATGCGATTAAAGACTCTGAACCAAAGGATGAAGGGTCCTCGGTAAAAGAAGATTCAGCATACTGAGCATACCGCTGAAGCACATCTTGATCATAAATTGCTTGCTGCACTTGAGTAGGAGTCACTTTATCTGTAAATAAAGCTTGTTTCTGTTCAACAGCCTCATGACGAATAAAAGCAAGCAGACAATTATAATTGCGTTCGACCATATCTTCTTCCCAATCCGTAAGATCATCATTCATTTGCAGAACGATAAGTGCTTGATCCAGTTGATGTAATAGATCAGGTAACATATCCATACGATCCGAATGAAGCAACATAGCAATAAGCGAAATTTTGAGCGGACTGACTTTGCCAGCAATCATTTCAGGTTGTTGGAACAAATAATCTGACTCTGCTTCATTGTAGACAGCGCTTGCCCATTGTGCTAAAAATTGCTTGTAATATGACCAGAATAAAGAATGATCCCCTAGATTTTCGCCACAGATACTAACAAACTCATTCCAAAATAACTGACTGAGCGGGATAAGATCATGTAATTGATCAGCAGGTAGATTGGGCGTATCCATCAGATCATCTTGAATAAAAAAATGAAGCATACAAAATATATTGGCTACGCCCATACGATGAGATAATTCAGGCAATGATTGAAGGGAAGATACAGATCTGGAGACAGGTACAGTCGTAGAATGTAGATTTGAAAATGGATGGGCTTGAAGAGTGTCTGCAATCCAGAAAGGTAACAAATAGCAGACATAATTTTTGGTGCTATGTTTTTGACGAATATCGAATTTGGCTAAATAGGTTAATCCTAATTCATTTAATGGCTTTGGAAAATGGGCTACTTTTTGCTTCGCTTCCTCAAAAACAGCATCTAATTGAAGTTCAAATGGTTGTAACCAAAGCATTAGCGTCCGCTCCTCAAATTCGTTTAGATCCCAAATACTTTTCATTATAGGTAGTATACGACATGATTTGAATATATTGGATGATTATTTGCTATTATATCGAACTTTGTACATGTTGACTAACAAATTCCTTTTTTATTTATGTATGATATTGTCGAAAATCATGCCAATAGACTACGTAAATAGACGGATTCAATCATTTCAAAAAATAAATACAGAATAGATACAAAAATCAAACACAGCTCGTCTTTCTTATAGCTGCAGCGGAAAGGAGCATGCAAAACATGGACATTCCGGAACCGGAACAATTTCAACAGATATTTTATGAACATTATCCGATCGTCAAACGCAAGCTTTATGCTTTACTACGGGATGAAGCGATAGCAGACGATCTGGCACAAGAAGTCTTTCTACGTTTATATCGCAATCCACCCGATGACCCTCAAGCGATAGGGGCATGGTTACACCGCGTATTAACACGGATTGCTTATGATTATATGGATAAAAAGGCTAGAGAACGCCGACTGCAAAATAAACAAGAACAATACTATGATCTTCAACATTCTCCACCTTCTGGTGAAGATGTGGTCATTCAACAAATGGAACAAGCGGAAGTACAAGAATGGTTAGAACAATTACCGCTGCGAGATCGACAAGCTTTACTGATGAAATACTCGGGTTACAGTTACGCAGAGATTGCGGAAGAGCTTCAACTCAAACCACTGCTTGTCGGTACACTACTACATCGAGCGACCAATAAATTACGTAAAAAGATGTTACGGTCTACGTAAATCAATCACAAAAGGAGGAATAGACGTGAGCAAATTTCCGCATGAACCAAGTGTCATTCAGCCTACAGAACCCACAGATTCATCTCATGCGACGGATGAAGCCTGGAAAAAACTACAACGTCGCCTTGTCACGGAGACACCACATCCGAAATGGCAACAATGGACAAATGAACCGCAATTATTTCAAATAGATGATCCATCATCACAACCACAACAATCTCAAAGGAGTGTAAATACTATGAAAAAACCGAATGAAGAACAATCTCATACTTCGTCAACAGAACCAACAGTTAAGCGTCGCCGTAAAATGAGTTCTGCTCGCAAAAGATGGACTACAGGTGTTGCTGCTTGTGTGATTGCTGGAGCAGTCATATCCACTCCATTTGGAAATAATGCAATGGCTGCACTGTTAGATCAATTCCGTGTACAAACATTAACGACTGTAGATGACCAGCAATTGTCTGATATGTTTGATCAATACAGAAGCAAAGGTGACTTAGGAGAAAGTGAAAATCGTTTTGGAACATTCACTTCAACATATGGCAAAGTAGAGGGAGACTTTAATCCTTCAAAAGCAGCTACGCTATTAAATTACACATTAATCAAAGAAGCTTCTAAAAATGATGAAAGCACGGCTTACGTACGAAGCTCAAGAACAGAGACATTAAATATGAATGTTGATGAGATTAACAAAGCGATCCAAAGTCTAGGAGGTACAGATTTGTTACCTCAATCGTTGAACAATACTCCGATTACAATGCATTTTCCAGAGACTATTGAATACACTATGACTACAGAAGATCGATTTGCAATGTTAACTCAAACTAAAGTTCCAACTGTACAATTTGATGCTTCTGTTTCAACAGAGGAAGTGTTTAAAGCTATTGCTAATTTACCTTTCTTACCGCAATCCCTTAAAGATGGATTGCAAAGTGATAAAATTATTGATGGTTCATTGCCATTACCTGTAGTATCAGATGGCACAAATGAACGTGTAACCATAGCAGGAGTACCTGTTTTAGTTACAACATATAATTATCACGATGATACAACAGCAGCTTATGGTGCAACATGGATTCACAATGGAGAATTATTTACGTTTGAATTGAATAGTGCAGACAAATCTAACACCAAAGAAACATTTACAAAAGAAATTGAGAAGTTGATCCAATCATGAATACAGTAGCGATCGATATTCAGCAATTAACCAAAGAATATGATAATGGTCGAGGTTGTCGCAATGTAACGATTAGTGTGGGAAAAGGGGAAGCCTTTGGCTTCCTCGGTCCCAATGGTGCAGGCAAAAGTACGCTGGTCAAAATGCTAGTTGGATTAACAGCACCGACTTCAGGAAGAGCTACATTATTTGGAGAACCGATTGGTTCTTTAGCCGCTAAGCAACATGTCGGTTATTTGCCTGAGCTGTATCGTTACCAAGAATGGTTAACCGGTGAAGAAGTGGTTCGATTGCATAGTCGTCTGTGTAGTATGGATCAGAGTACGATTAAGCCACGGATTAAGCAATTGTTAGATCAAGTCGGTATCGGTAAGCGTGGAATAGACAGAGTCAAACATTACTCTAAAGGGATGCAACAACGCCTAGGTATGGCTTGCGCATTAGTCAATGATCCACCTATTTTATTTCTCGATGAACCTTCTTCTGCATTAGATCCGATAGGTCGCTCAGAGGTACGTGAACTGCTTAAAAATTTAAAAAATGAAGGTAAAACGATCTTTTTAAATTCACATTTATTAGAAGAAGTAGAAAGTCTATGTGAACGCATCGCCTTACTGAATAATGGACAGATTTTGCGTCATGGACAAGTCAGTCAAGTGTTATACACACAGACCAAATGGCGTTTTAAAGTTGGCGGATTCACACCGGAGATTCTACCGTGGTTAAGCGAGACAAGCGGTATTTCGATAGAGCGATATATGAATCCATCTATAACATCGGCTACTTCGGTATTGCCTGTAGGACAAGAGACTGTTTGGTTAGAAGCAACAATAGATAACGAAGAACAGATTGGTTGGTTGAATACATTGATCGTAAATCAAGGGATGACCTTATACAATGTAGAACCAGTGAAAGAACGATTAGAAGAGTGGTTTATGGATGCTGTATCGGGTCTAAGTCACAGGGGGGAGCAATAATGACAACAGTGATTGGTATGACCTGGAAAGAATTAATGCGCAAAAAAGTGGTAATGATGACACTGATTATGACTGTGTTATTTATTATTGTTTTTTCATTTATTGCCCGAATTCTCGGGGAATCATCGGGTATAGATCCCAGTCAACAGTTAGTGATGCAGTTTATAAATGGAGCTTCTATTTTGACGTTAGGTTTCTTTTTTGGAAGTTTTATTTTAGCTTTTTTAATTATTTTTAGTTCTTTTTCTTCGATATCTGGGGAAGCCGAGATTAGCATGATGCAATCGATGTTAACCCGTCCAATTCAGCGTTGGAAATGGTATCTGGGACGCTGGCTCGGATACACTTTATTTGGCATCGTGTATGCTTTAGTTTTGTATATTGCTATCGTTGCTGTTGCAAACACCTATGCGACTGTACCGCAAAGTCTTGTTTTACATATACAATCGTTTTTATTATTTGCGCTTACCGTACCTCTACTAGTTACTGTGACTTTACTGGGCGCTACATTATTTTCAGCACTTGGAAATGGTGTATTTATGACGATGTTATATGGAGCAGGTTGGTTAGGGGGTATGGTGGAAAAATTATCTGCTGGAGCTGATATGAAGCCCGAAATGGCTCGTTCTCTGTACAATATTACAGGAATGATTTCATTGGTGATGCCAGCAGACGCCATCCAACGCAAAATGTTAGCTGTAATGTTAAATGTAGATCAATTAGCAGGGATGTTTAATATTGATCAGCAGATGCGTGGTGGTATGGGGATTGGACAAGCACCGTCTGCTACATTTATTTTTTATGCTGGTATTTATACGGTTATTTTATTCTTCTGGGGAATGCGTCGCTTTTACAAAAAAGACTTTTGAATGGTCAAGCAGCAGACGCTCTATTTTATAAAATCTATAGAACGTTCTTCAATACGCAAATACGCTTATTGAAAGAACGTTTTTATTTTGGAAATGATACATACGATAGAATATGGTAAAATGTTCAAGATCAAGTGTGTAAGCAAAGCAAGGAGATGAACGCATAATGAAACATCAATTTGTACTGGATGCGAATTGGTATGGCGGACGGAACAGTGAAGGTACGATTGAGTCAGGCAATCTCAAAACTGCGATTTCTATCCCCCAACCTATGGGTGGACCGGGTACAGGAACCAATCCGGATGAGATGCTTTTGGGTGCAGCAGCAACCTGTTATATTATTACACTTGCAGCGATGCTTGAACGTTCGAGTATTACGGTTGCACAGTTAACGATGAAATCTGAAGGTATTGTAGATGTAACCAATAATATCTTTACGTATGAACAGATTATTCATCGCCCGGAAATTGTACTCCACGCAGAGTCAGCCGATCAGGTAGAGAAAGCGACTGTACTGGCACATAAAGCAGAGCAATCGTGTATGATCTCACGCGCTATTACAGGCAATGTAACGATTACAACGCAACCTCTGATTAGTATTGCCGATTAACACCACACTCCAAACTTTGATGAAAGAAGGTTATTGCACATGGGAACGAAATTACCTTTATCTCCATTAGTGAAATTACTCGATATGAACGAACACCGTGAAGGCGGTTGGTACAAAGAAATGTGGAAAGCTTCTTTTGAAATTCCAAAAGATATTTTGCCTGAACAATATTCAGGGCCACGTTTCTCAGCAACATCGATCTATTTTATCCTGCATGGCGATGAAATCTCGGATTGGCATGTTGTGCATTCAGACGAATTGTGGTTGATTCACTCCGGTAGTCCGCTTGAATTAACATTAGGTGGAAAAGGCGATCAACCCGTAGAAGGCAAGAAAATGATTCTGGGTATGGATATTGAAGCCGGGCAGACACCACAAGTATTAATTCCAGCAGGAGAATGGCAAATGGCACGTCCACTAGGTAATGATCCTGTATTTGTATCTTGCGTGGTAGCACCAGGATTCCATTATGATGATTTCAAATTAATTCAACGCTAGGACGATCTATCTATGCAGTGGTATACGTTTGGACAAATGATAGCTATGATTCGTTTGGGGCAAAAAGCAAGCACAATAGACGAAGCACGTATCATTAGGCGTACAACAAAAGGCATCATTTGGGTCAATGGTAGACAACAAGGACAATGTGTTGCGATCCAAGACTATTTATTTTCAGATTTATGGCGTATTTACGATGATGAAGATAGTGTCATCTCTTTATCTGAGCGTCAGCAGTATGAACAACAGGAATACCATATGCTTGAAAATCAGTATATGGAATGGTGGGCTGAACGCAAACAGCAAAAAGATCAGTCTTAACCATAAAATATAGATTGGGTTCTATCCACAAAGGTCCTGAATAGCATTAATAGTGCTTACAGGACCTTTATTTATGGATTTATTTAGTTCACTCAGTTACAATAAATAAAGGTATCTTTTCCATAAATTAATAGTATAGTTTTGTGAAAATTAGGTGTAGTCCTATGCTGTTCATGGTATGATACTAAAAAAAGAATCGAAATTTGTCGATATTCGGACATTTGAGATTTTAATATGGCTAAAAGGCATGGAGTAAGTGCTGATATAGATGGGGGTTAATTTGCTAAAATGAAACAACGTAAGAGCCTGTTACCCAAACCTTTTCCGGTGACTGTATATATTTTGGCTGTTATGACAGTTGTCTTGATTATTGTGAATACTACCTATTACGTAACAACGCGAAAAGCATTAATTTCGGTTCAGGAACAAAATATGCGTGCAATCACAGATCAAATTAGATCGTCTATCAAGTTATCTCAAAGTGGCGAAGCTTTTGTAGAGGATTTGATCGGGGAGAACTTGAGAATGGCAGCGCAGGCTGCACAATCTAAAATTGGGACAGACATGAACAATATTACCAATAAGCAATTGGCTGAAGTGAGTAAACAAGTGGGTGTTGATCGAATTACGCTCTTAGCTCCTTCTGGTAATAATATTGTACCTGTACGATCTTCTGATCCTAGTGAACTAGCCGTCAAAGAAGAATGGCGAGCCGATTGGCTCAAAGCGGTTCAAGAATTACTGGCTGGCAAAATACCTACAGTTGAGATCGGGCAGAAGCTTCCTGATTATTGGGGAGCACCGATGATCTCCAAAGTAGATAATGCGAACTCGGCGGGTGAGAAGTGGGGCTATTATTATGATGGATCTACTAATTATGTTATTAACGTCTATACCAATGACAAATCGGTCCGGCAATATCAGGAAAATACAGGTGTAGAAGCGATTATTCGTGAAATATTGAATGGAGAGCGCAGTCGACAGACATTGGGGATCGCTATTTTTAATCCACCTATCTTTCTCGATCAAGCCAATCAATTCAATTCGCGCGGTGTCATCTGGTATTCAGACAATGAGACATTATATAACGATTATTCGTATAAGAGTGCAACTGACAAAACAAATATTAAGCAAGTTAATAAATCAGGAAATACGATATCGATTACCGACGAATTTGATAATGTTCCGGTGCTCAAAACCTTTATTCCCGTGGAGCTGACGTACCCGGCGATTATCACCGTAGTATCTGATCTGACCGAAGTACAACAGACACTGAATGAGCAACTAATCAGGTTAACCCTGACTATTTCTGCTTGTTCGGTTGCGATTATTGCTTTGGTATTAGGATTGATTACGATTCTGAATCGTCGTACAGAAGCAGCAGCGCAAAGTGTACAAAACGTCTATTTGGAAAATATAGATGCGCTATTTAACTCGATCAAAGAACAACGTCATGATTTCAATAATCATGTGAATACGATTCAATTATTGGTCAAAATGAAAAAGTATGATGATCTATCTACGTATACAGCTGAATTGGTCGGCGAATCAATCGCCATGAATCAGATTATCAATATTAATCTACCGGCATTATCGGCATTGATTCAAGCGAAGACGACACAAGCCTATGATCGCCGTATTAAGTTCGAATACGATATCAGTAATCTCAAATCGGTACAATTTGGAACAGTGAAGTCCACCGAACTGGTCAAAATTGTGAGTAATTTGATCGATAATGCTTTTGATGCTGTAAGTGAAACAGACCGTCCTGAGAAAATGGTTAAAGTGACCGGACGTGTTCGTGGAGAACAACTAACATTTACAGTCGGAAATAATGGCAATCCGATTCCCGAAAAATTAAAACAGCAAATCTTTGAAGCAGGATTCAGTACCAAGCCGCTTAACCGTAAAAATTCAGGGTTAGGTCTAGCGATTGTACAGAAAATTCTAGCCAAACATCGTGGTATTATTCGGGTTGAGAGTGATGAAGAATGGACAGAATTCTCTGTTCGTTTGCCCCTTTAATAGGGACTTATCCTGTGCTTGAAATGATGAAGTTGAACACCGTTTTCGGCATGAAATAGTGATGGCATTGTGCTGCATCACTACCATGGTATAACTAAAAAACCGCTACGTTCTCTGAGTATAGAGAGCATAGCGGTTTTGTTTGTTTAGGAGTCTTGAGGTAATGTGGATGAAGGTCTGGTGGCATGAGAAGGGATAGCCGGTTTGCTTTTTTTCCAGCTGATCCGGTTAACCATTGCCCTCCCGGTAATCGTGACAGAAAGCTCGTTAACGCTATCGCTGTAGGAGCGACAACCATAAAAGTCAGTATCGTCATGATTAGATTCAGCCCGGGCATTGTAATCTGACGTGTAAAATAAGACACGCCCATCAGAATCAGTGCATGAGATAAATAACCCCCGAACGAGTAACGACCACACCACTGTAAAAAGCGTACGATCACGCCTTTTCGTTCCACCAGTATTAACGCTAATCCATACATCAACAACATATGACTGACTACAGCTATAAAAGTAGTCGGTTTAAGATACGTAGAAACATTAAGATTGATAGCTACAGGATCAAAACGTAACAGATCGTAGCCTAAACAGATATACATGATTCCAAAAGCAAGAGCTGTCCAAGGCAATATTTTGAGCATAACGGCTCTCCAGCGCTGAATCGCTGAACCACAGATCCCACCAAGTACAAAATAAAAAAAGTAAAATATAAATTCACTGGTACGATGTTCTAAAGCAATTTTCCAAATGCCTTCAACTGTCCATGTAGGCATAGCATAATAGCATAACCACATGATCCATCCGTACACAATTCCGATCACCACTAACATTATGATAATACGCTGTTGTTGCTGTTTTGACGAACGATGAGCGAGTACATGAGTTCCAAATTGCTTACCTAGCCAGCGGAACAACGGAAATAACAGATAAAATTGAAAGATCATAATAACAAACCACAGATGATATCCATTGGTCGGAGCAAATAACTGCCCTACAATATCTTGTACACTGTCTGCTCGTAACAATGGAACTTTGAATATCCATTGCATTACAATCCAGTAAATAATTGTCCATACAACAAATGGAATATAGATATCACCAATGCGCCGAAAGATCACCGAACGGTAAGGTCGTCCATCTCCATATTGATAAAACAAAATCGCACCTGCTAAAAATACAAACGTTAACGTACCAAACCGTGTAAAATGATAAAGCATACCTAGCATGATTGAATCGGCTTGGATAATGCCACTTCGATAAATATATTCACCAATCGAATGTTGCATCACCACCGCCAAAAAGGCAAAACCACGTAGCAATGCCCACTCATTGATCCGTTCTTTAGACATGTATTCACCCCAATTATCCCTAACAATTCTTTACACTAATAAAGCATTATATCAGACATTTGTTAATAGAAGATGAATTATATTGCTCATCTACTTATCAATCATCAATATATGTTTTTATTGTAAATTACATACAAACTATCATTTTTCACTATGATCAATATGGACAATTACCCGAAAATAGAACTTTCATCTATTCCAAAAAGGTTATGTCTATAGACCTATTTTCCAAATATGGAATTGACAATTTCAAAATATACCGAGTATGATGGCTATATTATAAACAGGAAGGAGGTTGAGGAACATGATCTTACGTAAAGATATGAATATGCAGAATACCTATCAACCGGGTCAGCATTATGATCTAGGGTTAACACAGGATGAACGTCATATTAATCGCTGCTTGAAAACTTCATACTCTTGCTTCATGTTCATCAATCTCTTACGGACGACATAAACTGCAATACGGAAATCATTAAGCGTAGTCTATATTGAACCAGTTACTTATACGCATATTGTGTATATTCAATGCTAACTAGCTACCTATTTCCTTATTCAATCAGTGCCCCTAATCTCAATAGGCATCTAATTAAATATGCAGGGTTTATTCGATCGCAAATAGCGCCGTTACACCTATTTGCCTATAAACCACCAGCCGCAGACCGTTACAGAGGTCGCGGTTTTTTTGTGTCATAAACATCCATAAAGTTTATAAAAAGGATTTAAATAACATCTAAAACATAAAGTCAAGATATGACACCATTCAGCTATCATCCATAACAGTTAACCCAATAACCATTTATATATGTATATCTAAAATCTATTAAATAGACAAAACCATAAAAGAAAAAATAAAACCATTTCCAACGCCCAACCGTCTTATTTATAAACGATAAAAATATTCAACATCTCAAAATAAACTGAACTTTTTCAATGCATAGAACCAATACCAAATTTAGACTATTACTAAATTCTATCATCAACCCAATCATAACCAAGAAATACTAACAAATAATCAACTATTCTTAAAAGCGGCTATCTCCCCCAAAAGGAGAAAATAAATAACGCTCTAACTCAATCGTTTCTACACAAGCGGAAAAGTACCATCTAGCACAGAGCGAAAGAAATAGAATGGATTCTGAAAGAGTGCAGCACTCGCCTTTGAGATGGAATCCCGACTGCTTGCAGTCTCATCAAGGGATTCCATTTCACCAGTGACGACAAGAACCATTCTATTTCTGTAGCGGTCTTCATCACCAACCGCCAATTGTAAGTAAATTTTCACCCATCCCCTTCATATGAAAGGAGTGATCGATCATGTCCGTAACTCAAGCCATGACTTCTATCATTCAGACTGAATTAAAACGTATTGAACAAGAACAACAAGTTCGTATTTTATATGCTTGTGAATCCGGTAGCCGTGCATGGGGGTTCCCTTCTCAAGATAGCGATTATGATGTGCGCTTTATTTATGTGCATCCTCCAGAATGGTATTTGTCGATTTTTAACAGGCGAGATGTTATCGAATATCCAATCAGTGAGCAGTTAGATATCAACGGTTGGGACTTGCGCAAAGCACTGAATCTGTTCCGCAAATCCAATCCACCATTGATGGAATGGTTGCATTCTCCTATTCAATATGCTGAAAATGGTTCACTTGCTGAGCGAATTCGAAACGTTTCGCCGACTCATTTTTCTCCTCGTTCTTGCATGTATCATTACCTGCATATGGCAAAAGGGAACTTCCGTGGGTATTTGCAAGGGGATACCGTTAAGATCAAAAAATACTTTTATGTATTGCGTCCGATCTTAGCTTGCTTATGGATAGATCAAAAAGGAACGATGCCACCTGTAAGCTTTGATGAGTTGATTGAAGAGATGTTGCCACCGGGGCAATTGCGTAGTGATATCGATCAGTTATTGACTCGCAAAAAAGCAGGCGAAGAGCTTAATCTAGAGCAACAAATTCCGTCGATCCAGTATTTTTTAACCGATATGATCGATATTTTAGAACAACAAGTCGTGCATATGTCGACTTCGGAACAATTACAAGATGATCTACTGGATCAGTTGTTCCGCGAAGCATTGCAATATGCCTATCCAAACGAAGTTTCGCTTTTGTAAGCAGACTCGTTTACAATAATAAAGAAGCCCCTTTAGAACTAGAGGGGCTGACTTGAAAGAGGTTTTACCGATTATGAGTACTCCAATATCATCTTCTTATATTCATGAAGTGAAGCTTCCTGCGGGAAGTGTACATGTTTACGCCAATCCAGAATTATTTGCAGGATTGGACTATAAAGTATTTAATATGGCCAATAACAATTTACAAATCCCGGGTATTCAGTATATGGGGTATACACCTGATGTTCATGTAGGCATCGGCACCTGTATTGGCACAACCGCGGTCTGGGATGCAAGTGCTGGTTATGTATCGCCTTCGATTGTAGGAAGCGATATAGGCTGTGGGATGCGTGTGCATTTGACCAACCTGCATCGTGATGATCTACAAGACGTGAAGTTGCGTCGTAAATTAGTCAAAACCATCGAAAAGTATCTGCCGATGGAATCACAACAGCGTGGACATTTTGCAGATTTGAGATTGGAACATGTGGTACGTAAAGGGTTACAAGGTCTACCTAACAAATATATACCTGACAGTTATACACCGAAGAAATCCACATCACTGACGCATGTAGAAGAAAGTCGTTTTTCTTTTAATGAAGAAGTGTTAAATGGTGTGCGTGATCAGACATGGGGTAGAGCACATCGTCAACTGGGTACACTGGGTGGTGGCAATCACTTTGCAGAGATTCAAGCGCTTGAGATTGATGAAGAACATCGCCATATTGCTGAAGCATGGGGCATGAGTGATGGACAAATCGTTGTCATGATTCATTCAGGCTCTCGTTCATGGGGAGGAAGTATCAGTCAGGAAAGCAATCAAGTAATGCTGTCGCAGATGCAACGCTTGGGACTAGGGACTGCTGATCCTAGACTGGCTTTTCTACCGTTAGCTCATCCAGAAGGTCAGTATTACGTCAATATGATGTATTCTGCGCTTAATTATGCGACAGTGAATCGTCATCTGATCGCTTACAGTATCCGTGAAGCATTCCGTGATGTATTTGGTAATGGATGTGAGATGCGTACATTGTATGATCTGATGCACAATTACGCTTGGGCAGAAGAACGGGATGAAGGAGCTGTATTTATCCATCGTAAAGGTGCCACTCGTGCACTGCCAGCTGGTCATGCTGGCAATCCGAAGCCATATCTAGCAACAGGGCATCCAGCATTGATTCCCGGCTCGATGGGAACCTCATCGTATATTATGGTGGGTCAACCCGGTGGATATGACAACTATTATTCGATCTGTCATGGAGCAGGACGAGCCCGTTCTCGCTCAGCCACCAAAAAATTAGTGACTGTCGATCAATTTGCCAGTTCACTCAAAGTAGGAACAGCCGATGAGATCGTCGTCAATCAGCGTTCACTGGAATCAATATTAGATGAATCACCACAAGCCTATAAAGATGTCGATCAAATTATTGAAAGTGTCACAAGAGCAGGACTTGCTTCTGTCGTGGCAAAATGTAAGCCGCTTGCGGCAATCAAGGGGGCCAAATGAATGGATTCACTTTTTCAGACAAGTCATACAAATGTAGAACCGATTGAAAGTGAAAACACTCCTGAAGCGATTGTAATTTATACAACCGATGAACAAAAATTACCTACCGAATATGCAGATTATGCACGGGTTATTAAAGGCATCGAAGAATCGTTAACATCGCGTTATGGAGTGACTTATAAATTATATTCAAGCAGTGATCCGAATACCGAATATTGGGAGTTGCTTGATGAAGACTTACGTCATAGCAGTACTGATGTAGAACATGTGATTCGTATTTATGATCGTTTGGAAGAACGTACTTTTGTCTATGATGGAGATCGTACAGAGCCAGATTATTGTGTACATCCATCTGTGATGAATAATGTATTTGCGTATGCGCAAGCAGGCGTAGCATTAGCACGTATGCCCGTATTCCGTCCACATGGCGTGAGTAGTGAAGATCTTGTTTTCGCAACAAGTGATGAATCATTATTGAAATTTCTAGGTGATGTCCGTGTGCGTCAACGTGAACAAAGTTTGCGCCGTGTGACAGTGTTTACAGATACACGTCATGGCATTAATCGCCAAATGGAGCCGGTGAGTCGTGCGGTTTCTCGTGATGACGTGATTATGGCTCCAGAGATCAAACAAGATATTTATCGTTCGCTAGATCGCTTTTTTGCAGAAGATCGTTCTTTTTACAAAACATATGATATTCCGTATAAACGTGGTATTTTACTATACGGGCATCCGGGTAATGGTAAAACAACCCTTGTGAAATCAATCGCTGGTAGCGTACCGGGACCTGTAGCATACTGGCAGATTACCGAGTATACAAGCAGTGAATCGATCGAAGAAGTGTTCGATGCCGCTGTTCGGATGACACCGATGGTACTGGTGATCGAAGATATCGACTCGATGCCCAAAGACGCACGGTCGTTCTTCTTAAATACACTGGATGGAGCTACTTCCAAAGAAGGTGTATTTCTAATCGGAACAACCAATTATCCTGAAAAAATCGATCCAGGTTTGATGAATCGTGCAGGACGATTTGACCGTGCTTATGAAATTGTACTACCTGATGAGAAATTGCGTTCTGAATTTTTCTATCGCAAACGTCTGCATGAATTTGCAGGAGAAGAGATTGTACAGGAAACAGCCAAATTAACCGAAGGATTTACCTTTGCTCAACTGGGCGAATTGTATATCTCAGCAGCATTACACTGGCATGAAGATGGTCAATTGGATATGAAAGAATTGATTCAAGGGCTACGTGGAGAGCTAGATAAGAGTCGTAAAGGTGTCTGGCTTCAAAACAGTGAAGGTCGGGTCGGCTTTCATTTCTAATAGCGTTGAACAGGTAAATCTAGCATCCGTAAATATAGTGTGATCCAGAGGATTGGAAAAGTATGTAACTATACTTTTCTGATCCTTTTTTTGTGCGTTGGTGAATATGGACGATCAGACAGATAAGGATATTTGGTATTCGTTTTTCATATCCACAAGCGGGTAAAAATTTAATTTGACCTCTATAAAAACACGCTTTTAAGATTGTGGATAACTCGTTTTCTTTTTGCAATTTCATCGGGTTTATTTGACCGTTTACTGAAAAATAAAGATAAGATATTATTTTCGCTATTCTTATATGTAATTATTGAATTAAATAATCTATTTCTTATTAGATCGAATATGAAAATAGAACCATAAAATACATCGTTAATCGTATATGGAATAAACATACATAGAAATATATAATTGGATACATCGCAAAAGAGTAATATGGGATCAGCGATAGAAAGGAGCCGATAAGTAGCGAAATGGTATAGAACAAAGTTCGGCAGACAGGGTATAACTGCACCACTATAAATCATTCAGGAGGGTATACAATGACCAAAAGAAGTAAAAAATCTTTCGCAGGTATGACGATGTCCGTACTCAGTGTCATCATGTTATCCACATTGTTATTTCCAGGATTCACAATGAGTTATACACATGCAGCATCGACTGGTGGTTATGCAACAACAACAGGATCGAACGAAGCCGCTGTTACAGTAACTACACTTGCTGAATTGAAAAATGCGTTTAACGCAGGTAAACATCATATTGTGATTAAAGGCAATATTTATGGTGGAGCCAAACCATTAACACTGACGTTTGCTACAACCAATTGGAATAATACCACGATTGAAGGCGCAAGCGGTGGTGGTGCAGTATTACAAAATATTCAGTTGAAATTTAGTGGGGAAAATCTTCCGGCAGGAACCAATATTGAAAATGTAGTCATCAAAAATATTACGTTTTATGGGAATATCAAAGATTTACAAAATTTGAGCGGAGCAGATACACAGCCTGGCGGGATCGGTACTAACTATTTGGGCGTCTCTTTCCGTCGCACGAGTAATATTTTAGTCGATCATGTCACTATGTATAATATCAGTGATGATCTATTTGTGATCTCACAGGGTTCAGATTACGCAACCTTGTCGAACAGTCACTTTTATTTTACAGACAGCTGGTTGAATATGAATCCGAATCCGATCTGGAACTGGGTAGGAAGCAATCAAGATCTGGCTTCTGAACGTTTAGCACTGATTATCGGTTCGAACAAAAATGATTCCTATACTTACGGTGGTGGCAAATTACATGTGACTATGCATCATAACTGGTTCGGGCCGAATATGAAAGGACGCCCGTTGTTACGTGGATATGTGCATATGTATGATAACTATTTTGATAATAGTACAACACCATCGGGCAACAATGCACAAGGTTATTCACAGCAACAATACAATGCAGCACAGATCGGTAGTGGCGGTAATATTTTTTCGGAAAATAACTATTTCTACAAAACGAATAACAGTAATCAGATCGGTCTAGATAGCAACGGAGATGCTTATAAATTCTATGAACGCAATAATGTGTATAATGCAGTCACAGGCACATCAGCTACTGGAGCAGCCTTCCCGGGTGGCACTTCATTCCCGTATAGTTATTCACTAGATCCAGCAGCTAATGTACCAAATATTGTTCAAGCGAATGCAGGTCCTAAATAATAAATATGTATTTCAAAGAGAATGATTGTCAAAAAACAAAGAGTCTGCTAGAATAAACAAAAACGAATGTAAGCGTATTCATAAAGGAAAAAATTACAACGTTGTAATTTAAAAGAAAAAGAGATATACAAGATACAAGAGAGTCATTATATTTATATATGATAAATTGATAATACTTTTATATTTTGTTCATACTCTTATCTTTTATACTAAAATTACAACGTTGTAATTAAGTTGAATATCAGAAAGTATGATGGTTGAAGTAGTGAAAGGGAGTGGTATATAGTGGATAAAAAATCAATCTCACTGATGAAATTGATCAAGCGTGATAAGTACTTATTGATTATGTTTGCACCTGTTTTTGTGTACTATGTGATCTTTATGTATATTCCTATGCCCGGTGTACTGATTGCTTTCAAAAACTTTACACCAGGACATGGCATTTTCGGTGGAGATTGGGTAGGGCTACAGTGGTTTGCTCAATTTGTACATTCGATCTACTTCTGGCGGTTGTTACGCAATACCTTTTTACTCGCTTTTTTACCTCTACTTTTTGGTTTTGGTATTCCTATTTTGTTCGCTGTATGTATCGTCGAGATCAAAAATCAAGTCTTCAAACGATTCGCACAAACGATTACGTATTTACCTCATTTTATATCCACAGTTGTCGTTGCAGGTATGTTAATTAATTTTTTATCCCCAGCTGATGGAATTGTGAATACATTGTTAGCAAGATTCGGTATGGAAAAAGTTAATTTTATGATGGAAGCGGGTTGGTTTCGAACGATTTTTACCAGTTCTGAAATCTGGCAAAGTTTTGGATTCAGTTCCATTATCTATATCGCTGCGATTATGAGTATTGATCCTGAAATGTATGATTCGGGCAAGATTGATGGTGTTAGTAAATTTCAAGAATTGTGGCATCTGACGTTACCTAGTATTAAGCCTACGATTGTTATTTTGTTGCTGTTATCTCTGGGTGGCATTATGAGTGTAGGTTTTGAAAAAGTATATTTATTGTACAACGGTGCAACGTATGAGACGGCAGATGTATTATCCACCTATGTGTATCGAATGGGAATAGAAGGACAGAATTATGGATTTGCCACAGCGGTAGGTTTGTTTAATTCAATTATTACTTTTGTACTTGTATTCACAGTGAACCGGATCACAAGACGTATGACCAATATGTCTCTCTGGTAGATTTTGATACAGGTTAGCCACCAGATAGACAAAAGGAGACGCCCATGAAAAAGTCTATGCTCGACAGTCCACATCGTCCGTATGTGAATATCAACAGCAACACCTTTACGACTAGAAAATCATTAAGTGATCGCACCTTTTACGGGTTGATTTACTTGATGACGATTGTCGCAATTATTGTGACTTTGTATCCGTTCTTGTATGTGTTGAGTATTTCATTTAGTTCGGTCGAAGCGATAGATCAACAGAAAGTGATTTTGTTTCCAGTAGGGTTCACGTTATCGGGCTACAAAATGGTATTGCAGTACCAAGAGTTATGGGTGTCGTTTTATAATACGCTCTGGTATACGGTTGTAGGTACGGTGCTGAATATTTTGTTTACCTGTTTGGCGGCTTTTCCTTTATCCAGACCTCGATTCTTTTTACGCCGCAAATTGAACTTCTTTATCGCTTTTACAATGTACTTTTCCGGTGGATTGATCCCAGTCTATATGTTGATTACTTCATTAGGGCTCTACAATACACGCTGGGCAATGGTGCTACCTGTACTGGTGATCACGTTCAATGTCATGATTTGCCGATCTGCTTTTGAAGGCATACCGAATGAAATATTTGAGAGCGCTAACATTGATGGAGCGAACGATATTACGATGTTATTCAAATTAGCGATTCCGATCATTAAGCCTACACTGGCAGTGTTGACGCTATATTATGCAGTCTATCACTGGAACAACTTTTTCTCGGCTCTGTTATATCTGGGCAAACAGGATTTACAGCCGTTACAGATGTTTTTGCGCAGAGTATTAATTATGGCTTCACCTGAAGTGATGCAGAAAATGGGCGGATCTATGTCTACCAGTGCATTAGCAGTATCGACATTGCAAGTACGTTATGTGTCTATCGTGGTCAGTATTTTACCTATTGTAACGATCTATCCGTTTATTCAACGTTATTTTGTTAAAGGGATTACATTGGGTGCAGTAAAAGGATAAATAGATAAGCAATGTGTTATGAAGTGGAATGCACTACAGATGGATGATCATAAAGGGGGCAAGAAGAATGAAGGCTAAAAAAGTAGGTAAATTAGTACTGGTGACTGTATTAGCAGCAGGGATAGCAGGTTGTAATAGCGCAGGGAATGGAGCACAGACCAGTGCCCCAATGGAAGCAGAACCGAATTTTACATATACAGGGAAAGGACCTGTTACAGCGATAAAGGATGCAGAGTTATCGATACTTGCCACCAATGCGTGGACAACCAATGTCGATCTAGCACATGCCCAAATCGTACAAAAAATTACTGATAATGCTGGTATCAAAGCCAATTGGGATCTTATTCCGCCTCAAAACTATGCTGATGCAGTAAATCCAAGACTTGCCGCAGGTGTAGACTTGCCTGATATTATTTATATGCCTGATCAAGATCAATTGATGAAATATATCAATAGTGGTATTGTGATTCCGATTGATGAATTGTACGAAAAATATGGTGTGAATTTGAAAAAAATCTATGACCAATCACCAGATGTCAAAGCAAGTCTAACTACACCAAATGGGAAAATGTATTATGTTCCGCAGCAGACGCTCACTAAAAACTATATGCCTGTGTTTATGGTGAATGAACGATGGCTCCAAACATTAGGGTTACAAGAACCGACTACACTGGATGAATTTACCGAGATGTTGCGCCAATTTAAAGCAAAAGATCCGAATGGAAATGGCAAAGCAGATGAAATTCCAATGTCGATGGAACCTAAGTTTTTAGAAATGGCATTTGGTCCTGTATTTGGATTAGATTTGTCGAACCAATTTTATGCGGATGATCAAGGAAAAGTGCATTTTAGTTATAATGAACCTGCTTACAAGCAATACTTAACCTACCTTAATAGCCTATACAAAGAAGGATTGTTGGGTGTCGATTATGCAAGTACAACCAGCGATCAGGTGACTTCGAGAATTTCGCAGAATGTAACAGGAGCTACGTTTAATTTTAGCTGGTATATGTCGATGGTCTATAGCCCATTATTCAAAGATTACAATCCGAAAGAGCCGATCTTCAAAGGTATTCTTCCGCTTAAAGGACCCAACGGAGATCAATTTTATGTCGGACGCACACCGGTAAGTGGTATTTTCGGTATTTCAAGAGATAGTAAAAATCCTGCGTTAGCATTTAAATTTCTAGATTATGCAGTTAGTGAAGAAGCACAAACGTATTATACCTGGGGAATCAAAGACGATACGTATACAGAAAAAGATGGCAAAAAACAATTTACAACCAAAGGACAAGACAATGACTATATTCAGAAGCTAGGCATAGGTCCTGTCAATTTGCCTAATATTCAATCGGCTGAATCCGCAGATGCGTTAGTGCCTGCATGGCATTCTGAATTAGATAAAAAGTTAGAATCGTATATTCATCCTCCGTTCCCGTTTGTCTATGCTTTACCGGAAGAAGCAAGTACAGATAGCATGTCGATGCCTGATATTACGACTTATGTTGAAGAAATGAATTTCAAATTTGTTAGTGGTAGTCTAGGATTGGATCAATTCGATGATTATATCAATACGCTCAAAAGTATGAATATCGATCAAGTGATTGCTAACAAACAAGCTCAATACGATCGTTATCTAGCTGCTCAGAAAAAGTAACCCATGCTTATTGTGCGCTATCGACTTAGAAAATGGTTCCTCAACCCTATATAATAGAATAGTCACCCATCGTTTAAGAAAAAGAAGGTGTTATATGATTACGATCAAAGACATTGCGAAGCTAGCGGGCGTTAGCTATAGCACAGTGTCCAAAGCATTAAATCATGATCCACGAATCAAACCAGCTACACGTGAGAAAGTACTGGCTGTAGCTGAAAAACATCATTATCGTAAAAATATTATGGCACAACAGCTATCTTCAGGCAGAAGCAACATTATAGGATTTGTACTGGATGAACTGAACAATCCACTGTTTGCTAATATATCGGGTAATCTACATGCCGAATTGAAAAAGTTAGGATATCAGATGATTCTGGTGGTTGCCGATGAAGGCATGGACGTTTTAGATCATTTACGAGTGGATGGATGTATTTTTTGGGATTATGAAATGACTGATCGAGCTGCATTCTGGCAACGATTTGCTAATATTCAGATTCCCTGTTTTGTACTAGGAACAGATGATTCTCCTAATTCTCCATATATCAAAATTGATCGTAAAGAAGGCATTTACAAAGCAGTAGAGCATCTCAAAAACAACGGTCATACACAGATTGGATTTATCGGCAATTCTCAACCGATCAAGCTAGAGGGATATCGTGAAGCTCTACAGCGCACAGGATTGGAATGGAATGAAGATTATATTTTACCTGCATATTCTTCATGGGAAGATGGTTATTTTGCTATCCGCAATTATGAATGGACTGCACATGCACCGACTGCTTTTATCGGATTGAATAATATGGTGACACGTGGAGCTTTACGAGCTTTATTGGAAGCAGGGTACAAAGTGCCTTCCGATATTTCGTTAATCGGTTATGATGATCTGCCGGATATGCAATATGCAGAAGTGGCTTTGACTACGATTGGACCGCCATTAGATGAACTCGCTATTCAAGCTGCTGAATTGATTGTTGCTTTAATTCGGGGAGAACAGGTGCAATATCCTGTAGTAATCCAACCGCAATTATATCATCGTCAATCGGTTGCTTTATACCAAGCCACTTAAGTGAGGAGGGTACACTGTGCAGTATATTCCAGCTTCATTATTGGAAATAACAGTATCGTTAGATGGAAGTGGTGATTATACTAGCATTCAGAGTGCTATTGATGCGATACCACCTGATCGAGAATATCCGACGACTATTTATATTCAAGCAGGCATCTATAATGAAAAACTTCATATTGAAAAGCCTTATGTTCGATTGATTGGGGATTCTGATCAACCTACTGTTATTACTTATAATGATTATGCACGCAAAACGTTTCCTGATGGATCGTTATATCACACCTTTTATTCGTATACCGTATTTGTAGGTAGTGATGATTTTAGTGCAGAACATGTAACTTTTATCAATACTGCTGGTGCAGGGGAGCAAGTAGGGCAAGCATTAGCGATGTATGTGGATAGTGATCGAGCTGTTTTTCGTCATTGTCGATTTATTGGACAGCAAGATACGTTGTTCACCGGGCCGTTACCGCCTCAACCGATAGATCGTGGTACCTTCGGAGGACCTCGTGAGGGAGCGCCTCGCCGTAAGCAACGTCAATATTATAAGCACTGTTATATAGAAGGAAATGTCGATTTTATTTTTGGATCAGCAACAGCTGTGTTTGAGCAGTGTGAGATTTTTGCTAGAAAGCGAGCGCTTCTGTCTCAAGGTTCTGTTAATCCAGAAGGTTCAAATTCAGAAGCTATCGATCATACGCCTATTCATGGATGGTTAACAGCGGCTTCTACGCCGGAAGATGTAAAGTATGGCTATGTATTTATCGATTGTCAGTTAACAAGCGATGCACCAGCACATAGCTTTTATTTGGGAAGACCGTGGCGCAATTATGCCAAAGTAGCATTTGTACGATGTGATATAGGTGGGCATATTCATCCTGAAGGTTGGCATAACTGGAATAAGACTGAAGCCGAATCCTCTGTCATCTATAAAGAATATGGTAATCAAGGTGCAGGAGCTTTTAGAGAGCAAAGAGTATCTTGGAGTTCGCTATTAGATCGAACTGAAGTAGAAGAATATACAGTAGCACGTATTTTAGCAGGAGAAGATAGCTGGCTACCCGAAGCAGGATCATGAGTCTGTGTAAACGGTAATCGTTTAAAAACATACGAAAAATTATTTTATAGATACGTAAAGTCTTGAACATTATTGTTCAGGGCTTTTTTTATATTTGATTTTAAGTCAAAAATCAGTGAAAACCCTTGTGTAACAGTCTTAACCATATTAAAGTAATATAAAAGTTTGAGAACGGATTTGGCGGAATAAGAGATTAGTTTGTTATAAAATGATTGTTTATTCCGCATATTACCTAAAAAAGGTTTGACAAAAGGCGACAAATTTCTTAGGATTAGTGAAAACATACGTTAAATTTGGATGGAATGGGGAATAAAAAAGAATGAAGAAGCGTTTAATGTTCGTAATTACTATGGTTATGGTGTTCGCATTATTAGCAGCATGTAGTTCTGGTGAGTCTAATTCCGAACAATCAGCGTCCAATGGTAGCAGTGCTGAAGGCACAGGTAAAAAGATGAAAATTGCTCTTGTTCTTCCTGAAGAAATAGGGGTTAACCAGTTTTTTGTTCAAATGGATGAAGGTTTCCAAAAAGCAGGAAAAGAGTTTGGTGTAGAGACTAAAACAATCCAATCTTCTGACCCTACTGCTTTTGAACAAAATATGCGTGCAACTGTAGCAGAAGATTATGATCTGATCATTACAGCGACTTTCCAAGCAGAAGATGTGTTGAAACAAGTAGCTGAAGAAAATCCTGACAAATCATTTGCTATCATTGATACAAGTGTAGATCTTCCTAACGTACGTAGCGTAGGATTCCGTGAATATGAAGCTTCTTATCTATTAGGAGCAGCAGCAGGACTAGCAACAAAAACAAATGTAGTAGGTATGGTAGCAGCGCAAGATGTTCCATTGCTTAAAAAATATAGTGAAGGTTTCAAAGAAGGATTGGCTTCTGTAAATCCGAAAGCCAAATTCTTAATCGGTTATGTAGGTAGCTTTAACGATCCAGCCAAAGCCAAAGAATTAGCATTAGTACAATACGGTCAAGGCGCTGACTTTGTAGCTGGCGCATCAGCAACAAGTGATCTAGGTGTATTTGAAGCCGCAAAAGAGAAAAACTTATACACATCCGGTCAAGATACTGACCGTACGGTTGAAGATCCAGACCATGTGGTATTGTCTCAATTAAAAGGAACAGATGCAGTCGCTTACGAAACTGTAAAAGATTTCGTCGATGGTAACTTTAAATTTGGTTCTACTGCTTATGGATTGAAAGAAAAAGGTGTAGGTCTTACTTTTGTCACAACAGACAGTACATCGAAGCTGAGTCCTTTTATCGGTGAAGATGTGATCACTAGAGTTAAAAAAATCAGTGATGATATTATCGCAGGTAAGATCGTTGTTAAAGATCCGTTAGCACAAAAATAGTAGATATGATAAGCACGGCAAGTTGATCTAACCGGCTGCTATACCGAGCAGCCGGTTTTGTTGTTATCTGAGGTACTTTGTAATCTGGAATGGAGGTTTACACCGATGACGTTGTTATTAGAAATGAAAAATATAACTAAAAAATACGGCGATTTTACCGCTAATCACAATATCAATTTCGATGTCCGTAAAGGTGAAATTCATGCCCTCGTGGGTGAAAATGGTGCAGGTAAAACCACCTTAATGCGTATGTTATACGGTATGGAAGAACCGACTTCCGGTAGCATTATGATCAATGGTAAAGAAGTTCATTTTCATGATCCATCTGAAGCGATTCGGCAAGGGATTGGCATGGTACATCAGCATTTTATGTTATTTCCAAGTTTTACACTGGCTGAAAATATCGTGATCGGTGGAGAACCGAAGCGTAGTGGATTATTCGACCGCAAAGCGGCGGCAGATAAAGTGAATGAACTCGGACAAATGTATGGTATGCCTGTTGATCCGTGGCGCAAAGCAGGAGATTGTCCTCTTGGTGTGCAACAACGAACTGAAATTTTGAAAGTATTATATCAAGGCGCAGATGTGATTATTCTGGATGAACCTACAGGTGTGCTAACGCCTAGCGAAGTGAAAGAATTATTACAGTCGATTAAACGTCTGGCTGCGCAAGGGAAAAGCTTTATTCTAATTACTCACAAACTACATGAAGTCATGGAAGCGGCAGACCGGATTACAGTGCTACGTGATGGTGTGATCACCGGACATATGGAATCCAATACAACCGATGAAGAGCAGATTTCTCGTCTTATGGTTGGACGTGATCTGATTCCAATGAGTAGAGTAGCGAATGAACCGGGTGCGTCTGTGATGCATGTGCAAAATGTAACTCTTGCTGGAGCCAAAGGCGCTAAGCCCTTACTAGATAATGTCACGCTAACTGTACGTCAGGGTGAAATTGTAGGAATTGCAGGCATTTCAGGTAACGGACAATCTGAATTGTTGCAGGTTATATCAGGGCTTGTTCAGCCAGATAGCGGAATCGTAGAGCTTAATGGGAAAGATGTAACCGGAGATTCAGTGCGGGCGATCAGAGAGCAAGGCATGGCTCATATTCCAGAAGATCGGTATATGTGGGGAGCTTCGCGTGAAGCAACTGTACTGGATAATGGCTTAATGGGGCATCAACATCAGTACAAAAAAGGCGGTCTTATTCAAAGCCATAAACTTCGTAAAGTAGTTAGTGGATGGGTAGAACGTTTTGCAATCAAAACAGGATCACTGGATACTCAAGCTCAATTTCTATCCGGTGGTAATCTACAGAAGTTAATTGCCGCCCGTGAATTTGCCCAAAATAAACCATTTTTGATTGCAGCGGAACCTACTCGTGGGGTT
Source organism: Paenibacillus nuruki (assembly GCF_963311185.1). Lineage (NCBI taxonomy): Bacteria > Bacillati > Bacillota > Bacilli > Caryophanales > Paenibacillaceae > Paenibacillus > Paenibacillus nuruki. The sequence goes on along the minus strand of NZ_OY725677.1, from coordinate 3,173,662 downwards.
GATGTAGGCGCAATGGAAACGATCCATGGTGAACTGCTTGCCAAGTGCAAAGCAGGCGATGGTATTTTGTTAGTCTCTTCCGAGTTAACCGAGATTCTTAAATTATCTGATCGTGTGCTGGTGATGTATGAAGGTGCGATTGCAGGAGAATTATCTGCCGCAGAAGCCACCGAAGAGCAGATCAGTCTATTAATGGCAGGAGGGAAGCGCCAACTATGACCAGACTCAAACGAAATCTATTTGCGCTTCTACAACCGATTATCGCTGTGATTATCGGTTTGCTTGCAGGAGCGATAGCCATAGTCTTACTAGGCGATTCCGTAATTGATACTTATGCTGAAATGTGGAATGGTGCGTTCGGAAGTTTTTACTTTTTAACCAATACATTAACCCGGGCAACACCGATTATTTTAACAGGATTGGGTGTTGCGCTTGCTTTTCGAGCGGGATTTTTCAATATGGGTTCTACCGGACAGATGGTACTGGGTGGACTCGCCGCAGCGATTACCGCTCTATATCTACCCGGACCGGGTTGGATGGTATTGGTGGTATCTCTCGTTGTAGGGATGGCAATCGGTGGGTTATGGTCACTATTTGCAGGTTATATGGATGCCAAATTCGGTATTAACTTGTTGATCTCTACCTTGTTATTGAACTATATCGCTTCATTATTTGCTGGCTATATGGTCGCTTTTCCTTTGAAAGATCAAAGTGGGTCAGCAGCGATGGCACAGACACCTATGATCGACAAAAGTATCTGGTTACCCAAATTATTTTCCGGTATGAGTCTACATGCTGGCTTTATTCTAGCGATAGTAGCAGCAATAGCATTGTACATCTTTATACAAAAAAGTGTATCCGGTTATGAGATTCGGATGCTTGGAAACAATCCTTTTTTTGCAGCTTATGGTGGAGTGAAAAGAGGGCGGATGATGGTCGTAGCGATGTTAACCAGTGGAGCACTGGCTGGACTAGCAGGCGCAGGCGAAGTACTCGGTACCCAGCATCGCTATCTAGATGGTGCACTTGCTTCCGCAGATTATGGATGGAGCGGAATTATGGCGACACTGTTAGCTTCTTCTAATCCGTTAGGAACAGCGGTAGCAGGTATCTTACTGGCGGCATTACAGACAGGTGCGATGGGTGTAGAACGTAATACCAATGTACCTTTAGAAGTAGCTAGCGTTATTCAAGCGGTATTGACGCTATTTGTATCGGCTCGGTTTGGCTATGCGTTCCTCAAACGCAGAAAGGAGAAGAAATAATGGATCAGTTATTCGATGTGTCTCTATTTAATTCCATGTTGCGTATTGTGACGCCAATTCTTCTCGCTGCTCTGGGTGGAGCCATCTGTGCTCGGGTTGGACTGTTTAATGTAGGTTTGGAAGGTCTGGTACTGGTTGGAGCCTTTTCTGCAATACTGGGTAATCATTTGCTTGGCAATGTGTGGTTGGCTATTATTTTTGCGATTTTATGTGTCATGTTATTCTCGCTGATCTTTGCTTATATCAGTATTAATCTGAGGGCAAATGTAATTGTAGTCGGGATCTCAATGAACTTTTTAGCCGCAGGATTAACAACATTCTGTCTACGAGCGATCTTCGATGTGAAAGGCGCTTATTACGATAAAAATATGATGGGGTTGCCGAAATGGGATATTCCGGTGATCAAAGACATTCCGGTATTAGGTGGCATTGTATCCGGTCATTCACCACTTGTATATTTAGCTTTTTTTGCCGCTATTCTTATGCAAATTTATCTATTCAAAACGGTTAGTGGATTCCGCTTACGTGCCGCAGGTGAAAATCCTGTTGCTGCTCAAAGTCTGGGTATTCCTGTGCGTCGTATTCAATATGGAGCCGTATTAATGTCAGGTGTATTATGCGGTCTAGCTGGAGCACAATTATCACTTGGACAAGTAACTATGTTTACAGAAGGCATGACCGCAGGACGTGGATTTATCGCATTGGTGGCGACGATGTTAGGTCAATCCAATCCGATTGGTGTAGTTGCATCGAGTCTACTGTTTGGCTTTATGGATGCATTTAGTATTCGTCTACAAGGTTTTGCTTTACCTGCTCAATTCACACAGATGTTACCGTATATTGTGACACTGGTAGCGATGTTCTTTTTCAAAGATCGTAGTTATCTCAAAGATGCTCAACGAGCCAACGGAAGCTCGCGTTAATTTGAACTGAAAAGGAGAGAATAGTTTGAAAAATAAAGCAGAACGGATCAAAAATGCTAAAGTTCCTTTTTCCAAAAATCTATTAGCAGAACAAGCCGATCGCTTGCCACCCGGACAGTTTTTAACAGAAACGTTTCCGATTCTTCATGAAGGTGATGTACCGAATGTGGATACAGACACATGGCAGTTGAAAATATTTGGCGAAGTGGAGCAAGAACAGATATTGTCGTATGCTGATTTGCAAGCTTTGCCCAAGTCACAGATGACGAGCGATATTCATTGTGTGACCCGTTGGTCGAAATTTGATACGCTGTGGGAAGGGGTACGTTTTCGTGATCTGTTAGACGTATTGCAAGTCAAGCCAGAAGCAAAATATGTTATGGTACATGGCGGTAACGATTACGAGACCAATGTTCCACTGGCTGACCTATTGTCTGAACATGTATTGCTAGCGTATCATTATGATCATAAGCCACTGACACCCAAGCATGGATATCCTGTGCGTCTAGTGGTACCGCATTTGTATTTTTGGAAAAGCGCCAAATGGATAACAGGACTTGAATTTATGAAAGAAGACCGCCCCGGATTCTGGGAGCAAAATGGTTTTCATAATGAAGCTGATCCGTTTGCCGAACAACGTTTCTCTGGTGAAGCTTTGCCGATACCGGAAGATGAATGGACAAAAAAGGAGTTTGATTAATTCAATGTTAATGCCTATTTTGCAAATCAATAGTGAAGATGTACCTGAATACGCCATTGTCTGTGGTGATCCTAAGCGTGCTGCTCATATCGCTTCATTGTTAGACAATACACGGGAATTAGCATTTAGTCGTGAATATCGTAGTTTTGTCGGTACACGTGATGGGATCGAACTTGCTGTTGTAAGTCATGGTGTAGGTTCTCCTGGAGCAGCGGTTTGTTTTGAAGAATTGATTCGTGCGGGTGTCAAAACCATTATTCGTGTAGGGACAGCAGGTTCGTATTCTGCGGATCATCCAGCAGGTAGCTTGATTGTCAGTACAGCGGCAGTCCGTACGGACGGCTTAACTCGTCAGCTCGTTCCTGAAGCGTTCCCGGCTGTAGCAGATAGCGAGGTTACCGAAGCGCTATATCAAGCGGCACGTCAAAGTGAGGGCATTGTACAAAAGGGGATTACAGTTACACTGGATGTCTTTTTCAACGGAGTCGAAGAATTTCCACATAAAAAGTATAAACAAGCAGGCGCTTTAGCTGTTGAAATGGAAATTTCAGCACTATACATTATCGCCTCACTACGTGGTATTCGTGCAGGAGCGATTGTAGCTCTAGATGGTTATGCCGATGCCGATCTAGCTGAAGAATATGATCCTAATACAGATACAGTTGCAAATGCTGTTCAACGTGAAATTGAAGCGGCGATTCAAGCAACCGTACAATTAGCAAAACGTGCATAAATGATGAATGATTATTCGTAGAATATGTCAATATAGTATGGAGAAAACCTGTATCTCGTATAACGAGTGCAGGTTTTTTTGGTATTATTTAGGGTTAAATTGTCAATCGTTGTACATACGCTAACAATTAGATTGACAAAACATTTAACCATCCCTATTCTTATTAAATGAATATGATAATCATTATCATGTTTGATAGATAAGAGAGAAAAGGGGTTTTATTATTGAAGTCATTTTATTCTAAAAAATCAGTTACACCGATCATGATCGTATTGGTTGCTATTCTTCTGGTCGTAGCTGGATGCAGTAGCAATCAGAACAGTACAACTGCAACGGATAACAAAGCGGTTCCCAAATCAATCACCATGTCATGGCCTCGTGATATCGGAACAATGAATCCGCATACATATAATCCTTCTCAATTATTCGCCCAATCCATGATGTATGAGCCGTTGGTCAGCTATCAATCCAATGGGAAGCTAACACCTGCCTTAGCGAAGTCGTGGGATATTTCCAAAGACGGTAAAGTCTATACATTTCATTTGCGTCCAAATGTGAAGTTCTCAGACGGGACTCCATTTAATGCTGACATCGTAAAGAAAAATTTTGATGCCGTCTTAAAGCATAAAGATACACATAGCTGGTTAGGAATTGTAGGAGTGATTGACCAGACAGAAGTGGTGGATGACCATACGTTCCGCTTAACGTTAACTGAACCTTATTATCCTGTACTGCAAGATTTATCGGTTGTACGTCCATTCCGTTTCTTAGGTGCAGCTGGATTCCCTGATAACGGTGATACTGCTGAAGGCATCAAAGAACCTGTTGGAACAGGACCGTGGTTACTTTCAGAATATAAGCAAGATGAATATGCTGTGTTTAAGCAGAATCCGAATTACTGGGGAACGCTTCCTGATGTCCAACAAGTTACTATCAAAATCATTCCTGATGCAGAGACACGGGTCGCTGCTTTTGAAAAAGGTGATCTTGATCTGATCTATGGTGAAGGTGTAATCAGTCTGGATGCATTCAATCAACTTCGTGAAAATCAAGAGTATACCACTCAGTTATCTGAACCTGTAGGTACACGTAGTCTATTGTTAAATTCATCTAATCCCAAATTAGCAGATATCAGAGTACGTACAGCGCTTAATCAAGGATTTAATAAAAAAGATATGGTTGAAGGCATCACTTCTGGTCTAGAAGAACCTGCGGATTCGCTATTGTCCAAAAACTATCCGTATACCAATATTGATCTCAAACCGGTTACGTATAATGTAGCATCATCTCAAGCTTTACTGGATGAAGCTGGTTGGAAATTGCCAGCAGGTGGAACCGTACGTGAGAAAAATGGAGAACCCCTAGAATTTGAATTGATTTATGACAAAACAGACCCTATTCAAAAAGCGATGGCAGAAACGATTCAAGCGGAATGGGGAGCATTAGGCGCTAAAGTCAATCTTTCCGGTCTAGAACTGACGGTACAGATCAAGCGCTTAAAAGCGAACGATTTTGATTTGTATTTCTGGTATAACTATGGTGCACCTTATGATCCTCATTCATTTATTAATGTGGTAGCAAGTCCCGGGTTTGGTATTTCGGAGACGCTTAGTGCTGTACCGAATAAAAAAGAATTGGATCAGCAGATTCGTGCCACATTATCTTCAACAGATGAGACCAAGCGTCAAGAATTGTATCGTTCGATTTTGACAACATTACAAGAACAATCAGCGATCGTACCTATTTCGTATATTAAGAAAACAGCAGTTTATCATAAAAATATTGCCCAATTCGTATTCCCGGCTAACCGTGATGAGAATCCATTCTCCGGGATTACATTGAATGCCCAATGATTGGTTATATCGGTAGACGAATCGTCGCTATTGTACCGATCGTTTTTATCGCTACACTGATTACATTTGCTTTAATTCATATTTCGCCTATTGATCCAGCCGAAGCTTATTTGACAGCCGCTCATATCTATCCGACAGATGAATTGTTACAGCAGAAAAGGCATGAATTTGGACTGGATCGTCCGTTACTTGTGCAATATGTCCATACCTTAGGGAATATCGCTACCCTTGATTTTGGCAAATCATATCTAACCAATCAGCCTGTCTGGAATGAAGTGGTCTCCAAGCTTCCTGCTACTGCTGAATTAGCCTTTTGGAGTATGTTATTTTCAGCATTAGTCAGTATTCCACTAGGAGTATTAGCCGCTGTTTACAAAAACAGTTGGATCGATATGTTAAGTCGTATTATTGCTTATCTCGGTGCTTCGATTCCGCAATTCTGGCTAGGTTATCTATTGATCTTCTTCTTCGCGGTAAAGTTAGACTGGTTACCTGTAGAGGGACGTGGGGATTGGAGAAATCTAGTATTGCCAACAATGACATTATCTATGGTGCTAATCGCAGTATATACAAGGCTGTTACGTGCGAGTATGCTCGATCAGCTTCAAGAAACATATGTACAATACGCACGGATGAGAGGATTGCGAGAACGAGTCATTATGTTAAAACATGTTCTCAAAATGGCAATCATGCCTCTGATTAGCGGAATGGGCATCAATTTAGGCAAGTTGTTAACTGGAACCATTATTGTAGAGCAGGTATTTTCATGGCCTGGATTCGGTCGTTACTTTGTAGAAGCGATCTTTAATCGGGATATTCCGGTTATTCAATGTTATATCTTTTTTGCCGCTTGTTTGTTTATTCTATGCAATTTGTTGGTTGATCTAGTGCAATTGTATATGGACCCGCGAATTTCATTGAAAGGACGGGCGAAACGTTGATCAAAAGATGGAAAGCTATATTTTTAGGGCAAAAAGCGATTATGATCTGCTCTATACTGATTATTATTTTTTTTGGAGCTGCATTGTTAGCGCCATGGATTGCTCCTCATGATCCGATAAAAGTAAATTTATTGCAAAAGCTCAAAGACCCTTCAGCAGAACATCTGCTAGGTACCGATCATCTAGGAAGAGATACCTTATCCAGACTGTTGTACGGTGCACGTATCTCTCTTGGATTTGCAACGGTGATCTTCATATCTTCTTTAGGCATTGGTCTTATTATAGGCGCATTGGCTGGTTATATGGGTGGTTGGATCGACAGTATATTGATGCGTCTGTGTGAAGGGATTATGGCTTTTCCCAATCTGGTACTTGTGCTCGGAGTGGTCGGAATCTTCGGTCCCGGACTGATGCAAGTATTGCTGGCACTGATGTTAGTACAGTGGGTATATTATGCAAGGGTTTGCCGAAATATGGTCGTTAGTTTGAAGCAACAAAACTTTATAACAGCGGCACGCATTAGCGGATCTTCTTCATGGAAAATCATTTACAAACACATTATTCCTAATATACAGCGACCTATTATTGTAATCGGTACATTGGAAATGGGCTGGGCGATTATGGATATCTCTGCTCTTTCTTTTCTAGGGCTGGGTATACAACCTCCTCATGCAGAATGGGGCGCTATGATTCATGAAGGAACCAGCTATATTCGTAGTCATCCTGAATTAATGATCTATCCCGGTATGTTTATTCTTGCAGTCGTAGTAACTTTTAATATTCTCGGTGAAGCTTTGTCAGAAAAATACGGGGTCAAAAGACGTTAATCGTGCATAGTGGTATACAGAAGGAGGCACATATGACAGCGGGCACAGATCATGTATTAGAAGTGGAACATTTACAAGTACAACTGAAATCAAATGCAGGTCTTATCCCTTTACTGGAGCCACTTCACTTTAAACTTCAAAAAGGACGTATTCTTGGGATTGTTGGTGAAAGCGGTAGTGGTAAATCGTTAACTTGTCATGCTATTTTACGCTTACTTCAACCACGCCAGATGGAATGTTCAGGTACGGTTCGGCTCAATGGACGTGATCTGGGAACTCTATCAGATAAAGAAATGCGAACGATACGTGGTAAAGAAATAGGGTCTATTATGCAAAATCCTATGAATGCTTTTACCCCTGTCTATACGATTGGATCGCAATTTGTAGAAACATTACGTACTCACACTCGCATATCCAAGCAACAGGCGATACAGCAAGCTATCAAAGCGTTAGCCAGTATGAATCTTCCTGATCCGCATAAGTTGTTGAAAAAGTATCCATTTCAGCTAAGTGGAGGGATGTTGCAACGAGTGATGATCGCTATCTCAATGTGTCTCAAACCGTCATTACTTATTGCAGATGAACCGACTACAGCGCTTGATGTTGTGAATCAGTTGCAAGTTCTGCGTGAACTGGATCGACTTCGTTATGAATGTGGAACTTCAATAGTACTGGTATCTCATGATCTTGGCGTTATTTCTCAATTGGCTGATGAAGTGGTTGTGATGTACAAAGGACGGATTGTAGAGCAAGGAGAAGTGACTCAGATCTTTGACCAACCTCAACATGAGTATACGCAGATGTTGCTTCGGTCACGTCCAACAGCGATTATGGATCGTTTGTCTTCTTCAACAGCTATTGAATTGTAGACGATAAAGGAGGGGATGACTTGTTAGAAGTAGCCAATATCAGCCATCAGTATGCGAATCGTAGTCATTGGTTGCGCCGAACACCACCTACTCCCGTATTAAATAACATCTCTTTTACTTTAGAAAAAGGTTGTTGTCTGGGTCTGCTTGGGATGAGTGGAGCAGGGAAAAGTACACTGGGCAACATTATACTAGGTCTGGAAAAGCCGACACAAGGACAGATTTTATTTGAAGGTCAGGATCTATATCGTGTGAATACACCCACACGTCACCGCATACGACGGGACTTACAGGTTGTTTTTCAAGACTGTTATTCTGCGGTGAACCCATTGATGACAGCTGCACAGATTATTGGTGAACCGCTAGATAATTACGAGAAGCTGACATCTGTACAACATAAGCAACGGGTGACGCAACTGCTGGAGCAGGTTGGACTTCGTGCTGAAGATGGCAACAAGCGTCCTCATCAGTTTAGTGGAGGGCAGTTGCAAAGAATCAATATTGCTCGAGCCATTGCACTGAATCCCAAGTTAATCGTGTTAGACGAGTCGGTTAGCAGTCTAGATATGGTCAATCAAATGCAGATTTTATCTTTATTAGCTGAATTGAAAAAAACGCATCAATTATCGTACTTATTTGTGACTCATGATATTCGAGCAGCTATGACAATCTGTGATCGTGTGATGGTAATTGATCAAGGTGAACTGGTCTATCAAGATGATATGCACCAATCCATGATGCAATCGAATCATCCAGCTGTGCAAAAGTTAATCGCTGCGATTTTGCCTGAACATCCGTCAGAACGTATTGTATTTGACCATCAAGTGTAAGAAAGATCAATCAGCAATAAAGAGTACAAAATGAATATAGATAGAAGAGGTCACTTTTTCGCTATGATTGCGAAAGAGTGGCCTCTTTTGTTAAATAAAGAATGCTAGGGAGAACACAAAGTTAATCGTTGCAAGCACTTCTAATTAAAGCGTTTTCTTAATAATTGATTTGAGTTATATTAGATCATATGAAGATTGTGCAGGGAATGGATCTGGAGGGAATATCGAATTATGCGTAAAATGCTGTTGATCTATATGATTTTGATCGGCGCTCTGATTATTTATATTATGCAATATCGATTAGACGAGAAATCTGCGGCTTGGACAGAGCAGGGATTAAAGGGGAATATTGACGAAAATTATGTCATGGTTACTTTCCAATCAGGCATGGAATACTGGAAAAGTGGACTCAAAGGATTTGAAGATGCTGCTGAAGCGCTAAATGTATCGGTTGAATACCGTGGAGCGACTCAATATGATGCTCGTGAGCAAGCACTTGTGTTGGATCAGATTATCGCCAAAAAGCCCGCAGGAATTGCTATCTCAGCTATCGATTCACCAGCTCTTGTAAAGTCAGTTAATAAAGCGGTAGATGCAGGTATTCCTGTCGTGATGTTCGATGCAGAAGCTTCGGGCAGTAAAGCGTACTCTTTTCTGGCGACAGACAATACCAATGCAGGCACGACAGCCGCTGATCAGATGGCAAAGTTAACGAAGCATCAAGGTAAAATAGCGATTATCACGTTAACCAATCAACAAAATCATAAAGAGCGTACACAAGGATTTGAACAAGAAATAAAAAATCGCTATCCTCAGATGAAGATTATTGCAGTAGAAAATCATGAAGGAGATGCCGTCAAAGCAGAACAGATTACGACCCAATTGCTACGTCAATATCCTGATCTCAAAGGTATATTTATTACCGAAGCGACTGGAAGTTATGGGGTAGGACGAGCGGTAGAACAGTCTGGACGTACAGGTTCAAGTAAGCCTGTCATTATTAGCTTTGATACTAATAAAGAAACGTTAGATATGATCAAGTCAGGTACAATCAATGCCACGATCGCGCAAGGAACATGGAATATGGGGTACTGGTCGCTACAATACTTATTTCATTTGCATCATGGATTAACGGTTCCTGCTCGCTCGCTAAGTGGAATTGTATCCCCTGTACCTGTTCGTGTAGATACCGGAATCTCTGTGGTTACTCAAGAAAATGTGGCTGATTATTATGCGAAATAAATGGATACGTCGATGGTTACAAAAAGATTGGCGGTACTGGCATCCTGAAAATTTACCTTTGCGTCATCAATTAATCGTTTTGTTTCTGATGGTAGGTATTTTGCCTGCTATTTTACTAGGCATCATGGTGAACTGGACATCCAATCAAATTATTGAGCGTCAGGTAACTGCCAATACGATGCAATTAATTAACAAAGTCAACCAAACGTTAGATACTTATATGGAAAATATGCAAAGTATCACTTATCTGATTAGCTTTGACCGTAATGTCGATCAATTTCTAGCCGGTCAATCGTTAAACAAAAATGATGCTTCCGATACATCAACCTATCAGATTCGGCAGTTTTTGCAAGGATTCACTACTGTTTATTCTGAGATTGCAGGGATCTTAATTGTAAATACCAAAGGCGATTATATCAGTAATGAACTGTACGCTAGATATAATCGAAGTCTGACGCAAGAAGAATGGTATCAACAAGCGATCAAGCAAAAAGGGATTTTCACCATTATCGGACATCCATCCGGTCGTAATATTACCAGTCATGCTAATTATGGTGAGGATGAAGTAGTCACAGTCGTACGTTCAATCAATGACCCCACAACAGGTAAAGTGAAAGGGGTTATTTTGATCGATCTCAAATTAAGAGTCATTGCTCAAGCTGCCAAAGATGTCACTCTGGGCAAAACAGGGTATCTGATGGTAACCGATCCGAGTGGACATGTTATCTATGCACCATCAGACACTTTTATGCAAAGTATTCCTGCGAAGTTGGCTGCTTCCTTGCGCCAGTCTGAGAATGTATTTACAGAAGAAATACAAGGACAGCAATTGCAATTTATTTATCGGACATCATCATATACCGGTTGGAAAACAGTAGGTGTCTTTCAATTTAGTGAATCCGTCGCCGAAGCGCGCACGATTCGCTTTTATATCGTTATTTTTCTATTTTGTGTGTGCTTTACAGGGCTAACTGCTTCCTATGGATTAGCGAGCTCAATTTCTAGACCGATCTATCGACTGTCTTCGTTAATGCAAAAAGCGGAATCAGGTGATATGACGTCTCGTTATATCAGTAATCGGCGAGATGAAGTTGGAATGCTGGGTCGTAGCTTCAACCGGATGATGAATGAGATTCGTAATCTTATCTCACTGAATCAGCAAAAAGAGCAACAAAAACGAGAAGCCGAATTACGTAGTCTACAAGCTCATATTCGTCCACATTTTCTATACAATACATTAGACACAATCCATTGGATGGCGCAAAAGAAAGGTGCAGACGATGTATCAAGTATGGTCGATGCACTATCCAAACTTTTCCGTATTGGACTAAGTCGTGGTAGTGATATGATCACCCTTGCAGAAGAAGAACAGCACATCGTCAGCTATCTCCAAATTCAGAAAACTCGTTATCGTGATCGACTGCAATATGATATCGATATACAAGAATCTGTTCATAACGTATATGTGATGAAATTATTGCTACAACCCATTGTAGAAAATGCAATCTACCACGGCATCAAAGCCAGACGTGGCCCTGGAAAAATTCATATTTCTGCTGAACAACAAGAAGATAAATTAGTCTATACGATCAGCGATGATGGTGCAGGCTTCAGTGAAGAACGATTGATTCAAATACAGCACCAACTGGCTGAACCGCTCGCATGGATCGGACAACAAGGCCCAGAACCGACAGGTAGCTACGGATTATTAAATATTCAAGCCCGTATCCACCTCGCCTATGGAACAAGCTACGGTGTCCAAATCTGCCCACGCCCAGAAGGCGGCACAACCATCCAAGTCACCCAACCACTGTTATGGAATATGCCCAGCGCTTGGCACCAGAAGCGCGACCAAGTCTAATGAAAAAATGATTTTTGCAAAGCAAAATAGAAAGTAAAGGAGACGAGCATAAATGAGTGCGGTATATAACGTATTGATCGCTGATGATGAGCCGATTATTCGTGAAGGGATTCGAGATTGCGTCGATTGGAACAGTCTGGGGATGATCGTTACCGCAGAAGCAGAAGATGGAGAAGAAGCATTAGAAATGGCGATGGAACAGCATATTGATATTTTGCTTGTGGATATGAACATGCCTTTTTTAGATGGGATTTCGCTGATGAAGCGATTACGTACTGAACGACCACATTGCCGATTTGTGATTATTACCGGACATGATGAATTCAAGTATGCGCAAGAAGCGATTCGGTTAGGGGTCAAAGATTATATTCTCAAGCCTGTGGATCCTCTTCATCTGTATGATGTGCTTCACCATATACGCACAGAAATGAACGGCTCTTTACATCAAGAACAATATTTGAAATTAGCGACCGATCAAATACAGAAAAATACGTCATTGTTGCAAGAACAGTTTTGTCTGGATTGGTTAAGTGGCAGACTTCATCATGATGAGATCAAGCAACAGTTATCCTTTTTGCATTTACCCGTAAGATTACCAGACACATTGACATTAATTCGCTGGTCTGGTCATGCCGAAGGAAGACCGATGCTCAAAGAACAAGATAAACAATTAATGCTGTTTGCGATTGGCAATATTGCTGCTGAACTGTTACAGCCTGCTCCGCTTGTCATTTGTAGAGAATCATCAGGATTACTGGTGATCTGTACATGGAATATGGAGCAAGAACATGATGATTCCCCATCGATCCATCAGTATGAGCAACAAGCCGATGAGATGATGACTGTGGTGAAAGACTATATCGGTCTACATGTTCAGGTACATCTACAACCTGTAGCTAAAATAGAGCAAGAGATTCATATCGAAGATAGGCTAACCGATCTTTCTGTCTATTCAGAACCATCTGTAGATTACAGTCAAGTGATGACACATGCTTACCGACATGCCAAATTACAATTGGATGGTCAATCTCGTTTATCTCCATTGGTGAGACGCGCAAGAGACTATATTCAATCTCATTATCATAATCCCGAGTTAACCTTGGAAAAGTTAGCAGAAGTATTGCAAGTATCTCCCACATATCTAAGCCGTCTGATGAAGCGTGAACTAGGTCATTCTTTTATCCATGTACTGGTACAAGTTCGCATACAAAAAGCAGTCCATTTACTCAAAGAAACCGATCACTCTATTTTAGATATTGCGCTCCAAGTAGGTTATGATTCACAACATTATTTCAGTACCGCTTTTAAAAAAATGATCGGCGTATCGCCTAATCAGTATCGACGTGAAAAAGTAGAGAATCAATGAAAGAGCTACTCAATCATAGTAAGCCAAAAGACCTTCTGTATATGCGTTGAAGGTCTTTTGGCTTTTTCTAGTTTTCGGATAATGGTAAAGTTTTTATTTTTCTTTCACCAGTTGAATAACCACTCCATACGGATCTTCGACAATAGCATACGCTGTGGAAAATAAGTTCGGCGCAAGTGGAATAATAATACGGGTCTGCGGATGCTCAATAAGTCGATTGTACAATGTACTGATCTCTTCTTGGGAAGCAGAAGTAATACATAATGAAAAGTTGGTACCTAAGACTAATTGCTTGGCATCACTCATTAATTCATCTGCGATCATCAACTGACTGTCTCCAATATTTAATACAGAATGAGCGATCCAATCATTCTCGCTTGCTGGATACGTATACGTAGGGTCTAGCCTTTCTGTAATTTCTTGATTGGTAATGCAGAATACAACTTGTGCTTGAAGATGATTTTGGTAAAAAGAGATAGCTTCTTTGGCTTTGCCATGTAGAGATAAAAACGTACTTACTTTTAATTGAGACATAGGTTTCACTCCTTTATTTGAATATCTTTAGTGTATGGTAGAATAGTGTCAAAACATGACACCATTAAAAATGAAAGGAATCATTTATGAATAAAAATGAACGTTTGATTCAGCAGATGATCTATATTAATGCTAAAAAGCAATTTAATCTTAGCGATCTTATCGAAACATTTGAGATATCAAGAAGTACAGCGTTACGGGATATTGCTTCTTTAGAAGAGTTAGGTGTGCCATTGTATTCGGAGAAAGGAAGTCATGGCGGTTACCGTATATTATCCAATTCCCTATTACCACCGATTTATTTTAATACTAACGAATTACATTCGATTTTCTTTTCGCTACAACTATTGAAAGGATTAGTCAAAACGCCTTTTCAATACGATTACCAAGAGATCAAAAGCAAATTATTAGCGACTTTACCTGACAAGCAAAAAGAGCAGATGACCGAAGCCGAACAATGGATTCAGTGGGTAGGTGTAGATCAGCAACAAGAAGTACCGTTGATTGTAGAATTATTTGCTTCGATTATTGCTAGACAAGTGATTGAAGTGGATTATCATCGGTATCAGCAAGATATTCGTGTTATTCAGCCGCTACGGTTATCCATATGGGATGGGCACTGGTATTGTTTAAGCTGGGATCTGAATAAACAAGCTTTTCGAAATTTTAGATGTGATTATATTCAAAAGCTACATATCACCGAGAAGCAAGCTATCGATTGGACAGCAGAACAGATTCACACCCTAGCGACAGAGCAGTTTAACGTCCAACGTCCGCTCACTTTTAAAGTTAAAGTGAATGCAATCGGTATCGAACACTTCCATAAAAAAAGCTATTCTAATATGTCTTTGCAACAGGTTCATTCTGAAAATGATTTAGAACCAACAGAGCATTATATCGTTGGAACGTTTGGCGAAAGTGAGATTTCTTTTTTGGTCGAGTACTTTTTGGGGTTTGGTCAACATATTGAAATTCTTTCTCCACCTCTATTACGAACTTCGTATCAGCAATATGTTCAAAACATATTAGCTCAGTATGAGTAGTCCTTTATTAGAGGTCGTCTATTCGGTTGTCTAAAATTTTAAAGAGTGCAAGTAAATAGCGATTCACCGATCACATATCCGTGTAATAATGCTCACAAGATGATAATGCGTACCGTACAGGGCGCTCAAAGGAGATCACGGACAATGGACGAAAATCGTAATGTAGATGTGGATAAAAAAGAGGTACGTGTAGAACGTAAATCGGATTCAAGTATGGTCGCGTCGACATTTATTAAATATGCTGCATATATTATTATTTTGGCAATTGTGTTATGGTTCTTAGTGAAGTATATTTTCCCTATGTTCTCATAAACATATCTTATCGGATTAGCAATCCATATTATAGCGCAACAAAAACGGAGGAGCCTGTCACCAAGGCTCCTTTTTGCTGTTTTTTGGGTTATTTTGAGCTAATTTAGCCTAAAATGATGAATTTAAGGGCAGAAGGTATTGTTTTTGGGTAATATAAAAGAAATAGATAAAGAAATTGGGGGTGTCAACAAGAGTGTATGTATTGCATGCTGCTATTATCATTCCGTTTTTATTTGCAATCTTCGTGCCTCTGATCCGTAAAGGATTGCCACGTGTACATACAGGTTGGATCGTTTTAGCCATCCCAACCTTACTCTTTGCAAATTTTTTGCGTTATTTACCATTGATTCAGTCAGATACCAGTCAATCAGTCAGCCTACCTTGGGTTCCTTCATTAGGAATTAATTTTACGGTGTATTTGGATGGATTAAGTCTATTATTTGCACTGTTGATTACAGGGATTGGAGCTTTAGTTGTTCTGTATTCTATCTTCTATCTCGATCCTGCCAAAGAAGCGATTCATCGATTTTATTTATATCTGATGATCTTTATGGGCGCAATGCTCGGGATCGTTCTTTCAGACAATATGATCGTATTGTATACCTTCTGGGAATTGACCAGTATCTCTTCATTCTTACTGATTGCTTTCTGGTATGAACGAGATCGTTCGCGTTATGGAGCACTCAAGTCGATGCTCATCACGGTACTTGGTGGATTTGCGATGTTAGCTGGTTTCATTTTGCTACATTCTATGACAGGTACATTTAGTATTCGTGAGACGATTGCTGTATTAGGCGATATTCAAGGACAATCTTTATTTTTGCCAGCGATGTTGTTGATTCTGCTTGGGGCATTTACCAAGTCAGCCCAATTTCCGTTCCATATCTGGTTACCGGATGCCATGGAAGCACCAACTCCAGTAAGTGCTTATCTACATTCCGCTACGATGGTAAAAGCAGGAATTTATCTAGTGGCACGCTTTAGTCCTATTTTTGCAGGACAAGCCGAATGGTTCTGGATTGTATCGACGGTAGGTATAGTCACGATGTGTTACGGATCGATACTGGCTGTCAAGCAGACTGATCTCAAAGCATTGCTTGCGTATTCTACAATTTCGCAATTGGGACTTATTATGTCCCTTTTCGGAGCAGGTTCAGCGGCTGTTTATTATGGATACGGCAATGAGTCTTTGTTATATACGACTGCCACAATGGCGGCTATTTTCCATCTGATTAATCATGCCACCTTCAAAGGTGCTCTATTTATGGTAGCCGGTATTGTCGATCATGAAACAGGTACACGCGATCTGCGTCGTCTGGGTGGATTGATGAATGTGATGCCGATTACCTTTACTGTAGCAGGAGTGAGTGCTTTTGCTATGGCTGGTATACCACCGTTCAATGGATTTCTGAGTAAAGAATTATTTCTAGAAGCGATGGTAGAACTAAGCCATATGGAAATGTTCCGCTTAGAAACATGGGGCATTTTGTTCCCTATTCTGGCTTTTGTCGGTAGTGTATTTACATTTGTATACAGTATGATTCTGGTGTTCAAGACATTCAGAGGACCGCTTCAACCGGATAAATTAGGTGGTACACCTCATGAAGCACCGATCGGTATGTTGATTTCACCGATTGTCTTGGGATTATGTGTTGTAGGGTTAGGATTTTTTCCGAATGTGTTGTCGTATAGCATTATCGAACCAACGATGCGTGCAGTATTACCAAGTCTGGTCGCATCAGGAGAACATTTTGAAGTACATATCTCCTTCTGGCATGGCATTACACCTGCCTTTTTAATGACGATTGGTATTATTGCACTGGGAACGATTATGTATCTATTGTTAAAACGCTGGAAAGGGATATATAGCAAATATCCTCAAGCTTTAACATGGAATAATCTGTATGACGGTACTTTAAAATGGGGCGAAAAAGGTTCCAATGCGCTCACTGAAAAATATATGAATGGTTCCGTTCATAGTTATCTCGTCTACATTTTTGTTTTTATGATTGTATTGATAGGAACTGTATTTATTCGAGCAGATGGATTGTCTCTACTGACCCAAGGAGCTGCACCGATCAGTATTTATGAAATTATACTGTTGATCGGCTTGGTAGCGACTGCTGTGGCTGTTCCATTTGCAGGTAAACGACTGACCGCTATTATTATGACCGGTGCTGTTGGATATCTGGTGACCTTGTTTTTTGTTCTTTTCCGCGCACCGGATCTAGCGTTGACCCAAATGATTGTCGAAACGGTCTCCGTCTCTTTATTTTTACTGTGCTTTTATCATATGCCTGAATTACGGCGTGAAATTGTATCGAATCGTTATCGGATCGTAAATATTATTGTAGCTGTAGGCGTAGGTGTTGTGATGACCTTTGTTGCTTTAGCGGCAAGTGGTAGTAGTACTTTTGATTCGATTGCTACATTCTTTGTGGAAGGTAGTCATGATCTAGGCGGTGGCGATAATATCGTTAACGTTATTCTGGTCGACTTCCGTGGATTCGATACGATGTTAGAAATTACCGTATTGGCGATTGCTTCACTCGGAATTTACTCTTTGATTCAACTGCAAGTCAAAGGAAATGATGCAGGCGCACGTATTCATTATCTACGTAATAAAGATGTACAGACGCATCGTGTCGATGTAGGTCGTACTCGCCGTGAGACATCAACCGTTCAACGAAATATGACGCAATTCAAAAGTAACGATGTCATTTTGGAAACAAGCACTAAAGTAATCGTGTTTATTATTTTGACGTTTGCACTGTATCTATTCTTTGCAGGTCATAACAATCCAGGTGGCGGATTTGTCGGTGGATTGATGACCGCTTCAGCATTGATTTTACTTGCTTTGGCTTTTAATGCAGAGACGGTTAGACGGATATTACCTGTCGATTATCGGACAGTGACAGCTGTAGGCTTAAGTATTGCGTATGCCACTGGAATAGGCTCATTTTTCTTTGATGCTCCTTTTCTCAGTCAGACGTTTGGTTATTTCGAATTACCTTTCTTGGGAAAAACCGAATTAGCGACAGCAACACTATTTGATCTAGGTGTGTTCTTAACGGTGCTTGGTGTGACGATGACAATTATTTTACAGATTGGGGAGGATCGCTGATATGGAAGTATGGATGTCCATTGCTGTTGGGATATTATTCGCAGTCGCGGTATACCTGATCTTGTCGAGAAGTCTACTACGCATTATTTTGGGAACTTCCATTTTGACACATGGTGTGCATTTATTGTTGCTAACGATGTCAAGACTCAAGTCAGGTGCGCCACCGTTATTAGGCGAAGAATCAGGTTCTTATGTTGATCCACTGCCACAAGCTTTGATTTTGACATCAATCGTGATTAATTTTGGTGTCACAGCGTTTTTCTTTGTCCTCGCTTATCGTTCGTATCTTAAGCTGAAGACCGATGATATGGAGGAGGTGAAGATGGAAAGTGACGAATAATTTATTAATTATGCCACTATTGATTCCTTTGATTGCTGCTGTACTTCAGATATTCGGGATGCGTCATATACCGATCCAACGCTGGCTAGGTGGAATTGCTGTAATTGTCAATGTAGGTGTGGCAGTATGGATTGTGATTACCGTGCGGATGGAAGGGATTCAGACTCTAGCAATGGGTGGTTGGGCTGCACCTTATGGCATTGTATTTGTAGCTGATATGTTCGCTGCTTTGCTGGTGCTAACCACTTCGATATTAGGAGCAGTATGTTTATTTTACGCCTTTGCCAGTATCGGAGAAGAACGTGAAAAGCATCACTTTTATCCGTTTTTCCAATTTTTATTAGTAGGCGTCTACGGTTCATTTTTAACAGGCGATTTGTTTAACTTATTTGTTTGTTTTGAAGTGATGTTGGTATCTTCTTATGCTCTGATTGTATTGGGTGGAACGAAGCGTCAACTACAAGTGACGTTAAAATATATTTTGATCAATATTGTATCGTCTTCCTTATTTGTCGCTTCGATGGCTTATCTGTATGCCGCTGTCGGTACACTGAATATGGCTCATTTATCCCAGCGTGTAGCTGAAGCAGGACAAGATGGGATTATAGGTGTGATTGCGTTTCTATTTCTAATTGTGTTCGGGCTCAAAGCAGGATTATTCTTATTCTTCTGGTTACCGGGTTCGTATGCTGCTCCACCTTCAGTCATTACAGCGATTTTTGCAGGCTTATTAACTAAGGTTGGATTATATGCGATTATTCGTACATTTACATTGATCTTTTACCATGATACCGGGTTTTTATATACATTGATTGGTTGGATGGGGATCGCCTCGATGGTACTGGGTGTGATTGGTGCTGTAGCTTATCGGGATGTGAATAAGATTCTTGTCTATAATGTTGTCGCAGGTGTAGGCTTGATCGCTTTTGGATTAGCGACTGCGAATGTAGCTGGGATCGAAGGCGCTGTCTTTTATATGCTACATGATATGATCGTCAAAGCTTTATTGTTCTTATTAGCAGGGATTATGATTGGAGCATTAGGGACAACGAATTTGAAAGACATGAGCGGCTTAATTAAGCGATATCCATTTACAGGTTGGATGTTCTTTATCACCGGTCTAGCGTTAGCAGGTGTCCCTCCACTGAGCGGATTTATCGGAAAATTATTGATCGTGCAAGGCGGTATGGAGCGCGGTTGGTATACGATGACGATTATCAGTCTTATCGCAAGTTTGTTAATGCTTTATTCAGTGATGCGAATCTTTATGCTAGCCTTCTGGGGCAAAGATCGTCCATTAATTGATGATCGTGCTGTATTTCAAGATAGCCCTGAGGTGAAGCGAGAAGTGTACCATGAATGGTCGCCTTTCCGTCCTCGTCGCTTGATGGCTGCATCTTCTGTATTGTTTGCGTTTGTTATTCTGATAGGACTTGGAGCAGGGTGGATTCAGACGTTTGTTGCACAAGCAGCCGATGTATTGGTTCATCCAACACTGTATATCCAAGCCGTATTGAAGGAGTAGGTGAAGCTATGGCTTTTCAAATTATACTTAATCTGTTGATAGCTTTGATCTGGATGTCCTTGCATACGACTTGGGATACTTTAAACTTCGTGATTGGCTATCTGATCGGGTTATTGTTAATCTACGTGATGCGCCGCTTTTTTCCCAGAGAATTTTATGGGCAGAAAATATGGGCGGTTATCAAATTGTTAGTCCTTTTTATCAAAGAATTGATCGTATCGAGTGTAGTCGTACTCAAGCATATTATCAGTCCACGTCTCAAATTCAAACCAGGTATTCTGACATATCAGACTGAACTGACTTCGGATTGGGAACTGACTTTATTGTCGACACTGGTGACGTTAACGCCGGGAACGATTTTGATTGAAATTTCACGTGATCAGCATCTGGTCTATATTCATGCGATGGATATTCAAGATGCCGATGAGTTATCTGCTCATATTCGTGGAACATTTGAAAAAGCGATCAAGGAGGTGACTCGGTAATGTTACAAGTCTCATTATTGATCGCACTGATTCTGTTATCTATTGCTATTGCGGGTTGTATGTATCGAGTCCTCAAAGGGCCTTCGATGGCTGACCGAATTACAGCACTGGATACCATCGGAGTGAACTTGATCGCCATTATTGCAGTATTGTCGATGATGATGGATACACAAGCCTATCTTGAAGTGATGCTGTTAGTCGGAATTTTAGCGTTTTTGGGAACTGTTGCATTTGCCAAGTATATTGAAAGGGGAGTGGTTATCGAACATGAAGACGAAGACAGAGATGATCGAGATGATTCAGTGGATCGGTGAGCCTGTAGTATCGGTTCTTGTTCTGATCGGTGCTATATTGAGTGTACTGAGTGCATTTGGTATTATTCGCTTCCCTGATGTGTACTTGCGCTCTCATGCGGCTACCAAAAGTGCAACGTTAGGCGTACTATGTGTACTTTCGAGTGCGTTTCTATTTTTCTGGATATACGATCATTATATAAGTGCTCGTGTGTTGTTAGGGATTGTGTTCGTATTTATCACTGCTCCTGTGGCAGGTCATTTGAATGCTAGAGCGGCTTATCGGACAGGTGTCCCTTTATGGAAGCTAGAAAAAGATGAATTAAAACCAGCCTTGAAAGAAAAAGGAATTGATCGCGAAAAAGCGAAAAAAGAACCTTTGAATTAAGTATTCAAAATAACTTCGTATGAATACGATATGAAATACAGTTATAAAATATATTTCTACAGCCTAAAAATCCCCCACCTGATCAATGATCTCAAGGTGAGGGGTTTTTAGTTTATTCTAAAGCGGTTATACGAAAAGATCATCTAAGTATAGTGAAGAGACAATGGAAGATAGACCGAATATCGTAGCTACTTAAGCTTGAGCCATCTCTATTCCTCGTTGTGCGAATACATCTTTAGCTACAGCAATCGCATTTAATACTCGTGGAAAACCGATATAAGGCGAGCAATGAATCATCGTTTCTATAATTTCAACAGGTGTAATCCCTACATTAAGACTGCCATGCAGGTGAACATTTAATTGGGATTCACAATTTCCTTGAGTGATCAGTGAAGAGATTGTAATCAGTTCGCGTTGTTGCAATGTAAGGGTAGGACGGGAATAAATATCACCAAAAGCAAACTCTATAATATAGTTGCCAAGATCAGGTGCAATAGAAGCCAAAGAATCGATCACTCGTTGCCCTGCTTCACCATCCACTTCCAACAATTTGTTCCACCCTTGAGTATAGCGTTCATTAGACATATAGATTGCTCCTTTATGATTCGATATGAAGTACAAGTGCAACATTACACGTTAGAGCGCGCTCTAAGGCAAATCTTTTTTTATTCGGCGTATCAATTAGCTATAAAAGTACAAGAAAAGGTGCCAATCATAGTATAATTAGAGGTATGGACACCTTATATTCGATTCAGCAGATCACTGAGATTACAGGATTATCTGCACATACGCTACGTTATTATGAAAAAATCGGCTTAGTACAAGATATTTATAGAGATGCTAAAGGGTATCGTCAATATACAGAAACAGATATATTATGGTTGGATTTCTTGATAAGACTTAAGGAAACTGGTATGCCTATACGAGAAATGAAAAAATTTGCAGATTTACGCAGTGAAGGAGAGACTACGGTATCCTTAAGGAAGGAACTGTTGGAACATCATTATCAATATGTACAATCTCAGATTAGACAACAGCAACACCATCTAGCTAAGATTGTGGACAAAGTACAGTATTATGCAACATTAGAAGAGCAAGCGAAACAAAGTTAGCTTTTTCAATAGATTGCTAAAGGAGATTATTCCTCATGAGTATAAAAGTCGTTCAAAATATATCTGAATTAGTCGGCGATACGCCAGTGGTACGTTTGCATCAGCTGATAGATGATGATCATGCGGCAGTGTATGTAAAGTTAGAATATTTTAATCCGAGTGGCAGTGTAAAAGATCGTGCGGCACTTAATCTGATTGTACGTGCTGAACAAGAGGGGCTTCTTCATCCGGGTAGTACGATTATTGAACCGACTAGCGGGAATACAGGGATTGGACTAGCGATGAATGCGGCGGCAAAAGGGTATAAAGCGATAATGATTATGCCTGATAATATGTCACGTGAGCGCATTCAGACTTTGCAAGCTTATGGAGCAGAAGTGATTCTGACACCGGCTGTTGAAAAAATGCCGGGTGCGATTCGTAAAGCTGAACAATTGCTGACTGAAATTCCCAACAGTTATATGCCCAGACAATTCGATAATCCAGCCAATGCAGATGCCCATCGGCAGACAACCGCTATCGAAATCTTAGAGCAAATGGAATATACACTGGATACCTTTGTTGCTTCCGCAGGTACAGGTGGAACGATTACAGGCACAGGTGAGACCTTAAGAGAGCATTTACCAGATGTGCGTATTCTGGTCGTCGAACCTCAAGGATCGCCTGTATTGTCTGGTGGACAGCCAGGACCGCATAAGCTAGTTGGCACCAGCCCGGGATTTGTGCCAGCGATTTTGAATACCTCTATTTACAATGAGATTGTACAGGTATCTGATGAGAATGCGATTCAGACGATGCGTGATCTTGCGAGATATGAAGGGATTCTAGTGGGGCCTTCATCTGCGGCAACCGTATGGACTGCATTGCAGGAAGCTAAGCGTCTCGGTGCAGGCAAAAAAGTATTATGTATCGCACCGGATAATGGAGAGCGGTATTTGAGTATGGATTTGTTTTAGCGTTATATAGTTCACTTCGATATAGCCTACAGTATCATCATGCTGTAGGCTTTTTTATTTGTATAACGAAGGATCATTAGCTAGTAGATTGAAAACACAACCAGCATCAAAAAGCGATGCAAGTTTTCTTACATAATAAGATCAGAAAGGAGAAGTGATCATGACCGATTGGATTCAAGAGATGATCGATTGGATTGAAGTCCATCTTTTTGAAGATTTTTCATTGCTTCGATTAAGCGAAAAGATGGGCTATTCTCCATACTATTGTTCGTTTAAATTTCGGCATCATACCGGAGTAAGTATCAAAAGCTATCGTACCCTTCGCCGATTATTTTTGGCATCCATCTCGCTTGCTGAGACGCGTGAACGAATACTCGATATTGCAATCGAGCATGGTTATTCTTCTCAAGAAGCATTTGCTAGAGCATTCAAAGAGGTATTTGGTGTAACACCTATGGTTTTTCGCAAGCACCCGAAGCCGTGGCAATCGTATTTCAAACTCAATATTGAACAAGGAGAGGATATTAAGATGTTAGACATTTCCCAAAAATTAGTCATTACCGAATTACAAAATCAATTAACTGCTTTTGCCGATCAAGACATTCTAAATGTATTAAATGGACAGGTAATGTATGAGCAATTCCGTACACAGGAATTAATGGGGCAAAGCGATTATGTTCCTTTTAATGAAGCGATGTGTGTACACGCGGCAACAGGAGATATTTTCAGCCCATCGTTCAATCAAGTACGTGCCGAGGGACATCATAGTTCAGTAACAGGTTATGAGAAAGTCGTTATTGAACCTTTGGAGCCTCTATTTACTCATTCATATCGTTGTATCGTCCTCTGGTTTGGTGAAGACATGTTCTGCCAGATCAACCTACTCACCATACTGTCTTATCTGGAGCAATCCGGGTACGATGGCATCGTCTATTTCAATGCTGTACAAGAGCAGACTTATGATGTACAACAAACTGAAATTACATTAGGCGGATATACGTCATTTTATCGTGAAGTCGTATTAGAGAAAAAGATGCCAGACAGTCCATTAATGCCTGTGATGTACCAAGGAGTTTCTTTGTATCTGGACTTGCACCAAGCTGATAATGAGCTCACCCGCTACATTGCAAGCCATCCCAAAGAAAGCAAAGAAGAAGTGATGCAAACCATGCTGAAGTTGTTCCAACGCTACGGACTTGGTGATCGCCAGTATTTGGAGTTGATCGAGAAGGTAAGAGGAGAGGTGTAAATAAAGAAGTAAGGTAGGCTGACGCTGATATTATCAGGTCAGTCTTTTTTTGCTTTTAAATAGTGGCATTTTAACGTGTATATTTTATACTTATTTACGATACTATTTATTTAAAAATGATAAAGGGAATGATTATTGAATGGAATGAAAATACTCATTTAAAGAGTGTTGAATCAAATAAATCTACGTAAACTATAGATTTATTAAAAATTTTTATTACAATAATTAAATATAGCATGTTTTCGATATATGATTTTCGTTAACTACAGAATATAATAAAGAAAAGAAAGGAGAAGAACTATTATGCAAAAAAATGTATTAGATCAATTTTCTTCGAGTATTCAATCAGGTTATGCCCAAAAAAGTGATGTCATTTTAGAAAAAGAGACGGATACCATTTTTAAAAATTTGTTTTTTTGTATTCTAACTTTGTTTTCAGATAAAGTTTCTAGTATCAAGGTTGACCCTAAGCCATTTAATTTACCCAAAGAATATTTATTTTCAGATAAACACAAGAAGAATTTAAATAAATGGCTTCAACGTTTAGAAGATATAGATGATCTTCATTCAGAACTAGAATTTGGCAAACTGAAAATAGATTTTGAATACTGGTATTATGAATTGGGTGGAGAAAGTATGCAATTTGTCTATCAAGAAGATTATTTGTTAACACCACAAGCTGCGGCTGATGCACTGGGTATATCCAAAGTCACATTGAATAAGTATGTGAAACAGGGCTTGGAATATATAGATAATCAGACTCATAAACGCATTCCAAAATACGTAATTGAAATTATGAAAGATCCTATTTATAGCATTCGAATGCAACAGATTGCTCAATCCAAAAAGCTTCTTCAACAAACACCTGAAGATCGTTACCATGAAGTAATTCAAGAATTGGCTGATCTTCAATTAAAATATGGAACTCAAACAGTACAAGAAACGTTTGGTGAATACAACGGAGATAGTATGGATGATCCTACTGATTACTATCGTTGGAAAGACTTACAAGAAGAAATGACAGAAATTCTAGGTTGGCGTGGAGGGAAAAAGGATCAGTGACTCTATTGCTACCAACAGATATTGATCAAATTTTAGAAGATTATGGTCATTTGCTAAAAGTGTATCCTGCTTTGCGCGAGCGTCATTCTATTTTTACTGATTATAAAAGAACTCATAAACGTCTTGAAGTATTATTCCCTCTTAAAGAACATCCTGTGCACGGGATTACAGGTCTACATGTGTACGAGAAATATAACGATGCAGGAACTGTAGAATTATATTCGTACTCTTGGAAACGAATTATTCCTACTCAAGGTATTCAATTTAGTCATATTTCTTCTTGGGGAAATGATCCTCACCCTCCAGAAACGACACCTCAGCATTTACAGGTGACTACAGAACCGCATCATCATCATTACGATCCTGATCAACGAAGTAAGCGAAAGAGCAGTTATATTCGCTCATTGGATCAGGTTTTCATGTATGTTGCTTATTATATTGAAACAGGTGAAATGTACTACAAAGATGTATCTAGCGCAGTTGATCTTAAAAGATAAATACTAAAGAGCCTTGTATTGAGACTACAAGGTTTTTTAGTATTGTAAATCAATTATTAATAGTCCAAATAATTAGCAAAAGTACTTTATGGTTTAATAAAAAGTAAAAATGAATTTGTTATCACAATAGAGGTAACAAATAACGGTAAAAATTTTTATAAGAAGAGAAGTTACATAAAGTGTTAAGAACTATAACATACATCTTGAAATCACTTGCTTAAAATCCTCGATAACTCCACACCATCTTTGATCCCTTGCTCATACATCGTGGATTCAGCCAACCCCTGAATTAATATCACCTTATCTTCATACTCTAACCATAACCGGTTCATTTCTTCCGACATCTCAGCATTCAGCATAGCGAACAACCCACTGCATTCATCATTCGATCTCTGAAAATCCTCCATTTCAGATAAAATATGTTCTCCTATGTAATCCATACGATTTGCTAATAATTGATTAAAAGCTTCTTGTATATTCATCAAAATACATCATTTCTAAGATCCTCCTTTCATTAATACTATTTGAAATAAAAACTGCTGAATACAACGTAAACTTTTGATACGCTTTTGAATATAAACTGTCCATTAAGATGAACTATAAGTACTATGTTATAAACTTCTAAAATTAATTAGGATTTCAATCCCATAAATCTTTTCCCTGCTCACTCCACCCAATGAAATGCAGGTGCATCAAGCGGAGGGAAGAGAATCATTCTGAAAGTCGCCTTGTAAGGATTTATCCTTATCGCGACTGCAAGAAGATTCTCTCCCCGTAGCGAATCCCCTCATTTCACCCCAATCTATAATTATGTCCGATTTTTATAAAAAAGGTCGGTTTATCAAAAAGACTCCCAATCTTTACCATGCTATTATACATAAAAGAAAGCGTTACCAAAAATAAAAGACGTTCATTGAACACCTACTCGAAAGGAGAATAACTGATGAAAAGAGGATCGTTATTAACCTTGATCATCCTCATGATGTTTACCTTATCTGCCTGTAATCTTGCGGAGAGCAGTGCAGGAAGTAAAGAAAAAGGATATATCGGCATCTCCATGCCTACCAAATCGTCTGCACGTTGGGTAGCAGATGGTAGCAATATGGTGAAGCTGTTCCAATCCAAAGGATACAAAACCGATCTGCAATATGCAGAAGACGTGGTCGAAAACCAAATTTCCCAGATTGAAAATATGATCACCAAACAAGTTGATGTGATTGTTATCGCTTCGGTAGATGGCAATACACTGACCGATGTAATCAGCAAAGCGCATGCACAAGGCATTCAAGTCATCGCTTATGATCGACTGATTATGAACACAGGATACTTAAGTTACTACGCGACTTTCGATAATTTCAAAGTCGGGGTGCTACAAGCATCGTACATTGAAGACAAATTGGGACTGAAAAAAGGCAAAGGTCCTTTCAATATCGAGCTATTCGGTGGTTCACCGGATGATAACAATGCCTACTTCTTCTTTAACGGAGCGATGTCTGTTTTGCAACCGTATATCGATTCAGGCAAATTAGTCGTTCGAAGCAATCAGAAAACGATGGCACAGATTTCCACACTACGCTGGGATGGCGCTTTAGCCCAATCTCGTATGGATAACTTGGTCAGTGCTTATTACGCTGATGCCAATCTAGATGCTGTTCTTTCTCCGTACGATGGTATCAGTATCGGAATCATTTCATCATTAAAAGGTGTAGGTTACGGATCAGCAGAGAAACCGTTACCTGTTATCACCGGACAAGATGGCGAATTAGCATCGATCAAATCAATCGTAGCCGGCGAACAAACACAAACCATTTTCAAAGACACACGCCAACTTGCTGAAAAAACAGCCGACATGGTAGACAGCATCTTGCAAGGTAAAAAAGCCGAAGTCAACGACACCAAATCATATAACAATAACATCATGGTCGTTCCAGCTTACCTACTAGATCCAGTCTCCGTCGACAAATCTAACGTCCAAAAAATCATCATCGACAGCGGATACTATACAGAAGCAGAAGTGAAAGGCAATTCATAACAATCTCTAAAACAAACCAATGATTGTCCTTAAAAAACTGCCAACCCCACCTCAAAAGTGGATAAAACATGCCCTTAATCTCTAAATCTCTAAATCTTTCCCATCTTTAAAAGGAAAGCGTACGTGCCAACGGAGCGAAGGGAGAGGAATCATTCTGAAAGTCGCCTTGTAAGGATTTATCCTGACCGCGACTACAAGAAGATTCCCCTCCCATAGCGTCTCCCAGCACACGCAAACCATCACCAACTCAAGAGTGTATTTTCCACTCCCACCATCTAATGAAAGGAGCACCACCATGTCCAACAACATCATTTTAGAAATGAAAAATATCACCAAAACATTCCCCGGTGTAAAAGCATTGGAAAATGTAAATCTACAAGTCAAGCAAGGTGAAATCCATGCCCTGTGCGGTGAAAATGGCGCTGGTAAATCAACGCTAATGAAAGTACTCAGTGGCGTGTACGGATATGGAACCTACGAAGGCGATATTATTTTTCAAGGCAAAACCTGTGAATTTCGCGATATCAAGCAAAGTGAAGAACTAGGGATCGTTATTATTCATCAAGAACTCGCCTTAATTCCTTATCTGTCGATTGCTGAAAATATCTTTCTCGGTAATGAACGTAAAAAAGGCGGCATTATCGACTGGAATGAGACACTTCAACGCACCCAAGAATTGCTGACCAAATTAGGCTTAAACGAATCACCGAATACATTAATCACTAATATTGGAGTCGGTAAACAGCAATTGGTTGAGATCGCCAAAGCCTTATCCAAAGAAGTGAAATTGCTAATTTTGGACGAACCGACAGCAGCTCTCAACGAGAATGATAGTGAAAATTTGCTGCAATTAATGCTTGAATTTAAACGTCAAGGTATCTCCTGTATTCTGATCTCTCATAAGCTCAACGAAATCTCTAAAGTGGCTGACTCCGTAACTATTTTGCGAGATGGACAGACGATTGAGACACTCGATATGCACAAAGACGAGATTACCGAAGATCGGATCATTAGTGGAATGGTAGGACGTGATCTGACCAATCGTTATCCACACCATGAATCGAAGATCGGTGAAGTCGTGCTTGAAGTGAAAGATTGGAACGTATTCCATGAGCAACATGCCGATCGTCAGATGATTCATAACGCTAACTTTAATCTACGCCGTGGTGAGATAGTAGGGATTGCTGGATTGATGGGTTCAGGTCGTACAGAGCTTGTGATGAGTATTTTCGGCAAATCGTATGGCAAAAAAATCACTGGTACATTGATTAAAAATGGTAAACCTATTACCAACAATACCGTGACACAAGCAATCGATAATGGATTTGCTTATGTAACCGAAGATCGCAAAAACTACGGTCTAATCCTAATGGACGATATCAAGCGCAATATTTCATTAACAGGGCTTGGTAAAATCACCAAAAATACAGTGGTCAATGAGCAAGAAGAAGTCATGGTTGCTGAAGATATGCGTGGACAAATGAAAATTAAAACACCAAATATTTTGCAGAAAACAGGCAATCTTAGCGGTGGGAATCAGCAGAAAGTGGTACTGGGGAAATGGATTTTTTCTGGTCCAGATATCTTGATTCTGGATGAACCGACACGCGGTATTGATGTAGGTGCTAAATACGAAATCTATACGATCATTAATCGCCTTGCAGATGAAGGCAAAACAGTATTGGTGATTTCATCCGAATTGCCAGAGATTTTAGGAATCTGTGATCGCATTTATGTGATGAATGCAGGACGGATTACTGGTGAAGTGAGCCGTGAAGAAGCCACTCAGGAAAAGCTAATGACGTATATGACACGCAGTTCTTCTTAATCGTACGGCTCTGCACTAAAACGTTACATTCAATCTATTTAACAAACGAAAGGGGTTAGCATAACGTATGTCTACATTAACCAAGCCAGAGGAAAAAAAGAATCGACACTTGGCAAAATGTTTAAAGGAAATATTCGTCAGTACGGCATGATTATCGCATTACTATTTATCATGCTGTTGTTTGAAGTTTTAACAGGAGGTTTGCTACTCAAGCCGATTAATATTACTAACCTGATTTTGCAAAATAGTTACATACTGGTACTCGCGATCGGGATGGTACTTGTTATTATTACAGGTCATATTGACTTGTCTGTTGGATCGATCGCAGCATTTGTGGGTGCTGTATCTGCAATCTTTATGGTGCAATGGCAGATGAATCCAATCGTAGCTGTTATTCTATCTATCGTAATCGGTGGATTGATTGGAGCATGGCAAGGATTCTGGGTGGCTTATGTCCGAATACCCGCCTTTATTGTGACCCTCGCAGGGATGTTATTATTCCGTGGATTGACGATGATCGTATTGGAAGGTCAATCGATCTCGCCATTCCCGAATGGTTTCCAGAAGATCAGTTCAGGCTTTATCCCTGACTTTTCTAATATGGCAACTAATATTGTAGCTGTTCTTGCCGGGATTGCATTATCTATTCTGTATATTATTACAGAACTACGTAACCGTGCAGCACAGCGTCGATATAACTTTGATACAGGATCACAAGCCCTCTTTTTCACCAAAATGGTTCTAGTGGTCGCTGTAATTAACGCATTTACCATTGTACTTGCAAGCTATGCAGGGATTCCAACGATTCTTGTATTGTTATTCTTGCTTATTATTATCTACTCCTTCGTGATGAACAAAACGGTTATGGGTCGTCATGTATATGCAATCGGTGGTAATGAAAAAGCAGCTGGATTATCCGGTGTGAAAACGAAAAAAGTAACCTTCTGGGTATTTGTGAATATGGGTGTATTGGCTGCTGTATCTGGCTTGATCTTCGCAGCTCGTCTAAATGCAGCAACACCAAGAGCAGGAACAAACTTTGAGCTAGATGCTATTGCAGCTTGTTTTATCGGTGGTGCTTCCGCTTCAGGTGGTATCGGAACAGTATTCGGAGCAATTATCGGTGGTCTAGTTATGGGAGTACTGAATAACGGTATGTCTCTTGTAGGACTGGGTATCGACTGGCAACAAGGCATCAAAGGTCTAGTATTACTACTTGCAGTTGCTTTCGATATTTACAACAAAAACAAAGGTACATCATCTGTATAAGAAAATGTTTTCGATAAAATAAGATCTGAATACGATGATTACTTTAGAAAAAATGAATTTTTCATACTATAATAATGCTAAAAACCGTCAGAACAATACGTTCTGGCGGTTTTTATTGGTGTTCACCCGAAAAATGAGACACCTAATACGAAATATGAAGCATTACCGATCTGACATCAGCAGGATATAATTAATTTAATAAATGTAATCGCTTACATAAAAGCAAAAAGAATGATACAGGCTGTTCACCAAATGGAGGATAAGACGCAACAGCAATACAGACATCGACAGAGAACGCAAAGGAGGATTTATGTATGGACACAGATCTCAAAAGAGAAT
The DNA here is from genome assembly GCF_963311185.1 of Paenibacillus nuruki. NCBI lineage: Bacteria > Bacillati > Bacillota > Bacilli > Caryophanales > Paenibacillaceae > Paenibacillus > Paenibacillus nuruki. The sequence goes on along the minus strand of NZ_OY725677.1, from coordinate 3,141,864 downwards.
CCAAAGCCACTCGAAAAACTAAAGATAAAATTACCACTTCACCGACCAAACGCTGGTTTCGTCGATTGTATACACAGCGACACTTGCAGGTGATGGCATTACTTGGTGTGGTATGGATGTTGATTTTTAACTATATCCCTATGTACGGCATCATTATTGCATTCAAAGAATTTAATATTGTTGAAAGTATTGCTGATGCACCGTGGGTCGGATGGGAACATTTCAAAGCATTTATGGATGATGAAAATCTACCCGATGTGATTCGAAATACACTCGGAATCAGCTTAATTAAGCTATTTATCGGTTTCCCACTACCTATTATATTTGCTCTTTTTCTCAATGAATTACGTTCAGTACGTTTCAAAAAAGCAGTTCAAACCATTTCGTATCTACCGCATTTTCTATCATGGGTTATTCTTGGCGGTATTTTGACTACATGGTTAGCGGATGTCGGTATTATCAATAATGTACTAATGGCACTTCATCTGATCAAAGAACCGATCTCTTACTTAGCCGAACCGCAATACTTCTGGACAATCGTGATCACTTCAGATATTTGGAAAGAACTGGGCTGGTCAGCGATTATCTACTTAGCAGCCATGGCAGGTGTATCTCCAGAAATGTATGAAGCCGCCACAATTGATGGCGCAGGACGCTTCCAGAAAATGTGGTACATCACTTTGCCAGGTATCCAAGCGACGATTGCTATTCTATTCATACTAGCCGTCAGTGGTGTACTGAACTCTAACTTTGACCAAATTCTCGTCTTACGTAACTCGCTCAACGAAAGCGCTAGTAACGTTATCGATATCTATGTCTATCAAACTGGTCTATTATCTGGCCGCTTCTCCTACTCAACAGCGATCGGTCTTATCAAATCCATTATCGCCTTGATTCTGCTCGTAATTGCCAATCAGGTGACCAAGAAACTAAACAACACTTCACTCTTTTAAAAGGGTGAGCGTTAGGCGCTTTGAGAATAGGGTATTCTTGTCGTCGCTGTTAAGAATGAATATTTTGATCCCTGCTTTAGCAGTAAATATTCATTCTTAAAGGCGATCGTTTCACTCTTTCAGAACACCCTATTCTCGCCGCTAAAGCTACCCTGAGTGGGGGGCGGCAGGAAAGATTAGTTAGTTTAACTGCCTTCACTGCTGCAATGATTTAGCTATGAGTTTTTAAGTTGCTAATCCCCTAACCTAAGCTTTTGCAAGAAGCATAATTTTTTGATCTAACGAATTTGATCTATTGCCTTTAAATTCTTGTATTTAATCTCTAATCTCAAAAATGGTTTAAAAGAAAGTGCGCCTGAAAGACCCCTCACTCTAATGATGAAGGAGAATGATGATGATTAGTCTAAAAGCAGATCGTAAAACGCGTGGTGAAGCGGTTTTTGATACATTGAATACAGTGTTGATGGTGTTGATTTGTTTTGTCACGCTGTATCCGATCTGGTATGTGTTAGTGAATGCATTGAATGAAGGAACCGATGCCATGCGTGGTGGCATTTACTGGTGGCCACGGATCTTTAGTCTTGAAAGTTTTAAAGCTGTATTCCAAAGTCCCGGTATTATGCAAGCCATGTGGATTACCGTCGCCAAAACATTGATCGGTACAGCAATTCATGTGTTTTTCACAGCAATGGTGGCATACGCTTTGTCTCGAAAAGGATTGATTGGAGGCAAAATTTATATCTGGATCGGAACGATTACTTTATTTTTTAGCGGTGGATTGATTCCTACCTTTTTGTTAATGAAAGATCTACAGTTGTTAGATAATTTTCTGGTCTATATTATTCCAGCGATGTTTAGCTTTTTCGATCTTATTATCTTTATGACCTTTTTCCGTGAAATTCCAGAAGGATTGGAAGAAGCTGCACGGATCGATGGTGCGAACGATTGGTCGATCTTTTTACGGGTCGTGTTACCTGTATCCATGCCTGTTATTGCAACGATCGCTTTGTTTCATGGAGTATTCCAATGGAATGACTATTTCACAGGGATGATCTATATGAATGATACTAATCTGCAACCTATTCAGACGTATCTGTACCGTGTGGTAGCCGAATCCAGTTCGAACCAGATGCTAGCGGCTGTACCGGGAGGGATTACGCGTTCAGTCACTTCACAGTCGATTAAGCTAGCGACCATGGTAGTAACAACAATGCCAATCGTATTCGTTTATCCATTTTTACAAAAATATTTTGTTAAAGGGATGATGATTGGCTCGATCAAAGGTTGAGTTCACTTGTATACCAAGTAAACAACTCCATCTGCAATCCCATATTTTGTATTCACTGTATGAAGCATAAATAGTACATTCTAAAAAAAGAAAAGGGGTATATCTCGGATGAAAGAAAATATAACTCATCGCAAATGGTACAAACCGGCACTGATGTTAACCCTAGCAAGCATGATGATGTTCACTACAGCTTGTTCTTACTTTGGTGGCGGAAGTAAAAGTGCATCGGAACAAAGCAATACACCGGTCAAAGCCGCTTCAGCCAACGAACCGGGCTGGAAAGTGGATACATCACCAATAACATTTGATTGGTATATGAACTTCTCCTGGTACACAGGAAGTGACTGGGGAACCGATCCTACCAGCCAATATGTAACCAAGAAAACAGGAGTAAGCTTGAAATTTATTGTGCCTGCGGGTAATGAAAATGAAAAGCTGAATACAATGATTGCTTCTGGTAAATTGCCTGACTTTATTACATTGGGTTGGGGTGAAGATGCTGTTAAAAAAATGATCGAAGGTAAATTGGTATTGCCACTCAATGAGTTAGCAGACCAGTATGATCCATACTTCTACAAAGTAACCGATCCAGCCAAATTAGCATGGTATACACAGCCAGATGGTAATGTGTATGGTTATCCGAATGCGTCTTCTTCTCCGGCGGACTTTGCGAAATACGGTAAAAACTATCTATCAAATCAAGTATTTGTCGTACGCAAAGATATGTATGAAGCACTTGGTAAGCCAGATATGCGTACACCGGAAGGCTTTTTGAAAGCGCTCAATATGGCAAAAGAAAAGTTCCCAGAAGTGAACGGACAGCCATTAATTCCACTAGGCTTACATGAGTTTACCGAAAATGGAAATTACTCATTAGAAGGATATTTACAGAATTTCTTAGCGATCCCGATGGAAAAAGACGGCAAGTTGTATGATCGTACCACCGATCCTGAATATTTACGCTGGCTCAAAACATTCCGTCAAGCGAATCAAGATGGATTACTATCCAAAGATATCTTTATCGACAAACGTTCTCAAATGGAAGAAAAAATTGCGCAAGGGCGTTACTTTGCAATGTTGTATCAACGTAGTGATTTCAATACACAACAAAATGCGTTATATGCCAAAGATCCAAATTCAGTCTATATTGCAGTCGATGGACCTTCTGATTCCAAATTAGATCAACCAATTTTATCAGGGCCTGTTATCTCAGGATGGACAGTAACCCTAATCTCCAAAAATGTAAAAGATAAAGCACGTGCTATCCGTTTCCTTGAATACATGATCAGTGAAGAAGGACAGAAAGATTTGTATTTAGGTGAAAAAGGAGTCACATACGATACAGTCGATGGCAAAGATCAATTTAAGCCTGAAGTGCTGAAATCACTGAATACCGATCGTTCAGAATTTGATACCAAGTATGGTGCTTCTCATAAATACTGGATGCAAATGAATACGAATATTACAGATCAATGGAAACCGGAAAGTGTAGCTCCATTCAAACAAATGGAAGACTGGACAAAAGGCAAAACGGTCAGTTCATCTGAATTCGATCAATTGAATCCAACCGGTAATTCACCTGAAGGGATTATCAATACCAAAATCTCACAACTGTGGGGTAAAACATTACCTAAATTACTATTGGCTTCTTCAGACAGTGAATTTGACCAGTTGTTTAATGAGTATCTAAGCAAACGTGAAGCAGATGGATTAGCGAAAGTTCAAGCGTATCAACAAACCGAATATGAGAAAAATAAAGCCAAACTAGAAGCGCAGTAACTTATATTTCCAACATGAAAAGCGAATAGAATTATAAACCAAGGGACTTGAGCAGAGCATCTTCTGTGAAAGTCCCTTTTTCTACACAATTTTCCAGTCAATTCGGGTACAATAGAATACATAGTTTAACCGCTTACATTTTTTGATAAAGAGACATATTTTTGGAGCTCAATGGATAGGGAGGAATAGCTTACGTTTCGTCAGATGCTACAGCCTTTTTTGCGCTGGATCAATAATCTTTCTTTGCAAAGTCGATTAATCGGCACATATATTATTGTCATTTTATTACCCACTACAGCGGTATCCCTTTATTTCTATAATCAAGTGAATGAGACCTATATTCAAGATACACGGCTCAAAAGTATAGATGCATTGCAAAATGAAAAGCAAGTATTGCTTACACAGATTGAGACGATGGAACGGGCAGCACAATTAGCGTTATCCGATCAGGAAGTGATTCAATATCTGGCAAGTAATCATGATACACCTACCGCTGAGTTGATCGAATTTAATAACAGTTCGTATGCTAATCTAGCACAGATTGGGATCAATAATCCGTCTATTTTGCATCTGCGATTGTATAGCGATAATGATCATACGTATGAAATGTGGCCGATCTTTTTTAAAGAGACAAGGGTCTGGGATGAGCCGTGGTATAAGCTGGCTCGAACACTCGGAGATCGAGAAGGTTGGTATGTACAACGCCAGAATTTGTTACCCCGTTCGACTCGCTTTATGGTGCCTGAACTGGACCCACCTAAGGTCTCTCTTTTACGAGAAATTCAAGTCCCGAAAGGTCATCATGCGGGTATTGTACAGATTGATATGTTGTTAGCTAATTTTGCTCCACGTACATTTGGTGCATTACAAGAAGATGAATCGCAAATGTTATTACTGGATGCAGGTGGCGGGTATATTCCTCCTTCGAGTAAGGATCAGCAGTATACCTTTCCTTTACAACAATGGTTAACAGCTAACCATACAGAGCAGAATGAGACTCGTTCTTATCAAGCCGATACGGCAGCTATAGCAGATCAGGAATTATCTTCGATACGGTATACGTATCAAGGAACCGCTTATTTAGCCACATCAACTAGCATTGATCGGTTGGGTGCTCAGTTGGTGCATATTGTATCGTTAGAAAAAGTATTGCAAGACACAAGACGTGCACGTAACGGAATTGTCCTCCTCAATATCGGATTTATTTTACTGGTATCTCTGATTACGTATCTAGCCAACACCTTTATTCTCAAAAATCTGCGGTTATTAACAGCAGCGATGAAAAAGGTACGTCGTGGTGAACTGCATCATGGAGTGGAAGTAGATGGTGGTGGAGAGATTGGCGAATTAGCCTACCATTTCAATCGAATGACTCTCACAATCAATGAATTAATCGCGCAAGCTGTCAGTAAGCAAGCCTTAATGAAAGAAGCAGAGTTACGCACATTGTACAGTCAGATTGATGCTCATTTTTTGTACAATACGCTTGAAAATATCAAAATGTTAGCTGAAATTGAAGATCAACGCCAAATCTCAGATGCGTTAACCTCTCTTGGCGGTATGATGCGCTATAACTTCAAATGGTCAGGTGAATATGTGAAGTTGAGTGAAGAAGTACGGCATATTCGCAATTATATCGAAGTGATGAATATACGATTTGAAGAACCGGTACGATTGGAATTAAATATTCCAGAACCCTTATTAGAACTGGAAATCTTAAAAATGTCGTTACAACCGTTAGTCGAAAATGCATTCAAACATGCATGGAATGAAGAAGAGGATATGGAACGTTGCTTATTGATCGAAGTCGCTGCCACACCTGATCGAGTCATTACAGTGATTGTTCAAGATAATGGTAGTGGCATGGATGCTCCACAATTAGAAGCGTTGCAACAATGGATCTATGTTCCAGACGAACCGGACCATCATCATATTAGCAACAGTTATCCAACCAATGCGCCCAAAGAACAGCAATTACGCAAAGGCGGAATTGGTCTACGCAATGTTCAGAGACGACTGGCTTTATTTTATGGAGAAGATTATGGATTACAGATTACAAGTACGGTAGGGGAAGGGACAAGAGTCACTTTACGATTTCCCAAAGTACTGCTGACAGGAGGAGAATCATAAGATGATACAGCTATTAATCGTAGATGATGAACGGAATATTAGACAAGGACTGCAAGTGATGATTGAACGGGAGTTCCCTAACCATTATGAGTGTATTCATGCCCGTCAGGGTCAAGAAGCATTGGATAAAGTGATGCAGATGTCTATTGATATTGTGATTACTGATATTCGGATGCCTGTTATGGATGGTGTGCAATTTTTGGAACAAATGCGTGGTCTGGATAGATCGATTGTAGCGACTCAACCGTATGTTATTGTACTGAGTGGATATGATGATTTTGAGTATGCCAAAGCCGCTATTCGGTATCAGGTTAGCGAATATTTACTGAAGCCAATTCGGCGTGAAGACTTATTTGATGCGTTGCACCGACTGGAAGAAGAGTTAGAAAAGCGTGATCTAGTGTCTCTTCGTCTGGCTGAAGTGGAACAGTATCATTTGCAAAAAGATCAAGAACGATTACAACGTCTGTTGTACACCTCTGAAAATGATCTAACTCTTCTTTCTGAAGTAGCAGAGGGGCTTGTATTACCAGAGCATTATCTTGTATGTGTATTTCAGTATAAAAATAAAGAAGGTACCTCTATTTCTCGAGAGGAGCTAGGTGTACTGGTCAGTCGATTGTGCTCCAGTTCATCCATTCAGTATGTCGCCCAGTTATATGATCGTGAAGATCGCTTAGTCTGGCTGATTCCAACCAGTGAAGTTCATGCGTTAGAACAATTGGCTGAACTTGCTGCACAACGGGAAGTGGAAGGATTATTGATCGGTGTAAGTAAACAAGGCAGTCTATTGCAACATATTCCTCATTATTATGATCAAGCCTGTCAGGCACTTAATTATGGATTTCTTCATCCCGGTGTTTATTTGATCCGTTATTCATTGATTCAGCAGACTTTTTCGACATGGAGTGTTCCTGAAGAAGAGATCCGTTTGTTAGGTAATACGCTGGGGAGTGATCGTGATCCAGAGATTGAGCAACGACTGTATCAGATTTTTCGGATTCATGAACTTATCTATCTTCCTTTAGCTTATATTGAACAAGTAGCTCAGCAGATCAATGAGCAAGTCTTAGATGAGATTTTCAGACACTATGGAGAAGCTTCAGTTGAAGTATTGCGTCTTTATCGGCGTGTAGGCAACCTAAATCATTATCGTTACTTTCAGGATTATTTTCACGATCTGGAAAATGTATTGATCTGTCTGGATGATTATATCCGGCAATTACGCTTAATCCATACTCAACCTCAACATCTCAAAGAAGCCGTCCAATTTATTCATGCGCATTATGATCGTCCACTAAATATGGCGATTGTAAGCAATCATGTGTCGCTGAATTATTCTTATTTTAGTGAAGCATTCAAAGCTTATACCGGAGAAAGCTTTGTCGTTTATTTGAAAAAAGTACGTATTGCCAAAGCAAAATTGTTACTGATCGAGAGCTCTTGTCGATTAAACGAAATCAGTCAACAGGTCGGATTCGAGAGCAGTCGACACTTCTCCAAAGTATTTCGTGAGCTCGAAGGAATCACGCCTCAAGAATATCGGTCAAAGATGAATTTGCGTTCATTGATCTAATTTAGAAAGCCGATAATAAAAAATAATTGCATATGCAAGAAATAGATTCCTTTTCATTAAAGTTTGCAGTAAAATAATGAAGCGAGAACCGATTAGATTGCGGAATATGGAGTAGGTATTGGAGGTTTTACGATTGCCCAAGCGTGCAAATTGGAGTATTCGCACCAAAATTATTTCTGGGTATGTTGTGATTATTTTATGCGTAGGCGTTGTGTTATTGATGATGTCTGGACGTGTGAATCAATTAGAACAGGAAAATAGATATATAAATGATCATGATCTGGAAGTTCATAACTTAACCAATCTGATCGAAAAGCATGTGCTTGATATGGAGACAGGACAGCGCGGCTTTGCTTTGACCGGTGATGATAGTTATCTGGATCCCTACAATAATGGGGTTCTGCAATGGGAATCTGATTATAACAAGTTAGTCACTCTAGTGGAAGATAACGAATTGCAACGTAGCAATTTGACAACGATCAAGTCAGGTATAGAGAAATGGATTGAAGATGCTGGCGATCCTGTTCTACAGATGAGACGTAATAACGATGAAGCTGGAATTACGCAATTTTTCAAAGTCGATCCGGGTAAGCAACAGATTGATCGATTACGTAGTGAGTTAGAAGCTTTTCGAGTCACTGAAAAAGCACTCACAGATGCACGTATTGAAAGTATTGCTGCTAGCAATCAACGTTTATTTGTAGCGATGGTGACCTTGTGGATTGTGGTTGCGATTGTATCGTTGATAACAGCATGGGTGATTGCTCGCCAGATTGTACGAACATTACGCGATGTCACCGATACGATTCATGATATTGGTGAAGGTGGCGATCTGAACAAACGGATCACTATTCGTACCCGTGATGAGATTGCAGAACTGGGTACAGCGACCAATCAATTATTGGATCATGTCCAGCATGAGAATTGGATCAAAGACCAGATTGCGATTGCATCAACTCGTTTTCAAGAATCTGATCGTATAGAATCGCTATCTTCTGCATTACTAACCAAAATGAATAAATGGTTTGATGCTTCATATGGAGTGGTCTATTATGATAGCGAAAATGAAGAAGAAGGCTGGGTCAAAACAGCTTCATTTGCCGCACATCATACAGATATTGAATTAGGTGCAGCTTATATTACAGAAGGCGAAGGATTAGCAGGGCAATGTATTGTTGAAAAAAGAATGTTAACGTACAGTCCGCTTCCTAAAGGTTATGTTCAGATTAATTCAGGTCTGGGTAGTACCGAAGCCAAAGCTTTAGTAGCGGCTCCGATTATGTTTGAAGGTAAAGTACTAGCAGTTGTTGAAATTGCTTTTATCGAGCCAATGACGATCGAACAATCCGATTTATTTGAACATTTACTCAATATTTTTGCAGTAACGATGAATTCATTATTGATTCGTAAAAAGATTGAGCAGATGTATCATGATTCTCAGAATATGAACTATGAACTACAAGTTCAATCAGAAGAATTACAAGTCCAATCCGAAGAACTTCAGACCCAAGCAGATGAACTGCATATGCAGACTGAAGAATTACAGATGCTGAATGAACGTTTGGAACAAGGTAAGATGGCTGCGGAAAGCACAGCGATTGAACTGGATAAATATGCACAACAGCTACAAGTGAGCTCACGGTACAAATCAGAATTTCTGGCAAATATGTCTCATGAATTACGCACACCGCTTAATAGTATGCTAATTCTTTCACAAATTCTGTCTGAAAATAGCGCGAATACGTTAACAGAGAAAGAGCAAGAATATGCTTCGATTATTCATCATTCAGGTAAAGACTTGCTTAATCTGATCAACGATATTCTTGATCTATCCAAAGTGGAAGCCGGTAAAATGCATATTGAGATCGATCCAGTCAGCACTCAAGCGATTCCTGAACAAATGGAGCGTTATTTCAAAGAAGGTGCGGCATTGCGTGACCTTTACTTCGATATTGATGTGAAAGATAATGTGCCTGATCTGATCTACTCCGATGATATGCGTCTACAGCAAGTGCTTCGTAACTTATTATCCAATGCTTTCAAATTTACTGAAGTGGGCGGTGTCACGTTAACGATTGAGAAGTTAGATCGTGTACAGACGCAGGAATATCAATCGGATCAACCAATGATTGCTTTTGTTGTTCGTGATACAGGTATAGGCATTTCACCTGAAAATAGCCGCTTAATCTTTGAAGCCTTTAGACAAGCTGATGGAGCTACCGCTCGCAAATATGGTGGTACAGGATTAGGATTGTCGATTTCCTCACAATTGGCTCATTTGTTAGGCGGAGAGATTACATTGGAAAGTCAGGTGGGTGAAGGTAGTACCTTTACGTTCTATATTCCTTGTTTGGAGTCGGATCCTAATGATGAGAGTGAATTGTTTACAGTAGCAGAGCCGATCAGTCACACCGTCTTTTTTGAAAAAGAGTCGCTGAATGTTATGGATACTGATTCGGATCTCAATCTACCGATTCAGTCAGCACGTCTAGCTGCATCATATGCTGAAACAGACCGCTTAGCTTTGCACGATAACGAAAATAAGATTAACCTGACTCCAACTGATCTCAATACAGAACAATATGAAGGTCTAGATGGTAAGAAAATTCTAATCGTTGATGATGATATTCGGAATGTGTATGCTTTAACAAGTCTGTTAGAGCGTCATAGTGTTAATATCCTGATTTCCCAAAATGGTCGAGATGCTCTGGAAATTTTGCATATGACACAGGATATTGATCTCATTCTGATGGATATTATGATGCCACAATTAGATGGGTATGAGACGATGCGTACGATTCGTAATCTGTATGGATATGCGCAGGTGCCGATTATTGTACTCACTGCCAAAGCAATGAAAGAAGATCGTGAAAAAGCAATTCAAGCCGGAGCTTCAGATTACATGAGTAAGCCACTGGAAATGCAACAAGTATTGCTTCGTATCGAGCATTGGCTAGGCAAAACGCAGAATGATTATTTTACAACATAAATAGTATCCAAAAAGATACTTTCCAAAAGGAAAGTATCTTTTTGCGTTTGGGTCTTAATACCCTTGTCGAAAAGTATAATTAATAGTAAATTTGAACTATTAATAATGCTAACTAACTTAATAAAAAAAGGGAGTTATTTCAAAAAAAGGAGTACGAATGATGAACATTTCTTCATCTACAGGCTATGCGGGAGCTAGTAATCCCGGATACAACGCATCAGCTAGCCAAGACTCGGTTAACAAGCCCTCTGGATCGTTACCCAAAACAGATCATGATGTCAAAACCTCAGCCTTACCAACCAGCGAAAAAAGTCTCCAAGAACAGCAATTAGAAGAAACCAAGCAATACAAAAAAGAAGATCAGCAAAAAGAATTAAAAAAACAGGAAGCTGATCAATTTTTTGAAAAGCAACAAAAGAAACAAGAAGAAATCAACAAAATGGCTTATGAGATGTTAGCCAATCAGGGGATTGCACAGATCGGCATTGATAATCAGCTAGCATTGAATAAAGACAATTATGAAGATACGGTCAAACATCTTGTCGCCAAAGGTTTTCAAATAGAAACCGATGAGCAAAAATTAACGATTAGCTCTCAACTCCATCAACTCAAGCTCGAGATTAGCAAAGAATCGTATAATCAATATGTCAAAACAGTATATGGCAAAGAAATAGCAGAAGCGTATACCGATATCGAAGATTCGCCTGCTCCTGTCTATCCAGAGAACTCGGTAGCCGAAACTAAAGCTACATCAATACCATCCGAACCAAGTCATTCATCTCCTTCACCGACAACACAGACCGAACACTCAACTTCTCAATCCACTTCATCAACTACTACCAACAGCACAGTTACACCAGATCCTGTTTCTTCCTCAGATCCAACACCTGTAACCAATAACAACAATAGTTCTACAACGGGAACCACCAACAGCTCTAATAATAGTAATTCTAGTACTTCCGCAAACGGATCGTCTGGAAGTCATACAACATCATCAGGTCCTTCATCGTCCACTAACAATGGAAATACCATTGGAGCTATTTTGACTGGTGGATTAGTGAAATAAAATAATGTAAAAGATCTTATTCGAATAGTCATGTCGAATAAGATCTTTTTTTGTAGAACGGTTAATATTCGACAAAATTCGATTACAAATTATGGAATTTTTTAAAAATTATAGTTCAAATTACCCTTGCTAACTAAGTCGTTAAACAGTAAATTATTACTATACTAATTTGGATAAATATTACTATTATGTTTTTGGAATGGAAAGAAGATACTCGCCGCTCGCTGGTTAATAAATATCAATATGTGAAGGAGACTGCCTTATGAATATTACATCTAATGCGAGTTACTCTTCGACGGCTAGCCAGAATTCATACTACTCCTCGTCCTCTAATGATTCTACAACTAGAGCTACAGCTAGCACTGTGAAAAGTCCTGTTACTACTAATTCTGCTACAACAGATAACAATCGTCCGGATAAAACGCCAGCAGAGCAAAAGATAGAAAGTAACAAAGAATACAAAAAAGAATTACACCAAAAAGAAACAAAAGATAAAGAATTGGATGAATTTTTTGATAACCAACAAGAGCGTAAACAAGAAATACACAAACAAGTTCATGAAGCTTTATCCAATAATAGCTTTTACCAATTAGGTGCTCAAAACGGAATGGCACTGACTAAAGAAAATATGGACGAAACGATGAAGAATTTGTTTAACAAAGGATTCAAAGTGGATTCCACTGAAGATAAAATGACGCTGACTTCTAAAGTGCATCAGATGAAAATGGAAATTAGCAAAAATGCATATGATAAATATGTAGAAGCGGTCTACGGACAATTGAATCCTGTAGCAGACCAAGGTGCCAAACCTAAAGCAGATCCTTCTATCATTAAAACAGGTATATATGCGCCGCCTGCAACGATGGTTAAGCCCGTATTAACCACAGTAGGTAATGTTACAGGACAGACGCCAACACCAGTACAAGTAACAACACCGACACCAGCACCAGTGCAGACCGCAACACCGACACCAGCACCAGTGCAGACGCCAACACCGACGCCAGAGCCAGTAGCAACAACGCCAACACCAGTACAGACTACACCAACACCAACGCCGGTAGTAACAACACCGACGCCAGAGCCAGTAGCAACAACGCCAACACCAGTGCCAGTGCAGACTACACCAACGCCGGTAGTAACAACACCGACACCGGAGCCAGTGGCAACAACGCCAACACCAGTGCCAGTGCAGACTACACCAACACCAACGCCGGTAGTAACAACACCGACACCAACGCCAGTACAGACAACTGCACCAACAACCAATACAATCAGTACACCAGTGAGTACAACAACGAATACGACAACCAATAATACAACAACAAGTTCAACATCTGTTAATATTCCAATCACTGTACCTAATGTGATTACAGTCAATACATCTATTCCTTTAGTATCTGCACCGACAACATCAACAACAGCACCGTTGATATCGGTAACCAGTCCATTGTTAACGCCAAAACCATCGACTACTGTTGTCCCAACAACAACATCGACTAGCACAACAACGGCTCCTACAACAAGTACACCTACTAAGAATCTACTTGGACTTTTGAAATAATGGGTAGTCTATGATAGAACAACGTAAAATCCCTTTGGTGCATACGGGATCAGGTCAAGACAGACCTTAATCTTGTAGGAGTATGCATCAAAGGGATTTATTTGTTTTAAGCTTGAATGACTTGCTGATTCGATTGTCTAGCATGAAGATATAATTTGGCATACGTTCCATGCTGAGCGACTAATTGAGCATGAGTTCCTTGCTCAATAATTTCGCCGTATTCCATGACCAGAATACGATCGGCATGCATGATCGTAGATAGACGGTGAGCGATTACAATCGTTGTGCGTCCATGGGATACAGTATCTAGCGCTTGCTGAACCAGTTGTTCGGTATGTGAATCTAGATTGGCTGTTGCTTCATCTAGAATCAATACTTTCGGACGGAACACTACGATACGGGCAAATGAAATCAATTGACGCTCACCTGCGGATAATCCACTTCCACGCTCGGATAGACGGGTATCATATTTTAACGGTAATCGTGTAATCATTTCATGCGCACCTACAAATTTACACGCTTCAATAACTTGTTCATCACTAATCTGTGGTTGGAACATTCGTACATTATCTATAATCGAACCGGAAAATAAAAACGGTTCTTGTTGAATTAATCCGACTATTCGGTGTAGTGTTTCTTGTGGCATATGTCGTAGATCAATATCATCAATCGTTACAGAGCCTTTATTCACATCGTAGAAACGGTTGAGTAGAGCAATCAATGTACTTTTACCAGCACCTGTTGTCCCAACAACCCCGATCATTTCGCCTGCTTGAATATGCAGATCTAGATGAGGAATCACCGTCTGATCTTTATCATATCCGAATGAAATATGATTGAAATCCACCTTGCCTTTGACTTTGTTTAGATCGACCGTCACTGCTTGTTCAGGTGCAGGATCTTGAATCTGTGGTTGAAGTTTGAGAATGCGCCAGATTCGATCCATTGAGACAGTGGTCGATTGAAATGTATTCCATTGCATCGTAATCTGGTTAATCGGTTGAAAAAACTGGCGAATATAACTGATAAAAGCGTATAAAACCCCGACTTCGATCTGCTTATTAAATACAGCCATACCTCCAAGCCAGACCATTAACACGAGTGCAATATTGCCCAAAATATCAAAGGTACGGTTAAAAAATACATTGGATTTTAATTGTTCCACATTAGCTTGCCAGTAATCAGCATTGTATTCATTAAATCGTTTTTTCTGTTCTTTTTCTTGATGGAAAATCTGGATTAAGCCCATGCCCGATAAGTTTTCTGCTGTAAATCCGACTAACTTGGATAAGCGGCTACGTGTATATTGATACACCTGTCGTAATTTTCCCCGGAACAAAATCGCTAGTGTGGCAATAACAGGTAACGTAATCATCGAATACCAGGCAAGTGTTGTATCCAGACGGAACATAAAGTAAATAATAAACACAAGCATCATACCATCACGAATCAGACTTAATAGTACTTGCGTGAAAAATTGGCTGATCGTCTCAGTATCACTCGATACATTGGTCACCAAGCCACCACTACTAGAGCGATCAAAGAAGCTCATCGGTAATTTGGTAATATGAGCGAATAGATCATTACGAATACTAGCTACAATATGTTGTCCTACATATTGCAACAGATTACTTTGTACATAAGAAAAGATAAAACTAACGACTGCGAGTCCAAGATAAATAGCCGCCATCCCTGTTAAAAAAGGCAAACCATTTTGTCCGGCAGCAATATGATCATCGATCACAATTTTGACCAGATACGGTTGTAACAGATCAGCCGCAATCGCCAGCATCGTGGCAAAGAAGATACCAACAAATGTCCAACGATGTGGACGAGCATACGCTAAAATGGCACGCAGTGCTTCATATCGGATCGGAGCGCTGGTGGATGTACTGGCTTTGGTCGTAGAAGATGTCTGGCTCATGCGCGCAACCCTTCTTCCTGTAATTGATACAAGGATGAATAGATGCCTTGTTGTTGCAACAATTGTTGATGGGTTCCTTGTTGTACAATCGTACCTTCGTCGAGCACGATAATCAGATCAGCATGTTTAACAGCACTGATTCGATGCGAAATAATCAAGTTCGTATATTGATCTCGTTCACGAATTAAGTTGTTCAGTATTCCTGTTTCGGTTACAGCATCAACAGCACTCATACTATCATCCAGAATTAGAATCGGCCCTTTTTTGACCAATCCACGAGCAAGACTGGTACGTTGACGTTGCCCACCGGATAAAGTGATACCACGCTCACCTAATTTGGTATCGAACCCTTCTGGGAAATTAGAGATTGGCTCATAGATCATCGCTTGTCGTGCATGATCTTCTACTTTTTCAAGCGGTGTATTCCGATCACTGAACGCAATATTATCTCGAATCGTCGTGCTGAATAAAAATCCATCTTGAGGTACATAAGCGATGCGAGAACGTAGACTTTGCAGTGAAATTTGCCGAATATCAGTGCCACCTAACCAGACGGTATTTTCAGGTGGATCGTAAAGGCGCAATAATAGCTTCACCAGTGTGCTTTTACCAGAACCTGTTTTGCCGACAATGCCTACTGTTTGTCCAGCTTCGATATGCAGGTTAATATCCGATAGGGCATAACGTTCACTGCCCGGATAAGCAAATGATAAATGTTCGATTTTGAGATCAGGGGTAGAAGCGAGCGGTTGCGCATCAGGATGATCTTCGATATCAGGCTTTTCGGCAAGTAAACGATTCACTCGATCCAAAGAAGCGCCTGAACGTTGCATCATATTGATCACGTTACCAATTTGTTGCAAAGGGCCTGACATAATGCGTAAATACAAAGTCAAAGCAATAAAGTTACCAATCGTAATCGTACCTTGAATCGTTAGATAACCTCCATATAGTAACGAAATAACTAACGACAATGCACCTAGAAAAGGGACAGCCGCTTGAAATAGAGATGACATTCGTACCAGATGCAACTGATTATCACGAATATGATTGACTGTTGTACCAAATCGCTGACGTGCCGTAGGTTCAATAGCAAAAGTCTTCGTCACTCGAATCCCGCTTAACTGTTCTTCTGCCGATTCTGTCATGACAGCTAACGATTCCTGTACATTTTGCGAGCGTTTGCGAATGCGTGGGCCAAAGTAAATCACTAGAAAAGGAATCCCCACCATCGGAACCACGCTCACCAGAATAAGATACAGTGGAATATGACTGAGTAACATCATCACAATACATGATAAAAATAGAAAAATAGCATTGGTGGTCATGGTCACACCATTCGAAATCGATTCACGTACCGAGTTCACATCATTGGTCATTGAGCTTAATAATTTACCTGTACCTTGTTTGGAAAAGTAATATTCACTTAGTGTAGAGAACTTGCTAAAAAGACTTTGACGCATTTCAAATTCGAATTTGCGTCCTAAGCGCATGACTGTGAATTGTCCAGCACCGAAAAAAAGATTATACATAATCCCAATTCCAGCTAATATCAGACTGTATTCAATAATCATTTGATACTGTATTCCACCATTCAGCAGAGCATCTGTAAATTGCCCCAGTACACGGGGAATTGCAGCCTGCCCGATATTAGACAGAATGATCAGACTGACAGCGAGTAGATAATATCGCCAATGCTTTTGGACATAATCAGTTAGAATACTCCGATCTTTCATATTTATATGTTCCTTCTTTCTTAAGCGGTATATCTTTTTACAACCCTTGAACTCTAATTGTTAAACAGTTCAGATAAAATATAATCCATATAGATAAGGTAAAGGGACAGTAGGGAAAGCCAAATTCATCTCAACGGTAAGTGTAGCAGCAGGATCAAAAAGCAGATCATACCATTCTTGCGCACTATTGAAAGGATAAGAAGCAGATGGTGTATGTAGTGCATAACCATTGTCTAATTGAACTTTGATATTATGAGCATTCAAAAAGTCGTGCACACCCGTCTGTTCTAAAAGAAGATCATGATCTATTACCAGCAAGGTACCGCCATTTTTCTCAATACTTACAGGAATATTTGCTTTAAGAAATAGATCGATTAATGATTTGTCTTGCCACGGAATACGAATGGTAAGAGAAGAGAGCTGATAATGAGTGATCGCGTCTACAAATAATTGATAGACCACTTCAGGATCACCACCATATTCAATCACACTACCGATTCGGGATGTTGCAGTATCTTCTTCATATGGAATAGACAAAATCACAAAACCAGCGACCTGATGATCAGCCGTCTCTGCGACTCGAATATGTTGTTGCTGTTTGTTAATATTAGCCATCGGGTGAGCAGCAATAAACTGCTGTAAATCGCCAAGCCCCCAACGAATATGAGCATATTGTGCTTGAATATGATGAGCAACAGCAAAAATATCCTGTGGTAAAAGATCACGATAACTTAAATGCAAACTAGCATCTGGTAATGTGCTAAAGGAAGCTGTAGATAATTCAAATACACTGATTTGTCCAAAGGGTACGCTTCCTACACGTGTATATAATGAACGATCTCCTGATATAAATAACACTGAAGCTCCAGCTGAACGTGCATGTTGTCTACACAACTCTAATAGCTGTCCAGCTAATCCTTGCCCGCGATAATCAGGATGAGTGCAGACTGCCCCGATCGAATAGGCGGATACTGTATATGTACCGGATTGAATCTGTACCGGAACCATTCCCATAAAAGAAACCAATACACCTTCCGGTGTAAATGCACCATAAGAGTGACTTATACCTGTCTGAAAAAGAGCAGGGAAAGAGGACTCCATATATCGATCTCCATCTGCGCAAAATACATCTTCTGCTAACAAAGCGGCTTGCTTCAGTTCATGTGTAAGAACACGTCTAATTTGCATATATTGCCCTCCTCGTGAGAATAATAGAGAAAAAGTAAGCCGAATAAATGAAAGAATAAGTCATTTACAGATAGTTCTAGCATACATTAGTTATAGAGCAAATACGATGGTTCACAAGGGCGATATATTGTATAAATACAAAAATCTCCAAACCTGAATATATCAGATTTAGAGATTATGATCGTCTGTATATTATAGATAACGTAATGAAGCCGGACGAATACATACAGCAGATACTTTAAAGCCTGGCATTTTACAATAAGCATCCAGTGTAGGGTCAGTAGCTTGATTTACATTTTGGGCACCACCCCAATGCATCGGGACGAATAATGTATCTTCACGAATATGATTTTTGATCCGGCAACGAATAGTAAATGAACCTCGAGCCGAAGAGACTTCAACCCAATCGTTATCTTTAATATGATATCGCTTAGCAGTCTGAGAATGAATCTCCATAAAATTCTCTGGTTCGCGTGCTGTTAATGTAGCACTGCGTCGGGTCTGTACCCCTGTTAAATAATGCGCAAGCACACGTCCATTAGTCATCAGCAGAGGATAATCTGAAGAAATCGTATCTTTGGTTGCTACATTAGCAATCGATGTAAATACAGCACGACCATCTGGATGAGCAAACGAATCTGCAAACATCGTAGGTACACCTGAATGATCTAGCGAAGGACAAGGCCAGTATATTCCTTCTTCTGTACGTAGACGATCATAAGTAATACCGTAATAATCAGCAAGTCCGCCACGACTGGCTAACCGTAATTCATTAAAGATATCTTCCGCCTGTGCAAAATCAAAACCTGTATGCTGACCAAGTGCTCGGGCTAACTCACATAGGATCTGCCAATCATGTTTACTTTCATATGGAATAGGGCGGGCTGCTTCTCGTAACAGTACCCGACCTTCTAAATTGGTTAATGTACCTGTATTTTCTAAATAGGCAGTAACAGGCAACACGATATCTGCTAATTGCGCAGTCTCTGATAGAAATAAGTCAGCTACAATCAACAAGTCTAATTTCTCTAATCCAGCACGTACCAGTGGAATATTAGGATTAGATACTACAGGATTGGAACCCATTACGAATAAAGTAGTGATCTGTTGTTGATCAATAAGTTCCATCATCTCGTAAGCAGATACTCCTTTATCTGGTAAATCTTCAGGATCAATATTCCAGACAGAAGAGATATAAGCACGATCTGCTGGATTTTCAATAGAACGATAGCCGGGTAATTGATCTGCTTTCTGTCCGTGTTCTCGTCCACCTTGCCCGTTGCCTTGTCCGGTAACGGCTCCATATCCACAACCAGGTTTACCAATTTTACCTGTTGCTAATACCAGATTTAGAAAATAACGGACAGCTAAATGCCCATCGGTCTGTTGTTCGACGCCACGAGCTGTAAAAATAATACCTGTACTTGCCTGAGCATAGACTTGGGCTGCTTGATAAATAAATGCGGCAGGTACATCACAAATGCTAGCTGTCTGTTCTATATCAATATCGCGGACAAGCTCGGCTAACTCCTCATATCCGTTGGTACGCTTTTTAATAAATTCATGATCGATCCAATCTTGTTCTAACATGATTTTGAGCATGGTGTTAGCTAACAATGCATCTGTACCGGGGCGAATTTGCAAATGAATATCTGCTATTGTAGCCGTTGCAGTCACTCTGGGATCTATAACTATAATCTGTGCTCCATTTTCTTTGGCTTGGTTAAAATAAGGCATTAAGGTAGGCTGACATTCAGCAATATTGGTACCCGCCAGAATAATACATTTAGCTAATGGAATATCGGACAACTGACATGTTAATCCACGATCGATCCCGAATGTTTTACTTCCAGCCGAAGCGGCGGCAGACATACAAAAACGTCCATTATAATCAATATATTTGGTACCTATCGCAACACGGGCGAATTTGCCTAATAGATATGCAGTCTCATTGGTGAGCGAACCTCCACCATAGATACCGATGGCATCTCGTCCGGATTGTTGAATAGACTGTTGTAGACGGTTGGCTATATAATCGTTCACTTCTTGCCATGAAGCACGTACAAGCTCTCCTTGACGACGAATAAGTGGATATTTCAATCGTTCACGGTTGAACACATGTTGATGAGCATTCATGCCTTTAATACATAGACGACCTTGTGAAGCCGCATTAGGTGTACCTTCTGCCTGATAAGTCATCAGAGGCAGAGTAGGATGTAATGTTGTAGATTCGGAGGAATGAAGAGTGATTTTACATTGTACGCTGCAAAAAGGACATTGCGTGTGCATCATAAGTTCCGCCTCCTTCACGGTCGTCATTCGAATGAGTGATCGCTTCATTGTAAAATAAAGATAATACCTGTTCTCGCAGTGGAAGTATCCCTGTACGTTCCATCCAATGCCATAAAGGTTCGCTGTAATATGAATCATAACGATACAATTCCAGAGCAATATTCACTACGTACAGTACATCTGAGATATGTTCTACTGTGGTTAATAATGAAGATGCTTGAATAGGATCTGTAGCGCATCCTCCTATACTTATTTCCCAACCTGCTGGTGAATATAATATGCCGATGTCTTGTACTCGTACACTAACAGGGGAATAGATATCAAGGGCTATCGCTATATTGACTGTATGCGGTAGGGGCATCTGTTCTATATTGGATTGCCATTGTTTGATCTGATGGATCACATCATTAGAATCTGTAACCTGTTGACCAATAGCATCAGAAGAAAGTAAGTTCCGATCTAATAATAGCTGTGCATAAGGTAAGCGATAGGTATCTAGCTGCGCTACAGCATTCGCTGAATACAGATGCTGATAATAATGAATCGTTGTACGGCAAGTGCTACAATCATGATCGTGCAATATGAATGGAGATATCATCTCTGGAGTATTGTTCCATATGTTATCTTTGACCTGTTCTTTAAGAGCAGTATGAGTTAACGATGTCGATAAACAGATAGGTACGGTATCAGGATGCTCTGGAAGCTCTATTATTAAAAGAGGATCTATAGCCGTTGTTGGATCTGCTTGTGCCTGATTATCTGCCAAGCTATAACGCACAAGGGATTCGACGATCGGACGACAACCTCCGCATGAGCCAGATGCTTTGGTATGTTGCTGAACTTCATCTGCTGTCTGCAATCCATGAGTCTGTATCGATTGCAAGATCGTCGCTTTAGTTACTGCATTGCAAGCACAGACTGTAGCGGTATGTTCTAATTTGGCAGTAGCTATATCGGTGGGGCTTTGTGATTGTTGTTCGCTTAATGTAGCCGTAGATTCTAATGGATGAAGATAGGACTCCACAGATGCACCTTGTTTGACCATTTCTAATAATGCAATGCCTTCTGCGGTATCTCCATATAAAATCGCCCCTGTAATTTTGCCTGCAACAGCACTCACTTTTTTGTATGTTTTGCGTACACCATCATATTGCTGAATAACAGGTTCACAATCAGGAGCAGTCGTATCACCGACTGAAAATACAGATACACCGGATATTTTTAACTGAGAATAAGGGATAGACCCTTGATAACGATAAGGACGTTGCTGACAAATATGCTGGGCAAGCACTTTACCTTGTTCATAGAGTGGAGCGACTAAGCCGTAAGTGATGCCTTGATGTTCTGCACATTCGCCTACAGCATAAATATGTTCAATACTAGTCTGCATATAATCATTGACTACAATGCCACGCTTAACATGTAGCCCTGCATATTCGGCTAAGCGGATATGAGGACGTATACCAACAGCCAGTACAACCAGATCAGCCGCTAACTTATCTCCACTGGCAAAACGTAACCCTTGCGCACGCGTAGTTCCGGTAATTCGAGTCGTATTTTGGTTCAGATGAAATTTCATCCCTTGTTGTTCCAGTTCTTGTTGTAGCAATTGTGCAGAAAGTTGATCCAGTTGTCGATTCATCAAGTATGAAGCATTGTGAATAACATGAGCTTCCATCCCTAAATGAAGCAGACCACGCGCAGCCTCTAGACCGAGTAACCCCCCACCAATTACAGCCGCTTGACGATATTTCTGAGCATAAGTTTTCATTTGTTCGCAATCTTCAACGGTACGGAAAGAAATAACTCCTTTTTTATCAGAACCTTGAATAGGCGGAATAAACGGAATAGAACCTGTAGCAAAAATAAGGGTATCGTAAGTCTGTTGTAGACCTGAAGCGGTGGTCAGCGTGCGAGTATCGGGATCGACGTGGGTGACTGTTTCGTTAGTATATAAAGTGATCTGTTGCTGTTGATACCATGACCAATCATGCAAAATAATATGTTCAAATGTATGTTCACCCTGTAATATTTTGGAAAGTAAAATACGATTATAATTGGGGTGTTGTTCAGTACCAAAAATCGTAATTTCAAAATCATCAGGGGCTAACTTTAAAATCTCTTCGACACAGCGTACACCTGCCATGCCATTGCCGATAACTACTAATTGTTGTCGCATAACAAGTTCCTCCTTTGTCTCTATTTCAAAGGTGCATCGTTATTTACACAGAAAAAGCCCTTCTCCGTATTCTGGAAAAGGGCATCGTTGCCGTTACATCATCACACTCCATTGTGTGAAATCTTATAGATAAGAGTAATAGATCAATCTTTTAATGTCAATATAATTAACACAAAATAAAAATAAATAGAATTTAAGTTAATTATATTGACATATTAGTCAGTCGTTCATATAATTTGAATCAAATTCACATTTTTGATGACAGACAATCGCACACCACTCATATTATTTATCTCATGGCACACAATGACGTGTACCATGTAACAACGGCAATGAAGCCGCAACTTGTCCTTCAGCAATATAAGGGCAAATTGCGGCTTTTTTTATGATTACCTATAGAAAAAAATAAACACACTGTGGAGAGGATGATACACAATGATGGACAAAAAAAGTTTTTGGCAAAGCGGGCATAAGCCTACATTATTAGGTTCTTTTTTGTACTTTGATATCAGCTTTATGATCTGGGGGATGATTGGGCCGCTTAGTGTAATTATTGCGCTCGATTATCCGATGGATCCTGTACAAAAAGCACAGTTAGTCGCTTTACCGGTTCTAGGTGGTTCGATTTTACGCTTAGTCTTAGGATTCTTGTCTGATTATATTGGTCCCAAATTAACCGCACAGATCGGAATGATCTTAACATTGATTCCACTATTATTAGGCTGGCAATGGGTGCAATCTTTAGAGCAATTGTATGTTGTAGCGATATTGCTAGGGATAGCAGGCGCATCTTTTGCCGCTGCTTTACCACTTGCTGGGCAATGGTATCCTAAAGAACATCAAGGGCTTGCGATGGGGATAGCCGGGGCAGGGAATAGCGGAACCGTTATCGCTACTTTATTTGCTAATCGACTGGCTCAACATTTTGGAAGCTGGGAAATTGTATTTGGAATTGCCATGATTCCGATTATACTTGTTTTTATTTTCTTTACGATTTTTGCTAAAAACAGTCCTAACCGTCCTGAACCTAAAAAGCTATCTCAATATGCTACTGTACTTAAACAACGAGATGCATGGGTATTCTGTGCATTCTACTGTGTGACCTTTGGTGGGTTTGTAGGGCTTGCCAATTACTTAACGATTTTCTTTAATACTCAATATGGATTAACAGCCGTACAAGCGGCAGATATTGCTACTATTTGTGTGATAGCAGGAAGCTTTTTCCGTCCGGTAGGTGGATTTCTGGCAGATCGTATCGGTGGAACCAAGATGTTGATGTATCTATATTCAGGTGCAGGCATCATGTTAGCATGTGTTTCGTTTTTACCACCACTTCCGGTAGTTGTCAGCTTACTCTTTGTCGGTATGATGTGTCTGGGGGCAGGGAATGGATCTGTGTTCCAATTAGTGCCTCAACGATTTGGAAATGAGATTGGTCTAATGACAGGGATTGTAGGTGCGGCAGGTGGATTAGGCGGATATGCATTACCTCTTATTTTGGGCAATCTATACAAAGCGACAGGCTCCTATACATTAGGATTTATTATGCTCAGTATTATTGTGTTATGTTGCCTTAGCTTGCTAGTAATTATGCAGATCAAATGGCGGACAAGCTGGTTAGACCATAACGTTACCAAAACAGCACGTCAGGCAAGCTAATCCTTGTCAAATCAGTACTTTTGAGCAGAGATTGATACCATTCATCATGCTAAATATGCACTGATAATGTTAAATATGCTATGAAAAAAGCGCGATCTTATGACTCTATTGCAGAGGATAAGATTGTGCTTTTTGTGTATAGGATTATAGGTAGGTGGCTCCTCCTAATTCAGATAAGATAGATAATCCAAAGATCAATTGGTTTAAATAGTGTGGTTTGAGATGATAAAGAGTATAATAGATAGCATTGATTCAAGATGAAAAGAATATACTTGCTAAGTAGTTAAGTTATAAATCATCTATAATTGATTCTTGCATTACTTGTTCGTAACGTGATTACAAAAGATCATAAAGGGGCGAAGAAAATGAGTGAATTCAAATTAATGTTAGAAAAATATGCAGAACTTGTTGTTAAAGTCGGCGTGAATATTCAGCCAGGACAAGTACTGATCGTACAAGCGCCTTTAGAAACAGTCGACTTAACTCGTCTGATTGTTGGCAAAGCGTATGAAGCAGGGGCGAAGTATGTACAGGTCGATTGGGATGACGAACAGATTACTCGTATTCGTTATGAAAAAGCAACAGACGAGTCATTTGGCTATTATCCTCAGTGGCATGCTGATATGTTGGAGAAATTCGCTGAAGAAGGCGGAGCGATTTTACATATTAAAGTGCCAGATCCTGAATTGTTCAAAGGAGTTGATTCATGGAAAGTATCTACAGCTGTTAAAGCAGCAGCGATTGCTCGTGAAAATTATCAGGGATATACACGGAATAGCCGAATTAGCTGGTCATTAATCAAAGCCCCTACACAAGCTTGGGCGAATAAAGTATTTGCAGATTTGCCAGAAGAAGAACGTGTATCTGCGATGTGGGAAGCGGTATTCCAGATGAATCGTGTCGGTTCAGATAATCCGGTCGCCGCTTGGAGAGATCATATTGATCATTTGAAAAAAAGTCAGGATATTCTCAATGCTAAACGCTATAAGAGCTTACATTACCGTGCACCAGGCACCGATCTACACGTTGTCTTGCCAGAAGGTCATCTATGGCGTGGTGGCGGTGGCGAAAATGAAAAAGGCGTTTACTTTGTTGCCAATATGCCTACAGAAGAAGTGTACAGTATGCCTCACCGTACAGGCGTAAATGGAACAGTGAGAAGCACATTACCACTTAACTTGAACGGTCGTCTGGTTGAAGGAATCGAACTTACGTTTAAAGACGGCAAAGTGATTGATTATCAAGCGACATCAGGACGTGAACATTTAACTTCTCTTTTGGAAACAGATGAAGGTGCTTCTTATCTAGGAGAAATTGCGTTGGTTCCTTACGATTCACCCATTTCACATTTAAAACGAGTCTTTTATAATACCGGTATTGATGAAAATGCTTCTTGTCACTTTGCGCTAGGTAGTGCGTACCCGACCAATATTGAAGGGGGTACACAAATGACGAAAGAGCAATTACAAAGCAAAGGTGCAAATGTAAGCTTAACTCACGTAGACTTTATGGTAGGATCAGATCAACTGGATATTGACGGAGAATTAGCAGATGGAACGATCGAACCTGTATTTCGTCAAGGAAATTGGGCTTTCTAAGCCCTTTTTCTTTATCTTTTTTTAATGTACAGATTTTTGATAGCGTTATCATTTTGAAAAAACGAAAAATTTAGTTCGAAAACAAGTGAAATTAGATGTAAGAAGACTTGTCATGAACTAAAGAATAACGGTAAGATAAGCGTAATTAATCGATCACGACACAATTTCACAATTTTCGACAGAAGGTGGCTAGGTGATGAAAGTATTACTTGTTGATGATGATGTCATAGTATCCCGCGGACTTCGTAATATTATTCCATGGCAAGAATTAGGAGCAGAAGTGATCGGAGAAGCTCGTAATGGCAAAGATGCTTTAGAAATTGCTTTGCGTCTGCATCCTGATCTGATTATTACCGATATCAAAATGCCTATCATGGATGGTCTGGAATTATGTTGTCGTATTCGTGAATTAATGACGGATACAGCAATCGTGTTACTCAGTGCTCATGAAGAATTTGATTATGCTCGTCAGGCGATGCAATACGGAGTAGATACGTATATCGTCAAGCCTATGGGACGCAAAGAAATCAGCCAATTAACCACTTATATTCAAGAAGTCTCCCGTCGCAAAAACGAAAAGCTACATCATTATTCTTCCCTTTTTAATCGTCAATTGGAACTGAACTGCTATGAAGCACTCAAAACAAGTAATCTACTTTTTTTTAAAGAGCTATTTGAACATGAATTAGCGTTATCCACAGCCAGTCATAATGAGATCAAAGAATTATGTATGCGTCTACTCAATATTTTATTTGATTTTTATCAAGGAGTAGGCGGAGATCGAGCGTCTACGTTATTACAATCCAAATCGACACGTTTTGATGATCTCTATAATCTCAAAACCCGTCATGAAGCAATATCATTTACGTATGATCTGTTCCGTCAGGTCAATGAACTAGCCACCGAGAAGAAGGAAGATCGTCAGCATTCATTAGTGCAATATGTGAAGCAGTATGTACATGATAATATCTACAATGTAAATCTATCACTTGCTGATATTGCTTATCATATGGAGCGTTCACCTGCGTATCTCAGTGCAGTATTTAGTCAAAATACCGGTGTGAAATTAAATGTATATATTACGCAGAAACGCATCGATCAAGCCAGACAGTTGTTACTTGATCCGTCTTTGCCGATCTATAGTATTTCGGAAAAATTAGGCTTTCAAGATCCGCATTATTTTGCCCGTGTATTCAAAAAAGTAGAAAGTATTACACCTTCAGAATATCGAAATCTATATCTGAACCATAGTGTACGTGCTGATGCTGAGGTGAAATAATCGTGTTCAAAAACAAGTCGATGTCTTTTATCCCCAAAGCGAGCATTAAAATCAAAATTGCAGTTTTATTTATCGTGCTGATTACTTTATCTGCACTGTTGTCTAATGGAATACTGTACTTTGTATTTATGAACATTATGCGAGAACAACTGCTGGAAGATCAGCAGAATATTATGCTTCAAAGTCGCAGTAATGTGCAAAATGTAGAGAATAGCATCGATCAGGCGACATACTACTTTTCAACAGACAAAACGATAGCTGATATTCTTAACAAAGCGACATTTGATGATATCGAAAGTTATCGGGATCTTAATACAATCAATCAGCAATTTATCAAGTATCTGGATGTGCCGTTGAGTAATGTGGTCAGTACGTATTCAGCTACTTTTTTTGTCAAAAATACATTTCCTGTTGCCGCAGAATTACCTACGATTCAGTTAGAGCAGTTGAGTAAGTTACCCGGTGGAACAGGCTCTAATCGCTTTTTTAATTCAGATGAAGCGGAAAATGAAGAGTGGTTTAAGCGTACCGTTGAATTGAGTGGTACATTAAATATCTTTTATGCAAATGACGATCGTGATCGTGTTTATTTTGCCAAGCAAGTACGTAATCCCTTAATTCTCAATACCACTAATGAAATGGGTGTTATTGTGATTGCGATTGATACGTCTGAATTTGGTAAGCAGATTGAAGCGTCACGACTGACACAGGGAACACAGTTATTATTAGCAGATCAGAATAATCAAGTCTTGTATAGCAATAATCCTACTTTAAAAGGAATGGATATTAGCAGTACACCTGACTTAGCACCTGTGTTGCAGTATACGGATATCGGCGGAACCAGTGATCTTAAGTACAATCAGACACGCTATATTGCAGATACGTATCCGCTTAAATGGGGCTGGAATCTAATCGCCTTAATTCCTTATAGTGATATTACAGATCGGTTATCGATTATTTTCGATATTATCGTAGGAATTACAGTAGCTGTTATTGTAGCAGGAATAAGCTTTACTCTACTCTTGTCCAACAGTATTGCACGTCCGGTGATCAAATTAGCCAATGTAATGAGAAATATCAAAGATGGCTCGACAATGGATGTATTTATTGAGCCACCAGAGCAAGATGAAGTGGGTGTGTTATATCGTCAGTTCAATAATCTTATGAAACGGATCAATGGATTAGTAGACGATGTAATCGAAAGCGGCGAACGAGAACGACAAGCCGAAATGAAAGCTTTGCAAGCTCAGATCAATCCTCATTTTATATACAATACACTTGATTCGATTAACTGGATGGCGCTTAGTAAAAATGAAGATGATATTGTCACCATGGTATCTTCACTGGCTCATATTTTGAGATACAGTATTAAGCAACCCAATGAACAAGTTCCATTACGACAAGAGATCGAGCATGTGCAGAATTACGTCAATATTCAATCTCTTCGTTATGGCGATAATTTTCAAGTGAGTTATGATATAGAACCTGAACTATACGATTATTTATTGCCCAAATTTATTATTCAGCCCTTAATCGAAAATGCGATCCTACATGGCACAGAAC
This sequence comes from Paenibacillus nuruki, assembly GCF_963311185.1. Taxonomy (NCBI): domain Bacteria; kingdom Bacillati; phylum Bacillota; class Bacilli; order Caryophanales; family Paenibacillaceae; genus Paenibacillus; species Paenibacillus nuruki. The sequence continues at coordinate 3,113,104 of NZ_OY725677.1, read as the reverse complement.
AAATTACAGGTCAAGGTAAGATTGTATTACGCGCTTATACAGACGGTATCGTGGTACGCATTATTGTAGAAGATAATGGCCCAGGAACCGATACAGCATTGTTAAATGATTATTTGGATCGAGAGCAAGAAGTATTGCATAGCTCAGATGGAATCGGAATTAGCAATATTCATCAGCGAATTAAGTTGCATTATGAAGATAATATGTTCGGTTTACGCTTTTATTATACAGATAATGTAATGAAATCTGTCATCACTGTTCCGTATAAAGTAAGTAAGAAAACGCTTACCGAAAAAATATCCACCTAATCTAAAGAAAATACGGTACACCTTTCTGACAGCCTGAAGGATAATAAAGATACAAAGTTTGAGCCATTCCAGAAGAAGAATTCTAAAGGAGTGGCTAAAGAATAATCCCTGTACGTTACAATTACAAAAAAGTACATATTATTCTTTAAACAACGGTTTAATAACATTATTTTGCAGTGAAGATGGATAAAGAACGAAAAAGGGGATGGGTCTATGTTACGCAAATCAAAAGCATGGTCTTTAAGTCTAGTCGTGATTATGATGTTATCTATTGTCTTGTCTGCCTGTGGCGGTTCCAAAGAAAGTAACGGAACAACAGCAGATGGTAAGCTGGCTCCTGTCGAATTGATCTTTTACAATTATGCAACGCCGATGAAAGGTCAAGATCGAGTGATGGAGAAAGTGAACGAATATCTGAAGCAGAAGATCAATGCTACGATCAAAGTAGTAACGATGGAAGGCAGTGACTTTGAAACCAAAGTACCTGTGATGTTGGCATCGGGTCAACCTATGGATATCGTATTTACAAGTTCATGGACCAATAACTATTTGTCCAACGTCTCCAAGCAAGCTTTCACACCCTTAACTCCACTACTGGATCAGTACGGACAAGATTTGAAAAAAACAATTCCTGATACCCTGTGGAAAGGGATGACAGTGAACAAAGAATTATATGCTGTACCGATCTACAAAGAAATCGGTCACCAAGTAGGCGTCTTATTCCGTAAAGACCTGGTCGATAAATACAAATTAAATGTAGCAGGTATTCAATCCTGGAAAGACATGGAGCCGATCTTACAGACTTTACATGAAAAAGATCCAAGTATTCTTGCTTTAGATGGTACAGAAGGAATGTATCGCTCTTTCCCTGTCCAACATATGTCTGGTGACTGGAACTTACCGGGTATCATCAATGTAGGCGACAAACCATATTATGCCCGTTCCGACGATAAAATTTTCAATCAATATGATACACCTGAATTTAAAGAGTTCGTGGAGACAGCTTACAAATGGAATCAAGCAGGCTATACACCTAAAGATGTCGATTACCAGAGCGAAAACGATTGGAAAGCAGGCAAAGTGTTTGCCGGTTCTCTACTATATGCTCCCAACTATGTCTACAAACGCAGTGCTCAATTAGGATATGAATTGGATTATCAAAATCTAGGTAAAGGCGTTGTGGAAACCAGTGATGTTCAAGGCGGCGCCTATGCGATCCCTCGTTCATCGAAAAATCCAGAACGTGCCATGATGTTCCTTAACTTGCTATACACTGATCCAACATTAGCGAACTTATTTGTACACGGTATTGAAGGACAAGATTATACTAAAGTCGATGATCAATTTATCAAGCCTGCAAAAGGTGTAGATGCCGCTAATCCAGATTATGACTACGGTTATGGTTGGATGTGGGGAAATGTGAATATGTTCTACTATGATCAATCGTATCCTAAAGATACGTTAGAACAATTCAAAAAGTTCGAAGACAATAACACCCCTGCACCAGCATTAGGATTTAACTTTGACACCACACCGGTACAGACTGAGATCGCTGCGATTAATAATGTGATCAGTGAATATTACAAACCACTAGTCACCGGAACCGTTAATCCAGATGAATATCTTCCTAAATTTATCCAGAAGTTAAAAGATGCTGGTGTAGATAATATGCTTGCTGAAATGCAAACTCAATACGACACATGGAAATCCCAACAAACCGGTTCCTAATTTCCAAAAGCATCACCAGCAATTCCATACCACACCAAAGGACGGAACCCCCATTCCGTCCTTTTCTTTTTAAACAAATCAAATAATAAATAAAATTTACAGGTATCCCACCTCAAGAACAGAAGTAGTTAATATAGCCAATTTTTTAAAAAGAAACCAAAGATCACGAAATCTCTATATTTTTTTAACTAAGATGCTATTCATAATCCTAAACAATCTATCTCAAACTCATGACCTCAAACCATATACAAATAAATAAAAAGGAACTAAAGCAAAATAACTAAAGTAAAAAATACCAGACTATCACTTATTAATACACTAACAGCCAAAAAGTAATAACTTCTCACCCAAACCAAACCTAAAAAACCTAAATTTAAATCCAAGTTTAAATCAAATCACCATACTAAAAGCAAAACTAAATATTTCTATCTTACATCACTATCATCTTTACCATGTCCTACCCTACCCACCCAAGTTGCTAGAAATAAAGGTGAGAAATTCGCACCTAGCACAGAGCGGAGGGGGAGGAGAGGCTATGAAAGAGCGAAGCGCTCGCCTTTGTAAAGAAATCCCGACCACTAAAAAATTCATTCAGGGATTTCTTTACACCAGCGACGACAATAGCCACTCTACCCCCGCAGCGGTGTACCCTAGACGTGCAGAAACTTTCCACTTTATTCCTACCCTGCAACTCCAATTGAAAGGATGATCACACATGACCAACTATAAAAATCCAGCACTTTCAATCGAAGAACGCGTACAAGACTTGCTTGCTCAAATGACATTAGACGAAAAAGTAGGGCAACTGATCCAATTGTTTGGCTGGCGTACTTTTAGCAAAAATGAAGATGGAACCGTTACCCTTACTGAAGAATTCAAAGAAGATATCCGCCAGGGTAAAATTGGTTCATTATATGCGACATTACGTGCCGATCCGTGGACAGAAGTGACACTGGAAACAGGGCTGTCTCCAGCAGAAGGAGCCGCCGCACTCAATGATATCCAGCGCTTTGTGATCGAACATTCCCGATTAGGGATTCCACTGATGTTTGGCGAAGAATGTTCACACGGACATATGGCAATCGGGGCTACGGTATATCCAGTTCCACTGCTTGCCGCAAGTACATGGAACCCTGCTTTGTATCAACAAATGTGTGAAGCGGTAGCGATAGAGACACGTAGTCAGGGCGGAGTAGCGACCTATTCCCCTGTACTCGATATTGTGCGTGATCCACGCTGGGGCAGAACCGAGGAGACATATGGCGAAGATCCTTATCTCGCAGGAGAACTTGCCGCCGCCGCTGTTATGGGTCTACAAGGAAAAGGCTTAGATTCACCAGATACCGTAATCGCCACGTTAAAACATTTTGTCGGTTATGGCGCTTCAGAAGGTGGACGTAATGCCGCACCTGTACATATGGGAATGAAAGAATTGCATGAGATCGATCTGGTTCCTTTCCGCAAAGCGATTGAAGCAGGAGCAATATCGGTCATGACCGCATATAACGAAATTGATGGGGTACCTTGTACATCCAGTGAGTACTTATTAGATGAAGTACTGCGCAAGCAGTGGGGATTTGATGGATTTATTATTACAGATGCAAGCGCTATGAATATGCTAGTGCACGGCTATAATGTCGCGGAGACAGGAGAAAAAGCGACTGCCTTATCGCTACAAGCAGGAATTGATCTGGAAATGTCAGGTTATATGTTTGGTAAATATCTCAAATCCGCATTAGAGCAAGGCATTGCGCAAGAAGCCCATTTGGATCAAGCGGTTAGCCGTCTACTCAAAGTGAAGTTTCAGTTGGGTCTATTTGATCAACCTTATGTCGATCCCGAACGTGCTGCCCGGGTGATCCACAGTCCAGAACATATTGAACTGGCTCGTGAAGTGGCGAGACAAGGGATTATTTTGCTCAAAAATAAAAATGAAGCATTACCTTTACAACCAACATCTACTGGAAAAATTGCAGTGATTGGACCCAATGCCAATAAACCATATAACCAATTGGGTGATTACACTTCACCTCAACCGGCAGGCAAAGTGATTACGGTGTTAGAAGGGCTTCGCCAGAAGCTCGGTGTAGACAGCGATCAACTGCTATATGCTCCAGGGTGTCGGATTAAAGACGAGTCACAGGAAGGATTCGATCTTGCGTTAGAGACTGCCAAGCAAGCAGAGACCGTAATTCTGGTATTAGGTGGATCAAGTGCACGCGATTTTGGCGAAGGAACGATAGACTTACGAACAGGGCAATCACTAGTGCATGATTCGGAAGAAAGCGATATGGAATGTGGAGAAGGTATCGACCGCTCTAATCTGAATTTGACAGGAGTGCAACTCGAATTATGTCAGCAGATCTATGCACTTGGCAAAAAGTTAATTGTAATTTATATCAATGGACGACCTGTAGCAGAGCCGTGGATTGATGAACATGCAGATGCGATTATCGAAGCATGGTATCCAGGGCAAGAAGGCGGTCATGCTTTAGCAGAGATTTTGTATGGCGAGGTAAATCCTTCCGGTCGGCTGACTATATCTGTTCCTAGACATGTTGGACAGTTGCCTGTTTATTACAATAGTAAGCGGACACGTGGGAAACGTTATTTGGAAATGGATTTGCAACCAGCTTATGCTTTTGGACATGGACTCAGCTATACCACTTTTGCATACAGTCTACCTGTAGTAAGTCCTGCTGAGATTGCGCGTGATGAACATACTCAAGTGAGTGTAGAGATCACCAATACAGGACAAGTCGCAGGTTGGGAAGTGGCTCAATTGTATTTGACGGATTTATTCGCTTCTGTTACTCGTCCAGAAAAAGAACTGAAAGGATTCCAAAAAGTCTTTTTACAACCTGGCGAGACACAGACTGTGACGTTCACACTCACACCAGAACATTTGGAATTAGTCACTTCTCAATTGGATCGTATTGTCGAACCCGGCGAGTTCCATTTACAAATTGGTAGCAATTCGGTTGAAGGTCAGGTCGTGACGTTGACGGTTCGTTAATCTCTAAGGGATATGAAATGAATATAGATATAAGATGATACCTTAAGTCAATGACTATTCGAGGAGGCAGTATATGTACCGGATCGAACGATTTATCAAACATTTATCTACCAAGCAATGGTTAGAGACCAAAGAACTGAATCAATGGACTGTAGAAGAAGCACGTTATGTGACACCTGATCATTATGAGATCACAGTTCCGCGCCAGAACAGTGATATGAACTTACGATCCACCTATGGCATCACTTACTTTTTACACACGCAAGAGCAGATTCCAGCTTCATGGTCAGCACATCCTGTCGGCTTAGTATTCAGTGCAGGCGGTGGAGAAGGATTACTTAAAATCAATGGCGAGTTCTATCATGGGCTGGATAAAAATCATACGTTTGTTCCTTTAAGAGAATCTTATACTGGTACAGAAATTCAGCTAGATATTGAATTATACGATCCTATTCCTGAACCGCACGATCCACTTAATGGGCAACCTGAATATGTAGCTCCATTAAGCCGGTACAATGCCAGTCTGGTAAGCATCAATGGTGGATTGCGTAGTCTAATGTACAGTGTACGTGTATTGCTACATAGTATGCGCCGTTTACCTGAAAATGAATTACGCCGAATTGCTATTCAGAAAGCGTTAGAACAAGTGATGAATACCGCTTATAATCTTCCAGAAGAATCATGGCAACTGGAAGAACCGTGGCAACAACTGGAACAGTTATTACGAGAACAAGTACAAGCTTTTGCTCCAACAGCAGCAGACAATGGCTATATGTATATGATCGGACAATCACATATTGATATCGCATGGTTATGGCCTGTACGTGAAACGGTACGTAAATCCAGTCGTACATTTTCAACGATGTGTACATTAATGGAGCAGTATCCTGAATTTATCTACTCTCAGAGTCAGCCACAACTGTTTGCTTATGTGAAAGATCATTATCCAGAGCTATACACCAAAGTCAAAGAACGGATCGCAGAAGGTCGCTGGGAATTGGTAGGCGGAATGTGGGTAGAACCTGATCTGAATATTCCGAGTGGAGAGTCGTTAGCACGTCAGTTATTGTATGGACAACACTTTTACCGTGATGAGTTCGGGATCACTTCAACGATTGAATGGTTACCGGATACGTTCGGATATTGCGCATCTTTACCGCAATTGTTGCGTCAAGCGGGAATCGATTATTTTATGACCACCAAGCTCAATTGGAATGATACCAATATCTTCCCGTATGATCTATTTCACTGGGTAGGTATTGATGGAACGCCAATATTGTCTTATCTCAATCATGGTGTGAATGAGTCGACAACTCCCAAAGATATTGGAGAGCACTGGGAATATTTCCGTCAAAAAGATGTCCATCCTCAACAAATGTTATTGTACGGGCATGGCGATGGTGGTGGCGGAGTCACTCATGAAATGATCGAATATGTAGAGCATGCAGACTTGATGGTAGGATTACCGCAAGCTGAATTTGGAACAGCTAAAGACTTTTTTGCACAGACATTAGAGTCAGCCGATGATCTGCCGGTATGGCGTGGCGATCTGTATCTAGAGTTGCACCGGGGAACGTATACAACACAAGCATGGAATAAACGCCACAATCGCAAAGCAGAACTCCTTTATCGTGAAGCTGAGATTTGGGAACGTTTAACAGCTATTTATTTTAATCAACATAGTCTAACAGAGACATCGGTAGTCGAATCATCCATAGAAGAGGCTTCATTTCAAAAGTCGCAACTGTTGTCTAAGCAACATGCAGATGATGGATTGTCAGTACATGCAAGTCTGTTTGAGCAATCAGAAGATGGCATGATTACCAAGCAACAATTTAAAAATGGATGGCTCGGTATTATGCTCAATCAGTTTCATGATATTGTACCAGGTTCAGCAATTCCTGAAGTCTATGATACTTCAGAAGTGGAATATGCTCAGATTTTACGTATTGGAGAAAGTGCTCTGAATCAAGCCCTAACTCCGTGGACAACCATGATCGCAGAACAGCTTGCATATTCTAATCAATATCATGGAACAGCCTATGCCATATTTAACAGTCTAAGTTGGGAACGTGGAGAATGGATACAGATCGAAGGTGGCGAAGAGTTAGCAGATGTGCAAGTCTATGATCAAGCTGGGCAATTACTACGCAGTGATCTAGTGACACCAAGCACTCTTGAACCATCAAGTATACCTTCTACACCGTCAAATTATGCGGATGTTCCCAAGCTTCTATTTACAGCAGCTCAGCCTATTTTACCCGGACATACCACCAATATAGATTCAGCTGCAACTCAAGAAACAAAAAAGTTATCCACAGAAAATGATGATCAATTGGAAAATAAATACACTCTACGTATCTATGTACCATCAATTCCAGCATTCGATTATCAAGTGATCTGGTTACGTGCAGAGGATGAAATGAATACAGTATCAGCGTATGCAGATATTCATTCGACGGTAGAAGTAGAAGTAGAAGATAGAATAGGAAAATCTGTTCCAGCAGTATGGGAAACTCCTTTTTATCGTATCCAGTTTAGTGAACAAGGTGAGATATCGTCTTTGTATGATAAAGAGTATGAACGTGAAGTGTTGAAAGAACATCAACATGGCAATGTGTTCGGCTTTTATCATGATCGCCCGTTGCTGTGGGATGCGTGGGATATTGATCCACATTTTGCAGAACAGATTGCAGATACAGCTCAATTGATCTCTTCACAAGTCATTATGCATGGACAGACAGGCGATATTTTACACTTCCGCTGGCAAATTGGGCAGTCGATTATTTCGCAAAAAGTGTTCTTGTATACCGATCATCGCCGAATCGATTTCAAAACAGAGGTAGAGTGGAATGAAAGTCACAAATTACTAAAAGTATCGTTCCCTGTAGATCTCGTTGCAGAGCAAGCCACCTATGAGATTCCTTTTGGTGCTCTAGAACGTACGATGAATAGGAATACCAGTTGGGATCAAGCACAGTATGAAGTCTGTGGACATCGCTGGGCAGATATTTCAGAAGGTAATTATGGGGTTAGTCTGCTTAATGATTGTAAATATGGCTACGATATTAAAGACTGCAATATGCGTCTGTCTTTACTACGAGCACCGAAATGGCCAGATCAAGGTGCAGATCTAGGTCATCATGAGTTTACGTATTCGCTATTACCACATGGTGACAATTGGCGTGAAGCTCATATTGTGCGTGCCGCCGCAGAACTTAATCAACCAGCATCACATCGGATCATCGAATTCCAGACTACAGCTGAACAGACACAACAACCAAGTCAGTTACAGGATAATTTATCTTATTCTATTTTCTCGTATGATAGTGAGCATGTTATTTTAGATACGATGAAGCCAGCAGAAGATGGTCAAGGAACGATTATCCGTCTCTATGAATCTTCAGGCAGTCGAGGTAAAGCGCATATTCAATTACCTGCACAAGCAGAAGATACCACCGAGCATGTAATGACATTAGTCAATATATTGGAAGATCATCTAGACACGTTAACTATCACCGATCATCTTGTAGAGCTACATTTCAAACCTTATGAGATCAAAACATTGAAATGGAATAAGGGGGATCTATCATCATGCTAGAAAAATTAGAACATGTTCAAATGTCCACATTCGAACTGCCACAGGCCGTTCAGGATGTGCTAGCAGAAGCAGAGCAAGCGTTAGTAGATCGTCCAAAGTTAGCTGAACTCTTTCGTAATTGTTTTCCAAATACATTAGAAACTACAACCAAATTAATGGACGATGGCTCTACATTCGTAATCACAGGCGATATTCCGGCAATGTGGTTACGTGATTCGGTCGAACAGTTAATGCACTATGTGCCATTGTGCAAAGAAGATAAACAGCTACAACGAATAATCAGTGGATTGATTAGACGACATATGTTTTATCTAGAGATAGATCCATATGCCAATTCATTTAATGAAACTGCCAATGATTGGCATTGGGACCCGGCAGATGAGACAGAGATGAGCCCGTGGGTCTGGGAACGCAAGTTTGAACTGGATTCGCTTTGTTTTACGATTCGCTTGGCGTATCACTATTGGAAAACAAGTGGCAATACCGATATTTTCGACGCAGGTTTTAAGCAAGGGTTACGTACTATTTTCCAATTATGGAGAACAGAACAACGTCATATGGAAGAATCACCGTATCGTTTTACCAGACGCAATTGTCCGGCAATTGATACGATCCGTAATAAGGGACTCGGGATGCCTGTTAACTACACAGGAATGATCTGGTCAGCTTTCCGTCCTAGTGATGATGCTTGCGAATTTCATTACAGTATTCCTTCCAATATGTTCGCTGTCGTTTCTCTGCGCCAAATGCAAGAAATGGTACGAGCTGTCTATCGTGATGAAGCGTTCTGCGCCGAATTGGCTGAAATGGAAGAAGAAATTCAGCATGGTATCGAACTATATGGTATTTATCGTCATCCTGTACATGGCAATATTTATGCTTATGAGACTGATGGTTTTGGCAATTATTGTCTGGTAGATGATGCAGGAACACCAAGCTTGTTATCAATGCCTTATCTTGGTTATTGTGATGTGAACGATCCGATGTATCTTAATACACGGAAGTTTATTTTAAGTACCGAAAATCCATACTATTTCGAAGGAAAAGCTGCCAAAGGCATGGGTAGCCCTCACACACCAGCAGGTTATATCTGGCATATGGGATTATCCATGCAAGGATTAACAGCCAATAATGATGCTGAAATAGTAGACATGATCCATTTATTAGAAACTACCGATGCAGATACAGGTTATATGCACGAAGGATTCCATTCAGATGATCCGACAATCTTTACCCGCCCATGGTTTGCATGGTCCAACAGCTTATTTTCACAGTTAATCTATAAAGCGATACAAAAAGGTTTACTTACCAAGCCATCATCATAAAACACATCAAAATGTTGAATAAAGTTGAAATTCATTATTTCAAAAATTACTTAATGCGTAACTTAATAAAATCAGTTATAGTAAAAGAGTACAAAATAACAAAGTACAACATCATCACCAGAAAACAAAACGATAACTAACCAATCTTGATCAAGCATTATTATTCAACTAAAGTTATTTCTAAATTTGTTAACCTTTACCCACCCTCATTACGAAAAAACGATTTAGAAATGAGGATGTAAAAGAAGAGAGCGAAGGGAATATGATTGTTCTGAAAGAGTTACAAGCTTTCGTAAGAAAGGTACTTCAGCGACAATAAGAACAATCCTATTTCCATAGCGGTCTATCTCACCATCCGAAACTTTCAAATCCAGTTTTATCCTAATCCAATATCAATGATGAAGGAGATTATTATGACATTAATTTCTAAGCTCCATACGGTAATTTTTTATGATCCTGCATTCCCTTTTGATGGACAACGACCGAATGAACAACAGCTAACCGAACTGCACAAGCAAGGCACAGTGGTTACAGCTAGCGAACTTTCTAAAGCGCTTACGCAAGCGGATTTATTTATTCATCTGCACGGCAGTTACTTTCCCAAACAAGCATGGACAGCGATCCATAATCATTTGAATAATAGCAAAGGATTTGTACATATGGGCGGTATTCCTTTCCGTATGCCTGTCAATGAAACGTTAGATGGCTGGAAAGTAGAAAATGAACAAACCGCTTATCATCAAATTTTGAATATTAACGAAGTATTACCGGTAGAAGTAACACCGATTGATCATTATGAAGCAAGCAAAGATTTTCCGTTATTTGCAGGACAAGAATCATTATTTGAGCGTCAAAGCACATGGGGATTTGCGCTTCATGTGACCAAAGCCAATGACCATCCTGCACAAGGCGGTTCCAGTGGACCGATGGATGCACATATTTATCCTCTGCTCAAAGGAATCTCCAAAGATGGACGTGAAGTAGCCGCTCCTGCTATTTTGCTTGAAAATACAAAAGGAGCTTATGCTGGTGGACGATGGATATTTGTTAACCAATTAGCAGGTGAAGCCTTCTGGGAAAAAGGAATCGAAGCTATTTCCAAATGGGGCGAATTTGCTGCCAAAGGGGTTACTGAAATCTGGGTGAAGCCCAACTATGCAAGTTATGAACCGGGTGAGCGTCCAACGTTAACAATTCAATTACAATCGCTACAACGTCATTCCACCAGTGTAGATATCAGTGGGGAATGGATATTCAATCTACAAGTATCCAAAGAAGATCAGGATTTATCCGGTCAATTTACAGACGTGTGGACCCAAAAATTAACGATTGCTGCTTCTCGTGAACTGGATATTGTACGCTTACCTGTTGAGATTACGATCGAAGCTGGATATTATCGCTTGGAAGGAACGATCACTTCACCATCTGGAGAAGTACGTAGCATTCATCAAGGATTCTGGGGATTTGATGCAGACTTTTTGGCACAAGGTGAAATGTTAACAGCTGATCGTGATTATTTCCGCAAAGAAGGTCGTCCATTACCGATTGTGGGAATGACGTATATGACTTCGGATGTGGCACGCAAATTCTTATTTTTACCGAATACAGCGGTGTGGGATAAAGATATGGCACAGATGAAACATGCAGGGATTAACTATCTACGTACAGGTGTATGGAGTGCTTGGCGACATGTGATGTTTGTCGATGGTCATCCCTATGAAGAAGTAATGCGTGCAATTGATGCGTTTATTTTGACAAGTAAAAAGCATGGGCATGAACTGACATTTAACTTTTTTGCATTTACACCGGAAGCTTGGGAAGGGGTTAACCCGTATCTTGATCCACGTAGTGTAGAAGCGCAAAAGCGTTTTATCTCAGCGATTGTAACCCGTCATCGTCATACCTCCAATATTCATTGGGATCTGATCAATGAACCGTCTATGTTTAATCCAGATCGTCCATTTTCAGGTCCGCAACCGGTGTACGATGAATTTGAGATTGCGGCTTACAAAGAATGGGTAGAAAAGCGTTACGATAGTGATATTACCCGAGTACAAGAACGCTGGAATATGACACCTGAAGAGTTACCTAATTTTGATGCGGTATATCCAGTACATGTTGATGATATCAGTTATAATCCAACATCGATTCATCCGAAAAAAGGAACTCGTTGGCTCGACTATAATCTGTTTACGATGGATATGCACAATCGCTGGGCGACAGACCTCACTCGTATGATCCAAAGTATTCAACCGAAGCAGTTAGTGACGGTTGGACAAGATGAAGGATTAGCAGGGCAACGTCCATCTCCATTGTTGTATGCAGAGACTGTCGATTATACGACAGTACACTCCTGGTGGGAAATGGATGATCTCGTGTGGGATGGTATTTTTACCAAAACACCACAGAAGCCGAACCTCATCCAAGAAACAGGGATTATGTATATTGAGACACCAGAAGGCAAAGCCAAGCGTACAGAAAATGAATTGAAGTATATTTTAGAGCGCAAATATGCCTATGCTTTTTCAACAGGTGGAGCAGGGGCGGTGCAGTGGATCTGGAATATCAATTTCTATATGCACAATGTCAATGAATCTCATATCGGTGCTGTACGAGCAGATGGAACAGAAAAGCCAGAAGCAGACGTATCTTATGACTTTGGACGCTTTATGAATGCAACTCGTGATTTATTTGAAAATCGTCAATTGGAAGAAGTAGCTGTTGTTTTCCCATATTCCAATGATTTGTCGAATCGCAAACTAGCACATGATGCAACAACCAAATTAATTCGTACCTTATCCTATGAACTGAATGTACATGCACGTGCTTTTGGGGAATATCATTTACATGAATTAACGACAGGCGATGCGCCGAAATTAATCATTGTATCAAGTCCTCATAATTTCCAGACAGCAGCGCTCAAGCAACTGGTCGATTATGTAGAAGAGCATGGCAGTACTTTATTATTTACAGGGCCGTTATCATTAGATGAATACTGGCAGCCTACAGATCGTCTAAGCAAAGTGACAGAGAGTGCTCCATTATCAAATGTCCGCCGTGAAGAAGCATTACAGTTAGGTGAAGAAGTGTTACCGGTATCATTTAGTGGCAAACGTATTGCTGAACTGGTCAAACAAGCTCCACTGACTGGTGTTGCTCAGGTGAAAAATGTAGCGATAGGTAAAGGTAAAATCATCTGGAGCCCATTGCCTGTAGAATTAAGCGATCGTACCGAAACTCAAATTGCACTGTATGAATATGCGCTAGCAGAAGCAGAAGTGTCTTCTGAACTGGAATGGTTGCAAGGCGATGAATTATCCGGTGTTTATGGACGTAAATTGTCTTTCGATCAAGGTAATCTGTATATCTTTGTATCCGAGTATGGAGCGAATGCTCAAATTCAAGTACAAGACCCGATCAGTCACAAAACGTACAGTTTCCAATTGGATGCCGAACGTACAGTGATGTTCGCTACCGATACAGAAGGTGCAATTAGCACCGTCTATCGTCCAGAAGAAGTAAGTATTGATGTGAAATAGCAACAACGACTATAGCAAGAATCAAAGGGGTTACCTACACAGGTAATCCCTTTTTTAAATAGGAATAGCTTCATATAACACGAAGTTAGCTTATATAAATAAAATACTTTATAATTGAAAGAAGTTACTTATTCATCAAGTCAATATTAAAGGAATGAATTTATGAAAAGATTACTCAAGTTTATGCTCAAAGCTATTGCAGTTGTTGTTGTATTAATCGTTATTTTTTTAGGAACGGTGTATACCGTTAATGTCTTCGCCAGTAAGTCTGAACAAAGCAAAATACAACCATACGGACAATCGGTTGCTGTAGATGGTAAAAACATGAATGTAATGATTCAAGGAGAAGGTAAAGAAACGATTGTATTGATTCCCGGTTTTGGTACAGCATCGCCAGCTCTAGATTTCAAACCATTGATTGATCAACTATCACCGCATTACAAAGTCGTTGTTGTTGAACCATTTGGTTATGGATTAAGTGATGTCACCGATAAACCTCGTACAGTCGACAATATTACGAATGAGATTCATGAAGCTTTGCAACAATTGAAGATCAATAAATACATTCTGATGGGTCACTCGATCTCAGGTATTTATGGATTAGATTATGTGAATAAATATCCTAATGAAGTGACTGCTTTTGCAGGTATAGATACAAGCTTCCCTACACAGCCAACTGAAGTGATGGATACTGAATCCGTTAGTATATTGCAAAAATCAGGCTTTTACCGCTTGCTCGTTAAACTTAATCCGACTCAGATCATGACACCTGATGTAGATGAAGCGACCAAAGAGCAGATCAAAATGATTACGCTCAAAAATATGATGAACCCAGATATTGTGAGTGAAGCACAGTTATTACCGACGAATTTCAAAGCTGTACAAGGCTTACAATTCCCTAAAAACTTGCCTGTGATTTTCTTTCTAGTCAAAGATGATCCTGATATTAAAAACTGGACAACTCAACATGAAGAACAAATCAAAAATTCACTACATGGCAAAATCGTTCTATTAGACGGTACTCATTATCTGCATTACACTCAATCCAAAGTCATGGCAGATGATTTGAAAAGCTTTATCGATAGCGCAAAATAATCAAAAAAGTCGAACGATATACACAAAGGTGTAGCGTTCGACTTTTTTTGATTATAGGTATAGGCTAAACTACTCTGATATCAAATTCTAAACATCCTATATTTATTCTGATACTATATATTATCCTTAACTTCCTGTAACAGTTTTTAATGTATCCTTCCTTCAAATATACTCCCAGCACAGAGCATAGATCAAGGAATGACCCGATAGAAGCGAAACGGTCTGCCTCTACTAAATATGTAACTAAAACTAACATAATGAAGTCGCCTTCAATCCCATAACTCTATTTTGAGAACGCTTACCTAAAAAAAGTACACATAACCTAAAGAACTTAGCGTAGTTTCCTTTCCTTCTCTTGCCCATAATTAAAGAATAAGCACACAAGAGAGATACCGGAGAGAAAGGGGACTTCAATCATGACCTTTTTGTACGAATTACGTAAAAATAAAGTTCTTTTTTTGATGGCGTTACCTGCACTAATCTTACTGGTCTTGTTCAACTACTTGCCGATGTTCGGAGTCATCCTTGCTTTCAAAAATTATAATTTCTACGATGGTATTCTAGGTAGTCCCTGGATCGGATTCAAAAACTTTGAGTATTTATTCAAAGGCGATGCATGGCTGATTACACGTAACACATTATTATACAACTTCGTGTTTATTATTTTCGGACTGATTCTCGCAGTTGCCCTTGCTATTGTGCTTGATGAGATTCGTAACCGATTTCTATCCAAAACCTATCAGACCATATTGATTATGCCTTACTTTTTATCATGGACGATTGTTGCTTTGATTTTTTATGCTTTCCTTAGTGCAGACAAAGGGATTATCAATCAAGCACTAACGTTTATGGGAATGCATCCGATTAATTTCTATTCTGAAACGACCTATTGGCCATACATTTTGATCTTCGTCTTTTTCTGGAAAAGTGTAGGGTATAGCAGTATTATCTACCTCGCTTCGATTACAGGTATTTCACCAGAGTATTATGAAGCCGCTACGATTGATGGCGCTAGTAAATGGCAACAAATTCGCTTTATCACGATTCCTTGTCTCAAGCCAATCATTATTATTATGACTATTCTCAGTATCGGCAAAATCTTTTATGCTGACTTTGGATTGTTCTATCAAGTGACCTACAACTCAGGCGCTCTGTACCCTGTTACACAGGTTATTGATACGTATGTCTACAACGGCCTAACTTCGATGGGGAACTATGGTATGACCGCAGCAGCAGGCTTATATCAGTCTTTTGTCGGGTTCGTGCTTGTCATCATCACCAACTGGATTGTGAAAAAAATGGACAAAGACAGCGCGCTGTTCTAGAAAAGGGGGAATTTCGATGGAGCAAACATCTAGTAAATTCAATCAGCTTCCAAAAAGTTGGAATCTTGTATTTAACCTGATTTTGATTGTACTGTGTGTGGTCTGTATTATTCCAATTATTCTGGTTTATGCGATCTCATTTACCAGTGAAGCGAGCTTGTCTGCTAAAGGCTATCAGTTTTTACCTTCCGAATGGAGCTTGGATGCGTATCGTTATGTGTTCCGCAATGGAGATCAGATTCTGCAATCGGCTTATGTGACGATTGGCGTTACAGCGATAGGAACGTTATTCAGTCTGTTAGTGACTGCGTTATTCTCGTATGTATTATCGAGACGTGATTTTCGTTATCGTAATGTGATGGCATTTTTCTTATTTTTCACAATGTTATTTAACGGTGGATTGGTGCCTTCTTATATTGTAAATACGAATGTTCTTCATTTAGCAGACTCATTCTGGATTTTGATTTTACCGTATTCACTGAGTGCTTTTAATGTTATTATTTTGAGAACGTTTATGCAGCAATCTATTGAAACAGCGATTCTAGAAGCCGCACGGATTGATGGAGCAGGCGAGTGGTATATCTTTGCTCGTATTGTGATTCCGTTGTCCAAGCCAGGACTCGCTACTGTTGGATTATTTACACTGGTTACCTATTGGAACGATTGGTTCCTTGGACAGTTGTATATTACCAATCCCAAATTAGTCAGTCTACAATATATGTTAATGAAATTGCAGTCTAATATCGACTTTGTAACCAGTAATGCGACTTCAGCGACTAACAATATGTTAATGGCGCAGATTCCAGCCGAAGGCGCACGTATGGCTATCTTAGTTATCGTATTAACACCGATTCTTTGCGCATATCCATTTTTCCAAAAGTATTTTGTAAAAGGATTAACAATTGGTGGTATCAAAGGTTAACACAAGGTAAGGAGGAATAGGATGAACCATTCCAGATACAGGTATCACCGAATGCTTTTGCTTCTGGTGGTATCTGTATTGTTGTGTATTGGGGCAGGTTGTCGGCAACAAGATCAGAAAGATGTGACCTTATATTCAGCCACTTCACAATCTTCACAGACAGGGCAAGAGACGATGCAAAGTAATCTTCCACCTGCGGAGTTGGTATTTTACAATTATGCGAATCCTATGCCAGATCAAGATAAAGTCATGGACGAAGTCAATAAATACCTTAAGCGCAAAATCAATGCAACTATTCGTATTATTACACTGAATCCAACCGAATTTGAAGCGAAAATACCAGCGATTCTAGCCTCCGGTCAACCAGCAGATCTGGTATTTACTAGCTCGTGGACCAATAATTATTTAGCCAATGTGTCTAGAGGAGCCTTTTTACCATTAGATCATTTGCTAAAGCAGTATGGAGTGGGGATGCAGAAATCGATTCCAGCTATTTTGTGGAAAGGAATGCTTGTGGATAATCAGACCTACGCTGTACCGCTTAACAAAGAAATTGGACATCAATACGGTGTGCTAATGCGTAAAGACATTGTAGATAAATATCATCTCAAGATAGATCGTATTCAGACATGGGAAGATGTAGAACCCCTTTTACAGATTGTGCATCAGCATGAACCTCAACTAAGACCACTGGATACACCGGAAATGTTATATCGGTCGATTCCAATGAATCATATTTCAGGTGATTGGTATTTGCCAGGTGCGATCAATATTGGAGAATCGCCTGCGTTTAAGCGTGATGATCATCAAGTGTTCAATCAATATGTCACACCTGAATTTAAGCATTTTGTAGAGACGATGTATCGCTGGAATCAAGCAGGATATTTGCCTAAAGACCCGATGTATGAAGCCGAAGGGGATTGGAAAACAAGTAAGATATTTGCAGGAGCACTATCCTATGCACCTAATTATGTGTATGAGCGCAGCAGTCAACTGGGATACGATCTGGATTATGTTAATATCGGGCAGGGGGTTATTGAGACAGGCGATGTGCAAAGTGGGGCTTTTGCAATTCCTCGTTCTTCCAAGCAACCTGAACATGCAATGATGTTTTTAGAATTGTTATATACTGATCCTTATCTGGCTAATCTGCTCAAGCATGGAATCGAAGGGGTTCATTATATCAAAGTAGATGATAAACATATCGAACCTGCACCAGGTATGGATCCGCTGAATCCAAAGTATGATTATGGATATGGCTGGATGTGGGGAAATATCTTTATCTCGTATTTTGATAAATCGTACCCTCAAGATACGTATGAGCAGTATGAAGCATTTAACAGCGGTAATATTCCAGCGCCAGCACTGGGCTTCAATATGAATATTGCTCCGGTATCTACAGAGGTAGCTGCTATCAATAATGTATTAGCAGAATACTATCGTCCACTGATTAATGGTACGGTTGATCCAGAGAAAGTATTGCCTGTTTTTTTGCAAAAATTACAGATCGCTGGAGTAGAAACGTTGATTGCTGAAGAGCAAAAGCAATTGGATCTGTGGAAAGCCGCCCAATCTTCGGCTTCTTCTATTCAATGATCGAGCGACTTTCTGTCTACTCATTCGGACAAACAAGCATACCTAAGCGAAATATCTTTGAACAGATTGTTTTCCCCTATGCTGTGTTTATGGTACATTTATAAAAAAGAACTGTATGTGAGTATAAGTTCTTACGGGAATAGGGGGATCATCATGGCTGTAGATGAGAATTATCAGCGTAAGTTAGAAGACCAAAAACGTTTATTTAAGCAGTTGGGGATTAAGTTCGATGCCCTTACCATTCATGAAAAAGATTTTGGGACCAAAATGCGAGGCTATTCTCAAGAAGAAGTCGACTTTTTTCTAGATGATGTTATTTTAGATTATGAGCGTTTTTACAAAGTCATTACAGACTTGCTTGATAAATATAATGAACTTCAACGTCGCCAGACGTATGAAAGTGAGCGTGCTTCTGCACGGATGAAAGAAGTCGAGGATTCGGTAGATCGCAGTATTGTAACAGATGCGATTGGAACACTAGAACGTACAATTGATCAACTTAAAGTTCGCTTGCGTGATAGCGACAATAAAAAAATGATCTAATCTTAAAGTGATATGGATACATTAATCCATGTAGAGATATATTTGAAATGAGCAATAAAAAAAGCTGCTTCCTGTGATCATAACAGAAAGCAGCTTTTTGGTATCAATAGGATTAGATATCCAGCACTGATTGTAACAGATGACATTTTTCAACCAGAGTGGGTTCTTGAGATAGAAAAGAAAACATTGCTTTAAGCATCCCTTTACGTTTTACATCGCTCAATATTTCTTGTTCTAGCTCTTGCAGAACCTGACGATACTCTTCTTTTTGCTCATCAGAGACTTGGAGGTGATGCAGTAATCGCTTGAGGTCTAGCAAAGCATCATGAATCATAATCCCTTTGAAAATAGGGCTATCTTTGATATGTTCAGGATCTACTTTGAGCTGTTTCCAATCCCAGATCGGTACATAGTTGTATTCCATCATACCCTTAATCCATAGATCGACAGTGTTAGCCAGTAGAGCAGCAAATTCTTCATCTGTTGTATTCGGCTTGAGTCCCATCATAGGCAGAATCAGGTATTGCATCATCATGCCTCTAATCATAAAGATCACATCATAAGCAAAAGGCTCTACTTGCTCACCATAAATATCCACCAGACAATCGGTAGTCCATTTGCTTAATTTGTATTCTACGATAAGAAACGCTTCGATTAACTTCTCGCTGTGAAATAGACTTTTATCATGCATCGAAATCATCATCGAATGGAATTTGGTATCCAAAGAGTTCTGTAAGTAAATGCGCACAAATTCAGCTATTTTTTGTTCAGGTGGTAAATGAGTATCGGAATACATTTTGCAGATGGCATCATCGATTTTGTGTCCATGCATTACAACAGTAGCGACAAGAACATCTTCTTTACTTTGAAAAAATTTGTAAAAAGAAGCTTTCGCTATTCCACTTTCTTTAGCAATCTCATCTACAGAAGTAGAAGTATATCCTTTTTCGGAAAAAAGTTGAAGTGCTACTTCAATAATTTCATGTTCTTTGTTTTTCAAGTGCACGTCTCCTTTACCGCTATATCATCACGTCATTATAAAATAAGAACAGGCTCTGTGAAAAGAAGCCTGTTCTTATTCAGTACAGATTCATGTATCTAGAATAATAAAATTACATTTTTTTGCTTAAATTCAGTTTTTCACGACGTTGTTGTTTGCGTTCTTCTTTACGAGCTGCTTTTTTTAATTTGCGTCTAGCCACAACCATATATAAAGAAGGAACTACAAACAGTGTCAAAATTGTCGAGAAGACCAGACCGAAAATAATCGTAACTCCCAGTGGTCGGAATAGTAATTCACCGACAGTAGCGATAGGAATCATACCGACAATCGCTGTCAAAGATGTTAAAAGAATCGGACGGAAACGAGCAGATGCAGCAGATATAATAGCATCGGTTAGTTCCATACCTTCATGCCTTGCATCTTCTATAAACTCGATCAATACGATACCATTCCGTACAACAATTCCGGCAAGAGCAATAATCCCCATGACTGACATAAATCCAATCGGCGTACGAGTGATAAATAATCCTAATATACCGCCCGCGGCTGCTAGATATACAGTTGTCATAATAATCATTGGAATTGAAAGCGAATAGAACTGAATCATAATTAAGATAATAATCAGGAAGATAACGACTACAAACAATTGACCTAAATCAGTAAAGGTATCTGTTTGACTGGACGTTGCTCCACCGACATCCCATGTGTATCCTTCAGGGAAATTAATTTGTTGTATTTTAGGTTCTAATTCCTGCATAACTTCTGTAGCTGTACGTCCATTCGCATCTGCCTCAATCGTATTCACTCGTGTTAAGTTGTAACGATCGATTTGTTGAATCGCAAATGATGGTTTCATTTCAACCACTTGTGATAATGGAATCTGAGTTCCAGCAGAGTTGGTAATACTGACTTGTTGGAATAGTGCTGTTGGACTAGCGTTGGTAGAATCTTTCATATAAAGCTTGATATCGATTAGATCTTCACCGTTATCAAAGTCACCTACACTAATACCGCTACCCATCATCAAAAGCGTACGTGTTAAGTTTTCATAACTCACTTTGTATTGATCCATAGCTTGTTTGTTTACGACAAAGTTCAAAGCATAATTTTCTACACCAATACTATCAGTGATACCGTATGTTCCTGGTGTATCAGCAATCGCAAGTTTCACTTTATCGGTTAGGCTACGAATTTCTTCTAGATCATCACCTAGAATACGGATCGATACTGCTTTACCTACAGAGACACCCAAATCTGTAGCTTTTACAGAGATACTGATACCTGGATAATCTTTTTTAAGTTGATCAGACCACTGTTCTGACGCTGTAGCTACATCGAGCTTATGTTCTTCACCGGTGACTAGAATCTGTCCGGTTGTGACACCACCGCCACCTAGACTAAGGTTGGTAAACAACTGAGGTGCACCGCCGCCAGAAGCATAAGCTATATTTTCAACACCTGGCTGTTTTTTGACCCATTTAGCAACACCTTTTACGACTTCATCTGTTTTCTGTAAAGAAGTACCTGTAGGCAACGATACATTGATCGTTAACTGAGGATCAGATGAACTTGGGAATAGCTCGACAGGTGTAAAAGCAGCTAACCCGTAAGCAAGTGTACTCACAATAAGCCCTGTTAAAGCCACAATTAATGGACGTTTTAACACTTTAGGCATTAATTTTTTAGCATAGCCATTAGTTAACGATTGGATTTGTTTACCTAATAGTCCAGCAGGTTTTTCTGTGCCATGTGTTTTACCTTGTTCATTACGACGCTCTTCATACCATTCACGGAAAATAGGAATGATCGTTAATGCCATAATCATCGAAGCTAACATACATAACGAGATAATGGTTGGAATCGGACGAATAAATGATCCCATATCGCCTTCAAGTAGCATCAATGGAGCAAAAGCTGCAATCGTTGCTAATGTAGCTGTAACGATAGAGATGGATACTTCTTTGGTACCATTGACTGCTGCATCTGTCGGATTTTCTTTGAGTACGGTTAATCGCCGTTCAATATTATCATTAACAACAACCGCATCATCGACCAGAATCCCCAGTACAATAATAAGTCCTACAATCGTGATCTGATTCAGTGATATTCCAAGTGTAGGCAGAAGGATAAGACCTAGTGCAATCGAGACTGGAATAGCCAAAGCTACAAAAGAAGCGGTTAACCAGTTCAATCCCAACATACAAATGATAATAACAGCCAAAATAGCAATTAACATTTCACGAATCAAATCATTAAAGATACGATCTACTTCTGTTTTTTGAGCAAACAAGGAAGTAAGTTTGATATTAGCAGGCAATGTTTTTTCAAGTGAAGTCATTTTTTCTGCTACACGCTCATGCATGGTAGGTACATCAGAACCTGTTTCACTACTAATATCAAGCGAAATGGCAGGTACACCGTTGTAATATCCTAAGTATGTTTCTTTATCAGTAATCAATTGTACATTTGCGATGTCTTTAACATAGACAGGAACACCGGCTTCGGTTTGAAAAACAACAATATTTTTGAGGGAATCTACATTATGAGATTCGTCTACAGTTAATTGATAAGTACGTGATTCGTATGCAATATCACCTGTAGGTACACGGTTATTTTCAGACTGGATCGCTTGCATAACCGATTCCCACGAAATATTATACTGTTTTAACTTCGCCATATCTGCATCAACTCGTACTTGTTGATCGGGAATACCTTTGATCGCTACATCGGTGATACCCGGTACAGAACGAAGTTGGTCACGCCATGTGTTCATAAGATCACTTAAAGCATAGATATCTTCTTTTGTTTTGCCATATAAAGCAAAAGATTGGACAAAGGTTTGTGTTAAGTTGTCATTGACAATAGGCGTGTTTGCATCAGCAGGAAGTTCACCTTCAGCATCCTGTACTTTACGACGCAATTCACTCCATGTATCTTTTGCATCTGCCGCTGGTAATGCTTGAATAATAATGCTGGATACACCATTACTTGAAGTAGAAGAAATGGTATCGAGATTAGTGACTTCTTTAATTTTTTGTTCTAATACTTTGGTAACCGTCTGCTCCATTAATTCTGGAGTTGCACCCGGATAAGTCGTCGTTACTGTTGCTGTTTTGATAACGATATCGGGCATTAATTGTTTAGGCAACTGCAATGCACTTACGATACCGAACAGAATAAGCATGATAAAGAAGACAAGCGTAATTTTACGCTTTTTGACGATATATTTGATCATTTAGCGGTCGCCTCACTTACTGTAAGGGCATCTCCATTAAATAAACGGTCCGCTCCTTGAGTCACCACCTGATCGCCTACTTTTAAGCCTTTAGTAATCTGATAACGATTATCGTATAGATTACCAATTTCAATAGGGGTTTGAACGGCTTTACCATTTACATTTTTAAATACATAAGGTTCAGATCCTGTACTAACGACTGCCTCTACAGGAATTGCGATTCCTTTTAATGAAGCAGCTTGACGTGAAGCTTTGACAACCTGACCTGGTTTCCAATCGAGTTTAGGGTTATCAATGGTAACTTCTGCATTAATAGAACCTGTATTTTCATTGGTTGCAGGATATAGCTTCGTCACTCTACCTGTACGCGTCTCATCATAAAGGTTCAAGCTAACTTGTTGTCCAACTTTCCACTTACTGATTTCACTATCTGCGATAGGAAGCAACACTTTAAGTTTGTTAATCTCACCTAGAGTAAACATAGCTGTTCCAGCAGTAACCGTTTGTCCGTTAGAAATCGTTTTTTCTAAAACGACACCAGATACTGGAGCGGCAAGTCCTACTCTTGATAAGTTCAATTGAGCGGTTTCTTTAGCGATAACAGCTTGCTCATAACTAGCTTGAGCTTGACTGATACCGGCATTGGCTTGTTCGATACCCGCATTGGCTTGTTCAATACCTGAATTAGCTTGTTCTACACTAGCTACAGCACTTTGACGACCTACTTCTGCTTCTTTTACTGTAGAAGCCGCTGCTGCACGATCGGAAGCACTTGCTCCTTCTAATAGAAGAGAAAGTTGTTCTTTCGCATCGTTAAGACTATCTTGTGCAGTTGCAAGAGTCGTTTGCGCTTGCTCATTTTCTTGCTGAGTTAGTAGACCATTTTGAAATAATGTTTTGGCACGATCTGCTGCTGTTTTGGCCTGGTTATAAGCCGTTTGTGCTTTGTTTACAGCATTTTGCGATTGTGCTCTTTCTTGTGTACGTGCTCCAGCAGCTACGCCTTGTTCACGTACTTTAGCACTTTGAATCTGTGCATCAGCGGATGCGATACCTGCTTGAGCAGCTTGTTTGGCGGCTTGCGCATTACTGAGGGAAGCTTGCGCGCTGGTAAGAGAAGCTTGTGCATTGCTGAGGGAAGCTTGGGCTGCAGCAACACTTTGGTTCGCATTGTCGAGGTCAAGTTGTAAATCTGCGCTATCTAATTGGGCTAAACTTTTCCCTTTTGTAACCTGATCTCCAATATCGGCATTCACTGAAGTGACTGTTCCACCGATTTTAAAAGAAACAGGGGTCTCATCATATGCTTGTAGTGTGCCTGATAAGTCATAGACCGCATCTAATGTTACTTCTTTGACGGCTGTGACTTCGACGCTACTACTTGCCGGCTCCACTGCAGCTTTCTCTGTCGAACATGCTGTCAAACTAACAGCTAACAGAATCGCTGTAAAGGCCGTTGGCCAGCTTTTTTTCATAGTTACAGTATCCTCCTCTGAACTCACCAGTTTAATTTATACTCTATAGTTCATGGCTGAATTATAGATTGTTTATACGATGCTTGTCAATTGTATCAAACTAAATTTGAAGAGACCTCAACCTCTGGATGTAGATTTGAAATGGATAAATTAAATCGGAGAGTGGATGCTTATTTTAATTGGAATCATATTGTGAATATTGTGTGACGGATGGTAAGATTGTAGTATCATAAGATATACAATATATGGAAGAGTAGGTGAGACACTGTGAAAACGACAGATCCTTACGATCCAGATCAGAGGAAGAATAATAGACCTAATCACAAACTTCATTATATAGATACGAAGCCTGCGATGATGAAGGAAAAAATACATCTTTCTATTGCTGCGTTTATTTTAGTAGGTGTAGTGGTCATATTGTTAGAGTGGACTTAGTCAAGCACACTATTATTTAATAATTTTATTTCAAAATAATGTTTAAACAAGGATTACGTATATGTCATTTAAGGTATATAATATAGAAGTAGGGTATTGGAACATTTATATAAGTAAGAAAGTGATTTTTTTCAACAGAACTTATTTATAATTATAAATGATTTATTGAATTGTAGTTGATTTATTTTGTTAGTAATGCTAAATTAATTTTATTAGCTATACTAAATGTTTTTGGCAGAGGCATTCATTTGAGATTGGAATTAGGGTTTTGAATATATGAAAAGAGGTAATTTGGATATGAAAAAAGGAATCGTCGGCGCTTCTCTTCTGGCTATGGTGCTTGTTGCATCACAACCATTAACAATGGCGCACGCTGCAGATGCAATCCCAACTCCAGTAGTGACAGACACAACAGCAACACCAGCATCACAATTAACGATCTCTGGAGCAGGCGAATTGAAAAAGCTTGATACTTTGGATCTAAATACAGTTATTAATTTAGCATTAAATGATTCATACAATCTAGCACTTCTTCAATTAAAATATAAAGTGTTGGATCAACAAAATGCGAGCTTAGGTGTGAACCTTGTTGATTTGAACAACAGTTTTAATATTCAAGCAGGTAATGGATCTCCTGTATTGCATGTTCCATCTGATAATAACAGTGGTACAGATTCAGGTGTAAATGGTGACGATCCACAAAGTGGTTCTGTTACTACGGTAAGTCCTGCATTAAAAGCAGCGAACACCGTTAGTGCTCAAGCAGATGAACCTACTCCAGCACCAACAACTGACAACAGCGGATCAGGATCTGCTGGTGCAGCTGCAACTGATCCTGCTGATCCCGCAGATCCTGGAACACCGGCTCCTGAACCATCCAAACCGGATCCAAGTGATGCTTATGAGCAACAATTGAAAGAACTTCAAAATGCTGTAGGTAAAATTTCCGATGGACTAAACAAAAGTGCAGCAGCTCAAAACACACAACTTGAAACTTCTCGTAAAACATTAGAGAAAAATATCAATAATTTGGATACCCAAAAAGAAAATACTGAACTTCAAATTAATGAAGCTAGAGAAGGCATCAAACTTGGAATGACAGGTCAATATGTACAGTTATTGGCAAGTCAAAAACAAGTCCAATTGTCTAAAGATTATATCGATGTATTGACTCGTGATGTACAACGTGCTCAGACATTACAATCTCTAGGATCAGGTACACAAGAAGATATCGATAAAGCTAATCGTGCTTTGTTAGCTGAAAAAGATAACTTAACGAATCTTGAAGATGCGTACCAAAAAGCGTTAATCACTATTTCTTTCGATCTAGGTATTGAATATAATCCAAATATTCAATTAACAGATATCGATGTAACTGTAGAACCAGTTGCTAAGAAAAATGTAGATAGTATCCTATCTTCTTCATACCAAGTACAGACGCTTGCTAATGGCATCGTTCAAGCTCAATGGGAAGAAGATAACCAAGATAAAAATGCAGCTAATAGCTTTGATGAGCAAGCAACCAAAGCAAATACTGAAATTGCTAGACAACAATTATCTCAAGGCAAAATAGATTTGGCTAAATCTATCGAATCCAGTTACACAGATGCAGATACAGCATACAAAAGTGTTGTAACAGCACAACGTACAGTAAGTGATGTAACATTGGATAATACCAATATGCAGATTCGTTACAATGCTGGTGTCGTAACAAAATATGATTTTGATAAATTCCAATATCAAGTGCATGTCGATCAAGTGAAACAAGACTTGGCTAAATTGCAATTCTATGTACAACAAGCTAAAGTACAAGCAATGGAAAATGGATATATTGCAGCTTCTTCTAGTTCTGCCGCTGCTGGTGCTTCCGGTGGCTCATCTGCTGCTAGTGCAGGCTAAATCAGTATTGTTTTCAAATAAAAGCCTATCCTTTTAGTACAGGATAGGCTTTTTCTTTTTTGCTTATTCAATTAAAATAAATCCTATACATATGATAGAGTACTAAGCTTCCGAAGCGCCTTCTGTCCATTCGCTTAATTTGCGATCAGAGGGAAGTAAGAATGTAATGACTCCAAGTAGTGGTAAAAAGCTGCATAACTGCATAACAGGTGATATACCAATTTTATCAATCCAGTTACCCACAACCAATGCACCAAGTCCGCCTAATCCAAAAGCAAGCCCTGTAATTAATCCAGATACGGTACCGATTTTGCCTGGAATCAACATTTGAGCATAGACGACAGTAACTGAAAAGCTAGAAATAAGAACAAAACCGATCACAGCTAGCAATACACCGCTCCAAAATAAATTAGCATAAGGCAGGATTAAAGCTAAAGGAGCAGAACCTGCCATGGATACAAAAATTAAATTTCGTTTACCAAAGCGATCAGCTAGTGTTCCACCAAAAAAAGTACCTAAAGCTCCAGCTGCTAAAAAAAGGAAAATATAAATCTGCGCATCGCCCACACTTAGTCCAAAACCTTCAATCAGATTAAAGCTATAATAACTTGCGATCGATGATGAATACCACGAACGTACAAATACAAGTGAAATCAAAATAATCATCGCAAAAGCTATTCGGTTTTTCAGCTCAGGACGTATTTTTCCAACGTTACGATGTTTTTTAGCAAAGCTTTCACTACGAATCGTGCGTCCATACCAGCGTGCAATAAAGATTTGCACAATAATACCTGCGGCTGCGACTCCTGTAAATCCGATAGCACCAAATTGACCATAAGGCACAAAGATCAAAGAAGTCAGCAGTGGAGCCAGTGATTGTCCTGCATTTCCACCGACTTGGAAAATAGATTGTGCTAATCCTCTTCGATTGCCTGCTGCCATGTGAGAAACTTTAGAACCTTCAGGGTGAAAAGTAGCAGAACCCAAGCCAACAAACACGACAGCTAATAAAACAGCAGAATAAGAACTTGCATAAGCAAGTAATAGCATTCCTGTAAACGTAAATCCCATTCCGATCGGTAACAATGCAGGCGTAGGGCGCTTATCTGAAAAGAGTCCTACAACAGGTTGCATAATCGAAGCGGTGAAGTTAATTGCAAAAGCGATCCAACCAATTTGCGTATAGCTAAGATTCATCGTTTCTTTCAAAATAGGAAAAATGGCTGGAATGACTGACTGCATCGAATCATTAAATAAATGAACAAGGGAGATCGCAAGTAAAACCCCGAATATGGTCTGATTCGCTGTAGAACCAGGAGAAGCATTGTTTATCTTTTTGGTGAGTGATGGCAACGACATGTTCGTAATACTCCTTTTTTCAGTATGATATACACGTTGTAACGCAAAAAAACCTTCTAGTTCATCACTAAAAAGGTACTGAGTCCAAAAAAGAATCACACGGCGATCATCTTTTCTGTCTCGGTCCCAAACAGGATCAGAGCAGAAAATAAGGTAAAGTCAGCTTGAATGGAAAATACATATGTATTGTATAGCTATTTGTAAAGCTAAAAGTACCATTCGGATCTACCGATATCGTCTTTTTATCAGTATATCAGAAATGACATACAGGTTCATTCTAGAAATCAAATAAAATAAAACGTATCTACATCTACAAGAAAGTAGACATAGATACGCAGAATATAGATCTGATGCATTTAAATATTGAGCAATCTAGCTATTGTTTGCGGTTTGAACAGTTTGGCAAGTTCTTCTTGAGCTGTTAGATAGACCATACCATTTCCTTCTAGACGAGGAGAATCACCGAGAGGAATCGTACGTTTGATCAATTGCGCATAAAGCTCAGGTTCTGTTAACTCTCGCTCAAAACTTTGATTTGCGATGACTTTGATCAATGCCATCGCACCGGAGACATGTGGAGTAGCCATAGACGTTCCGCTAAGTGTGGCATATTTGCCATCCAAATACGTAGATAATATATTTTCACCAGGGGCAACCAAATCTACTTCATTGTTAGAATTAGAAAATTCAGAAGACTGGCGGTTGAGGTTAATGGCACCTACACTAATGACTTCATTGTAGTAACCCGGATATCCGTATTCATCTGTATTTGAATCGTTATCACCTTCATTACCGGCAGCACAGATGACTAGAATATTGTTATTCACTGCTTTTTGAATCGCTTCATGTAATTCAGGCACATCCTCAGGGCCACCAAGCGACATCGAAATAATATCTACTTTTTGCTCAATAGCATATAGGATTCCATTGATAATCCAGTCGATTTGCCCGGAACCGTCTTTATTTAACACTTTTCCAATCAGTAAATTTACTTCTGGAGCTACACCGACAACACCTGTATTATTTTGAATGGCTGCAATTGTGCCCGCTACATGAGTACCATGACCATTATAATCTTCATAGATATCAGGGTGACTCTGATCATCGTCTGTAAAGTTACGCCCGTTGCGAATCCGTCCTTGCAGATCAGGATGATGAGTATCACAGCCTGTATCGAGGATAGCGATAGTGACACCTGCACCTTTGGTGATATCCCAGACCTTAGGCGCTTGAATCATTTCTACACCAGTAGGTGTTTCGGTGACCTGTTCTACATGAGCAATCACTTCATAAGGAATAATACGCATTTTACGTTCCATGTTTTGCCCTCCTTCAAATCATATCGGATCAGATCAACAACAATAAAGCTTGAAAGCTTACTTGCATGAACGAACGATAAAGTAGGACGGAAGTATGAATCAAAAGGATATATTCGAATATAGATACAGTGTAACAACAATACATCATCCAACACAGTTGCTATAGCCTTAGAAATACCATTTCTTTTATCAATAAATATACAAAAATTGTTAAAAAATGACGAATAAACATACAAAAAAAGAGCCTACCTATTCTTATTAAAAAGAAAGGTAGGCTTAGTATAGGGAGGGTATAACAGGTATTTCCTAAAAATATCATCAAACACTAAAAAGTGTGTTGATTTAATAAGCACCTTCAGCAGTCATGATATCGCGTTCCAAGTTCGGAGCTTCCAGATTAGCTTTTAAATAATCTTGATCATGTGGAAGAGCTAATTGAAAATCTTCACTGCTACATACTGAAATTGTGCAATGATCCACAATAAAGTCTAATACGTGACCACCACCATTACGTTCATCATTGATAAAGTGTAAGTGATATCCAGCCACACCAATACCTTGAGCAAATGCTGGTGTCCAGAAACCTGCAATCACTCCGCCTGTATTTGGAAAGTGGAAAGAAGGCTGTGACTTGGTCACTTCGATAAATGGTTTGTACGGTTTTTCTTGATGGGGAACGGTTCGTGTATTGACCTCACGGAACTGCCCATCAATACGAATCGCATGAAAAATATTAGGGCTCGCTAATAGATCATCTAATACTTTTTCCAATTGTTGACGGTTTAACGTACGATTGATTTGGAATGTTTTTTCCTCTTTGAAAAAAGTGACAGTAGAGAACGGTGTACTTTCTTCCATACCGACTTGTTTGGCACTACCATCTGGATAAAGATGATAAAATTTACCGTCAAAAGCAATCATTTCACCATCCAGTTGATGAAAAGTACCGATCCCAAAATCACCGTGTTTTTTGAGTTCACCAAAAGTGACTGAACCATCATACATACCACTGAGTAAAGCAATCATAGTTGAAGCTTGATAAATCACGTGATTTCCCATTTCGGTCTAGCTCCTTTTTTGAATAAAATCCAATCGATCTATTGTTCTAAATAAAAGATGTTTATCTCATAAGTCTAATTAGTTGATCGCATCCGGTAATAATTTCTCGCCTAATTTGATATTGTCTTGATAATCGATCGGTACATCAACTACAACAGGTCCTTGATGTGCCATCGCTTGGCGAAGTACACGTTCTAATTCTTCAGGTTTGTTAACTCGTAGCCCTAGAGCACCGAAGCTTTCAGCATATTTTACAATATCGACTTTACCGAAATCGACTCCGGAAGTACGACCGTATTTCATGACTTGTTGAAAAGCAACCATATCGTAAGCTCCATCACGCCATACAATATGCACCAGTGGAGTATTCAAACGGACAGCTGTTTCTAGTTCCATCGAAGAAAATAAGAATCCACCATCACCCGAAATCGAAATCACTTTCTCATTCGGACGAACCAATGAAGCACCAATCGCCCACGGCAGTGCCACGCCTAACGTCTGCATACCGTTACTGAACAATAGGCGACGAGGTTCGTAAGAACGGAAGTAACGTGCCATCCAAATGTAATGGGAGCCAACGTCGCAAGCCACAGTCACTTCGTCGCCGATCATCCCACGTAATGTTTTCATAAATTCTATCGGATGAACGAGATCAGGATGAGAGGAGTGGAATCCTTGACCGTCTTGTTCTAATTTGTGATGTAAGCGTGCAAGTACGTCAAGAGACTCGGCAGGAAGTCGCAACCCCTCCAAGTGTGTAGCTAAAGCTTGTATATTCAATGCAATATTACCGATCAATTCGCTTTGTGGTTGATAATAATGATCAATATCGGCTTTGCGATTATCTAGGTGGAACACCAATCGTTGGCCTTCTTGATTCCATAAATGAGGATCATATTCGATTGGATCATAGCCGACGGTAAGCACCAGATCAGATTGCTTGAGTAGTAGATCGCCCGGCTGATTACAGAACAATCCTACTCGGCCTAAAAAGTGTTTTTCCAGATCACGCGAAATCGCGCCTGCCGCTTGGAACGTTTCTACTACAGGAATATCGGTATCACGAATCAAATCACGAATCGCTTGCGTCACTTCGGGGCTACTTGCTTTCATCCCTAGTAAAATAACGGGTAATTTCGCTTTACGAATCGCTGAAGCTACTTCATCAATCAGATGAGTCGGTGCTGTACCCAATTGAGGAGTATGCATCGTATGGAAATTGAATTTTTTGGCTTCACTCACCAATACATCCATCGGTAGACTAACAAAAGCCGCGCCCGGTTGAGAAGCAGAAGCTTCACGGAAAGCATTCGTGATCGCTTCACCTACATTGTTAGGATGTTCGACTTCTACACTGTATTTGGTTATCGGTTCGAATAAGCCAGCATTATCCATCGATTGGTGAGTACGTTTGAGGCGATCTGTTCTGGAGACTGCACCTGCAAGAGCAACTACGGGATCACTTTCGGCATTTGCTGTCGCAAGCCCTGTGACTAGATTAGATGCGCCTGGACCTGAAGTCACTAGACATACACCAGGTTTCCCTGTTAAACGACCAATAGCGGCTGCCATAAAAGCAGCATTTTGTTCATGACGACATACGATTAATTCAGGACCTCGATCTTGTAGAACATCAAAAACGGCATCAATTTTGGCTCCTGGAATCCCAAATATATATTTAACCCCTTGAGCGATAAGGCTATCGACAACTACATCAGCACCTGTGGTTACCTTTGTTTTCGCTACGTCGGTTGGATTCGTTGTTTTAAGTTTGGTTTCTGTACTCAATCTGTCCATCTCCTTTTCTGTGTATGAAAATAATCATTTTCTTTTCTGTACTTTCTTGTAAGTATGGAAAAGAGTACATAATCTATTCTATTCCCAAATAAAGTAAAATCAACTGTTAAAATTTTAAGTATTTATATGGAAGCGATACCAGTAATTAATCTATGAACGATTTGAAAATCACAGAATATAATTATAACGAAATTTAAAATAACGCTTTCGTATCAATGTTTTGAAATAAGGAAAATGTATAAATACCAGATTGTTGATATAAAATTAAATGGAAATTAATGATTGAATAAGAAGTGAATAATTTCCAGATTAGAAATGCGGAGAAGATCATATGTAGGTCTATGACTGTAAGGATAGGGGTTCATTTGTAATTATAAGAATGATTTTTATATTAAAATTTTTGTATATGAAGAGGTAGCGGTAAAGGCATAAAACCAGATTGTTCATCTAGTTATTCCGACTAGATAGATGGGCTTTTATATGATTATGGAAGTAAGGCAGAGGATTAAAAGAGTAAAATTTAAAAATAATTTGGATTGAAAATATTTTTAGTATATTTTGTGAACATACAAAAAAGCTTCATCTCATTCACCAAGATGTGAAATAAAATAAAGCTTTTGGTGTACTAAATATTGAATATTATTTTGAAATAGTTAAGTAGTAAGATAGATATTTATTTCAAATCTATAGTTATTATTCTGGGTTATAATCTGCATCTTTTTCAGTAGAGCGATAATGATATGGATTAGCAACCTCGCTCATATTATCAAAAAGAGTTTGGAAATCTGCAATTCTCATGTCTATGCGAATATAAGCTTTCATTTCTTCATTGCTTATTTGCTCATGCGGAGACAAACTAGATGCTTCTTTAAGAAGATATATCGCTTCCCATACATCTGCTGGTACAGAAAATCCGATACCGTCTGCAATGATATCAATAATATCTTCTAAATTATCTATACTTGGAAAATCAGACTCAGAGTCTAAAGCATCATCGTAATCTTGATTGAATTGCGTAATTTCATCTTTTATATTTTGAAATACATTTTTATTTTGCCAATTTTTATTTTTTAAAATATCGTTTAACATATTTTCGATTTTTATGGCTGATTGTGCGAGAGTACCATTTTTAGTTCTTTCAACAGATGCTTTCATAAATTTAGTGGCCATATTTTTGCGATCTGCATAATGTGCTCTATATACTTGTACCATATTGCCGGTATCTCCCATATGCAATTTATCTTGAGTAAATGGAAATTGATCATCATCTCTTATATGGTCAATACCGGGTATGTTTTTCATATAAGTGTTAGCATTTATTTCGTTTATCCCCATATCTGCAAAGTAAATTGAACTAAATTTTTCGAGTAAATCACCTTGAACAGAACGACCAGGTAACTTTTTGTTTTTTTCTTTAACTTTTGCTTGATACTTTGTATACAGATCATCGTATATTTCTTGTTGATTCGGATCAAATTCATCTGCTTCAAAGTCTGAATCTTCATTATCTTCATCGGTGTTGGTGTGATCTTCTTCAATATTCATTTTTGTTGACTCTTGCTCAATAGTATGAAGCTGGTTAAACCAAGTATCAGGATTAATAGGATTATTTTTATTTTTTTCATATTCTAAACGGCTAAAAGTTGTCCTCAGCTGATTCAGGTCATTGTCGTCTAGTTTCCAGATATTTTCGTTCATATTGTGTTTAATCAAATTAAATTCTTCTTCAGTAATATTGTCCCAATTAACAGGAACTTCTTCACCTGTCTTAGTATCTATTATGCGCTGAATCGTTTCTTTAGAAGTAGATAGTTGATTTTTTAAAGTTAATTTTTTTAGATGCTGATTTCCTAAAATTTTTTGCAATTGTAGTATAGATACATGTGGACTTGAACTAGATTTAGAATATGAAGTTTTGGAAATTGATGCAGAGGTTGTTGGTGTTTTCTTTGTATCATCATAACTAAAATGAGTTGAACTTACAGCTCTCGAAAAAAGATCACTCTTTCTTTTCAATTCGATCACTACCTTTCATTGTGAAATCATTGAAGCTAGTATACAAATACAAACAGTTATTAGTAATTATAATTTACTTTAATATAACAAATTCCCCAAAATGAAGTGAGTAATTTTTTCGGTTGGTGTGCTTAATATAAAATTTGATTCAAATCATAAAAAAGCTAATGCTGGTTAGCATTAGCTTAAGTATAACTTTTAGGTTTTAACGATTATCGATCGTCTCAGGGTACATATCATGATTCATCATACGGTGTTCAGCCATTTGCTCGTATTTCGTTCCGGGCTTACCATAATTGGTATATGGATCAATAGAAATCCCGCCGCGTGGCGTAAATTTACCCCAGACTTCGATATAACGAGGATTCATTAATTTAACAAGGTCATTCAAAATGATATTCATACAGTCCTCATGGAAATCACCATGATTGCGGAAGCTAAATAGGTATAGCTTGAGTGACTTGCTTTCTACCATTTTCTGATCAGGGATATAACTAATATAAATCGTTGCAAAGTCAGGTTGTCCTGTAATCGGGCAAAGGCTTGTAAATTCAGGGCAGTTAAACTTAACGAAGTAATCACGATATGGATGTTTATTATCAAAATTTTCAAGAATACTTGGATCGTATTCAAAATTGTATTTGGTTCCTTGATTGCCAAGCAGTGTTAAATCTTGCATTTCATCGGGTTGTCTTCCGGACATAGAAATTAATCTCCTCTAAATATATAGTTACTTTCATCGTACTTCTTCTAGCGTTTTACGCGAAAAAATAGGGTATATCATGTTCTGCTAAACGCCGCGCTTATTGCCCCATACCAGAGTGTGCAATTGCGGTAAAATACGAGCATCGTTAAAAGCAGGCATATCCATCGCTTGATCAATCAGCCACTCATAATGCTTCAATAAAGAAGCTGCAATCTGATCATCGGCACTGGTCACATCAGGATTACCTGTCTGTAAATAAAGCAGTACATTTGGATAACGTAGATGCACTTTCTCTGCATAAGCCAGATCCTGTTCATCAAAGATCACGACTTTGAGGCTAAACGAATGAGCAAACTGTGATGTTCCCGCATAAGAAAGAGGTGCTTCTTGTGCTTGCGCTGTATAGCGACTGATCTGATTGTGCTCCAGACGGCGAATAATATCGTCTAACATCTCAAAATTAGTGGTCATTCCAGAACTTGGTGGCTTCGGTGAAATGGTGACTTCATTAATATCAGTCAACCAATCTTGCCATTTGGAACCTTGTGTTTCGACTGCGGTACGAATCCCTTTTTCACTTAGCAATTGTACAAGTTGTCCCAATTGAGGAAGCAGAGCAGGGTTACCGCCTGAAATCGTGACATGGTTAAAACGATCTCCACCAATGTCAAACAATTGAGCATACACTTCTTCAGCACTTAGACGCATAATCTGATCTTTGGCACTACCATCCCATGTAAAAGCAGAATCGCACCAGCTACAACGATAATCACAACCAGCCGTACGGACAAACATTGTTTTTTGCCCGATCACCATTCCTTCACCTTGAACGGTAGGTCCAAAAATCTCAAGTACTGGAATCGGAGCGATTTTCGGTGTATGAGGGTGTTCGGAATGATCATGATTATCTGTATCTGAACCTGCTAATTGATTGGCTTTGGCGATTTGTTCCGCATTCACTTTAAATGTTGTACTCATGCTTGCATCCACTCCCGTCTTGCTTCTGCATAACTGGTTGGTGTCTCATACAATTGTACAAATTCTACACGTCCGCCTTCGACTTGCCCTGCATAAGGTTCGCTTTGCAGTGCTAATTCCATTTGTTCATATAACCACACGACCATATTTTCAGCCGTTGTATTCATTGGAGGCAACGTTTCATTGAGATAGCGGTGATCAAGAAAAGGCTCAATATGAGCTTTCCAGATGTTTTTGATATCCCCAAAATCGACTACGATCCCGTTATCACTAGGGATACCGCTAATACCAAAAATCACTCGATACGTATGACCATGCAAATTCATACATTTGCCGTCATAAGCATGTAAATGATGCGCTGCATCAAAGGTAAACTCTTTATTGACAAGCACCCGTCTACGATGGTAGCGGAGCTGTTCGTGTTGAATATCTGTACCATACTGTTGCAACTTCTCGACGATACGGAAAGGTCCCGGTTGATTCATCGACGTGCACCTTCAGTAGAGTCATTAGATTGTTCACGTTCTGCAAGATAACGATCCAGTCCAGCTTGACGTAATTTACAAGCAGGGCATTCTCCACAACCGGAGCCTACAATACCGTTATAGCAAGTTAACGTTTTTTCACGTACATAATCAAAAGCACCTAATTGATCTGCCATTTCCCATGTTTGAGCTTTATCGAGCCACATCAAAGGAGTATGAATAACAAATTGGTGATCCATCGACAGATTTAACGTTACATTGAGTGATTTAACAAAAATATCGCGACAATCTGGATATCCGCTAAAATCGGTCTCACAGACACCGGTAATGATATGACGTGCTCCTTTTTGTTTGGCCATAATCGAAGCAAAACTCAAAAACAACAAATTACGTCCATCAACAAATGTGCTTGGTAATTCGCCTTCTTCGTGGGTAATATCAATATCCGAACGAGTCAATGCATTAGGAGCCAGTTGATTGAGTAGACTCATATCGAGAATCGTCTGCTCAACACCTAATTCTTGTGCAATTTGAGTCGCTACTTCGATCTCTGCACTATGGCGTTGACCGTAGTTAAAAGTCACCACTTCTACTTCAGCAAATTGCTCTTTTGCCCAGAACAAACAGGTTGTACTATCTTGGCCACCACTGAAAACGACGACCGCTTTTTCATTTTTAAGCATAAAAAAATCTCTCCATTTCCTTAAAGGGATATCAAGACATTAGAATGAGGATCACTTGGTTAGAAAAGAAGAAGCATGTATTTCTTTACTAGCGATACACTATGTATCTATAGTAAAAAAAGATCGGCTATATTCTGATCTGTAAAGTGTTCAACACACTATATCTTGTCGTCCTTCGGGAAGAAGAGAGTTCCATGAACCTATCCAACAAAAAACAAACCTCATATCAATGCTAAAAAAGACAGAGTCTTCTTTTGAAATACACGCATTGATCAGGATTGATAGTTTTTTATAGAGGGAGTTCGCGAACCTCTCCCGTGTTGCTCTGTACAGAACTACGATTTCTACTTATATAAAGAAGAAAGGAGTCTGATCAAGTACAACTACGGATTATCTTCTGTTCAGGATAAAACTTGAAAAACTGCTTCGTTAGTATAGCATATTTGTAGACAATGATGCATGATTAGAACTAAATAATTTATAAAGATATTGAAGGAGGTTAAGCTTATTATTCACGATATAGGACATATTACCTTTTCGGTAGCTGATATAGAGCGTGCGATGACTTTTTATATTAATGTATTCGCTGTTCAGCCGTTACTGGTTAAACCAAAGACTGTTTATTTTGAAATAGCCGGTATTTGGTTAGCATTGAATCTACAAGAAGACATACCAAGACAAGAGATTCATCAGTCATATACTCATATTGCTTTTTCAGCAAAAGAAAAAGATTTAGATGCTTTACGAGCTAGACTTCAAAGAGCAGGTGCAATAATAGAAGAAGGACGACAGCGTAATCCAGAAGGAGAAGGACAATCCATCTATTTCCGCGATCCCGATGGACATTTACTAGAGTTCCATACAGGGACGTTAGAACAACGATTGGATTATTATCGAAAATA
The DNA here is from genome assembly GCF_963311185.1 of Paenibacillus nuruki. NCBI lineage: Bacteria > Bacillati > Bacillota > Bacilli > Caryophanales > Paenibacillaceae > Paenibacillus > Paenibacillus nuruki. Next base: position 3,074,755 of record NZ_OY725677.1, on the reverse strand, counting down.
ACTAATAAAACAGAAAGAAGAGATAGCACTTTTTAATTAATCTTATTTAATAGTGGATGAGAGTTATAGTTGAATTGCTCAAATAAACAGAAGGATTTTAAAATAAAGAATGAACACTATGAATGCCATAGGTTTGATTTTAAAATTTGTATAGGATTAGGTGAATGGCAATGAAATACATATGTGCTGTATGTGGATATGATCAATTGGATGAACCACAATGGGAAGGTGATGCTCCAAGTTATGAGATATGTCCTTGTTGCTTTTTTCAAGCAGGGTTCGATGATGATGGAGCTAGTGAGCCTGTGACTGTCGAAGAATATCGTAAAAGTTGGTTAAGGTATAAGGGTACATGGGCTAACTTTCTTATACGCAGACCAGAAAATTGGAATTTGAGAGAACAATTAAAAAATATTAATGTGGATTTAGATAAAGAGGATAAGCCTGTTATTCGTAGTATAGGACATATCACTTTTTCTGTAGCAGATATGGAGCGTGCAGTAACTTTCTACATTGACATTTTTGGCGTACAGCCTTTATTAGTGAGACCCAAGACAGCTTATTTTGAAAGTGCAGGAATTTGGTGGACATTAAATCTGCAAGAGAATATTACAAGACAAGATATTCAACCGTCTTATACTCATATTGCTTTTTCGGTAAAAGAAGAAGATATGGAAACTCTACAAGCAAGATTGTTAAAAGCAGGTGCAACCATAGAGGAGAGTCATCAGCATAATCCAAATGGAGAAAGAAATTCTATCTACTTCCGTGATCCTGATTGACATTTACTAGAGTTCCATACAGGAACACTAGAACAACAATTGGATTATTATCGAACATAACTAAAAAGATGCCCTGATTAAAAGGACAAAATTGTACTAGAACTTTACAAAAATTAATAGAAGATAATCTTTTAAATAATAAAGACAAAGAAATTGCCAAAGTACTTTATGGATATTTGTAAAAGCCTTAAATGGGAATTGAGGAGTGAATGATTTGTTATATACAGAAATAATCCCAAAATTATTATCAGAAATACCACAAGTCAGATCTAAATATTGTGAAGAAATGGAATGGTTAGAAGAAGATTTGCCGCATGTTATTTTTGGATTAGTTGTTACACCTTTTATAATAGAATCATTGAAGAATAAATTGAATTTAAGTTTGATCTTTAATTTTCTAGAAGAAATGGCTACAAGTAACGAACAAGTTCAAGAAGTTTTACTTTTGTCTATTTTAGATTCTTTAATATTAGAAGAAAGAAACTTGCTAGATTTTGCTAAAACACAAATGGGAGAATATACAAAAACACTTTGTGAAAATGCAGAAAAAAGCTATGGCTTTTGAACGAAAAATTTTTGAATAATAGGCTTAGTAGAATGGAACTTTAATTGCTCGAAAAATAATTATAAAAGTACCCAACTGGAATAAGATTGTTGGAGTGGAAGGAAAAGGATTATAGATGAGTTCAATCCAAGAACAGCCTATTGGAAAATGTTGTGTATGCTCACAAGGTTGGATTATCGTTGTTAAAGAAGTTTTCGATATAGGTTGGTCTAAATATATTGATCAAACCATGTTACAATAAAACAAACAACTGATTTTCATCAATAAAGGAGAATACACAATGAATATCACGATACGTAATGCTCAATTGGAGCAAGTGCCTGAGCCAGACAAAGGCTATATTGGCAAAGTAGAATTAGTCGTCGAGGGGCATGCTGAACCGTATGAAGTAACTCTGTTCACCAAGCGTGGCAAAGAGTGGGATTATAGCTTGCACTTTCTAAATGAACCGGGCAAAGAAGAAGAAATTCTGGCGCTGGAAACACTTATTAGTGAAGATGATGATACGTTCGATCGTATTATTGATGCAGTTTGGGATTTCTATGAAGCGAATGAAGAACATTCAACTTCTGAGTAAATGATATAAACCATACTGAAAAGTAGCTGGTATCCGTCATGGTTAGACAGGATATTAGCTATTTTTTGTTGTTTTTACATGAAAAGGAGTTATAAGACTTGGCGTAAAGGGTTATTATAGGATAATATGCAAATGAAGAATACTGTACTCTTCATATATCTAACAACAGAAAGTAGGAATTCCAGGCCGCATGATTTCATGCCGCATTGATTGCACACATCGTAGCTGATTATAGACACAACAGATCGAAGGGAGATGTATGATGATCGGTTTTTTTCGCAATAAAACAGTACCTTTAGCAGATCAATGGACACGCCTCAAAGAAGCAGGAATTACAGTAAATGAGGGAATCAGTCTCGAACATTTAATGAATGGTCAAGATAAAGCGTGGTTTGAAGAAAAGCCTTATGTGCATCTATTAATTGCACTCGGAGGTCAGACATTGATCGAGGAAGAGTGGGTTAATCATACAAACAATATTTGGTATGTGGATCTCAAAGCTGTAGATAATACAGATATTTATACTCAACTGGCTGAACGTATGGTTCAAATGACAGACGGAGCGCTTGAAATGAAGCATATTCGTAGTTGTGTGGATCATGAGAAGCGTAACGTATTGTTTTCTTTTATCTATCATGGAGAACGTATCGAATGGAATTTGGAATATAAGAATGAATGGATTGATAAAAGCTTTTTCGATTATATAATTGCGCTTGATCGCAAACGTAATCCTGAAAAACAATTTGTAGCTAGTCCACAAGACCATCATCTATTAATAGCGTATATTGATCAGAAGCAGTTCAAACAGCTCAATAAATGGGTCAAACCGGAGTTCGAATTATGGGATAATGGAGCTCGGTAATGACAAAATGGATCGACTGGCTACCTGATTGGATAAGGTATGCTAATCGATCCATTTTTGTATAGTGGATTATTTGATAAAAATGCCTCCAAAAGGAATCACTTCACGCAATACACGTTTGAATAATCCATCTCCTTGCAAATGCTTTTCCAATTCACCGCTATCGTGTCCGCTTTGGATCAGTACGGAGCCACTACCAATCATCTGCCATTGATAATGCATATGTTGACTGGCAAGGTGGTTACCATAGACACTTAGCTTCAATTGAGCATTTTCTGGATAGGCAAGTAGACTACGAGCATCAACATACAGTGGTTCTGTAGGATGAAGTTTCATTTCCACCACAGCCCCTTTAGTCAAAATACCAATCTCACCTTCACCGCTAAATTTAACTTTGATGGCATCACGAGTAATCAGCATATTTTTGAATTGTAACAGTCGGGTCTGCATTTTGATACCATCGGTATAATAAAATAAATGACGAAAATCATAGAGCAGATCACTGCCACCACTAATCGGAATAGGCATTAGATTAAAGCCAGGCGGAAGAGAAGCAATAAAGCGACAGGCTCCTGTAAAATCGGCTCGAATCAGATTCCGTTTGCGGTACATGCCTTTGACATCCATAAAGCGATCGCTACGTCCTCCAGAAGGACCGGTATAAGCAATTACTTGTCCGGGATGCAGCATATGCAGTTTTTCAGCTTCACCGAGTACGATCGTAACCGCTTGACCGGACGCGGGCATTTTAGTTGATTGTTGCCATTCCAATTGCAAAAGGATTCCTCCTGAAATGTATACTCAAATTTGTACGGGCAGATAGGATGATCTATTCTATCGTTGTTAACGACGACGTAAGCCAAAGCGGATCAGACGGGTAGATACAAAGAAAAGGACGACTATCCCTATAGCAGTAAAGACTAATGCTTTCCAAAAGCGAGCGCTTTGTGCACGATTAGCTTCAGATTGTTTGAGTTGTTCTACTGTTTGAGCAAGTAGAGCATTTTGTTCAGCCAAACGAGCATTTTCTTCGCGATACGATTCTATATTGGATTGCGCTTGGTTAAGTTGAGTCTGAGCTTGATCGAGCTTGTTGAGTGCTTGATCATAGCCTTCTTTTAACTGATTGACTTCCTGGGGCAAATTCGTAAAAGTCTCAATCCCATTTTTGTAGTCTTCCCACCAACCTGCATGGGCCATTGTCTGACTGCTGAATACTCCAGACAATACTAACAATAAGACCAAAAATGTGCGTAACGGTTGAGTCCTTTTTGACATCGTAATCCCCCTTCCATATAAATAGCTATTGTGTACCTATTCATCATAATAGATATACCCTAATATTACATGGTTTAGATACAAAAATACATTTTGATCTGTACTTTATCATGTATTCCAAAGAAAAATAGTAGAAAAGTACAGATCAAATGTTTAGGTTGGAAAATATATGGGTAATACTAAGACAGGCTGAACAAAATAAATATTCTGGTTACACCACATACACCAAGAAGATTAACTATACTAGGAGTGAAATATAATATGTACAATTCAAATTTTGATAACAATTACAGAAAGATTCAAATTACAGTAAATGGCGAGCCTGTAGGCGATGGTCTGGTACTAGATCGTATCACTTATGCTCCTTTACGCGAAGAAGACGACAAAGCAGATAAAGCAAATCAACATAACGCTATATCTTCTATCTAAATACAACTTGTATACAAAGTATCACCGATAGACGCGGAGATCCACGACCCGCGGCTTTTTTTATATCTAAAATAGTGGCTATCGAACGGATATAGAGAGATATAAGCCGGATAACTGTTTTTTCGATCTACAGGAAAAATAGCTATACGGTTTTTTTATAAATAAATATTGAGTTATATTTGGTATCTGCTACGTATCTATTATAATAAGTAAAACAAAGTATTAATTATGGATTGAAGGAGCTCAATACGATGAACACTATGGAGAGTCAGGCTGAACTGGAACAAGCGTTACAACAGATCAAAAAGTGGGAAAAAGATCAAGGCGGCATTATGTTTTGGGACAAATTGGGACGTATTCCTTTTATGATTCTGGACAAAATGACACCGAAAATGATTCGTAACAAATTAGGCGTAGTATTAAATGAATTAGGACGTTTTATTCAAAGTGGTGGAACCTATCTTATTTCATCCAAAGCGGTCATGCAGCGTCTAGCCAAAGAACAAGGGCAAGCGGATCAAGAGTTGACGATAGCACAAGCTTCTCAATTGCCTCTTCAAGTGATGAACAAAACAGCAGATTCTTTATCTAAAAATCGCTCCAACTGGGCAGCACTTCAAGGCGCAACGACAGGCATTGGTGGGATTTTTACCATTTCAGCCGATATTCCAGCGATGATCGGAATGTCACTCAAAATTCTGCAAGAGATCGCTTTATGCTATGGTTACGATCCTAAAGATCCCAAAGAACGTTTGTTTATTATGAAATGCCTGCAATTTTCTTCTTCTGATATCGTTGGCAAAAAATCAATCCTATCCGAATTGTCTGACTTTGATCATGCAGATACGTCCAAAGAAGTCTTTTCCCAAATGAAAGGATGGCATGAAGTCATCACCACTTACCGTGATAATTTTGGGATCAAAAAATTATTTCAATTGATACCTGTTGCAGGAATTGCTTTTGGTGCATTTACCAACCATACAGCACTTGAAAGTGTCGCAGAAGCAGGCAAAATGTTATATCGCAAACGTCGTGTTCAAGAACGTCTGCAAGAATTACAACAAGCCGACTCAACGGCTACTTCTTTAGAAAAAATGTAACTGAATAGATACGATCACATCGATTCTATTTTACCTATATCGCTAGCTTATAAGTATAAAAAAAGACAAGCATTCTCCTTTTGAACATGGAGATGATGCTTGTCTTTCTCTTTTATACAAAAGCGAACATACGTGCTATAATGAGGGATGCATAGTCTCGCCTTGAATCGGTGAAAAGTGATTCGCAAACTGTACAGGTAACGAAGTGGATGCTGCCCAATTCGCTTGATCCATCACTTGAAAATGGATATGAGGTTCGCTGGAATTGCCAGAATTACCACATTGTCCGAGAACTTGACCACGCTTCACCGTATCACCGACTTGAACATCAATCGAGTGTTGTCGGAAATGAGCAAGCATACTATATTCACGATCAGCATGTTGAATGATGACATAATTACCAGCAGGTTGTTGTTCATTTGTTGAACCTACAGGCTCGTTATCTGCAATATTGTTCACGACTTTAACGATTTTGCCATCAGCGGGTGCAGTCACAGGTCTACCAAAAGCAAAATAACTTTTGTTCTTTTTCGGATTGCCTCGATAAGAAGATCCATTCTGAGTCACGATTAGATCATAAGCATACCGTTGATTAGGATATTCATAATGATAATTGACCAGTGTATTCGAACCACCCCAGACCACTTGCCAATTTTGCTGAACAGGTGGGCTAAATATCGTCTGTGTCTGAATATGATCGGTTGCCGGGTGCTTTTCTAGATCATTTACACGTAATCCTAAAATCGTATGATCTGGATAATCAGGAAGCTGATCTGCAAAGACAGCAACGATTCCACGGCGTTGTTGTTCATCGATCCATACTTTGCGAATCGTATGATCTTGCTTGAGTTCGGATATTGATTGATAACCTTGTACATCATCGCTAAAAGAAGAGATCACTTTTAAAAAAGTATCCCATGAAACTTCTTGTTTGAACGCTTGTGAAGTCTGCGAATAAATTTGCTCATAATTGCCTTTCATTAATTCATTTGTCAGATGATCGGGATGAATCGGATATTCAGATGTATCACTAGGAGTGACACGTACAGATTGTGAAGTTTTAGTTTTATGCATAAGATGTTCTCCTGACTGTATGGTAAAAGATGACGTAGCTACAGATGAAGAAGCAAGATGATCTGGATTACAACTGGTAAGAATAAGACTCATAAGTGAACCATATACAGTGATACGGAGCCATTTTGATAAGGTTCCCATAGTAACGCTCCTTTGAAAGATGGTAAGAAAAGGTTTTTCTATTTTGAACTATTGGTTTGTTTACAGCTATTTTACTATGGATTAGAAACATAAAAAGATGAATAGCAAAAAATTAACATTCACCGAACAAAATAAATCGTTCATTTACAAAACAACAAGAATAACTTGATGGCTCGGCAGAAAGGAAGATTTTTGTATTATGATGGGTAAATCGCATTTTATTATTAGTACTGGAGTCACTGTTTCTTTGATGACACTTGCAGGTATACCTGTGACATCAGCAGCTGTTGTAGCAGCGGCTGTTAGTTCTTTATTACCCGATATTGATGAGCCTAATTCACTACTTGTATCCAAAACATTATCTGAACCTCTGTTACGTGTATTGCAGACGGTTATGCTTGTAGCTGTTGTGTGGATTTTGTGGAAAGGGTTATTTGGAATGCCGTGGGATATAGGGATCGCTGTAGCGGTGGTCTTTATCGCTTTTTTACCAGTGCGTTCGTTACGCAAATTTGTAATGTTTATGATTGGTGTCGGTATGATTATTTATGGTCGAGACATAGCTCCGTGGAATTATATGGCGGGATGCTTGCTGATTATCTGTACATTTTTACCGCACCGGGGATTAACGCATACGATTTATGGAACAGCCGCATGGTCAGCATTGTTGTATGGAACAACTGCTCATTTAGGGAAAAGTATCTGGATTGCAGGTGGAGTCTCTTATTTTCTACATTTATTGGCCGATTCGCTTACAAATCGAGGAGTGAAGTTATTGCCTCCTTTGAAATGGAGATTGCGTTTTAATCTAATGAGCACAGGGACTAAAAAAGGAGATAAATTTGAAAATATCTGTATAGTACTGACACTTATTTTGCTTGGAATTGTCTTTTTACCAAAGTTATCAGGCTAGAACGAAAAAAAGTATACACAATCATAAAAGAATCATGCAGGAAGTTCCCTCTGTATCTCTAATTGATATAGTAAGCACGGAATATATGAATAAGCGACAGGGGGAAAAGACAATGAGTGAGCAACCGATGAATGAACAAGAACGTGAAATGATGGAAAAGCTGATGGAAGTACAGGGTGGAGTACATAATTACAGCAGTGAGGAATCTTGGGTTAAGCCAGAAGATCCGTACATTTTGGAACGATTAGAATGGTTCAAAGATCAGAAGCTAGGGCTGATGATGCATTGGGGTCCTTATTCGCAGCTCGGCGTAGTCGAGTCCTGGGCGCTTAGTGATGATGATGGTGATTGGTCAAGAGACGGCATCGATTGGCAATCGGATAAAGAAGAATTAAAAAGAGAGTATTTTGATCTCAACAAAACATTTAATCCGATTCGCTTTCAACCGGAAGTCTGGGCAGAACTTGCGGCAGAAGGTGGATTCAAATATTTAAATTTTACAACTAAGCATCATGATGGATTTTGTATGTGGGATACGCATACAACAGATTATCGTATTACAGGAAAAGATACTCCTTTTCACCAGCATAAATATGCCGATATTGTAGGTAACGTGTTTAATGCTTTTCGAGAAAAAGGGTTAGCGATCTCTGCTTATTTCTCCAAAGCTGATTGGCATACTCCGTATTACTGGGCAGATGGGATGGAGCGCGGACAAGATTCATGGCGTGGACCTACGTATGATCCTGCTGAATATCCGTGGTTATGGGAAAAGTTTGTTGAATTTACGCATGAGCAGATTTTGGAGTTATTGACGAAGTACGGACGAATCGATGTCTTGTGGTTAGATGCGGGTTGGGTTAGACCGGGCAAAGGTAATCAAGATATTCGTTTAGGTGAAGTGGTAGAAAAAGCGCGGGAACAGCAACCGTGGTTATTATCAGCAGACCGTACAGTAGGCGGCGCCTATGAAAATATCGTGACTCCTGAACAGACGGTTCCTGAGCATGCGATGTCGATTCCTTGGGAAAGCTGTGTTACGATGGGAACTTCTTTTTCTTTCCGATATGAAGATAAATATAAATCAGTACGTGAATTGGTGCATATGTTGATGGAGATTGTAGCCAAAGGTGGTAATCTAGCATTGAATGTAGGGCCACAACCTGATGGACGTTTGCCAGAAGGGGCTATCGAGCGCATCAAAGGATTAGGCGCGTGGCTCAATATATATGGAGAAGCAGTCTATGGAACACGTAGTATTGCGCCAGTCTACACACAAGGTTGGGCATTTACAGGTAAAGCTGCTCAGAAGACAGTCTATGCTACTTATTTATATACCAATGCAGCGATGGTGATTCCATCTACCATGAGTATCCCTTATATGGAGCAGATCGACAACATCGATTTGTTAGGCGAAGAAGTAATTGAAGGGCTAGACTTTGAACAAAATGAAGAAGGTATTATTGTGACATTGCCTGAATCGATCACCGATGTTACGACTGCACCAATCGCTCATGTATTTCGTATTCTACAATCATAAATTAATAATGAATCTATACGACAAAAAAGAGTGGTTATCGCAACCACTCTTTTTGTTTGGCATAAAGTAAACGTAAAAGCGCTAAAAAGAACGTATGTTCGATTAATAGTCAAAAAAATAATACATCTCTGGTGGGATGCCTGTTCGTTTGGCAAAAGCTTCGGTCGTTTCTCCGATCCGTTGCTCTTGCCCGGCGGTCAATAATGTAATCGCAAAATAGTTAGCTTGTCTTTCTAATTTACCCGGCCAAAAATAAGAATGTTCTTCTAAAAAAAAGCGATTAATGCCTTTATGCAACCGATCATGTCCAAGTTCGTGTGCACATACGAATCGCTGCCATTGATCCGAAAGCCCTTCATTAATAATAATAAAGCGTCGTCTCAATTTTTTGTAGTATAAACCTTTGGTGGATTTACCAAGATCCATGTAGCGAATATGTATGCCGAGCGCTTCAGCAATTTCAAAAGGGCAATTCGTTTTATACTTGCGGACCAGATGAGCTGCGTTCTCTTCCATCGTTACAAGCCACCTCCGAGCGCTTAATCGAATAAGCGCGACTTCTTCTAGTCTGATAAGAAAGTGATTTTGGCAAAGCAAAACTTCTTTCAATGAAGCGCTTGGCAGTAAAAGCGCATTTTTTCTATTGATATAATTGCTTACTATACATTAGATAAAGTGTTTACTTGGATGTAGAATCGTCGGAAGAAAGAGGTTTACGTTTATTCATATGTTTAGCTTCCCAGAACAAACCGGTTAATACATCTTTGATCCGTTGCTTATCTTCATCATCCAGTGGCACTCCATCAAACATTAATTCACCATCTTCCTCTAACATCTTTTTAAAATCTCGTTTATCGCGCGAGCTTGCCCATTCGGGGATTTGCTCTGCTTCTTCAGGGCGCAGATAACCTGCCTGATCCATCATTTCGGAATAAGAAACAGCCAGCGCTTTCGCTAGCTTTTCGATCGTTTGCGGTTTGGGCACACCACGTCTACCATTTTCGATTCGCGAAATTTGTGAAGTGCTGATGCCGGCGATCTCTGCCAACTGATTAATACTCCAGTGTTTTTGCTCACGTATTTGTTTCAAATATAGACCAAATGAAAGATTATCCACCGACAATACACCCTTTCTATAGGTACACTTGCGAAATATTCAATGAAAGTAAGAACACTTATAATATACCCTAGTATTGCCATTAGGTAAACATTGTCTTTTACTTCTTTGCCAAAAGGTATGGGTTTGCAAGAAAAAGCGAGATAATGTATCCTTTTTGCGCAAAAATCGCTTTATTTCCGGTTTTACCAATATTCTCCGGTGTGTTATTGTAAAAATATAAAATACGAACAAAATACGAACAAGATCAATAATTTGGAATTTATAATGATTTATTGATTGGAAAAGGATGTTTTATTTCTTGATTTATTGCCAAAAGGTAATGAAGAGAAAACCACTTTTATTGCCAACTGGTTGTATCTTTTCAGTTTCTTTCTACTTTATATCTATACTAACCCTATTAAAGGAGTGTTACCTCATGAATTTACTTACTGCTTTGCCTGAATTAGATCGCCGTCAAACACGTACTGCTGTAGAAGCTGTATTTGAAAAATATCGGATTTATAAAACTATCACTTTTGAAATGCGTGAAACGTCGATGACCGCTTCTTATCAAGAACGGATGCATGGATCAACCAATGTAACTAGCGATTCAACTGCGAATGCAGCTATCTATAATGTAGATACTCCTGCGGCACGACGTGCCTATTGCGAACGAATTGAAGCCATTGTAGAGCGCTTAGGCGAACGTGAACAATTACTATTAAAAGAAAGATATCTCAAACACGATGATGTATTCGATTATAAAGTGTACAGCTATCTGTTCGATCCACCAATCAGCAAAGATACGTATGTTAAAGTAAGAACCAAGGCTTTTTACAAAATGGCATTAGCGCTTGCCGATACAGGCATGATTAAGTTAGATGAATTGATGCCCAAAAAAAGTCGTACACGCCGAAGTACAGAAGTTCCTTATAGTTCTTAATCGTTACATCGTTGATATAGATTAATTCGATCATGTTCATGAAGATAAAGAGCCCAATGCTAAAGTGGAATAGAACTTATGTATTGTGTTACGTTTAGACAGATATCAATAGAAATGAGGCGTAATGATGAGTCTAAAATCAAAACCTGCATGGTGGATCAAAGTCGCAACAGCATCCGTATTGCTTTGTGCAGTGGATATCGTACGTTCTCGCAAAGTAGTCAGCCAGCCTTTTCCCAATACTGTAGACCCATCAACAGACGACCCTCTGGCGAAATGAATAAATGTCCAATCCTATATCAATTGTCCAAAACGTTTGCTTACGAGCAAGCGTTTTTTTGTTTTTCTCTTATCTGTTGGACTTTATCTTCTATAGAAGAAAAGCATTTCCAGAGGCGTAAAATCCTTTGTAAAGTCGTTACTATCCGCAAAAACCAAGCAGAGCAAGCCCTAATCTAAAGGCTCTTCTTTTTACCGCCGTAAGTCCCCTATTAACCGTCCTTTTTTCGTCCGATACACCGTCTCCATTAGGAGAAAAACGAGGTAAGATTGTATTATCGGAAATGAAGCAAAAGGAACACAATCAACCGAAAGCACATACGCTAATGTTCAGACTGATCCTAGAGATTCAGTCTTTTTTTCATGCGGTGAGATGATTCTTTTGCTTATATTTCTGGATAAAGGAGGTGAACAATATTCCTAAGATGCGAGCTACGATCAAGTCCAAACTGGCAGAAATTATTCCAGAATGGAAGGGTCAAGTGTATGATCTTTCACCACTTGATTTGATTTTGCCAGGGTCTTGTGCAGTGGTGACTTTTGCAGAAGAAGTTCAGAAATCATCTTGGGCAGGCTATCGTCGGATTGTCAAAATCTGGCCTTATGCCCGTATCAGTAATGGTGGCTTTGAACAAGTGGAAGCATGGACCCAAAAGTTAATTGAGGTCTTACATGATGCACGATTAGAAGATGAAGAAGGTCATGCATTTACATGTATCTATCTAGGGGCTTCAGACAGTGATCGAATTGATACGCTGAGTGGACTAGCGACGCGAGCGATACGATTCGGTATCTATGTTCCTGAACCATTAGATTCATCTACTAGTTCTCATGCACTTCAAGCTTCCAATGTTAATGCATCTACGGCAGTACTTGAATCTGTACAGCCTGATTCATGGCTCACAGCTCTACACCATTGGACACAAGCACAATTAGGTGAGGAGTGGACCATCTATGAAGAAGCATGGCCTATTGATTATAAGGCTCCTGCTGTACTTTGGCGACTGACTGCAAGTAATTTTGCAGCAGCAGGTACTTCTGCTTTCGATGTTCGTAAGCAATGGATTGGACATGTCTATGGGCGAAATGCACAAGAAACACAGCGAATAGCGACAGGTCTGGTAGAACGTTTGAGTTCGCAGACAAGAATTCCTTTGGATATTGCCGATCGTCGTTATTTGACAGTTAGTGAAGCATCTGTAGATATACAAGCAGATGCTTTTTTAAATGGTCAAATCCGCTTAACGTTGTTGCATCGTGTTCAACGAGCATTGCCTAACGCACCATTGATTCGAGAAGTAACCAACAAACCTGTTTTAGATTACTAATTTCATAGTTATTGCAGAGAAAATGAGGTGTTCTGATGGCAAATGCTAGCAAAAAGAGTGTGACTGCTAAAACAAGCGACACTCCAATCCATGAAGAGACAGAGCAATCTTCTTCCAAAGCTGTTCAGCCCCAATACCCGCTGAATGAACTTCTGCAACATGCAGATGAGCTTTTTGGAGTAAAAGCTGAAGTACTACATGGTGTGTTTTACGATGATTCCGACAAATTATTTTCAGTAGAAGAAGCTACACAAAAAATCCAACAATTTATGAAAGCGAAGGTGAAGTAAAATGGCAAGTGGCACATGGGAAAGCACGAACAAACCGGTACTTCCGGGTTTATATATGAATTTTGAGGCAGCAGCAGCTTCAGCAATTCAAGCAGGTAATCGTGGTACAGTGGTTGTTTTGGTCAAAGGAAACTGGGGACCTGTAGGAGAGTTTGTGGAAATTGGTAGTGAAACAGCAATCTCACAACACTTTTCTGGAGATAGCGAAAATGGAGCAACAGCTTACAATTCACTCTATCTAGCCTTGCTTGGCGGTCCTAAAAAATTGCTAGCTTACCGCTTAGCAGATGATACGGCTAAAGCTTCTAGCCTAGTGTTGAAAGCGGCAGGTGCTACAGAAGGTACAGCAGGAGCGAACGTACTTCAACTAGATACAAAATATACAGGTACACGCGGTAACGGCTTTACAGTAACTGTGCAACCTAATGTAACAGACAGTACACAACAAGAAATTCGTTTGTATGAAGGAACCAAATTGGTACGTACATTTGTAGCTAAAGATGGAAAAGCATCTTCTTTTGCCAAAGCGATCAATGAAGATACAGATAATCTGTGGATTACAGCAAAAGCTTTAGTAGATGGTGGGATTCCAGCTAACGTAGCAAATGCAGCATTCGCAGGTGGCGCAAGTGGTAATGCTGGTCTAGCAAATGCAGATTATATTGAAGCACAAGCAGCACTAGAAAGTGAAGAATTCGATGTATTGGCATTAGATTTTGCTGCTGATCCTGCGTTACTGAAAAGCTTTGCCGCTTGGATCAAACGTGTACGTAGTGAAGGGAAACATACGGTTGCAGTAGTCGGTGGTACAGCAGCAGATGATCTATCTTCCAAAGCAGCTACGATTGCAGCAACACGCTCTCTTTCATTGAACTACGAAGGTATTATCAATGTAGGTACAGGTGTGCGTATTGGTACAACAGATTATACTTCTGCACAAACAAGTGCTTATGTAGCAGGTCTGATTGCTGGTCAACGTCTAAATGAATCAACAACGTACCATATTACGCCTTTTGACGATGTGACTCGTCGTTGGACACGTTCTGAGCAAGAACAAGCTGTCAAAAATGGTGTGTTTATTTTCTTCCATGATGGTCGTCAAGTGAAAGCTCTTCGTGGTGTGAATAGTCTTGTGATTCCAGCAGCTGGACAAAATAATGCTTGGAAAAAAATCCGTTCCATTCGTGTGATGGATGCAATCAATGGTGACTTGCAACGTGCGGCAGAAGATTCTTATATCGGTAAAGTAAATAACACTGAAGAAGGTCGCCTTGCTCTTATTGGTGCCATGAAAGAATATCTGAATCTTTTGGCGCAAAGTAGCGTGATTGAAGCATCTGGCTTCGATGTAATTTTAGATCCTGCTTATTATGGCGCAGCTCCAATCTTGCGTCCTGAAGCAGATCAAGTATTCTTGCAATGGAATGTGAAATTGACAGATGTCATGGAACAATTGTTTGGCACATTTTACGTGCAATAAGTGATAGCAGTCAGCGCAATATCTATTCATTTAGGTATAGCTTTTTGGATTTCAAAATAAAAATAAGAACCGAAAATCGAAGGAGGAAATATATATGTTAGACGCTTCAAGAGTTATTCTGGGTACACATGGACAATTGCACATTGATGGGGTATGGCAAACGCATATCAACAAACTGGAAGCAAGCGTGGAAATTGAAAAACGTGAGCTGAATCTGGTAGGTAACGAATGGAAAGTACACAAAAATGGTTCCAAAAAAGGTACAGGTACAATGACGGGTTATAAAGTGACTTCGGATATGTTGGTACGTGGTTTCCAAAAATTCGATATCATTTCCAAACTAGACGATCCTGAATCTTATGGTCATGAGCGTGTACGCTTAATGCGTTGTATGCCAGACAAAATTCAATTGGCGAACTGGACAGCAGGTGAAGAAGTTCCAGAAGAAACAGCGTTTACGTTTGAAGGATATGAGTTGTTAGATCCAATCGTAGCGAACTAATGAATAAATAGCATATTACCAAAGCAATACAATTAAGTTATGTAGCTAGATAACTAATGGCTAATACGAAAAAAAGCTACTTTTAATATCTATAAGCGATGATGTCTTATTCCACTAGATCAGTAAGCGATAAGCGAAGGATGAGTATGTTTTTCTTCGTTTGTCGCTACTTGGCGTGGAATAAATACGAAATAATCTTTATTTTGATGTAAAAAACTATTATTGACGATCCTGAGGAGGACATAATCATGAGTTTGAACGAAAATTTATCAGAAGAACAAATCTTGGACAGCCTATTTGAAGCAGCAGACAAATTGCCAGAAGAAACAGTAGGTATTCAACGTCTGGATTTGCAAATGACATTGCGTGGACTCACTTCCAGTAAAGTAGACAGTATTCGTGAACGTTGTACGGTTCGCAAAACGACTAAAGGTCGCACAGAAGAAAAAGTAGATAGCGAAACGTTTAACGCACTATTGATCTCTGAAGCGACTGTTCAATTGGAAGTCAAAGGCTTGAAATTGAATGGATGGGGCGATCCGCGTATTACCAGTCGTTTAAAATTATCCGGTGGCGAACAAGCGGTGCGTCGTATGTTACTAGCTGGTGAACTGGATGCGGTCGGAGATAAAGTTCTTGAACTTTCTGGCTTCGGTGTGGAGCTTGATGACCTAAAAAACTAATTCACTCCGGAGGGATCACGACGATGCTGTATCACATGTGGGTACGGCACCACCTCCGTCCCGGAGAGTTTTGGAATTTGTCTCAAGGCGAGCGCTCACTATTGCTAGCTTTTTCGCAAGAAGAAATGGGAGCAACAAATGAAAAGACTAACAAGTAAATTCAAGGTGTAATCATTTAAGGAGGTGAAGAAGTGGCTGATTCTAAAAATTATAAAGTTAATTTAATTACAGATATAGAAGACCTTTTAAAAGGGAATAATGAATTACGAGCAACTAGTCGCTATATAGACAGCGTTAAACGAGCTACAGAACAATTCAGTAGAGCTAGATATCAAGGTTTAATCAAAGTAAATACAGAATTGAAATATATGCAACGTCATCTTAGCAATATTTATAGTTTGGCGGTACGCGTTTCACGTTTGCGTATTATTCCCACTGTTTATTTAATTGATCATGCTACTCCAGCATTAGAACGTCTGCTTAAAAAGTTAAAAGAAGTCAATTCGTATGCAGTAGTCGCTAGAGCAAATATCCATTTTAAAATGCAAGCATCGATGGCTCCTATGATGCCTGCAACTTCAGTAGTTACGCAAGTAGATACTACAACGACTACTACTATTGAAGGATTAAATATAGATGGATTAATCTCAGCTTTGAATAATAATACTACTGCTATAAATAATTCGAGTAGTGTGACGAGTAATTCAAATTCAGGAGGAAGTCCAAAAGAACCAGATAAGCCCAAAGGAATTTTTGATTCTATTTTGGGAGTATTTGATGGACTTAAAAGTTTTGGTGCAGGTGTCAAATCAACAGGAGAATCAATCGAAACTCTTAAAAAAATTCGTGATGCATCAAGGCTAACTCCTACAACTACTGCTGGAAAGATACTTAAATGGGCAACAATAGTGAAAGAATCAGGGAGCCTAATTAGTCATGTAGGTACATCTGTTTCAGGTATATTGGGTGGTGGAAAAAGTATAGGAGAAAATTTTTCTAGTCTTTGGAGTAATGTGATAGGGGATGCATCTTCAGGAGCTACAACAGAAGAGGCAGGGTCAGGTTTACTAAAAGGAGGACTCAAAGCAGGCGGAAGATTATTAGGTTTTTTAAGCTTACTTCCTGATACATTTGACTTTATGAAAGCTCAGAATAATGAAGAACGCGGTTCTGCTATAGGTTCAGCAGTAGGGGGAGTAGGAGCAGGGATATTGGGTGGTGTTGCTGGTAGTGCTTTACCAGGAGTTGGTACTGCTGTAGTAGGTGCCATTTTTGCAGTTGGAGGTAGCATCTTTGGAAGAGAATTTGGAAAAGCTGTTGGTGGATTGTTTAATCCAGCTACACCTAATCCATCAAGTGTTACTAAAGATACAACCGGAAACAATACAATGTTTATACCTGATTTATCTAATTTAACGGGTATACCTTTTCCACCCAATAAAAATATGTTAGCACCAAAACCTTCGTTTGCAGACAGATATGTTACGCCTGTTTGGGAAAATAATATAAAACCGCGTGTAAACAATCCTGCGCCATCTGTTCCCCCTCAACCGAAAGCTAATGAAGTAGCGAACAAAGCAAGGATTACCACAACAACTAAAACTAGTGTTCAATCAACAGTGCAATTGAGCGATACACAGATGGGAACTCTTTCTGGAATGCTTAAAGATTTCAAAGCACAAGTGACAAATAATGTTTCCGTAAATGTTCCTGCAGGTGCTGTTCAGATTACAGTCAAAGAAAATAAAATTGATTATGATGCTTTAGCTATAAAAGTAGGACAACGTGTTATTAAGCAAGTACGCCAAGCACTAGAAAATCAGAAACCAGCCTCAGCTTCTGGAACAGCTACACCTGCCTCATAAGTATGAATTAAAGTTGAATTACTTTTAGAAAGGAGGAGAGACATGGATATCTATCTCATTGATGGAACACGTAACTTTTTTCATTTTCCTGTTAATCCAGAAGAGCTTAGCATTTCCCGTTCTAAAGGATACGAGACGATCACTATGCTAGAATATGGCGAATTTGATTTTGCACAAGGCGATAAGATCAAGGAGATCAGTTTTTCATCCTTTTTCCCAAAAGATTATGATGCTTCTTATTGTCGTTATTCGAATCTACCGACTCCACAAGCAGCAACAAATTCGTTAAATCGCTTTCTAGTATCGAAACGTCCGGCACAGTTGGTGATTACAGAAACAGGAGTGAATGTTCCTGTATATCTTATTTCGTACAACACTTCGTTTCGTGGTGGAGAGCCGGATGATATTTCATTTGATATTACTTTTCGTACATGGCGAGATGCTAAAGTACAACAAAAGAAAACGAGTAACAACGGTAAAACAACAAGTAAATCAGGTTCACGTACAGATCTAAAAACTAACAACAAAACGTATACTGTCAAATCCGGTGATTCTCTCTCCAAAATTGCCAAGCTTGAACTTGGAGATAGTTCAAAATGGAATACGATTTATAAATTAAATACAAAATTGATCGGTAGCAATCCCAATCAGATTAAACCCGGGCAAAAGCTGGTGATGCCCACATGAGTTACAAAGTAATGATTAAAGATAAGTATGATGTCACATCTTTAGTAGAAACGATTAGTTTACGCGATTCTTTGGATCAAGTAGCTTATCAAGCAAGTATTCGATTAGCTGTTTCTTCTACGGTGGGATTACCGACGATCGCACCGGGAATGGATATTCGCATCAGTGGAATCCCATTTGCACAGAAAAATTTTCATCCTCTTTTGCCAGGGGTTATCTGGGAAGTTGAAAGTTCGAATAGTGGAACTAAACGCTTATCCATGACAGTCTATGATCGAATGATCTATTTAGAAAAGTCAGAAGATGAATACCTTTTACCCAAAGATCAGACAGCGAGTCAGCGTTTGAAAAAGTATGCAACAGACTGGAAAATCACATTAGGTAAAGTTCCAGATACGAAAGAAAAATTAGGTAAAGCGGTATATCGTTCACAAACCATTTTTTCGATGGTATTTGCAGATCTTAAAGAAACCTCTAAATCTGGTGGAGCGATGTATCATCCGCGTATGACGAGTAATGGTCTGGAATTATTTGAATTAGGAAGTAACAGTGAGGTTCATATATTGGATCATCTGATTGACCTTACTCAAATGCGTACACTTGAAGGAGCAGTAACAAAAGTGAAAATTGTAGCCGCAGCTGAAGCAGGAAGCGGTCAAGAAGTTCCTTCTAAAGTACGTGCTGTAGAAGCAAAAGGCACAGAAGAATTGGGAACATTACAAAAGTTAATGGAAGACGATCAAGTCAAAACCGCAGCAGCAGCTAAAAAATTAGCAAAAAGTTATCTGACAGGAGTACAGCAGACATTTACAGTAACTGCACCGGATATTAATACCATACGTGCGGGAGATGCTGTGATGCTGAAAGGAATGAAGCTTCTTGTTACTGCTGTGAGTCATGATCTAGGCAATCCTGGAACGATGACACTTGATCTAGCAACTGTAGAAGCGGTCAAAAGGAGGTTTTATCTTGAGTAAAAAAGATCCTTACGGACAATTCGCAGAAGTGATGCGCTCCACCATGTCCAAGCATACGCAACAAGCGACAAGTGGTCTAGGTGCAGTACTTGGAACGATGACGGGCTCTGGTGTAAAGCTAGATGATTTCAAACATGAAATTCAAGATTATATGATCGCTGAATTGCCAGGGATGTTCGAAATGCCTGAACGTACTGAGGTAGGACGCACTTACCCTTTAGGTCAAGGTGGTAACGGTGGAACAGCAACGAAAAGTGATTTTGTGTTCGATAAAGTCGAAGTCGAAGAAACGGTACTGCATTTAAACAAAGGTCTTAAAGCGGGTGATCGGGTGCTAGCGCTTCGTGTAAATAGTGGTAATGACGTTGTTATCGTATGCAAGGTGGTGAGTGGCAATGGCTAACCTTTTTCCTGATACCGATGCTTTTATCTGGGGAGATGAGTCAGATACAACTGCAATAGAAAGTACAGAAGTCATATTCGGCAAAAGTTGGCGTTACGACTATGATGCGGGTGAATTTGTGCTTACCCCTAGTGGGAAAGTAGCTATTGCTGATGAAAAAGAAGCATGGGTGCAATGGTGCCATAAAGCTATTTTGACCCCTCGTTATCGTCATGTGATCTACTCTCGTGATTACGGAAGTGAATTAGAAGAATTAGTAGGTCAAGGATACGGGCATGCGATCATGGAGAGTGAGATTACTCGCATGGTTACTGAAACGTTGTTGACCGATGAACGCACAGAAAGTGTAGATCAGTTTACTTTCAAATGGGTAGACGATCAATGTGTATTTACCTGCCGGATTACAAGCGTACAGGAAGATACGCAAATTTTAGAAAGTGAGGTGATCTAACTTGGCAGAACTTCCTATGTATTTGACGGAGCAAACCGAAGAAAATATTATGCAGCGCATGCTGGAGCGAGTACCTTCTGATCTAGACAAATCGGAAGGTTCTTTTATTTGGGATGCAGAAGCGCCTGTTGCTTTTATGTTATCTGAAGCTGCGATCTGGGCACAAGAATTATTGCGCCGTGGATTCGCAAGCACAGTTGCAAGTACAGATGACAATTTCCGTTCAGATGAATTGGATTTGCGGGCAGCAGAACATGGCGTGACTCGTAGAGAAGCGGTAGCTGCATCTGGCGTAGTTGTATTTACCGGTGAAGTCGGTAAATCGATCCCTACAGGTACAGTTGTTGCTACACCAGCCGATGAAAATTCAGGCGAAGCCTCATTGGAATATGAGACGACTGTAGCTGGTATTTTAGATAGCACAGGCAAAGCCACCGTGCCTGTTCGTGCAATCGTTGCAGGCAAAGCAAGCAATGTACCTACAGGTATTATTACGATTGTATCGACTTCGCTTAATGGTGTTACTGGTGTAACGAATACCGTAGAGATCAAAGGTGGAGCAGATATTGAATCAGACACCTCTTTGCTAGAACGGTTTTATGCGAAAGTGCGTAATCAAGGCACAAGCGGAAATAAAGCGCAATATATGCAATGGGCTGGTGAAATTGCTGGAGTAGGCGGAGCACGAGTAATTCCATTATGGAAAGGCCCGGGAACCGTAGGTATTTATATTTTGGACACAGACAAACGTGCAGCGAATGCAGATATCGTATCCAAAGTGCAAAAGTATATCGATCCTACACAAGATGGACAAGGCGAAGGAACTGCTCCAGCGGGTCCAATTATTACGATAATGCCTGCTGAAGAAGTACCTATGAATATTGATGTTACATTAACACTGGCTAGCAATGCGTCAGTAGCAGAAGTCCAAGCATTGATTCAGCAAGGAGTAAAAGCTTATCTCAAACAGTTGGCATTTGCGGATTCACTTGTACGTTATACACGAATTGCTGCGATCTTACTCGATATTCCGCCGATTATCGACTACGCCGAATTAAAGGTAAATGGTACTAGTGACAAAAATATTGAAATGAGTGCGAATCAAGTAGCCGTACTTGGGACGGTGACTGTTCATGAGTAATGTGTCTGGTCGTGCTCTGTTTCCTTTTTCTAGTGTAAAAGGAGTGGAGTTATTTTCTTATCTGCCTGCTTATTATGAGACCTCACGTGTTATGCGATCTGATATGGATACTAAAGGGCATGAAATGGATGATTTTTACCAAGCCCTTGAAGAAACATTTCAACAGTTTTTTGTACGGACAGCTACATGGGGATTGGTTCGATGGGAAACAGAGCTAGCGATTGAATCAGATCTGAACAAGCCATTGGAGCAACGCCGTGCAGTCGTTGAGTCTAAGCTACGAGGTGGCGGTAAGTTTTCAGGAAAATTGGTCAAGAATGTCGCTGAGGCATATGACGGAGGAAAAGTAGCTGTTACTTTTCAACCACAAGAGTGGAATTTTACGATTAAGTTTATCGATACTATTGGTATTCCACCTAATTTGGATGATCTTAAAGCAGTGATCGAAGAGATCAAACCTGCTCATCTATCTGTAGAGTATGAATTTAGTTATTTGTTAATAAGAGATATTCATGGCGTGAAAACATTAAAAGAAATGGATAATCTACCGTTATCCAAATTTGCAGGAGGTGTCGTGTAATGGCAAGTAATACGCCTAATTTAAGTTTGTTGAAAAAAGACCCGTTGACTGATGGTAATGAAACATTTAATATCCAGACGATGATGAATGATAACTGGGATAAAATTGATACAGCTGTCAAAAAAGTACAAGATGATGTAGCCAATATTGATCCAGATATTCCAGATGCTAGCACTACTACAAAAGGAATTGTACAGTTAACCAGTGCTACAAACAGTACAAGTGAAACATTGGCTGCTACAGCTAAAGCTGTTAAGACAGTCTCGGATAATTCATTTTCAAAAACAGGTGGTACTGTTTCTGGTGATATCTCTGTTTCAGGTAAATCAGTATTAGCTGGACCTGTTGATTTTCGAAATGGAATCGATGGTTCAGGAGATATCAAAACTACTGGTGGCATTAGAACAAACGGAACGGGTAATTTCACTGCGAAGTTATTTGTTAGTAGTGGCGACAATAATGGACAGCCTAGTTTGAGTTTGAGTATAGGCGATAATGATACTGGTTTTAACCATATTCGCGATGGATATGTAGATTTTGTAGCAAATGGAAGAACAGTGGCATTTATGAATGAAGTAGGTAGATTCTGTGTACGTGGTGATGGTGATGATTATTATGATGTAGCAAGAGATATTATAAATTTAAAGCAATCTGTCAGTAATGGTAAATCAGTAATTGCATCAGCAATTACTGACAGAGGTCTTAACACACCAGCTGATGCAATTTTTTCTACAATGTCTAACAATATACGCAATATACCAGCGAGAATTGTAGACGGTAATTTTAATACACAGTATGTAGAAATATCTCGGGAGAGCGGTGCTACTGTTCTAACTTACAATTTTCCTGATATTAATTTCACTCCTAAAGCAGTCTCAGTTATTATTGGTACAAGGTATACTTACAATAATGGACAATCTGTTTTATATGGTGATATGAATCCTGTAACACTGGATACAAGTAATGCATTTAGTGCTAGTGTTAATGGAGCAAGTGTTTCAACAACTATCTCTGGATCGCAAGTCACATTTAGATTTTTTAGACAGACTTCGGGAGCTTATTCTGCTGGTGTTATGTATGCACAAATCAAAAATTTCAGAGTTATAGGTTGAAATTTAACGATACAGTAAGATAAAAATATTATTTTTAATAATTAACTACTTTGTAAAAGAATCTTAAATCTTTTCCCAAAGCCTCCGGCATTACGCCTGGAGGCTCTTTTTTAGCCTAATGAAGCAACATACTACACAATAACAGGAGGAAAGGTCCATGGGTGGGGAGGTTGAAGCCATTGTCAAATCGGTATCGACTGGTGCGGGGGCCATGATCGGGTACTTTTTCGGGGAGTGGAGTGTAATGATCAATCTACTATTGATGCTTGTCATCGTCGATTGGGTAACAGGATGGGCAGCTGCATGGATTAATGGAGAGTTAAAAAGCCGAACAGGTTATAGAGGGATCGCTCGCAAAGTCGCTATTTTCGTGATGGTTACGATCGCTCATTTTATCGATAAAGCGGTAGGGGATCTGCATTATTTTCAAGATGCGGTTATCTTTTTCTATTTAGCGAATGAATTGTTATCTGTGATCGAAAATATGGGACGGATGGGTGTTCCAATGCCTAAAGTATTACGTCATGCTGTGAAAATATTCGAATCGCACAGTGGAGAAGATGAACCCAATGAAGATACTAATTCTTCTTTGAATCGTTCTAACCCTTCAACAACTATCAACTCTACAACCAATAGACAGATTGAGCCTGACATAAATGGAAATGTAGAGCCTAACGATTCGCACAATGACCCATCTCATCCAACAGCAGATGATAAGCCAAAGCAAGATGAAGATACAACCGTTACTGACGAACTGTCTCCAATGACACAAACTGAACGAGATCAGCAATTTGTACGTAAAGAAAACACGTTAGAAAATTTCATCTTTCCAGAGTGATATTATTGCTCATCGTAATCTATAAAGAACATGAGTCTCGCACCAAATCGAATCGCAAATAAAGCTGAAAGAAGGTGAATCTATGCAACCCAAAACACCTGATGGTGCGCAGGGGATTGATGTATCTCACTGGCAAGGAAGCATCGACTGGAACAAAGTCAAAGTGGATGGGAAACATTATGCGTTTATCAAAGCAACAGAAGGTACCCGGAATAAAGATGCTAAATTCATTTTTAATATCAAAGGTGCTAAAGCTGCTGGATTGTTAGTAGGAGCTTACCATTTTTTGAATGCTACCAGTCCAGCAGTAGCCAGACAAGAAGCGAACCATTTTGTGCAAAGACTACAAGAGATCGGTGGAGCCAACGTATTGGATTTCCCGCCTGTACTCGACTATGAGAACAATCCGGGTCGACTGGATAAAAGTACGATTAGCGCTATTGCTAGAGCTTTTTTGGAAGAGGTAGAGCGCTTAATAGAGATCAAACCTATGATCTATACAGGTAATGCTTTTGCGGCTAACTTTGATACCTCACTGAGCTCATATTCGTTGTGGATCGCAAGATATAGCACCACACGAATTCCAGATGATTGTACTGCATGGAAGTCATGGGATTTTTGGCAATATTCTGATTCTGGATATGTTAGAGGCATCGGTGGTAATGTCGATCTCAATATTTACAAAGGAACACTAGCCCAATTGATCTCTACGTATGGCAAAAAGCCAGAAGAAAAACCAACCGACAAAGGAGATGAACCGATGACAGCCGAAGAGAAAAAAGCATTTCAAGCTTTAGAAGCTACAGTCAAAGCACAAGCTGAACGCATTGCTGCATTAACAGACAGTCGGGATTTACTCAAAACCAGTATTAACAAAGTAGATACTCGTATTCAACGTATCGAACAAACGCAAAAAATGGATATCCCTACATGGGCAAAAGAAGCAGTAAGTAGCGCATTAGCTACAGGTGTTATTCAAGATCCAGAAGGCGGTAGTTACGACTTTTATCGCTTGTTAACTGTATTGCATCGCAAAGGTCTGATTTAATACCCTCTGCGTAATATGAATATTTCTATTCATGAATAGCTATAAACAAATAAACAAAATAAAAATGATATTAATAAACTTTTTGAGAAATAGAAAGGAGAATAACGATGGAAGAATTAAATATTGTTTTAGCCTTTGCATCTACTTTATCTCTGATCATCTTGGCACTTGTACAAGCACTCAAAACAGCAGTAGCTATTCCTAAAAATCTAATTCCAGTGATTGGCATTGTGATCGGTGTAGGTATTGGCGCGGCAGCGTATCCGTTTACAGAATTGGGATTAGTTCCTCGTCTATGGGCAGGTGGACTTGCTGGTTTATCTGCAACCGGATTATTTGAATTAGCTTTTAATCCGAAAGTAGGAACCAGTAAAAGCATCTAATAGTGTAATGTACAGATTCTATGATTTTTAAAATGTATGTAGACACAGTAAAAAGATCCTTGGTATATCACTATATTGGTAAGTGAGTACTACCTATCTAGTTTACGATATAAAAAGCATGTCTAGATCTAGAAGAGAATGAAACGATGGAAGCTATTCGACTCATTGTTGAATATTACTGCTATGCATACTATTTCTTATTTTTCTAAATGGATAACAAAAAAAGGATCTGGAATAATCCAGATCCTTTTTAATTTGAAAGTTACCACATTTACGTTGAAAGCTACCAAAGTGCATGATGGAATAACTTCTTTATTTACATATATCCGATGACTCTTATAGCATCTTTATGAACAGATTAGCTTAAGATGCAGCTGTTGCAGTCATAGCAGGTAATTGAAGTTTTTGACCTGGATAAATCCAGTGTGCATTCGTAAGGTCGTTAAGATCACGTAAAACTTTCCAAGTTGTACCATGATCTAAAGCGATTGAATACAATGTATCTCCCGCTTTAACAACATAAACATCGCTTGCTGCTGGAACCGGTTTGGTAGGAACTGGTTTTACAGGCGTTGCTGGTTTAGTTGTAGATGGTTTAGCAGGAACTGGCTTCGCTGGAGTTGCTGGCTTAGTAGCTGCATCTTTAGCAGGCATTGCTGCTTCGCTAATTCGTCCATCTGTTTTAATATTGACTTTGCCCAAAGACTGCATGTATTCGATCAATGCTTCGTCTAATGAACCGTAAATACCTGTTTGTGCTTTTCCTTTGAACATCGTGTATTCGTCTCCGCCTACAGCCATAAAGTCGTTGGTTGCTAGACTATACGTAGCTTTCAAATCAAGTGGTTTACCAGCTACAGTGACAGAGTGGACACGATCGCCTTTTTCTTTCGCTGTATCAATTTTGTAAGTCATACCTGAGACTTGAGTAAATGCGCCTTTTTCGTTCGGGAAATCGCTAGCACCGTTATTCAATGCTGCTAATAGTTCAGCACCGGTTACATTGATCGAAACGATTAGGTTACCAAAAGGAAGAACAGTGATCACATCACCTTTGGTCACTTTACCGGCTGCGATTGAAGCACGGATACCACCACCGTTAGTAATCGCTACATCTGTACCCGCTGTTTTGCGCATAGCATCTGTTAACAGATCACCAAGATTCGTTTCACCTGCACGAACTTGAGTACGCTCACCGTCTAATTTGACAGAAGATTCAGCAACCGTTTCTTCAAGGATCGACTTTTGTGATTCTTGAATAGAACTTACAAGTGCTGCTACTTTAGGATCTGGAGTAACATTTGCTGCTGCTTTTTCGTCTAATACATAAGCTTGTTTCTTCGTGACTTTACCACCATCTACCCATAGATCGATAACACCCATATGTTCACCGTATTCGCCTGTACTTGCGATCAGTGTTCCATTTTCGGTTTGACCATTTTCAAGCAAAGTATGGCTATGGCCATCGATAAATACATCAATACCTGGCACTTCTTTAACTACTTTCAAGCTTGTGTCTGTACTGGATTGGTCCATACCTAAATGTCCCAAAGCCACAATCACATCCACTTTACCTTGTAGTTCAGCTACCATTTTTTTAGCAGCTACCGCAGGATCAGTAAATTCAACATCCGTTACATTTTTAGGATTTGTTTTGTAAGCTGTTTCAGGCGTTTCTAATCCGAAAATACCAATTTTGACTCCGTCCAATTCACGGATAATATAAGGTTCGAATGGAGAAGTTCCATCTTTTTCAACAATGTTAGAAGAAATGATAGGGAAGTTCGCCATTTTGGAAAGTTCTAGCAAACGATCATAACCATAATCAAATTCATGATTACCCGGCTCCATTGCAGCATAACCCATAAGGTTCATCGTTTGAATAACGCTTTCACCTTTAACCAGTGTTGCAAAAGAAGTACCATGAATCTGATCTCCGTCATCTAACAACAACGTATTCGGATTCGCTTCGCGATACAGATTAGCAATTCCTGAAAGTTTGGCGTATCCCATATAAGGAGTAGCCTCTGTAGCATGAGCATGAACATCATTCGTATGTAAGAGAGTGATATGCTTCCCAGTACCAGCATCTTGCTGTACCTGTTGATTAATACCTTCTACCGTAAGTGATGAAGGTACAGCCGCAGACATGATGCTTGAAAAGCTCAAAGTCAGCAATGCTGACGCAGCTATTGATAAAACCGTTTTCTTTTTTAACATATGAATAATATGCCTCCCTTTTGATTGTATTCTACTTATTCTATCAGCTAATTGTTAACAGTGTCACTAGGTTTCCATAAACTATTTGTAAAAAATATAATAAAAGTTAGTTAATATGACATTATGTATATAAATGTAGTCACAGCAAAGGAAATTAGAAATTTAAAATCAAAGTATATTGCGAGAACAAAAGAAAATAGAACTCAAATAAAAGAAACATCCATATAATAAAACCGCAATAAATCGATATTACTGTCGTATGATGTAGCCTTTTGTAACAAATAAACGTTTTATGTGAAAAAACATTGCCAAACAAGTAACAATGATGTAAATTAAGTTCAACCTGTGGTCAATTCCAATTTTAGCCATCATTCTCAAAATACATATACAAGAGAATATGTTGGATAAAAAGGATTGAGTACGT
This sequence comes from Paenibacillus nuruki, assembly GCF_963311185.1. Taxonomy (NCBI): domain Bacteria; kingdom Bacillati; phylum Bacillota; class Bacilli; order Caryophanales; family Paenibacillaceae; genus Paenibacillus; species Paenibacillus nuruki. The sequence goes on along the minus strand of NZ_OY725677.1, from coordinate 3,046,761 downwards.
ATCCATGATTTTCCAATTCAGAAGGGAGTTTGTTGCTTGTGAAAAAGGGATTATTGTTAATGTTTACGTTGATGCTTACGTCTATTTTATTGTTGGCAGGTTGTACCGGAAACAAATCAGCTACAACAGCACCAGAAGCAAATGGAACAGAAGAAACCGCTGCTACAGGAGGCGGAACATTAATTGTAGGTCGTGGTGGAGATTCAGCCGCACTCGATCCAGCCATTGTTACTGATGGCGAATCGCTTAAGATTGCACAACAGGTATTTGATACACTATTAGATTACAAAGAAGGAACAACTGAAGTGATGCCATCTCTCGCAGAAAGTTGGACGATTTCAGAGGATGCTTTAACGTATACTTTTAAATTGCGTGAAGGTGTCAAATTCCATGACGGTACTGATTTTAATGCAGATGCTGTTGTGTTTAACTTCGAACGTTGGAGTGACACAAAAAGTAAATATAAATTCGAAGGCGATTCCTTCGATTATTATGATTCCATGTTTGGACCGGAAGAAGAGCGCGTTATTGCAAGCGTAACCGCAACTGATCCAACAACGGTTGTATTCAAATTAAACAAACCTCAAGCTCCATTTCTCCAAAATCTAGCGATGACTTGTTTTGGGATTGCAAGTCCTAAAGCGATTGAAGATGAAAAAGAAAACTTCAAATCCAATCCAGTCGGTACAGGCCCATTTGTATTTAAAGAATGGAAACGTAGCGATTCAATCACACTCGACAAAAATCCTAACTACTGGCAAGAAGGATTGCCAAAAATGGATCAAGTCATTATCCGCTCTATTCCCGATAACACTGCTCGTTACAATGCCCTTCAAAACGGCGAAATTGATATGATGGAAGATTTAAGTCCAGATGATTTAGCAAGCTTGGAAGCCAATCCAGCTCTTCAAAAAATCAATCGTCCACCATTCAATGTTGCTTATCTCGGTTTTAATACAACCAAAAAACCATTTGATGATCCTAAAGTGCGTGTAGCACTAAATCATGCTGTTGATAAACAAGGTCTAATTGATGCGTTCTTCGCAGGACAAGCAGAACCAGCTGTCAATCCAATCCCACCTACATTATGGGGATACAACAAATCAGTAGAAGATTATCCATATGATTTAGCCAAAGCGAAGCAATTGCTAGCTGATGCAGGCTACCCGAATGGAATTGAGCAAGAATTAACATTTTATGCAATGCCTGTACCACGTCCGTATATGCCAGATGGACGTAAAGTAGCAGAAGTCATTCAAGCAAGCTTTGAACAAATTGGTGTCAAAGTGAAAATTGAATCTCCAGAATGGGCAACGTATCTGGAAGATTTGAAAAATGGTACTAAAGACGATCTATTTATTATTGGTTGGACAGGTGATAACGGTGACCCTGATAATTTCTTCTATCCATTACTTGATAAAGATTCTATTGGTGGTAACAACTACAGTCAATATGATAGTAAAGAATTCCATGACTTGGTCGTTAAAGCTCAACAAGAGACCGATCAAGCTGAGCGTAGTAAGTTGTATGAACAAGCTCAAGTCATTGTGAAAAAAGATGCACCATGGGTTCCATTGGTACATTCTACACCGCTACTCGCAGCTAAGGCTGAATTGAAAGGTTATGTACCTTCACCAACCGGCTCAGAAGCATACACCAATGTGTATATCGAACAATAAAAGCATGGTAGGTGATCAACGACATGGGTTCTTACATTTTGAAGCGTCTGATTGTACTGATTCCAGTATTGTTAGGAATGACTATTATTGTATTTTCGATTATCCATGCGATTCCAGGTGATCCAGCAGATACAATTCTAGGTGAAAAAGCGACAGAGCAATCTAAGCAAGCTTTGCGTGAACAGTTAGGATTAGATCGTCCGTGGTTAGAACAGTATTTCGCTTATTTAGGTGATTTACTGACAGGTGATCTAGGAAGTTCGATCCGCACGAAGGAGCCTATTTCGCAAGAAATAGGTCCTTACCTAGCGGCAACGATGGAATTGACGGTAGCTAGTATGTTATTTGCTATCGTTATCGGGGTAAATGCAGGAATTGTCAGTGCTTGGAGACATAATTCATGGTTCGATTATATTTGTATGATTATTGCTCTTGTAGGTGTATCGATGCCGATTTTCTGGCTAGGCTTAATGGAGCAATGGATTTTTGCAAATAAACTGCATTGGTTACCTTCTATTGGGCGGCTCAATGTACGTGAACCGTTAGAAGCTGTGACAGGATTCTATGTGATTGACGCTATTATTTCAGGGCAGACTTCGCAGTTATGGACAGTCATTAAGCATCTTGTTTTACCTTCAATAGCACTCGGAACGATTCCGATGGCAGTGATTGCACGGATGACACGTTCCAGTATGTTAGAAGTAATGCAATCTGATTATATCCGTACAGCCAAAGCCAAAGGATTATCTCAATTTTATGTCGTTTATCGACATGGGTTGAAAAATGCGTTTATTCCAGTCCTGACCGTTATCGGTCTTCAGACAGGAGCACTTCTGGGTGGAGCCGTATTGACTGAGACTATTTTCGCTTGGCCAGGCGTAGGCAGATATATTTATGAAGCAATTAGCAATCGTGATTATCCGGTAATCCAATCAGGCATTTTAATTATTGCTATCATTTTTGTTGTTATTAATCTGCTGGTGGATCTGCTGTATGCCTTATTTGATCCACGTATCCAGTACAAGTAAGAGGTGATTAGATGACACAAGCATCCCTGAATACCGGATCAGGTGGCAACGTCAAAGAAGTAAAGTCTGGTCCCTGGCGTGATGGTATACGTTCATTTATGCGTAACAAAACAGCCGTGGTCGGATTCGCAATTGTAGTGTTCTTTATTATACTGGCTTTACTTGCGCCGCTTATTTCGCCTTACGATTACAAAGCACAGGTATTGTCTGAACGTCTGCAAGCTCCATCCGCTACACACTGGTTTGGCACAGACGATTTAGGCAGAGATATTTTGACCCGTACACTGTATGGAGCACGTATTTCATTATGGGTTGGTTTTGTATCGGTGATCGGTTCTATTATTATCGGTACTTTTTTAGGGATACTGGCTGGATTTTATGGTCGCTGGGTAGATATGATTATCTCGCGTGTGTTCGATATCTTGCTCGCTTTTCCAGCTATTTTATTAGCTATTGCGATTGTAGCTATATTAGGACCTTCTTTGCAAAATGCGCTTTATGCGATCGCTATCGTCAATATTCCGACTTATGGTCGGTTGGTACGATCGCGTGTGCTTTCATTACGGCAAGAAGAATTTATTACAGCTGCTCGAGCGACAGGTGTTCGAGATGCACGGATTTTGTTTAGACATATTTTGCCGAACAGTCTAACACCGATTATTGTACAAGGTACTCTAGGTGTAGCGACAGCGATTATAGAAGCCGCAGGATTAGGCTTTCTAGGAATGGGTGCGCAACCGCCCGAACCCGAATGGGGCAAAATGCTATCCGATTCACGTCAGTTTATTCAGACGGCTCCGTGGACTGTTATTTTTCCAGGGGTATCGATTTTGCTGACTTCTCTTGGATTCAATCTTATGGGCGATGGATTACGGGATACATTTGATCCACGAATGAAGCGTTAATCTTGAGCTAACTGTATAAAAGGAAAAGAAGATATACGAACCGTTTGTAGGCTCGTGTATCTTCTTTTTTGATTATAAATAGAGAAGTGCTAAATTTTTTCTTCTATAATATACTGTCATTTTGTATCGTATATTTTTCAGTGTAAAATGGGTATAAATAGTTTACGATCTAGATAGACATGGATTCGCAACCGTGCTTTACTTTGATAAGTGAGCAAAAATGTGTATAATCACTCCAACCATGTATAGACAATCGATATAGAGATATAGGAGAAACCATATGGAAAATAATTTGAAATCGATGCGTGAACATCGTCAATACACTGAAGACAAACATGAAGCTTCCAGAGAAGCATACGAACGTGATTATTCGCGTCTGATCCATTCACCTACTTTTCGCCGTTTACAAGGAAAATCACAGGTGTTTGGAGCAGGTACCGGTGATTATTACCGTACACGATTAACGCATTCTTTGGAAGTAGCGCAGATTGCAAGACAAGCCGCCAAAAGTCTGCTTAGTCGTTATCCTGAAATTGATGAATCGGCTGCCAGTAATCCAGGTCTGATTATTCATCCTGAAGTGGTCGAGTGCGCTTCGATCGCTCATGATTTTGGACATCCTCCGTTTGGGCACAAAGGAGAAGAAGTACTGGAAAGCATTTTAGAAAATTTAATTACAGAGAAAACGCAAAAAGCGTTGAAGGGCAAAAAAGTAACGCCTGCTGAACGTGAAGCTGTGCGTCAGCAAATGCGAGAGAAATATGAACATTTTGAAGGCAATGCACATAATTTTCGTTTGATTATGTTTTTGGAAAAGCGTGAAAACTTAGATGGGCTTAATCTGTGTGATGCAGTACTACTTGGAATTAATAAATATCCGTATACCGGTATTGTTAACAAAAAAGGGCTGTATCATCGGGAATGGCAATATATAAATGAGATTCGTCAACAATGGCAAATTCCTGATCGCAAAATTACACTGGAAGCGCAATTGATGGATTTGTGTGATGATATTGCTTATTCTGCTCATGATCTAGAAGATGGGATCAAAGCAGGCAAGATTGAAGTGCATGAACATTTTATGCATGATCCGTATACGCACAAATTAATTATTGAAAAAATTATGACACTTGAAGATCGCTTCTGGTTAGGATGGAGTCGTGAAAGTATAGCGGCTAAAGTGGATGAAGTGCTTACAGCTTATTTGCGTATTTGGCGTGAAAAACTTCCTGTCTGTGATCATGATTTTTCCCGTACTCGTCGCGAAGTGAAGGCGTACTGGGTCAGTCATTTTGTCAGTCATCTAGGTGTAATTGATGATGGAGATTGGAAAAAGGTAACTTTTATCAACGATCAATCAGAAGATGAAGATCTGTTACGAACTGTAAGTGTACTCAAAAGTTTTGCATGGGTGACAATGATTCGTGATCTACGGGTACAACGATTGCAAAAACGCAGTGAATGGATTATTCGCCGCTTGTGGGATGCTTTTCTGGATCAAGAATCGTCCGTTTCGATTATTCCTTCCGATTGGTTACAACGATTTGAACGTGATCAATTAAGTCCTAACCCGGTATGGACATGGGAACGAATGGTCATTGATTATATTGCGGGAATGACTGATGCTTTTGCTGAGAAAATTTATAATGAATTGTATGGGCTCAAAGTGGGTTCGATATACGATCTTGATTAAATCGTATTCTGTCTACCGAAGCATATATATAGAAGAAACATCATAGAAGAGGTGAGACCATGAAAGCAATATCCCTTGGTATTCTAGATATGTCACCTGTATTAGAAGGCGTATCGGTTGAAGAAGCTTTACAACAATCTGTACGATTAGCAAAAATGGCAGAAGAACAAGGTTATGAGCGATTCTGGTTATCTGAGCATCATGATATGGCTGGACTTGCTTGTACAGCACCTGAAATTATGATTACTTATATAGGAGCACATACGTCTACAATACGTCTGGGTTCTGGAGGTGTATTATTACCTCATTACAGTGCACTCAAAATCGCAGAAACGTTTCGGATGTTATCTGCGCTTTATCCGGGAAGAATCGATCTGGGTATTGGACGTGCACCGGGAGGATCAGCCCATGCATCGATTGCGCTAAGTGGTAATTATTTAGCGCATGTTTCCCAGATGCCTTCATTAATGCAAGACCTTACTCAATTATTGCAAAATAACTATGAGATTGAAGGCGGACAAGTTCAGGCAAGACCGATTCCTGCGCAAGAGCCAGAATGTTGGTTACTGGGCACGAATATTAAAAGTGCAGGTTTGGCTGCTGAATATGGAACAGGATATGTTTTTGGATATTTTATGAGTGATAATGATGGTCAAAAAGCGATACAACATTATCTTGATCAATATCAATCTACCTCATTGCAATCTCATCCTAAAGTCATGATGGCGATATCTGTTATTTGCGCAGATACGCAAACAGAAGCAGAGCAATTATATGAGAATTGGAAAAGTAATTCGCAAGCACAGGGAGGAAGTACCGAAGAATCCCCATCTCCTATTGTAGCGAGCACCGAAAATATTATTCAGCAACTTCAACAATTACAGACGGAATATAAGGCGGATGAACTATTAGTGATTTGTCCATTACAGACCTATGATCAACGTATCGGCGTGTATCAAAAAATTGCTGAAGCGAATCAATCGGTATCTTCATTTTTAGCACAATAAACTACTAAAACTGGAAATTATCATAGGGAACAATGTGATGCGATCAATTGAATAAATAATCGAACCGTTGAATAAATGTTACTTTTTCACACACAAAAAAGACTCGTTCCTGAGTAAAGGACGAGTCTTTTTGTTATTTTATTTAATACTTTTTACCATAATCAACCAGATTAACAGGAAGAGTCTGATTTTCTTGATATGATTTTAAATTGGTTAAAAAGATATCTAAAACACGTTCTGTATAATGTTCATTACTGCCAGCAATATGAGGAGTAATAATGACTTGTTCCATATTCCATAACACATGATCTTCAGGCAAAGGTTCTGGATCGAACACATCAAGTCCAGCGCCTGCAATCACTTTTTCTTCCAAAGCATGAACCAATGCATCGGTGTCCACTGTAGAACCACGCCCGACATTAATAAAAATAGCATTTTTCTTCATCGCTGCAAAACGTTCTTGATTGAACAATTGCTGCGTCTCATCGGTTAGTGGCAAAATATTCACCACATAATCAGCTTCAGCAAGAGCGGTATCTAATTTATCCATTGTATACATCTGTTTAATATATTCTGTTGCTTCACCAGAACGCCGAACACCGATTGTATGCATACCGAATGCTTGAGCAAGTCGAGCTGTTTCTTGTCCGATATTACCAACACCTACAATAGCGATCGACTTTCCTTTGAGTTCAGTAAATGTTCCACTGGTATCCCATGTCTGTTTACTTTGCTGACGAATAGCTTGATGAAAGTTGCGAGAAAATGCAAGCATGTATCCAAAAATCTGTTCGGAGATAGGAACGGTATGTACACCATTCGCACTGGTCAACTGCACTTGTTTATGATGCAATTTTTCTAAAGGCATATTATCTACACCGGCTGACCATGTTTGAATCCATTTAACCGGACAGTCCTCCGCTAGAATATAATCGGCTAACTTTTTAGACCATCCTACAATAATTTCTGCATCTTTAAAAAGAGAGGCATCGGCTTGTTTAGCAGGAACTGCTTTTAATTGGTATTGGGGTGCTGTGGATTGAATCTGTTGTTGTTGAGCTTCATCTAGTTCTTGTAGAAATAGAATAGTAGACATCGTATTCCCTCCCTGAGTGATCAAGCTGATCGATCTATGACCTTTTTAAATCATATCAAATAATAACCCGCACACCAAATCAGAAACTACGCATTACTGTAGTGTTTTGCAGATTTGGAGCAATTGGTGTATACTAGGTGGAAGTAATGATAGAACGTGTGTTCGTTAATAAGAAGGTTTGAATCAAGGAGGTGATATGAATCATGGGTACACAATTAGGACAAGAACGTATTTTTGTTGCTTTGCGAGTAGGTCAAGAAGCATCAGAATCGTTAAGTCATTGGAGTGCTTCTATACGTGAGACATATCATTTTCGTAAATGGACACATCCACAAGACTTACATATCACGATTCAGTTTTTAGGTGATGTGTGGGAAGAAGAAATAGAAACAATAAAGTATGCACTTTATCAGGTCGCCAAGCAGAATCATTCCTTTGCTTTGCAGTTAGGATCATTAGATACATTTGGTCTGATCGAAGCGCCCAAAGTATGGTGGGTACAGCCTGAAGGTGATCTTCAATCTTTGGATCATCTACAAAGTGAAATTGGGCACACTTGTACAGCATTAGGGTATTCTCCGGAAGATCGTCCGTATCGTCCGCATATTACAATCGCTCGTAAGTACAAAGGTGAGGTTCCTTTTTCAGAGCTGGAACATTCTTTTGAATTGCCGTCACTTTCATGGCAAGTTACAGAGATTGTATTGTGCAAAATACGAGTAGGATCTCAACCGACTTATGAAAATTTAGCAACATTTCCGTTGTTGACCAAGTAACCTATACCTAATATTGCTTATTTGTCAATTTGACAAAAGATAAGTAACTATACTACTATACGTTCTGCTGCAATTTTGTAGTTGAAGGCGGGATGGAAATCGAATTTTCATAGAGCTGAAAATTCAAAATTAGGTTAGTCACTTCGACTTGTAATCGAATATTCGAGTGAATCATAAAATGACAAAATGATTCAAAATTTGATCGTTGGTGTATTCAAATGAAATCGGATAGGTTACATAGAGGATGGAGTAAGCTAACAATATTGGAGGAAAAAAATGGAGTTTATTAAACGCAATCAGTGGATTACGCCGTTGCTAGGCGTGCTTTTTATATTTGTAATGTCTATGCCTTTCTGGATGGATAACCGTACAACCCAAGAAGAAACATTTACCGAGTTGCCTATGTGGGGAACTAAGCCTGTAGTAGCTTCTGCATCTACACTAGAAGCAAGGACAAATATAAATTTTGTCACCTGGAATAATACCCATACCAAAAAAGTCGTTAAACAAGTCAAAGCAGAAACTGTGGCCGCTCAAGCAAAAGTGACAAAAGCTAAAAAAGTAGCAGAGCAAGCCAAAATAAAAACAGCCCATGCAAAAATTAAAGCAGCGAACGCACGTTCAGCCAAAGCGAAAGCATCGTCAGGCATTGTAACGGCAAGTTCGTCTATTAATCATTCAACTCCAACCCACTTATACTTTACTCGGACCGAGCTACTTAACCAGAAGGAGAAATCCGAAGCAACCTGGACCTACGCGCTGTCTAGTAAAGATCGGCTACTGTTAGAACGTATTGTTATGGCAGAAGCTGAAGGCGAACCGTACGAAGGCAAAGTGGCAGTTGCTAACGTTGTCTTGAATCGGCTACGGTCAGCTAATTTTCCCAAAACTATCAAAGATGTTATTTATCAAAGATACCAGTTTTCGCCTGTAAACAACGGTAGATTTGATCGTGTTCAGCCTAATGCTGACTCTGTTAAAGCAGTAAGTGAAGCTCTATCCGGTCATAAACAAGTGCCTGATGATACGTATTATTTTGTATCTTTATCTCTAGCAACTGACGATACGATTGAACGTACACGTACCAAAGTGGTGCAAATAGGGCATCATACTTTTTTTAAATAAAACCACGAAATGTGCTGGTTTGTTTTATTTTGCTCTTTTCTAGTTTATAAGAAGTAGAGGAATTATACTTTCATGTATGAGAATGATAAGATCAATTCTGAAGCATATGAATCTATTTCGGAGGTGCATTTATTTATGAAAATCACATATTATGGTCAGTCTTGTTTACTGGTTGAACACGATGGGAAAACAGTTATTATTGACCCTTTTCTTTCAGGTAATCCGCATGTAAATGTTTCTCCAAAAGATATTAAAGTGGATGCGATTATTTTGACTCATGGTCATGGTGATCATTTTGGAGATACAGTAGAAATCGCTAATAACAACAATTGCCCTGTGATTGCAGTCGTAGAATTGGCTCAATACACAGCAAGCAAAGGTGTTGAACATACAGTAGGAATGAACCTGGGGGGTAGCAAACAATTCGATGGGTTCAAAGTGAAGTACACGTTGGCATTCCATTCTTCCTCGATTGAAGAAGGCGGTCAAAATATTTATCTTGGAGAGCCTGCCGGTATTTTGTTAACAATGGGTGACAAGACGTTGTACCATGCAGGAGATACAGCGCTATTCGGAGATATGAAGTTAATCGGCGAATTGAATCATATTGATGTGGCTGCATTGCCAATCGGAGATTTCTTTACGATGGGACCTGAAGATGCTCTTCTTGCTGCTAAATGGATCAAAGCGAATCAAGTGATTCCGATCCACTACAATACATTCCCGCCGATTGAGCAGGATGCTCATGCCTTTGCAACAGAGTTGCAACGGGATAATATCAAAGGATTACCACTAGAGATTGGTGAAAGTGTAGAGATTTAAGTAACGTCTACATGTTAACTTTGTAATAAAAGAATGAATCTTTAGATAAATAGTATAAACCCGTATCCAAATCGAAAGCCTACCTTTACTATAAAAGGGTAGGCTTTATTTTTTATCAAAAAGAATAAAATAATGAATCTACATATATATTAAATATTAATTTTAATGTATAATAATACACTATATTATTAAGTAGCTTATACGATACGTTATTGCACTAATGCTTTGACGCAAAATAATATTTTATCAGAACTATAAAAATTTTGAATTGCCACGATGTCAGGTCAGTGTTAAAATGAGATAACTAATCCAGGGTAAGAGCATAAACACTTGTGCTATGTATAATCTCTCTTAGTAGAGATTCGGATAATTATACTACTACTATTCATTTCTAATATCATATTCAGAGAGGCTGCTTCCAACCATCTGTATCGTAAATGTACGTATACAGGTCGTGATGATTGGAAGAGCAGCCTGTTTTGTATACCCTGTCTTTGAGCTTGCGATCTTCAATGTCGTCCTCGTAGTGCCGTCCACTGGCTGTTCTCTTGACATCTTATTTCATAATAGAAAGGTTGCGTATTATGAACATTACAGGTTTGCCTCCAAAACAGGGGCTTTATGATCCTCAATTTGAAAAAGATGCTTGCGGTATGGGTTTTACTGCACACATCAAAGGAACACCTAGTCACCAGATCGTTAGCCAGGCGCTGACGATGCTTGAAAATATGGAGCATCGCGGTGGTCAAGGTAGCGAGCCGAATTCCGGTGACGGAGCCGGTATTATGGTACAGATTCCTCATCGCTTTTTTGTTAAAGAAGCCAAAGCACTTGATTTTGAATTGCCAGAAAAAGGTCAGTATGGTGTAGCGATGGTGTTCCTCTCCCGTGATGAAGAACTACGTAACCGTCATGAAGACCTGTTGAAAGATATTATTGCTCAAGAAGGACAGGTTCTTCTAGGTGTACGTACAGTACCAACAGATGACAGTACACTTGGCAAATCCGCTAAAGATGCGAAGCCAGTCGTTCGCCAATTTTTTATTGGAAGAAGCTCAGAGTTACAAGCTCAAGATGAATTATCTTTTGAACGTAAATTATATGTGATCCGCCGTTTGGCAGAACGTCATATTCGTTTTGCTAGTGAACCGGGTGGAGAAACATTTTATATCCCAAGTTTGTCTTGTCGTAAAGTCGTATACAAAGGTATGCTGACAACGATTCAAGTGGGCGAATTTTATTTGGACTTGCGTAACGAAGAATTCGAATCAGTGATGGCATTGGTTCACTCCCGTTTCAGTACAAATACATTCCCGAGTTGGGATCGTGCCCATCCATATCGCTTTATGATCCACAATGGTGAGATCAACACGATGCGTGGAAACGTAAACTGGATGCATGCTCGTCAATCTCTGTTCGAGAGCGAAGTATTTGGTGATGATATCGATAAGATTCGTCCTGTGATTAATCCAGATGGATCCGATACAGCGATGTTTGATAATACACTAGAATTTTTGTATCTGAATGGACGTTCATTGCCACATGTTGCGATGATGATGGTTCCTGAACCGTGGAGCAATCATGACAGTATGGATGCGAAGAAAAAAGCATTCTATGAATATCATAGTTGTCTGATGGAGCCGTGGGATGGACCTGCTGCAATGGCATTTACCGATGGTATTCAGATCGGAGCAACACTTGACCGTAACGGTCTGCGTCCAGCACGTTATTATGTCACTAAAGATGATCGTATTATTCTTTCGTCTGAAGTGGGTGTGCTCGATATTCCGGCAGAAGATATCCTGTACAAAGATCGTTTGCGTCCAGGTCGGATGCTACTTGTCGATACAGCAGAAGGTCGTATTATTTCAGATGAAGAAATCAAAGATAAAATTGCTTCAGAACAACCGTATGGTGAATGGCTAGAAGAGCATTTGATGAATTTGGATGAAATTCCAGATGCGCCAGAAGCGATTCAACCAGACCATAGCAATATCGAACAATTGCAATTGTCATTTGGTTATACATTTGAAGAATTGCGCAAAGTATTAGAGCCTATGGCATCTACAGGTGCAGAAGCGATTGGCTCGATGGGATATGATGCACCGCTTGCGGTATTGTCTGATCGCCCGCAACGACTGTTCAATTATTTCAAACAGATGTTTGCACAGGTAACCAATCCTCCTATCGATTCGATTCGTGAAGAGATTGTAACGTCAACTGCAACATCTATAGGACCTGAACGCAATTTGCTTGATCCACAACCGGAAAGTTGTCGTCAGATTATTCTGAATACACCGGTATTGTCGAATGAAGATTTTGCTAAGATTCGTCATGTTCGTCGTCCGGGATTCAAAGCAATGACCATTCCTATTTTCTACACCGCAGCAGAAGGTGCAGAAGGATTGCGCAAAGCACTGGATAATTTATGTGCAGCAGCAGATCGTGTTATTCGTAAAGGTCATAATTTCTTGATCCTTTCTGATCGTGGTGTGGATAAAGAAAATGCGGCTATTCCTTCATTGCTAGCTGTTGCTTGCTTACATCATCATTTGATTCGTCAAGGAACAAGAACCAAAGTCAGTCTATTGCTTGAATCAGGCGAACCGCGTGATGTGCATCATTTTGCATTGTTGTTAGGTTACGGTATCAGTGCAGTCAATCCGTATCTGGTATTTGAATCGTTGCAAGATATGATCAAGCAAGGGTTACTACGTGGTATTTCACATGAAAAAGCTGTGAAAAACTATGTTAAAGGTGTAACCAAAGGCGTAACCAAAATTCTGTCCAAAATGGGAATCTCAACGATTCAGTCTTACCGTGGTGCACAGATTTTTGAAGCTGTAGGCTTGCAGCAAGATTTCGTTGATCAATACTTTACATGGACAGCTTCTCGTATAGGCGGTATTGGTTTGGAAGAAGTAGCCGCAGAAAGTCTGTCTCAGCATTATCGTGCATTTACAGACAAAGATGGTAACGATAAAGTATTGGATTCTGGTGGTGACTATCAATGGCGTAATGACGGGGAAAAACATTTGTTCAACCCGCAAACGATCCATTTGTTACAACATGCAGTCCGTACTGGTGATTATAAATTGTACAAAAAATATGCAGCTTTAGTTGAAGGCGAGAATGAAGAACGTCTTACACTACGTTCTATGCTCAAATTTAAGCCTAATGGTGCACCGATTCCTTTGGAAGAAGTAGAGCCGATTGAATCGATCTTCAAACGCTTCAAAACAGGCGCAATGTCGTTCGGTTCAATCAGTCAAGAAGCGCATGAGAGTCTGGCTATCGCAATGAACCGGATCGGTGGTAAAAGTAATACCGGTGAAGGTGGAGAAGATCCTGCTCGCTTTGTTCCTGATGCGAATGGAGATTCACGCCGTAGTGCTATCAAACAGGTTGCTTCTGGACGATTTGGTGTCACATCGAATTATCTGGTCAATGCGGATGAAATTCAGATCAAAATGGCGCAGGGTGCTAAACCCGGTGAAGGTGGACAATTACCAGGACGTAAAGTGTATCCTTGGGTAGCAGAAGTTCGTGGTTCTACACCAGGTGTAGGTCTTATTTCACCACCACCGCATCATGATATTTATTCGATTGAAGATCTAGCTGAACTGATCTATGATCTCAAAAATTCAAATCCACGCGCAGATATCAATGTAAAATTGGTTGCTGAAGTAGGAGTAGGTACGATTGCGGCAGGTGTTGCTAAAGGTCGTGCAGATATTATTTTGGTAAGTGGTTACGATGGTGGTACAGGTGCGTCTCCACAAGGTTCGATTCGTCATGCAGGCTTACCGTGGGAATTGGGTCTAGCAGAGACACAACAAACATTGATTATGAACAATCTTCGTGATCGTGTTGTCTTGGAGACAGATGGTAAAATGCTGAGTGGACGCGATCTAGCAGTAGCAGCTCTATTGGGCGCAGAAGAATATGGCTTCTCTACAGCTCCATTGGTAGCATTAGGCTGTATTATGATGCGTGTCTGTCAGATGGATACTTGTCCTGTAGGTGTAGCTACTCAGAATCCAGAACTCCGTAAAAACTTTACAGGTGATCCTGCTCATGTTGTTAACTTTATGAGATTTGTAGCGGAAGATTTCCGTGAAATTATGGCAGAGCTTGGATTCCGTACGGTACAAGAAATGGTTGGACGTATGGATTGTCTGGATGCTGTCGATGCCGCAGAGCATTGGAAGAAAAAAGGTCTGGATCTGTCTGTATTGCTTCACGAGCCTAAGCTTGCAGAAGGCAGTGAACGCTATAGAGTTCAAAGACAGAATCATCAATTGGAAGAGACATTGGATATGCAACAATTGGTTCCTCTGGCGACTCCAGCTTTGGAAAATGGAACTCGTATTGAAGCCGATCTTGCCATCTGTAACGTAAATCGTGCGACTGGTACGATTCTAGGTAGCGAGATTACACGTAAATATGGCGCAGCAGGTCTGCCAGAAGATACCATTACATTTAACTTCAAAGGATCAGCAGGTCAAAGCTTTGGTGCATTTGTTCCTAAAGGAATGACGCTCAAAGTGGAAGGCGACTGTAATGACTATGTAGGTAAAGGATTGTCTGGTGGTAAATTAGTGGTTCGTCCAGATGCCAAAGCTACATTTGTAGCAGAAGACAACATTATTATCGGAAATACGGCTCTGTATGGCGCTACAAGCGGCGAAGCCTATATTAATGGTATCGCAGGCGAGCGATTCGCTGTACGTAACTCTGGGGCAAACGTTGTGGTTGAAGGCGTAGGTGATCATGGTTGTGAGTATATGACAGGGGGACGTGTCATCGTTCTTGGAGATACAGGTCGTAACTTTGCAGCAGGGATGTCCGGCGGTATCGCTTATGTGCTTGATCCAGATCGTAGCTTCGTTGAGCGTTGCAATCTTGAAATGGTTCTACTCGAATCCATTGAAGATGCAGCGGAACTAGAAGAAGTACGTACTCTGATCGAACGTCACGTAGAGTACACAGGTAGTCAAGCAGGGCAACGTGTATTGCAGGATTGGAATCAACAATCTCAAGACTTTGTTCGTGTTATTCCAAAAGACTACAAACGGATGACCGAGCAGATTCAAAAAGTTCACGATACAGGCTTAACAGGCGAAGCCGCTTTACTGGCAGCCTTTGAAGCTAATATGCGCGAACTGGCACGTTCCGGTGCATAGTCTATTGTCTTCACTAGGATGGTTGCTGGCACTTTTCGACTTTTTAGAATAGAAAAGAGTTAGATCATTTTATGCTTCAACATTAAAGTTCATGTATCAAAGAACCTGTAGTTACTGGAAGTATTCAGTAAGCAGGTTCTTTTTTTGCCTATATGATGTCTGTTCATAAACTGTGATACACTGGATAAAGATTTAGAGAAGTAGTGCCTATTTCGATTCATACTTAGAGCAGGAGGAAAATATATGGAATCCAACTCCAATCCGGTTGTACCTTCTACCGTACATATCTCCAAAGATCCAATGCCTGATTCCAATGAACATCATGGAGCAAATCATCTCCCTGTCGTTCAATTTCAGAATGTAAGCAAAGTTATCGGTGGCAAAACATTAATTGATCATTTAACTTTAGATATTCCAGCTGGAAAAGTATTCGGTTTTCTGGGTCCTAACGGAGCTGGTAAAACCACAACCATACGAATGATGGTTGGTTTGATGAGTATTACAGAAGGCGATATTTTGATTGATGGTCAAAGTATACGCACGCATTTTGAAGAAGCGATTGCCAAAGTAGGCGCGATTGTCGAAAACCCAGAAATGTATAAGTATATGACAGGTCGACAAAATCTAATGCAGTATGCGCGTATGTCTCCTGGAGTAGATCCTCAGCGAGTCGAAGAAGTAGTACAATTTGTAGGGCTAACCGGACGTATTCATGAAAAAGTAAGTACGTATTCACTGGGTATGCGTCAACGCCTTGGTGTAGCTCAAGCACTGCTTCATCGTCCCAAGCTACTTATCTTGGATGAACCTACCAATGGACTTGATCCGCAGGGTATTCGGGAACTACGAGATTATTTGCGTGCATTAACTCGTGAAGAGGGGACTACTGTTTTTGTATCCAGTCATTTGCTCGCCGAAATGGAATTGATGTGTGATGCGATTGCAGTGATTGATGGCGGAAAATTAATCGATGTACGAGAACTGCATACGACTGCTGAAGCCGAAGCAGATCTGATCGCCAAAACAACAGTTATCTTCGAATTGGATCAACCCGAGCGAGCAGTTGAATTGACTTCAGTAGGACAGGTGCAAGGTAACACATGGACCATTGAAGCAGATCGTCAACAAGTCGCTCAATTCAATATGTTATTTGTAAGCAATGGCATAGCCGTATATGCGATTCGTCCAATCAAGCGAAGCTTAGAAGATCAATTCTTAGAGTTAACGCGGGGAGGGCAATTATAATGGATTTTTGGAGACTGGTGCATAACGAAAATCTCAAAATTGTACTTAAAAAGTCCACATGGATTTTGACGATCTTGATGATTATTGGATCACCGATCGTACCTATTTTTCTCAAATTAATCGATATTCCTTTTTCAGCACCTGACGTTATTTATCAGTCATTTAACTTATATTTTATTGTGATTATGTTATCGCTTATTATCGCTTCTGAATCGGTATCCAGTGAGTTTTCAAGAGGAACGATTAAGCTATTATTGATTCGTCCGTGGGATCGTTGGAAAATTTTATTATCCAAATACATTTCAGTGATTTTATTTTCACTAGCGGCTACGATCGTATTTGTTATTTTAAATGTAATCTTTGCTTATATCTTATTTCCGGCTTCAGGCAATAGTATTTTATCAGCAGCTTCATCGACACCGGATCTAGTGCTTACTGTGGTCTACAATTACATTCGTGCATTAGTATTGATCACTGTTGCTTTTATGTTATCTTCTTTATTCCGTTCCACTGCATTGTCGATTACGATCTCAATTTTGCTTTATTTTTCGGGCAATACATTGAATGGCATTTTCCGTCTTTTTTTAGAGCAAGAACATCGTGAGTTTATTAAATATTTGCTCTCCACGAACTTGGATCTAACTCAGTATTTTGCTTCACCTACAGGAACATTCGGAATGACATCATTAGGGTTCTCTTTAGGGGTATTGCTTGTTTATATGATCGTGTTTATCGCAATCACATGGTTTTCTTTTGTAAAACGAGATGTACGAGCTTAAGTTAGACCAAGCTATGATTAGAGAGGCGCTATTCTTCTTTTGAAGAGTAGCGTTTTTTATATGGTAATAATTGCATTTCAATTTGTGAATCAACAGACAATGAGTTGGTTATATGGATAGAAGAAGTGATTGGATTATCGAACAAATTGGATTTGAAAGTTCAAGGAAAGGAAGCACAGTATGATTTGGATTGTATTGATTTGCCTTGTTTTTATTTGTCAGACAGGAATTATATTGATTCTTGAGTTTCGTCGCCCATCCAAAGCTGTTGCGTGGATGTTTATTTCATATTGTGTTCCGTTTCTAGGATTTGTTTTGTATTATTTTGTAGCACGTAATTACCGGATTCGTCGTACGATTCGTAAAAAAGGAACGATTATTTTCCGCGAAGTTCGGCATCGGTTATGGAGACAATCACATGTAATACGTGAAGCACAAGATATGGGGAATCCCCATTTTCAAACCGAAGAGCGTCTATTCGGTCTTCTTTCTCATCTGACTGAAAATCCGATTACTGCATGTAACAATGTTAAAGTACTGACAGATGGTAAAGTGACATTTGCAGCGATGCTTCGAGCATTAGAGCAAGCAGAACACCATATTCATATTCAGTTTTATATTTTTAGAGATGATATGATTGGCAAAGAATTCACTGATGTTCTGATTCGCAAAGCACAAGCCGGTGTGAAAGTACGAATGTTATGTGATGGGTTGGGCAGTTATCATTTGAAATATACATTTGTCCGTCGACTAAAAGCCGCAGGAATAGAGTTCCACTTCTTTTTACCTCCATTTACTTCGTTTATTCAACGTGAAGTGAATTATCGTAATCATCGCAAAATTTTGGTGATTGATGGTGAAGTTGGATTTATGGGTGGATTAAATATTGGTGATGATTATTTGGGCTATGATCCTAAGCTGGGATATTGGCGGGACACTCATCTGGAGACACGTGGCGATATTGTTTATTTTCTACAGACGGTCTTCTTGGAAGACTGGGAATTTGCTTCAGGGCAACGGATTACTGATCCGATCTATTTTCCGAAGCATCAATGTGAAGGCAATGAACGAGCATTGATTGTATCGAGTGGACCTGATCGGAACTGGGATGCGATTCAAGAATTGTGTTTTAGTGCGATTGCTGTAGCCAAGCAGCGTATTTGTATCACTACACCTTATTTTATACCGGATGCAGGCATCTATACAGCACTCAAAACAGCCGCAGTCAGTGGTGTACAAGTCGATATTATTATTCCGAAAATATCCGATTCACAAGTTGTTCATTATGCCTCGTTATCTTATATGCAAGAGTTGATGCGTGCTGGAGTGCGTATTCATCAATATGAAAAAGGATTTGTGCATGCCAAAGTGATGGTGATCGATGATCTACTGGCTTCAGTAGGTACAGCAAATATGGATATGCGTAGTTTTTATAGCAATTTTGAATTGGTAGCTGTTTTGGTAGAACCGTCGACTATCGAGCGCTTAATGGAAGACTTTGAACGTGATCTTGGACATAGTCGTCTATTGAATTATGAGCAGTTTATCAAGCGATCTCGTGTTCAGAAAACGATGGAGACGTTATCACGCATGTTATCACCACTTCTATAAAATAACCTGCTGATTGCTGAACGTATTTCTACAATGGTCTATGATCTTAACAAGGAACTCGATCAAGAATATGGTATAATCGCTCTATCAAACGATTTGGCAGACGATAGTTATTAGATATCGTATCACTTGTCATTTTATATGGAGGAACACATGTCTGAACGATTACCAGCAACATCATATACATTTACCAGTCCAAGCTTGGAAGATACCGATCAACTAGCTGCTTTTTTAGCCAAGCGTTCATTGCCTGGCACTATTATTACACTAGACGGAGATTTGGGAGCAGGGAAAACTCATTTTTCCAAATCATTTGCTCGTTATCTAGGTGTAACATCATTGGTGAACAGCCCAACATTTACGATCATTAAGGAATATGAAGGAAATATGCCTTTTTATCATATGGATGTATACCGGATTAGCGAAGATGAAGCGGCTGATCTGGGGTTAGATGAATACTTTTATGGACAGGGTGCTACATTGGTCGAATGGGCGAGTATTATTCCTGACTTATTACCTGCTCAGCGATTAGGGATCGAGATTACAGTCAATGAAGACAACACACGCAAGTTCGTCTGTACAGGTTATGGAGAACCTTATTCAGAGTGGTGTCGTGAGTTAATACAGAATGGAGTTAGTGACAATCAATGAATGAAATCAACGAACAGCCGCGCAAGCGGTTTTTGGTTTTGGATACATCTACAGCTTCTCAAAATGTAGCTGTTATGCAAGAAAATGAAGTACTTGTAGCTGAAAATAGTTATGCTGATCGCAATCATTCTGTCGGTCTCGTGAATGGAATCCAGAAGCTGATGGAACAGTCTAATACATCTCGCAGTGAATTAGCAGGTATTGCTGTAGGTGTGGGTCCTGGTTCATATACAGGTATTCGTATTGCGGTAACAACAGCCAAAACATTAGCATGGACATTACAGATTCCAGTCGTAGGCTTTTCCAGTCTAGCAGCGCTGGCTTGGAGTGGATATCGTGAGTATCTGTCTACCCATATAGAATCATCTGAATTATCTCAAACAACAGCATCCTCTCAGCCGTCCGTATGGATTATTCCACTGATGGATGGTCGCCGTGCTCAGGTATATACTTCGTTATTTGATATTCAATCTATGTCTACAGAATCTACAGCAGAGACAGTAACTTTGCCAAAGCGTATCGAAGAAGATCGGATTATGCTTATGGATCATTGGATGGATCAGATTGCTGCTCAGTATCAGGGGTTGTCTGAACAAGAACGTCCGCATCATATTTTGATCGTCGGAGAAACGGCTAACCATCAAGAGCGAGCAGAGCGTTTACAGGATGTTATTGAAGCGAAGATCACCATACTAGCATGTGGACTTGATGCAGGATGTGCAGGAGAAGTCGGAGCAAGTCTACTTTTAGATGGCAAATATGATGATACGCATCATTTACTACCCAATTACACACAACTGTCAGAAGCTGAAGCGAATTTGCTACGCCAGTCAAAATAGAAAGGAAGTGTGCTCATGGCATTACGATACGAGCAGAATCAACAACAACCTGTGCTACGTAAAATGACGATTGATGATATTCCAGAAGTGATGGAGATTGAACATGAAGCATTCACACTCCCCTGGACAGAAGAAGCATTTCGTAATGAATTGACGATGAATCATTTTGCTCGTTATATGGTGATGGTAATCGATGGACGAACGATCGGTTATGCAGGCATGTGGACGATTATGGATGAAGCTCATGTTACCAATATTGCGATTCGGGAAGCTTATCGTGGACGTAAGCTTGGAGAAGCTTTATTAGTCGAACTGATGAACTGGGCGCTAGAATTAGGAATGTTACGCATGACACTTGAAGTACGCGTCTCCAATGAGATCGCACAGCAATTATATATGAAATTAGGTTTCAGTAACGCAGGTATTCGTAAAGGGTATTATTCGGATAATAATGAAGATGCCATGATTATGTGGTGCGAGTTAGCCGAAGCGCAAGGTCATCTGGAAGGAAGCGTGGAATAAACATGATGCAACAAGATATACAACGTGAAGGATGCCATATTCTAGCGATAGAGACGAGCTGTGACGAGACGTCCGTGTCTATTGTGAAAGATGGTAAAATCGTGCTGTCCAATCTCGTATCGAGTCAGATAGAGACACACAAAGCTTTTGGCGGTGTGGTACCCGAAGTCGCTTCACGCAAACACGTAGAAAGTATTACATTGATGATTGAAGAAGCAATCCAAGAATCGGGAGTTGCATTAGAAGATATTTCAGCTATTGCAGTTACTCAAGGCCCCGGCTTAGTAGGTGCTTTATTAGTAGGCATTATGGCGGCAAAAAGTTTGGCATTTGCATTAGACAAGCCTTTGATCGGAACCCACCATATTGCAGGTCATATTTATGCAAATAATTTAACCGCAGAGATACAATATCCTTCGATGGCATTGGTCGTATCAGGTGGACATACTGAACTGGTATTACTAGAATCTGAAGGACAGTTTCAATTGATCGGTAGCACTCGTGATGATGCAGTAGGGGAAGCGTACGACAAAGTAGCACGAGCATTAGGATTCCCTTATCCGGGTGGACCTTATGTAGATAATCTGGCGATGGAAGCAGAATCGGTAGTATCTTTGCCACGAGTATGGTTAGAAGCCAATTCATATGATTTTAGCCTGAGTGGATTGAAGTCAGCCGTTCTGAATGTAGTCAATCAGAAGAAGATGCGCGGCGAAGAACCGATGATAGGCGAGATCGCACGAGGTTTTCAAGAATCGGTAGTTGAAGTACTGGTGGAAAAAGCTGTTCGTGCAGTGCGCCAGTATGGAGCGAAGCAGTTGTTATTATGTGGTGGAGTAGCTGTTAACCGTGGGTTACGAGCGAATCTAACTGATCGTTGTGAAAAAGAAAAGATTGAGTTGTTGATTCCACCGTTTGAGTATTGTACTGATAATGCAGCAATGATCGGAGCAGCTGCTTATTTGAAATGGAAACATAGTCAATTCACTACATTGGATATGAAAGCAGAGCCATCTCTTTCACTTGAAAAATGGTCGGTCACGTATCAACCTGTAGAGCAAACTGAAAATAGTATTGACTAATGCAACTCGCGCTTTTATAATATCAATAATTCGTTATCTATAATGATCTTCATCTTAAATAGAATAAACGCTTGGAACGGGATTAGTAGGGAGATTCGCTTGAATCCAGAGAGCTGCGGGATGGTGCAACGCAGTATGAAGGCAACCCTGAACTCACCCGGGAGCGGAATGATGGAAAGTCTAACGAGTAGACAGGTACATCATTACGGTTGATCCCCGTGATCGGATACCATTAGATTGTATTTCATATAATGCATTTTAATGGATAAAGCGGGACGCCGTTTTGAATGATTCTAATCAGCGTCCAATAAGAGTGGTACCGCGAAGGTAAATCAACCGTCGTCTCTTTTACAGAGATGGCGGTTTTTTGGTATTTTCATAAAGAGATACTATCGCTCTATTGGAATAGATAACGAACTGTGAATTCACAAACTTACTAATAACATCATATACACACACGCAAAGAACAGGAGTAGTAAAAAGAAAGCTACCACAATCAGAGAGTTGCGGGAAGGTGCGACGCAATACGGTAGATGGTCTTTTGAACTCGCCTGGGAGCGGAAGTAGGGAACATGATGATAGATGTCATCATCGTACTTACTTACGGGTCATTCCCGTCATCCAATGCTGATCCAGTACATATGCCTATTATCTATGTACATCTACTGGATCAGATTAAGCGGGAATCAATACGATTCCAACAAGAGTGGTACCGCGACAGCATCGTCTGGCGTCTCTTACATTAGTGAGAGAAGTCAGGCTTTTTTTGTATTCTTTTTTCTTGAAATGTATCTAATCATGTATGCAAATAAAGAATTTGGGAGCGTGAATAAGATGAGTCAGATCAGTCAACCAAGCTACAAAAAGATTGCTATTTTAGATACCACTTTGCGTGATGGAGAACAAGCACCGGGAGCGACACTACAATGGGATCAGAAAATAGCATTGGCAGAACGGCTACAAGCGTTAGGTGTCGATGTGCTAGAACCTGGTTTTCCTATTTCCAGCCCGGGAGAGTTCGAAGCCGTACAGAAAATAGCTAGAACATTTCAGCAATTTGAAATTTGTGGATTTGCACGAGCTGTAAAAATCGATATCGAAGCCGCCGCCAAAGCAACAGAGGATGCTGTTAATCGCAGAATTCACTTGTTTTTGTCCTCTTCCGATATCCATTTACAACATCAATTACGCAAAACAAGAGCAGAAACGGTGCAGATTGCGCATGATATGGTGTCTTTTGCCAAGCAGTTTACCGATCGTGTGCAATTTACAGCGATGGATGCTTCTCGGACAGCAATAGATGATCTGATTGAAATGGTAGAGGTGGCTATTGCCGCAGGGGCAACGATTATTAACTTGCCTGACACTGTAGGATATGCTTTGCCAGACGAATATGGACAGATGTTTAGAGCTGTTCGTCAAGGAGCACGAGGAGCTGAAAATGTTCAGTTGAGTGCACACTGTCATAACGATCTAGGATTAGCAGTAGCGAATAGTCTAGCAGCGGTTCAAGCAGGTGCAGATCAAGTAGAAGTCACTGTTAACGGAGTCGGTGAACGTACAGGGAACTGTGCATTGGAAGAATTGGTCATGGCAATTGAGACACGCCGTAATAGTCTAGATGTAACAACGAATATACGCGCAGAAGCATTATATGAAATTTCACATGAAGTGAGCCGAGCGATGAGATTTCCAGTAGCTTATAACAAACCAGTAATCGGTAGAAATGCATTCCGACATGAATCAGGAATCCATCAGGATGGATTATTAAAAGACCTATCGACGTATGAAATTATGAGTCCAGAACGATTAGGTATTCCGCGTACGATGATTATATTAGGAAAGCATTCAGGTCGACATGCTCTTTCTAATCGTCTAGCACAATATGATATTTATCCTGAAGAGCAACAACTTCATCAATGGTATGAAGATTTCAAAAAATACGCCGATCACAAACATCATGTGACAGATGAAGAGCTATTAATGTTGACAGGAAATTCAAACGCAATCACCCAGTCTCAACTTTCGATTGAAGATATTCAGTGGAATGCTCATTCAGATGGAACGATCGCATCCAAAGTCACCTTAAACAGTCATGATCATCCATATACGACTCAATCGATTGCTATTGGAGCGATGCAATCGGTGATGAATAGTCTTCAACAAGCCGTTCAACAATATATGGGCCAAGAGATGATTGAACACTCAGAAGATGAAATAGAAGGTATACAATTGGAAGATATGGAAATGCAATCGTTCTATACGAACGGTATAGCATACACAGATGCTGTGGCAACAATCTGTTATCAGAAACAGACCTTCCGTGGTACCGCTTCCGGACAAGATTCGTTACAAACGGCAGCGATTGCTTTTGTATCTGCATGTAATCAGGCGTTTACAGAAACCATTAGAATGAAGAATGATTTGTCAAGATGTTAACAAAGTTATCCACATATCCCCCACAAAGTGTGTATAAGTACAAAATAAGTGATTATACGAAGCTTTTTCAAAATGATGAAATAGGGGATATGTTTATCACCTGATTTGCTCGAAATCTGTGGATAATGTGCATAACTCGGTGGATAAATATGGATATGGATAAAAAATAGTAGTATAACAGTGAAAAATGACCCTAATGGGTCATTTTTTGTGATCAATAAATCGCTAATTTTGTGGATAACTTTGTTTGTAAACTTTTTTACTTGCTTAAAATAAAGTTTTTGATCTTTTACAATCTCGTGTACAAGTCTTGACAAAACGAACTATTATTCCGCAGCTAACGTTTCCCATTCTTCATAAGCCTCTTCTAATGACTGTTGCAATTGAGCAATTTCCTCTTGATGCTTTTGGACAGCTTCATAGTCTTGATAGACCTCAGGAAGTGTTAATTGTTGCTCCAATTCACTGATACGTTCTTCCCAATCGGCAATATCTTTTTCCAATTGTTCTGTGCGTCGTTGACGATTACGCTCATCTCGTTTGGCTTGTTTGCTTTCTTCATACGAATTGGCAAAGGGTTCTTCTGTTGTCCCTGTTGTAGTCGTATTATTTTTGGATTGTTGTAGTGCATTTTCAGCAGCGATTTCGAGTAATTCTTGTTTTTTAGCTGTATAATCATCGAAATTCCCAAGATAAGCCGTTAATCCTTCAGGACGCAATTCTAAGATTCGTTCTGCCATTTTATTTAAGAAATACCGGTCATGTGAAATAAATAATAGGGTGCCTTCATAATCCATCAGCGCGGATTCTAACACTTCTTTGCTCATTAAGTCCAGATGGTTGGTTGGCTCATCTAGAATCAGCATATTGGCATCCAGTAACATCAATTTGGTCAAAGAAACTCTGGCTTTCTCACCACCGCTAAGCGCAGATATTTTTTTGAGTACATCTTCACCACTGAACAAGAAGTTACCAAGCACTGTACGAATACGTACTTCTTCTAAATGAGAGAAACTACCCCATACTTCCTCAAGCACAGTATTGTTGGGATTCAAATGACCTTGTTCTTGATCATAGTAGCCAATTTTTACTTTTGCTCCCCATTCGATCTTACCAGTGTCTGGCTGATGCTCATCAATAAGTGCTTTTAGCATAGTGGTTTTACCGGTTCCGTTCGGTCCAATAAGTGCAACCATATCTCCACGTCTTAATTCAAATGAAATCGGTTCAAAAAGCTTTTGCTTATCTTCATACGAAAGAGTCAATTGATGTACACGCAACACTTCTTTACCAGAGACGACAGATACACCGAATGAGAAGTTTGCTTTTTTGAGGTCACCTGCAGGACGATCCAAGCGATCCATTTTATCAAGTGCTTTACGACGACTTTGTGCACGTTTGGTCGTGGATGCGCGTACAATATTTTTTTGCACAAAAGCTTCCATACGTGCGATTTCACCTTGTTGTTTATCGAACTGTTTCATTGCCGTTTCATATTCAGCGGCTTTGATATCAATATAACGACTGTAGTTACCGGTATATCGTTTGGAACGATGACGCTCAATCTCGACAATTGTAGTCACTAAGCGATCTAGAAAATAACGGTCATGCGATACAACCAGTAATGAACCCGAATAACCACGTAAATAATCTTCTAGCCATGTCAGAGTATCGATATCCAAATGGTTGGTCGGTTCATCCAGCATTAATAGATCAGGTGCTTGTAACAGAATACGTGCCAGTGCTAATCTTGTTTTTTGCCCGCCACTTAGCGTCTCGACAGTGGTTTCTTGAGAAAAGTCACCAAATCCCATACCATGCAAAATACTGCGAATCCGTGTATCCATTTCATATCCGCCTTGTTCACGGAACCACTCGGAACGTTCTGCATAACGAGCGAGAAGATCAGCATATCCTTTGTCATCTTCCATCATGGCAGAATCAGCAATCTGTTGTTCCATAACACGTAATTCTTGTTCGGTATCAATTAAGTTAGCAAATACAGAACGCATTTCTTCGCCGATCGTATGGCCATGATGTAATCCACTATTTTGCGCTAGATAACCAAGTGTCATTTCTTTATTGCGGAAAATCTGCCCACTATCATAAGACATTTCACCTGCAATAATTTTGAGCAAGGTTGATTTGCCTGCGCCGTTTACCCCGACCAGACCAATCCGTTCTCTTTCTTCAATTTGCAAATTCAAACCTTCTAAAATAGGTGTAATTCCGTACAGTTTAGTAATTCCATTTGCTTGCAGTAACATTGACTGATTGAGCCCCCACATCATATATATAATTGAAAATCATGAATTTGTATAAAAAGTTATTGTATTTAGTTTACATGAAAGGATGTTAATTTGCACCGTAGATCATTTTTAATAGAGGGTGAAGTTGGTTTTTGGAAAGAACAATGATACACTGTCACTATCGGGATTTTTGCGAAATTTGCGATGATCATACAGGCTTATTATTCCTACAACAGCCTGGTCTGTGCAAGGAGGTAAACCATGGAAATCGTCTCAAATAAACAGCGTTTACGACAAGAGTTGAAACGTAAGCGAATGGCATTAACTCCTGAACAACGATTACAAGAATCAGCAGACATTTGTGCTGCTGCTGCCTCATATATGAATCAATTGCGTCAACAAAAACAAAAATCAACACTAACTTTATTTACTTATCTGGCGTATCGTGATGAACCAGATACAATGCCCTTATTGCATCAATGCTGGCAAGCAGGAGATACTGTTTTTGCCCCGCGTATTGATGCAGCGCAAGATGCTCTTTTTCATTTATACCCAATTACAGGTATTCATGATATCGAACCTGGAGCTTTTGGTATTCCCGAACCTAAGCACGACCTGCCAATAGTACCCGAATCAGCGTGGCAAGAGATAGATCTTATTCTTGTTCCGGGACTTGGATATGATAAGCAAGGTGGACGTATTGGTTATGGTGGTGGATACTACGATCGTTTTATGTCCAGATTAGAGCAGACTTCTTCTCATCTATCTGTATGTGGAGCATTTGTTTTTGGCACGCAAATCACGGAAAAGATTCCGATGGAATCGCATGATTTCCGTATCGACGTGCTGTTTATGGCGTCTGAATATAAAGTAACAACAAAAAGCGAGAAGTAGACACAATAGGTGGGATAGATAACGATGAGTGATCAACATAATCAAGAGTATGAAGGTCTACCAACACCGGCAGGGAAACTGACTCATTTTAATGAGCAAGGACGTGCGCGGATGGTCGATATTTCAGATAAAGAAAGTACATCACGTACAGCGATTGCAGTAACTACCGTTCAGATGTTACCAGCAACACTGGCTGCGATCAAAGCAGGACAGGTAGGTAAAGGCGATGTATTGGCTGTTGCACAGGTAGCAGGAATCCAAGCTGCCAAGCGTACATCAGATTGGATTCCAATGTGCCATCCTTTACCTTTAACAGGTGTAAATATTACCTTTGGAGATAATGATCATGATGAGCTTCATATTGAAGTTCAAGTGAAAACAGAAGGTAAAACAGGTGTAGAGATGGAAGCTTTAACCGCGGCTTCTGCTGTTGCTTTGACCGTATATGATATGTGTAAAGCATTACAAAAAGATATGGTGATTGGACCGACGATGCTGTTATCCAAAAGCGGCGGAAAAAATGGAGATTTTAAAAGAAACGAATAGAAGTCATCCATATACGTGATAGAGACGAATCCTTATAGTAAGAATAGTGATCCACCTGAATCGATGAATACAGATGTAATAGATAGAGGAAGATGGCAGATAGATGGGGAGGGTGAGAGCATGGTTTGGAGAACGGCTATTCTTACAGCCAGTGACAAAGGTGCACGAGGAGAAAGAGAAGACACAAGTGCACAAGTCATTCGGGAATTAATTGAAGAAGAATTAGGTGGAGAAATCGTTGAATACCGGGTCGTGCCTGATGAGCCTGATGAAATTATTGCAGCATTGATTGAGATGACAGAGTATTTCAATGCAGATCTGGTATTAACGACTGGGGGCACCGAGCTAGCGCAGCGAGATGTTACTCCTGAAGCAACACGGCGGGTGATTCAACGTGAAGTACCCGGAATGGCAGAAGCGATGCGTGCTACAGTAATGAAGAAAAATCGTTCTGCTATGTTATTTCGTGGCATCTGTGGTATCCGTGAACGCAGTCTTATTGTGAACTTGCCAGGTACACCCAAAGGGGTACATGAACACTTAGCCGCTATTATGGATCAATTGCCTGAAGCGCTACTGATGATTACAGGTCAATACAGTAATCCAGATGAGCGTTAAGAACGATCAAGCTTAGCCGTTATAAGAGTAGGTGTACCACAATTTTTTTGAATAAAGAATTGTGTCTTTTTGTCGTTGTTATATCCTATCTCCAAAGATGAACTGTACATTTGAATATGCTATGATAAAAAAGACAAAGCTAGCTTTGTCTGATTAATAAGGAGGAATACCAAATGCTTAGTGGTATAGGACCTACAGGATTTATATTGTTGATAGTGTTGGCGCTTATTTTATTTGGTCCAAATAAACTACCTGAATTAGGACGTGCTGTAGGAAGAACTTTCCGTGAGTTCAAAGAAGGCACACGGGATATGATGAAAGATGATGATACAACATCAAAGACTCGTACCGATTCTATTCAGTCCGCAGAAGTTATTCCACCTGTTCAACCAGAAGATAAACGTTAAAAGGATGCAGACCATTCCGAATCCCTTCCCTACGGAAGGGATTTTCTTTTGAGATAGGAGGAACCTATGGATAATCCTGAAAAGCAGATGTCCTTGATCGAACATATAGGAGAATTACGGCGACGATTGATTATGATTATCGCTGTGTTATTTATAGGTATGATTTTGGGGCTATTTGTCGCTCAACCAATATATCAGTATTTAGTTGCCGCAGAGACTGCGCGAAATCTTGTATTTCATGTCTTTTCATTTTGGGATGGAATTGGCTTGTATATGAAGATTGCAATGGTCGTTGCTTTGTTACTTGCTTTACCGGTCACCGTCTATCAAATATGGGCATTTGTTAGCCCTGGACTGTTAGATAAAGAACGCAGAGCTGCTTTACGTTATGTTCCTTTTGTATTTATGATGTTTTTACTAGGCGTTTTATTTGCTTATTATGTCGTCTTTCCGATGGCGCTCACGTTTACCTCCAATGTCACGCGTAATATGGGATTAGCGGAAACATACGGAGTCGTGCAATACTTCACGTTTATGTCGAATATCGTATTTCCAGTAGCAGCGCTATTTGAATTGCCGATCTTGATTATGTTCCTAACGACATTACGTATTCTTAATCCAACGGTACTGCGTAAATGGAGAAAAATCGCTTACTTGGTTCTGGTATTTATAGCAATCGTGATTACACCGCCTGATTTTATATCTGATATTTTGGTTGCGATTCCGTTGTTATTTTTATATGAGTTAAGTGTGATCCTGTCAGGTGTTGTTCATCGTAAACAACAACGATTAGATGCTACACGATTGGAGCAAGAGCTATAAGATTTCAATAGGTGAAGAGTAGCATATATCAAAAAGTAAATACTATCTATAAAGTGAAAAAGAGTATTTTTGCAAAGTAGCTATGTTCTGGAAATTCAGGCAAAGCTAGCAAAAATACTCTTTTTATTTGAAGTTTTTATAAAAAAATCACTATCTTTTTTAAACATCAACTATTATAAATAATAGAGAGAAGAAATAGAAAAAATAACTTATTTTAGAAAGGAAAATAAAATAATCGTCAAAATATGACAAATACTGCATAAAAGCATAGATAAAGCAAAAAAGAGAGTGTTTTGTTCAGTATTTGTACAGAGTGGTTGGTTTAAAATGATAAGGTAAGGAACGAAAAAAGGGGATAAGTATCATGAAAAAAATCATATTTTTATTGTCTACATTTGCGTTGATTTTTATTTTGCCATTACTGGGGAGTTTGGCGAAATGGGATGGATTGCCTCCGGGATATGGAGTATTTCCTGTACAAAATAATGTACAAGATCCGGGGTTTAATTTAATTTATTTTATAGGTGCATGTTGTATCGCAGCATTCATACTTATATTTTTATTATTTCCACGTTTGTTCGGATTTAAAAAAGAGAAGATTGTACGTGTCGCCAAAACAAGTGTACCTTTTCCGATCTGGTTCTGGGCTGCTTTCCCAATATTGCTGATTTGTTGGTTTATTATATGGTCACGTGCTGGATTTGTTAGTTTACTTGAGCCGTATACTTTTGTACCCTTATGGTGGGCATTCATTCTGATTCTGGATGGTATCGTATACAAAAGAAATAACGGTGTATCTCTTTTATCCAGCAAGCTATACATAATGCAGTTGCTGGCAATCGTATCTTGTTTTAGTTGGTTTGCATTTGAGTATTTGAACTTTTTCGTGATGGAAAATTGGTATTATCCGAATAAAGATGTATTTTCTAATTTTGGTAATATCTTTTGGTTTGCGTTATCGTATACCACAGTACTTCCAGCGATTATTGAATGGTATTTGTTACTACAAACGTTCCCAAGCTTGAAAAAAAGATACAGCAATGGACCTAAGATTCATTTGAATAAGCCATTGTTGATTGCATTTTACATTGTAGGTTTAATTCTTGCTTTTGCGATGGGGTATTTCCCATTCGAATTATTTTTTGTACTGTGGGTAGCTTTAGTACCTATGTTGTCTGCGGCTATGGGTCTGATCGGGTTTTGGACACCGTTTACCTCGATCAAAAACGGAAACTGGTCACCATTACTACTTATCGCTATTGCTACAGTAGCGAACGGTTTCTTTTGGGAAATGTGGAACTTTGGTAGTGAATGGTTTAATCAAGGGATTCCAGTCAATCCAAATTACTGGAAATATTCTGTACCGTATTTAGATAAGATTCACATCTTCTCAGAAATGCCGATCTTAGGTTATTTTGGCTATCTATTCTTTGGTGTCAATTGTTGGATTATTTGGTTGACAGGTGCATACGTATTTAAATTTGATCCTAATTTTGAAATTGTCGGAACAGGGGATAAAGCGAGGGAACACTAATGATATGGAAAGATCAGAAATATACAGTGGTCGAAGAGATCGCCGATAACGGCAGTAAAGCGATCTATCGTTGCATTGATAATCTTTCCGGACAGACAGTCATTGCCAAGGTTCTAGGAGCCAAAGCATCCACATATGAAGCAGTGATGCGTATCAAAAAAGAATACAAAATGCTATCCGAATTGAAAGGTGTAGTTGAAGGGGTTATTCAACCGATTCAGCTGGAAGAACGCGGTGGTTTTTTTGTACTAACTTTGGAAGATATCGACGGGCAATCGCTAAGAAATGTAATCCGGGATGAACAACTAGAATTATCAACTATTTTACGGTTAGCTATAAAGATTGTAGATATTGTCGGACGTATTCATGAGCAACAGATTATTCACAAAGACCTCAAACCAGCCAATTTGATTTGGAATCGTCAAAGTGACCAGATTCAAATTATCGATTTTGATCTATCTGTCAAACTGACCAATGAAAAGCAAGAATTTCAAAATGCAGGTGTGATGGAAGGTACATTATCTTATATTTCACCTGAACAGACAGGACGCATTAATCGGAATATCGATTATCGTTCTGACTTTTATTCGTTGGGTGTTGTTTTGTACGAAATGGTCACTGGTCAAAAGCCATACCCTTCGGATTCGGTTGTCGAGCAAATTTATTCGATTATAGCGAAGAAGCCAACATCTCCGTATGACCTTACACAGGGGCAAGTATCTCGCTCGCTATCAGATATCATTATGAAATTGTTAGAAAAGTCACCGGAAGATCGTTATCGCAGTGCATATGGAATCAAAGCGGATCTTAGAAAATGTTATGATCCTCAAGCAGAGTTTCAAATAGGACATGAAGATCGCTTAAGTCTATTTCATATTCCACAACGATTGCATGGACGTGATGAAGAATTAGCCCGGATGAAGCACATTTTAACAGAAGGTATTCAAGAGCATGTTCAGCTGGCTCTGGTATCTGGAGAAGCAGGAATCGGAAAGACTGCTTTTGTTAATGAGTTGCACAGCTTTATTTCGAAAGAACGCGGTTATTTTATTCAAGGTAAATTTGAGCAATACAATAAAAATATCCCGTATAGTGCGATTATCCAAGCATTTCGTACATTGCTGGTGCAGTATCTTAAAGGGTTGCCTGAAGAAACCCAACAGTTACAATTGGCTCTTCGCAATGGATTAGGGAATAATGCAGGTGTGATTACCAAATGGTTACCAGAACTTGAGCAAATACTAGGCATACAGCCAATGGTCGAACCCCTTAATCCAACCGAAGAAAATAATCGCTTTTTCTTATCGTTTATTCGCTTTCTTGAAGGATTAACAGCAGGGCAACGTCCGCTTTTATTATTTCTAGATGATCTACAATGGGCAGATGTAGCCAGTATTCAATTGGTAGGGCGATTGATGGAAAGTAGCAGTTTGAAAAAGCTGTTTATTATCGGTTCGTATCGTCCCAATGAAGTGAATCCAGGACATCCATTAGCAACTACGTTGGAAGAAATTGAAAAGCAGATGACGATTCATCATATTCAATTGACTTCGTTATCTGCTGAACATGTACAATACCTGATTGAAGATACGCTAAATACAACCAATACGGATATTATTGAGCCGTTGCGTGAAAATATTTATCATCAGACCAAAGGGAATCCATTTTTTATTCATGAAATCCTTAAAGATTTGTACAAAAATAAAGCGATCTTTTTCGACGATCAATTAGGAACATGGAACCTGAATCAGACTCAGGTGAAACAGATGACAATGAATGAAGATTTGATTGATTATCTGATTCAGAAAATGCAAACGCTCCCTGTCCATATGCAGCACATTTTAGGATTGGCGGCATCGATCGGTCGTAGTTTTGATTGGCAGATTCTTCATCTGGTCAGTGATGAGACAACGACAGTTATCATAGAATCTTTAATACACGCAGTACAAGAAGATATCATTACACCACTTCATTCGAATTACCAAATGTTAAGCAGTGTAGAAGAAGTCAGTACTGAACTGAAGCAGTTGGATATTCCGTTTGCGTTTGGACATGATAAATTGCAACAAGCTTTGTACCAAATGATAGATCCACAGAGCCGTCAAAGTCTGCATCTTCGGATTGGCTGGTTATTACTGGATCATTGGTCAGTAGATAAAGTCCGCGAAAATAGTATGGAAATAGCAGGGCATTTGAATAAAGGTGTATCTCTGGTGGACTCTGTAGAAGAGCGCGAACGTATAATTATCATCAACCTTCAAGCGGCTAAGCGTGCTAAAGAATCTTTTGGCTATGAGATTGCTTGTCAGTTTTTGGAGACTGCGCTCAGTCTATTAGGCTCCAATAGCTGGACAACGCATTATCAGACTACATTTGATATTTATTATCTGTACAGTGAATGTTCGTATTTGATTCATCAGCTAGAGTCAGGAGATCAAGCTTGTCGTGCACTGATCGAACATGTACAGATTCCGATGGAACTGGCTAGAATCTATGAGATGCAGTCTAATCATTATATGTACCTCGGAATGATGAAAGAAGCGATTGAAGCAGGGAAATTAGGTCTGGCGAGTCTAGGTGTATACGTGCCCACTAAGCTCAATATGGCGATTGTAGGTAAAGAAATGATACGCGTCAAGCTCAAGCTCCGCGGCAAAACCACTCATGATTTATTACATGGCCCTGAAGTACAAGATGAGAAGATTAAGTTGGTTATGCGGTTGTTAGTAAGCTTTATTCCACCTGCCTTTATTTCAGGAGAACAGACCTTATTCGCATGGGCAGTTCTGAAAAAAGCTTATTTATCTATCCAATATGGAAATGGCCCAGAATCGGCGGGTGCTTATATCGGTTATGCCATGTTGCTCTCTGGTATGGGTGATCTCAAAGGCGCACAAGAATACGGCAAGCTTGCAATGGATATCAACGAGAAATTCAATGATCTACAGTGGCGTAGCCTTGTAAAAGTGCTCTACACACTGTTTTGTTACAGTTGGAGTCATGAGTGGGAACTGCTAGAGGAACAATACAGTCAGGCAATCGATTCCAGTATATTGTCAGGTGATATGCTCTATCTGGCACATGCTTGTTATTATATGAATCTCTGGAATCCAGCACTTGAGATTGAAAAGTATTTGCAAGAAAGCGATCAGATGATCTCTATGATCGAAAATACCAAGTATAAAGAAGCGCTGGCAACCGCTCAGTTATCACGCCAAAAGTTCCGGATACTGGCTGGAGAGTTGAAGCAGACCGATTCTTTTGACGATGAATCTTTTAGCGAACAAGCTTATTTAGCACAATTAACAGAAGCCAATTATTATTCAGGCATCGCTATTTATTATATTAATAAGATCCAGATTGCATTTATTTTTGAAAATTATCGTGAATCGTTGAGTGATATCGACAAAGCGTATAAAGTCGTAGGCACATTAGCAGGTTCAACCTTTTTGGAAGAGTTCTCTTTTTACACCTTTATGAACATAGCGGCTTGTTATGAACATATGAGTGTAGGAGAAAAGCAGACTGCTCGTCTACGTATGCGCAAAGAGTACCGAAAAATGAAAAAATGGGCAATTCATTTTCCTCATAACTTTTTGACACAGCAGCATATGATGAAAGCAGAATGGCTACGCATTAATCGAAGACACAAAGAAGCTGAAAAGTATTATCATCTTGCTTTATCTGCAAGTGGACATGGTAACTTTACAAGATACAAAGCGATTGCAAGTGAACTTATGGCTCGCTTTTACCAATCCAGAAGATTAAATGAACTGGCAGCTTACTTCTTCAAGCAGGCTTCTTATTATTATTCTGTCTGGGGAGCCAAAGCCAAAGTTAAGCATCTAGAGAAACGTTATCAGGATCTGATGTATCATGTGCAATGGATTCCTTCTCATACCGAGAATACGCTCACTTCTTCTACAGAAAATATTGATATTCATCTGTTGTTCAAAGCATCGCAGATCATTTCCAAAGAGATTGAATTGGATCAGTTGCTACAAAAAATTATGGAAGTTGTGATTATGAACGCAGGCGCAGAACGTGGTTGTATGGTGATGCAGTCTAATTTTTCTTTGTGGGTTGAGGGAGAATACAAACATACCGAAAATCAGATCGAAGTCTTGCTTCATCATGAACAACGTAGAGATCAGCAACAGCATTTCCCATGGGACATTATTGATTATGTAGCGGAAAGCGGGCAAATCTTACTTCAGAGTGATGCACGTTCAGGAATTGGTCTAGCAGCATACTCGTATATTGCAGAATATCAGCCAAAATCGATGTTGTGTATGCCTCTTTATAATCAGAATAAGCTGATTGCGATTATTTATCTGGAAAATAATTTGATGACAGGTGCATTTACCAATGAACGTCTGAAAATGATTAATTTGCTATCACGAGATATGGTCTATTCTATCGAAAATGCAAGTCTGTATGCGAACATGGAAAACCTGGTCGCAGAACGTACAGAAGAGCTAGCGATCAAAAATGAACAACTAAGTAAATACTTTAACATTGTTGATAAAAATGTCATTATTGTGCAGACGGATCTGCATGATGAGATCACGATGGTGAGTGAAGAATTTTGCATTATGACTGGCTATTCTCGGGAAGAATTAATTGGTAAAAAGCATCGTTTCTTATATGCCAAAGATCGTCGCGAAGGCTCTTATCAGGTCTTTGTGATGAACGAAGAAAAGACATGGACAGGCGAATTAATTCAACCGAAAAAAGATGAAAGTTTACTGTGGCTGGATATGATTATTGAGCCTATTTTGAATCATAATCAGATTACAGGATATACCTTTATCGGTCATAATATTACAGACAAAAAGCAAATTGAACGTATCTCTATTATTGATGATTTGACTGGTTTGTATAATCGCCGACATTTTAATGATCGTATTGTGCACAAAATTTTGAAAGCAGCCAAAGAGCAAAAAGGGCTTGCTTTTATGTTGCTCGATATCGATCATTATAAGAAATACAATGATACCTACGGGCATTATGAAGGTGATCATGTACTACGAATGATCGGTTCCACATTAACGGCTCAGATGCGAAAAAGAACAGATATGGCTTTTCGTCTGGGTGGTGAGGAATTTGCGATCTTGCATATCAGTACAGGGATTGAAGAGGCGCATGAATTTGCAGAGTCTTTACGTGCTTGTATTGAAGATCTTCATATTCCTCATAATCAAAATGATGCCAGTCCATATATTACTGTTTCAGTAGGTCTAGCTGTAGTGACGGCTGTCGATGATGAATTAACCGAAGAGAAGATTTATCGATTAGCAGATGAAGCCTTATATCGCTCCAAAACCAAAGGTAGAAACTGCATCACGATCAATGTATTGTAAGAAAAAAGAAATTAACGTGAAGGTATCCAAATCGCGTTGATTTCTTTTTTTATAACTCGATTGATGTTTTATTCCCTAGGATTGGGTAATTGTAAGAGTGATTGTATGGTAGAATAATCGTTATTTTGAACCTAACTTTTATAAATTTACACAAAGAGACTTGAAATTATCGCTCAAGTTGAGTATCATAAAGTTGGTTGTTAGCACTGAAAGGTGTCGAGTGCTAATTACATAAATAACAACCATCATATGAAACAAATCAATATATTATTTTAAGGAGGCTATTTTTCATGATCAAACCTTTAGGTGAACGTGTATTGGTAGAAGCGATCGAACAGGAACAAACAACTTCATTTGGTATTGTCCTTCCAGACTCTGCTAAAGAAAAGCCGCAAGAAGGCAAAATTATTGCTGTAGGTAGCGGTCAATTAAAAGATGGAGTGCGTATTCCTTTGGAAGTGAAAGAAGGCGATCGTGTCCTTTTCTCCAAATATGCTGGAACAGAGATTAAATTCGAAGGTAAAGAATATTTGATTATGAAAGAAAGCGATATTCACGCTATTCTATCTTAATACCAACGAATATACATGTACACAGTCGGTGTAAGCCGGTCTGTCATTATAATGATTTTAAAATATCAAGGAGGTAACTATTCTTATGGCTAAAGAAATTAAATTCAGTGAAGATGCTCGTCGCGCAATGCTTCGTGGTGTAGATGCTCTTGCAAATGCAGTAAAAGTAACATTGGGACCTAAAGGACGTAACGTGGTTCTTGAGAAAAAATTCGGTAGCCCATTGATCACAAATGATGGTGTAACGATTGCAAAAGAAATCGAACTTGAAGATGCTTTCGAAAACATGGGTGCGCAATTGGTTAAAGAAGTAGCAACTAAAACCAACGATGTAGCTGGTGATGGTACAACAACTGCAACTGTTTTGGCTCAAGCGATGATTCGTGAAGGTCTTAAAAACGTAACTGCTGGTGCTAACCCTATGGTTATCCGTAAAGGGATTGAAAAAGCGGTTCGTGCAGCTGTTCAAGAATTGCAAAACATCTCTAGACATGTAGAAGACAAACAGTCTATCGCTCAAGTTGCTTCTATTTCTGCGGCTGACGAAGAAGTAGGTCAATTGATCGCTGAAGCTATGGAAAAAGTAGGTAAAGACGGTGTTATCACTGTTGAAGAATCTCGTGGATTCGCTACTGAACTTGAAGTGGTAGAAGGCATGCAGTTCGACCGTGGATACCTTTCTCCATACATGATTACAGATACAGATAAAATGGAAGCTGTTCTAGAAAATCCATATATCTTGATCACTGACAAAAAAATCACAAACACACAAGAAATCTTGCCATTACTTGAAAAAGTAGTACAACAAAGCAAACCATTGGTATTGGTTGCTGAAGATATTGAAGGCGAAGCTTTGGCTATGCTAGTTGTGAACAAATTGCGTGGTACATTCAATGCTGTAGCTGTTAAAGCTCCAGGATTTGGTGACCGTCGTAAAGCAATGTTGCAAGATATCGCTGCTCTTACTGGTGGTCAAGTGATCACTGAAGAATTGGGTCTAGACCTAAAAACAGCAACCATCGAGCAATTGGGTACAGCACGCCAAGTACGTGTAACGAAAGAAAACACAATCATCGTAGACGGTTTTGGAGACAAAGCGGATATCGATGCTCGTGTTAACCAAATCCGTTCACAACTGGAAGAAACAACTTCCGAGTTCGACAAAGAGAAATTGCAAGAGCGTCTAGCTAAATTAGCTGGTGGCGTTGCAGTAATCAAAGTCGGTGCAGCAACAGAAACAGAATTGAAAGAGCGCAAACTACGCATCGAAGATGCTTTGAACGCAACTCGCGCTGCGGTTGAAGAAGGTATCGTATCTGGTGGTGGTACAGCGCTTGTGAACGTATATGCAGCAGTATCTGCTGTACAAGTTACAGGTGACGAGCAAACAGGCGTAAACATTGTACTACGTGCGCTTGAAGAGCCAATTCGCACAATCGCTGCGAATGCTGGACAAGAAGGTTCTGTTATCGTTGAGCGTCTGAAAAAAGAAGTAGTGGGTATTGGTTACAATGCAGCTACAGGCGAATGGGTAAACATGTTCGAAGCGGGTATCGTTGACCCTGCGAAAGTAACTCGTTCTGCACTACAAAATGCAGCTTCTGTAGCAGCTATGTTCTTAACAACAGAAGCAGTTATCGCTGACAAACCAGAACCAGCTGGATCTGGTGGCGCTCCTGATATGAGTGGCATGGGCGGTATGGGGGGAATGGGCGGCATGATGTAATAAGATTCTTTTGAATCTTTTACATGATCCAACTGTTCTTTCAACAAAAGAGGTTGTCCACAGGCTTAATCACCTGAGGGCAACCTCTTTTTGCTATTTTAAATAGACTTCTATTAGATATATCGTATGTTCTGTATAAGTTAGAGCAATGAAGTGTAATGGCGTTATACTATGTGACCAGAGATCATAGTCCATTGTACTTGAAAGGTATCATCCAGTAGCACTAAGTCTGCATCCATGCCTACTGCAATTGCTCCTTTTTGCTGTAGATCTAGAATACGTGCTGGTGTAGTCGAAGCCATTTGCACAGCATCTGTCAAAGAAATCCCTGTTTCAACCGTATATCGGAGTGCTTCATTCATCGTAACTGTACTTGAGGCTAACGTTCCATCATGTAATCTAGCGACACCATCGGTTACAGTTACATGGTGACCTCCAAACAGATAATCACCGTCTCCCATACCCATCGCTTGTAAAGCATCTGTAATCAAGACCATCCCTTCAGGCCCTTTTGAACGATGCATTAATCGAATAATAGCAGGATGCAAATGAATATGATCTACAATAGCTTGAAGACTGACATGTTCTTCTTCAAAAGCCGCAACGACAATTCCCGGATCACGATGATGGATCGGTCGCATCCCGTTAAAACAATGTGTGACATGACTTGCACCAGCTTTAAATGCTTTTTTGGCTTCTTCATAAGTCGCATCCGAATGTGCAATAGATATAATAACACCTTGTTCTTTAAGAAATGAGATTAATTCCATCCCTCCCGGTAACTCTGGAGCGATCGTTACCATTTGAATAAGAGAGTCGGCTTCTTTAAAGATCATCTTCATTTCTTCTATATCAGGATGACGTAAATATTTTTCATTTTGCATTCCTTTACGTATGGGATTCAGATAGGGTCCTTCTAAGTGAATCCCTGCAATTTTGGCGCCTACTTCATGACCGACGACGCGTTTCACACTATGGATCATCGCTAAAAGATCTTCAATCGTAGAACTGACAGAAGTAGCTAGAAAAGAGGTACACCCTGTAGAAGCACACGTACGAGACACTTCTTGTATACTTTCTTCACGACCATCCATCATATCAAAGCCATTCGCTCCATGAATATGAACATCAATCATGCCAGGGATTAACCGTTGCCCTTTACAATCGATTTGTTGATATTCTTCATATGTAGAAATAGGATCTGCATCAATCTTTACGATTATTCCTTGTTCGATCCCTACATGAACGTTTGATAGAATTTTATTTGGAAGTATCAGTTCTACATTTTGCAAAATAGTATACATCGATATTCTCATCCTCATCATATGACTTAGTCATTATAGTTCGTTCCATGCTCCTCATCTTGATACGTAATAACCGTAATATTGTTCTGACTAAGTATTTCTTTTAAGGGGTTAGGAACAGGCTGATTCGTAATTAAAATATCTATATAATCAAAATCTAATCGATAAAATGATTTACTTGTAAATTTAGTATGATCTGCTACCACAATCACTTGATCTGATCTTCTAGCCATTTCTTGCTTCACCCGAGCATCTTCTTCATAAGAGTAGTAGATACCATCTGAACCGATAGCTACAGCCCCAATAAAGGCTTTATCTGCACGAATCTGACTAAGCTTATCGAGAATAGAAGGGCCAAATAAAGAACGATTTTTTACATTCAAATAGCCACCAAGTAAATAAATCTGCATATCTTCTCTATCTGATAAAATCCCTACATTATCAATAGAGTGTGTAATCACTGTAAGATGTTGAGCTTTGATCTGTTCTGCGACGAATTGTACCGTAGTGGATACATCCAAAATAACAGTCTCATGATCTTGAATAAGTTGAGCGCCAAGCACTCCAATTGTTCGTTTAGGTTCGGCTTCATCAATAAGACGATCTTGGTACGATAATATTTCTTTTTTTAATTGAGGTAAAGAGACTCCGCCATGAGTACGGATAACGACTCCTTCTTGCACTAATCTAACAATATCTCTGCGGGCTGTATCTTTGGATATTTCAAATTCAGTACATATGTCAGTTACGCTCATTGATTGATGCTGTTTTAAATATTCTAATATTTTCAATAATCGTTCTTCTTGATACATAATAATCACCTCTTATAAGTAATATTATTCGTTTATATAATGATATTCAAGTAATTTATTTTAATTATTAATGATTTGTAAGTTTTTAGAGATTATAATAGTAATGAAAAGCGTTATATCATTTAACATAAGCATTTAACAAGTATGTAAAAAATGAATATCCATTTGTGATTGATGACTTGAAGCTTTAAACTAACTATACTGAGCTACATATTAGTATAAAGACGTGTTATTCAGTTAATAGATGAATTTAGAAGAAGGGACATACATATGGAATACGGAAATGTAGTTACACTGATCGTTTCGATCGTTACCGTTATTAATATTGCTTTGTCGATCGGATTTCTGTTTTTTGAAAAAAGAGATGCAGGGTATACTTGGGCATGGTTGATGATTCTCTTTTTTATTCCGATTGTTGGGTTTCTGGTGTATATCTTTCTGGGACGTAATCTTAAAAAGAAAAATTTCTACGGGCTTTCTGCGGAAGAACGAGGATTTGTACAATCTGAGGTCGATAAGCAGTTACTTACATTACAAGATAAACAGTCACAAGAATTTCCGATACCATCCAAATATGATGAATTAGTCACGCTGAATCTTAGATCAACCAATGCTTTATTATCGAATGACAATGAGATCGTTATTTTCGATGATGGTCATGTTAAGTTCGATGCTTTGCTTCAGGATATTCAAGCAGCTACGGAAGAAATTAATATCCAATATTATATTATTCAACCTGATACGCTGGGCAGAAGGCTAAGAGATGCTTTAACTCAAAAAGCTCAAGAAGGCGTGAAAGTAAGATTACTTTATGATGAAGTAGGTTCTAAAAAAATCTCAGGTTCCTTTTTTAAAGAATTACAGTTAGCTGGTGGAGAAGTAGAAGTATTTTTCCCTTCCTTTTTCAAATTAATCAATTTCCGCATCAATAATAGAAATCACCGCAAACTTTGCATTATTGATGGAACGATTGCTTATATTGGTGGGTTTAATGTAGGTGATGAATATCTTGGATTAAATAAAAAATTCGGTTATTGGAGAGATACCCATTTTAGAATAGAAGGCGATTCAGTCAATCATATTCAGGGCAGATTTATTCTGGATTGGCATCAAGCTCGTAAAGAACAAAAAGAAGATTATCATGAATTTGAATACCGTTCTGAAAAGCATCAGGGTAACAGTATGATCCAGATCGTGTCCAGCGGGCCTAACTCGGAGACAGAACATCTCAAAAATATGTATATTAAGATGATTTTATCGGCTAAA
Organism: Paenibacillus nuruki; assembly: GCF_963311185.1. Classification (NCBI taxonomy): domain Bacteria; kingdom Bacillati; phylum Bacillota; class Bacilli; order Caryophanales; family Paenibacillaceae; genus Paenibacillus; species Paenibacillus nuruki. Next base: position 3,004,163 of record NZ_OY725677.1, on the reverse strand, counting down.
AAGAATGTCTATATTCAGACTCCTTATTTTATTCCAGATGCGAGCTTTATGGATGCGTGTAAAATTGCTCTTATCTCAGGGATTGATCTGCAAATTATGATCCCTAACAAACCAGATCATCCGTTTGTGTATTGGGCAACATGGGCACATGTAGGGACATTACTGGATTATGGAGCTAAAATTCTGTTATATGAAAAAGGATTTTTACATGCCAAAACGATTGTGGTGGATGAAGAAGTGGCTTCTGTAGGGACGATGAATATTGATTCTCGCAGCTTTCGGCTGAACTTTGAAATTAATGCGATTGTGTACGATGAGCAGATCGCGAAGAAACTGCATGATTTATTTGATCAAGACAGCCTGGAGAGTAGTGAACTTACATTAGAGCGATATCAGAGTAGATCATGGATCATCAAGTTTAAAGAAGGTATTTCCAGGTTGCTTTCACCTATTCTGTAAAAAATAACAATCAAGTGTAGATAATTAATATTGTTTGTATAACAAAAAAGCAATTTCTAGATAACCTCTAGAAATTGCTTTTATTTGCTTATAATTAATTTTTTTGGATAGTAGAAACAGTTAATAATACAGCATTCGTTGTTCCGCCACCAACATTCTCAAAAGAATAAGATGCTGTAGGCACACCTCTCATCGTAACATTATCTCCATCAAGTATGTCACCTGTAGAACCTTTATAAATGCCTACAATAGAATTATCATTTTCATCAGTAATGTGAATCGTTGCAACTGTACCATAAGCGGTTTCTTGTTCTTGAACTTGTATAATATCACCAGTAAGTGAAACCATAGTGTCTAAATAAGGATTGATATTTTTAAAAAGGTGTTTTGAAGTAATAGTAGAATCAACTTCCGCTTTAGCTAGCTTCTTGTCAGCAGCAGTAGTTGCAGGAAATAGGTTAGAATTGTCTACAATATAGTTATAGGTAGAATCATCCAGAGCACCATCTTCTACCACATTAGGTACAACTTCAGTCATCATATCAGCTGTTACTGTTTGAGCAGAGCTTGTTGCTTGTTCAGCAGTTACTTCATTATTTGTATTTGTTTCATCATTTAGTGTAAATGATTCAATCATTTGGTCAACCATAGCTTTTCCACCATTATCATATGAAGCTTTACCCAAACTTAAAGAAATAGCATAAAAATTTCCGTTGGAAGGAACCAAGTATTGAGTTAATACAACATTTTCTTTAGTTTCTGGTTGAGTATATTCGCCTACAAGAACTCCAGAGTTATTATCATTATCTTTATATTCAATTAATTTAAAGTTCTCCATGTATGTGGCACTTGTTTCATAAAAATTTATTAATTGTTCAGAATTAGCTTTAGCAGTAATATTGGAGCTTGAAGCTTCCATTGTTACATTTAGATTGTCAGCAAATTTAGCTTTAGGTGCAGGATCTACAAATGCTATTTGAACAGAAGGTTGATTGAGATTAGAAGTATCATATTCTTTCCAAGATGCAGGATAGTCTATTGAAAATAAATCAGCATCATACGTTTTAAATTCTGTGGTAGTTGCTTGTGCAGTTGTTGTTGCAGATTCATTCGTTGCTACTGTTTTGCTTTCGGCTGCTGGAGTCGCTTCTTTATTAGCAGAACCACAAGCTGTTAAAGCTACAGATAGTAAAATGACAGGTACGATTTTTTTGTACATTTGAATAATAACCCCTTTTATGTGTATTGTCTCATCGGCTGAGAATATAACTTGTGCCTTATGTCGGAAAATAAATATAGCCATGTATCTACAAAATATACATAACACTATCTTTATCGGTAAATTCAGGAATAATATGAAGAGTCATGCTATTTATTAGATATGACAAAAAAACAAGCGCACCCCTATACATGGATTGCGCTTGTTTTAAATAGACCGTATCGTTTCTACCAATGTAGAACAATTAGATGGAAGAGCGATTTCAGGAATCGTTGCAGCATACGTAAGGTGAATCTGATGAGTTTCAAAGATTAATCTAGCGGTCTCATTTAAATAATAAATATATTTATAAGGAGAATCTTCTTCATCGTGATGAGTTGTGCAGTACAGTAGAACTTTGTCTGAACTGGTGGTGGGGTGACCTGATTCTATCCCCTCCAGGTGTTCTTTTTGGATCAACTGATTCAACGTCTCTTGAATATAACTAGAATATTTCTCTTCTCTAACCATATAAAATTTAGACATGCTATCAGCTCCTTTCATAATATAACCATTCTAGATAGACTTACAGATTCCTTTTGCATATACTCACTTCTTTAGACACATTTTATTTATTAATAATGATAGATAATGTGTAATTGACATGCTCATTTAATCGAATCAGAAATTCATTTAATTCCTCGTTAGAAGGAAATTTACATTCCAGAATGTAACAGCTATCTCCGCTAATTTTATAGTTATGAATCACGTAGGATTCTTGTGTTTTTAGGAAAGAAAGATAAGGTTGATGATGGGTACTTTTGGTAAAGATATTGATCATAGCATGAACAAAATACCCCATTTTTATTTGATTAATATTGATCGTATAGTCTTCAATAATTCCACTATTTTCTAATTTTTCTACTCGTGCTGAAGCGGCAGGCCCACTTAAATGTATTTTTTCTCCTAACTCTTTCATCGAGATTCGGCTGTTCTTCGAAAGCTCTTCTAGGATTTGCCTATCTGTATTATCTAACATTTGTTCAAATCCCTTCATTAATAAAGTTAAACGGTAAAAACACTTTATTTATACCATGTATTTGCAATGTTTCAATAGTATACACTGTATGTAAATCAAACAAAAGGAGTTACACACATGAATATACAGCAAATCCGAAGTGCAACATTGATCATCCAGTATGCAGGCAAAAAGTTTTTGGTAGATCCATTTTTAGCTGAAAAAGGTACGTATCCTCCTTTCTCAAATTCAGCAAGACAAGATCAAAATAATCCGTTGGAAAGTTTGCCTATTCCTATGAATGAAATTATCGACCATATCGATGCGGTGATTGTAACTCATTTGCATTTAGATCATTGGGATGATGTAGCCAAAGAAGTCTTGCCCAAAAACGTAAAACTGTTTACTCAAAACGAAGAAGATGCAAAAGAAATTCAAAGTGCAGGATTTCAAAATGTAGAGATTTTGCAAGCAGATACATTGTTTGAAGGGATTCAATTGATCAAGACAACAGGGGAGCATGGGAGAGGAGATCTAGTCAGTCTTATGGGACATGTATCTGGAGTAGTCTTTAAGCATCCAGAGGAGCAAACATTATATGTAGCTGGCGATACTGTATGGTATCCGAGTGTTCAAGACACGATTCACACGCATCAGCCAGAAGTAATTGTAGTGAATGCAGGCGCTAATCAATTTCTAGAGGGTGGTCCAATTATTATGGACAAAGAGGACGTATATCAAGTTCATCAAGCGGCAACTACTGCAACGATCATTTCTGTTCATATGGAATCGGCTAATCACTGGGGATTGTCTAAAAAAGAATTGAAACAATTTGCAGTTGAAAAACAGTTCTCTTCTCAATTGTTAATACCGGATAATGGAGAGTCATATCCATTTTAAAATAAGAAAGTATAAGAAATAGAGGAAACAAAATGATGAAAACAGCACAACCGAAATTATGGACAAAAGATTTCATCATTCTCTCTTTAGTCAATTTTTTCTTGATCTTTATTTACCTGTTATTAAATGCCACGATTGCTCTTTATGTGCTAAGAGAATTTGATGCGACTACGGGACAAGCAGGTCTGGCAGCAGGAATTTTTATTATTGGTGCACTGACAGGACGTATCTTTACAGGATCCCTTATGAAAAGACTCCAATATAAACGACTATTGGTGGCTGGACTTATATTCTTTGCCTTAACGATTCTTCTATATCTGGTGAATTACGGACTTTCTTTTTTCATTATCAGCCGATTTTTTAATGGCATTGCATTAGGGATCACGACAACTGTGATTGGAACGCTTGTGGTGCTTACGATACCGATATCTAAACGAGGTGAAGGTATTGGCTATTTTGCTGTTAGTACAGCAGTAGCAACTGGTCTAGGTCCATTTGTGGGTCTATATATGGCTCAGCATACTGGATTTTATATGATTTTTATCGTGTGTCTACTATTAGCGATCGTAAGCATTATCATTGGATTTTTCGTCCGTATTCCTGAAATGAAAAAAGTAGACGTGCTAGAAGAAAAGGGTAAAGGTATTAAACTTTCAGAGTATATTGAACCGAAAGCACTGCCGATCAGCTTTATCGTTCTGATTATGACTTTTTGCTTTTCTAGTGTTTTGTCCTATATCAATTTATATGCTATTGAGCTGAATTTAATAGATACTGCTAGTTTCTTCTTTATTGTGTATACAGTTACTGTTTTGATTTCCCGTCCATTTACCGGGCGATTGATGGATAGTATCGGGGCTAATTATATTATGTATCCTGCTTTTATTATTTTCGGTATTGGAATGGTTCTTTTGGGTACTGCACATAGTGCATTAACTCTTTTAATTGCAGCAGGGTTGATTGGTCTTGGTTTTGGAAATATTTCTTCGATCAGTCAGACGATAGCCGTAACCGTGGCTCCTCCTCATCGCATGGGACTGGCTAGCGCTACATTTTTCATTTTTTATGATATTGGAAATGGATTTGGGCCTTCACTTTTGGGACTTGTTATTCCCATTACTGGATATCCCACTATATATATGATTTTAGGAGTAGCTGTTATCGCAACATCTGTTCTTTATTATGTATTGTATGGAAAGAAAGAAAAAGCTAATCGGTATATCCTTAATAAAAAAACAGGTTAGCAATCGAATATAGTAAGGAATTGATGATATGAGTCTGAGAGTAGAATCACTAAAGAAACATCCGCAACAAATCAATAAAGTCAAAGAATTATATTTAAATTCGTTCCCTGCCAACGAGCGGATACCGATCAACCTTTTACTGTGGAAAGCTAAAAGAGATTTTGTAGACTTTCTTATTATGTATGAGGATGATGTATTTGTAGGATTTACGTACTTGATCACTCGTAAAGACTTAACGTATGTCTTATATATAGCTATAGACAACAATATTAGATCCAAAGGGTATGGAAGTCGTGCACTTACTCTAATTAAAGAAAAGTACCCGAATAATCGGATAATACTTAATATAGAATTTGTGGATGAGATGGCTAATAACTATGAGCAACGGTTAACGAGAAGGAAGTTCTATGTTCGTAATGGTTTTGAAGATTCAACTTTGATTTATCAAGATCGTTGGGGTCTATACGAAGTTCTGATTTATAGAGGTCAGGTGGATAAAGAAGAATTTTATGATTTACTAAAAAGATTTGCAGGTACTTTACTATTTTCAGTATTCAAACCTCATATCACTTCATCAAAAGCATTAAAAGTTATAAAGTGAAAAAAGGATGATCTACACCTGTTAGCGTAGATCATCCTTTTTGATCTCTATTGCGTATACATTATTAGCCACTTCAGAAAAATATGAAAAGAATATTTACTTCTTATACAAATTAACGACTTTGTTGAATAATTAGATTTTCTAATTGATCAGCAATATGTTCTACACCACGATTTAAGTCACTGTTGCTAAGTTCTAACCACGCATGACGCTCATCCATATCGAAAGCTTGAGCAAATAATCCACCTAGACCCCGTCCACGGCGATCGACTTCAACCAGAACTTGAAGACCATGAGGTTCTAAGCGCATCACTAATTCCAACTCTGTAATCCGGTTGCTGAATTCACGACCTGGTGTAAATTCGAATTCTTGAACAAATGGAACACCGTAACGTGAACGGGACAGGTATTCAACAGATGAGCTATGGAAATGGAATCCTAGTAATTCAGCTGCTTGAAGTACTGTTTCCATGTAAGGATGTGGATGCACTGTAATATAGTCGTGATCGGTAGGGTCAAGGCTCATACCAATATCCAATCCGGTATGCAACCATACTTTTTGACGATCCAAAGTGATCGGCGTTTGCGAAGGTAATATAAAGGAGAACGGAATTTCTAACTTTTGCCCTTTTTTGACAACCATTTCATCAGATACTTTGTATTGAGCCATGGCATACTGTACATGTTCTTTTTTCTCATCGTGTTCACGAATATACTCAGTCATCACTTTAATATAGATATTACCGACTTCTTGATCAACGTTGCCTCCTTGAATATGAACGACTCCGTTCATATCTTCATTAGGATAATACTCGGTACGTTCTAAGATGGTATCAATTTTGGCTGCGCCTACTCCTACGCGAGCAAGCATTTTGTTAAAGAATGACATTGGACATTTCCCCTTTTGGATGATGAGTAACTTATTTAGATATGAACATATACGGAAGAAATATATATTACGTTTCTTATTTCTATACTATTTTTATCGACAATTTTTGTGTAAAAGGTGATTTCTTGTATAGTCTGACTATATCTTTTTGTTTCATAATTTATAAATATAGGTATTAAGATATAGAACTAAAGTTTAATTGTTAAATAAAAAGGAGAAATGAAGTATACATATGTAATCTGTAAACGCTTATACACCTACTCATAAACTACATTTTTAGCACTAAATAAAATAATATGTCGATTTTTATCGAAAATAGGTATAAATGCTCATAAAACATATGGTGGATAACCCGATAATCTTATTATTAGCATTTCCTGAATTTGTAATTTTAAATTGTGAACAATAGATATGAAAGTAGAGTGATAAAAAATGAACATTAAACAGAAATTGTCAGGCGTATTTTCAATCATGATATTTATAGTTTTGCTTGTAGGTGCTATTGGAGGATATGAAGTTCATGTAGCTAGCAAAAATTATCAAAATTTACTTAATGACAGGGTTCAGACCATACTAGGGATTAAAGATCTAAGATACTTGGCGGGCGATCAGACCAAATATTTAAGAGGGTACTTACTTACAGGCGATACGAATCAACTGGATATGTTTAAGCAGAATAAGGAGAAATTGATTGCTGGTATCGCTACGATGCAACAGAAGCTAGCCGATGATTCTACAACGCTTAACATGTTACAAGAATTATCTGATCTAGAAACTCAATATGGCGGTATTACCGATCAACTGATTACGTACAAAGAACAAAATAATGTGGTTGCTTATACTAAAATGGTCCAAGAGCAATGTGTACCGATGGCATTATCTTTAGCAGACAAAGCGCAACAGATGGAAGAATACCATTCTAATCTATTAAAAGAAGCACAAGCTGAAACCAATAGTGATGCTAATGTAACACTCTATACATTGATGGTTGTTAGTGTTATTGCTGTTATTGTAGGAATAGTCATTGCATACTTTGTGATTCGCATGTTCTCCAAACCTATTGCTCTTGTAGCTGAAGGTGCCAAAGAAATTGCACAGGGGAACTTAACGATTGAGGATCTTCAGATTTCAAGCAAAGACGAATTGGGTCAAATGGCTAATTCATTTAATGAAATGAAGAATAATTTACGTGGTTTGATGCAAGTGATTGGTTCAAGTGCAGAACAAATGGCAGCCGCTTCTGAAGAATTAACAGCAACTTCTGAAGAATCAGTGAAAACAGCTGACGAAGCTACGATTACGGTCAAAGGCATTTCATCTTCAGCAGGACTTCAATTACAACAAGTGATGGACAACCAACAATTGTTAGAAAAAAATACAGATAATATTTATCGTATAGCTGAATCAGTGGCATTAGTTGCAGATTCTTCAAGCAAAGCATTAAGTGATGTTGAACATGGAGAAAGCAATGTAGAACAAACAGTGCTACAAATGAAAAATGTAGATCAGACCGTACAAGCGACAGCAACAGCATTGTATGAGTTAGCAGAACAGTCTAAAGAAATCGCTACGATTGTACAAGTGATTCGTGATATTGCAGGACAGACTAACCTTCTTTCTCTTAATGCTTCTATTGAAGCTGCTCGTGCAGGTGAACATGGACTTGGATTCGCTGTTGTAGCAAGTGAAGTGAAAAAATTATCTGAATATTCTAATGATTCTGCTAGACAGATCAATGACAAAATCGAAGATATTATTCAAAGAACGTCACATGCTGTAACCAAAATGGAAGAAGGCGCCAAAGAAGTACAAAGCGGTACCAAAGCAGTACAGCAAATGGGAGAGATTTTCCATAATGTACACAGTGCAATCCAGTTGGTAACAGAGCAAGTAAAAGAAGTTTCTACTGCTTCGAATCAAATTTCATCCAGTTCATCCAAAATTTTGGATTCTGAACGTCAAATTGCAGGTCTTTCTCAACAAATCACTTCAGATTCAAAAGAAGCGACTCAAGCATCTACTATTCAGTTAGAGTCTATGCGCGAAATCTCGAATGCTGCTGAATCATTAAGTCATTTATCGATGGATTTGCAGACAGAAGTTTCGAAATTCCGTGTTTAAGTCAAATCTTCATTCATTCGTCTGATTGAATTTAATACAAAATTCTTCTATATAGAGGATGAGCTGATGATTTCCGGTTCGTCTTTTGTATAGAAGAATTTTGTATTTTTTTGTATATTGAAACGTCTGTTCCTATTTAGGGAGACAGCAGGTTATAATAAAGAATGAGTACGATAGGAGGAACTTAATCGATGTCTTCTAAAAAAATATGGGGATTTGTGGTTACTGCTATTCTAGCAGGGGTTATTTATCTAGTGAATGGACAAGTGGATCTTGGCAATATATTGAATCCCAATCAAGCGTCTAATGGACAAGCCGATTATACCCTTGTTGTGCCTGCTGATCGCTATCCCAAAACAGCCGCTCATATCAAAGACGCTATCGCAGAAGGACATTCTGCGATCTGTACCATAGACCGTGGAGGCGCCAAAGCAAATAGACAGTTATCTTTACGAGGAATAGCTACCAAAAAAGGCTATGATCGAGATGAGTGGCCGATGGCGATGTGTCAAGAAGGTGGAGAAGGGGCAGATATCCGTTATATCAAACCTTCAGATAATCGAGGCGCAGGTTCATGGATAGGTAACCAATTAGACAATTATTCGGATGGCACAAGGGTATTATTTGAGGTAAAATAAGATAAGGATTGATTAAAAATTCGTTATTGAAAATTTATAAAGGAGGAATACCTGATGGGAACTTCTATTTTGCCGGCTGTGTTGCCTTTATTTATGGAATTTAATGCACACACACCTTACATTTTATTGTATGCAGTAATGATAGTGGTAGCATGTATTGCTTTTGGATTGTGGGTTAAAAAACTTAACGATACCAAAGATGATCCAGAATAAGCTTTAACTTATGTATACTGCTATAGTTAGGCATTAAAAAAGCTATCTTTGAAATCACTGACGATTTCAAAGATAGCTTTTTTTGTATTTCTATTTAAATTCTATGAAAGATAAAGATTATTTAGTAGCTGCTTGAGGCTGCAAATCTTGAATCGAATCCACATTTACATATTTAGGAACAACAAGTCCTACTTTAACACCGGTCATACTAGGGCCGAGGTCATCCAGTTTGGCTTTGTATTTTTCCCAATAGTCAGCATGGGTAAGTGGTAACCAAGCTGCTACGGTAGCATCTGCATCGCCATTAGCAACACCGGTAAACATAGGGCCTGCTTCTACTTGCAAAGCAGTTACTTTGTAACCGAGTTGAGTTTCTAAAATGTATTTTATTAGGTTCGTACTGGCAATTTCAGAATCCCACGCTACATAGCTTAATGTAAGTGTATTGCCATTTACTTTTTTCAAGCCTTTGGTCCATTCAGCAACACGGTCAGGATGAGCTTCAGCCCAATCTTTAGCCGCTACAGCAGAATCAGTACCCGCTTGAATAGCTACCATCATTTCGCCCATTTCATCAGAAGACCATTCAAAACGGTCTAAAAATTGATAAGCGGTTGGATCGTCTTTTTGTAATCCTTTACGAGCAAGCGTATGAATTTCTTCAGCATCTCCGTAAGATTTCTTCGGATCTTCTAAATATTTAAGATCGTATTTACTAAACATCCAGTGTGGTGTCCAACCTGTAATGATAATAGGTTCTTCATTTTTGATTGCTTTATCCAGTGTTGCTGTCATCGCTGCACTAGAACCTTCAACCAATGTCCAGTCTGTTAATTTATAATCTTCGATAGCTTTGCGTGTAGCTTTCATTATGCCTGCGCCTGCATCGATACCGATAATCTGGTAACCGACTTGATCGCCAATAGCGTCAGAGCTATTGGTTGTTTTACTGCCCGGGAACGATGGAAATGGTTGACGGTTCGGGTTACAGGCAGAAATGATCATGATCAATATAATACAGGAGAAAAGCAGCAAGTTTTTATGCTTTTTCATGCGTATAATTCGCCCCTTTAATCAATATTTTCAAATGTTGCTAGAGTATACAGTTAGTTACTATTAAGCGCGTTGTTTGCGTCCACCTTTGAATAAGCTCTGAGAAAGACGGTCAAGTACAATAGCAAGAACAACAACAGCTAGACCTGCTTCGAAACCTTCACCAATTTTGAGCTGTCCAACGGCACGATATACAACAGCACCGATACCTTGTGCACCAATCATAGATGCGATAACAACCATAGATAGAGATAACATAATCGTTTGGTTAATACCTGCCATAATCGTTGGTAAAGCAAGTGGTAATTGAACTTTAAATAATTTCTGTCCACCGGTTGACCCAAATGCGTCAGCCGCTTCAACTAATTCTTCCGATACTTGTCTAATTCCCAAATGGGTTAAACGAATTGTTGGTGGAATAGCGAAAATAACAGATGCGACTACACCAGGTACAACACCTAGACTGAAGAAAGTTACAGCCGGTAATAAGTATACAAATGCTGGCATGGTCTGCATAAAATCAAGTAATGGTGTAATAATTTGTGCAGCTAATTTGCTAGAACCACACATAATACCGAGTGGAACACCGATCAAGATTGAGATTAGAGCAGAAGTGATAACAAGACCTAATGTGTTCATGGTTTCTGTCCAATATCCCAAGTTGTAGATTAATAAAAATCCAAGTGCTGAGAATATGGCGAGCGACCATCTATTCGCGATATACCCGAGAATACCGATAATAATGACGAATAAGAATGGGTGTGGCAACATAAAGAAATACGTAAAAATATCGACGACATAACTGATGATGTTAGATACGCCTTTGAAAAATCCTGCCCAGTGCAGGCTCAGCCAATCTACTAACGTTTGTATCCATTGTGCTAAAGGAATCTTAGGCATACTCATTCACCTCTCCATTATCTACTTCGCCGGCAAGTGCACCGAGTAATGCTCCACGGATCAATACACCTGTTAAGCGATCACGTTCATCTACAACAGCAACAGGCAATTTAGCTGTGCTGACTAATTCAAATAGTTCATTCAACATACGTTCTGGTTCTACTTGAGGCACATCACGAATTAAGATGTCTTCAAGTTTTTGTTGTGTTTTCATTGCGGTAACAGCATCTTCTGCGGTAATAATACCGAGTAGTTTTTTGGAACGATCAATAACGAATAGATTAGATACACCGCGTTCACGCATCAATTCAAGTGCTACACGAGGTCCACGATCCAATGTGATCGTCTCAGGTCTGCGCATCACATGAGCAGCAGTTAATACTTTAGACAAATCAACATCTTCTACAAAGCGTGCAACATAAGAGTTAGCAGGTTGGATCATGATTTCTTCCGGTGTACCGATTTGGACAACAGCACCATCTTTCATCAGTGCAATACGATCACCGATACGAAGAGCTTCATCTAGATCATGCGTAATAAAGATGATTGTTTTTTTCATTTTATCTTGTAATTCAAGCAATTCATCTTGCATATCACGGCGAATCAGTGGATCAAGTGCACTAAATGCTTCATCCATTAAAAGAACTTCAGGATCATTCGCTAGAGCGCGTGCTAGGCCGACACGTTGTTGCATACCACCACTAAGTTCGTCAGGCATTTTCGTTTCCCAGCCTTTAAGACCTACTAACTCAAGCGACGTTTCTGCTTTGGTACGACGTTCAGCTTTAGCTACTTTTTGAATCTCAAGTCCGTACTCCACATTTTCGAGAACACTACGATGAGGGAATAGAGCGAATTTTTGAAAGACCATACTGATTGTTTTGCGACGCACATTGCGAAGTTGTTCTTTATTCATTTTGCGAAGATCTTTACCATTGACTAGAATTTCACCAGAGGTAGGTTCGATCAGGCGATTGAACATACGTACTAATGTAGATTTACCACTACCAGACAATCCCATGATTACGAAGATTTCGCCTTCTTCAATCTCCATATTGACACGATTGACACCAACAGTAATCTGTTTTTCTTTAGCCATTTTTTCTTTTGTCCAACCTTGATCCAATAATTTTGCATTTTGTTCTGCGTTTGGACCGAACAACTTACTTACATTTTTGATTTCTAAAATAGACACTATTTGTCACCCCTTTTATATAGTAGGAAGATAAAGATGAAAAACATTATACTTACAGAAAATAAATGATTATTTTCATCATTTGCAAACCGACGAGATTCATTGTAACAAATATAAGTTTGCAAATCAACCGTAAAACCCGTATATTTAGTATGTACAGAAAAAACTGTACAGAAAGTTTATAAGGAATACTTTAATATACGCTCATATTCTCAGTCATACTATTCATTTTGAGACTTTACTTTTGAGATTATCTTTTTTAAAATGATTTAAGAAAACATAATATCCAGATCATAAAGAATAAACTGTATATATAGAATAGGAGTGTGCAAGCATGAGCTTGGACCAATTAAATGAATCACAGCAAGAGGCAGTAGAAAAAGTAAGAAAACGTGTTATCGAAGTCATCGGACGTAATATGGATCTATATGGAGTAACATTATCTACAGGACATTTATATGGAATGTTGTTTTTTGCAGACAAACCTATGACTTTAGATGATATGGGTACTGAAATGGCGATGAGTAAAACAAGCATGAGTACAGGTATCCGTAATTTGCTAGATTTACGTATGGTTAATAAAGTCTGGGAAAAAGGGTCACGTAAAGACTTATATGAAGTCGAATATGACTGGTATCAGACATTTACTGATTTTTTCGCTATCAAATGGCGCAAATCGGTTGAAAGTAATATTTTGGTGTTACGCAAATCGGTCAAAGAAATCGATAAATTGATTGTTGATCTCGATAGTGAGTCACCAGCGACCCAAGTATTGATGAAAGATAAAGAGAAAATGGAAGAAGCAGTACGTTATTATATGTGGTTAGATCGTCTGATTGATCTTATGGAAGAAGGACAAATTTTCGATTTTGTACCTAAAGAAGAATAGAATCGTACCCTATAAAATAGAACCACTTTCGCCTGTCATAAGGTAGAAGTGGTTTTTTGTTCCAATAAAAGTAATAACTATTTCATTTCACCAGAATATGATTATTAAAAGCGTATATTTTAATTATAACTATCAAAATAGGATAAATAGTTCTATATTGGGTCTAGTCGATCACTACATCTTAATGATAATATAGCTTTGTATTACAAAATTAGCATAATGAACAGTGAAGTATTCTGTATTTATGAAGTCGTCATTACCTATTACTTATGTATGTCAAACGATTGTTAGAGAAAGAAAACGATTTGAATTTTAGTCATCGAAAAGAGGGATATCATTTGAATAAAGTCAAAGCTATGCGTACATGTTCTATGATCACATTAACAGCCTTGCTTACAGTAAGTACCTTGTTATCGCCAAATCGTTCTTTTGCTGCTGAAGAAGGTACCATCACATCTCCTTATGAATTAACATCAACAGCGAATGCATCATTATTACATTCATCTGCGAATACAGCTCCTATCATTTCACGGCATATCAATCTCAAATCCAGCCAAATCATTCGAGTGATTGTCCAGCTTAATAATGAACCTGTTGCAGTGGGGCGATATGAAGCAGATCAAGCAGTACAAGGATTCACTACTCAATCGATAGAAGATTCGCAAGTGATGGCTTCTACAGCAACAACGATAGATTCACAACAGTCTACTTTTACCAATGCCGCCAAAGCTAAAGGGATTAAGATGACAGTGAATTATCGTTATAACACTGTACTCAACGGGATGGAGCTTTCGATACCTGCTAATCAAATTTCGACTCTAGCTGAGATTCCGGGTATCAAATCTATTTATGAAAATAATAATTATTATACGATTCCTGTACAGGAACCAGCTACACTCACTGCAACCAGTGCTACATATGATGCTTCACCACTCAACCTAATCGGTGCTCCGATGGCCTGGCAAAAAGGGTTAACTGGTAAAGGTGTCAAAGTCGGCGTGATCGATACCGGGATAGATTATGAACATCCAGATTTGAAAGGCGCTTATAAAGGGGGTTATGATTCTGTTCACCATGATAATGACCCTTATGAAGATCCACCGTTATCTGTACAAGATGATCCTCAAGGATTGGGATTTGCAGGAACATCTCATGGTACCCATGTATCCGGTACAATCGTAGGGCAAGCGGCGAATAAAACAAGCGAAATTGCGCAAAAAGGAGTCGCTTATGATGCAGAACTTCATGTCTACAAAGTATTAGGACGTGACTCGCAGACAGGGCGTTCTACAGGTACGACAGCGCAAATTATTGACGGTATCGAACATGCAGTTAAAGATGGTATGGATGTTATTAATTTGTCGTTAGGAACAGACGCAGACAAAGATGTGAATTCACCAGATGTGATTGCTATTAATAATGCTGTATTAAGCGGTGTTGTTGTGGTGGTTGCGAACGGAAATGCAGCTGCTCCAGGTTCCTATTACTATTCTTTAGGTTCTCCAGCTACTTCGCCATTGGCGATTTCAGTAGGTGCTTCAACTGTTCCGGGTACTCAATATCAAGCATCGGTTACAGCTTCTGTGTATGATGCTGATTCGGTGAGTCAAGATACGTATGCACAAAGTTATCCGTTACAGGCGATCGCATGGCGCACCCAGCAAGATGATTTTGCTCAATATTTGGGAGATACGTTGTATCAAGGAGTATATGTAGGCTTAGGATTGGATGATGATTATAAAGGCAAAGATGTACAAAATAAAGTGGTATTGATCTCACGTGGAGGTTCTAAATTCACAGATAAAATAACCCTTGCCAAATCTAAAGGAGCCAAAGCGGTTATTATTTTCAATGGAGATGCTCAAATCAATGATTCTACTCAAGCTGACTTATCCGAACATATAGCAGGGCGAGATGGAAATATTGGAAGCGGAGCTTATATTGGAGATGGTTATCCTTATATTCCAAGCTTTGATATGGCAGGTGAAGCAGGACGTGCCTTAGCAAGAAAAGCTATACAATCTCCTACAACGCCATTAACATTTACATTCGGAAAGCAATATCCCAAAACATCTTCTATTGGAGATACTATCGCTGATTTTAGTTCCCGTGGACCGAATCAAGATGGATTGCTCGGGATCAAGCCTGATTTTGTGGCTCCAGGAACGAATATTGAATCAACATTCCCGGCATATGGCAAATTAATTAAAGATGCTTCGTATAAAGAAGCTTATTTACGACAAAATGGAACGAGCATGGCTAGTCCTCATGTGGCTGGTCTAGCGGCTTTGTTAAAACAGGAGCATCCTGACTGGACTCCATTTGATATTCGAGCAATTCTAGCCAACACAGCCAAGCCGCTTAAAGATGAAAAAGGCACTTTATATGACGTCTATTCTCAAGGAAGTGGACGTGTAAATGTAATCGATGCTGTCTATTCACCAGCTGTGCTTGAAACCGTAGAACCGATTACAATTTTGGATAAAGAATTGAAAAAGAAAACAGTGACCAACTATGGTTCTTCTGCTGCTTTTGGCGTAGTTGCGGCAGGTGGAGTAGAACAGTCCAAAACATTGCAAATTAAAAATACATCGACCACGAGTATACAATATCAAGCGACTGTACACATGAATCCAAGCGTGACATCAGATCCTTATCAACCTGTAGCAACGCCAGATGTAAGTCATATTGCAGCACGGTTAAAAGGAGTAAATCCAGACGGCTCTATTCTGGTTAGTGGGCAATCGACTAAATCGTTTGCTTTAGCTGTTCAACCGGATACTACTGCTGTAACAGGAGAATATGAAGGCGATGTGGTATTAACAGCTAATGGTTATCCTACATTGCATCTACCATTCGTTCTCCATGTAGGAACCAATCTTCCTGATGCTGGATTAGGACTACAAGAAGTGACGTTAAGTGATCGAGACATTCGTTTAGATGGAAAAAAAGATGCTATAGATATTGGTTTTCACTTAACAGCTACCGATTCCAATGTCATGGAATTAAATGTGTATGATATGAATGATGTTGCTCAAGGAACACTGGCACAAGTCGTTCAACCGGTTACTGATGAGGGATACCCATTATTTAAGCCAGGGTATTATAACTTTAACGATATAGATAATGTCGTGATGGTATCTGACAATAACGGAACTTCTCTCAAAGCACTCCCGCCGGGACAATACAAATTAGAACTGGCTGTATATCATGTGAATCCGCAGGGGGTGACAGATCCTAACTCTGTTCATCCTGCTTACACCTCTTATCGCATTACAGGTACGGAGAAAGATCGAATCCATACCGCCGCAAAACCGTTCCATTATATTTTGGATGGACAAAATAAGATCGGTAAACCCATGATTGCACTAAATGATACAGAACGGATCACCTACAAAGTATTATCTACAAATGATGCCAAATATGTAGATAATACTGGAACACTTTTGAAGTATCCTGCTTCTGGTTCGCGTATCGTAAAATTAAATATTCAGATTCGTTCAGTAGCAGATCCTACTGTCCAGACAACGGTCAAAGCATTAGTCAAAATTAAAGCACCTGCAAAATAATGAAAAAATATCGATCTAAATAGTAAACAAAAAAGAACCTTTCACAATAGATACTATCCAACCTGCGGGTAAGGTAGTACTATAGGAGAGGTTCTTTTTTTATTCCATTTAATGTAATATATATTATAAATTTGGTTAAAGATTGATAAAAATTCATTATTTCATTATAACTAACGCAAATTTTCTCTATAGATGGATAAAATATCTAGCCACTGGTTAATTCAGGTGGTAATATAACTTTATGTTACAAAATCTTCCTCACATTCTCATTAAAGGAGGTTACTATAGCTTACACTTAAAGTAAGATGTTAACGGTTTAATTCTGGGGCTACCTTTTAGTTCGGTAAAAAATCATTATACACACTATCTAACTTAACGAAACGAGGGAAATCATTTGACGAAGTTACACGTTATCCGTAAATTTTCGGTTGTTTCCATGGCAGCTGTTCTAGCTGTAGGTACTTTATTATCGCCAACTGCTTCTTTCGCAGCTGAAGCAGGTACAGCAACATCTCCGTACGAAATAGGACGCAATCTACCGACAGTGTTGCTTAATCAGACTTCAAACGAAGCACCTGTTATTTCGCCTAAATTAAATGTGACTTCTAGTAAAGTGGTACGCGTTATCGTGCAATTATCTAATCAACCGGTTGCTATAGGTCAATATGCTGCTGAAGCAGGCGTACGTAGCTTTGCTACAGAATCTACAGAAACAGCAATTGATTCTCAACAATCTGCTATTGTGAATGCAGCCAAAGCGCAAGGTATTTTGCTTAAAGTCAATTATCGCTACAATACGGTACTTAACGGTATGGAAGTATCGATTCCAGCGAATCAAATTCCCAAGTTGGCTGAATTGCCAGGTGTAAAGTCTATTTATGAGAATAGTGTGTATTACACGATTCCTGTACAAGATCCTCCTTCGCTTACAGCAACAGCAGCTACATATGATGCTTCTCCTTTGAACTTAATTGGTGCACCTGTGGCTTGGCAAAAAGGATTAACAGGTAAAGGTGTTAAAGTGGGCGTTATCGATACAGGTGTTGATTATGAACATCCTGATTTGAAAGGTGCTTATAAAGGCGGATACGATTCATTTGAAAAAGATAACGATCCGTACGAAGAGCCACCTATCGCTATTGAAGACGATCCGTACGGTACAGGATTTGCCGGTACATCGCATGGTACTCACGTATCAGGAACGATTGTAGGTCGTGCAGCGAACAAAACAAGTGATATCGTACAAAAAGGGATCGCTTATGATGCAGATCTTTATGTATACAAAGTATTGGGACGTAACGCAGAGACAGGACGTTCTTCCGGTTCTTCCGCACAGGTTATTGATGGAATCGAACGTGCGGTTAAAGACGGTATGGATGTTATCAACTTATCTCTAGGTTCTGATGCTGAGAAAGATGTCAACTCACCAGACGTTATCGCAATCAACAATGCTGTGCTCAGTGGAGTTGTAGCCGTTATTGCAAATGGTAATGCAGCCAAACAAGGATATTACTACTATTCTATGGGTTCACCTGCATCTTCCCAATTGGCTATTTCTGTAGGAGCTTCTACTATTCCTACCAAACAGTTTGCTTCAACCGTAACGGCTTCGGTATACAGTAGTGAAGCTGCTGCGACAGCAGAGGCAGTCAGTGCTGCGGCAGTTAATTATCACAATGCAAATGAGACAACAACGGTAACAGCAGATGCTTATGGTCAATCGTATGGATTGAACTTAATGGCTTGGCGTACAGGAAACGAAGACTTCCAAAGAGTTCTAGGTACTTCTCCATTAGATGGAGTGTATGTAGGATTGGGTCTAGTGGGTGACTACAAAGGCAAAGATGTGAAAAACAAAGTGGTTTTGATCTCGCGTGGTAGTGCAACATTCGTAGACAAAATCAAAGTAGCTAAAGACAATGGAGCCAAAGCAGCTATCATTTTCAACGGTAATGTTAAAGCTTCCAATCCGTTAGAAGCTGACTTGTCTGAAAGTGTGGTTGGACGTGATGGTCCAATCGGTTCGAGCGCATTCTTAGGGGATGGATTCGAATATATTCCAACATTTGATATGGCAGGTAAAGAAGGACGTGCTTTAGCTAAAGAAGCATTGAAATCTTCTGCGGATGCATTAACATTCAAATTCGGAAGCAGCTATCCAAAAACAGAACAACGTGGCGACACGATGGCTGATTTCAGTTCACGTGGTCCTAACCAAGATGGACTTCTAGGTATTAAACCTGATCTAGTGGCTCCAGGTGTAAGTATTGAATCTACAATTCCTGCTTACGGTAAATTTATCAAAGATGCTTCTTATGCTGAAGCATACACGCGTCAAAACGGAACAAGTATGGCAAGCCCGCATATTGCAGGTCTAGCTGTATTACTGAAACAAGAACATCCGGATTGGACACCATTTGATATTCGCGCAGCATTGGTGAATACAGCAGATGTGATCAAAGATGAGAATGATACACAGTACGATGTCTATTCTCAAGGTGCTGGACGTGCCAATGTAGCATCAGCAGTCTACTCTCCAGCATTATTGGAAACGGTAGAATCGATTGTTATTTTGGATAAAAACTTGAATAAGAAAACAGTGACTAACTATGGTTCTTCCGCTGCATTTGGCGTATTAAAACCAGGTAGTGCAGAACAAACGAAAAAATTACAATTGAAAAACACTTCTGCTTTAACAGTGTCTTACAAAGCAAGTATCCAATTGCATGCTGATGTCACTTCTGATCCTTACAATCCGACTTCAACACCGGATGTAAGTAATATCAGTGCTACACTTAAAGGATTGGATGCTAATGGTTCGATCTTGCTAGGTGGCAACTCAACCAAAGAATTCTCATTAGCCGTCAAACCGAACGCTGCTGCGGCAACAGGGCCTTATGAAGGTGAAGTGGTATTAACAGCTAATGGTTATCCTACATTGCATTTACCATTTGTATTGCATGTAGGTACTGAATTACCAGATACAGGCTTAGGTATTCAAGAAGTGACAGTAAGCAATACCAATATTCGTTTGGATGGCAAACAAGATGTAACAGATGTAGGTTTCCATTTAACGTCGCAAGATTCTAATGTTATTGAATTGAACGTGTATGGTCTGGACGATGAGCTTAGAGGAACAGCCGCTCAATATGTTCAATCTCCAACTGAAGAAGGTTATCCTTTATTTGACCCGGGATACTACCAGTTCAATGATATTGATAATGTAGTCATGGCTTCAGCTAATGGTACCGTTTCTCTCAAAGCATTAGAGCCAGGAACGTACAAATTGCAATTGGCTGCATACAATGTTTCTCCAACAGGTGCAGTAGATAGCAACTCGATTCATACATCTTCTGCTCAATACCGTATTGTAGGTACAGAGAAAACACGTATTGCTACAGCGAAAAAACCATTTAACTACATTATTGATGGTAACAATGTTCTTGGACAATCTGTGATTACATTGCCAAACGATAATCGTCTAGATTATAAAGTATTGTCTAGCGATGATCTGAAATATGTAGATAACAAAGGTGTATTGATTAAGTATCCAGCTTCTGGATCACGTATGACTCGATTGAAAATCCAAATCACTTCGGTAACAGATCCAACAGCAACGGTTACTGTAAATGCCTTGGTAAAAATTACGACTCCTAAAAAGTAACACTGAATAAAAGGGTACACACCTGATTAACCCGATCATAAGTAACAAAAAAGACGCTCAAGCTAATATAGCTGAGCGTCTTTTTTTGATGTGAATAACATCATTATTCATATCATAGGGGATAGACTAGGAAGCAGTCACACCTAATTGACGATACAACAGTTGTTGTTGTTTTAAAGCTTCTTGGTATTTAGGATGATCTTCTTGCTCCAGCATAAATAATAGATCATCATGGAAATCTTGAATCATATATCCTTCAGGCAAATCTTCAAATAGACTATGGAAATCCATCACAGGCAAATCAAGCTTTCCTTGAGATGCTTGTTCCATCCAATGAATCCAATCTCCTAATGTCAGAACATTGGTCATCCACAAGTCTTCCTGTAAGCTGATACAGTCTTGCAACACTTCATATACATCCGGTTCAGCAAAGCGGCGAGAAGCTTCTACAGATAGCTCATATAGTGATTGAGCAGCAGCATAAGCTTCTACACCCAATGAATGTTCGAGATGATTGAAATAGTCTTCGACTGCAATCTCGTGACCATCATCATAAAGCAGTGGCACGACTGCCCATTGATGCAAAATATCAGTTAGCGTATCGTCATTAATAATACCTTCAACATATAATTGTTCGATTTGATGTGTTGTCATGTATAGACCTCCAAAAATTCAATACGGGTTATCGTAGTACTTAACCATTCCCGTTTGCATTATACCTTAGAATGTCTGACAACACATCTTCTTTTTCCCATTGCGATCCATAGGGAGAAGGGCAATAAGAGGCAGATAAACGTGTACGGATATGCACAAGGCAGCCACAATGTTTGCACGTTGTCCCATATTGTAAAGAAGGACAAGACAAGCAAGTGTTCATTCGTGCTTGCTGTACAGACTCTGGTGTTAACTCATGAGGCTGTTTATGTTGAATAGCGATAGCGACCAATTGTTCAATCTTTTCGTCAGACAGTTGAGGGCTACGGTTACAACCTTTACATCCATGATTGATTGCTGGCATTAGGGTGACCGTCCTCTCTGTTAGATCAACGTAATCGCTGCGACAGAAGCCGCTGGAAGTTCGAATGTTAATGTACCGTCTTTGGCAAAAGAGACTTCCAAAGCAACCGGAGTGATTTGCTCTGGATGTTCAAATGTATTATGTGTATTGAGAGTAGAAGCCGTTAATACTTTGCCTTGAATATCTGAAGGGGTAAAGCCTTCTATGCGACAAGAGAACGATTCGCTTTCGTTATGACTCAAGTTACAGATCGTCAGGTGAACACGATTTAGATGGTCTTTGGAAGCCGCTGCACTGATTTTGTCTATAGATTGAGCACCCATCGTGTATTTAGGGCTTGTATACTGCAAGTCTAGTCTTTGGCTATCCTGATGTACTTGATACATATTAAATACATGATATGTCGGAGTTAAGATGAGCTGATCGCCTTCTGTCAAAATCATTGCTTGTAGCACATTCACCATCTGTGCAATATTTGCCATTTTGATCCGATCTGCATATTTATAAAATAAGTTTAAGTTCACACCTGCGATAATCGCATCACGTAATGTATTTTGCTGATATAAAAAGCCCGGGTTAGTTCCTGGTTCTACATCTGTCCAGATTCCCCATTCATCGATAATCATACCGACTTTTTTCTCAGGATCGTATTTATCCATAATTTTGGAATGTTTAATAATCAATTCTTCCATATATAATGTATTTTTGAGCGTTGTAAACCATTCTTCTTCTGTAAAATCAGTTGCCGAACCTTTACTGGATGTCCAATCACCTGAAGGAAGCGTGTAATAGTGTAAGCTCAATCCGTTCATTAAATGTCCAGCTTCACGCATCAATACTTCTGTCCAGTGGTAATCATCATTATTTGCTCCACAAGCGATCTTATAAATTTGATTATCTCCATAGTTACGAACATACGTAGAATAGTGTCTGTAGAGGTCAGCATAATATTCAGGGCGCATATTACCACCACAACCCCAGTTCTCATTACCCACACCAAAATAAGTTAATGTCCACGGTTCTTCCTGACCGTTCTGTTTGCGCCAGTCTGCCATTGGAGATTGCCCATCCAAAGTCATATATTCAACCCATTGTTGCATCTCATGAACCGTACCACTGCCCACATTTCCACTGATATAAGGTTCAGTCTCAAGCAACTCACATAATCGTAGAAATTCATGAGTACCAAAGTGGTTGTTTTCTTCTACGCCACCCCAGTTGTTGTTTACCATACGAGCACGTTGCTCTGTAGGACCGACTCCATCTTTCCAATGATACTCATCTGCAAAACAGCCCCCTGGCCAGCGTAGAACAGGAATATGAAGCTTACGTAACGCTTCTATCACATCGGTACGCATGCCTTCTACATTGGGGATCGGTGAATCTTTTCCTACCCAGATACCTTCATAAATACAACGACCTAGATGTTCAGCAAATTGTCCGTGGATATGCCGACTGATTTTCCCTGTGATATCTTGAATATTCATATTCATGTTAATCATATATATATACCTCCTTGATATCGCTTACATGACGATAATAACACGTTTTTTGATAATATATAATATAATTTTACGACATAAATAGAATAACGTTTGTATTTTTATTAACATAACGATATAGTGGAAAGGTATTGGTTTACGTTACACACATTTGGTATTGGAGGAGCCTGAATATGAATCTGGATATTTCGGATAAATCATTGCCTGTGTATGAAGCACTCGCAAGCAGTGTAAGGCACAAAATCATTCAATTACTTGCTATACGACCTATGAATATTCGTGAATTAGCGGAAGCAGTAAGTTTAACCAGTGCCATCGTCTCTATGCATGTCAAAAAGCTAGAGAAAGCAGGAATTATTTCAACAAGTATGCAACCCGGTAAAGGGGGCGTACAAAAAATATGTTCACTTCAAGTGGAAGAAGCACAAATTATTTTTCCTAATAAAGTAGAGCATTTACGTCAATACCATGAAAGTGAAATTTCAATCGGACATTATACAGACCTTAAAGTAGAACCAACTTGTGGCTTAGCTTCAGCTGAAAAGTTTATCGGGCAAGTAGACGATACTCGTTATTTTTTCGATGCTGAACGTTTTCAAGCCAAAATTCTGTGGTTTAGTGAAGGATTTATTGAATATAAAATTCCTAACTTTTTGCTGTCTACCGAAAATCCATTAGAATTGTTAGTATCGCTTGAGATTTCGTCAGAAGCGCCTTTGACAGATAATCGTTTTCCTTCAGACATTACTTTCTATTTGAATGAAGTGAAATTAGGAACGTGGACAAGTCCGGGTGATTATGGAGACAAGCGTGGTAAGTACAATCCGCAATGGTGGCCGGATATTGTCAATCAATATGGACTACTCAAACATCTGACTGTATCTAGAGATGGTACATATATGGATGGGCAGAAATTATCTGATGTGAATCTGGATCAGGTCAATGTACGCGATCGTCAGTGGACATTACGTATCGCAGTCGATCCTTCGTCTGAGCATGTCGGCGGGTTAACACTGTTTGGTAGAGGATTTGGTAACTATAATCAGGATATCGTATTCCGGTTGTATTATGACAAATTAATTCATTCTGCTAATGCTAGTGCACGTGAAGCAGAATCACAATCTTAATGCAGTGCATACCAAAAAACGGCTAAGAGAATAATCTCTAGCCGTTTTTTGGTATGGTTTAGTTTTTGGATAAGATTTAGATAAAAGTAAAAAAGGGATAGAGTGCAGTTGATTATCCTTTTACACCTGAAATAGCGACAGACTCGATAATTTGACGCTGGAAGATCAAGAAAATAATCAAGATCGGTAACAACGATACTACAGATGCCGCCATGATTAATGGATAATCACTTTGGATCGCATAGTTAGCATTAAAGTTAGCAATAACGATCTGTAGCGTCTGAATTTCAGGAGAGTTCAGATACAGAATAGGAGGTAAGTAATCATTCCAGATCCCCATAAACCACAGAATTAACTGAGCTGCAATCGCTGGTTTGATCAATGGGAAAATAATACGGGCATAAATGCCGAAGTAAGAAGTTCCATCGATTTTGGCAGCTTCAATGATTGCATTTGGAATACTGTACAGATACTGTCTCAAGAAGAAGATCATAATAATATTACCGAATAACCCCGGTACAATCAGCGGTAATAGTGTATCGACCCATCCCCATTCAGAGAACATAATGAATTGAGAGATCATAACAGCTGGATACGGAATCATCATCGAAGAAAGCAATAGTAAAAAGATTTGATTTTTGTAAGGAAAACGTAATTTAGCAAAAGCGAAAGCGGCTAAGCTAGATGTAATCGTACCGATAATGGTTACAGTAAGCGCCACAATCAGACTGTTGATAATACCGCTTAATAATGGACCCGCTGTCCAAATTTCCTGATATTTATTAAAGTGGAACACAGCAGGAATCCAGTTCGGTGGAAGAGCAAATACATCTTGTCTGTCTTTAAATGAAGTAGAGACCATCCAGAGCAATGGAGCGATCATCACGATAGCTCCGATGCAGAGTAAAACAAAAATGAACGCATTACTTATCTTTTGTTGCTTGGTATGAACCATTCTGTAGTCACTCCTTTCGAGCTAGTAATCAATCGACATCAAAGCTGGAACGCTCATTCATTTTGAACTGAACCAATGTAATAATAAAGATAAATAGTCCTAAAATAACAGCCATTGCCGAAGCATAGCCCATTTGTAAGTTATCAAAAGCTTTCTGCCAGATGTAGAATACGATTGTAGCTGAGGAGAACTCAGGTCCGCCTGTAGGTGTCATAATATTAATCTCGGTGAAGATCTGAGATCCGCCGATAATATTCGTAACCACAAGGAAGAAAGTAACTGGTTTAACCATCGGCCATGTAATATGACGGAACATCTTGAATCCACTTGCGCCATCTAATTCAGCTGCTTCATAGTAGCTACGAGATACGCTTTGTAGAGCAGCTAGATAAAGAAGCATGGAGTAACCAAGACCTTTCCAGATCGTCATAATAATCAACGCTGGTTTGACTGTAGCTGTATTTGCAAGCCAGTTAGGGCCTTTGATTCCAAATAGATCAAGGAATTGATTGACCAGTCCATAATCGCCGTTATATGCCCACTGCCACAAGATAGAGATTGCAGCGAGTGAAGAGATAACCGGTACATAATAGATCACGCGGAATGTAGTGGTACCCGGAATTTTACGATTTAGACCTAATGCTAGTAGTAAAGAAATAACCAATCCAATCGGAATACCGATCATTAAGAATAAAGTGTTAAACATTGATTTGTAAAAGAAATCATCTGTCAAAATATCTTTGAAGTTATCCAACCCGATAAAGTTCATCTGTCCAAGTCCGTTCCAATCGGTAAATGATCCATATACCGAATATAAGGCAGGGTAAAGTGTGAACAGTAAGAAACCGACAACGGGTGGCAAAATAAACAAATAACCAAAATATTTTTCTTTACGATACAGATTAGATTTGGTTTTCATAATTCACCCCTAATTCATCTGGAATGAAAATGATGTTAGTCCCATTTGGATTTAGGGAAAGCTAACATCATTTTCACCATTCTCAAAATGGCTCTCATTTAGTGGAAGATTTAAAACTTATTTTTTAGATTTTTCATCCTGCTCGACGGCACGATCGAGTAGTTTTTGCATTTTAGGCTGTTCTTGTTTGACATAATCAGCAGCCGACATTTTACCATCAATAACAGGTTGAACATCAGTGAAGAATAGGTCATACCATTCTGCATTGTACGTATATTGACCTGGTAAAGGTCTGCCATATTCAGTTACGATTTTAATAAATTCTTCTTTGTTGGCTGGTTTAGTAGATGTATCAGCAGCCCATGTTTTCGCCATATCTTGTAAGTTCGGAATCTGTACGCCAGATTTCACCAATGCTTCTTGTCCTTCTTTAGAAGCGGACAAATAAGTCACTAATTTAGCAGCTAGTTCAGGATTAGCTGTTTTACTGGATACACCGATACCTAGACTACCGATCCATGTTGCTGTTTTGCCTGTAGAACCTGCTGGGTAAGGAATAAGATCATAATCAAATTTCAATTCACGATCATACGTGCTTAGATCCCAAGGTCCAACAGGGAAGAATGCAAGTTCGCCTCTCATCCAACGTTGGTACGTATCTAGTGTTTGTGCTTGCTCAATCGCAGGGGTGATTTTGTATTTGTTCTGCATATCTGCAAAGAATTGTAGAGCTTCGATAAATTTAGGCTCATCGATAGTTACTTTAGTATGTGTGCTATCAATCCAATCAGCGCCATTACTCCATACGAACGCTTGAAGCGCCCATTGTACGTTCAGTCCAGTACCAAATTGATCTAATTTGCCATCACCATCGGTATCTTTCGTTAGCTCTTGATTGACTTTGATAAATTCATCCCATGTATAAGGTTTGTTTTTGTCCGGCAGAGGGATGCCTGCTTTTTCAAACATGGTTTTGTTATAGCCGAGGGAGAAAGGACCCAAATCTTTAGGCAGTCCGTATAGTGCGCCTTTGCCCACTTCTTTACCATCGTAGCGATAGAAATTCACGCCATCTGCCCACATGTTTTTCAGGTCAACTTCTTTGTTGTTTTCGATATACTTGCTAATGTCTAATAAGATGTTGCTATTTACGTATGCTTTCAGATCAGCAGGATTGTAGAAGAATACATCAGGAATACTGTTTCCTGTAATCGCCGCTTGTAATTTAGTAGCATACTGATCACCTGTTGTCTGAATCACTTTAACCGTTACACCCGGATTATCTTTTTTAAATTCCTCGACAACCGCATTATATGCTTTTTGCTCATCCGGTCCACCACGGAACATAAATGTTAATTGATTAGGATCTGAATTTTTTTTGGAACCTCCACAGCCTGCAAGTACCAAAGACAACATCAACACACTCGCCAAGACAATCAGCCAACTTTTTTGACGCAACATAGTTTAAACCTCCCCTTAAATTTCAAAAAAGTAATACATAGACCACTGTACATATTCCAACCCAAATCGTATTGATTTTTATACAATAAGGCGAAGCTTACGCTTTACGTAGACGAATAACGTTCCATGAAGCTTTAGCAAGGCGAGCGGTTAACATTCCATCATCTAATTGAGATTGACCTCCGCGATGTGGAGCCACTTTTTCTTCATCTGCTGTGTTGACTGCTTTAAGATCATCATTTTCAAGTACAATATGTTCTTCGATCTGATAGCCTTCAAAAGAACGCACATCACAATTCAAGTCTAATGATTCGCTCAAATGACGGTTCAAAGCAAAGATCGTTAAGTATTCATTTTCCTCATCATATACAACAGCACTATCTAAGTAAGGAACATCGGTGTAATCACTAGCATCATACTTAGGAGAATCAACAACAGGCTTGAGGGATACCCCACGTCCGAAAGTAGAAGTGTGCATATATGGATAGAAAATCGTTTGCTTCCATACACGTCCGCCATCTTCTGTCATAATCGGAGCGATAACGTTGACCAATTGAGCCAGACAAGCCATTTTCACACGATCAGCATGACGCAAGAAAGTAAGTAACATACTGCCGACTAACAAAGCATCTTCAAAGTTATACACATCTTCCAATTGTGGTGGAGCAATACTCCAAGGGTCCATTTTGCTATCTGCTTCATTGGAGTGATACCATACATTCCATTCATCAAAGCTCAAATTCATTGTTTTTTTGCTGCGTTTTTTGGCTTTGATGTAATCACATGTAGAGATAACAGTATGAATAAAATGATCCATATCCATCGAGCGAGCTAGATAATCAGCAGTATTATTAGTAGGGTTACCATAATATTGATGAAGAGAAATATAATCTACTGCTTCGTACGTATGATCCAGTGTTGTTGCTTCCCATTCTGGGAATGTAGGCATGCCTGTATTGGAACTTCCGCAAGCCACCAATTCAATACTTGAATCGACCTGACGCATTGCTTTAGCCGTTTCAAGTGCTAATCTACCGTACTCGTCCGCTGTTTTGTGACCAATTTGCCAAGGACCATCCATTTCATTACCAAGACACCATGTTTTGATATTGTAAGGATCGCTTGCACCATGTTGTTTACGTAGATCGCTGTAATAAGAATTGCCCGGGTGATTACAGTACTCGATTAGATTACGAGCAGCATCAATACCACGTGTTCCCAAATTGACAGCCATCATGACCTCGGAACCGGCTTCTTTTGCCCATTTCATAAATTCATTGGTACCCACTTCGTTAGGCTCAACCGTTTTCCATGCTAACTCTAGGCGCTTCGGTCTAGATTCAACAGGTCCAACGCCATCTTCCCAATTGTAACCGGATACAAAATTACCGCCAGGATAACGAATAATAGGCACTTGTAGCTCTTGTATCAATTGTTTGACATCATTACGGAAACCGCTTTCATCTGCGGACGCATGAGAAGGATCATATATACCACCATATACGGCACGACCTAAGTGCTCGATAAAGGAACCATAAATGCGTTTATCAACTTCAGCGATACGAAAAGCTTTATCCACGACCATTTTGGCTTTAAGGTTAGACTGTGACAATAATATTCATCCTTTCTTTAATCCATCATCAATAATGATAACGCTTCATTTGGATACTTCTTGCATAATTTAACAAAGCAAATGTAGCATATATTTTTTACCCAGTCAATAATAATATTAATAATTAACATAAACATTAACTAAAATAAATATATAAATGATAGGCCTGTACAAAGCAATAACAGTTGACAATATTAAGATTAGTACCGTACAGTACTAATTATGATTAAAAAAAATAAAACCTCAAATCGTGATCTCATTTTACAGTTGTCAACGGAATTGTTTTTACAAAAAGGATATTTAGCAACAGGTATGGATGAGATCGTAGCAGTAAGCAAAGTTTCTAAAACGAATATTTATTATCATTTTGCAAGTAAAGAAGAACTGTTAGCAGCTATTATTCATCAACTGATCACACAATATACAGAGAAGATTACACAGATTGCTGCTCAGCATGATCAATCGGTATGGGAACGTCTACAACGATTTACGGAGCTTCTAATCATGGAAGAAGTCGATTGTTTGGGAGGCTGTCCATTTTTAACATTGTACACACAGACTCCTATAGAAGCAGAACATATCCGCAATGCGATCAAGCAGTTTTTTGAACAGCAAGTGATCGTGGTCGAACAATTGATTATTGAAGGGATACAGCGTAAGGAATTTAATGAGTCTTTGCAACCGCCTGCTGTTGCCTCATTAATCGTATCTACTATAGAAGGAGGACTATTTTTAGGTCATGTTCATCAGAACCCGCAAATGATTCGATCCTCACTTTTTGCTTTGGCAACCATGCTGAAGTAATTTTTTTGAATATATTAGTACAGATCGGTACTAAATTAAAAATGAATAGATATTGATGAGGAGACGAATATGCATACTTTATTTTTGACAGGTGCAACAGGGTTTATTGGCAAGGCACTATTGGAAAAATGTTTGGCAACCGATTATCGCATCATTGTACTGGTTCGTTCTTTACAACGATGGAAAGAGTGGAAGACATTACAGAAGTGGAAAGATAGTTCGTCAATTCTCGCAATAAAAGGCGATCTTGGATTACCGCACTTAGGTTTGTCTAATGAAGATTGGGAGCTGGCGATGGAGGCAGATACGATTATTCATGCAGGTGGCCCGATGGATATTTTACTTCATTCCGATCAAGCGTATTCTGCTTTTATGCAAGGAGCTATCCATATTGCAGAGTTAGCGAGCGAGATTCATCAAGCTCATTCTTTAAAGCAATTTATTCATATCGTAGGTTATAAAAGTCCGGTCACTGAAGAACATATCCAGTTTCCAGAACGATTGGATCAATTATTACAACATGAAGCTTCTTATGAACAGATGAAGTTCAAAGCCGATGCTTATATTCGTCAGCAATCATTACAACATCGATTTCCATTATCCATTATTCATCCAGGAGTCGTGATTGGAGATTCGATAACAGGCACTACACCGCAATTAGGAGGACTTGGCATTGTAGTCGATGCTGTACGTAAAGGAAAGATGCGTATTGTACCGGGTGGAAAACGTCACTGGTTACCTTTAGTCCATGTTGATTATATCGCTGATTTTCTGATTTGTTTATTATTGGAAGAGCAACATTCACAATTACCTCATATGCAAGCATACTATTTATTAAATCGTCCTGAACATACCTATAATATCAAGCAATTGGTGAAGCAGATCAGTTTAGAATTGAATGCTCCTCAACCTATTTTATCTGTTCCACCTTACGTAGCTAAATACATACTGAGTACATCGCTCGGGCAAAAGCTAGGTGTACCGGCAGCTTCTATTGGTTTTATCGTCGAGCAACAATATCCGTTAGAATCAGTACGCCAGATCGAAGCTAAATATGGTATTCAATCTACAATTACTGTAAATGGATTGCAAAAAGTTATACAAGATCTGGATGCTCGTCTTCAACTTCAGACTCATGTATAAATGACAACGATAGAAATAAAATCGTTCATTAGTATAACGTCAAAAAAAGGATGAGAATCAATTTTAGATTCTCTCTTTTTTCATTGACGTTTTTTTGCATGAGAAATTTACTTTTTTATCCAATATGCTTTACAAGAGTGCTACATTTTAGTTATTATAGAATTATAATTATTCTAAGTATAAATACTGCATATTCATATCGTATTCTAATAATTTCATAATAAGTTGTGCTAGAACATATAGATTTATCGTGAAAATCAGATTATGCTCATCTTAGAATCTGTAGATATCTTGCAAATTTAACCGGAAGGTGTGAACACATAATGATACTGACAGAACAATTGAACCGGATTAAAGAGCGCTTAAAATCAAAAGGGTATAAACTGACACCTCAACGTGAAACGACTATTCGGGTATTACTCCAACATGAAAAAGATCATTTAAGTGCGGAAGAAGTATTTTTATTAGTGAAAGAACAATTTCCAGAAATCGGCATGGCGACGGTGTACCGTGTACTGGATCTTTTGAACGAACTGCATGTTGTACAAAAAGTGAATTTTGGCGATGGAGCCGCTCGATTTGACCTTCGTCAAGCGAATAGCCCCCATTTACATCATCATTTAATCTGTACCGAATGCGGGAATGTGGAAGAAATTATGGATGACTGGTTATTGCCACTTGAGAAACGGATTGAACGAGAATATGGTTTCACTGTCACCGATCATCGTCTTGATTTTCAGGGCATATGCACAGAATGTCGTGTCAAAGAACGTGATAAAAATAAGTCCAACAACAAATGTAAAGCTGTATCTTAATCCCAGAAAGAGCCATTAATGGCTCTTTTTTTGCGTTCATCTTTATTTTCACAAATACGCAACCGAAATATAGCTTATATCGACAATATAGACTGCCCTTAATTTGCCAAAATTGAGACTTATCTCATAGGTCGTACGTATGTAATAATAAAATAGAGATAGATAAAGAAAAGGGGAAGAAAGATGGCATTAGTAGAAGTAATTAAGTACGACGGTACACCCGATGTATACGCTTGGAAGCATCCGAATGAAGAGTTAGGCACTTGGACACAATTGATCGTTAACGAGTCTCAAGAAGCGATACTGTACAAAGGTGGTAAAGCGTTTGATACTTTTGGATCAGGTCGACATACACTCAGTACACTGAATATTCCTTTGCTTAATAACATCGTTAATATTCCATTTGGTGGACATTCTCCTTTTGCAGCAGAGATATGGTATGTCAATCGGGTAAGCAATTTAGATATGAAATGGGGCACAACTGCACCTATTCAACTACAAGATCCTAAATATAAAATTATTATTCCAGTACGTGCTTTTGGACAGATGGGTATTCGTATCGAAGATTCACGTAAATTTCTGGTGAAATTAGTCGGTACACTATCTCAATTTGATCAAGCCGATATTTCAAGATATTTCCGTGGATTGTTGTTAATGAATATCAACGAAAGTATCTCGTCTTATCTGGTACACAAGCAGATTAGTATACTGGAGATTAATGCTTACATAAGCGAGATTTCCAATCATGTCAAAGAAAAAATGATGCCTGTTTTCGCAGAATTTGGTATTGAAATCGTGAACTTATATATGGATTCAGTTAATACACCGGATGATGATCCTTCTGTCAAAAGATTGCAAGAAGCCTTAGCACGTAAAGCAGAGATGGATATCGTTGGATATACGTATCAACAAGAACGAAGCTTTGATACGTTAGAAGGAGCTGCCAAAAATGAAGGGAGTACACAAGCAGGGCTAATGGGTGCTGGACTAGGCATGGGTATGGGCTTTGGTTTGGGTGGTGCTTTTGGGCAAGGGATGGCAGGTCTTGGTCGAGTAATGGATGTAACGGGTGGAACAGGAAATGTTCAATTTAATGATTCAACATCTTCTCATTCCAATACACAACATACGTGTGATAAATGCAGTCAACCACTCACACCGGGTTCCAAATTTTGCGCGCATTGTGGAGATAAATATAACTCTTGCGATCAATGTGGCGCAGACAATCCAGAAGGTGCAACACAATGTAAAAGCTGTGGTAAAGCATTTGCTAAGCCTTGTCGTAGTTGCGGTGCTGCACTTCAAGCAGGTGTGAAATTCTGTCCAGAATGTGGAGCATCGGCAGTGATGACGTGTAGCAGTTGTGGTCATGCTGTTCAGCCAGGTCAAAAGTTCTGTCCGGAATGTGGTCAACGTGTCACACCAGAAGGAGAACAATAAGATGACCGATAATCGCTTAGGGATCAAAATCATTACCTTACTGTATGGTGTTGTTTTGACGATTACTGTGATTGGCTTTTTTCTTCTAGCTTCTTTTCATATATTAGATGTTCGTTTTTGGGTTTCTTTAGCAACCGTTGTTTTAGCAGAAACGATAGTATGGTCTTTAGCAGGCTGGGGCGCACTACGAGCAGAGCAATTTAAAAAGACAGTACCTGCATTTCTAGGGTTAGTGGTTGTAGCTATTACGTATCAAGCATTAACAATCATGTATGCAGTATTGCTCTGGTTAGTGATCGCGGTACCGACCAGCTTATATATCTGGATTCAATTGATTACATTTGGTGCTGTATTTGTGATCGGCGGGTTATTGATCTGGTTTATGCAGACTGAACGTGGCATTGATAAAGAAGAACGAATGCAGATGCTCGGTATTCAAGAAATTCGATCCATACTCAATGAATCCAATCTGCAATTAAAAGGTTGGCAAGAACCTTATCGTAGTGAACTCAGACAGTTGTTAACTCAACTTGAAGAAAATGTACGCTTTAGTGATCCTGTGACTCATCCTGATATTTGGCAAGAAGAAGAGCAATTAGTGAATGAAGTCAGACGTTTACAAGAACAAATGATGCAGACCCCGATTGAAGATGAACACAAAGCTGTTCAACAGATACAGCATCTAAAATCAGTATTCGGATCTGTACAAGACTTACTTCAACAACGTAATCGTAAGCTTATTACTGTAAAGTCTTAATACACACAAGATAACGAAGTATTTCGATTAAAAAAAGATATAGATGTAAAGGAGTTAATCATATGGCAGCAGGAGTTATTATGTTGATGTTAGGATCACTTTTTATTTTTGGATTAGTTATATCTTTATTGAGCTATGCTACAAATCCTTCATTGGAAATATCTAATTTTTTCCTACCTAATTTACCAAATTTCATTATTAGTTTTTTATTTGTATTTTTTGGAATCAGATCTATTAAAAAATATAATCGTAAAATTGCTAAGCAAAAAGAATGGAATGGACATCAAAATTCATTGCCACGTAATCATGTAAATCCTAATCAGCAGATCAATACCACCACGTCGTATTCATCTACAACAACGACGACAAGTAACAGTAATGGCAATAGTACGACAACAACAGATTATAAAATCTTCAATCCTTTAGATCCCAAAACAGCACCTTATATGTCATGGCAACAGCAACAACGTCATCAGTCCATGAATGCATCAACAACACAACCTCCTGCTCCTAATCTTCAGCCTAAAAAGGTAGATTGTTCCGGTTGTGGAGCGATTTATACGATTGCACCGCATGAAAAGAAAGATTGTGAATATTGCGGTAACACCGTTGTGTATGAATAAAAAATGAAAAATTTTTAATTTTAAATGTAAATTTACAAAATACTCAAAATCCCGCTTCTATCGACCTTGAAGCGGGTAAATACTACGATATAAGACGAAACCGCAAGGCGCAACTGCACTACGGAACATCGTCTTTTTTAATATTCGCCTTGTTAATGTATCCAAGTGTAATTGACAGTTATCTTACTTCCGCATTAACATATATTTATTGCCCTTTATAGGCAAAAACGGATTAGAAGGTGACTGCAAGTGCAACAGTATCGAGCAACGAGAGCAGACATTAACTTGGATGCATTACGTACCAACTACGAAGCTTTTCGTGGAGCTTTATCTCCACAGACTCAATTGCTATGTTGTGTTAAAGGTAATGCCTATGGACACGGAGCAGTTGAAATTTCACGAGAATTGGAACGATTAGGTACGGACTATTTGAGTGTGGCATTTTTGGATGAAGCGATTGAGCTGCGTCAGCAAGGTATACGTATGCCTATTCTTGTTCTGGGCTATACCGGACCGGCAGGTATATCTGCTGCTTATGAATATGATATTACTCTTAATGTATTCACGGAAGATGTACTTGAAGCGATAGCTGGACTTGTGCTTGATTCTTCCGAACGCAAGCTTAAAGCTCATATCAAGATCGACAGCGGAATGGGAAGAATCGGTCTTTTGACTAATGTGGCAGTTGATTTTATTACTAGAGCTTTCAAAGTGCCACAACTTGAGATCGAAGGAATGTTTACCCATTTTGCCAAGGCGGATGAGTTTGACAAAAGTTATACATTGGAACAATACGAACGTTTTCAACAGGTTAACGTGCAATTACGTGAACTGGGTTATTCTATCCCTATCATACATACGGGGAACAGTGCTACCGCTATTGATACTCCTGAATTATCGCCTCAGATGGTTCGGATAGGTATTGCATTGTATGGGCTGTATCCTTCAGCTGAAGTGAACAAACAGGCGATAGAATTAACTCCAGTACTGACGCTCAAAACTGAAGTGACATACGTCAAACAACTTCCTGATCATTCTAAAGTAAGTTATGGCGGGAAATATGTTACTGAAAGTGATGAATATATTGCGACACTTCCTATCGGTTATGCGGACGGTTATTCTCGAATGTTAACGGGAGTGGCGGAAGTGTTAATTCGTGGTCGCCGTGTCCCTGTAGTAGGAACGATTTGTATGGACCAGTGCATGGTATCACTTAAATCTTTTGCTGAAGAAGCAGAAGAAATCCAAATCGGCGAAGAGGTTGTCTTAATTGGCAGACAGCATGATGCTGTCATTACTGCTGATGAGCTGGCATCGAAGCTCGGTACAATTCACTATGAAATCGTTTGTATGATTGCCGCTAGAGTGCCTCGTGCATACTACCGGAATAATGCCATTGTCACCCTTTGGAATCCCCTTACACATTTTACAAATTAATTTTGTGAATCAGAAGGAAACCGAATATTTACAGCGAATCTTACATAAGTATCAAGAAAGGTCTGTACGCACACGTATGATCTGGTTTATAATGATGGCAGCAAACTTGCCTCATATGTCGTATGTGTCGCAAAGACCAGAAAGTTAGATTCGTGCACAAAAGATACCAATACAGCCGCTATAGGGGTAGAGCTGGAAAAGGTTTTGGGGGTGCTTGACAGTTGGACAACATGCAAAATGCGCAGAGCATTATGATCCGTTTGCCGGATCAACTTCTGCAAGAAGTGGATGGTATCGCAGCTTTAGAAGATTCCGATCGCAGTGAATTAATCAGAAAAGCCACCAAAATTTATCTCACTGAACGCAAAAAGCGGTATATCCGTGAAGCGATGCAGCGTGGATATATGGAAATGGCTAAGATCAATCTGAGAATCGCTTGCGAAGCTTTTCATGCGGAGGAAGAGGCGGACATCACTCTGGACCGTTTAGTTAGCGGGGTGTAGACATTGATCGTAAAACGTGGCGATGTATTTTTTGCAGATTTATCGCCCGTCGTCGGCTCCGAACAGGGCGGCGTGAGGCCGGTTCTGGTTATCCAGAATGATATCGGCAACCGTTTCAGTCCAACGGTTATTGTGGCGGCAATTACAGCACAGATTCAAAAAGCCAAATTGCCAACACATGTAGAGATCGACGCTAAATCTCATGGGTTTGACAGAGATTCCGTTATTTTGCTGGAACAGATTCGAACTATTGATAAACAGCGTCTAACTGATAAGATTACACATCTGGATGAAGAAACCATGCGTCGTGTACACGATGCGCTCCAGATCAGTTTAGGCTTAGTTGAATTTTAAGCCTAACTTGCAATTTCAACCCGGTGCTATCACCGGGTTTTTTTGTATTCAGGTGGAAATCAAAGACATTGTCTGAGATAATAAAAGTATGATGCGAGGAATCTCCGTTGTAAGGGAGAAGAGAAAGAGGGATAGGATTTGTCTGAACAAAAAGTAATCACAGAAGAACAAGCCAAAGTCACCGAACAGCAAGTTCGTGAACAAATTATTAAACAAATCGCAAGCGAATTACAAATTTCATTAAAACAAATTCGCACAACGATTGATTTATTGTCAGAAGGCAATACGATTCCATTTATTGCACGTTATCGTAAAGAAATGACCGGCGAGCTAGATGAAAATGAATTGCGAGATATCGAAGAACGTCATCAGTATTTGCGTAATTTGCAAGAACGTAAAGATGAAGTGCTACGGATTATTAGTGAACAAGATAAATTAACCGAAGAGTTAGCGACTGCTATTCAAAGTGCAGCTAAATTACAAGTGGTTGAAGATTTGTACCGTCCGTATCGTCAAAAGCGCAAAACACGTGCAAGTGTTGCCAAAGAAAAAGGGTTAGAGCCACTGTCCAATTGGATAATGGAGCAACACGCAAGCCCTGCACCACTCGTGGAAGCAGAACGTTACGTAGATGCTGACAAAGGTGTAGAAGATGCGAACCAAGCTCTACAAGGCGCTATGGATATTATTGCAGAAAGTCTATCGGATGATGCGAATCTGCGTACATGGATTAGAAGATACACACTTGATCAAGGGATACTGGTTACAGAAGCCAAAGCGCCTACGGAAGAGTCTGTATATGAAATGTATTATAGCTATCGTGAATTAGCTAAAAAAATGCCACCTCACCGTATCTTAGCGATCAATCGTGGAGAACGTGAAAATATTTTAAAAGTACAACTGGAAGTTCAACCGGAATCTATTCATCGGTATATGGAAAAGCAGGTTGTTAAAGGTTATTCTGCTGTTCGCGATCTATTGATCAATGTGATCGAAGATGCTTACAAACGTCTGATTGCGCCATCGATTGAACGTGAAGTACGTGCAGAATTAACAGAAAAAGGTGATCAGCAAGCCATCTCTATTTTCGCTGGCAATCTTCGCAATCTGTTGCTACAAGCACCGATCAAAGAAAAACGTGTACTTGGTGTCGATCCAGCTTACCGGACAGGTTGTAAATTAGCAGCAGTAGATGGTACAGGTAAATTACTTGAAGTTGAAGTAACGTATCCAACTCCACCACATAACAAAAAGCGTGAAGCTGCTGACATATTCCGCCGTATGATCAAGCAGTATGATATTGAATTGATCGTTATTGGTAACGGAACCGCTTCTCGTGAATCCGAACAGTTTGTCGCTGAATTGATTCAAGAGATTACAGATCAAGAACTATCGTATTTGATCGTCAGTGAAGCAGGAGCAAGTGTATATTCCGCTTCCAAACTCGCTCAAGAAGAATTCCCTGATCTGGATGTAGCTCAGCGTAGTGCAGCTTCTATCGCTCGTCGTGTTCAAGATCCATTAGCTGAATTGGTCAAAATCGATCCAAAAGCAATCGGTGTAGGGCAATACCAGCATGATGTCTCTCAAAAACATCTGGAGAGCAGTCTAAAAGCCGTTGTAGAGTCCGCAGTTAACCATGTTGGAGTAGATGTGAATACAGCTTCTCCATCGCTGTTATCGTATGTAGCAGGCGTTAATGCAACGATTGCTAAAAACATCGTAAAATACCGTGAAGAAAATGGTAAATTTACAAGTCGCAAACAACTGCAAAAAGTACCACGTTTGGGTGCGAAGTCGCTACAGCAATGTGTAGGCTTTTTACGAATCAATGGTGGCGAAAATCCACTCGATTACACATCGATTCATCCAGAGTCTTATGCAGCTACAACCAAATTGCTTAAATCGTTAAAAGTTACACCTGAGCAATTAGGTACACCTGAAGCAGTAGAAGCATTATCTAATGTCGATGTAGAGCAAGCTTCAGAAACATTGGATATTGGTGTTCCAACATTACGTGATATTTTGGATAGTTTACAACGTCCAGGTCGTGATCCGCGTGACGAATTGCCATTGCCTATTTTCCGCACCGATGTGTTGAAAATTGAAGATCTATCGCCAGGGATGGAACTACAAGGAACGGTTCGTAATGTTATTGATTTTGGTGCCTTTGTTGATATTGGTATCAAAAACGATGGATTGGTACACATTTCACAATTGAGTAACAGCTTTGTGAAGCATCCGATGGATGTGGTATCTATCGGGGATAATGTAACAGTATGGGTTCTAAATATCGATCATAAAAAAGGTCGTGTAGGCTTGACGATGCGCAAGTCCTCTGCGGATGAAGCTGCTCAAGCATAAAGATAATTTAAAAAGCGTACATTCTTCGAATTATTGTTCGAAAAGTGTACGCTTTTTGCTATAGAGAGATCATGATTGAAAAGAAATCGTTAAGCTTGAGATTCTTCGTATTCTTCATACCATTGTTCTAATTGTGCTTGCAGTGCCCGAATTTCTGTTAATAATGAGATTAGAGGATAATGATTTTCTTTGAGCATAGCAAAAGAATATTCTAATTCATTGATGTAGTCCAA
Source organism: Paenibacillus nuruki (assembly GCF_963311185.1). Taxonomy (NCBI): domain Bacteria; kingdom Bacillati; phylum Bacillota; class Bacilli; order Caryophanales; family Paenibacillaceae; genus Paenibacillus; species Paenibacillus nuruki. The sequence continues at coordinate 2,964,545 of NZ_OY725677.1, read as the reverse complement.
TCCACCTGTAATCGAAGCGGTCTCGTCTAATAATTCTAGCTGGTCACATTCAGCAATCGCACGAGGCAAAGAAGGAATATCTTTAGCTGTTAATTTACTGATTTCTTTATGTAGTCTGAGGTTAAGCGCACTTAATTGGTAAGCATAGTCAGCAGGCATTTCTATATAAGAAAGTTGTGAATCTTGTTGCAATAGCACATAACGCATGTTTGTAGCAGTCATGAGTAGATTCTCCTTTAAATATCAAATAGGTTATATAATTTATACTTGAAGTGTAGCTTAGAATAAAGTTAAAATTCAAGAGAAGAGATTATATTTATAATAAATATAGATTAACGGCAACAATCGAATGAAGTAAAAGGATAGTTATACAGAGTAAAACCGATACAAAGGAGAGCAATAGTGTCCATGACGAACGAAGAATTACAAACTTGGGTAGAACAACTTTCGCTGGAACATTTCGAATGGCCTTTTCGACATCGTGCTGTATTCAACGCTAGATTACGTACTACAGGTGGACGTTATTTTTTGAGAAGTCATCATATAGAGATCAACCCACATCAACTAGAAGCATTTGGTATAGAAGAAGTGGAACGCATTATCAAACACGAGTTGTGTCATTATCATCTACATATTCATGGTATGGGCTATCGTCACCGGGATGCAGAGTTTAAATACTGGCTCAAACGTGTGGGTGGAAGCCGATACTGTCAGGCCCCACCAGCGATCGAGCAACAAAAACGAAAAGAACTGTATCGTTATAAGTTATTATGTACCTCTTGTCAGACTCAGTATTTGCGCAAACGTAAAATGAATCCAGACAAATATTGTTGTGGCAAATGCAGTGGTAAATTAACATTGGAACAGCTTGACTTGCCTCAGGAATCATGGTAAATTATTTCTTGTACTACCTATATTATTCTTTTTAGATATTCCCTGATAGCTCAGTTGGTAGAGCACTCGACTGTTAATCGAGTTGTCACAGGTTCGAGTCCTGTTCGGGGAGCCAATGGAGAGATACCCAAGTGGCTATAAGGGGACCCTCTGCTAAGGGGTTAGACTGCGTTAGCGGTGCGAGGGTTCGAATCCCTCTCTCTCCGCCATATAAGAATGAATAGAATAAGTAAGATCATAGGTACATACAAAAAAAGGATCAGCAATTGCTGGTTCTTTTTTATGTTTACAGATAGATAATAATATTTGTAGAAGTAGAAAAATAGGCATGAGATCCTTTCTATAATAGAAAGTGTCTCATGCCTATTTCTTTTTAAAAAATGAAATTATTTGTTAGGCGTATAATCAGCGTTAGTTAAGATTTGACCAACAATATAAACAAGGTCATCGTCACCAACTTGATCATCTTCTGTTTGGTCTGCATCGTGTAATGTTTTATCGGTATCTGCTGCATTTTGACCGAAGTAGAATGCATCAATAGACAGATCTAGAAGCGTATAAGAACCAGATCTATTCACGTCCAAAAAAGCTGGCTTTTCGATTAAGATCGTATCTTCTAAAGCATTAGCAGGAGCGATATCGTATTCATTAGTAGTATCTGCAATACGACCAGACAATGAATCAACTTTACCTGTACCGACAGCAATAGCTTTAAATTTCAATTTCAGAAATACAGTATCTGCGGAAATACCATAGTTTTTACCTTGGCTCGCTACAATAAAGCGAAGAGTTCCTTTTTTATCGTTTGTTTCATTATAGACTTTGTAACCAGGAACTTCAGTGTAGCCCAAGTATTCCATTAATGTCGCATCATAGTTCACAACAAAATCTTCTGCATAAATATTTGTTGCTTTTTTTAAAGATAAATCAGCAATAAAACCTTCGCCAACTTTAACTTTTTCTTTGTCGATCGTAACATCAAGTGTTGCTTGCTCATTAGGCTTCACTGCTGCGATTGGTGTAGCTGTTACTTCATTAGACACAGCACCTTCAGTAGTACCGTTTACGCCTGTGACTACATAGAAATAAGGAGTGCCATTAACAGCAGTTGTATCTGTGTAATACGTATTACCTGTTACATTGGTCGCTACATTCGTATAAGGACCACCTGTAGTTGTAGCACGTTTTACATTATAGCTAGTTGCATTATCTGCTGTTGACCAAGTGAGATCAACTTTAGCATCACCAGCAGTAGCTTTCAAAGTAGATTCTCCAATAAGTACAGCATTCTCATCATACGGAGCATATCCAGCTGGAATTATATTTTTGTATTTGAAAGGAGTAGCACCAAAATTAGCAGTAAAAGTACGTAATACTCCAGTTTCTCCACTTCCAATTAATGCATAAATTGGACCAGTTATATCTGTAGGATTGTATTTGAATGTTCCTTGAGATACACCATTGATGTACCATATCATATTGCTATTATCAATGTCTAAAGCAACAGAAATAATAGATTTTTTAGTAAATCTTGAACCATAAGGAATTCCAGGATCTTTATAGTTTTTAAAGATCAATGCTGTATGACCATAGTATGCAATAGTCTGCTTTTTATCTAATGAAGATATTCCGATTAATGAAGGGCTGTAAGCTTGACTACTATTATCACTAGTTATCTCAGTTTCCCAATACCACTTTCCTGAGGTTTTTGCTTGTGAAGCAATTTCAAAAGTTCCAGAACCAGATAAGGTTCTAACTAAAGAGCCATTAGACCACGTTACTGGTGGTGTAGCTGCTTGTGTTGCTGTTGGTAAAGCTGTAAGTACGGATACGGCTACAAACAAAACTGATAAAAATAAACTTAAATGACTAAAAATTCTCTTTTTCATAACTTCCCCCTGAAAATCTTTTTATTAACAAAAAGAATCATATAGGAATAAAGAACCTGTTGTCAAAACACTTATTACTAAATATGTAATAATGTACTTTTAATGTTTGATTATATGTTTCCTAATATGTATATAGTTGGATGAATAAAGGCTAATATATCTAGCTTCATTCTATATTAATGATTCTTTTGACTTAGTGTCTAATCTGTACATAAACAAAAAAAGTGAATCTGAATATCTCAGAATTCACTTTCACTTGAAATATATTAAATAAATACATCATAAAAACCAAAAATAGAAATGATTAAGCAGAAGGGATCGTCATACCCATTGCTTTATAGATCGCATGAGCTACGCCATCTTCTTCATTGTTTTTGGTGACTTCATCCGCATAGGATTGTACTTCTAGATCAGCATTACCCATCGCTACACCTTTACCTGCTATTTGCAGCATGGAGACATCATTGTAGTTATCTCCAATTGCCATCGTATCCTCAATAGGAATATTAAAGTGTTCCGCAAGACGTTGTAGAGCGAACCCTTTAGAGGCTTGTTTGTGCTCCATTTCAAAATTATGACTACCTGAGATGACCATTGTCATATCATCACGATTAGAAAATTTGTCTCGTCCTACTTGTAACTTTTCAGGATCTAAAGACAATGCCATCACATTATACAAATCAGCTTGATCCGGAATTTCAGTATAGGATGAAATACGTAAAAATCCTGTATTTTCATGATGGAACTGCATAGCTTCTAGCATTTTAAGTAAGCTAGGGTCAGGATCAGTACTTAGCAGACGATCGACTTCCATAGCTAATAGTTGATGGCTATTATTTACGGTATAAATGCCACGGTTACTATGCACCTGATAGTAATACTCATTAACTTCTAACCATTGTAAGACTTCATTAGCAGCCTGACGCTCTAACGGTAAAGTGAATAATTGTTGGTCTTGCTCATCATGAATGACAGATCCGTTTGAAGAAATAACAGGAGTCTCAAGACCTGAAGATTGTAGGATCTCACGTACATTTCCATGTTCACGTCCTGTAGCAATAGTGACTAGAATTCCTTCTTGTTGTGCTGTACGTACAGCTTGAATATTCGTCTCACTGATGTGAGTATGTGCGCTTAATAAGGTTCCGTCTAGATCAATAGCAATTAATTTGACAGTCATAGACTCATCTCCTTCAAAATAGGTTGATTGGCGATATGAACTTCAATTTCATGTTGTTTTAGTAATTCAGCCATCTCAGGGGTAGGGGCACGATCTGTAATAATAAGATCAATTTCAGATAAATCGGCAAATTTATAAAATAGTTCTCTACCGAATTTGGATTGATCAGCTAAAATAATAACGATATCTGCTTGTTGCATCATTTTGTGCTTAATCATGCCTTCTTCATCAGAGACCGAAGTAAGCCCTTTGGCAGAAATACCTCCGATCCCGATAAAAGCACGTTGAACAAAATAATGAGAAAGCCGTTCAATCGCTGCTGAACCATATACATAACGATGTTGAGTATGTAGTTGTCCACCTAGCAAATGAATCGTAATATCTTCTTTGTCTGATAAAATATCAGCTTGATTAATAGAGTTCGTAATGATCGTACAACCTTTAGCATCTAAAAATTCTGCACAAGCTTGCACAGTTGTCGAAGAATCAAGAATGACACGATCACGATCATTTATTAGTGAAGCAGCAACTTTACCAATACTTTTCTTTTCCAAAGAAACAGTATTCAGTCTATCTTGATAACTAGGAATAACCATTTCAGAAGAAGGCAGTAGAGCACCACCTCGTGTACGAATAATTGAATTTTGCTCTTCCATCCGTACCAGATCACGTCTCGCTGTATCTCTGGATACATCAAATAACTGGCAAATATCTTCAATATTAATACGTTGATGATTTTTGAGGTACGCTAAAATATGAAGCATTCGCTCTTCTTGATACATAAACATACTCCTTTTAAATAAGTATATATAAGTAATTATAAGTATTTTTAAGTGAATTAACAAGAGCATTTGTGTAAATAGTAAGTAAAATAATTTTCATTTGAAATGCTTGCTATCTATATCGATTCTTGTTATACTCATTTCTGTTGTTAAAGAGCATGGCCCGTTGGTCAAGTGGTTAAGACACCTCCCTTTCACGGAGGTAACAGGGGTTCGAGTCCCCTACGGGTCACCATTTATGTTTGTATTTGTGAGCCATTAGCTCAGTTGGTAGAGCACCTGACTTTTAATCAGGGTGTCGAAGGTTCGAGCCCTTCATGGCTCATCCTTTTATAAATAATCCTCAGTTATATTCATTGAGCGGTCGTGGTGGAATGGCAGACACGCTACCTTGAGGGGGTAGTGGGTGTATACCCGTGGAGGTTCGAGTCCTCTCGACCGCATTATAAAGTAAAAAAAGTCCTAGCTGTTATAGCCGGGACTTTTTTTATAATGTTATTAATATAGGATAGAATAGAAAGCTTATTTTTGGTAGAATATAAATGAGTGATTAGTTCATATTCGCCATATCCAGACTAAAGTTCTAAATACATAAATTGGCTGCAAATGATTATTAACCTGTTGTATATTGCAAGAGCTGTAGTATAACTATGTACGCATATCAGTGATTACAACAATCATGAATATCAAGCAGATCGGCGACTTGTTTACGGTATCGTGTGGCTTTTCGTGTACCGTTAATGAGATTGGATAAGCGGGAAGGAGGAATCCCGTGACGTGTGCAAAATGTTTTCTGATCCATCTGTAATTCTGCCAGACGTTGCTTGATTGCCCAACCGAATGGGGTAACGGGCTGCTTGCGATTCAATAGATATCACCCCTTAACTAAACATCAAAATGTGTATTGTCAGGTGATGAATAAAGACTCCAAAATTCATTATTCAAAAACCTGTGATATAATTATTTAGGGAAAGTAGTAAAAAAATGTCGATAAAGTAAGTATATACTTTTTTAAGTTGTTAATCAACAAAAATAACTTAATTGAGTACCTAAAGATAATATGGTCGGGAGTGGAGGTCCAATATGCAATCTATCTATGATCGAATTGAAATATTGATTAAGAATAAAGGCATTACCAAGAAATCATTTTGTGAACAGTTAAAAATCAGTACAGGTAATTTTGGTGATTGGAAAAGAGGCAAATCTACACCCGGTACACATAAGCTTATTGAGATTGCTGCTTACTTTAATACAAGTCTGGATTGGTTGCTTACAGGGCAAGAACGTCTTCCTGAATTAATTAAAGAGCAGACTGATCCTTATTTTTTTGAACTAATGGGGCAACTGAATTGCCAAGATGAAGTATTATCAGAGAATGAAAAAGGCTTCATCAAAGAATATATTGAATTTACAGTGTATCGCAAAAATAAAAAGCAAGATCAATAAGATGATATATTCAAAAGTCCGCCTATCACAGGTGGGCTTTTTATATTTTAGTAGCAGATGGAGACCATACAAAGTATATTTAAGGTCATGGTTATGCAATAAGATTACTGATTTTGGAAGTAGGTTTACAAGTGAGGGTTAGAATAGTATAATATGGAGGTTCGCTGCAAGAATGTACTTTTTGCGCGGTCGTGGTGGAATGGCAGACACGCTACCTTGAGGGGGTAGTGGGTGTATACCCGTGGAGGTTCGAGTCCTCTCGACCGCATTATAAGCTTGATTAGACAGTTCTATACATATTCCTCAACAAAAAAAGCCTTTTAAATGATCAGAGAGCACATGTATCTCTAACGTTTAGAAGGCTTTTTTATGGATTTATTTATGAATTTGTAGTTGGTGTTGAAGCATCATTTTTTAGTAATTCACGAATATCAGCTTCTATTTTATCTGGAGTCGTCTGAGGTGAATATCGTTTTACAGGTTTGCCATTACTATCGATTAGAAACTTAGTGAAGTTCCATTTGATCGCTTTGGAACCTAAAATACCCGGAGCTTCTTTGCTTAAATATTGAAAAAGTGGATGAGCAGAAGAACCTTTGACTTCTAATTTCTCAAACATAGGAAAAGTTACACCATAATTCAATTGACAAAATTCAGAAATTTCTTCGTTGGAACCGGGATCTTGCTGACCAAATTGATTACTTGGAAAGCCTAAAATTTCGAAATCATGATCTTTAAACTCATCATATAGATTTTGAAGTCCAGCAAATTGAGGCGTAAATCCACATTTACTTGCCGTATTCACAATCAACATCGGTTTGCCTTTATAATTCTCTAACGACACTTTCTCTCCACGAATATTATCAACAGCATAATCGTATATACTCATAATGATATTCCACCACCTTTTTGTTTGGTAACCTATTATAACATGATACAATTTAATTTCAAAAAATGGAGTTTATTATGGTCAAAAGTTTCATTTGTCTAGAAATGCTTTACAAATATAGTGTTGATCTAAAATAGCCTATCACAAGGAGCTGAAACGAAATGGCAGTATATACAGCAAAAGTAACAGTCCATGGTGGACGTCAAGGTAAAGTGGAATCAACTACAGGTGGACTCGATGTAGATTTGGTTATGCCTAAAGAATTAGGTGGCGGCGGAGGTACAGGTACAAATCCTGAAGAATTATTTGCAGCAGGATATGGCGCTTGTTATCAAAGCGCATTGGCCAATGTAGCACGTCAAGCTAAAGTAGATGTAAAAGATACAACGATTGTGAATAACGTAATGCTTGATAAAGATACAGATGGTGGATTCAAATTGTCAGTACGTATGGATATTAATATTCCAGGATTGTCTAAAGAAGAAGCGACAGATATTGCTAAAAAAGCACATGAATTCTGTCCGTATTCCAAAGCGATTCGCGGTAATATTGATGTACAATTGAATATTGTCTAATCGCTAAATTTTTATTTATTTTAAATAGAGCAAAAGTATCAAAGAACCTGAACAATTTCAGGTTCTTTTTTTATTCTATACTTCCAACTCCTCATGAAAGTCATGATTATCTTTAAAGGAAGAGATTAAAAATGATAGAGAAGGGTAAGTGTAGATAACAGAGTATTTTAAAATCTATTTATTAATATAAAATGACCAAATCAATGGCTATCATTGCTTTTTCGACTCATCAGTTGCTCCCCCGCAATCAAAATGAGTTGACAGGCAAAGCAAAATTCTTTAAGATGACATAGGTGAATTTCTATTGTTTTATACCGAAATTTAAAGGATAATGGGTGATCATTAATGGCATATAGACCGAATATTACGGAATTACAAAAAGCTGGTATCAATGAAAAAGATGGTTTGTACGAATTTGTTTTGACACTTGCTGACGGAACACAATGCCGTGTGTTTTACAATCGTTTTCCAGAGTGGAAAATGACAAACATCAATCGTTTGTTAACGACGCCTTGCCCAGTATGCCGTAAAGACTTTATTTGTAAATGTATGGATGCATTTGCAGGCGACATCAATCAACAGATTCAAGATCGTCAATTGATTGATAAAGCACTTTCTTAATATTTAAATGGTTATAATTAAATGAAAGACGCGGGGGTATTGCACCCTTGCGTCTTTTTTCTATATTTTGTGATTAATCTAAAGGAGGAACAATACAATGGAAAATACAAATGTAGCTACAACAAGTCAAGCACCAGTATCCAAACCAGGTGATCCTACAGATAAAACACAAGCAGAAGTCGATCAATTGATTCATGGTGACTATTCTATTGTTCTTGTCGATGGAGTCTGCCACTTTTGTCAGGGTTTAACTAAAATTATTATTGCTCGTGATCCCAAAGGCAAATTCCATTTTGCTTCGATTCAATCGGAGGTTGGACAAGAACTGCTCAAACGTGGAGGTATTTCAACAGATACAATGGATACCTTTGTACTAATAGAAAATGGTAGATATTATACTCGTTCTACAGGGGCTTTGCGTATTGCTCGCCAATTGCGCTTTCCATGGCCTATTATGTTTGCTCTGATTCTTGTACCGAAGCCATTACGTGATGCAGTATATAATTATGTCGCTCAAAATCGTTATCGTTGGTTTGGTAAAGCTGATCAGTGTATGTTACCTAGTCCAGAGATTCGTGGACGCTTTATAGATTAATTATAGATATTGCAAAAAGCACCTCTCCATAAAGGATGAAGGTGCTTTTTTGTGATCTTTTGGATAGAAAAGCAAAACGAGTTATTTTAATACCATTTTGGCAAGCATATCTTGATCGACAGAATAGATCGTATGATTCACATAATCATTTGGCGCGCTTAATGCTTTATTTTTGAATACATGAATAGTAGAAAGATTGGTTGGATACAAGATGTAAGTACGATCATCTAGATTAACAGCTAAGTTACCATCGCTTGTTTTTTGTACCCATGTATAATCGACAGAAGGTTCACCTTCTAATTCACGGGAAGCCAGTACTTTGCTAGAAGTCGTATTATATAATTTCATCATTTGATTATCATAGACGACATAACCTGTACCTGTTGATTGTGTAATCGAACCCGCCGGGATATTGCGTCCCCACATTAATTTGCCTTTTGCATTGAAAGCAAATATTTTGTTTTTAGTACGATCAATATTGGTACGAATCAGAACAGTGCTGTCTTTAAGTACAAACATCGAGTCACTGCCATCTCCATAAATATTGATGTTTGCCGGGAACTGGTAAGAATATAATTTGGTTAACGCTAGACCATATACATCCACTTTAGGATTTGGAACAGCTTCCCAGCCATTTTCATTTTTAAGTAAATGACTTGCCGTTACAATAATACGATCGCCTTCTGCTTTCAGTACAGAACCTTGAATATCTTTGGTATTTAGCAATTTCCCCATTGTATCGTAACGACTGATGGTTGATTTCACTACACCTTTACTATTCACTGTACCTTGAGAAGCGACAAGTAGAGAGCTATCTTTCAGCATCGTTATACTGCTTGCACCTGTTAATGTTTTGACCCAGTTGAGTTTACCTGCTGAATTGATCGAATGAAGCTTATAAGTACCATCCGAATAAGCAGCATAGACATAGACTGTTCCATAACTAGAATAAATCATATCTGTGTTCAATGTGTAAGGGCCAGCAGCGTCATGTAGAGTGTATTGCCATTTCATTTTACCGGTTTTGATATCAAAAGCTTTGACGGTATCCAGATACCAGTTGTTTTTAGTCTGACCGGTTGTATTAGGGATATCTTGTTGCGTATGTACATACACCAGATTTTTGGATGGAAGCGCGTGTACATCGGTTGCACGAGTCGCAATAGCGTTCTCCATTTTATCGGTGAATAGGGAAGTTGACGTCCAAGAAGGGTTAGTTAATGGCGTAACGGTATCCGCTGCATACATAAATGAAGGTGAAGCCATACAGATTGCTCCTGTCAGAAGCAAAACTGCCCATGGCTTAGTATTCATAGGGCGTTTAAACATAAATTTTTCCACCTCTCCTGATTGGCATAGACTGAGTTGATTACTCTGTATCCATTTAACCTTATCTTAATTAAATGCAACATATGTAACTATAATGTAATATCTCTATGTTAAACACTTGTATTCAACAAATGACCTATATATGCAGTTTGTAGTTATTTAGACTCCTTTATAGGTATATATACAGTGAGGAAATATACAATTACTAACTAAAAGTGAGACTATATATTCATATTATCTGATAATTTTTTGCTTTTTTTAGTAAAATAGTATTGCAGACCTATAAAATGTATGATATTCTATCGTTAATTGGATAACACATGCAACGGAAGCACCGTTTAAGCATCGCACAATTTACTTTGTGTGGTATTTAAACGGTGCTTTTTTTGTTGCATTTTTTGAGGGGGAAAGTCTATGGCTCCAGTACACATTGTTCTGGGCGTTGAAGATAGCCAGTATATTGAACTATTACTGCGCTATGTAAGAGAGAGTGAATATGGATCTAAAGTGAGAATCAGAGCTTTTTTGAATATAGCTACATTTCGCACCTATATGAATAGTGGGGAACATTCAGGGTTGGTAGCGGCAGAAGAATCTTTTCTCAAAAGCTGGTTAGATAGTGAAAATATTCAGCAATATCGTTGGGTATGTCTCAATGAATATGGGGAAACCACTCTTGAAGGTCCTTCGATAGCGAAATATCAACCTTTACAGAGTTTACTCGAACAATTATGTGCGATGACCAAACCTACAAGTACAGATGTAGTACGCCGTGATAACCGTACAATCGTCACAATGGTGCACTCTGCTGTTCCGGGAAGTGGTAAGTCGATTACGGCTATCAATATGGTAAAACAATTAAGTATGAGCGGACATCATGTATTTTATCTGAATCTAGAATCAGCGAGTAGCACATGGTTACTACATTGGGATCAGCAACGTGAGCAAAGTAATGGATTGTCTCGCTTGCTCTACGATCTACAAGCATTTGCAGAGAAGAAAGAAATACCGACTCATCTTCCTTCTTCCTATGCAATACATGCTGAAGAAATGAAAGCTGACACCTTTGAACCGCCTGAAAATTTAAATGAATTATTGCGCATGACAGCTGAAGAAACGCAAATGTTAATTCGTTATCTTGTGAATAGTGGTGAATACGATCATATCGTAATCGATGGAGAATCAAGCTGGCATGAACGGATACAGGTAGCATTGCAAGAAAGTGATCGTGTGTTATGGCTAATGACCGACGATCTACCTTGTATGAACAAAACAGCTATCTGGATGTCTTATTGGGAAAATCATTATGTAAGCTTATATCAAGAATTGCGAGCCAAAACATCGTTTGTTATGAACAAATTTAACGGCAGTATTGTGAATGTTTTACCACTGGAAGATATGCAGTTAGAAGGTACACTGGCTTATGTTCCTTCATGGAAACAAGTGACAAACAGCGAATTGCTATGGTGTTCTCCTATTTTTCAGCGAGATATCTTGAAGCTATGTCAGTCTGGTACATATGATATTTATAGTACGGACGGGGTGAAAATGTGAACGAAGACTTATTTTTAACATTACGGGATGAAGTGCGCTCCGGTCTAGATGTAACATTCACAATCGACGATGATGAGCTGATGCAGCGTATAGAACAAAAAGTATTAGATCAACAACGTTATCCTAACTTAACCGCAGGAGAGAAACGTCGCTTAGTACGCCAAGTATTTGATTCTTTTCGGGGATTAGATATTTTACAACCTCTTGTAGATGATAAAAGTGTGACCGAGATTATGATCAATAGTCATACAGACATTTTTATTGAACGTAATGGGCAAGTGATGCGCAATGCTACAGTCTTTGAATCCAGAGATCGATTAGAGGATATTATTCAGACGATCGTGTCGGGTGTCAATCGGGTCGTCAATGAATCGTCACCAATAGTCGATGCAAGGCTCAAAGATGGATCACGTGTCAATATTGTATTACCACCTGTAGCGCTTAAAGGTCCTACAATGACTATTCGTAAATTTCCAGAGCAACCGATGACCATGAATGATCTGGTTCGTATGGGTGCAATTGCTCCAGTTGCGTCTAACTTGCTACAGACGCTTGTTCAAAGTAAATTTAATATCTTTATTAGTGGAGGTACCGGATCAGGAAAAACGACTTTTCTTAATGCATTATCTCAGTACATTCCTGAAGACGAGCGTGTAATCACTATCGAAGATTCAGCAGAATTACAGATCAAAACGATTCCAAATTTAGTGTCTATGGAAACTCGTAATTCCAATACAGAAGGCAAAGGTGAAATTTCGATCCGTGATCTGATCCGTTCTTCTCTACGGATGCGTCCCAATCGGATTGTAGTCGGTGAGGTGCGGGGCTCAGAAGCGCTAGATATGCTACAAGCGATGAATACAGGTCATGATGGCTCTTTGTCTACAGGTCATGCTAACAGCGCTGTAGATATGATCAGTCGTCTAGAAACGATGGTACTTAGCGGAGCAGACTTACCTATGCAGGTTGTACGTAAGCAGATTAGTTCGGCGATTGATATCTTTGTCCATCTAGCTCGTTTGCGTGATCGTTCACGTCGTATTGTAGAAATCTCAGAAGTACGAGGTATGGTTGATGGCGAAGTGGTGCTGAATCCTTTGTTTATATTTGAAGAGTCGGGTGAAAAAGAAGGGCGCATTATAGGTGATCTTGTGCCTACAGGTAATCTACTAATTCACACGGATAAATTACGAGCAGCTGGAATCGAAGAATGGCGTAAGTTAGCTTCGATGTATACGCCTACTGCTGAACATAGCAGAGTATAACCAGATATATCTAGAAATTGTTCAAGATACCTAAAGAAAGGAGAACCATATGTTCAAAGCTAATCATGCAGGAAAAAGCCAAACAGTTACACCTGTAGCACAAGTTAATCCTGCTGCACCTCATCCATCTTCATCATCGCTTCCACCACTTGCACGTTCTGAACAGCCACGTGCAGAGTTAGCTGATTATACTGTGTATCACTTATCTGCCTTACAACGAATAAGTTGTATTGTGCTCTTCGCTATTTTGTTTATCATGATCGGTTATCTGTTTTACCATCAATGGATTATTGCTAGTGTACTGGCTATAGGCGCATGGTTTATGCCGAAATTATTACGTAAACATTTACTAGAACGTAAGCGAGCGGCTTTAAGCTCACATTTCAAACAAGCGCTATATTCATTGTCATCTTCTCTAGCCGTCGGACGTTCAGTTGAAAATGGGTTTCGCGAAGCAGCACAAGATTTGCGTATGTTATATCCAGATGGGGATAACGACATGATTCGAGAGCTCAATATTATTACCACGCGATTAGAGTATGGACAGCCGATCGAAGAAGCATTACAAGATTTTAGCGATCGAGCTATGAATGAAGATATTACGAATTTTGCAGATGTATTTGTCACTTGTAAACGTACCGGTGGTGATCTGGTAGAAGTGGTACGCAAAACGTCTGCAACAATCGGTGAAAAGTTAGATATTCAGCAAGAAATATCAGTGATGATTTCGCAAAAAAAATTCGAATCTAATGCGCTGGTAGCGACTCCATTTTTCTTTTTGATCTTTTTGAATGTGACCGCAGCAGACTTTATGAAACCATTGTATGGTAATCCGATTGGGATTGTGATTTCTACCATTTGCTTGGCAGCTTTAGGATTTTGCTATTGGCTAATTCGCAAATTTATGAATATCAAAGTCTAAATACGGATCAAAATAAGCTGGAAGGGAGGTGAACAAACTGCTTTTGATATGGTTAGAAGGGTTATTGGCAGCAGCATTAGTGATTGGATGGGTCGTACTAAATCAAAGTGCCAGTACGTTACATAAAGAACTTGCCAAGCTACCATTTGAAGTGATTAAGCTAAGACCTCTTTTGCCAGCTATGTTAGTATTGCTCGAAAAAATTCGCTTTGTATCACGATTTTCAGGGGTGTTTTACCGGATTCAAAGCTCGATCCAAAAAGGATTTGGTGTACATCGTAGTGGTGAAATGACTCTGCTGTATATTGCAGAAATGGCAGGGTATATCTGGTTACTGCTTACAGGTGGATTGGTAATGGCAGCGATCTCTGGTGGTAGTATGACATGGTTAGTCATGGGGATCGCTTTGGCAATACTGCTTCCTGTTGGACTGTTCCGCGATCTACAAAAGAAAGTACATGAGCGAGAACAAGATATTTTGCTAGAACTACCTGAATTTCTAAATAAAATCGTACTGCTTGTAGGTGCCGGCGAAACTGTTCAAAAAGCGATTGTACGTTGTGTTCAGCGTAAACAAGGTGAAGCAGAAAATCATCCATTGTACAAAGAACTCTTTCGAATGGTACGTGAAATGGAAAATGGGTATTCGTTTCAACAAGGATTAGAGTCGTTTAGTAAGCGTTGTGGAGTTCAGGAAGTATCCGTATTTACAACAACGGTAATGCTTAACTTCCGTCGTGGCGGTGGAGAATTTGGACTTGCTTTACGTGATCTTTCACGGACATTGTGGGATAAACGCAAAGCAGTCAGTCGTGTAAGAGGAGAACAAGCTTCTTCTAAAATGGTATTTCCGATGGTGTTAATTTTTGTAGTAGTTATGGTTCTTGTCGGTACGCCAGCATTTATGATGATGAATATGTAGGAGGAAAATATAATGACAAATTTAATTAAAGGTTCATGGGGCGCAGTTCAAAACTTTTGGAGTAATGAGGAAGGTATTGGAACATTGGAAATGATTTTGATTGTAGCTGTAATTGTAACATTAGCTCTATTATTTAAGACTTCAATCACAAAAATTGTAGAGAATACTATTAAATATATGGAAACTAAAAGCGCAGAATTTACTAAATAATATGAATATCAAACATTTTTGGAAAAATACTAAAGGGAGCTTCACACTTGAAGCTTCCATCGTTTTTCCTATCATTCTGTTCACCACGTTGCTGATTCTGTTTATGTGTATGTACCAATATCAAAATACGATGCTTAAACAGGCTGCATCCAAAACATCAGAACGTGCGGCGTACACTTGGGATAACAGTCACAAAGATATCAATACAGGTGCTTTTCCGCAAGGGCAAGATGATGGTCTGTACTGGCGAATCGCTGATGATAATATGATCAGTGGATTATTTGGATGGGCAGGTGCGGCAAATACAGCGAATGTTGCTATTCCAGGTGGAAGTGGTGGGTCATTACCCGCCAACAAATTAGCCGCTGCTGCTTCATGGATACCTGGAAAAATGAGTGGTAATACAACCTATAACAACCATTTGATGATGAGAAATGTGAATACAACGTTGAGTGAACCTATTTCTTTGGGCGCATTAGAACGTGAATTAGGTCATCCATTGCGAAGTGAAGTGAGTGCAAGTTCAGTTGTTGTTGAACCTGTAGAATTTATCCGTACGATCGAATTGATGCGTTATTATGGAGCGAAATTTACAGGGAAATATGGTGCGGCTATGAATATGGGACGTGCTGGAACCGTACTGCAATGGTTTTCTACAGCAGCAGGTAGTTAAAGCAGGAGTGTGAATGATTTTGAGAAAAGCACGTAAACTACAATTAAGATACCAAGTAACCTATTGGAAAAAAGCATTACTACGTAAGGTAGCAGATACACAAGGTGTGGTTTCTATTTTTATGATCGTTGTACTGGCAGGTGTTTTTTTATTTACAGCTGTTTTTATCGATTACTCACGCATTGCAGCGATGGAAGTACAATCCGAGCGTCTTGCTCATGCGGCTGTTCGTTCAGCTATGTCTGCTTTTGATACTGATTTACAACAACAATATGGATTATTTGCTACAGGCGAATCTGATCCTACGCAACTATTAGATACAGCGTTAAATGAGAATTTTAATTATACCGAGAGTACAGATAGCTTTAAATTAATTCCAATGAGAGCAGATACAACATCTGTTCAACTAAGCCGTCCTTTAGGAAGTTACGATGTGTTTAACCATCAGATTCAAGAAGAAATGAAATATAAAGCACCTATAGATTTTACGATAGAAATTGTAGATAAATTTAAAGGAATGTCTGGTGTACTTAAAGAAGCCAGCCAAACAGTAAATGTTTTGGAAGATGTACGTGAACCGTACGATAAGCGTGAACAAGAAATAGATAAATTAATAGCGTTACAGAAAAAAACAGCCGCAGAAGTTGAAGAATTAACTGCTAAAATTATGCATCCTGTGAAAAGTTCAATTGCTAACAAAAATGTAGGTTCGATTTCGTCTGTAGCTGATATTGCAGCTCAGTTTAATAATTACACAGCGTTGATTGCAGAAGATAAGAAACGTAAGAAAAAAGATAAAAGTCCGATCAACACAGCCAAAATTTCTGCGTATAAAAGTAAGTCTAAAACGTTTTTGTCTAATTTATCGAGAGATTACAAAGATCTAATTATTACTCATGACAATATGTATAAAGAAGCTAACGAAATTATGGTTGAAATTAAAAAATATAATCAAGAAATTGCTCGTATTATCGAAGAAGCCAAAACTCGTACACAAAATGAAGCATATGAACGAGTACGAAATACGAATATCCCTGGCGGATCGAATGCTGGAGATGCAGAATCAGAAGCTAAATTAGCAGAACTTCGCAAAAATCTAGAACAACTTGTATTATCGGATGACCTTTTAGGCAAAATGGAAAGTTCAATCAAAACACAAAAAGATGATTACACGACAGCACAGTATGCTATTAGCAACTTAATTACAGAAGCTACAGCTCAACTTACCAAAACAACGGGCGATGCCAATTCTTTAAAAAGCAGTACCATTCGTACCGCTAAGCTTTTACAAAAATATATAGATAACTATACAGGTAAAGCTCCTAACGGAATTATGGGTGTAATCGAACATGATCTCAAAGCCGCCCGATCAGGAACAGAAACTAAAGCAGCTTCAGAAGCAAAAGCCAAAGAAGAACTAAAAAAAGCTAAAAAAATGTTAGCTCAAATCGTAGGTGCAGCCGCAGCCGCCCGATTACTAGCTAAAGAGTTCGATGAAGTAGATGGATATTATAAAGAAAGTATAGCTTTTAACGGTGCAGATGGTGGAGCGACTTCGGATTCCAAAATGGATAAAGACCCTTACAAAGAAAGCAAAAAAGCGATGGGTGCGATGGACGTTGTATTTGGTGGACTTTCTGATGCACTGATTACAGGTAGAAATGAATTTTTTCAAAATGAATATGCGATCCAATATTTCAATACGTTCGATATCATTCAGCTTCAAGGATTAGGTGATTCTTTAGCAGAAGGTTCTATAAAAGATGCAATCGAACAAGCTGGAGTACGTAATCAGCAGATTGAATATATTATCTACGGTATCAATGATCCTTCTGCCAATATTGCCGCAGCCTATAGCGAAATTTTTGGGATGAGACTCGCCATTCGTACTGCTGAAGGACTTGTCAAAAATGCAAATCTAGGACATCCACTAGCTGTTCTTGCAGCAGGGGTAGCTTACGGTGTAGAGATGGCAATCAAAGATATGATTGAACTACTTAATACTGGCAAAACCAAATTATCTGCTTATTTCCCTATCGAATTCGAGTATCGAGATTATATGCGCTTATTTTTGTTACAACCTAACAATGAGAAAAAAGATGTCTCGTATGTTGGCATTGATCCGCTTTTTGACAGATATCAATCCAGCAGAACGAAATACGTATGCTTCAGCTCATATACGAACAGCAATGCCTATTTGGTTTTTACCAGGTGTTATCAAAATGGTGAATTCAACCAGTGTGAATAGTTCTATAGAACAGGGTGTGTATTATGCGGATAAACAAGCAGATTACTCCTATTAAACCAAGCAACACGATCCAGCCTATTGGTGTATTCAATACCACATCTCGCTTTGTAGCTACGTATTCTTCAGCGAATCTACACGATCCAGCTCATCATTCTTCATCAAATGCTTCTAATGTCTATGAATTTAAAAACCACGTTCCACGTCGACGTGCAAAGTGCACATTTTTTAAAGATGGCGAGCGTGGAAGTATAGTTTTAGAAGCCGCTATGGTGTTACCGATCTTTTTGTTTATTTCTATTTTTTTGGTCTATTTAGTGCAGATGACATTAGTGTATACAGCTATGCAAAATGTAACTTCGGATACAGCAAGGTATGTAGCTACACATATGTATCCTGTTCAATTAGCAGCAGATAACCTTGTAGCCAAAGAGTTATTACCTGCTGAATCGATGCGACTACCTAAATTAACATTTACAGAGCTGGCATCCAAATATCAAGATTCTGTACCCGCTCCCCTCAATACGTGGATGATGGAAGCGGCAAGTAGTGGAGATATCAAATTACAAGATATGAAAAATCAATTATCTGCACCTGCGCTTGATTCTATGATCAAACCATTAATGCAGAAGCTATCAGCAGAAAATAAATTAGATTATGAGCGCATTCATGTGACTCAAGTGACTGTACCTGATCTGACTGCCAAAACGCATCCGTATTTTGGAATCGAAATTCGGTATGAGCTACCGTTTAAAATTCCTTTAATTTTCAAACCTATAGTGTTGCAAGCAAGAGCAACAGAACGATTATGGATAGGAGACACTGGAGAGTTTGGTGAAGATACGGCAGAAGCGGCGAAAGAAACAACAGGCGTATCGGTTGTCTCTGTGCCTTCACCTGCTTATCCAGAATCGAATATTTCGATTGTCGCTCAAGCTCCTCCAGGTACAACTGTTAGTCTCAATATTCAATACAAAAGTGGGAATAGTACTGCGCAAGGACTCGGTCAAGCGACAGTAGATGCAGAAGGTCATGTAAATTGGACATGGAAAATTCCTTCCAATGCTACACCGGGTTGGGCAAATTATACGATCACTACAGCAGATGGCAAAGAAGTGAGAGGTGTATTTCAAGTCGCAGAGTACGATGGCCGACCTGTTATTGGTAGCGCAGCTTCATAAGCAATAGATAACATTTATTTGGATCATAAAAGGGGATACAGAATAGCAATGGAAACGATATTTATCGGCGGTGGAGTTTTTATATTATGGGCATTTTGGACAGATATTAAGGCACGCAAAATTCCTAATATACTGAATATTTTATTTATGATCAGTGGATTACTATATCATGCGGTGATATCTGGTTGGGATGGTCTTGCTTTTGCTGGTAAAGGGTTTCTATTGGGATTCGGTATTATGCTGATCCTTCATTGGATGAAGGCAGTAGGAGCAGGTGATGTGAAATTGTTTGGTGGGATTGGGATATGGTTCGGTATGGGAATGACTGCTCAGGTTATGATGTACTCTATTATTTTCGCAGGGGTTATTGGTCTGTTGATTATGTTATGGAGACGCGAAACGATAATGCGTATGCGTAGAGTATTTTGGAAGCTTATTGGTTCTGTATTATGGAAGCAATCTATTCGATCGACCGAAACGGAACATCAACAATTTTTAACATTCCCTTTTATGACCGCAGTATTACCAGGAGTCGTGTTTTGTTATCTTTTTATAACTTAGGATGATAAGGGATTATAGTTCAGTTGAAGTACGTACTTATAAAAGATTTGGGCATAAATATCAGCTACAGAAAGTAAGGAGGCATATATTATCATGCAACAATTGATACAGGATTTTGTACAAGATGGCAAAACATATATGATTGTAGGTCGTGAACAAGGTTTTCAAAATAGTGATCTGAGTAAAGCGCAAACAGGCATGATGTTAGCTTCTCGTATTCGTGGAGTGCTTCAACTTCATTTGCAAGAAGTCGATCTACAAGCAGTGCTCCGTTATGATATCACAGGTAAGCGAATGCTTAAGCACTGTATGCAAGGTGAAATGATGGGAATTGCTGAGTATCTAGGTTTGCTACTACAAGTAGTTTCTACACTGGAAGAAAGCAGCCAGCATATGTTGTCGATGACTAATTATGTACTGGATGAAGAATATATTTTTGTAGAAGGTTCACTACAGGCAGGAACATTACATTTTACATATATTCCGGTGATGGAGACATTAAATGAAGATCCTGTACAAATGACTTTAAGCAAATTAGCATCACGTTGGATGACTTCTGTAGCTGAACTGAGCGGTAATCAGATTCAGCGGATTTTGCGTTATTGTCATGCAGAAGATTTTACAATCAAAGGCATCAAGATGTTGTTGCTTGAGTTACTTGGTAATCCACAACAAATGTTGGATCTTACAACACATCCTACTCAGCCACCTGTTTCAAAATGGATCGATCCTGCAGAGTTACGGAATAAGCAAGTTCCACCATTTTCAAATGCTAGATTATCGCAAGAATCGTTATCTTCTAACGTGAGATATCAACAAGAAGTGAATATTCCAGCTCAATCTGCAACGAATCCTATTTTACAACATATGCAAAATAAGAAAAAAAGAACAAATTCATCCGATTTAGCAAGCAATCAGCATCAAAAATCAACAAAAATGTCTAAAGATAAAAGTTCTGCTACACCAAGCCCATCGATGCCAACACAATCGGTACCTGATCAAGAAGCGCAACCAATGCCTTCAGCGCATC
Organism: Paenibacillus nuruki; assembly: GCF_963311185.1. Classification (NCBI taxonomy): domain Bacteria; kingdom Bacillati; phylum Bacillota; class Bacilli; order Caryophanales; family Paenibacillaceae; genus Paenibacillus; species Paenibacillus nuruki. The sequence continues at coordinate 2,943,782 of NZ_OY725677.1, read as the reverse complement.
GAACCTATTTGCTAGCAGGAGGAGCTTTAGTAACAGCGATGATCTGGAAATTTGGATACCTTTCGCACAGTAATGACTTTATGTTGTATGGCTGTACAGCTTTGACTATAGCGATTGCTTTAGTGATCTATATGATCTTAAAAGGTAAATCACCGCTTAAAAATGGGCTTCAAATGCCTTCTTTTATTCGTAATAAAAAGTCGGAAGAGGAAGAAGGAAGTGAAAATTGGCGCTGGCAAGCAGATCCTATTTTAGCAGGAGGGGGTGGAACACTAGCTTCAGCAACAGTCTCTTCCACACCTACACCTGATCCGATGCGTTGGCGGGATGAGAATATTGCTGCTATTTTTGGTTCAGATTCGCCAGAGCCATCACCTATTCGTCATCAACATTCGATGGTGAATGGATATGAACAACAGTTAGCTGCTTATTCTAATACAGGTTCACCTGTAGAATTTGGTCGTTCATCACAAGCTCCCTCAATGCCTAATGATCATGAAGACACTTATTCACAACATTCGTCTCATCATAGTACAGAAATGCTTTCTCCTCATATGGCTACTGTTCTGTTAGGGCAGGATGCTTCTTCGGATCAAGAATATGGTCATTCTAAAGTGCAAGCATTTACAGGATATCTAGAACGTAGAGAAAATGGAGCAATGCAGATGGAACCTGTACGTTTGACCCGGGGAAGCTTTATTATCGGTCGAGCAGCAGAAGGTGTTCACTATTTGGAAAAGTCGACTGGAACTTCTCGCAACCATGTCGAATTAGAAATTAATGATCAGCAGATTACGATCAAAGATTTGAGTTCGCGTAATGGAACGATGTTAAAAGGAGAACCTATTGTACCTTATAAAGAATACCATTTACATGAAGGAGATTCTTTTACTATTGCGCAGGCGGTATATACATTGCGATTAAGTTAAGATTATTGTTAACTGTATACACCCACATTATGTACAAAAATGATGATAGACAAACAGTAATACAATATAGCAAAAAGGCGATTTCTTTAGTATGTATTAAAAGAAATCGCCTTTTATTCTTTTTTAAGTATATACAAGTAACCATTATCAACAGTTATTGTTATCGACTTATAATGATAACGTTCATCATTAGATAATAAGGTCTACATGATAACGCTGATTATTGTGTTTTTTCGATATGGTCTAAAGCGCCTAGAATTTCAGGAAATAGAAAAGTGAATCCATGATCTAGTGCTTTTTTCGGAATGACACGTTGTCCATCCAATAAAATATCTGACATTTCGCCTAATGTAGGTTTGAGAGCGATACTTGGAACATGGAACCAGTGCGGACGATGAGTCACTTTAGCAATCGTTTTTCCAAGATCCGCATAGCGTACAGGATTAGGAGAAGAAGCATTCACTGGGCCTTCAATAGCTTTATTTTTAACACAAAAGTCGATTAATCTCACCATGTCATCAATATGAATCCAAGAATTCCATTGTTTACCTGAACCTAGTTTACCGCCAGCCATTAATATATAAGGTAATCGCATCAATGGATAAGCACCTTTATGTTTGTCCAGTACAATACTCACTCTAAGTTTAATCAGGCGTACACCTTTAATACTGTCAGCTACGGCTTCCCATTGTTCAGCAAGGCTAGAAGGGAAGTTCATCGTTCTTTTTGGGCTGCGTTCATCAAATGTTTCCGTATCTGAAGTACCATAAATCGCCATCGCACTGGCTTGAACCACCACTTCAGGCTTTTTCTTCAATGCTTCTATCGCTTTGGAAACGATATTTACGGTTCTCATGCGCGATTCTACCAATTCAAGTTTGGTTTTGGTAGTCCATCGTTGATTCAATGTTTCTCCGGAAAGATTAACGATAACATCTACACCTTCTAATTGCGTAGGGTTTTGTTCCATATCATTCCACGTAATATATTCTACAGCTGGATTTGATTTGGACGCATCTGGAAGTTTACGAGTCACTACTGTAATATCGTGATTTTCTTGTAACCAAAATGGAACGAGATGACTACCTACTAGACCTGTACCTCCACAAACAACGATATTCATATAAATCCTCCTAATTTAAGCTAAAGTGAGTTCACTATGTCTGATAAACGATGTATATCTTCAAATCAGTCTATATCCACAAAGAATCTATGTGCTTCAAAACCTATATCGATCTTACTGAATATATTTAAAAAAATTTAGAAATGTATAAGATTACATTAATCTATTTGCGCCGATGTTAAGCAGTTATCATTCTTCTATATTTTAATTACCCATTATGAAGTCAGATGATCTGAGATAACCATTTGAATATAAGCTAGCAAACAATGAATTTACGATGAAAGGCACAGCTATTTCTAGATTTATTTTGCTATTCACGTTAAAATAGGTGAGATTCGTGAATAGCGGAACACTAAGGAGGAAATACACTATGTTAAAGATCGGTTCTCATGTATCACTTTCCAGTAAAGGGTTACTTAGTGCAGCGAATGAGGCAGATACATATGGCTCAAGCTCATTTATGATATATACCGGAGCGCCACAAAATACGCGCCGTAAACCTATAGATACGTTATTTATTGAAGAAGGCAAAGAAAAAATGCAAACGATGGGTGTTGAAGAAATCGTTGTGCATGCCCCTTACATTATTAATCTAGGTTCGTACAAAGAAAATATTTATGAATTGGCTGTTGATTTTTTACAAGAAGAAATTCGCCGTACGCATCAAATTGGTGTACGTAATATCGTGCTTCATCCAGGTGCTTTTACAGATATGGATGCTGAATTTGGTATCAAACGTATTGCAGAAGGTCTTGAAAAAGTATTAGCTGGCGTATCTGAAACAGATGTGAATATTGCGCTAGAAACGATGGCTGGTAAAGGCACTGAAGTAGGGCGTAGCTTTGAAGAAATTGCGCAGATTATAGATATGGTACCTCATAATGAACGATTAACGATTTGTTTTGATACGTGTCATACACATGATGCTGGTTACGATCTGATCAATGACTTTGATGGAGTGTTGGAGAAATTTGACCGTCTGATTGGATTGGATCGTTTAACAGTTATGCATATCAATGATAGTAAAAACCCAACAGGCGCAGGTAAAGATCGCCATACAACACTTGGATCTGGTTGGATCGGTTATGAAGCGCTTAGCCGGATTGTTCATCATGATCAGTTGAAAGGTCGTCCTTTTATACTGGAAACGCCTTGGATCGGTAAAGATGCTAAAACACAGCGTCCGATGTATGAAGCAGAGATTGCTTTGCTACGTGGTGATGTGACAGGTCGATTTGGTACAGGATTCTTAGAAGATGTAGAAAAATTGCATCATTTCTTTGAAGGGCAGAATATTCAAGCACGTCCATATATTTTGGAAACATGGGAGATGCTAAAAGGTGATGCCAAAGCTCGTAAAGCGGATCCTCGTGAACCGATGGAACGATTGTACGATATGGTAATTGCAGAAGGTCTATTTACAGAATTAAGTGAAGAAGCATTAAATCATCGGTTGACTGCTTATTTCGCAGGAAAAAGTATCCTTTCATAAAATCGAATGTCTACATGATGCTATCAAAAATGATATAAATCTTTATGATATTGAATGAATATTAATAAATTTGAATAAATATATTTACTTTCTTAGCATCATGACATAGATTGTAATATAAGATATTTGAAGGGGGAACGAAGATTCAATGGAAGTACATGTAAAACAAAATCAAACAGCAAGAGAAGAACAACAGGAAAATCGCGCACGGATGCTGATTTCTTGTCCAGATGGCCCCGGAATTGTTGCAACAGTATCACGCTTTTTATTTGAACATGGAGCGAATATTGTTCAATCTGATCAATATACGATGGATCCAGCCGGCGGTATGTTCTTTATGCGTGTCGAATTTGATCTACCTGAACTAAGCAAAAACTTACCTGCACTTGAACTTGATTTTCAAGCGGTAGGAGATCAGTTCAAAATGGAATGGACCATTAATCAGGTGAGTCGCAAAAAAAGGCTAGCGATTTTTGTATCTAAAGAAGATCATTGCCTTGTGGAATTGTTGTGGCACTGGCAAGCAGGAGATTTAGATGCAGATATTGCTATGGTGATCAGTAATCACAATGATATGCGTAGCTATGTGGAATCATTCGGTATTCCTTTCTATCATATTCCTGTGACAGCTGATACTAAAAAAGAAGCTGAACAAAAGCAACTAGAAGTGATCGGCTCCGATATTGATCTGATTGTACTGGCTCGTTATATGCAGATCATTTCACCGTTGTTTATTGAACACTTCCGTAATCGTATTATCAATATTCATCACTCTTTCTTGCCTGCATTTGTAGGGGGTAAGCCGTATGCACAAGCGTATGATCGTGGTGTCAAAATTATCGGCGCAACCGCTCATTATGTAACAGAAGAATTAGATGGTGGACCGATTATTGAACAAGACGTTCAACGTGTAAGTCATAGCGATAATGTGAATGAACTGAAGCGTATTGGTCGTACGATTGAACGTGTGGTGTTGGCAAGAGCAGTAGAGTGGCACACAGAAGATCGCGTACTGGTACATCAGAACAAAACAGTCGTTTTTAATTAATTCTTCTTTCAAGTCAGTAGCTTTTGTTCAATGTTAATCGTATAGGACAAGCTATACTATAAATATACAAAAAGCACGAATGATCTTTTGCAGTTAGCTGGCAGAAGATCATTCGTGCTTTTTTTGTTGGTACGTTAATGTTCTGTTAATACAGATAACGTATGCTAAAGAGAACGCAGATACCAAATGTTATTTTTGAGCATCTATTTTCGTATCAATAATACTTTTGCTAATAGACTTAAAGATAATCCATACAACAAATGTCCGACTAACCAGTAACCATAAGCTGTCATATCAGTGATCGCTGGAACTCGATCTGACATCAATGTTAACGGAATAAATAAAAGAGAAGACGCGATACCGATCAATATGCCATACCTCCATGGATGTGGAGAAAAACGAATCCATATACTATAGATCCATGCAATAATCACCGAAACCACAAGATGCAAAGCAAATTCAATCAGTTCAGGTAAGCGATCTGGTAAAAAAGGAACAAAATCAATATTCAATAAAAGTGTATAGACTAATGAACCTGTTGCATACTGAATCCATTTCAAAAACAAACCTAAAATAATTCCACTGAGTAAACCAACCAACAAAATAGGTAGCCATTTCAGTCTTTGTGTACGATTACGTGTTATTCTCAAACCTTCATCTCCTAGCGCTTGGCAGTAAAAGCGCGACATATTGTAGTCCAATAAAAAAGTGATTTGCAAAGCAAAATATCTTACATCCCAGCGCTTGGCAATATAAGCGCGACCTATTGTAGTCCAATAAAAAAACGATTTTTGCAAAGCAAAATATCTTACATTTAGCACTCAGCAATACATGATCCCAATAAAAAACCTCCATCACCACATACAAAAAGCTGTAACAAAAAGTGATTTTCCCAAAACAAAATGACGAACTTCCTTTTCGTTATAGCTAGTTTGGGTATAAATAAGGATGAAGTTAAATAACGTTCTGGCAAACTTCTCAAACAAGTGTTACAATGGTTGAAGGCTAATAAGTCAAATTGAAAGACTCAAGAGGATTTATTTCATTTGCAACTTTGCTAAGATCTGATATTCAGATGAAATAGAATCTCAGGCACCTCGCTTTACCAAGAAGAATGAGGAGGATTAACATGACTGACAAGAAACAAGAGCAAGAACAAAGTATAAGTAAAGCAGAGAACTCCAACGTGGATAATCTGGCGATTTCAACAATCCGTACGCTTTCTATCGATGCAATCGAAAAAGCGAATTCCGGACATCCTGGTATGCCAATGGGTTCTGCACCAATGGGTTACCAATTATTTGCAAAAACAATGACACATAACCCGGCTAATCCAACTTGGATCAACCGTGACCGTTTTGTACTTTCTGCTGGACATGGCTCTATGCTATTGTACAGCTTGCTACACCTTTCCGGCTATGGCTTGGAAATGGATGAAATCAAACAGTTCCGTCAATGGGGCAGTAAAACTCCAGGTCACCCTGAGTTTGGCCATACTGTTGGTGTTGATGCTACAACTGGACCTCTAGGTCAAGGTGTAGGTATGGCTGTAGGTATGGCTATTGCTGAAGCTCACTTGGCAGCAACGTATAACCAAGGTAACTTCAATGTTGTCGATCATTTCACATATGCAATCTGTGGTGATGGCGATATGATGGAAGGCGTTTCTAGTGAAGCTGCTTCTATGGCGGGTCATATGAAACTAGGTAAATTGATCATGATGTACGATTCCAATGATATTACATTGGATGGTAAAGCAGGTCTTTCTTTCTCTGAGAATGTAGAAGACCGTTTTAAAGCTTATGGATGGCAAGTGATTCGTGTAGAAGACGGTAACGATCTTCCTGCACTTGCAGCTGCTTTGGAAGAAGCAAAAGCGGATCTTTCTCGTCCAACATTGATCGAAGTGAAAACAGTGATCGGTTACGGTAGCCCGAATAAACAAGGTATCGGCGGCCACGGCGGTACTCACGGTTCTCCACTAGGTTCTGCTGAAGCTAAATTAACTAAGGCTGCTTACGAGTGGACTTATGAAGAAGATTTCTATGTACCAGACGAAGTTCGTGAACATTTCGCTAAAGTAAAAGAGCGTGGTGTAGAAGCGAACAATGCATGGAACGAGAAATTTGCTGAATACAAAAAAGCTAACCCTGAACTAGCTGCTCAATTCGAAACAGTAATTGCTGGCGAATTAAGCGAAGGATGGGACAAAGAACTTCCTCATTACACTACAGAAGACAAAGCGGTTTCAACTCGTGTAGCTTCTGGTAATGCGTTGAATGGTCTAATCAATGGTGTTCCTCAATTAGCAGGCGGTTCTGCTGACCTTGAGAGTTCAACAATGACTCACTTGAACGGTTTGGATAGCTTTACTCCTGAAAGTTATGCGGGTCGTAACATTTATTACGGAGTACGTGAATTCGGTATGGCTGCGGCAATGAACGGTATTGCTCTTCATACAGGCGTTAAAATCTTCGGTGGTACATTCTTCGTATTTACAGATTACTTGCGTCCAGCTGTACGTTTGGCTGCTCTTATGGGCTTGCCTGTAACGTATGTGTTGACTCATGATAGTATTGCTGTTGGTGAAGATGGTCCTACACACGAACCGATCGAACAATTGGCTTCTCTACGCATTATTCCAGGTTTGACAGTGATTCGTCCAGCTGATGGTAACGAAACGTCTGCTGCTTGGGCTCATGCTATGGAAAACCAAAAAGGTCCTATCGCGCTTGTATTGACTCGTCAAAACTTGCCGATCTTGCCAGGTACGGTAGAACATTCTCGTCAAAACATCAAAAAAGGTGCTTATGTGGTATCTGATGCTAAAGCGGGACAACCAGTAGCACAATTGATTGCAACAGGTTCTGAAGTACAATTAGCTGTTCGTGCTCAAGAAGCATTAGCATCTGAAGGTATCGAAGTGCGTGTTATCAGTATGCCAAGCTGGGAATTGTTCGAACAACAAGACCAAGCTTACAAAGATTCTGTATTGTTACCAGATGTTAAACCACGTCTTGCAATCGAAATGGCTCAAACATTCGGTTGGGAACGTTACACTGGCGACAAAGGTGGAATTATCGGAATTACAACTTTCGGTGCTTCTGCTCCAGGAGATCGCGTAATGGCTGAGTATGGCTTTACGGTTGAGAACGTTGTTCAACATGTTAAAGGTCTATTGTCTAAATAATTAAAAGTACTGTTAAAGGTGCAGAAGTTGGCAAAGCGCCATTTCTGCACCTTTTTATAACTATTTTCTGTATTTCAAATGATGAGCAGGGGAGCGGTCTGATTCATGACGCAATTAGAACAGGTAACTGTAGTAAAAGAAGCTAATATTTATTACGAGGGTAAAGTAACTAGCCGTGCAGTCATTTTGCCAGATGGTAGCAAAATCACATTAGGCATTATGTTGCCAGGTTCTTATGAATTTGGAACAGATCAACATGAGACGATGGAAATTCTATCGGGAGAACTTCGTGTCCTGTTACCAGATACAGAAGAATGGTTAGATATTAAGGGACAGGCAACATTTGAAGTGCCTGCCAATACTCGCTTCAAACTTGAGATTGCTGTAGTTACAGATTACTGCTGTTCTTATGCTTAATCAACATCAATAGCATCGAAAAGTAGCTATCAAAAAAGGCAAGCTCATCAGTATCAATCATACTGAGAACTTACCCTTTTCATGTGTACTATAGACTCATCTATCACCTGTGCGATACATCATGCGGAAGATCAAGAATTAAAGTTATACTGTACTAAGAATATAGGATTACAGCTCTTTGCCATTGATCGTTTGACCGATCCATTCTTCATAGCATTTAGCGATAACCGAAAGATCGTCATCACCATATCCTTTGGTCTGACCGATCTGGAACATACTTTTTGCCAGATTTAGCATAGGCGAAGGTACACCATTATTATCGTTAAGCACAGAGGCAAGCTTAAGGTCTTTGAGCATCAATGCCAGTGAAAATTGGTTGGTATAATCACCATCGATAATTTTTTGACCTTTGAGTTCAGCGGTACGACTACCTGCTGCGCCCATACGTACCAGCTCATAAAAAGCCGATGGATCAATGCCACCTTTTGCGGCTACAGCAAAAGCTTCAGCAAGGGCAACAGTATGAATACCTACAATGGTATTATGAGCTAATTTGGCAGTAGCACCGCTACCGTTAGCACCCATCGGGATCACTTTGCGACCCAGTGTCTCAAATACATCTTGATGTGCATTAATAACGTGCGTGTCACCGCCAACCATAAACACAAGGGTACCATCAATAGCCGCAGGCTCACTACCTGTGACAGGGGCATCTAGAAATTGACCGCCTTTATCTGTAATCGAAGTGGCTAATTGTTTGACAAGTGATGGAGAAATGGTACTGCAATCCATAACCGTTAATCCGTGTTGAACAGCTTGTAAAATGCCATTTTCGCCTTCGTATACATCAACAATCGAAGCATCATCGCTAATGATCGTAATGACCATATCTTGACCTGTAGCTGCTTCACGCGGCGTATGTACTTGATGGGCTCCTTGCTGAACTAGAGATTCTGCTTTGGATGCTGTACGATTGTATACAGTTAATGTGTAACCTGCTTTGAGCAAGTTGGCTGCCATAGGTAGACCCATCGTGCCAAGGCCAATAAATCCGATTTTTTTCATAGCTTGATTTCCTCCATATCCTGAGTGGGTTAGAACATCTATACTTATCCATTTAGTGTAGCATGTTCAATAGCAGATTGGGTATGGGACCGTATCATAATTTATTTTGGGAGGGTAACAATATTATGGCTAAAACAGTTAAATTTGATTACAGTAACGCTCTTTCTTTTGTCGCTCAACACGAAGTGGATTATTTTGCAGAGCCGATTCGTTTGGCTCACGAACAATTGCATAACGGCACAGGCGCAGGTTCTGATTTCTTAGGATGGATTGACTTGCCTACAGCTTACGATAAAGAAGAATTTGCTCGCATCCAAAAAGCAGCAGCAAAAATTCAAAGCGATTCTGAAGTACTAATCGTTATCGGTATCGGTGGTTCTTATCTAGGTGCTCGTGCAGCGATCGAAATGTTAACTCATTCGTTCTATAACACACTACCTAAAGACAAACGTAAAACGCCTGAAATTTATTTCGCAGGTAACAATATTAGTTCTACGTATGTAAACCAATTGCTAGAAAATATTGAAGGTAAAGATTTCTCTGTCAATGTAATCTCCAAATCAGGTACAACTACAGAGCCAGCGATCGCTTTCCGTATTTTCCGTGCAGAACTAGAGAAAAAATATGGTAAAGAAGAAGCAAAAAAACGCATCTATGCAACAACTGACCGTGCAAAAGGCGCTTTGAAAACATTGGCTGATGCAGAAGGTTACGAAACATTCGTGATTCCTGATGATGTAGGTGGACGTTATTCTGTATTGACTCCAGTAGGATTGTTACCAATCGCTACAGCAGGTATCAATATTGAAGAAATGATGCAAGGTGCAGCAGATGCAGCGAAAGAATACAGTAATCCTAATGTTGCTGAAAACGAAAGCTACCAGTATGCAGCCGTGCGTAACGCATTGTACCGTAAAGGTAAAGCTATCGAAATTTTGGTAAACTATGAGCCTTCCTTACACTTTGTATCTGAATGGTGGAAACAACTATTCGGCGAAAGTGAAGGTAAAGACTTTAAAGGTATCTTCCCAGCAGCTGTAGATTTCTCAACAGACTTGCACTCTATGGGTCAATTTATCCAAGATGGTAGCCGTAACATTTTCGAAACGGTTGTACAAGTTGAAAATGTAGCTAGCCACATTACGATCGAATCTGATCCAGATGACTTGGATGGCTTGAACTTCTTAACAGGTAAAACACTTGATTTCGTCAACAAAAAAGCATTCCAAGGTACACTACTTGCACACACAGATGGTCAAGTACCTAACTTGATCGTGAATATCGAAGATCAAACACCGTATTCTTTCGGATACCTTGTCTACTTCTTTGAAAAAGCTTGCGGTATCAGCGGTTACTTGTCAGGTGTGAATCCATTTGACCAAGAAGGCGTAGAAGCTTACAAAAAGAATATGTTTGCATTGCTAGGTAAACCAGGATTTGAAAAACAAAAAGCAGAACTTGAAGCAAGACTTTCCGAATAAGTCACTTTAAGTTAAAATAGAATAAATCAATACGAGAAAGCAGTTCTTTGACAGTAATGTCAGGGGGCTGCTTTCTTGATACTTAAATATAGTGTATTATATCTTTGGAAACACATGAACTATTCTGTCTGGTACATACCTATTAAATCAAAGCAGAATAGGGCAGTGTCTTATCAATAAAGTGGGGATTAAAATGGACAAACCTGAACGTTATCGCACAGTCAAGCAAGAAGGTGTCAAAGAGATTGTTATTAAAAAATCTCGTTTTTTAGGGCATGTTATGCCTGTACAGACAGAAGAAGAAGCAGTTTCTTTTATAGAACGCATTAAAAAGCAACACTGGAATGCTACTCATAATTGTTCGGCATATCTGATCGGTTCACGAGGAGAGATACAGCGGCAATCGGACGATGGAGAACCTAGCGGTACAGCAGGGAAACCCATTTTGGAGGTGATCAAGAATCAGCAACTTCAAGATGTAGCGATTGTAGTTACCCGTTATTTTGGGGGAATTATGTTAGGTGCAGGAGGGTTGATTCGGGCTTATACCGACGGCGCTGTAGCGGCTATTGAAGCAGGTGAAGCAATTACTCGTATACTTCATCAAGAAGTTGCAGTAGAATTGGATTACACCTGGCTCGGCAAAGTCGAAAACGAATTGCGTAATCGCGGTATTCGCACAGCCGAAACGGATTTTACCGATAAGGTGATTGTGAATTGTTTGCCTGTAGCAAGCGAAGCCGAAGCATTCAAAGCATGGATTACAGATGTCACGCAAGGACAGTCTGTGATCACTGAAGGTGAACAGCGTTACTTTATCGAAGCTGCATTTTGAATCAGACTATGCAAAATGCTTGAAGGAGAATCGTAATCATGGCACGAAGAGCGGTAGAACAAGAATTATCCAGAGAAAGAATTCTCGAAGCTGCCAGACATCTGTTCGTCACCAAAGGATATCGGGCAATTTCAATGCGGAGTATTGGTCAACATTTGGGGTATAGCCATGGTTCGTTATATTATCACTTTAAAGAAAAAGCAGAGCTGTTTTATGCGATCGTGATGGAAGACTTTGATCATTTATGCTTTTTGTTTCGAGAAGTTAAAGATCAGCCTGAACACGGGGAATGGTCCAAAGTAGAGTTGTTGCTTATCGAGTTTATTCGTTTTGGCTTAGACAATGCGCATCAGTATGAGATTATGTTTATGACTCGTGATGAAGAATTACTGAGTTATTGCCGGGCAGAACAAGCACGATGTTTTGATTTATTTGCGTCAATCATTCGTCAATCGATGACCGCATCAGATCATACGAGGGAAGAAATGAATACTATTCCGCTGAGTTTATTTTTATCGATTCATGGCTTTATCTCGTATTATATTCAAGATCGTGTAGGCTACGATGATATTAAGCCTGCTGTAGTTGCCCATGTCAAGACACTATGTCGTGTACTGTGAAGGGACAATGAAATGATTGCGTATATGGATCAAGATAAGGTGAGCTATTCAGATCAAGCTCAAAAGTATCTGCATACTTTAAGGCTTTCCCTTGTCAAAACGGTAAACTCCTATAGTAAAATCGTAAAAGTTGTATATGATTTAAAAAGGCGATGTATCCACGAACGCATACGATGGATACATCGCCTTTTTAAGTTAACCTGCTATAATTTTGACCATATATTCACGTTTACGTGGACCATCAAATTCACAGAAGTAAATCCCTTGCCAGCGTCCAAGTAGCATCCGACCTTCTTGGATAATAATCGTTTGGGAAGGGCCGGTAGTGATCGATTTGAGATGAGAAGCAGTATTGCCTTCCATATGACGGTATTTGGGATGTTCCCACGGGTACACTTCATCGAGTCGCATAATTACATCATGCTTTACATCGGGATCGGCATTTTCATTGATAGCTATTCCAGCTGTTGTATGCGGGCAATAGACGACAACAATGCCTTCTTTGACTCCACTTTGAGAAATTAAAGAAGAGACGTCACGCGTAATATCTCTCATTTCATCACGTTTACTGGTTGAGATCGGTAAGGTATATAGCATCCATTATTCCTTCTTTCTATGCTTTTTTTCAAATTGGGTATTCAACGATTGTTATTTTACATATATAGACAAAATATCACAAAAATATATTTGAAATTAGAGTACCACTTAAACAACCGTCTACTTCTCTATTACCCGTTTTCAACAGAATGCTTATCATATCAGTAGATTGAGGACTATTAATCATTTTGACAAAAAGTACTCTTTCAATTGACGGTAGGTATGACAATTTGCTAAAGTATTGCTAAGATTTAAAGCCGAGTATACTAATAGGAAAAAAAGGTTAAAGCAAAGGAGTCATATCGTGAATCGTACATTGCTGCGTCATAAAGGATGGACTTGGGGATTTCGCTCGACCGTATTATTGTATTTTCTACTATTGATTGTACTACCGATTGCAGGCGTGTATGTGAACTCATTTTCAGAAGGTTGGGCAGCATTCGTACAGAATATCAGTGATCCTATTGCTTGGAAAGCTGTGCTATTGACATTAAAGTTAGCCTTAATTGCTACAGTGATTAATGTGTTGATCGGTACAATGTCTGCCTGGGTATTAGTACGTTATGATTTTGCCGGGAAATCTTTGTTGAACAGTATTGTTGATTTGCCATTTGCTTTGCCAACAGCTGTAGGTGGACTGATGATTCTGGTGTTGTTAGGGCCGAACAGTTGGATGGGCAAATTAGCAGATACTTTAGGATTTCAGTTCGTTTTTCACCAACCAGCGATTATTATAGCGATGGTGTTTGTAACCTTTCCATTTGTAATTCGAGCAATACAGCCACTACTGGAAGAAATGGATCATTCTGCTGAAGAAGCATCGTATACGTTAGGAGCTTCTAAAAGAGATACTTTTTTTCGCGTGATATTGCCATCTATGTCTCCAGGCATTATTAGTGGAGCGATGTTAGCTTTCTCTAGAGCATTGGCTGAATTTGGAGCTGTTGTACTGGTGGCAGGTAATATTCCCGGACGTACATTGACAGCTTCTGTGTATATTTTTGGTGAAGTAGAAAGTGATAACGAAGCTGGAGCAGCCGCTATTTCTGTTATTTTATTGACATTATCGTTTCTTATCCTTTGGCTGATTAATGCAGTACAGACAAGGAGAACACGCTAATGAGAAAATATTGGATTCCACTCACATGGATTGTATTTAGCATATTGATCTTGATTCCATTAGCTGTACTTGCGACAGGAGCTTTTGATAAAGGGACAAGCGGTTTTATTGCTGCACTGAGTCGCCCTGAAGCCAGACATGCATTAATGATGACTGGATTGATTGTATTAGTTGTAACAATTTTAAATGGTCTATTCGGAATCATGATGGGGATCTATCTGGTACGCGGGACATGGCTAAGCCGTAGAGTCAGACAATTATTCAATAGTATTGTCGATTTACCGTATGCTGTTTCACCTGTTATTGGAGGATTAATGATTGTATTGCTGTTAGGGCCAGATACCGTTATCGGTACATTTTTTGAACAGATTGGATTTAAAGTAGTCTATGCCTTTCCCGGTATGGTGATTGCAACACTATTTGTAACGTTCCCATTGATGGTACGTGAAGTGATGCCTGTGCTACAAGAACTGGGAAATGATCAAGAAGAAGCGGCTTCTACACTTGGAGCGTATAGTTGGACAACGTTTTGGAAAGTCACATGGCCTTCGATTCGCTGGGCTGTGATTTACGGTACGATTTTGACAGTTGCACGCTCTCTAGGTGAATTTGGAGCGGTATTGGTAGTGTCAGGCAATATCATTAACAAAACACAAACAGCCACGACGCTGGTGTATCAAGATATGGAGAACTTTAATGTAACAGCTGCAAATGGGGTTGCACTGGTGTTGGCTATATTCTCGGTAGGGTTATTATTGTTAATGGAACGCGCCAAAAAGAGAAAGGGAGTGCACTGAGTATGCATCTGGAAGTTCGTAATTTGGATAAGCATTTCGGACAATTTCACGCTGTACAAGATGTTAGCTTCAATGTACAAAAAGGTCATTTGATCGGATTGTTAGGTCCAAGTGGTGGAGGTAAAACATCGATCTTACGTATGTTAGCTGGATTGGAATCACCGGATAGTGGAGATATTATTTTTCACGGACAAAAAGTCAATCAATTGCCTCCCCAAGAACGTGAGATTGGCTTTGTTTTTCAAAACTATGCGCTGTTCAAACATATGACGGTCTTCGATAATATCGCTTTTGGTCTGACGGTAAAAAAAATGAAAAAGCCTGCGATCAAAGAACGTGTGCAGGAATTAGTAGAACTGACAGGGTTAGCTGGATTTGAACATCGTTATCCGCATCAGTTATCCGGTGGACAACGACAACGGGTGGCTTTTGCCAGAGCTCTTGCCCCTGAACCTCAATTATTGTTGTTGGATGAACCATTTGCAGCGATCGATGCCAAGATTCGGCAAGAACTACGTACATGGCTTCGTGAATTGATTGAACGGGTTGGCATTACATCGATCTTTGTCACCCATGATCAGGATGAAGCGATAGAAGTGGCTGATGAGATTATGATTATTAATGGTGGTCGATTAGAGCAAAAAGGAACACCGTGGGATATTTACAAACAACCATCCACACCTTTTGTAGCTTCATTTATTGGAGAATCTACGATTGTTGATGAAGTTTCTTTACTAAAAGGATTTGACCATGAACAATCTCATCCAGGTATTCATGCCTTGATTCGTCCTGAATATATTGAAGTGGGACATGCTAGCGAGTTCCCTTTCTTATCTGCTACAGAGAAAGGAACCGTAAAACATCTACATTTTCGCGGCAGTCAGTGGTTGGTCGAAGTACAGGTCGGCCAGCATTCATTGATCACATATCGTTCACTGGAAAAAGAAACATTAGAAATTGGACAATCAGTACATGTGATGGTGCATCGGGCATATCTATTTAATGATCAGGAAAGCTGGATAGCTGAAAATCGTCTCAAACAAGATACCTTATCAATGTTTATTTAACCAAAGGATCTCAGCCCGTTCTGTGAACGTGGGAAAGGAAGGGATTGGGCTTGAAAAACAATCGTTTGAATATGAGGATAAAGCGTAATGGGATGTTGCTGTCTGTATTGCTTGTAGTAAGTGTGATCTTATCTGCATGTGGTAATCAAAGTGATACCGAATCTACAGCTTCAGCCAGTGCCGTATCTAATGATGGCAAAGATATTACACTCGTGATCGGTGCGTACAGTGTGGCTAAAGATGCAGTCGGAGAAATTTTACCCAAATTTCAAGCTGAATGGAAAGCCAAAACAGGGCAAAATGTAAAATTCCAAGAATCGTACGAAGCTTCCGGTACACAAGCCCGTGCTATTGCAGGTGGATTTGAAGCGGATGTGACCTTATTATCGCTTGAAGGCGATATTGATAAATTAGTCAAAGCAGGGCTAGTCAAAGATACCTGGAGAGACGAGCCGCATAAAGGAATGATCACACGCTCTATTGTTGTATTAGGCACACGTGAAGGGAATCCACTCGGTATTCATAGTTTCAACGATCTGACCAAGCCCGATGTCAAAGTATTGTATCCTAATCCCAAAACATCAGGTGGGGCACAATGGGATATTAATGCGATCTACGGTGCAGGACTCAAGCAATCCGAACGAGATGAAGGCAAAAAAGATCCTGTAGCAGCCAAAGCTTTTTTACAAGCTGTACATCAAAATGTAGAGTCCTTGGATAAAAGTGGACGTGCATCTATGGCGGCATTTGAATATGGTGTGGGCGATGTGATTGTAACGTATGAAAATGAATTGTTAGCACGGATGGCACAAGGGGCTAAGTATGAAGTGGTTATACCTGATGATACAATACTTATTGAAAATCCAGCAGCTGTTGTAGACCAATATGTTGATGAGCATGGCACACGTAAAGTGGCTGAAGCTTTTCTTGCTTACTTATGGACACCTGAAGCTCAAGAAGTATTTGCAAAGCATGGATTTCGCCCGGTTAATGAACAGGTGATGGCAAAACACGTAAGTGAGTATCCTACACCTAAAGGATTATTTAATATCGATTATCTAGGTGGTTGGAGTGAAGTACGGAAAAATCTATATTCTAGTCGTGGAATATGGTATCAGGTTCTAGCTGGCATATAAAATAGTAGAAATAGATTTTATTCAGTGGTAAATACAAAAAACTTCTTTACGTGGAGCTTATTTCACGCTTAAAGAAGTTTTTTTGTGGGTAAAAGCAGAACAAGGACTAAATACCTTACCTTTTTAACTAAGTCAAAGGTCACGATTAATATGTCGAAAGATACAAGAAAATGATATACTGTACGATATTAGATAGCAACGCTCAAGGAGAGAATATAATAATGAACGGAAGAGTAGATCGATTAACATTTTTGGGGACAGGCGATGCAATGGGAGTACCTAGAGTATACTGCGAGTGTACCGTATGCGAAGAAGCACGAAGTGGTGGAATGAATCGCCGTCTGCGTTCTTCTGTGCTTGTCGAAGGAATCGGGGGAGATTTCTTAATAGACTGTGGGCCTGATTGGCGCACACAGATGGAAATGATTAATCGCCGTGCAGATATCACCGATATTGTTGTGACGCATGCACACTTTGACCATATCGGTGGTTTACCTGAATGGGCAGATGCTTGTAAGTGGCAACAATTAAAAGGGAGATTATTTGCCCCACAAGAAGTTTTGGATATGATCAGCAAGCAATTTCCATGGATTAGCAGTCATATTGAATTTATAGCAAACGATCAA
The DNA here is from genome assembly GCF_963311185.1 of Paenibacillus nuruki. Lineage (NCBI taxonomy): Bacteria > Bacillati > Bacillota > Bacilli > Caryophanales > Paenibacillaceae > Paenibacillus > Paenibacillus nuruki. Next base: position 2,926,239 of record NZ_OY725677.1, on the reverse strand, counting down.
GGAATGGAACTCAATGGCTGGAGTATTACTCCATGGAAAGTACATCACGGACATAACGGTTATTCTTATGCGTATCATTTTGAAAAAAATGATTTTGCATGGGTGTATTGCCCGGATGCGATAGGACTAAATGACACACAGAAGAAGCCTCTGCATATGTTAGACTTGTTGATTTTGGGAACAAGCTTTGTACATGAAGAAACAGAATATGCTACTCGTTCTGTATACGATATGCGTGAAGCGGCTGAATTGGTAGATGAAGTGGTTCCTTCGGAAACGATCTATACACATATGTCTCATTATGTGGATTTGCGTGAAGATTTGAACCTGGCTCCAAGTATCAGTGTAGCTCGCACAGGCATGACAGTCGATCTGGGCAATTATTCTTCATTACTATCCGAATAATAACGATATTGCGATTACACTTATATAGCATAACCAGCATGAACCGATAGATTGTCTATCGGTTTATTTGCATTTTTAGGATCATTATTTAGAATAAAACAGAAATTTAAAATAATTTCTTGTAGGATTATGTAGTTTTACATAGGTGTAGGTTAAGATTATATAAAATGTAAGTATAACTAACAAGAGAAATATAATATATACTATTTATGGAATTTAAAAGGAGGAATATAATGATTACCTTCCATGAAGTTAACAAGTTCTATGGAGATTTTCAAGTGTTGACTGGAATTAACCTTCATGTCAAACAAGGAGAGGTAGTTGTTGTACTCGGACCTTCCGGTTCTGGTAAAAGTACAATGCTACGATGTATCAACCGTCTTGAAGATACAAGTAGTGGAGAATTAACTGTGAACAATGTAAGGGTAGATGACCGCAAAACAGACCTCAATAAGTTACGTCGCAAAATCGGTATGGTTTTTCAGCATTTTAATTTATACCCTCATAAAAAAGTAATTGATAATATTACCCTCGCGCCGATCAAAGCATTAGGTGTATCCAAAGCTGAAGCCGCAGAGACCGCTATGTATTATTTAGAAAAAGTCGGTATCGCCGAAAAAGCAAATGCGTATCCTTCACAATTATCAGGCGGACAGCAACAGCGTGTTGCTATCGCTAGAGGACTTGCTGTCAAACCCGAAATTATGCTGTTTGATGAACCAACCTCTGCCTTAGATCCTGAGATGGTTGGTGAAGTGCTTGATGTAATGAAAGCACTCGCCCGGGAAGGAATGACGATGGTTGTAGTTACTCATGAAATGGGATTTGCTCGCGAAGTCGCAGACCGCGTCATCTTTATGGATCAAGGCAAAATTGTAGAAGAAGCCACGCCGGAAGAATTCTTTTCCGCTCCCAAAGAAGAACGTGCTCAATTGTTCTTGAGTCGTTTATTGAATCACTAATTCTGTTATTTATATCCACCAATATAAAAAAAGAAAAGGGGATTTACTTATGAAAAATCAAAAAAGATACAATGTTAAAAAATTAGCGATGTTGTTAGCATGTATGGTAGCTATTGTTACAGTACTGGGAGCATGTAGCGTAACCAAGCCAACGTCCTCTTCTACAGCAAGTTCTAACGCATTATTAGATCAAATTAAAGAACGTGATAAATTGATCGTAGGCGTAAAATACGATACTAAATTATTCGGTCTCAAAAACCCATCTACAGGTGATGTAGAAGGATTCGATATTGATATAGCTCATGCTTTAGCAAAAAGTATTTTAGGTGATGCAAGCAAAGTGGAGTTCAAAGAAGTAACATCCAAAACACGTATTCCGATGCTTAATAATGGTGATATCGATATGGTTATTGCAACGATGACGATTACCGATGAGCGTAAAAAAGAAGTTGATTTCTCGGATGTTTATTTCCAAGCGGGACAATCATTGTTAGTGAAAAAAGGTAGCCCGATCAAAGGCATTGAAGATGTAACCGCAGATACAACAGTACTTGCTTCTAAAGGTGCAACATCAATCAAAAATATTGAAGAAAAAGTACCGGGTGTCAAAGTATTGGAATTTGATAATTATCAAGATGCATTTAATGCACTTAAAGCAGGTAAAGGTGATGCTTTAACTACCGATGATGCGATTCTATATGGTATGTCTGCACAAGATCCTGGTTATGAAGTTGTGGGTAAACCATTTACAGATGAGCCTTACGGTATCGCTGTGAAAAAAGGGGAAACCAAAGTTGTTGAAGCGATCAACAAAGCACTGACAGATATGAAAGCTGACAAATCATATAATGAGATTTATAAAAAATGGATTGGTAAAGAGCCAACAACCTAAATCGTGATCTGTTCAAGCGATCATTAGTAATGCATACAGAAGGTGGGCAACCGGCAATCGTTGCCTACCTTTTTTGTTTGATCATGTATACACAGGCTAAGGAGGTACAGAAAATATGTTGGACTTTTCGATTCTCACCGAGTATTTCCCTTTATATTTGGAAGGTTTTCTAAATACAATCAAAGCGAGCGTATTGGCATTGATCGGTAGCTTTTTATTAGGAACAGTAATTGCTATTTTCCGAATTAGCGGTGTAAAGCTATTGCAATGGTTCGGTACAGCATATGTTGAATTTATACGAAATATTCCTATTTTGATCGTCGTTTTATTTTTCTCATGGGGACTTCCTTCGATCGGTGTCAAATTAGATGGTTTTGCCGCAGGAACATTAGGCTTAACGGTATACACATCAGCCTTTATAGCTGAAGCAATCCGGGCAGGAATTCAATCGGTTCCTAAAGGGCAATCCGAAGCTGCACGATCTGCGGGAATGACGTATATCCAGACGATGATTCATGTGATTTTGCCACAAGCGATTAAGCTAGTCATTCCGCCGCTTAGCAATCAGTTTATCAATTTGATCAAAAACTCTTCAGTACTTACAATCGTAGCGGGTCTTGATCTGATGTACTTCTCAGACAAAATCAGTAGCGAAACGTATGTCATCTTCAGTACTTATATCTTTGCAGCGATGTTCTATCTTGTACTGACATTACCAATGAGTTATGGGGCTTCTGTATTGGAACGTAAATGGGCGAAAAATTCATAATTTCTTCTACCCTAATCGAATGAAGATAGACCTCAGAAGTCAGAGTCAGATGAACCAAAGGAGGGCAATTGATGGATTTCATAGGAGCATATTCACCGGATAACTTGCGCTTTCTTATGGAAGGGCTGAAAATAACACTTTTTGTCGCCTTTATCGCGATTATACTTAGCTTTGTGATTGGTTGTATTGTAGGAACGATTCGCTATGCAAGAGTCCCCATTTTATCACCGATATTAATGGTTATTGTTGAAGTCTTGCGTAATTTGCCATTATTGCTTATTATTTTGTTTGTACAGTTCGGTTTGCCAGAGATTGGGATCAAAATGACGATTACCTTTGGTGCTATTGTAGCGCTGACTGCCTTCGAAGCTTCGATGATCTCAGAGATTGTTCGTGCAGGGCTAACATCGGTTCCCAAAGGACAAGTAGAAGCTGCACGTTCTTCAGGGCTTACGCAAATGCAAACGTTATGGCATATTGTATTGCCTCAAGGATTACGTAAAATGGTTCCACCATTAGTGAGTCAATTTATCTCGCTTCTCAAAGATACCTCATTAGCAGTTATTATTTCGTTAGCCGAATTGGTACACAATGCACAGATTATTATGGGACAAAACTCTAATTATCCGATTCCGATCTTATTATTGATCGCTGTGATCTACTTTGTGATCAATTATGCACTATCGCTAATTTCCAAACGATTAGAAACAAAAACAGCTTAAATTCGGCAAAGATATCGACGATGTAAATCACCGGTTTCCGCAGGGAAGCCGGTTTTTGGTATGTGAAATCAAGATTTGTTATCGATTTGTAAAAGTATACAGCCTGAAAGGGAAAATGTATGATACCATATAAACAATTTCATAAACCTTTTTACCGAATGTGGAACAAACTTAAGTATGCATTGTCCTATCATCAAGTCGCAGCAGAAACCAGTTCCAGAGGAGCGGAAGGACGGATGGCGACTTTTTTTAAAAATGAAAAAATCCAGATGCTTACTGTAGCGATCGGTACAGCAGTGGCCGGTGAATTCAAAATCAATCCAGTACAAGGTGATCTATTTCGGATTGGTCTAGGTGGTAGTGCTTTTCTATTATTGATGCTACTCATGAATCGGCTTCCGTATTTGCGAACAGGGATATTTACAGCTTTAACAGTGGTTGTTTTTCGTATGATGTTGGACTTTATTTCGGCTCCGCATCTATTCTCTATAGATGAGAGTGCACGTGTGCATACATCAGCAGGTTTGTATTATATGACGTTTGCGATTGGTATGTTTTGTATTCAAAGTCGATTAACCCGAATGAACCTATTGCTGCTAAGTGGAGTAACCGCTTGTATTGATTTTGGCTCTAATACGATTGAGATGATCTGTCGCTGGATTCTTACAGGTAGTGAGATTATGATTCCAGCAACATGGGGCTATATTTTTCTAGTCGCTGTGATTCGTGGCTTTTTTACAACAGGATTATATAGCAGTATCTCGGTGAGCCAGATTCGTGCTCTTCATAGTGAACAGAAAAAGCGAATGGAACAGATGTTAGCTGTAAATGCGGGTCTATATGGTGAAGTGTTTTATTTACGCAAATCGATGGATACGATCGAGCATCTAACCAGCAGTAGTTACCGCTTATATATGGATATGAAGCGTGAAGGTCTAACCGAGTATAGTCAAAGGCAACTGAGCATTACCCAGGAAATACATGAAGTCAAAAAAGACTCTCAACGTATAGCCGCTGGATTGCTCAAATTATTTGATCAAAAATCACAGACTGCTTTATCCCTATTTGAAATACTGGATTATACCATAAGAGGTAATCGCAAATATGCGACAATGTTAGCAAAAAAAGTGACGTTTACAGCTCGCTTAGAATTGAATTATATTACTTCTGAATATATTCCATTACTGACGATACTGAATAATTTGACATCCAATGCTGTTGAAGCGTTAGGCGGAACTGGTTCGATCGAAGTGAGTGTGTGGGAACAAGGGCAAGATACGATACTCACTGTCTATGATTCGGGTAAAGGGATCGACCAGCAAGCACGTGAATTGATTTTTGAACCTGGTTTTACGACCAAGTTCGCTCAAGGTGGAAGCGCAGCTACAGGAATAGGGCTTTCTCATGTGCATGATATTGTATGTTCGCTAGGAGGAACGATCCAACTACAAGAAGCAGAAAATACAGTTTGGCAGACGATTTTTGAAGTGAAATTACCAACGTTATTGTTGAAAAAGGGGGAATAAGATGGCTTTATCTTTTTGTATTGTAGATGATGATCCAGCAACTCGTGCTATGCTTGAGAATATCATCAAAGAAAGTCAGCTTGGCGAAGTGATCGGTACAGCGCGAGGTGGAGAAGAAGGTACACGTATTATTTTGGAGACACATCCTGATGTGGTCTTAATCGATTGGTTGATGCCCGATCAAGATGGATTAGAAACGATTATGCAATTGAAGCGTCAAGGTTATCATGGCAAATACGTGATGATCTCACAGATCGAAAATCAAGAAATGGTTGGCGAAGCTTATCAATCTGGGATTGAATTTTTTATTCGAAAGCCTATTAACCGTATTGAAGTTGAATCTGTTCTTTCCCGAGTGACCGAGCATACAGAGATTAAGCACTATTTGAATGAGTTAAAATCTTCTTTGTCCAAACTCGATACACTCAGTCAGCTCTCGCCCAATACGGCGTCTTCCACATCAATAAAACCACGAACTGTAGATGATATGGTGCGACCGATTTATATGAATCTAGGCATTGTTGGCGAATCCGGTTGTGGTGATTTGACAGCGATTATGGAAATATTACTTGAACAGCAGGGAAAACCGGGTTCATTCCCACCGCTGCGACAATTGTATGAAGCCGCAGCTGGCCGTTATAAGCATACGCCGCGTGAAGTGGATAAAGAAGCTAAGGCGATTGAGCAACGTATCAGAAGAACAGTCACGACTGCACTTAATCATTTAGCATCAATAGGGCTGACCGACTACGGCAATCCTAAGTTTGAACATTATGCTCCGCTTTATTTTGACTTTGAAGATATTCGTGCCAAAATGAAAGAGATTGATGAAGAACGGGATGATGGTAAAAGCAAAGTCAGTATCAAAAAGTTTTTGCAAGTCTTGTATCTGGAAGCATTGGATCAGATGAAAAATAGATAAATGAAGAGTATGTAAAAAAGCACCTTCCGAAGAGTATAGGATTATCTAGCATATATTACGCAGATGATCCTATACTCCTTGGCAAGGTGCTTCTTTGGTAGCTATTACAGATTAAGCGTTAAGAATAAATTTCTCAATCACTTCTTTAACACCGTCTTCGTTATTGCTAGCTGAAATATAATCAGCGATATCTTTGAGCGGTTGAATGGCATTACCCATCGCTACACCTAGACCTGCAACTTCTAACATTTCATGATCGTTCCATGAATCGCCTACAGCAATTGCATCTTTTAGATCACAATTGAAATAATCAGCAAGGAAAGTAAGCGCTGCGCCTTTGGTTCCTTCTTTGTGCATAATTTCAAGGAATTGAGGTTTGGACTTGGTAATATGAACATTATCGCCAAGCAATTCACGTAAGATCGGTTGTAATTCGTCCAAGAATGCAGGATCATCAATAATTAGCATCTTAGGTGTAGGTTGCTCGATCAATTTGTTGAAATCCGGTTCGATATGATACTGAGTACCATTCAAAGTTGCATAATCAATCAAATGTTGATTCACTTCACGAGCATATAATTTATCATCAATATAGGTTTGCAAATGCAAATTATGTTCGATGCAATATTCGAATAATTTACGAGCAGCTTCGATCGGCACATAACGCTCATACAGTACTTTTTCATCCATCAAGTTTTTGACTAAAGCCCCTTGATACGTAATGATCGGTACATTAAGACCTGTTTGACGAGCGATAGCTTGAGCAGATGCATACGCACGACCTGTTGCTAGTGTAACAACCACATCTTTAGCGACAGCTTGTTCTAGGGCCGTCTGTGTAGCCGGTGTAACTTCTTTATTATCGTTGATCAGTGTATCATCAATATCGATGGCGATTAATTTATACATGTAGGTAACTCTCCTTTTATCTATCTCATTCTAGTCTTGCAAAAATACCAATCCCACAAACTCTTCTAATTCAATATTTCCAAAATAGTGCTTAATATCTGTACCTGCCAAAGCAGTCTGAACGGCACTCTCTTCATAACGCTGACCACGTAATTTGTTTTCAATATCAGCCACATCACCTATACCGAAAAAGTCACCATAGATTTTGATCTCATGAATATGACCATCTTTGATATCCATACGTAGATCAATAATCCCTACAGGGAATTTGCGAGTGTGCTTGATATTGGATTCTGGTGATTGACCATAATTCCAATCCCAATTACGATAACGTTCCGCCGAGATTTCATGGATTTTTTTCCAATCGTCTTCTGTCAGTACATATTGAGGAACTTCTGAAGGTTCTACACCAAAAATATGACGCAAAATATCGTCACGGAATTGATCCATGGTTAAAGGTCTTTCCAAAAATTCAGTAATATTAGCGACACGACTGCGTACTGACTTGGTGCTTTTTGATTTGAACTTTTCTGGATTCACTTTAAGCGCAGATTGCACATTATCCAGTTCTGAATCAAACATCAGTGTACCATGGCTAAACATCCGTCCACGTGTCGAAAATTGAGCATTTCCCGAAATTTTGCGTTCGCCCACTTGAAGATCGTTACGTCCTGATAATTCGGCATTTACGCCAAATTGGTGCAATGCTTCGACAACAGGCTGGGTAAATTTACGGAAATTATGGAACGATTGACCGTCATCTTTGGTCAAAAAGCTAAAACTTAAGTTGCCTAGATCGTGATACACTGCTCCACCACCGGAAAGACGACGTACCACATGAATATTGTTTTCTTTGACATATTCAGCGTTAATCTCTTCGATCGTGTTCTGATGTTTACCGATAATGATCGAGGGTTCGTTAATATAAAAAAGCAGGTAGCTATCATCCATTGGCAAATGTTTCAGTACAAATTCTTCGATTGCCAGATTGATGGTTGGATCGTGAATTCCCTGATTATCAATAAAAAGCATGATTCTTCCTCCGTTTGTACTCATCATTAACAGATTTTTATCAAAAAAGATGATAAATAGCCTGCTTTCTTATTGTAAACCAAACATTATGAAAATATAAGGGGGAAGGATTGAAGGGGGAGTGGTGGGAGAGCTGCGGGGATCGGTTCTTCTTGTCGTCGCTGTTGTAAAGGAATCCCTTGAATAACCGCTGGGCGGTAGGTATTCCTTTACAAAGGCGAGCGCTACGCTCTTTCAGAAGAACCGATCCCCTCCGCAACTGTGGTTAGGGAGGCAATCCTAGTCCCAGGGGAGGGAGGAGTAGAAAAGAGTAGTTAGTAAGAAGTGCGAGAAGAGATTAGATTGGTTAGGAAGTTTAAGGATGATGAAGTGGTGGATTGGCGAAGGGAAAGGTGAATAGTAAAAAAGATAAATTTAAGAGGTAAGGATACAAGAGATTGTGGTAGGGATTAGTAAAGGAATAGGAAGGATGTGACTTTTTGAGGAGAGTAGTGAAAGCAGGAGAATTATGAAAAAAAGTAGGTAGCGGTATTAGTATGAAGAAAGCCAGTATAGACTCGGGTGAGCTATACTGGCTTGGGAATGTTTTAAGTATGGAATGGGATATGAGATGGAGTTAGATTTTGAATTTGCTGACGATGTTTTGTAGGGATAGGGCTTCGTTGTTGAGTTCGCGCATGATTTCGACGTAGGCTAGCATTTCGCCGGATTGGCGGTCAGCGTTTTTGGCGATTGCTTTGACGTTGGTCAGGGATTTGTGAGTGATTTCGGCAGTTTCATCTACAGAAGCACTGACTTCTTCAGAACCGGCTGAGATTTCTTGAGTTGCCGCTGAAGCAGATTGAACCGTTTGGTTCGCTAGTTGCATCATTTCAACAAAACGATTGAATGCATCACCTGCTTGTTGTACTAATTCTGTTCCTGATTTCACTTCATTAGTCACACTATCCATCGATTCGGTGGATTTTTGAGATTCTTGACGAATTGATTCGAGTGCTTCTTCGATCTCGTAGGTAGATGCACGAGATTGTTCAGCAAGCTTGCCTACTTCTTGAGCGACGACTGCGAAGCCACGACCATGTTCGCCTGCACGAGCTGCTTCAATCGAAGCATTCAGGGAAAGCATACGGATTTGTTTGGTGATATCGCTCATTGCTACCAGAATCTCACTGATCGATTCCGAACGTTCGATTAATGTTTGTACAGATAATTTGGTGTCCATAACGGCTTTTTCAACAGATCCCATTTGAGTGACTGCTTGTTGAGCCATTTGGTTACCAGTGATTGCACTATCTGAAGCATCACCGATTTGTTCTGAAATTTCAGCTGTAGATGAAGCGATATGCTGGATACCGGTTGTGATTTCTTCCATCGCTCGTGCATTTTCAGAAGTCGTATTAGCAATCATTTCACTACCGGATTCAATACTAGTCACGGATTGAACCGATTGATCGACCATATGTTGCATTTTATTTAATCGTGTAGTTAACGCTTCTGTACCGACAGCTACTTTATCTGAGCTATCTAAGACTTGATGCACCATCGTACGTAAATTTTCGGTCATTAAGCGGAATCCACGAGCTAATTGAGCAATCTCATCATTACCTGTCATTTTGATATCTTGTTGTAAATTACCTTCTGCAACGAGGCGAGTATGACGAACAAGACGTGCAAGTGGAAGGGTGATTTTACGGCTAAATTTGTAAGCGACCCATAGACATACGGCAAGAGCAACAATAGCTACAATCACTGTAGTCCAGATCAGATTCGAAATAATGCTATTTACAAAGCTAGCATCCATACTCGCTGCTACAATTACCGAACTACCGGGTACACGATAATAGTAGGTAACTGTAGAACCAGCATCGGTCTGATAAAGATCTGTTAACAGTTTGCCATCAGTCATCGCTTTATTGATATTGTCGCTTAGTTGAACTTCTTGTTTATCTTTGAAATTTTTGGAGCTATTGGCTACTGCTTCTACAACAGCTTTGGTATCTTCAATTCGAAGTAAGTATAGGTTATCTAGTTGGTAAGCTTGAAGTTGGGTTTCTAAGTATGTTTCGATTTTCATAATTTCGCCACTGTTTCCCTGAGCGGCTTGCATAGCTTGTGTGCTGTCCATGCCTTTGATAATACCATCCATCGCAATATTCAAGACCTGACGGAATTGAGGAACTACATTTTGATTAATTACTCTTTGAGTCATAAAGAAAAAGAAAAGACTGAGTACAATACATACTGCTACTATCAGTGCAGCGAACGTCACCATAATTTTACGACTGATAAATTGATTGATTCTAAACATGCAAACTTGCCCCTTCCCATACTTGAAAAACAGTTACTTTTCTCTCATCCAACATGTAGCTATCTACAGATATAATCAAACTTTTAGCGACGTGACAAAATGTGACACAGAGTCTTATCTGATTCCCATCGAAATACGAAGCAACGTGTACAGTATTTTGAATATTTTAAGCAAAAAGAACTATATTTATTCGACTCCTCCCGGTATTCATCCTATTTCAACAGGTTTTCCTGTAAATATGACATGAATAATTGCGTATATGATCTTAAAGTACTGAGTAAAAAGATTCAAATAATTATCTATATTATATCAATCGACCACTGTTTGAATAGGTATTTTTTCATTTAATTAGTCATAAACCTAATTTTTTTCTATAAAAAGTGCAAAAAATGTAGAAAATACATATTAAAACTATCTTACAAATAACCCTACCTGTTTACTCGACATTATGCTAAAATGAAATGCGACTCAATATTCAGGTCACTACATATATATCAAAAGGGGTGTCAAAATGAATGTTTTGCTAGTTATTGTGAATATAGCTGTTCTGGTATTACTGATTGTTTTATTAGGTTGGATGCAGAAAAAGCATATTTCATTTACAAAGAGAGTATTTACTGGCTTGATTCTGGGGATTGCATACGGCGTAGTATTGCAATGGATTTATAGCCCGGATTCAGAAGTCATTTCAGATTCGATGGAATGGTTCGATCTGATAGGTAGTGGCTATGTTGGGTTACTTCAAATGGTTGTTATTCCACTGATTATGGTCTCGATCATTATGGCGATCCTGAAGCTAAGTGGTAAGCAAAATCTTGGTAAAATCAGTGGTTCTATTATAGGTGTATTGTTATTTACGACAGCGATTGCTTCAGCGATAGGAATTACAGTAGCACTTGGATTCAATCTAACGGCTCTGGATATTCCAGCAGGTGAAGCTGAACAACAACGTGGCGTGATATTGCAAGAACGTCTAGGTGATGTCGAAGATATGTCATTGCCTGCACAGTTACTAGAATTTATTCCGACTAATCCTTTTGCAGATATGACAGGATCTCGTCGTTCTTCTACATTAGCAGTCGTCATTTTCTCCGCTTTTGTTGGAGTTGCAGCACTGGGTCTTATACGCAAAAATCCAAAACAAGGTGAAATGTTCCAGAGTATGATGGGAGCGATCTACGGAGTAGTGATGCAAATGGTCACCATTATTCTACGCTTAACCCCTTATGGTATTCTAGCGCTTATCGCCAAAATGGTTGCCACGACAAGTGGTCAAGAAATACTGAAATTGATTAACTTTGTACTGGCTTCTTATGTGGCTTTGATTGCAATGTTTGTTGTTCATCTCATCATTCTAGCGATCTCAGGTCTTAATCCAATTCAATATGTGAAAAAAATTATTCCAACACTTACTTTTGCATTTACTTCTCGCTCTAGTGCAGCGACGATCCCGATGAATGTAGAAACGCAAACAAAAAAGTTAGGTGTATCGGAAGGGATTGCTAACTTATCTGCGAGCTTTGGAGCTACTATCGGGCAAAATGGTTGCGCAGGTATTTATCCATCAATGCTTGCGATTATGATTGCACCAATGGCAGGCGTGAATCCGTTAGACTGGCAGTTTATTTTGACATTAATTGCAGTGGTAACGGTTAGTTCTTTGGGTGTAGCTGGGGTTGGTGGTGGAGCGACATTTGCAGCGTTGATCGTATTATCTACCATGAATCTACCAGTAGCTTTAGCAGGATTGTTGATTTCTGTAGAGCCTTTAATCGATATGGGACGTACAGCACTGAATGTTAGTGGTTCGATGACTTCAGGTGTACTCAGCAGTAAATGGTTGAAAGAACAAAACAAAGACGTTTACAACCAACCAGATCGTGATCTCGATACTGCGGAAGCTTCATAATTCATAAATATTAATCTATTGAAGTGTACATTGAATAACAGATAAACATTCAAAAGTCTATTCCTTATCATTATGAATAAGGAGTAGACTTTTTGGGCTTTATTGGAGTGTTTGCGTTGATATGACGACTGTTATTTTCAATTCAAAAGAAGATCCATATCGATAATGACATATCATTTATGGAAAAATTAGTGATAATAGTTGGCAGCTTGCTTGCTCATATGATAAAGTAAAACAGGTTTTCAGTGATTGATCCGCGGTTCGTAACCATCCCGCGTTATCAAAACTAGGGGGAAAAGGTCATGTTTAATATATGGTGGGGTATTTTATTTGTTATCGTTAATTATGGTTTGTTTACATTATGTTATCGATTATTTGGGATTAAAGGGATGTATGCTTGGATCGGGGTTGCTACAGTATTAGCGAATATTCAAGTTATTAAAACGATTGAATTATTCGGGATAGCAACAACACTAGGTAATACGATGTATGTCAGTATGTATCTAGCAAGTGATCTATTGAACGAACGATTTGGACCGAAAGTAGCGCGCAAAGCGGTTTGGTTTGGATTTTTCACTTTAATTATGACGACGATTGTTATGAAAATGGCTTTGACTTTCAAAGTTTCTGGAATTGAAGATGCAGATAATGCACAAGTCGCCTTAACGACTATTTTCGATCAATTACCTACATTGGTAGTAGCCAGTCTATCTGCTTATCTAATCAGTCAATTTCTAGATGTACGTCTGTATACGTGGTTGCGTCAATTATTTCCTGCACCGCATCAATTATGGATACGTAATAACGGAAGTACGATGATTAGTTCGTTTGTAGATACGCTTGTATTTTGCAGTATTGCTTTCTTAGGTGTATACGACTGGCAAGTGTGGATTGAAATTTTCTTAACGACATATATTCTTAAATTTGTACTGACAGCAGCAGGAACACCATTTTTATACCTTGCGCGCAGTATGAAAGTAGCCGAAGAAGATAAGCCATTAATGATTAGTTATCAAATTGCCAAAGATAAAGAAGAACAAACCCAAGAACAAGAATGAACAAAATAAGCTCATAGCAAAAGACACGCATACCAGATCAAGTCATACGATCTGTAGCGTGTCTTTTTTGAATAGAACGTGTTAGTTAACGATCTTAATATTGAAAATAAATAGTACTCATTATACGTATTGAATAGATTAAGAGTAGCTGTCGCTTACCCGAGAACGGTTAATTCTTTAGGGAACGAGCTAAGGACTTCAACACCATCAGCAGTTACAATAACATCATCTTCGATGCGTACGCCACCAAGACCCGGAATATAGATACCTGGTTCTACAGTGAACAATACACATTCTTGTAATAGATTTTCATTTTGCCCGTGTACTGAAGGATATTCATGTGTATCCATACCCAGTCCATGACCCAGGCGATGAACAAAACGATCACCGTATCCTGCTTCAGTAATGACATCACGAGCCGCTTTATCAATTGAGGCAAAAGTAACACCGGGCTTGATCGCTTGAATAGCTGCTTCATTCGCCGCTAGAACGGTATGATAGACTTTGTTCAGTTCAGCATCCAGTTCCCCAATAGCGAATGTACGCGTGATATCAGATGCATATCCGTCTGCAAATAATCCTAGATCGAACATTAACAGTTCATTGGCTGCGATTTTACGAGTACCGGGTACACCGTGAGGAAGAGCGGTATTGGAACCAGAAAGAACCATCGTATCAAAAGCAGGCTTTTCTGCACCTACTTTTTTCATCTGGTATTCAAGTTCTGCAACCAATTCAATCTCGGTCACTCCAATACGTACGCTAGACAGACCACGACGTAATACTTCTTCAATCAATTGGATCGAATGTTTCATTCGTTTGACTTCATCCGGTGATTTACGTGATCTCATTGCATTGAGCATACTACCAATATCCTGATACGAAGTCGCTTCTAATACTTCAGACAATTGTTCATATCTCGCTACCGATAAGTTTTCTTTTTCGATACCTAGATTGCCGATACTGCCTTTGACACATTCTTTCAAACGTACATAGGGATTATCTGTATCGGTATGAGTCTCTATGCGTGATACGCTAGAAGCGCTACGAGCTTTGTCCTCATCCAGTGCAGGTAATAATAAAAAGGCTTCGTCTCCATCGGGAATAAAAAGCCCTAAAAAGCGTTCATGTGGATCACTGGCGAATCCAGTGAGATAGTATACGTGTTTGGGATCAGTAATCAATAAGCTATCTAATCCGTTCGTTTGCATATGGCCACGAATTTTGGCGATTCTGTCGTCCATGAGTGTAGTCTCCTTATCGTCTATAGAATGCATTACCAGACTATATCTATTTTAACGTGGAATATCCATTAGGACAAATAGACACAGCATTCACTTCCTTTTAATCAAATAAATAAGATCAATCCTAGACCGTTATTATTGAATGTGAAAATAGTGAATGTAAAAAAGCCTTCTCCATTATAGAGAAGGCTTTGTGTATATATTTAGTATGAAGGAAAAGTAAATTAGTGATATTGAGATAACTCTGCTTCGATTTCTCGCATTTGTTCTAAATGTCGTTGTTCATGAAGTCCAATAAATTCAGTCCATTGTTGTAAAGTCAGTGGCCCGAATATAGGATGATCCATAGTGCGATGTTCCAGCATCACTGGATCTATACTTTCGATCAATTCAGTAAACAGTTCTCGTGAACGCACCAGTCTTGTCTGCAATTCGATTAAGGTACAATGTTTATCTGCGGGTACAAGTGCTAATGGGGCAGGTGTATGACGATTACGATCCAGCGTAAGATGAAACGGAATCGACGGCATAGAAGAAGGAGCAGGATTTTCTTCATCTACTTTTATTCGCAATCGAGCAGTGATTGCCATTTCCATCAGATATAAATGTTCTAACACCTGTGCTATCGTCCATTTATCAGGCTGACTGTGCTCATTCATCACATTTTCATTTAAGGAATGGGCAAAATCCCAGATGTCTTGTCTTACTTTAATGGTGTTGGGATGAATCATATTCATGACCTCCTTGGCTATTAACCTATAAGTATATTTAAACATACTTGAGACTTTACAATCCAATCTTGCCAAATCATAGGTTTACGTTAACCCATAGGAATTGTATGATAAGAGGCGAACATAAGATGATAACTAAATCGTTAAATAAGTGCGCCGTCTACATAAAATTAGGTTAATACTAGTTAAGCGAGCGATTGAGCGAAAGGAGAAAGAATAAACCATGAGTACACACGAATACGATGATAACGAACAAAATGAACAAGCCGATGAGGATTTTGGATTTTTTGATATATATTCTGCCCAACTATTATATCGTACGAAGCCAGCTATTGATCGAGACACCTTGTATGCCAAAGTACAAGAATATACAGGCCCACTGCATACCGTTTTAGATGACCAAGGAGAAGAGCAGGAGGCACTGGCTGTATGGGAAGCAAATCCTACAGATGATCCCAATGCAGAAGCCGATCCGAGAGATCATTATCACTTTTTTCATCTCAATCATATGGTTCACTATGAAGATGGAGATTTACCAGCACAGACCGTATTGATGCCTTCTGAAATGGAGCCTCAAGCTGAATTATATACCACTGCACTGCAACAATCATGGCATTGGCCAGAAGCTTCAGAAGTGCTTCAAGCCTGTGATTATGAACTCATGTTAACGGATATGATGGCAAGAGGGCTAACACATCAGCAACGGCTACAGCTATTTAATCAAGTATTACGTGCTATACTTGAAGTTGCTCCATGTGATGCAATTTACTGGCGTAGTAGTGATAAATTGATGGAACCTACAGCTTTTTTAGCGGCTCTACAAGAAGGACAAGATTTGTATGGAGCATTGAATATTAGATTGTATAATATTCAATCTGAGCAAGAACGTCAAGAGATGGTAATGGATAGTTGTGGATTAGCTGCATTAGGTGTACCGGATGTGCAGTGCCACTTTTATGATATGAATCCAAATGAAGTTGCTGGTTTCTTAATGGATATTTCGCATTATCTATATGAACAAGGCGATATTATTACGGATGGAGAAACGATTGGACAAGATGAAGAACAGCGATGGACCTGTGAGCATCAATTTTCATTGATAGCGCCACGTAGAGTGGTGATTGATCTGAATCCGGGTAATCTCTATTATGCGGGAGTACAGGAATCCAGTCGTTCCCAAAGTCAGGAGTAGATCAAGGTTATGGAATATTACCGTTTGAGCTATGAAGAGAATGATGAGAACTATTATTTTGAGATTAATGAAGAACAGACGGTACTGCGTGAAGTAATCGAAGATGAAGAACGTTGGATTGTATCGAGTCAACGAGATGAAGAATTGCATTTCTGCCTGTATGATCAGCAGTTTGATCAAGATCTGGATCAAGGCGAGCGCAAAGATATCTCTGCTGCTGAATTTGAAGAAGTATGGCAGGAAGCAATGAAACCGTATATGAAAGATTGGGAAAAGACACAACAGATGTTTAAAGTAGGCGATCATGTTAAAGGGATTGTCGAAGTGATCTATCCGCAAGGCATTATTTTGAGCTTACCTAATGATGCACTGGGAATTATTAATGTAGGCGATTGTGTCAAAGGAATCCCGGCAGAAAGCTTATATCCAGGTCATCTGTTAAAAGCAGTCGTTGCTGGATTTGATCATGTGAATCTATGGATCAAGTTAGAGCAAGGGACGGTTGTATAGCGATCGAACCAAAGGAGGCTACTGATGGACAAACAATCGATAGAAACGTTGCAAACCAAACTGCATCAAGGATCATTACTATCTGCTTCATTTCTGCAAGATTTAGATGCTGAGTCTTATCTTGCATATCGAGATCGTGCTGATTTTGATACCGAATGGATAGGAGCATATCAGAAATTACAACGGGACAGTCTGACAGAAGCCGAGCAAGTACAGCTCACTGAATGGAGTCGATTAGCTTTTGTCCATGTGATGCAAGAAGGCGGCGATGCTGATCTAGCGGCTTATGTGAGTGACGATATGGATATGATTTTTACCGCATTTACATTAGAAGTAGAAGATCATTTTATCGATAGATTAGTCGAATCGTATATAGATGAGCGTTTACCTGTATAGTGTCAGTAGACTTGGACTGTATATGGAACGTTGTATATAGATGAGTATAAAAAATACGCCGGGATCTATTTGATCACGCGGCGTATCATTTGATTCAATACTTCGGATAACACAAGACCAAGAGCAATAGCGCCTGATATCATAGCCGCTTGAGCTGCTAATTCCATAGCGACTGAATAATCATTTTCGACGAACTTACGCATCGCATTGTAAGCAAGCCCTCCCGGAACGAGTGGAATAATACCCGCTACACTAAAAATAATGACAGGTGTTTTGTAAATGCGAGCAAAAACCTGACTGATTCCACCTACAATTACCGTCGCAATCAATGAAGCAGACACTGGAGTCAACGATTCATACAGTAGCATATAGACCATCCAGCCTAACATTCCTGATATACCACATTGTAGTAAAGAAGCTCGGGGAGCATTGAAAATAATGCCAAATCCTGCCGAAGCAATAAAGCTGGTGATTAACTGCGCCAGCATAATTCATATAACCTTCTCTCATTCTAAATTCAATAAATAAATGTCAGCACAATCGCTACCCCTGAGCCAGTGGCAAAAGCAGTTAATAGCGCATCGGCTCCTTTGGAAATACCGGATACCAAATGACCTGCCATCAGATCACGAATCGCATTGGTAATAAGAAGACCGGGCACAAGTGGCATAATCGAACCGATAATAATCTTATCCAATTGATTACCCCAACCCCAGTTGATAAAGATAGCCGCCAGTAATCCGATCAGAAAAGCCGCAGATAACTCGGCAAAAAATTTCACTTGTACCCAGCGATGTAAATATAGCGAAGCCGCATAGCCCACACCACCTGCAACCACCGCAGGTAAGAAATCAGCCCAGCTTCCTTGAAACATAATGCTAAAACATCCACTGGCAATTGCAGCAGCGATAATCCGCATACGAACACTATACTCACCGGGTGCCGCCTCGATCACTTTTAACAATTCATAAGCTTCATGTACATTCAGCTCGCCACTACTAATGCGGCGTGATACCAGATTCACCTGTGCAATCTTGTGCAGGTCTGTTGTACGTTCTGCAATTCGTATTAACTTCGCAGGGTCTGTTCCATTTGTAGAAAACATAATCACCGTCGGCGTAACATAACTATGAGATCCAGGAATCCCCAGCGTCTCGGCAATCCGAATCATTGTATCTTCTACACGATACGTTTCCGCACCACTTTGTAACATAATTTTACCGGCAAGCAAACAGGTATCCATAATTTCAAAAATCGCCCGACTGATCGTTGATGGTTGATCCAAAGCTATTCTCCGTTCTCAGCGCTTGGCAGTATAAGCGCGATTCTTCTATTCAAATCAAAAGTGATTTTTGCAGAGCAAAATATCTTACGTCCAGCGCTTGGCAATATAAGCGCGATTTTTCTATTCAAATCAAAAGTGATTTTTGCAGAGCAAAATATCTTACGTCCAGCGCTTGGCAATATAAGCGCGATTCTTCTATTTCAATCAAAAGTGATTTTTGCAGAGCAAAATATCTTACGTCCAGCGCTTGGCAGTATAAGCGCGATTCTTCTATTTCAATCAAAAGTGATTTTTGCAGAGCAAAATATCTTACATCCAGCGCTTGGCAGTATAAGCGCGATTCTTCTATTTCAATCAAAAGTGATTTTTGCAGAGCAAAATATCTTACATCAGCGCTTGGCAGTACAATCACAATTCTTCTATTATTTCATGTTACAGCATCGTATCATATTATGCTTGATTCTACACAATCATTCAATGGAAAATGTGAGGTTTATGCGAGTAATGCAGATATCATGGACAATATCCAAAATTTTTAAGCGAAAATTCAAATTTTTTGCAGAGAACATGTACCGTATTCTTTAAATAGGAGTATAATGGAAAATAATCTACATCTGATTGGAGGAAAAGAAGATGGGCGAGGTTCTTAAAGAAAGTAAGGTGCTGGAAGAAGTTTTCAAAGACGGATTTGCCTTAGAACAAGTCAAATTATGGAGAGGCCAGAGACGTAATCTTGCTTTTTATACCAAGTCTATCGGGGAACTGCGTGTGATAACCGGCAAGATTGTAGCCGATGATCCATACAGCTTGATCGAATCGACACCTTTTGTACAGACTTTCCCCACAGGTTCTTTTCCAATAGAATTATCGATTGCACGTATTACCGATCCTACAGATCGGCATAAAGATCATGTAGATGAACGCATTGCATTTGCACGCATTACCTTTAATTCCAATCCTGTAGCAAGATGGGTAGGCGCAGAGCGTGAAGTTCAAGCCGATGCTAATTTGTATCAGCTCGATGAACATGCACGTTGGGGATATGCAGTCGATTCAGGCACAGGTAGCTTTTTGGATGCTGAAGCGTATGCATGGCTTGCTTTTCAACAAGAACAAGAAAATCCTGAAGTGGCTCAAGAGTTGATGGAAGCATGGGAACTTGCAGCCGAAGAATCATATCTTCATACACGAAGCTGGCTTGTTCAAGAACTGGACAATGGACACAATATTGCACTGTTTTCTAGCGGGTTTGGCAATGGAATTTATCATAGTTATATCGGTTATGATAGTGAAGGCAATTGTGTACAATTGTTAACAGACTTTAATGTATATCCTGATTAAATCATAAAGTGAAGCCGGGTGAAGTGATTCATCCGGCTATACGTGTGTAATAAATAACATGGGTGATATGAAAGTAACCATAAAAAAGGATGTGAATGTCAATGAGTCATTTAGATCGTGCTATTATTCTTGCAACCCGAGCGCATTCCGGACAAATAGACAAATCAGGACTACCTTATATTTTACATCCATTGCGTGTGATGTTAAAAATGACTACAGAAGAAGAACGAATTATTGCTGTATTACATGATGTGTTAGAAGATACAGATGTAACCGCTCATGATCTATCTGCTGAAGGCTTTTCCGATGAAATTGTAGAAGCTGTACAAGCGTTAAGTCGTAGCGAAGACGAGGACTATCATGAATTTGTAAAGCGTGCCAAAAAAAATTCGTTAGCTCGTCCAGTAAAAATTGCTGATATTGAAGATAATATGGACCCATCTCGTATTTTGAGTTCAACCGACAAAGATATGGAACGGATCAGTAAGTATGGCAAAGCACTGGATGAATTAATGACCGAGGAGAATCCGACCCATTGAATCCACAACAAATAGGTATCTTTTTTGACGTTGATGATACATTATACGATCATTTGCAACCGCTGTTCGAAGCGTTGCAACAGGTGATTCCACAGCAACAGGAATCGTTGTCGTATAGTGATGTATATCAACGTTTTCGTTATTATAGTGAAGTATTAGTATCGCCTCAGAATCCTCAGGCGCTTCCTTTAGAAGAAATGCGTTACCAGCGCTTTATATTGACGTTAAAGGAATTTGAAATTGAGATTACGGAAGAACAAGCGAAGCAAATGCAGGCTGTATATATAGGCTCACAGTATAATATTCGTCCTTACGACGGAGTTGTAGAGTTGATTCATGAATTGATGGATCAAGGCTATACAGTTGGTCTATTAACCAACGGTCCTGCGGAGCATCAATGGAAAAAGATTTGCGCATTACATATGGATCAAGTTTTTGCGCGTGATCGAATATTTATTTCAGGTGAAGTGGGTCTAGAAAAACCAGATCCAGCTATATTTAATTATGTTAATCGGTTGACGGATACCACGCCTGAACATAGTTTCTTTATTGGCGATTCGTGGCGTAATGATGTTGTGGGTGCAGTAAGTGCTCACTGGCATATGATCTGGTTCAATGCCCGTCATGCTGCTCGTGAATCAAATCATCAACCGGATACAGAAGCCGTAAATTATACTGAAATTCGTACACAATTGTTAGCGATGATTGCCAAGCAGTTCGATTCATCGTCAATAGATTGAATTTGAAATAAGTAAATTTAAAAAAAGCAAAGACATAGATCATGTCTTTGCTTTTTTTATCTTATTCTGTTAGTTAAGAACTATTTGGAATCAGCAGGGAAGATCAGACCAAGTTGGCGACGAGCTTCGTCCATAATTTCAAACGTAATCAACGAATGTTCCCATGAATTAATACTCGATTGTTGTCTACCTTCTATAATCAGGTTCAAGAATTCACGAATCTCGTAATACATTGGTGGCTCGGATTGACTCACATTAATCTCTTCTTCATATCCTCCACGATACGTAATCGTAATTTGTTGAGGCTCACTGATCTTGTCGATGCGTACACTACCTAATTCGCCTTGAATTTCAGACGGAAGCGAAGAATCGGTGATTTTGGAATACATGACTACAGCATCCATTTCATCATAAGACAAAATAATACTGCCTTCACCATCTACACCGGATTCTAACATGACACCTGTCGCTTTCACTTCATTCGGACGACCGAACATCACTGCAAGCGGATACAGACAATAAACCCCGAGATCCATTAAAGCGCCATTGGAGAATTCAGGTTTGAACGCATTTTGGATATTTCCTTCTTTGTAAGCATCGTAACGAGAAGAATATTGACCATAATTAGCAAAATAACGGCGGACTTGCCCGATACGATACAAATTATCATGAATCGCAATATGATTCGGCATCATCGTTGATTTCATGGCTTCCATCAAAGTAACGTTATTTTGCTTCGCTGCTTCGATCATAGCAGTCACTTCCGTTACATTAGACGCCAGTGGCTTTTCACATAGGACATGCTTGCCATGATTCATACATAGAATCGCTTGCTCGGCATGAAAAGAATTAGGGCTAGCAATATAGACGGCATCTACCTGTCCACTTTCTAGCATAGCTGTAATATCTGTAAACACATGTGGAATATCATGTTTACCACCAAATTGTTCTGCTCGTTCAAGCGTACGTGAGTAAAGGGAAGTAATCTGCAAGTCATCATTACGTTGTGCAGCATCAATAAATCGCTCTGTTATAAAATTAGTGCCTATAATACCAAACCGGATCATGGAATCGTCCTCTCTATTCGTCATATATGGGTACCCCGAAATATGTACGGATACATGTATTCAATATACAATATTATACCCGAGTCACCCGTGATATGACAAAGCATGTTTGAAAAAGAAACAAGATTCATTAGAAGTATCTTATCTAGTTGCTTGATCTGAGTAAATAAACAGTGATATTGATCTTATTCGCCAATCTTTTTGTCGCATAGTAAATGAATCGTCGCCAAACAGGGTAAAATACATCATAAGATGATTTTATCAGGAGGGCATATCAGTGAATACAGAAGTGAATAAAGTATCTTGGGATCAGTCTTTACGTGAAGTGATGGAACAATTAGGTAAAGCAGAACCCACACCCGGTGGAGGTAGTGTATCTGCGATTGTAGCAGCACTAGGTGCAGCAATGACTTCGATGACCGCCCACTTTTCACAAGGCGAAGGATATGAAGACGTGCAAGTAGAAGTGGAACAAGCATTACAAGATATGGCGAAGATCAGAAGTGCTTGTGAACACTTGATGGATGAAGATATGGAATCGTTTGGACAATATATTGAAGCATTGCGACTCCCACATCGTACGGAAAAAGAACAGCATGACCGCAAAGAAACACTTCAGACGATGAAAATCCAATCGATCGATATTCCACTTCAATTAATGGAATGCTGTCTGTATGGTCTATATAGCGCTTCACCGCTGATTGAGATCTGTAATCGAACAGTGCTCTCTGATGTAGGCATTAGTCTTATTTTGTTCGAAGCGGCAGCACAGTCTTTATCGTTAACTGTACAGATTAATCTGGTGACGCTTTCCAATGAAGAACAACAACGTTATTATGAGCAACGTGCAGACCTGTTAATGCAGAAAATAAACAAACTTAAACAAACATTATTAGTACAAGTGCAACAACGTATCGTTAGTGATCATGCATAGACGATCCAAATCATCAAATGGATTTCAAATGTTAAAAAAAGCTCCAAACGGACTCACTGTACCGAAAGGGAGTCGTTTGGAGCTTTTGATGTTTTGTTACAGATTATCGTAATTGTTACCATAGGCAAAGTTAAGTTCATAATTCTGATAATAAGATAATTCTTGCCACGCATCAGGAACTTCGCAACTACCTACATACAAAATCTGCTGATCTCGAATCAACCATTCTAAGCCATGTTCTACTTCCCAATCACAATTGAGCTCTATACGAATAATCGTTTCTGTCCGTTCTGGATCGATCTCTATCGTCAGATCAACAGGTTCGATATACTGTAAAATGTCCTCTGGTTGTTGAATAGACGGACACTCTTGATCGCCTACATAATCGCAGAAGCTTTTGCAATAATCCCATGAGAATTGAAATAACTTAGCAAGGATATCCTTATCTAAATGATTGAACGTTTGAACGACTTTTTCTACGGCTTCTGTAGAAATCTCTAGATCACGAACATAGACGTTCATGTATTGCCCGAAGAGAGGGGCATAGAATTCTGCGTCCCAATCTTCTTTATGATATTGGATCTTTCGTAGAATAGCTTCACTCATAGTGACTAGACCGAACGATCTGTATTCATATTTTTAGCGTAATAGATTTCGTCCATTTCCATTTTGAGACGTTGAGTGATTTGATCTTGATCTTCTTCAGTCAATGTTTCTTTGGTATAGCCGAACAAATAATTATCCAGATCGAATTTTTTTAATTTACATTTCGTATGGAAAATATTTTCTTGATAGACGTTCACATCGATCATATCGTATGTGTCTTTGATCTCAGATGGAATGTAGTTCTGAATAGAACTAATATCATGATCGATAAAGAGTTTATGTCCATGAATATCGCGCGTAAATCCGCGTACCCGATAATCCATTGTCATAATATCAGTATCAAAAGAGTGAATGAGGAAGTTTAGCGCTTTAAGTGGTGAAATCTCGCCACAAGTAGATACATCAACATCCGCACGGAACGTACTGATACCTTCATCAGGATGATATTCAGGATACGTATGCACGGTAATATGACTTTTATCCAGATGCATGAGTACATGCTCTGGTAATGGACCAGGTGATTCTTCGAAAGAAGCGTTAGGTGCTGTCTCTACCGGACCTTCAGAGATCAACATCGTTACACTTGCACCTTGTGGAATATAATCTTGCTTCGCCACATTCAGCACATGAGCTCCAATAATATCACATACATTCGTTAAGATTTTGCCCAAACGATCTGCATTGTATTGTTCATCAATATAAGCCAAATATGCTTCACGCTCTTCTTTCGTGCGTGTATAACAAATATCGTACATATTAAAGCTTAATGATTTAGTCAAGTTGTTAAAATTATGAAGCTGAATTCGCTGTTGCGGTGTCAATCCCATTTGTATTCCCCCTCAGTGTTGATCTCCATAGAAATGGCGATAAAATGCTATTTTAACGATGATTCTATATGTCTTATTAGTATATACAGTGATGTTGTACTTTTAATAAGGAAAGAATCAAATACTTTTACTATACCCAATCTGTACATATAAAAACAGCAGGCACTAAAACCTATATTATAACATAACACTCCATATGGATATATCTGCACTAGAAAAACCGATTTTATTTTCTCTGTCAATGAAGTGTGTAAAGTGTAGAATAAAAGTAGAACGTACATCAAGCCTATATTTAGAGCGTTCTATAACAACTTTAATAACAAAAAGACCATTTCCTTTAACGTACAAAGAAAATGGTCTTTTGCTGTAACGTAAACATTCACTATCAAAATTAAGCTTGAGTCTGTGGCTTAAATCCTTCGTCTTTGAGATAGTTGCCTGCTTCACTACGAGATTCGAAAGCCATATCTAAATTCAGACCTGAATACACGCACCACATCTCATCTTCATATTTCAGCGTTAAAATATGTCCATCTTCATCGATCCATGTACCGCCTGTAGAAGTGGTAGTAGCTAATTTGAAAGAAGCTGTAGCTTCTGCTTGCTCTTTCGATTCTACTGCTTTGTGGTTATATGACATCGCTTTGATCGTTTCATCTAATAATGTGCGTAATTGTTCTTCTGAATAATCACGGATATTGACGAATCCTTTATCATCAGTTTGGTAGTTATGCAGTAGACCCGCATAAATGTAACCATTACCGTTCGGATGAATATGGAAAGCGACAATCTTTTTCTCATAGGCACTGTCTTCATAATGGAAATTCACACGACCGAGAGAAACATCTTTGCGTTGCAATTGCGGATACGATTGTAGCAGTTCAAGCTTTTGTTCAAAATTAAGCATAATTGCCTCCTGTGAGTGTTGAGTAGTGGTGATTATAACATAGATAAAAAGCGATAAGCATTAAAAAACAGGTGCAATTCAGCACCTGTTTTCGTAACAGCATACATGATGACTTATTTGGATTCAGGTGCATCTTTAAAAGGATGCTTGAAGCTTTTAGGAATATCCGTTTCGAAGCGCATCGTTTCACCTGTTACTGGATGAATAAAGGAGAGTACGCGTGCATGGAGTCCAAGACGACCCACACCTTGAGCACGAGCACCGTACTTTTTGTCACCTACGATAGGATGTCCTAGATCTTCCATATGAACACGAATCTGATTTTTGCGTCCTGTTTCTAAGCGAACTTCTAATAAGGAGTATTCTCTTGTTTTTTGCAATCGTTTGAAATGAGTGACTGCATGTTGCCCACCATTATCATGCGAGTTGGAGAACATTTTGAGCGTTTTGCTTTCTTTCAGCCAAGAGGAGATCGTTCCTTCAGGCTTTTTCACTTCGCCTTCAACAAGAGCCACATAAGTACGTTCTTCTACGCTCTCACGCCATGTGTTCTGCAATTGTTGTTGAACATCATGAGATTTGGCAAACATCATGACACCGGATGTATCTCGATCTAACCGATGAACCACAAAGATACGTTGCTCAGGATCAGTCGCACGAACATGCTCGGTTAATTGACGATAAGCAGTGACATCTTTTTCTTTATCTGATGCAATCGAGAGTAGTCCAGCATCTTTGTGAATCACAATTAAATGCTCATCTTCAAACATAATCGATAGACCGACCATAGCAGGTGCGGCAACCGGTGGTTCTTTATGAACCATCACTTCTTGACCGGGACGAAGCATATGATTGTACGCTGTAACGGTTCTTTCATTAATAATGACCTGACCACGCGCCAATATCGATTTCACCGAGTTACGGCTGATATTTGTAAGATTGTCCAGTAAAAAAGGAAGAAGTTCTGTCGCTTCTTTGACTGTATAGATCGTAGGTGGAATCGGTTTACTGCGATAGGAACCATTGCGAGAAGACGCGCTTTTCGCTTTGGATGCATGAGCGGTCGGTTTACCTTTATGACCGGATTTTGTTGGTTTTGAGCGATTTGAAGATGAATTTGAACGGGAATTATTCTTTTGCATAAGCTGTAAGCCTCCTGTAATTAACCCCTTCACTATATCATGGAGAAAGTGATCTTGCACCCGTATTTGTTAATTCTGTGCTTTTGGGCAAGATTAAGCTAAATCTAGCGCCTCCAAGTGGGGAAGAAGTGCATACGAGCTCTGCTTGTAAATGGGAAGAAATTTGCTGACAGATCGCCAGTCCTAGACCGGTCACTCCACTTTTACCTGTATAAAAGCGTTGAAAAATCTGTTGTTGCTCTTCGCTGGATAATCCTTCACCATCATCGTCGATATGAATACGACAGATCTCATGATCATCAGACACTTCAATCGTCAATTGTACTTGTGTAGCGGTATGACGAATAGCATTTTGAAGCAAATTCAGCAAGATCTGAAATACCTGTTCCGCAGCAATAGTGATCATCAGCGAAGGGCCTATTAATTGTAGCTGTATATTACGCGGTTGCGCCGCTGGTAATAGTAAATGAATCGCTTCTTCTGCCATCGTTTTGAGATCAATCGTAGTCTGTTGCCATACTTCATCGACACTTTCGAGTCGAGATAATTGCAGTAATTTCTCAACCATATGAATTAATCGCTTCGATTGAGTGGTGATAATCTCTAACCCTTGCTCTGTGGTAACCACTTGATCCTGAATCGCATACACATATCCTTGAATCGACATCAATGGTGTTTTGAGTTCATGTGATACATTTTGCAGAAATTCAATCTGATATTGATGCTGTCGTTGTAATCGATTGGCCATCAATTGAAAAGTACTGATTAATTCGCCAATTTCGGTATGATCAGCTTGTAAAAAGTGCTCGTTCGGCTGTAAATGAGGTTCATACCGACTTACCGCTTCTTTTAAACGATTCAGTGGTTGTACCATACGCCAGACAGCGAACAAAGCGATAAACAAAATAACGATAAAACTAGCGCCTATTGATAACAAAGTCGTGCGTAGTAAAGGGATATATAGTGCACGTACTGATGATAAAGGAGAATATAGAATCACGCGAAAAGGCTGATGGTTTAATTGAGCTTCGCTATACAACACTTTGCTACCATTTAACTGCATATATCCTTGATGATTGCTGGAAAAGTTTTTGAGGATTTTCCCATTGTTTTGAGTGTCGCTGGAAGTAACAATTTTATTGTTTTTATCAAGTACAAAATAGTCTGCGTAAAACAAAATGTCTTTAATAAAAAAGCGGAAATCTGTGCTATCCAATCCGTCAATATCTTGATCTTTCAAAATATGTGCTGCTTTGATCGTCTGAGCAGATAACTGCTGTTTCACTTGATTGAGTAAAATATCATCCATTAATTGCACGAAGAAAAAGACGGTAATGGCTACCGTCATCAGCATACCTACACAGAGGGACAGCAACATTTTGCCACGAATCGTTTTCATTATTCATGAATAGCGGCTTTGTAGCCGAATCCCCATACGGTATCAATCGTAAGTGTCGATTGGTATTGGACTAGCTTTTTGCGTATCCGTTTGACCAGATCATCAACCACCCGTAATTCGCCGAAAAAATCATAATTCCATACTTGCTGAATCAATTGCTCTCTACTGAATGGACGCTGTACATGGGTCGCCAAAAATAATAACAATTCAAATTCGCGTGAGGTAAAATACAATTCATTATTTTGAATGAGTACTTGCCGAAATTCTTCTGAAATGGATAGATTGCCTGCATAGACATAAGAGGTAGACGTGTCAGGTACGGTTGGGGGAGTCATATCTGCAACATTAGATAGACTGATCGAGTTGCTTGTACGTTTGCCAGTGTCGATTAAGCGTAGCATTGCTTTTACACGGGCAACCAATTCGCGTGGATTGAAAGGTTTGCTCAAAAAGTCATTGCAACCTAACTCCAATCCATTGATTCGATCCACTTCTTCACCCCGCGCTGAGATCATAATAATAGGAATACCTGTAAATGTACGAAGTTCTGTTAATAAGGTAAGCCCATCAATACCGGGCATCATAATATCCAAAATCAAACAGTCCGGATGTTCATGCTGTACATGTTCAATTAATTGTTGTCCATGCGCATACGAGAACACTTCATACTGTTCTTTGCGTAAATATTCAGAAATTAATTGCAAAATAGACGGATCATCATCGACAACAAATAGTTTGGTCATAGGGGGAACTCCTTATCATTCCAGAAATATAAATGTTCTTATTCTTAATGTAGCAGAGCGGTATATATAATATCAAAGTTCGCTAAAGCAAAAAGACAGGATCTGCTAGGCAGTCCCCGTCTTTAAGAGTGAGTTTTAGTCATAACTTATCAAGCTTGTGTTCATGAATGAAAAGAACGAGCGCTATCTAATGCATTATTTTACTTGTGTGTCGTTGTTTTAGCAGAAGATGTAGAGGCAGTTACAGGCGCTTTTTTAGCAGTAGATTTAGTAGTCGTAGCTTTGTGAGCAACGGCTTTTTTATGAGTGACTTTATGATGTGTTACTTTTTTATGATTTACTTTTTTAGCATGGTGTTTGGTAGCTACCGATTGGCTAACATGACGAGCAGCTTTGTGTTTTGGAGCTGTTGTTACTACTTTGTGTGTAGTGCCTGCTTTTTTATGAGTGACTTTATGGTGTGTTACTTTTTTATGATTTACTTTTTTAGCATGGTGTTTGGTAGCTACTGATTGGCTAACATGACGAGTAGCTTTGTGTTTTGGAGTTGTTGTTACTACTTTATGTTTGGTAGTACCGGCTGTTTTGTGTGCAGTCGCTTTTTTATGAGCGGCTTTGGTTGCTCTATGTTTGGCTTTTGTTGCTTTGTGAGTTACTTTATGAGCCGCTTTTGTCGCTTTATGCTTAGCTTTGGTCGCTTTGTGTTTGGCTTTCATCGCTTTGGCTGTTGTAGGCGTCGCTTTGGTAGTCGTTGTTACTTTTTTAGCTGGAGTTGCTGTAGTCATTGTAGAAGGTGCTGCTTTGTGAGTGGCAGTGACAGGTGTAGTGTTTTTCGGTGTAGTTGAAGTTGCTGTTGTTGGTGTAGCTGCGAATGCGCTTGTTGCGCCTCCTAATACACTAATTGTTGTTAATAATACTGCTGCATTTTTTGTCCATTTTTTCATTGGAATCACCTCTTCTTAGAATGTAAATTTATCTTATCAAGAGGTTATGTGAGAATCGTGGAATAGATGTGTGAAAAGTGTATGAAATGATAATACAGCGATAATCGTTTCTTTTTCAAAAATATAATAAAATAAAAATATACATTAAACCCATATTGTGCTATTAATTAGACACTTACTTGTATACATAACCCGTTGATAACAGCATCTGTAGTTCATAACGATCAAAAAAGGAGGGTAATAATGCAAAATCAATCTCAGTGGCGTAAAGGATGGCTATATGTATGTATCTTTAGTTTGCTTGTTATTTGTGTTCCTCAAGCGAAGACAGCGGAAGCGGCATTAGATGGAAGTGAAGGACTGGTAGGTAATCGGATTCCTGTGGGTACAACGTATACATCAAGTACGTATGATCCTACATTTGATCCTCAGAATATTGGAGATGGTGATTGGTACAGTATATGGAAAGTATCTGCAAATACAGGAATAATACAAATGAAGTTTGCCGAGGCAGTGAATCTCAAAAGTGTACAAGTCTCTACAGGTGGAATCGGAGATCGTTATGAAACGTATACGATTCGAGGTCTACAAAATGGATACTGGCGTAATATCGCTACGCGTACCTTTCATGTCACTACAGGCGGCAATCAAGCATTAACCCCTATTTCCGTACAAATAGGCTGGTATGATGGGATTAGTATTGCCGTTAGTTCTACACGTAATTGGGTGATGATGAGTGAAGTTCATCTTGTACCTACAACAACAAGTACTCCTCCAGCACAACTCCCAGCCCTCAACAAAAATGAACAAGTCTCTCTTTCTTGGAAACCGATTGCAGATGTAGATCATTATCAAATACGTTACGGTACTACTTCTGGTCAATATACAGATACAGTTACCGTAGCCTCAGACACATATAACAACTTTACCGTTCCTAACCTAGCTACAGGAGTCACTTATTATTTTGCGGTAGCAGGAGTACGCAATGGCATCCGAACGAATTATTCCAATGAAGTCGGTGGAATGCGTATACGTGGCAATCCTTTTCCAGAAAATACAGGTAAGGGTGCAAGTAGCGAATACTATCGTAATCCGGTTGAATATACCATGGATGGGGATATACTATCCAAATGGAAAACACAAAATAACAGTAAAAATGCAACGTTAAGTTATGGGATACGCTATCCATTGTATATTGACGAATTACAATTTGTGATCACTGCTCCTGTTGAAAGTGATATCACATACAAAATATATGAACAAGGACGAAATGGTAATACCTTGATCGGGCAAAAAACAGTGCATGTAGCGGGTTCTTTATCACCTGTACGTATCGAGAGTATTCCGATTGAACCGGATTGGTATCAATTACTTAAAATCGAAATCAGTTCAACCGCCGCACCAGTAGAGGTCAACGAGTTATTATATATCAGCGATCGATCTTCGATGACAGGATTACAAGCTACACCCCAAAATGGACAGGTACATCTGACATGGGATGCGGTTCCCGAAGCGGATGAATATCGAATTACGTATATGAAGCAGTACCCTGATGTGTTAAATGGTCAGACGATTACCGTTCAAGCAGATACGTATCAAGATTATACAGTGACAGGGCTTGATAATAACAGTGTACCTTATTATTTTGTTGTGAATGCTGTAATCGATGGGCAAAATCAGAACTATTCCAATCTCGTCCATGCCACACCGATGAGTTATGCGACAGGTGATCCTGTACCCAAAGGAACCATCGTCACAACTCTCGGTTATTACGATAACAAACCACCTGAAAATACGATAGATGGCGATCTATCGACCTACTGGATACCGAATACAGGTGATCATAAGAGTGGGACGATTAACTACCGTTTCCCTAAGCCTGTTCAATTAAGTGCGATTCAGTTAGTCAGTATGCTGAATGTACCGGGTAAACAAGCATTTACTATCTATGGTCTACAAGGCAACAATTGGAATCTATTATATGATGGCAAAATCCAAGCTTACTTTAATCCTTTCGGTGGAGTTCTGCCAGCTATTCCTGTACCACCCGGCAAATATGAAGGAATTATGATTTTAACTGAAACGAAAACGACATGGGTGACTTTTCAAGAATTGTTATTATTCTATGGCGCTAATACCAACGGTACGGTGCTGACTGATACGTATAGTTCTGTATCTATACCTACGGTAAGTACAGATACGTATTAATTGGAAGTCACACAGACATTCTAAAAAGGAATAGTCAATTGAAGTCAGGAATCCCAACAGTACAATAGTAATCTATCCAAAAAAAGCTGTTTTGTAGGCAATTGCGTACAAAACAGCTTTTTATTATTCGATATCGGATTTCAACTCTTTATCCAAAATGATCGTTTTGTGTAATGAATATCTAGATCGTACCCAAACGGTGATTCCGAAAAGTAAAGTGATGGCGACTGGATACAGAATCGCCCAGCCTGTAAATGGAAAAATTATGGCTGTGGCTACAAAAGAAATCCAGCTAATGATAACGCCAAATCGACTTTCACGTAATAATCGAATCCCTGCCGCACATCCTCCTAAATAGGTCAGAATAAAAGTAGCATTAGGTAATTGAATCAGTGTGGTTAAAGAGACAGTGTGGCTAGCATATAGAACAGTGATTAATGCAAAACAAACACTTAGAAAAAGAATCCCACCTACAGGTGTATTGTATCGGGCAGATAGTAGACTCATCCATTTGGGAGCATGATGTTGTCTGGATAATGCAAAAGCGACCCTAGAAGAAGCACCTACATAAGCAATAATCGTCGCTGTGCAAATAAAAATTCCTGTAACCCCTGCTAACACAGCGCCCCACGAACCTAGCAAACGACTGATTACCCACACAAGGGAAGCATCAGACCCGCCTAACAAATAACTTTGTGTCCCCACTGTCGCTAGTGCAGTCAGAAAATATAAAATTCCTACTACAATCGCAGCAATCACAACGCCACGCACAGCGGCTTTCCGTGGATCTTTAAATTCTTCGGACATATGAGAAACAGCTTCCCAGCCGATAAAGCACCAGAACAGAATGGCAGCCGCTTGACCAATACTTTTCCAACCGTGAGGCATAAATGGAGTAAAATGAACCACTTGGATCTCAGGTACAGCCGCTATAATCGCAAATGTAAGTACAGCTACAATCGAAATCACAACCGCAATCTGTATTTTGCCAGCGACTTGCATCCCGAACCAGTTCGTAATGAGCCCTGCTAATAACATCAATACAGCGATCAAAATTCGAACCGAATCACTCCATCCGATCGCAGCAGTCATATACCCTGCTCCAGTTAGGGCGGCTA
Organism: Paenibacillus nuruki; assembly: GCF_963311185.1. Taxonomy (NCBI): domain Bacteria; kingdom Bacillati; phylum Bacillota; class Bacilli; order Caryophanales; family Paenibacillaceae; genus Paenibacillus; species Paenibacillus nuruki. The sequence continues at coordinate 2,892,952 of NZ_OY725677.1, read as the reverse complement.
CAGGAGCCCCGATCGGAACCGACATTAAGAAAAACCACCCGACTAGAGCACCTGCACGTGGACCAAAGGCTAGACTGACAAAATGAGAAACGCCTCCAGCGTTAGGGAACTTGGCAGACAATAATCCCATCGACAAAGCCATCGGCAAAATCAATAAGGTCATAAATCCCCATGCTATTAGTGAAGCAGGGCCAGCCATCTGAGCGGCAAGTCCGGGAACAAGCAATACACCTGATCCTAGAACAGCTCCAATATATAGAGCAACCGCTTGAGGGAGCCCTATTGTGCGTTGCAAACCCGATGAATGAGACGTTGTCATTTTATTTTCCCGCTTTCCTTGTCATTTGCTATAGCGTAGCAGATAATAGTGTTATCGGAAAAACAGAAATTTTAAATGTGATCCATCTAAAAAACCGATGGGAGATCAAATAATGGAATCTAGACATTTATTTACGTTTCTAGTTGTGGTTGAAGTCGGAAGTTTCACACGTGCAGCCCAGCGACTAGATTATGCGCAATCCAGTATTACTGCGCAGATTCAAGCGCTTGAAGCAGAGCTGGGTACGCCTTTATTTGATCGTATGAACAAAAAGATTTTGCTCACAGATGCAGGTCGACGCTTGTTACCTTATGCACAAGAAATATCCAAAATGCATGCTCTTGCTAAAGATGCAATTCGTTCGGATGCCGATCTGTCGGGTACATTAACGATAGGTGCTCCAGAATCGCTGGCTGCTTTTCGCTTGCCGAATATTATTCGTGAATATCGCAAGCATCATCCATTGGTCAAAATTATTCTCAAACCAGGTGCCTGCGCAGAATTGCTAGAGATGATTCGTAGTGGAAGTTTAGATATCGCATTTCTATTGCAACCTGAGATGGAAGATCGTGAACTGCATATGGAGACACTGACGCATGAGAAAATGGCGATGATTGCGCCAATCGATCATCTGCTTGTAGGCAAAAAGCATATTGTACCTGAAGACTTACGCCATGAGACGATTTTGCATACAGAATCAGGGTGTACGTATCGCACATTATTCGAACAATATTTAAATAGTCATGGCATTTTTCCTGATCCTAGTCTAGAATTTTGGAGTCTGGAAGCGATTAAGCAGTGCGTGATGGCTGGATTAGGTATTTCTTTTTTACCATTAGTAGCTGTTGAGCGTGAATTGCGAGAGAACAAATTAGCACAATTAGATTGGGATGATCGTGAACAACAAGTGTACACACAACTGAGTTATCATTTGAAAAAGTGGCAATCGCCTGCTTTAGATGCTTTCTTGGAGATCGTTCATCGTCATGCAGAGAGCTGGCAAGAAGAGGCTTTTATTCATACAAGTTAAATACAGATGATTTCGAATTATGAAGGAGAGTAATCAATTATGCATAAAGTAGAACATTTAGATCATTTGGAAAAAGGGATACGCACACTGGTAGAAGAGTTTGTAGAAGCAGGTCGTCCTTCGGTTCTTCATCAAAGTATCGAAGAACGTCGTGCAGGATATCTGAGTACAATTGCTTTAGCAGGAGACAAAGCAGATATTTATGCGGTTCACGATATTACGATAGATGAGATTACTTTCCGCATCTATCAATCCGTCGATCAGTCTAATCTACCGGTATTGATCTATTATCATGGTGGATGTTTTGTCAGTGGAGACTTGGAGACACATGATCAGCAGATGCGTCAATTGGCGCTAGAGAGTCAATCGTTGGTGATTGCAGTGGATTATCGTTTAGCACCAGAACATACATATCCAACAGCACATGATGATGCGCTACACGCTGTGCATATTATTCGTGAACATCTAGCAGAGTGGGGCGGAGATACAGATCGAATCACAATCGCTGGTGATAGTGCAGGTGGACATTTGGCACTTGTGACCTGTTTACGATTGAAAGAACAGGGTGATTGGTTGCCTCAGCGTCAGATTCTAATCTATCCTATGCTGGACGCAAGCGGTACAAGCACCACGTATGCACAATATGGCAATGATTATATCATAACAAGAGATGTGTTAATTAGTGGATATGAAGCTTATTTTGGCGATTTACCTTTGGATCATCCTGAAGTCAGTCCATTATATGCAGAGAATCTGACCGGACTGCCAGAAACGTATATGTTAACTGCTGAATTCGATCCGTTATTATTTGAAAATGAAACCTTTTATCGTAAATTGTTAGAGGCAGATGTACAAGCACATTGTCGTCGTTACCTAGGTGTGAATCATGGGTTTTTCCAATTAGCCGGAATCAGTATCGCAGCCAGACAATCCTTACACGATGTAGCGACGATGATTTACCGTTAACACAAGATTCATGTGATGATCAAAAGCAGACCTGACATCGATCAGGTCTGCTTTCTTTGTGTACTTAAATATCTAGATATAAAGCTTAACGCCTTCTTGAGCAAACATAAATCGAATCATCGGACTGATCAAAGGATGCAACACGGACATATGCCCTTCACCCTCAAATACGATATGTTTTAGACGAATATCATGTGTGTTTTGGTAAGGCTTTATCTTTTCATAAAATAAGCGAGTATCATCAAGCATACTTTGATGCTCATCTGTTCCTATCGCCAGCATAAGATGGATGTTCACGTTTTGTTCGGCAAAAGTATTCTCCAGTGCAGGCAATAGATCAAATAAAATGCGATCTTTCCACCAGAAGGAAGGGCTTCCTGCAATATACGTCTGGAATAAGGATGGACGTGTGATCAATGTATATAAGGTAAAGAATCCGCCTAATGAATGTCCAAATAATCCCTGATTTTGCGGATTTACTGGATAATGGCGCTGAATCTCAGGCATTAATTCCTGTTCGATAAAGTCTAGAAAATCATCGGCTCCTCCATTGCAAGGCCATGGTGTGCCATCCGGTCGTAAGCCAGATTGAATATCAGGTACCGTCAGATCACGAAAGCGACGTTCAGATACAAAAGGTTCATCTGTAACATAACCAATACTGACAATCATGCCTGAGGGTAGTCCGCGTGGGTGACGTGTCTGCAAGCGCATCGCTTCTGCAATCGAACCGAAATAAGCATTTCCATCCACCGTATAAAGAACCGCATACCCTTCAGCAGAAGGAGGTTTTACGGGCAGATAGACAAAAATCTGATACTCTAATCCTGTCTGCTTGGAACGCATCACAAAAGTAGTTGTTCCCGGTATAGCGTAGCGATCAGACGGTGTAAGCTGTTGTGCTAGAGTAGTAGCAGAAGAAGCCGAATACATAACAGAATCATCGGAAGATTGAGGAAAAAGAAACTGTAATGCTTTGACAAAATATTGCGTCATAAACATAAGATCATGTGTACCACCGTCCTCAATATCTAACAAAAGGTGCTGATCAGGGAAACGTTTATCTTGCCATAATTGACATACCCGCAGAATATTTTTGACCATCGCTTGTTGCTCATTGTGCTTATAAAATCCTTCACGATTGCCTACAGATACATATAATCTGGACTGTGAAGCAGGTGCAGGTTGTGCTTCGATATAGTCCATTAACCCTTTGTACCAGCAGGAAGGAGAAAGCATACCCAGACGACCGAATACATCAGCTCTCCAGTACGCCGTACACATGGTCACCAATCCTCCCAAAGAACCACCGATCATCCCGGTAGATTCAGCTTCTGGCAAAGTACGATACCGCTGATCCAAATGAGGCTTGACCTGATCTGCAAGTTCATGGATATAGACCTTACCTTGCCCACCAAAATCAGGGAAGGAGGGCTTTAACGCAGGGGCAACCCATGGCGTATATTCATACGTACGTCGATCTGTATGTACTCCTACTAAAATCAATTCGGTAAGTAATCCTTCGCGAAATAAACGATCTAGATAGTTCTGACAGTTAGCGATCAGTTGACCGCCATCATGCACATACACGACAGGATAATGACGTTCAGACAAATGGTACGAAGGAGGCAAGTATACCGTCACTTTGCGTCCTAGAATATCAAGTTCATCTTTATGTTTCATAGCGTCGTATTCCTTTCTATGATGAATTTATGAAGGTGGTCTTAGACTTTACGCCGCCGACTTAACAACCAGACAAAATAAGGAGCTCCAATAATAGAAAGCACAATCCCGACAGGCAATTGAGCAGGTGAAAATAACGTCCGTCCGATAAAGTCCGCAATCAATACTAATAATGCTCCGATCACACCACTAAGTGGAAGCGCACGCCGATGAGCCAGTCCAACAAGTTGAGTTGCCATATGCGGAGCAATCAAGCCTACAAAGCCAATACTTCCAGACACAGCCACACCTGAGGCGACAAGCCCTACGCTGATAAACATCAATATCGTTCGCTTTTGACGCAAAGGAATACCCAGACTTAATAAGGTATGATCACCCAGACGCATCACATCCAGTAGACGTGTCTGATACAGTAACCATGGAAGTAATATCATCATCCATGGAAATAGAGAGATCACAAATAACCAATTAGCAGAGTTCAGACTACCTGATAACCATGAAGCCGCTTTTTCAAAATCTTGCGGGTCCATTTTGAGTGAAGCATATAAAGTAATCGCCGAGAATCCAGTGGTAATCGCTATGCCGACCAGAATAAGTCGTTGCGGATTTAACCCATTTTGATCTTTGGCTAGCAAAAAGATAAGCAGTGCAGACAAAAGACCGCCTGCAATCCCGAATAAAGGCATAAGCATAATCGCTAGATTGCCTGTCAGATCAATCTGATCGCGAAGCAAAAACATAAATAGCACAATAAACATGCCCGCTCCTGCATTAATACCTAGAATCCCCGGATCAGCCAGTGGATTACGAGTTAGACTTTGAACAACCGTACCTGCGATACCCAGCGAGATACCGATCAACAGCCCTAATACAATACGAGGTAAGCGAAATTGAAAAATGACTACGGTATAAGAAGGATCGTTTGATGTATGAAACAAAGTCGATATAACATCGATCAGTGAGAGTTTCATTTCACCATACGTTAGCCCGATACAGATCATAAGCAAGATCGCTATTATACCTACACCCATTAGGATGAGATACCGTTTTTGAGCGAACTTATCCATGGCTTTTTCCTCCTTTGCGACGAATCAAATACAGGAAAAAAGGAACACCGAACAAAGCGGTGATCACACCAATCGGTGTCTCAAATGGATAATTCACAAATCGAGATAAAATATCACAACAAGCAAGAAAAATACCTCCAAGAACGCCGGATAGTGGAATAATACGTCGATAATCAGTACCGCCGATCATTTTAGCGATATGAGGAACGATTAGTCCGATAAATGCAATTTTTCCAGCTAAAGCGACAGAGATACCAGATAGCAAAGCAACAGCGATAAAAGCAGCAAACTTAACGAGTTTGACCCGTTGCCCGAGACCTTTAGAGATCTCATCACCCAGCGATAGTGCCGAAATTGAGCGAGCGAGTAACAGCATGATAACGAAACCTACGATAGCAAATGGAATCGACAACTGAATCAGTTCAGGATCAATCTGATACAAGCGAGCGTTATACCAATAACTGATTCGTTGAGCCACATGAAAGTACATTGCTATCGCATCAGCCAATCCATTCAAAAACATACCGGTCAATGTTCCAAGAATCGCGAGTACAATTGGTGATTGTGCGCCTGGAATCAATGAGGACATCCCGAATACCAGCAACATACCAAAAGCTGAACCCAGCATAGATACGACAATCAGACTGCTTCCATGCACAGAAGGAGCAAAGATCATACATAATGTAATCGCAAATACAGACCCATCAAGTACACCGAGTAACGATGGGGAAGCCAGATCATTACGAGTAATACCCTGCATAACCGCTCCAGACATCGCCAGAAAAGCCCCGATCAATAGTGCACCGATGGCTCGAGGTAATCGAGAATGACGTATAATCTGATGATCTACATTACCAGCATCGAAATGAAATATAGCATTCCAGACATCCAGTGATGAGATATTTTTGGCTCCATATAGAATAGATAAGATCATCATTAAAATAGTAACTACCGGAGCAAGTGTGAAAATCACTGCCGGTAGTTTGTTTATTTTGTACATATTAGATTCATTACTTTCTTATTTGGATTGTAACTTGTCGACAAATGCTTGCAGAAATTGAATTTTGCTATAGGCAGTTCCACCTTGAGCCAGTGGATCGACTACATTGACAAATACATTGCCATCTTTAACCGCTTGAATACTTTGGAAAATCGGGTTATTCTGCAAATCTTCCAGTGCGCCTGTAGCATCTGGATTCTCGTCTTCAGAGAATTGGATAAACAATACATCTGGATTCATCTGAGCAAATTGTTCGATCGATATCGCTTCTTGTGATTGTGCAGATGCAACTTCAGTTGGGATAGCCAATCCTAGATCACTGTACAATACAGGATTAAAATACAAGTCAGGTCCATATAAGCAGACCGATCCTTCACGGATACGAACGAGCAAGACTTGCTTATCTTGTAGTGTAGGTTGTAACGATGTTTTAGCCTTTTCTAAGTTGGCTTTGTATTCATTAATTTCTTGAGTAGCTTGTTGTTGCTTGCCACTAATGTCACCCAAAAGATTCAAGTTCGCTTCCCAATTGGTAGCGACATGCGAATATGGAATAGTCGGTGCGATCTGTTTTAATTTTTCCAGTACCGCAGGATCGAATTTGGTCGTTCCCAGAATAATATCTGGTTTGAGTGACAAAATCTTTTCAAAGTTAGGATCAACTTTTTCACCTATCGATTCAGCTTGATCTGTAATCGAAGCGAATAAAGGCGGGAATTTTCCAGAAATAGAAATAGCCCCAACTGGATGAATATCAAGTAAAATCGAATCTTCCATCGCTTCCAAAGAACCTGTAATCACGATTCGTTTGGCTTGGGCTGGAATCGTATACGACTGATTCAAATACGTTATCGTTCGTGTAGCTGTAGAAGTGGCATCGGTAGAAGCTGTTGTAGCGTTCGCTCCTGCTGGTGTTGCTGTGGTGTTGGCACTATTGCCACATGCGGCCAATAACACAAACATGACCATCATAAGTATAGATATAGATATTTTTTTCATCATAATAGTATAACTCCCCTCGTTATCAGTGAGAAAGATTCTCAATAGCTATGATAGAGGTTATGTTTCTTCTTTTCCATAGACAATTAGCGGATCGTACATGGACTTTTGGCGGACAGATACTGGATCAGTTCTTCACGTATTCTGGTCAAAGCTATCGGAGAATATTCACGCCATGGACTGGAACTTAGAATATGCAATCGATGTTGACGAACAGCAGGAAGATCCAGCCAACGGGAAGATTGACGTAACCGATGCCAGTGTTCTAAGGTCTCCGAGTCTTGACGAATTAAAATACAGATATGCTCTACATCGCTTGCTTGTAGCTGTTCCCATGTCACTAAATCGTCTTCATTATTGTCTGTAGGTGCATCTTGAGGACGCTGTACCCCCAATTCGTGATAAACATAATCTAATAATCCTGCTGAACCTAGACTGTATAACTGCTCACGAAGCATACGAACAAATAACACAGAAGGTCTGGAATCATCTGAACGTGTGAGTAACGAGCGGGCATGAGCCGTACGCTGATCGAAGGTATGAATCCATTGCTTTGCTTCTGCATGCATATTGAGTTGATCAGCCAGTTTATACAGTCCTGTTCGCCATGATCCTTGTTGTTCTTCAGGCAATGTTATTACTTTTGCATATTGACTTAACCGATGATATTCCCATGGTTGAATAGCATGGGAGCATAGTATCCAATCAGGGTTCACTTCTTCGATTCGCCTCATTACAGCATGATCCTGCGGATCTGCATGACCATATTCCAGATGATAAGGGATATCTGCACCATATCGTTCTAGATAATAGCCTGACCATTTCGGATGTAAAGGTGCGGCATACGGCACAATATCAAGTGGCAACAAGTACCCAAGTGTAGAAACACAAGCATAAGCGGCTACTTTTTGCTTCCGCTTGTTTATGTATTGTGAAGGAGAGACTCCAGTTTCTTTTTTAAATACACGGCTAAAATAAAACTCATCTCGATAACCAACTTCATGAGCGATATCTTTGAGCTTGTAACCTGAACGAAGCATCAGTTGTTTGGCTTGCGTAAGCCGAATTTCTGTTATATAGTCATGAGCACTTTGCCCGTATGTTTTTTTGAAAACATCAGAGAAATGCTTGGCACTCAGTCCAGCGATCTGACTTAATTGTTCCAAAGTCAGCGTCTGTTCAGGATGTTCTGCTATATAGTTGCGAGCACGTACCAGCCCATCTTCAGGTTGTGAGTGATACACTGGATTGGCATGGACCGCCGTCACCATTTCAAATAGCAATTCAGTCGCATCGATCTGTGCTCGCCAACGATGTAACGCATGAGTCGAACGGAAAGCAGAGCAGATCTGCTGACATTTCGCACTAGCATATAGAAATGTAGCTTCTTCGGGTAAAGAAAGAGATTGCATATCACGAGCTAATAGTAATTGCTTCGAATCGTCTGGATGTGGAAAATACAGTTCGATATGGAGCATGGCTACCTGTGTATGGAGGTGTTCTGAAGATAAAGCAAATGTACTTCCAGCATGGCAGATATAGACAGTATCTTGTCTCATAGGATAAGGATGATTTTCACGTTTTAAGACACATTCTCCTTCAATCAGCACAAGAATAGTAAGATGTGTCGCCATAATCTGTGTCAAAGCTAATGAAGACTGAGGCTGTATATGATGAATATCTGCATGATGCAGTTGTAATAGATAAGGATGTGGTGGAGCTGTTAACGATAGTAAATCTGGAAAGTTCAATGTTGATTCTCCTTTACATATGAAAATGATAATCATTATCATAATTATTATATCAGATTGTATAAGTTGCTGAGAATTATCATGAATTCTCTGTTAAAATAGAAGGATAGATTTGAAGCAGAAGAAAGTTATATCATCACTACAGAATTAGGATAAGGAGTTTTGGCAATGAGCGTGCAAGCGCCTGTGATGCAGGAAGCACAGACTTTGTTACAGAAGTATTTTGGATATGAAGACTTTAGAGAAGGTCAACGGAAGATAGTAAATAGTCTGTTACAACGTCAAGATACCCTTGGAATTATGCCAACAGGTGGCGGTAAGTCGATCTGTTATCAGATTCCAGCGATGGTCAATGATGGAGTAACACTGGTGATCTCACCGCTGATCTCATTAATGAAAGATCAGGTCGATGCGCTGACAGCAGCAGGGATTCCTGCGGCTTATATTAATAGTACGTTAACAGGTAAAGAAGTGAATGAACGGATTCGTGCTTCACGTCGCGGAGACCTGAAGTTACTATATGTAGCACCTGAGCGATTAGAACTGGATTGGTTCCGTGAAGAAATGAACGGTGTCAATATTACATGTATCGCTGTTGATGAAGCACACTGTGTATCTCAGTGGGGTCATGATTTTCGTACCAGTTATCTTGAAATTTCACCGTTTGTGAATCAATTGCCACAGCGTCCCATCGTTGCTGCTTTTACAGCAACAGCTACACCGGAAGTGCGTGACGATATTTTGCGTTTATTGAGATTAGATGATCCGCAAGTTTTTATCACAGGGCTGGGTCGAGATAATCTAGCAATGGCGGTTATGCGTGGTACACAGCGTCGTGATTTTGTCATTGATTATGCCAAGTCTCATGATAATGAATCCGGTATTATTTATGCAGCTACTCGTAAAGATGTAGATGATCTGTACAGTCGTCTGCTTAGTAGTGGTGTAGCAGCTGGACGTTATCATGCAGGAATGAGCGACGATGAACGGGATCAGAGTCAGGAAGCTTTTATTTATGATGATATTCGTGTGATCGTAGCTACGAATGCATTCGGGATGGGTATTGATAAGTCTAACGTTCGGTATGTTATTCATTATAATATGCCCAAAAATATGGAAGCTTATATTCAAGAAGCCGGTCGTGCCGGTCGTGATGGCGATCCTAGTGAATGTATTTTGCTATTTAGTCCGCAAGATATCATGACACAGAAATTTCTACTCGAACAAAATATGCATGAAGGAGATCGCAAGCATAACGATTATCGCAAAATGCAACAGATGGTGGATTACTGTTATACGACCAAATGTCTGCGTAATGCGATGCTTGATTACTTTCATGAAGAACATTCCGGTGAACCTTGCGGACAATGTAGTTCTTGCCGTGATGCGCGCGAGTTAGTCGATATGACGATAGATGCGCAGAAAATATTTTCGTGTATTCATCGTTTACGTGAGCGATTCGGTGTATCTGTGGTTGCGCAAGTCCTTAAAGGTTCACGCAATAAAAAAGTACTGCAATACCAGTTCGATCAATTGCCCACCCATGGATTAATGTCCCATTTGTCGGAAAAAGAAATCTCAGAACGTATCAATGTACTGGCGGCAGAAGGGTATCTACTCCTAACAGAAGGACAATATCCAGTGGTGAAATTACAACCGATCGCAGCCGAAGTTCTTAAAGGACAGCGTAAAGTGATGCAACGTGCGCCACGTCCAATGGCGGGTTCTGCTTCTAGCAGTTCAAGTTCTAGCCGTAGCCGTACAACAAGCCGTAATAATGATGCTTCAGCAGTGAATGAGACGATCTTCGAGCAATTGCGCCTGATTCGCCGTGAACTGGCATCACGCGAAGGTGTACCATCTTATATCATTTTCAATGATGCTACTTTACGTGAAATGAGTGTCGTCGAACCACAAAGCGAAGGCGAAATGCTGGAGATTAAAGGTGTCGGTGAAGTGAAATTCCGTAAGTATGGTGAACCATTCCTTGCTTTTTTCCAGAAGGAAAGTTTGGAACTGGATCAAGGGCGTTACGATATGGAAGAATTCTAAATTAAACATCCAACAACCGATACTTTGTCTGGTTCAGTTTCTTTTCACAACGTATATTGAAAAGAGCTTAATCGTAACAAGTATCGGTTTTTTTGCTACATATATGTACTAAAACGAAATAGATCAAAATACATCGTAGAATCAATGATTCGGAGGAATAGACGTGCCTTTATTTGACAAATATATCGGAATAGATTACTCCGGTGCAGATAAGCCCAGATCCAAAATTAAAGGATTAGCGGTAGTGCAATCCAGTCAAGGATCAGCTGCGTCTTTAGTCTATCCATCTACTGCTCAGCATTCAGCTTCAGACAAAGAACGTTTGTGGTCGAGAGAAGAAGTCTATTTCTGGCTACGGAATCAGCTACTCTCTAGCCAAGAACGAATGATTATTGGAATCGATCATGGGCTGTCCTATCCTTTATCTGTGTTGCAACAACTAGAATTGGATCAGTGGGATGATTTTCTCAAATGGAGCAATCAGACATGGCAGACAACCAGACTTACAATGAAGCAAAGTAAAGACCAAGCTCATTACACCAATTCGACCGCTAAGCGATTAGTTGAACGCGAATTTGTACCTTCTACCAAAAGTGTCGTCGATCTGGATCGAGTCTCGGGGATGCAAGGTGCAGTCTCTTATTCCACCCATACCGGATTACCATGGATCTATAGGCTACGATACTGGCAAAAAAGACATGGAATGAACATCCACTTCTGGCCATTTGATGGTAAAATAATACCGGAACACCATCATGTGATCGTCGAAGCCTATCCATCGTTATATAAAAGAAGAATGATAACAGAACCTCATCTATTCAATGTTTCGACTTACAGTGAACATGAACGGGATGCTTATTATATTGCAGAGTGGATGCGCGAACGTGATCAAGAAGATACGTTAGCACCTTATCTTGCATTGCCTACATTAAGCCCAGCAGAGGATCAACTAAGTCTATTAGAAGGATGGGTACTGGGCTGTTTGTAGCAGACGTGATCTACATTCAACATCAGTATGGCAACTCACTGCATCGCGATATCCAAACAACCTTATGGAGGTATACACATGAATAATGCAATTCGTTTATTTACGTTAGCTTATGCAGGTGGCAACGCCTATATCTATAATTCATGGAAAAAATCATTGCAACCGCAGATTGAATTGATCCCGATAGAGCTTCCCGGTCATGGAGCACGGATATCTGAGCCTTTAGTTAGCGATACACAGAGTATCGTGAATGATATCTGGCAACACATACAACCTTATTTTCAAGACCATCGTCCATTTGCTTTTTTCGGGCATAGTATGGGCAGTATTCTTGCTTTTGAAATGATACATAAAGTGTATACCGAAACAGGACGTTATCCGGTAACAAGTCTATTTTCAGGCAGAGTTGCTCCCCATATCCGTAGTGAAAAACAATGGAGTAAGCTACCCGATCAAGCGTTTATTGAAAAAGTCATTACCCTCGGCGGAATACCGGATGTTATACTGGAACATAAGGAATTATTGGAGATGATTATTCCTGTATTGCGTGCAGATTTTAGCCTTGTAGAGCAATATCGCTATGACAGGCAGTATAAAGTATTTCCATTTCCGATCACAGTGTTGACCGGGAAACAGGATCAAATGACAACGATAGATATCGAAGCATGGAGTGAGTATTCATCGCTTGATGCGACATTTAAATCTTATGATGGTGGACATTTCTTTATTAATACTTGCGCAGAACAGGTGCTTGCCGATATCCGAATGATTTTGTTAGAGCATGAGAGGAGCTTATCGCTATGAAAGTCGTATTATCCACATTGAACGCCAAGTATATCCATACATCACTGGCGATTCGTTGTCTCAAAGCCTTTAGTGAGAAGGACTTTGATATTGAACTTGCTGAATTTACAATCAAAGATCCAGTGATGAATATTGTATCTGATTTATTTCAACGTAAGCCTGATGTAATTGGATTCTCTTGTTACATCTGGAATATTGAAGAAACAATTAAAGTGATCGATATTCTCAAAAAAGTAATGCCTGAAGTGAAGATTGTGCTCGGTGGGCCAGAAGTGTCTTACGATACCGAATACTGGATGAAGCGTGTAAACAATATCGACTTTATCGTAATTGGAGAAGGCGAAGAAACGTTCCACCATTTACTGCAAGAGATCGAAGGCGCAGGCAAGTATCATTTTGTCTATGGAGTTGCTTATCGTAAAGGTGAAGAACTGATTATGATGCCCGGTCGTCCGAAGCTTGATCTGAATGAATTGCCTTCGCCGTACCGATTTGTCGAAGATGTACCTGAACTGGCGAAGCGTGTTGTTTATTTTGAAACGAGTCGTGGGTGTCCATTTAGCTGTCAATTTTGTTTATCCAGTATTGAAGTAGGTGTACGGTACTTTGATATCGAACGTACCAAAAGCGATATTCTGTACTTGATCGAACAAGGAGCCAAATTAATCAAGTTCGTCGATCGTACATTTAATATTAAGCGTGATTATGCGATGGAAATGTTTGAGTTCTTAATTGCTAATCATAATGGATGTACCTTCCAATTTGAAATTACCGCAGATATTATGCGTCCAGAAGTGTTGGATTATCTGGCAGAACATGCACCTCCAGGTGTATTCCGCTTTGAGATTGGTGTGCAATCAACCAATGATCCAACCAACGAATTGGTGAAGCGTCGTCAGAACTTTACCAAGCTCAGTCGTACCGTAACGAAGATCAAAGAGTCTGGTAATATCGATCAGCATCTGGATTTAATCGCAGGATTGCCACTCGAAGATTATGATACATTCCGCAAAACATTTAACGATGTGTTTGCATTAGGGCCGGAAGAATTGCAATTAGGATTCCTCAAAATGTTACGGGGAACAGGGCTTCGGATCGATGCCGAGAAATATCAGTACACGTATATGGATCATGCACCGTATGAGATTTTGAGTAGCGATAAGCTGACCTTTGACGATATCGTGCGCTTGAAGCGTCTGGAAGATGTGTTAGAGAAGTACTGGAATGCACATCGGATGGATTATACGCTGAACTATCTGCTGTATAACGAATTCCAGTCGCCATTCGACTTTTTCCAAGAGTTCGGGAATTACTGGGAAGCACAAGGCTGGCAAAAGATCGGTCATCAGCTGGAAGATTTATTTACCCATTTACAAGCATTCTTAATGGATCGCCAGACCCCGCGGATGGATGTTGTACTGGGACTGATGAAGTTAGACTACTTCCTTAATCACAAATACAAACCACGCAAAATCTGGTGGGACTTCACGATGAACAAAGACCAGATGTCTAGCCATATCAGACATGCGATTCAACAACCGGAAGACTTTTCAACCGAGTTTGTCGAATTGAAATTGAATGACAAAGAACTTCACAAGCATACAGTCATGGAAGAATTACCATTCCGTCTGGATAAAATTCTTGCTGGCGAACCGTTATCAGCTAGCGAAGGACGCAGTCTGTTACTGGTAGCGTATCAACAGAATGAACAGCAAAAACCAATATTTTTCACCACTGCTTTATCGCCTAAAGGGGCAGCAATGTAAGATTAAGAAGCACCAGTTATATTGTCATGATATAGCTGGTGTTTTATTTAATTTAAAGGAGAATAAATGATTTAAAAAATAAAAGATTTGTAATAGAAATAGGGAGGATAATAATGTTTATTGAAAAAATAAAGAATTTAAATTGGAATCAGATATTAAAAGAATTTGAAAGTGCAAGTGATGAAGGTGATTTTTTTAATAAATTTACTAAAAAGTATACAAATCCATTATTGAGTGAAAGTACATATGAGAGCAAAGAAACAGAAATTTATTTCCGACTTGAGATCACTAAATATTTATTGAAAAAAGTTAGTGCATGTAACAAAGAAAAATACAAAAAAATGCACAAAGGAACTCCCTTTTACTTTTTAAGTATGTTTTATTTTTTGACTAAGCATTATGAGAAAGCTTCCTTTTATTTGAATGCTACTATTTTAGAAGATAGGAAAAATGCAGCAGATATTTGGGAAAAATATGCTGCGTACTTAATGTTTACATTAAATACAGAATTTGAACTTCAATTAGGTGAAGAAGATTTTTTTGTGAAAAGTTTAAAGAACAAACTAATACAAGAATTAAAGGAATTTAATAAGAATTGGGATTTGAATTTTAATAGCTTTATACAAAATTTTGTGGAAAATATATTAGCAGAATCAGAAAATTTTCTTGCTAAATCTTCTATTATAACAGCTATATATTCTTTTATTTTAGAGAAAGAAGAAATTGAAATTCTTATAGAAACTAGAGGAGAAATTGGAGGAAGTATAGAGCCAATAATTTTGCATCTTTTTAAGGGAACATTAATTGTCGAGTCTTTACTTAAATTGCATTATGATGGAAAAACATTAGGTAAAATTTATAATGACTCTAAATTTAAATCAAAGTATAATTTATATGATATGAAGATAAGCGCTAGTTCTTTAAATGAATTGTTAGATTTGAAATTAAAAAATAAATTAAAATTATCTTTTACTGTTGCTGGAAAAATTAGAAATACTACTGCACACAAATTAGCTTGGGATGATATATTTGATGATATAAAAAATTATAATTTTTTATACAATAATATTATGAATGCAATATTTCATGTTATTTATACTGAATACGTAAAATTTAAAAAGAGCCATTAGGCTCTTTTTTATTTATATACATTCAATTCACTAAACAGTTCAATAGCATCCTTAAATCCTTGCAAATAAATTCGACTTTCTACAATAGCCTGTAATTCAAGTTGAACATCTTCGTACATAAATGCAGTATGTTGTAGATTCTCTGGTAAAGAATTTCTCATGATTGAAAATTGTTTGTCACACTCATTACGAAGAGAAACATATGTAGATTCAACTTCTTGTAGATCAGAATATAATACTTCTAATCGTTTACGGATTAGAGGTTCAAGCATAATTTCTAAAGATTGATTTGTATTAAACATATCATCATCTCTCTTTCGTTTAACTCTATAAGGTTATTATATAACTCTGAAAGGTTTATGTAAAGTGATTATTTAACTTTATAGAGTTAATTAATACGTTTGATATTGAATAAAAGAAAAGTGAAAGATAAGATAATAGCTATGAGGGGTGAATAAAGTGCTTAAATGCAATTTGAGAATATTGATGGCTGAACATCGAATCGATGATATTACAGAATTAATGAAGTTGTCTGGACTAAGTCGCAATTCGATTAATAAGCTTTATCGAGAAGAAAATGTAGAAACAACTAAGCTAGAAACACTATTTAAATTATGTGATACATTTCGGTGCCAATTATCTGACTTGATTGAGTACCAGCCAGACCAAGAAGAAGCAGAGAATAAGTAGACAATAAAAAAAGCCATCCCGAAGGATGGCTTAAGCACGCATACTCATACGTTCCAATTTAGATTCCACTCGAAATACACGATGATTCAGAGTAGCTAGCTCAGAATCTTTTTCATGAAAATACTCATCAAACGTTTCTAACAGAGCGACAATATCTTTGGGCTGATCATTTTCAAGACGAACGACCGCAGTGTGAATATCACTGATTTTAATATTGGTTTGTACTTGATTTTTTTCTAAGTGGATCTGATTTTCTTCCAGTTTTGATTGTCTTTCTGCTAAAAGAATTTGATTCTGATTAAGTTCTTGTATGCCGTCTTTTAGAGATTGATTATCTTGATGAAGTAATAGTACATCTGTTTTGACTGACTTGATCTCTTGCAAAATCTGTTGAAGCATATGTTCCATCCATTTCCACACCTTTCAGCCCTATACATAGTACGTAAATAAATGTTTTATTGCATTATTATAACTTAATTACGTATTTTTTAAAAGAGAGAAAATAGAAATATTACTCCGGTTCCACTCCTGCCACTACCCAACGCTTGCTATACTTTTCCATCCGTGGATGTAGTGTTTTGGGTTCTTCCGTCAAAACGATTTTGAGCTTGCTAATCCATTCTTCAAATGAAGAAAACGATGCAAATAAGTTCGCCATCTCAGGAGTCATCAGTAGAAAATAAGGCGATTGATAGTGATCGACTAATGTACGTAATGCCGCTTCGATCGGGGTATACTTTTTACGTTTACCGTCCCAATTTTCAACCGTAATACTTTTACGACCAGTTTCTCTTTTCCAGGCATGAAGCCGATCTTCACGTTTGTAATAAGCGGATACCGGTTCTTTGGACATGCGTTTAACCGTCAGTTCATGCAGTGGATAGAGCACCAAGCGTGTGAACTGCATATGATCCATCGTGCGTAGTGCCAGATTGAGATCGTCATCTGTTGTATGTTCGAACGAATCGTAGTAGATTAGCGTGCCTTTGCTTTTTTCAATCACAGGTTCTTGTCCATAAGGTACAGTGGTATATGAATCGGATTTCATCAAAATGCCCCCTCATCGTAAACGGATATATGTGTATATAACCCTATTTTGTGAAATTAGACAAGTTTTAATATTGAGGTAGAATGGTAAATAGAAGTTGAATATCACCTATATGAATGGAGGATTATCATGATTAAAGGATTATATGAAGCCTTGTTACCTGTCAAAGATATGAATAGATCGCTCGCTTTTTATGAAAAGTTAGGACTAGAAATCGCTCATCATGGCGAAAGTTTGAGTTTTGTATGGATTGAAAAGGGGATCAGTTGGTTAGGCTTATGGGAAGGTGAACAAGTCCATACTCCATATCATCCTTCTTTGCGCCATATTGCGTTTCGCGTCGATTATGAAGATATCAAGCAAGCCAAAGAATGGTTAGAAACCAAAGGAATTGCTGTACGTGAAGTGTTTGGTTTTCAACCGATTGCACCGATCGTATTACCGAATAGACCTCAAGCGCATACCGCTATTTATTTCGATGATCCTGATGGCAACTTATTAGAATTTATCTGTCCTATCGAATTAGACACATCGGATCAAGAACAGATGATGTATTTGCATGAATGGGAAGAATTACAGTCCAAGCGAGGTAAAGAGTGAGCACATTTATGAATCATGATTTTAATCAATGGTTAGAGCAGACTTTTCCGCAAATGAAGTTAGAAGTGCCTTTGTTTTATAACTTTCCTTTAGGATTACGGTTTGAATTAGGAGTACCTTATCGGGGGATTGATGATCCGACTTATTTTGAACAACTTGAGCAGCGTGCTATCTCTTTATTTGAAGCTGTATTTGCTGAAAGTGAACAAGTATGTGTAATGACTTTTACCTATCAGACTGCATTATCGGATATTGAGCATATTGAGCGCAATGAAGTTCAGGTGTTAGAAAATTATCTACAACCAGAATATGTTTCACAGGTTAGTATTCACTCTGAACAACCTGATTATGATGAAGATACAGCAGAATTAATGGGATATATTCAAAGTAAATATGTATGGTGTACGATTGGTGATCTTGATTATGCAGGTATTTTGAAAGCAATTGGTTATACTGATTTTCCAGAGCGAGAAGCTTCTTTAGTAGAAAGAGTATTTTTTATAGAACCCAAGCAAGAAATTATTTTCCATATGTACGATGATCGTGGATTGGATATTGTAGGTATGCAACAAGAGTCATTACAGCGCTTGTATCACCAATATTATGATTGGCTTTTACGTTATGATTTGGAAAAGATGAATCAGGTTTTTAGTATATAAACAAAGGAGGTATTTATGAGCTATACATGGATCGGAAGTGAGCGACCTTTTTTAGATACGCCAACGACGATAGAGCAACAAGGGATACATATAGGATGGTATGGTGGCAATACAGAAGCGGGTGCGAATAAAAATGAAGATGGATTATTGGTGATACAAAGTGAAGATGGTTCTGTCAAATTAGCTGTTCTGCTAGATGCTCATCAGACAGCAACCAGTGCAGCATTGATTGTACAGACATTGCAACAGGATGAAGCTAAACTTCAAGTGATATTAGAGCAACCTGATGTATTTGACGTATTTGAAAAGTATATTGTGGACTTGTTCTCAAGTGTTGCATTTCGCCAAGCTTGTCAGCAGGTCACCGGAGAAACGTCTTGTCTAATTGTTTTGCAAAAAGAATCGTATCTCTGGTGGTTCTCGGTAGGCGATTGTATAGCATATTTGCTTCATCCCGATCTAGCTCACTGGGGACAGTATGGTCTTAATCAACGGCAATTCTATGAATGGATCGGACAGGTCAATACGTTCGATCTGGAAGTTCCTTGTTACACGATTGGCAAAAGACAATTGCGAGCAGGGCATAATATCATCGTCTTAATGACTGACGGTGTAGTCGATACGCCTGATCAGTATTTTCAACGTCCTGAACATCTGTATCAAGCATTGGTCAATGATGATAAGCTTAAGCCGAATATGCAGTCGATCTTAGACCATATTCATACCCAACGTGGAAAAGATAGCGCCACCATCATAAGCTGGGGGTATAGCAATTCTCAAGCTCCACAGATGCCATCAGATATGCCCTGAATGAAGATAAGATTCAGTGATTACTACATTCTCAACTATACTAGCGAGCAAGAATGGAGATTGTGATGAACAAACGAGCAGCAGGAATCAGCCTGATTGCCATAGCCGCATTTTTGTATGGTGTGAAATACATGAGTGCTGCGATTTGGGGATCAGGAACAAATACATGGAACAGCGATTTATTTAATAATTTTTTGAATAGTGTAGGTCAAGTCCCTTTGTATTTCAGTTGGATAGCTTTAGCGGCGGGAATTGTGTATCTATATCAAGCAGAAGTAGAAGACAATGAGCGTAAACGTCAGCTAATGACTGTTAAGAAACAGCAGGGAATCGAAGAAGAACCACAGCAAAATCCGAATTAAGTATAGTTTGAATCTTAGAGTGAGGTGGAGTACTTGCTCTTTGGTTATAAAATGAAAGACCGTTGCTATAATTGAACGGTCTTTTTAACGTAAGCTATGTTATTTTGTACAACATGATTTTAAATTAGACCAGAAAAAGCCATCCTTATACTGCCAAGGGCTTGTACTCTTCTTAAATGATGACAGATACTTCGCGTGCTTGAATATCTAATTCTTGCGCAGCTGACGAAATTTTAGTGAAGTCACTCATCGCTACTTGAATCTGTTGTTGGCTTTGTTCTACAGTTGATTGTGCTTCATTTGTGCCTTTAGCGATTTTCTCAATCTCTTGAGTAATTGAATCTACACTATCACGTACTTCAATAATTGATTTTTCAACCATGGTTGATAACTTACGAACTTCTTTGGCAACCACATCGAATCCACGTCCAAATTCACCAGCATGAGCCGCTTCAATCGCTGCATTGAGCGCAAGTAAATGAGTCTGAGAAGAAATCTCACGAATCGTCTGTACAACTCCTTGAATCGATTGTGCTTGTTGTTGAAGATTAACGAGTGTATGTTTATTTTCAGCAGAGACATCTGCAATTTTGTTGATACTTTGTAGCAGTTCTTGACTACGTTGAATCCCTTTATTCGCACGTTCGCTCATACTATCCGCCATATGTTGCAGTTCAGTCACTACATGAGTCATATGATTTTGTCTTTGAGTGATATTAGTAGCAATCTTGGAGACCCCGATCACTTTCCGGGTACTATCTTCAAAAATAGGCATATACGTAGCTTCTAGCCAGATCGGCTGACCTTGAGCATCCATACGCTCGATTTTATTTTGAAAACTTTCTCCAGACAACAGGCTTTTCCAAAACAATTCGTATTGAGGACTATTTACAAATGCAGGAAAACAAAACCTTTGATGCTCCATACCTTGCATTTCTTCGCGTGTATATCCCATCGTCCGCGCAAAAATATCATTTACATAAGCTACACGTCGATGAACATCAAACCGAATAATAGCAAGGTTATTTTCCAAAGCTTTGACGACTAAAGTATCCATTGTTTCTTGATTGTAATTTTGCACAAGTAACTCCCTCTCACAAATAAAATCATCCAATTCAGCTATTCTTTTTTTAAAAAGTAGATACGATTATAAGTAGGTATTATTTTTGGATAGAGGTAAAAAATTTATATTTATTATAATATCGACCGTTTCTAAATGTTTAATGAGCATTTAAATCATATATTTCATTAAAAGAATGACATATCGTTTGATTTGGAGGAATTATTGGAACAAGATAAAATAGTGTAGTGATATACAGTTTATATAAAGTCATGTATACTTCATTCTCGGTCAAGTCATCTTTATTATCTAGATAGCGAAAGGACGGTACATATATAATGACAACAGCAGATCAGAATCAACAAGCACAAGAGCAAATTATTCAGGACACAGCAGAATTTGTGCAATCCGTTCTTGGTGAAGATACGAGTGGTCATGATTGGTGGCATATTCATAGGGTGGTACAAATGACAGAACGGATTACAGCGGCTGAAGGAGCTAATCGATTCATTACAGTAATGGCGGCTTTACTTCATGATGTAGCTGATGAGAAGTTAAATGATTCCAAAGAAGCAGGTATGCGTAAAGTGACCGACTGGTTAGAGACTCAACCAATCGATGAACAAGATACAGAACATATTGTGGATATTATTGCTACGATGTCTTACAACGGTGGAAATAATCCTCCTGTGCGTACACTGGAAGGACAGATTGTACAAGATGCGGATCGCTTGGATGCGATTGGAGCGATCTCTATTGCGCGTGTCTTTGTGTATTCAGGGCATACGGGTCGTCCGATTCATGATCCAGCTATTCCGGTACGCACATCCATGACACCTGAACAATATCGCAATGAGAAGAGTACAGCGATCAATCATTTTCATGAAAAATTACTCAAATTAAAAGATAAGATCAATACGCCTGCTGCCCGTATTATAGCCGAAGAGCGTCACCGCTATATGCAAGAGTATGTAGATCGTTTTTATAAAGAATGGAATGGCGAAATCTAAATGTAGACATCCTATACAAAGACTTGTGCAAAGAGAATAACCTTTCACAGGTCTTTTTGTATATACAACGATATAGGCAAAAAATCATGTACACTACTGAGGTTGCTCGGTTGTTCTGTTCTTTATGAAACGGTATACTGGAAAGTAAGATCTTACCGAAAATTGATACTAAATTTTATTGTGTTTACTGAAGTACTACTTTGTTACAATACCTACTTCTAGCTGATATTATTCTTGGGAGATGGATAGTTAAAGAGATCAATCTACAAGAAATACTACACCAAGGAGAGATGCAACATGAAACGTTTTTTTGATGAATTAGGAGAACCATATAGTTTCTGGTATTCATTACATCATGGCAAACCTGTACTGGTAGAGTGCCCCAAATGTGCAGGCCCTGCCTCTATCACCGATAATGAATCAATCGAAATGCAATGTTCTCATTGTTTTTATAGTCAAACGTATCAAATAGACTATGATTATACAGCAAGCGGTGTATGTACCTTTTGTGAGCGCTGGTTTAATGAGTCAGTCACAGATAAAGGACAGCATCATCATAAAAATGTACATATTCGCTGTCCGTATTGCCAGACCACTAATCAAGTACCTCTCAACAAGAAAACATCCAACCGATATTCTTTAGGATTTGAGATTAGAGATGGGAAAGATCCATTGTTTCAACTGAACCTATATTTGCTGACCCATTATCGGGGCAAATTAATCTGGGCACTCAATCATGAACATTTAAATTATCTGATTGATTATATTTCGGCTGATCTACGGGTTAAGCCTTCTGTGTATATTAAGCGTCATGCGTCTTATCGATTACCCAAGTATATGAAAGACGCTAAAAATAGAGATGGAATCGTCAAAGCGTTACACAAGTTACAGCATAAGTACGAACATACCCATAGTATGGTGTGATGCTATTTGCCCAAAGAGGAGGAATATTCTATGAATCCACATCAACAGCACATCGTTGATTTGCATGAAAAAGGAGAATTACAGCATGCTCAGTTTGATCATTTTGTAGAGCTGTTGCCTGTGATGAATAAGATTGAAAATCAATGGTTATATCTCAATGTGAAGAAATGGGAACAGAATCCGCTGGCTACACCTATTTATTATTTTAATGAAGATTGGCTCAATGAATTGGAGTATCAAGGCGGAACCATTACGAATGCTCGTGAGGATATCTTTCCGGATTGGGTGGATGATCATGCGATACAGACATGGTTAGAATTAGCGACGTTTGAAGATATTATTGATATTTTGAGCAATACCGGGCAGACACCAACACCTGAAATGATGGTGATTGCGATTAATTATTATTATGAATACGATGCTTTTCTAGAATATGATGACGTGGTCGCTAGAATGGATAATCATTAATATTATTGAAGGAGTTGTATGGTATGAGTGAATCAGATACATATCGGTTTCAAGTAAATCTTAGTGGAATGATCAATATTTTATCCAATCATTTGTATAGTAATCCCAAAGTGTTTTTACGTGAAGTGTTGCAGAATGCAGTTGATGCTGTAACCGCTCGTTCTCAGCAAGATCCTACGTATCAAGGAAGTATCCATCTTGAATTAACCGGTACAGGTGCTGGGTCGACATTGATGATCGAAGACGATGGAATTGGCTTGACCAGAGAAGATGTGCATGAGTTTTTGGCAATGATCGGTCAATCGTCTAAGCGTGGTGGAGCAGATGCGTTTACACAAGAGACCTCATTTATCGGACGATTCGGGATTGGATTGTTATCTTGTTTTATGGTCAGTGATGAGATTGTGATGGTGACTCAATCTGCCAAAGGTGGTAAAGCACTAGAATGGCGTGGTAATCCAGATGGTACATATCATATTCGTGAGTTAGAGACAGAGTTATCTCCAGGAACCAAAGTATATTTACGTTGTAAGCCTGATTGTGAAATGTATTATGAATCGGAGTTGTTACAACAATGGATCTATGATTATGGTGCGCTATTGCCATACCCGATTACGTTCCGTGATGGACAGACTCAGCGTATTGTGAACGATCAGCGTCCGTTATGGTTAGATGATCCAGAGCGAGCACGTGGGCATCGTGAAGAAGTATTGCAATTGGGACAACGTTTACTAGGAGAGAAGTTTCAAGATTATATCCCTTTGAAGACTGCTTCTGGACGCACAGGTGGAATTGCGTTTATTTTGCCACACTCGGTCAATCTGAATGTTAAAAAATCCAATCGTGTGTATCTCAAGTATATGTTGGTATCAGAAAAAGCAGAAAACATTTTGCCAGACTGGGCGTTTTTTGTGAAAAGTATCATCTGGACCGATGAGTTACAGCCGACAGCATCTCGTGAACATTTTTATGAAAATGAGAAATTGGAACAAGTACGTCAGGAGTTAGGAGATAGTATTCGTGCTGAATTGTTACGGATGGCTGAATACGATCCTGATCGACTGCAGCGGATTATTCAATTACATGCATTATCGATGAAAGCTCTGGCGGTTGAAGATACATCCTTTTTCCAGATTATCTATCGCTGGTTGCCTTTTGAAACGACATATGGTCGCCGTAAAGTACATGAATTAATGGCAGATGGACAGAAGATGTATTACACGACAAGTCTGGATGAATATCGTCAGATTACACATGTGGCTTCTGCTCAATCATTGTTAGTGGTCAATGGTGGTTATGTGTATGATGCCGAACTGATTGCTTTACTTCCTGAAGTGTGTGCAGAAGCGCAGACAGAGCGCTTGATTCCAGAAGATGTGTCGCTTGCTTTTACCGATATTACCGCAGATGAACGTAAGCAGTATTATGAGGCTGTTCGCTATGCGGATGTGGCTTTGCAACGATTCCGCTGTCAGATTCAACTTAAACGGTTCAAGCCGGAAGATTTGCCAGCATTATTTACTTTATCGCAAGAAGCTTCTGATCTGCGCTCGATTGAAACATCCAAATCAGTCAGTCCGCTAGCATTAACTTCGGTATTGCAGAGCTTAAGTTCTTCGCTACAAGAGTCTGCTTATTCGACACTGTATCTGAATATTAATAATTCGGTCGTAGAACGTATTTTCCAAGCCAAAAACGAAAGTATGATCGTTGTGGCTATTGAGATGTTATATGTAAATGCATTAATGATGGGGCATTACCCGATGAACAGACAAGAGATGCAAGTATTAAATCAAGGAATTGTTCGCTTTTTGGATTGGGGATTATCGGCGAATAATGATCAAGGAGGACACACCGAATGAATCATCAACCAGAACAGATGAATCCAGATTTTGAAGATATTATGGATCAAGCATATAGTTTGCCGAATGGACGAGCCAAAATTGCTTTATTAGAAGAAGCGATTCGAATTGCAGATAGTCTTGGTGATGTTGAACAGGGCTATAGTGCACGTGAAGAATTAGTAGAAACATGTACTTTTAGCGGTCATCCGATGAAAGCACTGGTTGCATTCTCATGGTTACTTGGACAATTTGATCAACAACCGGATGAATACGATGATTTTACATTATTATGGTCGTACAAATGGATTCTAGATTCGATTGCTTCGTTTCCAGAAATTAACCGGGCACAAATTGAAGAATTGCTAGCTGATATGCGTAGACGTTACGAACAATTCGGATACAGTGAGCGTTCTTATTATTACTATCGCTTTTCACTACTCAAAGATTATGGTGAAGTAGAAGAAGCACAACAATTTTTGGATAAGACCAAAGCGATGGATCGTGATGAGATGAGCGATTGTGAAGCATGTGAACAACATCAATTCGTAGAGTTTGAAGTGATGAAAGGCAATGACGAGCAGATTATTCGCACAGCTCGACCTATTTTGAGAGGTCGAATGACATGTGGCGAAGTTCCTCATCTGACATTATCGAAAGTGTTAATGCCATTATATCGTCTGGGTAAATTAGAAGAAGCAGAGAAATATCAAAAACAAGGCTATCGCCTGATCAAAGGCAATCGTGACTTTGTACTTCATTCGGGTGAGCATATGTATTACCTGTTAAATATCGATCTTTTGCAGGCTTTGGAAGTATTTGAACAATGGGTTGGATTATCTTTGGATCATGAGAATCCGCGTGATAAGATGATGTTTAATGCGTATGCAGCTGTCCTGTTCAAGCGTCTGGTTGCTGATGGCAATGTGACATCTGTCAAATTACCAGCTGGCTATCCCTATCCAGAAGAAGCTAATGATTTGCCAGCTATAGCGAGTCGTCTAGAACAAATGGGACTAGAAACAGCAGGGCGATTAGATCAGCGCAATGGTAACAGCTATTATACGACGTTGATTCAGCAATTATAAATCAGGCTGTTATTTACAATTTAGATACATTCGTTCGTATTGCAGATACATGTTCTCTATATACTAAACCTAACGAATCATTGACAAAGAGGAGAGAACAGAGAATGAATAGGTCTACACGTAAAAATAACGATAACCAACAATGGAGTCGATTGCAGATATCATCAGGTCTATGGAAAATCAGTCTATTGATCGTAGGCTTGATGATCGTAGCAGGGTGTGGTAATTCTCAGCAACAAGCAACACCTACAACTTCTGGATCCACGACTCCATCTGACAATAATATTGTAGAACCGTCCGTCACAGCGTCTACACCGGCGACAGCAGAGCCACAATCTTCAGAAGAGACTATTCCCGAACAGTCAACACAAAGTGAAGATACAGACGATACGGATACCTTTTCAGGAACAACAATTCTCAAAGCTGCTAAAGAAGGCACATTGCCTGATTTGCCTAAAGGTCTAGCATTAGGATCAAGCCGTGAGACATTATTTCAATTAAAAGGGAAGCCAGAATTAGGTGATACGGATGTTCCAATGTTGAGTTATGGTACATTCGATGTGGCTTTCGATGGAAAAGACAAAATAGTGGAACTCACATCTAGTGCAGACGCTTATAAAAAGTTGAAAATGGATACTATTATCACTGAATTGGGTAAGCCTGATGAAAAAAATGATACGTCTAAAGATGTAGCTTATACAGCAGAAGCTACATATCAACTGACCAATCAAGATATTCCTAAGTATTTTCTTGTCTTTTCGTATCATACTCAAACTCAAAAGATACAATATGTTCGGTTGTATGAAGAGATTCAGTAATACACAAATAAGCAACATATAGATATAGAAAGGCACTCTTTACGAGTGTCTTTTTGTTTTGATCATAAATTGTTAAATCAACAGATAAAGAGTCAGGAGATTTCAATTGCCCCTCGATCTCAAATAAAAGTCGACTTTCCAATGAAGCCTGCTAAAATAGAATTATACATGGTAAAAAATGGGGAGTACTTTCTAGTAGAGCTGAATCAATCTGGACCGTATTCACTACCTGAAAAGTCTGATGATGATGTGCAGTATGCACTTTCTGCGACATGGAATAAAGATAACAACAGTCAGTATTATTTTGGCGTGCATATTCGTTAAGCTCAAAAAGGATCTTATTTTGTCAAAGGAGGATTTTCAATGAATTATAGTCAACGACTTCAGAATCTGGTGTTGCATTTTCAGACCGAATTGAACCGTATTCCTCAAGACGAATTCAGCGCCAAAGCGCATCCTGCCAAATGGTCTAAAAAAGAAATTGTGGGTCACTTGTGTGATTCGGCTGCGAATAATTATATACGCTTTGTCAAAATAGCTCTGTCGGATTATCCGATTCCACTTGAAGGATATGATCAAGATCGCTGGGTAGAACTGAATGATTATCATAATAGTTATGATCCATATGATGTGATTCAGCTCTGGATCAATCGTAATGTTCAGATTGCTACTGTACTGGCACAGATTCCAGAAGAAGATTATACCAAAGAAGGTATTCTGCCTTCCGGTGAAAGTGCGACACTCGACTGGTTAGCTGCGGATTATATTGAACATATGATTCATCATTTCCGTCAGATTATTGGCAATGAACGCATTGAGACGATGATTAATCAGAGTAAAAAGTCCAAAGTTGAACATAGTTAAATAACATAGTATATTCATACAGATCATATTCCTACTGTCATACAGGGATATGATCTATTTGTATTTATTTGATAAGGAAAGTAGGTTATACATATGAGGATCTCTGTGATTAAAGAATTGAAAGTAGAGGAACTTGAACCTTTGGTGCTCCAAAGTGAACAAGAAGGATTTAGACATATCCGTCGATTGGTTAACGAATATCAGTCAGGAGAAAATACATTTTCAGGTCAAGGCGAAGCACTATATATCGCCCGTGAACAAGAACAGATTGTCGGTGTCATTGGACTGAATCAAGATCCTTTTTCCGATCAATCTACAGGTCGTGTACGCCGATTGTATGTTCATCCAGACTATCGTCATCTAGGAATTGGTACGCAATTGGTGCAAAAAGTGACTTCTGAAGCAAACAAGTTCTATAATATACTGGTACTGCGTGCAGATAGTGAGCAAGCCAGTCAGTTCTATCTAGCGCTAGGATTTAAGCCGGATTCTCATGATCCACATCGTACTCATTACAAAGTATTATAATGTTCTCACATGTATAGGAGCTGATTCTGTTTTGCCGAAACAAAGAAAAAAATGGATTTTGATATTGATCTTTTTTGCACTGATTTTGAGTATGGTGGCTACTGTCCCAAGTGAAAAGTCGTATAATCAATGGTTAGCCACTCAATACAATCTAAAGTGTACAAGTGATACAGTAACGAGAGATTGTAGTATTAATGGACAAGCGATTGAATGGAAAGACAAAACAGAACGTCATTTGTTTCTTTATAAAAAAACGACAGATGAATATTCGACCAATAAAGGAAATTTGACGATCAAATCGTTAGGAATATTTGGTCATTACTTTGATATATCTTCCTCATAAAGCTGTGTATATTAGAGCGTTTACACTGCGTTGATATTTTCTATTTTTATTTACAAAAATCTGGATTGACAACGATAGTTCTCCCCCTTAAAATGACGATAAGCCACATTGGCGAAGTTGAAATGAAGAGAGGGGACTATCATGCTGCAAGTCATCCGTAGAGTGCTGGAATGGTTGTTTGTCGATAACAAACAGGTATATCAATTCAGTGATGTGTTTTGTGAAGATAGCGGGTTTGTCGTCTATATTCCTGAACAGAAATAGCAGGTAGTCTATAATCGTCTTATCGATCGATAAGCCATATGATTTTTTTGAAAATCAGCCGCAAGCATAGATGAGTGATCATCTAAGTGTTGCGGCTTTTGTAATGCTTTCTAAACATACGTATAATGAAGATATATTTAACCTACTCATACACAGAAGGGGATTATGTACATGTCAGAATTACAAAAAGCTACATTTGCCGGAGGATGTTTCTGGTGCATGGTTACTCCATTCGAAGAATTACCAGGTATTCATGGAATCGTATCTGGATATACAGGTGGACATATCAAAAATCCAACGTACGAACAAGTCAAAACAGGCAATACCGGTCATTATGAAGTCGTTGAAATTACATTTGATCCGTCATTATTTGCTTACGAGAAATTGTTAGAATTGTACTGGCCACAGACCGATCCAACCGATGATGGCGGACAGTTCCAAGATCGTGGAACACAGTATCGTACCGCTATTTTTTATCATAATGAAGAACAGCAAGAATTAGCACTTCAGTCCAAAGTAGAACTGGCAGCAAGTGGTCGATTTACACAACCGATTGTCACTGAAATTTTGCCTGCATCTGTGTTCTATCCTGCTGAAGAATATCATCAAGATTATCACAAAAAGAATCCAAAACATTATAAAGAAGATCGTGAGCAATCCGGTCGGGACGAATTTATTGATAGCA
Source organism: Paenibacillus nuruki (assembly GCF_963311185.1). Lineage (NCBI taxonomy): Bacteria > Bacillati > Bacillota > Bacilli > Caryophanales > Paenibacillaceae > Paenibacillus > Paenibacillus nuruki. The sequence goes on along the minus strand of NZ_OY725677.1, from coordinate 2,863,335 downwards.
ACTGGCAACAGTCTTAAAATAGCAAGAGTAAAGGAGAATAGACAATGAAAAAGTTACGTTCACTGTTTGGTAAAAAGTCAGATGACACGACTGAATCTCATGAAGAGTCTACACCAAAGACTTCCACTTCTCCAACAGAGTCTGCTACAGAACCACAGAAAGTGAATCTAGCCAATCCTGAATTTCAAGAAATGGATCGGCTGCGTGAATTGTTTCAACAAGAGAAATTTAGTGAAGTTTTGCAAGAAGTTGAACCTTATCGTTCCTCTTTAGATACGTATGTGGTGAAAGAAGCGTATGGTTTGACTGCTTTGTCTTATTTTCGATTAGAGCAATATGAACAAGCACGAGCTACATTTGAATGGTTATGCAATGAGTATGGAGATATCAATGATTGGTTTAATTTAATGACTTCGGCTATTCTGGCAGGTAAAATCGATCAGGGCATGGAAGCTTATACACAAGCCAAAGAATTACGTGCACACGCTGAAAATGATGAAGGTGTACCTATTCCGCAGATGATGTACTATGCTTGCCGTGCACTTGCAGATGCTAAGGAATATGATCGTGCATTTAAAGTATTAAATGAATTAGTTGATATCCATAAGCAACTTCATATTACAGATGACACGTTCTTATATATGCGTGGAGTGCCTATGTTACCTCATACGATGGAAGCCGCCAAAATTATTTTGACAGCTCGCAAAGATAAAATGGATATTGATACATGGTTTGCGATGTTAGATGCTTCGCTAGATGAAGAAGGCAGAGAAATAGCACGACAGACCAAACAGCAAATTATAGCTGTTCAATAAGGAGCAAAGGTGGATGAGCTATATCACTGAACTAAGAGCAGTTGTAGGAAGCAGACCTCTTATTATGGCTGGTGCTACTGTTATATTAGTAAATGATCAACAACAGATCCTTTTGCAAAAGCGTGTAGATAATCATTGCTGGGGATTACCCGGTGGAAGTATGGAACTTGGCGAGACATTAGAACAAGTCGCTAAGCGAGAACTAGAAGAAGAAACAGGTTTGGTAGCTGTGCATTTGCAGCTACTGGATATCTTCTCCGGCCCTGATCTATATTATCAATATCCGCATGGGGATGAAGTCTATAATGTTGTAGCAGCTTACGTATGTAGAGAGTATACAGGTTCACTTCAAGCGCAATGTTCTGAAGTCCAAGAATTACAATTTTTTGACCTTTTTGTATTACCACAGATGATCAATCCACCTGACCGTCCTATTATTCAATCTTTTACGCAATCATTTCTAGGGAGTGATCGTGATGCTGTCACCGAAAGGAATCCAAACGATTGAAAAAAACCATTATCGTATTGTTGCTTATTGTATTGGTTGGATGTGAAAATCAGTCTACTCCCACACAACCGGTAACAGCTAAAGTCATTCGAACACCTGATCGACCTGTAACCAATACTACTGAGGCACCCACTTCAGAAAAAGGATTAACCACAGATCTGATCGAACAGTATGAAGCCAAAGAAGCTACAAAAAAAGCGAAAAAACAACAGAAAATGATCCAATTACATGTTGTACCGAATACCGATGCTGAATATCAAAAGTTACAAGCACAGACATGGGATAATATCGTTATCGCGAAAGTGAATATAAATCAGCAAAAAGTAAGTACCGTGCGAACATGGATCGATCATTATCGTAATGGACAGTTCAAAGAACAAATGCTGTATAACAATTTTGCTATTCCAGACGGAGAAAAAGAAATGTCGATTCATTCTTATTCTAAAAGAGAAGATAATCGCCATGAGACGGTTGTGATTATGATTCAAGTGGGATTAAATTCTACCAGCTTAGAGTATACATATCTTCCAGTACATGCTTCTACATTCATGTCGAGTACCTTGTTGGATCAGCGATCAATTCCGATCAATACGACGGTTGATCTTTCTATGCGTGTCAACAATGATGGTCAACACACTATGACAAGTAGCAATCTAGCTGAAACGATCAAAAATAACAAAGAAGTATTTGTGTTACGTGCCAAATGGGTGGGGTTGTCCAAATGAATCATTCCCACCTATAATGGACAAGTCATCCGTAGAACGATGATGTAGAGGGGTTATTTATATTTTAGACAGAAAAGAGATGATCGTATGGCGTTAAACAATCCAGCACTTAGTGAAAAAGCATTTTCGGATTTTAAAGAAAGTGATTTTAAAGCAGGAGCAATGACGGTTGGCGGTACTGTTGGAAAAACAATGGTACTTCTTGCTTTGCTAATGGTTGCAGCAGTGTACACATGGTATCTGTATTATCAAGGACAAGATGTGACTGGTTTTCTGATCGTAGGTTTGATCGGTAGTCTGGTGACTTCGCTAATTACTATTTTTTTCAAAAGAGCAGCCTTTGTAACAGCACCTTTATATGTGATTTTGAATGGATTAATGTTAGGGGCAATCTCGGCGTGGACAGATTATAGTTATCCGGGAATTGTTATCAATGCGATTCTGATTACGGTAGGGACATTATTCTTGATGTTAGCGATCTATACACTACGTATTATCAAAGTCACACCAGGATTTACACTTGGCATCGTGATTTGTACGGCTTCAATTGCACTTGTTTATCTGATTGATATTATTTTAGGATTTTTTGGAATCAGTGTACCGTTTATTCATGAAACCGGTTGGATCGGCATCGGGATTAGCTTGTTTATCGTAGCGATTGCTGCACTGAACTTATTGCTAGACTTTCACTTCATTGAGACTGAAGCTCAATCAGGTGCACCTAAGTATATGGAATGGTATGCAGCATTTGGTCTAATGGTGACCTTGATCTGGTTGTATATGGAAATTCTACGTTTGTTATCTAAGCTGAATAGTCGTAACTAACGGGTAGGTAAATCTAAAGTCTTGTTCCTGATCGTAGGAGCAAGACTTTTTGTATTGTTCAGTTGAATGAAAGAGCGAACACCTTTATACTAAATCAAACCCATTATGGGTAGTGCCCAATTATTTATATAGTGCTATAAGGAAAAGATATGGAGGAGTGATGTGATGATATTAGAGGTAGCTATTTTACAAGTAAAAGCAGGTCAAACCGAAGACTTTGAGCAAAGTTTCCGTCAAGCTTCTCAGATTATATCTGGTATGAAAGGGTACATATCACATGAGTTACAATGTTGCCTTGAAGTTGACAATCAATACATATTGTTAGTCCGTTGGCAGACACTAGACGATCATACCGAAGGATTCCGCGGATCAGCAGAATATCAGGAGTGGAAGCAATTACTTCATCATTACTATGATCCGTTCCCGACGGTACATCATTATGAAATCGTAGAATCTTCTCAATCCCTATAATCAAAGGAGTGTTATATCTATGGTTCGTATAGAACAAGTTCTACCTACTGATCAGCATTTGAGAAGATTAATTCAGGCATTAGATAAAGATCTACTACAGCGGTATGATGAAGAAAATATTTATACAATTGATCTGGATCATCCTGATACCCTTAAAACTACTTTTATGGTGGCTTATGTAGATGATACACCGGCAGGTTGTGGTGCTATTCGTTCATTGGATGCAGACAGTGTAGAATTGAAACGATTTTTCGTCGACTCTACATATCGTAGACAAGGGATTGCTGGTAAAATGCTACAAGCATTAGAGCAGAGAGCGATTGAACAGGGTTGTCAATGGATTCGCTTGGAGACAGGTGCAGAACAATTTGAAGCGACAGCTTTTTACGAACGCAATGGTTATTATCGTATTCCTGTCTTTGCAGATTATAAAGATGATGGTATTAGTTTATGTTATGAGAAAAAGCTTGATTTGGATAAATAAATACTATTCCTGCGCTTTACCTGAACTTTACACAATACAGACTCCACGCTAACAATCATCGCCTATATTTAAATCGATGGGTATGACACGCCATACATAGCGTAATCGCGACAAGGAGCAGATGAAATGTTGAAGAACATAGGTAAAACGGCTTTATTGGTGGCAGGAATCAGTATTACAGCAGCGGTAGCGAGTCCGCTGGTACATGCAGCAGAAGGTTCATCCGTTCCGCTTAGACAATCGATCGAGGCTATCGGCGGCAAAATGTACTGGGACGGAGAAGATAAAGCAGCCTTTTTCCAATTGAAAAATGGAATTACAGGTTCGATTACAGTGGGTGAGAAGAAATACCGACTGGCTGGCAAAAGTGGCGTATTGGAACAAGCTGCTCATTTACAACAGGGAGCTACCTATATTCCACAAAGCTTGCTGACAATGATCACTGCTGAAAATGCCAAATTCAATGATCCTGCTGATGCTATCCCTGTATTTTCGGTTCAGCCTACAGGCGAGACAGCTGCTGTAGAGTCAGGTGAAGATGCAGCAGATGATCCAGCGATCTGGCTTGATCCATCCAACGCAGCCAACAGCAAGATTATTGCTACGAACAAAGGCGGAGGCATGTTGGTCTATGATCTGAAAGGCAAAGAGTTACAATCTTATCCTACAGGTAAAATGAACAATACCGACCTTCGTTACGATTTTCCATTGAACGGTAAAAAAGTGGATATTGTTGGTGCGACCAATCGTTCAAGCAATACGATTGATATCTTTTCGTTTAATGGTCAAACAGGCGCACTTCAAAATATCCTTGCTACACCAATCAAATCCAAAATGGGTGAAGTATACGGATTTAGCTTGTACCATAGTGTAAAAACAAACAAATACTATGCGCTTGTTTTGGGTAAAGAAGGCGAATTCGAACAATATGAATTAATGGATAATGGTAAAGGCAAAGTAAAAGGATCATTGGTACGTCAATTTAAGCTGGATACGCAATCAGAAGGTATGGTTGCTGATGATGAATATGGCACATTATATATTGCTGAAGAAGATGCAGCGATCTGGAAATACAGTGCAGAACCTGATGGTGGTACCAAAGCTTTAGGCACAGTTGATGTTGCAGATGGTCGTCGTCTCCATGATGATATCGAAGGGTTAACCCTTTATTATGGTGCAGATGGAACAGGTTACTTGATGGCTTCAAGTCAAGGTAATAATACGTATGCTGTCTATGATCGCCAGAATAACAATCCATACATCGCTAACTTTACGATTAACGATGGTAAAGGTATCGATGGCACGACAGAAACTGATGGTATTGATGTATTAGGTGCGAATATGGGTAGCCAGTATCCGTATGGTGTATTTATTGCTCAAGATGATGAGAATTTGCAAAATGGCAAAAAGCTTAATCAAAACTTCAAGCTTGTACCATGGCAGTCGATTGATGCAGGTCTACATGAAGGTGTAGAGATGACGACCAACACTAGCCCTGATCCACGAAAATTAGAAAATCGTCAATAAGGTATACATGTATCGCCATACACTGATTTATTAAATAGTTGTAGGCTTTATTTCTACACATACAGACAAAAGTATCTTTTAAGATGCTGTTGTCTGTATTTTTTTTATATTATCTATACCCATTTCTCTTCAAAGCAGATATAATCTTCAGATATAAAAAAAGATAGGAGTGAGGAACCGTGTGGGGAATCGAACATTATTGGATTTTTATTTTGTCTAGTATTTTGCTCAATATAACACCAGGCAGTGATACGATTTATATTTTAAGTCGTAGTATTTTTCAAGGGAAAAAGGCAGGGATCATGTCAGTATATGGTATTGTCTCAGGTTCATTAGTACATACATTACTTGCGGGTCTTGGACTTTCTCTTATTCTTATGCAATCTGCGCTTGCTTTTAATATTGTTAAATGGATTGGCGCTGCCTATCTGATCTGGTTGGGTGTTCGTTCGATTATGGCTCGGCACGAAGATAACCCATCGATGCAAGCTGTGGAGTCACAAAGCAATCGTAAAGTGTATTTGCAAGGCATGATGACCAATGTATTGAATCCCAAAGTTGCGCTGTTTTATTTAGCGTTTATCCCTCAATTTGTCAGCCCTGAACAGACGTATGGAGCGGTTCCTTTTATCCTGCTCGGACTTACTTTTAGCACGACCGGGATACTATGGTGTATGTTATTGGTTCTGTTTTCTAGTAAAATGGCACAGCGTCTTCAATCCAGTCGCATCTCTACATATATGAACAAGATTACAGGGAGTATTTTTATATTATTAGGTCTGAATCTGTTACGTACTTCGCGTAATGTTTCATCGTAATTCTTTATCATTTTGAAAAAAATAAAGCCGTCTCTACCTACATAGGAGAGATGGCTTTATTTGGATGTCACGGGTTGAGTAGATAGGTGTTCATTGAGCCAATGAATCACATTTGCAGTCACTTCATCACGATTGGTATCATTTAGCGTCTCATGTCGGCTGTCTGGATACAAGTCGAGCTTCACATCTTCTAACCCTAACTGAAGATATTGTTGATACAACTGCTTGACACCTTTACCATATTGTCCGACAGGATCACGTTCGCCGCTAAATAAATAGACAGGCTTATTCGGTGGAATACGCTTCATATGGTCGGGTTGGTGAATCTCTAACAACAATTCAAAAAAGTGAACATAAAAACGAACAGAAGGTAACTTCCCACAAAGTGGATCATTCATAAATAAAGATACTTCTTCAGGATCACGTGATAACCAATCAAACGTTTTACGTGGACGTGGAAGCCCTTTATTGTATGAAGCAAACACAATGATATTTAACAATAGACTACGATGTACTTGTCCACGCAGTCGTTGCTGAAGATGAGCAATCTGCTTACCTACACGGAGTAGATTACGCTTTCCATTTGTACCGGACAACATAAATCCATCATACAGATCAGGTTGCTCATACATCACCTTTTGAATAATAAAAGAACCCATACTATGTCCCATAATGAAAAGAGGCATATTCGGATGATGATCTCGAATCCACTCAGATAATTGCATCACATTCTGAGTCATCCAATAAAATCCGTTATCTCCTGGATCGCCTAAATATTCAGGCCCTGAAGCCGTTAATCCATGTCCACGTTGATCATGAGCATAGACTATAAATCCTTGCTCAGTTAGCGATTCTGCGAATCGTTTGTATCGTTTGGCAGTTTCAGACATGCCATGAGTAATCTGAACAATTCCGCGTAAAGGTCGATGATTCTGATCATCTTCTGGAAGCCATTCATATACATGGACAGCTACATTTTCAGGATCAGTCATTTTAAATGTACGTTCTAGCATCGTATTCCTCCTTGCAAATAACCTGTACAAATCTACATAATTGATGTAGATCTGTACAGGTCTATTGTTGTCTGACTTGGAACCTATAATCTAACTAATGTTAACCATTTATTCCCATTATTGAATCAAAGCTAACTAGAACTGTTCTGTCTTTTTAAGGCAAATAAGAACGAATAACCGTGCAATGACCATCTAATGTGTAGTCGCCTAAATTAGCAGGTAATAAGAAACATTGTCCACCTTTGACAGGGACACTTTCATTGCCCCATGCAATCGAACCTTCACCATCAGCGATGACTAGAATAGTAAAACTTTCTGCGGTTGTTGATAATGACCAAGCACCATCTACGACCCCTTTTTCAACAATAAAGTAAGGAGAAGCAGCGAGTTCTAACCATTCTCCAGCTGCAAGACCATCTGTTTTCATCGTCGTTGCGCCAGCACCTTCATAAGCGATGACATTGAGTGAATCTTCAATATGGAGCTCACGAGGTTTACCATCTAATCCAGGACGATCATAATCGTATAAACGATACGTTGTATCTGAATTTTGTTGGATTTCAGCAACCAGTACTCCTGCGCACAAAGCATGTACAGTACCGGCAGGAATATAGAATGTATCGCCTGCTTCTACCGAAACCTCTTGCAATGTATCTGTAATTTTATTATTCTCAATCGCTTCTGCTAAGGATTCACGAGTCACGCCTTCTTTAAGACCGTAAATGATCTTAGCACCAGGCTTCGCCGCAAGCACATACCACATTTCTGTTTTGCCGAGTTCCCCTTTAGGAAGCCCTGCATAATCATCTGTAGGATGAACCTGAACAGAAAGGTCGTCATTACAATCCAATAGTTTGATCAATAATGGAAAACGTCCGTTGACTTCAGATACACCTTTGGTACCGAACCAATCGCGTCCGAATCGTTGTCCAAGTTCAGTTAAGCTTACACCATCTAATTCGCCACCGATAACAGAAGTGGTACCATTCGGGTGATCTGCGATCATCCAGCCTTCACCGATCACGCCTTCAGGAATATCCCAGCCAAATTGTTCAAGGGCACGTCCGCCCCACACACGTTCTTTAAATTCCGGTTGAAATTGAAGCGGGTATGGATTAGTCATTATTATCTCTCCTCCAAGTGTAATAGGTATACAACTGTTCTATGTATCCCATGCCGTCTGTGTCTCCAAGCGGTCTGTTTCTATCTTAACGTGCAGATTGGAAAAATTCCAGACGCTCTCCATCAGGGCCACTAAAGAAAAAGTAGCGACTACCATTAGGAAGAGTGGTAATCTCTGCATCTAATTCTTGCAAATTTAAGGCTTGAATTCGTACATATTCTTGTTCAATATCATCTACTGCAAAAGCCACATGGTGTACTTTGCCTTCATTAGCGAGCTCACCTGTGTATCCTTCAACCAATTCGATTTCGGTTTGCAATTGATCTGGAAAAGCAAGAAAAGCGAGTTTGATATGCTCATCTATATGTCCAGCATTTTCGAGATGTTTCAAACCTATAACATCTTCATAAAAAGCAATCGACACCTCAATCGATTTTACCATAATACCTACATGCTCTAGTTTGCGTACAGCCATCAATACTCACTCCTTCAATATAATGTTACTTCCAATACAGCAGTGGATACTTATTCATGGTATTGATGATCCTTTTTTCTCAATTGCGATCAGATAAGGAGCATCTTGCCGTTGCAATTGACGATAAATAATCGATTGTGCTACAGATACTGAGAGAGAAGAGGCCCAAGCTTGTACAGCTTCTGCTTCTTCTGCTCCGCCAGCATGTCCGGGATAGAGAACAATCGTGAGTATTCCCCGAATAGCTAATAAGTCAAAAGCAGAAGCCAAAGCCGTCAATGTAGAATCTGGTTCAGTAATAATACTCAGATCCCCTGTAGGCAGATACCCAAGATTAAACATGATCACTTGAATCTTACCATGCTGAGCTTCAGGAATATACTGGCTCATTGTAGCATGACTATCCAGAATCAATTGCACAGAAGCAAGCTTAGCTTGGTCTTCCTTATCTAAACGCTCCTGTGTACGATCCAGTGCATCTTGTTGAATATCAAAGCTAAATACCTGTCCACGTCTTCCAGCGGCTTTAGCAAGCATCAGCGTGTCTACACCTGTGCCAGCAGTCGCATCAATTGCATAACCTGAATGAGCATCCAGACGTTCCAATACTAATTTATGAGCATAACTTAAAACAGACAGAAATCCCATATCAAAGTGCTCTCCAATATTTGCTTTGCCATGTGTCCCGTTGCTTCAATTCATCATCAATCCCGTTAAGAACTTCCCATTTTCGCAGACTCCACATCGGCCCGATCAATAGATCACGAGGTGCATCTCCTGTAAGACGGTGCACGATCATCTCTGGTGGTAAAATTTCAAGCGTATCTACGATCAACTTAATATATTCGTCTTTTTCCAAAAAGCGTAATAATCCCGCTTCATACTGCTTAACCATCGGTGTTTTGCGCATAAGATGGAGCAGGTGAATTTTGATGCCTTGTACATCCATTTGGGCTACAGCACGACCGGTATCTAACATCATTTCATGCGTTTCTTGAGGCAGTCCGTATATAATATGAGCACAGACACGGATACCACGAGCACGTAACTTGGCGACCGCTTCTTCATAACATTGGCTATCATGAGCACGATTGATCAGCTCTGAAGTAGACTCATGAATCGTTTGTAATCCCATTTCAACCCATAGATAAGTACGTTCATTCAATTCAGCCAAATAATCGACTACATCATCAGGTAGACAATCAGGACGAGTCGCTATTGATAATCCGACCACACCGGGTTGCTGCAAAATAATTTCAAAGTACTCACGTAATTGTTCGACAGGAGCATATGTATTTGTATACGCCTGAAAATAACCAATATACTGAGCATGAGGCCATTTCTGATGCTGACGATCACGAATATAATTAAATTGAGTGACCAGATCATCACGACGACTGCCTGCAAAATCTCCTGAACCGCGAGCACTACAGAATGTGCAACCCCCTTTGGCGATTGATCCATCACGATTGGGACAGGTAAATCCAGCATCTAAGGTGACTTTGAATACTTTATTTCCAAATTGTTCACGCATTTCGGTATTCCACGTATGGAACCTTTTATCACTCCATAATAAGGGAGTGGAGGTAGCTTGAGTTGTAAGCATAGTGAAGCTCCTTCGATCGTTCTTGATTACGATATTTAAAGTATGAATCATACGTCTAATTCAGGTTATATTGTAACAAACATTTTTATTTAAAAGATAGCGGCAGGTGACGAACTTCCAAATATTATTCACAAAATAAATGTTTTAAAAGTAAGGCTCGCTTCATTCGATTAAAAAAGGGGTAATCATTGTTAGAAACAACTTAAAAGCTTTATTTTTTCATAGTTTATTACAACAAATCATTTAATTTTTGAGCAAAAAATGGTAGACTATGATTGCTAAATTTGTTGGACCCCAATTCCAAATATAGAGAAAAGGATTTTCTAATCTGCTTGCAGAGAAGGGAGATCCTTTTTTCCTGTTTACAGATAGATATGCAGATAAATGCTTTACTTTTTCTCATTTCTTCGTCACAATAATGCCTTAGTAGTAGGATAACTATATACACCATTGAAATCGGAGGAACGACATGCGTTTACGAGGTAGAAAAGGAATACGTGAAGGATTGGAGCAGCAGGAAGATTTAGTCGTGCTGAATCCTGAACAATATAAAGGAAAATGGCAAGAACGTTTCGATAATGATCTACCGATTCATGTTGAATTTGGCATGGGTAAAGGAAGATTTGTTAGCCAGATGAGCGTTAAGCATCCAAACGTCAATTATATTGGATTTGATATGTACGATGAATTGGTACGCCGTGCCAGTGAAAAAACAAGAATAGCTTGGGAAGAAGCAGAGCGTGGTGAACCTACAACGATTCAGCTAGCCCGTGCGAATATTGAGAAGATTGAAGAGGTTTTTGCACCGGGTGAGATTGAGCGAATCTATCTTAATTTTAGTGATCCATGGCCGAAAAAGAAACACGGTCGTCGTCGCTTAACACATCCACGCTTTTTGGAAATGTATTGTAAATTGTTAAATGCTCGTGGTGAAATTCATTTCAAAACCGATTCTGAAACATTGTTTGAGTTCTCTTTGAATTCATTTGCAGATTATGGTCTACAAATGACCAATTTGAGTCTGAATCTTCATCGCGATGGGATCAATGAAGAGCATGTGATGACAGAATACGAAGCTAAATTTATGGGTAAAGGCATGAATATTCATCGTTGTGAAGTACTGATCGGTGAAGAAGTATTGCGTGAATATCAAGCGATGCGTTTAGATAAATATTGATTTATACCACAAAAAAAGTAAGGTCTTATCCAGCGACTTAGGATAAGACCTTACTTTTTTCTACCATTTCAGCAATACTATGGGCACTTTGCGTTGGATTATAACGATCAATCTGAGCTATATTTTGCTTACGTTGTTCTACCACAGCATCATAATCATTGATCAACAATTCCATCCATTCGGTAACCACATCAATCGATGTAATCGGTTCTCCCCAACCTTGTTGCGTGAAATACTGAGAATTTTTTTCTTCTTGTCCGGGTAAAGGATTATAGAATAACATCGGGATCGCTTTGGCTAATCCTTCTGTACATGTCATTCCTCCCGGTTTGGTTACAAGAAGATCCGAAACTTCCATCAATTGATCAATTTCATTGGTGTATCGAATCAAATGAATATTAGGATGATTAAAGTTCACATTCTGCTCAGCTTTGCGATACGCTTTATCATTGTTACCAAAACAAAAAATAAATTGGATCTTATCACTGAAGCTGGTGAGATACGCATTGACCACATCATCGCTCATCAATCCCCAACCACCGCTCATCACTAACACAGTCGGCATATTTTTGAGTCCAAACTTCTGTTGAAATTCGACTTTGCCTGTATGTTCCCAGAACTTAGGGTGGACAGGAATACCAGAGACTTCGATTTTCTGAATAGGTACACCACGCTGTATTAATTTGGAACGTACATCAGGTGTAGAGACTAGATAACGGTTCACTTCTGGACTCACCCATGTTCCATGAGCATCGTAATCTGTAATGACCATACATAATGGGGTACGCAGCCCTAAACGTTTAAGCCGTGAAATCACTGCTCCGGGAATCGGATGCGTACATACAATCACATCTGGCTTTAACTGCCGAACAACATTATGAGTATGTGTATAGAAAAGACGATGCAAAGCTAGCGTAGCTAGCCGATTGATCGATTTTTTGTATTGGCTACGATACATCATACGCACAAGTCTTGGTTGCGAGATGACCGTTTTTTTGTATGCGGTTAGGATCAATGGAGCCACTTTAGGATTAAGGAAACTACCGAGTTCCAGTACCTTAGTCTGAATATTCGGCGAGATTTTGCGTAAGCTACTCGCTAATGCATAAGCAGCCTGTGTGTGACCCGAACCAAAACCTTCCGACAAAAGCAGCACTCTATATTTTGACACGTCCAATTCACCTTTTCTGCAAGGTATTCTCTAATAAAATGGAGTAGAGGAAGGATAAGTATTAATCCTTCTCTGTAACACTACTGTAACAATCCGGTAATATTGCTAGAATAGCTTTTTTATGGCCATAATGCAAATGTACCCATCGCTACCGATGTTCCGATCGCAGCTCCCACCAGTACATCTGAAGGATAATGTAATCCCAAGTACATACGTGATACAGCAACAATCAGTGCGAATGGCAACAGCAACAGAATCATGAGTGGATCTGTCAACATAAATGGAACAGTAACAGAAAAGATCGCTGTCGTATGTCCTGATGGAAACGAATGGTCTGTTAATGGATTGCGGAACGTAATCGTTTCTGGGATAGCCAGATAAGGACGAATACGTGGGTACAGCTTTTTGACGATAGCTACAGGGACATGGCTAATGGCTAATGCTACAGCAGCTTGAAGTCCTGCGCGGCCCCAAGGTGCGGGTGCAAATTGCCATACCGCCAGAGTAGCTATAATGGTGAATGTCGCTCCGCCTAGATTTGTTAAGTAATAAAAGAAAAGATTTAAAAACTTATTATGAAGTCTTGAGTTAAACCATCTGAAAATGTGTTGCTCCATCGTTTGTAGGCGAATAAGAAAATGACGCATGAGAGACCCCCGTATTAATTGCCAATTTTCGGCTTATATTCATCATATTTTTATTCAGTACGCTTTTCAAGCTTTATAACGTTAACAGAGTGTTAAAATAGATACAACTTTTGTAAGTTACCCAATAGTTTAAACCTGATTTGCAAAATAATCCAAAAGTATTTCTTATTACCCTTACCCGAGAATGGCTAAAGTCATTCACATCGAGTTCAACCAATATGTAAATCGTTATCAATAAGATGGTTCAACCTAATTAAATACGTTTAAAAATTCAAAGAAATACAACCACAAGCTTCACAGTCACCATAGCTCCATTATTGATCCTCATACAAATCAAACACCATTAGCAATAAAAATAAGCAAATAGAACATAAACAGGCATAAAATGGCGTTAAACCTTGTTCTGTAACATTTATTGCATATAACTGGTCGTAATTCCATGGTTTTTAACCGTATACCCTCTTTTAGAATTTTGACAAATCCACAAAAAATGTGCAAAATCTTAATGTCGCTTGTAATCGTTTTGTAACATAACTTTAATGTTCGTCATAGTATAATCATCTGGGGTGAAAAGTTTTAAAGCGACTCATGCTAAAAATTAAATTTAAAATGTGACGTCTTGAAATTAGTGATCTAGAGAAAAAGAGTGAATTTGTTATATTGGGGTTTTAAAATTTAAGGAGGTTCACAGTTATTATGGGAAACGTTATTGATGCTATATTTATCGTGCTCCAGGTTATGCTGGCAGTTATCGGTGTATATCAGTTTTCATTCTCGCTATTTGGAATTGTTAAAAGGAAAAAAAGACCGGATCATGCTCCACAGAAATCATTCGCGGTACTTGTTGCAGCGCATAATGAGGAAACCGTTATTGGAGCACTAATGGAAAATCTAAAAAATATGGATTATCCGGCTGAATTATATGATGTGTTTGTTATCTGTGATAACTGTACAGATGGTACAGCAGATATCGTACGTAGTCACGGAATGAATGCTTGTGTACGTACTAATCCAGCAGAACGCGGTAAAGGATACGCGATCGAGTGGATGCTAAGAGAATTGTGGAGTATGCCTCGTCAGTATGATGGTATCGTTATGTTTGATGCTGATAACTTGGCAGACCACAGATTCTTGACAGAAATGAACAACGACATGTGTGAAGGTGCACGCGTTATTCAAGGTTATATTGATACAAAGAATCCAGAAGATTCTTGGATCACTGCTGCTTATGGCGTATCTTACTGGTACATCAACCGTCTATGGCAATTGTCCCGTCATAATTTGAATATGGCGAACTTCCTTGGTGGTACAGGAATGTGTTTTGAAAATGAACTATTGAAAGAAATCGGCTGGGGCGCAACAAGTCTTGTAGAAGATTTAGAATTTACAATGCGTTGTGCAGAAAAAGGAATTTACCCACGCTTTAGTTATGATGCAAAAGTATTTGATGAAAAGCCGTTAACATTCAAAGCTTCTTCTCGTCAACGTTTGCGTTGGATGCAAGGTCACTTTACAGTAGCTCGTCGTTATTTCTTCCCGCTACTATGGAAAAGTGTAAAAGAAATGAGTATTATCAAATTCGACTTGGCACTGTATAGTGTCAACGTATATATTGTTTTAGTTACATTCTTAATGACTGCGGCAATGTGGATTGATACAGCTATTCTAGGTGGACCACATATCGCTACAATCTATAACTACTTGCCAATGTGGGTAGCTATTACAGCAATTGGTGCCAATGTTGTTACTTTTATTCTTGCAATGGCATTAGAAAAAGTGAAGTCTTGGAAAGTATATCTATACTTGTTGTTATTCCCAATCTACGGTCTATCTTGGTGGCCAATTACGTTCTATGCTTTCTTCACACAAAACAACAAGCAATGGAGTCACACTCAACATACGCGTGTTGTACGTTTGGAAGAAGTACAAAGCAAACAAGGTTAATAACCATGTAATGCAATATAGCTACAATTAAAAAAGACCGATATAACAGCTAAGTTGTTATATCGGTCTTTTGTTTATACATGGCCTATAACATAATTTCTACTATAATTAGATAGATGGTTTATGTAATAGAATGTGATAAATACGATGAGTCTAAATGTATGTTTGATAGGCATTTAATTTATTTTATAAAAAGGGTTGTATATATCAAATAGATATGATACAATATTTTAGTACGTGATTGAGAATATATAAAGTAGAAGCTTTGCTTCTCACCTGCCCGATAATAGTCGGCTGGTTCATTGATCTGAGATTTATTGACAAGATTTGTCTTGTTATGGATATTAGCTGATCAAGGGATGCGGGTGACTAGACCTGCATCCCTTTTTAATTTGTATATTTATTATAGTTGCACGATCATAATATGGAGGTGGAAAGTTATTAGTAAAGAACATATGATCAATGACGAAATCCGGGTTAAAGAAGTACGCCTGGTTGGTGCTGAAGGTGAACAGATCGGAATTACGCCTACTCGTGAAGCATTGCAGATGGCAATCGATTTGAACATGGATCTTGTAAATGTAGCTCCACAAGCGAAACCACCTGTATGTCGTATTATGGACTACGGTAAATTCCGTTATGAGCAACAGAAGAAAGAAAAAGAAGCACGTAAAAACCAAAAGATCGTTGATCTTAAAGAAGTATGGTTCCGTGCTAACATTGAGGAGCATGATTATCAAACTAAACTCCGCAATGTTGTAAAATTCTTAAAAGATGGCGACAAAGTGAAATGCTCGGTCCGCTTCCGCGGTCGCGAAATTACACATGCAAGTATTGGTCAAAAAATATTGGATCGTGTAAAAGTTGAAGTTGAAGAACTTTGCACAGTTGAGCGCCAACCAAAATTAGAAGGCCGCAGCATGATCATGATCTTGGCGCCGAAAAATTAAAAGGGGGATATTAAAATGCCTAAAATGAAAACTCATAGTAGTTTAAAAGGACGCTTCAAAATTACAGGAACAGGTAAAATCAAACGTTATAAAGCGTTTAAAAACCACTTGCTTTCTCACAAATCCAAACGTCAAAAACGCGTTTTGGGAACAAACCCGTTGATGTCTAGCGGCGATGTAAAACGTTTGAAACAACAATTATCTAATCTTAAATAATTTAATTTACTGGGAGGTTTACTGATATGGCAAGAGTGAAGGGCGGATTCGTCACACGTCGCAGACATAAGAAAATTCTTAAATTAGCAAAAGGTTACTTCGGTTCCAAACACCGTATTTTTAAAACAGCAAAAGAGCAAGTTAACAAATCTTTGGTGTATGCTTACCGTGACCGTCGTCAGACAAAACGTAACTTCCGCAGATTGTGGATCGTTCGTATTAACGCAGCAGCACGTATCAACGGATTGTCTTACAACAAATTGATGCACGGTCTTAAATTGGCTGGTGTTGATATTAACCGTAAAATGTTAGCTGAATTGGCTGTAAATGATGTTAACGCGTTTAACTCATTGGCTACTGTAGCTAAAGAAAAAATTAACGCATAAGATTTATTCTTCTGTGTTGCATAAAGAGCCGTCGGATGATCCGGTGGCTCTTTTTATACGCAAATTATTCTAAAAAGTATACATAGTAATAAAACATAACACATAAATAACAGTTTAACGCATTAAAACGTAAAACGTGTAAAGACTATGAACGATAATGTTACACGAGATTAACATTAAATAGTATATTTTTACATAATAAAGCGCTTTCAGAAAATAAAATCGTAAATTAATTAACCAATAGTAATTTAAATAGTAGATTTTCTTACCACTTGATTGTATAATTTGTTCATCGACTGTTAAATCTGCACCTATAACGAATATTGAGCTCGATAAGGGTAAAAATGTTCGTATCCAGACAGAGAGGCAGCAGATCATAGCTTATACTTCTAAGGGGGAAAAAGATTCATGAAGAAGGCGTACAAACTTTCACTCATTATGTTGCTAGCATTTTCATTGGTACTAGCAGCTTGTGGGAACAAAAGCAACAGTACTGACAACGCAGGGAGTGGCGATGCTACAGGCGGAGCAGCAAAAAGCGATGTTAAAATTGGTATGGTAACTGACGTAGGTGGCGTAAATGATAAATCATTTAACCAATCTGCTTGGGAAGCTCTTGAAAAAGTAAAAACTGAAAGCGGAGCAGAAGTGAAATATCTGCAAAGTAAATCCGATCAGGATTATATTCCTAACTTGAATCAATTTGTAAAAGGCGATTACAGCTTAACTTGGGGAATTGGTTTTAGCTTAGCAGATGGTATTGCTACTGTAGCTAAACAAAACCCAGATGCAAAATTAGCTATTATTGATAGTGTAGTTGATGCTCCTAACGTTAAATCTGTAACATTCTCTGAAAACGAAGGTTCCTTCTTAGTAGGTGTTGTAGCAGGTAAAATGACAAAATCCAACAAAATCGGATTTGTCGGTGGGGTAGATAGTCCATTGATCAAAAAATTCGAAGTTGGTTTTAAAGCAGGTATTAAAGCAGTAAACCCTGATGCTGAATTGCTTGTAAACTACACAGGTGCATTTGATAAGCCTGATCTAGGTAAAGCAGCAGCAGCTACAATGTATAACGATGGCGCGGATATCATTTTCCATGCTGCTGGTGGTACAGGTACAGGCGTATTTAATGAAGCAGCTTCCCGTTCTAACTCTGGTCAAACAGCATGGGTTATCGGTGTAGATAAAGACCAATCACTAGAATTTGGTGATAAAGTGACTTTAACTTCTATGGTTAAACGTGTAGACGTTGCTGTAGAGAAAGTATCTAAAGAAGTCGTAGACGGTACATTTGCTGGTGGTACAGAAGTATTGGGACTTAAAGAGGATGGCGTAGGCTTAGCAGATACTTCTTCCAAAAACGTTCCTGCTGATGTAATCAAATTGGCTGATGAATACAAAGCTAAAATTGTTAGCGGCGAATTGACTGTTCCTAGCGAGTAATTTCTTTTTCATGATGAAATGTTCTTAAATAAATAACAAACAACAAGGCTGGTTAACAGATACTAGCCTTGTTGTCACGTTTACAGCCGGATGGCTCAGTATAATGTTGATTGTCGTTTGGGAAAATACGATGTTTTTAGCTTTCGGTAATAGACTGTTAATCATACGTCTATGCCAATCAATACGCTTATAAGGGTGATCTCATGGGTGCAGCAACCCCTGTGGTAGAGTTGAAACAAATAACAAAAGTCTTTCCTGGTATTATTGCCAATGATTCTATTAGTTTTAAGCTGCACAAGGGAGAAATTCATGCTCTGCTAGGTGAAAATGGTGCAGGTAAATCAACATTGATGAATGTTGTATTTGGTTTATATCAGCCTGAAGAAGGTAGTATCGAAGTTAATGGAGAACCTGTGATCATTGACAGTCCTAACAGAGCGATTGAGCTCGGGATTGGTATGGTGCATCAGCACTTCAAACTCGTTCAACCATTTACAGTTACTGAGAATATCATTCTGGGTTCAGAACCGAAAAAAGGAACCCGAATCAATTATAAAAAAGCGACCGAAGAGATTCGCCAGCTTTCCGAACAATATGGTCTACAAGTTAATCCAAATGCCAAAATCCATGATATTTCAGTAGGTATGCAGCAACGGGTAGAAATACTGAAAACATTATATCGTGGTGCAGAAATTTTGATTTTCGATGAACCCACAGCCGTTTTGACCCCTCAAGAAATTTCAGAATTAATGGAGATTATGAAGCGTCTTGTGGCTGAAGGCAAATCAATTATTCTGATTACACATAAGCTTAAAGAAATTATGAAAATTGCCGACAATGTAACCATTATTCGTCGTGGTAAAGTAGTCGACACTGTTAAAAAGTCAGAAACGACTCCACAAGAATTAGCTGAGAAAATGGTCGGTCGTAATGTTACGTTCAAAGTCGACAAAAAGCCAGCTGAACCTGGATCTGTAGTATTGGAAATGGCAAATATCGTTTCTAACAACAAAGAAGGTACTGCGGTATTACAAGGCTTGAATCTACAAGTAAGAGCTGGAGAAATTCTAGGGATTGCTGGAGTAGATGGTAATGGTCAAAGTGAACTGATTGAAGCACTTACCGGTCTAAGACATGTGTATGGTGGTACGGTAAAATTACTAGGTCAAGACATTACGAATATGTCTCCTCGTAAAATTACAGAATCAGGCGTATCTCATATTCCAGAAGATCGTCACAAACATGGTCTGGTACTCGATTTCTCTGTAAGTGAGAATATGGTACTGGAAACGTACTATAAGCCTCCATTTAACAAAGGCGGATTTTTGAACTTTGATGCGATTGATAAGCATGCTACACGTTTAGTTGAACGCTTTGATGTGCGTACACCAAGTATTGCTACTCATGCACGTTCACTATCCGGTGGTAATCAGCAGAAAGCGATTATTGCGCGTGAAATTGATAAAAATCCTACATTAATGATTGCTGCTCAACCTACTCGTGGGCTGGATGTCGGAGCGATTGAATTTGTTCAGCAACAATTGATTGCACAACGTGATCAAGGTAAAGCTGTATTGTTGATCTCTTTTGAATTGGATGAAATTATTAATGTATCTGATCGCATCGCTGTTATTTATGAAGGACAAATTGTAGGCGAAGTGCTACCAGAGAAAACCAATGATCAGGAATTAGGCTTGATGATGGCAGGAAGCACCGCGAAGAGAGGTGCAGCACATGAATAATATTCTCAAAGCTATAACCAAAGATTCGTTTGTATTACCAATTGTAGCGATTATTATGGGACTCATTTTGGGTGCGATTGTGATGTTGATTGGTGGATACAATCCGATTGATGCTTATTCTGCATTGCTGACCCGTGTATACGGTGATCCGTATGATTTCGGTGAAGCTATTCGTGAAATGACGCCTTTGATTATGACAGGTATGGCATTTGCTTTTGCAGCGCGTGCAGGATTATTTAATATCGGCGGAGAAGGACAGTTTCTGATTGGAATGACAGCTGCTACAGTGGTTGCTGTTCAATTACACGGTCTTCCTGCTTATATTCATGCACCGCTTGCGATTATCGCAGGAGCTATCTTCGGAGGGCTATGGGCGGCTATCGCTGGTTTCCTCAAAGCGGTTCGAGGAGTAAACGAAGTTATCTCATGTATCATGTTGAACTGGATCGGTCTGTATCTAGCCAACTTTGTGATTAATCACTTTATGTTGTTACAAGGGCAAAATCGTTCTGAAGATATTCAACCAAGTGCATCGATTGCGATCATGTGGTTATCTGAAATGATGGGTAATGCTCGTGTACACTGGGGAACAGCCATTGCTTTGGCTGCTGCTGTATTCTTCTATGTATTTATGTGGAAAACGAAACAAGGGTACGAACTGCGTGCTGTTGGTTTCAACCAGGATGCTTCCAAATATGCAGGGATGAACGT
Source organism: Paenibacillus nuruki (assembly GCF_963311185.1). Taxonomy (NCBI): domain Bacteria; kingdom Bacillati; phylum Bacillota; class Bacilli; order Caryophanales; family Paenibacillaceae; genus Paenibacillus; species Paenibacillus nuruki. The sequence goes on along the minus strand of NZ_OY725677.1, from coordinate 2,842,555 downwards.
GAATCGTAATATTGTAAAAGCGATGTTTATCAGTGGTATGTTTGCAGGTCTTGCAGGTTCTTTTGAAGTATTAGGCGTATTCCAATATCAATCGGTTATGGCAAGTTCGCCAGGTACTGGATTTGATGGAATTGCAGTTGCTCTTATTGGTTTGAATAATCCATTTGGTATTATTCTAGGTTCAATTCTGTTTGGTACTTTAACGTATGGTTCAGCAGGTATGAGCTTTAGCGCTGATGTTCCACCAGAGATTGTTCGTATTGTTATCGGAGCGATTATTTTCTTTATTGCAGCACAAGGCATTGTACGTTGGGTCTTAAAGCCTTTTTATGCAAAACGTAAGAAAGAGAAGGTGTTGTAATGGACGTGTTGACTATTATTGGACAGCTTATTAATACGACGCTAGTCTTTGCTACAGCACTTATCTTTACATCTTTAGGCGGTATCTTTTCAGAGAAATCTGGGGTAACCAATCTAGGGTTAGAAGGTTTGATGATTTTTGGTGCATTTGCAGCGGGGGTAGCAGGTTTTTATGCTCAAGATGCAGGATTAAGCGGCTTCGGTGCTGCTTGTGTCGGTGTGTTGGCAGCGATGGTATTTGGAATTTTAGTTTCTCTTATCCATGCGGTTGCTTCGATTACATTCAAAGCTGATCAGGTTATCAGTGGTATCGTTATTAACTTTTTAGCGGCAGGTAGTACATTGTACATGGTTAAATTGTTATTTGACGGTGCGGGTGAAACAGGATTGATCTCTGGATTTGATAAAGTGAATATTCCTTATCTATCTACGATTCCATTGATTGGTGATGTCTTTTTCCATGCGTACCCTACCACTTATTTAGCAGTAGTAGCTGTGATTGTGACTTACTTTGTTTTGTACAAAACACCATTTGGTCTACGTCTACGTTCTGTTGGGGAACATCCAAGTGCAGCAGATACCGTAGGGATCAAAGTAAATCGGTTACGTTATATCGGAGTTATGCTGAGTGGAGCGCTTGCTGGGATTGGTGGAGCAACAATTACACTCACAACCACAGGTACATTTTCACATAATACGATTTCAGGGCAAGGTTATATTGCGATTGCAGCGATGATCTTTGGTAAATGGAATCCATGGGGAGCATTTGGAGCGGCTGTATTCTTTGGTCTTGCTCAAGCGGTGCGTAACTATGTACAGCTATTTGCCTGGACACAAAGCATTCCGCAAGAAGTAATCTACATGTTGCCATACGTATTAACGATTATTGTATTGGTTGCAGCAGTAGGACGTTCAAGTGCGCCTTCTGCACTCGGACAGCCATATGATCCAAGTAAACGTTAATAAGATCGCTAAACGATTATTTTTAGATAATTGAATCAAGTCGAAGTTTGGATTTTTCCGAGCTTCGGCTTTTTTTATCTCTATCTTGTATGCAATAAAAGATATTTAAAATAAAAGATTGAATTTTATATAGATCATTGTGAGCGATTGAAGGAGCAGAAAAAGAAAAAGGAGATACATAGGCATTCTAACTCTCAAGCAAGCTAAACAGCATTTTTTCCAACTTTTAGTGCTTATTAGACAAATATTTCTTTTACACTATTTAATACGTTTGTTCTTAAGTGACATAATACATAGTTAATTACTAGGTATAATATGTTTTGTGAAAATGCTATAAAGCTTGCTATAATTACTTTTCTTAAGTATGTAACAAATGATATGTCAAAATCAGATTGTAAAGAATGACAAAAAAGAAGTGTTGACTCTATCGAAAATGAATCATATAATATTCCTAAATCATTTGAGTCGCTGACAAGCGTAAGCGGCAGTAATCATTGAATACTATGTATCGGCAATGAAGAGGACGAAGTTTTAAGGGCTCTTTTGTCCAGAGAGTGAAGCATTTGGTGTAAGCTTCATCAGAATCCCTTATATACGAGCTCACCTCGGAGCTGTTTTCCTGAAAGGCATATGCAATAGTTATAAATCGTATTGATTTGTATCTTACCCATATGATTATTAGGGAAAATCGTAAGGTCTACGTTACAGACGACAAGTAAAGTCTTAATCTACTTTACTTTATGAGGCGTACTTATGCTGTGAAGCTGTGCGCAAATATGGGTGGTACCACGGAAGCTTAGCCTTTCGTCCCTCAATAACAGATTTTTCTGTTTGAGGCGGCGAAAGGCTTTTTTGATGTCTTTCTTCCAGTTATAACAGAAAATCTGTACTGTTCATCCCAAGCAGCATAAGGGATATCGTTCATTTGCCAATGTAAGATTGATGTGAATTTTTGGGAGGAGGATGACTAATGAGCACGAAAATACCTAATGTGCAGTCAACAGAAGAATTACGTGAGAAATGGATGAAACCGGAAGTGATTACAGGTTCGGAAATGTTACTTCGCAGCTTACTACTTGAAGGTGTAGATTGTGTCTTTGGCTATCCTGGTGGAGCTGTATTATATATTTATGATGCTATGCATGGATTTGAAGATTTCAAACATTTACTAACACGTCATGAGCAAGGTGCTATTCATGCAGCAGATGGTTATGCTCGTGCTAGTGGTAAAGTTGGCGTGTGTATCGCTACTTCGGGTCCAGGAGCAACGAATCTGGTAACAGGTATTGCAACAGCGTATATGGATTCAACACCATTGGTTGTGATTACCGGTAACGTAGCTACTACATTGATCGGTACGGATGCTTTCCAAGAAGCAGATATTACAGGGATTACAATGCCAATCACTAAGCATAGTTATCTTGTTCGTGATGTAGAAGACTTGCCAAGAGTGATTCATGAAGCTTTCCATATTGCCAATACAGGTCGTAAAGGTCCAGTATTGATCGATATTCCTAAAGATGTATCGGCAGCAAAAGCATTATTCAAACCACATACAGAACCGGTGGCTATGCGTGGTTACAATCCAAGAGTTACGCCTAACAAATTACAATTGGATAAATTGCATCAAGCGATTACTGAAGCAGAGCGTCCATTGGTTCTTGCAGGTGGTGGAGTTGTCTACTCTGGTGGACATGAAGAATTGTTCAAGTTCATTACAGCTACAGGTATCCCGATTACTACAACTTTGCTAGGTCTAGGTGGATTCCCAAGTGGTAATGATCTATGGATCGGAATGCCCGGGATGCACGGAACTTATACTGCTAATAATGCAATTCAACAATCTGACTTACTGATTAATATCGGAGCACGCTTCGATGATCGAGTAACAGGTAAATTAGATGGATTTGCACCACATGCCAAAATTGTTCATATCGATATTGATCCTGCTGAAATCGGTAAAAACGTAGCCGTTGATATTCCTATCGTAGGCGATGTGAAAACTGTATTGGAAATGCTCAATGTTAATGTACCTCATGCAGCAAAAGCAGATGAATGGCGTGCAAAAGTAGCAGGCTGGAAAAAAGACAAACCTTTCCGCTATGATGATTCAGAAGAAGTGTTGAAGCCGCAATGGGTTGTAGAAATGTTAAATGATACAACGAATGGTGAAGCGATCGTAACAACCGATGTAGGACAGCATCAAATGTGGTCTGCACAGTATTATCGCTTTAACCAACCTCGTTCATGGGTAACGTCCGGTGGACTTGGAACAATGGGCTTTGGTTTCCCTTCAGCAATTGGTGCACAGATGGCTAATCCAGAACGTCTGGTTATTTCGATCAATGGTGATGGTGGCATGCAGATGTGTTCACAAGAATTAGCGATCTGCGCTATTAATAATATTCCAGTCAAAATTGTTATTTTGAACAATCAGGTGTTGGGTATGGTTCGTCAGTGGCAAGAATTGATCTATGATAACCGTTATAGTCATATCGATCTTGCAGGAAGCCCTGATTTTGTAAAATTAGCAGAAGCATATGGCGTAAAAGGTCTACGTGCTACGAATAAAGAAGAAGCACAAGCAGCTTGGAAAGAAGCTATGGATACACCGGGTCCTGTCGTTGTTGAGTTTGTGGTCAACAAACATGAGAACGTGTATCCAATGGTTACTCAGGGATCTACCATTGATCAAATGTTAATGGGGGATGAAGAATGAATATCATGAAGCATACTATCGCAGTTTTAGTAAACGATCAGCCCGGCGTTCTTCAAAGAGTCTCAGGACTCTTTGGCCGTCGGGGATTCAATATCGAAAGTATCACTGTAGGTCAATCGGAAGAAGTGGGCTTGTCACGTATGGTTATTGTGACTACAGGCGGCGAGAAAACACTAGAACAGATTGAAAAGCAACTATACAAAATTATCGATGTTATTAAAGTTATTGACCTTAGCTCAAAACCAATGGTTACAAGAGAACTGGCATTGATTAAAGTAAAATCAGAGCCAGCAGAACGTCCAGAAATTATGGGTGTTGTGGAAACGTTCCGTGCATCTGTTGTTGATATCGGTCCAAATAGTCTTATGGTTCAAGTTGTAGGGGATACGCATAAAATTGATGCTATGCTTGAATTACTGAAGCCTTATGGTATTCGTGAACTTTCCCGCACAGGCGCGACAGCGATGATACGCGGTAACGTATAAAAGATTTATTTTTTCCGGCAAGAGCGGGTAATTTGAAAAGATAACTGCTAGATAAAATACAATTTGGATAGGGTTGTCTTTTGAAATACCCGCTCTTGTCAGAGGGTTGCGTACTATGTACTATCGGTCTATACCGAAAACCAGCTTCATACATTAGAGGAGGAAGAAAAAAATGGCTATAACAACTTACTACGAAAATGATGCAGAATTGAACGTATTGAAAGGTAAAACAATCGCAATTATCGGATACGGAAGTCAAGGACATGCTCACGCACAAAACTTGCGTGACAGCGGATTGTCTGTAGTTATTGGTCTTCGTGAAGGTAAATCTTTTGACAAAGCAAAAAATGATGGTTTTGAAGTACTATCTGTAGCAGAAGCAACGAAACGTGCAGACCTTGTACAAATTTTGATGCCTGATGAAACACAAGCAAGTGTATACAAAAGCGACATCGAAGCAAACTTGAAACCTGATGCTGCATTACTATTTGCTCACGGATTCAATGTTCACTTTGGACAAATCATAGCTCCAGAAGGTAACGATGTATTGCTAATCGCTCCTAAATCTCCAGGACACATGGTACGTCGTACATATGAAGAAGGATTTGGAGTACCTGGCCTAATCGCTATTCATCAAGATGCTACAGGTTCTGCTAAAGAAATCGGTCTAGCTTATGCTAAAGGTATCGGTTGTACACGTGCAGGCGTTATCGAAACTTCATTCCGTGAAGAAACAGAAACTGATTTGTTCGGTGAGCAAGCAGTATTATGTGGTGGCGTAAGTGCATTGGTTAAAGCTGGATTCGAAACATTGACTGAAGCAGGTTACGCTCCTGAAATGGCATACTTCGAGTGTCTGCATGAATTGAAATTGATCGTTGACTTGATGTATGAAGGTGGCTTGTCCACAATGCGTGATTCCATCAGTAACACAGCAGAATATGGTGACTATGTAACAGGTCCTCGTATTGTTACTGAAGATACGAAAAAAGCAATGAAAGAAGTATTGTCTGATATCCAACAAGGTAAATTTGCTCGTGACTTTATGCTTGAAAACCAATCCGGTCGTGCATTCTTGACAGCGACTCGTCGTAACGAATCCGAGCACCAACTAGAAGTAGTAGGTAAAGAACTTCGCGGTATGATGCACTGGATCAAAAAATAAAGAATTTTAATCTATAACGTTAGACCGTCTATGACGGTTGTATTGAAGTAAAAGGTAGAGTGAAGACCGGTATGTAGTAGGGAATAGGAATATATATGCCTTACTGCATACCGGTATTTTTTTCAAAAAAACAAGGAGGTGCGATGATGCGCAAAATTTATATTTTTGATACCACATTGAGAGATGGAGAACAATCGCCGGGAGTGAACTTGAATACTCGCGAGAAAGTAGAGATTGCTTATCAACTCGAAAAGTTGGGTGTCGATCGGATAGAAGCTGGATTCCCGGCAGCATCGCCTGGAGATTTGGCAGCGGTTAATGCTGTAGCACGTGCAGTCAAAAATGCAAGTATCATTGGTCTGTCACGAGCTAGAGAACAAGATATCGATGCGGTACGCGAGGCACTGAAAGGTGCGCAAGATCCGTGCCTACATCTGTTCTTGGCGACTTCACCGATTCACCGTCAGTATAAGCTTCGTATGGAAAAAGAACAGGTTAAAGATACAGCACGTTCAGCTATTCGCTATGCACGCCAGTATTTTGACAAAGTGGAATTTTCATTGGAAGATGCAGGACGTACAGAGTATGACTTTATGGTGGAAATGGTAACGATGGCGGTCGAAGAAGGCGCTTACGTGGTAAATATTCCAGATACGGTTGGCTTTTTGACACCTTATGAATACGGCAATATTTTCAAACATCTGAAAGAAAATGTACCTAATATCGAAAAAGTACAATTGAGCGCTCACTGTCATGATGATCTAGGCATGGCAACAGCGAATGCATTAGCCGCAATTTTGAATGGTGCGGATCAGATTGAAGGTACGATTAATGGGATCGGTGAACGTGCTGGTAATACATCGTTAGAAGAAGTAGCGATGGCACTGGAAACACGTCAGGATTTCTTTAATGCCAAAACAAGCTTGACCCTTTCGGAAATCGCACGTACAAGTCGTTTGGTGAGCAAATTGACAGGTATGGTCGTCCCGGGGAACAAAGCTATTGTTGGAGCTAATGCATTTGCCCATGAATCTGGTATTCATCAAGATGGTATGTTGAAAGAGAAAACAACCTATGAAATTATGAGTCCAGAAACGATAGGCTTTAAAGCAACCAAGTTAGTGATGGGTAAACACTCAGGTCGTCATGCATTCCGTGAACATTTGATTGAACTCGGTTATAACTTGGAAGAAGAAGCATTGAATGAAGCATTTGCTAAATTTAAAATTTTGGCAGATAAGAAAAAAGAAATCTCGGATGATGATCTATTCGCCTTGTTAGAAGAACGTCTTGCAGATGCACCTGAATTGTTCCAATTGGATTCGTTGTTTGTTTCCTTTGATAGTGAAGGTTCTCCAACAGCGAAGATCCGTTTGTCGACATCCGATGGTGAAGTACGTGAAGAAGAATCTAGCGGTAACGGTTCTGTGGATTCGATCTACAACGCTATTGATAAAGCTTCACAAGAAGAAGTGAAGCTAGCAGATTACTCGATCAAAGGGGTAACACAAGGTAAAGACGCACTGGGTGAAGTTCATGTAGCACTTACTCAAGATGGTATTACTGCGCAAGGTCGTGGCGTGAGTACAGATATTCTAGAAGCCAGCGCACGTGCTTATGTAGACTCTTTGAATCGTCTTGTCGAAAAGCGTAAAACATACGGTAGACGTGATAATATTTCGATGATCTAAAAAAGATTTACAAAAAATAATCATTTAGGTTGTAAAAAGACTGTTATTTTTTACTTTATATAATGAAAGACCTTTTAACCACACTGTTGTAAATGACAGTGTGGTTATTTATTTAGCAGAAGTAGAGTGAAAAGTAGAAATGTAGTCAGTCGCCCAGTTCAAATTATATTCAATCAGAGGAGGAATACAGTATGACTTGTCAAGGTAAAGACTTGCCTATCGAAGTAGTAGATACCACCGGAATTGTTCAGTATGATATTGCTTCTGCAACCAAGGGAGGCACTCGCCGTTTAATGGTAAGTGATAATCCTGAGACATTGAGTGAAGCCAATTTTCCTGTACGTCATGGTACATTATGGCATGATGTTGTGCAGACGAATAACAAAACAGTACAACATCGCATTTTTGCATGGCATTACAATGTGCTTAAAGATCCAGTTAAAGTGGGTATTACGCTTGAAAATAAAGCAAATCATGGCGCTCTTCGAATTACATCGATTGCTCGTGAGTATCGAGTTGGTGGAGATGACGTAAATTGGATCAGTGATATTGGTACTTGTATTTCAAGAGCGACACTTGGAGGAACAGCAGATCAACGTACTGCTGAAAATCCATTGATTAAACAGTTGCAATCAGGCTTAATCGAAAGCTTTATTGTACCACCGGGTAAATTGCTTGGATTTATGTATGACTTTACGGTTGAAAGTACAGACAGTGGGCAGATCAGTTACGAAGTACGTACAGTCGCTTCGCGCGATACAGCATATGATCTGACATTAATTAAGTCAGCTCCGTTACCGCTTGCACCACAAGCGCATCCGCGTGGCAGTTGGAATTTCTCAGAAACCAATGCGATCACACCTGTATATACAGTAGGATCAGCACGTGTTATTTATCCAACGGCTACCAAGTTGAAAAAAGATGGAACATTGCCTGCGGATCAACTATTTACAGCGGTTAATAGTGAATTACCTACTTCTCTTGATAATCGTGCTCAATTCGGAGCTGTATACAATGTCACTGTTCCTGTAAATAACCCGTCTTCACAAGCACGTACGATCAAAATTTCACTAAATCCACGTGGTGGTAGTTATGGTGGTGCTGTTCGTAAAGATGGGCAGACTTACGGTGTGCCTTTAATGCGTACCAACACACAAGCATGTCCTGTCTATACGGTTAATGCTCCTCCCGGAAATAGTAAATATACGTTTGCTTTGATGATTGCAGGCGCTTCGTCTACACCGCTAGGTATTTTGGTAGAAACATTATAAAATATATCAAATCCAAAATGGTGTATGAGAGTCATCCGATAGATTCGTATGAATAGTAACAAAAAAGCTCTTCCTTTGTCTTTGCAGACACTTAGGAAGAGCTTTTTTTGATCAAAATAATGATTTACCGAATAACTGTCTACACAATGATGATTTTCTGCATCATCTAAATCATCCAAAAGAAATAATTGCATTCATCTTAGGATGATCTAGTTTGAGAGAGTAGTTGTTATTACTGCCTTTATATCATCATACATGTATATTAAAAACAATTACTTTATGTTGAAAAGCAAGATTTACCAAGCGTATGCTTTAGGAGCTGCTCCACCTGGACCCGGGAAAATTTCATCCAAACGAGTCATTGTAGCTTCATCTAGCTTCACATCGATAATACGTAAAGAACTTTCAAACTGTTCTGCTGTACGTGGTCCAATGATTGGAGCAGTTACTGCTGGATTAGCAAGAACCCATGCTAAAGCGACCACATCTTGAGGCTCGCCTAGTTCTTTACATAGTTCAGCGTATTGCTCTAGTTGTTCTTTATGTTGATCCACTCTTTTGGCATCTCCACCACTGCGTGAACCTTCGATTTTTTGTAGTGCATTACGTCCCAATAATCCGCCATCCAGTGGACTCCAAGGAATAACGCCTAATCCAAGCGCATGAGCAGCAGGAAGAACTTCCAATTCAGGTTGACGACATAATAGACTATATTTATGTTGCTCTGAAATTAAACCTAAGAAATTACGGTTTTCAGCAGCTTTTTGAGCGATTGCGATATGCCATGCTGCAAAGTTACTTGAACCGACATAACCGATTTTACCTTGTTGAACAGCGACTTCGAATGCACCCCATAATTCATCCCAACTTACATTGGTATCAATATGGTGCATTTGATACAATTCAACATGATCGGTTTGTAAGCGTTTGAGAGAACCTTCAAGATGACGACGAATTTTGTAAGCTGATAATCCACCATCGCTATTAGGGCCATCTAAATCTTTATGCATTGTGCCATATACTTTAGTAGCTAGCACCACTTTCTCACGACGATTACCGCCTTGTTTGAACCAACGTCCGATAATCTCTTCTGTTGTTCCAACACCTACTTTAAATCCGTATACATTGGCAGTATCAAAAAAGTTGATGCCTGCATCAAGAGCAGCGTCCATAATTCGGAATGATTCTTTCTCATCTGTAACAGGTCCAAAATTCATCGTGCCCAAACAAATACGGCTGACCTTTAACCCTGACTTACCAAGATATGAATAATCCATAATATGCACTCCTCTGTTTTTAAAATATTGAACTGCATAACCAAATGCGCTCTTGTATTATTTTAGACCTTGTATCTGTGAACAGCAAATTTCCTTATCCAATATTTGGTACAAATTCCTATGTTGCTATAGCATATAATAATACGGAAGTGAAGATGAGTATATCAATGGTTTGTCAGATAGCTTATCCATCTAATTACAGATCATTTGATATCGATTTATGCCGTAGTAAAATCTATCAATCTATCTATGAAAAGAAGCTTATAGGATTTGCCTATGAAGGTCATAGTTTGTATATCTTGGCTAAGACCTGACATGTATGATAAAACTGTGTATAGGTGAAATGAACGAACTCAACATAAAAGGAGACTTCTAATATGACAGACGTAAAAAAAATCGCAGTAATTGCCGGTGACGGTATCGGACCAGAAGTTGTAGCAGAAGCTGAAAAAGTATTAAAAAAAGCAGAAGAACTATACGGATATTCTTTTGAAACGGAACATGCTTTATTTGGCGGAATCGCAATAGATGAAAAAGGAACACCACTTCCAGAAGAAACACTAGCGATTTGTAAAAGTGCAGACGCTGTATTGCTTGGAGCTGTCGGCGGACCGAAATGGGATAACAACTCTAAAGAACTTCGTCCAGAAACAGGTCTTCTAGGGATTCGCAAAGCTTTGGGACTATTTTCTAACTTACGTCCAGCGGTTGTATTCGATTGTCTGAAAGAAGCATCTACACTCAAGCCAGAAGTGCTTGAAGGAACAGACTTGATGGTTGTTCGTGAATTAACAGGCGGCATTTATTTTGGAGAGAAGCTAAGAAGACAAGGTGAGCATGGGGAAGAAGCTGTAGATACATGTGTATATAATGTAACTGAGATTGAACGGATCACACGTCAAGCTTTTGAGATTGCTCAAAAACGTCGTAAGAAACTAGCTTCTGTAGATAAAGCCAATGTACTTGAAACGTCTCGTTTATGGCGTGAGACAGTTAACCGGATTGCTCCTGACTATCCAGATGTAGAACTAGAGCACGTATTGGTTGATAACTGTGCGATGCAATTGCTTCGTCGTCCATCTAGTTTTGATGTGATCGTGACTGAAAATATGTTTGGTGATATTTTGAGTGATGAAGCAGCTATGTTGACAGGATCGATCGGAATGTTAGCTTCTGCGTCTATGGGAGATAGCACAGATGCAGGTAGCTTTGGATTGTATGAGCCGGTACACGGATCAGCACCTGATATCGCAGGACAAGGATTAGCAAATCCGATTGCAACTATTTTGTCTGTAGCGTTGATGTTCCGTCTAACCTTTAATTATGCAGAAGCAGCAGATGCTATTGAAGCAGCAGTAGCTAAAGTATTAGATGAAGGTCATCGTACAGCTGATATTGCTGTTGATAAGAGCAAGGCATTATCCACTTCACAAATGGGTGATTTGATCGTAGCAGCCATGCAGAAAGCATAATCTACCTTTTATGATTTGTATAAGCAGAATGAAGTTGCAAAATGTGATCAAAGTGTGAATAAAGCTCTCTTCGCTAGAGCCAGAAGACATTAAATTGTACGAAAAAATCCTTATTTAGAATTATTATAATAAAGTATCTCTTCTAATCTTGACTTTGATTTGGGTCGATGATAACATTCTTGTCATAGCGTTTTAGAGTTATGATAATGATAGGAAAGAAAAGTGTTTGTTAGCTTTTCTTATATAAAAGGAGGAATACTGGATTATGGCAGATCGTTTAGTAGGTAAACAAGCACCAGATTTTAACATGGAGACCGTTTCTGGTGACGGTAAAGATTTTGGACGCGTTCAATTGTCCGATTACAAAGGTAAATGGTTGGTATTTTTCTTCTATCCACTAGATTTCACTTTTGTATGCCCTACAGAAATCACTGCACTTAGTGATGCAGCAGAAGAATTCAGAGCATTGGATACTGAAATTGTTGGTGTAAGTACTGACTCTATTCACAGTCACAAAGCTTGGATTAGCACTGCTCCAGAAAACAATGGTCTAGGTCAATTGAACTTCCCATTGGCTTCCGATATTACGAAAAAAGTTGCTTCTGATTATGGCGTATTGATCGAAGAAGAAGGCGTAGCACTTCGCGGTCTATTCATCATCGATCCAGAAGGCGAATTGAAATATGAAGTAGTTAACCATAACGATGTAGGCCGTAGCGTAGAAGAAACTCTTCGCGTATTGCAAGCTCTACAATCCGGTGGACTATGCCCTATGAACTGGAAACCAGGACAAAAAACTTTAGTTACTTCTTAATATAAGAAAAAGTAATCTATTTTGCCCCTTCATTCGTATATTCTACGAATGGGGGGGTTTTGTCTTCTCCCAAAAAAGTGTAGAATGGACACAAGCTGGTTAATAATCATTCACAATCAATTATTTTGATGATATTGGGGTAAGGTTGAAAATCATAGAATAATGTATGGAGGGTGAGCAACATGAGCTTTTGCTGTGGCGGCAGTATGATAGGTACGAAAGGGACGTTAAAACATTTTCGAACCCAGGTTCATAATGTTCCCCTACTCGTATGTCCTGTATGTGAGCGTGTTGAAGTTCACTACAAAGTAGAAAGTGAATATGAGATTTTGGCTGAGTATGCGCATGGAGACGGTACACCTGAGATCGATTTTCAGGACTATGTTATGGAAGATGAAGCGACCATGTTCGAGAACTGCGTGAATATGGAAGAAGATGATCCTATGACTATGGTTCAAAGTCAGATCGATATGGGGCTGGATTTGCTTGCTGTAGCCAAAAAGATCAATGATGAAAAATGGGAACGTGATCTGAAAAGACGCCTTGCTGTCATGAGTCTACGTCGCTCTCGTCTTCAACACAAGTAAGTTATAAATGTAAGCCATAATTGAATATATTAAAAAGGAGAAGCGATATCAAGCTTCTCTTTTTTGCATTTTATCCAAATCAAGGTATGATAAAACGAGATAAGTAGAGAAAGGAAGATCAATACGATGGATACATATACAGTTCAACATTTAGCGAATCGACTTCAACAACAAGTAGGTAAAGTGATCGTAGGGAAAGATCATGAGATTCAATTGCTACTCACGGCTTTATTTGCTTCCGGTCATGTATTGATGGAAGATGTGCCAGGCACAGGTAAAACAATGCTTGCCAAAACACTAGCGTCAGCGATGAGTTGTCATTTTCAGCGGATTCAGTTTACGCCAGATTTGTTGCCTTCTGACCTTACAGGAATTCACTTTTTTAATCAAAAAGAAAGCGAATTCACGTTTCGAGCAGGGCCTTTATTTGCCAATATTGTACTGGCGGATGAGATCAATCGTGCAACACCACGTACTCAATCCAGTCTACTTGAATGTATGGAAGAACAGCAGATTAGTGTCGATGGAGAGACGATGAAACTAGAACATCCTTTTATGGTGATTGCCACTCAGAATCCGGTCGATAATCAAGGAACGTTTCCATTACCCGAAGCACAGATGGATCGATTTATGTTGAAAATGTCGATGGGTTATCCTTCAGCAGAAGAAGGTGTTGAGATTTTGCGTCGAACAGCATCATCTTCATTAGTGAACAAAGAAGTAGCTATAGAATCTGGTGAAATGACTACTTTCGAACAAGTCAGTCGTGAGCAAATTATTGAAGCCAGAGAGCAATGTCAGGCAGTGACTATTCACCATGACTTGTTAAGCTATATTGTTCGTATTGCAGAAGCAACCCGTGAGCATCAAGAGATTGCTCTAGGGGCCAGTCCGCGGGCAACACAAGCCTTACTGCGAGCTGCTCAAGCCTATGCGGCTATACAAGGCAGAGATTATGTATTACCCGATGATATTCAGACAATGGCTTCGCCGGTATTGTCTCATCGTCTCGTATTCAAAAATAGACATCAAAATGATAAAAATAAAGCACATGTATTGATTCAATCGATTTTGGACACTGAAGTTGTACCGACTGAAGCTAATCTGGAAAGTAGAGTGAAGTAAATGGAGTTTTTCTGGCTACTTCTGATTGCTGGAGTCGTTGTATTGCTTCAAGCTCTAGTCCTAGGCAGACGATCTCTTCGGCAGATTGATTATGAACGCAAATTATCTCGAAGTCACTGTCATGTGGGCGATGATATTGAGATGATTGAGATTATTCAGAATAAGCGCCGTATTCCTGTACCCTGGCTCCGATTAGAATCGATTTTACCTGCGGGGTTCCAATTTGGACATCAAGCAGAGACAGCGATCAGTGAAGGCACGCTATACCAGAATCATACCAGTCTGTTTAGCTTATCTGCGCAGACACGTATTACACGCACACATCAGATTAATTGCCGACAACGTGGTGTTTTTCATATGGATAGCGCTTTAATGAGTGCCGGCGATGTATTTGGACTTGCTCGTGCCAATCGTCCACTACGTATTGAGACCCGTATGACTGTCTATCCTGCTTATACAGCGATAGATGACATGCCAGAAGCTTATCGAAGCTGGCAAGGAGAAGTCGAAGTGAGACGCTGGACAAATGAAGATCCTTTTTTGATTACAGGAGTGCGAGAATACAGTTCAGGTGATCCGATGAATCAGATTCACTGGAAAGCGACAGCACGTACAGGTCAGTTACAAGTGTATCGTCAAGGGTATAGTGCTGATCCAGAAGTCATGATTCTATTCAATATTGAAATCAATGAACAGATGTGGAGAGTCGTAACAGAACCGATGGTAGCAGAGTATGGTCTGAGTTGTTGTGCAACGATTGCTGCTGATCTCATTGGTAAAGGAATGAAAGCAGGATTTGGACACAATGCGATTATAGCGACAGAAGATGAGCAAGATGCCCGGATTCTACCTGCTTATGGCAGTGAACAATTATCTGCATTACTTCAATGTATGGCAGAAGTACAATTAAAAAGCAGGCAGCCATTTCATGAATTTTTACAATCTTTTGTACCCCAATCCAGTCAGGAAAATGAACCTATCCACAAAATGGATATTTTAATCGTCACTCCGCATGTATCTCAACCGATCAAGCAGGCGATTACGATATTAGAGCAGGCGGGGTCAACAGTTAGTATTTTGAATGTACCTGATATAGAGCAGTTGAAGAAGTCCCACTGGAATCAGAGTGTATACGATAAACCAAGCAGGAAGGTGAGCGGATGACAACTCAGGATTCTTCCAAAGCAGTAGGCTATTCGATCTCTAGTTACTGGCAACCTCTTACTTATATGCTGGCAGAAGTAGCGGCATGCTTTCCTATTCTTGTTCTGCTAGATGGATATTTATTTCATACGGATCAACCTGTTTTATGGGCATTGTGGCTTCTATGTGCAGGGGGGCTAGGTATTACATTACGTATCGCTGTCAGACGATCTGCTGCCCAATGGAAAACGATAAGCTGGTTTGTAGTATGGATCATTATAGGAGCCTTGGTATGTTGGATGATACTAAATCATGTAAGTTGGACATCTATATGGATAGCCAGCATAAGTCTATTAGTCGTCGGATTATTCCGTGGCAATATGCTAGTGATGGGCGATTGGGATCGGTTATTTCCATTAACATTACAATTGATTTTGCTGATCGTAGCATGGATATTTTATGTGATTACAGGTTCAGCGGGTGATCTGTCATCTGCGCACTTTTCTATTTATATCGCAGGTATGGTTCATTTATTTGCTATTCTTATGCGGTGTGGTGCACGTCAGATTAACTATTCGGTATGGGAAGATGGATTTCCAATCGCAGCATTACAGTTGGTTATCCGTCGAAGTCGGCGCTGGACATGGATCTTAATAGGAGTCATTGCTATTATTGGAGGCAGTACACAATTATCTATGATGCTGAGCTGGTTGTGGCAGAAGATACTTTCTCTTTTTCAATCTAATGAAACAGCTGTACCTAGTCAAATGATTGAGCCGATGAACCCGCCACCTTTGTTACCACCAATGGATCTACCTGAGCAAAGCCCATCTATTCTGGACCCTGCTTGGATTGAACGAATCGCTCAGATCATTATGATTGCTGCGTTAACCGCTTTTATGATTGGCGTAGGGCTATTTATATATCGTCTAATTCGTAAGTATGGCCCACCACTCTGGCGATGGTTATTGCGTATTCTGGGGATCGAAAGTGCTATTCCTTTACCGGCTGAGGAACCATCTGCTGGATATGTAGATCAGACAGAGAAGATTCACTCCAAACCATCGCCTTTCCGCATTCCTTTGAAAAGAAAAGTACCGGACGATCCTGCTGAGCGAGTTCGTTATCATTATGAAAAATTGATTCGTCGTGGACTCAAACAAGGTTTAGATCAACATCAAGGCGATACACCGACTATACTTGGACGCAAAATGATTCATTTAAATAAAAAAGAGACATCGATGGATTCTGAACAGCGTATATCTGTATTGATTCGTTGGTACAATCAGATTCGTTATGGCGCTAAGTCTATAGATGCCGAAGAACTGAAAGTCTGGGAGAAAAAAGATTGAATATTTAATGAATTTATTCATGTGAAGCTTTAAAGCGTGTTAGAAAATTCTTTACTTTTAAAGGATGCTTACAGTATCATGGAGAGAATGAAAAGGCTGAAAGGAGATTAACAATGAAACTTAATCCAAGCAAAATTGTAGACTGTACGATTCGTGATGGAGGTCTGGTGAATAACTGGGATTTCAGCGTAGAATTTGTACAAGATTTGTATAAAGGTCTGAACGAAGCAGGTATAGAATATATGGAGATTGGTTACAAAAACTCTCCCAAACTACTTAAAGGTGCAGAAGCAGCAGGTCCGTGGCGCTTTCTAGACGACGATTTCTTGCGTACGGTTATTCCTCAAAAAGGAACAACTAAATTATCTGCGCTTGTAGATATCGGTCGTGTAGCTGAAGAAGATATTTTGCCACGTGAAGAAAGTATGTTAGACCTTATCCGTGTAGCTTGTTATATCAAAGATGTAGACAAAGCTCTTCAATTGGTACAAACGTTCCATGATCGCGGATATGAGACAACAATCAATATTATGGCTTTATCTAATGTAATGGAAAATGAATTGCTAGAAGCTTTTGAATTGATCAACGAAAGTGTAGTTGATGTTGTTTATATTGTAGATAGCTACGGCAGTCTAGATTATAAAGACATGCTTTACTTGGTAGATAAATTCAAAACCAACTTGCCTAACAAACGTCTGGGTGTACATACCCATAACAATATGCAAATGGCGTTCTCTAACACTCTTGTAGCAGCAGAACATGGTGTTGAATTACTAGATGCTTCTGTATACGGTATGGGACGTGCCGCAGGTAACTGTCCGACTGAATTGCTAGTGACTCATTTAAAAAATACCAAGTATACATTGCGTCCAGTCTTAGAAATGATCGACAAGCATATGATTGCTTTGCGTGAAAAAGAAGAGTGGGGCTATATCATTCCTTATATGATCACAGGATCATTGGATGAGCATCCACGTTCTGCAATGGCACTTCGTGCTTCAGATGACAAAGACAATTCTGTTGATTTCTACGATAAGTTGACGACTCCAGAAGTAAGCTTTGATTCTTCTAAAGGCAATAAGTAAAACTAGCTAAAAGAGCATACTGAATATAGTAAAAGAGCAATCTCCAGTTAGTATGGAAGATTGCTCTTTTTGTATATATTTTTCTAAGTAAAGATCCATTTAGGATATTTTAAGATTGAGAATATTCTTCAACATATGAACGTGTACCTGTCTGTTCATGATAATAGACTCGATATGTTTTACCATCGGCAGGATCGACAAAGACTTCAGAAGTAGGATGTGAATGCTTGAGGATATCATCTTGTTGTTGGGAAGAGCGTTGCTTTCCTTTATATCGTTTATCAAAAAAGTACCAGCTTATTAAAAGAAGAGCCAGGAAACCACCAATTTGTAAAGTAAAATAGATAGCTCCTACATTAAAAAAACTCATGTGATCGGCTCAATGGTCACAACCGTACCATAAGCAACAATTTCACTCATACTACTACCGATATCGCCACTATCGAATCGCATCATCACTACTGCATTACCACCCATGGTATGAGCGCTTTCAACCATTCGATCTAATGCCTGACGACGACCATCTTCGATCATTTGAGTATATTGCTTGATTTCACCACCGACTAATCCTTTAAAAGAAGCCATAATATCGCCACCTATTCCACGTGCACGCACAACGACACCAAAAGTCGAGCCCAGAACGTTAGTTACTCGGTAACCGGGAATATTTTCAGTCGTTACAATAATCATTTCGATCACTCCCATCTGATTGATAAAGCGTATACTATACTTTTTATATACGTAACGCGATCTGAAACGATACATAAATAAAAGAAGTTGCAAGATAAAATTGAATATGATATATTATATCTTGTCGTTAAGAAAGCCTAATGACTTTCCAAACGTGACCTCGGGATGTAGCTCAGCTTGGTAGAGCACCTGGTTTGGGACCAGGGGGTCGCATGTTCAAATCGTGTCATCCCGACCATCCATTCATGCGGGTGTAGTTCAATGGTAGAACTTCAGCCTTCCAAGCTGATAGCGTGGGTTCGATTCCCATCACCCGCTTACCGAAATACCAAGAGGAAGTCTTTGCATAAGCAAAGGCTTTTTTTGTTGTATTAGTATCATAATATGAATAAGTGTTAATATCATTATAAAAACACAGTAAGGATGATAAAAAATGAGCAATATAACAAAACTAGCGAAATTAATTAAAATGACTGGAGATCGTGCTAAATTAGATGCCAAAATGAATAATACTTATATTGTATATAAAAATAAAAATGGTCATATTGTTAAAGAATATATTGATGGAAATATTGTCTTAATTCATAATGAAGAATCATCTTATGAATAATTTCAAACCTACAATGTACGTTTTTGCTGGAAACAATGGTAGTGGTAAAAGTACAATTCGTAATTTGATTGTAGATCAAATTGGAATCAGTATTAATATAGATCCAGATGCCTTAGCAAGAAAAATAGATAGTGAACATCCAGAAAAGTATAGAATGTCAGCAGGAAAAGAAGCCATTAAACTTGCTAGAGATTGCATAGAATATAATCGTGATTTTTCAGTAGAAACTACTTCATCATTTAATTATGATTGATAATAGCGAATCTTCTGGTGAGATTGTATTAGAAATCATAGAGAATAAGATCGTTTATCGTTCTGCTGAAATGCCGAAATGGGTGAAAGATATCGAACCACACTTGAAAAATTAAATATTAATCACATCTAAATTTGGTTTTTCTCCAAAATTTTGTTATACTGTCGTTGTCAGCGGTAATGATACACCTTATATTTTTTAAGCTGACCATTCTGAAGAAATGAGAGGGTCCTATTGTCCAATGAAGTAAACATACGAATTTCCCTACGAACTGCACAGGATAGAAGCAGGCAGACAGCTCAAGCGGCTGATGCAAACGGGATACGTATGTCCATGGATAGCAATAGGAAACTGTTATGATAAACAGTTCAGGATGAAGATGGTTTTACTTTGAGGATTAACGATGTCTTAGGCTAGCAAGAGACATGAATAATCGTAAAGTAGAAGCACTATACATTTATATCCTTTTGCTTATTTTACATATGGATGATGAACGATCTGACGTTAGCATTATCAACCGCGAGGGCATCTGCTCTGGCGGTTTTTTTATGATTTCAGAGAGGATGATGTTCAATGACAACCATCGTAAAAGTAAGCAATTTAGCGAAAGACTGGAATGGAAAACGAATTTTTGAACAAGTGAATGTACAAATAGAAGCAGGTGAGCGTTTAGCTCTTATCGGTGAAAATGGAAGTGGCAAAAGTACACTGATCCAACTGCTGATGAATCATACTGAATGCACAGAAGGCAAAATCGAACGATTTTTACCGTTAACACAGTGGGATTGGATGAGACAGCAAGATGATGCAGAGCATATTGGGCAAGGATGGACTACTTTAGAAATAGCTCGTCAAGGGAAGCCCGAGTTATGGGATTTGCGTCAGCAACTAGATGAATTAGAACAGCAACTTCAAAATATTTCGGTTGAACAACAAGGTGAACTTTACAATGAAGTGCTAGAACAATATGGGAGTACGTTAGAAACGTATGAAAAAAACAACGGATTCCTATGGGAGATTGAAGTTGAAAAGCAATTGACAGTGATCGGCATTGCTTCAGAGCTATGGAATGTACCTTATACTCAGTTAAGCGGCGGTCAGAAGACCAGAGTACGTCTAGCCTCTGTGTTAACACGGGATACCCAGTTATTGATCTTGGATGAACCGACCAATCATCTGGATACCGAAACGATGGAATGGTTAGAAAAGAGATTACATCAGTATACAGGTACACTGTTATTTGTATCCCATGATCGAGAATTTGTAGATCGGATGGCAACGTCTGTCTGTGAATTAACTTCTACAGGAATGACCAAATATAAAGGTGGATACCGTGATTACCGTGAACACAAACAGCGTGAGTTACGAGCGCAGGAATCACTATACAAAAAGCAAGAACAACAGCGCAAAGCATTACAAGAATCGATTCGCAATTATCAACAGTGGTTTGAACAGGCTCATCATGCAGCAGGGAAGCAAAGTGAAGTAAAAATGGCTAAAAGCTATTATAGAGACAAAGCGAATAAAAATATTTCACGTTATCACGCCAAAGAAAAAGCACTGGAACGGTTAGATACCGAAAGTGTGCAAAAACCGCGTGCTACGGACAAAATGAATTTTGAACTAGAAGCTAGTGAGTTTAAAGGGCATACGTTGATTCGGTTGGATGATGTAAGCTTTGGTTATTCAAACCATTCAGATCAAGAAGATCAGCATAGTGATTATAGCAAACACGCTTTAATTCAACATCTGGATATGAATGTACAACGTGGCGATCGGATAGCGATTACAGGGCCGAACGGCTCGGGCAAAACAACATTGATCAAGCTACTCCTCGGACAATTACAACCTTCTAGCGGTGAGCTGTGGCATCATCCAGCATTAAATATAGGTTATTTTTCTCAGGAACTGGAAGGGTTACCTTTAGAAATGACATTACTGGATAGTCTATTGGTATTACCAGCGATGACACGAACAGAAGCACAGACGATTCTGGGTTGCTTTTTATTCCGTGGAGAAGATGTGTACAAGCAGATTGGTCATTTAAGTATGGGAGAACAGTGCAGAGTGGCATTAATCCGTTTATATTTTGGTGGTGCTAATGTATTAATTCTAGACGAGCCGACCAACTATCTCGATATCGCTGCCCAAGAAGTGATCGAGTCTGCGTTAGAACAGTATACAGGAACGATTATTATGGTTTCTCATGACCGGATGTTAGTTCGGCGATTAGCGATTCGTCTGTTGAAGCTGGAACGTGATCGTCCATATCAATGGTTTGAAGGCACTGTAGAAGAGTATGAAGCTGCTCAGGCACATCAGCAACAAGAAGTGCAAGCAGGTGGGGTAGAAGCGAATCAACAGCGTATGATGCTTGAATTGCGTCTATCTCAGTTATTATCTGGACTTGCCGATCAGAAAAAGACGAATCCTTCTATATCTCGATCAAGCGATCATTTGCCTAATGCTACACAATCGATTGAGAATCTCAACTTGGAACAGAACGGTAATGATCCAGTCTGGCAAGAAATTCAATCGTTGCGCAAAGAGTTAGCGTCCTATTCGTCTCAGTCTTAAATAAATAGAAAGTTCTTTTTGCATAACAATCGTTGACGGGAAGGCTGGTTATTTGTAAAATAGTGAGTATCTATTTTCACTATGACATCTGCAACGAAAGAGAAGAGTAAACAGTACTGTCGTACAGGGAGAAAATGCCATTAGATTGAGAGCATTTTTACAGAAGCAGACTGTTGAAGTTCACTCTGGAGCAGCGTTCTGAAATATAAGTGAGCTGTATGATTAAGCTGATCTATAGATTAGGAATAGCCGGTGTAACGATCCGTTATCGTCGTTTCGAGCGAGAAGCTTATAATCTACATGTGATTGATTTAGAGGAGACTCTATATTGAGATACAGATTATAAATTTCTAACAAGGGTGGTACCACGGTCTTTTCGTCCCTTAAGGGGAGAGAAGGCCTTTTTTTGTTGTTTTAATAAGGTTTACACACTGCGTGATAGGAAGAAAGGGGCTTAACAACGATGAGCGAAATCGTCCAAATGCAAGAACATTTGCTTGCTTTGAAATCCGAAGCACTGGAAGTATTAGAAAAAGTAGCCACACCGAAAGAACTAGCAGATCTACGTGTTAAATACTCTGGTAAAAAAGGAGCTTTAACCGAAGTTTTACGTGGTATGGGTAAGCTTAGTGCTGAAGAACGTCCTGTTGTGGGTCAAGTTGCTAATGAAGTGCGTGAAGCGATCGAAGAAGTGATCAATCGCAAACAAGAAGAATTTGTACGTGCAGAGACGAACGAACGTCTTGCTGCTGAAAAAATCGATGTAACATTGCCTGGTCGTGGATTGCCACAAGGCGGTATCCATCCGATCAACAAAGTAATCGAACAAATGGAAGATATTTTCCTGGGCATGGGATACAGCGTAGCTGAAGGTCCTCAAGCAGAAAGTGATTATTATAACTTTGAAGCATTGAATTTGCCGAAAAATCACCCTGCTCGTGATATGCAAGATTCTTTCTATCTGACCGATGAATTGTTGATGCGTACCCATACTTCTCCTGTGCAGATTCGTGCGATGGAAGCGGCTAAAGGAAAAGCACCTTTGAAAGTGATTTGCCCGGGTGCTGTATATCGTCGTGATGATGACGATGCGACTCACTCTTTCCAATTTTTCCAAATCGAAGGATTGGTGATTGATAAAGGGATTCGTATGAGTGATCTTAAAGGAACATTACTTCAATTTGCTCGTGAAATGTTCGGAGAGTCTACTGAAATTCGTTTGCGTCCTAGCTTTTTCCCTTTCACAGAGCCTAGCGTAGAAGTTGATGTTACCTTTGTGAAAAAGAATGGTGAACGCATCTGGATCGAAGTGTTAGGTTGCGGTATGGTTCATCCTAAAGTGTTAGAAATGGGCGGTTTTGACCCTGAAGTATATAGTGGATTTGCATTTGGTATCGGCGTAGAACGGATAGCTATTCTAAAATACGGCATTGACGATATTCGTCATTTCTACAGTAACGATATGCGTTTCCTCAAACAATTCTCACGTATCTAATATAAAGGAGTGAATAGCAGTGAAAGTATCTACACAATGGCTGTCTCAATATGTTTCTTTGGATCAAGTCACTCCAGAAGAACTAGCAGAGCGCATTACACGTTCTGGAATCGAAATCGATAGCGTTGAATACCGTAATCAAGGGATTACAAACGTTGTTGTTGGTTATGTGAAAAGTAAAGAAAAGCATCCAGATGCAGACAAATTAAACGTCTGTGTAATTGATGCCGGACAAGGTGAAGACTTACAGATCGTATGTGGTGCTAAAAATATCGATGCTGGACAAAAAGTTCCAGTCGCTCTTGTAGGTGCTAAATTACCGGGCGGTATGGATATCAAAAAAGCCAAGTTGCGTGGCGTATTATCTCAAGGGATGATCTGTTCTGCCAAAGAACTAGGTATTAACGATAAATTACTTCCTAAAGATCAACAAGAAGGTATTTTGGTTCTACCTGAACATACAGAAATCGGTACACCGATTGTAGAATTACTTGGCTTGGACGATGCTGTACTTGATTTCGATCTAACACCGAATCGTTCTGATTGCTTGAGTATGCTAGGTGCGGCTTATGAAGTAGGCGCTATTCTAGGTCGTGATGTACAATTGCCAGAATTGAATTTTGTAGAAGCTGGTGATGCAGCGGCAGATCATATTTCGGTAAACATTGAAGCGACAGAGCAATGTAGTCACTTCTCAGCTCGTTATATCAGCGGGATCACAGTTGGAGCTTCTCCACTATGGTTACAAAACCGTCTGATTGCAGCAGGGATTCGTCCGATTAGTAATATTGTCGATATTACCAACTTCGTGATGTTAGAATACGGACAACCTCTACATGCTTATGATGCAGACAAATTAAATCAAGGTGCAATTGAAGTACGGATGGCACGTGAAGGTGAAGTTCTTAACACATTAGATGATCAAGAACGTAAATTAGATGATCGTATGTTATTGATTACAAGTGGCGGACAGCCTGTAGGCCTTGCTGGCGTTATGGGTGGTGCTGATACAGAAGTGACAGCCTCTACAGTCAATATTTTGCTAGAATCTGCTAAGTTCGATGGTGGAACAATCCGCAAAACATCACGTCGTCTTGGGCTTCGTTCAGAAGCGAGTCAACGTTTTGAAAAAGAAGTCGATCCGTCTGCGGTAGTACCAGCGCTTAATCGTGCAGCTGAATTGATCGTTCGTTATGGTCATGGATTGATTCACGAAGGTATTGTAGAAGAAGTGGTACAAGTAGCAGAAGAGAAAACACTTCAGTTGTCTTTGAGCAAATTAAATCGTTATTTAGGTACAGAATTGTCTTTACTTGAAATTAAAACGATCTTCTCCCGTCTTCAATTCCCTTATGGCGATGTAGCACAAGACTTATTAGAAGTACGTGTTCCTACACGTCGTGGTGATATTGTACGCGATGTAGATTTGATCGAAGAAGTAGCTCGTTTATATGGATATGATAATATTCCAACGACTTCGATTGAAGGCACAACAACACCAGGAGCATTGACCAAGTCTCAACGCTTACGTCGTACTGTGCGTCATTTGCTAACTCATGGTGGATATCAAGAAGCGATCACGTATTCGTTCACACATCCAGCCAAAAATGATCTGTTCCCACAATTGCGTGGAGAGCAACAACAGGTTGCTCTTGCGATGCCGATGAGTGAAGATCGTAGTGTGCTACGGAGTACGTTGATTCCGCAGTTGTTAGAAACAGCTTCATTTAACCGCAATCGTAAACAGGAAAATTTAGCTTTATTTGAAATCGGAAGTGCGTTCTTCAGTTCTGAGCAAGAATTGACTCGTCAACCGACAGAAGTTCCTTTGCTTGGATTGCTACTTACAGGTAGACGCCAACAAGCACAATGGAATACAGGTAACGAACGTGTCGATTTCTTTGATCTTAAAGGTGCACTCGAAAGTCTACTTCAATATCTAGGACTACAATCACTGATTACGTACAAAGCAGATCAACCACAAGGATTCCATCCAGGACGCTCTGCCTCTGTATATTTACAAGTAGGTAGTCAGCAACAATGGATTGGTGTGATTGGACAGATTCATCCTGATATTCAGCGCGAATCCGATCTTGAAGATACGTATGTCGCAGAGATTCAATTGGCTCCATTGTATGAAGAAGCCGATGAGAAAATCGTATACAGCGAATTGCCACGTTACCCTTCAGTACAACGTGATATTGCTGTTGTAATCAATGAAGAAGTAGCAGCAGGAGAATTACTAGCTTCTATTCGTTTGACAGCGAAAGAATTGTTAGAAACGGTACAAGTCTTTGATGTGTACACAGGCGACCGTGTAGGCGAAGGTAAGAAGAGTGTAGCGATTGCGATCGTATATCGTCACGCTGAGCATACCTTAACAGATGAAGAAGTAACGGCTGTGCATGATCAAGTATTGACTGTATTATCTGAACAATTTGGTGCAGAACTACGTAAATAATACATTTTGCTCTATAATCATACTGCTTAGATTCCCTACTTAAATGACTCTGTTATTAAAGAATCATGTTTGTTAGGGACTATAGCAGGAATTGACAAGGGTCGCATCGAATAACAATCGATGTGGCTTTTTTGTCTACATCCAACTAGAATAAACAGAAGAAGTAAAGGAGGGCACGATTGTGACGACACCCGAACGCATTAGAGTAAACGTGGATATTTATGGAACAACTTATAAATTAGTTGGCACGAGTGCCGATTATATGAGACAAATTGCTCGTTATGTAGACGAGCATATGAACGATATATCGCAAGCCCATTCTCATTTAGATAAAGCCAAATTGGCTGTATTAGCAGCAGTACACATGGCAGAAGAATCAATTAATGCTCAAGTGAACCAATCCGAATTTGATCAAGCGATTGCAGAGCAACAGCGTTTAAATACAGAATTAGAGCAACTACAGACCGTACAAGCACAACAACAGGAATTAATACAGAAATTGCAACAGGAAAATAAACAACAAGTCAGTACTAATGAACAGTTGCAAAAGAGTGTTAAAGAAACATCGGCTCAATTGACACAGACTCAGCAAAAGCTGACGTCGACAGAAGGACAAAACAAACAATTACAACAACAAAACCAAGAACACAAATTAAATAATGAACAAATACAGCATAAATGGAAAATAGCAGAAGAAGCACTTCAAAAAGCATTGAAGTCGAATGTAGATCTAGAGCAGAATCTGCAACAAACAACAGAAAATTTACGCAGTGAGATTAACCTTTTGACTGAAAATGAAGAAGTTGCCAGTTTGCGAGTGATGGAGTTAGAAGAGCAAGTACAGCTTTTACAACAACAACATGATCGTATTCAACAAGATCATGCCGAACTGGAGGAAAATAATAACCGCACATTAACTGAATTAAAAGCGTTAGAAGAACAGCAACAGCTACTCACTAAAGAATTGTCTGAAGCGCAAGAAGAATCAGAGACATGGCGTGAATTGTCTGTACAACAAGAACAAGAGTTGCAGACTGTTCAGACAAATCTATCTACTGTGCAAGAGCAACAACAAGGATTAGAACAACAACTAAATACGTCTCAACAAGAATTGACACAGGTACAAGAGCAATTGAATACAGCGCAACAAGAAATAGAATCATCCAAAGAGGAATCGAATCGCTGGTATGAATTGGCGCAACAACAAGAGCAAGAAGTACAGAAAGTACAAGCCGAATTAACTCAAGTTCAAGAACAACGTCATACGTTAGAAGAACAAGCGAATGCTGCCAAAGAACAAATCTCTATTTTGCATCAACAATTAGCAGATGCCAAAAACGAAGTATCTGCAACCAAGCAAAGATTGGAAACGTGGCGTGAACTATCTGGTCAACAAGAACAGGAAGTTGCACGTATTCAAGCCGAATTATCTGAAGCACAAGAACAGCAAGTGGTACTCGAAGAGCAGCGTTTGGTAATCGAAGAACAACTGGGTGAATTGGAAGAACAGAAGTCAGAACTGGATCAGCAGTTAACAGAACTACGACAAGAAAATACAACGATCCAAGAAGAAGTATCTACATGGCACGAATTATCTGAACAACAAGAACAAGAATTACAGACTGTTCAAGCCGAACTGGCACAGGTACAAGAACAATATACAGCTCTGCAACAGCAGTACGATACTGTGCATGCAGAACATGAATCTTTACAAGCAACAAGTGAATTATTACGAACCGAGCATGAATCACTACAGAATCAAGCACAGACTTTACAAGAACAACAGACTCAGCTGAATGAACAATTATTTACACTTCAAGAAACATTAACACGGACGCAAGAAGAAGCACGTACATGGCGTGAATTATCGGGACAACAGGAACAAGAAGTGACTGATGTTCAAGCCGAATTAGCTCAAGTGCAAGAACAATATACAACATTACAACAACAGTCTGATCATATCCAGACCGAGCGTAATGATCTGGAAAATCAAGTGCATGTACTGGAAACAGAGCAGTCCGATCTACAGCAACAACTAGTAGAACTCCAAGAAACATTAACAGTAACGCAAGAAGAAGTTAGTACTTGGCATGAGTTATCTGCTCAACAAGAACAAGAAGTGACTCAAGTTCAAGCCGAACTAGCTCAGGTGCAAGAACAATATACAGCATTACAGCAACAGTCTAATCGTATCCAGACCGAACGTAATGATCTGGAAAATCAAGTGCATGTACTGGAAACAGAGCAATCGAATGTACAGCAACAACTAGCTGAACTACAAGCTACATTAACTACTGCACAAGAAGAAGCGACTACTTGGCGTGAATTATCGGATCAACAAGAACAAGAAGTAGCTCAGATGCAAATGGAATTATTAAATAGCCAAGAACAACGGGTATTGTTGCAACAGCAGTATGATGCTGCACAAGCAGAATATGAAGCTATGCAAGCGCAAGTGCACACATTAGAAGAACAGCAATCCGATCTCAGTCAACAATTAGTAGAGATCAAAGAAACATTAGCTGTTGCTCAAGAAGAAGCAGATACATGGCGTGAGCTATCTGGACAGCAAGAGCAAGAAGCCCAGCGGATTCAATCGGAATTAGTAGACACTCAAGAACAAGCGCGTACAGCAGAACAACAGCGAGCACAGTTAGAAGAGCAACATATCGCTCTGAATCAACAACTTCAGCAGACACAGCAAGAGTTGATCAGTGCACAAGAAGAAGCAGACACGTGGCGTGAACTGTCTAACCAGCAAGAGCAAGAAGTAGAGCAGGCTCAAGCCCAATCGTCTCAAATTCGTGAGCAGGTTGAGCAGTTGGAAGAGCAGTTGCGTGCACTGGAAGAACAACGTGCTCAACTGGAAACACAGCAATCGACACTGCATCAACAATTAGAAGGCATCCAACAACAGCTGACAACAGCCGAAGAAGAAGCGACAACATGGCGTGACCTTTCTACTCAACAAGAAGAGGAGGCTCATCGTCTTCAGGCTCAATTAACAGCGGCTCAAGCCGAGCGTGAGAATTTGGAAGAACAACTACGTGTGAATGAAGAGCAACGTCAGATGTTGGAATATCAATATCAGGACTTGGAAGAATTGCAATCGGAGCGTATTCATCAGTTGCAAGAATTACAGCAACAGAAATCGACGATTCAAGAAGAGATGGAAATGTGGCGTGAGCGTGTTAGTGAACAAGAAGATGAGCTGAATACAGTACAAGCACAATGGTCACAAGAACAGCAACATCATCAAGATGCACAAGCTCAAGTAGCAACATTGAATCAAGAATTGGTTTCTTTACAAGATAAGCTCGGGCAACAAGAGCATATTTTGCAAGAAGCGAATACCCATATCGATCAATGGAACAACCGATATACTCAACTGGAAGAAGATTATCGGACAGTGAGTCGTAATGAAGAAGGATATTTGGAAGAAATCGGGCGTTTAGAACAGCAAAGTCATCAGTTGCGTCAAGAGTTAAATGAATGGCAACAACGTATTCAGGAGACAGAACAAGTTCAACAACAGCAAGCCCAACAGATTTTACAGTTGGAACAACAAGAACGTGAATGGCTTGAACAGCAAGGACAACTGTCTACAGTAGAAGCGCAGAAGTCTGAAGAAATGCAAGAAATTTTGCAACAATATGAAGTGTCTTCACATCAATTGAGATTGGTTCATATTGAACTGGAAGATCAGCGTGAAGAGAAAGAACGTATTATCCGTGAACTTGAACAGCTTCGTGAACAGCATCATCGTTTGGAAATTGAGTACAATGAATGGATGGAATTGATCGAGCAGGATCAGAATTAGATAGCAAAATCCCTTTCTGCTTATCACTACGTATACTGGTGTAGTGAAACAGAAAGGGATTTTTTGGCTACTAAAATGAGTTCAGTCGATTAAGCTTCATCTACGATCAATTTGGCAACCATTGTGCTATGACCAGAACCACACATAATCGAGCAAGCAATATCGAATTGACCTGCTTCTTGTGGAGTGACGGTTGCTGTTGTATTTTGAGAATCAAGATCGACATTGAGAGCAGGAATCATCACGCCGTGATTACCTTGTACACTTTCAAAAACGATCTGTACAGGTTGCCCTTTTTTAACATGGTATTCTTTTTGATCAAATGCATAATTAGTCGCTTTGATCATCAATTGTTCTGTACCATCCGCAGGCGCTACGCCGGTCTCGGTGACACCGCTTTGTGGTGGATTAGTAGCAGACTCATTTTTTTGACCACAAGCAGATAAAAGAACCATAACAGCGATCATCATACTGACGATGATTAGTGTTCTTTTATAATGACTCATTTTGTGATTAGGGTTAGACGGTGTATACATGTATTATTCCTCCTATAGTGATATATGATGATAGTTGTTCGTAATATTCATAAATAGTATAACTCTGATCTACATAAAGAGTAACCGATATGATCAAAATTTAAATCAAATATGGCTAAATAAAGAAATGATAAGTCTAATGTATCATTTGGTATTTAAGTATTTTGTGAATATTTGGTCTAGATGTATAATAAGAAGTAGTGCATTATATTATAAAGTAATTTGTTAGTTAGAGGAGTGTCATTACGTTGAACGAAAAAATATTCCATACCATGCAGTATGGTCAAATTTTGAATACATTGTCTTCACATGCAGCCACTTCGATCGGTAAACGTACAGCGCTGGCGTTGCAACCGGATACGGATTTGGAGCATGTCAAAAAATTACTTCAAACGACGGATGAAGCGACATTAGTAGATCGCCTCAAAGGAACACCGCCTTTTGGTGGAATCGTTGATATTAGTGCGGCGGTTAGTCGTGCACGTATAGGTGGAACACTGAATCCAAGTGAATTATTAGGCATTGCAAATACAATCATGGGTGGTAGACGTGCACGTCGCCATGTTGAGATGGTACATGAAGAAAATCCTGTACCGATGCTAGCTGATCTAGTAGAACTGATCTCCGATCAACGTCCACTGGAAAAAGCGATTCGTGCTTGTATCGATGATTCTGCTCATGTGATGGATTCTGCAAGCCCTGAACTTGCCGCAGTACGTCGTGAACTACGCTCAGGCGAAGTTCGTATTCGGGAGAAGCTGGATAGTATGATCCGTTCTCAAAGTGTAGCCAAAATGTTGCAAGATCAATTAGTCACCATTCGTGGCGATCGCTTTGTCATTCCGGTCAAAGCGGAGTATCGTGCTCACTTTGGCGGTATCGTTCATGATCAGTCGGGTTCAGGAGCAACATTATTTATTGAGCCTGAAGCGATTGTAGCGATGAACAATAAGCTACGTGAAGCGAAGTTACGTGAAGAACGTGAGATCGAAGTGATTTTGCAGAAACTCACTGCGCAAGTATCCGATCAAGTTGAATTGCTGAATTATGATATTGATATTTTGGCAGACCTTGACTTTATTTTTGCCAAAGCTAAATTAGCTCGTTCGATGGACGCTACAATGCCGAAGATGAATGACCGTGGATTTTTGAAATTAAAAAAAGCACGTCATCCATTGATTCCGCTTGCTCATGTGGTACCTACGGATCTGGAACTGGGTAACGAACATACCAGTATTATTGTAACCGGGCCGAATACCGGTGGTAAAACAGTAACCTTAAAAACAGTCGGATTACTCAGTCTGATGGCGATGTCTGGTCTATTTATTCCAGCAGATGAAGGTAGTCAATTATGTGTGTTTGACGCAATCTATGCAGATATCGGTGATGAACAAAGTATCGAACAAAATCTGAGTACATTTTCAAGTCACATGACCAATATTATTTCAATTCTAGAACATATGACACCGAAAAGTCTGGTGCTCTTTGATGAATTGGGAGCAGGAACCGATCCCGCAGAAGGTTCAGCATTGGCGATTGCGATTTTGGAATATATTCATTCTCAAGGTTGTCGTATGATTGCTACGACTCACTTTAGCGAATTGAAAGCTTATGCTTATGATCGCAAAGGCGTGATTAATGCGAGTATGGAATTCGATGTCAATACACTTAGCCCTACGTATCGCTTATTGATTGGTGTACCGGGACGTAGTAATGCATTTGCTATCGCTTCACGCTTAGGATTATCTGAAAAGATTCTCGATGTGGCTCGTGGTGAAGTGGGCGAAGAAGATCAACGTGTTGAAAATATGATCGCTTCTCTCGAAAGCAATCGTCTGAGTGCTGAAGAAGATCGTAATACAGCAGCAACGTTACGATCGGATATGGAGAAATTACGTGGTCGTTATGAGCGTGATCTTGCCAAATTAGAAGAACAACGTGATAAACGTCTGGAAAAAGCCGATGAAGAAGCACGTGAAATTATCGAAAAAGCACGCAAAGAAGCCGATGAAGTGATTCGCTCTTTACGTCAGCTTGCTCAAGAAGAAGGAGCAGCTGTGAAAGATCACAAGCTGATTGCAGCTCGTAAGCAATTGGATGATGCGACTCCAGGGCAACGTACTAAGAAGAAATCAACGTCTTCAACCGAAGCGAAAAAAGTAAAACCACTGGGTCCTGGCGATGATGTTATGGTCTATAGTCTGAATCAACGTGGACATATCGTAGAATTATCAGGTACCAAAGAAGCTGTCGTACAAATGGGTATTTTGAAAATGAAAGTAGCATTAAGTGATCTAGAATTAGTGCAGTCAGCCGCTACGATCAATGCACAGCCCCAGAAGAAAGCAACAACGATCAAACGGTCACGCGAAGATAATATGCGTTCTGAGCTAGATCTACGGGGTGCGAATGTAGAAGAAGGATTAATGGAAGTGGATCGTTTTCTAGATGAAGCTTTTTTGGCTAATCTAGGGCAAATCTATATCATCCATGGTAAAGGCACAGGCGTACTGAGAACAGGGATTCAAGATTTCTTACGTCGTCATAAGCATGTCAAAAGTTTCCGTACTGGTGAATATAACGAAGGCGGTAACGGCGTAACTGTAGCCGTATTGAAATAATCCGGCTGAAACCATTGCAGCGTTCATGCGTAATGAATAGAAATGTCTGTAGATGATTTCAGTACCGGAAGGGGCTATGAGGTAGCGTGAAAGATTATATTGATCCGATGCTTGCACATCCGGTCGGGATGATGATCGGTTTTTTCTCGGTAGCTGTACTACAGCTTATCGTATTTTTATGGTGTTTCGAAATGGTCGCCAAATATAAGTGCTGGGATGAAATAAGACGCGGTAATGTAGCTGTCGCGATGGCAACAGGCGGTAAGATTTTTGGGATTTGTAATATTATGCGTTTTTCGATCGAAGCGCATAGTACAGTCTATGAAAGTCTTGGATGGTCTGTGATCGGTTTTCTTTTACTGCTAGCGGCTTACTTTATATTTGAATTTTTGACACCTGTATTTAAGATTGATGAAGAGATTGCAGCCGATAACAAAGCTGTTGGCTTAATCTCTATGATTATCTCTATATCCTTATCGTACGTGATAGGGGCAACTATTTTATAATAAGCTTGAACAGAAATATAAGCGATGAGAGGAATTACAACATGGATACAACAATATGTCCTTGGTGCGATAGTGAGATTGTATGGGACCCCGAATTTGGACCGGAAGAATTGTGCCCGCACTGTCATAATGAATTAAATGGTTATCGTACGCTTAATATTGCTTTAGATGAAGACGAAGATGAGGAATATGTTGAAGGCGGACAGAAGCCACCTGCTGAAGTTCGTAGAGCTCCTGTAGCCCCTGTTGCTCCGCAAGAAGAACAGCAACAATCGTTTGCATCACGTGCGACCAGCCTGTTAAATGATGCAGAGCTATTTACACAACCAAGTCTATCTTCACTCAAAACGATTGAGCAGTATGGTGATGAGAACTTTAATATGGTGCAATATGAAGAAAATGTAGAACAATTGCTCGATCAACAAGAAGAGATTCCACAATGTCCGCATTGTCAGGAATATATGTTGCTTGCAGGAACACAAGAGATGGGCGGAACTGGATTTACTCCTTTGCCTGCAACAGCTAATAATGTTGCGATCTTACCTTCTACATTTAAAGTCAATGTATATGTCTGTCCAAGTTGCTTCCATGTTCATCAAAGTCTGTGCGAAGATGAGCGTGTAGCGATTATTGATAAAATTACCAATCTTAACGAACAATAAGCCATTCAAATGTTATATAAAAAGCTCTTATTCTCGACCCGATGATGGTTGAGGATAAGAGCTTTTTGCTATCAATTACACAACAATATCGTCAACTGTTGCAGGGGAAGGCTTGGTTGTACGTGTTAAGCCAAACAGTTCTAATTCAGGACGTTCGATTCCAGTGATTGTATCCGCTAGTAATTGGGCTGCAATAGCGCTATAGACTGTTCCATTACCACCATATCCTTCTACAAAGTAACAGTGAGGATAATCTGGATGTCCACCGATATAAGGCAATCCATCACGGCTGGAACCAAATACAGCTGCCCAAGCATAATCGATTGACAACTCGCCTACATTTGGAAATAACGTCTGTACTTCTTCCAGTAATTTTTGCGATTGTTTTACCATTCGGACGTCACGCCATTCAGGATCAGTAAAAGGCTCATCCAATCCACCGACTACAATCCGATTATCCGCAGTGGTTCTCATATAAAGGTAAGGACGAGTCGTTTCCCAGACCATACTTTGTTCATGCCAACCTTTCCAGCTTTCTACAGGATTAGTCATAATCGCATAAGTGGTTTCTAGAAAAGCACCGCGTTCTTTTTTCATTTCTTGGGTCGCATAACCTGTTGCATAAATTACAGTACGGGCACGAATAGCGATATCGCCTGCATAACAGGTCACTCCTGTATCGTCTGCCACATGATTCGTAATTTCAACACCTTCATATAACTGTGCTCCATGATTCATCGCATCTGCCATCAATGCATGGATAAAGCGATATGGATTTACTTCAGCGTCACCATGAGTGTACAATCCGCCAGCTTTTTGAAAAGAGAAACGCTTCGCAATTTCTTCTTCATTCCAGTATTCTGCTTCAAATCCAAAACGTTTTAGATTTTCATACTCTTCTTTGAGCGCAGGTACATCTTCTGGGTTACTTGCATAATATAGACTACTGCGTGGGATTAATTGGGCATCGATCGGTAATGTTGGAGCAATATCGATCAGATATTCCATCGCTTGTTGGCACAGGCGGTAGAATAGTACACCATTTTGTTCACCAAATGTATTAATACAGGAAGTCATCATTTTATCATTCGTATATTGAAGTAAACCGGTATTGGCAACAGAGCTACCTTGACCGATTTTTGATTTTTCAACAAGTACTACATTGATACCTAGGTGTGCAAGTTCACGTGCTGATAAAGCTCCACCCATTCCGCCACCAATAATAAGTACATCACAGGAAATATTGTCATGTAACGCTTGATATTTCGGAGTTTCAGATTTAGGTAAAGTTTTGTCCCATGCGGTACGGTTAGTGTGCAGATCCATAATGTTTCGCTCCTCAAGGTATAATAATGTACTACCTATGCTGACTGTCTAAGTAATAAGATTAAGTAACCTGATTGTTATCCCCTTGAAGCAGTTCGCTCAGATAATCGTTTGACAGAAGTATAGAAGCACGTCAGCAGCAGGCAATGATCAAATCAAAGGGTTGGCAGAAATGGGCGATTCATGTCATACTTATGATTAATCTTGCGCACTTGGAGGCTATTACGTTATGAAAGAATTGAGCGACCTTAAATTACAAATATTAGATTTGTTAAAAGAAGATGCAAGACGCACACCACAACTTCTTTCTACCTTACTTGGTGTCGATGAAGCAGAAGTGACTCAAGCGATTCGTGAATTAGAAGATGAGCATGTGATTGTGAAATACACATCTGTGGTGAACTGGAGTAAAGTCGATGATGAGAAAGTCACAGCATTAATCGAAGTACAGATTACACCGGAACGTGGTAGAGGATTTGAAGGAATAGCAGAACGCATTTATTTGTATCCACAAGTAAAATCGGTCTATTTAATGTCTGGCGCGTATGATCTTCTAGTTGAAGTCGAAGGAACCAATTTGAAAGAAGTAGCAAGCTTCGTTTCAGATCGTTTATCTCCTATTGAATCGGTATTGTCTACCAAAACTCACTTTATACTTAAAAAATATAAGCAGGATGGCATTATCTTCGAAGAACATGAAGATGACCGTCGCCTGATCATTTCTCCATAAACGTAACCAATATCGTTATACCCATCTATATTAGATAAGAGTAGAACAAATCGCGCTTAGATTATAAAGCGCTGAAGGAAGAGGATTGCCATGATTGTGAATAATGAACAACAGACCGGATCATCCAAGTCGATGACTTCTTACCTTTCTCCATTGGTTCAAGATATTAAGCCTTCCGGTATTCGGAAGTTTTTTGATCTGGTGAGTGCGAGTAAAGATATTATTACGTTAGGTGTAGGGGAACCTGATTTTATTACACCGTGGCATGTACGTGAAGCATGCGTCTATTCGTTAGAGCGTGGATATACACGTTATACGTCTAATGCCGGAATGCCTGAACTTCGTGAAGCTATTTCAGGTTATCTGGAAAATGAATTTAAAACCGCATACGATCCCAAAGACGAGATTCTGGTTACTGTCGGTGGTAGTGAAGCGATCGATTTAGCTCTTCGTGCATTGATTACACCGGGTGATGAGATTCTAATCCCTGAACCTTGTTATATCTCTTATTCACCGATTACAGCGATTGGTGGAGGTATCCCTGTTGGTATTGAGACCTTTGCTAAAGACAATTTCAAATTAACAGCGGAAGCACTTGAAGCACAGATTACGCCACGTTCCAAAATTTTGATTTTGTGCTATCCAAGTAATCCGACAGGTGCGATTATGACCTATGAAGATTGGTTGCCGATCGCTAAAGTAGTAGAAAAGCATGATCTGATTGTAATTTCAGATGAAATTTATGCTGAACTGACGTATGGCACCAAGCATGTTAGCTTTGCATCTGTACCGGGTATGCAAGAACGGACGATTTTGGTTAGTGGATTTTCCAAAGCTTTTGCGATGACCGGCTGGCGGATGGGTTATGCTTGCGGACATCGTGATTTGATTTCAGCGATGCTCAAAATTCACCAATACACAGTAATGTGTGCTCCTGTAATGGGACAAGTGGCAGCACTTGAAGCTTTAACAAATGGATTAGGTGAAAAAGATAAGATGGTCGAGTCGTATAATCGTCGTCGCCGTCTGATTGTCGATGGATTCCGGAGTATCGGTCTGGAATGTCATGAACCTCAAGGTGCTTTTTATGCTTTTCCAAGTATCCAGAATACAGGGCTGACTTCGGAAGAGTTCGCGCAACAGCTTCTGGTTGAGGGCAAAGTTGCAGCAGTTCCGGGCACTGTTTTTGGACTAGGTGGAGAAGGATTTATTCGCTGTTCTTATGCTACATCTGTCGCACAATTAAGTGAAGCATTGGAAAGAATAGGTTCCTTTGTAGCTAAAATAAAATAATTGTCACATAATCTTCTTTTTTCCTTGAATTAACAATTTTCCTGCTTTCATTTGCTCGATCCTATGATATAATGGGTCTTTGGAAGCAGGAAATCATGTCTCAAGGGAGGGGATTGTTTGTATTGTGCCGAATATAATTTGCCAGAATATCGCGGACATATTATTGCTGAGAATAATGAAGTATGGTCAACGTCCTCAGGAGAGTCCTCACAGATACTTTCCCTAGAGGATGAAATTTATGTACTTCGTACGCGAATGGAACAACTATTTCTGGAAGAACAATCGTTCACATCGGAGTTAGTGATTGAGATTAGTATGTTATTAGACTTGAAAATTAATGAATATATGCGCTCTCATCAAAAACGTTAATCATGTTTAGGGTTCTTTTTGCAAGTGACTGATGAATCCATCATATGAGAAGTGCTTACTATAATTAGGTATAGCCTAAATCAACAGGGGGTCCTTACAGAGGAGCTTCTTTTTTTACGTCAAATAGCTGTGGTATGATGGGATATAGTGAATTGAAGGAGGAACGTTCGGTGAAATTGTGGATAAAAGGATTACTGTTAAGCATGAGTATAGTATTTCTGCTGACCGCTTGTGGTGGAGATCAACCGAAAGATCCTAATCAAGTGACTGTCTTTATTATGGGCAGTGAAGGATTCTCGCAAGAGCTAGCAGAACAAGTCAAACAAGAGTTGCAAACCAAGCTAGGTAGCACGATGAAAGTAACTGTGAATACAACACCGATTTACTCCGCTGAAAAGTTAACGCTAGAATATGTGGATCGTCAGGATGATATTATTATTTTGCCAGAGAACGATATGAAAGCTTATTCGGTTAATGGTGGACATGTGATGTTGGATAAAGATTTTGATTCCAAAAAGTATTCGCGTGGTGTAACGATGGGTAGCGTATCTGAAGAAGATGTAGATCAACAAGAAAAGCATCTATTCTCGATTCCTGTCGATCAAATGAGTATGTTCAAAAAAATCAAATATACACCGGATAATCTGTATGCAGCGATTCCTGTTTTTGCAGATTATAATAAATCTCTCAAAATCTTAAAAGCTATGACAGAATAATATCGCTTTATCATCGAGGGGAGGGCTACAAATGAATATTTATACACGCACAGGTGATGAAGGACAGACTTCAGTAATCGGTGGTAGAGTGAGTAAAGACGATGCTCGTGTCGAAGCTTATGGGACGATTGATGAACTCAATAGCTTTGTAGGTCAAGCACTGGCAATGGCAGAAGGAGAATCTTTTGCCGATGTACGAGAACAATTGCTAGCGATTCAGCATGAGTTGTTCGATTGCGGAGCCGATCTAGCTTTTGTATCATTAGACGAAAGTAAATATAAAATCCATGCGGAGTTAGTAGATCAACTGGAACAATGGATTGATCAATATGAGACTGAAAATCCTCCAATAGAGCGCTTTATTTTGCCTGGCGGACATCCATTAGCCGCTTCACTACATGTGTGCCGTACGGTATGTCGGCGTGCAGAGCGACGTGTGGTTACCTTAGGTGCAATAACAAA
Organism: Paenibacillus nuruki; assembly: GCF_963311185.1. Lineage (NCBI taxonomy): Bacteria > Bacillati > Bacillota > Bacilli > Caryophanales > Paenibacillaceae > Paenibacillus > Paenibacillus nuruki. Next base: position 2,803,919 of record NZ_OY725677.1, on the reverse strand, counting down.
TATTAATATAAATGTGCGTAAATACTTAAATCGACTGTCGGATTATTTTTTTGTGATTGCTCGTACCGCTAATGTACGTTCAGGCATAACAGATATTGAATATATCCGCAGTCAAAAAGTATTTCGCCGTGATTGAGGGATTATTGTGATTAATGCTAAGCACGAAACGAATGATTATTACGATCCAATATTGTATATTATACAACCGCAAGATCAAGGTATGATTCTTAAAAATATTATGCAAAAGCGGATGGGAATTTCACGCAAATTATTATCCCGTCTCAAAATGACGGATCAAGGTGTGATGCTCAATGGTCAGCATGTCTATGTTAGTACCAAAGTGCAGGCTGGCGATAAGTTAGAGATTCGGATGGAACGTGAACAATCCGATGATATTCTGCCACAAGCTCAGCAGATTGATGTGATCTATGAAGATCAGCATCTATTGATTGTGAACAAAAAAGCAGGCGTAATTGTGCATCCTACCAGTGGACATTATACCGATACGCTGGCAAATGGTGTTGTGCATTACTGGCAAGAACGTGGAGAGAAATTCCGTTTTCGTCCTGTCCATCGTTTAGATCAGGATACATCGGGTGTGCTGGCTATCGCTAAAAATCCATATGCACATCAACACATTTCCGAGCAAATGATCAATCATTCTGTGCAGAAAAGGTATCATGCGTATGTGCATCATATTCCGACTGTATCGCAAGGCAGAATAGAAGGGGCAATAGATCGTGATCTGATCGAACCTCATATGCGTGTAGTCACTCCAGATGGATATGCCGCAGCCACTCGGTATCAAGTGCTAGAATCTTTTGTAGATCGAGATATAGCCTTGGTTGAATTGGAATTAGAAACGGGACGTACTCATCAGATTCGAGTACATATGAAGCATATTGGTTGTCCACTTGTAGGAGATCGGTTGTATGGTTATGCACGACCAGACAAGAACTTAGATGTATCTACATCGATATCGCAACTTGATCAACTGGCAGGTAGACAGGCATTACATGCGGTTGAATTAGGTTTTGTTCATCCTGTTACAGGCGAAGAGATGCTTTTTCAAGCCCCTTTACCAGAGGATTTGGCTAACCTGGATGCGGAATTGCGAGGACTGGAATCAAAGGACTAAAGGAGTGTAATTCGAATGAGTAAATTAACCGTATATCAATATCCACAATGCAGTACATGCCGTAATGCGATCAAATGGCTACGTGCAGAAGGGCATGAATTGAACTTGATTCATATTGTAGAGTCTCCACCAACAGCAGAACAACTGCGGGAATTAGTTGAACACAGTGAACTGGAACTGAAGAAATTTTTCAATACCAGTGGTGAAGTGTATAAAAGCCAGAATCTCAAAGAAAAATTACCATCCATGGATGCTCAAGAACAACTACAATTATTATCCGAAAATGGTAAATTGATCAAACGTCCGATTGTGACGGATGGCGATCGAGTGACTGTAGGCTTCAAAGAAGCAACGTACGAAGAAACATGGAAAGCGTAAAATCGGAACTTCTATTTCGCAGTAAACACAATAATCTAGATAATAATAAGATTACCTTTTAAGCAAAAGCCTTTTACTGAGCAGTCCTCTGCCGGTTCAAAGGCTTTTTTGTTTTCGATTTTGGTACAAATATACAAAATTAAAAAACAATAATATATAATATATTGGAGTCGCTTTAGATCTGAACCTCTATCATGATCAATCAGATCTAAAGCGATTGTTATACATATTGATCAATAAAGGATGGCGATTATGAGCAAATTAGAAATCGATTGGAGTCAGGCATTACCGATACATATGGAATCGCTAGCAGAATTGAGAGCGGTTGTTCTTCGTGACGATCTTATCCGTCTGGGTCGATTTGATGAGTATAAAGTTCGTCAGCGCTTTCGTGATGCTTTTGAGCCTAATGATACATGGTTGATCGAAGTCGAAGGAAAGATAGCCGGTTGCGTGGCTTTAAAGCCGGATACGAATGATTATACGTTAGAGCATTTTTATATTGATCCTGTCTATCAAGGTCAAGGGATAGGAAGTCAGACTCTTGAACAATTGCTATCACAATCGCATCTGCAAAATAAAGTAGTTCATCTTAATGTGTTACAAGGTAGCCCGGCTAGAAGGCTATATGAACGCTTTGGATTTACACTGGATCGCGAAGATGAAGTAGATATATTTATGAGTCGTACGATTTGAAAAAAATAGTATCATAATAAAGAACATTATCCAGAATAGTGGTAAAATTTAAAGGTATGTGAATACTTGTACAGTATCGCAGAAATTCGGTATGATATACTCAGATTGGATTCATCTGTATTGAAGAGAGAAGGTAGAAGTGAAGCTAATGAAAGATCAAAAAATAATGCTAGTCGATGGAATGGCGCTGTTATTCCGAGCTTATTACGCAACAGCACAATCCGGTTATATTCGTCGTACAAAATCGGGTATTCCTACTAATGCCATTTACGGATTTGTACGCTATCTATGGGACGCTGTGCAACTGTACAATCCTACGCATATTGCTTGTTGTTGGGATGTCAGTAGTAAAACATTCCGTACCGAAGAATTTGCTGCTTACAAAGGCAATCGTTCGGCTGCACCGGATGATCTGATTCCACAGTTTGATTTGATTTTGGAAGTGACTGAAAGTATGGGCATTCCTAATCTGAGTGCACCCGGATATGAAGCCGATGATTGTATCGGTACGATTTCCCGTGAACTGGAAGCAGATATGGAAGTTCTTATTTTGACAGGAGATCATGATCTATTACAGCTAGTGGATGAACGAACTAGCGTCATTATTATGAAAAAAGGCTATGGTAATTACAAAGTCTATACTCCTGAATCGTTAATGGAAGAAAAAGAATTAACACCTTCTCAGATTATTGATATGAAAGCGTTGATGGGCGATGCTAGCGACAACTATCCAGGAGTCAAAGGAATCGGTGAAAAAACAGCAACTAAGCTGGTCAAAGAATACGGTACAATCGCAGGTATCTTAGAAAATCTGGATCAATTAACCCCATCGATTCGCAAAAAGATCGAAAATGATCTAGAGATGCTTCATCTATCGCATCGTCTAGCAGCGATTCATCGTGAAGTGCCTGTGGTTTGTTCTTTGGATGCGAGTCTGTTGCTTTTGGAAGATGAGATTATCCTGACTAAATTTGAAGAATTAGAGATCAAAAGTCTTTGTTCGATGTTAGGCGTAGGTGTATTTTAAATGAAAATACAGTCTCGTCTAGGTATCGGTGTTCTCACTCTGATGATAATTCTGTGCTTGCTTCCTACTGCTGGTTCTTCAGCGGTAGCAGCAGGATCTGGAATCAAAGCTTCGACTCAAAAAATATCTGCTGCTGGAGGTACATTTACAGTACAGACGGTGCATATTCCTAAAGGAACTTCAACAGGAGTAGGTCTAGCTGATCGACAAGTCGGGCAAACGTCTTCATTATCTTCCATCGTTAAAAGCTATAACGCTCAAGCAGCGATCAACGGTGCTTTTTTCGAAGCTTATGGTGGCGCACCTGATCCTTATGGAACGTTAATTACAGGCGGACATATTGCTCATCTAGGCAGATATGGAACCACTATTGGCTTTTTGGCGAATGGTACAGCTCTTATGGATTCGTTACGGCTTTCTATAACAGGAACCGTGCAATCTACCAATGGTAAATCTTCTAGCTGGTATGCCATCTGGGTGAATCGTCTACCGGGAACGTCCAGTACTTCGATTATCTATACACCTGATCGTGGTAAAAACACAGGATTTACAGGAGGCATTGCAGTAACCGTAGCGAATGGCAAAGTGATTCGTAAAGGCAATAATAACAAAGCATCTATTCCAGCTAATGGATATGTGCTGGTGTACACAGGTGATCAGAAATATGCGGCTGATCGATTTACAGTTGGTGCTACAGTGCAACAGAATATTGCTTATCAAGATATCAATGGTAAAGATATTCCATGGCAAAAGGTAGTCACTGCGGTCGGTGCAGGTCCCCGCTTAGTAAAAGATAGTCGAATCGCTTTGAATGCGGCGGCAGAAGGATTTCAAGATCCCAAAATTTTGACAGATTCAGGTGCTCGTAGTGGTATTGCTATTATGGCAGATGGATCGATTATGCTAGTCACAGTTCCCGGAGCAACGATGAAGCAATGGGCAGCTATTATGCAAAAGCTTGGAGCCAGACAAGCAATGAATTTAGATGGAGGCGCTTCATCGGGCATGTATGCCAATGGAAGTATCAAGACTGCACCCGGGCGATTACTAAGTAATACGCTAATTTTTGGTGCTAGCGGTTCATAAGTAACAGCGTCGACATAAGCTCGACTTCAATATCATATATGATCCACATAGAGCATCTCTGTACTAATCTATTTGAATACTAATCTATCCTTATCGGATAACTCAAAGGAGATATGTCATTTATGAAAAAATTAGGGGCTATTGAAGCAGGCGGTACTAAATTTGTATGTGGAATCGGTACAGAAAATGGGGAGATTCTAGAAAGAGTCAGTTTCCCAACCGAGACACCTGAGATTACGATGAAAAATGTAATTTCCTTTTTTGAAGGCAAAGGAGTCGAAGCGATTGGTATCGGTTCTTTTGGACCGATTGATCCGATCAAAGGAAGCCCGACGTATGGATACATAACGACTACACCGAAGCCACACTGGGGACAATACAATATTGTTGGACATATGAAGGAACATTTTGATGTACCGATTGGTTTTGACACCGATGTGAACGGAGCGGCATTAGGAGAACATAAATGGGGTGCAGCGCAAGGGTTAGATAGCTGTATCTATATCACTGTAGGAACAGGTATTGGTGCAGGAGCTGTAGTCGATGGTAAAATGCTACATGGTCTATCACATCCAGAAATGGGACATATTCTAGTTCGTCGTCATCCAGACGATCATTTTGAAGGCTTTTGCCCTTATCATGGCGATTGCTTAGAAGGTGTAGCTGCTGGCCCTGCAATTGAAAGACGTTGGAATGTTAAAGGTTCTGAATTAACAACGGATCATCCTGCATGGGAAATGGAAGCTTACTACCTTGCGCAAGCCTTGATGAACTATGTATTGATCTTATCTCCGCAAAAAATTGTAATGGGTGGCGGCGTGATGAAGCAAGATCAATTATTCCCACTCATTCGTGAAAAATTACAAAAACTATTAGCAGGTTATGTACAACATCCTAGCTTGAATGAACAGATTGATCAGTTTATTGTTCCTCCACAATTGGGAGACAACGCTGGATTGTGTGGAGCTCTTGCGTTGGCTGATCTAGCATTATCAGGAGAAACGGGTGCAACCCATGGCGAATAAGAAAAAAGTAAATCCGGCAATCAAAAGACAGCAACAGCAAGAATACAAACAAAAAGAAGCATTACGCCAAAAGAAGTTAATGCGTAATCTGATTATTGGAACAGTAGCTGTTATAGCAGTCATTGTGTTATTGATTGTTTTTATACCGAATAACAAAACAGCGGAAGCGACTACTTTTGATTACAGTCAGCTTCCGGTGAAAGGTGAAAAAACAGCTCCTGTCAAAATTGTAGAATTTGGCGATTTCAAATGTCCAATTTGTAAGCAATTTAACGAAATCATTGTTCCGCAAATTCAAAAAGATTTTATCGCTAATGGAACAGCAGCTATGTACTTTATGAACTTCCCATTTTTGGGACCGGATTCAACCACAGCTGCACTAGCTGTAGAGTCTGTTTATCATCAAAATAATGATGCATTCTGGAAATTCTTTGATGCGGTTTATACCAATCAAGGAGATGAAAATACAGAATGGGCAACTACCGATTTCCTTGTGAATTTAGCTAAAAAAGCAGATGCCTCTATTGATACCACTAAGCTTCGTCAAGATATTGAGAACAAAACGTATGCTAAAGAGATACAAGCTCAATATGATAAAGGAAAAGAGTTAAATCTGCCGGGTACACCATCAATCTATATCAACGGAGTAGAATATACTGGTGACTTGGGAGATTATACAGCACTCAAAGCAGCTATCGAGAAAGCCAAAACTGAAGCTGGATCGGAGGGCTAGTCCTATGAATACAGAAACGCCTCCATCTTTTTTAGCACGGTACTATTTATTTCTAGCATGGATAGTAGCTATTGTAGCCACTGGTGGAAGTCTGTATTTGAGTGATGTGATGTTACTGGAGCCTTGTAAATTATGTTGGTATCAGCGTATTTTTATGTACCCACAGGTAATTTTACTTGGAATTGCAGCGTATCATAATGATCGTCGTATTGTCAGATATTCAATGCCACTCGTTATTCTGGGTGCGTGTGTAGCGATTTACCATTATGCAGAGCAACATATTCCAGCATTAAGTCGAATTTTACCATGTACAACAGGGGTTCCTTGTAATAAGCCTTATTTTGAGTGGTTTGGTTTTATTACGATTCCTTTTATGGCACTGATCGCTTTTATTTTGATTGCGTTATTGCTGTGGAGAGGTAGTCGTGCAGCAGACGCTATCGTTTATGAAGATGAAGAAACCGAATAATGATTACATTTTGAAAGCAGTACAAAGTCTTCTTTTTAGCATCTATTGTTGAAAAGAAGGCTTTTTTTATAAACATGATTTTAATCAATTTTGATGGATTTGATGTAGTCAGTACGTTTAAAGGTTAACTATAGTAAGAGAATACTGTTCAATAACTAGAAAAAAGTGGAGGAATGTCTCATGAGAGAAGGAAATTCAATATATGAAGTTGAGCCGTGGTCGATACGTGAATCTTCTTTTGACCCTGCTCACAACCGTAGAGGAGAAACTATTTTTACAGTCGCTAACGGGTATCTAGGGATGCGTGGTCATTTTGAAGAAGGACTGGAAGGTGCAGGTATTAATGCACTGAATGGGACGTATTTGAATGGATTTTATGATTCAGCAGATATTACGTATGGAGAAGAAGCTTTTGGTTATGCACGCAAACGTCAGACGATGCTCAATGTCACGGATAGCAAAATTATTGAATTATTTATTGATGGGGAACAATTCAATTTATTGAGTGGACGTGTGATTGAATATGAACGCATTTTGGATATGCAAAAAGGTATATTATCCCGTCATGTTGTATGGGAAAGTGGTACAGGGAAGCAAGTAGAAGTGAATACCCAGCGTTTAATTTCTTTTGATAACAAACATGTAGCGATGGTTCGTTATACGGTGAAGCCTGTTAATTTTACAGGTGAAATTAAACTGGTATCTGCATTGAATGGTAAAGTAACCAATGAAATATCAGCAGATGATCCGCGAGCAGGATCGGCTTTTGGAGGGCAAGTATTACATACGGTTCAGTCGTATGAAGAAAATACGTTTATGGCTCTAGAGCAACGTACGACAGAAACTGAGTTTCATTTATTGTGTGGCGCAGAGCATACGTTAGATTACGAATATACGTTATCTACGATCCAAGAAGATGAGCGTATAGCGAAAGCATTTACCATGCAAGTGGACGAAGGACAATCGGTTACACTCGATAAATCGATCGTTTATTATTCGTCTAAAGATTACGAAGTCGATCACTTGCTGATTTTGGCTCAATCTACATTAAAAGAAGTCAAAGCCAAAGGCTGGGACGCTTTAACGATAAAACAAAAAGAATATCTGGATGAATTCTGGGAAATTGCAGATGTGAATGTAGAAGGCGATGAACTGTTGCAACAGGGATTACGATACAATGCATATCAATTATTCCAATCTGTAGGTCGGGATGGCAAAACCAATATCAGTGCTAAAGGGATCACTGGAGAAGGGTATGAAGGACATTACTTCTGGGATACAGAAACGTATATGTTACCCTTCTTCTTATATACCAAGCCTGAGTTAGCTTTACGTCTGTTAGAATATCGCTATTATACATTGCCCAAAGCCAGAGAACGTGCAGTTGAAATGGCAGCAGAAGGCGCATTGTTCCCGTGGCGTACAATTAATGGAGAAGAAGCTTCGGCTTATTATCCGGGGGGAACAGCTCAATTTCATATCAATGCCGATGTAGCTCATGCGATTATTCAATATGTTGAAGCGACAGGCGATCAAGACTTTTTGCAGACCAAAGGGTTAGAGATGTTGATCGAGATTTCAAGATTTTTCTTATCGGTCGGTAATTGGATTACAGGCAAAGGATTCTGTATTAATGGAGTGACAGGCCCTGATGAATATACGGCGATTGTGAATAACAACACGTATACCAACATTATGGTCAAAGATGCACTGGAATTCACTGTACATGAACTAAAACAATGGGAAGAATTAACACCAGATTCTTATCTAGCGATGCACAGTCTTATGGGATTAACAGAAGAAGAGTTAGCAGATTGGTCTCGTGCAGCAGATGAAATCTATATCCATCGTCAAAATGGATTGATCGGGCAAGATGATTCTTTCCTTGATAAAGGCGTATGGGACTTTGATAATACACCTGCTGAAAATTATCCGTTGTTGCTACATTATCATCCATTAGTGATCTATCGTCAGCAAGTGATTAAGCAAGCCGATCTTATTCTTGCATTCTATTTGCTTGGCGAGAAATTTACTAAATTGGAAAAAGTAAAAAACTATGCGTATTATGAGCCTTTGACCACACATGATTCTTCATTGTCTGCGGCGATCCATGCGATTATTGCAGCCGAACTTGGTAATATGGATCATGCATATAACTTCTTTATCGAATCAGCACGTATGGATCTGGATGATATTCATGGAAATGTTAAAGATGGTATTCATGCGGCTTCGATGGCAGGTAGCTGGCTGACAATTATCGGCGGATTCGCAGGGATGCGTCAGTATGATGGTCGTTTGCATTTTGAACCGAAATTACCTCCAAGTTGGACAGAATATTCATTCCGTGTTCAATTTCAGGATCGCCTTGTCAATGTAAATGTCGAAGGCAATAAAACAACATATAGTATTGTACGTGGAGAACCATTGACAATAGAACATTACGGTCAAGAATATATTATTGCGATGACCCAACCGCTTGAAGCAAACAATCGTGATCTGTGTGCGATTGTATTCGGATTAGAAGGTGTGGTTACTTCTGTCATTGATGAAGAAGCAGATGCCGAGCAAAAAGCAGAGTTGTTACCGGGAGTCGAAGACTTACTACAACATTTTGCTGATCATAATATCGCTGTTGTGCTTGCATCTGATCGTCATGATGCAGAAGAAGTAGTAGAACAACTAGGAATTCGCCAACACTTTAACAGAATCATTACAGCAAATGATGTAGCTTATGGTAAGCCTGATCCTGAGATTTTTATCAAAGCGGCAAATGCTGTTAATATTCATCCGTACCATACGATGGTGATTGAAGATTCTACTGAATCTATCCAATCTGCTCGCCAAATAGGAATGAAAACTATCGCTGTGAGTTCCCAATCTCGAATCGATAGCGCACACTTTACAGTGCCAGGACTGGACGGACTCAACCTAGAAACAATGATCCGCTGGATGCAACTTCCTTAGCCCAGCGCTTGGCACCATAAGCGCGACCCAGTACAATCAAAAAGTGATTTTTGCGCCAGCAAAATATCTTACGACTAGCGCTTGGCACCATAAGCGCGACTAAGTACAATCAAAAAATGATTTTTGCGCCAGCAAAATATCTCACCACCAGCGCTTGGCACCATAAGCGCGATCCAGTACAATCAAAAAAAGCTGTCCTTGTTCATCATATGACGATGAATAAGGGCAGCTTTAATCTTTTCAGATCCAATCTTTTTTGCGGAAGGTGAAAAACATCGTTAGACCTAACGTGATCATAATCCCGATAACGAGCGGATAACCGAAGCGCCAATGTAATTCAGGCATATCTTCAAAGTTCATCCCATAAATACCGGTAATCACAGTCAATGGCATAAATATCGTTGTAATAGCTGTAAAGACACGCATAATTTCATTCGCTCGATTCGAAATACTGGACTGATAAGCTTCTCGTAAGTTACCCATCAGATCGCGGAACGTATCGAACATCTCAGAGACTTTGACAGCATTTTCGTATACGTCACTGAAATATTTTTGCAATTGATCGTCAATTAAGCGTAAGTCTTTTTTGTTCAATGTATTGATTACTTCACGCTGTGGTCCCAATACACGCTTGAGCCATAGAATTTCTCCACGTAGACCAATAATTTCATTCAAATGCGACTTTTTGGTATGCATCAATATATTTTCTTCCAACAGTTCGATTTGATCTTCGATCCGATCACCAACTGCGAAGTAATTATCAACCACAAGATCGACTAATAAATACATGAATTTATCGGCGCGACTCACTTCTTCTTCCCACAGAATCGGTTTGAGTACACGTAACTCATTAATTTTCTGCTTGGTGACTGTAATAATATAATGCCGTCCTAGAAAAATATTCAAGGCGCGCAAAAAAATCTCTTCGTTATCAAAACGAATACTGTTCACAACAATAAAGTAATGACTTTCATAAATCTCGATCTTCGGGCGTTGTTCTTCTTCACTTAGACAATCTTCTACAGCCAGATCATGGAGCATAAAGAGCGGTTGTAGTTCAATCAAATCTTCTAAATCTGCATCGATCCAATAAAATCCTTCTTCAGGTGCGATCAGTGTGTCGGTAATATTTTCTACTGGAGTGAATGCTCCAGCATTGACGTGCCGAACTTTCATTGTGTTCTACCCCTTTATTATGAAATGAGCAGGGAAAGAAGCGGCAACCGCACACTTATTTACAAAGCTTCGCTATAATTTATGAAAAACGGAGAAGATTTTTCAATAATGGCGCGTTACTCAAGTGCCCTATGGTTGTCGTTTGTTTCCTGCAATTTGTCCATCCGTCCTGCTGCCAACTGGGCCTCGGGTCGCCTTCCATTTTGAAATTCACCTCTTTGTTATCTATATATTTATGAAAACTATGAAAAAACGTCAAATACTTGTTAAGTATACCGTGGTCATGGAAGCCTTTCAAGCTTAAATAAGAATCCTGCTTGGAAATCAACCAATACAGTTACCAACAACCTATTTATCGGTTCAAAACAAGACATTTTTGACAGCACTTGACGACAGACGGTAGAATAGTATAAATTATGGTATAAGAAAAGTATTGAATTAATGTAATTACAAATTGAATAAGCAAATCTTATCAAGAGCAGGTGGAGGGACTAGCCCGATGAAACCCGGCAACCGGCGGTATGACCGCACGGTGCTAATTCTTGCAGAGATATAAGTTTGAGAGCATTATTTTAGACTTAATATCTGCTGACAGATGAGAGAGGCGTCTATTATATACGCGACGATATCGCAAATGACCTTTCTCAAGTATCAGGAGAAAGGTCATTTTTGTATATACGCATAATGAAGCTTTCTCCTGAATGATAAGAAATACACACATCCAAGGAGTGAATGAAGATGCCAATTAAGATTCCGGATAGCTTACCCGCCAAAGAAGTATTAACAGGTGAAAATATTTTCGTCATGGACGACAGTCAAGCTTTTCAACAGGATATTCGTCCATTACGGATTGCTATTTTAAATCTAATGCCTACGAAAGAAACAACCGAAACCCAATTATTGCGTTTGCTAGGAAATAGTCCGCTTCAAATTGATATTTATTTGTTACATGCGCAATCGCATACATCGAAGAATACATCTACTGAATATTTGAACTTATTTTATAAAACGTTTGAAGAAGTTAAACATCTTCGCTTTGATGGTCTGGTCGTGACGGGTGCTCCTGTAGAAACGATGGATTTTGAAGATGTGAATTATTGGGAAGAGATTCAAGATATTTTTGATTGGAGTAAAAAGAACGTCACTTCAACCATGCATATCTGTTGGGCTTCACAAGCAGGTCTTTATCATCATTTCGGCGTACCCAAAGTAGATTTGGAAGAAAAATGTTTTGGTGTATTTCCACACACTTTAAATAAAGAAAATGTAAAATTACTACGAGGATTTGATGAGTTATACTTTGCGCCTCATTCTCGTCATACCGAAGTACGTCATGAAGATATTGCCAAGATTCCTGAATTAGAAATCTTATCAGAATCAGAAGAAGCTGGCGTATATCTAGCAGCAACCAAAGACGGCAGTCAAATTTTTGTAACAGGGCATTCGGAATATGATCCATTGTCACTGAAATGGGAATATGAACGTGATATCGCAAAAGGAATGGATGTCGCACCACCAAAAAATTATTTTCCAAATAATGATCCATCGCGTACACCACCATCCACATGGCGTGCGCATGCGAACTTATTATTTTCCAACTGGCTCAATTATTATGTATACCAAGAAACACCTTATGATTTGGAAAGTGCTAAAGCTGAAGCTGGTAATTACTGTATCTAAATTTGTGATAAACCCAATCGATTGTTATTCCAGAGGAGGAATTATAGTATGACGGATCATCATTCAAGCGAACGAACTCTTAACATTGAAAGCAGATTGGCACAGATCGGTTCTATCAATGAACCGACAACCGGAGCGATTAATTTTCCTATTTATCAATCGACCGCATTCCGTCATCCCGCTCTTGGTAAAAGTACAGGCTTTGATTATATTCGTACAACCAATCCAACTCGCGCTGTACTTGAACAAGCCGCAGCAGCATTAGAATCAGCAGATGCAGGATTTGCCTGTAGTTCCGGTATGGCTGCTTTGCAAACGATCTTTGCGCTGTTCGGTCAGGGAGATCATCTGGTCGTATCGCTTGATCTGTATGGCGGCACATATCGTCTTTTGGAACGTATTTTATCCAAATTTGGAGTGACTGCTTCTTATGTAGATACCAATGATCTAGAAGCATTAGAAAAAATAGTTCAACCCAATACCAAAGCTGTATTTATCGAGACGCCAACCAATCCTTTAATGATGGTAACTGATATTCAAGCTGTTGCTACATGGGCGAAAAGTCATCAATTGCTGACGATCGTTGATAACACGCTGTTGACTCCTTTTTTCCAGCGTCCGATTGAACTGGGAGCAGATATTGTCATTCATAGCGCTACCAAATATCTAGGTGGACATAATGATGTGTTAGCAGGATTGATTATGACCAAAGGGGAAGAGTTATCTGCTGAAATGGCTTTTCTACACAACTCAATCGGAGCTGTGTTGTCCCCAACCGATTCGTATCAATTAATGCGTGGAATGAAAACATTAGCATTGCGGATGGAGCGTCATGAATACAATGCAACAGCAATGGCTAAACATTTAGTAGATCATCCACAAATTGCTGAAGTGTTTTATCCAGCATTACCAGATCATCCGGGCTATGATGTCCAGAACCGCCAATCTAGCGGAAATACAGGTATCTTTTCGTTTAAAGTGAAAGATGCACGTTATATTGAACCGATTTTGCGTAGTATTCAATTGATTGCTTTTGCTGAAAGTTTAGGCGGAGTCGAATCGTTAATGACATATCCAACAGTACAAACACATGCTGATATTCCAACGGAGATTCGCGAAGCGATAGGTGTTGATGATCGTCTTTTACGCTTTTCTGTAGGGATTGAGCATATTGATGATCTGATCGCCGATCTAGATCAAGCACTGGAAGTTGCGCGTATTGAAGTAGAAGGAGTGTGATCGAGTATGGCATATTCTTCAGATCATTCATCTTCTCGCAAAATCGATACTAAACTAATTCATTTTGGGGCTGCTTTTGATAAAGCAACAGGCGCATCGAGTGTACCGATCTATCAGGCGTCTACTTTCCACCAAGAAGATATCTCTAATCCGCCACTTCATGATTATAGTCGTTCAGGTAATCCAACTCGTCAAGCATTGGAAGATTATATTGCTTTGCTAGAAGGAGGAGCCAAAGGATATGCTTTTGCTTCAGGAATGGCAGCGATCTCGACTGCATTTCTGATTCTATCTGCTGGTGATCATGTGATTGTGACTGAAGATGTATATGGTGGAACGTATCGCTTTTTGACTACGGTATTGAATCGAATGAATATTGAGATTAGCTTTGTAGATATGACCGATCTGGATCAAGTGAAACATGCACTTCGTCCGAATACAAGAGCGGTCTATATGGAGACTCCTTCGAACCCTACATTGAAAATTACAGATATCGGCGCTGTAACGGCTTGGGCGAAAGAACATCATCTGCTGACCATGGTAGACAATACTTTTATGACCCCTTATTATCAGCGTCCGATTGAAATGGGTGTCGATATTGTTCTGCATAGTGCTACCAAGTTCTTAGGTGGACACAGTGATGTGCTTGCAGGACTTGCGGTTGCCCGCACACCTGAGATTGGAGTTCAACTGAAGCATTTACAAAATGGACTGGGAACAGTACTTGGCCCTCAAGATTGTTGGTTATTGATTCGTGGCATGAAGACACTTGCCGCAAGAATGAATCATTCTGAAAAAAGTACAGCCAAGCTAGCACAATGGTTGAATGAGCGTGATGATATTGAAGCTGTCTATTATCCGGGATTAGAAAGTCATCCAGGAGCAACTATTCATGCTTCTCAATCTTCAGGAGCAGGTTCTGTGCTTTCATTTGATGTAGGTTCAGGCGAGCGTGCCAAAAAAGTACTTGATAACGTTCAAATTCCTTTAGTCGCTGTGAGTTTAGGAGCTGTTGAAAGTATTTTATCGTATCCAGCAACAATGTCTCATGCTGCTATGGGTGAAGGAGTACGCAAAGAACGTGGAATAACGGATGGGCTATTGCGCTTCTCTGTAGGCTTGGAAGATATTGACGATCTGATTGCTGATCTGGAGCAAGCTTTGCAAGAGTAACAAATACAAACCAAAAAGAAATAGACCGCCTGTAACAAGGAACCGGTCTATTTCAACAAATTAGATCTACCTGAACTGCCGACTGCTCTTAAAGCAGACTGTTACCAAGCAGGAAAGATGTTAGCGCATCTTTTCTGCTTTTTTTATAGCCTACATTTTAGAATCAACAAAGATCTGATGTATAATATCATGTTGTATATAGTCATTCTATATCATACTCTAAAATGAAAATAAATTATTTTCAAACTCTAAAATCGCTAAATCCCCTTATTTAATCAGCATTTATTATATATCATATGTATAATTATTCTTAAAAAATATCACCTTCCTGTCACACGACACGACTATTTTTCATTTGTGAAATATGGTACGATAAATGTGTTGTCATTATTTCAATTTTTAGATATGCATTTTGTGCCTAAATGGGTTATATATAGGACAATGCTCAAATTCACCTTCAGACACCAGTAAGATGTCTGAATAGGATAAGGGAGGCTGCAATATGAGCGCGGTAAACCGTATCTTGGAAAAAGCCGAACGGGGCGAACGCTTAGATTTAGAAGAAACTATTATGCTATATGAGTCCGATGAGATCGAGAAAATGGGGCATGTAGCCAATCAATTAATGTTACGCAAAAATCCAGATCCGATTACAACTTTTGTAATTGGGCGTAATGTTAACTATACGAATGTCTGCGACGTTTTTTGTCGTTTCTGTGCTTTCTATCGTAGCCCGAATTCGAAAGAGGGTTATGTATTATCGGATGAAGTGATTTTGCAGAAAATTCAGGAAACCGAAGATGTGAACGGAACTGAAATTTTGATGCAAGGTGGAGTGAATCCAAATCTTCCTTTCGAATACTATATCGATCTATTGAAAAAGATTAAAAAGAACTTCCCTAACATTACGATGCACTCTTTCTCACCTGCTGAGATTATGAAAATGAAAGAAATCTCAGGCATGTCGCTCGAAGAGACTGTACGTGCAATTCATGAAGCTGGACTTGATTCATTGCCAGGTGGCGGTGGAGAAATTCTGGATGATCGTACTCGTCGTAAAATCAGCCGTTTGAAAGGTTCATGGCGTGATTGGATGGACGTTATGCAGACCGCTCACAAAATTGGGATGAACACAACAGCTACGATGGTTATTGGATTCGGAGAATCTATGGAAGAACGTGCACTTCATTTATTACGTGTACGTGAAGCACAAGATGAATGTATCCGTAATGGTTATGATTCTGAAGGCTTCCTTGCTTTTATTTCGTGGACATTCCAACCGGATAACACCAATATGAAAGCTGAAAAGCAAACTCCAGAACAATATCTTAAAAATGTAGCGATTAGTCGTATTGTGCTCGATAATATCAAGCATTTCCAATCTTCATGGGTAACGATGGGACCTGAAGTGGGTAAAATGTCACTTCATTATGGATGTGATGACTTCGGTAGTACGATGATGGAAGAAAATGTAGTCTCTGCGGCGGGTACCACGCATAAAGTGAATATTGAGCAAACATTGCAGATTATTCGTGAAGCTGGCAAAATTCCGGCTCAACGTGATACGAAGTACAATATCCTTAAAGTGTTTAATGATGAAAGTCAAAAAGTCGCGCATGACTTTATTATGCAGAACTAATCAACAGATATAAATAAAAAAGCTCAACGATCCTTATTAAAGAGATCGCTGAGCTTTTTTTGTATTTCATTTAACTATATAAAAGATATTATTGTAATACTGAAGTTATATTATTGTGGAATACCCACTGCTAATTCATCAACCACTTCTTGTACCGTTTGGATTTGCTTGATTGATGTAATCCCAGTCCCCAAGGTAATAATACCACCTTCACCAATACCATCAAGCATCCCTATACGTATAGCACTCGAACCACCAGAAGCACTGGCAATTTCTTCACGAGAGGCGCCTTGCTTGTCCATTTCGACTAATTTCTCAACAAGTGGGGTAGATAAGGAACGATAATATGCTGGCAAAGTACGATAAAGTAATAAATCAGATGCAGATGAATCTACGATCTTTTGCTTTACAGATTGTGCTGCCGGATTTTCAATCGTAGGAATAAAGCGACTTCCCAAAAAGACACCTTCCGCACCTAAAGCAAAAGCACTGGCTACGCCACGAGCATCACCAATTCCACCCGCAGATACCACCGGAATATCCAGCACATCGACAATCATAGGAGTCATAGCAAATGTACCAATAACACTGGTTGGTAAAGTACCACCTTCATCAAATCCTGTTACAACATAGACATCCACACCCATATCTTGAGCAGATTTGGCATCTTCAAAAGTTGGGGTTAAAGGGCGGTAAACAATTTTAATGTTGGCTTCTTTTAATGGATTTAGAATCTTTTCAGATAATGTTCCTTCAACACCATTGAGAAGAACCACTTTGACATCTTCTTCAATAATAATTTCCAAAATAGGCCAAGTGTATTTCAAGTCTCCATCTACAATCACTGTGGTACCAAACGGCTTATCGGTTAGTTCTTTTGTTTTACGAATCTCACGGCGCATCCGTTCTGCCGTTTCTTTTGGAGAAGTGGTTATGGTTGTCTGACCTGCATTAGGACCAAGAATCCCCAACCCGCCTGCATTACTTACAGCAGCTACAAATTCAGCATTTGTAATCCAGCTCATCGGTCCTTGTATAATAGGTTTCTCAATTCCAAGAATATTAGCTACACGATTGCTCATTTTATTCATCCTTCCACTCAAGTGATTCACTATAATAGTTAGCCTATTAATGATTTAGTCGTATGTAGACTAATAAGAAGCTGTAAAATCATCATATATTTGAATGTTTTGTTTGAGAAGAAGGCAATTTTAATGAACATAGTACATATTTTTGTACTTTTAGATCGTTAGCGAGATGTTTTGAGAAAAATAGAAATACAGGATGCTTAGAGAACTTTCATATATTAAAAAGAAACAACGATGTATGATAGATAGACTTTAGAATCTACTCTATATCTTCATGTTCAAAATCATATGCACGTTCTACTTTACATACTTTAACCGAGTACGATTGATACCATTTTGCTTTTCCTTGATCTTGAGCGATTTGATGAACAGGGTTACTTTTCCACTGACGAATATCTTCTAGCGTTTTCCAATAAGAAATAGTCACACCTGCACCTGAAGATTCACGATAGCTTTCAATTCCTAAGAATCCAGCTTGGTCTTGACCTAGTGACTCCATTTGATCAGCCATTTGCCCATATCCTTGATCTCCTATAGTACGTTGACTGGTAAAAATCACAGCATAATAAGGTAACTCCACATTGCTTAATAATGCACTCATATCCAAATCTCCTTCGCTCATGATCTTGTATTGATTATACATAGCGTATTAACATAAATATAATGAATGTTTATAATAATAAGTATGAAAAAAATTCAAGTATAAGGTGATCAAATCATGAATCTTCATAAATATCAGATTTTTAATACTGTTGTAGCATTGGGTAGTTTAACGAAAACAGCGCAGACGCTTAATCTTACTCAGTCTGCGGTAAGTCATGCCATCTCAAGCTTAGAAAGTGAACTGGGATTAACGTTGTTGATCCGTAATCGGTCAGGAATTCGTTTGACGGATAGTGGAGAACGGATATTAAAAAAGATCAAAGAACTTTTGCAAATTAATGATCAGTTATTAGTAGAAGTCGATGCGATCAAAGGATTAGAGACAGGCACAGTGACTCTGGGTACCTTTTCAAGTGTATCTATTCAATGGTTGCCTCAGATCATGCAACAGTTTCAAGAACAATATCCTGCTATTGATATTCAATTATTGGATGGTAATTATGATGAGATCGAGAATTGGATTATAGATGGACAGGCTGATTTGGGATTTGTCCATTTGCCTGTTGCTTCAACGCTTCAATCGATAACATTGTATCAAGATCAGATGTTATGCCTGTTATCTGCTCATCATCCTTTAGAAGCGTATGATCATATTGAACTTGAGCAACTTGTACAAGAGCCTTTTATTATGCCGATTGCAGGATGCGATACAGATGTGCAGACGATTTGGAAACAAGCCCATTTACAACCTTCTATCAAATACCGTCTAGAAGATGATCATGCTATTATGGCGATGGTCAAGCATGGTCTGGGTGTTAGCATTTTACCGAAAATGATGTTGGATTCGGTGTATACGCATGACTTATGCCTAAGACCACTAGCAGGAGAGCATTATCGAACAATCGGTATAGCGGCAACTTCTTTTACCAATTTGTCTCCGGCGGCTCAGAAGTTTAGCGAATGTATTCAATCAGCGATCCAGATCAAAGCTATTAGGTAGATAATAGGGTTGGCATGCAATTAGTGTTATAATATATAAGCACGTTTTGAAGCAGCTATATAATAGAACATCAGTGAAGGAGCTCTTAAAGCTATGAAATTAATGTTTATTTCTGATATACATGGATCGTTACACTGGTTAAGACGCGTACTCGAAAAAGCTGAGGTTGAACAACCAGATCAGTTGATTTTTTTAGGTGATTATATGTATCACGGCCCTCGTAATCCATTGCCAGAAGAGTATAATCCATCTGAAGTTGCCAATACATTAAATTTATATAAAAATAAAATTATCGGTGTGAGAGGGAATTGCGATTCTGAAGTGGATCAAATGTTGCTTGAATTCCCGATGATGGCAGACTATATCATGTTGTATCATGAAGGAATGCGGATCTATGTGACCCATGGTCATGGATACAGTATTGATAATCTACCTTTGTTACAACCAGGGGATGTATTTATTCAAGGGCATACTCATGTGCCTGTAGCAGATCTGCAAAATCATATTTATGTGCTCAATCCAGGTTCAGTTGCTTTGCCCAAAGAAGACTACCCTAATTCATATGCTATTCTTGAGCATGGTACATTTACAGTCAAAGACTTTGAGGACAATATGATCAAATCAATCTCATTCTCTTGACGCTTGACCGATACACTTTTATAATGATGAAGCAATGTATGATCTAAATTCAAAAAGCATCGATAAAGATATGAGTTATAGTGATCGTCCTGTACAGAGAGAAGGAAAGTAGTATGCTGTAATTCCTTCCTGTGACAGCTATAATCTTACCCCTTTAGAGCTATAAAGTTGAATCCGAATCTATGGTTCATTTCGGTATTATATTTTATCGGATCATCCCCGTTATCAGATGTCGAATGAAGGGTCTGTATCAAGAAAATTATTCTGATAGCAGATCGAATCAGGGTGGAACCACGGGTACATATACACAGCACTCGTCCCTTGCGGGATGGGTGCTTTTTGCTGTTTTTAATTGTAAATATTACGAATAAAGACAGTTAATACATGTGCATGCAGATTGATCAATAGATCTATACTTTCAAGGAGGAAATAACATGGCGATTCAAATTAGCTTACCGGACGGTTCTGTTCGTGAGTATGAAGCAGGTAGTACTATTGGCGATGTAGCCAATTCCATCAGTAAAAGTTTATTTAAAAGTGCAGTAGCAGGTAAATTGGACGGTATCGTTGTTGACTTAAATACACCGTTACATGACAAAGCATTAGTAGAGATCGTGACTCCAGATAGCGCAGAAGGCGTAGAAGTGATTCGTCACAGTACAGCGCATTTATTGGCACAAGCGGTGAAGCGTTTATTTGGGCAAAATGAAGTGAAATTAGGCATTGGTCCTGTGATTGAAGATGGATTCTATTATGATATGGACTTGGAACATCCTTTGAATCCAGAAGATCTACAAAAAATCGAAAAAGAAATGGAACGTATCGTTTCTGAAAATCTTCCAATTACACGTCGTGAAGTCAGTCGTGAAGAAGCACTTAACATTTTCCGTGAACTTGAAGATCCGTACAAAATTGAGTTGATCGAAGCATTGCCTGAAGACAGTGTAATTACAATTTATGATCAAGGTGAATTTTTCGATCTATGTCGTGGACCACACGTACCATCAACTTCTAAATTAAAAGTATTTAAATTGCTAAGTGTAGCAGGTGCTTACTGGCGTGGAGATAGCAAAAACAAAATGTTACAACGTATCTACGGAACAGCATTTAATAAAAAGCCAGAACTAGAACAACATCTTCATTTCTTAGAAGAAGCCAAAAAACGGGATCACCGCAAATTGGGTAAAGAACTGCAAGTATTTACATTTTCTCCGCTTGTAGGTCAAGGTCTACCGATCTGGTTGCCTAATGGAGCGAAATTGCGTCGTACACTAGAGCGTTATATCGTTGATTTGGAAGAAAAATTGGGTTATAGCCATGTGTACACACCAGTACTGGGTAATGTAGATTTGTACAAAACTTCCGGTCACTGGGAGCATTATCAAGAAGATATGTTCCCGAAAATGGTATTGGATAATGAAGAATTGGTTCTTCGTCCGATGAACTGTCCGCATCATATGATGGTGTATAAGAGTGATCTACGTAGTTACCGTGATCTACCGATTCGTATTGCTGAATTGGGTATGCAACATCGCTATGAAATGTCAGGCGCATTAACAGGTCTACATCGTGTACGTGCGATGACACTAAATGATGCTCACTTATTTGTTCGTCCTGATCAGATCAAGCAAGAATTTGCACGTGTGATTGAATTGATTATGGAAGTATACAAAGACTTTGGCATTACTGATTACCGTTTCCGTCTATCTTATCGTGATCCTGCGGATACAGAGAAATATTTCCCTAACGATGAAATGTGGGAAAATTCGCAACGTATGCTACGTGAAGTTGTAGAAGGTCTAGATATGCCTTTCTATGAAGCAGAAGGCGAAGCTGCATTTTATGGTCCCAAATTAGATGTACAGATTCGTACAGCATTGGGTAAAGAAGAAACATTGTCGACTGTACAATTAGACTTCTTGTTGCCAGAGCGTTTTGAACTTGAATATATCGGAGAAGATGGATTAAAACATCGCCCAGTTGTTATTCACCGTGGTATTTTGGGTACAATGGAGCGTTTTACAGCTTTCTTGTTAGAAAACTTTGTCGGTGCATTGCCATTATGGTTGGCTCCTGTACAAGCTAAAGTGATTCCAGTATCCGGTGCATTTGAAGAATATGCACGCAAAGTGGAAGAGAATCTTCGTCGTAGTGGCGTAACTGTAGAATCCGATCTACGTAACGAGAAATTAGGTTACAAGATTCGTGAAGCACAACTTGAAAAAATACCGTACATGTTCGTTGTCGGCGAGAACGAAATGAATGCAGATTCTGTCTCTGTTCGTAAACGTGGCGAAGGCGATATCGGTATGATGTCCGCAGAAGAAACAATCAAGATGTTACGTGATCAAATCGCAGATCGTACTATTTTTTAAATAAATTATCAATTGCTATTCTGTTATCATTCATAACCTGTTACACTAGCCCTAATTCAGTGATTATTCACTAGTTAGGGTTTTTCTCCGCCTATAGACGGAGATGAAGTTCATTCTGATGCCACTATTGTTCTATTCCAATTATGAGTACACTACATATATAGAAGTAGAGAAAGCGAGGAATGATAATGAATAGACATTTATTCCGCAAAACATTCTGGGGTATAGGCTTAATCGGAATTGGCGTCGTATTTATGTTAAATCGAATGAATTTGATCGATTGGGGCATCGGCGATGTGATTTCATTACTATGGCCGTTGATCTTATTAGAAATAGGATTAAACGAATTATTATTCAAATGTAAACGTGATATCGGCGGCTGGATTATGACCGTCTTAGGTATTTACTTTTTAAGCAGAAATATCGGTTGGATCGATTACTCGTTAATAGATGCGGTCAAAATGATGATGCCTATGATTCTGGTATTAGGCGGATTGTATTTGATCTTTAATCGACATCAACCGAAGAAGAAATCGTCTAAACAGCCATCACCTGATGAACTATATGATGTGCCACCGCCACCACCGCCAGCGTCTCCTTTAGATGATTGGTTTGAACAAGAAATGGAACGTAAAGGCAAAAAAGTTCCTACAACAGATCATAAAGAATTTGTAGAACATGTCCCTTTTCAATCTCCATCACAGCGTTCTCCTTATGAGATGCCACAACAACCTTTTCAGACAAAAGTAAATTTAAATAAAGAAGATATACGTTCTTGTCGAAAAAATAAAGATGCACACCGTGAACAATGGAAACAGCATCGTCATGAATGGAAAAAACATCATCGTAGAAAATGTGGTTACGATTACGATCATGGCTCTGATCCTTCGGTAGAAAACAAGTCAGGATTTATCGGTGATGTGCATATTGGTAAAGATTATTTTGAACTTAAACCGATGAATATTTCTCATTTTATTGGTGATACCATGTTAGACTTAACCAAAGCACAGATTGCATATGGAGTGACTCGTATCGAAATTTCTGCTTTTATCGGTGATGTTAAAGTCTATATTCCAAGTGGAATCGAAGTAGGCATCAAAGCACAAGGCAATTCGTTTATTGGCGATATGAATATTCTTGGACGTGAGCGTGAAGGTATGATGAGTCATATGGATGGTGCAACGATAGAATATGAAGAAGCAGGCAAACAAATAGAACTTGTCGTTAATGCTTTTATCGGTGATATTCAGATTAGTCGGGTGGGTTAATGGATGAGGACAAAGTGGTTTAAAAATATCAAATGGGAATTAATCGGCTTTTTTACAACAGGTGGATTGCTGACCGTTATTATTATTTTTCTAGCCATCAGACAAGGGTACATTGTACTTAGTGTGCCCTACGTCTGGTATTATTATATTGCAGGGATTATTTTGATTTGTATGGCAGCAGGTTATGTAGCCGGGCAACGCGTTCAGCGTCGAATTGATTATGTACATTTGAAAATGGCTCAAGTCGGCAAAGGAAATTTCAGTGTACGGATGGACCCTACAGAAGATGAATCCTTTAACCGAGTGCATGAACAATTCAATACAATGATGAGTACGGTAGAACGGAAAATGCGTATTTTGCAACAATTAGGTGAAAAAGAAGTGATGGAACGGGCGATCGAAACCGAGCGAGCCGTATTGGAAGAAAGACGACGCATGGCTCGTGATCTACATGATTCGGTGAGTCAGCAATTATTTGCGATTCATATGTCAGCTTCATCTTTACCAAAAATGTTAGAAAAGAACGAACAACAAGCCAAGCTTGTAATGGATCAGGTGATTCAAATGTCACAGCTTGCTCAGAAGCAGATGAGAGCACTAATTACACAGCTTCGACCGCTAGAACTTGAAGGGCGCTCATTAGCAGAAGCCTTAGAATTCTGGTTTCCCGATTATTGTCGCCATAATGGGCTTAAAGGAATACAAGATATTGAATTAACAGGGCAACTGACGGAAGCAAAAGAACGTCAGCTTTTTCTTATTGTACAGGAAGCGCTTGCTAATATTATCAAACATGCAGATGCTACGATTGTAAGTCTATCGTTACAAGAAGATCGTCATCATGTTGCTCTACATATTAGCGATGATGGCAAAGGGTTCAACAGCTCTATGCATAAGCAAGGTTCTTATGGATTAACGATTATGTCAGAACGGGCTGAGAAATTAGGTGGACAAGCTGAAGTGATCAGTCGACCAGGGGCAGGTACGACAATACGTATCCATATTCCCAAATTTGATATCCATGAAGAAGAGGAGAATCATAATGGAGAAAATAAAAATTCTATTAGCGGATGATCATGATATGGTACGGATGGGTCTCAAAACATATCTGATGTTAGAAGATCAATTTCATATTATTGCAGAGGCGGCTAATGGTAGAGAGGTACTTGATCTGCTGGAAAAAAGTACAGTTAGCGAGATGCCTGATCTGATTTTGATGGATATGATGATGCCTGTTATGAATGGAGTAGAAGCCACCAGATTGGTATTGCAGAATTATCCACAGATGAAGATTGTGATCTTAACTAGCTTTTTAGAAGATGAGTTAGTTGTAGAAGCGATTGAAGCAGGTGCAGTTAGTTATATTTTGAAAACTGTATCGGCAGAAGAGTTGATCTATGCGCTACAAGGAGCAAGCCGTGGTATGCCTGTGATGACCGGTGATATTTCTCAAGCCCTCACTAGAGGAATCCGTCAACGCAGCACTGTACAAAATGAAGCTTCTCAATTGACTGTTCGTGAACGTGAAGTGTTAATGTTGATTGCTGAAGGAATGAGTAATAAAGAAATCGCTGAAGAATTACATATAAGTATCAAAACCGTCAAAACGCATGTCAGTAATCTATTGATGAAATGCGAATTAGACGATCGTACACAACTGGCTATCTATGCTCATCGTAAAGGTTGGGTTAGTCAGCATTAACTTCACACACATACAATATGAAGCCAATTCCCTATGATCATGATATATTAACTTACTCATCTAGGATTTATTTTCTTTTTAATTGTTTTTAAGGTGAGATTAAGGTTAATAAGCGAATATAAGGATGTAGCAAATAACACATCCGGTTATTTTAATATCATGGGAACCTTGGGAGGTTGACTTCAATGGACGAAAAGAACAAAAATGATTTGAATAATGGCTTCAATCCTGATGGCCAAAACAATGATACAGCAAACGGCAATACCAATGACTCAAATGAAACAAATAATGCTTCATCTGAACAATCATCACATTATTATTCGTATGGTCCTTTTCAATCGTTGAATAAAGATAAGGACGCTGAAGATGTTCGTCAAGAACCTGTACAGGAAGCACGCAAAGTGGAAATGACTCCACCGCAACCTGTTCGTCCAGTTTATCCACCGAACTCGGCTCAACCACCACGTACAGACCATATTGATTATTTGAATGGCAATCATTCAGATGATAATAATGGCAATCGCAAGCCTAATCAATTTCAATATAACAAACCTAAGACTTCTGCCAAAACAGTAGTTGCTTCTATATTGGCAGGGATGTTGATTATGACAGCAGGTATGTTTGGAGCAGATCGTGCTAATTTGTTCACTCCAGAATCGGAATCAACAACGACAACTAATGTTGCTCCTGCTTCAGCAGTGACAACCGATAATTCGGTGACTCAAGCAGCATTGCCTGCGGGATCAGCAGATGTAGCTGAAGTAGCGAAAAGCGCAAGTCCAGCTGTTGTCAAAATCGAGACTTTATCCAAAGCAGGCTCGAATAGCGGCGGAACCAATCCTTATAATGATCCAGCCTATCGTTTCTTCTTCGGTGATCAAGGCGGAGGAGGAAGTGAAGGCGGTAGCAACGGTGGAGAAGGTAGTGGTGGATCGGGCGGTTCATCAGGTTCTCTAACTCCACTAGGTATTGGATCTGGCTTTATTTTCGATAAATCTGGATACATCCTAACTAATGCTCATGTGGTTGGAGAAGCTGACGTGATTCAAGTTACGCTTGAAAACAACAAAACACCATATGAAGCTAAATTGATGGGTAAAAGTACAGATCTTGACCTTGCTGTACTCAAAATCGAACCAAAATCTGGAGAAACATTCCCTTCTGTAACGCTAGGTAACTCTGACAACGTATCTGTCGGAAGCTGGTTAGTTGCGATTGGTAACCCTCAAGGATTTGACCATACTGTAACAGCAGGTGTACTGAGTGCGAAAGAACGTACAATTACAGCATCTGATGCTTCGAATGGACAATCTACAGATTATACTCATTTGTTACAAACCGATGCTTCGATTAACCCTGGTAACTCGGGTGGTCCGCTTCTGAATATGAATGGACAAGTAATTGGTATGAATACAGCAGTAAGTGAAGATGCTCAAGGTATTGGATTTGCTATCCCTTCCAATGTGATCTTAAATGTAGTGGATCAATTGAAAAAAGGTGAAAAAATCCCTACCACTCCAGTTCCATTTATCGGTGCTTCTCTGATGTCATTAACATCTGAAGTATCCAAACAGTTGGGTATTGATACGACTGAAGGTTCTGTAGTAACTGAAGTATTGTACAGATCTCCTGCTTATCAAGCGGATCTTCGTTCATATGATGTAATTACAGGAATCAATGGAACTAAATATACGAATAGTCAGGACTTAGTAGCAGCTATCCAAAAACTAAAAGTGGGCGATTCTGCAACACTAAACGTTATTCGTAATGGTAAAACGATGGATCTTAAAGTAACGATCGGTAATCGTAATGACTTTGATACGACTTCTCCTGGTGCAGGTGGCGGCGGTACAGGTCAATAATCAGGTATGACTTTGTAAATAGGTATTAACTTCATCTTGAACTATGATGGATTCCAAAAGATCATATGTTATACAGAAAGGCGGAAAGGGCATACCTTTCCGCCTTTCTTATGACTGTATCGACAAATAAGTATTCATTGTTACAATAGAAGAAATAACGATAATCATGTTAGATCAAAAAGACATAGTAAAGGGGTAAGACCGATGAGAGCAACTATTTTAATTATTGATGACGATGAAAAAATTATTTCTATGTTACGTCGCGGATTAGCTTTTGAAGGATATGAAGTGTTGACCGCTTCTAATGGAGCAGAAGGTTTAAAACAAATGTTAGAAAATGATCCGGCTTTGATGGTATTGGATGTCATGATGCCACAAGTCGATGGATTTGAAGTGTGTCGTCGTGTACGAGAAGCAGGCAGTTCTGTGCCTATTTTGATGTTGACAGCGAAAGACGAAGTAGAAAATCGTGTCAAAGGGCTAGATGCTGGCGCAGACGATTATTTGGTTAAACCATTTGCATTAGAAGAAATGTTAGCACGGGTAAGAGCATTGTTACGACGCAAACCTGAATCAGAAGCTTCTACGAGCACACGTCTTGCTTTTGAAGATTTAACGATTGATCCAGATGCTCGTGAAGTGACTCGAGATGGAAAACGTCTAGAATTAACGGCTAAAGAATTTGAATTACTTCATTTATTTATGCAAAATCCAAAACGTGTGCTGTCCAGAGATTTGATTATGGATAAAATTTGGGGTTATGACTATAGCGGAGAATCAAACGTGCTAGAAGTTTATATTGCTATGCTTCGTCAGAAAACAGAAGAGCATGGTGGCATACGTCTGATTCAGACGATTCGTGGTGCCGGCTATATTTTACGAAATAACAGCTAGAGAATGAGGGAGCTGACAGTATGTCAATACGCTTAAGGCTGACGGTATGGTACTCGGGGATACTGGCAGTGACTTTAATGCTTTTTAGTATAGCGATTTATGGATTTGTGTATTTCAATACGTATCAAGATTTACAGAATCGTCTGGTGGATCAAATTAGCAAAACACAGATTATAGTGAGCGAAGTAAATAATGAGCAGATTGATGTGTTTTTATCACCGAAAGATCATGACCGTTTGGCAGACGCTGGCTTTCGGGTAAAGCTCAAAAATTACACCAATGGAATTAACAACAATATCAACGGTACTTTTTTGCAAGCTCCTGCTTCTAACAAAATACCTAACGAATTAAAGCAAATTCAATATAATGATCGTACCTACTTAGTCGCTTATGGTGGTATACCGTATGAAATCGATAATCAAACAAAAATGGTGGGCGTTTTAATGGTCGCGGCAGATATGACCGATGCTCGTCAGTTATTTGATGATCTGCGAGTGACGTTGATTGTAGGATCATTAGCGACATTGTTTATTGCGTTTACGTTAGGTCTATTTCTAGCGCGCAAATCGATGGCTCCGATTGAAAAGGTTATTGATGCGGCGAGTCAGATTCAAAAAGGAAAAGATTTAAGTGTACGGATCGATTATGATGGACCTCATGATGAGATTGGTCAATTGATTAGTACGGTAAATGGAATGTTAGGCAGAACCGAAGTATTTTATAAAGACTTGGCAGAAGCTTATGCTGCTCAGCGCCGGTTTGTATCTGATGCGTCCCATGAGCTACGTACTCCATTAACTACGATTCGTGGTAATGTTGATTTGTTGCAAAAAGCATGGAATAAAAAGCCTCATGAAGCTCCTCATTTAGATGAAGAAAGTCTAAAGCAATTGTCGATGGAGTCGATTAACGATATTGCAGATGAATCCAAACGGATGAGTCGTCTTGTAAATGATATGCTTTCGTTAGCTCGGGCTGATGCTGGGCAGACGATCGTGATGGAGAGCTTGCCTGCTGGCGCTCTTTTGGATGATGTGATGAGACGTGCACAGTTTATTCCTCACAAAGCAACATGGCAACCAGCGAACACTGTGGCTTTAGACGACTATCATATTTATGGCAACAAAGATTATTTGCAACAAATGTTGTTTATTTTTATTGAGAATGCTTTTAAATACACCAAAGAGGGTACAGTATCTCTAGATACCGTGTTGTATCAGAATCAGATCGGGATTCGAATCAGCGATACCGGAATCGGTATGGATCAAGAAGAAGTGCCTCATATTTTTGAACGATTCTATCGAGCAGATGAATCGCGTGGAGTAACGCCGGGAACAGGATTGGGCTTATCTATAGCCAAATGGATTATTGATGAGCATGCGGGTTCTGTAGAAGTGGTCACCGCCAAAGGCAAAGGAACAACCTTTGTAATCTGGCTTCCACTGGCAGCTGTACCAGCCCAAAATAAAGCTGAACCTGTATTTGATGCAGAGCCTGAGACCGAGATTCCTGATCCCCCAAAACCAGAATAGACAACAGGTAGCAAACAATAGTAGCTTTTTGTGACTGTGTTTGCTACTTTCCTTTCCCGTGCCCTATCAAATGGGTTATAATGAAGTTGCTATTGCTTCTTTTGCAAGTTAAGCCAACCCTAGAAAGCAGGTGTACCCCTTCATGGAAATTGTAAAGATTGCGCCGCGTGGGTATTGTTATGGTGTAGTAGATGCTATGGTACTTGCTCAGCAAGCTGCCAAGAACCTTGACTTACCACGGCCTATTTATATACTCGGTATGATTGTGCATAACAGTCATGTCACTCAATCGTTTGAAGATCAAGGTATTATTACTTTAGATGGACCGAATCGTGTAGAAATTCTAGAGCAAGTTGAAAGTGGAACAGTAATTTTCACCGCTCATGGCGTTTCTCCTGAAGTTCGCCGTCTGGCTCGTGAAAAAGGATTAACTACTGTAGATGCGACATGCCCTGACGTTACACGTACGCATGATCTGATCCGTGATAAAGCAAGCGAAGGTTATCAGATTATCTATATCGGTAAAAAAGGTCATCCTGAACCTGAAGGTGCGATTGGTGTTGCACCGGATCAAGTTCATTTGATTGAAAAAGAAGAAGAGATTGATCATTTAGAGATTCCAGCAGGCAAAATTGTGATTACCAATCAGACCACAATGAGCCAATGGGATATTCGTTTGATTATGAAAAATCTTCTGGAGAAATTCCCGGGAGCAGAAGTGCACAATGAGATTTGCTTAGCGACTCAGGTTCGTCAAGAAGCGGTAGCTGAACAAGCCGGCCAAGCAGAGCTTGTAATCGTTGTAGGTGACCCACGTAGTAATAACTCTAACCGTTTAGCACAGGTATCCGAAGAAATCGCAGGCGTTACTGCTTACCGTATCTCTGATCTTACAGAGCTTAAGCGTGAATGGTTAATTGGTAAAAGTAGAGTGGCTGTTACAGCAGGTGCATCGACGCCAACTCCGATCACCAAAGAAGTGATTAACTATTTAGAGAAGTATGATAACGATGACGAATCCACATGGGAAATGGTAAGAACTGTAGATCCTAAACGTTTGTTACCACCTGTACGTGAGAAAAAAGGCAGAACAACCAACCAACCTGTCCGCCACTGATGGACACTGTCCACGAATAGATATACAAAAAGTGCCTAACCCTTGATGGGAAAGGCACTTTTTATTTTTTTATTCTTTATACTATGCGTACAAGATTTTGTACTATGACACTGCTTGACATGTCTTATAGAGTGCTGTATATTTACTTTAGTGATTAAAAGCTTAAAAGCGAACAAGCGTCTAAGTGATGATGCAAAATACAAATAAATATCTCATATTTCAGTCATTTTATATAGTTGTCTATTTAGGTGTATATCATCACCAACTCCACAATGAGAGGAAGATCAAATATGATCGTTATCGTATCGAACCAAACACCGCAGGAGCAAGTAAAAGAGATTACCAACGTGATTGAACAAGCAGGATTACAAGCACACATTTCTCGTGGAGCAGATCATACTGTAATCGGACTTATTGGAACAGCTGAGCCTCGATTAATGGAACATTTAGAGCAGATGAAAGGTGTAGACAAAGTAATGAAAATTTCCAAATCCTACAAATTAGCTAGTCGTGACTTCCATCCTGAAAATACAGTTATCCAAATTGGAGATGTATCGATTGGTGGCGGCGAACTCGTCGTTATGGGCGGTCCTTGTGCAGTGGAATCCGCAGAACAGATTGATGAGATTGCTCGTCTGGTCAAAGCGGCAGGTGGACAGGTATTACGCGGGGGAGCGTTTAAGCCGCGTACAGGTCCATATAGCTTCCAGGGTGTAGGTGTTGAAGGATTGATTATGATGGCAGAAGCAGGGAAGAAACATGGACTGCTGACGATTACAGAAGTCATGACGCCAGAGTATGTTGATATCTGCGGACAATACGCTGATATTTTGCAAGTAGGTACTCGTAATATGCAGAACTTTGATTTGTTACGCAAATTAGGAGAAAGCCGGAAGCCTGTATTGCTCAAACGTGGATTCAGTTCGACGTACGATGAATTTTTGAATGCGGCTGAATACATTCTAGCGGGTGGTAATCCTAATGTAATGCTCTGTGAACGTGGTATTCGTACGTTTGAGACGTACACTCGTAACACGCTTGATCTATCGGCTATTCCTGTTTTACAACAATTGAGCCACTTACCTGTGATTTCAGATCCAAGTCATGGTACAGGACGTCGTGAACTGGTAGAGCCTATGACCAAAGCTTCAGTAGCAGCAGGTGCAGATGGTCTGATTATCGAAATGCATACCGATCCAGATAACTCGATGACTGGTGATGGTGTTCAATCTTTATTCCCGGATCAATTTGCCAAATTATTGCGTGAATTAGAACAGTTATCTCCGCTTTTGGGCAAAACATTTGCTACAGCTAAAGCACCAGCGGCGTTTTTTGAATCCTCTGTGCAAGTATAGTATATTTAAATTAACCGAATATTATTTAAAAATGAGTTGATTTGAATAAGAATACGTCTGCATAAAAGTAAAAATGGCTTTTAAATAAAATGCCTGATTTTCATGTTAGGTATTGCTGGAATATACTGCTAATTTAGAAAATGATGTAAGGTTTAAAAAACAGCTCACTCATTCCGATTTTTAATTGACGGATTGACGAGCTGTTTTCTTTTTTGGTAAGCTATGAGTGTAAGCATATCTTACATAAATTTTAGAGATATGTAAAAAGGCTATTGACGATGTAAGGTTTTACGATTTATAATGACGACAGAAAAAAAATCGAGAGAATGAACATTCGACATCGAAAAAGAGTGTAATGTTCGGAAATTTGGGGAGGAAAGTACAAATGGCGGTAGAAAACGTATTGAAGCTTGCACAAGAAAACAACATTGAGTGGTTTGATTTTCGTTTCGTGGATTTGTCTGGTCGTGCTCACCATATCTCATTGCCAGCTAGTGAAGTGGATGAGGATACTTTTGTAAATGGTGTTGCGTTTGATGGTTCTTCAATTCCTGGGTTCCGCGGTATTGAGGAGTCTGATATGGTTATGATGCCAGATCCGGAGTCCGTATTTATCGACGCTTTTACTGCTCATCCAACGTTGAACATTATGTGCAATATCTTCACCCCGGACGGCGAGCGTTATGAACGCGATCCGCGTGGTATTGCAGAGAAAGCTGAAGAATATCTGCAAACAAGCGGTGTAGGAACAGCAGCATTTTTTGCTCCTGAATCCGAGTTCTTTATCTTTGACGATGTACGCTACCAAAGCGATGTGAATGTATCCTCTTACTCCGTTGATTCTAACGAAGCATTCTGGAACACGAACCGCAAAGAAGATGGCGGTAACCTTGGTTTCAAAATCCGTAAAAAAGGCGGATATGTTCCAGTAGCTCCTGTCGATTCTCAACAAGATATTCGTAGCGAAATGTGTCGTTTGCTTGAAGAAGCAGGACTTCGCATTGAACGTCATCACCATGAAGTAGCTACGGCTGGACAAGCAGAGATTAACTTCCGTTTTGACACATTGAAATTAACAGCTGATAACTTAATGAAATACAAATATATCGTGCATAACACAGCACAACAATATGGTAAAACAGCAACGTTTATGCCTAAACCTTTGTTCGGTGATAACGGTAGCGGTATGCACGTTCACCAATCTATTTTCGATGGTGATACTCCTTTGTTCTACGAAAAAGGTGCTTACGCAAACTTGAGTGAAATGGCATTGCATTATTTGGGCGGTATCTTGTACCATGCTCCAGCATTGATCGCATTGACTAACCCAAGTACTAACTCTTTCAAACGTCTTGTACCTGGTTATGAAGCACCGGTTAACTTGGTATTCTCGAAAGGTAACCGTTCAGCAGCAGTTCGTATTCCTATTGCATCTGTAACACCTAAAGGTTGTCGTATCGAATTCCGTACACCAGATTCTACTGCTAACCCTTACCTTGCGTTCTCTGCAATGTTGATGGCTGGTCTTGATGGTATCAAGAAAAAAATGGATCCTCGTGAATTAGGATATGGTCCTTTCGACAAAAATATTTATGAATTGCCAGAAGAAGAAAAAGAAGGTATCCGTAGTGTTCCAGCATCATTGGAAGAAGCTTTAGATGAGTTGGAAAAAGACTTTGACTTCTTGCTTGAAGGCGATGTATTTACAAAAGACTTTATCCAAAACTATATTTCATTCAAACGTGCAGAAGCGAAAGACGTTGCAATTCGTGTACATCCACACGAGTTCAGCTTGTACTACGATTGCTAATTATTACTTATTTCTAAAGGTAGATCGTAGAGATAATGTAATCAAAATCCTCCGGAACATCTTTTCCGGAGGATTTTTATATGAGTTCAAAAATAAAACGATTACATTCCTGTTTGTTCACAGAATTGGGTTCAACTCACAATTTCAAGTGACAAAAGACACTTGATCACCCCTAGAATAGCTGATATCATAGCGATAATCATTTAGCACAAACCTAACATACCAGCGCTTGGCACCATAAGCGCGACCCGTAAAATGGAAAAGTGATTTTTGCAAAGCAAAATATCTTACCATCAGCGTTTGGCACCATAAGCGCGACCCGTAAAATGAGAAAATGATTTTTGCAAAGCAAAATATCTGACAACCAGCGCTTGGCATCATAAGCGCAAAATGAAAATGGAATGTTGAAATTGAAAGGGTGGAGAACAACATGACAAAAAGAGCGTACAATTTTAATGCTGGACCGGCTGCATTGCCTTTAGAAGTATTAGAGCGTGCACAAAAAGAATTTGTGGATTATCAAAATACAGGAATGTCTATTATGGAGATGTCACATCGTGGCGCAGTATATGAAAAGGTACATAGCGAAGCTCAGGATCGTCTGTTGTCCTTACTAGGCAACCCGGAAGGTTATAAGGTACTATTTTTACAAGGAGGCGCTAGCACTCAATTTGCTATGATTCCGATGAATCTATTAGCTGAAGGCCAAACAGCAAGTTTTGTAGCTACAGGCAGTTGGGCAAGCAAAGCATTAAGCGAAGCGAAGTTGGTCGGTGATACAACCGTTGTGGCTTCTTCAGAAGCAGATAAGTATATGAAGCTTCCTGATCTATCTCAATTGGATCTGCCAGCAAATACCTCTTATGTGCATGTGACTTCGAATGAGACGATTGAAGGCGTACAATTTACAGAGTTCCCGGATACAGGAGATATTCCTTTAGTAGTAGATATGTCGAGTGATATTCTAAGTCGTCCATTGGATATGAGCAAATTCGATATGATCTATGCAGGCGCACAGAAGAATCTAGGGCCATCAGGAGTAACCGTAATTATTGCGAAAGAAGAATTAATTACAGAATCTCCTAAGCATATTCCATCGATATTCCGTTACAGCACGCATACCAAAAATAATTCGCTATACAATACACCGCCTGCTTTTTCGATATATATGGTAAATGAAGTCTTAAAATGGATTGAAGAAAAAGGCGGACTTGAAGGTATTCAGCGCGAAAATGAAGCAAAAGCAACACTAATCTATGATGCGATTGATAACAGTAATGGTTTTTACAAAGGGGCGGCTGAACTTGAAAGTCGTTCGATCATGAACGTTACATTCCGTCTAGCATCAGAAGAATTG
This sequence comes from Paenibacillus nuruki, assembly GCF_963311185.1. Classification (NCBI taxonomy): domain Bacteria; kingdom Bacillati; phylum Bacillota; class Bacilli; order Caryophanales; family Paenibacillaceae; genus Paenibacillus; species Paenibacillus nuruki. The sequence continues at coordinate 2,768,894 of NZ_OY725677.1, read as the reverse complement.
GAAAAAGCATTTGTTAAAGCTTCGGAAGAAGCAGGATTTATTGGTTTGAAAGGTCACCGTAGCGTAGGTGGTCTACGTGCTTCGATCTATAATGCTGTTCCTTATGAAAGCTGTAATGCTCTGGTCGAATTTATGAAGGAATTTCAGAGTAAAAATGGCTGAATGTACTAAGGAATGACAGCCTTCCCCTCTGGGAAGGCTTTTTTAAAAAAATTTCCAATTATTTTTGTCAAAAGCTGTCGCATTTTACCGAAATCGGTTATAATCAAAAAGAACTATATAAAAGGTGGAAATAAACCTATGGCACTACACATTGTACTCGTTGAACCTGAAATCCCGGCAAACACCGGCAATATTGCTAGAACATGCGCAGCTACAGGAACGCATCTGCATCTTGTACGTCCTCTAGGCTTCAAAACGGACGATTCTACACTGAAAAGAGCAGGTCTCGATTACTGGCATGCAGTCAATGTTGAATATCATGATTCTTTCGAAGAGGTTCAAAAGACCTACTCGGATCACCGTTTCTTCTATGCAACAACTAAAGTGAAAAATAGATACACTGATTTTCAATTTCAAGACGGTGACTTTTTTGTATTTGGTAAAGAAACAAAGGGATTACCACCTGAATTAATTGCAGCTAATGCAGATACAGCTATGCGTCTGCCGATGTCAGACGATGTACGTTCGTTGAATCTTTCGAATTCAGCAGCCATCGTTGTATATGAAGCACTACGTCAGCTTAACTTTTTGCATTTGGATTAATAGCATTTCATAACTCTGTATCAAAATTTTGGTAAGAATTAATAAAAGTTAGCAGGATTAAAGAAGTAAGTGGAGAAATAAATGAAAGTAATAAAGTATAGTGAATATATAGCTGATATTCCAAATTTTATAATCACTTATTGTCTTCACTACTTTAATCCACAAAGTATAAATATTAGCGAGGTGTATATTAGTATGAAACCAGCAGGCGTTGTACGTAAAGTCGATCAACTTGGAAGAATCGTATTACCGAAGTCGTTGCGTAAAAGATACCAAATGAACGAAGGAGATCCTGTAGAGATTTTGGTACAGGGCGACCATATTATTTTGGAAAGATATCGCCCAAAATGTGTTTTCTGTGGATCTATGGAAGAAGTAGGCGAATTCAAAGAACGTTATGTATGTGCTCAATGTATGGAAGAAATGAATTTAATTCCTAAAAATGCTTAATTTAATTAATAAAAGACATTTTAGATAAAAGAAACTCGTTTGTAGTCTCTTTATAAAATGGGCAATCAAAAAGAACCTTCCAGCACTGTATAGTGCATAATGGAAGGTTCTTTTTTGTCGTTCTTTATAGTATCTGTGGATAAACTAACTTGTTAGCACATTATTTGAAGAATAAAAAGTGTGTAGGTACAGGACGCAGGTTCCCATCTGAAGGATGATTGATCACCCGACCATTCAAAATCAGTGAAGTCGATCCGCCACCATCCAGATTATACGCATCCACAACACCCATTTTGTATAATTTATTTTGCAGTTCAACCAGTGTAGCGCCTGAACTTCCATTTTCATTATAACCATCTGCAACGATTACAATGATCTGATCGTCTTTATATTTACCAATAACTGTGCGGGGGGCACGTAAAGGTGAAGCTTTCCATTTGGCAGGAATCGGTACCTTTTTGCCATTTTGAATCAATACCGGAACAAAAGAAGCACCAAATGAAGGATCTAAAGCATCCAGATTCGCTTTGCTTGTAAATTTACCGCCAATCAGTTGCCCTGTCTTATTCATACCGACAAAAAATAAGTCTTTGAATGTCGATTGAAAGCCATTGATATATTTTCCATTCAGCACCGTTGTACTTAAAGGATAGCGTTTGCCACCACCGTCTGCAAAACCGCCAGCATTAATACCGGCAATAGCTCCTGAACGCTGAACTGCTGTTAAGGTCGTTTCTGCGCCACCCCATGAATCTTTACCGAGTGTCATATTCATCGCAGAAGGCTCTTTCAGCTTAATTTTCATAGCATAGGCTTTGTATGTGCCCGGATTTAGACGATACAGCTCAATATTGATGCGCTGACTATTCACTTTCTCAGAAGCTGCACCTAATTTGGAAGTGATCCGCTTATTGTAAATTTGTTCAGGCTTACTGGCTTGTGAAGAAGCAGTCTGCACAATATGAGACATCGTTGATGTGGTCTGATTGTATAGCTTGGTCGTGCGTTCAATAGACGATGAAGTCTGGACAGCTACTTTTTCAGCTTGTTTCAGGTGAGTTAGAATTTGTTGAGATTGATCGCTAAGATGATTGATTGGTGCATACTTTTCGATATCCAAAGGAACAGCTACCTGATTGGATTGAAGCAACATAATAACTAATAACCCGGCAAAAGGCGCTGTCGCTAACATCAATAACCGATTGATTTTTTTGGCACGTATACTCATTTCAATAAATCCATTTTCTTTTGTAAAGTATTGAGTTGCTTTTGGACTTCATTCAATTGAGTGTACAATTTGTTGCTGTTATCGGTTTTGCTGCTCGCATTATCTTTTGTAAAAGTAAGCAGTTCGTTAAACGAATCCACTTTACTTTGCAAAGCGGTCATTTCTTTAGACATTTCATTTAATCGACTTTCATAATCACTTTGCAATAATGAAATCTGTCGCTCTGTATCAGCTTTGATCGATGTGATCATCTGTTGCTTCATATGATTGCTATATAAGTAGGCGATCGTTGCACCCAGCGCTATAATCAATATCCAAAATACCAGAAACCATTTGGCAGAGGACCCTTTGTTGTTCTGATGTCGCATCGTTGTACGGGAAGAAGACTCTGCTTTAGAATGCATATTTATTCACCTCTATAAAGCTTTTTATTTTTGACCAAAATCCATTTTAACATGTCCAATATAGCTAGTCTATCTTCCTAAAACTAATTTTAAATTTTACGTATCTAATTCTTCTATTATCCAATTCTCGCATGAGACAACATCCACAAATATCCAAAAAACGTTAAAAATCTAACGAAAGATGCCGATATCAAGATATAAGTTAATAATCAGTAACTAATAATGTTTTATAAAGGGGGAAGTATCAAAATGGAGGACATTTGGAAGGTTATCATCATTGATAATCATCCGGCGCTGATGCTTGGAACAAAAATGATACTAGAAGAGACAGCCCATTTGAGTGTTATCGGAACTGCAAGTTCTGTAAAAGATGGCGTCGATTTGGTAGCTAGTGTTCAACCTAACCTTGTTTTACTAGATGATGCGTTACCTGAAGGATCGGTTCAATTATATTTGCGCCAAGTAAAACAAGCGAGTCGAGATAGCCATGTGATCGTGCTGACCAGCGATAATAATTTATCCTTATTTGCAGGATTAATGAGTATGGGTGCTAGTGGCATGTTATCTAAAGAATCTTCACCTGCACAATTGTTGCATTTAATCAGTAGTCTACGTCAAGGATCAACCGTTATTCCTCTGTCATGGCTTCATCAAGGAGTAGTTCCTATTCCTGCTGAAATTCCTACCGATGGTTATTTTGATCTTTCCAAAATCGAACACACGATTATGATCCAAATTACACAAGGGTTTACATACGATAAGATCGCTTATATGATCCGTGTGAGCCGACGTTCTGTTGATAACTATTTACGCAAAATATATAACAAACTTGGTGTGAACAGCCGCGCTCAAGCGATTGAAAAATACACGTTATATTCGCATACTGCTTCGTTCAATATAGCAACGATGAACAACATGATCACACCGCCTGAAAGTATCGTTCCAGTAAAAGAGGTTGCTCTCGATTAAAGTTCAGGTGTATGATCTTGAAAAAGCATCGTACAGGAGGCTGGAGCGGTGGAATTTTCTTTTGCAGCAAGTGTGAGTAATATGCCTTCATTTTCAGTCAGGTCGATTGATAATAGACAGCGCCGAGAATCATGGATTTCGCTCGCTGAAGAATTACCAGCAGAAGAACTTTTTCCATTGGCACAATTAGGAGAGGCGGCAGGGGCTGTTTTTTCAGCAGGTCCGCTTGTTCTTCAGTATGGAGAAGCAGCTGGTTCATTAGCTTTGCGTAATTGGCTCAATACCCGCTGGCAAATCGATCAGAAATTAAATGTAGATCCTGAAGATATTTTGTTAACATCAGGTAGTCAGCAGACGATAGATTTGTTAGTGCGTATTTATGTGGATCGGGAAGATACAGTATTGGTTGAATCTCCGGCTTCACCAGGTTGTCTGCAAGTGCTTCGTCTACAAGGGGCAAATGTGATTCATGTGGATTGTGATGAAGAAGGTATGATTCCAGAAGATCTAGAACGATTGATTGTAGAACATGGTCCTAAGCTATTGTGCGCTTCACCAAGCTTCGCTAATCCTACGGGAAGAGTATGGAGCTTAGAGCGTAGAAGAGCCATCCTAGAGCTTTGTAAGCGATATACATTGTTGATCGCAGAAGACGATTCATACGGAGACTTACGTTATGGATTGGAATCGGTTCGTTCTTTCCGCCGTCGTTATCCAAGCTTGTTTCAATTGGATCGGGAGCAAGGAGGCAATCATGTTCTTTATATCGGATCATTTAGTAAAACGATCGCACCTGCTTTACGGGTAGGTTGGGCAGCAGGAGATCCACGATTGATCGAAGTGATGTCAGCTGCCAAGCAAACCGCCGATTGGCAATCCAGCTCAATGAATCAGGCGATTTTGTTACGTCTGTTACAATCGCCACGCTTCAATTGGGATAATCATATTACAATGTTGAATCGTGAGTATGAGATTCGACTCAAATTAATGCTTGAATTGCTCAAACGTCCTAACTGGCATGGAACCCAAGTAGATGTGCCTTCAGGCGGAATGTTTTTGTGGGCAGCATTGCCAGATCAGTTAGATGGCGAAGAACTGTTAACAAGAGCGATGACCAAAGGCGTTTCATTTTTACCAGGTGCCCGTTGTTATGCTAGTGATGAAGGTAAAAGTGCGATTCGTCTTAATTTTACCCATCCCGGACGAGATGAGTTATTACTTGGCATGAATCTGATCTCTGAATGCATTGCTGAAATGAGAACTCAAAGTCACTTCTGATTCTCGACAACATGCGCATATTGTTCCAAAGCAAGCTTACCGGCTGGAGTTAATTGATAACTACCACGAGCAACCCGCTCAAACCATCCATAATGATTGCGCTGCATTATCGTTGCTGTAGTACCGACACCGCTTCGCTCACGCAATATCCGTGGTGATAGATAAAGGTCGGTACCAAAAGCAGAAGCGATTCGCAGCGCTTTTTCACGATAAGCGGTTATCAGAGGTGTGCCTGTACTTCCACCTAGATTGTAATCTCCGCTTCGTTCAGCAATTTCTTGTAACAACCTTTGTTTGCGACTTCCACGGCGAGCAGGTCGAACAGGCTTAGAAGATATCGCTGGACTACATAATATCTCGACAAAGGGAGCTTTTGTTTTGTACAAAGTCACGACAATTAACCCTAAGCCCAATCGGTGGCACAATTCAGTGATTTCACTCCAACGCTGATTGTGCGCTCCTTTTTTGGCACGATTTTTTTCAACAGCCAGATAGACATTGGAGCTGAGCTTCAGTCGTTCGATCCCTTGTAGAAGTAAAGCGATATTGAATGTTTTTTTGATCTCGATAATCAGGGGTTCCTGATCTTGTTCTCGTATACCTACCAGATCGCAATGCCTTACTTCGCTTTTGATATCATATCCTTGAGCTGTAAAGAACTGTTTGATTGGAAGATAAAGTTCGGTTTCTCGTTGTACAGCCACGATGTTCTCTCCTTTTAAATACGTACATCTTTTATCCATAAAATAGCACGATGTTGAGTCTTATGTTCGACAGTATAGCATAGGATGATCACAAGATAGAAGCGCTACAAAAACAATACAAAAGATGAAATAGGTTATAAAAATAGTTAGTGATTGCGTACTCTATTTTGAATGAAATTTTATGTTAGGTATTAGCTATCTTTTACAATAAAAGGTAAGATACGAATAAAATCATAGAGATTGATAATCAATCAAAAAGGAGGTATTACACATGATCCAAGTATCCAAGCAGCGTCAACAACAACTTCAATATATTGGCTTAACAGAAGCTGATTTGCAATTACTGCATCATCATTATGATTTATTTGTCAAAGTCGTTGATGAGGTTGTTGATCACTTTTATAATCATATTGAGCAATATCCAGCCTTGCATGAGATTATTAAGCAAGCAGGTTCTACGATTGATCGACTGAAGCAGACACAACGAGATTACTGGATTTCACTAGCGGCAGGAACGGTAGATGAAGAATTTATCGAGCAAAGACTTAAGATTGGTCGTATTCACTCACGAATCGGACTAAATTCGGATTATTATCTAGGTACGTATATGACGTATACCGATATTGCAACGGTTGTATTAGAACGTGAAATTCCTGATCAATGGATCAAAGTACTGCATGCGTTGACTAAGATGTTTAATCTGGATTCCCAATTAGTGCTAGAAGCATATGGTGAACGAGAGCAACACCGTATTCAAAATATGGTCAATCAAAAAGAGCATATGCTGACGGCTGTCACAGAAGCCGTTAATCGGATCAGTGAGATGATTGTCAAATTAAATGATAATGCACGTGTGATCTCAGAATCAGCAGATCAAATGGCACATTCACAAGAAAGTTCATTGCAACAGATGGACGAGCTAGGGCATGAAGTCAAAGAGATTAGTAAAGTAGGAACAGTGATGCGTGAAATATCGGAACAGACGCATCTGTTAGGTCTTAATGCTTCAATAGAAGCGGCTCATGCTGGTGAATATGGTAGAGGATTCAGTATTGTAGCGCAAGAAGTACGCAAGCTAGCCGGATCATCACAAAATGCGTTACAAGATATCAGTCTGACGCTAAAAGTGATTATGAGTAAGCTGGATCAAGTACAATCTGAATTTGGCAAAAATGTAGAGTGGTCCCGTCATCAAGCAGGACGTTCACAAGAACTAGCGGCTTTTGCAGATATGATTCAACAAGTAGCTTCTGAATTAGAACAATTGCAACATACAGAGTCAGAAGATTCGGTAGTTATTGTAGGAACAGAGATGAATCCCAAGCTTTCCTAAAAAATTTCAAAATTAATTGCAATTAAAAACATAAGTTCTTTGACATTTGGATATAACGGTGTATAATAAGAAAAGTGCGATTAATTTTATGAACGAAGGTGATACTCATGAAAAAAGAAGGACATCCTAAATTCCAACAAGCTATTTTTCTTGATCCAAGTTGCGGATATAAGTTCCTGAGTGGAACAACTAAAACTTCCGGCGAAACTATGGAATGGGAAGATGGCAACACTTATCAAGTGATTCGCGTTGATACTAGTTCTGCTTCTCACCCGTTTTACACTGGTAAACAAAGAAACGCAGACATCGGTGGCCGCGTAGACAAGTTCAACAAAAAATACGGCTTGAAAAACTAAGACGTACGTTGAACACCATTTCAAAACGTTTTCGAACTGTTTTGAACCGTCATAAAAAGCGTACCTGTTCGTATCCTAGGATATGAATATGGTACGCTTTTTTTGTTGCCTTTTTATACAAAAGGTAAGAAATGATATGGGATGATTATGTTCATGTATCATCATTCCCATGATCATCGTTGTGACTCAAAATTATAGGGACTCAAAATTGTATTTTGTCTTCTGGAAGCAATGAATGAATACGATGGAACCCTTCTTGTTCTAATCGTAGCGCCAGTCCATCGGTACGTGATTTGGTCGCATGAACAAGTAGTGCAGGTGGACTTTTGAGATCCAGTAACATTCGCCGTACATCAGGAAGCCCTTGATGGACTTTGTAACGGACATAATAGACTTTACAACCTTCACGTTCTGTATCGAGCAACAGTCTACGTCCGAAGCAACCATGCGCCAGATGCCCTGTAAAAATCACGGCATTATGTTCATTGTTTGCTATACGTTCATAATGTTGTTGTGCTTTGACCGATTGCATCATACCATCATCGGTAAATAAAATAAATTGCTGATATTGTGCAGGCAAAGTGGTGCGAGATAGTTCATCATCCATGACATACAGCAATGGGTGCTGAAGCAGACGTTCAATCCGTGCACATGCTTGTGAATGAAGCCAGTACGTATCGGCTGTAAATGAACGCAAGTTGTTAAGTAGCCCTGCTTCGACAAGCAGAGGCGTGTTCGGATATTCTTCACTTGCCCATAACATGAGTTCTTGTCCCCGGCCATAGACCGGTACAGGAAGCATCACCGATCCCTGCTGCCGAAGAGTCTCATCGATATGTCGCTTCAACTGGGTTAACTTATTATCTTGATGATCAGGGTCAACACCATACGCAGCATCAATAATTGCCATATCCAGATCAGGGAGAATACCCGGAATCGTTTGCGTTTTTGAGATTAATCGTGTCTGGTGCAGTGGACGATCGGCGGCTAACAACTGGGATTCTGATGTATAATCTCCAGAAAAGAAAATATATTTATCATGCCAGCATAACGCTAACCAGATCGAACCGGGTAAATGTCCTGCTCGACCCCAGCACACACTCAGATGAGGCAATAAAGGGCTCCAGCTCCCCGGTGGGGCGATATCTTCCAAATAACGAAATTGGATACGCTGTTGATCTTCATCATCGTAAGGGCGTGTTGCTGAGCGATGATCGGTATACTTTTTCCAAGCTTCAAAATAAGCAGGTAATTGCCCTACCGTAGCTCTAGTTGTCCAGACATCGCCTGTGTAACCATGTTTATATAACAAAGGTAATGCAATACAATGATCCTCATGAGCATGCGATAAAAAGACAGTCTGTAGACTAGCGACCATTTCATCCATATCAGGTGTGATCGGATATTGTCCATCGCCTTCTTTTTTGACACCATAATCAAGTAACAGACTCTGCTCCCCCTGTTGGAGTAGATAACTGGATCGACCATGTTCACCTGCACCGCCAAGTATAGTGAGTTCCATCATGATACTTGCTGCTTCCGATAAGCAGGTAACGTTTGTAAAATCAGCAGTAAGATTGTAGTAATCCCCACTGAAACGACAGCCATCGCCATTCCCATCGATACAGCTCCTTGTTCAAATTGAGCAAAAATATACGTTGCAGAAGTCTGCATAGATGGTGGCAAAATTAACAGGGAAGCCACCAATTCACGATTAGCAATCGTAAACGTCATTGTCCAACCTGCGATCATACCGGGAAGCAGTAGAGGCAGTAAAATACGACGGAATACATATAAAGGATGTCCGCCAGAGATTGCACCGGCTTGTAATAAAATAGGATCAATCTGTCCATTGTTCGCTTTGACATACTGTAACGTATACGGCAAGAACAAAATAATATACGTTAAGACCACCATGCCATATGAATTATAAAGAGGAATAGGCATCCATGGTGAATTCCAGAATAAGATCAATCCTACAACAATCACGATTCCAGGAACGGTATTCGGCATTAGACTGAATAGGTCGATTCCTTTTTGTGACCATCGTTTGCCCTGTCCAACTTTGAGTGCTAGAAATGTACCGATTAATACAGCAATCGTCGCAGCTACAAGTGAAAGGGTAAAGCTATTGATGAGTGCTTCCATACTTTCAGAACCCCAGCTTAACAAGTCTTTATAATGCTCTAACGTAAAGTTACCGACAGCTAGCCCTGTTCCACGCAAGCGCAATAATGAAGCCGTAATCACAGAAAAGTAAGGAATACCAATAGAGGTAATCAGTAATACACTGATATACAACCAGCAGACAATTCCACTCCAACCACGCAGAGAATACTTTTTACTACGTGATCCTTTACCTCCTGTTAAGCGGTAAGAGTAACGACTACTTAATATACTTTGGATATACCACATCAATAGACATGCTGTTAAAAGTAAAGAAGCAAGTGAGGTCGCTTTGCCAAAATCAATCGGCCAACTGGAAATATATTTATGAATCTCAGACGTCATAACATAAAATCCGATTTTGCGACCAAAGGTAGCCGGTGTACCAAATTCAGCAATCGTTTTGACAAAGATTAATAGAGCACCCATCGCATAGCTAGACAATAATAACGGTAAAATAATGCGACGGAAACGATAGCCAAAGGAAGCACCGTGAACAGAAGCGGCTTCTTCTGTACTTCCGCCGATCTGTTCTAACGTATTGCGCAGAATTAGATAAAGAAAAGGAAACAGATGTAGGCTCATAATCATGACCATGCCACCAAAGCTGAAAAAAGCAGGTGTGATTTTGGCTGAAGCGGGAAGAATCTGCTCCATATAGCCGTTCTTTTGCATAAATAACATCCAACCCATAGAACCAATATAAGGGGGTGTCATAAAAGGGATCAGAAAAACAACATCTAACCAACGTTGTCTACCAATCGCTGTTTTCGCCATCATCCACGCTAAAGGTAGCGCCAGCACTGTCGTCGTGACAATCACACAACATCCCAGCCATAATGTACTGAACATCACCGAAGTAAGATCACTTTGACCGAGCAGACGCAAAGGAGCCATTAGATCTATCACACCATTTTGGTCAATAGCTGTTCGGAAAATCATCAGGAGCGGAAATACAATTAGTACGGCGAGCAGCAAAAATGCCGCAGCCGTACTGATTTTTTGATAAGTGAATAGAGTTCGATTAGTATTTGTTTTCATCATAGGATCACCACTTATTTATATAGGTTCGTAAATTTGGTTGTTGTTTCTTCGCTGTGTTCGCCCATCCAATCCCATTTCACAGGATATGTTGGAATTTCACTTAAGTTGGCACGGTTGTCAGCAGTGATATCAGTTCTTCCTGGTAATAGATAAGCACTGGTTACCATTTGTTGTGCTTCATCTGACAATAGGTAGTCGATAAATTGCTTAGCTTGATCAGCATGTTGACTTGTTTTGATAATCGCCGCAGGACGTGGGCTAATGACTGTACCTTCTTTTGGATACACGATATCGACAGGTTCACCATCAGCTTTGGCTTTGTATGCCATGTAATCGACACCAGCAGCTACAGCTGATTTGGCTCCAGTAATGACAGGATCAAGTGCTTCTTGATTCGCACCTGCAATAGCAACTCCATTTTGTTGGTATTGTTCAAATAATGACCAACCTTTATCACCTTCAGCACTTAAATAACCTGTAATAAAATCAAGCGCAGATCCAGACAACGAAGGATCAGGAATATTCACTTTGTCTTTCCATTCAGGCTTCGCAAGATCTGCCCATGATGTAGGTGGAGTCGTCACTTCTTTGGTATTGTAGACAATGCCGAGAGCAGAAGCGCTATAGCTCACATATTTACCTTCTGTATCTGACCAATCTTTGACTAATTTATCGTGATTAGCTGCTTCTGGATAAGCGAGTGTCATATCTTCTTTTGCTAATGCTTGCATAGAGGGAAGAGAAGCGAGAACAACCACATCGACTACAGGGTTGGCTTTTTCAGCTTCCATACGGGAAAGGATTTTACCTGTTGTTCCCTGGAACATTTCAACTTTAATCCCTGTTTTGGCTTCAAAACCTGCTTGAATTTTTTTAGCTAATCCTTCAGGTCCTGCACTATAGACAACCAGTGTACCTGCATCTTTTGCTGTAGATGAACCCGCAGTTGATGCGCCTGTCGAAGTGCTACAACCTGCAAGTGTTGTTCCCAAGATCGCTGTTAAAGCAAGCAGACTTCCTTTTTGCCACAATTGATTCCATTTCATTATTTATTCCTCCTAGAGTGGTTAAATCCATATTTAAATAGCTGATTACACAGAGACAGCATTGATCGTATGAACATGTTGTGCGGAAATATAAATATGGACCTGTTCACCGACAGTCATTCGTTCATCTTGATAAGCCGTCCAGAGTCGTTCTTCACCCATATCCAATAGAATTTCATAGCGATCACCCATATAGCTGACCTGTTGTATCATTCCAGTATGTATATGTTCATCAGGCGAATGATTGCTCTGCCAGCGGATATGCTCGGGACGAACCATCTGATGTCCATTATCAATCCAATTGGAATGTCCAATAAAGCGAGCTACAAATGGATGAGTCGGTTGTCGATAAATTTGTTCAGGTGTTCCACGTTGTAAAATCGATCCAGACTGCATCACAATAATCTCATCAGACATCGCCATAGCTTCAGTCTGATCATGGGTAACATAGAGGGCTGTTACACCTAACTGTTGTACCAAATTCATTAACTCTGTTCGCATTTCATCACGTAAAATGGCATCTAATGCACTTAGTGGTTCATCAAATAGAATTAGACGTGGTTGCATCACAATCGCTCTTGCAAAAGCGACCCGTTGTTGTTGTCCACCTGATAGTTGATGTGGATAACGTTGTTCCATTCCTTGCAGACGTACTTGTGTCAGTGCAGTCATAACGCGTGCTTGAATATCTTTTTTCTGACCGGAAGCACGTAGACTGAAAGCGACATTTTCAAAAACAGTGAGATGCGGCCATAAGGCAAATTCTTGGAATACCATTCCAAATCCACGGCGGTGTGGAGGGACATTTTTACGTTGCTTGGAAGAGTACAGAATATCATTCTCGATCCGTAGCTCTCCTTGATCGGGCGTTTCAAGTCCAGCGATCATACGTAATAATGTAGTTTTACCACAACCAGAAGGTCCGAGTAATGTTGTGAATTTGCCAGAAGCGATCACTAGATCAGTCGCTTGTAATGCTTGTACACCATCAAAAGACTTGCTGATCCCTTGAATCGTTAATGCTGTCATTTTGTATTCCACCTATCTTTGACGCTTGTTCATCGGCATGATTACTGTGTGCGAATACTGCCCTGAACTACTTTCTATATGTAGTATATCTGCTCAATTTGCACGGGGTATGTGGGGAATGTAAACGCAACATTAAGTTTATAGTGTGTTCCTTTTGACAATCATCGAATGTTTCTATGGTACGGTGGAAGAAAAGCAATGATGGGGGTTATACGATGAATTTGATCAAATTTCAAATAGTAGAATTATTAGACCGACATCACAAAATTACCGCTGTCGCAGATGAGTTAGGGCTCAAGCAACCGACAGTTACTTTTCATATGAAAAGTTTGGAAAAAGAAATGGGTGTTGCGTTGTTCGAATCCAGAGGTGGCAAAGTAATGCTCAAAGAACCGGGTAAAGCGCTACTTCATTATGCAGTTAAGATTAACGCATTAGCCGCAGAATCGAGAAGAGTGGTACAAGAATTTGGAGCATTGGAACGAGGAAATTTACGAATAGGAGCAAGTTATGTACCAGCGACCTATTTATTACCTTCTATTATAGATACGTTCAGTCGTGCTTATCCGGGAGTGAGTATTTCGATTGCTGTAAAGCCTTCGCCTGTGATCAGAGAAATGTTGATTAATCATGAGATTGATCTGGGTATTATGCTGACTGAACCATTCGAACATCCTTCATTAGTCAAAGGATTAGTCGATGAAGATGAAATGGTGGCTATTTTCGCGCCGGATCACAAGCTGGCAGACTATGAAGAGTTGCATATGGACACGCTACGTCAAAGCCGATTTGTTCTTCATGGTAGCGAATCAAGTACACGTCAATTGAGCAATCGCTGGATGAGTAGTGTAGGTGTGGTATCCGAGCAATATATGGAACTTGATTCACCTGAAGCGATTAAGAAGTCGGTCATGCTGGGAGAGTATGTTTCTTTTTTATCCAAAATGGCTGTCGAAGAAGAGGTGCATCAAGGATTACTCCACATGCGACCATTACCGAATACGCCTTTTCATCGTTACATTTATTATGTGTATAACAGTCAACGTCATTATTCAGGGCTTATTCATCAGTTTGTGAAATATTTTAGTTAGGTGCAGATATCAGTAGCATCGAAAAAGTGATGAATAGCATATAGAAACTATAGATATCTTTTACGAAATGATCTATATCTGTTGATTCCGCTATCATTCTTCACTGTTACATTGGAGTAGTAGTCAAATGATATTCCACAGACAGGGGAGAATTTGCAAATGAATTTAGGATTGAAGCTCAGTAAAAAAGCTCCATTGGTATTGCTAAGCAGTGTGTTGTTCGCAGGATTGTATATTCCACAATCTACATCTGTTGTCGATGCCAAAGCCGCCAATCTCACACCAACGTATGAGGTTAAATTTATGCTGGATGATGATATTCTGAACAGCGACCTAACGATTCAGTCTGAAGTGAAAGATGCTTTTGATCTACCTGCAACAGCGCAGAAAATTGCGGTAGAGTATTTCGATACTAGTGATAAGCAGTTAGATAGTGAAGGTTGGAATGTACGTTTTCGCAAAAAAGCAGATAAAGATAATTTTGAAATGACGTATAAAAAGCGTTATAACATTGCTAACGGAAATATTGATGCGGCGTTAACTCTAGCGAATCAACAAGGATTTGATGCATCAGATACGAATTATGAAGCTGAAGTCGATTGGGGTTATGGTAAGCAGACGTTAAGTCTTTCTAATGATAAAAAGTCTAAAGCAACCACATCAGGAGCCACATTGCCAGCAGATAGCAAAGCATTGTCTCTACTTGTAGATAATCTTCCAGGGAAATTGAAAAAGTGGAAAGATGGATCAAGCTGGGGTGAAAAGCAGCTAAAAGTGTCTCGTGCTTATGGACCTGTAGTAGCTAGTAAATATGAAGGAACATGGAACGGAATCGATGTGGATGTTGAAATTTGGCCCATTCGCAATGCTTCAGGAACAGGTACAGAGCCAGTGATAGAGATTTCGTTCAAAACCGATGATTACAATACAGCAGCAGCAGATCGTCAACAATTAATGAACTATTTGAATCAAGAAGGTTGGTTAGTACCACAAGATTCACTCAAAACACAATTGGTATTAGATCGTTACTAAGAACATCTATTTAAAAATAGACAAAAAAAGAAGCACCCTGCGAGGTGCTTCTTTTGGTTGTTCTATTAGTATCCGCTGCGTTCCATATTGCCCATACCTGCGAATAATGCTGCACCGAAAACAAGAAAGATAACAATGTAAATAACAATAACGATTGCTGCCCATAACAGTCCTGCTTTGGCATAGTTAGCTTTGGTAGGATGAGTACCGCCACCAAAAGCCCATACAAATAACATTACTAGATTGACAATTGGAATAGCTAACAATAAAAGTGTAAGCATCCATTCTTTCACACTAATAATAGAAGCAGGTGCATCCGGTTGCGCAGGCGGGTAACCATTGTTTTGCGAATTATAATCCAAATTTTTCTACCCCTCTCAATTATGTACTGAATATTGTGGAAACATGTAAAGCATCTATGATTATACAACTGTTACAGATATGTGACAATAGAGTAATGCAAAAGAAAATAGTTATATTTTCCATTTTTATCGACAAATCTATAAATGTATAGAAACATTCGATCATGACTAGACAGAAATTATATTTGTTGTATAGTATAGTTAATTGATCGGGATTAAATGTTTTAATCTATTGTTAGCTATTTATTTGTACAAAACTATTGCAAGTTACTAAAAGTATCTTTATAATGAGATATATTGAATGTTTGATACAAGAAAGTTTTCAAATCTTGTTTTCATGGTTAAACATGAGAGTAGCTAAATTATACTAACAAACCAAAATCGAATAGAGATCTTCGGGGTAGGGTGCAATTCCCGACCGGCGGTGAACATTTTTTTACAAGTGAAAAAATGGTAGCCCGCGACTCATTTTTCGTTTTATAGAGGAATGACTGATCTGGTGAGAATCCAGAGCCGACGGTAAAGTCCGGATGGGAGAAGATCAACCGATAAGCATGCCAGTGTATTGTAAAATACAGTTGCACGTTTATTTGATCAAGCCCCCGTTTATTGTACGTTGATAACGGGGGCTTTCCGTATGAGATCTCATATTCAAATTCTAATCACGTAGGGAGTTTGAATCATGGAAAATGCAAGTTATAACATCAAAACAGCATCATCAGCTAGACAGCGTCATATTAAAAGTGGATTTTGGCTTGTTTTTGTAGGCGCCGCTTTATGGGGCGTTGATCCACTGTTCCGAATTATTTTGCTGAAAACAATGACTTCAACTCAGTTGGTATTGTTGGAGCATTTGATTGTTTTTCTAGCGGCGGCTCCGGTATTATGGGTGAACCGTGCTGAATTAAAAGGATTAAAAATGCGCCATATTGGAGCGTTATTGTTCTTATCATGGGGTGGATCAGCAATTGCTACGATTCTATTTACGATGGGATTGGCTCATGGTAACCTCAATGCCGTCTTATTATTACAGAAATTACAACCAATCTTTGCCATCGTATTAGCCCGTATTATTTTGAAAGAAGTATTACCGCGTGGATTTGGCTGGTTATTTGCTTTAGCATTAGTCGGTACGTATATTTTAACTTTCGGATTCGCGATTCCGATTGGTCATATGAGTGAATTTGTACAGGTCGGTAGTTTATTTGCTCTAGGTGCAGCTGCATTATGGGGTGGATCTACAGTTATGGGACGCTTAATGGTGGGACAGATGAAATATGAGACCGTCACATCATTGCGCTTTATTATGGCACTACCATTATTGCTTGTATTAACTTGGCATGAAGGTGCAGCTTGGAGCCTATCTGCTGATTCTGGTGGTATCGCAGCGGTATCATTGAATTTGCTAGGTCAAGCCTTATTGCCGGGCTTGCTCAGTCTATTGATGTATTATAAAGGATTATCGACCACCAAAGCTTCGGTAGCAACATTAGCAGAATTGAGCTTTCCATTAGTCGGTGTCATTATTAACTGGATCGTATTTGGACAATTATTAACATGGGCTCAATTGGTCGGATTCTTGTTAATCTGGGTAGCGTTATTCTTTATTTCCAGACGTCAACAACCATCTGATGCCAAAACAGCAGTACCTTCTGCATCATAAGCTCTGTTGTATCAAAAAGAATATGTTCATCTATCTATAAATAGTAACTTTAATATCAAAAATCCTGTCTACCCAGCGAAATTCCGCTATAGTAGACAGGATTTTTTTAATTTGTATAAGATAGCGATGTCATAAGATATTGAATATTCAGTAGCTTGTCATCTCAAGTCTGAAAGCATCCTATATTTATTGAATACGTACTAGATCGAAGAAGTCTAACTCTCCATAACCATTTCCTTTACTAAAACGAATCGTATGATTACCTGCTGTCAACGATAGACGTTGCGTTGATAATCCCCAATTTTCCCAACCTTTATTCGTAATAAAAAAGTCTGTTGCATTATTGCTATCGACAGAAAGGCGCAGAGTAGACCAATCCAGTCCATCGGTGCCATTGCCTGTACGTGCAGCTAGCATATAGGTTCCTGTTGTAGGAACATTCACAGAATATTGTACATAACTGCCTGTTGTATCAATATGACCTGCTTTGGACGATCCTGAACCATTAGGGCTTGAAGAAGCATAAGCTGCTCCGCCAAAAGTTCCTTGCTCGCCTTCATAACGGTTGCGATCTGGTTCACCTGATGGAATAGCTATCTGTACATTCGGATTCAGTGGTTGACCAAATTGAGGTGTATTGTCTGTATTCCAGCTGAATTTCTGAGTGCGAATTTCTCGGTTCCAGCCTGAATTGTTGAATTTGGCAGCATGATATACAATCCAATCTTCTTTGCCATCAGGAGAAGTGGTAAATGAAGCATGACCCGGGCCATAGACTCCATTAGCAGAAGAAAATACAGGTTGAGCACGTTTGCTCCAAGCCGAAGGGCTTAATAAATTGCTGTTTGTCTGTGCTGTAATTAAGCCTAACGCATAATCATTCGTCCAACTTCCACTGGCAGAATAGATTAGATTAATGTTGTTGTTTTTGATCACCACTTGAGGGCCTTCATTGACGTTAGGTTGATGATTCGTTTCCCATGCATACGTAGGACGAGCAATTTCAACACGTACAGAATCAATCGTCCACGGATTACTCATATGGGCAATATAAAGATTTTGTCTAACATTATCGGTTCCTTCCCAACCTGACCAGATAAAGTACAATTGTCCGTTAACTGATAGTGGAGTGCCATCGATCGCCCAGCGGTTCGTTGTGTCGGTAATTTGACCTTTATCTACCCAAGTACCTTGCATAGGATTACTGCTCGTATTCTGCATCACATACATACGATGATTAGCATTATCTCCATCGTCTTTGGCATAGTAAATATACCAGGCTCCATTAAGAAAATGAATTTCAGGCGCCCAGACATTTTGTCCACCTGTGGTAATTTCACGTTTTTCAGCAGCATCAATCCCGGTTAATGTTGAAGATTTCCAGATCGTGACATTGTTCCCTGTCGTTTTTGTGAAATAATAGAATCCATCGGTATGCTTATACATCCACGGATCTGCACCATCTTGCATAATGACATTATAAAACTGTTTTTGTACAGATGCTGCTGAAGCCATACTGATACTGGTACTCATAAGCAAAGTGAATAGCAAAAATAAAAATCCTCCTTTGATCATCAATCGACGACTGTTCATTGATTCAACCCCTTTGCATATTCTTAAAATAGAGAACGCTTACAATAGGAACTGTAACGCAGAATAGAGTTGTGGAACAGGACGATATTTTGGATGGATAGACATTCTATTGGAGATATTCAAGAGAGGGTCTGAATGAAGAGTTTAACCGTTTACACTTTGAGATCAAACAGGTACATTAGGCATAATTCGTACGCTTGGTTTTACTTAAGGATGAAGCACATCTACAAAGCGAGGTTGAATTATATGATGAAATGGATCAAACAGTCTTTATTTTCGATGACAAAGCTTAGATTATATAGTGTGTTGCTAAGCCTTATGATATTGATGATTGGACTGATAAGTTATGGAGTTTATCGTGGAGGATTATCATCGTTATGGGATGATGGACAGAACACAATATCCTCTACGGATTTATCTGCTCCCGAGTCTATTTCAATATCATTTTGGACTCCTTTTAGTGGGGGCGATATTTCATTTATGAATGAATTGGTACAACGGTACAATCGAGAGAATACTGATCATATTGTAGTCACGATGAAAAATAATAAATCAGATGATTACTATACCAAATTATCGACAGCGATCGTGACCGAAGAAGCGCCAGATGTAGCGATTGTACATGCGTCTATGTTCGCTCAGTATATCCCCGCAGGATTTATACAAAATATAGATAAATTCGCTGCAAAAGCGCAAGTACATTTTACAGACTTTAATCCATCAATTCTTGCAAGAACAATGGTCAATGAACAACATTATGCAATTCCACTGGATACTCATTTTAGCATATTGTATTACAACAAAAAGTGGTTAGCCAAAGCGGGCTTATATCAAAATGGCAAAGTACAGATGCAACCCGGAGAACAAGGATTTGTAGACTTTTTGCAGAAATTACAACAGCATATCCCACAAGATGTTGCTCCTCTAGCTGTACCCAATGTGCGTATTGATTCGTTGTGGTTATGGTGGTCATTGTACGCTCAGATCGATGGAGGAGGACAATTATATACTTCGGATGGCACACGTGCTTCTGTAAATATGCCTGCCGCTAAGAAATCGCTAGAATTAGTCACTTCACTGTATGATCAACAATTGATTCCGCCGAATATCAATGATGCTTCTAATGAATTTGCACAGGGGAAAGCAGCTTTACTTTTTCTAGGCGTATGGTCTATCGGTTCGTTTGAAAAAGTACCTGATTTGGATTTTGGGGTCATGCCTTTTCCACAAATCTATGATCATGCTGGATCATGGGGTGATGCGCATACACTTGCTTTTCCAACCCATCATGAACAAGATCCTCAAAAAGTACTTGCGGCGATTAAATTTGCCAACTGGTTAGCCCGGCATGGAGCCATATGGGGAGAAGCAGGACATGTACCTGCTGTTCAAGCCGAAGCTTTATCACCTGCATATTTGTCGCTTCCATTTCGTAAAGAGTATGTTGCAGAAGCCAATCATGTCGAATATTTCCCCAGTCATCCGAAGCAAATTATGATGAGTGATGCGCTGATTAATGAATTGGAGAAAATCTGGTACGGCAAGCAAAGTGTTGATCAAATGTTAAATCATTTAGAGCCGTTAATTAACCAGATTTTGAAGGAGTAAGGGATGCAGATACCTATAAAACATTGGATTCGTCGCTGGAAAAATATGCGGTTGGTCACAAGGCTGATTATTATGAATATCACACTGATTTCGATTCCGTTAGTCATCTCTTCATGGATATCGAGTATTGGCTATTCCGATTCTATTCAAAACAATGCCGGGCAATATCAAGCGGATGTAGTGCGTGAATTTACATCGAATCTAGATGCTTATATGAATGAGTTGGTTTTATTATCTATTTTGCCGTATCAATCTCCAGAAATGATGGAGTATCTTGAGCATGATAAGCAAGATCAAGTGATTGATCGATATGAAGATCGTCTACTATTAGAACGTTTTGTACGACGGATTCGGGTCAATGGACGTGTAGATATCGCAGGAGTGGCTTTGTTTACCAATCATACGCATTCGTCTTATGTAGAATTGCCTGATAGTCCCGGTCGATTTGCAGAGTCAGGAGATCGAGAACGATTATTACCTGTAAATACAGCATTATCCGGTAAAGGATATTTTGTCGCTCCTCATGCGATATTGTCTGATAATGGAACTGTATATCAAGTGTTCTCAATTGCGCGTAAGATTCGTAGTCTGGATGATGGTCAAGAATTAGGTACACTGGTGATCGATGTGCCTGCTGAAGCACTCACAGATCGAATTACTCATCTTGCCGGTTCTCCGACCTCGTTATTTGCCATGATGGATCAGCATAAGCAATTGATTTATAAAAGCCCGTCTTTTCCTGTAGAAGATGCTACTTTGCAACAGTATGGAGGAGAAGGAACATTAACGATAGATAGTGGGCGACAATCCGTGTTGCTTACATATCAGACATCGCCTGTCACGCATTGGACGGTTCTTCAAGCAGTGCCTGTCGCTGTCTTGGTACAGGATGCCCGGCAGGTGAATCGGCAAATGATCTGGTTAGGCGGCATCTGTCTCATTATATCGGTAATTGTGTCGATTTTTCATGCGATGCGAATCACAAGACCGCTTAGTGTATTACGGGATTCGATGAAACTTGTAGAACGGGGAGAATTCGATATTGCTTTGCCAGTACATCAGACCGATGAGATCGGACATTTAAGTCGAACGTTTAATATTATGGTGTCTCGTCTAGGGTCATTAACCTATCGGTTATACGAAACAGAGATTCGAGAAAAAAATGCACAGATTGCTTCACTGCAAAGTCAGATCAATCCTCATTTTCTCTACAATACACTGGGTTCTATCAGTATGTACGCTGAACTCGAAGGCAATCGTGAAGTGGTGCAGATGACCAATCATCTGAGTGCTCTGCTTCGGTATAGTATCGGAAGCGATCATAGTGAAGTTACGATTGAACAGGAGCTAGAGCATGTACGAGGATATCTGTCGATTCAGCGTATCCGATATGATGAGCGATTGTCGTATACGATTCATGCAGATCCATTATTGCTACAACATCCGATAATTCGTTTAACGTTACAACCGCTTGTAGAAAATGCAATTATTCACGGCTTAGAACGAGGTCGTGGAGATATTTATATTCAGATAGAAGTGCATAGACAGAATAAACAGATTCAGATTGATGTGATCGATAATGGACCGGGTATGGAAAACGAATGGATTGAAGAACAACATCACCATATGGAAGCAGGGATATTGCCAGAAGGGCCGGGAGGTCATGGATTGGTTAATGTTCATCGCAGAATTGCACTCAAATATGGTAATGAGTATGGCATTACGTTGCATAATCGGGATGAAGGAGGATTACAAGTGATCGTGACTATGCCTATCGTTGAGGTTGATCATATAGAGGAGTTGAAGAAAGGAGATACTGATCATGTATAACGTATTAGTTGTTGATGATGAAATGATTTTTCGTAAAGGAATCACCCATTTGATTCATGAATCTAATCTGGAATGGACAGTGATCGGTGAAGCGCGTGACGGACTGGAAGCACTGGAAATGATTCAGGATCAACGCCCTCATTTAGTAATCACCGATATACGGATGCCTCGTATGGATGGTATCCAGCTTCAAGCCACAGTAGCAGAACAGTATCCATCTATTCGCTGTATTGTGCTCAGTGGACATAATGATTTTGAATATGCACGTCATTCGATTCGCAGTGGAGCCAGAGATTATTTACTTAAGCCTGTTAATAAAGAAGAACTGTACACCGCTTTGGGCAAAGTAGAAGCAGAGTTAACCAAAGAAAATGAATCGCAATCGTTAGCAGAGCATATTCCTAGTCAGCAAGTGATCCGACAACAAATATTAAGCAGTCTGATTCATGGCAATAGTGCTTATGATGAAGGCGAATTATTGGATCAAGCGAATATTTCTTTTCCCCATACAGGTATATATTGTCTGATTGTTCAATTGGATCGAGATTCTGTCACAGAACAACGGTATCAACAGAATGATCCTGAACTGTTCTTTTTGTATATTCAACAATTTGTCCGTGAGATCATATTGGAGCCTTTGCAAGGTTACACATTTATCGATCATCATCAAGTGGTTGCACTCATTAATAGTGATCACAGTGAACAGACAGCCCGGCAGATTAGATCATTGTCAGGACAATTAATTCGTAGCATTAAACGTATATCCCAGATGACCGTGACGATAGGTATCGGTGGCGGTGTGGCTGATCTCGAATCGGTACCCCAATCCTATCGTGAAGCAGAGACAGCTCTGCTCTATCGTTTGATTTCGGGTGGAGATCAAGTACTTGTCTATGAATCTTCCACAACAAATACAATGCCATTATCAAGATTAGAAGCAGCAGACCGACATTTTTTGGAACAATTATTAGCAGAAGAAAATGGACAAGAATTAACAAAGCAAGTCCAAGCTTTTATCGAACGATTATGCCGTCAGATCAGTAATCCTGAAGTGATCCAACAACAGATCTGCAAAATATTATTAGAGTGTTATGAGATTGCTTTGGATTATAACGTACTCAGTGAATGGCTGAATAAGCAGGATATGGGTGGGATATTACAAAATGTACTACTGATCAATGAACGCCAGCAACTTGCCCGTTATTGTGGGGATTTATTGTATTCGCTGTATGAGCTGATTCAGCGTAAAGAAGGGCATGTGATCCACGCTGTAGATCAGGTAGTACGTTATCTGGAAGAACATTATGCTGAACCGATCACCCTCAGTCTAATGGCAGAAAAAGTCTATTTAAATGCTTCTTATCTCAGCAGTCTGTTCAAAAATAGATTAGGGCATTCATTTGTCGAAGTATTGACTGATATTCGAATTCGAGAAGCGATCAAGCGATTAATCCATAGTGATGAGAAGATTGCGACGATTGCTTATGATACAGGGTTTGTAAATATTAGGCATTTCAATAGAGTATTCAAAACAGAAACAGGTACCACACCCAAACAGTATCGGGACAGTCGTCGTCATTATCAACATCCGGTGTAATGAAGTAGCCACTATCTCATCATCGCTTGAACGCAATATGCGCATATAGGCAACAGACCTAAATATATGTCTATACCATCGAAAAAAGCGTCATGGTTCCTTCTTGAAGAATACATTAAGATTTGAAATGTAAGCGTTATCTAAAAACGCACATTCTTCATTATTCGACAAGGGGGTTCTATTGATGAGAAAAACAAAATGGTTGCAAGCTGGTTCTATACTACTGGTTGCTATGTTTATTCTGTCGGCTTGTGCTGGAGGTAGTGCACCTGCTAGTAGTACCGAAAGTGGCAAAACAGGTGGTAAAACACAAATCTCATTCTGGACACCATTTAGTGGTGGAGATGGAGAATTTATGGCGGCAATGGTAGGCAAGTTTAATGAGGAGAATCCAGATATTCAAGTGGAACAGCTAAGTAATCGCTCGGAAGATTACTATACCAAGCTACAGACATCGTTAGCTTCGGATCAAGCGCCTGATCTAGCGGTATTGCATTCCTCACGGATGCCACAATTTGTACCAGCGGGTTATGTGACCCCACTAGATGATCTAGCAGCAGGTTCCAAAGTGGACTGGGATGCATTCAATCCTACGATTTTAGAATCGACGATTTACGATGGTAAACATTATTCGATTCCACTAGATACTCATGCGATCGTCATGTATTACAACAAGACATATCTGGAAAAAGCAGGGGTACTGAAAGACGGCAAACCTGTATTCGATCCATCACCAGAAGGATTTACCGCATTTTTAACTAAAATTAAAGATGCAGTTCCAGCAGATGTCGCTCCACTTGCACAACCAAGCGTGCGTATAGATGCGTATTGGATGTTCTGGGGCTTCTATAATCAGTTAACTGGTGGAGGGAAGTTCTATGATGCAAATGGCAAAGCAGAACTTAACAATCCACAAGCCAAACAAGCATTAGAATACGTGAATAGCTTGTATACATCCAAATTAATTCCACCGAATGTAAATGATGCGGTTAAATTATTTCAAGATCAGCGAGCAGCTGTACTCATCACAGGGGTATGGAGTACCGGATCATTTGAAAATATTAAAGATTTGGACTTTGCGGTAGTACCGATGCCACAAATCTATGATCAACCGGCAACATGGGGCGATTCGCATACATTAGCTTTGCCGAAGCACAGTCAAGAAGATCCAGCCAAACAGCAAGCTGCATTGACGTTTGCCAATTGGCTTGCAGAACATGGGGACATGTGGGCAAAAGCAGGGCATATTCCAAGTGTGACCAAAGTATTGGATTCTCAAGAGTTCAAAGACATGCCATATCGTAGTGATTATGCGCAATCGGCTGACTTTGTCAAATACTGGCCTCGTAATGAAAAACAAGGACAGGTTAACGACAATATTGTCAAAGAGTTCGAAAAAATGTTAGCAGGTCAACAAGATCCAGCGACCACTTTAGAAAAAGCAGATGCTTCTACCAACAAGATTACTGGAAAATAAAGATAGGATCATCACAAAAGAAGCGGAGCGACATAGACATCAAACCGCTTCTTTTGTCTGATCTAGCTGAAGAAAGGAGTCTCATCTATGGGCACCAAATCCTTATCACATCAAGGGTGGATCACAGGCATATTAATGATTTTGCCATATACGATTTTCTTTGCTCTTTTTTCTTTATTTCCGATTTTGTACGGTCTGCGCATCAGTTTTTATGACTGGTCTTTGCTAGGAGATAAAGTTTTTGTAGGCTTTGAAAATTATACGAATCTTATCCAAGACGAAGAATTTCGTAGCAACCTATTGCATACGATCGTATTTACATTGATTAGTGTGCCGTTGGTTAGCGGAATTGGCTTATTATTAGCGATTCTTGTTCACAGTATACGTCGTGGACAGTCTTTTTTTCGGATCTCTGTTTTTATGCCGTATGTGTTATCTGTTTCTGTTATTTCAAGTATTTGGGTGATTTTTTTACAGCCGTACACCGGCTTGTTTAATCAGATTTTACGTGGATTAGGTTTAATCCATGAAGAGATTTTCTGGTTATCGGAACCGACTTTAGCATGGGCGGCTATTATTATGTCTACCGTATGGTGGACAGTAGGATTTGTATTTATTTTATTTCTAGCAGGGCTTCAAGATATTCCAGCATCTTTTTATGAAGCAGGGCAGATCGAAGGAGCGAATCGCTGGCAGACATTCTGGTATATCACATTACCATCATTATCACGGATTACGATACTTGTGATTGTGCTTCAGACGATTGCTTCGTTCAAAATATTCGGTCAATCTAAATTGATCACAGGCGGAGGACCCGCAGGAGCTACCAAAACCGTCGTGTTTTCGATTTATGAGAATGGATTTCAGACGTTCCAGATGGGATATGCGTCTGCGATAGCATTTGTACTTATGCTGGTGATTCTAGTGATCTCTTTAGTACAGACTTTTGTTTTACGTAGATTGGAATCTTAGAAAGGAGCGAATGTAGGATGATGGATCGAATCTATTATTATTTTATTCGCATTGTAGCTGTAGCGTTAGCGATCTTTTTTCTTATTCCTGTGATCTGGATGTTGGCTTTATCGTTTACGCCAGAAGGGCAAAGTGTATTTGCTAATGGTTTTCAGCTTTCATTTGTTAATTATCAGAAAGTACTGAGTCAGGCTCCGATATTCGGGTGGATGGGTAACAGTCTGATGGTGTCTGTGATTACTACAGTACTGGTACTGATCTTATCGTCAATGGCGGCATACGCATTTTCTCGTATTCAATTTCCAGGTAGCAAATTTATGTTTCTATTGTTCTTATCCGGACTCATGATTCCAGCAGAAGCGACATTGATTCCATTGTATCTGTTTATGCGCGATTGGGGTCTACTGGGAACACGAACTTCGTTGATTTTACCAGCAGTGGCAGGGCCGATGGGGATTTTTATTCTGAAGCAGTTTTTTGATGGATTACCGAAAGACCTTGAAGAAGCCGCACGAATCGATGGAGCAGGTTTTTTCAAAGTCTGGTATAGCATCTTTTTACCTTTGTCTCGTCCTGCGTTAGCTGCATTAGGTATTTTTAGCTTTATTGGAGCATGGAACGATTATGTATGGCCACTGATCTCGATCTCGGACAAAGCCTATATGACGATTACATTAGGATTACCGATGTTCCAGAGTTCGTATGTCCAGCAATATGCGCTTCCTATGACAGCTAATGCGTTAGCCGCTGTTCCAGTCTTGATTGTATTTCTTATTTTCCAGAAACAGATTATTAAAGGGATTGCATTTACAGGTGGGAAAGAATTATAACCACTAAGCTGAACATCAATAGCCGGATCAATCATACAGACATGTATACTTTTAAAGGAGGAATTATGATGGTGAATACAACAACTCGTTCTGAATATCCTAGACCTCAATTCCAGCGAGCAGACTGGATCAATCTCAATGGAACATGGGAATTTGCTTTTGACGATAAACGTGTAGGCGATCAGGAGAAATGGCATCTTGATCAGCAAGCGGTATTCGATCAGAAGATTCAAGTTCCGTTTACTTTTCAAAGTGAGTTGAGTGGAATAGGAGATACTGGATTTCATGATCTGGTCTGGTATCGTAAATCGATTCAGATCCCGTCCGATTGGCAAGACAAACGTACGATTTTACATTTTGGAGCCGTCGATTATACAGCTACAGTCTGGGTAAATGGCAAATGGGCAGCCTTTCATGAAGGTGGGCATACTCCTTTTCAAGCAGATATTACAGAATTGCTGGAAGAAGAGCACAATCAGATTATTTTGCGGGTAGAAGATTTTAGTCAAGATGTGACATTGCCGCGAGGTAAGCAATACTGGAAAGAAGATTCAGCAAGTATTTTCTATACCCGTACGACAGGCATCTGGCAGACGGTATGGTTAGAAGCAGTAGACCCTGCTCATATAAGCAAAGCTAAATTTACAGCCGATATTGATCGAAACGAAGTTAGAGTACGCTTATTTTATTCTCCATCTACACGTCAAAAAGGAATGCGTACACGATTAACCATTTCTTTTGAAGGCGAATTGGTAGCACAGGATGAATTTGTAGTGACTCATCATGAACATACTCGCTCGATCGGTCTGCATGATTTTAATGATCATGAATTAGGACGTTGGTGGTCACCAGAAAAGCCACATTTATACGATATTCGATTAGAATTGATTGAGCAGGATAACGTAGTAGATGCGGTAGAATCATACTTTGGGATGCGGAAGATTTCGATTGAAAATGGAAAGTTACATCTGAACAATCGACCTTATTTTCTACGTCTGGTATTGGATCAAGGATATTTCCCGGATGGCATTTTAACCGCACCGTCGGATGAAGCTTTTATTCAAGATATTGAGTTGACGCAAGCGATGGGCTTCAATGGTGTACGTAAGCATCAGAAAATGGAAGATCCACGATTCTTATACTGGTGTGATCGCAAAGGATTACTGGTATGGGGAGAAGCAGCAAATGCTTACAATTATTCGGAAGAATATGTACGCCGATTCACGCAAGAATGGCAAGAAGTGATTGAACGGGATTACAATCATCCATCCATTGTCGTCTGGGTTCCTATGAATGAAAGTTGGGGCATTCCTAATGTCAAAAATGATCAGCGTCAACAACAGCATGGACTGGCTCTCTATCATCTCACCAAGTCACTGGATGATACACGTCCTGTTATTTATAATGATGGCTGGGAAATGATGGACACCGATCTGGTAGCGATTCATGATTATGC
This sequence comes from Paenibacillus nuruki, assembly GCF_963311185.1. Classification (NCBI taxonomy): domain Bacteria; kingdom Bacillati; phylum Bacillota; class Bacilli; order Caryophanales; family Paenibacillaceae; genus Paenibacillus; species Paenibacillus nuruki. The sequence continues at coordinate 2,740,611 of NZ_OY725677.1, read as the reverse complement.
ATGGCAAGAAGAAGTGTTGAATGAACGTTATGCTTCGATTGAAAAGGCTGTACATAGTCTGCCAGGGAATCGAGAGATTTTTGTAGGGGGAGCGACTTATCAAGGGCAACCGATTCTGATTACAGAGTTCGGCGGAATCGCCTATAAAAAAAGTGAGTGGGAAGGCTGGGGATACTCGGGCGCAGACAATGATGAAGATTATCTAAAGCGCTTAGCCGCAGTGATTCGTCCGCTACATCGTTCTCCGATTGTTCAAGGATTCTGTTATACCCAGTTGACCGATGTCGAACAGGAGATTAACGGTCTGGTTACGTATGATCGTAAGCCCAAAGTGCCACTAGAAGATATTCGCCGTATCGTTATGAATCAATCTTAAGATCTACCTATACCAAGTGCTGTTTGCTATCTTTTGACTGCTCAAGTCAGATAGTGAACAGCACTTTTTGTACATAGTTAAAAACATATTCTGTTCATCTAAAGATTGTCATAACCCCTAAACTATCCTATACTACAAAGTTGTTACTTTATAATAAGTGTACACAGTCAAATCATACTGGATTCAACCCGATAAAGGAGGAATAGTGTTGTCGGATAAAATAGACCTACCTTCTTCTCGTCATAGACGTGCAAAAGATCATTCGACAGAAGAGCTTGCCCGCCGTCTTATCGATCTATCCGGTGGTCCTGATAATATGGTAGAAGTCATTCACTGTACGACTCGTATTCGGCTCAAATTAAAAAATTACGATCAAATCGATGAAGCAGGACTTCGCCAGATCAAAGAAGTGCAAAATATAAACAAACTGCCCGGACAACTACAGATTATTGTAGGTCCTGAGCTTGTCTATAAGTTACATCGCAAAATCAATCTATGGCTTCAACAGCATGAACAAACAGCATTAAAACCTTCTATTTTAGAGTCTAAAGAATCTGAACTGCAAGCTGAACCATCAATGCCATCACCAGATCAGGATCAAAGGTCAGGCATTATGCAGCGTATTATACAGGTAGCGACTATCTTTTCAGATATTCTAATCCCGATCTTACCGCTCTTTATTGCAGCCGGTATCTTATTAGGTCTGGTCACGATTCTGCAATCTTCTGACTGGGTGACAGAGGGTGCAGTCTGGTTCCGATTGCTTCAGTTATTAACAAGTTCTGCTTTTCAAATTATTAGCGTACTGTTCGGTTATCATGCAGTAAGACGATTTGGAGGTACACCTGCGATCGGGGCTGTACTTGGGATTGCAATGTCTCAACCTGATCTAGCGATACTAATAGGTTCTTATGATACGACGGTACAAAATATAGATACGATGGTTACCCCTCAATTCAGCTATCAAGGTGCAATGATGCCGATTATTCTGGCAGCACTGATTATGGCTTGGATAGAAAAAGGAATACGCCGTATACTACCGGCATCAGCATCTACACTTCTTGCTCCAGCCATCAGTCTGATTATCGGTGGGACGCTGGCTATTCTTTTGATTAGTCCGGTCGCGATATGGCTGGGAGAATGGATAGGTCAAGAGTTAGAATATCTCTTTATCTATGGAGGTACATTTTTTGGATTTATTCTGGGCGGTATCTATAGCACGATTGTATTAACAGGACTGCATCAAGGGATACAAGCGCTTGAGGTTGCTTTGATCGCTGACCCTCGTGTAGGCGTTAATTTCTTACTACCGATCTGGTCGATGGCAAATATGGCGCAGGGTGGGGCAGGTCTAGCCGTCTATTTGACTACTCGCAATAACGAATTACGAAAAGTAGCTCTTTCAGGATCGATTACTGCTTTTCTAGGAATAACAGAACCGATTGCTCTCGGGGTTAACCTCAAGTTAGGTCGTCCTTTTTTGAGTGCAGCCATTGGTGGGGCAGTAGGCGGAGCTTATGTCGGCTTTCATCATGTGATCGCTAGCTCATTTGGCTTAACAGGAATACCGATGCTTGTCTATATTATTCCGTTTGGCGAAATGAACTTTATCCATTATATGATTGGATTTCTACTCTCAGCTGGTATAGCTTTTATGACGACTCTGTTGCTCGGTGCAGAAAAGCCAGCTTTTCGATATCATATTTCAAACATTGTTCGTAAATTCACAGGAGGACGTTATGAAAATTAAAAAGATTCTCAATAATAATGCGGTGGTCGTGGATGATCACGGGCAGGAAAAGATCGCTATGGGCGGTGGGATTTCTTTTGAAAAAGGCAAAAATGATATTGTAGATAAACAGCGTATTGAGAAGTTATTTATTCTAGAAGATCAGGAACGGTATGGTTATCTACAAGAGATGCTTCAGACGTTACCAGAAGAAGAGATCGCTGTATCTGAAAGTATTATTTCTTATGCTGAACAAGAGTTACAGATTTCTTTTAATGAACATATTCATATTGCACTAACCGATCATTTGTCATTTGCTCTTGAGCGTCTACGGAGTGGACTGATTATCCACAATACGCTTTTGGAAGAGATTCGCTTATTGTATCCTGCCGAGTTCCAGATCGGTCTTCATGCCAAGCAATTGATTACCGAGCGCTTGCAGATTGACATTCCTGAAGATGAAGTAGGATATATTGCGATGCATATTCATACTGCACGGATGAACGTAGGAGCTCAAGACACAGCAGCAGGTATGGCGGCAATTATGAAAGACATGGTCAAAGATATTGAATATATGTTAAATCAATCTTTAGATCGCAAGTCAGCAGACTATGAACGATTAATGAGCCAACTCAAAAGTATTCTTCAAGAATATCAAAAAGATCAGCCCGGAAGCGAACTGAATCAAGAGCTTATTCAGATTGCTGTAGAGAAATATAAAACAGTATATGAACAGGTAGAAGAGATGGCAGCGAATATGGAAGATGAATATGGTTATCTATTTACAGAGAGTCAATGCGTGTTAATTACTATCGAAGTGAATCGCCTGCTCGAAAGACTGGGTCATCATTCCCGTTAATCCAGCTCGATTCGTATCGACTGTAATGATAAAGTAGATCAATCATGCGATTTTAATAGAGAATAACAAGAAAAATAAAGCTGGTTCAAGTCTATATACCTGATTCGATAGGTTATGATATTTATTCAAAATCAAATTAGATCTAGGTATAAAGTATGTATATCGAATGACATATTACAAAAATGTAAACTTTGAAACAGTGAAAATAAGACTAAAATTTATGAAAATGAATGAAAAATTACAGAATTATCCTTTTATGTCGCTTTTCCAAATTGATTCGTTCAGTCTATAGTGTCTTTACGATTTGCCCTATAGAATAAATGTCAGCAACAGCATATTCGGGTGTGTTACTGGTAAAGCAGGCAAGACCTAAAAACTCCGTGAGGAATCCGGGCGACAGGTGTCGTTCGTTCTTCAGAGGAATTTTTAGGTCTTTTTGTGCGCCAAAACAGCCACAATTTGAAATTAGAGAGGAAGAACACAATGAAAATCAAGAATTTCTCAAGAAAAACAGCTGTTATGATGATGGCAGCAACGATGCTAACAGGAGGAACTTCTGTTTTTGCAAGTGGATCAGAATCCGATTACGGTAATGGGACACAGCCAACTCCACCAACACCTGTTGTAGAAACACCTGCATCTGTTTTTAACGATACTTACGGATTTACACATCTTACGCGCTTTGATGCATTGAAAATAGCTAATCAGCAAACAGAGTCTCGCTATAAAGTTCCACAATTTGATGTATCCAAAATTCGCAATATTCCTTCTGCTGTAGGAAAAGATGCAAATGGCAATACGATTGATCTCGATGTATGGGATACTTGGCCACTACAAAATGCAGACGGTACAGTAGCCAACTATAATGGATATGAAGTTGTTTTTGGACTTGCAGGTGATCCTAAAGTATCCTCAGATACTTTTATCTATCTGTTCTATAAAAAAGCAGGCGATCAATCATTAGATGCTTGGAAAAATGCAGGTCGTGTATTTAAAGATAGCGACAAAATGGTACCTAACGATACAATTTTAAATAATCAATCCGAAGAATGGTCAGGTTCAGCAACAATGACTAAAGACGGCAAAGTTCGCTTATTCTATACGAACCGTCAGCCGTGGGATGTCGATAAAGGATTTTTCGGTAAACAAACACTAACAACAGCTCAAATTAATGTGTCTGAACCTTCTAATGGAACACTTCAAGTCAACGGTGTCGAAGACCTCAAATCTATTTTTGATGGTGATGGTAAAATGTATCAAACGGTGGATCAAGCATTCCGTGCAGGTGATTACTCCGATAACCATACATTAAGAGATCCGCATTATGTAGAAGATCATGGACGCAAATATCTAGTATTTGAAGCCAATACAGGTTCTGAGACTGGTTATCAAGGTCAATCCATGTTCTCCAACAAAGCGTATTATGGTGGAGATGACGATTTCTTCAAATCTGAATACCAGAAAGTAATGAACAACCCGAGTCGTAACTATATGACGATTGCGAATGGCGCATTGGGTATTATTGAATTAAACAACGACTATTCATTGAAAAAAGTGATGAAGCCACTTATTGCGTCCAACACAGTGACCGATGAGATTGAACGTGCCAATATTTTTGAAATGAATGGCAAATGGTACCTATTCACAGATACACGCGGTGCTAAAATGTTTGTCGATGGTGTAGACTCCGAAGATATCTACATGCTTGGATATGTAGCAGATTCAATTGATGGACCTTACAAACCGCTTAACGGTAGTGGACTTGTATTGCATCAAGATCTGAACAAACGCGATATTACATGGAACTATGCTCACTTTGCGATTCCACAAGTAAAAGGTAATAAAGTTGTAATCACAAGCTACATGACCAACAGAGGATTCTATACTGATCATCATTCTACATTTGCACCAAGCTTTGAAGTAGAAATCGACGGTAGTGAAACCAAAGTTGTTCCTAATAGCATTTTGGAACAAGGTCAGATTACTTCTAATCAATAAGTTTAATGAATAAGTTCTTAATCTATCATTTCTGAGGATTCAATAGATTCACAGGGAAAGAAAATGTCTGCCACACAGCGGCATTTTCTTTTCCTTTATTGCTTTTATCCGTAGAACGAAATGTAGACGCCAAAAAGGAAACACTAATATATGGAGGTGCTCACTTGAACAACAGCAACCACGTATCTAAATATCGGCGGACACTCGTTGTTCTCAGTGTGTTCGGATGTATTATATTAGGTGCCTTACTCTACTTTTTCACACAGACTAGCGCAAAAGGAAGTACTCAAAACAGTCTTCCTCATAATAGTGCTTCTCATGGAACATCCGTCAGTAGCGAACGTCCTGATTATCATTTTACAGTGCCGGACAAGTGGAAAAATGATCCACAACGTCCTATCTATTTCAAAGGGAAATATCATTACTATTATCTCTATAACAAAGATTATCCGGATGGCAATGGTACCGAATGGCGCCATGCTACTTCTACCGATCTGATCCATTGGACAGATCACGGAGTAGCTATTCCTAAATATACAAATAAAAACGGTGATCCATGGTCAGGTTCGGTTGTCGTCGATACCAACAACACAGCCGGATTTGGTAAAAATGCGTTTATCGCAATTGTGACTCAACCTTCTGCTAACGGTGGAGCGCAAGAACAGTATTTGTGGTATAGCAAAAATGGAGGTAATACCTTCACTGCCTATGGAAAAAAACCGATTCTGTCGAATCCCGGTAACGCCGATTTTCGTGATCCCAAAATAATATGGGATGCCAATTCCAAACACTGGATTATGTTGATGGCAGAAGGCAATAAGATTGGATTTTACACATCCACTAACTTGAAAAAGTGGACGTACACCAGTGGATTCCTTACTGAAAATGTCGGCATACTGGAATGCCCTGATCTGTACTTGATGCAAGCGGCAAATGGTGCTTACAAATGGGTACTTGGTGCTAGCGCAAACGGACGTGGAGCAGGCAATCCAAATACGTATGCATATTGGACAGGAAGCTTTAATGGCAAGAAATTTATAGCTGACCGTCAAGAACCCAAATGGTTGGATCATGGATTTGATTGGTATGCTGCTGTTACTTTTGATATCGCAGGAGCTTCTAATCCTTATGAGCAACGTTATGCTTTTGGATGGATGAACAACTGGGATTATGTCAATAACACACCGACATTACAAGAAGGATTCAACGGTATGGATTCGATCGTCCGTAAAATAAGACTTCAATTCAATGGTCAATCTTATGATCTATCTTCTCAACCGATTGGAGCGATTAGCTTACTACCTGCATCTACCCAAAAAATACAACGAATGGAAGTAGAAGGTTCTGAGCCGCTTAATATTCGTGGATCTTCTTTTCAGCTGGATACAGACATTTCGTGGTCACAACTTAAAAATGTAGGGTTGCGACTTCGAGAGTCTAAAGATCAAAGTCGTCATGTCGATGTAGGTGTCTTTGTAGAAGGAAAATATACGTATGTGAATAGAGCGTACACCGGTCATCCTGATACTCAAGGCAAAAGTCTAGAAAGTCAGGCAACCTTCAATACTGATAAGAAAAAAGTCCATCTGAAAATATTAGTCGATAAGAACAGTATCGAAGTCTTTGTAGATGATGGTACAGTAGCTTACTCTAGCTTGATTTTCCCGAATAAAGAAGATCAAGGGATTACTTTATTTGCAGACAGTGGCAAAGCTGTTTTTGAAAATATAGTCATTAAACAGTTTAAATAAACCATAAACAATAATAAAAGCCGAACCTTATTGATCGTTATGAGATCAGAAGAGTTCGGCTTTTATTCTAAATTAGTATAGTAGGAAGGAGAGTGTAGCATCAATTTCCTATTTTCAAGCGCTGATCGCTATAATAAATTGTTCAAAATCATCCAATTGTTCTTCGATAATGCCTTGAATAATTTCAACTTGTACCCCTTGGTAATCATGAATAGCGATATTCCGGAAGCCGACCATTGCTTTGATACTTTGATTCAATTCTTTAGACAATAATCCATTGCGGAATAGAAGATCAAAAGCATCTCGACTGCTCTGTGGAACGCCTAGATTGCGCTCAGAAATGATATGTATCGCTAGATCAAGACAAGCCTCGCAAGCCCGTTGAAGATTCAAAATAATCGAATCTTGCTTGGTATAGTTAAATAAGTTGTCTTCATCTCCAGCATATTCTTCATGAATACGTGTAACACAGCGACGAATCGTAGCCGTTTTGTTGAGTAAAATATCTTGATTCATAGCGTGCCTCTTTTCTTCATAAAGTGATCTAATATCGGTTGGCGCTTGTCATTCAGTTGTACATACTCACGGAAAGCTTGAATATACGACAGTTGTCTGATCATTGGCTTTTCTTCATATAATACGATCCCTGTACTGGCAATCTGCACTTGGAATACTGTACTTGCTTCTTCAAAATCGATCAAATCAACATCACGATCTAACTGATCGGCTAATTGCTGTCCGATTCGGAATCGTTGATAAGTCGATCTGCGCACTTGAGACAAATAAGCAATATCAATATCGCTCTCAGCTCTTGCAGTGCCTTTGGCAACAGAGCCAAAAATAATAATCGTATGTGCTTGAACAAGACTACACAACTCCTGAACAATAAGGAGTTGTTGATGGGAAGATAAAGATAGCTTAAACATAATAACAACTCCTTATTGTTCTAGATAGTGTGCTAGAGAGATCGATACTTTGCTAAAGATTATAATGATTTGGTAAACAAGACATGAGGAATATTGGATTCTAAAAATATCTCAGAAGATTGTACATATCCTAAGCGCTCATAGAAAGAAGCGGCTTGTGTCTGTCCATTTAATTTGGCTTGAGTCAGACCTTGTTCTCGCGCCAATTGCTCCATATGTTCAACCAGCATTTTGCCAACACCGTATTTACGATAGTCTTTCATTACGCAAATACGTTCTAATTTGGCAACACCTTCAACCACGCGCAGGCGCGAAGTGGCAACAGGAGTCTCGCCATTGTACACAATAATATGTGGGATGATAGTATTGGCATTATCCCACTCATCGTATTCTTCGTCCAAAGGTACACCTTGTTCATTCACAAAAACCGCTTTGCGGATAAACAGACAATGATCCAATTCATATTCATTTTCAACTTGCTTTATCAATAGTTCCATGTGTATGCTCCATCCTTTAGTTCATGATTTTCTATATGAGTTACATCTAATACCTTCTATAGAAATAGATATTCTTTGAAGAAGGAATAGACCGTCTTTCTATTTTAACGAAATGAATGTAAATGTAAACCGCGCTATTTAATTGCAGTCAGTATAATTCAGCTTCTTTTTTATTGATTATAGTCTGTATTTATTAATAATTAACATTTGCACAACGCATCAATCAATTATAGAATCGATACAAGGTTTGTAAGTGAAGTGGAAGGAGTGTCCAAATGATCGATTTTCCTTTACAAGAGGTACGTATTCGAGAGTTACAACAATGGATGGAAGAAGGAGAGCAGACTTCTGTATCGTTAACGTCTTTGTATATGCAGCGTATAGCTGAAATAGATCAAGATGGCCCTTTATTACGATCTGTGATTGAATTAAATCCAGATGCGATCTATATTGCTGCTCAAATGGATCAAGAACGTGCGCAAGGACAAGTTCGTAGTGAACTGCATGGTATACCCATCTTGATCAAAGACAATATTAATACAGGTGATCATATGCATACCAGCGCTGGATCATTAGCGTTATCAGACTCTTTTGCTCCAGAAGACGCTTTTTTAGTACGACAATTACGGAAAGCTGGAGCTGTTATTTTAGGCAAAACCAATCTGACCGAGATGGCGAACTTTATGTCTTTCAATATGCAAAATGGGTACAGTGCCCGCGGAGGACAGACGCTTAATCCGTATGGCCCCGGACGATTGGATGTAGGCGGTTCAAGCGCAGGTTCAGGAGCTGCGGTAGCTGCCAATCTATGTGCAGTAGCAGTAGGAACAGAGACATCAGGTTCGATTTTGAATCCGGCAGCTAAAAACAGTCTGGTAGGCATCAAGCCTACACTGGGTTTGATCAGTCGGACAGGCGTGATTCCGATAGCTTATACACAAGATACAGCAGGTCCAATGGCTAGAAATGTAGAAGATGCTGCTATTCTATTACAGGTATTAGCTGGAAAAGATGAACAAGATGCGCCAACCCAGACTTCACCTGTTCCGATACCCGATTATGCGTCTTATCTAGATGCAGAAGGCTTACGTGGAGCACGAATCGGTATTAATCGAGCTTATGTGCATGAGTTAAGCGACGAAGAAAAGTCGATTATGGAAGCTTCTATCGAAGCGATGTATCATGCAGGAGCCGTTATTGTAGATCATACCGATCTGGATCATATTGCTTCAGAAGACATGACTGTTTTATTGTATGAGTTCAAGTCGGCACTTAATCATTATTTATCGACACTAGGTCCACAATCATCGATTCGAACACTTAAAGATATGATTGATTATAATCATCTTCATCATCAAGATGCACTCAAATACGGTCAAGAAATCTTGATCAAAGCGCAATATGAAACGTCGGGTAAATTAACTGAAGCTAAATATATTCAGGCTCGTCTAAGCGATTGGAATCAAGCGCGAGAAGAAGGTATAGATCGTCTGCTTCGAGAGCATCAATTAGATGCGATCTTTTCCCCGGATCATACTGATGCACCCGCAGTAGGGGGTTATCCGGCAATTATTGTACCGGCAGGTTATCGCCGAGACGGTATGCCTTTCGGTATCAGCTTTATGAGTACAGCGTACAAAGAGCCTGAATTGATTCGAATCGCGTATGCTTTTGAACATACCGTACCTGCACGCAGAAGACCTATGTTATAAGTCGTTTATTCTATAAATAAAAGCAGTAATTCTGACTTCAGAGTTACTGCTTTTTTACGTGGTTATTTATGCAGAAAAATAACTAAAAAATTTAGTGAACTAGCTGTAAACTTTTTGCTGAATTTTGACGAAATAGTAAAATAGAACTATTTGTTACTTTATGATCTCAGACAACTAAGGAGGCGCTTATGAAAAGCGTATTAGCAAACAACGAAGAGAAACAAGCAACTGCTTATGAAAGATTAGCATCCAAACTTTTGCTATACACGTTAGCTATTATTTTGATCAGTTGTATTCCTATTTATGGAGCAATGTACTTTTTTCATCTGGTCGATTTGTATACATGGTTATATCTAATCGTTTGTGTATGTATTTTGGTTCCAGCGGCTTTCTTTATATTTAAAAAAACAAATCATTTATCCATAGGTAAATACTTATTAACTCCGTTATCTTTTATCGCATGTACTTGTGTTATCTGGGTATTGCCTTCACAAGCTTCATGGTCAGCATTTTTGATCTATATCACTCTTTCTGTAGTGTACTTGAATATGCGTGTCAGTATTGTAGCTACCATATATGCAGTCGTGTTAGAAGTAATTCTACTTGTATTTGATCCATTGGTAACAGCGCTTCCTGTATTGGATATGATCGTATTATTTGCTGTTACGACGATGGTTGGTTCTGCTGGGGTAGCGATCTGTATTTTAGGTCAGAAAATGATGAGTAATTTACATCAACAAAAAGAACAAATTGATAATTTGCTACAAGAAGTAGAGCGTTCTGCACAAGAATTGACACAGTTTGGTGGACAATTGCAACGTAATGCAGAAGATACCGATCGGATTGGTAAAGAGTTAACAACAGGCTTTAATGAAATTGCAAAAGGAATTGATTCACAAGCAGGCAGTATCGGGGAAATTAATACATCGATGCAAAATTCAGAAACGTTTATCCGTAATATTGGCAATACTGCAAATGATATGACAGAGCTAGCTGAACGAACAGCATCATTAACTCGCTCAGGAAATGAACAAGTTATTCGTTTGCGCGAAGGTGTACTTGAAGTCGGTCAAACGATAGACAATACCCATGCAGCGATGAATACACTACGCAACTATGCACAAGAAATCTCTTCTGTATCTCAAGCGATTGAAAATATCGCTCGTCAGACCAATATGCTTTCCTTTAATGCAGGTATTGAAGCATCTCGTGCAGGAGAACATGGACGTGGATTTGCAGTTATTGCTACCGAGATTCGTGATCTAGCGAGTGAAGCGCAACAGTCTACAGTCTTGATTACAGATATCTTGCATCGTATTCATGATCAGACAGAAGTCGTATCCGGTCGTATTCAACAAGGTAAAGAAGCGATTGATGTGATCCAACTTTCTGCGGAACAGACCGAATCTTCGTTTGGAGATATCATGACAGAAGCGAATACAGTATCAGATCGTTCGGTAGAAATTGGCAGTATGCTTAAAGAATTAATTGAAGGTATTCGTCATTCAGTACTCGAAACAGGAACGATCTCGGCAGTAACAGAACAATCGAGTGCGTCTATAGAACAAATGACGTCAAGCTTACAAGAGCAATCTACACGCGTGAGTCGTATTGCAAATAGTATTGATGAATTGAAACAATTGATTGATATCTTAAATCATTCATTGGATCAAAATAATGCTCTAGTAAAAAGTGACGAAATTGTGACTGAAAAAGCATCTTAATTTGTCAATAAAAAGACAAAATGTAGTCAGATTCATACACTTATTCGACAAAATATTTCCAATACGGTGTACTTGCTTTCTGTAAAACAAAGACCAAAAAGTCTTGTAAAACGATTGAACAAACACTACTCATGTGGTTTTTACATAGGGTAGTGTTTTTTTTGGTTGTAATTATGCAGGTTGGGTCTTTTGACCAGTTTCTTATTATAAGGATTGACTATTTCTGGAATATAGATGAATATATATGCATATAATTCCATTAATTGGTGGACGGAATTATCCGCTAGATGTCGCTATTTTTAGTCGGTATTTTCTTCGTATGTATGCGTGCTTGACCTGATTCTCACTACCTGATCTATATCTAGAAGGAGGAATTAGAATGCAGCAATCCCCAGTCACTGTAGAGCAAATTATTACCATGATTAGTGAGGTAAAACAAGACCCTTCCTGTTTGACACGTCTGGACCGCGATTCTGATATTATTCATGATGCCGGGCTTGATTCTATCCAATTGATTCATTTTATTTTACGAGTAGAAGATGATTTTAATGTTGAAATTGATTTTGAAGAATTTGATATGGAACATTTAGGTTCTATTCAAGCGTTCTGTAACTTTGTTAGTCTTGAAGCCAATCAAGGTCAGGTTGTAGAAGAACAGGTGAAAACGGTATAAGCGCTTACATAAAAATTAAAGCGCTAACACTTGTTGTGTATATACAACAGTATCATGAACATTATTTGCAATAAATACGTTTTGTATATCAGAAATTTTGCTTGTCACTTATTGGGCTTATGATGCGATGTGTCGTTAAAGGACAGTCTGCTTTGAACATTGAATTCAAAGGAAGAGGTGTTTTTTTTGCAACCAAGAAGCGAAGTAACCATTGACCGCAAAGAATTTCAGCTGATTAAACGAACCATTCGCAACGCCACTGTCTCTTACCGTAACCAGATCAAAGATCCGACGTACAAAACGCCAATCCCGCAATCATTAGGGATTAAATTAACAAACCGTTGTAATCTGCGCTGTACACACTGTTTTCAGTGGAATGAAGATGGCTATCATCATCAAATGGACAAAGCAGAGCAAAATATGGATCTTGATCCATTGATTTTCAAACAATTATTGGACGATACCAAAGAAGCGAAGTCTCGTCTATATCTATGGGGCGGAGAACCGATGTTTCACCGTCAATTTGGAGAAATTCTGGAATACATTCAGAATGATCGCCGTGAGATGACGATCTGTACGAATGGACTATTAATAGATAAATTTATTGATCCTATTCTAGATTTATCTGAAAATCTGGAACTGCTAATTGCTGTAGAAGGATTTGAATACGAGCATAATTTAATCCGTGGTAAAGGTACATTTCAAAAAACGATGGCACAAATTGATCGCTTAGTGGAATTGCGTGATCAAGGATTGTACAAAGGTAGAATTTCGGTTCATGCCGTTATCAACGATAATATGATCGGTCGTATGACTGAATTGCTAGAGTTTTTTGAATCGAAAAAATTGGACTTGGTGATGTTGTGCTTCCCGTGGTACATTTCCCGCGAAACATCGCTCAAAATGGATACGTATTTCTCTGAAAAATTCCAATGGTTGCGTCAGTTAGATGAGCGTCATATCAGTAGCTGGCATGCATTTAAATACAAAATCAATCCTGATCGTATGGATGCGTTGATGGAAGATCTACACAAGATCAATGATCGTGTATGGAAAATCCGTGTTCGTTACCAACCGGGTCTGGATTATGATGAGATCGACAAATTTATTCATGGTGATGAAATGACAAGCCGTTGTTCTAATCACTGTCTAGCATTGACTTCTCGTACCGATATTGTGCCAGATGGTAGCGTTATGCCTTGCAAATTCTTTTCCGAGTTTACAGTTGGTAATCTGAAAGAGAAGAGCCTGAAAGAAATCTGGGATTCCGAAGAATATGAAAATGTAAGACATATTATCAATAAAGAAGGGCTAACGCCTGCGTGCTCGAAGTGCAGTGTATTGTATCTACATGGTGCAGGTACAGTCAATTCGCTCGACTATATTTAAGAGCGGAGGGAGTTCATGAGACAGCAGTTATCGCTAATGGATGCATTGACCGATCATCGTGATCAAGGTCGCTTTATATGGATTTTTAATATCGGCGCTGAATCGGTCTGGCACAATATCAGCAAAGGAGTGAGCGATCCTCAGGAACAAGAAGTTGTGAATCGAATCGAAGAGATGAATCTTTTACTCTGTCGTAAGCAGGATATTATGATTTTGCGTAAACAACCTGACCCGGATTATCTAGATATGTTGGAAAATCTGGGTTTTGAGTTACCACGAATCGAGATTCCGCAAGGGGAAAGTGATGATCCGTTTGTATCGATTTCACAACTGATTTTGCAAGATGAAGCCTTGTTAGAACGGTTGCAGATGTATGGGGTGCAAGGTCGTGCCCTGTATGGAGCAACCTATCTTGTTCCTTATGCAGTCACGCAATGGGAAGAAGAAATTGCTCATACGTGTGAAGTTCCTTATATTGGAGCCCCTTCGGAGATTTGTAAAATGGTGAATGACAAAATCTTTAGTCGCCAAGCAGCGATCGAGTTGGGTTTTCCAGTCAGTAGCGGAACCGTATGCTCAACCGTCGAAGAGATTCGGCGTGAATGTTTAGCTATAGGTACAGCCGATGCCGAAGCTCAAATTATTATCAAAGAACCTTATGGAGCTTCTGGCAAAGGGCTGTATTTATTACAAGGAACGCAAAAGCTCGATGCTACGCTGAGTGTGATGAGTCGTTTTGCACGTAAGCAAAACAATCCAGACCAAGCATGGTTAGTCGAACGCTGGCACAAAAAGCAAATGGATCTAAATTACCAAATTTATATTCATCCTGATGGTGATGTTGAAGTCTTTTCTTTGAAACGTCAGGTGGTGGATGGAACCGTCTATATTGGTTCCTATATGCCTTCAGGGGTAACCGAAGAGATTCGCCAACAATCTCGTCAGTATGCGATGGAATTGGGACATTATTTGTACGAAAAGCAGTATCGTGGTATTGCTTCAATTGATGCATTTATTGATGAAAGCGGAGAATTGATTCCGGTGATTGAGATTAATGGGCGGTTCACGTTATCGACCTATATCTCATTATTACCGCAAATGTTCGGGCTGCGCATATTCCGTTCTCGTTATTTCCGGCATATTACCAAAGAACGTTTAACGTATCAGACCCTTTGTCAAACGTTAGAGCAACATAATCTTTTGTATACTTCTGCACATCCTTTTGGGGTGTGGGTGTATACAGCAGGTACATTGTCTGCAAGCAAAACAACGAACGGATACAATAACCGTATTTTTGCTATTGTTATTGCCGATAGCACAGAAGAAGCACAGCGACTTGAAGAACAGTTAGAGCGAGTGATTGCTGAACTGTAAATAGCTTAGAGTTAGTTAGATGTCAAAGGAGGTCAAACGATGGAAGTTAGTGAACAACAAGTCGTACCTTTACTTGCTCAAGTGTTAAAAATGGCTCCAGCCGATCTGGAAAATCTACAACCAGATGATGATCTACGAGAGTATGGTCTCAATTCATTATCTGCGGTTGAATTGATCGTAGAACTTGAAAATCATCTGAATATCATGATCGACGATGATAATTTATTACTGGAAGAATTATCGACATTACGCCGTATCGAAAATATGTTAGCTCATTATGTTTAAGCGATCATTATCCAAACAAGTGTTACCGGAAACAGTAGGAGCGCCAGGACAGCATTGCTTTTATGCTAGCCTGCACGCTTTACTACTACGTCAGGGTGTCTATACCGATGAAGCCGATCTATATTTTCTATGTAACGGGTTGTCGATCTCGTATAAAGGAAATTTTGACTCATTTGGTCTGCGTCCGATGGCGGATTTGTTATCTCAGTGGTCAGCAAATACACAGGTTGAAGTCAAACATGTGACGATCGATCCAGCATTATCCAAGCGAAATGATTTTTTGATCTTACAAGATTGGTCTAACGCATTGGAAAATGGAAAAAGTATACTTCTTCATTTACAAAGTCATTGCCTGAATTTCCATCCGGTATATCAGAACAACCCGAGCAAAGGACATGTGATCCAGTTATACGGGTTAGATATGAAGCAGGATGAAGCCTATGTATCCGATCACTTTTTATTAGAAGAATCCGGTCATGTGCTTAGTTACAATGGCAAGACGAATCTTACTTTGTTGCTAGAAGGTATTACTGAATATGCGTATCTCAATAGTGATCCTGCGGAAGAGCTTAGTGTCCAACAAGTGATTCAGGCGTGTGATCGTCATTTAGAACAGTTTTTGCAAGAAAGCTGGTCAGCGTATGCCGTCTTATTCTGTGATCTGGATCGTCTGTTAGAGATGGAAGATGAATCATTCCGTCAGAGTTGCGATACTCTTTATTACCAGCTACGGATCGAAAGTCTGATGCATCTACTACAGTATACCGAGCAATTTATGAGTCGTTATGAAGGATTAATGGGCAGTGAGCATGGTGCTTATCAATTGCGAGAAGATATTCATGAACTCCGCCAGACATGGAAAAGGCATCTGCTTCAACTGTATAAAATAGGATTACGGGTTAACCGAGAGAAAGTAACTGATTATATTCAGCATAGTTTGCGTTTATTAGCCGAATTAAAAACATTGTTAGAGCGGATGAGAATGACGGTATATCAGATCCGTCTATAGCAGTGTGCAACATGAAGGAGGTCGTGTCATCTGTCAGCGATAACGTTAACTCAACTATCCAAAACATTTGAATATTACAAAAAAGAACCTGGACTACGCAAATCATTTTCGAATTTATTCAAACGGGAAAAATTGCAGAAAGAAGCTGTAATTGATCTTAGTTTTGATATTGAAGAAGGTGAAATTGTTGGTTTTCTAGGACCTAATGGAGCAGGCAAAACGACCACACTCAAAATGTTATCCGGTATTTTGCATCCTAGTGATGGTCAAGCTTCTGTACTCGGGTATACGCCGTGGGAACGTAAAAAAGAATTTAAACGTCAGTTCTCGATTGTGATGGGTCAAAAAAATCAACTATGGTGGGACTTGCCTGCTAGTGATTCATTTGAACTCAACAAATTAATCTATGATCTGGACGATACTGAATATAAGCGTACATTGGACGAATTGGTTGAACTGCTGGGTGTCAGTGAGCAGCTACATGTGCAAGTACGCCGATTGTCTTTAGGGGAACGCATGAAAATGGAATTGATTGCTTCACTTCTTCATCGTCCGAAAGTGATATTGCTCGATGAGCCGACGATTGGTTTGGATATTATTTCACAAAGTAAAATCAGACAATTTTTTAAAACATATAACAAAACGTACAACACAACGATTTTGCTGACCAGTCACTATATGCGCGATATTGAAGACTTATGTTCTCGAACGATGATTATTAATCATGGGCAACTGGTCTATGATGGTGATCTCAAAAGTGTAAACGATGTGATTGGTTCTTGGAAATTACTCAAAATCCAATTGTCAGCGCCGGTATCGGAACTGTCTTTGAATGGATATGGTAAAATTCGTTCTCGTTCTGAATTGGAAGTCGTATTCGAACTTAGCAAGCAAGATGTACTACGTAAATCCAAAGAAATACTGGATCATTTACCTGTTATTGATTTTACAATTGAAGATATTCCTTTGGAAGAAGGGATTGCGATCCTGTACGAAAAAGGTGGGTTGCCCCATGCCCAATAAAGTCTATCGCAAAATTTTACATATGGGGATTCAAAATGAAATGGAATATCGAACCAATTATTGGATACAGCTAGTTAGCTTTTTTGTACCGATGATGACTCAATTTTTTCTCTGGTTAGCGATTTTTCGTTCATCCGGTCAGGGAACGATTGTAGGTTATACATTTCAAGAAATGTTGATCTACATTATTATGGCAGCAGTCACTGGTAAGCTTGTTGCCGCGGGATTTGAATATGAAATTGCAGGCGATATCAAAGAAGGCGGACTGGGTAAATTTCTAGTCCAACCGCTGAACTATTTTGCTTATCGTATCTTAAAATTTCTAGGTGCCAAAGCAGTCCAATCGGTACTGGTCATTATTTTTGCCGCTGTAGTCTTGATCTGGTTGCGGATCGGTCTACACGTTCCTGTAGGGTGGGATAGTGCATTACGTTATCTGATTGCTTTACCGGGTGCATTGTTACTCAACTTTGTGATCTATTATGCATTAAGCGGAATAGCGTTCTGGTTAACCGAATCGACCGGATTATTTTATACCTTATCGCTCATTATTTATATCGCGAGTGGTAGTGTTTTTCCGTTAACCATTTTTGGAGCGACGATTGCCAAGATATTAGGGATGTTACCTTTTTCGTATATTGTCTTTTTTCCAGTCAATATGATTACTGGTAAATTAACCACAACAGAAGCAATTACAGGTATAGGCATGCAGTGGTTATGGATCGCTGTTATTTTAGTAGTCGCTAGATGGGTATGGAGTTCAGGGGTACGCCGTTATGTAGCGGTGGGAGGATAATAATATGCAGATGATCTGGAAAGAAGCAAAGCGCTATTCTCGTATTTATGGACGATTTATGAAATTCTCTGTGATGTCGCAAATGGAGTATCGTACCAATTTTATTACAGCTTTTCTGATTGAAACAGCGTATCTACTGATCAAACTATTATATGCGATTCTGCCGTATCAGGTAGGAACCGATATTAATGGCTGGTCGCCGGATGCGATTTTGTTATATGTAGGCGTATTTACCATTATGAGCGGATTATATAGTGGATTGTTTTTTACCAATTTTACTCAGTTACCAGATAAAGTACGTACCGGTTCGCTGGATGTGCTGATTACGAAGCCCATTTCTTTGCAATTCGCTGTCACTTTACGTCAATTTGAATTGGGTTATACGATCCCCAATGTACTCGGTGGCAGTGTAATGGTAGCGATTGGCTGGAGTCGAATGGGATTACCTGTAGATTTTTATCATATTGGCGGTTTTATCTTTTTTATCGCGATTGGTGTCTTGGTTGCTTATTCTGTCTTTTTGTTACCACAATTGCTGGCGTTCTGGACGGTACAGACTACAGGGGTAACCGATATGTCAAATAGTGTGTTTGAAACGAATTATGTTCCTATGGCAGTCTATGATCGGATTATTCAGCGCTTAGGTACATTTTTATTACCGGTGTTCGTTATTTGTAACTTTCCACCAATGTTTGTTATGGGTGGACTCAGTGCAGGCATGGTCTGGTGGGCAGTACTTGCACCGATTTGGTTGCTGATCATTATTCGTGTGATCTGGCGTTATGCATTACGTCATTATTCCAGTGCTAGTCAATAAACATCCATTTCAAAAAGGAGGAATATACATATGAATGAACGGATCAGCAGTCAGCCATTGCTGCACATGGGCGCTTTTGAAGCTGAATTATACTGGCGTGAAGATGATCTTGCCACACTGCCTGCACTACCTGATAAAGAAGCTGAAAAGATTGTCACAGCTATGGATGAATTATTGTTTACTTTTTGTCAGCCGGGTGACCTGTTATTTACTCGTTATGCGATGGAACCTGCGCAACGTCAATATGTTCATCAATTGGGATTTAGCGTATATGGCAATACGCAAGATCTGGAAATGGATGCTTCGAAAATCAAAGATCAGATTCTTGCGGGACAAGATCAGACGATGGCGGCGATCAATCGGTTGAGTACAGGCAAGCAAGCAGGAATGTCTGCACGCCCTGTATCTGTTTTCCAATGGATGGAACAACAAGATGAACAATTAGCCGAGCAATTTCCATTATCCACGATGAGTTTGTCTCCTTTTGCATGGATTCCTCATATTAAAGAGCTGAATCAACGCTTCGGTATTGGCTATCATGCTCCTGAACTTGAAGTCGTCAAAAGGGTCAATACCAAACATTACTCTGCACAGATGAAGCAGACATTGAACTTGAGTGGTGTCGGTGTACTGGTAGAAAGCAGTGAGGAATTAGTAGAAAAAGGAAGCGAGTGGCTAAAAGAAGGTTCTTTCCTAATCAAAGATAATTATGGTGTGTCTGGTAAAGGGAATATGTTGATCGATTCTCCTGAACTGTTTGTTCGTATTGGTCACGGTCTACACAAACAAGAAGAAAAAGGAAAGAAAGTCCAATTTCTGATCGAAAAGTATTTGCAAAAAGAACGGGATTTTTCTTGCCAATTTCATATTGATCCACAAGGTCAGATTGAAATGCTGTCTGTTCAGTGGTTGGCAAACTCTCAATTTGCGTATCGTGAATCATTATCTCCTGATCCAGCCTTTATGATGCGACTCGAACAAGAAGGTTATTTTGCATTAATGGAACAGATTGGTAAGCAATTATACCAGGATGGATACTTTGGACATGTCTGTATTGACTCCATGGTATTACAAGATGGAAGCCTTGAACCGATGGTCGAGATCAACGCTCGCAAATCGATGAGCCTGATCAAGCACCAAATGGATCAATACCTGCGTACCTACGGACAGGTCGGCAATATGACCAACTATAACGTCTCACACACAGGCGAAGTCTCGCAGGAACAACTACTTCATTTGTTAGATCAAGCCAACTTGCTCTATTTACCGAATCGTCAACAAGGCATCATCCCATTAACATCATCAGCCCTACACATCAACCATCGTTTCCGTAACGATAACAAAAAACACAAAGGCAGAATCTATCTCTCAGTCATAGCCAGCCATGACCATATCAAACAACAATTACTAACCCAATTCGAACAACTTCTAGAAACCAACCAATTCAGCATACTAAACTAATCAACCATATAATCATTGATCTATTTCATCTATAAATAAAAAATCTTCACCATCACATATTCGAATCAACGCCGTAACATCCAATTATAATGTTTATTTTACTGATTTCGCTGCGACCCCCACTCTGGGGAAGCAAGAATCATATGCTCTTAATCTCTTAAATTACCATATTGTTCTCCCACCACCAGCGAAGGAAATCTATTATTCTGAAAGTCGCCTTTAAGACTAGGATATCGACCACCCAGCGGTCCATTCAAGATATCCAAGTCTTACCAGCGACGCCAAGAATAATAGATGCCCTTAGCGATACATCCACCCAAGAACAATATATTCCACCTCCAAAAGTATTATTCTTTTCTTCACCACCCTCAAATGAAAGGATTGGATCATCATGACCGTAACGATATTATGCTCTGGGTTTGGACTTGGATTTTATACGCCGGGTTTACTTGTAGAAGCAAGCTTGAATCGTATGGGTATTCCAACCGAAGTGCTTGTGTTTGAAAATGTGATGCAATCAGATCAATTGCAAAAAGTAGATAAAAGTCGTCAAGCGTATCATGCTGACTTTTCGGTAGCATTGATGTCACAACGGATTCCGCAAGATATTCGCAAAAGTATGGATGATGAGCAGATTGTAGCGTTGTTACAACAGTGGGAAGCCGAAGGAAGAAAACATTTTATTTGCTTATCCGGTCATTGGATATACATTTTAGATCGCTATCGGGAGCAGATCGGTGAAGCTAATCTCCATGTAGACTTATTGTATCTGGATGTGATCGATTCTCCTTCTTGGAAAAGTGTACGTAAGCGCTTAGGTCAGCTACATGAGAGTTATCATGAAGTCTGGCTATTTGGTCATGACCAACAAGAAATGTATACGTATATTGATATTCCTTTATCTGATCCAGTGATTCCGTATAGTCAGCGACAACATCGACTATTGGTGCATGGGGGTGGTTGGGGAATGGGCACCTATCGTGAACGGATCGCCGAGTTAGAACAAGTGGGTTATGGATTGGATATTATTTTGTACGATCAAGATGAACGGGGAAGTTCGGATCAAGGACAACGGTATTATCGGATGAATCCAGAGTGGCGCACATGGCAACAAAATGAAGAGGGTAAGCATACTTTTCCACCACTTGGAGAAGTGCAAGTCGATCAAGCCGTACAGTATGAATCACGATCAGAATATCACATATTATGTGAGATTGAACGCAATGTACAAGCGATTGTCAGTAAGCCGGGCGGAGGAACATTAGCCGATTCATTTGCACTAAGTACGCCGATTATTTTTCTAGAACCTTTTGGAGAACATGAAGCTCGCAATGCCAGTCAGTGGGAAAAATATGGATTTGGATTATCGTATGAACGCTGGATGAGTGAGTATGGTGGAGGCACAGATATTTTGGAACAGATGCATCAGCAATTGGTACAAGCTCGTCAGCAATTTCCAGCGTATGCCGATGAGTACATTCAACGTCATATGCAACTGCTTCACCCGACGATGGCTAAAGGTACACCATGATGAAATCTTCCGAAATGAGTGTACGCCAATCTTCTACACAGACGGACGAACATATTCTTTCAGCCCAAGTAGGGCATAATTCAGAAGCTACTGTCAAATTAGGGATTCTCGGGTGTTCGGGTATTGTGCCACGTGCTGTTCTTGATCCTGCACCCTATGTCGATGGACTGGACATTGTAGGTGTTGCTAATCGTACGTTGTCCAAAGCAGAATCGTTAGCAGAACATTATGGTATCGCTACAATCTATGGGGATCTGGAAGAATTGTTAGCAGATCCTCAGTTAGATGCAGTGTATATCGGGCTAAGTAACGAACTGCATGCCACATGGATTCGCAAAGCATTGTCTGCGGGCAAGCATGTACTGGTTGAAAAACCGCTTTGTCTGCATCCGCAAGAACTGCCCATGATTGGAGCGGCGGCACAGCATCATGGATTACAGGTGATCGAAGGGGTAATGGTAGCTCATCATCCGTGGCAACATACGTTACGTGAATGCATTTCATCCGGTGAATATGGAGCCTTAGTCCGTACAGTCACTCAACTGACCATTCCAGCCAAAGAAGATCATCATGATAATTATCGTAGTCATCCAGAACAAGGTGGCGGCTGTTTTTGGGATCTGGGTTGTTATTGGCTTCAATTTTTACAACAGGTGATCGGAATACAACATAGTGAATTTGAAGGACGTTCTTCTTTTGATGGGCCTAACGGTTGTGATTGGACATTTGAAGCGCAAGCTCAGTTAGCCAATGGCGTGACAGCAGAAGCTCTTTTTTCTTTTGAAAAGCCGTATAGTAGCAGACATGTGATCTATCTGGAAAAAGCGAAGATTACGATCAACGATTTTTTTCGCTGTAATCTAGGGTTTTATAAGCTGAAGCTCAAAATAGCGCTGATAGAAAATGGACAAGAAACAGGAGAAGTTCGTTATCATACGTTTGAACCGATGAATTATTATGTCAATCAATTACGTTTTTTTCGGGATACGATCAATCATCATCAGCACCATCATTTGTTTGCTGAGTCGGTAGAGCGTATTCAATTGTTATCTCATATTCATGCTACGGCCAAAGCCAAAAGTGTTATATCTTGAGTCATAAGTACAGATATTTTGCGTTGCAAAAATCTTTTTCTCATGGAATGTTGTCGCATGTATAATGCCAAATGCTTAGGAGATGAACATGGATGAGCCATTTATCAGAAAACAATCCTTTATATGAAGCTTTAGAACAGTATCCGACTCCTTTTTATTATTACAATGGAGATCAATTAGCGGAACATATTCAATCGTTTCAACAATTATTACACCCCAAAGTTCAATTACATTACGCCTTAAAAGCAAACAATAATATTACCATTGCTAACCTACTGCGTGAATGGGGTTGTCATATAGAGATTGCTTCATTAGGGGAGTTGCGTCTGGCTGAAGCAGCAGGGTATTTGCCGGAAGAGATCATCTATACAGGGCCTGGTAAAAGTGAAAAAGAATTGCGGACAGCGATGGCTCATCAGATTCATTGTATTAATGTCGAATCACTCGCCGAATTAGAAATGATCCATCAGATTGCGACTGAATATGAGTGTAAAGTGCGTGTCGGTATTCGGGTGAATCCGGATGGAGAAGGGATCAGTGGAGCTTCTATTCAGATGGCAGGAGTGGCTCGTCCATTCGGGATCGATGAGTCTCAATTAGCAGGTGTATTCGAGCGTGTAGCGGAGATGCCTTATATTCAAGTGATCGGTATTCAAGTCTATGCAGGTACACAGATTATGGATGAAAAAGTGCTACTCAGTAATTTTAGATATACATTGTCTTTAGCCGCGCAAATTCAAGCCAGATATCCGGTTCAACTGGAAATAGTCAATCTGGGTGGTGGGTTTGGAGTGCCTTACTTTTCCCATGAACATCCACTGGACATCGAATCGGTTATGCAACAACTCACCGAATTAATTGATGAATATGTTGTTCATCTGCCACACAGTACATTTATTGTAGAAAGTGGTCGCTATTTACTCGCAGCATCAGGGATCTATGTCTGTCAGGCACTGTATACCAAAGTATCCAAAGGCGAGCATTTTGTTATTGTAGATGGAGGTATGCACCATCATGCAGGTGCTACTTTTAGAGGTAGAAGACCGCGTAACAATTATCCACTGGAAATTATTCCAAGGCATCATATAACCGATGGAGAACAGACACAGATCACCAGTATTGTAGGGCCGTTATGTACACCGGATGATTGTTTATTCAAAAATGTAGAATTGCCTGTGATTCATGCTGGCGATTACATATGTATTCTACAATCAGGTGCGTATGGATTAACGTATAGTCCTACTCAGTTTTTGGGTCATGCTACACCTGCTGAAGTTCTTTCTTATAAAGGCAAATCGTATTTGATTCGAGAACAAGGTGATCCTGAAGATTTATTATTACGGCAACAACATATAGTACCTACCACAGAATGGACGGCGGTTCTATGATGAAGTCAGAGATGAATACCACAACTCACCTTACACAGTCATTAACTCGGTACCCTGTGCAATCGTCTTCGCAAAAAATACTTCCTTTAGCCAAGCCACTTGTTAAAGGATATCAGTATCTAGGGTATGCTCTTTCTGTGGTGATGACACACGAGGAATGTTTACCATGGGTATATCATCAATTTATCCAGTTAAGTTCGCCTAATTACCAGTGGGTCGACTTTTATCATCCCCATGAATTTAGTGATTACCCCTGGCTAGAAACGAATGAGACTGATTGTGCCGATCTCAATGCCGAGCAGTTAATTGCGACATGGGTGGATATGATGAATCAAGACAAATATCTAGTCATGTTTATTGATGAATACTATTTGTCTCATACGGCATTTTACCAAGAAGAACATTATTCTCATGATATTATGTTGCACGGTTATGATCTCGAACAGCAGGTTTTTTGGGCAAGCGGGTACAATCGTGATTTTCAGTATGGAGAGTACAGTATCCCGATCGAAGAAGTGTTGGCTGCTCATTTTTCATTTCAAGAAGCAAATAAACGCTTGATTACGATTCGGTATCAACAAGCACCTGTACATTCTCCCAAAGTTATCGCAGTGGTGGTTTCGTTAGAAGGTCTGATCGAGCAGTTACAAGATTATGTGGATTCGCGTCCTTCATCATGGAGACGGAATGATATTCAGCAAGCCAATGCTCATTTTTATGGGATGGAAATCTATGATATTTTGCAAAATAGTATTCAGACATTTATCGAAAATAACAGCAAAGCAGATATTCGAGCTTTTCACATCTTCTATGAGCACAAAGCAGCGATGGAACAACGATTAATGTATCTGGCACAGACAGTAGAAGGATTACAAGCGATCTTAGATCGGTATCCGACAATGATGCCAGAGCTTCAAGAACTTACAAGGCAGTCGACGATTATTCGTAATCTATTGCTCAAATACAATCGAAGTCACAATACCGCAAGTCTTGAGCGTGCTTCGCAATTGCTGTATACGATGCGCGGGCAAGAAGAACAGGTATTGCAGACGGTACTGACTGCACTTCGACAACATATTCCAGCAGTATCGGTATTAGAGCAATCCCGTGAGCTCAAGCGCCGTGTGATGGATCGTCAATTGCGCCAAACATCAGCAGATCGATTAATAATATTAGATCAATTGGAACAATTAGATCATCCTAATGAGTGGATCGAAATTGTTATGATTATGGATCAGCAGATATGGAAGTTATTATCTCAGACAGACCCTCTACGTACAGATCGCTTGATTGCATTCTGGTGCGAATTGCTTGCACGTAAGCCATGGGTAGCCAGTCAATACGATACATTGCGTAATGTGATTGAGCGGATGCAGACGGTTGTTCAAGATCAACAAGTGAGAGCACAGTTAGATTACTGGTATACAACGATGACGGCAATTCGTTCTCAATAAGTAATGAATGATACCTGATGATTATGATTTGAATGCATAACAAATAAGCCTTTTGGTTCTCTAGCAGATCAGAGAATCGAAAGGCTTATTTTGTGAAAGCCACTCTAAATGAATGTGATGATGTTAAAGTATTGTTGGATTATTAATGAACGTTTTAACTATATATAGAAGCGACTATCACAGAGATTCTTTTAAATCGTAGGAGTTAGATGTTATGATTATAGAGTGTATAATACATAGTTATACAAATTGCATAAAAATAACTTTAAATTTTAACTAAATGTTTCCATATGTATAAAATCACGGAATCAGTTCGGTCCAATCCAGCATAATAAGTGGAAGAAGACTCAACGGTTCTCCTGCACAGACTGCTAATTGATACTTTGAATCGATCGGCAGATGACGGAAAAAGCTTGCCATATCGATAGGTTTGGCTGAACTTACTTGATATTCGTGGTTATCATTTTGTAGAACAGAGAATGAGTCTAAGGGTAAAGAAAGCCCTTTACCTACAAATTTGATATAACTTTCTTTTAACGTCCATAATGCATAAAAGGTGGTTAGCTGTTCACTTTCCGGTGCATTCATTAATAATTGATATTCTGGTTCCGTATAAAAGCGCTGAGCGATCCCAAAGTCGATAGGA
Organism: Paenibacillus nuruki; assembly: GCF_963311185.1. NCBI lineage: Bacteria > Bacillati > Bacillota > Bacilli > Caryophanales > Paenibacillaceae > Paenibacillus > Paenibacillus nuruki. Next base: position 2,714,099 of record NZ_OY725677.1, on the reverse strand, counting down.
CGTATTTGTTCGATATCAATACCAACTGGAACATTCCCATCAGCACATACGATCCATTCACCTGCATGGGATACATTAAAATGAATATCAGGTTGATTGTGTAGGTACGGTTTCCCATATTTATTTTGCTCAAATTGAATCTGGTGATCTTGCAGTTGATAATGAGTACGTAATCGATGCAAAACAAGCAGTTCTCCTATTAAGCCACGTTGAGCATCTTGCTGTCGAACAAATTTCAAAGAAGCTTCTTTTCGTGGAGGTGATACATTACGACGTAATACCTCCATATCTTCTAACGATAATAAATCCGGCAAATGTATTGCTGTTACTGTAATCAATCTCTAGTCTCCCCACTTTCTTATATCGATTTATAGTTATAAAAGAAATGACTTTATTGTCTAAATTATACAATACCATTTTCGAGGAGGAAATATAATGTCAGAAATCAAACATTTAGCGCATCAAACCGAGGATGGGTACTTTGTGCAATTAATTCCAGATGTTCAATTTGCTCGCTTTGCCAATGGTCAATCGTTAAAAATGAATATTTTGCGTCCTGTTTCTGATTTGCCATTACCGTTAATAGTCTGGGTCGTCGGCGGAGCATGGGTCGATATTGATCCTTACAAACATATCCCGGCACTGTCCAAATTAGCTCGTCAAGGGTATGTGATTGCTTGTGTGGAATACCGCACTGTGAACAAAGCACCTTTTCCTGCACAGTTAGAAGATATCAAAACAGCGATTCGCTTTTTACGTGCTCATGCACTGGATTATCATATTGATCCTGAACATATCGGAATCTGGGGACACTCCGCAGGTGCACATTTATCTGCATTAGTTGGTGTGACTGGAGAGCAAGCAGAATGGGATCAACAAGGACAATGGCAAGGACATTCCAGTAGTGTCAAAGCAGTAGTTGATTTTGCAGGGCCGATTGATATTCAGGCAGATTTTCAAAGTGAATATGAATTACCGGTGATTTCTTTACTGATGGGCGGGCCGTTACGACATAAAATAGACACAGCCGATCAATCGAATCCTATTCATCATCTTGCTTCTCATATTCCTGCTCATGTGCCTCCGTTTTTAATTATGCATGGCGATCAAGATCAGGTGGTACCTGCGCGTCAGAGCCAGTTTTTGTATGATGCTTTAGCAGCGATATCGGCGGAAGTCACATTGTATATTTTAGAAGGTGTAGGTCATTCGTCGACTACATTTATGACCCGAAATGATGTTTTAGAAATTGTTAGTGAATTTTTTGCGCGACATTTGAAAGGATCATGACCAATATAGGTTAATAGTAGAGTAGGCTGCTTATCAAGAGTCTAAACAGTTCATAATGTGCTTTTACATTAAGGGCATACGAAAGATTGAGAGGGATAGACCATTGGACAATCATGAACATGAAATTCTTCAAAACCTGATATCTGAAAGTGGGTCGTACCGATCTCTTTTTGAATATCACCCTGATGCGATATATGTTATGGACAAAAAGGGGAATTACATTTATACCAATCCAGGTGTCGAAAAGATTTCTGGTTATACTATAGATACATTAGAACATGTCGATAGAAGTAAAATTTTTGGAGCAGAGCGCATAGAAATGCGTTCTCCTTATCTGGCAGAGGTGTTACAAGGTAAATCTGTACAATTTCAGACTCACATTTATCATCGACAAGGACATTTGATTGACCTAGATGTTACATATACACCCATCGTTATTGACGAAGAAATTGTAGGCATTTATGGTATCGCCAAAGATATTACAGCACGCAATGATGTTGAACAAAAACTTGTAGAAGCTGAACGTATGTATAGACTGATTTCTGAAAATGCCGATGATCTGATCACTTGTTCCGATGCAGACGGAATGATTACCTATATTTCACCTTCTGTTGAAAAAATTCTAGGATTTCTACCTTCTGAATTAATGCAGACGTTGTCTACTGATTTGATTTATGCCGAAGATATTTTGCAATTAGAACCTCCATTTCAATCACGCAAAGCGGTTCAAATTCGCTGTGTATGCAAAAACAAAACGTATAAGTGGATCGAATTAACGGTTAAAGCGATCAAAGATGAAAATGGAGTAACGGTTCAATATATGGGAATAGGGCGAGATATTACTGCTCGTAAAGAATCAGAAGAGCAACTTCGCAAAAGTGAAGAACGTTTAGCTCTGGCACAAAGTATTGCTGGATTTGGATGTTGGGATTGGAATTTAGATACGCAAGAATTAGTCTGCTCGGATAAGTTTCTTGAGATTCTTGGCGTAGAATCACCTTCAGCTAAGTTATTGTATCGTCATTTTTTGACGATGGTTCATCATGAAGATCGGGATAAAGTACGGTATGCTTTTCGGCAATCGGTTGCTCAGGAACATGTGAATATTGAATGTCGTCTAGTAGATCAACATCATCAGATCAAAACTGTGCATATTCAAGGCACACTGGTGACAGATGACAATGACGGTACGCGCCAGATTGTAGGTACGATTCAAGATATAACAGAAAGTCGTCTGATGGAAGACTTAATTCGTGAAAGTGAACGTCAATACCGGATGCTTTCTAACAATACATTAGATCTGATTTCTTCTCATACCGCAGATGAAGAACTTAGTTTTATATATACGTCAGCTTCTGTGAAAAAGCTTATTGGGTATGAAGGAGAAGAATTGATCGGTAAAAGTGCATTCTCTTTTTATCATCCTGAAGATTATCAAGCTGTCCGAGATTATATTAAATGGATTACTGAGATGCCTGAGCATAGTAAGTCAAAGACAGTACATTATCGTTTTCAACATAAAACAGGTCATTATGTCTGGTTAGAAAGTACAGCGACGTATACACCTAGTCAGATCGAAGGAATTGCCGGTACAGTGATTGCAGTCTCCAGAGATGTCACTGATCGTAAATTAGCAGAACAGCGATTACACGAGAGCGAACAGCGTTACAAGTCACTTGTGGAGTATAATCCATCAGGTGTATATTCATTTGATCTACAAGGTCGATTATTTAATCTCAATCCTGTTGCTGAAATTCAAAGTGGTTATGATCGAACACGATTAAAAAACACATACTTTGCTGAGCTGATCCATCCTGATCTGCGTGAAGAAGCTTTGAATCGTTTTAATAGAGCCAAAATGGGCATGCCACAGAATTACGAAACGGTGCTGGTGCATCATACCGGTCATCAAATTGAAGTGAATATTACCAATGTGCCGATTATCGTCAGCGGAGAAATCACCGGTGTATTCGGAATTGCGACAGATATTACAGAAAGCAAAAAATATGTAGAGCAGATTAAAAAAATCAGTGATGAATACAATTTGATATTGAGTTCGGTATCCGAAGGCATTTATGGAGTAGATGCAGACGGCAATGGTATCTTTTTGAATGCGGCAGCTTCTTCGATGCTAGGCGTGACCAAAGAAGAATTTATAGGATCACCTGTCCGTGACTTGTTAATGCATACGCGATCAGATGGAGAGCCTTATGCGGCTACCCATCATCCAGTAGAGCTAACGATGCAAGATAGCATTTCAAGACGTGTAACGGAAGATGTGTTCTTTCGCCGTGACGGTTCTAGCTTTTTCGCTTCTTATCAGACCAATGCATTACGAGATCGGGAAAAGATTGTCGGTGTTGTGGTTGTATTCAGTGATCGAACCAATGAGAAAGCGATTATAGAAGCCAAAGAATCCGCAGAGCGAGCTGCTTATGCGAAGTCTCAATTTATCTCAATGATGAGTCATGAGATTCGTACACCGATGAATGGAATTGTCGGTATGGCGGAATTGATGCTTGATCTTGATCTGAATGAAGAACAAGCTAGTTATATTCATATTATTCGTCAAAGCGGCAATGAATTGATGCAGATTATTAATGATATTATGGATGTGCATCGTCTGGAAAATGGAAATGTCGAACTGGAAGAAGAGTTATTCGATCTTCGTGAATTAATAGATGATGTCTATCAATGGTTTTTGCCGACAGCGCAAAGTAAGTATTTGGTATTTGATAAGCATATTGAACAAGAAGTTCCGAAGTTAGCCAGAGGGGATATGCCTCGAATCAAGCAAGTACTGGTCAATATTATAGGCAATGCGATTAAGTTTACGGAAAAAGGAAATATTCATCTTAGCGCAGGCGTCTCGTATTTGTCTCAAGATCAAGGCATGATGCTGAATTTCCAGATTACAGATACAGGGATTGGCATACCCGCAGATAAGCTAAGTGAGCTATTTCATTCATTCTCCCAAGTACATCCGGTGATGAATCGTCGCTATGGTGGTACAGGGCTAGGATTGTTTATTTGCAAAAATCTTATTGAATTAATGAATGGAACGATTGGTGTCAACAGTCAGGAACATCAAGGTTCTACGTTTTATTTCAGTATTCCATTACAGTTAGCTTAATAAAAAAACCTGTTAAGAGACATGTTATCAAAGATGTCTCTTAACAGGTTTTTTGTATTTAAATGAAGTAGTTGTATGAAGAAATTAATGGTTATTTTTGGCATACATAATGGCAATTGTCTGTGGACCACAATGACTGGATATAACGCATCCTGCTTCTGTAATCATTACCTGACGCGCATCAGTCTGCTCTCGAAGTACAGCTTGCATGTGACGAGCTTCTGCTTCAGCAAAAGAATGAACTACAAAAATAATATCTTGATCAATCGCATGTCGATGAGCAAGTGTATTTCTAAGCAGTTGTTCGACAGCTTTTTCACGTTTACCTCGTATTTTGTAAGCAGGAACCAGTGTTCCGTGTGTAGTGACCTGAATGACTGGACGAATTTTGAGCAGGCTACCGATCAGATTCTGCATACCTGAACAGCGTCCACCTTTGTATAAAAATTCTAACGAATCAATAGCGAACTCGGTCTCGATCTGTGAGCGCATCGATTCAAGCAATAACACAATCTCTGCAACCGATTGTTGCTGATCGATCGCTTGTACCGCTTTCATCACTAACAAGCCAATCGAACTGGATAAGTTCAATGAATCTACGATCGTTACTGCGCCTTCAGGAAATGTATTGGCTGCTAGATGTGCATTAGCATACGTGGAAGAAAGAGCGGAAGAAAGACTGATATAAATAATCGTATGCCCATTGTCAATCACAGGCTGAAAAGCATGAATAAAATCAGCAGGTGAAGGTGCAGACGTTTTGGGTGTTTGTCCGGTTTGTTTTACTTTCTCATACAATTCGGCAGGTGTCATATCCACACCATCCCGGTATACTTCATTATTAAAATTCACATATAAAGGCACAACACCGATTTGATTTTCTTCTAACCATGCCTTTGGTAAATCGCAAGTACTATCTACAAAAATACGAATAGATGTCATAATAATCTCCTGTCTTTCCATCAAGTCCAATTATCTATATCTAAATGCTGATAAGAATAGATTGTATTAGTATATCACGATTTACAGTACACAAAAAAGCAGATTGCCTCTTCTCTAAGAAAGAATAGAAAAGGAAACCTGCAACAAATAAGATTCATATGACAAAATAGAAATAAGCGATTGAGAGTAATTAATAACTGCTGTCTGAGAAAATACCGATAATAAAAAAGAATAAAATAAAAGCGGCTGGAAAAGCATTTAAAACAATACCGATAATTGCAAACACTTTACGACGTTGCTTGATGCAACAACCAACAATCCCTAAGACCAGACCAGTACAATTAGCAAGGATCAATAATCCCCATATCAACACAAGGACAAGTAACCCACCTAATATTGCAGCCAGCCCTGCTTCGATACTCTGTTCATCTAACAGATTAAAAGAAATATCTGAATTTTCAACAGCGGCTACCATCATAATAACAGCAATCACACCTACAATAATATTAACAATAAGCGTAGATATTCCAATAATAAAAGAAGCGACACCTAACTTAGAATGAGGCCAGCGTTGCCCGGGTAGAGGAGCGTATGGATCATTAGGATTGTAATAGTTATCATTAGATGGTGGTACAAAGGTAGAAGAGCGATAATCATAAGGCTCTGATGTTGCTAAAGGATCTCTAAAATCATTGTCTTGAGGTGCGTCCGTATCTTTTTTTAAATTAGGAAAAGATGAATTTCGTTTGGGATCATAAGGGTCCATGAATCTAATCTCCTTTACAATATATGTATGTACCGTTACTTTTTCATAATTTCCTCACAAATGCAAGCATCGGAGTAAGGTATAATTAAAAATAAAACAATTAGCAGGAGGCATATTCATGCAACGCACATATTTAATTATCGGTTCTATTCTGGGTATGATTGGAGTCGGCATTGGCGCTTTCGGTGCTCATCTATTAGAACCTATTATCGGGCCTCAACTGTTACAAACGTTCAAAACAGGTGTGGAATATCACTTTGTACATACACTGGCTATTTTGATTGTCGCTGTGCTCGCAGGAGTGATTGGTGAATCCAGTCTGTTGCGTTGGGCAGGTCGATTATTTACTATTGGAGTTATCATTTTCTCAGGTAGTCTCTATGTATTAAGTATAACTGGAATCAAAGTGTTAGGTGCAATTACTCCTATTGGTGGAGTATGCTTTATAGCAGGCTGGATCATGTTAGCACTTGTTGGAGCCAAATACGGTAAACGGAATTAAACCAATCTCATTATCATATATAACATAATAATAGCGTCTATCTCATTGACCGGGATAGACGCTATTTTGATATTCATCGTTAGAAGAAGCGGATCGTCAATAAGATAACGATTTAAGTATGTTGAAAATCATCAATCTCATTGAGTTTGAACGTATACACTTGTTTTTCGTCCACATGATATACACTAATCGTTTGATTTTCATTATCAAAATTTAAGATACGACACGGAATAGAAAAGCGATCCCCTCGATTGTTGATCGTTAGACGTACCAATGTATTATCTTTGATGTAAAGGGCTAACCAGCTATTCATATCATTTTCGATCTTTTCATGTAAGATCGCTGCTGATTTAGCTTCTTGTTTGTGCTTTTCTAATTTTTTGACCAGTGACGCAGTTTGTGCAGTAATTGATTTTTTACTTTCAGATATACTTGATATATCTATAGGCACTTGCTGTTTACTTGTATCTTTCAAAGATTTCTCTATCTTTTGTCCAAGTTTGATGCCAGAAACGACTCTAAAATCTGCTAATTCTTCATGATTATTTAGAATTTCAAGCAGTTTTTGAAGAGCAACAGCGTTGTTTCGACCAGAGATCATCAGGTCAACATTAAATAAAAATTCGGCTTCGTCGTTAGTTGGCTTTTTATCCATGATTCTCCCATCTCACTTATCCTATCAGAATGTTAAAAATTTTCACAATTCATTATAACCTACCGTTTTTAAAATAAATCATTTCAAGTACATATGCTTTTAAATCGTTTACAATTGCCTCAATAAGCAAAATTAGATAAACACGAAATGTAAGCCTTATCTATATACTTTTATCGGATGGGCTGTCGAAATATGTTACAAAAATATATTGCATTTAGGGGCAAAAAGACCGGTATCCTATCGGACCCGGTCAGCTCAACAAATTCATACGTGATGCAAAGCAGATATCATATTATACGAACATAATATGAGTATAGATTACACTTCAAATATATTTCTTAGACCTTCTTCATACGAAGGATAAACAATACCTTTTTCAGTGATAATTGCAGTTACGTATTCGTTAGGTGTTACATCAAATGCCGGGTTAAACACTTTAATATCTTTTGGTGCGGTACGTTTGCCAAAGCCTTCTGTTACTTCTTCCGCAGAACGTTCTTCAATCGGAATTTCAGTTCCATTAGCAGTGGATAGATCAATGGTCGATAACGGGCATGCCACATAGAAAGGAATATTATGTGCTTTGGCAAGTACCGCTACACTATACGTTCCAATCTTGTTTGCTACATCACCATTAGCAGCTACGCGGTCTGCACCTACGATAACAGCTTGAATCCACCCTTTGGACATTACCATACCAGCCATATTGTCACAGAGAAGCGTAACATCAATACCGGCTTGTTGCAATTCAAATGCTGTTAAGCGAGCACCTTGAAGCACAGGACGTGTCTCATCAGCATAGACTTTAAGATGAATACCTTTTTCATGAGCAAGGTACATAGGAGCCAGTGCTGTACCATACTTAGCTGTTGCGAGTCCGCCTGCATTACAGTGAGTCAATACACCCATACCATCTGTAAATAAAGGCAGTGCATGTTCACCGATCATACGACATACTTCTTCATCTTCGACATGAATTGCAATCGCTTCAGCCAACAGACCCGCATTACGATCAGCAGTTGTACCTGCTTGTTCTGCCAATTGATGAGCTTTCTTATTCATACGATCCAATGCCCAGAACAAATTCACAGCGGTTGGACGAGATTCAGCTAGATAAGCAGCTGTTTTAAGCACATGTTTGAGCCAGTGGTCTGCATCTTCGCCTTCATATTCCCAGGAGCCTAGAACAACGCCGTAGGCAGCAGAGATACCGATAGCAGGTGCTCCACGTACTTTCATCGAACGAATCGATTCAAATACTTGCTCTGACGTAAATAATTCAAGCATTACAATTTCATCTGGTAATAAACGTTGATCAAGCATCAACAATTTATCGTCGTCCCAACGCAATGATAACAAAGGTTCAAATGGCGCTTTAACTGGATTCTCATCCGATGTTGAAAATGATGGATTCATCTAAAGAAACACTCCCTGTCCTATATATCGTCAAACCAAAATCATATAATAGAAGAATTTATAATCGCAATCTCTACTATGATTTGAATAGCTTACGCTTGTTCATAACCAACACTTAAATAGTAAACGTTAAAATATAGGATATCGGAAAAGAAGGAATTTGCACAGTCTTTTTTCAATATCTATTTGTTTCGTAAATGAAATACAAGGGTAATTTGTAAACAGACGAGGCTGAGGATTGAAAGTCTCCAACATCCAATTTGAAAAGAAGAAAGAGGGAGATCTAATCATGACGAATACAACTAATAAAGGTCAAACTAAAAAAGTTGAAGAACTTCTAAATCTACAGGTTGCTAACCTGAATGTATTATATGTAAAAATTCATAATTTCCACTGGTATGTAAAAGGTGAAAACTTCTATACATTGCATATCAAATTCGAAGAATTGTACAACGAAGTAACATTGAAAATGGATGAAATCGCTGAGCGTCTATTGACTCTTAAAGGTTCACCTGCTGCAACGTTGAAAGAATATTTGGAACTAGCAACGATTCAAGAAGCGAACGGAACAGAAGATGCGCGTACAATGGTACAAACATTGATCGAAGACTTCGCTACAGTTAATGAGCAATTCCAAGAAACAATCGAATTGGCTGATGAAGCGGATGACCAACCAACAGCAGATATGTTGATTGCGTTCAAAGCAGATCTTGAAAAACACATGTGGATGCTTCGTTCATTCTTGGGTAACTAATCCCCATCTCAGATGTACTGCATAAGCTTTACCCTGCTACATTGAAGTCCTTCACATCTGCGATATAATAGGTGATAACAAACCGTTACAGAAAGTGAGGGCGACGATTGATGGCGGAATCAGTATTGGCTTTGAAAGAATGGGCTTCGGTTATTGAGGCGTTGGAAAAAGGTCACCAGATCTTATTGATGCGCAAAGGCGGCATTGTCGAAGAGACACGTCACTTTGAGCTGAAAGATCATGCCTTTTACTTGTATCCAACTTACGAGCACCAACGTCGCGAATTGCTCAAATCCGAATACAATCATTTGGTAGACGAATCACTTAACGGCTGGTCTCCTGATACGAGATCAGCTGATATTCGTCTGTATGCGGAAGTAACAGATGATTTAGAGATATTCGAGCAAGACCAGCTAGATGCTTTACTGGACCAGCATATCTGGACAGATACGTTTGCCGAAGAACGTTTGCATTGGAAAAGAAAAAGTCCGCTTCATTTACTGATTGTGCGGGTATATATACTTGAACGACCGATAGAGATCCCTGTGCAGGACCAGTACCTGGGCTGCAAATCATGGATTTCTATACCAAGTGGTCTGGTGACGAGCGAATTGACGCCGGTGCTGGACGCTGCGGAGTTTGAGCGAATGAGAACTGTCATTTTGCAAGCTTTGCAACAAGACGGGACATTCTACAAGGCTTGACTGAGTGATCGGTCAGGTCTTTTTTGCATGGCATAAGATTATCGGTTTCATTGCGACTACTTCAAATTTATTATAAAATAACTTGAGAATCGTTGAGAATCAGTTTAGAATGGTTCTAAGAGAGATTTATTCTTAGACTTTATCTAAATGTATTTTCGTTTTTCGTACATCAGGGATTTGTGTACTATACTCTCTGTTGACAGATATATAAGCTACAACCAAACTACTTATTTCACTGGAGGTCAAAACTATTATGGCAACGAATTTCGTCATTGAAGGTTTGAAAGCAACAATTGACAATAAGGAAATCCTTAAAGGGATTAACCTTTCAATGAAAGGTGGAGAAATCCACGCAATCATGGGACCTAACGGTACTGGTAAAAGTACATTAGCATCTGCTTTGATGGGACATCCTAAATATGAAGTAACTGAAGGAACTGTAACTTTAGACGGCGAAGACGTTTTGGAAATGGAAGTGGATGAGCGCGCTCGTGCAGGTCTATTCTTGGCTATGCAGTATCCAAGTGAAATTACAGGGGTAACGAACTCTGACTTCTTGCGTAGTGCAATCAATGCACGTCGTGAAGAAGGTAAAGAAATTTCATTGATCAAATTTATCCGTCAAATGGAAGGAAGCATGAAAGAGCTAGACATGAATGCTGAATTCGCACATCGTTACTTGAACGAAGGTTTCTCCGGTGGTGAGAAAAAACGTAACGAAATCTTGCAAATGTTATTGCTTGAGCCAAAATTAGTTATTCTAGATGAAATTGACTCTGGTCTTGATATTGATGCTCTTAAAATCGTAGCAAACGGCGTAAACAAAATGCGTAATGAAGATCGTGGATTCTTAATCATTACTCACTACCAACGTCTACTTGATTATATTACTCCTGACTATGTACACGTAATGATGCAAGGTCGTATCGTGAAATCCGGTGGACCTGAATTGGCTGCTCGTCTTGAAGCAGAAGGTTACGATTGGGTTAAAGAAGAACTTGGTATTACAGACGAAACTGTAGGTCAAGAAGCGTAAAACACTGCACGGAAGGAGGAGCTAATAACATGACATTGCAAACGATACTTCCATTAAATCTGGAAGCTCTTAAATCATTATCTCAACAAAAGAATGAACCTGCATGGTTGACTGAGAACCGTTTGAAAGCACTTGAACTTGCTTCCAAATTGGAACTTCCTAAACCGGAAAAAACCAAGATCGACAAATGGGATCTTTCGGATTACGGAACTTATCAGGCACCTGTAAAAGTAGCAACATTAGACGAATTACCTCCATTGATCAGTGCATTGGTGGAAGGTAACGAATCCGATAACCTGATTGTGCAAAAAGATTCAGGTGCTATTTTCTCCAGTTTATCTGACGAATTGAAAGCTCAAGGTGTGATTTTTACAGATTTGGAAACAGCTGCTCGTGAACACGAAGAGTTGGTGAAGCCCTATCTAACAACAGTCGTTGCACCTGATGAGCATCAATTAACAGCTCTAAATGCAGCGATGTGGAATGGTGGAGCATTCTTATACGTTCCTAAAAACGTAGAAGTAAATATTCCTGTTCAAGCGATCTTTTTGACTGAAAATGCAGGTGCTACATTTGCACCTCGTATTCTAGTAGTAGCAGATACGAACAGTTCTGTAACCTATGTAGATAACTACATTTCATCAGGCGACGATGTTCGTGTGCATAACGGAGTGGTTGAAATTGTGGCTAAAGCGGGCGCTAAAGTTCGTTATGCAACAGTTCACCAATTCGGGGGTAGCACTACAGATATGAGTTACCGTCGTGCAATCACTGAAAATGATGCTTCGATTGAATGGATCATCGGTGAAATGAACGATGGCAATACCGTTACAGATACAGCAACAGTGCTTAAAGGAAATGGATCAACTTCCGATGCGAAAATCATCGCTGTAGGTTCAGGTTCTCAGCGCTTGAACTATACAACCAAAGCGGTTCATTTTGGTAAAGATACAACTAGCCAAATGATCACTCGTGCAGTGATGCGCGAATCTGCAAATGCGATTATTAACGGTATTACCAAAATCGAACATGGTGCAACTCGTTCGAATGGTGAGCAAACAGAGAAAGTATTAATGTTAAGTCCGAAAGCTCGTGGCGACGCGAATCCAATCTTATTGATTGATGAAGATGATGTTATGGCAGGACACGCAGCATCTGTAGGTCAGGTTAACCCTGAGCAAGTTCATTACTTGATGTCGCGTGGTATTACTCGTCCAGAAGCAGAGCGACTGATTATCTACGGTTTCCTGGCTCCAGTCGTATCGGATATTCCTTTGGAACGTTTGCAGACTCGTTTGCAGGAACTGGTTGAAAGGAAGCTAGGTCAGTGAACCAAGCTATCCGCGAGCAGTTTCCGATTTTACATCAGGAAGTAAACGGACATCCGCTTGTTTATCTAGACAATGCAGCAACCTCTCAGAAGCCACAGGTTGTCCTGGATGCGCTCAATCATTATTATGAGTATGATAACTCCAATGTACACCGCGGCGTTCATACACTGGGAACACGGGCGACTGACGCTTACGAAGGTGCTCGTGAAAAGATTGCTCGCTTTATCAATGCCGGACGTAGTGAAGAAATTGTTTTCACACGCGGTACAACAACAGCACTGAATCTAGTGGCTTCGTCCTACGGTCGTCCTCGGTTACAACCGGGTGACGAAATCGTGGTTACACCGATGGAACATCACAGTAATCTGATTCCATGGCAGCAATTAGCCAAGGCAACAGGAGCAACACTTAAATATATTCCATTACAACCGGATGGCAATATTGATCTGGCAGATGTGGAAAAAGTAATTAACAGCAATACCAAAATTGTCTCGGTTGTCTATGTATCTAATGTGCTTGGCGTTGTGAATCCAGTGAAACAAATTGCTGAGATCGCACACCGTCATGGAGCGATTATGGTGGTAGACGGCGCACAAAGTACACCGCATATGAAAGTGGACGTACAAGATCTGGATTGTGATTTCTATGCACTTTCCAGTCACAAAATGTGTGGACCTACTGGATTCGGAGCTCTATACGGTAAGCGTCAATTGCTTGCTCAAATGGAACCGATCGAGTTCGGTGGCGAGATGATTAACGATGTGGGATTATACGAATCCGACTGGAAAGACGCTCCATGGAGATTTGAAGGCGGTACGCCGATTATCTCAGGGGCTGTTGGACTGGGAGCAGCGATTGATTTCCTAACTGAAATTGGAATGGATGAAATCGAAAAGCATGAAGCGCATCTTGCGAATTATGCGATGGAACGTATGTCTCAGATCGAAGGCTTAAAAATTTATGGACCTGCTAAGCGTAAAGTCGGTATTGTGACGTTCAATCTGGATGGTGTTCATCCTCATGATCTAGCAACAGTACTGGATACGTTCGGGGTAGCGATTCGTGCAGGACATCATTGCTGTCAGCCATTAATGAGATGGCTTGAAGCAAGTTCGACGGCACGCGCAAGCTTTTACCTGTATAATAATGAACAAGACGTAGATCGCTTGATCGATGCGTTGGTTCAGACGAAGGAGTATTTTGGCGATGAAACTTGATGATCTCTACCGCCGTGTGATTATGGATCACTACAAAAATCAACGTAACCGCGGTTCATTTGAAGACGGAGCGATGACGGTTGAACTGAACAACCCAACCTGTGGTGACCGAATATCTCTACAACTTTTGGTGGAAGATAATAAAGTGAAAGATGCCAAATTTTCAGGAGACGGTTGTTCAATCAGTATGGCTTCCGCTTCAATGATGACAGAAGCTGTAAAAGGCAGAACTTATGAAGAAGCACTTGAACTTGCAGACCGCTTCTCTGCTCTCATGAAGGGCGAAGATGTGGAATTTGAAGAATACGAAGAGATCGAAGCCCTATCTGGAGTAAATAAATTCCCTGCTCGCATCAAGTGTGCTACGTTGGCCTGGAATGCCCTACGCAAGGGAATTGTTACAGAAGACAACTAAATGCTTCACAAATTAGATGGGGAGGCTACACAAATGGCTAAAACAGCACCAGAAATGGAAGAATATAAATATGGTTTCCGTGATGAGCATAAGTCGATTTTTCAATCCGGTAAAGGACTGAATAAAGAGATCGTAATGGAAATTTCTCGCATGAAAGATGAGCCTGAATGGATGTTAGAATTCCGTTTGAAAGCTTTGGAACAATTTGAAAAAATGCCTATGCCAGACTGGGGCGGCGACATTAGTGACTTGGATTTCAACGATATCCAGTACTATGTTAAAGCATCTGAAGGACAAGGTAAGACTTGGGAAGAAGTACCGACTGAAATCAAAGAAACTTTTGACAAATTAGGTATTCCTGAAGCAGAGCAAAAATTCTTGGCTGGTGTATCCGCTCAGTATGAATCTGAAGTGGTCTACCACAGCATGCAAAAAGAATTGGAAGATCAAGGCGTTATCTTTATGGATACTGATACAGCTTTGAAAGAACATCCAGAAATTTTGCGCGAATACTTTGCTACAGTTATCCCTACAACCGATAATAAATTTGCAGCATTGAACAGTGCAGTATGGTCAGGCGGAAGCTTTATCTATGTACCGAAGGGTGTACAATGTGAAGTGCCTTTGCAGGCTTACTTCCGTATTAACTCCGAGAACATGGGTCAATTTGAGCGTACGTTAATCATCGCAGACGAAGGCAGTATGGTTCACTATGTAGAAGGCTGTACAGCGCCGATCTACAGCACGAACTCATTGCATAGTGCTGTTGTTGAGATCATCTGTAAAAAAGATGCTCGTGTACGTTATACAACGATTCAGAACTGGGCTCCAAACATCTACAACTTGGTAACCAAACGTGCTGTTGCTGAAGAAAATGCAACTATGGAATGGGTAGATGGTAACATCGGTTCTAAATTAACAATGAAATACCCTGCGGTTATCCTTAAAGGACGCGGCGCTAAAGGTATGGTATTGTCTATCGCTGTTGCAGGTAAAGCACAACATCAAGATGCTGGCGCAAAAATGATTCACCTTGCACCAGATACAACATCTACGATTGTGTCTAAATCGATCAGTAAACATGGTGGTAAAGTAACCTATCGTGGTCTAGCATCATTCGGACGTAATTCCGAAGGTTCTAAGTCCAATATCAAATGTGATACGCTGATTCTGGATAACCAATCCACTTCAGATACAATTCCGTACAATGAGATCAAGAACGATAACATCACTCTTGAGCATGAAGCGACGGTATCTAAAGTATCTGAAGATCAACTCTTCTACTTGATGAGTCGTGGTCTAAGTGAAGATGAAGCAACACAAATGATCGTTATGGGCTTTATCGAGCCATTTACAAGAGAATTGCCTATGGAATATGCAGTAGAAATGAACCGTCTTATCAAGTTTGAGATGGAAGGTTCAATTGGATAATCCTTTAGTAGCAAGGCTTGTCGGTGTTTAAATTTGATGAAAATTCGGATTTGCCCCGATTTTGCCCCGATTTTATAAATTAATGTATTTCTCATATTGATTAAGTGAATCGTTTTCGATCTTATCAGTAATATGAAGGTACGTATCAGCAGTTGTTTTAATACTTGCGTGTCCGAGTCTCTCGGACACGTATTTTATATTTGCGCCCGATTCTATTAAATGAACTGCATGAGTGTGCCGAAGAGCGTGAGGGGAAAGTATAGGTAGATTAGCACGATTACATATAGTTTTAAAATAATCTCTTACAACATTTGTTCTTAACCATCTTCCATCTTGTTGATGAAAAATATAACCTTCTTCTGAAGGAGCATATTTTTTATATTTTAAATAAACTTCCATTTGATTAATTCTATGTTTCTTCATAAGAAAGATAGTAGTTTCATCCATTCTAATTACTCTTCGACTCTTATTTGATTTTGGTGTTGATAGATATGGTGTAGAGTTTAGAGGATAAACTAAAGTTTTTGAAATAGTGATATTCTTTTGAGAAAAGTCTATATCTTCCCATTTTAATGCTAAAGCTTCGCCAATTCGCATTCCTGTTCTAGATAACATTGCAAACAAATAATAATTTTGAGAAGACAATTGATACTTTGCATTTTTAACTGGCGTTTTGCAGGTTGAAAAAAATTTTTCTAACTGGTTTTTAGAAAAATATTTTATTGTTTTATTATCAGTTTGATCTTTTGGTATCTTAATTTTTACTAATGGATTTTCTCGAAGAATATTAAACTCATGAACTGCATCAGATATAGCGGTATTCATAATACTGTGTATTCGTCTAACTGTTCCTTCACTATAAGAAGTTCTAAGCTCGTTTATCCATTTTTGATATTCTGATCTATTTAATTCTTTAAGACGATATCTACCCCAGCGCGGTAAAATATTAAGTCTAACATTTCTTTCTTGAAGGGTATAAGTTATGGGTTTTACATTTGGTTTTTTATAAATTTCTAACCATTGAGGAAAATAATTGGCTAGCCGATCATTTCCACCTTCACCAACTCCATAATATTCCACTTTGGATTCAGCTAGATTAGCTGCTATCTGAGCTTCTTTTTTGGTATTAAATCCTCCTTTGGATGTTTCTTTATTAGTTCCTGTTTTGCGATCTACGTATCTTACTCTGTATTCCCATTTTGTTCCTCTTTTTCGATAAGTAGCCACTTATAAATCCTCCTAACTAAAAGTGATAATATTTTTTATAGGTTTTCCAATTATATAGACATCACTCCTTTTACAAAATAGTGGTGGGTACGCAGAATTATCCGGTTGAAGTATTATTTGATCATCATTTATGTAAAGTTTTCGTATGAGTAATTTCCCATTAACTGAAACTACTGCAACTTCACCATTTTCATGCTTTGTTTTTTTTATTAATAATAAATCATCTTTTCCAATACGTGATCCTAGCATAGAGTCATCTTTTACTCTTACATAGAAACAGTCTTTAATATCCCATTCTGTAGGTGTAGGTTCGTGACTTTCAATTGAATCAAAAAAAATATTTTCTTGATCTGTTTTAACGGAATTAACTACAGGTAGCATAGACAATTTAAGTTCAGAAATATCTACTCCTAAAAATGAATCTACTCCATTAAGAAGTGCAGATATATCAACCTCAAGAGCATCAGCAATCTCATGTAGACGTTCCATATCTATTTTATGTTCTCCATTTTCATAACGTTGTATAGTTTTTTTAGTTAAGCCAATTTTTTCTGCAAGCATTTGAAGGCTTAAATTACGAATCGTTCTATATTTTTTTATATTTTCGCCGACAGCAATATAAAATAATTTTGGGTTATTTTTGTTACTCAAAGTATACAAATCCCTTCGTGTGTCTTATTAGGTATATTATAACCACAAAAAGACACAAAAGCAAAGTTAAAATTAGATTTTGTGTCTTTTTGTGGTTGACATGTTTAAAACCTGTTGATAAGATAAGTGTGTCTCCAAAAGACACGGCAAGGAGGACAGAAGATGATTATCACTGTAAAGGCAGCAAGAATCAACAAAGGTATGACACAAGAAGAAGTAGCTCATAGTATTGGTCTATCTTTAAACGGTTATAAAAGAAAGGAAGGAGGAGAAAGACGTTTCTATATAGACGAAATGTTTAAATTAAGTAACCTATTTGGAATAGAAATACAAAATTTTTTGAAGCTTCGTGTCCTAAAAAGACACGATAAAGGAGATTTATTATGAAAGATATTTTAAATGTCCAGATAGATGAACATGCGATTAAAACGCTTTGTCGTGAAACAATCGAAAATTTAGTTAAAGAAGTAGATGCTGAATATGTTTATTGGGATACAGCAGAATTAAAAAAACGTACTTGTATGAGTTGGAATACCATTCAAGAAAATTTCTTTTTTGACAATCGATTTTTAAAAAGAAAAGTTGGAGGGAAGTGGTATTTCCCTGCAAAAGAAACTCGCGAATTTTTAACAAAGTGGTTGCAAGAACAGCCCAGATCTTAGTTATAAAACCTATTCTTTTATAGGTACCAATTTTTCTATAATTTAATTATGTGCTTAATAATTAAATTTGAAAAAGAGGTGGCTTAATTGAATAAAAATTTAAAGAAAAATGTAATCATTGAAAAAATTAATTTAGAAGAAATACTTTATAAGCAAATGGAGTTATTAGCAGAACGATCTAAAGAATGTTTGGCTGAAGAACTGCCAAGCATCACAACTGCTATGGTTGAAATCTACAAAGTCATTTCAAAGCCGAGAGAGCAGAATAATGTTAACGCCTTTTCTGAACAGCATTCTTTGTTTACTCAAAATGAAATCAATAAATCAATGGATATTAATGAAACTGCAGAATACTTGGGTATCTCAAAAGAACTTTTATACAAAATGTGTGCACAAAAATTGATTCCTCATACAAGACTTGGCGATGAAAATTCAAAAAAAGCAAGAATAATATTCCGCTATAGTTCAATTGAAGCATGGAGAGATGAGCAAGAAAAAAATAATTATATTGGTTAATAGACCAAAATAATGAAGGGGATTTTGTATGAATCAACTACAAGTTTTTCAGTTCAATCAAAATCAAGTACGTATTGTTTTGAAAGATGGTCAGCCATGGTGGATAGCAAAAGATATTTGTGAAATCTTGGAGATTTCTAATAGTCGTGATGCTCTTAAACGGTTGGATGATGATGAAAAGGGTGTAGTTTTAACCGACACCCTTGGAGGATCACAACCAATGCAAGCTGTAAATGAACCTGGTTTATACACTCTGGTACTTGGAAGTAGGAAGCAAGAAGCGAAAGCATTTCGTAAATGGATAACAAGTCAGGTTTTACCTGCGATTAGACAAACAGGTTCCTACCATTCAACGGTTACTCCTTCTCAACAGCTACAAGCAATTTTCATGTTAGATGGTAGACAACAAGAGATTGAATCCAGAATGGAACGTCTAGAAAACAATACAACGATAGATTACGGACAGCAATTGGCTCTTAAGAAAGCTGGAAATGTAGCGATAATGATCCTGATCGGTGGGAAAGAATCTCCTGCTTATCAGAACAGAAGTCTTCGAGGTAAAGCTTTCGCTGCTTTCTGGAGCAACTATAAGGACTATTTCAATGTGAATTCTATTAATAATACGTTGGTCAAGGATTACGGTCGTGGTTTGGACTATGTTCACCGATTGACATTGCCGGGCGAACTTTTACGAGAAATTGATACTGCTAATATGCAAATCACTATGTAGGAGGAATACGCATATGGGAATGCGGTGGGAACAACGAACGCTCGGTAAAGCTATCAGTGGTACAGAGGAAGAAATGAAAGCTTTCTTCTCACATATCACTTATAAGAGAAGCTACATTAATCCAACACATGTGATTATCAAATATAAAAATTCGTATTTATGTGAAATTGAAAAAGTATTCAGTGGGTGGATGATCTGCAATGAAGGTATCACTTTTCAAACAAAAGAGTCTGCTGTTCTAGGAGCTATTGAAAACTATCGTTTATTTAAAAGCGGTACACTCAACGGCGATCGATCAGCAGAATGGATCAAAGGGCAACCAGAGCTGGCTGAGCAAGAAGCTAAGCATAATGCACGTATTGCATTCCTAGAACGAAAGGGGTTTTTACCAGATGACTTACGAGCGCCTAGTTCAACGCATGATGATGAATCGTCGTATGACAGAAATGAGAATAATGCAATTTCAAGCCTTTAAAGATGGATTTGATACTACATTTTTTGACGAAGCTATTGAAGAACTCAAGACTGCTTTGAGTAGAACGGAGGCGGAAGAGATTGATTTTACCAGAACGCAAAATTATACGTCGTCAATTGAACAAACTGTATCTTGAGTATGTATATGCAACTAGTAAGTTTGAACAAGGATTGCATCAGAACTTGAAGACAGTATTACAACTAAAACTTGAAATTAATATTCTTCGTGGGAAATTGGTTTTGGTTGATAGTTATGAAGCTGGGGAGCATTGCTTCTTTTATGATTTAGCAAAAGAGGATGCAAAATATTGCGCAGAATGTGAGAACGTGATTTTAGAAGGACAGGAAGCATTCTTATGGCGTAAACAAACGTTTTGTCGTGAACATTGTTGCCGGTTAACACAATTCAAGGCTGGAATGGCAAAGAAAAAGACTACATCGGGAAATGTAGTCAGTCGGATCGTTGTATAAATTCAGTAAATTCAATATACCACGGTCTTAAAATTTTGACAAATGGGCAGGGGGTTCCTGCGTGGAAAACAATCAAATTGAGCAGTATATCGCTGATATCAATAAGTATCGCGCGGCTGCTACTAAATACGACGATGAATCACCAGGTTCATTAGTTCAAAAAGTTAAGTATTTAACACAAGCCTATGCGCTCATGGGACGAGTTTCTGCTTACCTAGATGGGAATCATAAGCGAATCTATGTACAGCGGAAACGAGTCTATGCAGAAGCTAAAAGGGATGCCAAACGTGGAGATAAAGAGAATACCGCTGAACTAGCTGTTCTCGATCTAAGAGAGCAAGAAGTCGAAGCTTACGAACGAATGATGCTTTGGAGAAATGAATATAAGTCTCTTGCTGAATATCTTTACGAAATGCGTCTACGTGTACGCATCGATATGAATATGTTAAATCATCAAGCAAATTAGGAGTGTGTTATATGACTGCATTTAAAGTTGTATTGCTTCAAGATCACCTTTACCCACTAGCAATTGGATCAGCAAAGGTGCGTTATAAAGCTGGGAGTATGTTAGAAGTGGCTGCTGATTTCAGCATCATCGAATATGGCAAGAAAACGAATTACAAAATTATGCCGTATCAGATCGGTCGTGGATGGGAACGGTTATATACGTTCTCAGAAGTACCTATTGACCTCATGGATGACTTGCAAAAAGCGATTCATGATCGTGACTTAGCTTTGCATGAATTGAAACGCTTACAAGATGAACATGGAACACTATATTCCAAATATATTCGTTTATCGGTTGAAAATAAACATTCTAAGCTCAAAATAGAACAACTTCAGCGTGTAGTTGATCAACAGAAAGTAGGTGATGTTATTGGAGTTTCGACTCAATGCAGCACCGAAGCCGGGGAAGTACAAACGAGTTAATCCGACACAGCGTCAGAAAGGCGATATCAATGCTAAAGCAGATGTAGCACTCAAGCAACGGTCGATGGGATTATGCGAGCTGTGCGGTCAGACATGGGCTGTACAGCGTGCTCACCTCACAGGTCGTAAACACATCAAGCATAAAACAACTGAAGCTGATTTGGCTCATGTATGTCTCGAATGTCATGACTGGTTAGACAAAGATCCGCGCGGTATACAAGCTAGAAGATTGATCGCAATTATTGTAAATCATGCTTTGTTGGAGTTAGAAAGTGAAAGGAAGGATACGTAATGGCAGACGAAATTCATCGCATAGTGAAAAACAGCAATTACGTAATCATGGATCGCAGGATTTTTCACAATAAAAAGTTGTCTTGGAAAGCAAAAGGAATCATGGCTTATGTCTTAACACTACCGAATGATTGGACTTTTCGCTTAGAAGAAATCATTACTCATAGCATCGATAAACGAGATTCTTTTCGATCGGGTTGGAAAGAACTTCAAGAACAAGGGTATGTGGAACGGATACCTATTAAAGATGATAAGGGCATCATTGTTCGTTGGGAAACTCACGTATTTGAGTGCCCAGAAGAACAAGAAACAATTGATCCACAAACGGAAAATCCGCATATGGATAATAAGTCCACAAACGGATTTTCCGCATCCATAAACGGATTATCCAGTCACTGGGAAAACCAGACACTGGATAATCCGACACTACTAAGTATTGAAAAAGAACTAAGGATTGATAGTACTAAATCTACTACTACAGGCGATGAAGAATTTTATTCAGAAGTTGGAACAGTAGAAGCTTATAAACAAGTATTTGGAGGACTGGGAATGATGCCGGGACTCTGGTCTAAATATATTCGTAATTTAAAAAAACGAGGACATGCAGATGAAGTCATTTCAGAAGCATTGCTTGAAGCTGGTGAATCTGCTTCTGGAAAGCCGAATCTAAACTTTTTCACAACGATCATGGAGCGTTGGATCAAAGATGGAATCAAGTCGCGTGAAGAATCTAGGGCACATCGAGATAAGAATAAAACATCTGTTCAGCAAAAGCGGGCATATAGCAAACCAACCAAGCCAGAATTGCCAGTAGTACAGTCAACGCAACCAGAACAATCAGGTGTTTCTCAAGAACTAATAGACGAAGCTATGCGGCTTGCAGAACAAATGATGGATTAGGGAGTGAATCGATGGATAGACAAATGAACATGTGGGATGTCTACGAATACATGAAACAAATGTATCTCAGATCAGGACATATTCCAGATACTCAATCGCTTCAATCCGAATTTCAGGATATGGAACAACCAGAGATTGTTGATGGAGTGATTCACTTCCACAAAATCATTCGGGGGTGCCCATGAACGATATTAGCCCTGATTTTAAACTAGAAGATAACTTGAAAGATAAAGATGTCGTGCTGGATATTTTGCAATACGAAGCCACACCAGCAGCTATTCAGGTATTTGCAAAACGTTCATCGGAATTAATGGACTATAGTTATTGGTTCCTGTTAGGAACGTTATGGGTGAGCTACTCTGGATGGTCGGATTTGAACTTGTGGAAAAGATTACTACGTTCTACACGTAATCGTCGACAGACTTCATTGATGAAGCCGAGCGAAATAAACGAGTTTGGTAAACTGCCAGCCACATTAAAGGTTTATCGAGCACACCGTATCGGTGAGACTGATTGGATCAGCTATACACTCGATGCGGAAATAGCAAAAAGGTTTGCTCTGGAACGTGATGTTGATCAAATATCTGAATACAAAATCAAGAAAAAAGATGTTGTAGCATTGTTTCTACGTCGGGGAGAGCAAGAAGTAATTTTGCTAGATAAGAAAAAGGCTAAATTCATTGGGAATCATTCGATTATAAATATTGGGACAAGGAGCGATAACTATGCCGCGCAGACGAACAATCAAAGGCACTAATCAAACGACCACTCGATCTAGAAATGATGGATTAGCTTTTGAACACACTTTAGATCTCAGCAATCAAATGTATCTTCGCAAAGGTATCGCAGTAATTACTAAACGAGCTGCACCAGTTAAGGTCATTCGCAAGGTTGGGAATGTTGTAAAAGAAGGATATTTTGAAAAAGCATCTACTGTAGATTATGACGGAGTATACAAAAATAAATCTATACAGTTTGATGCTAAATCCATTTTGTCATTAGATCGATTTGATCTGAGTATGGTCAAGAAACACCAGTATGAGCACATGCTTAGATGCCAGCAACACGGAGCCATTTGCTTTCTACTGATCGAGTTCATTTCTCAGAGGAAAATATATCTACTCACGATCGACACGCTTAAAAGTTATGTAGAAGCGTCCAAAGCTGGTGGTCGTAAAAGTATACGAATTGAAGATTTAGATATCCATGCTTACGAAGTCGATAAGTATCTGACTAAACGGGTACCGGTAGACTATTTGAAAGCAGTGGATCAGGTGTTTGATCTAATTGATTGAATATTCATTTTTAACAAAAAATTATTACACGTTTATTAAAAACAAATAAATATAAGTTAAAATCCAAAACAAAAAAACTACACGATCCTCTCAATAAATTTTAACCATACTTGCATTCACCATAGTGAACACTTTCGGTAACAAGTTGGAGGTGTGTAGTTTCTTCAAATTCATATTACAACTTATTATTTTCTTTTGCAAGAAGAAATTACTTTTTTCTATAAAAAAATCCATAAACAGTATTCGAATTTTTAAAAAATGAGGAGCAATTATGAAAGAATCAGATATGTACCCATACTTGAAGAAATACTTCGAGGGTAAAGGATATACGGTATATCCAGAGATCGAACCACCAGGTAATGGAACAAAACGCGCGGACATTGTAGCGATTAAAGATCAAGAAGTCGTAATAATTGAGATGAAAGTCGGGTTTGGATTAACGGTTATACAACAAGCTTGCGACTGGAAGGGTTATGCGAATCAAATTTATATCGCTATACCTAAACCGAAGAAACGTAATTGGATGCCACCAATCGGATCTAAGTTACTTGCTAGTGAAAAACTTGGTTTGCTAGAAGTGGATTTGAAAGATTACTCCAATTTTGCTTATGTTGATGTCAATTTTAGTCGTGTACGTGAAGTGAATAAAGCACCATACCAGCCTGAAGCGTCGAGTGCAATCAGTATTATCAAATTTATCACACCATATCACTTAGAGGGACCTAACGGTGGAAGTCAGACAGGCGGTCATATATCTGGATACCAAGTCACTATGCGCCGAGTAAAAGAGTTTCTCACAGATCGGGATTGGACGACAGCAAAAGAGATTGCGGACAACGTAGAGACTCATTACTATGCTCAGGATAAGTCAGCAAGTCTGAAGCAATCATTGCTGAAATGGGAAAGCGAATGGTGTGAGTACAAGGTAATTAAGGGTCGAGGATATTTCAGGATCAAATCAGGTCAATCTTGAGAGGACGGATAAACAGTGAATGAAGGCGAAGTCTGGAATCAACATTATCTTCGTCAGATCAGGGGATGGGAAGCGGCGATTGCTGCCGATCAAGCCGAGATTGATCGGTGCAAAGAGATCGTTGAGAAAGCTTCCCGTAATTCTCTTAAAACAAAAGTCGTAACTGAACAAAAGACATATGGCGATTTCTTAGAATCAACGATCATTCCAAGATATAAGAAAAATATCATTGGGTATCGACAAATTATTGCTGGTCTAGAAGAACGCTTATTGGATATAGAAACTACTTTATTTTGATTTTGAGAGGATGAATAACGTGGAATTTATTAAATATGAATGCGAAACTTGTGGTCGTAAATTTGGTGTTGAAGCGGATCTGGAAGAACCAGCTTGCCCAGAATGTGGCAAAACAAATTGTGCAGAATTGGAATAGCTAATATCGCTCAATCAGAGCAGAGGGAGAGATAAGGTGAAAGCTAAAAAATGGAATGTTCGGATTTATTGGAAAGGTAAACATATTTTCTCAGAAAGTATTACAGCTTCTGAACGTGCAGCTACAGAACATATGGTTAAGCAATACCGCCGAGGAGTCACACTTCAATTTTATGTTGGTCGCAAGTGGATCAAAGAAGTGATGTGCTAAATGGAACGGATATTAGACGCATGTTGTGGCAGCCGGATGTTCTGGTTCGATAAGAACAACTCAGACGTTGTATACGCAGATAATCGTGAGTTAAGCGATACGTTATGTGACGGAAGAACGTTGAACGTGCATCCAGATATAATTGCCGATTTTCGGAATATGCCTTTTGAAGATGAATCTTTTTATATGGTTGTATTTGATCCACCTCATTTGTTGAAAGCAGGCGATGAATCGTGGTTGGCCAAAAAGTACGGGAAGCTTACAAGTACATGGCAAGATGATATACGACAAGGATTTGCAGAGTGTATGCGAGTCCTCAAACCAAATGGAACACTCATATTCAAGTGGAATGAGGAACAAGTAGCCTTATCTGAACTGAAGAAGCTATTTCCTCAAGCGCCACTCTTCGGTAATAGACGGAGCAAGACGCATTGGCTTGTATTTATGAAAGATCAGGCTTAATCAGTCAGCCTATAAAGGGGAGATAACCATGAACATGAACGTATACAAAATTGAAAGACTTTGGATTGCAGCAGAAACAACTCAACAAGCATTGCTTAAATATATGGAACACGTTGATTATCCTGATAATCTTCTTCCTGTATATGAATTATCTGAAGGAGAAAAGGACGAGCATAGTATTGATTTGCGTAGACTTACAACAGAAGAGATAAATTCTCCAGAATTCCAATGTTGCTACGATGGTGAGGGTTGCGATTTTTGTGAAGATCAAGACGACGAAATCACTATTTCTCTTGTAGATCATATTAAAAGTAGAAAGAATTTCCCGGCAGTCATTATGGAAGAGTTGTAATCAATCATAGAGGGGGAACAACTCTGTTCCCCAACCACGAAGGAGAATAAACATGAGTACAGATAAATTAAAAAAAGGCGATCAAGTCGTTATGCACACTTGTATTGAAGCAGAAACACATGCTGGACACATCTGGACATGTAGAGGGGATCAATTCACTCGTGGTACAGGCGTGTATGCTCAAGACTCAGTATTTCTTGAAGGATTTAGCGGTTCGTTTGCACCAGAATTTTTGCAGAAAGTTAATGTTGAAGATGTTCAAGGCATACCGTGGATCAAATACGATAGTACTGATCGTTCAATCGAAAGTCACGTCAATCATATTGTGTCTGATGGTAATACAACACTGATTGCTCAACATGCGGTTTTTAACGGGAAGTACTATTGGCATATTAATGAATCTCTTATCAGTTGGGTGAAATATTACGCAGTTATCAACTTGCCAGTAGAGGAAGGAGATACAGAGGTATGACACAACAACAGAACGTTGAACTGTTTTTATTAATACATCCAGAGCGCGAAGGGATTTTACTTCAAGTATGGAATGACGTGAACTTGCCTAATAATCCAGATACTGATCAATTAGTTGATGAATTTTTGATAGAAAATTATGGTGGTTCTTCGAAATGGGATTATCATCGAATATCGGATATGGATTTAATGTTTGCAGGCAAAGAGCCATACGAACAATTTTTGGAGATAAAAACCCTAATGCGGGCAGAAAAAGCAGAAGTAACAACAGCAAATCTGTTGCTTTTGGAACGTGCAAACGAAACAGAACAGAAGTTGGAAGCTCAACTTATACGGGCAGACAAAGCGGAGCAGGAACGGGATAAACTCATTCAGGTACTTAAAGACATAGTAGCAGTTCCCGTTGCTAAGTCTATGCATAACGAAGCGCTGATATTGCATAACATTGCTCATAAAGCTTTAGAAGGGAGTAATACAGATGCCAAGAGAGATTAAACACAGAGGATTTGTTCCCGATCAAGAAACATGGATTACTGGAAATCTAATCGGAAATAATGTCATTGTTGGTGAAATAGTAGATTTTAACGATGAATATTTCACTACTGAATTTTGGCAGAAGGTTGATCCTGAATCAGTTGGTCAATATACGGAATTAGAAGAAATGTACGAAGGCGATATCGTGAAATATAAATCGTCATGTATAGGTAATCCAAATGAAAATTTGGTAGGTGTCGTGTCTTACTTGGAAGCTCAGTTTTTTATTGTAAATGAAAAGGAAGAACGGGCTATCCCTTTATTTACAGAGACAGCAGAACTTGAAGTCATCGGCAATATATACGAACATCCTGAATTACTAGAAAGCTAATCTAACACACACAGGGGCAGTACTACTGTCCCTACTCAGATAAGGAGATCGCATGAAATCACCACAAGACATTATCAATCATTACAAGGAGCGATTATCTATGTCAGATCAAAAAATGGTTACAGCAAAAGAATTTTGGATTTGGACTGAGAAAGCGGAATATCAAGATCAAACACGTCGTGCACGCGCAGGTGAACAAGTGAGATTAGACATTCTATATACAGCTCCTAAATTCATGGTAGATCAAGGCTTGATTGTAGATGCAGCTAATACAGAGGTCAAAGTTATTGAGGGTCAAACTGATCTTTTAGGGTTTTTATAGTGGGGGTGGAGCAGTTGGAGTGGTTCCCGGAGGCGACAGCCGCTGAAGCACAAGCAGTCAGAAATTTACTTCGCAGATATCCCGTTATGCGCCGGACAGTATCTGCATTATCCCAGTTGCCGAATCTTACTGAGAAACAGAACGATGTGCAACAAACATATCAATTAAAAATCCGTAATATTGAATTAGCCGTCAACCTAATTATGGACGAAGAAGTTAAAAATATGATAGAGTACCGATTTATAAAAGGCCATCCTCGCAAGGCTGCTGTAAATCGATTTCGCTTGATTACTGATAGATCGGTAGATCGCAAAATTCGTGAAGGTATATCGTCTATAGCTAATACATTAAAACTCATGGGTGAGATTTAATATAAAACGTGTCTGTATTCTGTCTGTAATGAGTCTGTACCACGTCCGCTATATGTCTGTATTATCGGGCTACAATTCATCTATAGGAACTAACGTTCCAGGTGAAGCTGTAGCCCCTTGAAACTTACAGTACTCAGCCATATGGAGTGACTAGAACGATTAGTCTAAGCGCCGATCTATGATCATGTAAACTACATACCATATAGGAAGTTCTATATGACAAAATGAGTTTACTTCATAGATCAATCAGTGCGCGGCGGTATGGACGTGGGGAAGTGGGGTAAGATCACTCATATAGAATCATTCAAATAAAAGAGTCGCTAATGTACCTACGGGTCGGGTGGCTCTTTTTTCATGCAGATAGGGATATAGTGGTTCGACTCCACTGATCTGCTTAGTTAAATATTATATGGTCATATATGGGAATTGAGGTTTATAATAGGTTGATTCTAAATATCTGTTAGGAGATGAGATTATGCATCCAAAAGTAAAATTATTCTCAAATGCAAATCAACATGAGGTAGAAAAGGAGATAAATCAATTTTTATCGAGCGGATTTGAGTCAATACCCTCAGCAAACCCTGGTCAGCGTATGAGAGCGACAATGGGTTCTCATAAATTAATTGATATTAAGATACAATCAGTTAGAGACACCTTTGTGGCACTAGTTATTTACGAATAATGAAAATATTAATACTAAGTCGTTCCTAAGGGAACGACTTTTTAATTATTATATGTGTTTAAATGGTAATTATGTATTATGCTAGGTAAGTAGTTAAATACTTATTTGGAGGTTAAACATGCCATTTAGATATGAAAGAAAAGATTTAAGCAAACCAGTTCAGGCAATGTTGAATCAAAGAGATAAAGCAAACAAAGAACTTAGAAAGAGTGAAGAACAAATAATTGATAATCCTGTAAAGTATGCAAATTCAAAAGGATGGAAAGAAATAAAACTTGAAATTAATTTTGATGACGGTCATGTGGTTCACGCTGATTTTATAGCTCCAGAAGAAATAAATAATTATATAAAATTTATTGATAACATAAAATTTAAGGATGAATTGAAAAATCCTATAAATGGAGAAGCGAGTTTTACACGTGAAGGTTTAATGCATGAGTATGGAAAAGATCTTGATTATTTGAGTGATAAAAGTATTGGATTTGATATGAAAATAATTAAAAGAAAGTAATTTAGTCGCTCCTAAGGGAGCGGTTTTTTTTATTTTATGTAAAGTAGAGGAAGATAACTCCTCTACTTATATTTTATTTTCTATGTTTAGATGCATAACAATATCTACAACCATCATAAACGGTTGGATATGTCACAGTATAATCTTCATTTGTATCTAAACGATGACTAGGACTAATCTCTCCAATTCTACATTGAGCTACTTTATAAGCATCACGATGTACTTCTTTATTGGGGCCAGTGTTAACGATATAAGTTGCCATATAATCACCTCCTTTATTAATAATTTCGATGGAATAATAGGAAATTCCTTCCTTAATAAGTAATTATACTAAATGAAAGGAGTGAATACTCATGGAACCTAATTCAAGCTATGCATATATTGATAAATCAAATGTACTGCATGTAGTAGATGATAAAAACGATTCTGCTCGTAATACAGCCGGTAAAGTTGTCGAAACAGACATTTCACATATGAATGGTTATCCAGTGATCGATGGTAAGCAAGTAGTCTATTATTCAGATTCTGAGAAAGCCTATGTAGATGGTAACAAAGACAATGGCAAATCAATTCCTGTTCCGGCTTCGATCCAGACGCTTGTTGAGCAGCTGAAGTAATACATCAAATGAATATCTGAATGCTAAAGGATCGCTACTTAGTAGCGATCCTTTTTTCATGCCTGCTTAGCTCAATGGTAGAAGCACTGCGTGCGCACAGAAAATAAAGCAGAGGTGTCTCGGTTCGATTCCGAGAGTGGGCATTATAAAAAATATATTAAAGTCTGTAGTGAAGATCTATAGGAAAGGTTGTGTATTGATATGAGAACTCCTGAAGAACAAAAAGCAGCTATTGAACGTAGCTTAACTAATATTCGTCCGAGTGATGAAGGTATTACTCGTATCGAAGAGGTTAGAGCGATCGCCAAACAGTTTGCACATGTCATTGTAGATAAGTGTCCCGATAGTCGTGGAAAGTCATTAGCCTTAACTAAGCTAGAGGAAGCTGTAATGTGGGCTACTAAGTCAATTGTATTGGAGGATCAAGTATGAATCCATTAGCAGACTACACAACAAAACAGTTAGTAGAAGAATTAGCCAGACGTGAAGGTGTAACAGAACATAAAATTGATCATCTTGAGACTTATTGTATTGAAAGCGACACGGGCATAGCGCTAGACGATACTGGGCCTGCACGTATCTTAGTGATCATTGATTAGGAGAGTGAATACATGAATCCAATAGCTGAATTCATCAAACGTCTATCTAAAGTAGACGAACAATCAAAAACGTTCTACGAAGATTGCTTTGCGGTCATTAACGATCCTGAAACCATTGGTGTCAAGTATGAAGGCGGTAAGCTTGATACGTATTTGAATGATATTCAAGGGCATAATTATTCACATGAAGAAGTCAAACAGTACTTGATCGAACTCGTACAGCGTGTAGATCGTACAACTAATGAGGAGGCATAGTACATGGATTTGTTAGCCGCCGCCGCTCTAGGTAAAGCGGCTAAAGCCATAACAGAATCGGATAAGGATATTAAATCTTTTATCTCTCGGGATCTTAGCAGATTCTTTATGTTACACGGTACATGGAATGATACAGCTATCTCAACATTAGCCAATGCAACATATAAATCTCTTATAAGACCATTTACATCTTCAAAACAAATTACGTTTAGCCTAAATTCTATGAATAATGGGATATTTACAATTTACTACTCGCTTGATGGCGTTAATTTTAGAGAAGTTAATATTACCAGTACTCAAGCAAATGTAGTTATTGGAGATGTCATTGTTAGTAAATATTTGTACGAACGTACTGTAACAGGACCTGTAATAGCTGCATTTTACAAATACGTAGAAACAAATGCGACAGGTGCCATCTTTGGAGGCATTACTTCACTAGAAAGTGTGGTGGTGTAATGGCAGATCTAATCTTTCCCGATTATCGTGCTAACTCGGATGGAAATGAGTGGAGTTATTCAACTGGATGGACGACAGGGCAGGCTGATAACAGTGGTCATAATGGAGCAAAATACGCAACGGCTACAGCGGCAGGAGAAACAGCCACTTTTGATAGTGGGGCGATTGTTTTCACAGATGCTGTTATCCATATGTTTGCCAGCCAGTTTGCGGGTCTCGTTGATATTTATGTGGACGGTACTTTGAAGCTAATAGACGTTGATTGTTACGTTTACATTGATGGTCAAACAAACAGTATGAAAAACGCAGCCATTGTTTGCTTATCTGGTTTACCAAGAACAAAACATGTCATTAAAGTTGTCTGTAAAGGAATATCAGGTTCTAAATCATCAGGAACAACGATAGGTGTCAACTGGATTACCATGCTTGATCCTGATATGCCAGCAGGCGAAAAGCTTCCGAACACAATCGCTTTTTATATGGACAGTAATGGAGATCGACAAGGTGGCTGGGTAGATAAGCAAGGTAAACGCCTGATTGCTAACTATAAACCCAATAATAAGCTTCGAATTGAGTATGTCACACGTCCAAGTATCAGCAGTGACTATGTACGTTTCATGCGAAATGAAATTATTAGCAGACGCATTGCAGGTATTGTGTGGATGATGAATACCAACGATTTACCACGTCCTGAAATCAATTCTAAAGCAAATATTGAGAAGGCGATCAAAATATGTATTGAAGAATTTAAAATACCTATTGCGCTGTGTACCATTTTGCCACGTAATGGACTGAATGCTTTTAGTTGGAACAAAGTGAACGGGCAGATTCGTGAGTTAGCGATGAAGTACAACTTACCACTTATAGATATTAATACGACTGTAGCAAACAATACAGTATCAACAGTGACTCCTTTTCAAAGTGATGGTATTCATCTAGACGCAGTAGGCGACAACCTAGCTGCACATACAATGGTTGATGCATTGTTCTTATCATCCGGTAGTCCATTTGCTAAGTTTTTATAGGGGGATATAGAAATGGAAAGATTAACACTTATTAGTGCCACAGAAGCTCCAATAAAGATTCCGACAGTAGTTGGACAAAAGAAGCAGATCACACTTGAAATTTTTGGTACAGCTTCTTCCGCTACAGTCAATTTTCTATGTAGATCAATCAGTTTAGCAGAGTATCCGATCATGGGAGTACGTCTTTCTGATTTAGCTACTGGAACATCAGGCGGTCTAAAGGAAGTATGGCGCTTTGATGTATCTGGGCTATCTGCATTCATTGTCGATGTAAAAACAATAACTGGTGGTAACGTAAGTGTCATTGGCGATTGGTAAGTTATCAGAATGGAGGATAAAATCTTGTTAAATGCTAACTTGGTAGATCATATCGGCAGTTTAGTAACCGTCTGGACAAAGGATGGAAATGCAGCTGAGAAACGGTTGCTTCATACCGCAGACGAATTTGGAGTAGTTATCTGCAACTATGAAGGTAAGCAGACATTCATTCCCTGGATTCAAATCAAATATATTGATTATGTATCTGAAGAAGTAGTTACTTTGGAAAAAGAAATTCATGTAAGCGAGGCAGATATTTTTTCTAAAGTAACGACTCAATCATTGACTGCGGAATTGAATAAGCGTACAGGTTTTTTTGAATATATTATACCGCCAGGACATGTATGGACTTTACACAAAAGTAACTCTAGCGCACAAATTGAAGGGCCTGCAACAATTATCGTTAATCAAGACTAACTGAAATATATAAAGACACCGGGGGTGGTGACATGTAGTGGGGAGACAGAGAGACCCCAAACGGGATGAAGCTTTTGAGATATACCAAGCAGCTAAAGGTAATATTAGCTTAGTAGATATTGCTGCAAAGCTTGGTATATCAGCCGGTACAGTTCGTGGCTGGAAAGCTAAAGATAATTGGGATGCATCTACATTAAAAGTAGATAAGGACGAACTATTCGATAAGGCTGTGCAGATTGTAAAGGAATCTAAACAAGCATCTGTATCATCACTGCAACGACGTATGAGAGTCGGTTATACAAGAGCAGCTAGGTTAATTGATGCGATGGAACAACAAGGTTTGATTGGCGATGCTATAGCTAATGAACCTAGAGAAGTATTCATTAAAAAGATCGATGCAATAGCAAAGACAAATCAATCTATTGTTGAACCATCCAATGATGAAGATACCAAGCATGATTTTGATATGGTATTCCATGTGGCTGTAAGAATGTTAAAACAACATGAACATGTCTGTATGGCTGATCTCCAAAAATACCTGTCTACAAATAAAGTTAGAGCATTCAATATGCTTAGTAGAATGGAGCGTATTGGTTTAGTTGGAGAAGCCAATAACAGCGGTTATCATGAAGTATTTGCAGATCAGATAACTATATTTGAAAACGAGCAATCTCCTAAGAAGAGAGTGAAACGGGATAGTTCCGAAATGAATATGGAACGTTCCATAAATACGGAGCGTTCCAATCAAATAAAGAACGTTCCAAAGAAACAGGAGTCTCTTCTTGAAGAAGATGTAGAGGTTGCAGATAAAGACGGTCTAACAACGAAGCAACGCGTGTTTATTTTGGAGTATCTTAGGGATTTCAATGCAACAAGAGCGGCAATGGCAGCAGGCTATAGTAAGAGAACAGCATACGCTATTGGCTTTGAAAACTTAAGAAAGCCTGTAATACAGCGTGAAATAGAACGTTTCAAAACCGATATGATCGATGGATTAGGATTGAGCGTTCAACGGATCGTTATGGAGTACATGAAAATTGCTTTTGCTGATATGACTGACTATGTGGCTTTTGGCACTAGAGAAATGCCTGTTCGTGATGAATACGGCATTGTCGAAGATGCAGACGGCAATCCAGTTATGGAAATGATGGGTTTTGTAGACCTGCATGAGAGTGATGAAGTCGACGGAACTGTCATATCTGAAGTAAAGATGGGCAGGGATGGCGTAAGTATAAAACTGCATAGTAAGATCAGTGCTTTGAAAGCATTAGAGAAGTATACTGATTTCCTCACAGAAATGCAGAAAGCACAACTTGAGAAAGCTCGTGTTGAGATTTCTAAACTGCGTGGCGAAGAGTTGGACGATGACACTGAAGATGATGGTTTCATGGAAGCGCTAGGTGTCATAGCTGCTGAGGTATGGCCAAATGAAGATTAAAAAACCTAAATTCAATTGGCATCCTTTTTCTGATAAACAAAAGCAAGTGCTTGCTTGGTGGAAAAAAGAATCTGCTGTACACGATATGGATGGTATTATCGCAGACGGAGCGATCCGAAGCGGTAAAACAGTATCAATGTCGCTTTCTTATGTCATGTGGGCGATGGAAACATTTCAAGGACAGAACTTTGGTATGGCTGGCAAAACGATCGGCAGTTTCCGGCGGAACGTACTATTCTGGCTGAAGCTTATGCTGGTCAGCCGCGGATACAAGGTAAAAGATGCGCGTGCCGATAACATGGTCACTGTCACTAAAAAAGGTGTGGAGAACTATTTCTATATCTT
Organism: Paenibacillus nuruki; assembly: GCF_963311185.1. Lineage (NCBI taxonomy): Bacteria > Bacillati > Bacillota > Bacilli > Caryophanales > Paenibacillaceae > Paenibacillus > Paenibacillus nuruki. The sequence continues at coordinate 2,679,238 of NZ_OY725677.1, read as the reverse complement.
TGGTGGTAAAGATGAACGATCGCAGGACTTGATTCAAGGTATTACTCTAGCTGGTATGTTCTTCGATGAAGTTGCGTTGATGCCAGAATCATTCGTTAACCAAGCCACCGGACGTTGTTCAGTAGATGGTTCTAAGTTCTGGTTTAACTGCAACCCTGATGGTCCTTATCATTGGTTTAAAACGAATTGGATCGATAAAGTAGCTGAAAAGAAACTTATCCATCTGCACTTTACCATGAATGACAATCTCTCTTTATCGGAACGTATTAAAGAACGTTATCGTTCTATGTACAGCGGTGTGTTTTTTAAACGCTATATTCTTGGCTTATGGGCAATGGCAGAGGGTGTTATCTATGATATGTTCGATGAATCCGATCATGTTATAGTACCTGGCAATCTGCCAGCGGAATACGTCAAATACTATGTAGGTGTCGATTATGGGCATACCAATGCGACAGTGTTCCTGCTATTCGGGGAATTAGATAAGAAGCTATACCTAATCAAAGAATATTACCATAGCGGAGTAAGTGACGCTAAAGCACCGTCTGACTATGCTAGAGACTTTGTGGAGTTTATCACCGGTATAGATATCAAGAAAATCTTTGTCGATCCATCTGCAAAAGGATTTATAACTGAATTGAAAAAACTTGGTGTACGGCGTATAGAGGAGGCAGACAATGAAGTCTTGCCAGGCATTGAATCTGTAGCAGTCGCTATCAAGGAAAAGCAGCTCTTTGTATCTTCGCTATGTAGCGAAACGATCAAAGAGTTTTTTAGTTATATTTGGGACCCCAAAGCGCAGGATCGGGGTGATGATAAGCCGATCAAAAAACATGACCATGCTATGGATGCCTTGCGTTACGTAATCCACGAAGTACTTGGTAAACCACGTCGTTCCAAATTCTTTACATGAAGGGGGTGAACATTTTTGGAAAGTACGCCATCGAAAAAGGCTAAATCTGCGGTTATCCTGCCTACGTCACTTGGTGTAGGTGGTACACGCACTAAGCAGAACATGCTCTCTTATTCTACATTGCGGAATATGGCTAAAGTACCTGCTATAGCAGCCATTATTAATACACGTCTTAATCAGGTTGCGCGGTTCTCACGTCGTCCGAGATTTGAGGGTGACTTGGGCTTTAAGATTGGGTTTAAGAATCCACAGCAGAAAATGAGTAAAGCTGCACAACAACGAGCGTTTCAGTTGGAAGAATTCTTTTTGAAAACTGGTTCTTGGAGTAATCCTCAACGGAATGATAACTTTAACCAATTTCTAAGACGGATTACTAGAGATACTTTGACGTTGGATGCTATGTCATGGGAGAACGTTCTAACTAGAGCAGGAGAAGTCACAGACATATTTGCAGTTGATGCGGCTACGATTGAATTGCTACCGACTGCGCCTGTATCTGCGGCGTATACTGCGCCTGAATATCAAAAAACGACCGATTACAATGAACCCGATCCTATTACTTATGTACAACGTGTAGAGGGCAGGATAGCAGCAGAATATAGCCGTAAAGAGTTGGCTTATTGTATCCGAAATCCCCGAACAGAGTTGGAATATAGCGATTTTGGTATGAGTGAACTAGAAAATCTGGTAGAGATCGTGACAGGAATCATCAATGGTGTTCGCTATAACACGTCATACTTCTCATACAATAGCCTGCCACAAGGTGTGCTTGAGTTTATTGGTAAATATGATGAAGAAGACTTTGAAGCATTTGCACGCCATTGGCAGAATCTTACGAGTGGTGCGCAGGGTAAGTGGGCAGTACCGGTTATGGGCATGGAAGAGGGTAGTGGTTTTAAGTTCACACCTTTCAAATCGAGTAACCAGGATATGCAGTTCAATGAATTTCTGGAATTCTTATTCAATATCTCATGTGCAGTCTATCAGATTGATCCGAATGAAGTAGGTTTCAAATCATGGACCTCAAGTAGTGGTATGAGCCAGTCAGACAATACAGCTGAGAAGATAGATAGCAGCAAGGATAAAGGCTTTGTACCATTAATGCACTTTTTATCAGATGCGTTTAATCAAAACATTATTGACCTTATCGCTCCTGAGTTCGCTTTCTATTGGACAGGCTTGGATGATGAAGAAGAGAAGCGTAAAGCTGAACGTCTAAAAGATGACGTGAATATGGGAATACTTACTGTTGCAGAAGTACGGGAACAAAGAGGTCTTCCGGTACCGGCAGATGCGAAGTGGATGCACGCTCCTGCTAATGCTGTTCTTATCCAAGCATATATGGCTCAAGTACAGCCAGAAGCTGAGAATACAGCAGATGACGATCCAGAAGATGATCTGTCAGATAAGAATGAAGAGGATTTAGAAAAGTCACTCGATATTGTAATCTCATGGGGTGATTATTAATGCCTACAGTGAATATCAAATTACCACCTGAACTGCGATCTGCTAGTCTTGAGGATCGACAGCAGGTCATTGACCAGTTACGTAAAGCTTTGGATATACCGCTACCGATCGATCCTAAAGATAAAGTTGAAGGTCGCAGTATGTGGGAATCATCAGATGATCCGTTGATTACCAAGCTAGAAGATGATTTTTATAGCGAGCTGGATGAGGTAGCACAAGAAGCACTGGCAGAAGTCATTGCATTGCTTGATCTCCCAGTAGACAATCTACAAAAAGCTAAAGGTGATAAGAATCGTATCGTGGATTGGATCAATAAGATCAGAAGAAAGAGTTCTGCGCTGAAGAAGATATTTAAGCGTGGTAGTAACGACTCTGCAAGTATGATCAAAAAGATTGATGACCTGCTTCGATACAAGTTCAAATTACTTGATAAATTGGCAGAAAAGTATATTGTACGATCCAGTCTTGTAGGTCATTTACGATCAAAAGTTAATGAAGCATTAGATATCAGTATGATAGACAAATTACCAGACACACTCAAAATGGCTATAAAAGAGCCGTTTCCGATGGAAATATGGGATCAGCAGGAGCAGATTGAGATTGTATCCCTATCTCCACTAGAAATTAGTAGTATGGAGCACGCAATACTTAGCGCAGCTGATAAGGTAACACAGATAGCCGATAATCACAGAGCAGGTGTGAAGCAGATCGTCATACAGTCACTCAAAGAGCGCTGGGGAGTTAACAAACTCTCTCAAGCGCTCTTTGACGTGTACTCCGATCAAAATAGGGACTGGCGACGTGTAGCGATTACCGAATTAGCTATGGCTACAAACGATGCATATATTGCTTCACTCAAGCAAGGCGATGTGGTTCGAGTAGCTAATGTTCCTGGCTCCTGCAAACACTGCCAGAAGATTCTAGAAGGTAAGACCTTCATTGTATCTGAAAGTCCTGAAGCAGACGGCAATACACATGTATGGGCTGGCAAAAGTAATGTAGGTCGGAAAGCGGCAGATTGGTGGGCGTGCGCTCCACTTCATCCAAATTGCCGTCACCGCTGGATCAAAGTCTATAACCGGAGAGGAGGTGAGAACAGTGAAAAGAACAGATGATACATTTCGATTATTTGTACCCCTTGAAAAATCAGTAGAGGTAGACGGTCAAGGCGATTATATCGTACAGGGTGTTATTTCATCGGATGACGAGGATCTGCAAGGCGATACGATTACGCCAGATGGTATGGATACCTCTTACTTCCTAGAAAAAGGCTGGATTAAGTGGGAGCATGGTAATTCGCCCAATCAGTTTATTGGCGAACCTATGGATGTTCAGATTGGGCAGTATATGCACCCAACACTCAAAAAATCAGTCAATGGCGTGTTCGTAAAAGCTCGTCTTTTTGCTAACCGCGATTTAGCTATGCAAGCAGTAGTAGCTATTGAAGATTTACAGAAATCGCAGAGCAGTCGTAGTGTTGGCTGGTCTATAGAAGGCGGAGTAATTGAACGTTGTCGCGAAACAGGAAAAATTCTTAAATCTGTTCTGCGTAATGTGGTGTTAACCATGAATCCGGTCAATACCACTAGTTATGCAGAACTTGTTAAATCATTCACACAGGGAGATGAAGAAAATATGACAGTTAATAATCAAGATCAAGGCAATACAGCAGAACTTACCATGCAATTGAGCGGTTTAGAAAAATCAATGACTCAAATCATTAAGCAAAATGTTGAAGTGCTGGAATTAGCTAAATCACTTTCAACAGAAAACGCAACACTCAAAACAGAAATGGAAGAGTTGCGCAAATCATTCAATCAACCACAGATGCGTAAAAGTGTTACGAGCAATACCCAAACAATTGCCCGTCCTAAAGACGGTGAAGAACTTACCCAAAAAGAAATTATGAATGAATTGAACAAATCATTTGATGCAGGCAATTTGTCTGGTACTGAAGTTATTCGATATGAAACCGGTACGCCGTTAGAACAGTTAAATCTGCCGGCAGAACTGAAAGAAAAATTTGGGGTCTAAGAAAGGGGCATAAGTATGGATTTTGAAGCACAATTAGGAGCATTAACTAAGCCAGAATTTGAACAATTAATGAAAGCAATGGGTACAGGTACTCCGGGGCCAGCTTATGGTGAGGGATTATATGGTGACATGTCTGCCATTCGTCCTCAATCATTGGAATCGACTCTTCGTGTAGTAACTGCTAAAGAAGAACATTTGAGCCTTTGGAAGTCAATTGGTAAGAAAGCAGCTTACAGTACAGTAGAAGAATTTAATGTTCAAGATAGCTACGGAAATGATGGAGATCCATTTATTGTTGAAGGCGGCAGACCGATAGAACGCAATAGTAATTATATTCGCCAAACAGGATTAGTGAAGTTTATGGGTGTGACTCGCGGAGTAACAATGCCCGGACAAATTGTAACCACTGTAGGTAATGGAGATGCTGTTACATCGGAAGTGCGCAGTGGAACAATGTGGTTACTTCAACAAGTCGAAAAAAATCTTTTCTTTGGTGATAGTTCTAAGAATCCACTAGCATTCGATGGAATACTATCGCAAGTTAAACGATTTGTTAAAGGTAGATCTTATGAATCAGAACACATTATTGATATGCGTGGTCAACCTTTATCAGAATCGATCTTAGAAGATGCAGCTACAATTATATCGGATAATATGGGCGGATCAAATTTAGAGTTGTATCTTACTAGTCAAGTACACAAGGATTTTGCTAAATTATTTACTGGTCCTGCTGGTCGTCAACGTATTATCAATATTGGTGCTGAAGTGACTATGGGTCAACCAGTAGATGGATATGCATCTAACTCAGGAAAAATTATTTTCAAAAATGATAAATTTTTAAAACCAGAAGGAGCGCCTAAAACATTGTCGCAAAAGGATTCTCCTGCTATTCCTTCTAGCGCTGTTGTATCTTCAGCAGATGATCCTAATTCGCGTTTAGAAGCAGGGACATATTTCTACTTTATTAGTGCTAAAGGTGCTGTGGGAGAGTCTGCACCTAAAGTTACTGACTCTATTGCAGTACCGGCAGGACAGAAGGTTAGTATTGTCATTCCTCGCGTTCTAAACGGTGATCCTAAACTTTCAGCTACCAGTTATAAAGTGTACCGCGGATATAAAAGTGATCCAGCACAGGCACAGTTTATGGTAGAAGTTGCAGATTCAGGTGAAGGTGTTAATCAAACGCTTATTGATGATGGTTCAAATATTCCAGGTTCTCAGTACGCATTCCTGATCGACAATGATGCAGATGATGTATTAGCATTCAAAAAACTAGCCGATCTTATGCGCGTTCCACTTGGTTTAGTAGATACCACATCACGTTTTATGATTTTGATGTTTGGAATGCTGCAGGTGTACAATCCACGTCGTATTGTTATATTCAAAAATGTAGGTACATTGGGTGTTAACAGTAACCGTGAAATGTATGCTCCATCGTATGATCAGCCTTCATTTGGTACTGTTAAACCCGTTCTACGCTAAGGGAGAGTTTAATACTCTCTCTTTTTATTTTGAATTGAAAGGAGCCAATACATGAAGATCCAAAAGATTGGCGGAGAATATCCGCTTAAAACAGTAGTATTGTCCGAAACTATTGAATTTGATGAAAAAGGTATTGCTGATGTATCTGAGGATGTCGCAGATATCCTTTTATCTATTCCTGGATATAAAGAAGTGATCGATAAAAAGTCTCAAAGCAAATCTTCTAAAGATTCAGATGGTGTGAATAATGATGTGCCACCGGTAGCTGATGAAAAAGAGAATCAGACTGCTTCTGATCCAGTTACAGACGATATTCCAGCAGCAGAGGATAAAGCTACTACAACTGCTAAATCTTCTTCTAAAGCAAGTAAGGAGTAATCGACATGATTATTCCTTACTATGTAGTTGAACCTGTACTAGATGAATCGGGAATGCAAACGAGTGTTGAGATTACTTCACCTATTGGATTACCAACACCTGCTGAAATTCGTAGCAGATGGACATATGGTCTAAGTTTGGCAGATGCACAAGGTCGATCCATGGATGATCAAGATATCTTAGGATTCTTAATGACTGCTGTTAAGGAGACAGAACGCAGGCTAGGTATTCTGCTGAAGCCCACTATTATTGCGTGTAATCCCGATGACCGTGGCTTGATTCAGGGACTAGACTATGAACTAGAAGAACAGCCCTATGATTACGATATACAGAAGTGGTCGAATTACGGGTTTATCCAGCTTCGACAGCGCTATGCTATTGAGGTGAGTATGTTCAGATTAGTGAGTTATGCAGGGCAGATGACAGTTGATTTTATGCGGTACCCGGAGTGGATCAAACTCAATAAAAAACACTCACAGCTACAGATTGTGAACCGTGGTGGTAATGGACTAACGGCAGGTACTGGTTATGGTATGGCTTACGGATCAACACCATTCTCAACAGGTTTACTATCAAGGACACCTCAAGTTTTTCATGTTGATTACGTTGCTGGTCTTACTCCTGCACAGCTTACTCAAGACATCAAAACGATTGTCGCCAAACAAGCTACGGTTGATGTTCTTGGAGTAGCTGGTGATTCTACATTAGCGGGTATGGCAGGATACTCATTGAGCTTAGATGGTATTAGTGAATCATTCCAATCGACTGCCAGCGCTATGTACGGCACTTATTCTGCTCATATTACACAACTTCAATCGGAGATTGCAGAGTTCTTTGATCCGCGTAAAGGTGGCGCTAGAACTAAGATGCGTGGCTTTACGATGGGAGGGATTTAATTGGCAAATCTTCAATTACATGAGCAGAAATACGAGGATCTTTTAGCAAGGCATGGTCGTGATGTGTTGTGGCAAGAAGCAGTCATATGCTCCTGTTTCAATATGGATAGTGGACAACCAGATTATAACTGCAAAGCATGCTCGGGAACGGGCTATGTATATGAGCAAGGTATTGTTTGTAGAGGGGCAGTACAGAACGTTACTACAAACAAAGATTTTCTAGGATATGCAGGTATGTTTGAAGTTGGGGATGCATTAATGACGGTATCTGCTAATATGCTTAAACGTACACCTGCAGGTGGGTTTGATTTAAGTGGTCGGGAGCCAGTACCTATGTTTTATGCAGGAATTGGTGATCTAATTACATTAATTGATGATGAAGTGAAGACGTCCGAGGTGTTAATCAAATCTTCTGAGTTGCGTAATCGCCCAGCAGATACATTGCTTAATCCTAAAATCACCAAAATCTTATCTATTCGTACACATGATTCAGAAACAGGTCAAACGACATTATACATGCCAGAAGATTATACTTTTTCGGGCGCTCACATCGATTGGATCGGTAACCAACCAGAAGAGGGACAGCAGTATTCGGTAGTTTATATGCATCGGCCTGTATACAAAGTTTATATGACGTTGCCACGTCCACGTCATCAGAACAATCAAGAATTTCCGAGAACGGTTATACTTCGGTATTATCCGGGAGGTGTGTTACATGAGCATGCCAACCATACAAGTTGAATTACCTAATTTTGAATATGTAATAGCACGTCTTTCTAAAGGTAACAAATTGCCGTATACAGAATCCGCTATACGTGAAGCTGCACAGCTCATTCAATCGACTTGGGTAGAATATGCTTCAGGTGTGAATGTGAGTTTTAGTGGTGGAACATTTCGAGTGGGTATACAGACAGGCGACTATGTGCGAAGTATCCAAAATGGATTGAGATTTCCTGATTCGATGACTGGCGAAATCTTTACTAGTTCTAAGCATGGGGAGTCTATTGAAACGGGTCAAGAAGCCAGAGATATGAAGCCTAAGCTTTTAACTTCTTCGAGGGTGAAGGTCGGAAAGAATGGTAAGAAGTATCTTACGGTTCCTTTTCGTCATGGAGCGCCCGGGTCTGCTAATAATGCAATGCCCGGACGCATTTATGAACAAGCCAGAAAGCTTAGCTTTAGTCGCATTACATCTACCTTACCTACCCGAACCTATGATTGGGGCGGACGTATCAAAGAAAGCAATACGGGTCAGGTCAGTCGAGCAGGTAATCATCCTGGTGCAGGTAGTACATGGAAGTCTGGTAAACATCAAGGCATGGTCAAAATGAATAAGGATGGTCATACACAGTATATGACTTTTCGTAGACTATCTGAAAACTCACCAGCTAAAAGTTGGATGCGTCCTGCAATTAAGCCTAAACCGATTCGAGATGCTGTCATCGAAAATACTCAAGATCAGATCAATGACATGATCCTTGAAGGGTTCCAAGCAGATCTAGCGGCGGCTGGATTAGGGGGTGATTAATTGGAATTCAATAGTGTTGATGTAAAAGAAGAACTGCTCCAGTTTTTGAAGCGGTCTTTTACTACAGCTAAAGTGAAAATCGGTATAGTGAAATCAGATCCACAAAACCATGGCGATATTCCTTGTATTGGTATTAATCGTGTGGCAGATAGCCAGTCTATGCATACATTAGGCGATTTCGGTGGATCTGAATTTAATGAAGAAGAATTTCAATATACTGAAATCTATAGCACGTACTTTCAAGAATCTATGGAAGTACGTATTTGGCATACCAATGCAGATGAACGTGAGAAAGTATACCGTCTACTCAAAGCACTCCTAATGGTTTTTAGTAAGTATATCGTTGGGTTAGGTGTTCGAAGCTTTACGATGGAAGGTGGCAAGGATGAAAGTGATTTTAGTAGTCAGATTGTTCCTTTTCCTGTGTACTGGGCGAGCATCATTATATCGTATGCCAATCCGCTTGATGTAGATATAACAGAACATGTACAAGCAATTACTGATATTACAGTGAATGGAGGGGTAAGTATTGGCACAAAATGAAGGCATTCCTACAGAACCAAGACCAGACGGGAAAATTGCGAATAAAACTGCTGTTGTTGAGAAAATCACATTAGATCAATATTTAGAAACGCATATTGTTCACATGGGATTAGTAGCAAGCTTTCGTCATGAAGCGTTGCAACAGCCTGATCTTTTAAATGACAGAACAGATGCAGAGTGGAATGAAGTTCTACAGAAGCAATCTGCTCGACATTATTAATTATTTATAAGGAGGAACAACATGGCTATTAATATTTCGTTTGGCGGCACGACGATTAAACGTCCTGGCGCTAATTCGATTGTCGATTCGGCAGGAATGGTACCAGTCACATTGGGATCACTCAAGTCTCTAGCAGTCGTAGGATTAGCTGGTACAGGCAGTACACTTCCTGCTAACCAAGTATCTTATTTCAATGATCCAAAAGATGCAGCCGCAGTGGTAGGCTCTGGTGAAATGCTCGACGTATTAAATATTGCTTGGCGACATGGTGCTGATCTGATTGCAGTATCTCCACTAACAGTTGCTGATGCAGTGGCAGGCAGTACAGATGCCGAGTGGCAGACAGCGATTGATCTGCTACAGACTGAAGAAGTGGCTGGTATTATTCCACTCACTACAAAATCTGCTATTTGGGCAAAGATTGATACGCACATTTCGTTTATGTCTAATACGAAAAACCGCAAGCGCCGCAGAGGGTTTTATGGTCACAAAGTAGGCGCAACAGTAGCAGAGATCAAAGCATTAGCTACATCAATGCCAACCGAGCGCGGTATGATCGTTACACCTTGTCCATTAGTTGCAGACAGTGATGGAAACAAAGTAGCCAAACCAGGTTACTATATGGCTGCCGCAGTAGCAGGTATTTGGGCAGGGCAAGTATCACAAGAACCTGTTACTTATAAGCTTGTTAAGTTCGATGGTTTGGAAAAAGTATATATCGGTCTAGAAATCGAAACACTATTGGAAGCCCGCATTTGTCCTGTTGAACAGGTCAAGAATGTGGGCTTTCGTATTGTCCAAGGTATCACTCTTTCACCAAGCGCGGACTTAACACAATGCGAACTGTCTGTGACTACCTTGAAAGATGATATGAGTGCCGATTTAGAAACCTATTTTGAAAACACTTATGTAGGTAAAGCAGCAGTTGCTGGTATCGCTGTTACGATCTATAACGATCTGGTATCTAGATTACAAGCTTTTCAAAAACAGAACTGGATCACAGCTTATGTTCCTGATTCCGTCAAAGTACGCCAAGAGGATACATCGTTTTATCTGGATTGGGAAGGTAAACCAACTTTGCCAATCAACAATTTCTTTATGACTAGCCACTTCACATTGTAATTGATTAAAAAGGAGGGAAACACATGTCTGTTGTTAAAGACCAACCTGCTCACGCTGGTCATACGATCCGCTTGAAAATTAAGGGAGCAGAAGTAGGACGTGCGCAAAGTATTAGCGGTCGTAGAAGTTTTGGTACAGAAAACCAATATGAAATTGGATCTATCATGCCGCAAGAATCTGTTGCTTTACGTGTTGAAGGCACTGTGACATTGGAGAAGTACCGTATTCGTAAAAAGTCTTTAGCAGAACTTGGATTATCAAGCTATGGAATCGGTATTTTAAATATGGATGTTTTTGATATCGAAGTGACTGATAAATATACAAACGATATTGTTATCGTATATCGCAGTTGTACATTGCAAGAGTCTTCTGAAACATTCACCGCTGGTGCAATGAGCGGTGAAAACGCAACATGGACTTATTTATCTGCTGACTATGGTAAACCGGAATCAGCATAATATGATGCCCTCACATAGAGGGCTAATCTACTTTAAGGAGCAACTGATATGTCAGAAGTAACTGAAGAACAAAAGAAACAAGCTCAACAAGCTGCAGAACTTGCATTGAAAGCTAGAGCAGGCGGCGAATTAAAAGAAGGTGAGATTTTAGACTACGAATCTCTCGAAGGCAACAAATATGAAGGTGTATTGGTATTCAAAAAGCCAACGATCGGCGATACGATGCGTATGGGTGCTCTTAAATCAGAGATTTTACGTACTGCTGGCATACAAGATACTCGTTTTGTAGATGATGATATTATGCTTACTGCACAAGCTCTTGCTGAACTAGAAGTAGTATTGCACAAACGTCCTGAATGTTTGCTGAATTTAAAAGCTATTGAAGATCATGATTTATTGTTACACGTATACGGACTCTATCGGAACTGGTTAGGTAATTTCCGTAAAGACTTTCGCAAATCACTTCCAGGAGATAGTACAGTCTCCGACGGAGCGGAAGCTTTGGATACTCCGTAAGTATGTATACGGTGGGTTACCACCTACTGATCCACGCATCTTAGCTATGACAGACGAACAAGTTGAATTAGAATTCGCACATATGGAGTTTGATCGTAAAGCAAATAATCCTAAACAAGAAGAGTTCAAAGATGATGAGTTCGATGATTGGGAGAAAGAAGTGGAAGAAACGGATAGCAAGCTATCTTACGATTATGGTCCTACAAAGCCTGTGGAACGTTCATCTGAAGAAGATGACTGGGAAGATGTCGAATAAAGGAAGGAGGATGACAAGTGGCTAAAGAACAGACAATTCGAGTCTCTGCTAAAGGAGAATTTGGACAGCTTTCACGTGGATTGAAACAGTTGCAGCAGGATCTTAAAGGTGTCAGCGGTGTTGTAGATAAAGGTGCTAATCGTGGCGGATTCTTTGACGACAAGCAATTGCGTGCTTTAGAAATCTATAAACGTAGATTCTCTGAAACGATGCAAGAACTTGACGGAGAATTTCGCAAGCAAAATGATCTTGTTGAATCTCTATATACAAAAATGCAAACGGCTCAACGATCGGAACGTTCTGAAATTCAAAAAACGATTCGTGAACGTGAGAAGAACTTGGATGTTATTCGTAAAGAACTCATAGCAGCCGAACGCTTGTATAACACACGTACTAAAGAATCCGGCGGTTTCAAAAGTTCTGGTAGTGGTGGCTCGGGTGGGTTAAATGCAGATGGTATCAATAATCAATTAAACAATGGTATTATCGGCAAATTCATGAAGAGTACTGCTGGTAGAGCAATGACTATGGGCAAAATGGGCCTCGGTCTAGCTGGTATTGGCGGGATAGGTGCTGTTGTATCGCAATCATACGGGTTGGCTTACGATCGACAAGTTAATTCTCTTGATCTAGCACAACGTATGCGCGGTCAAAAGGGCTGGGCTGGCGATGGTAAAGATATGTGGGACAAATCGGGAGATGTTGGACGTAGCGACCGTATGGGTTACAGTTCAGCAGAGTCTTGGGGATTCCTTGATCAATATACACGTCTGGCTGGCAACATCAATACAGATCAACAAAAAGGTCTAATGAAATTCGGACGTTCTTACGGATTAACTACAGATGAAGTAGCAGGGGCAACCGGTACTAACAGAGCATCTGGCGGAATGTCCACACCTAAGGCATTTGCTGATGCGATTGCTGGCAGTGTATCAGAATCTGGGATGACTCCACGTATTCTAGAAGTCATGGAGACCAATAATACACTTTTACAGCAGATGAATACTACGTTAAAGGATGGTAGTACTCAGCAGATTCTTGCTTATCAAACTACCTTAGACAAGATTGGTAACGAGAACGGCATGAAGCAGTTAACCGGTGCGTCTGGTGGAAGTATGATTAGCGGTTTAGGTGGTATCTTCTCTCCTGATAACGACAATTGGAAGTGGATGGGCGTTCGTGCATTACAGGGATACAAGCCAGAAAAGTATGGCAAAATGGATCTATTTGATCTAGAAGAGTCCTATGAAGATGGATTGATGAATGAAGATAACATTCCAGCCATGGCGAAGTACGTTAAGGGTGTTAGTGGTGGTAACGATAAGCTGACTAAACGTATTATGCAACGTTGGTTAACCGACGGTGGCTTTGCCGCAACTAAACGCCAAGCTTCTGAATTCTACGATGCGACCGACGGACTCACCGCTTTTAATCCTGAGCAGATCGAATCTATGAAAAATGGATCTATTGATTCTGGCGCTAAATATGATACAGAACGTGCAGATCAAACAGGTCAAGGTTTTTTAGATATTGATGCTAAGTATAAAGAAAGCTTAACTGATCTAGGTAATCAGTTTGTTGAGATTGTTAATGAGCTGAAAGAAGGAGCAGGTGGTTTTGTAGGAACGCTTGTTCAAGGCTTTGATGCTGTAAGTGAAACAGTTAAAACTTTAGAAGAAGGCTTAGGCCAATTTGTTGAAGATACTCTTATAAAACTAGGAGTTAGTGAAGAAACGAGTAGCAATGTAGGTGAGACTGTTAGCAATATCACTGGATATGTAGCTGAAAATCCAGTAGAAGCAGGAGCAATTGGAGCAGGCGCATATGCTGGTTTTAATATTCTCAAGAAAGTGAAAAATTGGTTTAATCCTGCTTCTAAAGCTGTAACCACTGCTGAAGCTGTTGGGGGAGGTGCGGCTACTGCAGGTGGCGGATTTCTCACTAAATTACTAAGTAACAAGTTTATTGGCCCACTAGCATCGGTTGGTACTGCTGATATGGCAATGGAAGCTGGAGACGGGGTTGGAGATTGGTTTTTTGGTCACGACAAAGGACAACTTAAAACGCCCGGGCTATTCGATAATCCTTTTAGTAAAGAAGCTTATGGAGATGACCGTCAAGGTGCATTGTCCAAAGGATGGGATTGGCTTTGGGGCAATAGTGGTGGTATAGGCGATTCAGATATTGGACGAATGCCCGGTGAAGTTACTGAAAATGTAGAAGACATGTCTACGAGTGGTCAAAAGAACTTTAAAAGTATGGATCGCTCGACTACTGATATGGCGAAAGATGCAAATGATAAATACAAATCTATGGAATACAATTCTAAAGATTTAACGACTAAGGGAACTTGGTTCTTCCGCCAAATGCTTTATACGGTGCAGAATAAAATGAGTGACATTTATTCTGAACATCAAGGTATTAAAGAAATGATCGCTGATTTATTAGGTGGTGGCACTACCTTAACTGGTCTACCTAAAAGTTTAGAAGATGGGTATAGTATTACTTCGAAAATTACGGATATGACCGGGATTAGCGCGTCTGATTTAGATAAAAAATTGAGCGGTGTTTTGAAAGGAAAAGGTGCTCAATTTGTAAAATCTGGTTTAGCTAATGGAATTGATCCCGCTGCCTTAGCTGCTATTGCTATACAAGAAAGTGGAAATGGTACATCCCCACTGGCTGTAAACAAAAACAATATTGGTGGTATGAGAGACGGAAAAAATGGTTGGCAGAAATTTGATTCGATTGAAGATGGTATTGAAGCAATGGCACGTAATTTGAAAAAAAATTATGTTGACCAAGGCGTGGATACTATTGAAGCAGTCCAACATAAATATGCACCTATTGGTGCGAAAAACGACCCTGATAATATGAATAACGATTGGTCTAAAGGTGTTGTTTCCATTGCCAATGGTTTGATCGGTGGAATGTCTACTGGATCAGGGGACGGTTTCTTTAATGGTTGGCAGGACCGTATTACAAGTAAATTTGGAGCTAATGAATCTATAAGAACACATACTCACGCTGGATTAGATATTAAAGGATCACAAGGTGATAAAGTAGGTGCATTAACTGGAGGAGAAGTATCATTCATCAAAATGGATGATGGAAGCAAGCTTGATCCAGATGGAAAAGCTAATACAGAATCTGGTGGTACTCAGGTAGGCGTTAAGATGAAAGATGGTAAAACCTATTTTTATGCACATCTTTCTAAGGTGAATTCTGATTTAAAAGTTGGTCAAACTGTTGGTAGTGGAGATTGGATCGGCAATGTAGGTGGAGCACCTGGAGTAGCAGGTAGTGGAAGTAGTACTACAGGTAGTCATCTTCACCTTGGTTATTTGAATAGTGCTGGAGAAAGAATGGATCCAGAGCAATTATTACGTTCTTTAGGTACAGGTGGAGGATTCGGTGATAGTGATCTTGGAATTGCTGCTAAAGGGTCTGCTAATCAAAGTGTTACAAAGTCAGAGATTACAGTCAATCTAAACATCACTGGTGAAGGCGCGAAAACATTAAATAAAGTAACAGGAAGCCACCTAGAAAAGCTTGTCAAAAAGATTGTAGCAGAATCTGAAAAACAAAAATTACGTATGTCTCCAACAAAGGTAGGTTATTCATGATAGAACGTTACGATTGGGCACCTGTCGGTGGAGTTGAAGGTACACGCTATATTCCAATTGTAAGAGTAAGTTTCCATACTGAAAAAACTTGTTATCAACTTAAAGGTACGGTAAGTGATGAAGATGATCCCACCAATCAAGTTCTATCTGTTTCTACACAAAAAACTCTAGATGCACCTGCTGGTACTCTTAGCATGACATTAGCAGGTGGGAAATGGTTTAGTTCACAGCTAATCAAATCCAATGACCTTGTAGTTATACAAATGGGTTATAAGACGATTAAAGGTGAATCCTTATCAAGTGTCATGGTAGGGTTAGTTGATCGAGTACGGCGAACAAGAGACGTTGATGGTGGTATGGCTACATCTATCACCGGTAGAGATTTTGGAAAAGTACTCATCAAGTCTAATTTGAAGTTTTATCCGCAGATTGGTAACAATAAATCAGCAGATTCAGAAAAATTCTTTTTGACCAATGAAGGCTGGCTCACTTTAATGAGCTATTTTACAAACGAGAATATTATGAAGGGTACACCTGCTGTTATTTTAGATAATATTATGCGCTTCATTCTGCCTAAATTAAATAGCGTAAATTGGACAGTTTGGGATGAGAAGAAGACCAAACCTGTTGCTAAAAAAGTCGATGTAACTAATATCTTGAGATACAATTTTGCTAAAGTGGATATGTTCCTGCCAATGATTTTTACGGCAGATCAGTACGAAGGATCGTTATGGAATCTGATGGAGAGAGCAGCTATCAAACCATTTACTGAACTCTTTGTAGATGTTCGCGATCCAGACGAAGCATGGAATAATAAAAGCAATCCACAGGTTATTAACGAAACTATCGAGGAAGCTTCCGATTCGTCAAAATCTAGATTTCCAAAGGGAAAAGGATATTATCCATATCCAAGATTTCCTTTTGGCAAAGATAACGGTGTCGTGTCTGTGTTTTTGCGAAATACACCATTTGATAAATCATCATGGAATGAGTTACTCACACATGAAGTGACAGCATCTGATGTGATTGATGAAGATTTATCATTTTCAGACGATGAACATTATAATTTATTTTGGGCAGGGACAACAATCAATCCAATCGGATTTGATCTTAAAAGTGTGGTACCTCCACTAATGAACGAGAAAAACGTATCTCGTTATGGATTATCACCTCTTGAAGTTCAGATAGAAGGATTATCTATTGATGAAAGCGACGAGACTGGTACAACTTTATTAGAAGGTATGAGCAAAACGTATACAGCTAAATTAAAATCTTGGTTCGAGAATAATCATTTATTTCTCAATGGAACTATGACAGTAAGAGGTAAAGGCAATTATCGAATTGGCCAACGCCTACAGGCTAGTGGGATCATGAAAGAATTTTATATCGAATCAGTTACGCAATCTTTTAATGTGTTTGAAGGCTGGACTACAACATTGTCACTTACACGCGGTAAAGATTATAAGAAGACGACGGCGCCTGCTGCTAATAAAACTGCAACAAAATTGTCTGCTTCTAAAAATAAAAGTACAGCACAGAAGACGAATGCAGAAGTTAAAGCAGATTACTATACAATCAAGCTTGGGGATAGCCTATATAGTATTGCTGTTAAAGTATACGGCAAAGGCGATGATTGGACGAAGATTTGGAATGCTAATAAAGAAATGTTAATTAGGCGAGATGCACGTAATACATCTCAGTTAGGTAAATACATTTATCCTGGGCAAGTATTAAAGATACCGGGAGGTTAAACATGAAGGATCAAAGCGCTCTAGGTGGCAGAACTGTTAATCGTCAACCGCCCTTTAACTCTGCACGGTTAGCTAAAGTAACTAGCACCAAAGACTATTCCAAGTTTAGCAGGATCGAAGTCATATTCTTAGACTATAGCCAACCGGTACCTGTTTGGGTGATGAATGATATTGATCGTGAGCCAGTAGTGGGTGATAGTGTATTAATTGGCTATATCGATAATCGGAAAGATTCACCGTATTTAATCGGTTTCCAGAAGAATAGCAGCTACTCTACTAACTTCATATCTGTTCAACAAGACAAAATTAAACTGCAGTTACCTGTATATGATGTTGGCATTAAAGATGGTCTTGCGCACAAAGATGTACAAAGTAATCTGCTGGATGATTCAAATCAATTAAAAAGAGCATATATTGAACTTGATCCCGATCATGCTTTAGTTAGTTTTCCGACAGACAGAGTAGGTAAGCCTGCTACATTCACAATAGATAAAAATAAAGTAGAAGCTAGCTACCCGGTAGGGGATGAGCTGGCTTATATTCGTATGAATGCAGAAGGTTTTGAATTCTTCCATCCTACGGGATCAGCTACATTCAAATTGCCTAAGGGAGATATTAAGAAAGGATGATAACATGGCGTTAGTTAACCAGAGAACAAGCGATTTGAAAAAGTTCTATAGGATGACATTTGAAATGAGAAAGACACAACCAAATGGTAATTCTGGCGCTTTAGTTCTTCATACTTTGTTAGTCAATCCTTCTGATTTTAATCAAGATGAACAAGCACGGGGAAACATTATCCAAACGCTCGGTGGTGCTTATGTACAGGACTTTGGATTAGGGCTACCAACCGTTACAATCTCAGGTACGACTGGTTACAGCATTCGAAGTAGTGCAGAACATAAAAAAATGGATGGTTTTGAGGAACTGACTGCTTTTCGTTCAAGAATCTATCGTAAATTTTTACAAGCGAATGATCCCCAACACTCTTTGTATTGGTACAACTGGGAAGATGATGAGTACTATGAGATCCAGCCACAAGATTTTAGGGTCCAACGTAGTAAGTCAGAACCTACCTTGTATCGTTATGAATTTCGATTTACCTGTTTGCGTCGATTAACTAAAACGCGCAAAGAAGCAGCTGAAGATTATTTGAAGCGTAATCCAAGTACAAAAAAAATTGCTGATAAACTAGCCAACAACATATCGAATATAGGCGAGTTTCTGAATAAAGTAACAGGAGGGTGATAATGTGGAAGAAACGTATTATCTACCAAAAGAATCTCCTACATTCGTTAATTTTCCTATTCTACGTGATGAGAAAACGAATATCGAATCGATCACTGCATATGCTTTACGTGCAAACAGTGCTTTGTCGGATTATAACGAAGCATTATTTGATCGAGTAGATATCAATACGGATGAGCTAGAACAGTATATTATGCTTTGCCGGCAAACCTGTAATAGCTTAGGTACAGCAGATAATATTCCATTTGATATATTGTTGGAATTAAGAAGTGTACTCACTTCTTTGTATCAACTTCGGCAATTATATAATGACTTAGGATCAGTCGTTATAGGAACACCTAGTGAAGTAGAGGATGAAGGCATATGATAGAACACGTATTAAATGATGCCGATACGATACAAGGTCTAGCAGTTTTGTACAATGTGAAGTGGCAAGATATAGCAGATTATAATCAATTGGAATATCCGTATACGATGACTAGTAGACAAGCTTATTATGAGTTATTTGCAGGCGGCTATATCAAGATTAGTAGAGATCAAGTTCAACAGGCTTTAACTATTTATGCAGGCTCTCAATTCGTTACAGAGCAGGATGCACAAGGTATTCAAAAACAATATGAGTTAACAGAAGACGCAACCCTTGCTGCTGGATTAGCAGAGGGTTATTTTTATGTCCGCTGTACGACTGCTGGAAGTTTTGGAAATGCCATCGCTGGTAGCATCATTGGGATTGGATCAATTCAATCGAATATCTCCTATGGACAATTGACAATTACAAATCCTGATCCCTTTAGTAATGGGAAAGATGCCAAAGTCAGACTAACTGGGCAAGTGATCTATATTGATGATAGTGATCAGATAACGCAACAACCTTCGGTTAGCTATATTCAAGAACTTGCAGGAACGGATTTATTGTTTACGCCTGATGGCGATTTGATAGATGACGGATCGGGAGATTGGGATTCAGTATCAGGTTCAGAAAATATTCAACAATCTGCAAATAATCGGCTGGTTACGCGTAGAGGCAGTTTAACCCAGCATCCGACTTATGGTAGTCGACTACATGAACTTATCGGTATTGCTCAAGCACCTTATGTTAAAAAATTAATTGAACTAGATGTGATCGAGACGCTTTTAGATGATGAAAGAATTGAAAGTGTTGTTGTTAACTTTATCGAGGTTACTCAGACATCTATATATGTAGATATCACGATTACAGCGGCAGGAACTGAATCTCAACTTCAAACTACAGTAGCCGCATAGAAAGGAGGAGTATAGGTGGCATTTGAACGTAAGTCTATGGAAGAACTCGTACAAGATATGGTAGATTGGTCGCGCGGTGTATCACCAAAAATTACTGATTTTAGAATCGGATCACGCGCACGAACATTAATCGAAGCCACTGCTAAAGAACTTGAAGAGTATTATGATCGAGTATATCGCAGTATTCGTAAATTAATCGCTGAGAATATCTACACTGTTATGGGGTTTTCCAAATTACCTGCTATATATGCTATTGGCCAAGTTGTTTTTAGTCGATCCACCATAGCAGATGATAATTACTTGATACCTGCTGGCACACTTGTAAAGACAAGAGCAACGGCAACGCTAGCACCTATAAATTTTAGAACGACAACAGACGCAATTATTGCTGTAGGTACGAAGTTGGCAACAGTATCCGTTATCAGTACTACTCCTGGCATTGATGGGAATATCGAAGCTGGTAGTATAGCAGATTTTGTTTCCAAGCCTGCAGGTGTCGATTCAGTAACCAATACATTATCATTCAGTACTGGTAAAGAAGAAGAAACATTAGATGAACAAAAAAACAGATTTCAAAAATTTGTATCGTCACTCAGTAGAGGTACACTACCAGCTGTAGAGTACGGAGCTACTACGACTCAGATTTTAGATGCTGAAGGCAATATTATCGAACGTGTCGTTGATGCACGCGCTTTCGAAGATTTAATCAATCGTAAAGGCGAAGTGGATTGTTATATCTGGAATGGAGTAGGGGAAGCATCATCTAATCTGATTACAGCAACGCAGAGGAATCTTACTGGTTACTACGAAAAGGGAAAACCTGTCTATGGATACAAGCCTGCAGGTATTTTAGTGAATTTGTATTCTGCTTCTGTTAAAAAAGTAACGATGCGCCTGCATCTAGTATTAGAAAGCGGTGTATCCGAAGCAGATATTATCATATATGTAGAACGCGAGATTAGAGATTTCTTTTCCGCTCAGACACAAGGCCAAGAACTAGTGCAAACAGCGCTTGAGACCAGAATCAAACTGCTTTCTGGAGTCTATGATATTAAGATTGAATTATCTACAGATGCTGGATCAACATGGACCTATAATAATCTAGTCGCTGCTAAAACGGAGATTCTAGTTCCAGTATTCCCGCTCATCTATGATAGAGGACTGCTATGAACATTCTAAAAAAGCTATTAGATAATCTAGGTGATAAGTGGAACAAATTGCCGAAAGATTTTCCTTATATGCACATTAAAAAAAGCTCAGGCTTATACGATCGTGTCACTATCGATGCTGGATGTATCTATTTTCATAATTCTTTGTTTCGATCCGATTTACCACAGAAGCAAGTTATTGCTTTGAAAGGATTAGAACCGAACGAAGTATTACAACTGATTCGTAGTATGGGCTACGAGGTTGAGCTTACGGCAGATGTAGCAGATTATCTTAATGTTGGTGTACTAGCTTTAATTGAAGTCTATAATCAAGCGCTAGACGTTACCCTATCTGCATTTAGTAGTGGAACTTGGCAAAGATTATATCCGCTATATCGGGCTTTACGTCAAGCAGAAATGGATACTGATCAAGCCATCTTACAACTGAACAGGGACATGGCAAAAGGAGACTGGCTGGATTACTGGGCTAGTTTTTTTTCGTTACAGCGTAATCCGGGAGAAAACGACAATAATTTCATTCGACGATTCACTATGTGGATCTTTAATCCCAAGACAAACAATATTGCTTTGAAGGAGCTACTATCTTATCGATTGCAGGATACTAATATCGATGTGAGAGATAAAGCACCGGCAGAGTTTGAATTGATTGTTGATACTAAATACATCGAAGATTCTTCTGATCTACATACCATCCTCTCTGAAGCGAAAGGGGCTGGTATTCGTTATTTCTTAAATTACGTATCGCCTGGATTTGTAGAGGACTATAAATCCTACGTAGCAGGCGCACAAGGCAAGCCTTTTGCAGAAATGGATGTACTCAACGCTAATGTAAAAGCTTTATTCTCAGAAACTTTTCCTAATCCCAAAGAAACGTTCTCTACTTCAATTGGACTGACAGAAAGCTATACATTGCCAGCTTCTACTTATGATGATGCGTTCAAGCTTGGTATGAGTGTATTAGGTACAGGTAAATTAGGTAATCGTTATACAGCATCACAGGATGTCGTAAAAGTAACGCTCACTAAGAATGGTCAAATTGTATCTGAAAAAACTTATTAAGGAGCACAATTATGAAATTAGAAGATATATTTCCTTTTCCTTCAGGATTTTTGAGTATCTATTTGCACAAAGGCCCTCTAAAAAATGATCAGATCGTTCAGGAGTTTCATACCAAAAACCTGATCGTGGCTAATGCTTCCAAATTCATGGCCAAGCGTATGCGGCCAGGAACAAGTTGGGGTGCAGGCATTACACATTTAGAAGTCGGTACCGGTGTAGGTGATGGAACACTGCAGAATCCACAAGCACCGAGTTCATTACAAACGGTATTACGGACTGCTTTAGCACGTAAACCAATTACTTCATGGACTTATTTAGATACGAACGGGCAAGCGACCAGTACTGAAACTAATATTCTTCAGCTGACCACTACGTTTCTGGAAAATGAAGCAAATGGATCATTAGTGGAGATGGGTATGTTCGGCGGCGATGCAACCAACACACTCGGATCGGGGCAGATTTTCAATTACAAAACTGTACCCGTTATTAATAAAACAAATGAATATCAACTCACATTTACTTGGAAAATAACGTTTTAGAAAGGAGCGAACACATTGGTATATACACCTAAAACAAACTGGGTAGATGGTGAAGTACTTAAAGCAGAAGACTTGAATCGGGTTGAGCAAGGTGTAGGTGATATATTCACTAGATTAGATACTAGTAAGAATACCTCAGTCACTTTAGATTCTGGAACAAATACGGTAACTGTTTCCAAAGACTCTTTATTTAATTTGTCGGGAATTACTGGTCGTACTTTGCTGAATTTGCTTGGACGTGATGGGAACTGCGAAACACTTACTGGATGGTCATTCACTGGTGGAAGTGGTGTATTAGATACAGCAAATAAAGCTTATGGATCAAATGCAATAAAAATGACCTTATCTGCAAGTGCAGGAAATGTATATAAGTCGATCCCTGTTGTAGCTGGGAAAAAATATGTGCTTATCGCTGACCTCAAAAATGGCACGGCCAACAATCTTAAAGTGTATGTAACAGGTTTTAATGGTACAACAGTTACTTCTACATCATCTTTTCAAGGTTCATATCTATTATTTACTGCATCTTCAACTGCAAATCTAATAATGGGTATAAATGTAACCGGAGCATCTGGTCAATCAGCATATATAGATGGGGTAAGACTATACGAGTTATCTGATGTTGAATACAGTTCCGTAGGATCAATGAATGCAGCGAGTATAGCTGTTAGATATCCTTATACAGAAGGCTTATCTGGAACTAAAAATCCTTATGCGCTTCGTTGGACAGACGCTAATAAAACAGATATTGGAGCATTACTAGCTTTCAATACAGAACTTTTATCTGCTCCAAATGGTGTCGATGCAGATATGTTGATCAAAGGACTAGATGGCCATTATTATAAAAATACTTTTTGGCGCAAGTTACAGTTAGACGGTAGCCAGTCTTGGTCTTTTTCATCAGACGGCAATCGAAGTGGATATAAGAAAGTCTATATGACGATAGCAGGCGTAGCGGAGCCTGTTTATTCTACCAAATATACTAGTGATATTATTTCAAGAGCTACTGGTGACGTGAGTGACTACGGGGCTAATAAAATTTACGTTAATATCACTAACGGAGTCGTTGAATATTCTATTGCTACAGCCGACAGTGGATGGGGAGACAGTTACACACCGACAGTTAATGAAATCAAAGCATACTTCTATGGATGGAAAATGTATGATACCTCTACAAGTACTGATGGTTCAAGTATTTATAATCGAACAGACGGTACAAATAAGGCTTGGGCGCGCCGCACAAATGGAGTTAATTCAGATAATGGTTATGCAGAAGGGACGTTAATAGTTCCAACTGTAAAAGCAGCAGAATTTAAACCTTATGAGTTGATGTACAAGCGTACAACATTGATTACAGAACCTATTTCAAGTGAAGGGAAATTAGATCTAGTACAAGGTGGAAATGTTATCGAGATTGGTAGCGGATTGGTTTTGCGTGAATCAGCCACTCCACAGCCAGTAGGAGAATATTATTGGATGAATGGAACCACTAATCCACCATCTGCACTAGCTAATAGAGTACAAAAATTTATTCAAATTTATAAAAATAATCGTCCTGATCGTTGGGCCATTGTTGGTACTGGTGAGTTCTCTGGACAAATAGGTTTGCAACAAGCACAAATTCCAATTACCGAGTATGATCCTAATTCTGCATATTCAGCTACCTATGTAGTAATAACAAAATACCCAGTAGTCAGTTTTGTAGGGAATTTCCCAACGAGCGAACTTGCAATATTAAATAATTTATCTAATGAAATACAACAAATTATACGCCGCATATCTGTTACAGAGAATAAGAAATCAGATAAAGATTCAACTAGTATTATTGTTCCTACTTTATTCAGTGGCTGGATAGCTGTTGGGTCATTTATAAATGGATTTAAAAAGGTTGCTGGTACAAATTTTGTTCATTTTTCCTTTGGGGTAAGTGGAGGAGTAGGAATAATTTCAACAGTACTCACAAGATTTCCAGCTGGGTACAGACCAAGCAAAGCAGTAGGTTTTTCAGTTACAAGCCGTAATGCAGATAGCAGTATTATAAACACTAGCGGAGCAGAGATTAGAAGTAATGGCGAACTAGTTTTTGCAACTGGTTCTGTTCAAAGTGGGTTTTTACAAATATCAGGTATGTTTGAAGCAGAGCAATAAAGGGGGATAGCGTATGAAGATTGCAGTACTTGTTGATCAAGAAGGTAATTATATTGAAGATATTTTAGTAGAAGATTCTTTTATTAATTTGAAAAAAAGAAAATTCAAGAACTATAATTTCTGAGAGTGTACCTGCTGGGTTGTACAAACCATATTGGGATTTTAATTCTGGAAAATGGTTAGAAGGCATGTCTGAACAAGATATAGATGAATTAAATAATCAACCTATACCGATTAGTTCCGATCAAAGAATCAAAGAGTTGGAGCAACAAAACTTATCACTGATGGATGCTACTGCTTCGATGTTTGAGCAGTTAATTAGTGTTCAAGCGCAGATAGATAAGCTGATGAAGCCATGATTTTCTTACTATGGCTCATGCTTAAATGGAAGGGAGGTGAAGAACATATGGCATCTATGGTCATTGTATATATAACGCTGATTATCGCCGGTCGCCGTACTTATGAAAGTGTACCGGGTATTTTAAAAGACGCAGTTAAAATAGATATGGAGTCAATGGGCTTGGGCACTGACGGTAAACCATTAACTGTAGAATAGAAGTTACATTTACTTGAGGAAGTGAGTTATGCAGGTTAAATATGGACAGACGTTACGACAAGCAATATCAGCTGCCGCTTCTAGCGATTGTATTGTGGACCTGAATGGAACGAATGTATGGATTGCAGAACGTGTAGATATTCCTGCAGGTGTTCGTATTATTAACGGGGCAATCAAGTTTTCAGGAGTAGCTTCACTCATTTTAACAGAAGATTCTTCTGCTCTAGAAGATATATATGTATACAGTCAAGGATATAGTAGTAACGATCCTATCATTGAATTAGTAAATACTCGTAATGCCAGTCTAAAACGTGTCAAAGTGGATGGATTTAATAACAGAAAATCCGTAGTGTGTAGAACAAAAGCGTATGACACTGTTATTGATGATTTAGATATTTTGGGCGACTTAGGTTGGGGATTGCTATTCAATGATTCCGTTCAAGAACAAGGCGCAGATTATCGAATTTTTGATACTAAAAATTATCATGATGAACCACTTGGATCGGGACTGACTATTAGTAATTATAAGTTTGGGAATATGAATTCAAAACGAGCCGGTGATGGATTAGAGATCAATTGCCCGGATCACGGCTTTAGCAACATTACGATCAATGGTGTAGAGATCAGAAAGACGAATGCGACTACAGCGAATGGCATTGGAGTAGGTATAGCTAATTGTACTGGTGTAAGAGCCAAGAATGTTACTGTGCGTAATGCAGCATTATCGGGTATTCACTTTGAAAAAGGTGGCGATCATATTGTTGAAGATTTCTATATCGAAAATGCTAAACGAGCGATCAGCATTGGACATACTGATGGGACTACGTTCCGAAAAGGTGAATGTGTCAATTCAGGAAAGTGGTTAACAGCATACAATACACTTCCTACTAAACCAGCAGCGGCAAATTGTGTTTTAGAAGATGTGACATTTCGCATTTGCACCGAAAATGGAATCATGATTGCCAACGCTGAAAAATTCATCTTGCGACGAGTGAAATTGGAAGGTTATTGTGGTAGTGAGTCAGGTTCATTGATTAAGTTATATCAGGAACATCCTGAACTATCTGGAGTAACCAACTCATTGATCGAAGATTTACAGATATCCTCTGTAGATGGAACAACAAAGCCAGATACCTTGATTAATGTGGAAAACAGCCCGGGTAATAAAATCAAAAATATATTTGTTGAAGGATACGATCGTACAATCAAAGTGGACGGGAATATCATTCAAGTATAAGCCCTCAGCACATAGGAGGGCTTTTTATTATGTCTAGAGGTGAGCAGCATGCTCTAATGATTATAAACACACATATGAACTTATTCAGAATTGAGGGCAGGCGATGGAACAAACCATCATCAATGGATTAGCTACACAAGGACCTTATGCTATCATGCTTATGGCAGTAGTAGCATTTTTCTGGAAATACATTCAGAAAAAAGAGGACGATAACAAAGCACAATATCAAAAACAGATTGAAGATAATAAAGAAGAGCATAAAGCTCAACAAGAATTTTTAATAGAAGAACTTGGTCGTCGAGACAAAGATATGACTGCCGAGATGGATAAGCGAGATGCAGAGTCACAACAACGTGAAGAACGTCTGTATACAATCATTGAGCGTCAGAATGAAGTGATTGTTGTTGAGTTACAAGAGATTAAGTTGGCGATCGAACGGAGGAATGCTTCATATGAAAGTTCAGGGTAAACTCAGGTGGGTGATCAATATCTTACTTGTCATTTGGTTGCTCACTTGTTTTGTGAAATGGCTAGATTGGGCAGATGTACAAGATACTTATGTACATACCAAAGTGGAATATACCAAAGTACTTCTAAGTGGAAAATCTGATCAAGTGTTACAGGAGAATCAAGCTTACTTGGATCAACGATCAGTTAACAAGTTCAATCAATTTAAAATGTCTGTAGTTTGGGGCTGTCTATCAATATTTCTATTGATGGCAGCTTATTTTATTTACACACTATCTGTAAAACTTCGTAAAGATAGTGTGCTTAAACGAGTAGAAGTTAACTTTGTGCAAGAAGAACCAACAGAAGTATTTAATCAGGAACAAATAGACCTATCTACAAAGGAGAATTAATCATGCAAAATCGAAGATCAGGAAACGCTCAAGGTATCGATGTATCGCATCATCAAGGAAATATCAACTGGAGTAATGTAGCTAAAAGTGGTATTTCATTCGCATTCATCAAAGCTACTCAAAATCGTATCGATACCAAATTTATTGAAAATGCACTCAAAGCGCGAGCAGCTGGATTATTGATCGGTGCTTATCATTATTTAGACGAATCCGTCACTACGGTAGTAGGTGCCAAAAGCGCAGCGAACAAATTCTTTACAGCTATCCAAGCTGCTGGTGGCATCGATTTACCTCCTGTACTTGATTACGAGTCTAAAGCTTCTGGAATCAGTGCTTCACAAGCAACTGTGATTGCCAAAGCTTTTCTTGAAGAAATCCAAAGACTTACAGGCATGACACCGATCCTGTACACGTATCCAAGCTTCATTGGCAACTTCACAGGACTGAGCAAATATCCGCTTTGGATTGCACGTTATAGCGCAACTAGAGTTCCTGAATCGGCTCAAGGATGGATAGAATGGGATTTTTGGCAATACAGCGACGGAACAGATGGAGGAACCTTACCAAATGGTACTAGAAAGGTACAAGGAATTGCAGGTCCTGTAGATCTGAACGAATTCAATGGTACTGAAGCACAACTTCGCGCTAAGTATGGTAAGCAACCGGTGAAGGAAAATAAGATAGTGCAGACTAATGTCACTTATATCTACGGTAAAGAAAAAGCACAAGGCAAAGGCGTCTTAATCAACAATATTAACTATGTACCTATACGCGAATTGGAAAAGCTGTTTGGCTTCCAAGTTAAATTTGATGCTATTACAAAAGTAGCAACGATTAATGGTAAACCAATCATGGATGGTCAACTGATCGGAAGTATCACTTATGTACAAGCCAAGGTGTTAGTGAAAGCATTTAATGGCGAACTTGATTGGAACAATGATACTAAAACACTGACTATCCAAAAATAACAACTTGCCCAATGTACTGAATCTATTTTTTTAAATATCCTTATGAGGTGATGAAATGAATTGGAATCCTATACTAACTAACATTTATGCTGCATTACTTTTTATCCTGGCACTAGCTGTGATCTATGGAATTTTCTATGGATTGAACTACCTACGTACTAAAAGCAAGAATCAAAAGGTCACTTGGTTAGCAGAGCAAGCCTATGTGGTAGCAGAAAAGTGGGGCAAGTATTATCTGTCGGGTGAAGATGATGCTGGGGCTAGAAAAGCGCAAAAGGCCTATGAAGTGATGAGTTCACTTTTGAAATTAGCTAAGATCAGTCTAACTTCGGATCAGATTAAGTATCTGATTGAATTAGCTTGGCATAAGCTAGAAGGCATACCGAAAGTGCAAGGCAGTACAGCAGTAATTAATACAGAAATTGCAGCACCACAAGAGGCTCTAGAAGAGGCAGCTGAGAAAGTTATTTCAAAAGTCTTTGAACGATAAGAAAGGAAGGTCATATGAACTTAAATGTTGAAGATATGCTGACTTTATTTTTTGCTCTGTTAGCGATCACTTGCTTTATAACATATATTAGAAGAAATTTTACATCAACTACTAATAAGTTTGAACGTGCGGTACTCTTAATAGTTGTGACATTCACACTGATTCTAATGACTAATAGTTTTGGACGTATATTAGAAGTACTAGGTTATGGTGAAGCAGGATGGTTGCTAAGTAAAATAAGAAGAATAATCTATATTATAGCATTAGTTTTTTCTAGCCAAGCAGGAATCGTATTATGTACCATAAAAAAACATCATAAAGAACAATAGACAAGTTATTTAAATCTATCTTATAATGTATGTAAATCCGAAAGCATCGGTAAGACCCTGCTGGCATATGTCAACAGGGTCATTTTGTGTTTTTGATAGTAGCATACTATATACTTAGTACTAAATACATAATATATTAAGTGTAAAATAAATAATTGAATGGTATATTTAGTAATGAAAAAAGAAGGGTGGTTCTAATATGAGTGAAGAAAATATTCAAGAAAACATCCCGATTCAAGATGACAGTTATCTATCAATTTTGACTTCGACTGTAGTTGAAAATTACCCCAAATATGCTCAGGAAAGAATTCTGAAAACTTTAGAAAAAAACGAAGTTGTAAAGCTGAAAACTAATCGACCCAACCCCAAACAAGTGAATTTTTTAGATTTATCCTCCTTAGAAGATTCTGAAAGACAGCTTATCGTAGGTATTGAACAGGATAATAGAGTTGTCAAAAGAATTGAAAAAGAAGAGTTTTTGAAGTCTTACAAATTTTCTGCATTGTTTGCTGTTAAAAGTATTGAAAATAAGGACATTGAGGAACTGCAAAAAAAAGGCAAAATTACCGACTTTTTTGCAGGTGATGATGTTCATGATGTTCTTATTCGAAACCATAGATATCAAGAAGCAGTACCTACTAAATATGCTATAGGTAATGTTTTAATGTTTAAATTCAGTATTTTATTAAGTGGTACTAAACCTAATAGTAATGAAAGAAAAGAAGTGAAATTTCCTGTATTGGGTGTTTATTTTAATCATCTTGGAGCTCTAGAAATCAGAATGGATAGAGCAAAAACCTACTTTCAAGAAGATGAATTTTTTTATAAAAATCAAATAGATTTTGTTATAAACTGGTTTGAAACTAATCTTAATTGTGAAGTTGAAAATATTAGTCTTCCGCCTTTGATTGAATACATTAAACAAAATGCAGAAGGAGAAGTAAATATTCACTCTCAAGCAATGAATTTAGCAACTGGTGGTAAAGTTGTGTTAGATACTGGTATCAATGAAGATTATATTCTTCCTTTATTAGGTGAGTTAAAAGAGCTAATTAAAGCAAATCAAGAATTATTTGACTATTCTCCTGAAATTAAAAAACTATTAGACGGATTTATTTCTGAAACTGAAACAAACGCTGATCTTCCTTGGATTGCTTTAATTTGGAAAGGTAAAGATAACGCTAATACAACGGTGAAATTCAAACACAATTATCTGAACCAAGGTTACTCTTTTTGGCAATACTACGGACAACAATCTGATATGGAGAAGATGGACTATGTTACCGAATACATTGTCAAAAATCAAAGAGAGTTTGAGCGACTCCAATCTAATGGAGCCGGAGAAACTAGAGAGACTATTGGAGATACTATCGACAATTAAAGTCAATCAGTTTATTTATCCTGGTATGCTCATTCGCAATTTAAATTTATCTATGAATGATATTTATAAAATTTTAGAAAATATTAGAAGATTAGGCTCAATATCTGTATATTATGAAGTGTATTGTAACAGCTGTCATGAATTCACAGGAATTGGTTATGAAACTATAAATAAAATTCCTGAGTACAGTGAATGTGAACATTGTGGTAAAGAACTTAATCTCTTGAAAGATATCGTAGTGATTTATAAGGTGACTCAAGATGAATGAAAAAGGTTTCTCTATCAAAGAATATTTTGAAAATGCTTATTATGATGATGCGACTAGATTTAGAGAATTAACAAGACTCGACTCAAATGATATGATTCGTTACAATGAGTTGCTTCAAGAATTAAAAATTGTTCATGACCCAGGTTCAAAAACGAGTGAAAATTCTACTGTATATAAAGGTCAAGCTTTAGAAGAAATAGTGACTTTTCTAATTAAAAGATCTTGTATTTTTGATGTTGTTGCTAATATTAGAAGTTCTACTAATGAAATTGATCAAACATTGGAATTAAATCATATTGGAATTGATTTGAAGAAGTTTATTAAGTTGCCCGGAGATCTGTTTCTTAGTGAGTGTAAAAATTACAATAAGAAAGTTGATGTTACCTGGATAGGAAAATTTTATTCTTTGTTAGCTCATAATCATGCTAAGTTGGGAATTTTATTTTCCTACAAGGGATTTACAGGACAAGGGTGGAACGATGGAGTAGGCTTAGTCAAAAAAATTTATTTACTAAAAGAAGATATTAATGAAAAAGTTTATATTATCGATATAAACAAAAAAGATTTTGAACTTATATCGGAAGGCGAAAGCTTAATAGGAATTATCCATGCTAAAATAAAAGCTTTAAGATTGGATACAGACTTTAAAAAATTTTTACTATCTAATCATCCTGCAATGGAAAACGAAACATGAATCCAGCAGAGTTAATAGTATTGAAAGAATTAAAGACTTCTTTAGCCTTTATAGCTAATAGAGTCTTTTTTATTATTAAATTAAAGGAGTGTATCCCTATGGATAGTAGCGTTTTTAAAGTAATAAATACAGATGCAGAGTTATTTGCAGCAGCGATCAACCAGATAAGAGTATATGTAATGAAAGAATTAGAAACAGAAGTAGATGTGATTGTTGATTATGGGGGAGTGATCCAGAAGTACACCTCAGAGTATGTAAAGATTCAAGATGTTTACTATTCTAGAGATATACATAGATTTAGAATATGCATAAAATAAACTCTTGTCTAAGCAATATAAGATTTCAAATATTAGGTTTTTAAACAAATAAATATAGGTGGAATAGTTTCTTTTAGTCTATGTAATATAATCAAAGTAAATAATATGAATAAAGTTTTTTATGAATTTTTCTCATCAATTTTATACATGTGACCGTTATATATATATGAATATAATTTACATATTAAGGAGATAAAAGTAATGAATAGTAGAATGAGAGATATGAAACCTTCTGAAATAATTAACAATGGTGTTATTGAATATACTGTATCTAATACTCAAAGTCTTATAAAATTAATCGATTATTTTGCTCCGCACTCTAGTTATATATGGAGGGGTCATAGATCACTCACTTGGAAGCTTGAACCAACTTTTGCTAGAATCACATCTGGTATTAATACTAAATTTGAAAGAGAGAGATTATTAAAAAAACATTTACGAACTTTTAAATATGCTTCCAGAGGAAGAAGAGGAAAAAATCCTAATAAGTTAGATGAAGAAGAATTATGGGCACTTGCTCAGCATCACGGTTTAGCAACTCCTTTATTGGATTGGACCACTTCGCCATTTGTAGCTGCATTTTTTGCATTTGCAGAAGAGTTTGAAAAGAACAAAGAAGAAGAATACAGAGTAATATATGCTATAAATAGAAACGGTGTTAATAAGATATGTAAAGAATTAAAAAAAGATGATACATTAGATAATCAAGCAATTACAGAGAATGACACTATTAAATTTTATAGACCTTTTACTGACGATAATGACAGATTAGTAAGTCAAAGTGGACTTTTTTCTAATGGTCCTGTTTCTATTGATATAGAAACATGGATAAATAATAATATTAAATATTTAATAAACAATCCTAAAGGTAAACCTCCAAAGATCTTAGTAAAGATTAAAATATTAAATAGTATTAGAGAACAATTATTGATAATGCTGAATCGTATGAACATAAATTATTTGACATTATTTCCAGACCTAGAAGGAGCATCATTATATAGTAATATGTGTTTGAAAATACAAAAATATAATCAAGATTAATCAAATATAAAGCCAAATTCAGTTAAGCTTAAACAGGCTTATAGATGAGTATATAGAATAATAGGCAGTGAGAGAATTGATATAACTAATGTTATGTATTTAAGCATTTGAATTTTCAATCCTTTAATGAATATAATTGTAATACATCAAATAAAAAAGTGTACGTTGTACAGTACACTTTTTTATTTGCAAATCCTAGTAAAATCGGGGTTTAGACATACTGAATCAAATTTTTTTAAATAAAGATGAAATACTTTGTACGTTATGTATTACAGATTTACTATTTTGTTGTACAATTGTTTATGTAGAACTGGCAATTAAATTGCCAGCTCTGTTAGTTACTTCTTGACTCTAAAGCGCGGCAATCGCTTTGGAGTCTTTTTCAACTTATGAGCTTTCCAAACAGTAATAAGAGTAACTATTCCTATTACTAATTGAATAAGCTCATTTAAAAAAGAGAGCATGTTATCACCTCCCTTCTGAATCTATTATAAGTGTATAAGTATGTATTGATAGAGAACATATGTTTTTTAAGATAGATTTGCTGTATACAATAAATATTTCTTATAATTTTTGTTTGCAGCAACAAATTTTTGGGCAAACTGATTATTTGCTTTAAAGTATATATGTAACAGAAATACAATATATACTTCAAAGGCAAATAACTATAGGTATTTACATTGATTTATTATATATAACAAATAAAATCTACTTCATAAGGGAAAGTCTTTCTTTACGAAGTTTTAATGTTTGGTCATGTAGCTTCTCTTTTTGTTTATATGCTTCTTTCACACAAAAATGTATACTAGATAACCACGAATATTTAAGCCATACTAAATTAAAGGATATTGCTAAAAAAATTAAAATAGCTAGAGTTAATCTGTAGTGCAGCTTGTAAACTATTGTTAATTGATCATTAAATGATGCTATCTGTTGTAATAAATTTTCATTATAAAGTTCATATTTAGCTTTATAAAGATCACTAGGTTCTTTTAACCATTCCGAACTATCCAATAAATCAGCCTTAGCTTTCATTTCAAGCATTATTGTTTCATGAGTCCAATCGATATTCCTCATAGATTGTTGTAGATAGAATGAGAGAGTTCCAAATAAAGTAGTTATTAAAAATATTATTACAGTGATTATTAAGCCCAATTGTTTCATGAATTCGTATTTTGCTTCAGTTCCAGAATGTATACTACTAAGATTTTCAAAACTTTCTTTTTGTATTAATTCTGTTTTTAGTAAAAGATCTTGTTTTTTTGAAATTGCTCCAAATCCTAAATTGAAATAATTTCCTACTTTATATTGTTCTCTTAAGTATTTAGTTGCTGTTGCTTCGTCATTTAATTTTTTGTTCAAAAAAATACCCTCCTTCTTAAGTAATTTATCGGAACTTGAATGTGTTTTATAAAATTTATTAGATATATTATAGAACTCAAGTTCGTATATAATCCATATGGGAGGGATTAACTATGTTAGATGATTCAGAAAGAAAGCTATTTAGAGTAATCTATAATCACTTTGCTCAACACCGTCAGATGCCTAATTTTGCATTTTTACAACGTAGTACTGGTAAATCTAAGGCTCAAATCCAACTGAGCTTAAATCAACTTGTAGAAGACGAATACATTCAATGGGATGGCTCTGATCCGTTATCTATCCTTATGCTTAAACAACCAGGTACTAATAAAACTATATCTGTAGAAGATGGTTCTAAGTACTTTACTGAACATTAAAAGACCCTTCCATAAAGGAAGGGTTATTTTTATTTAATTGAATGTATATATTGATCTCATTATGCAGTGTAATAGCTGTCAATATTGCATCTTCATGGTTAGTTTTTTTACTTAAATAATTTAATGATAAATTTGTTGGTGAACTGTTTTAATTAGAATTTTCATCAGGATTACTTTTCTTATCTTTATGTAGATTTATCCAACTGTTTTTTTCTTGAGCAAGTATTTCTTCAACTCTTTCTACCAATAAAAAGAAATTATCCTCATTATTATATGGATTTACTCTAGTTAAAAATAAATGTTTCTCACGCTTCAACATTTCACATGTATCACGATATGATGTCCATATTTCATAATACTTGCCTATACTAATAAAGCCTTCCATAGCCAAAACAGTTGCACCTAGAAATGCAATAATAAAAATTAAAAATATGTTATCTGGAGAAATGATAGATAATACTGGAATTAAACCAGCAGCTATAAGTTCTATTCTTTTGAGCCATTTATAAGTTTTTTGTGCACTTTTGCTGGTATCATCATACCATTTCATTTGCTGTTCAAGTCGATCTTTCATATAGTCATATTCGTTCATGAA
Organism: Paenibacillus nuruki; assembly: GCF_963311185.1. Classification (NCBI taxonomy): domain Bacteria; kingdom Bacillati; phylum Bacillota; class Bacilli; order Caryophanales; family Paenibacillaceae; genus Paenibacillus; species Paenibacillus nuruki. Next base: position 2,644,147 of record NZ_OY725677.1, on the reverse strand, counting down.
ATTGAATTCTCCTTATGTTTAAAATAACTTTATTTACAAAAAAAACTAAATATACTTATAATTAGTTTAGCTGTTAAATGAGGAGGAGTAAAGAGAATGAAAGTTTTTATTAGTTGGTCTGGAGATAGGAGCCAAAGAGTAGCTGAATTATTGAAAGATTGGATTAAATGTGTTTTACAAGCCGTAGAACCTTGGGTATCTACTAGTGGAATTGGTAGTGGAGAGGTTTGGTTTAATAGCTTGTCTACACAATTAAATGATACTTCAATAGGAATTATTTGTTTAACAAAAGAGAATAAAAACAAACCGTGGATTTTATTCGAAGCAGGAGCATTAGCTAAAGAAATGAGTAAAACAAAAGTATGTACATTTCTTATAGATTTAGAAGCTAGAGAGATAGAAATGCCTTTGGCTCAATTCAACCATACTGAATTTAAAGAAGAAGATATATATCGCTTGGTTTCCACAATAAATAATGAGTTATTAGATAAAGCCTTACCTTTAGATATATTGACAAAAGTATTTACAACTTATTGGCCTCAATTTAAAACAAACTATGAAGACATTATTAATAATGTACCAGAGAAGACAGTTGAAAAAACTAGAAGTAATGAGGACGTATTAGATGAAATTTTATACAATACTAGAGATTTAAGAAAAAGAGTATTAGATTTAGAGAAAAGCAAAACAGAAAAAATTGACTATAAAATATCTGATAAAATGGTTAAGTACCTTACAGATGAAAATCATAATAAAAACAAAAATGAATTATTATCAAATGGATTATTCATGGAAGCATTAAAAAATATGCCTTTTCCTAAAAATAAAAATGATAGGGAGAGTTCTTAAAACATATGCTGTTCTTTATTTGATATTTTCAAGTGAAATAAAAATTAATTATTACTAAATATGAATTAATTTTTAGAAAAAACATGATTAGACAATGATCTATTGCTAAACTAAGTATATGTAAAAGAGGGATCTAAGTACTTTACTGAAAATTAAAAGACCCTTCCATTATGGAAGGGTTATTTTTATTTCTTTAATTGAATGTACGCATTAATCTTATTATGAAGTGTCATAGCATCTGTAATAGCTGTGAAAGCTGCATCTTCATAATGCGCTTTGTCGTATTTCGATAACTCAGGTGATAAAGATAAAGACTTTTGAATATAAGCATCATAGACGAGAGTAAAGTATAGATTAAGGCGGCTAGCCAACTTATCATCTTCAGTAGAGATTAGTTTTTTATCGGCATTATCTAATGTTTGTTCAATTTTAGATTGCTGATCTGTAAAAACTTTTTGGTAATCAGATTGTTTTACAGATTGAGTGGCTACTAAGTCGACATAAGAACGCATATCTTTACTAATCTGGGTAAACACTTTGTTCATTTCATTTGTAGTTAAATTATCTTTACTATTGCTGTCAGGATTTATTGGAGTTTCACTACATGTATTACATACATAATAATCGGCAGCTGGATCGCCAATACTGTTGAGGTACATTAATACACCTCTATTCTCATCAGTAAAGCCTTCTGTATAATTCTCTAGGCTGATTTCGACAATTTTATTTTTGATTGTTTTAAACTCTAATTGTGGATCAGAATAATCCGTTCCGTAACCATAATAAATAGCATTACCGTCTGAGAATGTTTGAAATGGTTTTCCCATAGTATTCAATAATTTTGTTTTTGAATCTCCTACAACTGATCCGTTTTTAATACCCTGACCGTTTTTATATACTATTACATAAGATAGTATCCCACCTCTGAAGTAAAGATACTGATCATCATCATAAAAAGCTATCGTACTTCCATATTCCTCACCGTCTATTTCATATTTCATATCTTTAATTTTGGGAAGTAAGTCAGAAAAAGATTCTCCTAATTTCCAAGTGCCAAGGATAGTATATCCAGGGTATTTTTTTTCTATAATTTTTGCTGTTGGTTTTTTCTGAGGAACTGGATTTGTTGTAGCTGTAGTTTCAATTTTTTGAGTCACAGAGGCAGTAGCAATTTTTTGTTGGGGCACTATGTTAGATGATTGATCACTCTGGTAAGAACATCCTGATACAATAAATAACATCAATATAAATATGTAATTTTTAAGTTTCATTTCTAAATTCTCCCTTTGGTTTTGAGAATAGTATATATGAACTAGACATATCATGCTATATTTTTGGTGGGTTATACAAATTATTCTTGTAAATCCTTTTTTCTACCGTATAATTTATTTATTAACTGACAGGACGGTGTGTAGTGGATTCTATTATCTATGTTTTATTAGGAACATTAGAAGCTTTTGTAATGATGTCATTAATTCTAAAAATATATAGGATGCCTGTATGGGGATATCACCAATTAATTTTTGGGTGTTCAGTATTGATATCACTCTCTTCTTTTTTTATTAGAATGGAAATTGAAATGCCAGTTTTAGATACTCCTATCCAATTTCTAATATTCGTATTTTTCTTAAGGTATGCTATGGGAATGAAAACACATTTAGCAGCTTTTATAACAGGTGCAGGGTTGTCAGCTTATTACTCATTACAACTCTCAATATACTATTTGTTTATACTCTCGGGGTTCCAACAGAATTTAATACACCAGAATACAGGACTGGATGTATATATTATTCAATTAACTTCTATTACATTTGCCATCATAGCATGTATAATCCTTAAATTTAGAGGTTTAGGATTTTCCTTTATTATTGAACCTCCTCATGATTTTTTTAGAGAAGAAGATTACGGATCATCTGCAAATAAAATGGTTCTGATCAGTGGAGTGTTATCTTTTGCAACAGTGTCATTAGCATTGTTTATCTTGTATTATGCTAATCCATTATGGCTAGTTTTAATGACATTAATAACCTTTGCTGTTTCTTATTACTTTTCCAAAAACGGGAGGGCGACGATGTTAGAGAAGCTATCGAATCTTATCGCGGTAGAAATCAATAAACACTCCCCAACTTCAAATATTGAAATCATGAGATATGAATTAGGTATTTGGTTGAACTATATAACAGGAGCAATAACGACCACTGTATTAGGATTAATTAGTGATCATCTTTTTGGAGCATGTTTGTCGTATGCTTCTTTTGTAATGATAAGAAAATTTTCAGGTGGGGTTCATATGGAATCACTCACCTGGTGCGCACTAATTTCTGGATTACTTTTTACGATAATAGCTTTGATCAATATCAATAGTAACGTTGTTTTAATAATCACAATCATCGCATTACTTTTGTATCTGCTTTATGCTCCTAATGAATTCGAAGAATTGATTACTTCTGAAAAAAAATCTAATTATTTTAAAATGATTTCCGTTATTATGGTTAGTATGAATTTATTTATTTCATCTTCTGTACTAGCACTCACCTTTTTACTACAAGCATTATTGATTTTGCCTGTGTGGAATTATGTGAAGGGAGGTAAGGCGATTGAATAAGAAAACTGTATATAAAAGAATCGGAGATATTTTAGAAAGAAATGCTTACAAATCTGCTAAAAAACGTAAAGGTTTGATCGGAGCGCAAAAGCTTCCAAAAGCATTGAAGGATAAAAAATAAATGACAGAAGCTATAGATTTTTGGGAAAGAGAAATGTACGGAACCAATTTAGAAACTAGAGAATCTGAATTTTTTTTCGTACGAGACATACTTTATGTAGATATGTTTTCTCCTAAATCCAATTATAGAATACCTAGATTTCATACTAAGACAGCTTCTTATCAAGCTACACTTACGATGGAAGAAGTTAAATATGGTCTTACATTTCTAACCAAACTTGATACTGGTACAATGGTAAATATGCATAACGTAGAGACTGTAGAAGATTTAAAATGGAGATTAATGGTGTCTTTTAAAGAATGTAATAAACGTATTGAGGTTGCATATAGTCGTAAACCTATATTAAAACATTTAATAGAGCCTAAAAAATAGGCTCTATTATCATTTTAGAAAGTATATGTCAACACAAACTTATACTAGTATGAGTTTGTGAAGATCAATGTCATATTTCGACAATAATTACATATATGACATGATAGACTTAATTTGTAAGTAAGAAGTTGAGAATCGAAGAGTAGTTATTAAGATCAATACATATAGAGTACCTATAGGTACTCAAAATCTCAAAGGAGTGCGGCGGCAACCGCAAAGCTTACTTCAATATTCCCATTCGTAAAGGTCTTCCATATGCACAGACAAAATCTGAGAAGCCATATACATTGCTTCAAGACTCATTTTCTTAGTGTTTGTACAGTAGAAAGAAATCATCCTTCTCGGAATACCAGTACGTCTGGAAAACTCGGCTTGTGACATATCGCGCCGATCAAGCCAATGTTGTAGTAAGCATCTCCCACGAGATACTTTGATCATTTTAAGCTCCTTCTTCGAAGAAAGGAGGGCACAAACCCATGAAGATTATACCATCCGACCCCTAACCAGTAAATGAGAACACTTACAGAACAAATTAATTAGGGGGATTACCTATGAAATTAAACTATAATAGAAATCTTTTTAAATTATTAAGAGAGTCTAAAAATATGACCCTAGAAATTGTAGCTTCAAAAGTGAATATTTCAAAGCGAAAACTTCAAACGTATGAAGATGATTTCGGAAAAACTCCAGTTCATACAGCTGTAAATTTACTTATTTTTTATGAGAAAAGTTCAAAGCTTAATATTTTTCAATAAATTGCTTCATTATATATGAAATATGCGGATGTAAAAAATTCTAAGTAGATGATCTACTTAGAATTTTTTCTGCCCCAATATTGCCCCGATAAATTTAAAAAGGTTTGATTTATTTTGAAAAGACTAATTAGAAAATTCCTTATAATATTGGGTTTTCTAAATGAATTAAAAGGTTTTGATTAAAGAAAATAATCAAGTTTGAGATGGAAGGTTCTATCGGTTAATTCCTTTTATAGTAAGGATTTTGAATTGAAAAGAGGGACAGAAAAGGGGATTGCCCCGATTCTGTCCCTTTTTTTGTTAAATAAATGTATTTTTATATGGACTAAGTTAATTATTTTTGATCTACATATAAAAAAGCTGAGCAAAAGCGCTCAGCTCGGTTAGTCTAAAGATCTGTCCAACAAAAGGCATTTGATTGAGAAGAACAACCAGCTGGCTCAGCGGCTGAAGCAACAGCACCTACAGACAAAGCAAGAATAGCAGTTAATCCTAAAATAGCTAAATATTTTTTCATATGTAACACCTCTTTCTTTAGATTAAAAAATACTATATCAAATAATTATATCTAATGGAAGTATATGTAATATATGAGTAAGAGATATTTTATCTTAACCAGACATAAGTAAAATAGAGAGGTATGACGAAGATCCAATATAAGCAAGAGAGAATTGATCGTATAGCAATCATCAATTAAGGGATATTACGAATTGAATAATGGATTGGAATTGTAATAGTTGTTTCTAAGGAAGCGACTATTTTATTTGACATAGATGAGATATATCAATGAATAAATATACTTAATATAAATAAACAATTTCAGAATATCTTGAAAATTTTTAATATATGTGTTGCCAACCACATATATCTATAGTATTATTTAGTTGCCGGCAACATAAATATATTGGAGGAATGTGAAATGAAAAATATATGGGACTCTATAAATGTAGGTCATATGAAACTTAATCATCGATTAGCCATGGCACCGATGACTCGAAGTCGTGCACATGCAGATGGAAGACCAGGCGATTTAGCGGCTCTGTATTACGCTCAGCGAGCTTCACTTGGACTTTTAATCAGTGAAGGAACGCAACCTTCTGATGATGGTCAAGGGTATTTAACAACTCCAGGTATTTATACAGAAGATCATATTAAAGCATGGAAAAATGTAGCGGATCAAGTGCATGAAAATAACGGTTATCTATATATTCAATTGATGCATGTCGGAAGAATGTCTCATCACGATAATACGCCACATCATCGTCAAGCACTGGCACCTTCAGCTATTGCTCCTCAAGTAGGTATGTTTACAGCAGAAGGAATGAAAGATATTCCCATTCCTAAAGAAATGACTATAGAAGAAATTGAACGTACGATTCAAGAGTTTCGTCATGCTGCTGCGTCGGCGATTCGTGCGGGTGCAGACGGTATCGAAATTCATGGAGCAAGTGGCTACTTATTCCATCAGTTTTTTGCCAACAATGCTAATCATAGAACAGATCAGTATGGAGGTACGATTGAGAATCGTGTTCGTTTTGCTTTAGAAGTCGTAACTGCTGTTGTAGAAGAGATTGGAGCAGATCGTGTAGGTTTTCGGATTTCCCCGGGTATGGCTCTTGGAGGAATCGTGGAAGAAGATGCTAATAAAGAGTTGTACCTTTATCTAACGAACCAATTGAATGCATTGAATCTCGCTTACTTGCATATCGTATCCAATCAAAATGATGAATTTCTCAAAGAAGTTCGCCAAGCATGGAAATCGGTTTTACTCGTTAATCGACCGGATCGCGCTTTAGAAGATATTGGAACAGATATCGAAAATGATCTGGCAGATATCGCACCTATAGGTCGTTGGGCTATCGCTAATCCAGACTTTGTAGAACGATTGAAAAAAGGTACAGATCTGAACGAACTTAACCCAAATGGATTGTACGCAGGGGGTCGTGAAGGATATACTAATTATCCTACACTAAAAGAAAAGAAGTGATATAACGTGACACAATCATCTGACATTTCAAGTTATTCAGCTAATTTTTCTATATTTGCTTTGGCACGATCACATAGAGGATTGGCGGCGCAGTTATTACGCAAAATCGGATTATATCCGGGACAAGAAATTATGTTGATGCAGCTAGGTGACAAAGATGGGCAATCTCAAAATAGCTTGGGAAGAACATTAAGACTGGATCATTCGACAGTCGCAAAATCGGTAAAGCGCTTAGAAGATGGTGGATTTGTTATCAGAAAGCGATCCGAAGAAGATAAACGAATTACAAACGTCATGTTAACAGATAAAGGTAGACAGGCTGTAAATGAGATTGCCGAAGTATGGAAAGCCTTAGAAGACATTACTCTAAAAGATATTTCAGAAGAAGAATTGAAAATGTTTATACGCATTTCTAACCAGATGACTGCCAACGTAGAAGCCTTTTTAGATATCGACGACACGTTATAACAAAGAAATAAAAAATTCAATCAAGATACAAGGAGATGACCACATGGGAAAAATGAATGCGATTGTTATTTCTAATTACGGTGGACCTGAAGTCATGGAATTAAAAAGTATAGATATCCCTATTCCTCAAGCCGGACAAGTGCTTGTACAGATCAAATATGCGTCTGTTATACCGTTAGATTTTAAAATTCGTAATGGCTGGCTCCAAGCGGTATTCCCAACTTCGTTTCCTTATATTCCGGGTAACGCTATGGCAGGAGAAATTGTATCTGTAGCTGCTGACGTCACAGACTTCCAACCTGGAGATCGTGTCTTTGGAATCGCTAATGGTTCCTATGCTGAATACAGTGTAGCTGCAACCAACCAATTAGTGAAAATGCCAGATCATCTGAGCTTTGAAGATGCAGCGACTATTAAAGGTGGTGCAGACTCTGCTTGGAAAGCTTTATTCACAGAAGGAAATCTAGAAAAAGGTCAGACGGTACTTATTCATGCAGCCGCAGGTGGTGTAGGTCAATATGCTGTCCAATTGGCTAAATGGAAAGGGGCTACTGTGATCGGAACAGCATCTACTTCCAATATTGAATTTATCAAAGAATTAGGTGTAGATCAGGCGATTGATTATACAACTACTTTGTTTGAAACAGAAATTGATCAAGTAGATGTAGTCGTGGATCTGGTGGGTGGAGAAACAGAAGATAAATCGTGGAGCTTACTGAAAGAACAAGGGATATTGGTATCTCTAGTAAAACAACCTTCACAACAGAATGCGGACTTGCATCATGTCACCGCCAAATTTAATACTCAAAACCCTACACCAACCGATTTGGAGATCATCACCCGTTTAATAGCCGACAAAACGTTAAAAACAGAAATAGATAGTATTTTCGATTTGAAAGATGCTTCAGAAGCTTTGCAAAGAAGTGAGAGTAGACGAGGTAGAGGCAGAATTCTTTTGAAAATCTAAAAGAATATTTATTGTTAACATAATCATTTGACGATAGAAGTAGTGGAACTTTATGCTAGGTAAAGTTTCACTACTTTGTATATCGACAAGTCTTTTTTTGTATTGTTTTTCATAGTGAATGTCGATTATTAAAATCTATTTTAACTAAAAAGGAATGAACTACTATGAAAACCAGGCAAGAAGCGATAGATTACTGTATGGCATACGATAATGTATATGCAGATCATCCGTTTAAAGATGACAACTGGACTTTAATCAGACACCAGCACAACAAAAAAACGTTCGTATGGATTTTTGAAAGAGAAGATCATATCTGGATCAATGTGAAATGTGAACCGGGTATGATCGAGCAGTGGCGCGAAGAATATGAGTCTATCATACCTGCATATCATCTCAACAAAGACCATTGGAATTCGTTGAGATTGGACGGTTCTATTTCGGCAAAAGATATGAAGTACTTAATCAGTACCAGTTATGAAATGACCAAGTAATATTCTGTTATACAGTCCTTATCTATAAAGGCAAAGTGAATGGTTCGTATCTGGGAAATAAACTATCTTTATTTTCTTGTGTTAGGACGGAATGCGAATTTCTTTTTGCTCTTCCCAGCAGAAGCTGAGAAAGAAGTATACCCACCTGCATACATCTGACCAATCTGATACCCATGTGCCTTGGCAAGTTCTGCGGGATTGATCTGCTCTTCTTGTTCCAACAACTTCAATAATACTTTGGCAGTTGCTCGCGCGTCTTCTAGTGCATCATGATGGTTAAAAGTAATGCCATAATGGTTCGAGATCACATTTAATTTATGAGAAGGCATATGTGCCAGTATTTTTTTGCTGAACAGATACGTACAATAATAGTCAAAAGCAGGATAATCCAGTAGCGCATGATCTAGACAATAACGTAACACACTCATATCGAATGAAGCATTGTGCGCCACAATCGATTTATTTTCAAAAAAAGGCAATAGTGTTGGCCATAACTCTTGAAAAGTCGGCTGTCCTTTGACCATCGCAGGCGTAATCTTGTGAATACTGATATTCATAGGATCGAAATGTTGATTAGGGTTAATAAGCCATTCTTGTTCAAAAACGATTTGTCCTTGAGAGACTTCCACAATACCGATGGAACAGGCGCTAGATCGGCTGGAATTCGCAGTCTCGAAGTCAACAGTAACAAAATCCATAATGATCTACACTCCTATCTAAAGTGATGCTATATATTCTTTGTTGATTCATGATCAATTAGTACATCTTTTAATTATTTCATGTTTATCTTCAAATTACGAACTTTTTAGAACAATGAATAGGTGTAAATTGATTATAAACAATTAACATAGCCACACTTCTAAGATATAAAAACACAAAAATAGCTGAGAATATAAACTCACTCTCAGCTAAGTCTGAACAATGACATGAATAACTTACATAAAAATTTCTTCAATATCCAAATTCGATTGCATCGCCAAGTCTGTGAATCCTTTATCCGTTTTGATCAATGGACGGAAGAAGTCAGATGGGTTAGTCATAATAATCTGACCAACTTCTCCAGAACTGAGCAATACTTGTTTGCCTATAAAATTAGGCAACATATTTCGGATAAACGTTTGCGCGGTTTCGGCGTGCAATTGACCAAAGCTCATTTTGTGTAGTTCTTTCAATACACGTAACAATTCTTGTTTGGTCTGATACACTCGTGCTGTCGTCATAGCGCTGTATACATCCGCTACAGCTGTAATACGTGATAAAGGGTGTATTTCATCAAGGCTAAGTCCATGAGGGTATCCTTTGCCATCCATACGTTCATGATGTTGCAAAGCAACCATTGCACTGATCTTATCTCCTGTAGATTGCATAATGATATCATGACCATAAATCGTATGACGCTTCATTTCTTCGAATTCTTCTGTAGTTAGCCGACCGGGTTTATTTAAAATATGACTCGGTATTTTGGATTTACCTACATCGTGTAGATAACCGGCTTTGCCTGCTTGATATGCTTCTTGTTCTGTATATCCCATCCATGTCGCTAAATAATAAGATAACATCCCTACTTGAAGAGAATGAGTATAGGTATAATTATTATCATCGTTGAGAAAAAGTAAAACAGATACGACATCTTTTTGTTCTTGTAATTCTGTAAGTAAAGGTTCTAGCTTGGCATCTACTTGACTGCCATCGAATTCTCCGCGCGCCGCAGCATTCAAAAATAAATCTTCAAATCCTTCTAAAGCGCTATTAAATTGAACTTTAGCATCTTGAAGGGGATGGCTAGATAAAGATTGGCTAATATCGGCAGGTTCTGAGAAAACTTCTTCAATGTCGACATCATCCACACCATGCTGTAGCAGCTTGGCAATATCTTCCCGCTGAAGAGTATGGCCCTTTTGCATAATATGAATGCCGAATGTATTGAATGTATCTCTAAGAAGCGTATCTCCCGGCTTCAAATCGGTAACATGCACTCTCAATAGTGGGCACCCCGTTTATTAAACAAATTGTAAATGTATCATATCAGGAAAAAAAAGCAGGATCAATGGTTAAAATCAGTTCCTATAGCTCAAGATTTTGGCTGAGTAGGGTTCCAAGGACCTGTCTGAACCCCTTTCCACTCTGAACCATCTGCCCAGATCTCTTTTTTCCAAATTGGTACGGTTTCTTTGAGACGTTCTATAGCAAATCGACTGGCTTCATACGCATCATTGCGGTGAGCAGAAGAGACAGCAATAATCACGCTGGTCTCCGCTATGCCAACAGTTCCTATACGATGACTGATCGCACAACGTGTTCCTGTCCATGTGGATGCAATATGATCTCCAATCTTCTGTAACTGATGAAGTGCCATAGGTATATAAGCTTCATATTCTAAATGAACAGTTTGCATAGCACCTGTCATTTCACGAGTGGTTCCGATAAACGTGAGTGTTGCCCCGTGATTGGGATCAATCACTTTAGCGATCACTTCTTCAGCTTGTAAGGGCTCACTGGTAATGAGGTATAAACCGTCCGCTGTCTGTGAAGTGCTAGGTTCTATTCCTGAGCCACCGGATACAGGAGGAATCAAAGCAATTTCATCCACAGGCTTAATGATATTATCGGCTAAAGCATACTCTTGATTAACAGCTGCGAAGGCTCCTTGAATCATTATTTTTGCATCAGGATATTGCTCAGACAAAAGTTCTTTCATTTGGGCGACTGATATGTCCTGAGATTGCGGAACTTCTATAATAACTTGCGATTTGCCAACACGTTCAGCAAGACCTGCAAATAATCGGATAGTATATTGTTGCATAGTATTAAACGCCTCCATGTGCTTTTTGGATCTCTTTAATATATCATAAGTTCATATAGCTATTATAACCCTAATTCAAGGGATCGGATGCAGGAGGATATACAAATGATAGACATGAATGAAGTTGAAGATACATTAACACTATTACACACGAATGATATCCATAGTCATTTTGAAAATATGGGTGCGATTGCAGCGATAGTAGCTGATCGTAAGCAACAATGTGGTGAAGATCAACTATTGGTACTGGATATTGGAGATCATATGGATCGGATGTCTATCGAGACAGAAGGATCGTCAGGTGGAGCCAATATCGATATTATCAATATGACCGGTTATGATGCGATAACGATCGGTAATAACGAAGGTCTGACGTATACACCAGAATTATTGAATCAAGCGTATGCGGGTATTAGCTGCCCGATTATTTGTAGTAATGTAGAAGAGATAGAGAGTGGTGTTCCGCCTGTATGGATGGAGACACATCGGATTATTCACAAAGGAACATGGAAAATAGGTCTTATCGGAGCAACAGCGCAATATAGCGATTATTATGAACTCTTAGGTTGGAATGTTAGTGATCCTATATCCAGTCTAGCGCCATGGGTAGCCAAGCTACGGGGCGAGGTAGATTTATTGGTTGTATTGTCTCATTTGGGATTACCGACCGATCAGAAGCTTGCGGAGCAGTTACCTGAGATCGATGTGATTTTGGGAGGGCATAGTCACCATGTGCTAGATCGTCCGCTGTGGATCGGGACAACGGTACTTGGAGCCGCAGGCAAATTCGGTCAGTATATCGGAGAAATGGTCTGGAAAAAAGATACACAAGGCGCGCGTGCTCATCTACTGGATGGTGGATTGATTCCAATCACCGAAAATATGGAACGAGATGTCTCTATCGAAAATGCGATTGTTCTTCATCGACAACGTGCAGAAGAACGTATGAATCGTACAGTCGCCATGTTAGAAGCACCTATTGAAATTAATTACGAAACAGAGTCTCCATTTGGCAATTTGCTTGCACAGGCTGTACGTCAATTTACAGGGGCAGAGTTGTCGATCGTGAATGCAGGTCAACTACTGGCTGATCTGCCCGCAGGAGAAGTGACAGAAGGTCTGCTACATCGTCTGTGTCCATCGCCTGTTAATCCGTGTGTAACCTTGCTTCAAGGAAAAAAGATCAAATTAGCGTTAGAGCAATCATTGTTGCCTGAATTTACACACAAAACGATTATGGGATTTGGTTTTCGAGGTAAAGTATTAGGTTGTCTCTGTGTAGATGGCATTGATATCTCGTATGATCTATCACGACCAGCTTATGATCGTATTACTCATATTCAGTTAGGGGATCAACCGCTCGAAGCTGAGAAAGAATACAGTGTAGGTTGTCTGGATATGTTTACATTTGGGATTGGATATATGTCGCTTAGTGAAAGTAACGAGGTCAAATATATATTGCCTGAATTTATCCGCGATCTATTACGGATGCAGTTACAGACACCAGGAGCAGCGTTAGCGTCTGCCGAAAAACGATGGTTTATGGTATGATAAATGAGATCTTGCGTCATATTTTGCATATTTAATGAGTCAAAGAACGTTATGCAATACATGATTTAAGGTTAATACATGAAATAAGGTGAAAGCAAATGACAGTAATACAAAGAAGTGAATGGCCACTCAAAGAGTTATCCCCAAGTTATGATCCGTGGGACCCGTTGCTATCACTTCGCAAGTTTGGACGTAATACGTTAACCAGTGTCGAGATGACGGTGACGAATCTGTGCAATATGCGTTGTGAACATTGTGCGGTTGGAGATTCACTGGTCATGCGTGAACCTGATATGATTCCTTTACCTTTAATGCTCAAACGATTAGATGAAGTAGAACATCTTCAGACGATCAGTATTACAGGTGGTGAACCGACTTTCCGCAAAAAAACGGTGGATGAAGTCATCGTGCCTTTGCTTAAATATGCGCGTGAGCGTGGTATTCGTTCGCAGATCAATTCTAATTTAACATTGGATATTGGTCGGTATGAGAAATTATTGCCGTACTTAGATGTGATGCATATTTCATTTAACTATACATCGGTGGATGATTTTCATGAGGTGGGTTTTGCAAATAGCGGACATCCTGTTCCTCGTGAAGTCGCTGTCAAAATGTATGATAAAATGATTGAAAATTCTCAAATATTAAGCAAAGCCGGTATGTTTATTTCGGCAGAGACGATGATCAATTATCGTACTCATCACAAGTTGCCTGAGATTCATCGATTGATCAAAGAAATGGGTTGCCGTCGTCATGAAGTTCACCCAATGTATGCGGCTGACTTTGCAGCTAATCTACCTGTAGTTTCACTGGCTGAATTCCGCACAGCGATTCATGATCTGTTGGATCATCGGGATCAAGACATGTGGATGTTATTTGGAACATTGCCGTTTTTTGCTTGTAATTCAGAAGTGGAAGATCGTCAATTGATTCAGCGTCTGCGTCGTGAACCTAATGTTACCGTCCGTAATGATCCAGATGGACGTAATCGGGTCAATGTGAATATGTTTACAGGTGATGTATTTGTAACCGATTTTGCAGCGATTCCAGCGTTTGGGAATGTGTCTCATAGTCAGCTTGACGATGTATTTAGCGAATGGAGTAACAATCATCCGTTAAATCAGACTGTCAATTGCCATTGTGATATTGCATCTTGCTGTGGACCGAATCTATTAGTTGCAGATATGTATTACAAAGATACAGATTTTAAATCACGACAAGCTATTTTGTAATTCAATAAGCATTTTGCGTTATCCACTGAAGTAAAATAGAGACAACAACAGAATAACGCAGAATGCTGATTAACTATGGAAGAAATGGGGCGTTCTGGTTGGGCCATTCGGAGTTTGAGATAGGAACTTTAGTATTGAATTTGGCTTTGGTTTTACTGCTCGTATTTTTAAATGGCTTTTTTGTAGCTGCTGAATTTTCACTTGTGAAAGTACGTCATTCTCGCTTGACTCAATTGGAGAGTGAAGGCAACAAGCTTGCAGGATACGCGCTTAAGGTCAACAAGAAGCTGGATGCTTACTTATCAGCTACCCAATTTGGGATTACGCTGGCATCTCTTGGACTCGGTTGGATTGGTGAGCCTGCGATCTCGGAATTACTTGTCGAACCAATTATGTATAAGTTAGGATTCGGTGAATCTCCATTAGTTACGACGATTTCCGTTATTATTGGTTTTGCTGTAATTACATTTCTACATATCGTTATAGGGGAATTGGCTCCAAAATCATTAGCGATTCAGCGTACAGAAGGCGTGTCGTTATTGCTTTCAGCACCATTATTATTCTTTTACCGTGTATTTTTCCCGTTTATCTGGGTATTAAATGCAGCTGCTAACGCTGTATTGCGTACAGTAGGTATTGAACCTGCTAATGAAGCCGAAGCTGCTCATTCGGAAGAAGAAATTCGGATTTTGATGAATCAAAGTGCCAAAAGCGGTGTGATTGATGAAGGCGAAATGGAACTGATGAACAATATTTTTGAGTTCTCTGATTTACTTGCTCGTGAAGTCATGTTGCCACGTACCGATATGACTTGTTTGTATACGAATTTGTCCAAAGAAGAAAATTTGGCGATTATCAATGAAACCAAACATTCACGTTACCCTGTAGCCGTAGAAGATAAAGACCGAATTATCGGTTTTGTGCATATTACAGACGTATTATTATCTCCTGTAAACCAACCGTATGATTTAGTGGCGCTGGCACGACCTATTTTGAATGTGCCTGAATCAATGGAAATTAGTCATGTTTTACAGATGATGCAGAAAAATCATTCTCAATTGACATTAGTTGTCGATGAATATGGTGGAACCGCAGGGATTTTAACCGCAGAAGAGATTTTGGAAGAAATCGTAGGCGAATTGTATGATGAGTTTGAAGATGAACGACCTGATTTGGAACGAGATGGGGATACCATTTCAGTCGATGGACGGATGTTGATCGAAGATGTCAATGAGTTAAGTGGTGTTGAGATCGATGATGATGAAGTCGATTCAATCGGTGGTTGGATGTTTAAAGAGCTTGAAGGTGTACCGGAAACAGGCGGTAAAGTAGAACTGGATGGCGTCACATTCGAAGTGGCTGAAGCGGAACGTCTGCGCATTATGCGTGTACGTATTTATCCTGTTCCTGAGATTGAAGATGATGATAACGATCACGACAATGATTCCGATTAAATAATAGTTGTGCTATACCATAAGTTAGACCTGATTTGAGGGCAGTGTTATGCTGCCCATCATACATAGAGATAGGAGCTACACTGATGAATGAACAGCCGAAGTTACACAAGCCTCAAGCGATGATGTTTGATATGGACGGTACTCTTTTTCAGACAGAAACGGTTCTTTTACCTGCCTATCACAAAACATTTGAAATATTAAAACAAGAAGGTCTATATTACGGAGAAACGCCACCAGAAGAAATTATTTTGAGCTGTCTGGGCATGTTGTTAGAACATATCTGGGAACGTGTTATTCCAGGTGCTGGAGCGCCTACAGTGGCACGAGCGAATGAATTATTGTTACAATTGCAATTAGACGAAATGGAAGCTGGCATCTCTGCAATGTATCCACAAGTGACTGAAACGCTACAGTATTTGCATGATCAAGGTGTACGTTTGTTTGTAGCGAGTAATGGTCTAGAAGGCTATGTTAAAGGCGCAGCCGATGTTCATCAATTAACGCCTTTATTTGAAGGAGTATACAGTGCTGGAGAGTACAATACGGCTTCCAAAGTCGATCTGGTGAAATTATTGATGACTACCCATCATGTGACCGAAGCATGGATGGTCGGAGATCGTTCTTCCGATGTTGAAGCAGGCAAAAAGAATGGACAGGTTGTGATTGGCTGTAATTATGCAGACTTTGGAGATACTGCTGAACTGGAAGGTTCGGATGTGATTATTACTTCATTTGACCAATTAATTACGCTTTATGATCAAGCAGAATAACCTATAAAAATAAGGGGTTTACCTCTATATAAGTGTCCGTTATTTTACTTCTGTAACCAAATCAGTTAATCTGTAAAAGTTCAAATCGCAAATGATTGGGTACAATATAAAAATGATATTAAAGAAAGCAGGGATACAATAATGAATATTTATGACAAAGCTAATGAACTATCGAAATCGATCCGTGAAAGTAAAGAAGTAGAAGATATTACAGCTGCTATGAAACTGATCGAAAGTGACCCAGAAAGCAAACGTATGTTAGATGATTTCCGTACGCGTCAAATGGAAGTTCAACAACGTATGATGTCTGGAGATATGCCGAACCCAGAAGAAATGGAACAAATGGAAAAAGTATTTGAAGTGTTGAACTTGAACTTGAATATTCGTCGTTTGTTCGATGCAGAGCAACGTCTAAGTGTAATTATTGAAGATATCAACAAAATTATTACAGAAAGCTTGAGCGATCTATACGGCGGCGACAACGTATAATTCGTGATCATCTGTTTCAGTAAATAGCTATAATGAAATTATAACAGGTGAATAACTATCCTAAATTTAAAGTATATATTTTTTTGAATACATATGTATTTTTAAAAAGATATATCAAAATAGTGCCATCACAAGCGCCTCTAGCCAGATATCTATGGTTGGAGGCGCTTGTTTTTGTGCTATAATCAATTCAGAGTGATACAGATCAAGAACGGTGGTGTTACAGTTGGAAGAACAGGATGAGACGATTACAAAGCATGAGCAGTTA
The DNA here is from genome assembly GCF_963311185.1 of Paenibacillus nuruki. Lineage (NCBI taxonomy): Bacteria > Bacillati > Bacillota > Bacilli > Caryophanales > Paenibacillaceae > Paenibacillus > Paenibacillus nuruki. The sequence continues at coordinate 2,626,962 of NZ_OY725677.1, read as the reverse complement.
TTACAACATATTGAAAAGCTACAAGTAGGCAGTAAAATTTCTGTTCGTAAACTAGCCAAACATATGGGAGTGAGCGAAGGAACTGCTTATCGTGCTGTGAAAGAAGCCGAAAATATGGGAATCGTAGTGACCCGTGAACGTATAGGTACGATACGTGTAGAAAAGAAACCACGCGGAATCTCAGAGCAACTTACATTTGCTGATGTCGCTGAGATTGTCGGCGGTCAAGTGTTTGGCGGAAGCGGTGGACTGAATAAAACGCTTGTGAAATATGCGATCGGTGCGATGAAAGTCGAAGCGATGATGCGTTATGTTGAAGCAGGAAGCTTATTGATTGTCGGTAACCGTGAAGATGCTCATTCGCTTGCACTGGAACATGGAGCAGCTGTTTTGATTACCGGAGGATTCGGCACGAGTACAGAAGTGAAAGCTTTAGCAGATCAATGTGATTTGCCTATTATTTTATCCCGTCATGATACGTTTACAGTGGCTTCAATGATCAACCGTGCTATTTTTGACCGAATGATCAAAAAGAAAATTATGCTGGTTGAAGATATTATTGCAGGTAAGCCGAAGCCAGAAGTGCTTAAAGCTTCAAGTACAGCTCAAGATTTTCGTGAAATGACTGAGAAAACAGGCTATGCACGCTTAGCGGTCGTAGATGAATGGAATCGAGTGATCGGGATTGTAGGACGAAAAGAAATCGAAGAACTACCCGCAGAACAGCCAATCGAAAAAGTATTAATTCGTCGCCCGATTACAGCGACGTTACAGACTTCGCTTGCTTCAGCCGCACAGACGATGATGTGGGAAGGTGTCGACTTTTTACCAATCGTCGATCGTAATCGCAAATTGATCAGCACCGTGACCCGTCATGAAGTACTGCAAGCGATGAGAGATGCTCAGCAACAACCGAATACAGGTACAGGTGAAACATTCGATCATTTGATCTGGAATGGATTTGCAGAAGAAAAAGATGAAGATGGTGGTATCGTATTTCATGGCTTTATTACTCCACAGATGGCTACCGATTTGGGAACTATTTCCGAGGGAATCTTAACAACAGTCATGATCCAAGCAGCAACACGTACCGCCAAATTACTAAGTGGATTCGATTACGTGTTAGACAATATGAGTACGTATTTTCTACGTCCGATACAGATTGAAGATGCGGTAGTCATTCGTCCAATTGTACTCGAATCCAGCCGCCGCACATGTAAGTTAGAAATCCAAATGTCCTACGATGAACTACCCGTAGCCAAATGTATCCTAACCTTACAATCCATTGACCACTAGCACTTGGCACCATAAGTGCGACCCATTTCAGTAAAAAGTGATTTTTGCAAAGCAAAATATCTTACGATCAGCACTTGGCAGTATAAGTGCGCCTAGTCCAATAAAAAGAAGCACTACAGGATCAACTCACCTGTAGCGCTTCTTTTTTTACAAAATTCCTATTTCATGTATCCATCCTAATCCCACTACAGCAACCCATCATCAGACCTGGAATTTCTCGACCATTCTTTTTAACTCTTGAGCGACATCAGATAATACTTCAGAAGAAGCAGCGATTTCTTCCATCGTAGCTAATTGTTGTTCAGTTGCAGCAGATACCGATTCAATCTCACCTACCGAGGTATTCGTAATATCTGACATTTGATGAACCGAACGGATCACTTGCTCTGTTCCTTTTGAAAGTGTAGAAGAAGCATCTGATACACTTTGGATATTGAAAGTCACTTCTTGTACATACTGACGAATCAGGCCAAATGATTGTTCTGCCGTGTGCACAGCCGAAATACTTTGAAGTACTTCTTGAGAGCCTGCTTCCGTACGATCAACAACTGTGTGAATCTCAGACTGAATACTATCGATTAGAGCACTAATCTGACTGGCAGAAGAAGAAGCTTCATCAGCTAAGTTACGAATTTCTTTAGCCACTACACTAAATCCTTTACCATGTTCTCCTGCACGAGCAGCTTCGATTCCGGCATTCAGTGATAATAGATTCGTTTGCTTAGCGATCTGCGCAATCACATTAACAATCTGTCCTATCGTTTCTGAATGATTGTTAAGACTATGAACCGAACCGGAAAGCTCTCCGAAAATAAATTTCAATTTATTGATTTCCGTATCAGCCGCTTTGAGAGCGGTATCGCCTTCGTTAACTTTGTCTGAAGCCATAACCGCTTTGGACGCCACTTCTTGAGCACTACTTGCGATTCCTTGAATACCATCTGCCATTTGGTTCACGGTGGTTGACGTATGCCCTACATATTCCATTTGACGATCTGAACCTTCAGCCATTTCTTGAATCGATAAAGCGATATGTTGAGAAGCGTTAGACGTCTCACCAGCGCTTGCTGTTAATTGTTCGGATGAAGAAGCAAGATGAAGGGATGTATCTTTTAAATGAGACACCATTTCTCGTAGACTGTTCGTCATCGTCGCTAGAGCATTAGATAATGCACCGATCTCATTCTTGGATTTGATATCCCATGTGGACGTAAGATCGCCATTTGCGACAGCTTCTGTAACTTTAACCAATTGCATAATCGGTTTGGTTAGACGAGTAGAGAAAATGTAACCCGCTATAATAGCAAGAATCAGAGAGATCACTAATATAATAATACTGTTCCGTAATAGAATAGTAGAATCCGCCATAATTAAGTTATACGGTTTTTCACTAAATATACTCCATCCGGTTAACGGATCTTTGGCATAAGAAACCAATACTCGATCTGATTTTTCACCATACGATAGTGTGCCTGCAATCCCTTGTGAAGCACTTTGGAAAGAAGGAGTATCCTTGATATCTTTATCCAGTGAATTCGTATCAGGATGAGCAAGAATCGTTCCCGTACGATCTGCAATATAAGCTGTCTGACCGTTTGTAGAAAATTCTTTGGCATATGCACTCATATTATCTAAAGGTAAAGTCACTTGAAGCATACCACTTAGTGTGTTAGTCGTATCGAATACAGGGTAAGCAACAGTAACGATCTTTTTACCAGTCGTTTTGCTGACCAAAATATCCGAAATCACTTGTTTTTGAGTCGCCATCAATTGTTTGAAATAATCACGATCACTTGTATTGCTCAAATCGCCATCTGAACTTTTAGCAATTTGTTGTCCGTCTGTAGCGGTAAAGATAATCGCTTGAATTTCAGGATGTAATTTGCCGACAGATGATAATAAATTTTTAACTTGTGGTAATTGTGCAGGTATATATTCTTTGATCTCTGGATTCTCAGATAATTGTTGCAACATCTCAATTTCCGAATTAATTAAAGCTGTTGTTTTTTGAAGAACCAAATTCACATTCTGTTCATTCATACTGTACGCATCTTTTTCAATTTTGTTGCTTGTACTAATCATACTGAACGTTCCGTACACCAGTAATGGAATAAGTGCGATTAACGACATAATCATAATCAATTGCTTTTTCATTGTTATTTCCCCCGATAGATAAAATCAATCAAATTTGATATTGATGATTTTATCGGTAAATATTTCAATAAGTTTAGAATTTTTGTCAGCATATGTCGAAATAAGCGTAATAACCCATCCTATCTAACAACAGATGCATCATTTATTGACGGATATGATAAAATAAGAAGTAATGGATTGTGATTCAAAACCGATCTGAAAATCAATGATTTTAGCGAAAGTAGGGAAGCGTATGACCCCATTTGTTCACCTGCATGTGCATAGCGAATACAGTCTACTGGACGGGGCTGCGCGCATAAGGGATCTTGTGAGCCAAGCCGCAGAATCAGGCATGACAGCAATGGCTCTTACCGATCATGGAGTAATGTATGGAGCGATTCCATTTTATAAAGCATGTAAGCAACATGGTATTAAGCCGATTATTGGTTGTGAAGTGTATTACACTGCTGGATCACGTAAAGAAAAAGCAGCACGTAAAGATCAACCGATTCATCATTTATTGTTACTAGCCAAAAATGAGATCGGTTATCGTAATCTAATGAAATTAAGTTCGATTGGACATTTAGAAGGATTCCATTACAAACCTCGTGTGGATGCTGAAGTATTGCAACAGTATCATGAAGGTATTATTTGCCTGAGTGCTTGTCTTGGAGGAGAGATTCCACAACATTTATTACATGAACAACCGGAAGAAGCCAAAAAAGCCGCTCTTCGTTATCAAGCAATTTTTGGTGAAGATTTCTATATAGAATTGCAAGATCATCATATTCCTGAACAGAAAAAAGTAATGCCGTTATTAATCAATCTAGCTAAAGAGCTTAATATTCCATTAGTCGCTACCAATGACGTTCATTATTTAACAGAAGAAGATGCCAAAACGCAAGATGTTCTCATCTGTATTGGTACCGGTAAAACGATGGATGATGAAGGTCGTTTTCGTATTCCAACGAATCAATTGTATCTAAAAGACAGTGAGCAAATGGAATCGTTATTCCGTCATGTGCCTGAAGCGATTACGAATACAAACGTTATTGCAGATCGTTGTGAATTGGAACTGACTTTTGGCGAATCACTTTTACCGTCGTATTATCCGATTCCAGATGAATTATCACCTGAACGTTATTTGGAACAATTGTGTCGTACAGGATTAGAGCAACGTTATCAAGATACGATGTACTGGACAGATCCTCAAGAACGTCAACACATCGAAGAACGTTTAAATTATGAATTAAAAGTAATTGGTAGTATGGGATTTGCCGATTATTTCCTGATTGTATGGGATTTTATGAAATATGCACATGCTCAAGGCATTGTAACAGGCCCCGGGCGGGGTTCCTCAGCAGGAAGTCTGGTTGCTTATGTACTGGAAATTACCAATGTCGATCCGATCAAATACAAATTGTTATTTGAGCGTTTTCTTAATCCTGAGCGGATCACTATGCCTGATATTGATATCGATTTTAGTGATCTACGCCGTGATGAAGTGATCGAATATGTCGTTTCCAAATATGGAAGAGACCATGTGGCACAGATTATTACATTTGGTACATTAGCTGCGCGTGCAGCCGTACGTGATGTAGGACGAGCACTCAATGTTCCTTACGCAGATACAGACAAAGCCGCCAAGTTAATTCCTGCTCAAGTTGGCATGACAATCAGCAAAGCGTTAGATCAAGTTCCCGAATTACGTGATCGTTATGAAAAGTCTGCACCTGTTCGTGAAATGATCGATACAGCGCTTAAGGTTGAAGGTATGCCACGTCACGCTTCTACGCATGCCGCAGGGGTAGTGATTTCAAGTGGAGTATTAACTGATATTGTGCCAATCCAAGAAGGTAGTGAGATTGCCGTATTGACTCAATATCCGATGGAAAGTCTAGAATCGATTGGTATGCTCAAAATGGACTTTCTGGGTCTACGTACATTATCTATTATGGAACGCTGTATGACATGGATAGCAGAACAAGAAGGACATCCTGTTGATTTCTCTAAGATTTCAGACCATGATCCACAGACCTATGAAATGCTAAGCCAAGGCGATGCAATGGGCGTGTTCCAGATGGAATCTCCGGGTGTACGACGTGTGCTGCGTGATCTTAAGCCTACAGCCTTTGAAGATATTGTATCGGTAGTGGCTTTGTACCGTCCGGGTCCAATGGACTTTATTCCCAAATATATTGAATCCAAGCATGGCCGTACCGTTCCAGAATATCCACATCCCGATTTGGAACCGATCCTGAGCGATACGTATGGCATTATCGTGTATCAAGAGCAGATTATGCAGATTGCTTCACAGATGGCTGGATTTACACTGGCAGAAGCGGATTTGCTACGCCGAGCGGTTTCGAAGAAAAAGCGCGAAATTTTGGATGAAGAACGGGTGCATTTTGTTAAAGGAAGTATAGAACAGTCTTACACTGAACAAGAAGCTAATGTGGTCTACGATATGATTGTACGATTTGCAGATTACGGATTCCCGAGAGCTCATGCAGCAGCTTATGGTGTACTTGCTTTTCAGACGGCTTATCTCAAAGCACATTATCCGGTACAATTTATCGCTTCGATGTTAACCGCTGTAATGGGAACACATCGCAAAGTAGCTGAATATGTATTGGAATGTCGCCGTATCGGGATAGAAGTATTACCACCTGATGTGAATACCAGTGGAGTGACATTTACTCCGGTAACAGCAGCGATGCAACAAGAGTTAGAGCAACAATTATTATCTAAAGAATCGGCAACTGATGATGAGAATGCCGAGGCTCAAGATACAGCTTCATCGTCAGAGTCGCCGAATTCATCACAAACTTCTTCATCTACAGGTAATATTCGCTTTGGTCTAGGCGCAGTCAAAAATGTCGGTACACAAGCGATTAATAGCATTATTAAAGAACGTCAAGATCGTCCGTATGACAGCCTGATCGACTTTTGCCGTCGTGTCGATCCCAAAGCGTGTAATAAGCGTGTAATTGAATCTTTGATCCAAGCAGGTGCATTTGATAGTCTACCTGGACACCGTGCCCAATTATTAACGATGCTTGATGATACGATCAAAGAAGCTGCCAAATGGCGCAAAGAACGGGAAGAATTACAGATAGAAATGTTTGCCGATCTGGGATTTGTAGAGACCCATAATTGGGAAGTGTCTTATCCAGATGTTGCGCCTTATACAACCGGAGAACAACTTGAATTTGAACGTGAATTGTTAGGGTTGTATTTATCAGGACATCCGTTAGATGATTATGAGCAAGTGATCGAAGATAGTGGATTGTCCCGTCTGATGAATCTACATGAAGGCGAAGATGAAAGTATTGTCGCTGTAGCAGGTATGGTCGTATCGCTTAAACTGATCACAACCAAGCAAGGAAAATCGATGGCTTTTATGGAGCTTGAAGATCAGATTGAACGGTGCGAAGTTGTTCTTTTCCCTGAAGTGTGGCGTAAAAGTAGTGCGTTAGTAGATAAAGGATTACTGCTCAGTGTACGTGGTAAATTGCAAAAAGAAGATGAAGGATTCAAATTGTTAGCTGAAGAAGTAGTGACCTTGAGTGAAGAGTCTGCACGCGAATTAGCGACCAGAGCTCGTCAACGGATGCATATCGCCAAAAATAAAGCTACTGCACAGACCAAACAGACCAACAAATCGTCATCCACTTCAACCGCTAAGCCTTATACCAAAAGTACAACGTCTGCGAAAAGTGTAGCGCCGACTGAGCAAGAGACGGTTCCTTCTTCATCTGCTTCAGGTGTAGCCAGTGTAGTAAATGATGCACCTCATACCGACAGTCATCCTGAACCGATGTTGAAGCAACGTGTATTTATCAAAATTACCAAAGAAGCTCAACAAGCGGATAAATTAGCAGTACTCAAAAAGCTATTAGCGAGTCATCCGGGGCCTGTAGGTACGTTGTTATTTTATGAAGAAACGCAAAAATTATTTGATCTTAGTGAAACGTATAGCATCAAACCTTCACCTGAGCTATTTCAGGAAATGGAGCAGATGTTAGGCGAAGGCACGGTTAAAGTAAAATAAGTCTATTATGCTAGAGCACATTGATTGTCAACCCGTCAATGTGCCAATTTATCTTCACTTATCTTTGTTGCGATAAAAAAGTGTGGTATGTTATCATTATCCCATTATGTGGGCTTAAAGTGCTGTAACCGCTTCGTTATTCTTTTAAGTCCAATTAGGCTCGGTATAAATGAACAATATATGATATGAATTCCATCGCTGAGGAATACGTACATGGCTGGAGAGGTGTAGTTGTGTTTAGAGATTTATTTCAAAAGAAAAAGAAATATGCGACCATTCCATCCCAACGTTGGGGGAATGAAACAGAGTCTGGTGAAGAACCACAAGAGCGTCCCAAACGTGAGATTCCAGAAGGCTTAATGAACAAGTGTAGCAAATGTGGCACGATTCATTACAGCAAAGAACTGGAGAAAAACCTGAAAGTATGTCCTAACTGTGGTTACCATATGCGTCTGAATGCGATTGACCGCATTATGATGACAGTAGATGATGGACAATTTACCGAAATGGATGCTCGTATGGAATCCAAAGATCCTTTGAAATTCCCCGGGTATGCAAGCAAGCTTGAGCAACAGAAAATGAACTCCGGACTACGTGATGCCGTTATTACAGGTGAAGGTCTGATCGATGGTCAACCGGCAGTACTTGCGGTAATGAGCTTTGACTTCTTTAGCGGAAGTATGGGTTCGGTTGTAGGTGAAAAGATTACTCGTGCGATTGAGCATGCAGATGCTCGTCAGATCCCGATGATTATTTTCTCCACTTCAGGCGGAGCACGTATGCAAGAAAGTATTTTGAGTCTGATGCAAATGGCTAAAACAAGCGCAGCTTTGGCTCGTTTTCAAGAAAATGGAGGACTGTATGTCTCTGTAATTACCGATCCTACGATGGGCGGAGTATCTGCAAGTTTTGCCATGCTTGGAGATGTCAATATTGCTGAACCGGGAGCATTATTCGGGTTTGCTGGACGTATTGTTATTGAACAGACGATTCGTCAGAAATTGCCAGAGAATTTTCAGACCGCAGAATTTAATATGGAACATGGTCAACTCGATATGGTGATTCATCGTAAAGAGATGAAGTCTACATTATCGCAATTGTTGGATTTTCACAGTGGAAAAGGGGGATTTTAAGTGGCAGGAGAGATGCCTTTTGAAATGCCTCTCGTTGAAATGCGTAAAAAGATTGACGAGCTGAAGCAATTCGGACAGGAAAAAGGAATAGATTTCAACGATGAGATTACACGTTTGGAAGAACGATATCGTCAGATGGAAAGTGAAATATACAGTCAGATTTCACCTGCGCAGAAAATGCATCTGGCAAGACATCAACAACGTCCTACTTCGCTGGATCTGATTTCGATCGTATTTAGTGATTTTATGGAGTTACATGGTGATCGTATGTATGGTGATGATCTAGCGATTGTGGGCGGTATCGCCAAATTGGATGGACATCCCGTAACGATTATTGGTCATCAACGTGGTAAAGATACCAAAGATAATATTGCTCGCTTTTTTGGCAGTCCGCATCCTGAAGGATTCCGTAAATCGATGCGTCTGATGAAGCAAGCTGAGAAATTTGGACGTCCGATTATTACATTTATTGATACCAAGGGTGCTTATCCGGGTAATACAGCAGAGGAGCGCGGACAGTCTGAAGCGATCGCTCGTAACCTATGGGAAATGGCGAAGCTACGTGTTCCTGTCGTCTGTGTCGTGATCGGAGAAGGCGGTAGTGGCGGTGCGCTGGCACTTGGTGTAGGTAACCGTGTACTTATGTTAGAAAATGCGATCTATTCAGCGATTTCTCCAAATGGTGCAGCATCCATCCTCTGGAAAGATGCGTCCAAAGCCGATCAAGCCGCAGAAGCAATGAAGATTACAGCAGAAGATTTGCTTCGTATGGAAGTTGTAGAAGACATCGTGCCTGAACCTAAAGGTGGCGCACACAAAGATTACGAAGCAACAGGTGAAGCGATCAAAAAGCATCTGCTTGTTCATTTACGAGAATTATCTCGAATGAATGCAGCTGAATTGATTGAAGATCGTTATCAGAAATTCCGTAAAATTGGTGAATTTACAGAGCAAGCGATGAGCACATTGCCAGCGAGTAGATCCGAAGTGAATATAGAAGATCAACCTCAAGAAGAATTGCAATCCGATGTGGAACCTATTCTTGGGAATGAAGAAGAAATGAAAGCTAAATCTTCACGTTCTAAGCGTCATTCCTAATGGAGCCTTTCCACAATTTCTGAGGAATTTTGACAATCTTCTATACAAAGTAGACAAACTGTAGTAAATTTAATTGTTGGGACTTGTTGAATGGTTTCGGCAAGTCATGTTGGGAAAACAAAATAAAGAGAGACCTTTAAAAACGGAGGAAAATCAATTATGCGTAAAACTAAAATTGTATGTACGATCGGACCGGCAAGTGAGTCTTTAGAAAACACGAAGAAATTAATTATGGCAGGTATGAACGTCGCTCGCCTGAACTTTTCTCATGGTGATTTTGAAGAGCATGGTAACCGTGTTAAAAACATTAAACAAGCAAGCAAAGAACTAGGTAAAACAGTAGCCATCCTGCTGGATACCAAAGGTCCTGAAATCCGTACCGGTAAATTTAAAGAAGAACCAGTAGAATTAGTTCAAGATGAATATGTAACTTTGACTACAGAAGACATTTTGGGTGACCAACATCGTATGCACGTGACTTACAAAGATCTTCCAAGTGACGTTGAAGTCGGTTCAACAATTTTGATCGATGACGGTTTGATCGGTTTGACTGTTGTTGAAGTTCAAGGTACTGAAATTAAATGCCGTATCGTTAACGGTGGACAAATCAAAAGTCGTAGAGGCGTTAACGTACCAGGAGTAAATATTTCACTTCCAGGTATTACAGAAAAAGATGCTAACGATATTATCTTCGGTATCGAGCAGGGTGTAGACTTTATCGCGGCTTCTTTTGTACGTAAAGCAAGCGATGTTCTTGAAATCCGTCAATTGCTAGAGAGCAAAGGTGGTAGCCATATCCACATCATCTCTAAAATTGAAAACCAACAAGGTGTAGATAACTTGGATGAAATCCTTGCTGTATCTGACGGTTTGATGGTTGCTCGTGGTGACTTGGGCGTAGAAATCCCTGCGGAAGAAGTACCATTGGTACAAAAACGCATGATCGAAAAATGTAATCGTGTAGGTAAACCAGTTATTACAGCTACACAAATGTTGGATTCAATGCAACGTAACCCGCGTCCTACTCGCGCTGAAGCAAGTGACGTAGCGAACGCTATTTTCGACGGTACAGATGCAATCATGCTTTCTGGTGAAACAGCTGCTGGTAAATACCCAGTTGAATCTGTATTGACAATGTCTCGTATTGCTGAAAAAGCAGAATCTGCTTTGAACTATCACGAGTTGTTCCTTAAACAAACACATGCACAACAAACAACAGTAACAGAAGCGATCAGTCAATCTGTAACAAACTCTGCAATGGACTTGAACGCAGCAGCGATCATTTCTTCTACAGAGTCTGGTCATACAGCACGTACTGTTTCTAAATACCGTCCGCAATCTCCAATTATTGCTGTAACCACATTGGAGCAAACAATGCGTCGTCTTTCTCTAGCATGGGGTGTGTTGCCTGTTAAAGGTACACAAGCTCATTCTACAGATGAGTTGTTTGAAATTGCTTTGCAAGGTGGACATGATTCAGGTCTACTTAAAGAAGGAGATTTGGTTGTGATTACTGCGGGTATTCCTTTGGGTCAATCCGGTTCTACGAACTTGATCAAAGTGGCTCAAATGCCTGCTAAATCGTAATAGAATATTAATCAATAGTGCAAGATAGCATCATATCAGAGAAAGCAGTGGATCATTCCATTGCTTTTTTTGATGATTTTTATAGACCTATTTAAATTTTGAAATGAAAGCAGAGGTACCACATGATGGCAAAAGAACGATTAAACTTACCTAGCGATTGGCACGGAATAGCTTTTCGTGTACGTTATCAAGAAAATGATCCAATGGGCGTAGTGTATCATACGAATTATTTGAACTGGTTTGAATTAGGACGTACCGAAATGATTCGGGATCTAGGATTCCGTTATAGGGATATGGAAGCCGCAGGATTATTATTACCATTAATCGATGCGTCATTGTCATATGGACATCCAGCAAGATATGATGATCGTGTAGCAATCTATACCCGTATAACAGAGTTTTCCAAGCTTCGTATAGATTATGAGTACAAAATCCACTTATTAGATGAACATGATACAGCCGTAGGGGATTCTTCATCTGCTGGAGAACGTCCTATTTTTAAAAGGGATGCAGAGTTACCGGGAACGCCTTTGACAAGCGGTTCTACCAGACATGTGTGGGTTAATAAAGACTTCAAGCCTGTACGACTTGATAAACAAGTGCCTGCGTTGTATTATGCACTTGTAGAATCTTTACAGATGTAGTCTGGTTGGATAGAGAAAGGAGAGGTACTTTTGGGTAAGGGCATCGGCAAATGGATTATTGCATTGATTATTATAGTGCCACTCCTAGAATGGTATGTTTTTTTACAGATGATTGAATGGATCGGTGGCTGGAACACCCTTATTCTTTTACTCACCACATCGCTGGTTGGTATATTGATGATGAGATTTGAAGGACGTAAAGTGATTGAAGATACCAAGCAACAGATGGACGCTGGCGAACCACCAGGACGAAGAATGCTAGACGGTCTATGTGTGTTTGTAGGCGGAGTGATGTTAGTATTACCGGGCTTTATTTTGGATATTATCGGATTTACGCTTGTATTCCCATTAACACGTCCAATTTATCGTAATCTGTTATTACGCTGGATAGAGAAGCGGATGAAAAAAGGCAGTATTACAATTCACCGTGGTGGTCAATAAGCTTACCTACTTTAGTCATCTTTTAGATGAATAGGCGCTCTATCAAAGGATCACAATCGATCATAACAAACAGGCAGTCCTTTAGATCATTACTTCTAAAAGGACTGCCTGTTTTAGTCTGTTTTTATAAGATGGTAATGATTATTTCTGATAGAAGAGTATGAAAATATAGGATTGAGAAATGGATTCTACATCCTTATGCAATGACTTATCTTGCTTTGCCATTCACAATATAGTTGCGCAGATCACGGAACACATTAGCACGATTGAGAGCAGAAACAATAACAAGCGTTACAGGCCCAATCAATAGTCCTAGAGCTCCAAATAGCTTGAGTCCTACAAACATACTGATTAAGGTGGCTAAAGGATCAAGACCTACACTACTCGCTAGCACTTTAGGCTCCATAATCTGCCGTACAACCAACACAATGACATAAAGTACACTTAGACCAATCCCCAGACTGAGATCGCCGCTCATAAAGTTGTAGATCGCCCACGGTATCATCACAATCCCTACGCCAAGATAAGGCAGTAGATCGACAGCACCGATGAGTAGACCAATCAACAAAGCCGATTCGACTCGTAAAATAAACAGTCCGATAATGACAATAATACCTGTGATCGAAATTAAAATAAATTGTGCACGTACATAACCCAGCAATGCTTTTTGCAAATCACGCCAAATCGTCACCATCGTCAATCGGATATTAGAAGGAAACCAACCTGAGACGATACGGGTATGCTTTTCCCAGCTATTACTGATAAAAAAAGCAGATAACACAATAACCACAATGATCCATGCAAAGTTAGGCAGTGCTGTTAAAAAACCTAATAGATAGTTAAGAATACCTGTCACAATACTGCTTATCGTACTTGAAAGACTCTGCGTAGTTTGATCAAGGTTGTTATTGATCGTGTCCCCATAAGGGGTATCTTTCAAAAATCCATTGATTTGATTCGTAATATTTTGTAGACTGTCATTTTTGGTCCACCCGACAAACATCTCACGCCAACTATCCATATGATCGTTGAATGTCTGCATCAGTGTGATCGTTTGTTGAACAAGCCTTGTCACCAGAAAAGACAGAAGGGCTAATAATCCACCAAAATAAACAAGCAATGAAATCGAAACAGCTAACCAACGTGGAAAGCGAGCACGATTCTGCAATAACCGAACTAACGGATTCATTGCATAAGCAAATAACCAGGCAAGCAATAATGGATAAAGAAGCGGAAAAAGATAACGTACAGCAATAGCCGTAATCACAATAGCGACCAGTACCCATATTCCACGTAAAATCCGATTACGGATCATAATATTCAATGAATGGCTCTCCTTCTACTCAATATAGTCATAAATATGTAATCAGCATCATATATGATGTTAAACGGCAGACAAGACTTTTGAAACGAAAGGGCTTATAATTGATAATGTAAAGGGTTACAAAAAAATTCTTATGAAGCTGATAAAACAATTTGATGTCACAAACACTTCTCCTTTTGTTCACAACTCCGTCAAAATAAAGTATGATGAGAGAAGGTCCTTGGAAGGTTAGTGGTAGGTGTTTGGATCATTAGAACTCTTTTCAACAATTGTGAAGGACCTTACTAGCCAGTTTTTAAATTTTTCCATATTTAAAAATGTAAATGTTTTCATTCCCGTAAATGGGCAAAATCACAATCATTCCGTTCTGCAAAGGAGAGAGTAATATGACAGCTACTAAAGGATTGGAAGGCGTTGTTGCAGCAAGTTCATCTATTAGTTCTATCGTTGACGGCGTACTTACATACCGTGGAATCGATATTGATGACTTAGCTATTAACGCAAGTTTTGAGGAAGTGGCTTATTTGTTATGGTTTGGCAAACTTCCAAATCAAGCAGAGCTAGATCAATTGCAAAAAGATCTAGATGAATATGCTACCTTACCAGAACCATTGATTGCGCAAATGAAACTTTATCCTAAAGATATGAATCAGATGGCAGCTCTTCGTAGTGCGATCTCTGCTCTTGCTCTATATGATGATCTAGCTGAAGATATGAGCCAAGAAGCTAATCATAAAAAAGTAGTCAAATTGCAAGCACAATTGCCTGCGATTGTAGCTGCTCTTGGACGTATTGCAAGTGGTAAAGAGCCGGTCGCTCCTAAAAAAGGCGTATCCATTGCTCATAACTTCTTGTATATGTTAAATGGCGAAGATCCTGAAGACACAGCAGTTAAAGCATTAGATCAAGCACTTGTTCTGCATGCGGATCATGAATTGAATGCTTCTACATTTGCTGCTCGTGTTACGGTAGCGACTTTGTCTGATATTCATTCCGGTATTACTTCAGCAATTGGCGCGCTTAAAGGCCCACTACATGGTGGAGCAAATGAAGCGGTTATGAAAATGCTTGAAGAGATCGGTTCGATGGATCGTCTAGAAGGTTATATCCAAGAACAACTAGACAACAAAGTAAAAATCATGGGCTTCGGTCACCGTGTATACAAAAATGGTGATCCACGTGCCAAGCATTTACAAAAAATGTCCAAAGAGCTAGGTGAAATGAACAACGATCTAAGTCTATACGAAATGTGTATTCGGATCGAAGAAATTGTAACGGGTAGCAAAGGACTCAAACCGAATGTTGATTTCTATTCAGCTTCTGTTTATACCATGCTAGGTATTCCGCGCAATTTGTTTACACCTATTTTTGCAATCAGCCGTGTATCTGGATGGTCTGCACATATTTTGGAGCAATACGAAAACAACCGTATTATCCGTCCGCGTGCAGAATATGTAGGGCCTGTTGATCAGAAATATATTTCGATTGAACAGCGCTAAAATCAGTATTTCATTTCATATGCAAGTAGATATTTCTCATATGACCCAACGTCTGGTAAAATAAAGACAGAACTGTGCATGTCTGTGAAGGTAAGCATATACAAATGATTTGTACCATGCATATACCTGAAGAGGAGCCGGCGAGTAATTTATACCCAAGTGTATAGGGTATTCAAAGGTTTCCTTTTGATGTGTGTAAACGCCTTCTCTTACGATGCCACAGCCATATCCCTTAAGGAGGAACATAATTATGCCGAAGTTTGAAAAATACGAATTACCTACTACTGGTGAGAAAATTACAATCAATGATGGAGTTCTTAATGTACCTAACAACCCGATCGTCCCTTTTATTGAAGGTGATGGTACAGGACGCGATATCTGGAAAGCATCTGTACGTGTATTGGATGCAGCGGTAGAAAAAGCTTACGGTGGTTCCAAAAAAATCGCATGGTACGAAGTATTTGCCGGTGAAAAAGCGTTCAATACATACGACGAGTGGTTGCCAGCTGATACGCTGACTGCAATTCGCGAATATATTGTAGCGATCAAAGGACCTTTGACTACACCTATCGGTGGTGGTATTCGTTCATTGAACGTAGCTCTTCGTCAAGAATTGGATCTGTATGTATGTCTTCGTCCTGTTCGTTACTTTGACGGCGTACCTTCTCCTGTAAAACGTCCTGAATTGGTAGATATGGTTATTTTCCGTGAGAATACAGAAGATATCTATGCAGGTATCGAGTACCAAGAAGGTACAGAAGAAGTGAAAAAAGTATTGGCATTCTTGAAAGACGAAATGGGCGTTAACAAAATTCGTTTCCCAGAAACATCCGGTATCGGTATCAAGCCTGTATCTGAAGAAGGTTCCAAACGTCTGGTTCGTGCTGCTGTTCAATACGCTATTGATCACGAGCGCAAAACAGTTACTTTGGTACACAAAGGAAATATCATGAAATTTACTGAAGGAGCTTTCAAAAACTGGGGTTATGAAGTGGCTGAAGCAGAATTCGGTGATAAAGTGTTCACTTGGGCACAATATGACAAGATCAAAGAAGAAAAAGGTGCAGATGAAGCAAACGCAGCTCAAAAAGCAGCTGAAGATGCTGGCAAAATCATCGTAAAAGATGCTATTGCTGATATCGCATTGCAACAAGTATTAACACGTCCAAATGAATTTGATGTTATTGCTACATTGAACTTGAACGGTGACTACTTGTCTGATGCTCTTGCTGCACAAGTAGGCGGAATCGGTATTGCACCGGGCGCAAACATTAACTATGTAACAGGACATGCTATTTTCGAAGCAACTCATGGTACAGCTCCTAAATATGCTGACAAAGATCTAGTAAACCCAGGTTCTGTAATTTTGTCTGGTGTTATGTTATTGGATCACTTGGGATGGCATGATGCTTCTGCATTGATCTATAAAGGTCTAGAAAAATCAATCAACAACAAAACAGTAACATATGACTTTGCTCGTCTAATGGATGGCGCAACAGAAGTGAAATGTTCTGAGTTCGCTGACAAAATTATCGAAAACATGTAGGAGGATAACCTATGACCGTCATTAAGCGCAAAAAAATCACAGTGGTCGGTGCCGGTTTTACCGGTGCAACTACAGCTTTGATGCTTGCTCAAAAGGAACTTGGTGACGTAGTACTGGTTGATATTCCACAGTTGGAGAACCCAACTAAAGGTAAAGCGCTCGATATGATGGAAGCAAGCCCTGTACAGGGCTTTGATAGCCAGATTAAAGGGACATCTGACTATGAGGACACAGCATCTTCGGATGTGGTGATTATCACAGCAGGTATTGCTCGTAAGCCGGGTATGAGCCGCGATGATCTCGTGAATACGAATGCAGGAATCGTCAAATCGGTATGTGAACAAGTCAAGCAATATTCACCTGAAGCGATTGTGATTATTTTGAGCAATCCTGTAGATGCAATGACTTATGTCGCGTATCAATCTTTGGGCTTTCCCAAAAATCGTGTGATCGGACAATCCGGTGTACTGGATACAGCTCGCTATTGTACCTTTATTGCAGAAGAACTAAATGTATCGGTAGAAGATGTACGTGGATTTGTGTTGGGTGGTCATGGTGACGATATGGTGCCGTTAGTACGCTATTCTAGTGTAGGCGGTATTCCTATCGATACATTGATCTCCAAAGAACGTATTCAAGAAATTGTACAACGCACTCGTGTAGGCGGAGGCGAAATTGTGAATCTATTGGGGAATGGTAGTGCTTACTATGCCCCGGCAGCATCACTTGTACAAATGACAGAAGCGGTTCTGAAAGACAAGAAGCGTATTTTACCGATTATTGCTTATTTAGAAGGCGAATACGGTTATAATGATCTCTTTATGGGCGTACCTGCTATTCTAGGGGGCGGTGGAATCGAGAAAATCTTTGAATTGGAATTGACCTCCGAGGAAAAAGCTGCTCTTGAGAAATCTGCTGATTCTGTCCGTAACGTGCTTAAAATCGTTAACGTATAATGTCTAAACAAAAAGGTTTCCACATTCTGTGGGAGCCTTTTTTGTTATGTTTTGATTTAAATTTAAGTACAAACAATTTTTACTAATATGACAAAAATTAGACACACGACCTTATAAAATCAAGACGAAAATATGTATTTTCATAACTTTATCCGTTAAAATAAGATAGTATGGCCGATTGATCGCTAGAGTGGCTATAGATAAAAAGAGTGGAGGTTAAAGGATGGCAGAAGTATTAGTGTTTGTACACATCTTAGGAGCATTGTCGATGGGCTTTTATTTGTTTTTACCTGTTGTGACAAGTAAAATAGCTAACAGTTCAGCAGAAGCCCAATCAGGCAGTATCGCTATGTTTCGTACATTGAATCGTATCGCCCAATTTGGATTGATTGTGCAATTATTAACAGGTGGTTACTTAATGACCAAAGGGAATTATTCAATCGCTTGGATGGTTGTTGTGTTTGTATTATTTTTGGCAATCGCTGCGATTGGTGGAATTATGGGTAAGCCTTTACGATTAGCATTCGCCGATATCAATGAGAACAAAAATATTACACCCCACATCGGCAAAATTCGGTCACTAAGCATGATACTGGCTGTATGTCTGGTTGTTATTAGTTTCTTTATGGTATTCCGCGACATTATTTAATATTGTAGCGTAGACACGTTTACCCACACATAGTAGACCATCTGAACAGATGGATAAGAACGTACACATAATTGGATATAGACGACCAACCGTTACTTTTGAAGTAGCGGTTTTTTGTTGATTTGCTTGCTGAATGTTTCGGTTATTGAAATTAGGATACTTACCCCAAAATGTGTATTTCAATACATTAATTTATAATGAAATAGATGTTTAAACATGTATAGACAGTGGTAAATAATGGACGGAAGCAACAAATGGAATCATCTTATGCATGTGTGAATCATCCATTTTTTATATTCGAGAGGAGAATTAATTATGTCTAGCGAAGAACAAACATTACCTCCACAACATCAGGAAAAACAACCAGGAATCGAATCGGAAATGACTCCACGTCCAGAATTTAAAGCGCCTGCGTATCAGGCAGCAGGTAAGCTGAAAGATAAAGTAGCAATCATTACAGGCGGGGATAGTGGTATCGGCCGTGCTGTAGCTATTTTGTACGCTAAAGAAGGTGCAGATGTAGCGATTGTCTACAAAGATGAACATAGTGATGCAGAAGAAACCAAAAAGTTTGTCGAGCAAGAAGGACGTAAATGTATTCTACTTCCAGGTGATGTAGGCGACGAATCATTTGCGAAGCAAGCTGTAGAAAAAACCGTATCTGAATTAGGTAAATTAGATATTGTTGTCAATAATGCAGCAGAACAACATGTTCAACAAAGTATCGTAGATATCACGGCTGAACAGTTAGAACGTACTTTCCGTACGAATATTTTCGGTATGTTCTTTATTACCAAAGCAGCTGTACCGCATCTTAAAGAAGGTTCTGCTATCATCAATACGACATCAGTTACCGCTTATCGTGGTGAGCCTGTATTGTTGGATTACTCTTCTACCAAAGGTGCAATCACAGCCTTTACACGGGCTCTATCTATGAATATTGTAGAAAAAGGAATTCGTGTCAATGCTGTTGCTCCAGGTCCGATCTGGACGCCATTGATTCCTGCTTCATTTGACGAAGAAAAAGTAAGCAAATTCGGAGCAAGCCAACCGATGAAGCGTCCGGGACAACCGGAAGAAGTTGCTCCAGCTTATGTATATCTAGCAAGTACAGATTCTTCTTACGTAAGCGGTCAGATTATTCATGTTAACGGTGGCGAGATCATTAACGGATAATACAGACGTTATCTAGCATAGATTTGACAATAACATCATAATTAAAATCACAAAAATATGGAAAGACGGTAGATCAGGGAGCTATTGACCTGTGCTATCGTCTTTTTTTGTATACAACACAAATATCATAGGATGTAGGAAAGGGACTTATTCTGCAACCTCTGGTATGATAATACTTGTCACTATAAGTGATCGGTACATTGAAATATGTTAACTTTTGGAGATGAAGATTACGTCATGAGAGAACATGCAGCCACATTTACTCGTTTTTTTGAAAAGTATATGTTTTTGATTATTCCGTGTACACTGGTTTTGGGATTCTTTATATCGAAGCCATTGTTACCTTTTGTCGGTTGGATTCCAGGGTTATTTGCTTATGTTACTTTTGTGATGGGACTTGGTTGTGGACGAAAACATTTAAAAGGCGTATTGACCAAGCCTGCACCTATTATCGTCACTTTATTGTTAGCCCATATTGCCGCACCTTTAATCGCTTACGGATTAGGACTTTTATTATTCGGTAGTGATTCTCCTTATACGGTAGGCTTGGTATTGTTTGCGGCTATCCCTTTAGGCGTATCTTCTGTCTTATGGGTCGGGATGTCTTTCGGTAATGTGGCATTAGCATTAACGTTAGTGATCGTGGATTCGGCACTTAGCCCTTTTGTCGTGCCTGTGCTAATCGAAGTGTTTTTTGGTGCAGATATACAGTTCGATACTTTACATATGTTCAAAGATTTATTATTACTGATTGTATTACCTACATTTGCAGGTATGATGGTCTATGAGTTATCAGGTGGAAAGTTCCGTGATTGGTCAGCTCCAATTACGCAACCGTTAGCCAAATTATGTTTTGCAGGAGTCGTATTGTTAAATGCAGCGGCGATTGCTCCACAACTCCAATCATTGCGTCGTGATCTACTATTAGTCGTGCCTTCTGTGATGATATTGGTCGCTTTATGTTATGGACTGGGGTATGTCGCGTCGGCGATTCTTCGTCGCAAAGGGGAAGGGCAGTCGTTACCTGTGACATTAGCCTATGCTTCAGGGATGCGTAATATTTCGGTCGGGATGGTGATTGCGATGGCTTATTTTAGCCCGCAGACAGCTGTACCCGTGGTACTAGGGATTATGCTTCAACAGCCGATGGCCACGCTCCAGTATTCTATTTTTATGCGTATTTCAAATTATCGTAAAGGAAGAGATGCATGAAGCCTTTCCGCATTCGTTTGACATTGATTCTGATGATCCTGCTCGGTGTACTTGGTCTAGCAGCGGCACTGACAATGGGTCAAATATTCAAAAGCTCACATATTCAAACACTCGAAGACAACATGGTTCGTGAAATTCGTTTGTTAGAAACAACGTTTGATTTTAGATCAACAGGTACAAGCGGTAAGCCTTCTGAAGATATTTTCAAATATTATTCTCAAGAAGCACATGAGATCGGGAATTTGACTGATTCACGAGTGACTTTTATTGAGAAAGACGGCACTGTAATCGGAGATTCTGAAAGTGATCCACATGCGATGAACAATCATATGGATCGTGAAGAAATTCGTGCTGCTTCAACGACAGGTGTAGGAAGTGCAATTCGCTATAGTGCTACACTGGACAAGAATATGCTGTACGTTGCAGCGCCTGTACAAGCAGGCAATGTGTTCAACGGGTATATTCGGTTATCCATGAGCCTTGAAGCCGTAGAGATCGGTGTACGCAATGCGTGGACAGTGATGGGGATTAGCTTGCTCGTCTTATTTCTAGTGGCGGCTGTTGTGAGTTATCGAGTAGCATCCGGTCTAACCAAGCCACTTGAACATATTACAGTGGTCGCTAATCGGATCTCTCGCTTAGACTATGGAGCACGAGTGAAATTGGAACGTCGTGATGAGATTGGTGAACTGGGCAAAGCGATAGACAATATGGCAGATAGCCTAGAGAAACAACTCAAAATTATTCGGGATAACGAAGATTTGTTACAAAGTGTACTGGCGAATATGACCGGTGGAATGTTGATGGTCAATTCATTAGGGAATGTTGCACTGGTGAATCGATTTGCAGAAGAAGTACTTGGAGTGACTTCTAAGCGTCTAACAGGCAAGTCGTATCACGAATTGAAACGTCATTATGAACTGACCAAGCTACTTGGAGAAGGATTGCGTCGTAAAGAGCGTATTCATGATGAACAGACCTTGTATGATCCAGAACCACGCTTGATTCAGATTGATGGTGTACCTATGTTCGAAGATGATGATACGTATCGGGGCATGTTGTTCTTGATTCAAGATATCTCCAATATTCGCCGCTTAGAAAGAATGCGAAGCGAATTTGTAGCTAATGTATCACATGAATTGAAAACGCCTATTGCTGCTGTCAAAGGATTTGCCGAAACATTGCTAGGCGGTGGCGTACAAGATGAACAAACTTCACGAGCCTTTTTACAAATTATCTATGATGAAAGTGAACGATTAAACCGTCTGATCGGTGACATTCTGGAATTATCCAAAATTGAATCGAAGCGTTCACCACTCAATTTCTCACCGATTCATTTACAACCTTTCTTTGACACCATTCGGGAAATGTTAAATTCTTCTGCTGCCAAAAAGAATATTACGATGGAAATGAATGTACCGAAAGAAATGTTTATGGAAGCCGATGAAGATCGATTACGACAGATTTTTGTCAATTTGATCTCAAATGCGGTAAACTATACACAAGACGGTGGTAAAGTAAGATTAACAGTCGAAGAGAAAGTATCTGAGAATGGCGAGGAACGTATTCTTTTCCATGTTAGAGATACAGGTATGGGTATTCCGAAAAAAGACTTACCACGTATTTTCGAACGTTTTTATCGTGTAGACAAAGCGCGTTCACGTATTTCAGGGGGTACAGGTCTTGGATTATCGATTGTTAAACATCTTGTCGATTTACACCACGGCACTGTAACTGTGGAAAGCGAAGTTAATATTGGAACAACATTTACAGTCAATTTGCCGTTGTTACAAGAGGATGAACCAGATATTTAATATTTTATTACATCATTTTACACAGGGTTAACACAAGAGTGATATGCTGACATTGATGTATGAAATGCGAACCCTTGTGGGAGGTTATCATGGCTAAACGATTACTGGTCATAGAAGATGAATCAACGTTATCTCGATTGTTGTCTTACAATTTGACACAAGAAGGATATGAAGTCACTGTAGAAGATCACGGAAGTGCAGGATTGGATCGTGCGCAGAGTGAACCGTTTGAATTGATTTTGCTTGATCTGATGTTGCCAGGTATGGCGGGATTAGACATTTTGCGTAAATTACGCAGTTCAGGGATTCGTACACCTGTGGTGATTTTGACAGCCAAAAATGCAGAAGAAGAAGTAGTGGAAGGACTCAAAGCTGGAGCCGATGACTATATTACGAAGCCATTCGGTGTTTCTGAACTATTAGCACGTGTCGCTGCGGTATTACGCCGTGCAACCGGTAGAGAAGATCAACCAGAAGAAGAGTTATCCCATGAGAGTCGCATAGAACTGGGAGATTTAACGATTTACCCGGATAAATACGAAGTTACATTGGGTACACAACATATTACACTGCGTCCTAAAGAATTTGAAGTCTTGCTGTATCTGGCACGTAAGCCAGGTGTAGTCATGACACGGGATGATCTAATGAATGCCGTATGGGGATTTGATTATATCGGTGGTCAACGTACCGTCGATGTACATGTCAGCTCTTTACGCAAAAAGTTAGAACTCGATCCTGAATCGGTACATATCGATTCAATTCGTGGAGTTGGTTATAAATTAGTCGTACGCAAAAGAACAAGCGCTCAACATTCCATTTAAAATGGGATGTCGAGCGTTTTTTACATAATAAGCGAATTTTAACACATTGATGTTTACATTGATCCTTTAGTCTTAGGTTATGAGTCTAAAAGACTAGTTTACTTCGTTAGGAGAGACGATAATCAATGTTAGAGACAATGATACGTGAATCGCAAACCACACAACCTATTGATATAGCAACTCATCCCATACCAGTAGAACAAGTAGAAATTGAAATTACCCAAGAAACACAACCAGAAAGTGTAGCTATATTATCAGATGAATTAAGTCTACGACGTTATTTGATCACTGTACCTGCTATTACGGTGGAAGAAACCTGTCGAGAAACATATATTCGCTTTAAGCGTCAGACCCATCTGCCATGTATTGTTTTGTGCGATGAACAACAACGTCCTGAAGGGTTAATTATGCGTGAACAGTTTTATCGTCATATGGCAAGTCGATTTGCAAGTGAATTATATGATACTCGATCTACAGTCATGTTCAGTCAGCCTCATATTTTGGCAATGGATATCGATACAGAAGCTTCTATCGTTGTGGATGCTGCTCTTGCTCGTGAAGGAGACTCTTTTTATGAATGTGTCGTATTAACACATCAAGGTCTGCTAGCTGGAATTATCACGATCCGCGATATTATGGAATTATCTAACTATTTACAGTTGTCGACAGAACAAAGACGAATTTCTTCTTTGCAAGAGACTCATCAATTTGTAGAACAGATTGGTGATGCGGTGAAAGTAGTCCAACAAGCTGCTCAAGAAAGTCATCGCGAACTGCATTTGATGAAGCAACAGACAGTATCCGGTCAACAAGATCTCAATAAAGCCAATCAGCAATTTGAAGAAGTACAACAATTGGTCGTACGTCAACGTACATTAGCCGAAGATATGCTTCATTACACAGGGCAAGCAAGTAAAGTGGTACATGCTGTAACCGATCTTGCAGGTCAAAGTAATATGCTGGCACTTAATGCTTCGATTGAAGCGGCTAGAGCTGCAACAGCAGGCAAAGGATTCGCAGTGGTCGCCGAAGAAATGCGTAAATTATCTTCTCATATTACAGCCCTTTCTACAGATGTAAATCGGCTATTGACCGGATTAAGTGAGATGATTCAACAATCAGCTTCTTCTACACACACAACAGAGACCGTTATGGATCAAAGTATGGTGTATATTAAGCAAGCCAATCAATTATTTGGCAAAATGGCGTTGGAAGCAGAAGAAGCTTCTAAAAGTGCAGAGCAATTGATCCAATCGGCGGACGAAGCGGATCATCTGACAAGTATCGTGGCACAAGCTTTACAGCGTTAAATCATGAGCTTTACATTTTTTACATTCCGTTTACAATTCGAACTGATGGGATTTACAAATATGATTTATGATGAATAGATGTAAAAAACATTCGTTATCAAAAAAAGAATTGAAAATCAGGGGAGTGTACCTTGTGTCAGCTATTATACGTGTAGAACAATTGAACCTGTACTATGAGAAACATCAGGCTCTTAAACATATTAATTTAAACATTAAAGAAAAAGCGATTACTGCTTTTATTGGCCCTTCGGGTTGCGGTAAATCCACTTTGCTTCGTACATTGAACCGTATGAATGATATGATTCCAGGCACACGTATTGAAGGTGTAGTAGAGATCAGTGGTTCTAATATTTATGGTGAAAATGTAGAAGTTGAAAATCTACGTCAGCAGGTTGGTATGGTATTTCAACAACCCAACCCTTTTCCCAAGTCCATCTACGAGAATGTAGCTTATGGGCCACGTCTGCATGGTGTAAAATCCAAAAAAGAATTGGATGAAATTGTAGAAACAAGCCTACGTCAGTCGGCTCTATGGGAAGAAGTGAAAGATTATCTTAAACGGTCTGCCCTTAGCTTATCCGGTGGACAACAGCAACGTCTGTGCATCGCTCGTGCGTTAGCAGGTCAACCCGATATCCTTTTAATGGATGAAGCAACTTCAGCACTTGATCCAATCTCTACCTTGAAGATTGAAGAATTAACGCGTGAGCTTAAAAAAGATTATACGATTGTGATGGTAACACACAATATGCATCAAGCTGCGCGTATTTCAGATCAAACTGCTTTTTTCTTAAATGGCGAAGTTGTAGAATCGTCAGATACACCGGAGATGTTCTCCAACCCCACAGATTCTCGAACAGAAGATTATATTTCGGGAAGATTCGGCTAATACCTACACCAAGGAGGACTTGTTCATGCCCAACCGGAAAGAATTCGACCAAAGTTTAGGAGAGCTACGTCGCTTGCTCACTGCTATGGGAGATCATGTAGTTCATGCTTTAGAAGAAGCAGTACTATCATTGCAACAACTCAATATCGAACAAGCTAAAAAAATCATTGGCAATGATCACACGCTTAATGAATTAGAAGAAAAAGTTATGGAAATTGGTTCACGTCTGATCGTTACCCAACAGCCAGTGGCCAAAGATTTACGCCGTATTATCGTAGCTTTCAAAATCTCTAGTGATCTAGAGCGTATGGGTGATCTAGCGCTTGATATCGCTAAAGTAACATTGCGTCTTCAAGATTCTACTTTAATCCAGCCATTAGTCGATATTCCTCGTATGGCTGATATCGTAGGACAAATGACCAAAGAATCAATCCAATCGTATTTGGATGAAAATACTGATTTGGCGTATAAAGTAGGCGTAGATGATGATCAAGTAGATCATATGTATAGCGGAATGATTCGTGAACTGCATAACTATATGATCGATCATGCCGTTGATGGTCCGCAAGTTATGTTGCTTAATCTAACTGGACGTTATATTGAACGTATCGGAGATCATGCGACCAATATTGGTGAAAGTGTTGTCTATCTGGTTACAGGTGTACGCCCCGATCTTAACCGTTAATCAACACAATACGTCATATCATAGCTCTAACCCACAAGCATCGGACACAAATCCGGTGCTTTTATTTTTTGATTAGAAGGGCTTGTGGTATCATAGAAAGAGCGAATATTAATCACAATCGTAAACCAGAAGATGGTTCAATATAGAGATGTTCTAACTACAGGAGGTTCTATGGAAAAGTTTCTTTTAATAGATGGTAACAGTATTATTTATCGTGCTTTTTTTGCAATGCAACAACCAATGACAACCAAAAGTGGACAGCATACCAATGCAGTCTATGGATTCACTAATATGTTAATTCGATTGCTAGAAGAAGAGAAACCAACGCATGTGATGGTTGCTTTTGATGCAGGCAAAATTACTTTCCGTCATACCACATATGGAGATTACAAAGGTGGGCGTCAAAA
This sequence comes from Paenibacillus nuruki, assembly GCF_963311185.1. NCBI lineage: Bacteria > Bacillati > Bacillota > Bacilli > Caryophanales > Paenibacillaceae > Paenibacillus > Paenibacillus nuruki. The sequence goes on along the minus strand of NZ_OY725677.1, from coordinate 2,600,288 downwards.
AACACCACCAGAATTATCAGAACAATTTCCATTACTAAAAGAGTTATTAACAGGATTGGGAATTACGTATTATGAATTAGATACGTATGAAGCGGATGATATTATCGGTACATTATCACGGACAGCTGAGGAAAAAGGACGCAATGTATTGATTGTCAGCGGTGACAAAGATATGTTGCAACTGGCTTCAGATCATGTCAAAATTGCGCTTACTCGCAAAGGTGTAAGTGATATTGAACCTTACGGACCCGCAGAGATTGAAGAACGTTACGGCTTAACGCCAGCTCAAATTATTGATCTTAAAGGATTAATGGGAGATACGTCAGATAATATTCCGGGTATTCCAGGTGTCGGTGAAAAAACAGCACTCAAATTATTGCATCAATTTGGCAGTGTAGAAGAAGTATTAGCGAACACCGATCAACTCAAAGGTAAAATGAAAGAAAAAGTAGAAGCTCATGCTGATGATGCTCGTATGAGTAAAGAATTAGCGACTATTTTCCGTGATGTTCCTTTTGATGCGACATGGGAAAGTATGAAATATGATGGATTTAATCCGGTGACATCTATCGTAGCTTTGCGCAAATTAGAATTTAACTCGATTATTCAACGCTTGAATTTGTCAGAGCTTGATGGTGAAGATCTGCATGATCCTGCGCAAGTAGAAGCTTCTGAACTTGAAGTCACGATTGTAGGTGAAGAGCAACTTCCAGAACTGGAAAAAGTACTGAATACAGTCGAAGTATTGCATATTGAAAGTCATGGAGATAATCCACATCATGCGGAACTGGTGGGTATTGTATTATCCGCACCGGATCAGTATTACTTTATGACGCCTGAGACATTGTTAAGCGAGGGCGCAGCAGGTGTACGTGCATGGTTAGCTGATGGATCGATTCCGAAGCATGGACATGATCTGCATCGTGCAGACCTGGTGTTACACTGGATCGATATTCCATTTGCAGGGGCTTCTTTTGATGTGCAGATTGCAGCTTACTTACTTGATCCAACAGAGTCCGGGCAAAGCTTGAATGCGCTTGGAGCCAAATACGGTCTACCTCATATGCCAGAAGACGAGACAGTCTTTGGTAAAGGGGCTAAATATAAAGTGCCTGAAGAAGAAATATTGAGTCATCATCTGGCACGCAAAACAGCAGCCATTCGTGAGCTGGTTCCACTTCAACGTGAACAGTTGGAGCAAAATGAAATGACCAGTTTATTTGATGATCTAGAAATGCCGTTATCTCGCATCTTAGCCGATATGGAGAAGCAAGGAGTTGCTATTAATACCGATGAACTACGTGAACTAGGCAAAGAATTTGAACAGAAAATCAATGTCTTGGTGACTGAAATTCATGGGATGGCTGGCGTTGAATTTAACTTGAATTCACCGAAGCAATTAGGTGAAATTCTATTCGATCGTCTAGGATTACCTGTAGAGAAGAAGACCAAAACTGGATATTCTACCAGTGCAGATGTACTTGAAAAATTAGCACCTTATCACGATATTGTGCAGTTAATTCTGGTTTATCGTCAACTTGCTAAATTGCAATCGACGTATGTAGAAGGATTGTTGAAAGAGGTTCATCCGAAGTCAGGTAAAGTGCATACCTTTTTCCGTCAGACGATTACAGCGACAGGTCGCTTATCCAGTCAGTTCCCGAATCTGCAAAATATTCCGATCCGTCTAGAAGAAGGACGTAAATTACGTAAAGTATTTGTCCCTTCTGAAAGTGGTTGGAGCATTCTATCCTCTGATTACTCGCAGATCGAATTGCGGGTACTTGCGCATATGGCAGATGATCCAGGTCTAAAAGATGCCTTTTTACATGATATGGATATTCATACCAAAACAGCTATGGACGTATTCGGCGTGACCAAAGAGCAAGTCGATGGTAATATGCGTCGTTCTGCCAAAGCAGTTAACTTTGGAATTGTCTATGGTATTAGTGATTATGGATTATCTCAGAATCTAGGGATTACACGTAAAGAAGCAGGCGACTTTATCAGTCAATATCTTGAAGTCTTCAAAGGCGTTAGTCGTTATATGGACGATATTGTAATCGAAGCGAAAAAGGATGGCTTTGTGAAAACGATGCTAGAGCGTCGCCGTTATCTACCGGATATCAATTCATCTAACTTCAATCTGCGTTCGTTTGCGAACCGTACAGCGATGAATACACCTATTCAGGGTACAGCCGCAGATATTATTAAGCTAGCTATGGTGCATATGGATCAAGCACTTAAAGATCATAAACTGAACAGTCGTATGTTACTGCAAGTACATGATGAATTGGTATTCGAAGTGCCTGCAAATGAAATGGAACAAATGAAGAAATTAGTACCAGAAGTGATGGAAAAAGCATTATCGTTATCTGTGCCACTTAAAGCTGAAGTGAGCTATGGTGCGAACTGGTATGAAGCGAAGTAAATAGTCTATAATTAGAGGGTAGGGAACGTAGGGATGCTTGGAGGTGGAATAGTGATTCGTTCCGCCAGATGATCCTTACGATCGCTGTTAAAGATTGATTATATAAAATATGCATTTGACTTATTAAAATTTTTATAATGACTTATTTAAGAATATTATTGTAAAAGGTAAGGTGAAAGGTTATGCCGGAATTGCCGGAAGTAGAAACAGTTAGACGGACGTTAAACACCTTGGTTGCCGGCAAAACGATCGATCATGTTACAGTGTCTTTGCCACGTATTGTTCAATTACCGGATGATCATAAGCAGTTTGAGATTGAGCTTCAAGGGCATACGATTGAGAAAGTGGAGCGTCGTGGCAAATTTTTGCGAATCGTGATGGATCATTTAGTGTTGGTTTCTCATCTACGGATGGAAGGACGCTATGGAGTCTATACAAAAGATGAACCTGTTGAGAAGCATACTCATGTTATTTTCCATTTTACCGATGGTACAGAGCTTCGTTATAAGGATGTACGTCAATTTGGTACCATGCATTTATTTAAAAAAGATGAAGATTTGCAGTCTAAGCCACTGATGCACTTAGGGCTTGAACCGCTTGCACCTGAATTTACAGCAGAGCAGTTTATCAATCTAATGAGCAAGCGTCGTACGATGATTAAGCCTGTGTTGCTCAATCAGAAGTATGTGGTAGGGATCGGAAATATTTATGTGGATGAAGCTTTATTTCGTTCAGGAATTCATCCAGAGCAGATCGCTAATACGTTAACAGCAGAACAATTAACCCGTCTACACGAAGCCATTGTATCAACACTTGCGGATGCTGTAGAAGCAGGTGGTTCTTCGATTAAGTCGTATGTCAATGGACAGGGCGAAATGGGGATGTTCCAGCACAGTCTACGTATTTATGGTCGCAAAGCAGAACCTTGTTATGAATGCGGAACACTTGTCGAGAAGACGGTTGTTGGCGGAAGAGGAACACATTTTTGCCCTGTGTGTCAGCCGCTACCTACTCGTCAGAAACATTGAGGTGACATCATGAATATCGGTTTAACCGGAGGAATCGCAACAGGTAAAAGCTCCGTGTCTGCGTGGTTATCCGCTAAAGGAGCCAAGCTGATCGATGCTGATCTGATTGCGCGTGAAGTGATGATGCCTGACCATCCTGTGCTTGCACAGGTGGTACAACGTTTTGGCGCAGACATGTTACAAGCAGATGGAACACTGAATCGTAAAAAGTTAGGTGAACATATTTTCACCCATCCTGAAGAACGCAAATCACTTGAAGAGATTACTCATCCTGCGATTCGTGAATTGATTCAGACACGTACTTTAGAGCTAGAACAACAATATCCAGATACGTTAGTGGTTGCAGATATTCCATTATTGCTAGAAGCCAAAGGTGTCTATACGTTTGACCAGATTATGGTAGTGTATGTGCCTCAATCAGTGCAATTGGAGCGCTTAATAGCTCGCGATGGATTAACCGAAGAACAAGCATGGAAACGAATAAATGCGCAAATGGATATTGAGCAAAAGAAAAAAGTAGCTGACATTGTAATTGATAACAGCGGTACCCTTGAGGATACGTATGCTCAATTGGAAGAGTTCTGGCAGAGTAAAGGTCTTTCATGAAGAAATTGGTTCGTAAAAGAATACTTTTACCACTGTTTATCCTTGTTGTGATCGTTGTTTTTTTCAATAGTCGCTGGTTAGGTTGGATTTATCCAATCGAATACAAAGAAGAGATTCGTGCGCATGCTGCTGCGTATGAAGTCGATCCTTTTTTAGTCGCTGCGATTATTCGAGTAGAAACGAATTTTAAACCAAGCATGGAATCCAAAAAGGGTGCCTTGGGTGTGATGCAATTGATGCCTAATACAGCGCAATGGATCATGGAGCAAGCACACTTAGATAATATGTCACTGGAAACAGTGAAGCATGAGATCGATCCCAATATCCAGATCGGTACATGGTATCTAAGACAGCTCAATCGTCAGTTCGATGGCAATAAGGTGGCTGTGATTGCGGCGTACAATGCAGGGCCTGGCAATGTGAAATCATGGCTCAGTTCCGGTAAATGGGATGGCACACTAGAAGATGCCAAAGATATTCCTTTTGGCGAAACAAGACATTATGTTCAACGTGTATTATATTATTATAAGCAGTATACTGAATTATACGATGCCTTTTAGATCGAACAAACACTATGTTGGATTCTGGAACACATATATTTGATAATAGATGAACTATATATGCGTGAACTTGACTGAAATGATGTCCGAATGAACGGTTGGCGAGAAAGGAAGTGACGTGAGCAATGAAATGTCCATATTGCAGTCACAATGGAACCAAGGTGCTGGATTCCCGTCCAGCCAATGATAATAAGTCGATTCGTCGTCGACGTGAATGTGAAAGTTGCAATCGCCGTTTTACGACGTTCGAAATGGTAGAAGAGACTCCACTGATTGTGATTAAGAAAGATGGTAGTCGTGAAGAATTTAGCCGTGATAAGATTCTTCGTGGTCTGATTCGTGCTTGTGAGAAACGTCCTGTATCTGTAGATCAATTGGATATGATCGTCTCTGAAGTGGAAAAAAGTCTACATACTACAGCGATGGCAGAAGTGGAAAGTCGTGCTGTAGGCGAGTTAGTGATGGAACAGTTGTACCCTGTCGATGAAGTAGCCTATGTACGTTTTGCTTCAGTCTATCGTCAATTTAAAGATATTAATATGTTTATGAAAGAGCTCAAAGGTCTATTATCCAAAGAAGAGAGCGAAAATACGAATACCTAATCAGAGTTACATAAGATTAGAGATCGTAATAACGTTAGAGGATACTTGATAGGCAAAAGAGAGCATCTTTACAGTCACATGTAGAGATGCTCTTTTTGGTATACATTTCTATAAAATAATGAGTTATTCCTATCTACTAAATAGCAAATTAAACTCTCATCCTACTAACGATTGTGAAAATAATTTCGTATTTTTTCGATAAACAGTTGCTGTATCCCACTACTGTATTTCATAGAACGAAGTTGCAGGATACCGATATTTAAAGGGTTATCTAACACTGGAAAAGGCAAGCGAGTATATCCAGAGTCTATGTGCAAGGAAGAAGGAACAATCCCAATTCCATTTAACTGCTCAGCATACAAAGGAATCAGTGATAGCTGATTTAATGTATAAAATAGGGGTTCTTGCTCATATGTGCGGAACGCTTTTTCTACCTGTAATCGATACTTGCAAGACGATTGTCCAATAATCAATAAATGCGATAATAACTCGTCTATCGTTACCGTTTGAGCGGTAGCTAATGAATGACCTACTGGTATAACAACAGAGATCGATTCTTGCGCTAAAGGTTCGAATGAGAAAAGATGAGAATATTCAGAATCTGCACATAACGCAATAGTGATTTTTTCCTGTTGCAAACATTCTTCCAAAAAAGCAGAATGACCCACTGTAATCTCGCAATCAATTTTAGGTTTATATTGCCGAAATTCATTTAAAATGTGAGGTAAATGGTAGTCTGCCCATGTTTCTGTGACTCCAATGCGTAATGTGCCTATTTCTTCTTCGTTTAGTTGCTTGGCAATATCGCCTACATAACGCCAGTGCTGGATGAGCTGATCCACTTGTTCTGCAAATCGTTGCCCGGCAGGCGTGAGTGTAGCTTCCCAATTGCGATAAAACAAAGTGATTCCTAACTCTTTTTCTAATCGTTTAATCTGGTTGGTAATTGTCGATTGAGCATAATTTAGCTTTTCCGCAGCCTTGGAGAACGTTCCTTCACGCATGACTGTCTGAAAAGCAATCAATTCTGTCAGATCCATGATCCATCTCCTTTTGCTATCTTCATCGATAAAATGAATGATCTTTATGATTATTATCTATTATATAAATAGAATGATTCTAAGTACAATAAGAGCATACACAACCGCTTAGATATTTAAGAAATTTATTGATCAGATGGAGGATCAGAATTATGCCATTTACAAGAGTCAGTTATATGGAGAATCAGTACCATGCAGAGCAGTTGCAACAGATCAGTGGGGTCATTTTATCAGCACTGGTAGATTGCTGTGATGTACCGGTAAAAGATTGCTTTCAAGTATTTCATCATCATCAGTCAGAACAATTTATATATGATCCACACTATTTACAAGGAGATCGTTCAGATGGATTACTGTATATCCAGATTACGTTGAAGTCTGGTCGAGGGGTAGTCAAAAAGAAAAAGCTGTATATGCAATTAGCGAAGCAACTATCACAACAAGTCGGCGTTCGGATTGAAGATGTTTTTATCATGTTAATCGAGACTGAATTTGAAGATTGGTCATTTGGAAGTGGTCTGGCACAAATGGTAAAGGAGAATGAGTAAATGGATAAGCACCTATTAGGCCATTCCAATATTCAAGTATCCAAAGTTGGTCTAGGAACGATGGCATTTGGAAGATGGATCGATGCATCTGCTTCACAACGTATTCTGGATCAAAGCCTAGCGCTAGGTATTCATTTTATAGATACAGCTAACTTTTATGGCAAAAGGCAAGATATTGACCATATTGGAGATGGATTAGGAGAGCAGATCATTGGTCAAGCGCTGAAAGGAAAACGAGATCAGGTGATCCTTGCGACCAAAGTAGGTATGCGTATGGGTCAGGGTAAAATGGACGAAGGGTTATCTCGTCACCATATCATGCAAGAGATCGATCGTTCTCTACACCGTCTGCAAACCGATTACATTGATCTGTATCAAGTTCATGAATTTGACCCTCATACACCACTTGAAGAAACGTTACTTGTATTGCATGAATTAGTAGAGCAAGGTAAAGTCAGAGCAATCGGGTGTTCTAACTTTGCTGTAGATCAGTTACGTGCTGCTTACAAGTTCAGTGATACGCATCAATGGACACCTTTTACTTCTATTCAATCTGAGCTTAATGTGCTGACTCGAGATATAGAGCAAGACGTGTTTCCTTATGCGGATCAAGTTGGAATCGGGAAGATTATTTACAGTCCACTGGCAAGAGGGATATTATCAGGACGTTATTCATCGCTACAAGATATTCCTCCTGAAAGTCGTATGGGCAAAGGCGAAGAACGAATGAAGCATTATTTTACAGAAGAAAATTTTACAAAAGTGGATAAATACCGTGTGATAGCAGAAGAAGTAGGGGTTACACTGGCGCAGTTAATATTATGGTGGACGATAGAACATCCACAAATAGATTCGATGTTAATCGGAGCAAATCGTACAGCGCATATCGATGAGATCGAACAGGTGATGTCATTAGGAATTATGCCTGCATCCCTATGGGAGCAGATAGCTTCTATAGATTGAATAGCACAGAGATTGAAATATAAAAAGGAACTGAAATATAAAAAAGCCCATCCCGCAATAGACGAGACAAGCTTAGTAAACGATAAGTATGCGGTCAAGAGGACTCGAACCTCCACGGGGGTAAGCCCACACGGACCTGAACCGTGCGCGTCTGCCAATTCCGCCATGACCGCGAATATGTAACTTCCACATGTTCATGATGTCTATCTGAGAAGTTAATGTGGGAGTGGTGAACAAATCACCGTAACTAAGATTATATCGGATTTGAAAAGTGAATACAAGTTTTTTGCTTGTCTGATCCATACCATTCGTACAACAATAAAACAACGATGAATCGTATATACTGTTCCCTTGATCGCTCAAAGGAGACACCGATTCATCGTTGTTTGTTATATCAAAAAGATTTTAATCCATCGAGCGTTGAGAAGACAGACTAGATTAAGATGTACCCTGTACTTTTTTCAAAATCGTTTCTAATACATAGGTCTTAGCAGGAGGAGTATTATTGAAAAAGCTAGGATCCACAATATAAACATGCCCATTCTGTACTGCTGTTAACTGGTTCCATGTTGCACCATCTGCTGTTGCGGTCATTCGCTTGGTCAAAGCGTCAGGTGTATCACCAGCAACGCCTGTAGAGATAAACAGATAATCTGGATTGGTGCTTTGCAACTGAGCAACTGTTGCCGGAGCTGATACCGCATCTGTTGGCAATGTAGCTGGAGCTTTAAGCGCCATATCCTGATACATGACTTCGCCTACACCATTTTTGGCATTGTTGTATAACATCATGCCGTCTTTGGTAATTGAAGCTGCGGCTACTGTAGATGTTCCGATAATAGGTGTTAGCTTGGATTTACTTGCATTGGTCGCTTGTTGGAAAGCGTTGAGATATTGTTTGACAGCCGTTTCTTTATCTACAATCGTTCCATAGTTATACAGTTCACTGCGCCAGTCGTTAGTTTGTGCGATATAGATCGTTGGTGCGATTTTGGACAATTCATCATAGACTGCACGATCACTATTATCAGTGAAGATGAGATCAGGCTTTTGCCCTTTCAATGCAGATAGATTAATCTCGGTACCTTTGCCTTCGATGAGTGAAATATTATTCTTTTCTTCATCTGTCATATAGATAGGAAAAGGATTGCTTTCAGTCGGCTTAGGAGCCAGCGCCACATTCACATCAATCGCATTCAGGTAATCCAGTGCATATTGACTAGTAACTGCAATACGCTTCGGAGAAACGGGAATACTTACCGTTCCAAAAGAATCATTGATCGGCATCGTTTTGATCCCATTGGGATTGAAAATATCGGCACGCGTTTCTTTAGGCTGTCCGCAAGCCGTCAAAAAAACCAACATTAGGAGTAATCCCAATCCTGCTTTGGCATAAGTGGTATTAAATTTCAATGCATTTCGCCTCTTTTCTGAGTACTATACTTCATTATACCAATACACACAGAACCAAAGTCAACGCTTCCGCCCAACTGTCACCCGCTTGTCACAGACTGCGGGGGTAGAGGTGTGAATTGAGATTGCAGGAAGGGAAGAAAGAGGTGTAAAAGGATCTTTCTTGACGAGGTATAGGTGGATGTGATAAATTAATGTAGTTGTTGCTTTATGTATTTGTTCTCTCCACATGATTATGAGAGAAATAGGTTGAGTTATAACTAAACATGGGGCTATAGTTTAGGGGGAAAATAGGTCGCTGGCAGCGATCAGTCGGCGGTTCGATTCCGCCTAGCTCCATAAAATAAAAATCCGTTAGACACTTTTCGTGTTTAGCGGATTTTTTGCGTATAATAGACTCATTCCAATACATAACACTTACAGGAGGTTCCAACCCATGTCTTACCAACAACTCACTTATACCATCGACAGCAACGGCACGATCTACGATAATGACTCGATCGAAGCGTCTGTCATTTCAGATATCGTGCTTGATTTCCAAACAGGTATCTACGACTATGTTATTCTCACCCCAAGTCAGCCTATCGAACATAGTATCTACATACAAGCGGCTTCGGAACAACATGAAGGGGAAGGGATGGTGGTTGAGATTCGGTTGGTGCCTGAAGGAGACAAATCGGCGTTTCAACATTATGCATACCACACATCCAATCACCAGGAAATTATTCAAATTCTTTTGGATTACTGGACTCAGCAGAAATTACCGGATCTCACCAACTGGCACAATATCACCAACGAATTTTAAAGAAAGTGAAAAGAAACTCCATACTTTTTAAAAAATAGAGGCTAATAGTACATCTTAAAAAATAAATAATGTAAGCGTATACTTTTTCTCTTGCCAAATGAATCAAACGATGATATTCTTGCTTTAGGGATTGTTACTGAAAAGGCAAAACCCAGTACATGTAGCTAGGTCTGACATGTGTTGGGTTTTGCCTTTTTGCGTATAATATCTCTATCTAGAGCATTCAGTATTGCTTTAAAGTAAGCGCTTACTATAGAGTGATACAGCAAGCTTAGGATACTTCTTACCCTCAAAAGAATAGCAATAGGATTGTTACTGGTCATGCAGGCAAAACCTAATCAGATCGTATGTACATCTACGCGATCTAGTTGGGTTTTGTCTTTTTTTCGTACCTCAATGCCAAAGGAGCGATAACCATGAAATATGAACAATTAGCCAAAGATATTATCCATAATATTGGTGGTCGGGACAATGTGAACAGTCTGACGCACTGTATTACACGCTTGCGTTTCAAATTAAAAGACGAAAGCAAAGCCAATACGGATGTACTTAAAAATATGGATGGCGTCGTTACCGTTATTCAGAGTGGTGGACAGTATCAGGTGGTTATTGGGAATCATGTGCCTGATGTGTACGCTGAAGTGAGTACCATTGGAGGATTTCAAGCAGATACAGGACAAGATGATACATCTAACGGAGAGAAAGTAAGCTTGTTCAATCGCTTTATTGATATGATCTCTGGCGTATTTACTCCAATTCTAGGCGTGCTGTGTGCAACAGGGATGATCAAAGGATTTACCGCATTATTGGTCGCCCTGCATGTATTAACTACAGAGTCAGGAACGTACCAAATTCTGAACGCATTAGGCGATTGTCTATTTTATTTCTTCCCAATCTTTCTGGGTTATACGGCTGCCAAAAAGTTCAATGCCAATATATTTATCGGAATGGCGATTGGAGCAACATTGGTCTATCCGACGCTTAGTGGCTTAACTGCTGGCGATCCATTGTACACCTTGTTTGCAGGTACATTATTTGAGTCACCGATCCATATTACGTTTTTAGGAATACCTGTAATTCTGATGACGTATTCGTCTAGTGTTATTCCGATTATTTTAGCTACGTATGTCGGTTCGAAGTTAGAAGTATTTTTCAAAAAAATCATTCCAAGTGTTGTGCGTACGTTCTTGGTTCCGTTCTGTACATTACTTGTTATTGTTCCGTTAACTTTACTTATTATTGGACCAATTGCTACATGGGCAGGTCAATTGTTAGGCGCAGGTACATTGTTTGTCTATAACTTAAGCCCGATTATTGAAGGCATGTTGATCGGTGCATTCTGGCAAGTATTTGTTATTTTCGGCTTACATTGGGGTCTGGTTCCGATTGTGATCAACAACTTAACGGTTATGAAATTCGATCCTGTTTTAGCAGGGATGTTCGGAGCTTCATTTGCACAGACAGGTGTTGTACTAGCAATCTTACTCAAAACGAAAAACGTCAAACTCAAATCGCTTTCGATTCCTGCATTTATCTCAGGTATCTTCGGTGTCACCGAGCCAGCGATTTATGGAATCACGCTTCCTCGTAAAAAGCCATTTATTATCAGCTGTATAGCGGCTGCGGTAGGTGGAGGGATTATCGGTTTTGCAGGTACCAAAGCTTATATTCTAGGTGGATTGGGTATTTTCGGGATTCCAAGTTATATCGGTCCAAATGGTATAGATGCTGGATTCTATGGCATGTTGATAGGTATCGGAGTTAGCTTTATTCTTGGATTTGCTATTATGTATGCGATGTTCCAAGACGACAAAGAAACAGCTAAAGTCACAGAATCACAAGCACCCAAAACAACGATCAAAATCGCTCAAGAAACGATTGCAAGTCCATTACAAGGAACAATTCTTCCACTTAGTGCTGTAGAAGATGAAGCATTCTCCTCGGGTGCACTAGGCAAAGGGATAGCGATTGAACCGTCTGAAGGAAAAGTGTATTCGCCTGTGGATGGCGTATTGACTTCAATGCTGTCATCCGGTCATGCGCTGGGGATTACCAGTGATCATGGCGTAGATATTTTGATCCATGTGGGTCAGGATACGGTGAAGTTAAAAGGTAAACATTTTACACCTAAAGTGAAACAAGGCGATATCGTCACCAAAGGACAGTTGTTGATGGAATTCGATATCGAAGCGATCAAAGCCGCTGGATATATCGTAACTACACCCGTGATTATTTCCAATACAGCTAATTTCCAAGATGTTGTGCAGACCGACAAGCAAGCGATTCATTTCAAAGAAGATCTAATTACGGTCTTGATCTAATACAGACTTAAAGTGATTGTTGAATACGTATACATTTTCTGTTGAATCAAAATAATCTCTACTCATATGTAAGTTCCAAGTGTCTGACAGCATACAGGTCAACAGACACTTGGAACGATACTGATCACTATATAACAGGAGGAATGAATGATGAGCACAGTACAGCCTACATTTCCAAAAGGATTTCTATGGGGAGGAGCAACAGCTGCGAACCAATTAGAAGGTGGCTATGATCAAGGAGGCAAAGGGTTAAGTACATCTGATATGCTGACCGCAGGCACACATACGACGTCTCGCAAAATCACAACAGCGTTAGACCCGACACTCAACTATCCAAGCCATGAAGCTATTGATTACTATCATCGGTATAAAGAAGATATTGCTCTGTTTGGTGAAATGGGCTTTAACGTATTTAGAATGTCGATCGCCTGGTCACGTATTTTCCCGAATGGTGATGATCTTGAACCGAGTGAAGAAGGATTGCTGTTCTATGATCAAGTTTTTGCCGAGTTGAAAAAGAATAATATTGAGCCATTGGTAACGATATCTCACTATGAAGCCCCATTTGCTCTAGCGCAGAAATATAACGGTTGGTCTGATCGCCGGGTGATTGATTGTTACACTCGTTATTGTGAGACGCTATTTACAAGGTACAAAGATACTGTGAAATACTGGTTAACCTTTAATGAAATTAATATTTTGACGCTACCGTTTGGAACGTTTCTGGCTGGCGCAATGATTCCTAAAGGCAATGGAGAATTAGTCGATACATCACAAGATGATCCACAAGCACGCTATCAAGCGCTTCATCATCAATTTGTAGCTAGTGCCAAAGCCGTTAAGTTAGGGCATCAGATCAATCCCGATTTCAAAATTGGTTGTATGATTGCTTATATGTGCTCCTATCCGCTGACTTCGAATCCAGAAGATGTGATTTTGGCGCAACAAAAAGATAATTTAACGAACTTCTTATGTTCGGATGTACAGGTTAGAGGAGCCTATCCGGGCTTTGCTAAGCGTTATTTTGCAGATCAAGGAATTAAACTTGTAATGGAGCCGGAAGATGAGCAGATTTTGAAAGAAGGCTGTGTCGATTATTATACATTCAGCTATTATTCTTCAACTTGTGTAAGTGCTGATCCTGACCAAGAACAAGTAGGCGGTAATCTATCCATGGGACTCAAAAATCCGTACCTTAAAGCAAGCGATTGGGGATGGCAGATTGATCCACAAGGATTGCGCTGGTCACTGAACAATATTTATAATCGTTACCAGATTCCTTTAATGCTTGTGGAAAATGGTCTGGGTGCTGTGGATGAAGTGGAAGCCGATGGAAGTATTCATGACGATTATCGTATTGAGTATTTGAAGCAACATGTGATCGCGATGCAAGAAGCGATAGCGGATGGAGTTGACCTGATCGGCTACACACCATGGGGCTGTATCGACCTTGTCAGTGCAGGTACAGGCGAGATGAAGAAAAGGTACGGATTTATTTATGTCGATAAAGATAATGACGGTAAAGGTACACTGGATCGCTCACGTAAAGATAGCTTTTTCTGGTATCAGAAAGTGATTGAGAGTAATGGAGCCGTGTTGGAATAGACATCTTTGAATAAATTATTGCCAATATACAATAAAAAGTCTGCTGCACTCCTTGAAAAGGGGTTAAGCAGACTTTTTTATTTCATGTAAATGAATATTTATTAGATTTAGATATTGTAATTATCTAAGTTATTAAAGCATAATAAGATGTATATAAATGACAGGAGAGAAGGAATTTGGACAACTCATTACGAGAACTTGCAAAAGAGCATACATTAGAAGCAATGAAAATTGAAATTCAGAAGAATCAACAATTGATTGATACCACACCTGTCTATCGCAATACATATAGAACGACTAAGATTGAAGTTCTTCGTGCTATAGTTCGTAACCATATCCTTCGTCAATTCCTTCATTTATCTTTTGAAGATCGTACTTTTCAAAACTTAAAAAGGTTAAAAGGTACAAGTAATGAATTCGAGATATTTATCTCTAATATATCTGCTACAAGTTATGCTTATGAAGTAACATATAATGCTGAAAAACAATTATTTCTGGACTATAAACATGTTAATCATAGAAATACTGATTATTTTTTGGAACAATTATTAGATACATCTTTAGAAGAACAGGATGAAACAATAAGAATAACAAGAACAACTAGAATTTTTTCTTCGGTGTTTAACATGATAAGAAAGACAGTCAATATCGCAGGATTATCTATATCATGGCTAATAACCATTTTCTTTGTTGTCTGTATTATAGGAGCTGTAATAGGTACGATTAGGAATCATGAACCTAATACATTGGAAGCTGATTCTACTGGTAATAGTAATGCTATTGTTGGCAGTGATTCTGATAACAAGATGAGATCATTGGATGTACAGATCGAAGATCATTCAACCGCATCTAATTTTGGAAATGAAGGTATAAGCGGAAATGATTCTTCGGAAGATAGTGTGGATGATACTGCAACAGAAAATGTCATAGATGCCTCTTTATCAACTCTGCCCCCTGAAGCTGTGAAGAGTGATGTTTATTCATTTGAAAAAGATAAAGAAGATCAGACTTCAGTACTTGTACCAGTTGAAGAGGAAGAACCTGTAGCGATAGAAATACCAGAAGAGACTTTTACTATGGGATCAACTAAAGATCAAGTTAAAGCAGTCATGGGTAATCCTACATCGAATTTAGGAAGTTCTTGGAATTATGAGTACTCATCTATACAATTTGATCAGAATGAACAGGTTGATGGTTGGTCGAATATAAGTCATAATTTGAAAGCATATATGGGTGATCAAAAAGAACATGCTTCTCCATTTACATTAGACTCTACTAAAGAAGATGTGGTAGATTCGATGGGAACGCCAACATCTATTATAGGAACGACATGGGGCTATGAGTATTCGATGGTAAACTTTGATAGAAATCATACCGTAATAGGTTGGTCAAATATTAGTGACAATCTCAATGTATCTATAGGTTTAGCTCAAAAAGATGCTATGCCATTTACGACGCACTCCTCTAAACAAGAAGTTATTAATGCAATGGGAACACCAACATCTATTATAGGAGATACATGGAGTTATGATTATTCTAGTATACGATTCGATAATAGTGGAGAAGTTATAAGTTGGTCAGATATAAGTCATAATTTGAAAATACACTCATTAAATTAAAAGGTCATATCTACAAAAGGGCTTCTCTCTTAATGGAGGGAAGTCTTTTCAAATAAGTTGAATCTAACATCGTTAGATGATATCATGAACCAAATAAGAAGTGAACAAAATCTTACAGGGTTAGATAAGAGGGATAAAATGGCTAAAAAAATAGCAGTGAGTGAAGCGAGAGTATTGGAAGCATCTTGGGAATTGTTAGCTCAAGATGGATTGGAAAAGTTCAGTATGCGTAAATTAGCAGACTTGATCGGGATTCAAGCGCCTTCGATTTATTGGTATTTCAAAAGCAAACAATTACTTTTTCAAGCTATGGCAAATCAAGTCGCAAGAGAAATTATGCTGAATATTCATCTGCAAGGAGATTGGAAAAAACAATTGCATCATTATGCAGTCACGATGCGAGAACAGTTACGAATTTATCCATGTTCTGCTCAATTGCTAATGAGAACATTGCCTTTAGAAAGCGATTATTTGCAGTTGTTAGATCAATTTCTGCAACCGATCGAACCTCTTCCGCTGACAGATAAAGAAAAGTTGAACTATATCGTCTGTGTGATCAACTATGTATTGTGTCATGAACTTGATGAGTATGAACGTCAACAAGTCGCGATCGGTATTGGTGTTGAAGATGAGAAGTTATTAGACGGTTGGGCGCTGAAATCGTTTGACCAGATTCCGCAAGAAAAAGTAAGTATTATTCACCGGATGTATACCAATGGTTTATTTGGAGAAGTCGGTACAGATGAGATGTTTGAATCGGGATTAGATATTTTGTTACGTGGCATCGAGCAAAAGGTTATAGCTAGTTCGTAAGATATCCATCGGAACGTTAAAGGAAGATAAGCAAGCATATACTTTTGAGATAAATAAGATAATAATCCCTGCATCCAAAACCTCAACAGGCGATGGCATACAGGGATTATTTATGTTACTTTGTAGAAATGGTTATGTGGTAACTTTGGCAAATACAATAAAGAAGACCATCAATTCAGCCAACACGATATGTGGAGAAACCATAACCAGCCAATCAAAAGCGAATAAGACAACCAGTGTAAGAACAAGTCCAATCATCACTTTAAATCGTGGCTTGAAGTTATGATAACGATACCGATGGAATACGACCATTACAGCCACAAAGTAAATCAATACCGAAATAAATGTAAAGCTAAGAATAAATAGATACGCCAGTTGCTCCAAAAATAATAACTGAATCGAAGCCGCAATCATACTCAGTGAAAAGTAAATAAACAGATGCCCATACATAATCGTTTGCCCGGCAGTTTGTTTTTCTTTATCCACATGCTTTTCGACATTTTCAAAATACTGCCACCAGATCGCAATAATCAATACAAATGCCATCGCTGCAAACAGAATAGATGAAGGTGTAAATTGATCGGATTGCAGTACAGATAGCATACTGATGACTGACTCACCTAGCAAAATCAACGTAAATAAAGCAAAACGTTCTAACAAGTGAGCGGTATGAATCGGCGTTTTAACTAGATTTCGACGACCGATCAAAGGGACGATAATATCGACCGCTATCCCTGCATACAGAACAAAATAACGAATCCATGAATCGAAAAACAAAGAACAACACGAAATAACAATCCCTAGCCAGAAATACTTGCCAAAAAATCGAGCCGTTTCTTGGCGATGATGTTTCTCTTGAGTAGTCGTGATCATATACTGAATCACCATTAATGCCCGCAAACCGATATATCCAATCAGAAAAGGTATGTAATTTGAATCAAAATCAATATTAAGACTGGCTGTCATGATCAATACAAAAAATAATTGCACAATCATAAATATCCGGTCTTTGGTGCTGTCTTTTCCAAATCGATTGTTATATACACTTTGCCCTACCCAAGCCCACCAGATCGGAATAAAAATAAGTAAAAACTTGGCTAGCTGTTCCAAAGACATACCACCGTGTTCGACATGAAGTAACACATGGGTCGCTTTAGAGACTGCCGCTACAAATAGAAGATCATAAAACAACTCTAGCCAGGTTACCTTCTTTTCTAACATAAATTTCCCCCTTGTATATCCATCGTATTTTCATATCTATTGTATAGAATGGACATAAAAGTGTCAGCTTATTATTTTTATAAAGAAAAGCCCGTTATCTGTAATGAAGCGATAACGGGTTGTTTCCTCAAAGCTTATTCATTTGTGGAATCATAACAATCGCAAGCTGGTATTTAGATCAGAATATAGTTAGTTTATTTCGAAGTCATAGATTTCTCGGATTCTCCTGCTTCACGACCGCTATGTTGAATCGAATCAGGAATAAATAGGTTACGACCCGGCAGTTTATTTTCCCACATGATTGAATTGTATAACCGTTCTGGGTCAATCAATGGAGAACCCCCGTTAATCCGTGGAATCGTCATAAGATCGGTATCACGTGTGACTAATCCAAGTTCTGTTGTAAAAGCATAACGAATCCCTACTTTTTGGATAATCTTCTCGACTTCAGGCGTATGCAATCCGTAAGGATAAGCAAATGTATTGATTACATGTGGAGTGAGTGGACGAAGGGCTTCAACACAGCGTCGCATATCATTTTCAATCCGTGCTAGATAATGCTCATAGGTCTCGGTGACTCCATCTTTTACCAGTGGAGCGGTTAATGCGTCTGTAGTATCGCTTGTTTTGTAATGTAATTTATTGGTGTGAGCTTGCACTTCCATTGTTGGATCTGTGCTGGTCATATTTTTGATTTCTGCTTTGGTCATATGTGGAGTCGCTACAAGAGCGCCTTTACTAAAGTCTCCTGTAATGACAAAGCTTACCCCTGGGATATGACGTTCTTTCATGATTGGATAGGCTGTCGTGTAGAAGTTCTCATACCCATCGTCAAAAGTCACCAATACGGCGTTGTCCGGCACTTTGCCACCTTTCATAAATAATCGGAATTGTTCAAGCGAGATAAAATTCATATCTTTAGAACGCAAATAATCCAATTGAGCAGCAAACAGAGCAGGGGTGATAATATCGCCCCCTTGCTTGATCGGATCGATATCATGGTACATCAGTACAGCGACTTTATTTTGGTAACGATCTTTTTTGGCAATCGAAGCAAATTGTTCGACAGGTGGAAGTTGGTCTGCGGATAATGGTTCATTGATTGTTGTATGGTTGGTTTGTGAAGAAGAGCTAGACTGATCTGCCGACGCAGAAGTAAAGGATGAGAAAAGATTGCGATCAGAATACACAGCCATTGCGATAAGCACAATCGCTAAAGTTGTTACCAGACCGGTAACGACAAACACAGACGTTTTGAATAATTTCATACATAGATCATCCTTTGTTAGAAAGTGGGGGCATCATTAGCACTAATATCGGAAAATAAAGAGGAGGATATAATATGTGACTTGTAAACAATCATGATTAAGCGCATTTTAGTTGAGGTGGTAAGATGCGTTTTGCAGGATTATATCGTACACTAAAAAGAAGTGATCTCATGTTCACATAATAGTACCATCTCTATATCGTACACCATGCCATAATGGGGATATAACATATATACTTATTTTTAAATCAAATTTGAAACAAAGTAAACCTACACTATAGATCAAGTAATAAAGGTAGAATGGAGCTGGAATATGAACTACCGTAATATGGAAGAATGTGTGAATGATCTGGAAAAAAACGGTCATCTGATTCGGATTCATGAAGAAGTTGATCCTTATCTTGAAATGGCTGCGATTCATATGCGTGTTTTTGAAGCAGGCGGCCCTGCATTACTTTTTGAAAATGTAAAAGGTTCTCGATTCCGTGCAGTATCGAATCTGTTCGGAACTGTAGAACGGAGCAAATTTATTTTTAGAGAGACATGGGAATCCACACAAAATGTAATCGCTTTGCGTAATAATCCGATGCAAGCACTCAAGCATCCTTTTCAATATGTAGGTACAGGTCTATCTGCTCGTAAAGCTTTGCCTTTGAAAAAATCGAGTGGATTACCAGCAGAATTTGAAGAAATTCAGATTGCGGATCTACCACTGATCCAGAACTGGCAAGATGATGGTGGTGCTTTTGTAACATTGCCGCAGGTATATAGCGAAGATCCCGAAAAGCCAGGCATTATGAACTCTAATCTAGGGATGTATCGTGTACAGTTAAATGGGAATGAATATGAGTTGAATCGAGAGATTGGTATCCATTATCAGATTCATCGTGGTATTGGTATTCATCAGGAGAAAGCCAATCGTCAAGGTAAACCGCTAAAAGTAAGCTGTTTTATCGGTGGCCCTCCAGCACATACCTTATCTGCGGTTATGCCACTGCCTGAAGGAATGAGTGAGTTAACATTTGCAGGATTATTAGCAGGACGACATTTTAGCTATAGTTATGTGGATGAATTCTGTGTCAGCAACGATGCTGATTTTGTGATTACAGGCGAGATTTATCCTGATGAGACGAAGCCAGAAGGACCTTTTGGAGATCATCTGGGCTATTATAGTCTGACTCATGAGTTCCCGATGTTACGTGTACACAAAGTCTATGCACGCAAAAATGCGATTTTCCCGTTTACCGTTGTAGGTCGACCACCGCAAGAAGATACGGCTTTTGGCGCTCTGATTCATGAATTGACAGGTGGAGCGATCAAGCAAGAGATTCCGGGAGTCAAAGAAGTACATGCTGTCGATGCCGCAGGGGTACATCCATTATTATTTGCGATTGGTAGCGAACGATACACGCCTTATCAGCAAGTGAAGCAACCCGCGGAGATTCTGACGATAGCGAATCGAATTCTGGGAACAGGGCAGTTAAGTCTTGCCAAATATTTATTTATGACTGCGGAAGAAGAAGAGATATTGGATTCTCATCATGTTGAACATTTTCTAACGTATATATTGAAGCGGATTAATTTGCACCGTGATATTCATTTCTATACGAATACAACAATCGATACTCTGGACTATTCAGGGACCGGGCTTAATACAGGTAGTAAAGTGATCTTTGCGGCTGTAGGTGAACCGAAGCGTGAATTATGTACAGAGGTTCCGGCGATCTTACATGATCTACCGCAATGTGGAGCGGCTCATCTGGTGATGCCAGGCGTAGTGGCTTTGCAAGGGGCTAGCTTTGTCGATTATGAACATACTGAGCAACAATTACAGGATCTATGTGAGAGTATTGCACAACGTGGTGAATTGCCTGACTGTCCGTTAATTATTCTGTGCGATGATAGTCCATTTTTAAGTGCGACGATCGATAATTTCTTGTGGGTTACATTTACACGAAGCAATCCTTCTCATGATATGTATGGAGTGAATAGCTTTACCAAGCATAAGCATTGGGGTTGTGATAATGTCATTATTGATGCACGTACCAAGCCTCATCAAGCTCCACCATTGATTCCTGATCCTGAAGTGGCGCAAAATATAGAGCGACTGTTTGCAGATGGAGCAAGCTTGAGTACATTAGCACGTCGTACTTCACAATCGTAAAAAGATGATTAACAAAGAACCTTTACTCTTAGTTATAGAGAAAGGTTCTTTTTGCTATATACATTTACGTGGTAGAAGAACGAAATAGTTAGTGCAGAAATAGAACCAATAGAGAAAAAACACTCGATATGATAACTTATCTATCATAAATAAAGAAAAATTATCAGAAAGTTAGTAATAAAGAACAATATGAAGCATTTAATTTAGAAATGATGACAATAAATCTATCATTAACTTTTAAAAAGAAGAATATTACATATATAATAAGCTTACAAGTTACATCTCATTACATTTAAATTTAAAATAAAATAATATATCACATCAACATCACATATTAAATGGCTTCAATTCATTCTAATAAGCAATAGATATAGAGCAGAGGAAGGATGAGAGAGTATGAGTTTGGCAGAACTGAATCAACGTGTGAAAACAGACCTTTCTTATCTAGCTTATGGAGGAGCAGATTGGGTACGTCCATTGCAACATCCAGCAGGTCATGTCTATGATGTCGTGATTGTAGGTGGTGGTCAGAGTGGTCTGGGCGCGGCTTTTGGATTATTGCGTGAACGGATATCGAATATTTTGGTTATAGATGAAAATAAAGAAGGGGTCGAGGGTCCATGGGAAACGTATGCACGGATGGTCACTTTGCGTACTCCTAAGCATTTAACATCAATAGATCTAGGGATTCCTTCATTAACGTTCCGCTCATGGTGGGAAGCACAGACAGGTGCAGAAGGATGGGCAGCTGTGGATAAAATTCCACGTGGAGACTGGATGAATTATCTACGGTGGTATCGCCATATTCTTGATTTACCTGTACGCAATCATGTACGCTTGAAGCTGATCGAACCGACCGAAGAAGGGATTCACCGTCTGCATATCGAGAATACCAGCTCAGATTCAGTAAGCGTTAATGACGTACTTTTAGCACGGAAAGTCGTGTTGGCGACAGGTATACAAGGAGGAGGAGAGTGGCATGTTCCACCAATGATCCGTAATCATCTGCCTTCTCATCTGTATGCTCATACTTCAGCAGATATTGATTTTGAACCGTTAAAAGGCAAAAAAGTAGCTATATTAGGTGGCGGAGCTTCCGCTTTTGATAATACTCATTTTGCCCTTACGCAAGGTGTAGGCGAAGCTCATGTTTTTGTCAGACGTGAACAATTACCACGAATCAATCCGATTCGACAAATGGAAGTATCGGGTATGATTGAACGGTT
Source organism: Paenibacillus nuruki (assembly GCF_963311185.1). Lineage (NCBI taxonomy): Bacteria > Bacillati > Bacillota > Bacilli > Caryophanales > Paenibacillaceae > Paenibacillus > Paenibacillus nuruki. The sequence goes on along the minus strand of NZ_OY725677.1, from coordinate 2,578,056 downwards.
TGCCGCTTTGCAAGATGAAGATAAATATGCAGCAATCGGGCACTTTTTCAAATACAATCAACCACCCACCAATGATACATTTGAACGTGCATCTGCATGGGATGGATTTCATCTTCATTTGGGAGCACCATGGTTAAAGGTTGAACAAGTAGGTGAGCAAGCTGTCGTTACCACACCTCAAGGAAGATTTTCGTTTGACTTCTTAATTATCAGTACAGGATTATTAAGTGATCCCGCATTACGTCCTGAATTGAAGTTAGTAGAGTCTCATATTGCACGTTGGAGTGATAAATATACAGCACCGGCAGAAGTGGCTAATCCATTATTGGATGCTCATCCGTATCTTAATGCAGGGTTCGGTCTGCAAAGTCGAGATGAAGCTGGTAAAGAACGACTGCATGGATTGTATGTTTTTAACTATTCTGCGTTGGTCAGTTGTGGATTATCGGCATCTGCGATTTCAGGCATGCGATTTGCGATACCGAAGTTAGTCGGAGCGATTGCGGATGAATTGTTTTTAGACGATCGAGCAGATATTTTACACAACTTCTTCGCTTACGCTGAAGATGAATTTATCGGACAATGGCCGAAAGTAGCCAATACCGTAGATGTATAAGTAAACTTTGAAAGTCTGTAACTTAATGATCGTTCTATAAAAAGAAACCTGCAAACACGTTGAAATCGTGCTTACAGGTTTTTTTGTTTGTATTCATTTTCCAAGTGATCTACATAATCTTTGGCTTCTTTGAGTCCCCATCCACGTGCTTCACGAACTTCTTTGATCGCTTGAATCTTTTTATTGTCATGAGTCAAAAACAATATACGTTCTTCAAAAGTAGCTTGGTCAATCATTGGCGGTGAATGAGGAGGATGAACTTCACTTGTTGAAGATACCGACTTGGCACGATAAGAGGTAGACACTCCTGCATTACCCGGCCGATTTTTGAGCCATTCTAGATCTGATTTTATTTCGTTGAGTTGACTTTGTAGACTAATGACACGCAGTAACAGAAATACGGATAATACAAGCGCAATCATCGCCACAATTTCATATGTATTCATGGTATCTTGCTCCTTTCTTTATATAGTCATCTACAAAAGTATAACATACATCAGATTAGGGGTCATATCAGCATCTATTGTTTATCTTTTGTGAAATAAATCTATGAAATGTAGATGCGTTTTGCTACATTATCACGTAAAATAATACTGTGAATCACTTACAGTATGTACATACTTAGAAAAGAATAACCTGTTGATGAATGAAGCTATAGGGAGCGTATGAGATGGAGAAGTTATTACAGCAAATAAGGGATGAATTGATCGCTCATGTTATTGTAGAAAGTTTTCATTTTATGGAGCCTGTACGAGTAAAAAATGCACCTCAGCCATGGATTTTACTCGGTGCAGGGAATTATGCAGCTGTATTTTATCATCCCGATTATGAAGATTATGCAGTGAAAGTATATGCAATTGGGAAAACAGGCTTAAAAGAAGAAGCAGCCGTTTATGAAAAGTTAGGTGTACATCCTGCGTATTCCGCTTGTTATTATGTAGGGGAGAATTTTCTAGTTCTAAAGCGTCTACGAGGTGTAACCGTCTATGAATGTATGAAACGCGGAATTCTAGTCTCTGAACAAGCGATCAAAGATATAGATGCGGCGCTCGATTATGCTATTTCCAAAGGTCTACGTCCTCATGATATCCATGGTAAAAATGTGATGGTTGAACATGGGCGAGGGCTGATCGTAGATATCTCTGACTTTTATAAACAAGAAGAATGTAAAATGTGGGCAGACTTCAAAAAAGCATATTACCGTGTATATTTGCCTGTCGCTTCTCGTATATTATTTCCAGTGCCAGGTATCATGTTGGAAGGTGTACGCAAAGGCTATCAAGTATATCGTAAACGAAAAAAAGCTCAACTAGCTAGACATTGACTTGATGTAGTGTCTTTTGTTTTCATTTATCCTAAATAAGGTATATAGAAGTAATAGATCATACAGAGTCTATAAAGGAGGCATTATCCGATGATCACTATCCCGGAACGAATCATACTGGCTAATCTACCGACCAAGATCGAAAAGTTAGAGCGTATCTCTGCGCAATTACAAGGACCTTCCATCTATATCAAGCGGGATGATCAGACAGGGACTGAATTGTCAGGTAACAAAATTCGCAAACTGGAATATTGTATTCGCGAAGCCATCGACCAGGGTTGTGATACGTTGATTACTTGTGGAGGGATTCAATCGAATCATTGTCGTGCAACAGCCGCCGCAGCCGCCAAGCTCGGGTTAAAAGCGATCGTTGTATTACGTGGTCATGATCCTGATACATACGAAGGCAATTTATTGTTGGATCATTTATTAGGTGCAGAAGTACGTTGGATCAGTAGTGAAGATTATCGAGATCATCGGATGGATATTATGCATACGATTGCTGATGAAGTATCGGCTAAAGGGCAACAAGCTTATGTGATTCCAGAAGGAGCTTCAAGCGGAATCGGTGCATTTGGATATTTCTCAGCGCTACAAGAAATTGTCCAACAAGAGCAAGAATTAGGTATCTCTTTCGATGCTGTTATTGTGGCAGTAGGCTCAGGGGGTACACATGGTGGATTATTGCTAGCTCAACAGTTACTTCCTACTTCACATCGTATTATAGGGATTAATGTGTGTGATGATGAAGATTATTTTATAAAAGCGATCACTACAGTTATTGAAGAAAGTGCTCATTACCTTGATCAATCGGTTACGATACCGACTGAAGCGATAGAAATCATAGATGGCTATGTAGGTAAAGGTTATGCTCAAAGTCAACCTCAAGAATTACAGTGTATTAAAGATCTGGCTTCGCTAGAAGGTGTAATTCTTGATCCTGTCTATACGGGGAAAGCTTTTTATGGGTTAGTTGAAGAAATTCGTAAAGGTACATTCCAAGACTTACAAAATATCTTATTTATTCATACTGGCGGATTATACGGATTATTTCCTCACAGTGCATCTTTTGAATTTTAAATAATAAACAAAGCCCATTATACATACATCATTTTATTCTTAATATGGTGTTGTGATTGGATTAAGTTTATTCACTATTTTCATTTGTCAAATATAGTACCACGTTAAGTTAATTATTTGACAACTTATACACCCAGTGGTAAAGTTAGGAAAGCAGATAGGAACGGAAAGATACACATATCAGCTAAGAATATACATCATGACTCATTTTAATTGCTTATCCAATACGTACAGAATCAAATACAAATTTATTCGATCTTAAGAAATAAAGGTATCTTTATTTCTTTTTTGTTATCTCATTTTGGAAAATAATATAATAAAAGGGAGAAAATAACTATGAACAAAGAGATCAAAAAACGGAATATTGTATTTTTAGGAACCAGTCTACCAAGAGAATGTGGATTGGCTACCTTTTCGCAAGATATGCTTGATGAAATTCAAAAAATAAGCGATTTTAATCCTCCACATATTATGGCTGTAAACAATGACAAAACATATGAGTACGGTAGTCAGGTCATGGGGCAAATTAATCAGTTTGAACGTGCTGATTATTTGAAAGCAGCGAATGAATTGAATCAATCCAACACAGACGTACTGGTGATTCAACATGAATTTGGTATTTACGGTGGCGAAAGTGGCGAGTATGTTGTAGAACTTGCAGAACATTTAACCATACCGTTTATTATTATTTTCCACACCGTTCTATCTGAACCTAGCGATAAGCAACGTCAGATTATGAAAAAGCTAGCAGATATGAGTTATAAAGTAGTGACAATGGTGCAGAATAAAGTACAAGATTTGATCGAAGTGTACGATATTGCTGCTGATAAAATAGAAATGTATCATCATGGTGTTCCGTTTGTTGACACAGGTAGTCGTACTGAATTGAAAGAACGTTATGGATATAGTGATCGTCAAGTATTATCTACATTTGGATTTTTGAGCCCGGGTAAAGGAATCGAATATGCGATTCAAGCGATGAGCGGTGTTGTCAAAACACATCCAGAAGCGCTTTATATTATATGGGGAAAAACACATCCAGTCGTGAAACAACAGGTCGGTGAAGTATATCGTCAAAAGCTAACTGATTTGGTCACTGAACTTGGACTTGAGAACAATGTCGCTTTTGTAGATAGACTGTTGACGCAAGAAGAAGTGGTTCAGTCGTTGGTCATGTCTGATATTTATTTGACTCCTTATTTGGGAAAAGATCAGGCTGTAAGTGGAACACTGGCTTATGGAATAGGATACGGACGTGTTATTATTTCAACGCCTTATCGTTATGCTATTGAAATGTTAGCAGATGGCAGAGGGATGCTAGCAGAGTTCAATGATTCAGCATCGTTAGAAACGCATATGTTGAATATATTAGATCACCCAGAGCTGAAGACAGAAATGGAAAACAAAACCTTGGCTCTTGGACAAACCATGATGTGGAGCGAAGTTGTGAAGTCCTATGCCAAACTATTTCGTGAAGTCATGTCTAGCAGTTACGGATTAAAAGGGAGTGCAGTATAAAATGGAAAACGTCATCGATTCAACGCCAACATCTACCTTATCTGCAGATTACTTACGACGCTTAACCGATGATACAGGGATTTTTCAACACACCAAATTTGGTATTCCTGACCGTTCGAAAGGCTACACTTCTGATGATAATGCAAGAGCGCTCATCGCAGCGGTATTACTTTATAAAACCAAACAAGATCAGGCTTCCCTTGATCTTGTGCATACGTATCTAGCCTTTATCTACCATGCTCAAAATGAAAATGGTAGCTTCCGTAACTTTATGGATTATAACCGTACATTTATAGAAAAAACAGGTTCTGAAGATTGTCAGGGCAGATGTCTGTGGGCATTAGGTGTCACTATTGCAGAGCCTTCGATTCCAGATAATTTGCAAAATACATGTAAATTTATGATCAACCGTGCACTTCCATTTTTGGAGAATATTCGTGCTCCAAGAGCGATTGGGTATGCTTTGATCGGATTAACAACTATGCTCGATACTCCAGGTGCGTTAACGTATACATTCCCATTTGCTACAGGTGAGAAATCAGGCGCTTCATTCTTACCACGCACACGAATCGAATCTTTGATTCAGAATATGGGGATTCGTCTGCACAATCTGTATCAAGGTCATGCTAGCGCAGATTGGCACTGGTTTGAAGACAAAGTGACTTATGGTAATGCAATGTTACCGTGGGCTTTGTTCAAAGCGTCTCAACATTCCAATACAGCTGCTTTTCAAAAAACAGCCCAGGAAAGCTTAGATTTCTTGGCGGAGTTAACATTTGTTTCTGAAGGTTATTTCAAGCCGATAGGTAGTCATGGTTGGTTACAGCGTGGTAAGCCTGCTGCACCTTATGATGAGCAACCGATCGAAGCTTCTGAGATGTTAATGGCTTGTTATGAAGCTTACAAAATACTTGGTGTACAAAAGTATCATGATCAAGCTTTGTTATGCTATCAATGGTTCCACGGCAGAAATTCACGTAATGAATCGTTGATTGATCGTCAAACAGGCGGTTGTTATGATGGTATTCATGCAGTAGGCTTAAATCTCAATCAAGGGTCAGAGAATATCGTCTCTTACTGCATGGCTCATGCGGTGATGGGCAATGAATAGATTTGCGACTATTCTTGCAGGTGGAGGAGGAACGAGGTTCTGGCCTCTTTCCCGGCAAGATCTCCCCAAGCAATTATTAAATATTAGTGGTAACGATATTATGCTAAATGATACGATTCAACGCTTTGATGGAGTCATACCTATGGAAAATACCATTATTGTGACCCATCGCTCTCAAGCGACTTTACTTGAAAGTATTATGCATACCAGTGTACAAGCTTCCAATATCCTCGTAGAACCTGTTTCCAAAAATACGGCTGCAAGTATTCTGCTAGCTGCTCTATATATCGAAAAAAATCATGGCGAATCTTTAATGATTGTGTTCCCTTCTGATCATCATATTACACAAGAAGAGAAATTCCGCACCAAGTTAGAAGAAGCGTGTCAAATTGCTATCGAAACAGACAAAATTGTAACGATAGGCATCAAGCCTACATTTGCAGCAACAGGCTATGGTTATATTTCGTGTAAAAGCGAACCGTTGATGAATACTCCTTGTCCTGTATACGAAGTTGCTGAATTTGTAGAAAAACCTACCTTTGTCAAAGCCAAATCTTATCTAGAAACAGGGCATTATTTATGGAATAGTGGTATGTTTATCTGGAAAACATCTACAATCATTGATAACTTCAAGCGTTTCCTACCTCGATTGTACAAAACAATGCTACCTTTGATTGCTTATCTAGGTACCGATCAAGAAGAAGAGATGATCAATCAGATTTATCCGTTATTGCAAAATATCTCGATTGATTATGGTATTTTAGAACGTTGTGATGAAGTGGTTGTGCTTGAAGGTGATTTTGGATGGAATGATATTGGAAGCTGGGATGCTTTAGGTGCGATTTTCCCACCGGATGCAGAAGGCAATATTGTGAAAGCCAATTATGTAGGCATTGATACACGTAACTCTATTATTTATGGAGAAAAGCGATTAATTACTACGATAGGTCTGGATCATTTGATTATTGCAGACACAGAAGATGCCTTATTAATCTGTGCCAAAGACCGTGCGCAGGATATCAAAGATATGGTGATCATGTTGAAAGAAAAAGGACTTCAGGAATATACCTGAGAAAGGTTGACTCTTACCTCATGATGAAATTAGATTGGGATATCAAAACGTGCCGGGAATTACTGTCAGAGTATACGCCTGCCGAGCAAAAAGGAACCAAGCTCCATTTTACAGGAGTAGATGGTCTGGATGTCTATAATATTACAGCTCCTTTCTGGAATGATGGAGAACTGTATATTGCGGGACGTGTAGAAGCAAGAGATTCCGAAGACTCTGAAGTGATCTTTTTTGTACGTAATGGAGAGGTATGGGAACCGAAAGAAGATCTCACGCCTTTTCAATTACAAGATCCGTTTATTACGAAGCTAGACGATGAATTGATCTTTGGTGGCGTGGAAATTTATCGGAACCAAGAACCGGACCATAAGATTATTGGCTGGCGTACTTTACTATATCGTGGCAAAACGATCCATGATTTTGAATATGCAGTGACAGGCCCCTGGAATATGAAAGATATTCGCTTAAATGAAATGGCTGATGGCAATATTGCTGTATTTTCTCGACCATTTGGTGTAGAAGGGGCAATCGCTTTGATAGGATTTGGTATTTTTGAATCTTTTCAAAATCTATCTGAATCTAATATTATTAGTGCGCCTGTATTTAAAGATCAATTCGATAAAAATGAATGGGGCGGAGCAAACGAAATTCATTTGCTAAATAATGGACTATTAGGCATACTCGGTCATATTGCTTATCGAGATGAACATAAGATACTACATTATCATGCGATGTCTTTTGTACTCAATCCATGGACACGGGAGAAATCTGAACTGAAAATTATTGCTGTTCGAAATGATTTTCCAGAAGGCCCTGCCAAGCGTCCAGATTTAGTCGATGTTATTTTTAGTGGTGGATTAACACGTGAAGCGAATGATCGTGCCATATTGTATGTAGGGGCAAGTGATGTCGAATCTTATTGTATTGATATCCCTGATCCGTTTGTAGAGTATGAGCAGATTATTTTGACCAAACATTAGTGTGAAGTAGAATGACTATAATTCGCTAATCAATATAGAATGTATATAAACAAGGCTATCTTACAATCAGATTATAGATTGTGAGATAGCCTTGTTTTGCTTTGAGCTATAGTTCAATCGGGTACGGTCGCTATAGCACGAATCCACCCTGCACTCGCTTTCTCAATGCCTGCAAAATGTCCTTCCTAGATCAGACTGGCATCGCCTGTTTCTTTGTACCGTTCAGCAATCGTCGGCAGAGGAGCATCCCAACTCCAAGCATGCCAATATCATAAAAAGCCCAGAATTGATTTGTATAGAAACGCTCATGATAAAAGATAGAGTATAAAATGAACTGCCTAATAGAGCACTTTACAAAAATCATGTGTTGACCGATGAAAATAATAGTGAATCTTATAAAAGAATCCAAATCCCTCCAAATATTTATCAAAATGTGAACGAAAACAATCATGATTTGAATTTTTATGGATTATTTTGAATGAAAGTGATTGTTTTTTGTTAGGTTTGTGATACGATAGTTGGAGTTGGAGGAATGATCATGCTGACAGAAGAACGCTACCATTTAATTCTACAGCGCTTACAGGAACGAAGCATTGTTAAATTGCAAGAATTAGTTGATATTTTAGGTGCTTCGGAATCAACCATTCGTCGTGATTTGATCGATCTTGAAAGTCGCCAACTGCTAAAGCGTATACATGGGGGAGCAGCCCTAGTTCATCAAAAAAGCCAGGAACCTGGTATGGATGAAAAAACATTCACAAACGTTCAACAAAAAGATATTATTGCCAAATTAGCAGCACAAGAGCTTTTGGATGGTGAATGTATCTATCTCGATGCAGGAACAACGACGCTTGCCATGATTCCTTATATTGAAGCAAAAGACATTACAGTGGTGACCAACGGATTATCTCATGTTGAAGCTCTTGTTCAGCAACAGATTCGAAGTTATTTGTTGGGAGGTATGATGAAAATGCATACCAAAGCCGTTATTGGAAGTATAGCGCTCCAGAATATGGACAACTTCCGCTTTGATAAATGTTTTCTCGGAGCAAACGGCATAGATGCAGAGATGGGATATACAACGCCAGATCCTGAAGAAGCCTTAATTAAAAGACGTGCACATGAATTATCCAGTCAGACGTATATACTAGCAGATTCGAGTAAGATCGGTGAAATCACGTTTGCCAAATTATTTAATCTAAATGAAGCTGTATTAATCACCGAAGCTATGCCAGAACAATGGCAACGTTCGATTGCCCAAAAAACTAAAATAATCGAGGGATAACCATGATATATACAATAACGCTTAATCCTTCCATAGATTATATCGTGGAAGTGGACGAACTGAAGCTAGGTGACTTGAACCGAATGATACGGGATTTGAAACTTCCCGGTGGAAAAGGAATCAACGTATCTCGTATTTTGAATCGTTTAGATGCGCCGAATACAGCCCTTGGTTTTGTCGGTGGATTTTCTGGTCAATATATAGAAGATAAACTTCATGCTGAACACATTTCGACTGATTTTGTCCATGTGGCAGATGATACACGAATTAATGTAAAGCTGAAACATGGAGAAGAAACAGAGATCAATGGGCAAGGGCCGAATATCAGTACAGAAGAAGCAGATGCGCTGGTTGCCAAATTGTCTCAATTGAGCAAAGAAGATGTTGTTGTTCTTTCCGGAAGTGTACCGCCTTCATTAGGAGCTCATTTCTACGATCGCTTAATTGAAGTATGTAAGCAGACAGGTGCAGAATTTGTGATCGATACAACAGGGCCAGCACTACTCAAAGCGCTTGCAGATCGTCCACTATTAGTGAAGCCTAATCATCATGAATTAGCAGAACTGTTCAGTGTTGTGATTGCGAGTCGTGAAGATATTATTACGTATGGTCGTAAATTGCTTGAACTTGGTGCGCAACATGTACTGATTTCGATGGCAGGCGATGGGGCTTTATTGATCACACCGGAGGAAGTGTATCATGCGAATGTGCCTAAAGGTACAGTGAAAAATTCTGTAGGTGCAGGCGATTCAATGATTGCTGGATTTACCGGTACATTGGTATCTACTCACGATCCAATAGAAGCTTTCCGTACAGGTGTTGCTTCAGGTAGTGCGACTGCCTTTTCAGATGATCTAGCAACACGTGAAAAAATTGAAGAGTTACGTCCACAAGTTACTATTGTTAAATTATAGAATCTGTTGATTGAATCCAACAAAGGAGTGTAACCCAATGAGAATTACAGATCTAATGATCAAAGAAACGATGATCATGGACTTACGAGCAACAACCAAAGAAGGCGCGATTGATGAATTGATCGCAAGCCTTGCAGCCAGTGGAAGAATCAATGACCAAGTGCTATTCAAAGAAATGATTTTGAAGCGTGAAGGCGAATCGAGTACAGGTATTGGTGGCGGTATTGCAATGCCTCATGCCAAAACAACAGCAGTGAACGAGCCTACTGTCGTGTTTGCAAAAAGTACAAGAGGTGTAGATTACGAGTCTCTTGATGGAGAACCTGCTCATTTGTTCTTTATGATTGCAGCACCAGAAGGAGCAGCTAATACTCATTTGCGTACACTGGCAGCACTCTCTAAGCTACTGATTGATAGCGATTTCATCGAAAAATTGATGAATACGACTAATCCTGATGAAGTATCGGCTTTATTTGATACTCAACAAGCAGAAAAAGAAGCTGCTGAAAAAGCAAAAGCGGAAGCTAAAGCAGCAAGAGAACAAGCCAAACAACAAGAAAATGCAACAGTACAACAAGCAGAAGCTACTCTTGAAGGCAAAGACAACAAACCATTTGTAGTTGCTGTTACTGCTTGTCCTACAGGAATTGCTCATACGTTTATGGCGGAAGATGCACTGATCAAAAAAGCGCAAGAAATGGGCGTAGAGATCAGAGTAGAAACAAACGGTTCTGAAGGTGCCCAAACCGTCCTAACCGATGATGAGATTCGCCGTGCAAGCGGAGTTATCGTAGCTGCGGACAAAAATGTAGAAATGGCTCGTTTTGATGGTAAGCCTGTTTTGCAAAGACCGGTTAGTGATGGTATCCGTAAATCCGAAGAATTGATTCGTAAAGCGATGAATGGAGATGCTCCTATTTATCATAGTGCAGGGGGCAAATCGTCTTCTGAAACTTCTTCTTCAAATGAAAAAACTAAAATTGGTAGCAAAATATATAAAGACTTAATGAATGGTATTTCTCACATGTTGCCATTCGTTGTCGGTGGTGGTATTTTACTTGCGATCTCGTTCTTAATCGAGCAGACAGCAGGCGAGAATAGCCAAATCTTTAAACTGTTACAAACGATTGGTGGCGGCGAAGGAGCATTCTTCTTCCTGATTCCAATTCTAGCTGGTTTTATCGCAATGAGTATCGGTGATCGTCCGGCATTAATGCCAGGTATGGTCGGAGGTCTGATGGCGGCGAACTCTAATGCTGGTTTCCTTGGCGGTCTAGCAGCTGGTTTCTTAGCAGGTTATGTAATTCTCGGTCTACGTAAGTTACTGGCTGGATTACCAAAAACGTTAGATGGTCTTAAACCGATTTTGTTATATCCTGTACTTGGTTTGCTGATTACCGGTACCATTTCGTATTATATCTTCGATCCAATCTTTGGTGGGATTAACACTTGGTTGGTTAACGTATTGAATAATTTAGGAACTGGAAATGCTGTTATTCTGGGTCTGATCTTAGGTGGAATGATGTCGATCGATATGGGTGGCCCATTTAACAAGGCTGCTTATGCGTTTGCAATCGGTGTATTCACATCGAGTGGTAATGTAAATGGTACAATGATGGCGGCTGTTATGGCGGGCGGTATGGTTCCTCCGTTAGCTATCGCTTTGGCGACTACATTCTTCAAAAACAAATTTACAGAGCAAGAGCGTAAGTCAGGTCTGACTAACTACGTGCTTGGATTGTCCTTTATAACCGAAGGTGCGATTCCTTTTGCAGCAGCTGATCCATTACGTATTTTAACATCTTGTATTATCGGTTCTGCGGTTGCAGGCGGATTAACACAATTTTGGGGTATTAATATCCCTGCACCTCATGGTGGTATTTTCGTAGCGGCATTAGCAAATCATGCTTTATTGTTCTTGTTAGCTGTTGCGATTGGTGCTGTTATTTCAGGATTAATTCTAGGTTTATGGAAAAAAGTACTTGTAGCTAAATAATAGTTTAACCCTTCAAAACCTTTATCAAAAGATTAAGCTGATTACATATAGCCTCTGTTCTTTTGATAAAGGTTTTTTTTGTTGTCAACATGATGCAGTATAATGTCGTATTTTGTATTATGTGATCATTTCACACTATAAATTAAAAAAAATGAGCGAAATCGTGCAAATATATGTAAATATTAGGCAAGTTACTGACGATATATAATCTATAACTCCTAGAAAATGAATTAGTTCAAAAGAATTATAAAAATCTATTTACAGTCTATGAAAACGCTGTTATAATCAAAATCAATCAATAGTAATCACAAACGATCACGAAAATTGTCGAAAAAAATCAGTAAACGATCATTCTCGATCATGAGAGTGTGATGAACACAATATTAGCTAACATATGTAGACAGGTGGGTTGTCCCATGCTTTTTGAAGAAGAACGAAAGCATAAAATGGTTCAGTATTTACAAGAGAATCACAGGGCATCTGTTCAAGAACTAGGGGAAGCTTTTGGTGTATCCGATTCAACGGTTCGTCGGGATCTCAAAGAGTTAGAAGATGCAAAGCGTTTGAAAAGAACACACGGGGGAGCAGTATCACTTCAAAGTGTGAATTTTGAACCAAACATGGTCGACAAAGAAGATTCTTTTCGAGAAGAGAAAGAGCGTATAGCGAAGCGAGCAGTAGAGATGATTCATTCAGGAGATACCATCTTGCTTGATTCAGGAACAACCACTCTTCCACTAGCTAGAGAGCTTAAGAATATGTCGGGGATTCGAGTCATTACGAACTCTGTCATAGTTCTCAGTGAGCTTCGAGATTGTCGGAATATTGAGTTATCTATTATTGGCGGATTGCTGAGGCCAGACACTTTAGCTTTTGTTGGCCCGATTGCAGAGCGTTCACTGGATATGGTGCGCGTAGACAAAGCTTTTATTGCAACGAATGGTCTTGATCTCAAAGAAGGTGTTACTACCCCTAATCTCACAGAAGCTGCTATTAAGCGCAAAATGATTGAAATTGCCAAGCAAGTCATTTTACTCGCAGATCATAGCAAAATCGGTAATATCGCTTATGCTAAATTTGCAGACGTATCCGAAATTGATCATTGCATTATGGATTCAGAAGTACCGCCTTATGTTATTCATCAGTTGAGAAAGCTTGGTATAGGAGTGACAATCGCATAACTACATTCTTCTATTCAAAGCTTTATCATAGAGCATATTTGTAAGCGTTTTATTCCAACATCATCAGCAGTGCAAAACAGCAATAATATACTAAAGAATTATTGTGAACGCTTCAGTTTAAGCTTGGTTCAGGTTAGACCATTACTCAATTATAAGGGGATATTACCATGAAAAAATTATTGGCTGTTACCGCTTGTCCAACCGGTATTGCTCACACGTATATGGCTGCTGAGTCATTGCAAAAAGCTGCGGATCAAAAAGGTGTACCGATTAAAGTCGAAACGCGTGGTGCAGTCGGAGTTGAAAATGGTCTAACCGCTCAAGAAATTGCTGAAGCACATGCTATTATTATCGCTGCTGATACCGATGTAGATGAAGATCGTTTTGCAGGCAAGCCAGTTATCCGTGTTGCGGTTGCACAGGGGATTAAAGTGCCAGGGGAATTGATTGATCGTGCACTTGCCAAAGAAGCTTCTAGTGGTCTTGGGGCTTCACCAACATCTACACCTGAAGAAAATGAAGGTCGCAAGCCTAATATGTTCTACAAACACTTGATGAATGGTGTATCCAATATGTTACCGCTTGTTATTGCGGGTGGTCTAATTATCGCATTCTCATTCTTATTCGCTTTCACTAAAGGTGGAGTCGATCAAGTCGAAGGTTCATTCGGAGCTGCTTTGTCCACAATTGGTGGCGCTTCAATGGGACTTATGGTTATCGTCTTATCTGGATTCATTTCGTTCTCTATCGCAGGTAAACCCGGACTTGCACCTGGTTTAGTTGGTGGTGTACTTGCTAAAGATATGGGCGCTGGATTTATCGGCGGTATTATCGCAGGTTTTGTAGCTGGTTATATTGCACATTACTTGATCAAAACGATCAAAATGCCTAAAAACTTTGAAGGTCTTAAACCGATTTTAATCGTTCCAGTCTTGTCTGTTCTTGCTATTGGTCTATTGATGGTCTACGTTATCGGTCAGCCGATTGAATGGTTGTTGACTGGTTTGACAGCTTGGTTAACGAATATGGGTGCAGGAAATGCAATTATGCTAGGTGCTATTCTTGGCGCAATGATGGCACTTGATATGGGTGGCCCTTTCAACAAAACAGCGTATACGTTTGCAGTAGGACTGCTAGGTGCTTCACTGTATACACCAATGGCTGCTGTTATGGCAGCAGGGATGACTCCACCACTAGGTATCTGGTTAGCAACCGTTATAGCTAAAAATCGCTTTACGAAAGAAGAACGTGAAGCAGGTAAAGTTGCTTCGGTTCTCGGATTATCGTTTATTACCGAAGGAGCGATTCCGTTTGGTGCAGCCGATCCGATTCGTGTTATTCCTTCCTTTATGGTAGGTTCAGCAGTTGCTGGTGCATTGTCCATGTACTTTGGTGGCGGACTACATGCTCCTCATGGTGGTGTATTCGTTCTCTTTATCCCGAATGCAATTGATCATTTACCACAATATGTATTATCTATTGTGATCGGTACAGTCGTTACAGCATTGATGGTCTTGTTGCTTAAACGCAAAGCACCTGCTAAGTTATAAGTAATTATAATTCATTACAAGCGATCGGAAAGACCCTCTTTCCGGTCGCTGTCCATATTTCTGCTTAGTGGGTTCACAAATAATAATTAGATGAAGATGATGAGAAGGAGTGACACTAGCCATGAATATCAGCGAACTATTAAGCACAGAAAGTATTTTTTTACCTTCTACAGCAACCACACGTGAAGAAGCGATTCAACAAATGGCAGCCGGTATGAAAGCTTCTGGCGCAGTGACCAACGAAGCAGCTTATGTAGATGCTGTGATGGCACGTGAACAACAAAGTTCAACAGGAATTGGTTTTGGTGTAGCGATTCCTCATGGTAAATCAGCAGGTGTAGCCAAAGCAGCTTTAGCCTTTTCACGATTTGCAGAGCCGATTGATTGGGAATCTTTAGATGATCAACCTGCTCAAATTGCATTTATGATTGGTGTACCTGAAGAGAATGCTGGAAATGAACATTTGCAGATTTTAGTGGCTCTTTCTCGCAAATTAATTCATGAAGAATTTCGTGCTGAATTGATCAATGCTCAAAGCAAACAAGAAGTGATTGATATTTTAACGCGTACGATTGGATAATACAGAATTAGATATAGTTATATGTAAATAAAAGCGTATTGCCTTTTGATCAGGTGATACGCTTTTTTTGTTGTCCTTTTTGATGATTCATGATCGATGAAGTGATAAGGATACATCACAGCTAGGCGTTTGAAAGTCATGGAGACGGTTAATGAACAGTATCTTACAAAAATAGATACGTATAGAACCAACTATAAAATAAAGGTGGAACATAATGAGCAAATGGATAGAGTTTACTCAAGCTTCGCGATTGCATTTTGTGCCCTTGATGATCATTTGTGTGATACAAGGAGCTTTGGCAGCATGGATCTGGAATGACCAGTTTAGTGTGATCATTTTTCTATTAACGTTGATTGGCTCCAGTGCCATACATATTTTTTCGATGATGATTAATGATCTATGGGATTATCGTAGTGGTGTCGATGTAGCTGCTTATCAATCGGATGAATCGATTTCAACCGATTCAGGGTATCTGACTACTGGGAAATGGAGTGAACAAACATTTGCCCGGGTGACATGGAGTATGCTGGCAATTACGATTATGTGTGCGGTAACATTATACTTTTTAAGCGGATGGGGCGTTTTATTACTGGGTGGCATAGGTGGATTATTGGCTTTATTTTATGTCGTTCCACCGGTCAAATACGGATATATTGGTAAAGGCAGTAGTGAACTTGCACATGTATTATGTTTTGGCGTTTTTCCAGTCATGGGTGCTTATTATGTGCAGACCGGTCATTTTGATATTCGATTATTCTTTTTGTCACTACCGATGGGATTACTAACGACACTGACCTTTTTTAATCATCATTTTTTACATTGGAAAACTGACAAACAAGTTGGTAAGCGTACACTGGTAGTTGTATGGGGAGAACGCAAATCTTTTCGTTTTTCGATTGTTTTGTTGTGTCTTGCACTGTTCAGCATTTTGATCTGTGTGCTTGTAGGCGGATTGCCTATCTACGGTATTCTTGCTTTACTGACAGCTATTCCATTGTGCCGTATGTACCAGCATATGAAAAACAAACGTAATTTACAGACGCATCAGCAATTACTATGGTTATCTTTACGAACTTCGCTTCAATGTGGAACGGTGATGATTCTGGTATTGTTGGTCGGTCGATGGATATGGATCATCTAATAATCATATAGCCATTGAAAAGGTTAAACCGCAAAAGAAGACATTCTAAACCAATGTCTTTTTTTGTTTAATACCGAAAATAGCTACTCAAACATAGACAATAATATAAAAATTTTCTAAAATGTATGTACAAGTAGGATATTATGACGCATAATTTAATTATTTATATGTACAAGTTCGTTACTATTGTAAGCGGTATCTTTATTATAAAGAAGGAGATGACAACATGAAGCAACCAACAACCTCTATCAATGAACAAATTACGCTTTGGAATCAACAATCTGCTTTGGATGCAGGAGGTCAACATTTCAAAACAATCGGTATTCATATCGAACTTGAATCAGGTGCAGTTCGCAAACTACCTGCATATGTGCAGACTGAAAGATATCAACAAGTGATGGTTGTCTATGATACGAATACGTATGAAGCAGTAGGACGACAGATTATAGATTTGCTACAAAGTATAGAGGTAGGTATTACAGAATTAGAACTGCGTGAAAATAAAGTGGGTGATGTGATTGCAGATGAAGCGACGATCGTACAATTGTTGCTAGCTGTAACCCCTGAGATAGATGCTATTATTGCAGTCGGTTCAGGAACGATTCATGATGTAGTACGGATTGTTAGTTATAAAATGGATAAACCGTTTCTTTCTGTACCTACCGCTGCGTCAGTCGACGGATTCACTTCTGCGGGAGCACCGTTAATCGTTAATGTAACCAAAGAAACGTTTCAAGCCAAAGCTCCACAAGCTATTTTTGCCGATATCAATGTCTTAATGAATGCGCCACAGACTTTAACTGCCGCAGGATTTGGGGATATGTTAGGCAAATGTACTTCACTTGCTGATTGGAAAGTATCTCGTGATCTCGGTAATGAACCTTATAACCAATTGGTCTATGACATCACAGAAGAAGCACTTAATCAATGTATTGAAAAAGTAGACTTGATTGCTTCAGGTAGTGCAGAAGGCATCTATACAGTAATGCATTCGTTACTTGCTTCAGGAATAGCGATGTTGATTGCTGATCATTCTCGCTCTGCTTCAGGTGGAGAACATCATATTTCTCATCGCTGGGAAATGGAACTGATCAAAGGTGGACACCGACAAATTTTACATGGAGCCAAAGTAGGTGTGGCTTCAGCACTTCTAGCTGATCATTATCGTCAATTAGCAGTTAATCATCCTGAAGTTAAAGCATTTGCTGCTTACAAACATATTCCGACCAGTGCACAAATGAAACAATGGTTATCTGCCGCAGGTGGACCGAGCGAATATGAGCAATTAGAAATGCCAGCTGAATGGTTAGAGCTTGCTTTACATTCGGCGCATACGCTACGTAACCGTTATACAGGACTGAAATATATGAATGAACATCAATTGATCTAATAGACTATGTTTATGGTAAAATAACATATGATATATCTTTATCAATCGTTCGGAGGAATTATGGCCGCAAAATACAGACAAGTTCGAGATGAAATATTATCATGGATACATTCATCCAAATTATTACCGGGTAGCCGACTGCCTTCAGAACATGAGATCGCTGATCAATTCAGTGTAAGCCGACAGACCGTTCGTCAAGCATTAGGAGAGCTGGTGCGAGAAGGCTGGTTAAACCGGATGCAAGGTAAAGGAACATTTGTTGCTGATCCTGCTGTCAAATCGGTCGATGATAACAAAACTGTCGGTGTCATCACAACCTATATCTCTGATTATATTTTCCCACAAATTGTGCAAGGCATCGAAACAAGACTTCGTAGCGAGGGCTACCGGCTGTTACTAGCAAGTACAGAGAACGATCCCACCAAAGAGCGGGAGTGTATGGAAATGATGCTCAATCAGTCTCCAGCGGCTTTGATTGTAGAGCCTACTCGTAGTGGAGAACGTAGTGCGAATCTGAATTATTTTCTGACGATTGAAAATCGGTCTATTCCTTATCTGATGATCAATGCGAGTTACGAAGAAATGGATTCGGCTTGTCTACGAATGGATGATGAGCGTGGAGGTTTTTTGGCAGCTCAACATTTAATTGAGTTAGGGCATCGGCGCATAGCCGGTTTTTTCAAAACAGATGATATGCAAGGTGTGCGCAGAATGAAAGGGTTCGTAGCTGCCCATCGCAAGTACAGTATTCCGCTACAGCCATCACTGATCTTCACGTATAATACAGATGATAAAAGTACTGCACCGATTGCACAAGCGAAGCAGTTGATTGAACAATCTGCTCAAGAACGTGCAACAGGCTGGGTTCTATATAATGATGAGTTAGCTGTGAATTTGCTTCAAGTGGTACGTGAAGCAGGATTGTCTGTACCGAATGACCTTTCGTTAGTGGGATTTGATGATTCTTTTTTAGCGACTGCAACAGAAGTGAAGTTAACTACACTTAGTCATCCTAAGCATGCATTAGGCACAGCAGCAGCAGAAATGATTTTGCAGATGTTAGATGGAGAACAACGTGGTCTGGGTGAGAAGATACATACCCCTGAACTGATTATTCGAGAATCGACATCATCTCCAGCATAATCATTTATATAGAGATCAACAAGGAAGAACGGTTATCTCTTTAAGCTATTTTGTAATAAGGAGTGTACTTATGAAGACATTAGAACAAGCATTATCTACATTTGTAGAAACTCATCGTACCTTTGAGCTTCAGGGTCACTTTACTCCGATACAACCGGACACATTACAGCAACAGTGGCCAGACAACATTCCAAGTTCTGCTGAATTGGATTATTATCTGAGTCGTTATCAACCGAATGATATCCTGATTGAAACAGGTTTTGCTCCGATCATTTTTTGGTCGATTGATCAATTGCAACAAGCATTGATCGGTTATCGCTGGGTAGGCATGTCTGAGCCATTTGAAGCAAGCGATACATGGCCATCTCATTGGGTAATTATTGCAGATGATCTGGGTAAAGGTAAGCCTATTCTGGTAGATACTCATCAAGAAGGCACACCTGTATATGCAGGCTATGACGCAGGGAACCCTTTTTTAATAGCATCAAATCTAGCTGATTTTTTTACCGCTATGACGGCATGGATTGAAGTGGTCTATGGATCATTTGATGTTTTTGAAATTACCGATGATGATAGTGTGGTTCTACCTGAATTTGATGCTCAGTTAAAGGCTGCGCTTGAGCCTATTTTGGGAGCGGAATTATTCGCGCATTTTTATGATTACTTTTATGGATGATATGTATATAAAAAAACTCCGCTTCTCACTAGATTCAGTGGGAAAGCGGAGTTTTTGTACTGCTTATTTGGTTGTACCTATACATTCAATGTGAAGATGCTAGATTACGCTTGAGATTTTTCGTCTTCGCCCAATACACAGTCAGCGAATAAGACAGATTTGGGAATACGGAAAAATTGCTCTGTTTTTTCTTGAAATGCAGGAGAAGGCAAAGTTGCTTGATGTAACCACTTGCGGAATGTACCTGGATGAACACCAATCCAATGACTGACATCGGTTACAGATAAATCATGAACCATACATAAACCTGTCAAAATGTGATTGCGTACCGGTGAACGAGTAATCGTTCTTTTCATAAAGCGAGAAGGTTCTTGCTGGCAAATCACAGGGCTATTATTAATCACCTGCTGGTTAAACAAAATGTGATGCGGATATCCTAATTCCCGGCATACTTTTTCAAGATTAGCTTTGCCAGGGAGGCGGCCTTCATAGACCCAAGCACTAACGCTTCGTGATGAAACCGATAACCGTTCTGCAAGTTCAGATAGTTTGATATCGTTGACCATGAGTACAGCAAGCAATACACGATTGCGAATTTGACAACGTGTCGGTCTGCGGAATCGCTTTACTCGAACTCCTTTGCCGAGATACTTACGGTTGATCAGAGACCACGCCTCTATAAAGTGTCGTTCTGGTTGATTAGGCATATTTCCTCCGATTGATCTATTTTTTCGTGATATTAGGTTTAGTGTCCTTTCAACATCCTACAACACACAGACGCTCGTTTCAAGCTGACATGGACACTATTTTTAACCAATTAAGAATATTTATCAAATAAGAATGATTATAAGCATAATAACATATGCAAATCAGTAATATAGATCATAGCAGTATCTAAAAGTTGATCTATATGTTCTTTAATCCTTCTTTATATACTTCAAACGTTCTCACCTCAAAATCAATAAAACATACTCTCTTTACATCAACAAATGAATAGAAAAATAAACAGGATAAAGCTATCGAATATTTTATCAAATTAGTATGCGTTGTTATCCGCAGAGAGATTTTAAAATAGAACCATAAAATACACTTATATCTATATTTATCCTTTTATAGTTGCATATATCCATATTATTTAAGAGCTAAATGATTAATTTTATAAAAAAATAAAAATAGAGCGTATGACTTGGTACGTCTGGGTTTCTAATCAATTGTGTGCAAGTATTTTGGTTCTTTTATAAAAAAATAAATTCATTTCTGATACATTTGTTGTTTAATGGGGTATTAAATAAGACGATAGCCGATTGCTTGACCAAATCGGTTGCAACATCTAAAACTACCACATAATCGTTTTATATTATTAGGAGGCCAATACTTATGAGTACAAATCACGAAAAACTTACAGCAACAAAAAGAGAAAGTTCAAAACGTTCTGAAATGCGTGAACTTCGTCTAAACGGACGCGTTCCAGGTGTAGTATATGGTCCAGATTTGGGCAGCGTACCTGTACATGTAGATTCCAAACAATTGCTAGCTCACGTTAAACGCGGTGGAGCAGAAATGTTCTCACTTGCTGTTGAAGGCGGAAAAGAAGTACAAGTATTGATTAAAGATGTACAACGTGTAGATGGTCGCATCTTGCATGCTGACTTTATGCAGGTTTCTGATACTAAACCAATTCAGGTAACAATGCCAATTGACTTCCATGGCGAAGCAATCGGTACTAAATCTGGTGGTGTATTGCAACACCAAGCAACAGAACTAGAAGTGAGCGGTTTGGCTAAAAACTTGCCAAGTAGCCTTGAAGTTGATATTTCCGGATTGGAAATCGGCGACAGAGTCATCGCAAGCGATGTTAAATTACCATCTGGCGTTACATTGGTATCGAACGAAGAAGAGATTATCGCTTCTGTAATCGTACCTCGTGTAGCTGAAGAAGATCTTGAACCTACTACTGCTGATGAAGCAGAAACAACTGATGCTGCTACAAATGATGCAGGCGAAGAAGTTCCAGAAGTGGGCAAAGAATAATAGTATTCATACCCGGTATGAATCTGTAATATAGCATGACCAAAAAGCTGGTACTCTTTATGAGTATCAGCTTTTTTTATCAGCGCATCTGTAATTCATTTATGATACGATAAGAAAGAAACTTATTGTCTATACAAAGGAGCTATTCTGTTATGATCAAACACATTGTTTTATTTAAGTTGAAAAATCCAACAACTGAAGTTGTAAATGAAACCGTAGCCAAATTGAGAAGTTTGGAAGGCAAAGTGGAATCACTGATTGCTTTGGAGATTGGCGCAGATATTTTACGTACAGAACGTTCTTATGATGTAGCTTTGACCGCTACATTTGAGACATTAGAAGGTCTACAAGCGTATCAAGTGCATCCAGAACATGTGAAAATCATTGAATACATGAATAGTGTCAGAGAAAGTTCAATAGCAGCAGACTACGAATACTAAGGCGGTGTGACTCTTTTGTACTATATAAACCGTGAACAGATTGAACGAAGAATTGTAGCCCTAGAAGATGTATGTGAAGCATTACAACAAGTGTCTACGCATTGGGACAGCAGTCTTATTTCTGGTTTTGTTCAAGAGCGAGCCCTTCATTTAGCGATTGAATGTGTCACAGATATCGGCAGTTATTTGATTGACGGTTTTATTATGCGGGATGCTAGTAGTTATGACGATATCGTAGACATTATGCGTGATGAGAAAGTGATTGATCAACCGATGGGTGAGACATTGACTGCATTAGTACGTCTGCGTCGCCCACTAGTACAAGAATATTATGATTGGAATCGTACAGAACTGCACCCGCTAACGACTCCTTTAGTGCATGTGTTGAAAGAATTTGGTCAACGTGTGTATACGTATCTGGATCAGGAATTAGATTCGTTGACTGTAGTAAATGTAGACAGAGCATCAGGTAATTCTACGTCTACATAATAGGGAATAAGATTGTAAATATCTTGTTTGAAAAGATAGCTTTGGAATTTACATCCCCTTGTTGATACGCTACAATAGCGTTAATACACAAAGGGATGATGTGACCCTTTTCGCTGACAAAGCGGATGGGGTCATTTTTATTTCAATTTAGAGCAAGGGGGTCATACGATGAAGTCCCATCAGGAACCATCGACCCGGCGCAGTATTATGATTATGCTCAAAACACAAGGACCTTTCAGTGTATCTGAGCTAGCACGGGAATTAAATATTACAGAGATGGCGGTAAGACGTCATATTCATACGTTAGATCAAGAAGGGTTACTGATCACCGAAACCATACGTATCCCGACAGGTAGACCATTTTTGCGCTTTCGGTTAAGTGAACGAGCAGAAGAACATTTTCCGCATAATTATCACCAGCTAGCGCTAGATTTGTTGAGTGAATTGGATGAAGAAGATGTATCTCGATTGTTTGAAGGACGTAAGCAGAAGTTATTATCTCGTTATCAAAGTATTGCCGACACTGAAGATCATCAAGAACGAGTAGCGGCGTTAACAGATATTCAGCATAACGGTGGTTATATGGCTCGTTATGAACAACAAAGTGAGAATCATTATACGATTTACGAATACAACTGTCCGATTAACCAGATTGCTAATCGTTATGATATCGCTTGTCAGTGTGAACAGCAGTTATTTGAACAATTGTTGCAAGCTGATGTAGAGCGTACAGAATGTATTGCTAAAGGTGGACGTTGTTGTGTCTATCAGATTCAATTTCAACCCCAATCATCGACAAGTTCTGAGTAAAAGCAGACAGCTTATAGGTCTGCTTTTTGGGTTGTAGCATAATGCTCAGCAGACAAGTGGGATATTTAAGCGGTGTATGGGTAATACACATATAGAAAACATAAGTGAAACGAAGGAGAGATAACAATGCCAAATCATAACAAATCAAAAAGTTTAACATGTGGTATTTTGACAGGACTATTGGTAGGAGGATCCACAGCACTTTTACTTGCACCTAAGCAAGGTCGTGAACTGCGTTCCGATATTTCTACGAATGCTCGTATTGCAGGAGCTAAAGGTCGTGAACTCGCCGAGTTGAGTAGAGAAGTTGTCGGTGTGGTCAAAGATTGGAAAGAACAGATCAATATTGCAACAGCAGAAGTAAAAGTAGAATTGGCTGCTCTCAAAGCAGAACAAGCAGACACACAAGGCCCAGAAACAAAAGGAAATTACAGCGTCTAAATCAACGTTACATCTTTCACTTGCGACTATGTGTGTATACGGTATAATAGGTACAGTTTACGAAAAGGAAGCGATATGTACGTGCAACAACCGATAGCTATATTTGACTCCGGTGTGGGAGGATTAACTGTTGCAAAAGAAGTTATGCGACAACTACCACGCGAAAAAATCATTTATTTTGGAGATACTGAGCGTGCTCCTTATGGACCTCGTTCTCTCGAAGAAGTTAGAGAATTTACAGAGCAAATTGTGAATTATTTAATGACCTTTCAACCTAAAATGATAGTGATTGCTTGTAACACCGCAACGGCAGCAGCCTTAGAACATATCAGTTCAAAAGTGTCTATACCGGTAATCGGTGTGATTCATCCAGGTTCAAGAGCAGCAATTAGTGCAACTAAAACAGGCTTTGTCGGCGTTATTGGTACGGTCGGAACGATTAATAGTGGTGCATATTCAGCAGCGTTGAAGCAATTATCACCGTTTATACAGGTATACAGTCAGGCTTGCCCTGAATTTGTTCCTTTAGTCGAACGTGGTGTATTTCTAGACGGTGAAGCTTATGAGGTAGCACAGCAAGTGTTAGCGCCTGTACGTAGTTATCCGATTGATTGTCTGATTCTAGGTTGTACGCATTATCCATTTCTACATGAAGCGATTCAAGCTGCTGTCGGCCCTGATGTTAAGTTGATCAATTCAGCCGAAGAAACAGCACGTGAGATCAGTACTATTTTGTACAATAAAGGCAAGCTAGCGCTTACTGAAGAGTTGCCTGTCCATGAATTTTTCTGTAGTGGCACCGCAGAGATATTTCAACACATTGCTCGTCAATGGCTAGGAGAGCAGATTAAGCTTACCCCTGTATTGTGGCAAGTCTCACGAATGGTGTAGTATAGAGCATTTGGATCTCTGCATCTATTCAAAAGTACATAAAAAAGCTACCTTTACTCTTAAAGAGTTGGAGGTAGCTTTTTTGATGCTGCTGTTCATCTGTTCTACATTCAAACGATATGGTGATCTGAAAAGTTAGATATGCACGATAGATGCTCCTGTAACGACCTGTTGTAGCGCCTGTACGATTTGCGAAGGACTTTCGTATAACGAACGGTTTACTATAAAATCACGTCCTAGCGCAGCTGCATTGCGTTTGACAGCCAGTCGGTGAGCATCTTCTGTGATCGCTTCAATATCCCGAGCATGAGCCAAACCGAAAATACGACGAATGATCTCACTTCCTGCGAAACCAACAGCATCTTCCCAAATATGTTGTAACTGATATTCCAGATAACCTTCGACCTGTGAAAAATCGTCTACGTTGTTCTGTCGCCATAGATTGGAGAACGTTATTGTAAATACATCCCATACTTGAGTAATATGAAATAACAGTGCAGCTCGGTCACTTTCTTCACGAGCCAGTGCAGACAATAGAGTATTAGCTATAAATAGACCTACATCAAACCCGATCGGTCCGTAAAAAGCAAACTCAGGATCGATAACTTTGGTTTCTTCGTCACTGGCAAAAATACTACCGGTATGCAGATCACCATGTAGCAAAGCTTCGGCATGGGTCATAAATGTCTGCTTCAACTTCGCCGTTTCTAATAAAAGAACTTGATCGTTCCATAATGCTTCTGCTGTAGGACGCAAAATATCTTCTACATCGTTAGTCTCATGGTCAAATAGTGGATACGTGAATACGAAATTTTCTGTAATTTTACACAATTCAGGATTATGAAATTGTAGTGCCAGTTCACGCTTCTCCTGCGGGCCCATCGCAAAGTCTGACGTTGCAAAAAGAGTCTTTGCTAGAAATTCACCAATATGGGTGGAGAGTAACGGATACGTAGAACCACTGGCTAACCCTGTACGTACAATAGTGAGATGAGACAGATCTTCCATAACGGTAATGGCATAAGCTGCATCGGTATAATAAATTTCCGGTACAAACTGAGGTGCATGTTTGGCGAAATGTCGCAATGCTTCACTTTCGATCACAGCACGGTTCAAAGTCAAAGGCCAACCTTCTCCAATCACACGTACATAAGGAAGAGCTTGCTTGATAATAATGCCACGCTGAGCAGCAGGTTCTGTGATCCGAAATACCATATTAAGATTCCCATCACCAATTTCATGACAGACCAGATCGGCATTGCTATCGAATAACTCTAATTTTTTGGCAAGGGTGATTGCTGTATGTTCTGTAAGAGCTTCATACGATGGTTGAGAAAGGGTCATATCGAATATCCTCCTTTAAAAATCAAGTATTTAGTATGTCCTATAGCCGATCCAACGTTTTAAGTTATACTTTTTGACGTTTACGATGCACAAAAGTTACTGCCAAAGCGAGAACAAGTACTGCTCCTTTGATAATATCTGTAGTGTAATACTGGACATGAAGCATAGTCATTCCATTGACGAGTACTCCCATCAACACAGCACCGAAAAAAGTACCGATAACATTCGGACGACCTGCACCAAATACCGAGTAGCCTACAAACACTGCTGCAAGTGCATCCATTTGCATCGACGATCCTGCATCAATCTGACCGGAACCGACACGAGCTGCAAATAAAATCCCGCCAACTGCTGCAAATACACCGGAAGCTACATACGCAAGGGTACGCACACGATTCACACGTAGACCAGATAGACGAGCCGCTTCTTCATTACTACCTGTCATAATCATTTGTCGTCCACCACGTGTATATTTGAAGAATAAATGCATCCCAATCACAGCGACCAGCATTAGAATAACAGGGAAAGGAACACCTAATAATTTACCCTGACCAATCCATAGAAATGAATCCAACATCACACCGGGTGCTTTGGTTCCATCTTGAAATTGCATATTATTGTAGATCGAATAACCTTTTGTATACGTTCTATGAATGCCGCTAACTATATACATCACAGCTAGTGTAGCCAGTAGATCAGGAATACGAATTTTGACAATCAAAAAAGAATTTAATAATCCGACCAGTGCGCCAATAATCAAAGGAACAATCAAGACCAGAATCAAAGGCATCTGATGCCAGACCATCATCGCTGCCACTACAACAGTCGTGAGCGATACGGTCGAGCCCGCAGAGAGATCGAATCCATCTACAGTCAGTGAAATCGTAATACCAATCGCAACAAATGTGACAATTGAGATGGAACGCAAAATATCGCTGATATTGTTGTAGGTAAAAAAGTGTTGATTATAAATAGAGAAAAAGAGTAGCACAAGCCCGATAAAGATCAAAGCTCCATAACGATACGAGAATTGAGCGATTTTGTGATTCATACAAGTTCCTCCCGGCCAGCGCTGGCATAATATAACAAATCTTCTTGTGAAGCTTCTCCATAGTTAAAAGATTTCATGATTTTACCATCACACATGACGAGGATACGATCAGCCAGCCCGATCGCTTCCTCAAATTCACATGTAAGGTATAGAATGCCTTTACCTTGACCAGCTAGTTCTCCGATCACTTTGAAAATATCCCGTTTGGCTCCAATATCAACGCCTTTAGTCGGTTCATCGAGTATAAAAAGTTCTGCATCTGTCTGCATCCATTTGCCAATCGCTACTTTTTGTTGATTTCCTCCACTGAGATAGCCCGTTAACTGCTGATCCGATGACGTTTTGATGCCTAGCGATTGAATCAATTGATCACCATGCTGTTTTTCAGCAGTTTTCGAGACGATACCCATACGGGTGATTTTTTTCAAAATAGGTAAGCTTAAATTATGCAGCACCGATTCTTTGACCAAAATACCTTCTTTACGGCGTTCTTCAGGAACAAGCACAATCCCGGAAGTAAGTGCATGATAAGGCGTTTTGGAATGCAGGTTACGACCGTTTAATTGAATTGTTCCTCGTTCGGGTTGATCCGCGCCGAATAACAATTTAGACAATTCCGTTTTGCCGGCTCCAACCAATCCCACAACAGCAACGACTTCACCACGTCGAACTTCCAGATCAACCCCTTGTACATATCGACCTGCTGCTAGATCAGATACGGTTAGTAGAGGGTCACCAATCGTTACAAATGTTTTGGGATATTCTTCTGCAAAAGCTCGACCGAGCATCGAGTGTACCACTTCATTAGCATTGGTCTCAGCTGTAGCCACAGTACTTACCTTTTTACCATCACGCATCACTGTAATCTTATCGCAGACTCTAAAAATTTCAGGCAATCGATGGGAAATAAAAATAACTCCGATTCCTTGTGCTTTCAAGCCTTCCATGATGGTAAATAATCGTTCGGCTTCTTCCATACTCAGCGGAGCTGTAGGTTCATCGAAAATAACGAATTTAGCTTGTTCCGCCATAATGCGTGCGATTAATACCAACTGCTTTTCCGCTAAAGACAATTCACTCACCTGTTGACGAGCAGAGATCGCAAATCCTAATTTTTGCAAAATTGCTTCAGCTTGCTGATAAATAGATTTCCAATGCAGAATTGGACTGCCTTGAGAAGAAGTCAGATGACTGAGTAAAATATTTTCGGCGACTGACAACTGGGGAATAAGCGAAGTGTCTACTTCTTGATAGACACATTGAATCCCGGCTTGCTTGGCGGCGGCTGGCGAATCGATCTTGACTTGCTCACCGTTGATCACAATATGACCTTGGTCAGAAGTATAAGCACCCGATAAAATTTTCATCAATGTACTTTTACCTGCACCATTTGCTCCGAGTAGTGCATGAATCTCACCACTGTTTACTGTAAATTCCACATCGGTTAGTGCAGGTACATTGGCAAATGACTTATAGATGCCGTTCATCACTAGACTACCTGTTGAGACATGTAGAGGAGTATTCATGGGATTGTTCCTTTCGCATCCATATCTGTATAGACAAAATCCGGATCGGTCTCCTAAGAAACCGCCGGAATGTGGGTCTACATTAAAGTAGGAATGTATGTTTTTGGATTATTGTCCAGCCACCGATTTTTCTAGTGCTTTTAATTGATCAGTATTCCCTTGATCACTTTCGCCCCAGCCTTTTACATATTCATTGAGATCTGCTGTCGTTACTTTTTTGTCTTTGGGTAGATCATCACGCTGTACATAGACAGGTTCCAATTCTACTTTTTCATCTTTGGTGTTGCCAGCGAATTTTTGATACAAATAACGAACTTGTACACGTCCGATCGTTGTCGGATCAACAGCCGCTGAAGCGATCCACGGACTATTTTTATCCTGAATCAAATTCAAATCTTCATCACTCAGATCAATACCATAGACTTTGATCTCATCACGTCCCGCTTGCTTGATTGCATTTGTTGCGCCTTTAGCGAATTCATCCCAAGCTGCCCAGACAGCTGTAATATCGCCTTTATTTGGATATTGTTTTAAAATAGCTTCCATTTGTGTCTGTGCATCCAATTGAGCATTGTCTGCTGTACCGAAAGCGGCAATTTCTTTGATATCTGGATATTTGGCTTGGAATGCTTTATACGAAATTTGACGAGATTCCATAGGAGGGAAGCCAGCAACCCAGATTTTAACGATATTGCCTTTACCATTTGCATCTTTCGCCAGTTGGTCTAACGTTAATTCCGCCATTTTCTGGTCATTTTGTGCCAGATTAGTTACGCCTTGTACGCCATCTAATGCAGAGTCAAAAGCAACGATAGGGATATTGGCTTGCACTGCTTTTTGTACGCCCATTGTAAGAGCACCTGCGTCTCCATGATCAAGTAAGATTCCATCGAATTCACCCTGATTTACAGCTGCATCGAGAGCAGAAGCCATTTTGCTCAGATCGTTATCTGCTGTAATGACTGTAACGGTTCCACCATATTTGGCTACTTGATTTTTTACACCATCTACATATTGAGCTGAAAAAGTTCCGTTGTTTAAACGCATAATGAGAGCGATATTTTTACCTTTAAGTGGTTGATCAGAAGAGCCTGTATCCGTGGCATCATTACTAGCCGCTCCATTACCGCAAGCACTTAAAGCCATTACCAAAACTACCATTAATGTAAGCAAGCTAGCTAACTTTGAACTCTTTTTCATTTTCTTTTCCCCCTGTACATAATCGCTTTAAAGCTTTCAAGTAATTAATTATATTAAAATTTAATATAGAAGCTAAAACCAAGTATGTCAATGGGTTTTATGTAATTTGATGATTTTTGTCGAAAAGTACGCGATAAGAATAAACATTTACTATAAAAAAAGTATAAAATTAGATATCAATCAGTAACCTAAAGGGTAATATATAAGTAACTAAACTTTTAAATGCTTGATTGGTTGTCTAAACATCGTTGTCTCAACATTCTTTCGATAGAAAGGAGGTGAAAGCTCCTATGAAGTATCGAGTGTTAGCTTTGTTGATTGCTTTGTTTTTGTATTATTTTACACATCATGATATTGCTCATGCCGATGGAGAAGTATCGAATCCTGATTCATCCACTGCTCAGACTTCATCGACGACAAATGAATCGGCGAAGTCCACAACAAGCTTAGTCGGTAATGTATTAAGTAGCACAACCAGTTCGATCAGTAATGTAGTCAAAGACACCGTCAAAGGTACAACAGATACTGTCGACAAAACAGTAGACAATGTATCCAACACTGTAAAAGAAACTACGAATCAAGTATCTACTACAGTAGATCAAGCCACTACAGATGCCACTACGATTGTCAAAGACGTTGTAGATCTACCTGCTAATGTCATTCAAGAAGTAGATCAAGCAGCTAATGGACAATCTTCTGATGTATTAGGTAGTGTAACTTCTACAGTAGATCAGACGGTGAACAATGTTACAGACACTGTGCAACATACTGTAGACAACACAACTAATACCGTTACAGGTGTCTTAGATTCTACCGTTAAAACAGTAGAGGATACGGTCACTTCTGTTGTAGATACAACCACAACGGTTATACCCGAAGTCGTACCTGTTGTTCCTGATGTGCCGGTGATCAATCTTCCGCCGATTGTACCGCAGCTTCCAGTAGACGTTCGACCTACTCCGGTACCGGATGATTCCGTAGCACCGAATCCATCGAAAGATACAACTGCAACTCACCATTCTCAGAAAAATAGTACTCAAGGTGATCCGGATAGTCATACACCAGCTATGCCACCGGTTCAACCTGCTGTCCCATCGGTTCATATTGCAACCCAGTCCCCATCGACAGAGGCAGTTCAATCTTCACCGATCAATGAGTCTAACGATAAAGATATACCAGCTTCAATTCCATCAATACCCAAATCTATTTCCAAAAATATTTCTACGATTCCAAGTCCAGTTCAAGAAAAAGTTCAATCTGTTCAGACATCATCAGATGCAACAGCATTGCCAGTAGATGAATCTGTATCTGATGGATCAAATCCAGATACGTTTGCAATTCAGACATCTGTTGAACCAGAACCATCCAGTAAGCCATTTATTTCAGATGTGAAAGGAACAGAACCTGTTTCTCCAAGCGCAGCGATTTGGCTTGATATTCAAGGCGTGCAAGGATTAGTCGTTGCACATTCTTCAAGTTCAGCAGAATGGTCTAGTAACAGTAATCCTTCCAATTCGCAAAATGTATTTGTTAATAATCGTTTGGCAAATTGGAAGCATTATCGTATTCATCTTTTAACGTACCGTGCTCAATCCGAGCATGGCAGTAATCAATGGACACATGCACCACCAGGACAACCACCGCAAGAAGCTCCCTATTTTATTTGAAAAAATAAAAAATTAAAGGGAGCGATTAACAATGAGATGGTCAATGAAAACAATGGTAGCGACAGGTTGTCTAGCGGCGGTATTGGGATGGTCACAAGGAACAGTATCAGCAGATTCAACAAATGATGCATTGCTGAAAATTGATCTTCACAATGAAGATTCTTCATCAAGTGCTGTTCATGTAGGTATTTTGGAAAATAAAGATACAACATCAACAGACTCTTCTGGATCGAATGCAGTAATCAGTATTGAGACAGAAGATACAATACTCGGTGATGAATTCAATGTTGATGTGTTACCAGAGCACAACAATACGACAACAGATCAACAAGATCATCAAGCTGCTGTAGAGGTGACAGGAACCGATACAATCGTAACGGACGACTTGCATATTGGTGTATTGGATCAACAAAATCAATCCACTGATAGCAATACCAACGACCATGAAGCTGTAGTAGAAGTAAGTGGAACGGATACTATTATCGGAGACGACTTACATGTAGGCGTATTGGACAACAATGATTCTTCTACTGACACTACAGATAGTAATCATCAAGCTGTAGTGGAAGTAAGCGGAACCGATACTGTTGTAGGAGACGACTTGCACGTAGGCGTATTGGACAACAGTAATTCTTCTACTGACACTACAGATAGCAACCATGAAGCTGTAGTGGAAGTGAGTGGAACGAATACTATTATCGGTGACGACTTGCATGTAGGCGTATTGGATAACAGCGATTCTTCTACCGACACTACAGATAGCAACCACGAAGCTGTAGTGGAAGTAAGCGGAACCGATACTATTATCGGAGATGACTTGCATGTAGGAGTGTTAGACAACAGTAATTCTTCTACCGACACTACAAATAGCAACCATGAAGCTGTAGTGGAAGTGAGTGGAACCGATACTGTTGTAGGAGACGATTTACATGTAGGTGTATTGGATAACAGTGATTCTTCTACCGACACTACAGATAGTAACCATGAAGCTGTAGTAGAAGTGAGTGGAACGGATACTATTATCGGAGACGACTTGCATGTAGGCGTATTGGACAACAATGATTCTTCTACTGACACTACAGATAGCAACCATGAAGCTGTCGTGGAAGTAAGCGGAACCGATACTATTATCGGAGACGACTTACATGTAGGTGTATTGGATAACAGTGATTCTTCTACCGACACTACAGATAGTAACCAACAAGCGGTTGTGCAAGTAGCGACAACTGATCTGATTGTAGATGCTATTGATCTTTCTATTTTGGAAAATAGCAGTCAGCAAAATGCAGCAGGTCAGACAGATCATTCTTCCCTTATTTCAGTAGGGTTATTGGATAATGTGTTGCCTGGTATCAATGTGGCTGTACTGGAAAATGAAACATTTACTCCAACACCAAGTACAGAAGATCCAGATGACACCAATCCAGATAACAATACACCTACTATTCCTCAACAACCAGATAATGGTAGTGGAACAGAAGGGAACACAGGAAATAACGGGAATAATGGAAGCAATGGCAATAATAATAATAATAATAATGACAATGGTACTACCGGTGGAACTAGTGGTAACGGACCTAATACTACTGGCGATACAGGTAATACCAATGATAATGCCACTGGAAATACGAGTTCTAATAATGACACCTCAGGCACAAATAATGGAAATTCATCGGTAGGTAATGGTGGTAGCCCAA
Organism: Paenibacillus nuruki; assembly: GCF_963311185.1. Lineage (NCBI taxonomy): Bacteria > Bacillati > Bacillota > Bacilli > Caryophanales > Paenibacillaceae > Paenibacillus > Paenibacillus nuruki. The sequence goes on along the minus strand of NZ_OY725677.1, from coordinate 2,544,915 downwards.
CTGTCGGATCATCTAGTGATAATACAACCTCTAACCCTTTTCCTAACAATACTGGATTATCTACAGTGACCACAGCTTCTATTACTAATCCTATACCTGTAACGATAGAAGATACGCAAGGAACTGCATTCCCATCTGATAGTATCAACAATCATCAACCGAATCGTGTAATTACAGCATCTGCGGATATACCACAATCTGTAGCATGGACTACAGAATCTTCTGTTCAGCCAGCCAAAGGAATAGTGACTGCGGCGAGTATAGCGGCTAACCGCACAGATGTTACAGCAGATATGACCACATCTTCATTATCTGTGTTGCCAAAAACAGGAGAATGGTTAGATTCGACAATGCTTTACACGCTTGGTGCTTTGATGATGATCTTCGGATGGATCGTTCGTCGTCGTTCTTTACGTTCTAATCGTCAAGGACGGTGAATAGAAATGTCCAAATTTGTAGCTCGATGTGGAACGTTATTGTTAGTGTTAGGTATAGTGACGATTGGCTATACCCTGTATTCCAACTGGCATACGAATCAAGTACAAGCATCTTTAAAACAAACATTTGCTACCGGGTTGGATCAAAGTACAGAAGTAGAATCTAACATTCAATCGGTTTCAAATGAAACGGGTGCAAAGAAACAAAAAGCATCAATAATCACAACGGTAGACGGGTTAAAGGTACAAGGTATTCTAAGTATCCCCAAGCTTGATCTACAAACAGCAGTTGTCGAAGGTGCTGAACCAGAGCAGTTACAATCTGCTTTGGGTCATATTAGTGGCGGTGGAGAAGTGGGTAAGCTTAACAGCAATTATTCGATTGCAGGTCATCGTTCAAGTCGATATGGTCAGTTTTTTAACCGTCTGCATGAATTGAACAAGCAAGATTCTTTTCAATTGCAGACTTCTACAGGTAAATATGCTTATCAGGTATACGATATTCAGATTGTAGAACCGGATCAAGTACAAGTTCTTCAACCTGAACGAGGACAATCGATTGTAACGCTGATTACGTGCTACCCTGATCACTCCAGTCAATATCGCCTTATTGTCAAAGGTAAGCTTATACAACAGCCAGTTTAACGTATAAATAGAATATATAAGCTAGTCACTATCATCCGACTTCATAGGATTAAGCTTTCTTCGTGTCATTTAGCGAAGAAAGCTTTTTTATTTTATCATCTATAAATAATATCGGGTGCTGTATCTCTTTGAAACTTTTAGATGAGTTTACCGTAATACTAGAGCAAGACATCAAAAGTGTCTGTGATTATCGTTTTCTACAGAAAAGGGAGAGATGGATTGTGAAATGGAATCGATTTTTTTCGCTACAACAATGGGCGCATGTTTTTAAAAGATTGCCAAGCTTATTAACCTCCCGGGAATTACCTCTAGGAGAAAAATTATTATTTCTTATACCAGTTTTAACGTATTGGGTATTGCCTGATGTGATGCCATTTATGCCTATAGATGATATTGGAGTCACTTTGTTGATGATGAATTGGTTTGTAAGTCGAGCGGAACGCAAAACAGCTTTTGTTTACGAGCAAAAGAAAGTTCGCTAAATGAAGTGATTCGATTGCCAATAGCAACATAGCTCACTTTGCAAAGTACACTTTTATGGTAGGATCAAATGAAGAGCGCTTGAGGTTCTAAGCGCTCTTAGTCTTGCGTATTATGCAGTGGAGCTATACAATAGTATAGGTTGAGTTTACAGAATAAGTATCTGAACCGATCATACATTTCATAACAAATGAAACCCAAAAAGTATTGTTGGGTTCATTTCTTTTTCAAAAAAGAATATAATGGTCGAATATTCCAAGTATAGTTCCTGCATATAAGCAGGCTAGTCGATGAAGAGGAGCTGATCTTATGAAAGTCAAAATTACCCGTAATGCAGCGAAAGTGATTCAAGCTGAATTGGATAAACCCGAAAATGAAGGTCTAAAATTGCGCGTATTTATTACCAATTCTCACGGTGATCATGTTCATTATGGTATGGACTTGGGACAACCTGAAGGTGCAGAAGAATTAGTAAGCACAGATAAAGAAATCGATGTAGCGGTTGATCCTAATGAATCTTGGTTAGATGGTATTAAAATTGATTATTTATATTTGCCAGAAGAAGGTTTCGTCATCACTAACCCTTCCAAAGGCAATCATGGCGATCACTAAGATCGTTTGAGAAGGGAAAGTATAATGGCTAACGATATTCGCGTATGTGATAAGTGCAATCATGTTCGCCTCAAAACAATGATTCCAAAGTTGGAAAAAATGGCTCCTGATGCTGAAATTAAAATAGGCTGTAAATCATACTGTGGTCCTTGTGGCAAGCGTGCTTTTGTATATATTAATGGCCGTTATGTGAGTGCACCTACAGAAGATGAAGTGCTAGAGAAAGCATCTAAGTTTATTAAAAAACCATCTGTACAAGCGCAAGAACAGGTATAACCAGCAATTAACCGGGAACAACAGATTGCACCGATCGGTATGAAGTTATTGAGCGATACGTGCTTTCTATTGCATAGCTGTATAGCATAACCAAAAAGCCTTTGTAGATCTCACATTAACGTGATGATCTGCAAAGGCTTTTTTTGATATTTATAAATATGATCTTAAAAGAACGATGTCAACCAATCCATTTCAAATGAATTATTTGGCAGTAGTACTGGCTTCATGAAATTGACGAATCAGATCGTACGTAATCAGTTCATCCGAGACATTCAGACGCTTCTGCGCTTCATCATAGCTAGAACGAGCTTGCTCAATGTCAGTCACTTTACGTGTTTTCATATCGTAGGCAGTACCATGTTCAAATATACCATCTGCTGACGGAATATAGAATACATTACCATCGGTAAATGCACCTGTACGTAGTACCACAAGCTTATCTTCTTTCTGATTGAACATATCGTTACCCATCAGATAATAAGGGCTAGCGTTAATACCTAGTAAATGCAGAATCGAAGGTGTCATATCCAATTGCCCAGTAGGTTCATTATATGTTCCTGCGTGACTATCGTCAGGTAAATGAACAAGCATAGGGACTTGGTTCATCAGTTGTTCCATATCCAGATCGGATAAGGAGCGACCTAAGAATTCCTCCATCGGTTCTTTTTCTTTTAACGAATTATCATGATCTCCATAGAACATAAGAATAGTATCATCCCATAAGCCGTTATCTTTCATTTCTTGTTCCATTTCACCGAGAGCAGCATCGACATAGTGGAGAGACTGAATATAATCGCCAAATGTCGTTCCTGTCAGATCGCCCATATCCAATTCCTGTACAGAAGCAGGTAAGCTATACGGATGATGACTGGATAATGTAATCAAAAAAGAGTAAAACGGTTGTTTGAGTTCGACCATTTTATCAAGAGATTGTCGGAAAAATGATTTGTCACCAAGTGACCATCCTAGAGGTTCATCAATCGTAAAGTCTGGTTTACTGTAAAAGGTATCGTATCCCATATTTTGATACATGATCGATCGATTCCAGAAGCTACTTTCATAAGCATGGAATACATTGGTACTGTAATCTTTGCTTTTAAGTATTTTGGGCAACGTATCAAATTCATGATCAGGGTAACGGATAAATACAGAACCTGTAGGTAGCGGATGAAGAGAAGCATTCGAAGCCATATCTGCATCTGATGTACGGCCTTGACCGGTCTGATGATAATACTGGCTGAAATACATACTCTTTTTCATCAAGCGATTAATATTAGGTGTGATCTCTTGTCCGTTATAATTTTGACCAATCACAAAGTTCATAAAAGCTTCGCCTTGAACAACGATCACATTTTTCCCTTTGTAAGCGCCAAATAGATCATCATCGCCTGCTTTGGATCTTGTTGCTTGTTTGGCATCGAACCATTGTTTAACTTCATCCGTTTTGTCTGTTGACAATTGATCTTGAGGACCAAAATGATCGTCTGCATACCGATAAGCATCATATCCATGAAAAGCCAGTAGACCTGTTACATTGTAAAGAGACATGTTCCACCAGTTCCCTACAAATAATCCAGTTGCCCATGTAGATGTAGCGAACTTAATCGGACCTATCGTTAAGACCAGACCAAGTACAAAAACAATCATTCCTTGTACCAATCGTTTGGAAAAACGTGTAGGCAAAGATGGAGTATATGCTGATGAATATCGACGACTGGATGAATAAGATCGATCGGAGCGTCTACGGATACGACGTCCTATTAGAAATACTCCAACCAGAAGCAAAACGATCCAATCTGCAAACATCCATATATCTTCCATATAAATCAATTCCCAGATGCTATCACCTAGCGAATCTACTTGACCCGCTTGAAGTAATACAGGAATCGTTATGAAATCTTGAAAATAACGGAAGTAGACCAAATCTGAAAAAATCAAAAAAGTTAATAATACATCTAACACAATCAAAGCAATCAGTCGTCCACGATATGGCAAAAAGATCGTCCAAAAAGAGGCAAGCATAATAGAACCAATCGCTGTCACCACATCAAGTGGATTCATATCAATATTTTGCAAATGTAAATGACTATGCAAAATCATTAATTTAACCAGCATTAAGATTAGAAAAATTATATAATCTATTCGAGTAAACGAAACAAGCCACTTCAGGCGATCAAGCCAACTGCCACGCTCTGAACGAGAAGTTAAGTATGGCAAAGCCAGACCCCCTTACGTTTGAAAAAATAAATCCAATCTATACAAATTGTTATTTACGTTGTTGGAGCTTCAGCTTTAGGTTGACGTGGAGGCAAAGGTCCAAGATATTGAAGGAATTGACATTCAATCCGTCCATTGTATAACTTACGACGTTTGTCTGCTTTACGACCGAAATATTGTTCGAATTGACGAGTCGGGCTGATTACGAATACAGACCAATCTGGTAAATAGATGGTTGCACGTCCTAGATCACGAATCATTTTTTCGACTTCTTTGACTTCACTTAGACGCTCACCATAAGGAGGATTCGTGATAATGCAACCGAATTTTCCTTGAGGTTGTACACGAGCTACAGGCATAACTTTAAATTCGATCTCGTCACCAAGCCCTGCACTTTTCGCACAAGCTTGAGCGATTTCGATTGCTTCAGGGTCTATATCACTACCTACTAATTGCAAAGGAACATCATCTTTGACAGCATCATAGGCTTCATCACGAGCTTGTTCCCACAACTCATCCGGAATAATAGACCAACCTTCAGAAGGGAATGAACGACGTAGACCAGGAGCGATATTCCAGCCAATCATTGCTGCTTCGATCAGCAATGTACCTGAACCACAGAACGGATCATAGAGCGGACGATGAGGGCCCCAGCGACTAAGTAACACCAGTGCAGCCGCTAATGTTTCTTTAAGCGGAGCTTCAGTTGCATGTTTACGATAACCACGTTTGTGAAGAGAAGGACCTGTTGTATCCAACGTCAACAAAGCGATATCATCGTATAAAGAAACATCTAACTTGTATAATGCCCCATCTTCAGGGAACCACTCGGTGTTATACGTTAATTTAAGCTTTTCAACAACCGCTTTTTTAACGATACCTTGACTGGCAGGAACACTGCTTAACTGAGATTTCTGTGAACGACCGGATACAGGAAATTCACCGTCAGCAGGGATAAATTGATCCCATGGTAATGCTTTGGTTCCTTCAAACAATTCATCAAAAGTAGTGGCTTTGAACTCACCCATTTTGATCAATACACGATCAGCTGTACGTAACCAGTAATTGCAACGGCAAATATCAGCAAAGTCACCGCTGAATGTTACACGTCCATTTTCAGTTTTCGTATCATCATAACCGAGTAATTTCAATTCTCTTGCGACTACAGCTTCAAGTCCCATCGGACAAGTCGCTATTAATTTCAAATCTTTCATTTTACAATGTCAACTCCATTTAAACTTGTAGGATAGTTCCGAAAACCATACAATCTAGTATAGGTGAATGAGGCTATACTTACAAACGTTTCTATGCCAATATAAATAAAATAAATAAGCATAATTGTAAGGTATATCGCTATTTTTAAAACGATATTGCGCTTATATACGTGATTGTATAGGATAAGGTACTCCGCACATATTGATTTTAATTTCTATTGTAACAGGTTAACGCCATGTAAAACCAAACAAAAATGATCAACAGACTATAAAATGCTAAATCTTGATCATGATATCCAAAGGAGAAGTAAACATAATGACAGAACACTCGCCTTACAATGCTGAACAATATATGGATGAATTGCTTCAAGAAGATCCATTGTTAATTCAAATTAAACAAACGATTCGTGAAAAAGGAATGCCAGAAGTATCTGTAGCTCCAGGGTATGGACGATTGTTGACGATGTTAGTACAACTATCTCGTGCAGAACAAGTACTTGAGATCGGTGCGCTTGGTGGATACAGCGGTGTCTGTCTGGGTAGAGGCTTAATGTCTACAGGTACAATTACTTCATTAGAATTACAAGCTGATTACGCAGCTCTGGCTCAGCAACATATGACACTTGCTGGTTTGGGAGAGCAGGTTGAATATCGGATTGGTGAAGCAATTCATAGTCTGGAACAATTGAAGCAAGAAGGAAGACAGTTTGATTTCTTTTTTATCGACGCAGATAAAGGAAATTATTTGAATTATTTAGAATATGCAATTACGCTGGCTCGCCCGGGGGCTATTATTGCAGGTGATAATCTTTTACTACGTGGTCGTACATTGAATCCTGATAAAAATGGGCCTGCTGTTCAAGCCGTGCGTGAATTTAACCGTCGTATGGTGACTGATTCTAGATTAACAGGTACTTTATTGCCTGCTTATGACGGTTTAGCATTAGCGATGGTGAAATAGATTAGTATAACGTTATAGTTCATAAGAAAAGAACCCTCTGATTTCTTCAAGACATTCTATAGAAGAGATTCAGAGGGTTCTTGGTGCATCATATAGCGAGATATATTGCGGAATCCCAATCACTTTTTATGATAATCGCTAGGGTTAGACTGGGAAGGGAAAGAAGTATTATGTTTCAATGCGCCTGGCTTCACATATAACTTGGTGCGTACCCATACCATATTGAGTAACAATAAGACCCCAGCCATAATAAATAGCCCTTCAATCCCGATAAATCCAGCTAAGACACCACCCATCACTGCACCTGTCATATTTCCAAGAGCGGTTGTACTGCTGTTAAATCCAAAGGCTCGACTTTCCATACCATCTGGCGTGTAATACCGAATTAATGAGTTCACACTTGGCAATAATCCACCCATACAGATCCCCATCATAAATCGAACAATGATTAACTGCTCTACATTCTGCACAAAAGCTTGCGGAATTAGCATCAGCCCTGCTCCAATTAACGAGAATGTGAGCACCCGATGCGCCCCATATTTATCACTGACTTTTCCCAAAATGGGAGCCATGAGCATATTAGATAATCCGGTGACTGCACTGACAAGCCCTGCCCAAAAGGCAACATTTTCAGCTGTACCATGTAATTTCTGTACATATAGAGGCATTAGCGTCATCGGACTAATCATTGCAAATTGCAGAAGTAGTGTAACTGTAAATAATGCAGGTAATTGTGGGGTTAAGCTTAGTTCGCGGAATCCTGATAATACCGATACTTTAGGCATTTTAGACGCAGCTAAACGGTCGAATTTCTCACGTACAAGGAATAGCGCTAACAATGTCGCCATAAAAATACATGCCCCTGTAATATAGAAAATCGATCGGAATCCAACAGTATCTGCCATAATTCCACCTATTAACGGACCGAGTATACTACCGGCTACCGTTCCCGACTGACTGATTCCCATCGCAAATCCCATTTTTTCTTTGGGAGTACTGCTAGAGATCAATGATATCGAAGCCGGATTGAATCCAGATATGGTTCCGTTTAATAAACGAAGGACTAATAAATGCCACGGTTGAGTTGCGAATCCCATGGCTGTAAATACAATCGCCATCCCGAATCCAGAGCGAAGTAACATGACTTTGCGTCCGTATTGGTCAGACAATTTGCCCCATAGCGGTTGAAACAAAAATGAAGTCACAAAGTTGGCAGCAAAAATAACCCCGGACCAGATCGCTATCCGGTGTTCACCTTGCACACCAATATCTTGCGATAAGTACAACGCTATAAAAGGAATGATCATTGTGGTTCCTGCATTAACCAGAAATTGACCAAACCATAATACGATCAAATTTACTTTCCATGCTTGCATCATGTTTCACTTCCTTAAAAAAGTCCATTCATATAGTATACCATAATTGACTACACTTTTTGAGGGGATAAGGTGATTTGATTGAGTAAAAATCACTTTTTATTGGAGTGGGAGATAGAGAGCTTATGGTGCCAAGCGCTTTATTCATCGGATTGTCATGGGATGTTCATGGTTGGGGAGTTGTTCCTGTACTTGAAAAAGGGCATAATTAGGAAGTGAGATTATTGACAGGAATATTGTTTATTATACAAAAATGACTGATTTTTATTGAACAGCGGAGGCAAAAAGATGACATACAATGATTCCTTTATACGCGCATGTCGAAAACAAGACGTCGATCGTTTGCCTGTCTGGTATATGAGGCAAGCAGGGCGTTATGATCCCGATTATCGCAAAATTAAAGAAAACTATAGTTTGCTCGAAATTTGTTTACAGCCTGAGCTTGCAGCAGAAGTGACCATGATGCCTGTGCACAAGTTAGGTGTGGATGCAGCTATTTTGTATTCAGATATTATGAACCCGGTGGCATCGATCGGAATAGATTTTGATATTGTCAAAGATATTGGACCTGTAATTGCGAATCCGATTCGTAATGCGGCTGATATTGAGCGCTTGCGCCCGATTCAAGTGGAGCAAGATTTGTCTCATATTTTAAAAACAATTCAGATCTTGGATAACGAATTAGAAGTACCTTTGATTACATTTGCAGGTGCGCCATTTACGATTGCAAGTTATTTAATCGAAGGTAGACCTTCCAAAAATTATATTCGTACCAAAACCATGATGTATAACGAACCCCAATTATGGCACGCTTTGATGCGTAAGCTTGGCGATATGGTAGCTACCTATTTGCGGGCTCATGTTCAATACGGCGGTAAAGCATTCCAATTGTTCGATAGTTGGGTAGGTGCATTATCACCGCTTGATTTTAGAACCTATGTATTGCCAACGATTCAATATATTTTTGATCAGCTGAAAGATTTGGATGTACCGAAGATTTATTTCCCGGGAGTGAGTTCAGGTGAATTATTACCAGAACTTCGTCAATTACCTGTTGATGTGATTGGTGTCGATTGGCGTGTATCGCTTGCTGAAGCACGCAGACGCTTAGATCATAAGTATGCAGTACAAGGTAATCTGGACCCTTATTTGCTAACCGGACCGTCTACATTAATTCATCAACAAGCCAAATTGATTATAGACGAAGGGTTACAAGATCCAGGCTACATTTTCAACTTGGGTCATGGTCTATTCCCGGAAGCTTCGATTGATAAGCTCAAAGAATTGACAGATTATGTTCATGAGTATTCAGCAGAAGTGCTTCGTCAACGCATCACTTCAAAGTAATAGATATAGTAGTAATTTAGAATAACGATATGAATTGAAGGAGCGAATAAATAATGAGTAAAAAAATTGGTGTTTTGGTTATGTCTTATGGTACGCCAGCAAGCTTGGACGATGTAGAAGCGTATTACACCCATATTCGCCGCGGTAATCCACCTGGAGCTGAACAATTAAAAGAATTAAAAGATCGTTATGAAGCAATCGTTGGCGGTGTTTTTCCTTTACGTGAAAATACAGATAATCAAGTTCTCGGTATGCAAAATATGCTGAATGAGCATACGAAAGATAGCGATTTGGAATTTGTTTGTTACCAAGGGCTAAAACATGCTTTTCCATTTATCGAAGACGGTGTGGAAAAAATGGCGGCTGATGGGATTACAGAAGCCATCGGTATCGTACTTGCTCCTCATTATTCTACAATGAGCGTAGCTAGTTATATCAAACGTGCGAAAGAAACAGCAGAAAAGCACAACTTACCGATTTCATTTATCGAAAGTTATCATTTGCATCCTAAATTGATCGAAACGTTATCCAATCGTGTAAATGCTAAATTAGAGCTATTCGAAGAAACAGGTGCTACACGTGAGCAAGTTCGTGTATTGTTTAGTGCTCACAGTCTACCTGAACGTATTTTAACAATGGGAGATCCGTATCGTGACCAATTGATGGAGACATCCAAAGCGATTGCAGAACGTGCCAATGTTCCTTCATGGCAGTTCACATGGCAAAGTGCTGGACGTACAGCTGAGCCTTGGTTGGGTCCTGATGTGTTAGATACGATGCAAGAACTAGCGAAAGAGCAAGTGAAATATGTACTGGTAGCACCAATAGGATTCGTATCCGATCATTTAGAAGTATTGTATGATCTGGATATTGAAGCACAAGAATTAGCAACTGAGATTGATATGCGTCTTATGCGTATCGATTCACTAAATACGGATCCATTGTATATGGAAGTACTCGCAGACGAAGTCATTCGTAAATATAAAGAGGTGCATGCATAATGAGCCAATCTACTCGCCGTGTCGTTGTCATAGGCGCAGGGATGACTGGACTCAGTGCGGCTTACTACATGCGCAAGTTTTTACAAGAAGCAGAGATTACAGCACAGATCACGATTGTAGATCAAGACGATCATATCGGTGGTAAAGTGAACACATTACATCGTGACGGATTTGTGATTGAACGTGGCCCGGATTCATTTCTCGCTCGCAAAACAGCGATGGTCGATCTGGCAACCGAGCTGGGGATGGAAGATGAATTAGTCACTACCAATCCAGAAGCAAAAAAAACGTATATCCTTCATGATGGTCAATTGCATCCGATGCCTTCCGGTCTGGTGCTTGGGATTCCTACTGAACTGAGATCCTTTATGGAAAGTGATCTGTTATCGATGGATGGCAAAATTCGTGCATTGGATGATTTTCTTTTACCTGCCAAAATGGACGGCAAAGATGAGTCGTTAGGTGATTTTATCGAACGTCGTCTGGGCAAAGAAGTATTGGAAAATGTAACCGAGCCATTACTTGCAGGAATCTATGCAGGCGATACACGTAAGTTGAGCTTGCAAGCGACATTTCCACAGTTTGGTGTAGTGGAACGTGAATATGGCAGTCTGATCAAAGGAATGAATACAGGAAGCAAACCTGTAGAAACGCACACAGGCACCAAAAAAAGTGCATTTCTAACGTTTCGCAATGGATTGCAAAGTCTGATTAACCGTCTGGGTGAATCATTGTCTACAGCAGATATGCGTTTGAACACAGGTGTAGAGTCTATTCAGCCTCAAGCAGATGGTACGTATATCGTATTGTTAAATGATGGACAACAGGTAGTTGCAGATCATGTAATTGTCACTGTACAGACATTTGCCGCTTCAAAACTATTGAAACCTTTGGTAGATACAAAAGCATTAGATCTAATCAATTATGTATCGGTAGCGAATGTCGTTATGGCTTTTGATCGCAAAGATATTCAGACGGAGTACGATGGTTCTGGATTCCTTGTGCCTCGTAAAGAAGGTCGTACGATTACAGCTTGTACATGGACTTCAACCAAATGGCTTCATACCAGTCCAGATGATCGCGTGTTAATGCGTTTCTATGTCGGACGTTCTGGCGATGAACAAGTGGTGGATGAATCCGATGAGCAGATCAAAGCCAAAGTGTTGCACGATATGCGTGAATTAATGGGTATCGATGCAGAGCCTTTATTTACAGAGATCACACGTCTTCATCATTCGATGCCACAGTATCCTGTAGGACATATGGATAATATTTCTATGTTACGTGCTCAATTAGCAGCGCAATATCCAGGAGTATTAGCACTTGGAGCAGGATATGATGGAGTCGGACTACCTGACTGTATTCGAACAGCCAAAGAAATGGCGATGAGAGAAGCAGAACGTGTTACTTCTTTCTCTAATAGTCATTCATCTTAAAATGATATAAATAAGAATAGCCTTCTGTAATGTAAAGTACTCTGATTACACTCCTAAGTCGCATACATGATGCAATGTTATGGAGATGTCCAAAGAGACTTTACACCGCAGAAGGTTTTTTGCATCCTAGCATCACTTTTGCCGAACAACTAGAACCTGTTATAATAGACAAAGCGTAAAAGTAGGATCAAGCATGAGTATCGTAAGATATCTTCCAATCGTCCTCAGGTATAGTAAAATATTGCAAGCATTAAAGGAGTTCTTTATGTATACGACAAGGTCTCAACAATCCCGTCAGCGTCAGCAAGAAAAAAAGCAGCGTCAAAAGCGGCTCCGTAACTGGATCGTATTTAACACTGTGCTGGTTCTGTCTATTGTTGCACTTGGCGGTTATTATTGGTTGCATGTGAAGCCACAAGAAGTACAGCAAGCCTCTACGTATCCGACAGAATATCCATTAGATCAGGCAACAGCGCCAAATTCGTATGGGAATGACCCTGTAGTGGATGACAATGATCATTCTAATCAGCCAGATGATGAAGAAGAAGCAGATCCGTCTCGTGCTACAACAGAAGCCGATACAGAACATCTAGATCAGACAGCAACCGATTCAGAAGCAATAGATATACCATCCAAAGACTCAACATCAACAGATCAAGCACCAGAAGAGACAACACCAGAGTCGTCTACTGACAAAGTAGAACCTCCCAAGTCTTCTTCAGATTCTTCCGAGTCATCTAATAAAGAACTTAAACCTGCTACCCGTACAGAACCATCCGGTCAGACCGTAACGCTTCATTTTGGTGGGGATGTGATGTTCTCAGGAAAAGTCGGTGAAAAGTTAGCCAAAGCAGGATATGATTATCCTTATCAATATGTAAAAGATTCATTTACTTCGGACGATCTGACCGTTGTTAATTTGGAAACGCCTGTAACAGATTCCAATACAACCGCAGCAGATAAAACGTATGCGTTTAAATCATCGCCTCAAGCGCTCCCGCATATGGCAGACGCAGGTATCGATGCGGTGAATTTAGCGAATAATCATATTTTGGATCAAGGCATCACAGGGCTTACCGATACGATTGCTCAACTGGATCAAAGCGGAATCGCCTATGTAGGGGCTGGTAAAAATAGTGCTCGTGCTTATCAACCTGTGTATTTTGACCGTAAAGGAATCAAAATCGCTCTCTTGGGATTCAGTCGAGTTATTCCAGAAACAAGTTGGAATGCTGGAAAAGATCAGGCAGGAGTAGCGACCACATACGATTCAACCGCTGCTCAGGCGGCGATTCGTGAAGCCAAAAGCAAAGCCGATCTTGTCGTCGTTGTCGCTCACTGGGGTGTAGAACGTTCAGATACACTAGCTGATCATCAGAGTGATCTTGCACATAAATTTGTCGATGCCGGTGCCGATCTGGTTATTGGTGGTCATCCTCATGTGTTGCAAGGATTAGAGCAGTACAAAGGTAAATGGATCGCTTATAGTACAGGTAATTTTATTTTCACTCGTTCACTGGTTGCAAAAACATGGGACACCGGTGTGTTTGAAGCAAAATGCACAGTCGATGGGAATTGCAGTATGCAGGTCATTCCGTACACTGCGGAGTTAGGTCAGCCTGTACCGATGCCATCAGATAAAGCTCAAGCAGTACTCCAACGATTACAGACATTATCTAATCATATTCAATTTGATATCAAAGGAAATGCTATCGCAAATCCAGCCAATTAATAGATCCTAGATTATTTATAACAGAGGAGAATGTATAATGACTGCTATTCAAAACGTATATTGTGTAGGTCGTAACTATCGTCTTCATGCGGAAGAATTAGGAAATGAAGTACCGACTCAACCTATGATTTTTATGAAACCTTCTCATGCGGCTGTACCGTTAGAACAGGCAGAATTGGTTTTACCTACAGACAAAGGTGAGATTCATTATGAAGCAGAGTTAGTGATTCGAATTGGACGCGATTATGCACCTGATCTTTCTGTGGAAGAAATGGTCGATGGATTAGCACTTGGGATCGATTTTACATTACGTGATGTACAAAGTGTTTTGAAGAAAAAAGGGCATCCGTGGACAGCAGCTAAAGGGTTCAAAAACTCTGCACCGTTGACATCTTTTGTTCCATTTCCAGATGCTACAACATGGGCAGAACAACCTTTTGCTTTGCTCAAAAATGATCAGCAAGTTCAGCTAGGCTATACACGTAATATGATCTTTTCACTCGAAACGATTATTGCTCATATTGGAGAAAATTATGGACTTGCAGCAGGTGATATTATTTTCACAGGTACACCTGAAGGTGTTGGACCTGTAGCAGTTGGTGATACTTTCGAATTAATGTATGCGGGCGCTTCTGTAGGTAAGTGCCGGATCGCAGAATAATGTTAGATTGGATCATAGGTGCGGTCTGTGCTGGATTGATTGCTGGACTTGCTTATAAAAAGCAGTGGTTATCCGGTTCAGGCGCATATGCAGCGGCTATTATGGGTACCATTTATTATGGAGCAGGTAATCTACTCTGGTTTGGATTGTTGATCTTATTTTTTATCAGTGGCAGCTTACTCTCCAAAATGAAAGGCGAACGCAAGCGTAAATTAGAGCAAGATTATGCCAAAACGTCACGGCGTGATGCAGGGCAAGTATTTGCTAATGGTGGGCTGGGTATGATTCTGTGCCTCGGACATGCTCTAATACCTCATCCAGCATGGATATACGCTTTTGTAGGCGTGATGGCAACAGTTACCGCAGATACATGGGCAACAGAGTGGGGAAGCCTCAGTCGCAAGCCTCCGCGTTCTGTATTGAATGGTCGTGTATTAGAGGCAGGGGCTTCTGGAGGAGTATCTGTTCGTGGTACATTAGCTGCGGCGATCGGTGCATTATTGATTGGTATTGCAGCATGGGCATTTTCATTATGGTCAGGTGTATCTATAGAATCAAGCAACAATGTAGCTAAAGATGGTATACTTACTATTGGTCTATTGCCACTCGTTGGATTGGTGGGCGGATTAGCTGGTTGTTTTGCGGATTCTTTTTTAGGAGCAACGGTACAGGTGATGTATCAATGTGAAGTCTGCGGTAAAGCTGTGGAAACCAAAGTACACTGTAATCGCCCAACGTCTTATTTGCGTGGATGGCCGTGGATGAGTAATGATCTCGTGAATGGGCTTAGCTCTATTATTGGTGGAGTTGTAGCATTGTTATTTTTATGGGTATAGGAGAGTGCGCTAATGAGCAGCACCACAGGTGAAAAGTTAGAATTAATTTTGGATGCTGCTTACGATCTTTTTGGTTCCAATGGATTTTATGAGACCAAGATTTCAGATATCGCACACCAGGCAGGAATAGCCAAAGGAACGGTTTATTTATATTTTAAAAGCAAAGAAGAACTATTTATGGCTGTTACTCGTCGAGACTGTGAACATTTTCTTGACGGTTTAGATACTAATTTGCAAAATTGTAGTACGATGGCAGAACGATTGCTTGTGATTGCCAAGCATCATTCGATGTATTATTTTGAACGTAAGCATCGCACCAAGTTATTTTTCCGGACACCCAATAACGACCCTGAACTTATGGCGTATATGAAGCAGTTTATGTTGCGATATATGCAAGCGGTAGAGAAAGTACTCACAGAAGGTGGAGTCGCTCAACCCGTATGGTGTGCAGAATCGTATATTGGTATGTTAGACCGGATACGTATGGATATTTTATTCAACCCTGAGTTTCCGATGGAACAACTTCATGAACGGACAGACTTTGTTGCACGTCTATTTCTAGAAGGTTGTCATCATTCGCTGAATACTCAGGATCAAATAGACCGGGATCAGTCCCAAGAAGGTGAGTCACAATGAATATTATGACAGTGGAGTCAATCTCCAAAAGTTACGGCGAAAAAGTACTATTTGAAAATGCTTCATTTGGGATGGAAGATCAAGACAAAATCGGTATCGTTGGTGTCAATGGTACAGGGAAATCAACGTTTCTTAAAGTCATTGCAGGAATGGAAAGTACAGAAAGTGGACGTGTGACTATCAATAATGGATTACGTATTCGTTATTTGGCACAGAATCCACCATATGATCCGGAAGCTACAGTATTGCGTCAAGTATTTGATGGCGGCGGGGAAGAACTTCAAATTGTTGGTGCATATATGAATGTACTGGAACAATTAGAGACTCATCCTGAAGATGAAGCTGTATTAGAACAACTGATTCATTTGAATCAAGAATTGGAACGCTTAGATGCATGGTCACTCGAAAGTGAAGCCAAAAATATTTTGTCCAAATTAGGCATTCATCATTATGATGCTTTGATGGGGACACTATCCGGTGGTCAACGTAAACGGGTAGCTCTTGCGTCTGCACTAATTCAACCGTCTGATTTGTTAATTTTGGATGAGCCTACGAACCATATTGATCATGATTCGATTACTTGGTTAGAACAATTTTTGCAAAAGCGTCGTGGCGCATTGTTAATGATTACGCATGATCGTTATTTCTTGGATCGTGTAGCCAATGTGATGATCGAACTGGA
This sequence comes from Paenibacillus nuruki, assembly GCF_963311185.1. Lineage (NCBI taxonomy): Bacteria > Bacillati > Bacillota > Bacilli > Caryophanales > Paenibacillaceae > Paenibacillus > Paenibacillus nuruki. The sequence goes on along the minus strand of NZ_OY725677.1, from coordinate 2,528,366 downwards.
TCATGGTAGTCTATATCGTTATGAAGCAAACTATTCACGTTTTCTTGAACTTAAAGCAGACCGTGAAGAACGAGAAGCAGCATCTGAAGATAAGCGTCAAAATCTATTGCGTCGTGAATTAGCATGGATCAGACGTGGAGCCAAAGCTCGTACAACCAAGCAACAAGCACGTATTAACCGTTTTGAGCAGTTGAAAAATGATGGACCAGGTCGTCGCGATGAAGCGATGGACATGTCTGCGATTTCTTCTCGTCTAGGGAAACAAATTGTAGAGTTAGACCATGTGTCATTAACACTTGGTGGTAAAGAGCTGATTCACGATCTGACGTATCATGCTGTTCCTGGAGATCGGATCGGAATTGTAGGTCCCAATGGACGTGGTAAATCGACATTGCTGAATCTGGTATCCGGTCGTCTGGTTGCAAGCGAAGGTAATGTGGTTACAGGACAGACCGTTAAATTTGGCTATTTCACGCAGGAGCATCAAGAAATGGATGAATCAATGCGTGTGATTGAATATATCAAAGATGTAGCAGAAGTCGTAGAAACAGCAGATGGTAGTAAAATCTCTGCTTCGCAAATGCTAGAACGATTCTTATTTACACCTGCATCACAATGGACACCGATCTCCAAATTATCCGGTGGGGAAAAGCGTAGATTGTATTTACTACGTGTACTGATGGGCGCACCTAACGTATTGTTACTGGATGAGCCTACCAATGATTTGGATATTACAACATTAACCGTTTTGGAACAGTATTTAGATGAATTCCCTGGCGTTGTATTCGCTGTTTCGCATGATCGCTACTTCTTGGATCGTACGTGTGATCGTATCTTTGCTTTTGAAGGTGAAGGTCAGGTTAGTATTCATGCAGGAAATTATAGTGATTATGAAGAGCGCATTGCCGATCTTGCCAAAATTGCTAAAGCAGCTAATGCACCTGTTGTTGCACCCAAAGCAGTAGAACCTGCACCTGTAAAAGAAAAAGCACCTGCTCCAGACAAAAATGCTTGGCGCAATAAAGTCAAATTCTCATATAAAGAGCAATTAGAATATGAGCAAATTGATAAAAATATTGCAGATACAGAGCAGAAGTTAGTCGATCTTGCTAGTGATATGGAGAAAGCATTCAGCGACTCTGTAAGACTACAAGAATTGATGGCTGAGCAGACAGCAACTGAAAAGCATTTAGAACATCTGATGGAACGCTGGACGTATCTAACCGAATTGGCTGAAAAGATACAGCAAAGTCAGAATTAATTCCATTCGATCTCCAAAGACTGTTAGGGTATAAGCATCTCAGTGTGATATCAATAAGCATTCTATAAAACAAAAACCTTCTTTCTTATCATTTCTGACGAGAAAGAAGGTTTTTTTGTGTATTATTTTATTTAGTCGTAATATAAGCGCCTAATAATTTGGCGGTATTAATCACAGCATCTGTATGAGTACGTTCCATAGAATGCGAAGCATGTACACCAGGCCCGATGAGAGCTGCACGAATATTGTTGCCTGCACGAAGAGCAGCAGAAGCATCTGAACCATAATGAGGATATACATCTACAGCATAAGCGATCTGCTCCGCTTGAGCCAATTCAATCAATTTGCCTGTCATTGCATAATCATAAGGACCAGAAGAATCTTTGGCACAGATTGATACATCGGTTTCTTTGCAGCTAAGATCGTCTCCGATACAACCCATATCCACAGCGATCATTTCATGAATACCTTCAGGAATATAAGCTGTACCATGACCCACTTCTTCATAATTGGAAATTAGGAATTGAGTGCGATACTGTGGTGTCCATTGATGAGTGTATTGTGATTCTAATAATGCAAACAATGCGGCTACACTTGCTTTATCATCCAAATGACGAGATTTGATATACCCACTTGGTGTAACGACAGGACGAGCATCAAATGAAATATAATCACCAACTTGTATGCCTAGTTGCTGTACATCTTCTTTGGACGATACCAACTCATCAATTCGAACTTCCATATTTTCTTCTTCACGCTTAAGTCCACGTGCTTCATCATATACATGCACAGAAGGTTGAACAGACAGGATAGTACCTGTATACGTTTTGCCACTGCGTGTATGAATCGTGCAGTATTCATTTTCAATACTATTCATACTGAATCCACCTAGAATTGTAAAACGGATTGTTCCTTGCGATTTAATTGCACGTACCATTGCACCAAGTGTATCTACATGTGCACTGAGAGCAATCGTTTTGGAAGCATCTTGGCCGTCTAATGTTAAGATCAGACCGCCTTTTTGATTATATTCGGTCGTAACGCCGAATTTGCCAGCTTCTTCTGCAATACGTGTAATAATATCATGTGTAAATCCAGTCGGGCTTGCCGTAGATAATAATTCTTTGAGCAGCGAAATAGTATATTCTTGATTGATCGTGATTGCCATTATAAAACGTCTCCTTAGTGAGAAAAATTGGTATAAAAATCATTCGTAAATTTATATTTTAAGCATAGTTCACATGAAAAAACCACTTACCTGTTGGCTGAAATCAGACAACAATCGATAAGTGGTTGAGTTCATCTTGATCAGTAAGTAATCTGTTTAGCTTTTCAGCTCTTATTACTTACGGTTTGAAAAAGAAGTTGCAGTCGTATCATTATCAGTATACATCGGCTTGAGTGGATCATTATCTACAGATGATGTAGTTAATGGAGTTCCAGCAACTGGAGCTTGAGCTAACTCAGCTTTCAGTAGTTTGATCTCACGCTGTAAGCGGTACTGACGATAGATACCGTAAAATCCTACAATTAGACCACCTAACAAAGCGCATCCAATAATTAAAAGAATTAAAGGTACTTGTACTACATTAAAATAAAGATTTACCTGCACAGGATTGACATTGATTACCGCAAATACAGCTGTAATTAGCGCAAAGATCAAACCCAAAATAAGCATCCATTGCATTTTCAAAATAATAACCCCCTCAATTTAGCATAAGGCCGAACACATCCTTATCTAATCTATAAAACGCAATCAACCCTATTGTAAACATGTCTTTACAAGTATTAGGTGAATTTTGAAGGGAATGCAAAGTCTAGTTGTAGTTCACCAGCTTCAAATTCTTATTTTGCTAACTCTTCCATTTCTGTAATTAATGCTTCAAATACGCTCATAGCTTCGCGAATAGGAGCAGGAGTAGACATATCAACACCCGCTTTGGCAAGGATGTTAATAGAATAATCACTACCACCGCTTTGTAAGAAACCGGTATAACGATCTACAGCAGATTGACCTTCTTCCAAAATTTGTTTGGAGAAGCTTGTTGCCGCAGAGAAGCCTGTCGCATATTTGTACACATAGAAGCTATTGTAGAAATGCGGGATACGTGCCCATTCCATTTCAATATCCTGATCGACATGCATACCTTCACCATGATATTTCACATTGAGGTCATAGTAGATTTTGGATAGTTCTTGTGGAGTTAAGGACTCACCAGCTTCTGCGCGAGCATGTGTAATCATTTCAAATTCAGCAAACATCGTCTGACGGAAAACAGTTGTGCGGAATTGATCTGCATAATACGTTAACAGATACATTTTTTCTTTAGGATCTGTCGATTTTTTCAAAAGGTAGTCCATCAATAACGCTTCATTAGTCGTCGAAGCGACTTCTGCAAGGAAAATAGTATACTGTGCATCACGATAAGGAAGAGCATTGTCTGAATAATAACTATGCAATGCATGACCCATTTCATGAGCCAGTGTAAACATACTATTCAGATTGTCTTTGTGATTCAGTAGAACGTAAGGATGGACACCATAAGCACCCCAGCTATAAGCCCCTGTACGTTTACCTTCGTTCTCATACACATCGATCCAGCCTTCATTATAGCCTGCTTGAAGCGCTTGTTGATAATCTTCACCGAGTGGTTTGAGACCTTCTGCCACAGTAGCTTTGGCTTCTTCGTACGTGATATCCATTTTGAATTCATCAACGAGTGGCGCAAACAGATCATACATATGCAGTTCATCCACACCAAGCAATTTCTTGCGTAATGCAATATAACGATGCAGTAGAGGAAGACCCTCATGAATCGTATCGATCAAGTTGGTATATACTTCTTTAGGAATATTATCTCCATAAAGAGCTTTTTCCAACACAGATGGATATTTACGTACATTAGCATAGAAAATATTTTTATTAATATTAGCTGTTAAGGTAGCAGCAATTGTATTTTTTTGACGAGCATATGCGCTATAGATCGCTTTGAATGCACGCTCACGTAGTTCACGATTCGGATTTTCCAAAAATTGAATATAACGACCATGTGTAAGTTCCACTTCATTACCATTCTCATCTATAATGTTAGGGAATTTCATATCTGCATTATTCAACATTCCGAAAATAGTCTGTGGTGCTTGAGAAAGATTACCCACTTGTGCGAGCAAAGCTTCTTCTGCTTGTGTCAACACATGTGCTTTCTCACGCTTCATTTCTTGTAATGTAAAGTGATAAGGAGCAAGAACAGGAGAAGCAAGCAATTCATCCAACTTCTCATCAGACAGACCCAAGATTTCAGGTGTGATAAAGGAAAGGGCTTGACCAAGTTCTACGCCTAATTTTTTAACTTTTTGCGATAATGCCTGATATGTAGGATTGGTGGTATCTTCATCCTGATGCATATGAGCATACGCATATAATTGTTCGACTTGTAGACCGATACGATCTTCGAGCTCAAAAGCCGATTTGACCGCTTCAGGAGTGTTGAGTTTACCTTGTAATTGAATCGCTTCAGGTAATTCTTGTTTTACTTTGTCATAGGCTTGATCCCAAGCTTGTTGATCTGCGAACAGATCGGATAAATTCCAGCAATTTTCCTGTGACACTTCTGACCGTTTAAGTACTTGCTGCATAAATAAATCCTCCTCTTGAGCGATGATATGATAGATAGTTAATAGATCTACATCAAGCTATATTATGTGTTAGGGTTAACGGCAACCAAAAATCCGTAGATCATTAAGAAGAACGCAACCAGTAACATGACAATAGCAAAAATAGCAAGCCAGCGCTTTAAAGGCGCTGGAATGGTTTCCTTATAAGCAATCAGTACAAACCCTTGCAAAAAAGCAAGAATAATAAATATGACAATCGCTGTATAATTCATTGGAAAGGGTTATACCTCCCGAAAAGCATTCATAATTTCTTCCCATTCCGCTTCTGTTTCAAAGCGTTCTTTAGGAAAACGATCGCTTGCCCATTGCATCAAAGCAGGACGGCTCAAGAAATCATGCGTTTCTTCGCCCCATTCATCAGAGATCTCTCTCAAAACGATTTTGCGTCCTTGAACTTCAATAGTCATCATGTTCCAATTGTCTTTTTTATAAATCGTGTGTTTTTTTATCATTTTAGTATTCTACTCCCTGTCCGTTTGCTAAAATCATACCCTTTGCCTTCATTAATTGCAAATCATATCCCTTGTTTTATTTGCTATTTAAGAACAGGTGCGTTATACTATGGTTATGCGTCATATATGGCGATATTCTAGGAGGTTTTTTGAATGAAAGGTACAGTTAAATGGTTTAATGCAGAAAAAGGTTTCGGATTTATTGAGGTTGAAGGTGGAGAAGACGTATTCGTACATTTCTCAGCTATTCAAAGTGATGGTTTCAAATCGTTAGATGAAGGTCAAGCGGTAGAATTCGACATTACTGAAGGTAACCGTGGTCCTCAAGCAGCTAACGTAATTAAATTATAAGACCGATATCTGCTTAGCAGATCACTTATATATTGAATATTCGTTTGAATGTTCATCCATATGTTAGTAAAAGCGTAAGTTCTCTTGATTCATTTTAAGAGACTTGCGCTTTTTTATATGTCTATATATATGTAATCTATACTCTAAATAAAAACCCTGTACCTATTCTAGGCATTCCTAGAGCAGTACAGGGTTTTGTGTAACACATCAACTATGGTAATAAGGATATCTGATTATCATTTATGGATATCTGGCAATCTTAATTATTTACTTGAAGTCCAGAACGTCGTCCTGTACGACGAATAACCAGTGTAATGATAGCTAACTCAGCAGCAAGTCCGATCGACTGAGCAAGTGCCCCGATTACACCATTCCATGCAGGGAAGATAAAAAGTAAGATTATTAGCACGATAAATGTACATATAGCATTCGCCATCTGTGAACGAAACATTGCTTTGGTTTGTCCACGCAAAAGAATCAGTCCATTCGAATAATCTAACCATGGCATAACTAACGCGTACAACACAAAAGCTCGTAAAGTATACAGACTTTGTGTTAATAATTCACCGTTCACGTTCATAATATGTCCTAGCACCCAATAACTCATAGGCGTATAAGCGATAATAGCTAGCAAAGTGACCGGAATAAATCCAGTTAACAATCCAAAGCGGCGTACTTTTTTGGGATCGATATGATAGAAATTCAATACAATCTGATGAATATACGTAAAAAAGCTAAGCATTAATTGTAACAGACTGCTAGCAATTGCAAAGGAAGAAATCGCTAAAGCAATACCTTCTGTTTTACCAAGAACAACATTGATAGCAGGGCCAATCAACATCGCAACAAAAGATGAAAAAAGAAGCGGTTTGTAAAATTTGAATACATCTGCACGCGTTTCTACCGGATGATCGGCAAGTTTTTCAGGCATCTTTTTAGCGATATTTCGTCCTTCGCTATAGCTGACAGCTGCTTCGATAATCATACCTGTCAGAAATAAGATGGCTCCGATCGTACCACTTGTAATCTGATGATAATAAATAAAGTAAAGAGATAACGAGTACATACCTGCTAAACGGAATACCATGCCAATCGTTAACCATTTGGTACGATTATTGGTAATAATAATGCCTTGATAAATATTGCGAATCACTGAAAAGATACTTACAAACATTAAGATTGCATACACATTAATCACTAATGGAACCATCGAATCTTTGATTCCGAATAAAGTACTGAATATCCATTTTCCTATAGGCGTATAGACAATCAGTATGCCAATGGCTAATACAAAGGCTAGAAAAATCCATGTCACTTTGAGCAAAGCTTTGAACGAAAGTCGATCTCGCACAAGCGCAGAACAGGTCTGCCGCAATAAGGTAGACGGTCTTTCTGTAATCGTCACTAGACTCATCGCTAACGCATAGCTAGCAATCACCACTTCAGCATCAACAGCAAATGCCAGCGTACGATTAATAATGACATGTGAAATAGTGACTAATGAGGCTGAAATCCCAAGAGGGATAAAAAATGAAAACAACCGCCTCCATGAGAGCGGTTCTGGTGTGGACATATGTAATCGTCTCCCTTTGTTCTATAAAAATTATCGTTAGTATATCATAATGATCTCTAAGAGAGCGTGATCTAACCAACAAAAAGTTACATTTTTTTAAAATTGTATCTATTTGTGCAAGTTTATTACTGCTGATTATAGGTATAGAGCAGGGTGTGGAAAGTCAAAACAAAAAGTGGTGTTTTTAATCCGATTTCCAACATTGAATATCCTTTTTGTATTCTATTCAAAGACCATAGAGAAAATAAGAAATATATGTCCTTGAAATGAAGAAAAAAAGAAAGAAAACCCATATGTGGCGCGGTGTGATAAATTCAATTGTACGTTGTGAGCACTCTGAATATAATGTATGATAATACTGATAGGTTCAACAGACAACTATGTGGAGGAAGCCCATTGAATGATATGATGAAAGTCCGTTATCCGTTTCCGCGTAATGCTGTTTCTTTGATGAGACGCGTATACAAACACGGAATACCGGAAGTCCGTAAAGAGTTTGCTCGCTGGCGTGAACAGGCGAATTTGATACCTGATGCTGAACTACGATATCAAGCACTTGATAGTCTAGGTAACAAGCAATTTCACTGTGATGGTGGATCAGTATATGCCGTAGCGAATATGGCTCAATTTCATAACTTGCTACCTTTAATTGTAGCGTTTCAGACGATTTGTGATTATGCAGATAATCTATCTGATCGTCCTCAATGTACAAATGTTGAAGATTTCCGTTTACTCCATCAGGCTTTGCTTGATGCGATTGTTCCAGGCGTAGAACCCAAAAACTATTATGAATTTAATAGTGAAAGTGAAGTTGGTTATATGTCTACACTGGTAAAAGCTTGCCAGGGATATATTAGTGAACTTCCAGATTATGATATTGTATATCCTTATTTGCGTGATCTGGTTGAATTATATTGTGGTTTACAGACATACAAACATATCGCTCCTGAACTACGACAAGCCACATTGATGGAATGGTGGTCTGAGCATAAGCACCGTACACCTCAGTTATACTGGCATGAATTTGCTGCTGCAACAGGTTCTACTTTGGGCATATTTATGATGTTTTTGGCAGCAAGTGGTCTACCGGGTATGAATGATGCGGCAGCTAAGCAAGCGCATGCTGCTTATTTTCCAAATGTATGTTGTCTTCATATTATGCTGGACTATGTGATTGATCAGGAAGAAGATCAGCATTCAGGCGATCTTAATTTTTGCGATTATTATGATCCGTCTATTAAGGTCATTGATCGTATTGAGAAGATCGTTGATTGGGCGCGCGCAGATGTACAACAACTTCCGGGTGCTTCATTCCATCTTATGATTGTTGAAGGTCTAGTCGCACTATACTTAACAGACCCCAAGGTCAAGACACAACGAGAAGTGCGTGCTATCTCTAAACGGCTATTGCGAAAAGGTCCTCCTATGCGAGCCTTTTTTATCATTAATAGTCAAGTGATTCGCAAGTATCTGTAAACATAATGAACAAGGGGGCAATTTGAAATGTCAGCAGTAAAAAAAATTGCAGTACTAACCAGTGGAGGAGACTCCCAAGGAATGAACGCAGCGGTTCGTGCCGTTGTGCGTAGTGCTCTTTATTTTGGTCTTGAAGTATGTGGAGTTCAACGTGGATATCAAGGTTTGTTAAACGAAGATATTTTCCCGATGGATCTACGTAGTGTAGGCGATATTATCCAACGTGGGGGAACGGTTCTTCAATCAGCACGTTGTAAAGAATTCATGACACTTGAAGGTCAACAAAAAGGTGCTGATATTCTTCGCAAACACGGTATTGATGGATTAGTCGTTATCGGTGGAGATGGATCTTACCAAGGTGCAAACAAATTAAGTAAATTAGGTATTAAAACCATGGCATTGCCAGGTACAATCGATAACGATATTTCGTATACAGATACAACGATTGGTTTTGATACAGCAGTAGGTATTGTTGTAGATGCAGTTAACAAATTGCGTGATACCATGTCTTCTCATGAACGTGTATCTATTGTAGAAGTTATGGGTCGTCATTGCGGCGATATTGCTCTTCATTCTGGTCTAGCTTCTGGTGCAGAGACTATTCTTGTTCCTGAAGTATCGTATGATCTTAAAGAAGTTGCAGATCGTATGCATCACAACTTTGCTTGTGGTAAACGTCATAGTATTGTTATCGTAGCTGAAGGTGCAGGTCGTGGCGAAGATATCGCAGAACAACTGCATATCCACTATCCTAACTTGGAACCTCGTGTAACTGTACTTGGACATATTCAGCGCGGTGGAACACCAACGCCTCGTGACCGTAATCTAGCAAGTCGTTTGGGTGATTTTGCAGTACGTAAGTTAATTGAAGGTGAATCCGACAAAGCTTGTGGCGTGATCAAAGGCGAAATCGTATTGACGGATATTGATAAAGTTGTAAATAGCAAAAAAGAGTTTGACCACGAAACATACGAGTTAGCACTTCGCTTATCTCAATAATTTAAGCCAGTCCTAAAACGGATAAATGTTTTAATCATCAACTTTAAAAAGCGGGCTAAATCTTACGTAATCTTCGGATTGCTAATATTTGCACGCTTTTTATTTTACCAAAAATTACTTTTAGATATCACTTTTGTAAAAAATATGAGAAGAAATGGTAAAATTTTTGAATTAAAGATTAGAAGTAACGGGTAAATTATTGTACTATAAGGGAGTAAGTCATTTATATCTTAACTCCGTAGGAACTGGAGAGACCAACTAGAAGGGGGCTACCATACATTGACGAGAGAAAAAGGAGCAAAAGGAAAGGAGAGCCGTTTACGTTTGCTACACGCTGCTGCTAAACAATTTGCTGTACATGGTTTTCATGAAACGAAAGTCAGTGCTATTGTTGCAGAAGCCAAGCTTTCACAACCCGCATTTTATTTGTACTTTGAAAGTAAAGATGCTGTGTTTGAAGAGCTAGTTAAGCTTTTCCATGCTAGACTCACTACAGTCATCAATGAAAGTCGTCTTCCTGAAATACATTCAACTGATGGGGTACTGCACCAATTATGTCATACGTTGACCTCAATGTTTGACTATTTTTATGCGAACCCGTATTTAACACGAATTGGATTTCATTTGGCACCACAATCGCAAAATATGAAGCAAGAATTGGTTCAATGGGTTGAGCAGATGTTATCGGGTGAACAACGTTCTGGACAATTTAAGTCTGAATTTCGGATGAATATGGTCTCAGAATGTTTGGTAGGTACAATCGAACGGATTGTATTTACACAACTTCTTCCTGGCAAAGTTGCACCAGAACAATTAGCGCTTGATATTGTAAATTTATATGTATCTGGAATTGGTATGAAACAAAGCAAAGTGTAGATGATAGCGCTAGGAGGTTCATTTTCATATGATTACTGTCGGTTTGACGGGTTGGGGAGATCATGATTCTCTCTATCTTACCAAAGAAGCAAATAAGAACAAATTACCCACTTATAGCTCATTATTCCGCACCGTAGAGGTAGATAGTTCCTTTTATGCGATCCAATCCCGGCGGAATATGGAAAAGTGGACTGAAGAGACACCTGGTTCTTTTCGTTTTCTTGTCAAAGCTTTTCAAGGTATGACAGGGCATTCACGGGGTAAAATTCCTTTTGATAGTGAAGCAGAGATGTTTGAAGCTTTTCGCTTATCGATCAGTACAATGGATCAGGCAGGTAAATTGATGGCTGCTCTATTTCAATTTCCACCCTGGTTCGATTGTAATCGAGAAAATGTAAAGACTCTTCGGCATATTCGTGAACTTATGGGAGATTACCCGTGTGCACTCGAATTTCGCCATCAAAGTTGGTACACGCCTGAAATGCGAGATAAAACGATCCAATTTATGCGTAAAGAGAACTGGATTCATAGCATCTGCGATGAACCGCAAGCTGGAATCGGCTCTGTTCCAATTGTTGAAGAAGTGACCGATCGTCAGTTAACAGTGGTTCGTATGCATGGCCGTAATGAATCAGGCTGGAATTCATCAGGACAACCGAACTGGCGAGAAGTACGTTATCTGTACCGCTACAATGAAGCAGAATTACAAGAATGGGCACAACGTCTACAGCGATTGGAACAGCAATCCGAAGAAGTTTGTGTGATTTTCAATAATAATTCAGGCGGAGATGCAGCAGATAATGCTCGGCAATTGATGGCGATGTTAGGACAAGAAGTACCAACGATTCCAGAAGAAAAGAAAGTCGATATGGAACAGATTGACCTTTTCGACTGGAGTGGACAAGAATAAATAAAAAGCGGCATTTTCCTTGGATAGGAGAATGCCGCTTTTGTTGATAAATCATTTTATTTAGAAGCAAAGTTCGTATCACGGATAGCTTGCCGTTGTACCCACAATAACCGAGAAAGCAACGTAATTGCTCCTACTGCAAGCCCGATACTCAATCCTATCCAATACCCGAAAGCACCAAAATTGGTATAGTTCGCAACAATATACCCTACAGGTAATCCAATAATCCAATATGAGATAAAAGTTAAAAAGAAAGCTGGGTTAACATCTTTATATCCTCGTAAAGCTCCTTGTACAGGAGTAGCAATCGCATCTGATATTTGGTAAAAAGCAGCATAGATCATAAAGTGAGCAATCAGGTCGATCAATACCGGATCAGACGAGTACAGTGCAGAAACCGATTGGCGAAAAGCAAGTAAAATCACAGCCGTGCATAATGATAATGCAAGAGCTAATCCCAGACCAAGCTTAGTATATTGCCTTGCATCCTTGAGGCGCTTTGCACCGACTTCATAACCGACCAGAATCGTCAAAGCTGTACAAATACTTAGCGGAATCATATAGAGGGTTGCTGCAAAGTTCTGAGCCGCCTGATGAGCTGCAATCGTCATTGTATCGTAGTTGCTCATAAATAGTGTTACACCTGCGAAAATAGCAACTTCAAAAAAGATAGCAAATCCCATCGGAATACCTAATTTCAAGATTTCGCCCCATTTTTGCAAAGAAGGGGAGTGCCATTTTTTAAACATCTGATCTTGACGGAAAGGTTCAGCGAGATGAATAACCAATACGGCTATTAAAAACACACACCAGTAGGTGATCGCAGAGGCTACACCTGCACCAATTCCGCCCAATTTAGGAAATCCGAATTTACCGAAAATAAGTAAATAGTTAATCACTACATTGATCGGTAGCGCACATAATGTAATTATCATCGAAAATCGTGTCTGTCCTAGTGCATCAATATAACTACGCAACACGGTATAAGCGAACAACGGCACGATGCCTGTAGATAAACATACAATAAATCCATGAGCGACTTCACGTACATAAGGTTCTAGACTCATTAGATCCAAAATGGGGTTCAATAATAGACCGCCTACAATGAGAATCACGATCGAGACGACTACAGATAATAACAAGGCTTGAACGACATTAAAGCTAATCTGCTTGCGTTGATTGGAACCGATCAGCTGAGACACAATAGGTGTAACAGCCACTAGAATACCACTAAGACCTGCTTGAATTGGAACCCATAAGCTAGAACCAATAGCTACACCAGCTAGATCTTCGGCACTGGCATGTCCCGACATATTAGTATCAAAAAAAGTCATCAATGATAAAGCAATCTGTGTGACCAGAATTGGAAACAATATTTTTAGAAACTGACTGAACTTTTGCAAAAGTGTAACTGTAGGGATCATAGTCTAACCTCATTTAATAGAATAAAGTAATATATGTATTCATCAATACAATCAAATAGTTACTATATAGGCATCATAGGCATCAAAATTATAAGTATCAAAAGTTGATTGTACAGGATAACGATTATTTTGAATAGTCAAAAAAAGAACCCGGAAAATGATCCGGGTTCTGCACTTTAAATGGTATAGCATTCCCAACATAAAATGATGATTAATAATCAGCGTTGGCTGTATAACGGTTACCTGCATTCCATAGCAAGTACTCATCGATACCTTTTTCATGCATCGCACGAATCTGGTCGTTAACTTCTTTAGCACCATACGATGTATAGTGGCCGCTACCTAACCAGCTTGCTGTAAAGTCTTGAATCCACGGACGAATAATCGGTGTTTGATCACCAAGTGGTTTTAACTTTTTCAATGTATCTTCCATCGAACCTTTAATCGTTGCATATGGGTTTTTGTCGGGATCTTTAACACCGAACCAACCTGTAGAGTAATGACTTGGATAGACCATTGGACTGATAACATCTACATTTTCTGAAATTTTCGTGAAATCTTGTCCGATACCTTCAGCCGCAGGAACAGAAGCTGCATAACCGAAAATATCAACAGAAACCCGTACACCTAGTGGAGCAAGCTCTTTACGAGCATATTGTACAAATTCAGCAATCACATCAACACGAGATTGTTTAGTTTTGGTAAATTTCAATTCAGCTTCATGATTTTCGAAGCCTTCAGGGAAACGAACATAATCAAACTGGATTTCTTTGAATCCCATCGCTGCTGCTTCTTTAGCCAATTCAATATTGTAATCCCATACGTCTTTATTATATGGATTTACAAAGTTATCGCCTTTAGCATTGCTCCATACTTGTCCATTGCTTTTTACAAAAGAAAGTTCAGGATGCTTTTTAGCAAGGATAGAGTCTTTGAACACAACAATACGTGCAATCGGATAAACATCATGCTTTTTCAAACGTTTCATCATCGCTTCTGGATCAGCAATAAATTTTTGCGGGCTACCCATTTCTTTCAACTTTGCATTTTTCGTCTTATACGTTATGTATCCAGCATCGTCTTTAAGATCAATAACCATAGCATTTAATGCTGTTTTGTCCAAAAGATCAAGCAGGGTAGTCATACGTGAACCACCAGCACTGTAAGCTGTAACGTATACGCCTTTTACTTTAGGTGCATCGACTTGCGGATCAATTTTGGCAGGAGGATTATCAGCATCCACCTCTGTTTGACTCATTTGACTGTGAATAGCCGCTTGATTCAAAGCGGATTGAAGAGTAGTTGTCTTTGTTGTACCTTGATCACTTTGACCACCACTAAGCGTTGTAGATGCGAGCAGCATAATTGCCCATAAGATTTCCATGTGTTAGCTCCTTCTCTGTATGTATAATCGTGACGTCATGTGGATTTACTTTTTAAGTATAACGGATGTCAATAAACTGTAAAGAACATAATTGTTACCGTTAGTATCTAAAAATATCCATCTTACATATTTAACCATGTCAAAGCATAGCTAAACAAGTATTAATCTTTTTTAGTATAAAACATAAAAATGCCACTTCCAACCCTCTATAGAAGAAGGTAGAAGCGACATTTCTAATATCGTTATAAGTTAATCTTATTGCATGAATTGCTGGCTTTGATTTTCGCAAATACTGTGTTGAATAATTTCCATAGCATCCTCTGGCTCCAAGATACGCAACCCATCACGTAAAACAATAACAGCGTTCAATTCTTGCTGTTTTAGGGAAGGCATCATATCAGGAAACCATTTCATGACGATTTGTGACAATTTGACCGTTTCCATTTCCACAATAATCACCCTTTCCTATTCTGGAATCATTACGCTTAATGAACGAAATCATTCTAATGAGAACTTTAGGAAAAGCATGGCTGTGTATCAAATGTTAGGGACTGAACACAAACTGCAACTAATAAAAAGGTAGAGGTGGCGTGTTTTTAGTCTACTATATATTACGACAAAAAGCGACTTTCAGTGTATAGCAAAACCAAAATAGTTTACATTTTTTTAATAAAACATCAAAACAATATTTTTTGTCGTCTATTACCCTTTACGGAAAGAACCCATAACTCCAACTGTTTCGACCATATTTACAAAAGCAGCAGGATCAGTTTCTTTAATAATTCTACGTAATTCTGCGAGTTCATAACGTGTGGTTACCGTCATTAACATATCTTTAGGCGTATGTGAGAATGCACCTTCTGCTTTGATCATCGTTACCCCACGCTGAAGAGGCATTAACTTTTCTAACAATAGATCAGTATGATTAGATACGATAAACAAAGTTACTTTGACATGACTAACATGAATAAGATCTAGTACCTTACCTGCAATATAAATAGAGACCATAGAAGCAAGTGCGATATTCCAATTATTCGACCAGTAACCCATAGCGAGTACAACCAATCCATTTAATCCAACAATCACATTACCGACCGGGAAATCACGATAGCGCGTAATAATGGAACCAAGAATATCGAATCCACCCGAAGAACCGCCGACACGGAAAGAAATACCTACACCTATTCCTATAAGTACACCACCAAATACAGCAGAAAGGAGTAAATCAGGTGCTGCTGCTTCAACGGGAATAATAGTCATCATCCATGTGGTTGCTGCGACAGAGACAATACTGAGCAAAATGTATCGTTTGCCAAGCAAAAACCAACCTGCAATCAACAGAGGTATATTGTATACAAAGTAAAGCAGGCTAATATTAAGCGGTGTAAAATAACCGGTTAACATAGCAAGTCCTGATACACCACCACTTAATAATTGATGGGGAATCAGGAACAGGTTAAACGCAGCAGCTGTGAATAAGGAGCCCAGAAAAACAACAAATAGGGCACCGATTTTTTTTGACACAAAAATCACCTCGGGTTGTAAGTTAGTAAGTTATGGAAAGTATACCTGTTAATTTATAAGAAGTATCTTTCACAAAAGTAATTATATTATGATTCAGCTAGTAATCATTGTGTATTTTGTGATATAATGATTTAGATATTCTTGAGTAGGGATGTTTTGCTGAATTATGTTGACTATTCTATAAACGCAAGACTGATTTATTTCATCATAGAAACTATTGAACAAAGGTATAGTTTATACTAACTACTGAATTATTCAATAGTTCATAACAAAAAAAGAATAAGTGGCGGTCCACAAGGCCTCCTGCGATGCAGGTATATACTACTCATTTGCTACTTAAGAATACAAACAAGTTGGTGGATTGTCCACAATATAGAAGGAGCACGAATATTTTGACTAAATTTGCAGATTTCGGATTAGATGAAAAAGTACTACAAGCGGTAATGGAGCTAGGTTTTGAAGAATCAACACCTATCCAAGCACAAGCTATTCCAATTGCTATGAGCGGCAGTGACATGATCGGACAAGCTCAAACAGGTACAGGTAAAACAGCAGCATTCGGCATACCCCTTATTAACAAGATCGAACGTTCGGAAGATAAAATTGTAGCTTTGATCATGGCACCAACACGTGAGTTGGCGATCCAAGTAGCAGAAGAAATTGAGAAACTAGCTCGCTTTAAAGGTATCCGTTCATTGCCAATTTATGGTGGACAAGATATCGTTCGCCAAATTCGCGCTTTGAAAAAGAAACCTCAAATTATCATCGGTACACCTGGTCGCTTGCTTGACCATATCAACCGTAAAACAATCAAACTTGATGATGTACAAACTGTAGTATTGGATGAAGCAGATGAAATGCTTGATATGGGTTTCATGGAAGATATCCAATCTATTTTGAAACAAGTTCCAGAAGAGCGTCAAACCATGTTGTTCTCAGCAACTATGCCTGCTAACATCAAACGTTTAGCGCAACAATTCTTGAAAAACCCTGAACATGTTTCTGTAATTCCAAAACATGTTAGCGCACCTTTGATTGACCAATCTTATATCGAAGTAAACGAGCGTCAAAAATTTGATGCATTGTCTCGTCTATTAGATATGGAATCTCCTGAACTAGCAATCGTATTCGGACGTACTAAACGTCGTGTTGACGAATTGGCAGAAGCTTTGCAAAAACGTGGCTATACAGCTGACGGTTTGCATGGTGACTTGTCTCAGAATCAACGTGATAGTGTAATGCGTAAATTCCGTGACGGTAGTATCGACGTTCTAGTAGCTACAGACGTAGCAGCACGTGGACTTGATGTATCTGGCGTAACTCATGTTGTAAACTTTGACTTGCCGCAAGATCCAGAAAGTTATGTTCACCGTATCGGTCGTACAGGACGTGCTGGTAAAGAAGGCGCAGCTTACTCTTTCGTAACGCCACGTGAAATGGATCATTTACACTTTATTGAGCGTGTAACAAACCAAAAAATCGCACGTAAACCTCTTCCATCTTTGGCAGAAGCGATTGAAGGTAAACAACGCATTACAGCTGAGCGCTTGCTTGAGCTAGTACAAGACGATACAACACCTTTGAACGAATATAAAGGTATTGCTATTCAATTGTTAGAACAATATGATTCTGTGAACTTGCTTTCAGCAGCAATCAAATTGTTAACTGGCGAGAAAAAAGATGCACAGGTTGATTTGACTCCAGAAGATCCAATTCGTGCAAAACGTCGTAAACCAGATGTTCGTTCAGGTGGACGTAAGCCAAGTGGTAGCTACAACCGTGGTGGAAGTAGCACTGGTGGATATAAAGGTAACAGTAGCAGCAGTGGTGGACGCGGTGGATACAGCAGCGGCGGAAGCTCTAGCGGTGGCGGATATAAAGGTAACAAAGATGCTGGACGTGATCGTAACAAACCACGTACAACTAGCAGCGAAAACCGTCGTCCAGCACCAAAACGCGACGATTCTTTCAACGCATAAGTAAATAACATCTTTGTATAAATAGGAGAGTCAGGTATAAAACCTGGCTCTCTTTTTTTATTTTTAACCAAGGCGAATTAGCGAAATACCATACATAATCAATCGACACTGGTATTATAATGAAGAGTTAGGTATATTTAATATGTGTAGGTTTCAGAGAAAACAGCGATATGATGAAATGCTGATGCAGACGTGAGGGGGAAGTTGATTTGGAATTTAGAGGGGTAATGGGTGGAATATACAGGCTATCCGAGTGGATTATGCGCTTAGCAGGTAGTAACCTATTATGGGTCATTTGTTCTTCACCATTTTTATTTTTCCTAGTAATGCGATTTATTTTTGGTCAATCCGGGTTTACAGCGAATGATATTCTTCAAGCTAATTGGGGAATGGGAATTATGGCACCGTTCACATTGTTTCCAGCGACAGCTGCTCTTTTTACAGTGGTTCGTAAATGGGTGATGGGCGAAGGCGATGTATCGGTATTCAAAACCTACTTTAGAGGATACAAAGAAAATTATAAACAGAGTATGTTAGGTGGATTCTTCTATACATTATTATTTGTTATTATGTATGTAGACTATACCGTTTATATGACTCAATTCCCGAATCTACAATTACTTGGAATCGTGATGTTGATTTTCTTACTGGTATTATTCGTATCTTTGTTCAATTTCTTCGCTATGATTGCTCACTATCATATGAAATTAAAAGATATTGTTAAAAATGCGATCCTTTTATCAATCGTTAGACCGTTTCGTCTGTTCTCGACATTGCTCGGTACAGTAGCTTTATTGTTTATCGGTACCAAATATCCTGTGCTATTTGTTTTCTTTTTAGCTTCAGGTATCGCGTGGTTTGCATTCTTTAACTTCTATGGCATGTTCCTCAAAATGCAAGAACAGTCTGAGAAACAAGCACTAGCAGATGAAGAAAAAGAATTAAAAGCAGATGAACAATTAGTGATTGGGGATCAGTCTCCTGTTGAGCAAGCCAAACAAATCAATGTTGAAAAGCAACCGACTTCAATGAACGATAATGTTAAAAAAAGCTTGACTAAAAATAAAGAACGTTAACATAGCCCGAACAAATAGTTATAAAAACTCATATTTTATTCCTTATTATCGTTCAAAAATAGATATCAGGAAAAAATGGTGTAAAGGTTTACAATTCGCTACACGAGGTTTATAATGAATTTACATCCTGCAATGTACGTTTTGATTATCTGTTGTTTTGAACCAATAACAATGTCTTGGGAGATTCAAATTGAACTGTAGCTGACCAGCCCTATCCATTGGATGCGGGGACTTCAAAAACAGTTTTGCGATCACCCACCTGCTACGCAGGTTCGAAGACAATGTAATCAGACGGCATATGCGGGACTTTTTAGTAGATTCATCAGTAAGCAAGAGGTTGGTGTAGTGTGAATGACCGAATTATTGAATACGAGAGCGCTCTAGCTACAGTTCTGTAAAAGAATTGATAGAATAGGGCGTTTTTCGTGTGCGCTTACATAATATTAGTTTTATTATTCAGGTACTAATGATACACTTATAATAAGGTAGGCTTCACATGTAAAGGAGGAAAAATCTTGTCGTTAAAGAGAACATTGGTGGGGATTATACGTAGCCAAGAAGGAACAGGCGATCGTGCCAAAGATCCTCAAATGAAAACAAGATATTACAATCTGTCCCGTGAAAGAGCATGGGAAGAAGTTTCTTCAACCCTCAAAAAAATTCCGGGTTATAAAGTACTGCATGAAGTTCCAAGTGTAGGCGAAATTATACTGGAGAAAAAAACAGGTTTTGGACGGACAATGGATATTACCGTATCGATTGTATCGGTAAGTCCTGTGCGTAGTGCCATCGATATTTATTCAGCTTCTCGTGGATCATTAGGTGATCTAGGAGCAAATTATCGTAATATCCTGAATCTCTTTGGTTCTTTGGATAAAAAGCTAGCACAATACAAAACAACCAGTACCTAATGAAGCCCATGCTTCATACATACGTATTTGGTATACGACTTCAAAGAAGCTTCCTATTCACATACCGTGAGTAGGAAGCTTCTTTTTTTGGAACGTTAACGATAGTGTACCGTAGTACTAAGGATTAGATTCTTACTGCGCAATACTTATTGAAGCTAGATTATAGCAATTGTTTGACGGCTGCAACTGCTTTATCATAGTCTGGATGTTCAGCCATTTCTGGCAAGTATTCAACATATTGAATAACATCGTTTTGATCAATGACAAAAATCGAACGCATATCAATTACAAATTCTTTAATCAATACACCATAAGCTTTGCCAAACGAGTTATCACGATAATCAGATAGAGTAACGACACGATCTACACCAGCTGCACCACACCATCTTGCTTGAGCAAAAGGAAGGTCTGCACTGATCGTCAGAACGATTACGTCATCGCCTAGTTCAGAAGCGGCTTCATTAAAACGACGTGTCTGTGCATCACATACACCTGTATCCAGAGAAGGAACCACACTAATTAATTTTACTTTACCTGTGTAATCGCTAAGTGTTGCTTGTTCAAGCAGGTTTTTGCTCAGATTAAATGCAGGAGCTTGATCGCCTACTTTAAGTTCAGGGCCAATAAGAGTAATAGGGTTTCCTTTAAAAGTAGCTATGCCTGTACGTTCTTGTACCATATCATATTGCCTCCTCATATCTTGCTATCATTTCGCAATCTTAACCAAAATTCATTATAATAGAGTGAGGGTAATAAATCAAAAATGCAGTTCACTACTATATTCAGTAAAGGAAGATCCTATGTTATTTGTCCGTTATGAGAATTGGAAAAGTTTTTTACGGTATTATCCAGTCACTTCTTTGATATTATTGATTAATGTTGCAGTGTTTATCTTTTTAAGCTTTAATGGCGGTTCAACTAATCCACAGACACTAGCTGATTATGGTGCTGTTACCAATGTACCTATGTATGATCAATGGTGGAGAGTGATTACAGCTATATTTTTGCATAATGGATTCAGTCATTTGTTATCGAATAGCTTTGGACTGATTGTATTTGCTCCACCGCTTGAACGTTTAATTGGAAGCTGGCGTTATGTAGTTCTGTATATGGCGAGTGGTATTATCGGAAATGTAATCAGTTTGGAATTATACCAACAATCGGCGAATAGTGTCGTGGCTGTTGGCGCATCAGGAGCTATCTATGGTATTTATGGAGCATTTTTATATATAGCGTTGTTCCAGCGTCAAATTATGGATGAGGCTTCTCGTAAGACGATGTACACGATTTTAGGACTGGGTCTTATTTTCACATTCGTTGTTCCGGGTATTGGCATCTGGGCGCATGTAGGCGGTTTAATCGCTGGATTCTTTATTTACGGATTGATGTTGCGATTGACTGGATTACGTGGACGATGGAGACGTTTGGCAGAAGCTTATGCCAAATCACTGTCTGAACAAGAAAATCGAAACAAAATGGAATGATCTTGTTCGATCTATATCACCAATCTTTAGTCGTTTAGATAAAATAAAGATAGAGTGTAAACAAACAAAAACCACTTTCTATACATCGAAAGTGGTTTTTGTTTGGAATCTATTGAATTTAATGATTAGACAGTCATCTGATAATAACGTTCTTAGTCACGGTTACCTGCAAACATAAAGACAAGGCGTAACAATTCAAGTACAGACAATAGCGCAGCCGCTACATACGTAAGGGCAGCAGCATTCAATACTTTACCTACACTACGTTCTTCTTCATTCGTTACATAACCTTCAGCAACCATAATATCTCTTGCACGGTTACTTGCGTTAAACTCAACTGGTAAAGTTACCAATTGGAATACAACAGCAGCCGAGAAGAAGATAACCCCAAGTCCCAAAAGACTAAATGAACTGAAAATAGCACCTGCAATAATTAAAAATGGTGCAATACCGGATGTGAAATTAACAACCGGGAAGATACGGTGACGAAGTGCAAGCATTGGATAATGCGTTTTGTGTTGAATCGCATGACCAATTTCGTGACAAGCTACAGATACAGCCGAAATACTGTTTTGGTAATATACATCTTCAGAAAGACGTACTACCCGATGAACAGGATCATAGTGGTCGCTTAGCGTTCCACGTACAGGTTCGATAGGAACATCTTGAAGACCATTACTATCTAACATATGACGTGCTGCTTCATAACCAGTAAGACCTCGTGCATTAGGAACTTCAGAATATTTCTTAAATGTACCTTTAACTCTAAATTGTGCCCAGATGGTTAATCCAAACGCAAGAATAATTAAGATCCAAAAGAAAGCATTAATACTCATTTCTCATTCCTCCATAGTATAGACAAATTACATCATGCCTGAACTTTGACCTAGCAGGAATTTTAACGCCTCGATACAGGCGGCACTTTGAGGAATCAGATTAACAAATGCACGTTTGGCTTGATTAGGCTTCATTTGTGAAAGTAAAGGTTCGAGTTCACGTACTTCGCGTTGCAATTGAAGCATGTGTTGTTCCAACTCGGTGAGTCGTTGCGTAACCTGTTCTTCGTCTGAAACCCGATCCCAGGCGTGCAGTTTATCTCTAATTTCATCAAGAGTGTATTTGTCCTGCTTTAACTTTGTTATACGTTCCAATCGTATTAAGGTTTCAAAACTATAGAGCCTATAGTTTTTTAAGGAACGACTTTCTGGTTGTATCAATCCGAGCTTAGTGTAGTAATCAACTGTACGTTCACTAATGCCGGCTGTTTTGGCTAATTCGCCGATCCGATAAAGTTTCATATCCCCAAGGTATCCACCCCCATTTATAGTCATGATCAAAACAGGATCCCTTGAGTTTGCATCCTGTTTGTTTATATTACAGGAATACAAACGTTGCAGTCAAACCATACAGTGTAACGTTATGCTTGCTTTTACATATTCTGTCACAGTATATGAAGGAAGACTTAAGTCTAGTATAATCACGATCCCTTAAATTTAGATGAAAATGATCTGAATACTATATAAATAGTATAAAAAGTAGTCATTATCATAAATATAAAAATACGTATAAAAATTAGGATCAAAATCGCTCAAAAGCTTGAATTCACTGCACTTTGACGATGTTAAACGGTAAAGAATTAAAGTAAGAGTAGATGTAAGAAACAAAATATTTTCAAAAATTGAAAATTAACTCTTGTTATTCTTTCATTATTCTGATTATAATGACATTAAGGATTTCACGACATGTGAAGTAATATTACATAAGGAGAGTGGGTTATATGAGAAAAAAATGGGCCGTTATGGGGTTAGCGGCATCAACCCTTCTTGCTTTTCCATTAAGTGCTTTTGCAGCAGCTGAGGTTACAACAGCTGAGATATCCACAGGACTTAACACGTTCTTCGTGTTCCTGGCGTTCGCACTGGTGTTATTCATGCAAGCTGGTTTTGCACTGTTAGAAGCGGGTTCAGTACGTATGAAAAATGCGGGTCACGTTGCAGGTAAAACAATTCTTACACTGGGTATTGCACTCATTGCTTTCTGGGCTTTTGGTTTTGGTCTTGGATTTGGTAATGGTAATGGATTTTTCGGGTATGAAGGATTTTTCTTAAGTGGCGAAGGAATGATGGGGTCGTTTGATGCACTATCTGGGCTTGGTATTCCAATCTCAATGATGTTCCTTTTCCACCTTGCTTTCGCAGCAGTCTCCTTATCTATTGCTTTTGGCGGATTTGCTGAACGTGCGAAGTTAAGTGTGTATATTATCTTCGGTATTTTGTTTACGGTTATTATTTACCCGATCATTGCTCACTGGGTATGGGGTGGCGGATGGTTAGGCGCTATGGAGATGCAGGATTATGCAGGTTCTACCGTTGTCCATTTGACAGGTGCAACAGCAGGTCTAGCCGCTACATTAATGCTCAAACCTCGTCTTGGTAAATACAATAAAGATGGTAAGCCTAATATTATTCCAGGTCATAACCAGATTTATTCTGTAGTCGGTGTATTTATTCTCTGGTTCGGCTGGATGGGCTTTAACCCGGGTAGTGCGCTATCTACATTAAATGATGGATTCTTCACTTATGTGGCGCTGACAACTAACCTTGCAGCCGCAGCAGGTGGTGTAGCCGCTCTATTGATCTCATGGGTTGTTTTTGGTAAAGCAGATATCCCAAGTATGTTAAATGGTGTGCTTGCTGCACTTGTAGCGATTACCGGTTCTTGTGCTTTTGTCGATGTATGGGCGGCTATCGTAATCGGTCTGGTAGCAGGTATTGTAACCTTCTTTACATCACAATGGTTTGAAAAAGCAGGAATCGATGATCCGATCTATGCGTTCTCTGTTCATGGTATTGCAGGTATGTGGGGAGCAGTCTCTACAGGATTCTTCGCTACACCGGAATTAGTAGAAAAAACAGGCGTTGGTTCTCCAGGATTGTTCTATGGTGGTGGATTCCATCAATTAGGCGTTCAGTTGCTAGGGATGATCGGTACATTTATCTTTGTTCTCGTGATCTCTCTTCTTATCTTATGGATCATGAAGTCGATCAATGGTATTCGTGTTACTGAAGAAGAAGAAATGATGGGTCTAGATATTAGTGAACATGGTTCTTATGGTTATCCTGAGCAAATGAGAGCATTAGGTGAAGATGCGCGCAAATAACGCTCTTTTCTCCAACATCATGAAGAAAGAGCAGTAGGGGATGAAGCTGATGAATGAATATTCTTTTGATCTTCCCTTGCGTGATCTTGCCGATGCTGATACTCCGCAATTATTGAAAGAAAAGCGCATATCGATGCAGACCGAATTGTATCAAGCTTTGCCGGATAGCGACACGCGTCAGTGGGTAAAGAAGGTCAATGAAATGCACGATCATGTAATGCAACAGGCAGTAGCCATTTGTGAAAAACAATTAAGTGAGGCGGGCTACGGTCCGCCTCCTGTTGCATATTCTTTTATTGTTTTCGGTAGCGCAGGGAGATTGGAATCTACACTTTGGAGCGATCAAGACAATGGATTGATCATAAGTGATGAACCTCATGAGGGCAAAGAAGATTATTTCAAACAATTTGGCAGTACACTTGCAGATATATTAGAAGCGATAGGTTATGAGAAATGTCAGGGAAAAGTGATGTGCTCTGAGCCGATGTGGCGTAAAACGCTAACCGATTGGCGTACTCAATTGAATACCTGGCGTAGTGATCTCAGTTGGGAGCCTGTTCGTAATTGGATTATCGCTTCCGATATGAGACATATGGCAGGGGATGCTGAACTTTCAAACGCATGGTTAGATACGTTATATGGAGGGATCAAAGAAACACCTCAATTACCAGCGGCAGTTTTGCGAAATACGGTTCGTCACAAAGCAACACTCAATGTATTGGGTCAGGTCGTGGCTGAACGATTTGGCGAGCATGCAGGTGATTTCGATGTAAAGTATGGTATTTATATTCCGCTTGTTAATGCATCACGTTATCTGGCATTACAACATGGGATCTATGAATCCTCTACACTAAAGCGTTTAGAACGGCTTATTCAATTAGAAGCAGCCACGTTATCGCTACTGGAAATGATGCAAGAAGCTTTTTTAACAGCACTGCGTATGCGTAATTCTACACCTGTACAGCAAGTGGATGGATTGTATATCGGTACTGGATTTATGCCGCAAAAAGATTGGAAACAAAGACCTCTTTTCCATGAGCTTCGAGATAGTCTGGGAACAGTGAAAAAAGCACATCGTGTACTTCAACGGCAATTACGCTTTTTAGAAAGGAGACGCTTATGAAAGAGCCAGTGAAAACAGCGAACAATGGTTTTTGGCGCAGTCTGCGTAGTGGTGGTGTTCCATCTGCTATTGCTTCCGTATTCGGTGCTCCTTCTGCACAGCAAATGGCTTTTATAAGATCTCTTTCTCGTGAACAGCGTCGCCCTGAAGTATTGTATATGCCACTGAGCAAGTTAGAGACCGTCGTTTTCGATCTGGAGACGACGGGATTTCATGCTCAACATGGAGATGAGATATTATCTTTCGGAGCGGTCAAAATGATTGGCGATGAAGTGACAGATGAACAATTTTATACGTTAGTAAATGCCAAAACCAATGTTCCTGAAAATATTACAGAGCTGACAGGTATTACCCAGGAAATGATTGAAGGTGCACCTTCGCTAATAGACGGGTTGCATGACTTTATGGCTTTTGTCGGTAGATCGGTATTAATTGCTCATGGTACAGGGCATGATAAAGCATTTCTCAATGCCGCTTTATGGAAAACATCCAAAATCCAATTAACACATCGGATACTGGATACAATGATGATCGGCAAATGGCTTAAACCTTCACTTGGTAGTTACGGATTAGATGAATTATTGGAAGAAGCACGTATTCCGATTACACTTCGCCATCATGCACTAGAAGATGCCAAAATGACAGCTTCGTTATGGGGAGAGTACCTTCGTCTAATGCGTCATAAACAGGTGGATACACTTGAAGATTTGTATGCCTATTTGAGTAATTTCTAAGATTGATTTCAAAGAAATTAATATGATTTAAACCAGTCTCAACGCGCAAGATTGCAATGTATACAAAGGTGTATCTGAGGCAGTTGAATCTGCTAAATTATCCGTGATCACTTGATAACCTGCTATAGCCAAAGATTGCGTATTGTAGGTATACAAATGGTCTTTGTGTACATGATCTTGATCTGAGATCATAAGCCATGAACGATCTATCCATTGTGGCTGATCAGATAAAGCAGTAGATGATGATCCAATTAGATAAATAGGGGTCAAAGCACCAAATTGCTGTAATTGAATAAGATCTATGGAAGAAGGTATAGGAGCAGACAATGGATGGGAATGAAAAATGCCGATCAAGTCAGTCTCTTGATAACAACATTGAACCCATTCGATAGGGTCAAACAGGAAGTGGTGCAGCGGGTCAGGTGCAACGTTGCGTAGCTTCCGATAGGATTCGATGCGCATACCTCCCGCTGCTTTTCTACCGAGCAATACCCCGCAGACTTCTGAGGATAGGGAACTGCTCATATGGTCGGTCAGTAGCTGTAGGGCTGTTGGACGAATGGAGATGTCAGTCTCCCTATCTGTGCGCAGCAGGTCTGCCATTGTATTTACCCCTCTCTTTATTGGACTCTCCATGCAATCAGGAGAGTCACTTTTTTTATTATAATAGATATGTATTTGTAGAACGTTTCATAAAATAAGGCTCTGCGACCTATATCCAAAAGATATACGATCCAGAACCTTATTTTTGATATTCATCATATAACTAATAGATACAGAAGTGGATCACGCTCTCTAACGCTATGAAGCATTACAGTGCGAAGTTATCGTAAACATCTTACAATCTCTTATTAATGGTTCACGATCCCATGAATAGAAGGGCCGTTAGATAGATTCTGATCAGGCAAAGCTTGTCCAATAAGAGCATAACGGATACTGTCTACCAATGCTTCCCAACTGGCTTCAATAACGTTAGCAGATACGCCGACTGTACTCCAAGTATTACTTAGATTCTGTGATTCGATCAATACACGGACTTTAGAAGCGGTTGCGTCTGCTTCATCTAATACACGAACTTTATAATCGGATAGATGCATTTCACGTAAATTCGGATAATGTTCAACCAAAGCTTTACGAAGTGCATTATCCAGTGCATTCACCGGACCATTACCTTCAGCGGCAGTATAAATACTGTCTCCACCGATTTTGAGTTTGACAAAAGCTTCAGATACAACAGCAGAACCTGCATTTTTTTCTACCAACATTTTGAACGATTCAAAAACGAATAATTCTTTAATTTCACCATTGGCTTCACGTAGCAACAATTCAAGCGAAGCATCTGCGCCTTCGAATTGATATCCTTGATGCTCCAAATCTTTGATTTTACCAATAATCTGTTTGGTATTTTCATTTTCAGGGTCAAGGATCAGATCCATTTCTTTCGCTTTAGAAAGGATATTGCTTTGTCCTGCTAATTCAGAGACAAGAATACGCTGTTTGTTACCAATTTTCTCAGGTTCGATATGCTCATAAGTTCTAGAATCACGCAAAATAGCAGAAACGTGAATACCTCCTTTATGGGCAAAAGCAGCATTTCCAACATAAGGCTGATTAATAGGCATATGCACATTCGCAATTTCGCTAACATACCTTGCTGTATTCGTTAATTGAGCCATCTGTTCGTTACTGATACAGGTATAATCCATTTTCAATTGTAGTGTAGGTAGGATAGAACAAAGGTTAGCATTACCACAACGCTCACCATATCCATTCATCGTACCTTGAATCTGTCTTGCTCCGGCTTGAACAGCGCTTAATGTATTAGCTACAGCTAGTTCGCAATCGTTATGTGTATGAATTCCTAGAGGAGCGCCGTCAAGTTCAAGATTTAATCTGGATACGATTTCATAAATTTCATGTGGAAGTGTACCACCATTGGTATCGCACATGGTTAACCAATCTGCACCTGCTTTGCGTGCTGTACGTAATACTTCTACTGCATATTCAGGATTGTTTTTGTACCCATCGAAAAAGTGTTCAGCATCAAAAATAAGTTCCATTCCTTGTTGCTTCAAATAGGAGATTGAATCTGCAATCATCGCTAGATTTTCTTCAAGTGTAGTCTGAAGTGCAGTATGCACATGAAAATCCCAAGACTTACCGACTAATGTAGCGGCTTGTGCACCGGATTCGATCATGCGTTTGAGATTATCATCCTGATGGGCAATACTCCCCTTACGACGTGTACTACCAAAGGCTGTGATTTTGGCATGTAATCCAAGTGTCTGTACTCGTTTGAAAAACTCAATGTCTTTGCCATTGCTTCCGGGAATACCGCCTTCAATATAATGAACACCAAGCTCATCAAGTTTTTTGGCGATTTTGAGCTTGTCATCTGCGGACAAACTGATACCTTCACCTTGAGTACCGTCACGAAGCGTAGTGTCGAAAATCGATATGGACTTTGACATAATGGGGAGTTCCTCCTTCATTTGTGCAAAAAAATGAATAGCTTTTTTTAGTGTTTCGTTAATCATTTGTGAAGTGGGGTGTCAATAAAGCATTGTTTTTTAGTATAATTTATTATTATATCACCTCACTTATGTAAGGGATACGATAATTTTGATTTTATTTAGTTTACTAGGAGGCAGTACATCATGCAATTACATATTCAAAAAGTTGAACAAAATAACAAGGTATTCACCCTTTATTATACGTCAGAACAACCTTTACCGTTTGATCCACACGATGTGGTCATGGTATCTGCGGGTGATTATGTAGTCGCAAGTGTGCGTGAATTAACAGCAGATGCGATTCAGCTATATATTTCAACAGACGAACCGCTAGAGTGGGGCGATCAAGTTGTGATCCAACTGGCATTTTCACCGACAGTATCGATTGTAGGGAGTAAAGAGATTATTGCCAAATTAGGGCATTTTCCTGACTTCGAACACGGTGTAATAACTGATCATACTATTGGTAAAGACAAAGTGGAGTTAGATGTTCAATTGGCAGAACCTTTTGCAGATCATACGATCAAGCTTACTTTTTTGGAAGCGACTGAGATTGAATTTTCAGCACCGGATATGGAGAAGAATGAAATCGCTGAGATGGATTTCCGTTATGATGAGACATTGATGGTCGTTGATATTGAAGCAGCAAGAGGCATGTCAGGTAGTTTCTTCTGTGGAGGCATCAAAGCAGAGTTGAAATCGTAAGCTCTATGGAAAGGTTACCTCAGACTTAAGAGGACGATCTTTGAAGAAATATATCTGTAAAGGAATAAAGGGGGATAGATATGCCTAATTTGGAAGATTATAATCAACCGTTATCCGATCAAATTGTAGCTATTGTAGAACAAGGAAATCGTTCTCACGAAGATCATAAATGGGATCAAGCGTTAGATAAATATACAGAGGCTTGGGAGTTGCTTCCAGAGCCTATAGCGCACTGGGATCTCACAGAATGGATTGCTTCATGTAAAGTAAGTATCTATATGGATCGTCAGGATTATCAACAGGCTCATAAATGGGCACTGCTTGCTCTAGAAGCAGTAAAAGATAATCCTAGACATACTTCAGCCCGAATAAATGTCGGTATAACCTGTTATGAGACAGGGGATACGTCCGAAGCATATACATGGTTTGAACAAGCCTATCAATTGGGTGGTACACGTGCTTTTCAAGGATTCGATCGCAAATATCTGCAATTCTATACACAGATAAAACAAACGGAAAAGGAGGAGACCCAATGACAGTTTCTTTAGATCAATTAACTATTCAAGATATTCCATGGAATCGGATCACTACGCCTTACGGGAGAGCGACAGAAGTTCCTCAAATGATCGCCAAAAGGAATTACAGTGATCTATCCAATATCGTAGAACATCAATCGACATTATGGCAGGTCACACCATGGTTACTATTCTTTTTGTTAAAAGAATTATCTCTTCAATCACCAGATGAAGTCAGCGCAGCAGAGATTGATTTGTATGCAGGAGTAATTGAAGCTCTTTCTGAACACGAACAGTTGGAAGATACTAAGCAGACACTGGACGCAATGCCTCTTTTATTAGAAGAAACGTATCTTTGGGATAACGATGATCAAGATGATGAATTAGAATGGGAAAATGAAGAACCTCGCGGATATGATTCAGAAATCTTTTTCAATTATTATGTCTACAGTTATCTACTTCTGAAGCAAGCTTTACCTATATTTGAAAATATTTCACGTTATACGACAGATCAAGATATGCAAAATACCCTACAGGACTGTATGGAGTACTTGGAATAAGGAGGGTCGATTGTGCAGTATATCAAATCGTTATTTGAAGATGAAATATACTATTTTGAAGTGGATGATCAACGGGTAGCTTATCGCCAGATTGTGATAGCAGAAGGCCAATCCAAAGTATCGATTGCGCCGGATTTTATGCTCGCTGAGAAAGAAGTTGATTTTGAACCGGATGAACAGATTGGTCTAATTGAATTTGAAATAATATGGGAATCTGCAATCTCATCCTATCGAAAGCAGTGGGATTATTACAAACAACAGTACTTGCCCGGTGATTCGGTAACAGGCATATTACGTATGTTCTATCCGCAAGGTTGTCTTATTCAATTGAATGAGCATGTGTATGCAATTGCCGATACAACAACATTGCCTGAACAGATGAATGGACAACCGATTGGAGTAGGATTAACGGTAACCGGTATTGTTAGTGGTTATGATGAGCAGAACTTATGGGTACAATTGGATCAATGTACGATCTATAGCTAGTCTATATCGGTGAAAGGAGCTTGCTACGATGATCTATATCACAGGCGATATTCATGGTACACATAGTGTGAATACACGATTTAACAGATGGAATTTTCCCGAGCAAAAGAAGTTGAATAAGCAAGATGTAGTGATCATAGCAGGTGACTTTGGATTGATCTGGAACGGAGACAAAGAAGATCAATACTGGTTGAAATGGCTAGATCAGACCAAATCATTTACAACATTATTTATAGATGGAAATCACGAAAACTTTGATCTGCTAGAACAATACCCGATAGAATCATGGCAAGGCGGATTGGTGCATCGAATCAATAATAGTGTATTACATCTGATGCGCGGACAAGTGTATGAGATAGAAGGATTAACCTTTTTTACATTTGGAGGGGCTGCTTCACATGACCAAGCATTTCGGAGCGAAGGAAAGTCATGGTGGGCTCGTGAAATGCCTAGTGAAGATGAATATCAATTAGGTCTGGCTAATCTTGAAAAACATCATTGGAAAGTGGATATTGTGATCACTCATACGTGTACTTATCAAAGCTTAGAGTGGATAAAACAACATTATGCAACAGAAGTGGTTGCTGATCCGATGCATGATTATTTTCAGCATATTCAGAATCGATTGGATTATCAACAATGGTATTTTGGTCATTTCCATCAAGATGTACAGTTACCGGATCGTCAGCGGTTACTTTACAACGATCTTTTTGTTATTTCAGATCGAAAGGAGATTATACATAATGAGTGAGCATATTCAGACTCAACTCATACGAATCCATGATAAGTTGGAGCAATTGCGGATACAGGATAGTACATTTCAAGTATTTGGTGCTTTTCATCATCAGTATCGACTAAATACTGTCCAAACTGAAGCTGAAATCATTGCGTTTGAACAACAACATCAAATTACATTACCTGCGGATTATCGAGCGTTTTTATTACAGATCGGTGATGGTGGAGCAGGGCCTTATTACGGATTAGAACGGCTAGCAGATGGCATCTATGAATCTTTAGATGATAAAAATGAAGCATTCGGACTGGTAAATATTTCAGCTGATTTTCGGTTTACTGAATCGTGGAATCTATTGCTTGCTGAGGAAGAAGCAGAAGATGAGATTGATGAAGAAGCTATGTATGATGCCAAATGGGCAGATGGAATGCTGAGAATTAGTAATTATGGTTGCGGTGTATCGATTAATTTGATTGTACGAGGGAACAGTTACGGAGAAATATGGGTAGATGATCGATTCAATGATGGAGGAATATATCCAGATCATTATTTTGATAATCCCAATCGCTTACATTTTTTGGACTGGTATGAACTCTGGTTAGATCAATCGTTATTGAATCCAAGCAGGTAGGAGGTGGGTGCAAATGAATCCATTTATAGAGCAAGACGATGAGCGGGATGGACCGTTGCGAACGATAGAGGTTAATCAAGCGGAGATTGTTGCTTTTCAAAAAGCAATGTTGTATCTGAAATTTGCTTGTGAAGAAACAGATTCACTATTGTATGCAGGTAGTGATTCGCTGAATAGTCTACTTTATAAAATGATGAAAGCAAGTGATATGGCTGAAAGTTCGGTTTCATTTTATAATCAATCGTCTCTGATGAATGAAACATTTGTTGAGGAAAAGTTGAAGCGTCTAGAGCAAGAGCAACCCTATGTGAAGTCGTCCACTCACGAGCAGACTCAACAATGGATGAAGTCGTACATGTATCCGTTTCCATATTCTGGTGAAAAGTAAATTGCAAACAGATGTCATTTCATAAGAAATGAGGGTGTACCAATGAAAGCTATTACCTATAAGCATAGTAAAGCTGATGGACTACTAGGATATGAATTATTGCCTGCGCGTTATGGTGAAAAGTGGAATCAGATTGAAGCCGATTCTGTTTTTATTTATGCGGGTGATTTTGATTATTTGATGCCTTATCTGAAAAAGCATTATCCTATTGTTGATCCGGTGACCAAAGATCGATATGGATACTTTGATACAACAGGATTTAATCCGATCGCCAAAGCACTCTGGACCAATATATTAGCCGAAATGAAAGCTTATCAGACCAAAGATCGTGAACTGAAAGCTTTTATCCGCTCATTAGTTACATGGTTAGAGATTCAATTGGAATGGGCAGATGAGATTATTATTTTCGGAAATTTATGAGGTGAGTCATCGTGGGTTGGGAATACGGTATTCAATGTATAGAACATGATAGCATAAGTAAAGAACATCAAGCCAAGCAGTTAATGGAGCAGTTAAGACAGGATTTGGTTACGTTAGATCTGGGTGATATGGTGATAGAGCAGGTAGACGATGGGTTGGTTATCACAGATCCTTCTCATACAGAGTGGCCGCATGTGGCACAGATTCAAGTGGAGCAGGCTGAGCTAGCCATTGAATCTATAGCCGAAGGCGAAGTGTATATTTATTGTTTGTTTCATCGACATGACGCACCTGTACGGCGAATGATTGATACCATCCAAACAATTATTTCTACCGAAGATCAGTGGATTGAATTGTAAATGATCATAAGAGTACTGGAAGAGATGAGATTGTAATCAGGATCAGATGTGCACATTATGAAATGAGTATAACCAAGAGAGGAGCAATCCAATGTCTAACCAAATTCAAGTCATGACAGACACAGCTACATTGTGTATTTACGATCTTCAAGCCCTTAAACATCGGTTAGAAGATACATCCGATTGGTGGTCTATTCCTGAAGATGAATTACTAGAAGTGAATTTAGGAAATGTTGCTTTTCTCAATGTAGGCGCAGATGGCTTATACACGATGCAACAGGTAGAAGATATACAACAACCAGCCGTACAATTGTGGATCAATGTTTCTTCGGGTCAATTGTATGCAGGAGCAGCAGAAAATGTAACAGGTGGCGATCTAGAACCTGAAGATGGAGACAGTGGACAGTATATAACGCTTGAACCTGGTGTCTATCATTTGAAAATAGCACGAAATGAACAACAGATTGAATTTGCTCTGTTACGGACTGAGCATCAGCAAGCTACGAACGAGTTCAAAGATTTGATTCGTATAGGATAAGTAATAAGGAGATGAGCTCATCAGTGGACGTATTAATAAACGCAAAAAGGAGTTAGGAGATGTTTAAAAAGGTAAAGTATAAAACAGGCGATATTTTTGTGATTCCAATGCATGATCAGCGATTTGCGATTTGTCAGGTGATTAGTGCTCTGTATGAACGATTTAAAAAGGTATTTTCATTTGGTGTGCTTTCTATTCAAGAAGATGAAGTCTATCACGGGGAACAACAGTATCTTTTCTTTACAAATTATCGAGGATCTTTCTCCATGATCGTTACCGCCTCTAAATTACTTGCAAAAGGAACATGGCAAATCATCGATTATGCTCCATTATCGGCTGAACAAGCGTCGTTGCAATATTTCTCCGTTTCTAACCATCTATATCATAATGACGACTACATCAGAATACTTGAAATCAGTGAATTACAAGATTATCCTCCACTTGCTGTAGCAGGATATGAATTAGTACAAAAGTATCTGGCTCAGTATCCATAAGGTTGAAATTGATTCATCTCTATTCAGCTCCAATACATACATAATAAAATGTCGAACGTTTGTACTTATTTTTAGATGGATAGGATAGGCTAAATGATACAGTTACGATATAATAAAACCATACGATATTTATTGTAAATGATTCGGATTATCGAGCAAAGGGAGCAGGGTACACTCTACACAGGCAAGGAGGATGATCAGCTTGAGGCATCATGCCAATTACTACCCTGCCAAAGGAAGGGTCATTCTGCATGTGGATATGAATGCTTTTTACTGTTCTGTTCATACGGCGGAAGAACCTGACAAATATCAAGGAAAACCAACTGCTGTTGCGGGTAGTGTTGAACTTCGTAAAGGAATAGTGGTAACTTCATCGTATGAAGCTAGAAATCGTGGCGTCAAAACAGGTATGTTAGTTAGAGAAGCCTTGCAAAAATGCCCGAATCTGATCTTAATTTCGCCTGATTTTTATTTGTATAAACAATACTCGATGGCATTTATGAATATTGCCTATAGTTATACGCCAATGTTGCAAGCAACCTCCATTGATGAATGTTATCTAGATATCACCGGTTCAAGTCAATTCGGTACACCTCCACAGATTGCTGAACAGCTACAACAACGGATCTGGGACGAATTGCATTTGCCGTGTTCGATAGGGATTGCTCCTAATAAATTACTGGCAAAAATGGCTTCTGATATGAAAAAGCCTAAAGGAATTTCGATTTTGCGTATACGAGATATGCCCAAGTTGTTGTGGGATAAGCCATGTGGACAATTATTTGGTGTAGGTGGTAAAACATCTGCCAAATTGGTAGATATGGGTATTCGCACGATTGGACAACTGGCGGCGGCAGATGAAGCTCGCTTAACAGCTAGATTTGGTGTAATGGGAAGCTGGCTCAAACAAGCGGCTAACGGTATTGACCATTCGCCTGTTGAGATTGATCGTGAAGTCAGTAAGTCGATAGGGCATACCACAACATTACCCGCAGATATTCAAGCACGTGATGATATCAGAAGAGTAATGCTCAATCTAAGTGATCAGGTGTGTCGCCGATTACGTCGTCAGAAATTAATAGCACAGACGATTCAGATTACGATTCGTACACCGGATATGAAAACGATCACCCGCTCCAAATCGCTGGCTGTTCCTACAGAAACCGCTGATGAAGTCTATCGTGAAGCTTGCGCATTGTATGATCGCCATTGGGGAGATCGTGCGCCTGTACGATTGCTGGGTGTATCTCTTCAGAATTTGCAACCCAAAGAAGAAGCGGCTCTACAAATGGATTTGTTCGATTATAGTCGTCAACCGGTCAAAGAACAGTTAAATGAAGTAATGGATAAATTACGTGACAAATTTGGTGAAAGTGCAATTTTGACAGCAGGCATGTTAGGTAATGATCCTTCGGTATTGATTCGCAATCACAAAATCAGAGGAACTTCGCTGCAAAAAGATGGAGTTATCTTACCAGGTATGGAAGAATAGACGATAAATAGACATTAAAATAAAAAAATATAGTTTAAATTTTAGGGAATCTTGGATTAATGCAAGAGGTATGTTACAATTTGTGTATTGGAAATTTCTGGTTATTGATTTGAAATTATCGATTTTTTATATTATATTGTGAGTATATGTACACTGGTGTCGGTTCTCAAAAAGACAACTGGTAAGTAACGATAGGAGGCATATATAAAGATGGGGAAATATAGTTGGGTTGATAAAGATACATGCATCGCTTGTGGTGCTTGTGGAGCAACAGCTCCAGACGTTTACGATTATGATGATGAAGGTTTGGCAGAAGTGATTTATGATGGTGATGCTAACCGCGGTATAATGGCAATTCCAGACGATATGTACGATGACTTGCAAGATGCTTGCGATGGTTGCCCTACAGATTCAATCAAAATTGCTGATGAGCCTTTCGCTCAATCTGAATAATTTAGATTGTATTTATAATATCATAAATACAGGGTCCGAATAAAAGGCGTTGCAGAGGCACATATGTGTCTCTCAACGCCTTTTATCATCTTTATTAAAGCCCCTTGAAGAAATACACAGATTAGCCGATATAAATAATATTGTAGTACATTTTAAATCTAAAGTAATTATCCCTAAATGGTACATACTATAGAGAAAATATAGAATATTGGAGCGCAGTGTCCATGCTGGAGGTAATGAATGAAAAATCTACTCTATCTAAAGCGATATGTCAAAATGCATCCCAACAACAGAATGGGCTGGTATTTGTTAGGTAAAGAATATGAAGCAGATGGGCAAATGGGTAAAGCTAATTACTGTTACAACAAAGCTGGAGATGTATACGAAGCTTTTGAACATAGCAAAGTCCCTGCTGATATTTTGAAAGATTATGAAGCCAAGCTCATGGAGATGGCTGAAAAAAGAGATCATAAAATACGTCGTTGGCGGCGTAGCTTATTCGCATTATTATTGCTTTTTCTGATTATGTTACGTTCTGTAGACGCTCCTCACGCAACAGATGATCCTCTTGCAGATCACTTGACTTCTCAACCAACCAAGTCACCTACTCAGGTAGCCTCTCAAAAACAATCGAAAGAAACGTTCAAAGGATACTCTGTGCCTCTTAGCTTTACAGCTGAAGCATCGGGGATTCATAGCAATGCTTCATTATTGGCGGTATCCAAGTATATGCAACAACAATTGTTCCAAACAGCACCTCAAGTAGCCTCAGTACTAGGTATGGAAAAGCAAGATGATTGGTTGATATGGAAAGACAATATGCCTGTATTATATACAATGGCTGCAACCAAGCAACCCGGACAAATCGATCTACAATCGTATGATCCAGAAGCTTGTAAGTGCAAGCCGGGAGAACTGGAACGTTATACTAATGAATCTGCGGCATGGGTACAGCAACAAGAACAATGGATTGTGATGCAGACTGCGATTACGAATTATATTACAGCTAAAGGGAATCTTCCGGCACAGATCAATCAATTGGATGCTCCTTTTCCCGGTAACTGGTTAGCAGGTAGTTCGGATACGATGAATAGCACATTTACAGCATTGAAGAAATGGCAAAGTCGTCCGGGACAAATTACAGGTGATAGTGAAAGTACCAGAGGAGACAAAGCTTTCTCCTCTACACTTGGTAATCATCCTTATTTTACAAAGCCCCTTGAAGTGATCGTAGACAGAGAAAAGCATCGCTTGGCGATTGTAAGTGGATCGATTATTTTACGTAATTATGAAGTCGGTCTAGGTGGAAGCAAAACGCCTGAAGGAACGTTTAGAGTATCCATTAAAGTGATCAATCCAAATAGTAAATCCAAAGGAGAATTTGGAAGTCGGGGTATGCAGTTATCCGATACAAATTATGCTATTCATGGTACCAATGATCCGGATAGTGTTGGGAAAGATGAATCGCTAGGTTGTGTACGGATGGATCAAGCCGATGTTGAAGAATTATTCGATATGATTCCGTTAGGTACCAAAGTGACGATTGATAGTAATGTGTTGCCGGGTGATCCTGCGATACCGACTGTACGTTTCAAGACAAATCGCACTCAAGATCAGACTGATCCTTCCCGTCATTATCATTGGTTGAATTAGGATGGTTCCTTGTAGTCACTGGTTTGATTCATTATAGACCGTTTGAGTTTATGTACACAGTGGACGCTCTTTTCAAATGAGAAGAGCGCTTTTCTTTTGTCACAGAACAGGATAAACTGGTATAGAGAATGAATGTACAGGTTAATATACTGTATTCCTTATACATTCATGCATAAAGGCTTTTTGTAAATGCCAGGAACGGAGTGAATGTGACTTGCTTTATCGCAATGTTTTCAAACCTATGTTATTTCGGATGGACCCGGAAAAAGCACATCATATGGTTATTGGAGGTCTGGGCGCGGGAGTGCGTATACCAGGCACATTAGCTGCTATGAAGTCGATGTATGGGGTGACAAGTACACCAGATATGACGACTGAATTGTTTGGACTTTCATTTCCTAGTCCTGTTGGTCTTGCGGCAGGGTTAGACAAAAATGCTCAGGCTGTTCCAGGATTGTCTGCGTCAGGCTTTGGATTTATGGAAGTCGGAACAGTAACACCCAAAGCACAATCCGGTAATGAATTGCCAC
Source organism: Paenibacillus nuruki (assembly GCF_963311185.1). Classification (NCBI taxonomy): domain Bacteria; kingdom Bacillati; phylum Bacillota; class Bacilli; order Caryophanales; family Paenibacillaceae; genus Paenibacillus; species Paenibacillus nuruki. The sequence goes on along the minus strand of NZ_OY725677.1, from coordinate 2,489,524 downwards.
GTTTGTTTCGCTTGCCTTCAGATGAAGCGCTGGTGAATCGAATGGGCTTCAATAATGAAGGGGCAGCTGCTATGGCAGGAAGACTGCGTTCATTGTCTTCAAGACCTATTCCTATAGCAGTCAATATCGGTAAAAATAAAGTAACGTCTAATGCAGATGCAGCTAGCGATTATGAAACGTGTATTCGCACATTGTATCGATATGCTGATTTTTTTGTAGTTAATATTAGCTCACCTAACACACCTGATCTGCGAAACTTGCAGCATGGTGATGAATTAAAAGATTTGCTCAGACAAGTGATGGGTGAAATGAAACGACAAGCGAAGCAAAATGGCATGTCCAAATCGGTACTGGTCAAAATTGCACCGGATGTCAACGATAATGAACTTGAACATATGGTGGATACGATTGCTGCAAGTGGTGTAGCAGGTCTAATTGCTACCAATACTACGCTATCTCGTGATGGATTGACTCATCAGCATGCGAGTGAAGCAGGTGGACTAAGCGGCAGACCACTAACCAAGCGATCCACAGAAATCATTTCTCAAGTGTATCGTCAGACTGAAGGTAAACTGCCAATCATAGGTTGTGGAGGCATTTTCTCAGGACAGGATGCTTATGACAAAATCAGAGCGGGTTCTAGTCTGGTCGAGATTTATACTTCATTTATCTACGAAGGACCGGAAGTGACCCGGAAGATACATATGGATATCCGGGAGCGTATGCAACGTGACGGATTCACACACATTTCCCAGGCAGTGGGAGCAGATCATCATTAATCCAATATACCCTCGACTCAAGGAAGAGGTCATAGACTAAGGAGGCATGAAGATGGACGGAAGAGACTGGGGATTATTCTTGCTTCCCTATGAGCAAGCGGTTGAAGAATTAAAGGTCAAGTTCAAAACAATGCGTTCAGAACTTAAAAAGCGTCAGGAATATGCACCGATTGAATTTGTAACCGGTCGTGTCAAAAAAATATCGAGTATTCTGGATAAAGCCAAACGTCTAGATGTACCGATGGATGAACTTGAAACTGGAATCGAGGATATCGCCGGCATCCGTATCATGTGCCAATTTGTAGAAGATATTCGTTGGGTTGCCCAGTATGTACGTTCTCGCAAAGATTTAACAGTGTTATATGAAAAGGATTATATTACTAACTTCAAAGATAGTGGATACCGTAGCTTCCATATGATTGCTGAATATCCGGTGCAGACCGCTTTCGGACAAAAAATGGTGCTTGCTGAGATTCAGATTCGTACACTTGCGATGAATTTCTGGGCAACGATTGAACACTCTTTGAATTATAAATACCATAACAGTCTACCGGACGATATTCGTAGTCGACTCAAAACAGCGGCGGAAGCGGCGATGGTGCTTGATAACGAAATGTCCAGTATTCGTGAAGATATTTTATCCGCTCAGAAAAGCTTTGAAGATGATTCCAGTATTGTGCATCGGATTCTGACGGATATCCACAAGTTGTACTTCTTCCATCTGATTGTAGAAGCGATTGCTTTCCGCAAGCGGTTTGATGAATTATGGCAAGAACATGATTTTGAAGGGCTCAAAGAATTATCCAGCGATATCAAAGTCATGCTTCGAGCAGAGTCAGTTAAAGTAAGTGGAGAAGAAGATGAAAGCCAATTTTGAGCCGCTGTATGTAGCATATCTGGTCTACTTTAATCGGGATCGCGATTATTTTGAATGTCATGAAGTGCTGGAAGAGTTATGGCTGGAGAAGCAGCGAGAACCGGTATATCAGGGATTGCTACAAATTGCAGTTGCACTCTTTCATTTCCGTAATGGAACAGTGAATCATACCTATAATAAAATCGCTGGTGCTGTCAAAATGATGAAAAGCAGTTATAACAAATTACTGCCGTATCAACATCATGCACTCGGCATTAATATGGAAAAACTAATGGCAGATGTGCAATTGTATATTGAGCGACTAGAACATTATCAAGAACAACCTTTTGATTTCTATGACCTCAATATCCAAATCACAGACCTATTATTGCAAAAAGAAGTAGACCAAGCGTATCAGACCATTCAACCGAATCTACCGTTACGCACAGGCTACGAACGAGGTCCCAAATCGAAAGAACTCTAGCGCTTGGCAGTCAAAGCGCGACCCAGTCCAATCAAAAGTGATTTTTGCGAAGCAAAATATCTTACTTTGAGCGCTTGGAAGTATAAGCGTACACACTAAGCTTGCCACTATGGCAAGCTTTTTGGTATGAGTAGCTTTAAACTATGGTAAAATAAAATGACGTTTGTCTGGATGTATACAGATCAATCGATCTATTATCAACCTCAATTAAAGGAGAACGACCCAATATGGCTTTGCAACTCCCGCCGCTATTCGTGCAGCGGATGCAAGATTTGCTCGGTGATGAATTCCAGTCTTTTATGGATAGCTATCAACAATCACCTCATGCAGGCATACGCATCAATACACTCAAAATCACCGATCAGGATTTTCAACATATAACACCATTCGCATTACGTCCGATTCCGTGGTGTCCTACCGGATATTATGTGGAAGAAGGAACAAGACCGGGTAAGCACCCATATTATCATGCAGGACTTTACTATATTCAAGAGCCTAGTGCTATGGCTCCTGTGGAAGCGCTAGATGTACAGCCGGGTGATCGGGTACTTGATCTATGTGCCGCTCCTGGAGGCAAGTCTACGCAGATTGCAGCGGCTCTACAAGGACAAGGGGTATTAGTGACCAATGATATCAGTGCAGATCGTACCAAAGCCCTTGCTAAAAATATGGAATTATACGGTGTTCGTAATGCCGTCGTTTTGAATGAGACACCCGATCATATCGCAGAGCAGTTTGCAGGATTTTTCAACAAAATATTAGTCGATGCGCCTTGTTCAGGTGAAGGTATGTTCCGTAAAGATGAAGATATGGCACGCCAGTGGGTCAATCATTCGGTTGAACGCTGTGCAATGATGCAACAAGATATTTTGAATATTGTAGCTAAAATGTTAGCTCCCGGTGGACGAGTCGTATATTCGACGTGTACGTTTGCACCTGAGGAAAATGAGCGTAGTATCGCTGTATTTCTAGATCAGCATGCTGAATTCCAAGTAACTCCACTACAAAATGCAGAACATTTTGCACCCGGTCATAGTGATTGGGCGCAGCAAGTAGAACATGAATTACAAGCAGGTACTTCCATGTTGAGTGGGACTGCTCTGGATGTAGATCATAATGAATCTTATCAGCCTGTATCGACAGCATCACTCGAACAGACAGCGCATAGTGCTCGATTATGGCCACATCTAATCGAAGGAGAAGGGCATTATATTTGTGTGCTGGATCATCAGGGAGAAGCGGAACCTGTAGCAAATCATCCTGTGATGAATATCAACCCACAGTCTACATTCTCCAAAACATATACGGACAAACCGAAACGTGCCGAAAAACGACCATCTACGAAAGACCAACACGATTGGAAAAGTGATCGTCGTTCAGGTAAAAAAAGCAAAGACTATCGTTCCGATGCAAAAACTCCATCGAGCGATCACAATGAATCATTGTCGATGACAGAAGTGATTCAAGAATTTACAGATCGTGAATTGAATCTAGTATGGTCGCAGAACTGGATTCATTTTGGTGGACGTATTTATCAATCACCGATAACAGAACAGCAACTCAAAGGGCTTAAAGTGGTCAGACCGGGTTGGTTTGTCGGTACGATAAAGAATGGACGCTTTACACCGTCTCATGCTCTTGCTACAGCCCTTCAGACTACTGAAGCCAAGCGCTGTATCCAGCTTCAATCAAACACCACTGAAGCTATTTCCTACTTAAAAGGAGAAACATTAACGATCGAAGAACAACGTGTAGAACGTGCTACAGATATTCCACCTAAAGGCTATGTATTAGTCTGTATTGACGGTTATTCGGTAGGATGGGGAAAATGGTTAGAGGGTATGCTCAAAAATGAATATCCAGCAGGATGGAGATGGACATAAAATTTATGAAAACATCAGTTAAAAAGCAACGCGTAGATAAAATATTAGGAAATCTAGGTTACGGTACACGAAGCGAACTCAAACGTGCCGCCAAACAAGGACGCATCAAAGTCAATGATGAGGTTGTCAAAGATAGCGGATTACAGATCGATCCTTATCAAGAAAAGCTAGAATTTGATGGAGAACAAGTGAATTATCGTGAATACATTTATTTGCTGATGAACAAACCGCAAGGAGTAATCTCAGCTACTGAGGATCGTCATGACTCTACGGTGGTGGATTTATTGGATATCGAATATCAGGTATTTGAACCGTTTCCTGTCGGTCGCTTGGATAAAGACACTGAAGGGTTGTTACTGATCACCAACGATGGTCGATTAGCCCATGAACTGCTATCTCCACGCAAACACGTTCCCAAAACGTATGAAGCTGACGTACTGGGAGAAGTGACCGAAGACGATATCGTTCAATTTAGCAAAGGGGTTACTCTTGAAGATGGTTATGTAACGTTGCCTGCTGAATTACAAATTCTTAATCACACGCCAAGTCCAGAAGGAACCATGTCCCAGATCCGCCTTACCATATCGGAAGGCAAATTCCATCAAGTAAAACGCATGTTCGAATCTGTAGGCAAAAAAGTAACATTCCTCAAGCGTGTCTCTATGGGCGCTTTACAACTAGATCCGACGCTCCCAACTGGAGAATACCGTGAACTTACCGATGAAGAGTTAGTTCAGATTGGACGAGGAACTGAACAATAAATTTAAGGACAGGTGAACAATGACATACCGTTTAATTGCACTCGATATGGATGGAACTCTTTTAAATGATCATCATGAGATTTCACCACAGACCGCACAATCGATCAAGCAAGTAGCCTCTCAAGGCGTGGAGATCGTATTTTGCACAGGTAGAACACCCATTAACTCGATTCCATATATGGAGCAACTCGGATTACACGAAGATGGTTATGTGATTGTCCATAATGGGGCAGCCACTGTTCATGCAGGTACCCGAGAGATTGTGCATCAATTTCCGTTAGCCGCGCAAGGGCTTGATCCCTATATTCAGTACTGTAAGCAACATGATATCCATTTTGATATCAATACAGCATTTGGGTTGTACGTGGATTCAATTGATACATTACAAGCAGATGCAGGTAAAATGTATGATAACTTTCTAATGACGCCTCAAGTATTACCACCGTGGAGTGAATTTACAGAGCCTGTGCTCAAGCTAAGTGCTTTTGCTACAATTGATCAATTAGATCAAGCTTATGCAGAATGGACAACATGGAATCCAGAGTTCAATATGTTGCGGAGTGGTGAGTTTTTTATCGACCTCATGCATCCTCAATCTTCCAAAGGGTCTTCGCTACAAGCACTTGCTGAAAGTAAAGGGATCGGCTCTTCGGAAGTGATAGCGATTGGTAATTATTTTAACGACCTTTCGATGATTACGTATGCAGGACTTGGGGTTGCGATGGATAATTCTCCTGCTGAAGTCAAAGCCGCCGCAGATGAGGTTACGTTATCTAACAACGAAGATGGTATTCATCACATTTTGGTCAAGCATGGACTGATATCTGTTTAAATTTTGGTTAGCCGCTCTGTATTTTGAGCGGTTTTGTTGTGTTGGTTGACTTCAATACATGGTACAATCAATAATTATCAGCATACAGGAAGGAGGAACAATTTTGAGATTGTTGCAAGCTTTGTTTTTTCCTCCTGAACAGCCAGGGGGCGTATCGTCCATGATCCCTTATTTGCAGGAACGGTTCAGTTCTGCACGCTGGGAAATGGAATTATTTTCTTTGCCCAAACGGATTCGCAATAAAGGAAAAGAAGACGTTGTTTTTGAAACGTTTGATTGGACGATCTATAGTGAAAGTCCTATAGTAACGAAGTATATTCAGACGTATAAAGATTACCGCTGGTGGGCAAAAATGCGATTGAATAAACCGTATGATCTTATCCATTCTCATCATCCATTAGTCGGTATGGTGATGAAAGAAGTATTTCCAGATACGCCGCTGGTACAGACCATTCACTCCAGTTATGAACGTGAACTGATTTTGAATGGTAAAATCGAACGTGGTGGACTGGAAGATCAATTTTTGACATCATTGTACCGAGAACTAGAACATAAAACAGATATTTTGATGACGGTATCTCATTCGTTCCGTCAATACTTAGCGCCTTTTTTAGATCATCCTGAGCACGTCAGAGTGTTACCGAATGGATTCGATGAGAAACGATTCAAGCCGATCGCTCATGAAAATGAAGTGGCTCAGCTTATCACCGTATGTCGCCTTGTCCCTGCGAAAGGTCTAGACACACTACTTGAGGCTTGCGCGCTTCTCAAACAGCGTGGACAAGCGTATGTACTGCATATTATCGGGGATGGTCCAAGTCGTACTGATCTTGAAGACTTAGCGAAAAAGTTAGGTATTTATGAAGAAACGATTTTTTATGGATATACCTTACATCCAGAAGAATTTATGCCTTTCTTTGATATTTTCGTTCTGCCTTCGCGTGCTGAAGCATTTGGTTCCGTGTTTGCTGAAGCAGCCCTTTGTTGGTTAGCATTAGTTGGAACCGATATTGGTGGTATAGCCGAGCAGATTGAAGATGGTGTCAATGGATTATTAGTTCCACCGGAAAATGAAAAGTTGCTTGCAGATGCGCTTGAAAAAGTCATCAATGATCCTTCGTATCGTTATGAATTGGCACGCACAGGCTGGGAAAAAGCCAAAACACAATATTCATTAAGTCACATCGTCAATGAACTCAAAAAGTTATATTTGGAATTTCAACCTGAAAATTCAGTAGAATCCATGTCTCAGTTATCGGTATTACCGAATGAGCCAGAATAGAAAAAAGTAAATCACAGCTTTGATACATGATATGATGACACTAAAGAAGCACCAGAATACCGGTGATGGGGGACGGAGAATATGGAAGAATTAAAACAACGTATTTTGGCAGAAGGATCAGTTATGTCTAACGATGTACTAAAATTAGATGCCATACTGAATCATCAAGTCGATCCGCAACTGATTATGCGTATGGGCAAAGAGTTTGCGGATTTGTACCGGACAGAAGGGGTTACCAAAGTGGTTACCGTTGAATCTTCAGGGATTCCGGTCGCTTTCACAACAGCTTTTGAACTGGGTGTACCGCTTGTGTTTGCACGTCGTAAAAAGACATTGCTTGCTGATCCCGATTCATTGATCGAGCGTGTGCCTTCATTTACCAAAGGGATTGTGACCGATATTATGCTGTCCCGTCAATTTGTGACCGAGCAAGATCGTATTCTATTTATTGATGATATTATCGCAAATGGAGATGCCGCTCGCGGAATGATTCGCATTATTGAACGCTCCGGTGCAACATTGCTAGGCGTAGGTATTGTAATCGAGAAATGCTTCCAAAGTGGAGCACAAGCGATTCGTGATCAGAATATTCGTCTGGATTCACTGGTCAAAATCACTTCACTTCAAGATGGACAAATTACATTCGGGTGATCCAAAGTGGTATCATACACGTAGTTACCGTATAGATAGACAATTACAAATAAGTTCTAGTTGAATCAGATTTGTTGCAACAAAGTCTTATATTCGGTAAAGCAGATTCCGATATGTTACAATATAACCCATATTCGTGCTTGGTGATCTAAGCGCAATTGTCACTACATTTACAAATATCTTGAACCTTTTGTTGAAAATGTGAGCAATCTCTTTCCAAATGGGGTATATTTGTCTTATAATAAAGATATGTTATCGAGGGGAGGCAGACCAATGGGGAAAGAACCGATTACTGAAGAGTTCTTCATCAAAAAACTAGCCGATGCAAAAATTCACTTCGAGCGTGCTTTGGATTGTAAGCACACTGAATTTGATGACCTGTATCCCTATATGATTGAACATCCTCAGTTCTTTTGGTATAAACGCTATGTTGCCTGGTCAGAACTGTTGACCATTGTAGGATTGTGTAAAGACCTGGATTTTGCATGGGAGCAAGAATTTTCAGCTCACCAAGTAGAATATGTAGAACAACGTGTGATGTCAGCTAAAGTGCTTGATTTTTGGTTCGAGAAAAACGATACCAAAGAACCTGCACAGCGTTAATCCGCTTTAGGAAAATCCTTTGTCGTTACAGTCAACTAGAATCTACAGACATTTCAACAAATTATCAGACCTAAATGGGATTTCATTTAGGTCTTTTTTTGTACAGATAAATATAACCAATAAGAGGGTGAATTGATGATTACAGATGATGAATTAGATGCATACCGTGTATCCGGTGAGAAAGTCCGTGTCGTGCGTGATGATATTCGAGAAAATGATATTCGTGGCATCGTTGTAGCATGGGATGATGAGCAGGTACTGATTCGCCGTCCTAACCGTAACGTTGTTAAATTAAGTCGTAGCTATATCTATCAACCTTCCAAAGAAGAACGCCGGAGTCCGCTAGATGAAATGGACGATACTATTCAGCCAGCATCTGAGGAATAAAGCATCATCCAAATAAAAGCAGTCAAAGAGTTATATAAAGTCACACAAAAAAGCATCTATGAACATCTGCCCACAAGACAGAGATCATAGATGCTTTTATTATATAAAAGCCATTCAAGGAGTTGAATGAAAATGCAGACTAGCGAAATGTGTGGTTTCACTAAAATCAATGGATATCGAATCTAGACGGTATTTAGATAGTAACCCCTAGAATAACTGTAATTAACCAAGTGTACCTGTACGATAAGGACGATAACCTGAATAACGAGAAGGTTCCCGTAGCTTCGTGTTATTAGACACTGTTGCAGGATGTGGAGAACCTTGATCTTCATAAGACGAAGGTGTATGAGTAGCTGGAACAGGAGACAATCCCAGATAAGCACGCATCCGTTCATTCGCTTCTTGATGAAATTCAGTTATTCCTAACTGAAATACGCCATGATGACCACTACAAAGAATCTGAGCTTCAATATGAGTAGGAGATTGATTAATCTCATATAACCGTAAATTATGACTACGCAGATCACGACGAACTTCTGACAACAATAGATTAGTGCGGTCAATACCGCTACGAATCACTTCCATATATAATCCGGCAGACGGCAATTGATCACTTTCTTCTAACGACTTTGCATCACGATCAAATTTCTTTTGAATATAAACAAGCAGCAGATAGCTTTTTACCAGAGATCGCTCTTCTTCAGATAAAAATACAGCCATTCATATCACCACCTAGTATAAGAACTTATGTTCTTATTATATGGCATAACTTGTAAAGATGCAATACTTTGTTCGTAAAAAAGGCGAACAAAATAAAATAATATTCGCTGTTAGCAGAATTTCATATTTTTGGAATACTCTATTTGACAATGATCATCTATATTTTATAATCAACATCATTATCTACTTTGAAAAGCCGAAAGCTAACCTTCTTAGTGTTCATAAAGGTCAGTTTTGGTGAAATTAGAAGAAGAGACTATTGATCCGCCATTGCCGATTCCTAATAACCAAGATGAATAGTGAGCAACATTTACAATATAGGGAAGTACACATTCAGGTACATAGCGGAGTAATAGGATCCATTCGACCAACTATTTGATGAATTGGAAGGGGAAGATCTTCATGACAGAACGCATATTTATCAGCCCGGGAAAATACGTACAGGGTAGAGATGTTACCGACAAGGCAGGAGAATACGTCAAAGGCATTAATGATGGCAAAGCATTAGTTATTGCTGATGATATTGTCTGGGATATAGCAGGGAACCGTGTATTGGAAAGTTTGGACAAAGCTGGCGTACAATACACCAAAGCCGTATTTAACGGCGAAGCTTCAACAAATGAGATTAACCGTCTAGCAGGACTTGGTAAAGAAGGTCAGGCAACGATCGTTATCGGTGTAGGCGGTGGTAAAACGTTAGATACCGCCAAAGCGGTCAGCGATCAGTTGGGTGGGTACAGCGTTATTATCCCAACAACAGCGTCTACTGATGCACCAACCAGTGCGCTTTCGGTTATTTATTCAGACGAAGGGGTATTTGAAAGTTATAAATTTTACAACAAAAATCCTGACTTGATTCTAGTCGATACCAAAACGATTGCCGGCGCACCACCACGCTTCTTATCTTCGGGTATAGCAGATGCACTAGCAACATGGGTAGAAGCTAGAGCAGTAATTGAAGCTCGCGCGACAACCATGGCAGGCGGTCTAACAACGATTGCGGCTGAAGCGATTGCTCGTAAATGCGAAGAAGTATTGTTCGACTATGGTGTACTTGCTTATGAATCAGTTAAACGTAAAGTGGTTACACCTGCGCTTGAATCGGTAGTTGAAGCCAATACACTACTCAGTGGACTTGGATTCGAAAGTGGAGGTCTAGCTGCGGCACATGCTATCCATAATGGATTCACTGTATTGGATGGAGAAATTCATCATATGACACATGGTGAGAAAGTCGCTTTTGGTACGTTGTCACAGTTAGCTCTTGAAAAACGTTCTATTCAAGAAATCGAACGTTATATTGCTTTCTATATCAGCTTGGAATTGCCGGTGACATTGGAAGATCTACATTTACAAGATGCAAGCGATGAAGATCTTTATCGTGTAGCTGAAGCGGCGACCAAAGCAGATGAGACGGCTCATAATCTGCCTTTCCCTGTGACTGCGGCTGATGTGAAAGATGCGATTATTGCGGCGGATCAATATTCCAAAGCATACAAAGCTAAATTAAAAAATCAATAAAATTATAGTTTAATACATTACACTTTGAATGATGCATATAGTGGTACATTTGTAACTATGTAGTGCATCCACTTTATAATATAGAAGTCAGTGTATAATCGTAAGAATTTTTATAGGATAAATGAGAAGCCTTCTTTTGCCATTCATTTGGTGAAAGAAGGCTTTTCTACTTTCATTATTCGACATTTTCTGATAGGGTAGAAAAGATAGGATATAAGAATATAGAGAAGAAAACGTATTTTTTTATCCAGTAAATAAAGATGGTTGCGTAAGTGCAGGAAAGGTTGTTGATATGAAGAAGTTTGCATTGGCATCGTATCTGATGTATTTTCTAGCAGGATTAGTGGTGACTACCATTGGAGCGATTATGCCGCAGTTATTGGGGCATTATAATCTAAGTTATACGGAGGGTGGAACACTGGTATTTATCGGTTCGATTGGATTCTTGATCGGAGTTCCATTGTCTGCTTATATGATGCACCGATTTGGCGAAAAGGTTACACTGGCAAGTTCAGCGCTTATTATTGCGGTCACCCAGAGTATGATGCTCACTTTACCAGAGTACTCATGGATTACAATATTGAACTTTTTTAACAGTCTCAGTGTATCTGCGATTGAAGTTGTTGTAGCGGCTCTCGTGATGGAGAAATTTGTGAGTCGGCGAGCGGTGACGATGAGTTATTTGGAAGTATCGTTCGGTCTTGGGGCGCTCGGTATGCCTGTTTTTGCAAGCGGTTTTATTGCACTAGGGCACTGGCAATGGGTATTTGCAGTTACTGGATTGATCTCGCTAGTGATGGGGATTGTATGGATGCGTATTCAATATTCCCGAGAAGAAGAGACATCATCCAATCAAGCGGTCGATGCCGTAGAAGTTGCACCTTCAGCTACGGTAACAGGACGACATAAAATAGTGTTATTAAGCATATTTTTGTTGATGATTTTTGTGTATTGTGGAATAGAAGGTAGTCTGAATAATTTCTTATCTTCTATCTTTATTAGTTATTTTGGCAGTTCGGAATACTATGCTTCGATTAGTATTGGAGCGTTCTGGGGAGCCATGGTTATCGGGCGACTGGCAACCAGTTGGATTATTCGCCGGGTGAATTATAGTCGCTTCCTATTGATCAGTATGTCACTGAGTCTATTGATTCTGCTGGCATTTCTCGTATTCCGTCAAGAATGGGCTGGCTATCTATTAGTACCATTGTTAGGATTTACGATGTCAGGTGTGTACTCGATTACGATGGTCTATGCGAATCATACTTTACCTAATATGGCACGCACCGTAACCAGTCTGATTACCGGATTTGCAGGCTTCGGTAATGCTGTATTCCCTGTGCTGATCGGCTATACCTTGGATCGTGCACCGATTCAATTGTCTTTGATGTTGATCGCAAGTTATGCGCTGGCTTTCTTAATTCTGTTACTCATTATTATGGGCAATTATCGCAAATGGAAACGTACAGATGCAGATGGAGCAATCAAAGTATAAAGCAGTCCAAACTATATTAGACTAGATCAAATCATGAAAACTGTTCAATACGAATAAGGAGGCAGTATAGATATGAGTAATCTAGGGGTATGGGAAGATGCAGAACCAGGGGTAAAACGTTGTATTCTGAATGCCAATGGTGGCTTAATGATGATGGAAGTTCATTTTACCAAAGGCGCAGAAGGATACCAGCATCAACATCCTCATCAACAGATGAGTTATTGTCTGCGTGGTTCATTCACATTTACGATCGACAATGAGCAGACTACAGTCACACAAGGACAGTCGATTAATATTCCTCCGAATGCGTTACACGGAGTAATTGCACTTGAAGAAGACTCTGCATTGTTGGACGTGTTTACTCCGATTCGAGAAGATTTGTTAAAATTGTAAATAAAGATCGAGCTATCTCTTTACACTTGGTGAAGAGGTAGCTATTTTTATATCCTTATTCGAGGAGGGTGCACCAATAGAACATATAGAGGTATCCCTGATTTCGCTGGATTGATATGGTAAAATAAATAGGCATGTGAATGTAACCTTTATTTCTAAGAATAGATGAAGATTAGATGGGTATAAGAGTTACTTTTACTTTCATTTTACGTTATATTTAGAAAAATTTACAAATAAATCGATTGAATTTAAAATTTTAAACAAAATTGTGTGATATAAATGGTAAAGAGAATACTTGTTACCTATAATGTGTATATGACGTTATAAGTTAACAACGTTCATCCAATACGAGCTACATAGGAGGCTGGAAAATGAAAAGATTTTTGTCCACAGCACTACTTGCACTCATGTTAACGGTTGTCTTCTTTACCGGCTCACAAGTTACACCTGTTGCACAGCCAGAAAAAGCTTCAGCAGCAACGTGTACAATTATCAACACGTTCACAGGTGTATCGAATTACATCAAAGCGAACAAAACATTGCCATGTAACTTTATTACGAAATCACAAGCATCTGCACTTGGATGGGTTTCTTCTAAAGGAAACTTAGCAACAGTCGCTCCAGGTAAAAGTATTGGTGGAGATGTATTCAGCAACCGTGAAGGATTACTTCCAACAGCAAGTGGACGCACATGGCGTGAAGCAGATATCAACTACACTTCCGGCTTCCGTAACTCCGATCGTATTTTGTACTCCAATGACGGTCTAGTGTACAAAACAACAGATCACTATGCTTCATTTACGAAAATGTAGAACATAAACGTTGTTCATAAGCGTATGCCAGAGCAGATCATTGCTTCTGGCATATCGCTGTGAATAGCACTTTAGGATGTAAAGGATGATTAAAGATGAAAATGGTAACAATTAATGGCGAGGATTTTCATACCATCGCTGAACTACACGAGACACTCCAACAGAAGTTAGAACTGCCTGAATTTTATGGAAAAAATCTAGATGCGCTATGGGATTGCTTAACAGGCATGATCGAATTGCCACTACAGATGGAATGGCTAAACTATGATGTAAGCCGTCAACGTCTAGGCGACAAAGCCGATCAAGTACTAGGTGTCCTAGAAGAAGCTCAGGCGGAAGGCAATGGATTCCGGATATGGGTAAGGGATCAAGTGGAAGAGTAAATATAGAAGATTCGGATCGGCAAATATAGAGAGTTCATACATCACTAAGAAGGTAAAAAGAAAAGCTGTTGCTCTTAGGAGCACAGCTTTTTTGTATTTGGTTACAGTTAGATTGCTATAGAAGTGCTGAGAGTTAGAATATTATGAGCAAAGCTTATTATTTTAAATCAGTTGATTCTTGCTCTATGACGGGTAAAGCTTGTTTTGTCGAAGAAGCATCTACTCGTCCGATCTCTTGCTCTTTTCCATTAATATCTATCAAACCGTAGAAAAGATTGTCTACAGAAGCATTGACCTTGTAATAAGCCAAAGGTTTAGATACTGTAGGTCTTGTACCAATTTCTTTAGTGATCTGGTGAGGCAGGAATAGAAGGTTTTTATTGATCGCTGGCTTCGTATCGTCATACGTAGCAGCCCAGATTTGTTGGGCTTTGTTATTCTGAACTTCATAATAAACGATTCGCCCACCATTATCTTGAAAATACCGATTCGATACACCTACAGGAAAATAAGAAGTTACTGTCATTAGCCCCATGCTAGGCAATTCAGGTGGAACCATAACTTGCTTGAGATTAAGGGTATGTCTACGTGCTACGGCTAATTGTTGTGCTATAGAATCTGTAGAGGTAATAGATGGAGATGGACGATCCTTATTTCCAATAACGATACGATTCTGCTTGGCATCCCACTGTACAGATAATCCCATCAATTGACTAATGGCACGTAAAGGAACCATAACACGCTTGTTGTGGATGATTACAGGTTGAGCAAGTGTTACATGTTTGCCATCGACATTAACATAAGTACTTCCGACTTGAAACGGTAATGGAGATTGAGCGTTATCGGTATAGTGAAGTGTAGCCGTCTGCTTCGTCTGATCCCAAGTTAATCGGATACCAGAAGGTTGAATCTGTTGAATGGTCTGTAAAGATACCATTACTGTTCCTTTGAACATATAAGGAGGGACATCGATTGGAACGACTCCTGTTGCAGTTACGACTTCAATAGGCTTAGTGGCAGCAGAAATAGAAGGAGTAGCGGTTGAAAGTAGAGCAGTAGTGAGAATACATGTAGTTAATAACTTGATATGTAGGTTGCTAAATGGCATAGGTGATATTCTCCTTTGCTGAAATAATGGATGTTTCTTGTTGTATTATATAAAATATAACATATATTAAAGTTTGTCCCTATGATTAATCTCTATTCTGTTATTACGTAAGTATATAGAAATGTAGATTCTACCTATAAGAAAGTGAAAGTACTATGACTAATAAAGGAGCAAATAATGTGCAAATTCGCATCAAATCATTCAAATTATGGATAGTGGTGATGGTTATCTTAGGTAGCTTATGTTTATCTATACTACTCTATCAGTTATTACATTCTGTGCGAGTTCAATTGTTCGATCTACAAATTGGACATCAACATCGAGATGACCTACCGGGCATGTTAGATCAGGGTCTAACGTTTACTAATAATCAACAATTGTTTGTAATAGCAATCTATCCAGACGAGCCTTATGTACAATTAAATCAAAAAGCTAAACTAACAGTCACCCGCAAGTCAGATAGCAAAGTCATGCAGATCAAGGAAGAAAAAGAATCGGGCGATTTAGCTGCTTGGGAAATGCCATTACATAATACACAGTGGGAAAGTGGAGTATATAAGGTAGTATTTACAAGGAATAGTGATGTGATCGAGCAGAAAGAAATCACACTAAAATAGAAGAAGTGTAGTATATATCGAAAAGAATATTAATTTTTTCTAATTATAGTAATAATAAAAATGTAAATTAAATATGAGGAAATGCCGTTAATAAGAATAGTACTTATTAGTAACAAAAACATACATAAAAGGGGTTTGTACATGAAAAAAGTATATGGATTGATTATCAAAGGAGTACTTGTAGTAGGGCTACTTGTGCAGTGTTTGCCTGTGTCTAGAGTAGCTTACGCAGATAATAAAAGTACGATAAGTTCTTCAAAATTAGAAGCATATTCACTACAAATTGATACGGAAGGTAATCAACAAGCTATTCAAACACAAGCTTTTATGCAGGATGGATTAATGATGGTATCGGCAGCAGATTTGTTGAATAATACTGGATTCAAAGTAGGCAGACCACTAGGTTGGGAAAAAAGGTCTTTGGTAGAGCGAAAAGAGTCTCTTTCAACTACAATTCTTAATCGTCTAATATTTAGAGATGGTGATCATGTTATAGAAATATATATCAATAATGATATATATGATTTTGCAGAAGAGTATATAACAATGCCAACGACTGCAACTTTTAAAAATGGACGTTTGTATATACCTATTGATTTTGTAGCTTCTTTATTAAATTATGATGTGAAATACGATTTTTCAAAACATATCATTAATATGAATTCTTGGGATAACAAAACTGAACAAGTAAACCAAGTCAAAGAATTTGTGAATCACTATATGACAGGATCATCAGAAGGATACAGTCCAGATTTGTCATTGTATACTGCTGCTTTTTTAGAACATGATGAAGGTTGGATCGAAACAGCTTTCTCTGATGAACAATGGCCAGAACCACACCTTACAGTAACAGATTGGACAATTAAACATCTGTTTTTTATATCTCATGATGAAGTAATGGTGAAAGTTCCTTATCTAGAGATGGGTAAAGTATCACGAAAACCCGGAGCAGTATGGCTTCGCTTAATAAGAGTGAATAATGCTTGGAAAGTAGATACTTCAACATCTTGGAATCAGGCTCTTTATTTAGATGATATTCATGATAAAGTGAACAATCTTAAAATGAATGAACCTGAGAAGGTAAAAGAAATAAAAAAAGCATTATATGCTTCATTTGAAGTTGCGAATAGTAAGAAGCAAGCAATTGAAGGAGGAAAAGCAGAATATAAAACATATCCTAAAAATGTTGCAGTATTATACGCGGATGATCAGATTGCTTATGTATATACAGAATACAATTGGTCTTTTAAACAAACTAATGAGAATTTAGATAAGTATTCTATTAGTTCCGATGAAGATTTTATTACTATGGAGAAAGATGCGAATGGACAATGGAAATTTAAAACTCATTATGGTTTAGGATTAGGTCATCATATTTCTGGGAGTGTCATAAGAGGCAATTATACTAATAACAAATATGAATTTATGTCTTTTGATGACTATTATCTGAATGATCCTAGTGTGAAATCTTATATTTCTTTCTTTTAATATAAGAATATTAATCTAAGATATCTTTTGAAATTTTAAATAAATGAAAATGTAATTAATTTTAAATATATTTAGGAGGAAAAATCATTGAAAATATTCAAAATTTCGCAAGAATCAAATATTATTCATGAATTAACAGTTACTAATTTTGAGAATCTTACTCATAAAAGAGAACCATATTTTATAAAAGAAGAAAAAATGAAATATTATGCTGTCTGTCCTTCTTGTAATAATCCAATCCAAATTATTAATTTATATCCTCAAAAAAAATTGGAAATGAAAAGTCTAAACCATTATATGCAAAACATTACAGTAAAGATATTAAAAATTTAGCAAAATATGATCAAGAAAAATATAACAATTGTCCTTTAAAATCTCCTATTTCTTTTAGTGATAATACAAAACAAAAAAATAAGAATAAAAGTAATGAGATTCTAAGTTTAATTAAAAACTATCCTGAAATATTATTAATGTGTATCAGGACTATAACCAAAATAAATTTTTCTAATAATAAATTTATAGATATGATAGATAAATTCATAAAATCTGAAGGATACTATTATAAATATATAAATAAATTTAATCTTCCATATGCTTTTTTAAATATGCAAAATAATATAAATTTATACTATTTGAAGCCAGAAGAACTCTTTACAGAAAAATTTAAAAAGATTTTAGAATCTAAAAGTAAATTTTTTGAGTTGAGTAACTCAAATCAGTTTGTCAAAAAAGAATCGATTCAAGAGTATGCTAGTTTAGAAGTGTATACATCTAATCATAGTATAAAAAATTCAGAAGAAACTTTAAAAATTATAATCGTTGAAATTAAAGGAAAAGAGAAATATATATTGGATTCCCAAAAAGTATCTATAGATAAGTTTAAATTTATAGATCTTACTTCTAATGATTCCAATTATTTGAAAGATTATAGTTTAAGAAAAATGGTAGATAAATATATAATATTTTAGTTTTATATTTTATTGAAACGAGGAGTAGCAATTGGATGAATCAGTTAAACAAAAGCGAATAGCATTAGCATTATCGGGAGGAGGTTTTAGAGCTTCATTTTTTCATATTGGTGTACTAAGCGAACTTGCTAGATTAGGTCTTCTCAAACATGTGACAGCAATATCTACTGTTTCTGGAGGGTCAATTATTGGAGCATATTATTACCTAGAACTACAAAGATATAAAAATAAATTAAATAAAGACTTAGTCGATCAAGATTATATAGAAATTATTGAAAAGATATCAATTGATTTTTTTAAGAAAGTAAACAAGAATCTTAGAAATAAGTTTTTTATTCATCATTTAGGAGATTTATTTATAAGAAATAAATCTCTTGCTGAAAATCATAACTTAGTAGAATTATTAAATAAATATTTTTTTGATGAATTTTCATTTAAGGATAAAAATGTAACGATGGATCAGTTGTGTCAATCAGAAGGTCTCCCTAAATTGATTATAAATTCAACTAATGTAAACTTTGGAAAGATATGTTGTTTTACTTCGGATTTAAAAGATGCCGAAAATAATTTTTTTAAGTTTGCTGAAGAAATATCTAAATATCAAGCAAATAAATATAGATTTGACTATAAAAAGTTAACTATAGGACATGTTGTAGCAGCTTCTTCATGCGTACCGGGCTTATTTCCTCCAATGAATATATTTTTGGATAAATCCATATTATCATTTATAGATGGTGGAGTAATAGATAATTTGGGAATATCAGCACTTATGGAAGAAGACTACGACCAGATTATTGTTAGTGATGGATCCTTGCATATTGATCAAACCCTTTATTATGAAACTTCACCCTTAGATATGCTAATGCGTACAAATGACATATTAATGGATCAACTTAAAAAGCATAGTATTGAGAATACTAATTTTCAAAAAAATAATTTGACATTAATAAGTATTAGAAAAGGACTCTTAAATGAACCTCCTTCATTCAAGTTAGGGAGTATGCCATTAACAGATTATGGCATAGATCAATCAGTACAATATTATTTATCTAGAATAAGAACAGATTTAGATACATTCACAAATATCGAAGCAGAGTCTTTAATGCTTAGTGGAATGCTTATTACCAATCATATTTTATTAGAGAAACCATTAAAATCTAATTTAAACAATTATACTTATTCTTTTCAAAAAAAAATCATAGAAGAGAATATAAAAAATCCATCAGAAGAATATTTAAAATATCTTAATGCTGGAAGTAAAAAAATCAATAGAAATAAAAAATACAAATCAGATCCATATAAGCTATATATCACTTTTTCAAAAGAATTTAACTATCTCAAATTCTTTATAATATCAACTTTTTTAACTTTGGCTTTATTGTTTTTTTTCTATATATTTAAAGATGTATATTATATTCCTACAATCCTTGTAAAGATCACAAGGATCATATCTTTACTTTCATTCATTGCATTAGCCTTTAATCTTTACATTCCCTTATTTGGTTTAATAATATTATTGTATTTTTATGTGCAAAATAAATTATTTTGTTGGAAATCAAATAGATTTTATAAAAAATAATCAATTTTTCAAAAAATCATATTTTAATCTAATTAAAATTTGTCTTTGTTAGAAAAATATTTTTAAATTTGATCCCATCTTTTAATCCCTGCTCATACATCACCGACTCTGCTATACCTTGTAGCAGAGTCACTACATTACAATAATCTATCAACAACTTCATTCCTTCTGGTTTCACATATGTACATAACTCGGTAAACAGCCGATCACTATCCAACATCAACTTCTTATACTCTTCTGATCCATAAATAATCGTATTCGCTATACTTTCCATCCGCATTGACTTGAATTGATTAAAATCTTTTTCAAAATCATTCATAATACAAACCTCCACAAAAGTGATGCTATTATCGTAGCATCGCTTATTTTAGCTGTATACGGTCACTCTGATGGCAAAGTGATGTCACTCGTAAAGTTTGGTATACTGTCTTCTTACACTTAAATTTAATAAAGGTGGTACATTACATGCTGTGGCTTAGTGGAAATATTCGATTTGAACTTAACATCTTACATTATGATTATCCTCCAGAAAGAGTTGAATGCTTATATGACGATTGGCTAACGGTACAGTTGATCGCTCAAGATGAAAATGGATTACAGTGGGAGGCGAGCAGTTCTTGTATGTTTGCTAAAGAATTACAGGACTTACGAGATTGGTTCGGTTCGATACGAGTACAGAATGTGGTGTGGCAGACCTTCTTTTTTATGGAACCTGAATTAAGCTTTACATATATTCCAAATGGAACAGTAGAAATAGGCATATCTCAGTCTTTTTATCCTAAAGCCTTAATGGAGCATGGCAGACAAACGGTAGATAAAAGTTTAATTATGGAATTGCCTGAAGAGGTTTTGTATGATCTCATACAGCAATTGGATAACATGATTGTAGAATTTCCACAACGTTCGACCAAGCAATAAGGCAATTTAGAAAATATCTTATACATACATTTTAAAATAAGGCGGTACATCATATGTTATGGATAGATGGTAAGGCAAGAGTAGAAATCAAGATTATAGGGTATCAATATGAAGTTATAGAAGAGTGGTATGATGATTGGCTAACCGTACAGATTATCGCTCAAGATCAAAATGGATTTCAGTGAGAAGCGATCAATCCATCGATGATGAGTTCGGAATTGAAAAGTTTGCGGGATTGGTTCTCTTCCGTGCGAGATAACCAGATGATATGGAAATTTGCAGCATTTATGGAACCAGAAATTGAAATTTCTTATATCGAAGACGGGCAGATTGAGCTTAGCTTAAGTCATGCATTTTATCCGCATAAGCTAATAAAACTAGATCAAGGTGAATATGAGAAAAAGTTTATTATCTCGTCTACGAAAGAAGTATTACAAGAAAAGATTGAAGAAATTGATGAGATGCTAAAACAATTTCCAGAGCGATGTAGTCGATATAATAACTAGATCAGATCAAGCGAAAATAAACGCGTAAAAGTGCAGTAGGTAAAAAAGAAGATACAGAATCACTTTCTCCAAAGCTGACTCCAAAATCCCCCTGATAGGGATCAAGTAGAGAAGGTGGTTTTTCAGGTGGAGCAGGTAATAGACCATATTGTTTCATCAGGCGATCTTTGAGTGCTGAATCGACCTTACTAGATGATTGTGCATACATCGGTTGGGGTTGAATATTTATTGCGGATAAAGCTATAGTAAGGATTAGCATTAATTTTACGAATTTCAATTTATTTCTCCTTATATCTGCATCAAGAGAATTCTAAAACTTTAAAGTCCGAAATGCTTCGTACTGTAATTAGGCTAAAATAGAACGTGTGTTACGCAAAATATTTTGCATCGATTTTGTTTGAATAGACAAATGATCTACAATAGAAAAATTACGTTTTTTAATATCCAAGCTTTTCATTTGATCGGTCAAAACAACGCCTTGAAATCGAAGACCAGCAGGGAGTTCAACTTCAAAAGGGTAATTTTTTATTTGATTCGTAATCGGACATACGACAGCAAAACCAGTGATTTGATTAAAATTTTCTTCTGATAATACGATAGCAGGACGGCGACCAGCTTGTTCATGACCGGCTTGTGGATCAAAATCAAGCCATATTAAATCGCCACGAGTAGGAATTTTCAAAGTTTCTCGTCTCCTTCAATACCCCAATCCATTTCTTTATGTCGGGGAGATTCTGGCTTGATTTGAGCTAAAAGATTATTGAGGTGAGCTTTCAAATCTTGATTAGATTCTTCCTGTTGAAGAATCGGACGTAGAAGAATTTCATTATCATTAGTAATAATCATTTCCATTTCTGTACCTTCAGACCAATTCAAACGCTTAATTAAATCTGTAGGGATACGTATAGCACTACTGTTTCCCCATTTGCTAAGTGTAGCTTTAGACATACTCATCACCTCATTAATTTTATAAATATAGTATAAGATATTTAGATTGTAATGTATATCTATAGGATATACATTTAAATTATATAAATTTTATGAAGTATAGAGGAATATTTAAACAAACATCTAGAATAAGATTTATAAATAGGGGGCATTTTTTTGAAAAAGATATTATCAGGTATTGTATTAATCCTTGTATTGGGTGTTATCTTTATCACCCAGTTACAAGATGGATCGTCTACAAATACAAGTACCACAGCATCTAATCAGACAGCACAGGTTGATTCGAATAATTCGCAGACACAGAATGAATCTTCGAATAAATCGACAAGCAACACTAGCCAAACTCAAAATAACCAGAGTAGTAATACCAACAAACCTAACTCCGCAAATACATGCAAAGTTATCAATACCTTTGATGGCGTTGCCGATTATTTGAAAGAATATAAAAAATTACCTTGTAACTATATCACCAAGTCCAAAGCAGAATCGTTGGGCTGGGAATCGTCGAAAGGTAATTTGAATAAAGTGGCACCTGGTAAAAGTATTGGTGGCGATTATTTTAGTAATTATGAAAAGCTGCTGCCAGCTTCCAAAGGACGCAAATGGCATGAAGCCGATATCAACTATACATCTGGTTTTCGGGGAGCCAATCGGATATTGTATTCTACTGATGGACTGATCTACAAAACAACCGATCACTACGATTCTTTTCAGCAAATCCAATAAATGCGTCTGTACAACTTCAACTTCATATTCATCTATCGAAGATCGACAATCATTGTCGGTCTTTTGTTATAATGATAGCGATCTTATAGCTACACTGATGTATCGAATCAAGAATGGAGTACAGAAACAACAAGTCGAAAGGAAGAACCAAGATGACCAATACTCAGATGCAAGAAGCGATTGAATTACGTCAAAATGGACAATTAGAAGAAGCACGCACGAAATTACTCCATTTATTATTGGAAGATCCCGATGATCCTGTGTTGTTATATCAGGTGGCATGGACGTATGACAATTTAGGATTAGAAGCACAAGCTATGCCTTATTATGAACAAGCTCTTGCTAATGGACTACAAGGCGAAGATCGTCAGGGAGCGATGCTTGGACTAGGTAGCACGTACCGCACATTGGCTCATTATGACAAAGCAGCGATTCTTTTCAAGCAAGCGATTCAAGACTATCCGGAGGCACGAGAATTTAAAGTGTTTTATGCAATGGTGCTGTACAATCTAGAACAATATGCAGAAGGCATGCAGTTATTAATGACTGAACTAGCAGAGACAACAAATGATAAAGGGATTGAACGATATCAGCGAGCGATTTTATTTTATGCTGATAAGTTAGATCAGGTATGGGAATAAGCCGGTATAGACAGAGTACATATATAAATAAAGGAGTGGTTGGATATGCATACATGGAGTATTCGGGCAGTTACCGCAGACGATCAGAATTTTTTGTGGGAAACGTTATATTTGTCTCTTTATGTGCGTGAAGGAGAAGCACCATTTGATCGGGAAGTGATCTATGAACCACATCTGGCTAAATATGTAGAAGATTGGGGTCAAGCTGGAGATGTTGGTTATATTGCAATCAATGACCAGCAACAACCGATTGGAGCTGTGACGGCTAGAGTATTACCAGCAGACAATCAAGGTTATGGTTATATTGACGAGGTAACACCAGAGTTAGGATTAGCTGTATTGGATGAGTATCGTGGACAAGGGGTAGGTACAGCGCTTATGCAAGCATTACTAACTGAATTACGACAACAACAGATCGCTCAAGTCTCATTGAGTGTAGATCCGAGCAATCCTGTTGTGCGCTTATATGAACGTTTAGGATTTGAAAAATTAGCTGTCGTCGGTACATCGATTACGATGTTATTGGTTTTATAATTTTTTACGATTGAGCGCAATAAACACAAATTATTATTCAAATATAAGCATATTATTAGATAATCATTATTAGTATTATTCATTATAAAGATGTCTCATTTTGATGTATACTTCTATAGGGAAATAAACATCTGTAGAGGGGTTATCATTTTGTACAAAAATCTAAAGTTATATTTCAACAAAAGTTCCACACAAGCTCGTTCTCCACTGAAGGTTAGTATGTGGCAGGCTATTTTAGCTTTTATCGGTGGATTTATCACTATATTTATACTAGTGAGTCTTTCAGAAGGGTTGCATTTGTCTTTATTGATAGCTCCTTTTGGCGCAAGTTGTGTACTGGCTTTTGCACTTCCAGAGGCGGCTGTATCGCAACCTAGAAATATTATTGGTGGACACTTTATTACTGCTTTATGCGGTTTGGTGATATATCACTGGTTAGGGAACGGCATCTGGGCTTTATCTTTAGCAGTTGGACTGGGTATTGCTCTTATGATATTAACGAAAACGACTCATCCTCCTGCCGGTGCAAATCCGATCGTTGTCATTACCGCAGCGAGTTCATGGTCTTTTCTAATTACGCCAGTGTTAGTCGGTTCTATCGTGGTAGTCTGTGTTGCCTTGCTATACAATAACTTAATCAAGCATCGAAAATATCCGACATTTTGGCTATAAAAAAACAAAGGAACTCATCTATTGCGATTTCTATAGATAAGTTCCTTTGATTTTACATATAAGATTGAGCTCAAATATTAAAACGTATAAATGAATGGCTACGAGAAGATCCGAATAAAGGCTATAAATGTATGTATTTATTTAGTAAAACTATAACCATTTTGATCTATCAGGAGTCTAGAATATGAAGAAAAAAATAAGGATGATCAATATTGACGAAAACACATATGTTTACGTTCTAAAAGATTCTTATCAGAGTGAACAATGGCAAATTCTTTTAAAAGTCACCCTACAGAATCAAAAAATCTTGCACTTGTATATCATTTTGCAACTTGGGATGATGCTATTGTAGGATGTCCTTTGTTAACAGGAATCGAATTATATCATTCTAAGGAGCAAAAGAAGATACTATACAATTTGAATCATCCTATCAGAGTAAGAGAATTAATAGAATATGGACTTTACCATAAATGGACAGGGGAACAAACAGTAGAGTATACAGATGGTCTTAATGTATTAAAACATATGGGTTACGATAGTGATATGCTCAGACCTTAATCATGATAAAAGATAAAACTTTAATTAGTTAACCTGCACTTTTTGGAGCGACCAATTGAATATCTTCTAACTTGGGATGGCGTATCCAGTCTGAATGATAGCGGATAAAATAAAGCTGATCGATCTGTACTAACTGCATAATATCTGGTGTTGTTTTGAGATTAGCAGTGTCTTGACCTTGTTGAACCACAATACCTTGATCGGTCACGCCGATCACGCGGAATACACCTTCTGTTGTCTTTATACTGCTTACATATAGAAACGTCAAAGCTACTACCGAAATAGCAATCAATGTGATAATCTGGCGTGTACGTCTGATCGGCTTGCGAAGAATGGGCATATCTATCACCTCTTTCACGTAAAAATGAGATATAACCAGTATAGTCGATAGCGAAAGATACTTCTACGTTAGACCATTTTGAACTTTAATTTGCCTGTACAACGGGCATCCAACATAAAGTTCTGCAATCCAAAGAAACATAAAAGAAAAAACTCTCTAAACCATATAGAGAGTTTTTGAATAAATCTGTATTTTTTTCCTATCCTTATAAATTCAATTACTGCGGAATATTTCCTCCAGCAATACGATCTCCTGAATTTCCTGTCGGATCAGTCATCTCATCATCAGGAGCAGCATGAATAATAATGGAAGCCCCTAAAAGAGTGTGTTCATTTCCTTTTTCTAGACTGGCATTTGGTAATACCATTGTAGTATTAGCTGTACCATCTGCGGCTACTTCTAAGTTAGGTAGATCACCTGTATGTTGTCCTTTGGGATTGAGTCGTCCATGTTCATGTCCTTCTGGATTCAGATGTGATCCTGCTGTAGCGAAGTCGTTATTCGTAATAGCTGATTGGTGAACATGAATCCCGTGTTTACCTGCGGGTAGATTTTTGACATTCACTTTGATATTCACATTATTCTGATCTTGTGTAAGGATGGCTGTTCCTATCGACTCACCTTTGCTATTTTTGATCTCTACCACTGGACTGTTAACAGAAATCGTTGCAGATTGAGGTTCCCAGTACATTTTGTTACCTAGAAGATCGCTCACATGGCGAATCGGTACATATGTAGTACCACTATATCTAAAAGACTCTGGAACCATACTACCTTGATTATTGTATTGTGCTGAAGTGGTTTTTTGTTCACCATCTACATAAAATTTTAACGCCTCTGTATTCGGAGTCACCGTTGTAGCATCTGCTGCAAATGAAATACCTGAAAAAAATAAAGCTCCACCTAGAAAAGAAAGGACGAGATGTTTTTTACCTAAAGGTTTTTTCATTACGATTATTCCTCCTGTAATTAAAATAGGTTCTTTTTACATTTATACCCTTAAAATTACATTGTAAGCAGAAGGACTCAAAGTTATCCAGAATCTATATACACAATAATATTTAGCATATGTAACCATTTTATTATAAATAAAATATAAGTTATCGATTTTAAGAAGAAAGGGGAAGACATACATATTAGAACGAAATCGAATCAAACCGGTATAAATATATAGAAATAAAAAACAGTAGAATGATTAAATAATCATAATAAGTATTAAAATTATACGTATAATAGAATAATTTCATTAAAATATACCCCATTTGTGTTAAAAATCGTATAAAATAACCGATCATTTTAAAATCCCTTAATTGTATATAATGTTAAATATTAGTTGATAATACCTTAAGTTTGTAATATATTATTTCAGGAATTAAAATTATATCCAAAGGGAGAAATGATGATGAAAAGTATTTCGTTAAAGTTTGTTCTAGTTTTACTTGCAGTATTTATGCTTCAGTTCAACCATGCTTCAGCTGCATCTGCTAAAAGTACACTGAACGTTGGCGAGACATTGGCTAAAGGTCAGATGTTATCGTCCCCAAGCGGTAGATTTAATTTGGTCATGCAAAATGATGGCAACTTGGTATTGTATCGTGATGCTGGCATTCCAATGTGGGATACGAATACTGATGGTGATGTATTCAAATACTATGACACATTTTTAGGTCGTGAATTTCAACGATATCCAGAAGCGTTAACACTTTTCCCTAACACACTACGCGTTACTGATCCTTCTAAAGGTATCGTATTTTGGACAGCAGATGTGAAAGGATGGAGTAATGCACATTATAAAGGTAATGTACCTGCTGGATTAATTGGAGATAGCCTGGTGGTACAAGATGATGGAAACGTTGTTCTTTATGCTACTGGCAAAGGTCCAGTATGGGCTTCGAATACAGGCGGATATTAATACATACACGAGAGCCGTGTTTAGCGGCTCTTTTGTTTTGTTTTATATTGTATAATGAGTTTAAATGGACAGAACATTGTAGTTTGTCGCCAAAAGTAAATGCGTCGAGGAGGTTACAGGTGATGCGCCAAAATATTTATGATGACCCGACTTTTTTTGAATATTATAAAGAGTTACGGAGCACAGGGATTACTTTTAATGATTTTGTAGAGCAACCTGCTTTGAAAGCATTATTGCCGGATTTAAAAGGATTAACAGTACTTGATATGGGTTGTGGATTCGGTAAGTTAGCTTCATATATGGTAGAACAGGGAGCAGCGCATGTGACTGGCGCGGATATCTCGAGCAAAATGTTAAGTATTGCACCCAAGCTTCCAGAGATTACATATATTCATACACCGATAGAAGAATTGGATTTTGAAGCTAAATCGTTTGATCTGATTGTCAGTTCTTTAGCTTTTCATTATGTCGCTGATTATGATCGCCTGATGGCGCAGATTGCGAAATGGTTACGTTCCGGAGGAACATTGGTCTTTTCAACCGAGCATCCAATAACCACAGCCAAGTTAGATATGGAAGGTTGGGTAGAAGATGAGCACGGAGAGAGATTGCATTATGCGATAGATAATTATGGGGAAGAAGGGCAACGTAACACTCATTGGGTTGTTGATAATGTGATTAAGTATCACCGGAAAGTATCTACACTGGTAAATGGCATGATTGCTCATGATTTGATCGTACAACACATCGATGAACCGGAGTCTATTCCAGAAGGTTTGGAGAAAATGCCGAAGCTCACACAAGAGCGTCGCAAGCCTTCTTTTATTTTATTCAAAGCGGTAAAAAAGTAAATGAATAAAGGAAAGTATAAGTGGATGATTGAATGTCTGCTGGTAACGCTAAAGATCAATATAGATCTATAACAAAGGAGAGCAATCTCCTTTTTATTTTGGGAAATGTTAATCTAGAGTAATAAAATGACCGATAGATAAAAAGAAATACCATTATAATAGACGCAGAAAGAAGGTCAATTATGCATTTTTATGAAATTGATATTGCTAAAGTTATGAAAAATCGACAACCATTTATGCTGAATCCTACAAATTATATTTTGACGACAGATGATGAATTGTATCAGTTAGCCGAGCTACCAGCAGGTGTGCCTTACATAACGCAGGAACAGATGATAGAGCAATTGTATAAGCAAAGTGTAGATGAAATAGAGCAATTTATATCTTCTGAGTATAATAAAGATGTGTATATAATTGCTATTGCTACTAGTGAATATTATGATTTTCAATTGTACATAAATACAGAGGAACGATTTAAACATTCTCAAGAAAAATATCTTACAGAAGAAAAAGATATAGTGGAATTGAATTACAGTAAGTATAATTTAGGGAATTTCTCTTTTGATAATCAACTTCATAATGATGAAATTTTAGATATTTTAACTGGAGTACACGTAATTGAGGACAAGGTATCTGACTTTGAAGTCGATGAATTGTATGTTCCGTTGTATGAAGGAGATTTCAATAATATTTCAATAATTATAAACGAATCTCTTATTAAATTTGGTCATTATATTGCAGTACAAGAAGTAGCCAAGCGTTTAAAAGATACAGATATTGAAGCAAAAATAAATAAGACTTCTGATTTTATTTTTTTTGGTGCTATTGGTGATGCCGGAACTGATCGAAGTATTATGATGAGACAAACTGTTGAACGTGAAGTACTGTACAAAGCTCTTCCTGAATTACATCAAGGTGATTTTCAATTTGAACAATTGAAGATGGACTTACAACAACGTTTATTTAATGAACAAGTCAATTACTGGCTTCAAGAGATCAAGAACAATGAGAATCGGATAGGTCAAAGTGTTTTTGAACATTATTACAAAACAGAATATCATGCAATTGAAGCTTTAGCCGAAAATATAGATGATATTGCGAATGATCTATTACCTGCATGGAAAAAAGAAGTAACCAATTATATAGAGTCAGGCGAAGAATCAATAGCACTATTTTATCTCAGTTATGTACTTAGTGAATTTGAAGAAGAAAAGCAAATATATATCACAGAAATCCAAGATCATTTGAACATGATAGAACAAGCAGAGCAACTACAAGAGGAATCTCAAGGCAATATAAAAATGATTCGTGATATTCTGTTGGTAGAATAATTAAATTTTCCGGTAACAATATAGTATTAAAATAATGAAAAAGAGAGAGAAATCTCTCTTTTTTTGTGTTCTTAAAAAAAAAACTGTTTATACACTTTGATTGTCTTATATATATGAATATTTAGATAGCGAAAAGGAAGTGTCATCATGGAGGAACATGAATGGGCGGTGGCTGCTTGTAAAGGGGATGAGCAAGCATTTTATCATCTTGTGTCGTCACATCGTCGAAGGTTATATGGGATTGCTTACAGTTATATGCATAATGAAGCAGATGCACTAGATATTTTACAAGAAACCACATATCGAGGATGGTCTAAATGTCATAAATTAAGTCATCCAGAAGCTTTTATTCCTTGGCTTATTCGAATTCTGATTAACTGCTGTATGGATGAACTGAAACGTCGTAAACGTAATGTTCCTTTGTTAGAAAGACATATGATTGGTAAAGTATCTGAAATGGTACATGATGACAAACTCGATTTGGAACGTGCTTTGGATCGTCTCAAGCCTAATTATCGACATGTATTAATTCTTAAATACTATGATGATATGACTCTTGCTGAAATAGCTAAAGTATTAGGGAAATCAGAAGGAACAGTTAAGACATGGCTTCATCAGGGACTCAAACAAATCAGAACCAAGATTGATATAGGAGGTGAAGTTAGAAATGAAAAATTCGAATGAGTTGCAGCTACATAAACAAGCTCAAGAGATAAAAGAGATTAGTAAACAAGTGGCAGAACAACATTTAGAAAAATCGATCATGCAAGGTATAGAACGTGCTAACCGCCAAAAACAACAAAAGTCGTGGCAATGGAAACGTCCTATTTGGATCACTACTATGGTAGCTATTCTAATATGCACAGTGGGAGGAATATGGATTTCGCATGCTCCAATATCTAACACATCTGTCTCTTTGATTCGTTCGGGATTACCTGATTATATGAATACATTATATAGGCAGAATGGGTTAACCAAATCATTAAAAAGTGCAGTAGATCATGGACTATATCAGCCTATTAATCAAAAAGTAGAATCTGAAAATTATACTTTGAGTATAGAAGGCGTTGTCGCAGATAGTAGCAGAGTGATGATCTTTTATACAGCGAAAAATCGAATCAATGATCAAGGTCGAGCGGAGATTGATAGTGAAGAACATCCTATCCTGATGAATCAGTCGCAAGGTATGAATGTCGGCAACTACTTTGACAATATTATTCTGCCTGATCAGGATAAACTGGAAAATAAAAGGTCAAGTCATGGCTTATTAATTTTTGATTTTGCAAGTTGGAGTGAAGTACCTGATCATATAACATTATCAGCTAAAGTGCATAATGGATTTTATAAAAATAAAGAAGAAACATTAAATATCCCGTTTCAGATTGACACACAGAAATTCGAAGGCTTGAAAAAAGAAACAATATTTAATAAATCGTATACTGTTCAAGGATATACATTTAAACTACTCAAAGTGTCCCAGACACCTTTACGCACAGATACCGAGTTTGCATGGGAACCACAATCTAAAGGAACACTTCAAGGTATCTATTCTAACGTATTTGCTTATGAGCCTAGCGGGAGAATTAAAAGTCCTTTTGTGATTAATAAGTACACTACGTATAAAGAAGGAAGTGCTACTCATTTTATAAATTATAGTGAAAGTAATTATTATGCTTCAGATCAAAGATTATGGGTGGATATCGAAAAAATCAAGCCTGCTTTGGCTAAACCTATATCAATTACTATAAATACTGAGGAAAAGAAAATTCAAGCTACAAGAGATAACAAAATTGAAGTTTCTTCTGTAACACAACAAGATAGTCATATTAAAATAGCATTATCGTACGCTGTGAGTGATCCAGATGCTACTTATATTTTTGACATGAAATCTACTTTTAAAGACGGACTTGGAAAAGAGTATCCTTTAGAAGGAAGGATGCTTTATGGAAACCAAGAAGGACAATATGAATTAAGCTTTGAAAACAAATTTTTAAAACAACCGTTAACTTTTGAAATCTTAGACTATGGTGGAGCACTTCTATATATGAATACACCTATCAAAGAGCAAATTAGAAAATAAATAAAAAAACCATTCCTACTTTCTAAGGAATGGTTTTTTTGATCTTCAAGAAGCCAAAAGTCATCAACATCTAATCATTTATCTTCGCTTTTCAACCAACTGTAATGCATAATCTAAGCTTTCTAAAGTCATAGACACCAGCCCATGCATATAATCTTGATCAGGTTCTTTCAACATGTGAAGTTCTGCCATGTGTTCTACAGGAATGTATTCCAGACAAGCGTTGTACAAATCTTTAACTTGTTCTGAATGTATTTGATCGCCTGTTAAAGCAATCTTCTCCGGGTTAATTGTAGCGATTAAGCTGATTAGCATTTTGGCGGCTAAAGGAATAAAGGTTGAAGACTGATGAAGTTGAGTATATTGTTCTTCTCGTGTTATGCCGAAAGGGAGAAAAGAAATTTCACCTGCAAATCGAGTATTTCCTTTGTGAATATGCCCATCGATCATTAATCCTGCACCGGGGAAGCTTCCTTTGATAAAAGTTACTACTGCTATCGTTTTATCTTGATCATACTGTTGTTTTTGATAAAATCCATAAGCGGTCAGATTCATATCATTTTCAATAATAATATCGATGCCATACTTTTCGTTCAATTGAGATTCTAAAGGAACCCCAATCAGTTCTGAAGCATCACAGATCTGTATCATCCCTTGATGCGCTACACCCGGAATCCCTATCCCGATTGCTTTGATATTGCCATAGGTATGAATCAATCGTTCGATCAAATGATCAATTATTGTCGCATTCACAGAAGACACCTCTTCATGCCCGCTTTCGATATATTCACCTATGGAATTAGCTACAGTATACGTCAGCGAGTGCCGAGTTTCTTCTGCTTTGATATAGATACAAGCAATATAAGAAAAGTGAGCATTATACATAAACTTCTTCGCAGGACGACCACCATGAGAATCTTCTTGTTCATGTTCTAATACTTCGCCCGTTGTTAGTAATTCATTGAGTATTGTTCCACAGGTAGCGATACTTAATCCTGTAGCTTGAGCTAGATTAGCTTTGGTCGCTGAAGTGAGCGATTTTAGAGTTTTTTTAATCACTTCTGTATTGATTTGTTTTACATGTATCGTGTTATGGATAAACGGTTGTATGAGTATCACCTCTATCGAATTTTGATAATAGTTATTAAAAGTATTATAATAAGTAATATTATAATTTAATACCCCATCATTGTCTAATGAAATAAGCAGATACAGGTGGATATTCAAGGAGGCAATCGTATACATGGCAACAGACAAAGAAAAGATGCTGGCCCAGAAATTATATATGGCTGGTGTAGGCGAATTAGCAACAGATAATAAGAAATCTCGGATGCTTACTCGATTATTTAACAACACAACCGAAGAGCAGTGGGAGTATCGGACTGAATTACTTCAGCAATTGTTAGAATCCGCAGGTAAGAACGTATTTATTGAACCACCATTCCGTTGTGATTATGGTTGTCATATTACAATTGGTAATAACTTTTATGCCAATTATGATTGTATTATTATTGATGTTGCCAAAGTAAAGATAGGCAACAATGTGTTTTTTGGCCCACGAGTAGGTGTATATACAGCAGGGCATCCTATCGACCCTGATGTACGCAATACCCTTTTAGAATTTGGTAAAGAAATCACAATAGGTAATGATGTCTGGATCGGAGCAAATGCAGTGATTAACCCGGGTGTAACGATTGGGAACAATGTAATAATCGGTTCAGGCTCGGTGGTCACCAAAGACATTCCAGACAATGTGATTGCTGTAGGAAATCCTTGCAAAGTCTTACGAGCGATTACTGCTGAAGATAAGCAATACTGGGAACAGCAAAAAGCAGAGTATGAAGCAGATATCGAGCATTAAGATTAGACTTGGATCGGTAAGCTATCGGCAATACTAGATCAATACCAAACCAAAAAGGCATGAATACTCTTATGAATCCCAGAGTGCTCATGCCTTTTTATTTTGTTTCTATCTAGCAACGGATACGATCTGCTGATTGCTTATTATTTAGCGCTAACCAACCATTTTACACAATACGCTTCCGAATCCAACCCGAGATTAGATCGGTTAAGATAACCAGTACGATGATTCCTAACAGAATCACACCTACACGATTCCAATTACGCATATTTAGAGCAAAAATCAGTGGTGTTCCGATACCACCAGCGCCCACTAGACCCAGTGTTGTAGCTGAGCGAATATTAATCTCGAACCGATACAACGAATACGAGAGAAATTGAGGAATTACTTGAGGCAATACGGCAAACCATAGAATTTGTAATCGCGTGGCTCCAGCAGCCGTTAAGGCTTCACTAGGGCCTGTTTCAATACTTTCTATCGTTTCTGAAAATAACTTGGCAAGCATACCGATCGAATGGATACCAAGTGCAAGCACACCGGCAAAAGAACCCGGGCCAACAGCTTTGATAAATAAGATCGCAACAATCATTTCAGGAAAGACGCGAATTACACTAAGACTGAACTTACCTGTTCCTGAAACTGGACGACGACGACTCATATTGGTTGCTGCCCAAAAAGCAAAAGGAATACACAGAAAAGCAGAAATAAATGTACCTAAGATTGAAATGACTAAAGTATCAAGTAGTCCACGTAATAAATCTTCACCCGCAGGATCATAGACAAATGACCAATCAGGATGCATAAATCCATCTAAAATAGAGAGGGAGACACTTTTGGCAGTGGATTGAATCCCTTCGAATTTGAGACCATTAAATGCCCAGATATACACAACAACCAGAAAAATAACCCAACACCACGGACGGATTTTGTGCCAGAGTGGCTTAGCCGGTAACGTATGATTCATAGTAATTTCCTCCGCAATACAGTACTTCCGTAATCAATAACCAGTACAATCACAAGCGTTAGCAAAATAATCATAGCTGCGCGATCATATCGGAATAATCCAAGAGAGCGATCCAGTAACAGACCAATACCACCAGCACCCACTAGACCTAGAACAGAAGCTGCTCGTACATTAATTTCAAAAGCATACAACAGATAAGACATGTAATAAGGCAATGCTTGAGGGATTACGCCAAAGACGATTAATTGAATTTTATTGGCACCTACAGCCGTCATAGCTTCCATAGGACCTGGATCAATCGCTTCGATCGCTTCAAAAGTAAGCTTAGCAATAAGTCCAAATGAGAAAAATAGAATCGCTAACATTCCGGCAAATGGTCCTATCCCGAAAATTGCTACAAAAATCGCAGCAAACAATAGATCAGGAATGGTACGCACTAAATTCAGAATCAAGCGTACAGGCAAAGAAACCAAACGACTTTGCACAATATTGTAGGCACAGAGTAACGATACAGGGATTGCTAACAATCCACCTAGCATCGTACCGACCAGTGCAATCTGTACAGTTTCAACCATCGGCTTCCAGATCGTAGGCAAGTAACTCCAATCCGGTGGGAACATTTCACTTAACAAAATGCCCATTTGTGGTAATCCACGGATCAATTGATAAGGAGTAACTTCAGTCTGAATACTACAAAGGACAAGCACGACTATAAAAAATAGCCATGTGAGTATCTTTTTATATTTCTTAGGAGCCGCAGGGGCTTCAATCATCATATTCATAACGGTTCTCCAGAAGTCGCTTTGATATCTGCCGCATCTGGAATCACAGTCACGATATCTTCGCCAGGTGCATTAGCGCCTAATACTTCATCACGATGGATCGGGCGTCCGTAAATATGAGAAAACACATCATCTGTAGCTTCTTCCGGTGTTCCATCGAATACAATTTCTCCTGCCCGTAACCCGATAATCCGAGTCGCATATTCACGTGCCAAATCTATAAAATGCAGATTAATAATCGTAGTAATTTGAAGCTCTTGATTAATACGTTGAAGATCATCCATTACTTGACGAGTTGTTAACGGATCAAGAGAAGCTACCGGTTCATCGGCTAGAATAATCTGTGGTTGTTGTGCTAACGCTCGTGCGATAGACACCCGTTGTTGCTGTCCACCGGATAACTGATCTGCACGACTATATGCTTTTTCTTGCAAATTAACGCGTGCTAACGCATCTAAAGCAAGTTCATGGTCTTCTTTGGGGAACATACCGAATACAGTGCGTAGTGTAGAATGATGACCTACACGACCGGACAATACATTACGCATTACAGTCGAACGTTTCACTAGATTAAAACTTTGGAAAATCATACCGATCCCACGGCGAATACGGCGCAATTTGGCACCTGAAGCCGAAGTGATCGATTGACCGTTAATCTGAATATCACCTTCGCTAATATCGATCAACCGATTGATCGAACGAAGTAAAGTTGATTTACCTGCGCCGGACAGTCCGACAATGACGACTAATTCGCCTTCGTTAATCGTTAGATTGATATGGTTAAGCCCTTTGGTTCCATTAGGATACACTTTGGAAACGTCATTGAATGTAATCATGATTTGCCAACTTTCTATATTCAGAATAATGTACTTCATTAGTCGCATCGTACCTATAGATGAACTCAACAAGCAGATTGCTATGTAAAATAGCAAACACCGTCCGAAAAGAAGGACGGTGCTGCCAAGTGCTCACTACATTCTTTGTTTACTTGGTTGCTTGACCTACAGCTTCTGCATATTTACGAACAGGATCGAAGTTTTTATCGTCGCCTTTTTCATAACCTACATGACTGTAGATTTCTTCAATAATTTTGCTACCTTCTGGATCGTTACCAATATCGATAAAGGCTTGACTGATTTTGTCGCGCCATGCTTGATCCATATCAGAACGTACGCTGATCGTATCGTTAGGAATAGGAGCAGTGAAGTGAAGGACACGTGTTTGTTCAAATACGTCTGGAACATCTTTTTTAACATTGTTACGAGCATCTTGGAAGATCGCTACGGCATCAACTTGACCATTAAGCAGAGCCATTACAGCCGCATCATGACCTTTAATCGTGATACCTTGTACGTCTGTATCTGGATCAATACCTGCTGCTTTCATTTCAGCTGCCGGGAATACATAACCTGCGGAAGAAGTCACATCTTGCCATCCCATTTTTTTACCTTTTAGATCAGCAAGTGTTTTGATGTCCGAATCTTTTTTAACGATAATCATTGATTTGTAAAAGTTTACTTTATCTGTAGTCGGTTGACCTGTCTCATCATTTACACCGAAACGAAGAGCTTGTAGCAATAAGTCTGCTGCTTTACGGTTGTCATGAGCAAGTACGTAAGCATTCGGTGGTAAAAATCCAACATCAATTTGTTTGGAAGCCATTGCTTCTACGATTGTATTGTAATCAGGAGACACTGTTACTTTGACAGGAATCCCTAATTTGTCGCCTAGTAATTGTTCAAGTGGTTTGGCTTTGGCTTCAAGCGTGTCTGCATTTTGTGAAGGCACGAATTGAACTTTTAATTCAGTCGGCACATAGCTAGAAGACTCTGCTGCATTACCTGTTCCTGTAGATGCCGCTTGATTACCACAAGCTGCAAGTCCTGTTGCCAGAGCAACGGTCATACTTAACATTAATATTTTTTTGAACACTTTTATTTCCCCCTAGAAAAGTAGTCTTACTGGTTGTGTAGGTAAAGCTGTGCATGATATAGACTGTAGGCACCGTTTGAAGTATGCAAAACTCCCTTATGTAATCATTTGTAGGTTAGATATTTACTATTTACGATAAGCTAAGGTATAACTATGATAGTTAATATCACTTTTAAAGTTGTTATACATTTGTAAATGATGATAAACAACCCACAAAATTTATTCTACGTTTTTATTGGGAAAGAAGGGTCAGCGCAAATGATGACTTCTGTCAATTATTTGTAAAATATTAAACAGTGGTCAAATGTTTTGTAAAATGGTTACTATTATGAGAGTGAAAGAAGGAGTCTAGAATGAATACCAAGCATCCGATTACAGCTCAATTGCGTTTATTAGGAACAACTGATCTGCATGTGAGTCTGACAGGATATGATTACTATCGTAATGAAGAGACTGTAGATATTGGACTATCTCGTACAGCGACTTTGATTCACCAAGCACGTAAAGAAGTGGAAAATCATATGCTGTTTGATAACGGAGATATTTTACAGGGGAATCCATTAGGCGATTACGCAGCTTCCAGTCTGTTCTGGCAACAAGATTCTTATATAGAAGCAACAGACAAAGTACATCCGATTCATCAATTAATGAATACGTTATCGTATGATGCAGCAACCGTAGGCAATCATGAATTTAATTATGGATTGGATTATTTACAGCAGTGTATAGAAGGTGCCCAGTTCCCATATACGAATGCTAATATTTATCATGCTTCTAAGGATTCAGCAACAGCTCAAGAATCAGATAAGCTACCTGATACATTGTTGCCACCTTACTTAATTTTAGAACGACAAATTTTAGACGATCATGGAGATATACATAATATTCATATCGGTGTGATAGGCGTAGTGCCTCCTCAGATTATGCAATGGGACAAGGCTCATTTAGAAGACAACATCACAGTGCAAGATATGGTGAAAGCGACACAGTATTGGATTCCACAGATGCGTACAGCAGGAGCAGATCTGATTGTGATTCTTGCTCATACTGGATATGTAGACTCTGACGATACAACAGTTCTCAGTGAAAATGCTGTTTTACCGCTAAGTGAGATTGAAGGGATCGATGCGATCTTTTTCGGGCATGCGCATAAGTTATTTCCGGGCAATGAATTTGCTGGTAAACAAGGAGTGGATCTTGAGCAAGGTACGATTAACGGTGTGCCTGCGGTAGAAGCAGGCGTGTGGGGGAGTCATCTAGGCATCATCGATCTGCAATTGCACTATAAGAATGATGTGTGGAGTGTAGAACAAGGTATATCTCAATTGCGTGCGATTTATGATCGTGAACAAAGAGTATCTACTGTAGAACCAGATCTAGAATTAGAACAGATTGCTGCTATTCCGCACCAAATCATATTGGATCATATTCATACACCTGTAGGAGAAAGTACGATTCCGTTATACAGTTATTTTGCATTAGTAATGGATAGTGCTTATGTACAAATTATTAATAACGCTCAAATCTGGTATGCACAACAAGTATTGGCAGATACATTGTACAGTCATCTTCCTATCGTGTCGGCTGCTTCTGCTTTCAAAACAGGTGGACGGTATGGACCACAATATTACGCTTATATTGAAGCTGGCAAAATGACACTACAACATACATCGGATATTTATAATTACGCGAATACGTTATGTGCAGTACGTCTAACCGGGGCAGAGATTCGTGAATGGTTAGAATGGTCAGCAGGGCTTTATCAGCATATTGATCCACAGGTTACTGAAGAACAATCATTGCTTCATCCCGATTTTCCTTCGTTTAATTTCGATATCATCGACGGAATGACGTATCAGATCAATGTGTGTCAGCCACCACGGTATAGTGCAGCAGGACAATTATTGAACAAAGATGCTCATCGTATTGAACAGTTACGTTATGAAGGCAAAGACGTAGAAGATCATGCAGAGTATATCGTGGTGACCAATCAATACCGGGCATATTCGACTCTATTTGCTAATCCTGATGGAAATCGTGTTATTTTAGATGTGCCTGTAGAGAATCGAGAAGTATTGATTCAGTATATTCGTGCACAAAAGGTGATTCATCCAGAAGCCGATCATAACTGGTCGCTTACATTAGGATCATCCTCTGATAAAGAACTGGGATTATCTAAGCCGATGATTACTGTTCCTTCTTCACCGGATGCACAAAAAATCCTATCCGCTCATCCACAGTTAACGTACGCTGGAATGAACGGGGAAGGATTTGCTATTTACCGTATAGAATTATAGTTCAGGATCAGACTCAGGTAGTGGTGTACCTGGTTGTAGAATACTCTTCATATAATGCCGAAGAGTAAAGTCAATAATGTGCTGTTTGTACGGGGATATACTGTTGTCTTTTTTAGACAGTGTATCCTTTTGCTGTGTTTGTGGTTCGTCTTGCTCTTGACCAATCCGTTCGGAAAAGCTAGATAATGTCGTAGTTAACCCGTGTAACATCGCCCAGAGTGAGCGTACAATGATATCTGCTTCGACATCTACAATATATTGTTGATCAATTGCGATCTGTACCGCTTCATGGAGAAAAGTATATCCATTAAGTCGATCGTTCACATCAAGTTCTGCATTTGATACGGATTCTAGATTGCTGATAAACATAATATCATAATGATCAGGATGCATAATCCCATATTCTACATACGTTTTGGATACTAGAAATAGGCGTGCAGGAATATCGTAACCATGTTCTTCTAATTGATTCGCTTGCTTCGTTAACACAGTAAAAAATTGAGAATAGACTTCACGCAATAACTCCTGCACAATGGCTTCTTTATTCGCAAAATAGTGATAAATAGTGGTCGGTGAATATTCGATACGATCTGCAATTTTACGCATCGATACGTGAGCATATCCTTCAGTGACAAAAAGAGTACGTGCCGCATCCATAATTTTGCTTCGTAATTGTTCGTTATCTCGTTCTCTTCTAGCGTGGTGCTTCATGATCGTTTAATTCCTTTCTAAAAATAACAGTTAGCTATACAAATGGAGTACATAAATGGTTAAACAAAATAAAAAGTTATTAATCAGTAATATTTTTCGACAAAAAGAGGCTACGGTTTATCTATCATACTGCAATGTATCACACTCATGCCAATCGCAACTCTGTAAATCTCCTATATTTTGATAAAAAATGACAAAGGTAGTAATGTATATTTCGGCATATGATCGACATTTGTAAAGTGATAAATGAAGCTTATACAAATATTTAATCGCTTACATGATAAAAAATAATTGGGAGTGCTGTCGATATTGCTTTAAAATACCATTATAAGACGAATATGATCCTATCCCAATAGTGGAGGCTGATGTTATGGAAATATATACTAACATTTTATCCAGTGCACGTAAGCAGTTTTTATATTACAAAACGCTCGGTGATAAAGCGATGTCACAATTAGAAGAAGATCAGTTATTTGTTATTCCCAGTGAAGAAAGTAATAGTATTGCGATGATTGTAAAACATTTATGGGGCAATATGCTTTCACGATGGACAGAAATATTTACAACCGATGGTGAAAAGGAATGGCGTAATCGAGATGCTGAGTTTGAAAATGATCTTGCTACAGCGGCTGATATGATCAGCAAGTGGGAAGAAGGGTGGAAGT
Organism: Paenibacillus nuruki; assembly: GCF_963311185.1. NCBI lineage: Bacteria > Bacillati > Bacillota > Bacilli > Caryophanales > Paenibacillaceae > Paenibacillus > Paenibacillus nuruki. Next base: position 2,448,693 of record NZ_OY725677.1, on the reverse strand, counting down.
GTTTATTAGATACGCTGGACCAAGTTGAACCTCAGCAGTTAGAACAGATCATCTATATTCGTAATGAAGGGCATACTTTACTTGAAGCGATCAATCGACAGCTTGCTCATTATCCATATCATGTTGGACAGATTGTATATATTGCCAAAATGCTCAAAACCAGTGAATGGAATAGCTTATCAATCCCACGTCAAAGTTCTGCCACGTATAATCAGAACAAATTTGAACAAGAAAAAGGCATTCGCCATTTTACAGATAGTGAGCTAGAACGATAATGAACAATAGAGAAAGGATAGGAAAGATAGGGCGATGTCATGTATACTAAGGGATAACACATCAACAAGGAGTGCTTGAAAATGACAAACGCTAATATAGGAACTTGGGATATTACACTAGAGGACGATAAACATGATCAGGTACTGCGTTTGCAATTTGACGATCAGATTCAATTGCAGAAATTTATTCTTTCATTAACGGTAGAACAATTACTCACTTCTCATATTTATGATCCAGACCAACGGAGTATGAATGGGAAGACCTATCTATATCATTGTTTTGAATAGATAAAACGATCTGGAAAATGGAGGTATACCGATGGAAATGTTATTTCGCTATAACTGGCAAGTACGTCAAGAGTGGTTCGATTGGTGTGAATCCGTATCAATAGAAGAATTGCTCCAACAACGTACCGGTGGCGTAGGCAGTATTTTGTATACGCTCTATCATATTGTAGATGTAGAATATAGCTGGATTAATGACCTTAGAGATCAACATAGCTTACTCACTGATTTTGAAGACTACCATACAGTCGCTCAATTACGGGCTTTGTCTGATCAATTGCATGTAGAAGTAGGCGGATATGTACAAGCATGGACATCCGATCAAGAAAACCATATTCTTCACAATATACGCAAAGACGGATCAAGCGAATCATTGACCTATGGTGAAGTAATGCGTCATGTGATTGCCCATGAGATTCATCATATCGGTCAGTTATCCATCTGGGCACGAGAATTAGGACGTGAGCCTGTCAGTGCCAATCTGATTCGTAGGGGGCTGACTGTATAAAGGAGCTAATGTATAGACTTCTTGAGGATAAATAAACAGAGCATGTCTACGTTTGTTGGTTCTATGATCAAGCTATCGGTATAGGGGGAATATAGTGTTGTTGAAACGAAAGATTATTGAAACACAGTCTCATTGGGGAACAACATGCAGACATATACATATCACACAAGGTTCCTCTACACTTGTTATTTTATTTCCAGGTAAAAGCTATTCTTGTGATCGTTCTTTACTGTATTATGCGACCCAAAGTGCTTTAGAAAAAGGAAACGATGTTCTTCAATTAGAGTATGGTTATCAGGCAGCTCGAACTGAACTGGAATCTGACCAAATGGATATTTTGGTTAAAGAGTGTACAGAAGTGATCCGTCAATCCAATGCATACAACTACACCAATTACACCAGTATTAGCAAAAGTCTGGGGACGGTAGTAGCAGGAGGCGTATTTGACCAATACAAAGCATTACCTCTACGTCATCTATTTCTAACTCCGCTCGATCAGACATTGCCTTATATTACTCAGTCGCAAGGATTATTGCTATACGGTACCGATGATCCGATGTTCAGTCAGATCAGTCGTGAAAAAGTAAAACATCTGCAACAGATGGAGACGATTGTATTGCCAGAAGCTAATCATTCTTTGGAGTCGTCCAATACAGAGAAGTCGCTACAATTTTTGAGACAAGTGGTTATCCATTATAATGAATTTTTATAATATTAGAGGATTATACCTATAGATTATTTATCTGATTATCATTAAAGCTTTTTATATCCTTTGGATGGACAGTTATCTTTCAAAGGAATAGAAGGCTTTTTGGTGTAGATATATATTTAAAAAATGAAAATTGAAACGTTTAGATTCATTAAAGCAAATACTATGTTATATTTATAAATGAGAATTATTCTCAATAAATAAAAGGAGTGAAAAAATGAATTTATTATCATTACGCAAAGTCTTTCCTATATTCATCCTTATCTTATGTATAGTTGTAGCAGGTTGCGGTGCTACAAGCTCATCTGAATCATCAATGGTTACAAGTCAAACCGATGCTACACAGACTCAATCGGTAGAGCATCTATTCGGAACGACAGCGATTCCATTACATCCTAAGCGTATCGCTTCATACAATCTTGAAGATATGTTGCTTTCGCTCAAAGCTCCATTAGTATTAGGAGTATCTGTGGGTGAAAATTATTATTTAGAAGATCGTCTCAAAGCGCAGCAGGTATCTATTCTAAATATGGATAGTGGCTTAGCCAATCTAGAAGCTTTTGCCGATGCACAGCCTGATCTGATCGTAGCTAGTGCCACGATTGATCGAACTACATATGATCAGTTAAGCTTAATCGCTCCTACCATTGTGTATGATCGTGAAGATTGGAAAAATTCTATTGTCAAAATAGGTAAGGCATTGGATCTGGAAGATCAAGCTCACCAAGTCATTACCGATCATAATCGTCAGGTTCAACAAGCCAAAGCTACTATTACGGAGGCTGTCGGCGATAAAGCAACGATCGCTTTTTTACGGACAACAAGTAAAGATATACGTCTGTATCTGCCAGGGTATCAGAATAAACAAGGTCAAACGTTACCTGGCTATGCAGGCATGTTATACAACGATCTTGGATTGCTACCGATGCCACTGGTGTATCAATTGCAGAAAGACAATCCAGATAAGCAAAATGTAAATCTATCGACAGAAGTACTTCCTGAAGTCAAAGCTGATTATGTGTTTGTCACATCAGGCAGTGCAGGAGGAACAAGCGAAGATTTACAGAAAGATCAGTCTGAATTTGCCGAATTGCAAAAATCACCGATCTGGCAAGCACTACCCGCTGTGCAAAACCATCATCTGTATTCTGTAAATGCCAAGTATTGGATCAGTACGGGTCCGATTGCAGATGAATTGAAAATCAAAGATGCTGTCAAACAGCTAACTACCTCGTCATAACCTCAACAAAATCAGAGAGGAGCACAACTTTTAGGTCGAGCAAAGCGTACACACTATGACTGTGTTTTTCGATCAATCGCATATTTGATGTGTATTCGCCTTGCTTGTACGAAGGCTGAACTACTATAATAGATAGTGCTGCATATTATCGGCTACGTGAGCATGCGTTATAATGCTACATCTGATTTAGGAGGATTTTACCGTTATGACATTTGTTAAAAAAAGCAATTGGGTATCGTTAGCGACCAAATTGTTAATCGTTTCTGCACTAACCGTTTCTATTGTTCCAGCTTCACATATTGTACCCAAAGCTCAAGCAGCAAGTACAGAAAAGCCCGCAGTAATTACGATTGCTGGCAAAGAAGTCGCTTGGGATACAGCACCATTTGTAACCAAAGGAACAACACTGGTTCCTTTACGTCAAGCTGCTCGTGAATTAGGAGCCACAGCACAATGGGATGCGTCAACTCGTTCTGTTGTTATGTATAGTCATGGAGACAAGGTTGTACATACACCCAATACGAATAAGATTACTTTAGATGGATATGAGATTGAAATGCCAGAAGTATCTCGTAACGTATATGGTACGATGATGGTTCCAGCACGCTTTTTATCGGATTCACTTAAAGCGAATTTGACCGTAAGTTCTACACCTGAAGTAACGACGATTAATTTGACACCCGATCAATCGACCGTATATGCAAGCTCTGCCAGAACGGTAGATACGTATTTACAATCTCAAAATTATTCGGGTCTAGCTCTTGTTGCATACAAAGGTAAAGTGGTTATGCGTAAAGGATACGGATTATCTGGTGGCGAAAAAGCAACACCTCCTGATGGTAAATCTCGTATTGCTTCATTGAGCAAATCATTTACCGCATCCGCAGTGATGAAATTAATCGAAGATGGTAAAGTAAAGTTAACCGATCATCTATCCGATTATATTCCAGACTTCCCGCGTGGGAATGAGATTACAGTGCATATGCTGTTATCACATACCGCAGGCTTTAACTCTAACTTCACCCGTACAGAAGGAATGACGTTAGAACAGACAGTAGATGAGATCAAAACCAAACCGTTACGCTTTGAGCCAGGAGAACGATTTAACTATAGTAATCAAGGTTATGTATTGCTAGCTTATATCATTCAACAGGTATCTGGTGAATCGTATGGAGAGTATATCCAACAGAAATTTTTAGATCCTTTAAATATGAAAGACACTGGCGAGACAACACCAGCAACCAAAACGATCACTGGATATGTCAAAGACGGCGATACTTGGGATGAAGCAGGATATTATGTATCTCAATCCGGTACAGGTACGTTTTATTCAACACTGGATGATATGATGAAATGGTACAAATCATTTGATAATCATACGATTCTAAGTGAAGATACGGTCAACAAAATGTTTACAACATATTCCGATCTGAAGCCATACGGTTATGCATTCTTAATTAAAAATGTAGATGGCAAACGCACCATCTATCACAATGGTAGTGGTACAGGATATGCAACAGGATTTACGCATAATTTGGATGATGATGTTCTGGTTATTTTACTAGGTAATCATTATGGAATGGATATGCAGAAAATGCTGGCTGATACACAGACTTTAGCCAATAAAGCACTTGTGAAATAATAGTTTGATCTACTCATGACAAATAATTTATCTATAATAATGAATAAAAAACCACTTTCTGGATCATTTAAGAAAGTGGTTTTTTTTATATTCTCCTAATCATTAATGTGTATAATTGGTAAAGTAGAATATGTAGATTACAAATCAGCTATATCGAAAAGGAGCTATTCCATGAAATCGATTATCAATTACGCGCACAGAGGAGCTTCCGGGTATTGCCCAGAAAATACAATGGCGGCTTTTGAGAAAAGTTGGAAATTGGGAGCAACCGGGATTGAAACTGATGTACAAATGACCAAAGACGGACAGCTTGTCTTGATTCATGATGAGAGCTTGAAGCGTACTACAGGGTACGAAGGTCAGATTAAAGATTTAACATACGATGAAATTAAAACATTAGATGCAGGTTCATGGTATAGCGAGGAATTTGCCAATGAACATGTTCCGTTATTAAGTGAGTTATTGTCCTGGATCGCACCGACAGAGATGATGCTTAATATTGAGATCAAAAACAATATTGAACCCTATATAGGTATTGAAGAAAAATTGGTACGTATGATACAAGAGTATAATTTGACTGATCGTGTGATTATTTCAAGCTTCAACCATTATACATTACAGACATGTCATCAATTAGCACCTGAGATTCAGACAGGTATTCTGTATATGGAAAATCTAGTCCATCCATGGGATTATGTCAAAACATTTGGCGCTTCAGCTTTACATGCTCATTACAGTGCAGTTACATCTGACGGGGTAGCACAAGCAGAGCAAGCCGGAGTGATATATAACGTATGGACGATCAATGATCCTATCGTTATGCGCGAACTGATCGACATGCAAGTCGGCGGTATTATTACCGATTACCCTGATATTTTAGCAGAATTATTAAAAGAGAAAATTATGATATAAATGTAACCTATATAGCTATACATTTCAGAGCGCCTAATGCCGTTATCATACGGAAGGGCGCTTTTTGTCATATTTCGACAAATTCCATGAAGCCAGACTTTCTTTACGTAAAAGAACCAGTTACAATAAAGAATACTGACATGGATAAGGCACTGATTGGAGGTCCTGATGAAAAAAATTCACCCGGGACGATTTCTGAAATTAAACATGATTCGCTTGCTTCGCTTAAAAAAAGGAGCACATCAAGTAGCTATTGGTTTTTCAGTAGGACTATTTCCAAGCTGGTATCCTTTAATTGGTATCGGTCCCATACTCTCATTGGGATTAACCCGTTTATTCAAAGGAGCGATGCCAGCCGCTATTTTCGCCGCTTCACTAGATTCTTTTGTATGGCCTTTAACGTTTTTTCTGAATTATCATACAGGACATTTTTTAGTGACATTATGGCGCTCTGCGCGTCTTCCAGCAAGTATGCCTAATATTGATATTCCAGACTGGCCCGAAGATTATATGCAGCCGATCCATCAGTCTCATCATTGGCGGGATGCAGGAGTTGATTTTATTACAGGAGCCGCTGTAAACAGCATTATCTTTGCGATTATTATTTATATTGTGATCAAATGGGTGATGGTAAAGTATCGTGTACCGCTACTGCGTAGACTGCGAGGTAAAAAAGTTCAACCTTCTGCTTCACAAAAGGACTAATCTGGGGTAATACTATATATTCCACTATTTTTACAACTATTATACTCAAAGATTAATCTACTCGAACCCGTATCATTAGAAGGAGGAACACATGTGAATTTTGGAGCCCGCATGCTCAAAACCGGAATCGCGGTTACGCTTGCTTTGTACATTAGCTCCTGGCTTGATCTGACGCCACCGGTGATTGCTGCGGTTGCTGCTATTTTTGCAATGCAACCATCTATTTACCGCTCTTTCCGTTATTTTCTGGATCAGATTCAGACCAATACATTAGGAGCCATACTAGCACTACTTGGAGGAATGTTTTTCTCCAATGAGCCAATTGCGATTGGCTTGATGTGTGTTGTGGTGATTATGATTTGTTTGCGTCTCAAAATGGGAGATACGATTGGCCTAACATTAGTGACTGTTATTTCAGTAATGGAAGCTTCCGGTCAATGGCAATTTGCACTTAATCGCTTTTCACTCAGTATTATTGGTATCGTGTCTGCCTTTTTGATTAATATACTGGTTGCACCACCGAAGCCATTAGAACAGTTTAAAGGGCAGATTGAGAATACATTCGCTAAATTATCTTTGTTGTTACGAACAGCAGTGTCAGATGAAATTAAAGAGTCTGTTTTCCGTGAAGAAAAAAAAGCGCTAGAAAATTCGATTCAGTCTTTAAGTGATAAGTACAATTTGATGGAAGAGGAACTGAAGAAATTAAAACGAGCTTCTTTCAGTCGACATCGACACATTGTAGTCAATAAACAAATGCTAACAGCGCTTAGGAAAGGGGTAGATGTACTAACTGCTATAGAGCAACATTATTTTCAAGCAGAACGAACTCCACAGTTAGATGATTACTTTGACAATCATCTGGAACAGTTAATTAAGTTCCATGAGCATATTTTGCTGAAGCTCGATAATAAGATTAAAAATGATGGACATGAAGCTGAAGAAGTTGAGCAAGCCAATGATCAATTTTTGGATACCATGATTGATCGCTATCAAGAAAACTTTAGTGGCGTGTTAAGGTTGTCTATTGTAGCAGCTGTGATGTATGATTATGGCTATCAATTAGAACGCCTTAATCGCTTAGTAGATCATACCAGTTCTAAGCATGATACTATTGAAAAAGAAAATGAAGAGAAACAGGACCGCAGAAATTTCCCGACTTGGCCTTGGAAATCATAATAACCAAGTCGATACATCGAAGATGACTGTTTAAAAGGAGACTTATGGGAATGACGAATATCCCCTACACATTAGAGAACTCAATCGGTTACAAACTTTCTATTGCTACACGTCTTGCACACAATCGTTTAAATCAATATTTCCGTGATGGTGGCTATCCGGTCACACATGAACAATGGATTTTGATTTCATTTTTATGGAGACGGGACGGGCAGACACAGAACCGCCTTGCACGCCTATCTCGTAAAGATCAGCCTAGCGTATCGAGATTGATCGATAATATGATCAAACGCGGGATGGTGGTACGTGTACCTCATCCTGACGATCGTCGTACCAATCTGATTTATTTGACAGATTACTGCCGTAGTATTGTTGACGATCTAGGTGATAAAGCCAGTCAGACGATTGAAGATGTATTTAATGGTTTTACAGTCGAAGAACGTAATATCACGATCAAAATGCTTGACCGTATTATCGATAATTTGGATTAATTCCTTTATTTTGTATTAGTTTTCTCTATTTAGGTTAAATAAATAGTAGAGCGAAACTTAATACCAAGGAGGAATTAACAATGATATCTGTAGCAGAAAGACAAAAATGCCTAGAAGCTTGTCTGGAATGTATAGAAGCTTGTAATCAATGTTATGTTGCTTGTCTGGAAGAAAAAGATTTGGATATGATGAGAGGCTGTTTACGACTGGATCGTGAATGTGCAGATATATGTGAATATGCTGCCAAAGCTATGACTTCTCAAAGTCCATATATGCAACAAATTTGTGCATTATGCGCGCAAATCTGTGAAGATTGTGCTCAAGAGTGTGCAAAACATGATCATGACCATTGTCAACGTTGTGCAGAAGCCTGCCGTCATTGCGCTGAAGCTTGTCGGAGTATGGCTGCATGACAAACGATTGTCATACTAAATATCTACAAGAAGGAGAGAGTGATTCTCTCCTTTTTGCGTTGCTCTTTTACTCGTAATCATTTTAAGAATGAATAGATCAATGATGAAAAGTAGTAGATTTATTTGTAACGAGTGAAGATTAATTATACAATATAGAATATGAGCAAGAAGATGAATCAGGAAATATACAGAAGTGCGACACGAAGTCGCCGGCAAAAAACGGGTTAAATCACACCTGCTTATTTGCCGGCGTTTCCTGACGTTTACGACAAAGGAGAAAAAGATATGATTGCCAAAACAGAAAAAGATATCGAAGGATTAAAAAAAATAGGTCGAGTGGTCGCTATTATCCGCGATGAACTGAAAGACATGACAAAACCAGGAATGCGTACGATAGACCTTGATTTGCATGCAGCTAAGTTGTTAGAACAGCATGGCGCACTATCTGGACCTAAAGTGACATATGATTTCCCGGGCTTTACTTGTATTAGTGTCAATGAAGAAGTGGCTCACGGTATCCCAGGGGATCGTGTGATTCAGGAAGGCGATCTGGTGAATGTCGATGTGTCTGCTTCATTAGATGGTTATTTTGCTGATACAGGCGTATCTTTCGTTGTGGGTAAAGGCGATCCGCTTCTGACTCAATTGTGTGAAGCTTCGATTTTGGCATTTGAAGCAGGGGCTCAAAAAATTCGTGCAGGTTCTAAGCGAAGCAATGCAGGTAAAGCAACATATAATACCGCCAAAAAATTAGGATTTAAAATTATTACCAACTTAACGGGACACGGGATTGGTCTATCGTTACATGATGATCCTGAATATATTTTGAGTTATTATGATCCAACAGATAATGGGCTATGGAAAGAAGGCTCTGTGATTGCTTACGAACCATTCGTATCGACCAAAGCAGAAGAAGTAGCAGAAGGTAGCGATGGTTGGACACTCAAAACAGATGATGGTAGCTTTGTAGCTCAATATGAGCACACGATGATTATCACTAAAGGCGAACCTATTATCTTAACCAAATAAATCATTTTAAATCAAATAGAACCATCAAAAAAAGCCGCATTGCTGGACAACTCCAGACATGCGGCTTTGGTATTTGCAATTTGTAATAGATGAGCGTACAATAAAAATTGGTCTGCAAAAGAACATAAATATACCAAAATTATCAATATAGAATTAACATAACATAATTAATATATATTGTCAAATGTATATTTGCATAGAACATTCAGAGATAGATAAAGGAGATGATCCAATATGGCGATAGATGATCAAGATTGGAAAGACGAACAAGCACGGGTAGATGACGTAACCCGTCAGATTAATCGCAAAATGGCAGTGCTTGAACAAGAAGTAGGAGCAGCACGTGGCGATGTTGTCGGTATGCGTAAAGACTTCTGGGATGAAGTAACTGTTAACTTTAGTGAACCGGATGATGTAGGTGAGACTTCAACCAGTTTACGTCAGCAATCACAGGTATTAACCGAGATTGAATTAGCTCACAAGCGCTCCAGTGTAACCTTAGACAAATTACGTCGTTTATCAGGATCACCGTATTTTGGACGGATCGATTTCAAAGAAGTGGGTGAGCCTGCAACCGACCATATTTATCTAGGTATTGGTTCTTTTCTCGATGATGATGAAGAAACGTTTCTGATCTATGACTGGCGTGCTCCGGTATCGAGTCTTTATTATGATGGTGCTCCCGGGCCAGCTTCATACCGTACACCTGTAGGGAATATTGAAGGGAATATGGAATTAAAGCGTCAATTTGTTATTCGTGATGCCAAGATTGATGTTTTATTTGATACAGGGGTTACGATCGGTGATGAATTGTTGCAGCAAGTACTTAGTCATACCGCAGATAATCAGATGAAAAATATTGTAGCTACCATTCAAAAAGAACAAAATAGCGTGATTCGTAATGATCGTAGTCGTTTACTGGTTGTACAAGGAGCCGCAGGCAGTGGTAAAACATCAGCAGCGTTACAACGTGTAGCGTATCTGCTATATCGTTACCGTGATAGCTTGCGTGCGGATCAGATGGTACTCTTTTCCCCGAACTCTATGTTTAACAGTTATGTATCTACTGTATTACCTGAGCTTGGCGAAGAGAATATGTTGCAGACAACGTTTCAAGCGTATCTAGAACGTCGGATCGGAAGAGAATTTGATCTGGAAGATGTTTTTTCACAAATGGAATATCTTTTAGCATGGAAAGATGATCTCGAACACGATGCACGTGTACAAGGAATTCGCTATAAATCATCAGCAACTTATCTCAAAGCGATTCGTCGATATACAGAATTGTTGTTAACCGAAGGGATGGCATTCCGTCCAATTCGTTTTCAAGGTAAAGATATCGTGACCCGCGAACAGATGTTAGATAAGTTTTATGGATTCGATTCCGCTGTCAAATTAGGTAATCGTATCGAATTAATGCGGGATTGGCTACTTAAAGAAGTTAGTTTATTTGGACGCAAAGAACGTAAAGAAGCTTGGGTAGAAGAACAAGTGCAATTGATGAGTACCGATGATTATCATCGTGCCTATACCATGATGCGTCGGAAGCAAAAAGGGAAAATGCCTTCTTTTGATGATTTCCAATTAGAAGCCGAATTGGCTGCTCGAATGGTCGTTAATGATTGGCTCAAACCACTACGTAAATGGGTGAAAAGGCTTCGCTTTGCAGATATCAAAGCAGTCTATCGTAAGATGTTCACAGACGAAGTGTTATTTACCAAAATCAATAATGGCCAATTGCCTGAAGGTTGGGAAGATTTTGCCAAACAAACGGTTAGTCGTCTGGATCAAGGTGAATTGGGATACGAAGATGCTACACCATATCTGTATCTGAAAGAGCAACTGCAAGGATTCCGTTCTAACCATGCGATTAAGCATGTAATTGTCGATGAAGTACAGGATTATTCACCATTCCAGTTGGAATTTATGAAGCGATTATTTCCACGTGCTCGCATGACAGCTTTAGGCGATCTTAATCAAGCGATTTATAGCCATAATTCTGTTTTTGATGAAGAAGATCCTTTGTTAGAATTATATGGTAAAGAAAATAGCGAGATTATTCGTTTGACCCGTAGTTATCGTTCTACGTATGAAATTGTAGACTTTACACGTGGCATGATTAAAGGTGGAGAGCATATTATTCCATTTAATCGTCGTGGAGATAAGCCACAAGTATCTCTCTATGATGATCGTGAATCAATGCATACCGATATTATTCGAGATATTCACGGGTTACAACAGCAAGGTTATCAGTATACAGCGATTATTTGCAAAACGGAGAGTGAATGCGAAGAAGCCTATCATATGCTTAAAGAACAGATCACACTGCGTAAGATTACTAAAAACACACCTGCTTTTGAAAAAGGAACCGTTATTATTCCTGCTTATCTAGCTAAAGGTGTAGAATTTGATGCAGTCGTATTATATGATGCTTCTAGTCAACAGTATCATCGCGAAGCCGAACGCAAATTATTTTACACGGCTTGTACACGGGCGATGCACGTATTACATTTATATGCGATTGATGAAGTGACTCCATTTATTACCGGTATGGATGCAGATCGCTATGTGCTCAATGATCATCGTGGTTAATAGATAGCAATGCATGTGGCTCAATAGTAATAGCATCCACAAAGAATAATGGATAGAAAGAGTAATAGATAGTAAGTGAAAAAGGAGAACTCTTGTGTCATTTCGCAGAGGTTCTCCTTTTTTGCATCTGCTTATTTCATTAGCATTGTCACTCAATAGAATTCTTTTGCAACTCAGTAATGAACGAATTGGAGACACCATTGGTCTGTTTGCGATATTGTGAAGGAGTCGATCCTCGATGTTGCTTGAAGACAGAGATAAAATAACTCAAACTATCAAATCCAACTTCAAGCGAAATATCGACGATTTTGCGATCACTGCTTTCTAACAGTCGACAAGCTTGCTGAGTCCGATAGCGATTAATATAATCGATAGGGCTTTTTTGAGTTAAACTTTTGAAAAAGCGACAAAAATGTCCTTCGCTCATATTGATCTGTTTTGCTAATTCACGTAAACGTAATGGTTGCTGGTAGTTATCATGGATATGACCGAGTACTGTTTTGAGTCGTTGTACTTTATCGCTCGGTGCAGGAATAAGAGCCACTTGAGTATCCATATGCTCAATCATTTGGGCGAAAATCAGATAAAGATACGCTTTGGTAGTCAGTTCGCATGTTACAGTCTGCTGTTTATTGATATCCACAATCTGATTTAGCAACGTCAACACTTCCTGTTCCCAGACTTCTTGTCCGCGAATATGAACAGGCAACACCATTTGCTTACGTAACAATGGATCTATAAATCGCGCTTGTATCATGTCATAGCCTGCACTATTTAACAAAGACATACTAAATACAGTCGCTACAAAGCTACAAGATTCATGTTCCATCTGATATGCAGTATGAATCTCACCACTATTCACAAACACCGCTTCACCCGCATGTACTTCATAAGGAATCGTTCCAATTTGAAACAAAGCACGACCTTTCGTCACCAAAATCAACTCTGGTTCTTCATGCCAGTGACACTCCAAAACAGTCTCTTCCTCAATATCATCCATCGGATACACACTCACCGGATACATCAGACTCCCATGAATCCGATTTTCTTTTAACTCTTCCCGCAATTGCTCCTGAATCACTGACTTCACCGCCTTTAATTCAAAGTACTTCAGATATTTTGGTTGCACAATATAGGTATTGGACGCTCCACAAATAGATTATTATTACGATCACTGTTGTCAGCTAACCCCACAGAACAATTCCATTTGCTCTGCTGTGTAAAGTGTTAATCAGATAAAGGAATATCTCTAAAGGTCAACATCTCTTTTACTGATTTCACTTTTTGGTTCTTATCCATTCCCACTACCCACCACCTTATTGAAATTTCCTGCATTCTTGTGAGAGTGGATGATCTCCTACCACGAGCGGAGGAAAGGAGGCGGTGCTGAAAGAGCGAAGCGATCGCCTTTGAAGAAAAATGCAACTGCTTTAGCAGTCATTCAAAGCATTTTTCTTCACCAGCGACGACAAGCACCACCTCCTTCACGCAGCACTCCCATCAAAGATCCCCCACCCTCATCAAATCAGCCCAATATCAATATCCTTACACATATGATCAAAATAAAAGAAGAAAAGCGCTTTCTTTATCAATATTATTATAACTATAGCAAAACGATTTGCACAAATACATTTTTATAACCAAATCAATATTATTGGGGGAAATGACATGAAATTTACAGATGGCTATTGGATGACACGCAAAGGGTACAGTATGCAACATCCAGTGGATATTCGCGATATCGTAACCAAAAATGATGAATTAACGTTATATGCAGCAACTAAGAAAATTGTACATAAAGGCGATACGTTAAATGGGACATTGCTCAAAGCATCTTTGAGTTCTCCTATCCCGAACGTGATCAAAGTGCAATTTAACCATCACAAAGGTGGATTAAAAAAAGGACCTGAATTTGAATTGGCTCAATTGGAGACCGATATTCAAATCGTCGAAGATGACGATCGTACTGTATTTCAAACAGGAGATCTGACAGCAACCATTCGTAAAAATAGCAATTGGGGAATCAGCTTTGATTTTGCAGGTCGCCATTTAACAGGTAGTGTACACCGGGGTCCAGGTTATATTAACGGTCCTGAAGATACGGTCTTTTTCCGTGAGCAATTGGAATTAGGAATTGGCGAATATATTTATGGCTTAGGCGAGCGCTTTACACCATTTGTCAAAAACGGACAGGTTGTCGATATCTGGAATGAAGATGGCGGTACAAGCAGTGAGCAAGCATACAAAAATATTCCATTTTACCTTTCAAGCAAAGGATATGGCGTATTCGTTAACCATCCAGAGAAAGTATCGTATGAAGTGGCTTCTGAAAATGTATCTAAAGTACAATTCAGTGTTGAAGGCGAAAGCTTAGAATATTACATCATCGGTGGTCGTAATCCAAAAGAAGTGCTAGATAATTACACAACATTAACAGGCAAGCCTGCATTGCCACCGGCCTGGACATTTGGACTATGGTTAACGACTTCATTTACAACTGATTATGATGAAGCAACAGTAAATCATTTTGTCGATGGTATGAAAGAACGTGATCTTCCATTATCTGTGTTCCATTTTGACTGTTTCTGGATGCGTGAATACCAATGGTGTGATTTTGTCTGGGATGAGCGCATGTTCCCTGAACCGGAAGCGATGCTGACACGTTTGAAAGAAAAAGGTCTCAAAATCTGTGCATGGATCAATCCGTACATCGCTGAGAAATCATATTTATTTGATGAAGGTATGGAGCATGGTTATCTTGTTAAACGTGCAGATGGTAGTGTATGGCAATGGGATCTATGGCAAGCAGGGATGGGTCTGGTCGACTTTACCAATCCAGATGCAGTGAAATGGTATAAGAGCAAGTTGAAAGTGCTAATTGACCAAGGCGTAGACTCGTTCAAAACAGACTTTGGTGAGCGTATTCCAACTGATGTCGTTTATTACGATGGTTCTGATCCTGTGAAAATGCACAACTATTACACTTTCTTATATAACAAAGTGGTATTTGAATTATTGGAAGAAAGCTTAGGCAAAAATGAAGCAGCATTGTTCGCACGTTCGGCTACAGTTGGTGGACAACAATTCCCTGTACACTGGGGCGGCGATTGTTCTTCTACATTCGAATCGATGGCGGAATCGCTACGTGGCGGATTATCTCTAGGAGTATCTGGTTTTGGATTCTGGAGTCATGATATTTCAGGCTTTGAAATGACAGCTGCACCAGAGGTCTACAAACGCTGGGTTCAATTCGGTATGTTGTCTTCGCATAGTCGTCTACATGGTAACGAATCGTATCGTGTCCCTTGGTTGTTCGATGAAGAGTCTGTCGATGTGTTACGTGCATTTACGAAGCTCAAATGTCGCCTGATGCCTTACCTATTCGATGCGGCTGTAAACGCGTCTGAGCAGGGTGTA
Organism: Paenibacillus nuruki; assembly: GCF_963311185.1. NCBI lineage: Bacteria > Bacillati > Bacillota > Bacilli > Caryophanales > Paenibacillaceae > Paenibacillus > Paenibacillus nuruki. The sequence continues at coordinate 2,433,296 of NZ_OY725677.1, read as the reverse complement.
CCGATGATGCGTCCAATGGTACTCGATTTCCATGAAGATCCAACGACTCATACATTAGATCGTCAGTACATGTTCGGTGATTCTCTATTGGTAGCTCCGATCTTTAATACCGAAGGATTAGCGACTTACTATGTACCTGAAGGCAAATGGACGAACTTCTTAACAGGTGCTTCTGTACAAGGTGGACGTTGGTATAACGAGACATTCGACTTTATGAACTTGCCTTTACTGGTTAAGCCAAATAGCATTATTGCTCTAGGTGCAGAAGAAAACAAACCAGATTATGATTATACGGATGGTGTAGAACTTCATATTTTCGAACTGGAAGAAGGTCAATCTACTTCAATCCGTTTAGTGAATATGCAAGGTGCACAAGAAGCGATCGTAACAGCTTCTCGTCAAAATAATACGATTGATATCGCTACAGAAGGTACGCTCAAATCGTGGTCTGTTGTATTACGTGGTATTACAAGTGTTGGCGGAATCGTAGGTGCAGAGCAATCTACTGTTGAACACGGTATCCGATTACAAGCACAAGACCAGAAAGTAACGGTAACGCTGTAAGCTATAAACAATAAATAGTACTCTTCATAGAGTCTGTTTCAGTATCCGCAAACAAGCTTGTACATTTGAGATCATTCAATGAATTCAATGAATACGTGGATATCATATGAGGCTTGTGAAAATAATCAAAAAAGACTGCTTCTACACGACGTAGAGGCAGTCTTTTTAATATGTGCAAAGGGAAATATTTCATTTGAATCTAAAATCGATATTATTTAATTTTGATATGAATACTATGCTGCGTCTGAGCAGGTGTTCCTTTGGCTTTGATCATATAGACAATACCTACAAGGATATATAACACGATAAATAGAGCGGAGAAGCGATACATAGAAGTATAACTGGTAATCCCTGCAATAGCTCCTAAGATCATCGCACCGAGCGCTACGCCCATATCCAGTGAGTTGAGGAACATCCCGTTCGCCATGCCACGTTGATGTGGATTGACCACTTGAATCATCCATGTCTGCATGGTTGGTTGTAATGCTCCCCATCCTAGTCCATAACATATCGCTGAACCGAATAAGCCAAGCGTAGAGTGTGCAAAAGATAACAATAATAAACCGGCGATTAATAAGACAGCACCGGGTATGATCAGCGCTTTAGGGCCTTTGCTGTCATAGATTTTGCCTGAAAACGGACGAACTGCAATCACAGCCAAAGCATTAAATAAGAAAAAGTAACCTGGATTAGCAAGATGAGCTTCTTTACCGAATAAAGCGATAAAGCTTACCAATCCACCATATGTTAATGACATTAAGAAATTCAAAAGACTGGGTAATAATAATTTTTTCTCGAATTTAGAAGCTTTAGCAGGAAGCGATGGAGTATCGATTGTTTCAACAACTATTCCTTCTGAAGCTGCTTTGGCTTGGGCAGCTAATTTGCGCTGATCTGCTATGATTTTTTGCTCAGCAATCTTTTTATCTTGCCCTTTAACAAGGCTATAAGCAAGCGGGAACAAAATAAGAATAAATATCGAACCAATAATAATCAACGGTGTAAATCCATATTGCTTTTCAATACTCATCCCGATCAGTGGACCCATCGACATGGAGATTGTAGTCGACAGACCAAAGTATCCCATACCTTCACCCATGCGCTTGCGTGGGATAATATCGGATACCATCGTTGGAAAAGTAGTACTGTACATCCCAAATCCAAATCCAAAAATAACACGCATCACCAATAATAAAATAATAGTAGCACTAAAATAGTATCCAATCGTACCTAGCAGTGCGATCAACAATCCACCAAACAAAATCACATTCCGTTTACCCAGTTCTAAGGCTCTCGCTGAAAATAAACGGGAAACGATCGCTGCTAATGCCATCAGACTTGTACATAGACTGACATAGAAGTCGCCTGCATTATAATGTTCACGCATGTATAAAGGTAAAGAAGATAAGATCATATGCAGATTAAGAAAAACAAGTAAGTTACATGCAGTTAAAATTAAAAATTCTTTCGTCCAAAGACGAGAAGGGGCATCTGCATCTATATTTGCTATCTCTGTTAACGGTTGATCCTGTTGGGATGGAAGGCTGTCTTTTGATAAAAGGTTCTCTTTGTTAGTATGCTCCATAGTCTATATTTCTCTCCATTTCTTTTGCCAATCCTAATTCTTGTGACGCGGTACTTCAGGTGTATCTTCGGCATGAGGTTCTAACTTATTGCGTAATAAATGCAGTAAATGATGAAGTTCTTTGAATTGCTCAGGTGTAAGTAGATTTGTTAAGTCTTGATTATGTTTTTGTTCAATCGCATAGATTTTTTCCATTAATTCGCGCCCGGCAGGCAGAGGATAGACAAGAAAAGCTCTACGATCTTGAGGGTCCATTTCTTTACGAATTAGATTTTTGCGGTGCAATACATCCAATATACGAGCCGTAGTCGGTTGATCTTTGAACACATGCGAAGCTAGTTCTTTCTGATTCATACCTTCTTGTGCACAGACATAATACAATACACTCCATTGTTCAGGTGTAATATCATGTTCTTTTAAATGATAAGCCAAAGACTGACTGACTTTACGATAAGTGGTTCCTAACACAAACCCGATCGATTCTAATTCTTGCACGATATACCCACTCCTTAGCGCCTGCAACTAAAAGCGCGACTTTTTGTGATTGAATAAGAAAGTGATTTGTACGAAGTTAAATATCTTACTTTTCATTGGGTAAAGGCATCATTCAATATAGATGTTATAACAATTATATCTAAGACAATTAAAATTTGCAATAAAAAAGCAGGAATCCGAAGATCCCTGCTTATAAAGTATAATCACTTATACTTGGATGACTTATTTAGTTCCAGCTTCTTCTTTAACTTCTTCTTTAGCTTGAGGAACAGATTCCCAGTCTTTCAAGAAACGTTCGATACCACTGTCAGTCAATGGGTGTTTCCATAGAACTGGAACCAAAGTACCTGGAATAGTAGCGATGTGAGCACCAGCAAGAGCAGCTGCTTCTACATGACCTACATTACGGATACTTGCAGCGATAATTTCTGATTTCAAACCATAAGTGTCTAAGATTGAACGAAGATCGCGAATCAATTTCATACCATCAACAGCGATATCATCTAGACGACCTACGAATGGGCTGATGAATGTAGCGCCAGCTTTAGCTGCCATCAAACCTTGTGCTGCGGAGAAGATCAAAGTTACGTTTGTTTTGATACCTTCTTTAGAAAGTTGGTTACAAGCGTACAATCCTTCTTCAGTCATAGGCAATTTGATAACAACGTTTGGTGCCCATTTTGCGATTTCGTGAGCTTCTTTCAACATACCTTCAGCATCAAGGCTTACAACCTCTGCGCTTACTGGTCCGTCGATAATCGCACAAATTTCGTCGATTACATCTTTAAATACACGACCTTCTTTAGCGATCAATGAAGGGTTAGTTGTTACACCATCTACGATTCCCAAACGTGAAATACGTTTGATTTCTTCAAGGTTACCTGTGTCTAAGAAAAATTTCATTTCTCTTTTCCTCCTCGTAAAATTCTATAATTTGTAAAACGTTAGGCATCCAGCTGCAATTTGTAACATGTATCTACAACACGCCTAGAAATAAACACCTATCATTCTATTAACCAAAATGATCGATATGTACACTTTTAAGCGATTGTTTATTATCCAAGACAAATTGCTGAAAAACAATGTCTATGTATCATTTTTACCATATTTAAAGGATTCACACAACTCTACGTTTTGGTTTTGGAGGGAATTAGAGGTGAACCAAAGACAAACCCAAATCGATATGTTGATTTAAAAAATATGAATAGACCATATATAGTATAAAAATGACCTTATTATTGTCAAAATGAGACTTTCAAAAGAATAAAAAATATTTTTTGAAATGATAGATTCATTCTTAAATATACAATGATTATCAATAATGCTATTCACAAACAACTTCAAAATGACGAAATTAAATTATGAACAATTTGTAGTATGAGGAGTGAATCACTTGTCTAATGAGTCTTCAAATCAAATAAATAATAATGGCAATTATGAAATTTCAGGTCATGGATCCATCAGCATTGTAGATATGATGGTTATCTGTATGCAATATTTCGAAAAAATCGTAGGTAACGATATTATGTTAGGCGTATGTGATTTAAAAGAATTCAAATACTATCGTCCTGCTAAAGAATTGGATCTTGGCTTGCGTCCAGGTACACCTATTTCTCCAGACGATAATAACTTGCGTGCAGCATTGGTAGATGGAATAGCTTCTGTGAGTCGTGTACCTTCTTCTGCGTATGGATTTGAATTGGATGCCGCTTCGGTTCCAATTAAAGATGCAAATGGTAAAGTGATCGGTGCTTTGGCAACAGCGTATACATTGCAGCACAATGAGCTGTTAGGCAATTTCACAGTTGATTTGGAAACGATCAGTGCACAGTTAAGTGATATGGTTCAGACGATCGCTGCTCAATCACAGCAATTATCGGCAACCACAACAGATATTCAGTCCAACACCCGTCAAGCAGTTGAAAATTCTAAAGATGTGAATAAAGTCGCTGGTTTTATCCGTGAAATTTCAGAGCAGACCAACTTGTTAGGTCTGAATGCAGCGATTGAAGCAGCTCGTGTAGGAGAAGCAGGAGCAGGGTTTGGTGTCGTGGCGTCTGAAGTTCGTAAATTGTCTGTTGATACGAAGCAAGCGACACAAAATATCGAGAAATCATTATCCAGTGTGCAACAATCGATTCAATATATGGAACAAGAAATTTCAGCAATTGCTACGTCTTCTCATGAACAAGCACACTTAGTGAATGAATTTAGTGAAGTGGTAGATAGTTTAACTCAAATGAGTCATAAATTTAAAAAGTTTACTGATGAATTTTTGCAATCCCGTCTGTAAAATATAGATATGTTCACATAGCAGTTTCTTGAGTATCATCAAGAGACTGCTATTTTTTTGGTTATTCTTAAATATGGGTAATGATAAAAGAATCTAGTCAATGAAAGGAAGAAGCTAATTTATGAGTGCTATATTTCGCAACGATTGGGCAGATGTACTAGAAGATGAACTGCAAAAGCCTTATTATTTGGAACTTCGTCAATTTCTAGCGCAAGAATATCGGACAGCAACGATCTATCCAGATATGTATGATATTTTTAACGCACTGCATTACACTTCATTAGAATCAACTCGGGTCGTTATTTTGGGTCAAGATCCTTATCATGGTCCAGGACAAGCGCACGGGTTAAGCTTTTCAGTCAAGCCAGGCGTGTCGATTCCACCTTCGTTACATAATATTTATCAAGAGTTACATGATGATCTAGGATGTACGATTCCTAAGCATGGTTCATTGATCCATTGGGCAGAACAAGGAGTTTTATTGTTGAATGCTGTACTGACAGTCAGACGTGGACAAGCGGCTTCGCATCAGAATCAAGGATGGGAGACATTTACAGATCGTGTGATAGAAGCTGTAAATGAACGTGAGACACCTGCTGTATTTATTCTGTGGGGAAGCCATGCACAGCGTAAAGGAGCAGCCATCGACCGTAGTAAGCACCATGTGATTACCTCTACGCATCCCAGTCCTTTTTCAGCGCACAAAGGATTTATGGGCAGTAAGCCATTTAGCCATACGAATCAATTTTTGGAATCACAAGGGATGGAACCGATCGATTGGTGTATAAAGGATTGATTTGCAGAGCATGTAAGCGTTACAATCATAGAGGTTGATCTTTAGCAGAATGATGCTAATCTGTCCTACTATTTTACAGATGATTTGATCCAAAGGAGGATTTTGTCGAGTGGAATACCGTGTAGAGAAAGATACAATAGGCGAAATTAATGTACCTGCTGATAAATTATGGGGTGCACAAACACAGCGTAGTAAAGAAAACTTCAAAATTGGTCAAGAAAAAATGCCGAAGCAAGTGGTCTATGCATTTGCTTTGCTCAAAAAAAGCGCAGCACTGGTCAATCAACAATTAGGTAAATTATCCGCTGATAAAGCACAAGCGATCGCTCAAGCCGCAGATGAGATTCTAACAGGTCAATGGGATGAACACTTCCCATTAGTTGTCTGGCAGACAGGAAGCGGTACACAGTCCAATATGAACGTCAATGAAGTGATTGCACATCGTGGTAATCAGTGGCTTGAAGAACAAGGCAAAACAGATCGTCTACATCCGAATGATGATGTGAATATGTCGCAAAGTTCGAATGATACTTTTCCAACGGCATTACATGTAGCTGGTGTATTGGCTGTAGAAGATCATTTGATCCCTGCGATTGCTAAGCTTCAACAGACGTTTACACAGAAATCAGAAGAGTTCAAAGATTTGATCAAAATTGGACGTACTCATTTGCAAGATGCAACGCCACTTACACTGGGACAAGAGATCAGTGGATGGGAAGCGATGTTGGCGAAAAGTACACGCATGATTACACATAGTGTAGAAGAAATGAAAGAACTTGCTATCGGAGGCACAGCGGTCGGAACAGGAATTAATGCACATCCTGATTTTGGACGACTAACTTCTGAGAAAATTTCAGAATTAACAGGCAAATCATTTGTGACGGCTCCAAATAAATTCCATGCGTTAACAAGCCATGATGAAGTGGTCTATGTACACGGCGCTGTCAAAGCACTAGCGGCTGATCTGATGAAGATTGCTAATGATGTGCGCTGGTTAGCAAGTGGACCTCGTAGCGGTCTAGGCGAGCTTACAATCCCTGCTAATGAACCGGGTAGCTCGATTATGCCGGGTAAAGTCAATCCTACTCAATCCGAGGCGATGACGATGGTCGTTACGCAGGTGATGGGGAATGATGCAGCGATCGGTTTTGCGGCAAGTCAAGGTAACTTTGAATTGAATGTATTTAAGCCGGTAATTATTTATAATTTCCTCCAATCGGTTCAATTACTTGGTGATGCATTGATCTCATTCAATGATCATTGTGCTGTAGGCATCGAAGCGAATGTCGATCAGATTAAACATAACTTGGACAATTCATTAATGCTTGTAACTGCACTTAACCCGCACATTGGTTATGAAAATGCAGCGAAAATTGCCAAGCATGCACATCAAGAAGGGCTGTCTTTGAAAGAAGCTGTATTACAAAGTGGATTGTTGACGGAAGAAGAATTCGACAAATACGTTGATCCTTCTCAAATGATTCATCCCAAAGCGTAATTGCTAGAGTGAGCGAAAGCAGATCGTGAACTACAGCATTGTATAATAAAATGATTCGACGAAGCCTTTTTCAAGTGATTTCTGAATTCATCTTCAGGGTTACAAGAAAAAGGCTTTTTTCTGTTGAGCGATAGAGTGCAATAGATGCGTAAGCTTTAGTTCGTATCCCAATTATCAGCGTAATTGTGAATACATTCGATACCGTTTGAATTTTATAGACACAGATTCGCCATAAATACTTGCCAAGTGAAATTGAATAAGCTACAATATCGTTACAAAGTTAATTGATAATAATTATCATTATCAATCGAACACTAAAAATTGAGATTAAGGAGGGCCCGTGTGAATATATTATCGGATTGCCTCTCACAACTGACAGAACATCTTCGTGGTGATTCATCAGTGAAAGGGCTATTGATTACTGGTTCGGTCGCTTATGGATATTCTTCACCTCATTCAGATATGAATATTATGATTATTGTTTCAGATCAAGAATTTGAAGACCGTTTCCAATCCGGTTCATTGCATTATGATGGAGCCGAATGTAAGGTAGGACGTTCTTTGCAAAATATAGATGGCAAATACATTAGTATGGCGTATTTGGAGAAAGTAGCTCGCTGTGGTAGTGAACCTGCACGGTTTGCTTTTCTAGGTGCTATTGTCGTATTCTCAGATATTCCAGAACTGCGGGATGTATTAAACACGATCACAGAATATCCTATGTCTCTGAAGCAAAATAATATCCATCGGTTTTATGCTCAATTTGAAGCATGGTATGGAGAATGCAAACAAGCGTTGAAGCGTGATGATACGTATTTGCTACATCAAGCAGTGATGAATATGGCGCTATTCGGTGGCCGTATGGTGCTTGCACATAATGAAATGTTGTATCCCGGACATAAGTGGATGATGCGTGTACTAGACAGTGTGAGAGAGAAGCCTGAGCGGTTACGTGAACAGATTCAATCGTTGATGTCTGAACCGAAAGAAGCTGTGATTGAGCAATTTTACCGTCATATTACCGAGTTTCGTAATTGGGGAATTGGTGAGATGAAATGGGCAGACTATGTCATTCGAGATAGTGAGCTTCATTGGATGCAAGGTAGCTTGCCTGTCGCTGAACTTTAGAAGTTTTTTCCACTGAAACAATAAAAGAACAAAATAAAAGCGTCGTGTCTCTGGCTGAGAACGGCGCTTTTATTTTTGGATGAGCACAGGTATAAAACCGTGGCTATTTGGATGCATATTATTATCTGATGTGGATCATCACAATACTATATGAATAGTGTAGGTTGTAGTAGATATAAGCTGCGTCATCTAGTGCAAAACAGGGACAAAGTATTCTCTATATGAACATGCCAGCTTTTCAAGGGAAAGCGGACATGGGATCATTACTTAGAAGCAAGAATAGAAGTTTTACCTAATAAATGCTGGAAGCTGATCATACCGTTACCATACAGATTGTCTTGACCTGCTGCTCCCAAATCAATACTGCCTTGGTTTAGAGCCTGACGAATCTGTGCATTAGTGCTACCTGGATAAGCTTGTTTGAGAATAGCAGCCATACCTGTTACAAATGGAGCAGCAACCGATGTACCACTACGAAGCTCATATTTACCGTTACTAGATGTACTCACAATATCTACACCTGGTGCTGTAAGTTCGATATCAGAACCGCTAGAAGAGAAATCAGCACGTTGTAGATTGTCGTCTATAGCAGCTACAGCGATCACATGGCTAGATTTAGCTGGATATTGAACCGTATCTGTTGCTGCACTAGCTGTACCTTTATTACCAGCAGCTGCGATAAGCAAGATGCCATTTTGATCAGCAGAAGCAAGTACTTGTTCAACCGCTGGAGAATCTTCTGGAAAAGCGATCGACATGTTAACAATGTCCATATGGTTCTGAATAGCCCAGTCTACACCTTTAGCTAAATCTTCTGTTGAACCATTACCTTTGCTATCCAAAATTTTGACTGCGTAGATTTGAGCGTCTGGTGCTTCACCTACAAGACCTTTACCATTCGATTGAGCGCCAATCACGCCTGCTACAAATGTTCCGTGTCCATTATCATCTGCATAAGATTGAGTGTAGCCCACTTCGGATACACCACCAGCGATATTCAATTCAGAGTGAGCAGAAATTCCTGTATCTAAAATAGCGATTTTTACACCTTTACCTGTGTAACCACTATCAGAAGCCATTTGAGCATCAATAGTACCGTATCCCCATGAAGCTTGTTCATTTCCTTTTACATTTACCGTTTTGATATTTCCGCCAAAAGCTTGAGCAGCCGAAGTATAGGTTGTATTTTGTTCGATACTTGTAATGCCTGATTGTGTAGCAAGATCATTCTTTTGATCATTTGTAAGATTGACAGCAACCATGTTTAGATGGTTAAATGCGTGAAGATCATTAGTAGATTGATCAGCTACTTGTGCAATCTGTTCTTTACCTTGATCGTTAGAATAAGAAACGATATAACGTTGAGTAGTTGTATCTGTAGTATTCATAGTTGGTACATATAGTGACAACGTAAGTGGAATAGCGATAGTGGCAATAAGTGCCGTTAATTTTAGTTTGGAGTTTTTAAAGTTCATTAGTCTTAGGTCTCCCTGCTTATTATAGGTATTAAGTATTATATATTTAACCATATTATACACTGTGAAACATATTATTACAATAATCGACAAAAGAAATTTTGTTTTATTTTGTCTTAATATGTCGTATTATGTATTATTTATATCGGTACGATTTTGAGAAAGTTTATAGTTTTCAATTAAGTTGTGCAAAATATTTCAAAAAAATAAAAGACCCGGTCAATAAACCGGGTCTCTTACCTAATTATTTAGACGCTTATTTTATCATTTTATCTATTCATATCACTAGAAATCATTTCATCGACAGTGACATCAGCTACATCACGTACAGGTGCAGTAGGGAAGTAACCGATACTTGATGCATAACTCAACATAGCTGATATAAATTCATAATCAGGTTTGGGGCAGAATACTTCTTGTTGTTCTAACAACTTGGCAGTCTCAGGATTAGCGAGTCGGTAAGGAGAATCTTTAGCGCCATCACCATCTAATTGACCCATTGCTAACAAAAGAGCATCTGCTTGCTTCTCGATAGAAGAATCTAACAGCCATTCAGCATATTCTTTAGCAGGTAAAACATCAATCGAATATCCAAACGTTTGGATCATTGCAATCAAGTCATCGTAGTGAACTTGTTGTGGGTTACAGATATGGAACATTTGACCTGCTGTATCCGGTTGAAGCGCCAGATGAATAATTGAACGACCTGCATAATCTATCGGTGTAAAGTCCATCCATTGATTTGCAGCAGGGGCTTTACCTAATAACAGCATCGCTTTGATCATACGATACATTGCATTACTGTCTATATTACGTTGGAAGCGACCAGTTACCGATTGGCTAGATAAGTTACCTGCGCGATAGATATTGACAGGGATACCACGTTCTCCAGCTGCAAATATTAATTTTTCTGCTTCTAGCTTGCTGTTAGTGTACATATTTTCAGTTTGAAGATCGTCAGCAAGGATGCCGGTTTGTTTTACTTGATCCCATTTGCCTTCTAATGATAAATCTTCAGGAATGCCCATCGTAGAAATATGATGGAAGCGAATGCCTTGACGTGTACTAGCGATCGCTAGTAATTCTGCTGTTGAATAAATATTAGATTTGGCAAATTGTTCTGTATCCCCGAAATGTCGAACATCTGCTGCACTATGGATAATCGCATCAATATGCTCTGTAATCATTTCATAATCGCTATCGCTAAGACCTAGATGCTTACTTTCTAGATCGCCTTCTACAGCAGTTACACGTTTTTCAAAGTCACGTAATACTTCTTGTCCGAAATACAGTTCCATTGTGCCTTTGAGACGTTCTATACTAGCTGCACTACCTGTTTTACGTACAAGGGCATAGATGTGAGCATTACTTTGTTGCAAAAGCTCATACAGCAAGTGTGATCCTAGATATCCTGTAGCGCCTGTTAATAAAACATGAGTGGTGTTCAGCAATCCTGAATAACTGGTTTGAATACGAGCAGGGAACTCCACCAGATCAATAGTGTGTTCAATCGTTGGGCTTGTTGCTTCAATATTCATTTTATCGTCTAACTGAAGAGCATATTCGGCTAACTGGATAATCGTTTTGTAAGCGAACAGATCTGCTATTTTGAGATTAGGAAATTGTGGTTTTAACAATGTAAGAACATGGAGTACTTTCAGAGAATCTCCGCCAATTTCAAAAAAGTCATCGTGAATACCTATTTGTTGCTTATTTAAAACGCCTGACCATGCATCTGCTATCCATTGTTGTGTTTCGTTTTGTGGAGCGACATAATCGGTAGCTGTTTCTTGCATTTCGATATGATCATAAGCGATCAATTTTTTGCGTTCTGCTTTGCCTGTTGGAGAGATAGGAATCTCGTCTAACTGACATACAAATCTAGGCACAAAATAAGAAGGCAGTCGATCAGACAAAAATTGCTTAATCGCAGCTGGAGATAATGCTGTACCATCAATCGTTGTAAAGTAAGCGACTAGCATATTTTGACCGGTTTCATCTACTTTAGGAACCACAACAGCATCTTGCATATTCGGATATTTGTTCAGGCTATCTTCAATTTCACCGATTTCGATACGATGACCTCGAATTTTAATCTGAGAATCGCGTCTACCTACATATTCAATCGTACCATCTGCCAACAATTTAGCTAAGTCACCCGAACGATAGATTTTTTCACCATTACCAGATGGATCTGGCATAAAGGCTGCGGCTGTTTTTTCAGGTTGATCCAGATAACCGTGAGCAATACCTACAGTTGAAATATAAATTTCTCCAGGAACGCCTACAGGAGAGAGCATTTGAAATTCGTTCATGATATAGACTTTATAGTTATCAATAGGGCGTCCAATAGGAACATTTACAACATCTTCACTAAGTGTAGTATCTACTTTATGCATAGTTGCACAAACCGTACATTCAGTAGGGCCATAGGCATTGACCACTTCAATTGGTTTGCCTATTTTCTGTTGGAATGTCCGTACACGTTTGCCATACAATGCTTCTCCAGCAGCAGCAATCAATTTGAGACTGGCTAATCTGGCATAACCTTCGTCAGACAAATAAGCAGATAATTGATTAAAGAATACAGTAGGTAAAGCTGTTACAATTGTTGTTTGTGTACGCTCAATGGCAATTGCAAATTCTTCGATAGACACTCTTTCTTCAGCATCTAATAAGAATAAATGTGCACCATGGAAAAGGGCAGCAATTGTTTCCCAGACAGAGCCGTCAAAGCTATAAGTAGCAAACTGAGTCATCACATCTTGAGAAGTTACATTAAATTCTCTTTGCAAAATTTCGCCTAAGTTGACTACGCCACGATGAGCAACCAATGTACCTTTAGGCTTACCTGTAGAACCAGACGTATAAATAACATAAGCTAGATCATCAGGTAATACAGTAATATTCGGATTGACCAAAAATGCTGGATCAGATGTTAAGTTCAGATATTCAATATCAAGGATGCCTCGTAATGTGGTAATACCTTCAGTCAGTTGAAGAACTTTATTATTGTATTTGTGCTGAATCAATACAAAAGCAGATTGGGTATCTTGTACAATATAGTGATTGCGTTCATCAGGATGGGAAGGATCTACAGGTACATAGACACCGCCAGCTTTCATAATACCTAATAAGCTGATCACACTGTCCAGACTGCGATCAATATACATCGTTACAAATTCACCCTGTTGCAATCCTTGTCTTAACAACAAATGTGCAACTTGGTTAGCACGCTGATTCAACTCTTCATACGTATATTCTGTCCCTTGAAAAGAAATAGCAGTATGTTGAGGATATTTATTTACAGCAGCTTCAAAAGCGCCATGATACGTTTGTTGATCTTGATAAGGGAAAGCAGTGTTATTCATTTCTTGATAGATCGCGTGGTCTTGAGCATTTAATATATCAATAGAACCAATAGCAAGTGCTGTATTATCTAATAATCCTTCTAACAAACGGATATAATAATCCGCAAAGCGTTCAATCGTTGATGCTGTTAGTAAAGAATCGTTATATTCAATCGCAATAGAGAGTGAGGTGGCATGAGCTTCTAATGTCCAGTTCATGACTTGTCCAGGTTGTGCAGGAATCTGCTGTCCAAAATGAAAAACCGTTTCGCTTTTTACAGGAGATGTAGCTGGGCTTGCATCGAGTTGTGAAGCAACATAGTCGACTAAAGACTGAAAATAAGGATAATCTTCGATAGAAAGAGAAAAAGGGAAAAGTCCAGTTGTTGATCCAGATACTGCATGAATCTCGTGTTCCCCCGAGATTCGATAAAGCCATCCAAGGTAAGCAGAAAACAGAACAGCTTGACGCTCAATAGGATTGACTAATGTCCCGATGTATAAAGCAATTTTGGCACCTAGGTCAAAACGATAAACAGCAAACGTATCTTTCTGTTGTTGTCTTGCTTGATCTAGTGGAATTTGCAAAGCAGGTAATTGAATATATTCGTTAGGTGTAAAGGCATTTTCCGACAGTGACATAGAACATCTCTCCTTTGAAGTTGATCGCTGTAATGGTAGATATGAGAAAAGAGTAAGCGATATATGTGATCTAATGATGAAATAAAATATATAATTTTCTTAAAATAAAGATATTAGGATAGAAAGTGAATGCCGTCCACAAGTTCTGTGGAAGGCATTCTTCCCTAAATCAGATTAATCTATTTTGCGTACATGGAAATGAGAGATCAATTCTTGAAGTTGCTCAGCCATTGTTGAAAGTTGGTTAGCTGCATCTGTTGTCGAGATAATCGAAGATTTTTGACCTTCAACGTGCTGAGATACTTTAGCGCTATTTTCTGCTGCAACACTTGCTGTTGTTTTAAGGTTCTCTGTAGTTGCTGTCATTTCTTCTGTACCTGCTGAGATTTCTTGAGTAGCACTAGAAATATCTTGAATTTGCTCGGTTACTTGTTTAGTTACAGATTGAATTTCGGCAAACAGTTTGCCAGTTTGGTCAGCAATAGATAGACCATATTCCACTTCTTCTGTTCCTTTTTTCATTGCAGTTACTGCATTTTGGATCTCTGTTTGAATCTCAGTGATTAAAGTACTGATCTGGTTCGCAGATTGAGCAGACTGTTCTGCAAGGTTACGAACTTCTCCAGCAACCACTGCAAATCCACGTCCATGTTCACCTACACGTGCTGCTTCAATCGATGCATTCAAAGCAAGCAAGTTAGTCTGACCGGAGATTCCTGTAATAATACCTAGAATATTACCGATTTCTTGTGAACGACTTTCAAGCAATTCAACTGCTTTGGAAGTATCATGTACAGAACGAGAGATCAATGTCATTTGTTCTGTTACTTGGTTAACGACTTTATTACCTTCTACTGATTTTTGCTCCATTGAATACGCTTGGTCTGCTACGTTCGAAGAGTTGTTAGCAATCGTATGAATAACGGTTGAAATTTCTCCCATTGCTTTAGCTGTATCTTCTGTAGCTTCTTCTTGATATTTCATACCATTAGCGATGTCTTGAATATTGCTAATCAATGTTAATGAACGCTCACTATTGTCAGATGAAGTATCCATTAGCATTTTGGCAGATTCAGTAACTTGTTGAGAAGCAGATTGTACATTCACGATAACACTATTCATTTTTTCAACCATTTGGTTAAATTTGTGATTGATAATCCCTAGATCATCTTTACCTGTTTTGATATG
The DNA here is from genome assembly GCF_963311185.1 of Paenibacillus nuruki. Classification (NCBI taxonomy): domain Bacteria; kingdom Bacillati; phylum Bacillota; class Bacilli; order Caryophanales; family Paenibacillaceae; genus Paenibacillus; species Paenibacillus nuruki. The sequence goes on along the minus strand of NZ_OY725677.1, from coordinate 2,418,282 downwards.
AATATCTAGATTACCTTTACTTACATCTTCAATTCCACGAATCAATTCGCGAAGAGGAGCTAGTGTTCTACGAACTACAAAGAATTGAAGTAAGAAGATAACGATAAGGAAGAGTACCATGATCGTAATACCACGTACTAACAATTGATTCAGACCTTCTGGTACAGCACTTGCATCTGCATCTACTCCAAAGTAAGCAACAACTTTACCGTCACCATTTTGAATAGGATACAAAATAGTCGTCCATAGTCCAAGATCATCGGTGTAGAAACTTGTAAATGTAGGTTGTTTCGTTTTGAGCATTTCTTGAATTCCGTTTACGATTTCAGTAGGTTGTTCGTACAAATATCCGATATCGATATTTCCCTGTTTTAAAGCTTCCATAACTTTAGTTGGCACAGCGATCAATGATGTTTTATTACCGTCTGCCAATTCCGTCCCGAAAATGTAAGCTTGAGAAATGTTAGGATTATATTTGTTGATATTATCTAAGTAGCTACGGATTTCTGTTTGTTTAGCACCCTCATAACTTTTTTCAGCCACAAGTTTTTCAACATCAGCAAGAGTAATACCTTGTGCAAAAGTGTCGGTTACCGCTTGAACTTGACCATGAAGTTGATTGATTAAGATCGTTTTCTGGGTAAAATAACTGCTTACCAACAAGATGACTCCGATAAGTATGATACTAGCTGCTGAGATTAATAAATTTTTAGCGAAAAAAGATAGTCTACTGATTTTCTTCAATGCTCTCACTCCTATTTTTGGTTGGTGAATCTAAGGTTGCGTGACTCCCTATAAAGCTTATCGGTCAACGTAGTCAACAATCTAAGATTTTGTAGATGGATAAGGATTGTTGTGAGCCTGTTTGTTGACAACAATCAATAAGAAATAAAATAACAAATCAACTAATAGAGAACTAAGCGAATTAGGTATTTAGTATGACCCATAAATCGGCTTGTTTCGAATAATTTGTCGCTTTATTTCCATAAAGCTGTAAAAAATGGCACAGTAACACTCATTTCTATATGTCGGAATTTGTATTCCAATAATTTATAGTAGTTAGTAATTTTCTTTAACTTTATAAACATAGTTCTATAGAATTGAATCAAAAGACCTAAAAAATATTTAGAATTGTATAGTTTTTGTCATTTTTTGCAATAAGAAGGATAGAAATTAGAGAGGAATTGCTTTTGTAATTCTGAATACATTCAGATAAAATAGGATATAAGATGATTACGCATGATATTTTCCTAGCGGTTCATTAAGTACCCATTCAAGCATATTGGACATATCTTCAATACGAGCAAGTTGTTCATTGAGCGAGGTATAAGAAGCAGTTTCAGGCGTTAGACCCTCAAGGCGTGTCTGGATATTTCTTTTCTGCAATGTCAATTCGTTGAGTTTGGATTTGATCTGATTTTCGGTTCGCATAATAGTAAGCTCCTTTTAATTTGTGAATGTGTATAGTATGATGCTGAGAATATTCACCCGTATTCAGTATAGTGCAAATGTTACATGAAATCTATGGATGAGACTCATTCTGTTATTTCATATCCATAACATCGTATCCAATAAATTATTAGACTAAATAATGGAGTGAACAGGTCATGAATATCAAAAAGTTAGCGGCGGAGAAAGCAGTGGACTGGGTAGAAGAAGGGATGATGGTTGGTCTAGGCACAGGTTCTACAGCGGCTTATGCTATTGAAAAAATTGGTGAACGTGTGAAGCAAGGACTACATATACGTGCAGTAGCAACCTCTGTTCAATCAGAAAATCTAGCACGGGAGTGGTCTATACCCATCATTCCTTTTGCTGAAGTAGGAGAAATTGATCTTACAATTGATGGGGCAGATGAAGTCGATCCTAATCTTAACCTCATTAAAGGGGGCGGAGGCGCATTGCTACGTGAAAAAATCGTAGCCGCTCGAAGTCGTCAAGTGATGATCATTACAGGTGAAAATAAAGTAGTACAGAAACTGGGCGCTTTTCCTTTGCCTGTAGAAGTGGTTACTTTTGCTCATGAGTGGACGATTGAGAAATTAGCTAGCTTTGGATGCAAACCTGTATTGCGTCAAACGAAAGATGGCGATGTGTTCAAAACAGACAATGGCAACTATACAGTAGATTGTCATTTCAATGTGATTGAGGATGCAGCACGATTACATCATCAGTTGAATAATATTCCAGGTGTTGTAGATAATGGATTATTTATCAATATGGCTAGTGCAGTTGTTGTTGCTTATGAAAGTGGCGTTATCGAAGTATTACGTGCACCTGTTCGTCGTTCATAAATATAATAAAGCAAGCTAAAAACTAAAAGAAACTGTCTGATAGAGGAAGTGATCAGATAGTTGCTTTTAGTTTAACTGCTATCAGTACACTATATAATTTATAGTTGACAAAAGTGTATTTATATATTATCTTTAAATTAAGATTTATGAATTGATACTATTACAGTATCCAAATAAAAGGAGAGATTTCATCCATGTCTAAAGTTCTTTTTGTTAAAGCGAATAACCGTCCTGCTGATCAAGCAGTCAGCGTACAACTATACGAAGCATTCCTAAACAGCTACAAAACTTCTCATCCACAAGACGAAGTGGTAGAACTTGATTTATTTGCTGAAAATATTCCTTACTATGATGCATTTGTTCTAGGTGCTAACTTCAAAGCTTCTCAAGGTATGGAAGTATCTGCTGAAGAGCAAGCGGCTGTTGACCGTGTAAACAAATACTTAACTCAATTTTTGGGTGCTGATAAAGTGGTTATTGCATTCCCATTGTGGAACTTTGCTGTTCCTGCTGTATTGCATAGCTACTTCGACTACTTGTCTCAAGCTGGCAAAACGTTCAAATATACTGCTGAAGGTCCTGTAGGACTTGCTGGCGGTAAAAAAGTAATGTTGTTACACGCTAGTGGTGGCGTATATTCTGAAGGTCCTGGCGCTGATATCGAATTGGCTGTACGTTATGTACAAACATTGCTTGGCTTCTGGGGTATTACAGATGTTGAGAAATTCATCATCGAAGGTCACAATGCATTCCCGGATCGTTCACAACAAATCGTTGCTGATGGTCTTCAAAATGCAGCAACAGTTGCGCAAAGCTTCTAATTTAAACGTATTTTATTGAAATAAAATCATAAAGCGTCTGCGTATATTTTTCTGAATTTAAATGAAAAACATCGCAGGCGCTATATGTTTAGAATATAACGATTATGATAGTTAGGAGGTTTCATAGATGAAACACTCGTCGATTCAACCGAATCCAGATATGGAAAATGATGGAGAAAAAGAATCTCTTCATTTGTTAATTATATTGTCACGTGCTTATCAGGCTGTGATGAATCAGGTGAATGATGATATTCAAAGTTATGGTCTGAACCCGACTGAATTTGGTGTATTGGACTTTTTGTATCACAGCGAGAATCCACAGCCATTGCAGAAAATAGGGCAAAAAGTACTGATTTCTAGCGGGAATATCACGTATGTGGTCGACAAGTTAGAAAAGAAAAATATGTTATGCCGTCGTGCTTGTGATAATGACCGTCGTGTTATTTTTGCAGAGCTAACTGAAGAAGGCAATCAATTTTTTGAAAGCATTTTTACAGGTCACAAACAAGCTATTATCAAAGCTACGCAAGGATTAAATCATGATGAGAAATTAGATATTATTCCATTACTCAAAAAGCTAGGATATGCTGCCGCAAACAAAGAAGTCTAATCAGTGATTATACCACTGATTAGGCTTTTTTTATTTGAAATTGATAAAACCTATCGTTTTGGTATGAATAATCGTTGACCTCTGTTCCAACAGAGAGTATATTAAATAAAAGTCATTTTTTGTCGCCTTATTAAATGGTCTAAAGTTCGTACCTTATACCATTCAAGTAGAACAATTAACAACTATATCCTCATTACTTTTTAAATCAGGAGGAAGACATGCGAACTTATTTTCCACAACAATTTGAGAAAGTTTCTCCTAAAAAAGTTAGTGATTTTATTTTCGACCAATTAGAAGAATCAATTATTTTAAAAGAATTACTACCTGAAGAACAACTTCCCAATGAACGAGATATGGCGGTTATGTTCAATGCTAGCCGATTAGCGGTACGTGAAGCTCTTTCTCGATTAGAAGAAGAGGGATTGATTGAAAAGCGTGTCGGGGCTAAAGGAGGAACCTTTGTTTTACCTTTAACGCTCAATTCTCATCATCGTCACCGTGAACAGATTGCGAGTAATTGGGAGTCATGGAGCAAAGTATTTGAATACCGTCTGATTATTGAACCAGAAGCTGCTTTTCTAGCTGCACAGCATATTCAAGTCGAACAGTTACATCAACTACAGCAGTATCTAGAGATGAGTATTGAACAAGATTGTTCACGCGAGTTATTTCGTGCGCTGGATGTGAAGTTTCACCTGATGATTGCCAAAGCATCTGATAATGCTTATTTTGAAAAAGCAGTACGAGAGATTCGTACCAAGATCAATCCTGCACTTGATCTTATGCCTTATAGTCAAGAAGTACGGGTACGCAATTCAGATAGCCATTTTGAATTGTTAGATGTACTGCGTGCACATGATGGTGAACACTCTCGAATATTGATGCGTCAACATATTGAACAGTCTGCCTCTTCGATCTATCATCGAGTATTTGATCATGATATCCGAACTCAAGAAAAGGAGAGTGAATCCTTATGAATCATTCTGATCCGCAAGGGATACAAGTGAGACTGTCGCAGTTATTACCTGCTGCGCAGTCTATGCAAGAAAAATTAACTACATGGCGACGTGATCTACATAGACATCCTGAGATTGGTTATGAGGAAGTTCGAACCTCAGCGATTGTAGCAGAGCATTTACAAAGTCTAGGGCTTGAAGTGCAGACGGGTATAGGCAAAACAGGTGTTGTCGGACTGTTGCGTGGTATAGAACCCGGACCAACAATTGCACTTCGAGCAGATATGGATGCTTTACCGATACAAGATGCCAAAGATACGAGCTATGCTTCGCAAACCGCCGGTAAAGCTCATCTGTGCGGTCATGATGCACATACAACCATTTTAATGGGTGCAGCTCAATTACTAAGTAGTCTGGGTAGACCGATATCCGGTAATATTAAATTCGTTTTTCAACCGGCGGAAGAAGGGCTAGCCGGAGCCGATGCCATGATCAAAGATGGGGTACTGGAGCATCCTCATGTGGATGCAATGACAGGCTTACATGTTTATCCGAGTTTGCAGATCGGTGAAGTATCTGTTTGTAAAGGAGTCGCTTTTGCTTCAGCTGACTTTTTCACACTTCGTATTATTGGTAAAGGAGGACATGGAGCACGTCCGCATGAAGGTATTGATGCGATAGCCGTATCAGCACAAGTCATTTCTGCCCTGCAACATGTTACCAGTCGAATGATCGATCCATTAGAAACAGCTGTTGTCAGTATCGGACAGATTCGAGGAGGAACAATGGCAGCTTCGATTGCTTCTGAAGTTGAAATGGTAGGCACAGTACGCACATTATCTGCGGATATCCGTCAGCAAATGCCTACGAAGATTAAGCAGGTTATTGAAGGGATTGTAGGTTCCTTTGGAGCTGATTACGAACTCGATTACCAAATGAATTATCCTGTCGTCAAAAATGATAATCAAATGGTTGATTTTTTGACTGCTACTTGCGATCTGATGGCAGAAGGGCCGGAGTGGCAATATACTCGACCTTCTACAGGTGGCGAAGACTTTGCTTTTTATGCTGAACAAGTACCTGCTGTGTTTTTCCGTTTAGGGACAAGTAATGGACAACTTGAGACTTCATATCCATTGCATCATCCCATGTTCGATCTTGATGAATCTGCACTTCCTTATGGTGTAGCGATGTTGTCTGCTATGGCATTACATTATTTGGATCAACCGATCCGTCACACGCATCAATAACAAAAGTACGATTTAAAAGGGTGGAGTGGAGAAAATGAAAACAAAATCATGGATAACCAGTGGATTATTATTGTTAGTAGTCGCGATTGTATTAGCAGGGTGTGGTAATAGCAAAGAATCATCTACAGATTCAGCTACGAATAGCAAAACATTAACGATCGGGAATGCGACTGATATTGAAAGCTTTGATCCACATAACAATAACAATACCTCTAGTGAAGCTGTACTGGTCAATATGTTCGATTATTTAGTCAAAAATGATAATGAACAAAAGAAAGTGCCTGTGCTGGCTACTTCATGGGAACAAGTAAACGATACAACATGGAGATTCAAGCTACGTGAAGGCGTTACTTTCCATAATGGTGATCCGTTCACAGCCGCAGATGTGAAATACACGATTGATCGTGTAGCCAAAGATAGTGCGCTCAAACAAAACTCGTATTTCAAATCTATTAAAGAAGTAAAAGTAGTCGATGATTACACCGTTGATATGATCACAGATGGCCCTGATCCACTATTATTAAATCGTTTATCCAAAATGGGAGCAGGCATTCTACCTTCAAAATATATCAAAGAAAAAGGAATCGATGCTTTTCTTAAAAGTCCAGTCGGGACAGGTCCTTACAAGTTCAGCAAATGGACAAAAGATGACCGTGTAGAACTGGTCAAAAACGATAAGTATTTTGGAGAAGCACCTAAATGGGATACGGTTGTATTCCGCTCAATCCCTGAAGCTTCTACCCGTGTATCTGAATTGTTAGCAGGAGGCATTGATATTGCTTCAGGTATTCCTTCTACCGATGTAGAACGTATTCAGAGCGAAGAAGGCAAACAAATCGTTAAAGCTCCAATCCAACGCGTACTTCAATTAATTTTGCGTGAAACAGAAGGTACAGTCACAGCTGATCCGAAAGTACGTGAAGCAATTGACTTGGCGATTGACAAGCAAGGGATTGTAGACAGTATTGCAGGTGGAGCAGGGATTGTGACTCGTACATCTGTTACACCGGGTAACTTTGGAGCAGATCCTTCACTATACAAACAGACATTATACGATCCAGCCAAAGCGAAGCAATTATTACAAGAATCCGGTCATACAGGAGCAGAACTGAATATGACGGTCTCTTCTCAATACAAAGAATATGCTGAAGTGGTAGCGGCTATGCTGAATGAAGCAGGGTTTAAAGCGAATCTTGAAGTGCTAGAACCAAGTGCTTTTAGTGAACGATACAGTTCCAAATCATTCAAAGAAATTTTTATGATCGGCATAGGTAATTCATTATTTGACGCATCCAATAACTATAATCGTTATCTCAAAACAGAAGCAGCAGGGGAAACAGATTATAACAATCCTAAAGTTGAAAAGTTATTACAAGATGCGCTTGTAAATATGGATCCAGCATCACGTGAAAAACAATATCAAGAGGTACAACAGATTTTGGCAGAAGATCGCCCAGCAGTGTATTTGTTCCAAATGGAAGGAATCTATGGAGCAGATAACCGTGTGAAATTTACGCCAAGAAGTGATGAAATGTTCTATGCAGATGATATTACACCTGTAAATGGATAAACAAATTAAAGCAGGGATAGCCATATGTCTTCCCTGCTTTTTGTTATAAAAATCGGCAAAAGTTCAGTATATACGAGGTACGGAGGTGATTGGATTGAAAGGCTATATTATAAAGTCACTGCTTCAGGTGATTCCGGTATTGCTACTGGTATCGTTAATTGTATTTATTTTAGTGCGGGTGACCGGTGACCCTGTAGCATTGATGTTACCGGAAACGGCTACAGCAGAAGATCGTGCTGTGCTTACAGAGGCACTCGGCTTGGATCAACCACTGTATAAGCAATACATCACATTTCTAGGAAGCGCATTGCAAGGAGATTTTGGAACTTCTTTTCGTTATGGAGAATCTGCTTTACCACTGGTTTTAGAACGATTACCCGCTAGCTTTGAATTAGCAGTAGCAGCGATGATTTTTGCGATTATTATGGCGATTCCACTCGGTATTTTGTCTGCGGTCAAGCGTAATACATTTACCGACTTATTGATATCAGGTATTTCTGTGATTGGCAAAGCAATGCCTAACTTTTGGATGGGGATTATGCTGATTTTATTCTTTTCAGTAATGTTAGGTGCTTTACCTGTCTCCGGTAGAGGAGGAATAGAGCATTTGTTATTGCCTGCTTTTACTCTGGGGATTGGAATTGGTGCACAGATGACCCGCTTGGTGCGTTCCAGTATGCTTGAAATTCTGAATCAGGATTATATTTTGACTGCGAAGAGTAAAGGGTTACGTCCATTTATTATTATTATGAAGCATGCTTTTCGTAATGGCTTAATTCCTGTTGTCACGATTGTAGGATTGCAATTTACCAGTCTGATCGGTGGCACATTGATTACTGAAACCGTATTTGCTTGGCCAGGACTAGGGCAATTGTTAGTAACAGCAGTAAACACGCATGATATGGCGATTGTACAGGCTTCTGTATTTGTGATCGCATTGATTGTCATTATAGGAAATCTATTGACTGATATTTCGTATCGCCTGCTTGATCCTCGTATTAGATACAGTTGATCAGGAACCAATCGGCAGAAAGGATGGGGTAGACATGCCTGATCAAGGAATGATCCGTCAGTTATTAAAAAGTAAAACTGGCACATTGGGGTTGCTGATTATTGTAGCGGTTGTATTATGTGCTTTATTTGCACCGTGGTTAGCGAGTCATGATCCAGCTTCGGTTGCTCCTTTAAAAAGACTCAAGCCACCGGTATGGTTAGATGGAGGCGAGTCGACTTACTGGTTAGGCACAGATAATCTAGGTCGCGATATCTGGAGCCGAATTGTATATGGAGCTCGGGTATCCTTAATTGTTGGTGTAGGAGCAGTATTGGTGTCCGGCATGATCGGAGCTGTACTGGGATTATTATCTGGATATTATGGGAAATGGATTAATGCCATTATTATGCGGGTTGCAGATTCTTTTCTAGCGATTCCTTCGATATTATTAGCATTGGTTGTACTGGCTGTGACTCAGCCGGGATTGATCACTTTGATTATCGTGATTGGATTAACCAACTGGGTATCGTATGCAAGAGTCATTCGTAGTGAAGTATTAAGTCTCAAAGAACGTGATTTTGTCAAAGCGGCACAATCGGCAGGCGCAGGGCAAGGTCGCTTAATTTTCCATCATATTTTACCAAATGTGATGTCATCGTTGATCGTTATTTCCAGTATGAATGTAGCGACAACGATTCTAATGGAAGCATCGCTAAGCTTTCTCGGATTAGGGATTAAGCCACCAGATGTATCATGGGGCGGGATGCTGAGTGATGGCAGACAGTATATTGCAACCAGTTGGTGGGTCGCTACTTTTCCAGGATTGGCGATTACATTTACAGTATTGGGAGTTATCTTTCTTGGAGATTGGTTACGGGATAAATTAGATCCTCGAATTACAAATGATCAATCGTAAAGACCCTTGCCAATATCAATATAACGATCCGTATAACAATTGTGAAGTATAGATAAGAACGTGATAAGTGAAGGAGACTAGGGTGATGAGTAAAAAGGCGATACAACCAGAAGATTTGTACGATTATCAATGGGTAAGCGATCCTTCTATTCATCCAGATGGATCTATAGCTTATATGCATAAAATCATTGATCGTGAACATAATCAGTACAAAACGCATATTTATTATATTTCAGCAGACCGTAAACACACCAAAAGGATCACTGATGGCGATTATGATACAGCGCCTAGCTGGTCACCAGATGGACGATATCTAGCTTTTATTCGTAAAACCGATAAAAAACCTCAATTGTGGATACTGGATTATAGCTCTGGATCTATGACTCCATACAGTAAGCTGGAACGTGGTATTGGATTATTCCGTTGGTCACCAGATGGACGTTCTATAATTATGACTAGCCGAGTACTAGGTGAATATGAAAAGCAAGCTCATTTACCTGATCGTGGACATATTGTAGAGCGAACGACGCCCAAAGCAGAAGGTTCTGGATTATGGAATGGAACGTACCAACATTTATTTTTATTAGAATTACAACATCGTCAAATAAAGCAATTAACAAGCGGTGAATTTGATGCTTCTTATCCTGTCTGGTCACCGGATGGAACCGAAATTAGTTACCTTGCTCAAAAAAAACCTTCTATTATATATAGCGATATGGATCTAGTTTTTTATAATGATTTGTATACTTTAAATATGGCTTCTGAGCAGACCAAATTACAAACCAGACATGACCTTACTATCAGTCAATTTGCGTATGCACCGGATGGACAGTCATGGACATGTATTGCTAATAATCGAGAATATGGAAGTGGAACTCAGAATCAAGTGTACCGTGTGGATCGTTCAACCGGGCAGATAGACTCGCTCACTCCACACTCTGATATTCAATTCGGTAATTTTATACTGAATGATATGAAGTCAGCTGCGGCTATTCCAGGACCGATCTATGATATAAATGGACAATCTGTCTATGTACTAGGAACCTATCAAGGAAGTGTAGATATTTACCGAATCACTAATCAAGGAACATGTACTGCAATCACCACAGGTGGAAAAGATATTCATCAGCTGGTAGTTGCTCCACAAGGAGATCGATTTGTTGCATTGATAGCAGATGCTAATCATCCTTATGAATTGGTAGAATTACCAGTTGATCCAGTAGCTCATCATCTATCAAGTGATCCCTATCGCTTAACACATACAGCAGATCTGTGGTTATCTCAACATGAAGTCTCTATTCCAGAATCATTTTGGTACACCCATGAAGACGGAATTAAGATTCAAGGATGGTTGATGAAACCTGTACAAGTTACAGACAATAGCGATAACATACCACTGATTTTACAGATTCATGGAGGGCCTCATGCTATGGTCTCTGATGTGTATAGCCATGAGATGCAGACATTAGTATCGCAAGGGTATGCAGTGTTAATGCTTAATCCGCGTGGTAGCTTCGGATATGGTCAACATTTTGCACAAGCATGTCGTCAAGATTTCGGTGGTGGTGATTATCGTGATCTTATCGAAGCTGTTAATCATGTATTACAGCATCATCCTCAATTAGATGAACAGCGATTAGGGATATGCGGTGGTAGTTATGGAGGATTGATGGTCAATTGGATTATTGCTCATGATCATCGTTTTCGTGTGGCTGTCACACAGCGCTGTATTTCCAATTGGATATCCTTTTATGGGATTAGCGATATTGGTATTTCGTATACAGAAGGGATCGTAGGTGGGAATCCATGGGAAGACCTTGATCGGTTATGGTCGCAATCTCCTCTTGCTCATGTACAGCATATTAATACACCACTGCTTATTATTCATGGTGAACAAGATATGCGTTGCCCTATCGAACAGAGCGAACAACTGTATACCGCTCTAAAACGGCAAGGAAAACAAACCAAAATGGTACGTTATCCTGATTCAAATCATACAGTGTTAAAAAGCGGAAAGCCTAGCTATCGTGTCGATCTACTGAGCCATGTCAACGACTGGGTGAAGCAACATATTCATTTCCCAATAGAGGTGAATCCATGACAGAACCATTTCTGGAAAAAGTGAAGTTGTCATTACCAGTAGGTCTGTGGATTGAGAACTGTTTGAGCAGTGGAATACCTGCTGCTCAACTGATCGATTTTATTCATCACAAAGACTTTGCAACCATTGTATCCAAAGTAGATGATCCTAATATGGATATGCTGGATCGCCTACATATCGCTACTGAAATGAACGATCCGTGGGAACGAGCAATGATTGAAGGGTATCGTTTCAAATTTATTCATATTGGTGGAGTGAAACGTTTACTCAAATTGCGCTTTCAATTACAAGAGCATAAAGATTATAGCCAACATGAAAATAGGTTGTCTGGATTGAGATTGACTTCAGATCAGAAGGATATGCTAGAGGAACGAATAGGTATTCAATGGGAAATGGTAGCTGAACTGCAAACGGATTCATATTCTACAACTATACAAATACGTTTAAAAAACGAAAGCTGTTGATTTTTGACAGCTTTTTCTGTTTTTTTACATTTATCTAAGGCTTAAAAGTGGGCTTTATGTATAAAATGCAACCTATAGAACTTGCTTAATTCATCAATCTATGGGAAAATTTCACCAAGGTATACATTCTGGATATGACAATAAGCTGAATAATAAACAGCAGTTGTAAATACATCTTACGATCTGTGCAGGCGAATTGATCCTCGTAAGGTCTTTATGACAGGGAGGTCACACGCATGGCACTACAACAAGAAGGTACAGCAGGACAACAGTTAATCTCAGAAGCGAATCGATTTGCAGAAAAGGTCACACAGATGCAATATCGTCAGCAACCTGATTTGATACAACGATTCGGACCGAACGGCAGAATACGAACCAAACAAGATTCTTTATATACCCTTAGTTATTTAGCTGAAAGTGTATTGATGAAGAGTCCAAGTTTGTTTATGAATTATATTTCATGGCTTAAAGTGCTTTTAAATGGATATCGAGTATCCGAACAAGATTTATTAGTGAACTTGAATGCTATCAAAAAAGCGCTTCAAAAAAGTTTTGATCATCCCCATAAGTCCAATGTGATTGACTATTTGGATATGGGTATACAGCATGTTCAAACAACTGAATTTCAATCATCGTATATTGTGGAAACCTCGTTATTAGGAAAAGAAGCTAAGCAATATTTAGATTGCTTACTACGTACAGAACGCAAAGAAGCCTACACGCTGATCGTACACCTTCTTGAAAACGATACTCCTATCAAAGACATATACATTCATATATTCCAGACTGTACAATATGAGATCGGTCGTTTATGGCAGACTAGCCAAATCAATATTGCACAAGAACATTTCTGCACAGCTGCGACTCAAAGCATTATTTCGCGTCTGTATCCTTATTGGATCAGTGCGGGACAAGAGCGATATCGCCTGGTTGCGGCTTGTGTAGGAGAAGAACAACATGAGATCGGAATTCGCATGTTGGCTGATTTTTTTGAAATGGAAGGCTGGGATACTTACTATCTAGGTGCTAATGTTCCAGATCACAGTCTTTTACAATCGATAGTGCAACATCAAGCGGATATTATCGCTATCTCTGCAACAATGACCTTTCACGTTCATTTAGTGCAAGACTTGATCGAAAAAATTCGCGCTGAAGAATCAACCAGACATGTCAAAATCATTGTCGGCGGATTGCCGTTTAATATTGACAGGGAACTGTGGAAGCGAGTTGGGGCAGATGGTTTTGCACCTGATGCAAATAAAGCTGTTGAAGTAGCGACAAGCTTAGTAGCCCTGAACCAATCAGGCAGCCAGCCCTCGGTAAAAGGTTAAATAGCCTTTAGAAGGGAAGATGAACGCAATGACGAATGCTGAACAAGAAATCACGATTTTGCGTAAAACGATCGAAGATCTTTCCCATAAGATGATCAAAAGCAAATATCAAGAAGAACAAATTCTGTCTGAATTTTCGGCAATGAATAATGAAATGGTTACGTTACAACGTCAACTAGCCAAGACCAATGCTGAATTAAATGCAGCCAAAGAAGAAGCGATTCATGCGAATCAAGCTCGCTCTCGTTTTTTGGCAATTATGACTCATGAGATACGCACACCGATGAATGGAATGATAGGAATGTCAGAAATTTTGATGACTTCTGAATTATCGGATGAGCAAAAACAATCGGTGATGTTGATTCAAGAATCTGCCGAGTTACTGCTCAGTATGATTAACAATATGCTTGATCTTTCCAAAATGGAAGCAGGCAAAATGAGACTGCAAGAAGAGCCGATTGATCTACGATTGTTATTGGATCATATTATTCGACTAAGCCAGCCGAAAGCGCAAAAAAATCAAAACATCATTTCTGCTTTTATCGATTATCGAGTAGAAAATGAATTGATCGGTGATGGAGGTAGAATAAGACAAATTTTGCTTAATCTACTGAGTAACGCTAATAAATTTACCAATCAAGGAACCATCGAAGTGAGTATACAACTCAAACACAATAGTGCAAATTCACAGATTCTTCACATTGAAGTTACAGACACCGGAATCGGCATTTCAGAAGAGAATCAAAAAAATATGTTTCAGCCTTATGCACAAGCCGATCAACCTGGAAAAAATAATGTAGAAGGAACAGGGCTGGGGCTCTCCATATGCAAGTCATTTGTAGAGCTGATGGAAGGAACGATTGATTTGAAAAGTGAAGAAAATAAGGGATCAACTTTTTGGTTCGATATTCCGCTCAAAAAAGTTCAAACTTCTTCGGATACTCCAGAATTGATCTCTAATCATTTGGGTGGACAACAAAGCGAACATCTGAAATTGCCTTCAAGTCTGCATCACAAGCAGACAGATAAATCGATATTGATTGTAGAAGACAATCCGATCAATCGTCAGGTTATTCAATTGCAGTTGAAAAAAATGGGTATGGAACAGGTGCATACGGTAAGTAATGGACAAGAAGCGATATCCAAGTATTTGGGCCATACGTATCATCTGATCTTAATGGATAATCGTATGCCTATTATGGATGGTCTGCAAGCCACTCATAAGATACGTGAGTTGGAAACAGCAGAAATGCGTTCTCCTGTACCTATCATTGCGTTAACAGGAAATACAAGTCAGGAAGATCGTCAGAAATGCTTGGATGCAGGTATGAATGATATTTTGACAAAGCCTGTTAATCTGGAAAGTCTAACGATAATGATGCGTAAATGGCTGCCTGATATTGTTCATGAAAAAGCATTAGATATGAGTGTTATTCAGGAAATATTAGATCTCAATGATGATGGAGATCCAGAAATATTACGGACACTGATCGAAATGTACAAAAGTGAGACACCTAACAAGCTAGAACGATTACAAAAGTTAGTGCTTTGTAAAGATGCAACTGCACTGTCTGAAGCAGCACACGAATTGAAATCAGGTAGCTTGAGTATAGGTATTCAATATATGGCACAATTACTGCATGAGATTGAAAGTCTTGCTAAAGAAAACGACTTGCGAGGTGTTCAGGAGCTTGTACAGTTACTGGTACCTGCTTATGAGAAAGCATGTCGGGAACTAGAGCATCTAATCAAATAAAAACGATAGAACGGAGTCTGCACAAAGCAGGTTCCGTTTTTTGTTTTGATTGGAGGTTTTTCTTTTACATATATGTCTATACAAATAAATTGAATGCTTCCTTTAGAAAGGATAAATAATTGGGTAATGGTATATATACAAATTCGAAATAAGGGGCGATATGGATGTGCGCAGCATTTGATACAGCTAGAGAATCAGAGTCCGATTACCATGAAAAGTTTTACGAAGAAAATAAATTATTTGAACCGGGTACATGGATGGCAGGGCCTACACCGATTGTAATGGAGTTATTAGAGCGACTGCAAAAATATACACCGGCTCCTAAAGTGCTTGATATGGCTTGTGGGGTGGGTAGACATACGATTCCAGTAGCGCAACAACTCACTCAAGGCGGTGTGGTCGTTGGAGTCGATTTGTTAGATTCTGCGATAGATCAATTGAAAAAATATGCAGAAGAATATAAAGTGGCTGATCGAATTGAAGCGGTAACCAGTGATGTGGAAAGTTACGAGATTGCCAAAGAAGAATACGATTATATGATCGCTACTGGATGCTTAGAACATGTATCTTCTGAAGAATCTTTGCAAAAAGTGATTGCGAATATGCAAGCAGGTACTCGTACAGGTGGTATTCATCTGATTTCGATGACTTCTTCCGTCCAACAGGTCGATCAACAGACAGGAGAAGCAGAAGAAGGTAATATTGAATTGAATTTGACCACAGAGCAATTGGTAAGTCTATTACATCAATATTATGAAGGTTGGAATATTATCGAGCGCAAAGCGGTAGCACAAGCGATCGAAGAAACGAAAGACAATAAAGAAATCGAACTTCAAGGCAATTGGATCACATTTGCTGCTTGTAAAGAAGATCCACAACCTCACCCTGAAGTGTTAGAACAAGTCGGAAAAGATACAGATCTATAAGGATATGAAATGAAATCGTGTAGCGGTTTGACACATCATGTAAAATAGAGAAGTAGTCAAGCAAACCGTACAGGAGGAATACAGTGTGTTAGAACGGATCGATGGAAGATTAGAACAACCTCAATTACAAGAATTATTATCGTATGCAGTGTTTCCTGATCCTCAAGTGTTGGAAGCAGTGATACACCAATATAGTACACAGGATCATATGCATTTATACGGATACCAAGAAGAAGGCGAATGGATCGGTGTTATTGGTTGCGCAGAAGAAGGCGAAGCACCATACACATTGCGTGTACGTCATTTGGCGATTACACCAGCCGAACGTGGTAAAGGCTATGGACGTGGCATTTTACTAGAATTATTAGAAACAGCAGAGCCTGCTGTCCTATTGGCTGAAGCTGATGATGAAGGTGCAGAATTTTACCGCAATATTGGATTTACTGTTATTGGCAATGGTGAATTGAATGCAGCTTCAGAACGCTATATCTGTCGTTATGATGTTGAAGAGGACGATGAGTAAGTACAGTCGTTAAAGTCGTAATAAGGATCATCATATGATCTTGAACTGAACTAATATCGTTTGATTTATTTCACGCAATAGAAGATTATTGTATCTGAATACACTCTTTTGTCCTTATTAAGTTGGATCTTGCCCTATGCAGATCGAAGTTATAGTGGATAAAAGAGTGTATTTTTTGTTTAGATCGAGTCATAAGAGAAAAGGTATAAATAATCGTTATACTAATGCAAATGATTTGTATGTTATAATACATCACAATATTATTTGGAATTTCGTAGAGATGTTAGCGGAATAGGAGGTACTCGTATGCAATTAACAGTTCAAGAAGCGCTCGCAGTGTACCCTCTATCTGAAGCGCGCCTTGTTGCGGGTGCCCGGGGAACATCACGACTGATGAAGTCAGTGAATGTTATGGACGCGCCAGATATCGCCGACTGGATCAAAAGTGGAGAAATGTTATTTACAACTGCTTTTATTATGAAAGACAGTGAAGAAGAAGCGATCAAGCTGATGCGTAAATTGAATGAGCGTGGTTGTGCAGGTCTAGGAGTCAAGTTAGGACGATTCTGGGAAGTGATTCCACAAGCGATCATTGATGAAGCCGATCGTTTACAATTTCCACTGCTTGAGCTTCCTTTTCAATTTACCTTTTCTGATCAGATGAATGCTCTTTTTCAAGCGGAACATGAACGGAGTACGAAACTGTTGCAATCGGTTTTACATAAGCAAAAGCG
Organism: Paenibacillus nuruki; assembly: GCF_963311185.1. NCBI lineage: Bacteria > Bacillati > Bacillota > Bacilli > Caryophanales > Paenibacillaceae > Paenibacillus > Paenibacillus nuruki. Next base: position 2,401,036 of record NZ_OY725677.1, on the reverse strand, counting down.
TCTTATGCAGTTTGCGCTTAATCAGGATCAACAGGGAAATGTTTTTGCTGTACTGGAAGATATTTTGAAATATCCGATTGCGATTATTGGCTCCCGCGGACATATTCTCTATAATGGTGGCGAAGGCGGAGACAATGTACTGCAAGGATGGCCGTGGAAAATGTCACCTACCCGTGTGAAATGGAACCTTGGTAGCTGTTACCGTGTACCGATTATGAAGCGTAGTGAGCAATATGGATTTTTGCTTGTTTTCACAGATAGCTCGATGCCTCTGAAAGAAGAAGAGGAGTTATTTCAGCAAGCGGCAGAAGTGTTAGCCTTCCATATGGATACTACTTACCGTGAACATGTGAATCCAGGTGTGCAAGATAAGATGCGTACACTGATTACACAATATCTATCCAAGCGAATGTCTTTGGATGATCTTACCGAGGGTACAGGACGATTAGGTGTTCAGTTATTTACAGGTCCTTATCAATGTGTATTAACGACCCTTGAACCTCAAGCTTTTTCTTCTGAAAAGCGTCTTGCACAGATTCATCAAGAGTTACAATATAATCCGCTCATGCAGTTATTTCCTTCTCAGCATTTTCGGATTGAAGAAGGTATATTGTCGATCTATGCTTGTCCATCCGAGCGTGATTATGGTGAAGAGTTGTCTACGTTTTTGATGAATCGGTTTGAAGATATGGAATCACTTAGTCATGATGGAGGCAGTCCACGCTTTTGGATTAGTAAAATTAAGACGGAACCCAGTTCATTGCGTGAAGCGTATCAAGAAACATTGGAGACACGTAAGTTAGCGAAGCGCTTTGGGATGACGCATATTGCTTTGCAATTTCAGACATTAGAATTTGCGTATGTATTTCAACATGTACCGGAGAATATTATGGAGACGTATTGTCATAAGATACTCGAACCGTTACTGATCAAAGATAGCGATCCCAATCAGGTACTTATGAATACCCTTGAAGCTTTTGTTGAAAATGATGGATTGATTAATGAAGCGGCTAAGCAGTTGTATGTGCATCGCAATACAGTAACGTATCGAATGGATAAGATTGGTGGATTATTGCAGATGGATTTCAAAAAAACAAATGATCTACTCAAGCTTAAAATGGTATTTACGTTCCGCAAATTTTTGAAAGATAAACAGCAGTCTTAGCCGATAGCAGATTAGGGTAGTATTGGATAAAGGTTACCGATTTCTTTGGATGGCTATCTGGTTGCTATACGTAAAGAATAGACTTTTTCTGTTTGCTGATTATATCTAGGTTTGCTCATTATATGTAGATGAACCCTTGCCTTCTGGTAAGGGTTTTTTTATATTATTCACAAAACACCACTTCAATGTTATGTTATATAACAAATTTACAGGTGTTTAGTTGATATGTTCAATAACCTTACGTAAAATGATAAAAAAGAACGAACGAAAAGAGGAATAATAATGGAAATGACACAGAAACCATGGCAGTTATGGTCAAAAGAAGAATTTTTACAGCAATTTGGCGGATTATATGAACATTCTGCTTGGATTACAGAGCAAGCATGGGAGCATCAACCGTTCAATACTTTACAAGACATGTTAAATACGATGAAAAATATAGTGGCTGAATCCAGTCAAGAAACACAGTTAACGTTATTAAGACAGCATCCAGATCTGGGAACCAAAATAGAAATGAGTGAACATTCACAATCGGAACAAGCAGGAGCAGGATTGACTGGACTATCAGCAGAACAATTTGAACAGCTAGCTGAACTCAATCGCAATTATACCGAGCAATATCAATTTCCATTTATTTTAGCTGTCAAAGGAAAAAGTACAGATCAAATTCTAGAATCCATGCGTCAACGAACCGGTAGATCAGCTACAGAAGAATTTCAAACTGCTCTTGGACAAGTACATACGATAGCAGGATTAAGACTTCGAATGTGGGCAGAGGAGCAAGGATTAACTCTTTGATGGGAAATGTTCTTATAAGCATTATCATATCCCATAACGTAACCTCGTAAACAAAGCGTAATCTATACAGAAAGCAGGTGGAGTGAGTGAACGGTAAAATAACAACGCATGTATTAAATTTGGCACAAGGTATACCCGCACAAGGGGTCAAAGTGGAACTTTATGATAGTGCAAAGCAAATATTATTAGCTACCGCAATCACCAATGCAGACGGACGTGTCGATCAACCATTGTTATCAGGGGAAGATATACAAGCAGGAGTGTACGAATTAATTTTTTATGTAGGCGATTATCATCGAGATATCGGTATAAGCACAGAAGAAACATTACTGTGGGAACAGGTTCCTTTACGTTTCCATATTGTAGATACCGAACAAAATTATCATATTCCATTATTGGTCGCTCCCGGTGGATATAGTACATATCGCGGAAGTTGATCTATTTGAAATAAGCTGGATAGCAGAGACATACATGATGTTAGCCCATGGGAAGTGAAAAGGAGTGTAGAGCATGCAACCAGAACTGGATTTGATTATTGCTGGAGGAACAGTCGTATTATCAGATCGTGTAGCGAAGCTAGATATTGGTATTCGAAATGGAACTATACAATCGCTCACTCCTCCTATGACATATGGAAATGAGATTACTGTTATCCAAGCAGAAGGATTGCATATTTTACCAGGAACTGTTGATATTCATGTTCATTTTAATGAGCCCGGATTAGGTAGCTGGGAAGGATTCCAGACAGGTTCGGCTGCCCTTGCCGCAGGTGGAATGACAACTTATGTCGATATGCCACTGAATGGAGTACCTCCAACTGTAAATGCAGAACATCTTGCTACCAAAAAGACAGCGGCAGAACATCATTCTTATGTTGATTATGCGCTCTGGGGTGGTCTGGTCGAAGGCAATGTAGCGCAACTAGAAGAGCTATCTGTAGGCGGTATAGTCGGGTTCAAAGCATTTATGTCAGAACCGGGCGGCGAAGGGGAAGAGATTTTCACAAGAGCAGATGATGATACGTTATTAGCAGGGATGAAAGAAATCGCACGCTTAGGTCATGTGCTTGCATTACATGCAGAAGATGAATCGACGGTATCTACACTTGCACATCAAGCGATAGCCCAAGGGAAAACAGGGGTTAGAGATTATCTGGATTCCAGACCGATTGTTGCGGAAGTCATCGCTGTACAACGTGCGCTAGATTATAGCCGTCAGACAGGTTGTGCTTTGCATTTTGTGCATATCAGTAGTCGTGAAGCTGTTGATATCATTACAGCCGCTAAGCAAGAAGGACTGAATGTGACGGTAGAGATGTGCCCTCATTATTTAGTGTTAACAGATCAAGATATGGTGAATCAAGGTGTACTTGCGAAGTGTGCTCCACCTTTACGGAGTGCTGAAGAACAATCTGCTCTCTGGGATGCTGTATCTCTGGGACTAATTGATATTATTGCTTCTGATCATTCGCCTTGTCCTCCAGAAATGAAGCAATCCACTAATTTTTTTGAAGCATGGGGCGGTATTTCGGGAGCACAAAGCACATTATTATTAATGTTAGAAGAAGGATATCACCAGCGACAGATTCCTTTGCCAGCGATAACGAATATGTTGTCGAAGAATCCGGCACAACGGTTAGGCTTGGCACAGTCTAAAGGTCAGATTGAAATAGGTTTAGATGCTGATCTAGTGCTTGTTGATCTGAATCAACCGAATACGTTAGACAAAGAGGATCTTTATGATAAGCATCGTCAAAGTCCGTATATCGGATATTCTTTTTCTTCGACAGTGCAAAAAACCATTGTACGCGGACATATTGTTTATGACCAATCTTCAGGATTAACAGATACATGTGTAGGGCAGTTTGTCGCTTATCAGACAGGAGGAGTGATTCATGGCTAAGCAAGCAGCGCCTATGATCGAAAATTACAGTGTAAAGTTACACCATATGTTAGAGTGGCTGGCTCAATTCGGAGCTGACGAGCAAGGCGGAGTCACACGTTTACTTTATACTCCTGCATGGTTAGAAGCACAACAGTCTTTATTTACTTATATGGAAGCACAAGGATTAGAACCCTTTTACGATCAAGTCGGAAATCTAAGCGGTCGATTAGTAGGACAACAAGCTGAACAATTACCGATTGTAACGGGTTCTCATATCGATACGGTTGTTTTTGGAGGCAAATACGATGGTGCACTTGGCGTTGTAGCCGGTGTGCTGGCACTTTCTTATTTAAAAGAAACATATGGACAGCCTTTACGAACGATTGAAGTCATATCACTGGCAGAAGAAGAAGGTAGCCGATTTCCTTTAACCTATTGGGGTTCAGGTAATATAACAGGATCTTATCAAGCGGATCAAGTTCCTATGGTGCAAGATCGGGAAGGGATCAGTCTCGAACAAGCAATGAAACAAGCCGGATTTGGAGCTGATTCGAACTATCCAACGTGTAAACGAGAATTTGCTGCTTATATCGAACTTCATATTGAACAAGGATTTGTACTGGAGCGGACAGACCATCAGATCGGTGTGGTGACAGGCATTGTAGGACAACGCCGGATCGAAGTGAAGGTACTCGGTGAAAGCAATCATGCAGGAACAACACCAATGCAGTGGCGTAGAGATACTTTGGCAGGAGCAGCATTAATGATTAGTCATGTGAAACGTTCGGCACTGGAGTGGGGTGATCCTCTGGTAGCTACAGTAGGTAGTCTACATGTTTCACCAAATGTACCAAATGTGATTGCAGGCGAGACTACATTTACATTGGATATTCGTCATCTGGATCATCGTATATTGAATGATTATACAGATGCTTTATATGAAGAGATTTCCGCGATTGCTCAGCAAGAAGGATTAACATTATCGTGGAAAGAACATCTACGTGCTGAACCTGTGCCAATGCATCAAGCGATGATTGATGATTTGCAACATGTATGTGATCAAGCAGGCATATCATCGATGTTACTTCCGAGTGGGGCAGGGCATGATGCTCAGATTTTCGGCGTAGAATGTCCTTCTGCTATGATTTTTGTACCTAGTCGGGAAGGAATTAGTCATAATCCATTGGAATATACAGCCGAAGCTGATATCGTACAGGGCTTCAAAGTGCTAACCGAATTGCTATATCAATATGCTTATCGAGGTGAAGACCATGAAGCGTTATAAAGACTTATCTCCGCCCCCGCGCACCATTATGACACCCGGTCCTGTCGAAGTCGATCCGCGTGTATTGCGAGCAATGTCGATGCCTATTTTGGGACAATTTGACCCGGCTTTTACCGATATCATGAATGAGACAATGGAGATGTTACGTGAATTATATATAACGGATAATCAGTGGGCTTTTCCTGTAGATGGTACTTCACGCTCAGGTCTCGAAGCCGTTATGGTTAGTTTGATTGAACCGGGTGATAAAGTATTGGTTCCGATCTATGGACGATTTGGTCATTTATTAACGGAAATTGCTGAGCGTTGCGGTGCAGACGTTGTGACAATTGAGACCGAATGGGGAACGGTATTTAATCCTCAAACCGTACAGCAAGCCATTTTACAACATCGTCCTACAATTGTAGCGATGGTCCATGGGGAAACGTCTACAGGATGTATGCAACCTTTAGCAGAGATCGGTCACTTTTGCCGTGAGCATGATGTGTTATTTATTGTCGATGCGGTTGCAACCATCGGAGGTGTTCCTTTTTATACCGATGAGTGGAAAGTGGATGCGGTTATGGGGGGAACACAGAAGTGTCTGTCTGTCCCTTCAGGTATGGCACCGATTACGTACAATGATCGAGTGGAACGTAAGATTCAGAATCGTAAAAGTATTGAGCGTGGACTTCGTCCTGTAGGCGATATTCCTTCAGCCGTCCTATCCGGTCATCATCGTATTGCTAGCAATTACTTTGACCTTGCTCAACTGCAAGATTATTGGAGTCCTAAGCGACTTAATCATCATACTGAAGCGACTTCGATGTTGTACGGGTTACGTGAAGGATTACGGATTTTATTAGAAGAAGGGCTTGAAGCACGCTTTGCACGTCATGCGGAAAATGGAGCTGCGATCGTAGCCGGTATTCGTGGTATGGGCTTAGAATTATTCGGTGATGATGCTGCGCGATTGCCTGTAGTAACATGTATTTACATTCCAGCAGGTGTAGACGGAGAAAGTGTACGTTCGATGTTATTGCATGATTTTGGGATTGAGATCGCCAGTTCATTTGGCCCATTACAAGGTAAAATCTGGCGGATTGGGAGTATGGGATATAGCAGTAGTCGCAAAAATGTACTCCATGTCTTGGGCGCTCTAGAAGCAGTATTGATTCATCATGGTGTATCATTGCCAGCGGGACAAGGAGTACAAGCGGCGCTTGGTATCTATGCCGGTCAGAAAGAGGTGACGTACCAGTGAACATTATGCCCCAATCGCGTAGAGGAATGGTTGCAACACCGCATTATTTAGCAAGTCAGACAGGTGCATTTATTTTGCAGTCCGGTGGTAATGCATTCGATGCTGCGGTTGCGGTAAGTGCTGTACTGGGTGTCGTTTACCCACATATGACAGGACCTGGTGGAGATGCTTTTTTTCTGATTCATGATGGGCGTACAGGCAAGATTGAAGGGTATAATGGAAGTGGGCGTTCCGCCTCTAAAGCAACTCCTGAATGGTACACCAAGCAAGGGTATACTTCTATTCCAAGCCGTGGTCCTTTGGCTGCTGTAACGGTACCGGGTATGGTAGATGCTTGGGAGAATGTCTGGAAAAAGTATGGACGATTATCGTGGGCTGAGATTATGGCTCCTGCGGTACGTTATGCCGAAGAAGGCTTTCCTGCTTCACCTAGTCTAGCACGCTGGATTATACGTGATCTGGAATGGATACAACAAGATTCTCATCTTCAATCCGTATTTTGCCCTCAGGGTATTCCACTTGTAGAAGGCGATATTGTTGTTCAGTATAAGCTTGCTCAGACACTGCGATTGATTAGTGAGCAAGGAAGTGAATGCTTTTATCGTGGCAGTATCGGACAGATGATCGGGGAAGCGACAGAACGAGACGGTAGTGTGCTCACAACCGCTGATCTAGCAGCCCATCAAGGCGAATGGGTAGAACCTGTTTCGACCACTTATCGAGGGCATGAAGTCTATCAAATGCCACCGAACACACAGGGATTCTCGGTATTGATGATGCTCAATATTTTGGAAAATGTAGAACTATCGTCGATTGCTCGTTTTTCGCCTGAATTTTATCATCTTGTAGTTGAGACCGTCAAAAAAGCATTTCAAGATCGTGATCGTTATTTGACTGACCCTGCGTTTAGAGAGATTCCGCTAGAGCAATTACTTTCCAAAGACTATGCTCGTAAATTATGGTATGACATGCAGTATCGTCCACAAGCGTCTCCACATCTGTCTCCAGCGATGGGTCAAGATACAGCCTATGCGGCTGTCACAGATAATGAAGGAAATACCGTTTCGTTTATTCAAAGTCTTTATTTTGATTTTGGATCGGCTTATGTACCGGGAGATAGCGGAGTCATTTTACAAAATCGTGGATCATTCTTTTCACTGGATGATCGTGCGCCTAATGTCTTGGAGCCACGTAAACAAACGTTCCATACGTTAATGCCCGGGATGGTTACCAAAAATGGTAAGCCTTATCTGCTGTTAGGTACACAAGGTGGAGAAGGGCAACCACAGACACAGTTGTCTATTTTGACCGGGGTGATTGATTATCAGCTTAATATCCAACAAGCCATAGGATTACCTCGCTGGCTTTATGGACGAACATGGGGCGATATGAGCGATACGTTGAAGATCGAAAGTCGTTCGTATGAAGATATTTATTCACGTTTAGAAGCATATGGTCATATCGTTGAACCGATCCGTGATTATGATGCGGTAATGGGCGAAGCACAGGGGATTATGATTAGTGAACAAGGCGTATTTAGCGGTGCGGCTGACCCTCGTAGTGATGGGATCGCGATTGGCATATAACGTGGTATAGAGACAGAGAGGGGTAAGCAGCATGGGAAGCATCATGATAAGACAAGCACAGATGGTCACAATGAATGCCACTGAAGAAGTATTTATCGGAGATTTATTGATCGAAAATAATAAAATTGTCAAAATGGCTCCTCATTTGGACGATCATGCGGATCAAGAAATAGATGGACAAGGCAAAACATTGCTTCCCGGATTTATTCAGACTCATATTCATTTGTGTCAGACATTGTTCCGTGGACGAGCGGATGATATGGAGCTAATGGACTGGTTGCGTAAGCGTATCTGGCCACTGGAAGCGGCTCATGATGAAGAATCCATTTTCTATTCGGCTTTGCTTGGTATTGGAGAACTTATTTCCAGTGGAACGACTACCATTTGTGATATGGAAACCGTCCATCATACCGATTCGGCTTTTCAAGCGATGGCGCAGAGTGGTCTACGTGTGATCTCGGGCAAAGTGATGATGGATCATGGAACCGATGTACCTGAACCTTTACAAGAAGATACCGATGAATCTCTACAAAAAAGTGTAGATTTACTGGAAAAATGGAATGGATTCGGCGGTGGACGTATTCAATATGCATTTTGTCCACGATTCGTTGTTTCTTGTACTGAACGATTGTTGACCGAAGTTCGTGATCTTTCAGCACAATATCATGTTAAAGTGCATACCCATGCTTCTGAAAATCGTGGCGAAATTTCACTGGTTGAACAAGAGCGAGGCATGCGCAATATTGTCTATCTCGATCATATCGGTCTAGCGAATCCACGTCTCATTCTGGCACACTGTGTCTGGCTAAGCGAAGAAGAAAAGCAGATTTTATACAAGCGTGGAGTTAAAGTAACGCATTGTCCGGGTTCCAATCTGAAGTTATCTTCAGGAATTGCCGAGATTCCAGACTTAATGAATCGTCATATTCATGTCGGTCTTGGCGCTGATGGAGCACCTTGTAACAACAATCTAGATATGTTCCAAGAAATGCGACTGGCGGCTTTGATCCAAAAGGTTCCTCATGGGCCTACAGTGATGGATGCTAGAACGGTGCTACGTATGGCAACGATGGGTGGCGCAGAAGTACTCGGTATGGCCAAAGAAATCGGTAGTCTAGAAGTCGGTAAAAAAGCAGATATGGTACTACTGGATCTGGAAGATTATCATACATTTCCTTCATATGATGTGGATGTCTATTCCAGAGTGGTCTATTCTGCGACACGTAGCAATGTAGATACTGTGATTATCGATGGTAGCGTAGTATTAGCGAATCGCCGTGTCAAAACAATTGATCGTAGTATTGTATTACGTGAGTCTGATCGTTCGATTAAACGTTTAATGACACGGATTTAAAATTCATATTTACATTCAAAGGAGATGGAGACTCATGGATATGAAAGACCTGTGCACAATTGCATTATCGCAACATCAACAACACATACGTACAGTTCTGGCTACTGTTGTCCATGTAGAAGGACATGCGTACCGCAAAGAAGGAGTCTCCATGATTCTGACGGCTGATGGACAGCAATTTGGAAGTATTAGCCCGGGTTGCTTAGAGAGCGATCTTGTAGCTCGCGTCGATGCTGTCTGGAACAGTTTACAAGTCTGTGTTGTCGAATATGATATGCGACCAGCAGATGATCTATCCTGGGGCGAAAATATTGGCTGTGGCGGATTATTGAATATTTTGTTAGAGCCAGTCAGAGGTTCCTTTTTGAATGTGATTACTGAATTGCATACTCGCTTAGATCAAGGTGAGAACGTCGTATTAACTCGTTCTTTTCAAAACAATGGCGACCAGATTGATTACCAGTTATCTCATCAACCGTTGATGCTTGCTCATAATGCAGATTTGAGTACAGTACAAGTTCCTTCTTCGCAAAAAGAGCAGTATACATTCGTACGCACGTATCGACCTAAGCCACGTCTAATTCTGATCGGTGCTGGAGATGACAGTAAACTTGTTCATTCTTTGGCACAGGTAGCTGGATTTGACGTAGTGATTGGAGACTGGCGTGAAGGATTATGTACAAATGAACGTTTTCCCGGAGCGACCTGTGTTGTCGGATTTCCACAATCATTGTATGAACAAATCCAGCCAGGTGAACAAGATTATGTGATATTAATGAGTCATAATTTCCCACGTGAACGAGAATGGATTGAGTTAATGATAGACCAAGATTGTGCTTATCTAGGAATCATGGGTTCTAAAGAGCGGACACGTCGTCTGATGGATCAATTACCTGCTTATGCTAATCTCCATTCGCCTGTGGGCTTATCGATTGGAGCAGATGGCCCTGATGAAATAGCGATTAGTATTGTAGCCGAGTTGATTGCTGTCAAACGCGGGCGTGTGCTTGTACCGAGAAAGGAAGTTATGAATGAACATTACCGCATTAGTGCTTACGGCGGGTAAAAGCAGTCGTATGGGCAAAGACAAATTAAGTCTACCGTTAGAATCTATACCCTCTAATCAAAATGCAACGCCTGTCATGACGATTGGAGGGAAGGTACTGTCTACTGTGCTCCATACCGAGCAGATTCAGCAGGTTATCACTGTCACAGCACCTTATTCTTCATCACAATGGCAACAGGAGATTCAAGATTGGATACAGCAATACCCTTCTAAAATGCAAAATGTAGTATGTGAACAAGCACATTTAGGAATGTCGTATTCGATTCGTTGTGGAATGAAGCAAGTACGGTTATCTTCAGCAGATGCCGTACTTATTTTACTTGGTGATCAACCTTTAATTACATCGACTATGTTGACTGAACTAATGACTATTTATCAGCATCAGCCGGATGTAGATTTTATTGCTTGTGCCGATCATGAAGGAATAAAGCCTCCTGTTATTTTTCCTGAACATATGTGGATGTATCTAGAAGAACTGGAAGGTGATCAAGGCGCTCGTAAGTTACTAACAAATCCTTATTTTTATAGCAATATCGTGAGATATCCCGATCATTTCTTCTGGGATGCAGATACACCTGAAGCATGGCTACAGATCCAACAGCATCTAGCTCAATATTAATATTTTCATTTAATGTTATATTATATTACATATAAGATCGTATTTTATTTATTTAAAGGGCGTAAAGCACAAAATAATGCCTTTAATTTAGGTATAACACAAATATAGGTTAGAATAATTGACATAAATCTATGATTTCATTAAAATTTGTTCAACGGATAGATGATAAAGGCTCACATATCATCATCGAAAGTAAGGTTTGAACAAGTGGAGGTGACATCATGGAAATGAATATAGAGACAAGCAGGATTCCTGATCCTTTTCCATGTCAGGTGTGGGAACCGGCAGATATGGAAGAAGCCATGATGATCAAACGTCAATATGGAGCCAATGCCGCTTTTGTAGCAGGTGGAACCTTATTGCGTACTCAGTGGGAAGGCGGCATCGTAAGTAAACATGAGCATTTGATAAGGCTCGATACGATTGCCGATCTCCGTGGCATTGATGAGAGTGATCAGCATATACACATTGGAGCGTTAACAAGACTACGCGAATGCGGAGCAGATATGTATATAGCGAATCATGGAGCCACTCTATATGAAGCTTGTCGTCATATTGCCGCTCCTTCTATTCGTAATCAAGCAACAATCGGGGGCAATATAGCTTCAGCAGTGGGCGATGCTATTCCCGCTTTGTTAGTGCACAATGCTTCACTTCATTGGGCAGATATCGGAAGCAAAGTCGACTTGATCCAACAAGATATCGTCGATTGGTTAGATGTAGTGAAAAGCGGTCGTAGAAGTCTACATGCTATTTTAATCGGCATTGTATTAGAAAAACAGTCTACTGAACATCAACAAGAAATCACTTTTTTTCGCAAAATTGGACGGAGAGAAGCATTTACGCCATCGCTGGTTACGGTGGCTTTTCGTGCCATGGTCGATCCGTTAGGGTACTTCTCACAAGTTAGAATAGCCGCAGGTGGTGGTTCAGGTATTGCGATGCGATTATCAAGATGTGAACAGTTATTAGAAGGAAATCGGTATCATGCAGAAATGATCACTTCGATAGCTCTATTAGCAAGTGAAGACTTTGTAACGTACAGTGATCCTTTTGCTAGTGAACAGTATCGTCAACAAACAGCAGGAAATCTGCTAGCAGCTGGATTATGGGAAAGTATTCATTCACAGATCGAAAGGAGATGACAGAGTATGCTATTGAATCGGGAGAGTAGTGGGGAACGCTGGCGCAAACGACGGGATGGTAAAGAAAAAGTAACCGGTGAATTGCGATATTTAACCGATATGACCGCAGAAGGCATGTTATATGGACGTGTTCTACGCAGTATTCATCCGCATGCACGTATTTTGTCATTGGATGTGTCTGGAGCCGAAGCCTATGAAGGCGTTATCGCAGTGATTACTCATCAAGATGTCCCCGGACTGAATCGATTTGGTATAGCTACACCCGATCAACCTGCTTTATGTGAAGATACGGTTCGTTATATTGGAGATGCAATCGCAGCTGTAGCCGCAACGTCATTAGAGATTGCTGAACATGCGCTGTCTTTGATCCATGTAGAATATGAAGTGTTAGAGACGATTACCGATCCGACTAGAGCACTGGAAGAATCAGCTCCAAGGCTTCATCCCCAAGGCAATGTTCTTCATCGTACGCAAGTGAAGCGTGGAAGTACAGATACGGCTCTAGCGGATTGTGCGTATGTGGTGCATCAAGTCTACAGTACACCCAGACAAATGCATGCGTATATGGAAACAGAAGGCGGTTTATTTGTCCCTGAAAGCGATGGTCGTCTGACGGTCTATGCTCCAACGCAACATGGTTATAAAGATCGGATGCAAATTGCGCGTATTCTAGGTTGGGATGAAGAACGTATTCGTGTGATATCCAGTCCAATTGGGGGTTCATTTGGCGGTAAAGATGAATTAAATGTACAGCCGTATGGTTCATTATTAGCATTGAAAAGTGGTCGTCCGATCAAAATGCATAATTCACGTCAGGAATCGGTTCGGGCTGGACTCAAGCGTCATCCAATGAAGATTGAAATGAAAACAGGCATGGACGAACAAGGTCGCCTTATCGCTCATTATGTTCGTATTGTGGCAGATACAGGAGCATATGCGACACTGGGAGCACCTGTACTTAATTTTGCAACAGAACACTCTATGGGGCCTTATCGTATGGAGCATGTGGATGTAGAAGGCGTATCGGTCTATACCAACAACGGACTATCTGGTGAATTTCGTGGATTTGGTGGCAATCAGGCGATATTTGCAATGGAAGGGCAAATGGATCGGTTGGCTGAAATGATACATTTGGACCCGTGGGAATTCCGAATGATGAATCGTCGTCTACAACATGATCCTGGGCCATTAGAACAACGTATTTTACAGACCAATGGTCTTGAACAAGTGATGCAAGCATTGGCTGAATGCAAGCTATGGCAACGTAAGTTACAGTTAGCTAGCTCAGCAGATTCTGAATGGCATGATAACGTTGAAGTGATGAGCGGACTAAGTGAAGAGTCATCCACGTTCCAGCCTCCATGGATTAAGCGTGGGATAGGGGCGGCACTCGCTATGCATGGTGCAGGCTTAGGATATGGGATTGATGACCCCGCTGGCGGGCGTCTTGCACTCAATGAACAAGGCAAAATTGAAGTTTCATTTAGCTATGAAGAATTCGGACAAGGATTAATTGCTACATTAGAGATGATGTTGATGGATCTCTTCCAGTGTGAACCTGATGATCTTAGTATCGTTATAGGAGATACGGATCGTGTACCTCATAGCGGCTCAAGTACAGCTTCCCGTTCGACGACGATGGCATGGATGGCTTTGCAACGACTGAAGACTCCTTTTCTTCAAACGATCTTAAAAATAGCTACGCAAATCACAGGTGTACCGTCGGAGCAGTTAACCACAGGGATTAAAGGGATACGGTTATTGACTGATGACCCGATTCTTTTAGAAGAATCTGAACCTGTTATCACGTATCTTGAAATTGCAGAATATATGAGTCAATCCGGTCAACAAGAACAATTGATTTTTGATACCGAATTCGCTTATCCAACTACGCCAGATGCTGTAGTCGGTGGACATTATTTATATACGTATGCCGCTGTTGCCGCCGAAGTGGAAGTTAATACATTAACAGGACATGTGAAATTGTTAGCGAATTATCATACGGTTGCCGCAGGACCGGTCATTAATCCGATGGGATTTTTGGGACAAATTGAAGGCGGTAGTGTGATGGCATTAGGATTCACACTTACTGAAGATGCAGTGATGGATCAAGGGCATTATTTGACTAAAAATATGGATACGTATCTGATTCCTACAATCAAAGATATGCATACCTCTCTTGAAGTAGAAGCGATCGAAGATTTGCCAGAAGGAGACACCTTTGGTCCACGAGGAATAGGCGAGATAGGTTCAGTGGCGCTTGCACCAGCGATTACAGCTGCGATTCGGGATGCTGTCGGTGTATGGGTTCCTCATTTACCTGTTGCTCGTGAATTACTGATTCAACCAATCGAAACATGGCAAGAAGAAGGAGTGAGTCCACGATGAAAACAACAAATACAACCTGGCAAGCGACTGTGAATAGAGAACATCGTGAACTACAAATTGATCCTTCGCGTCGTCTATTAGATATCATCCGTGGTGACCTCGATCTGACTGGAACCAAAGTCTCTTGTGAAATCGGTCGTTGTGGTGCTTGTATGGTCTTGATTGATGGAGAACCTGTTAATTCGTGTCTCACAATGGCTTATCAATGTGCAGGCAAAGAAATTACGACTATTGAAGGATTACATGGTGAACACGAAGATCAATTACATCCGATTCAGGAAGCTTTTTTAGAAGAAGGTGGATTTCAATGTGGATATTGTACACCCGGTATGATTATTTCAACCAAAGCTTTACTGGATCAGAATCCTCTTCCGAGCGATCATGAGATCAAAGAAGGACTATGTGGTAATTTATGTCGATGCACTGGATACGGAGGAATTATGCGAGCTGTCCAAAGTGCCGCTACCAAATGCCAGCAACAAGATACCCAACTGCCGACTCAACAACAAATTATTCGTTAACGCTAACCATACCAACAATGATACTGACCCACTTCCTATCCTATAGAAGATCAATCCTTTTCTTGAAGCAGATCACTGCGAACAGGAAAAGGATTTTTGGTGTATACCCTTATATCTTTTACGCATACAAAGATAGGATATAGAAGCTACCTAGCTATTTATAAGGGAAGAATTACAAGAATCAGTGCTGTTTAAGTAAACGTATTCCTGAACTTTTGCAATCCGTTAAAATTTGGATTGGTAAGGACACCTGAATTGTTATATTATTAACAAACAGGTAAAAGGTTAGAGGTTAGCTTTCATCGAAAATAAGATGCAATAGGCTGATAAGATTGCTGAATAGTATACAGACAACGTAATAGATGAAGCATGGTCGTGTTGCATTTCTATTGCTCACATATTTTGGCTTGAAAAAAGTCAGTGTCTGCACCTAGAGTTTTCAACGATATGGACTCAATCAGCTTCTCCATTACCCGCATTATAAAAGGCAGCAAGGAGGGGAACCCTTGGAAAGCGAATATATAGATTCCATGGAACAACTGGCAGATCATTATTTTCCATCTGGAAATTGGCATATGGTTGAAGGTAAAGGCGGTATGAATAATACCACGATGTTTATCGATCACGCGTCTAGTCGTTATGTGCTAAGACGTTATGAGACACACAACGAACCTGAGAAAGTTCGTTATGAGCATGAAGTATTATCTGCACTTCCTGCTGTTTTGGTTGGGCTAAATACACCAAAGCCTGTCAAAGATACCAAAGGGCAGACAATCTATGTTACACAACCAGTCAATGAAGATGATTCTCGTAGCGCTGGTAGAATAGCAGCGTTATTTCATTATATGGATGGGCGTACACCTCAACTTAGAACAACAGAAGAGATTTTCCACTTTGGACAGGTCACCGGTCAATTATCAGCGGCATTGGCACAGATTGATATTGATCTGCATCCGGTGTATCCGCCTTATTATCGTTTAGGTCAATCGTATCCTTTGTGCAGTCCGGGTCGATTGGAAGCGTTCTGCGCTCATCCACCAGAAGATTTTAACAGTATTGCAGATATTCTTTATCGGATTGGAGAACGCCTTGGAGAGCAGTTGATGCGGATTACACGTCTGGTATCATTACCACATCAATTAATTCATGGTGATCTAAATGCATCGAATATGCTTGAATCCGCTGATGGAGAGATTACCGCTATATTGGATTTTGAATTTGTTACACGTGATCTACGGGCTATGGAGCCAGCGGTATGCTTATCAGATATGTTGCAGACTGTAGAATGGAATGGAGCAGACGAAAAGCAATGTACTGCTTTTTTACAAGGATATGCTACTCATGTTCAGTTATCAGATCAGGAGACTGAAGTGATCCCATTGCTTATTTTATTACGTCGTATTGATGTATTTATGCACTTTTTAAGCCGGTATTTCGAAGGGATCGACGATGCTGATGTAGTGATTGCTCAAGCCAAGCGTCTTGATGCTGGACTACAATGGTATGAGAAAAGTGGACCGCTTTTACAATTATTATGTCGTCGTATATTTAAGTAATGCATTGAGACTTGATGACTACTTCGTCCAAAGTGAACACAGAAATAACGAATGTTGAGAATACTCTCGATGTTCGTTATTTTTTTATAGCCAATGACTACAGAATACGTCCCGATCGTAGTTGAAATAAAAAAAGGATCATAATAAATATATTTTAGTTGACTATTTTTATAGATTTGATGCTACAATAGGAAGCAAATAAGAGTCATATTTTGTAAAATGTTAACGTGAACAATATTGATGCAATCATTTAATCGAAAATATAATCATCATATATAAATCAGGATGGAGGCGTATCATGTCGATCGGAAAATATATTGCACCTTTGCGGTTAGAAATGAATAGTCAGGATGAGCGTCGTAAAATCGAAACTATTCGTCAGCTTCCGATTAAAATATTGCAGATAGGCGGAGGTAACTTTTTAAGAGGATTTTTTGATTGGATGATCTATGAAAGTATTAATCAAGGGAAATACCATGGCAGTATTGCTCTGACTCCGCCTACACCAAATGGAGCTATCAAATTAAAACAATTAGCAGAGCAAGATGGGCTGTATACATTGATCACGCGGGGATTACAACAGGGAGAAGTGATTGAAGAAAAGTCTATTATTCCTGTGTTCAAAACGTTTATCGACCCTTATACCGAATGGGAACAATTTCTACAATTAGCGGAATTGGAGTCTTTGGATATCATTATCTCCAATACGACAGAAGCAGGATTAGCCTATGAACCGATCCACTATACAGAAGGAGAACCGTTACTTAATTATCCTGCACGATTAACCGTATTTTTGTATCGCAGATTTCAACATTTTGCAGGGAGCTTGGAACACGGGTTGTTAATTTTACCTTGCGAATTAATAGAACATAATGGTGATCTACTCAAGCAATATGTACTTCGTTATGCGAAAGAATTTGGATTGGGTGCTGATTTTGTGACATGGATCGAGCAGTCCCAGCGTTTTCTCAACAATCTGGTGGATCGAATTGTACCCGGTATGCCACCTGAAGAAGAATATCAACGTCTGGCAAATCAATATGGTTATGAAGATCCATTTATCAATACAGCAGAACCTTATCATCTATGGGCGATTCAAGGGGAGCCAGAATTGGATAAACGTTTACCATTGGCACAGATTGGACTGAATGTGCACTGGGTGAAAGACCTTCAACCTTTTCATGAACGCAAAGTACGTATTCTTAACGGAGCACATACTTTAATGACTCCTGTAGGATTATGGTATAGCAAAGTCACTGTTCGTGATGTGATGGAAGATACAAAGCTTAGCGATTGGGTGATGTCTACGATCACTGAAGAAGTGATTCCAGCATTAACATTAGATGAAAAAGAACTACATGCTTATGCAACAGCAACATTCGAGCGTTTCCGTAATCCGTATCTGGAACATCGTCTGCAAGATATTGCACTGAACAGTCTAAGCAAATTTAAGACTCGAATCTTACCAACATTGAAAGCGTATTCAGAAAAATATAACCAGTTGCCTGCTGAGATCGTGTACTCCTTTGCAGCTTTGATTTTATTGTATCGGACACAATCAGTGGAAGATGGACAAAGGTATCAGACGAAGATTCCATCAGGCACACTGATTACTATAAAAGATAATGAACGCTATCTACAGCGCCTTGCAGAACACTGGCAACAACCACAATTAGCAAATGTTGTTACGTCTATTCTGGCAGATCAACAGATCTGGGATGAAGATTTGACTGAAATTGAAGGATTAGCGAAAGCCATCGTATCGAATATCCAGTTATTGGAGGAACCACAGCTATGAATACTATAATCAAAGATTGCATCACTATCCAAAAGCAAGATGATGTCGTGATTGCGCTTCGAGATGTGTCTCCCGGCGAACTCATTATGCTGGAAAATGGAACCATCCTGTCTGTTAGCGATCATGTTCCACGTGGTCACAAAATAGCAGTACATGAGATTGCTCCTGATCAAGATGTAATGAAATACGGATTTTCAATCGGCAAAGCCAAAGAGCGAATTCAGCCGGGACAATGGATTCATACGCATAACCTACGTACAGGTCTATCAGGAACATTAGATTATCGTTATGAACCTACACCGACATGGATGCCTACAATTGTTCCTGAACATTTACAGACATTTGAAGGATATGTACGTGAGAATGGCGAAGTCGGTATTCGTAATGAAATCTGGATTATTAATACTGTAGGTTGTATTAATAAAGTCTGTGAAGCGCTCGCTCGTATTGCTCATGCAGATATGCAAGGACGGGTTGAAGGGGTCTATCATTTTCCGCATCCATTTGGCTGTTCCCAATTAGGTGATGATCTGGAATACACGAAGCAATTATTAGCTTCACTTGTACTTCATCCCAATGCAGCGGGTGTACTAGTTATCGGACTAGGTTGTGAAAATAATCAGATTGAACAATTTGCCGAAGCGATCCCATCAGAATATGCGCACAAAGTCCGTTATCTCAAAGCACAAGAAGAAGATGACGAGATGGAAGTAGGATTAAACTTACTGGAAGAACTGGTCATGCAGGCAGAGCAAGTACAGCGCCAGCCGGTTCCTTTATCCAAATTAAAAATAGGCTTAAAATGTGGTGGCTCAGATGGCTTATCAGGCATTACAGCTAATCCGTTAGTCGGTTCTATTGCAGATCTTATTGTCTCTGCTGGAGGAACAGCAATCCTAACAGAAGTACCGGAGATGTTTGGTGCAGAGACAATATTGATGAATCGTGCGCAGACACCGCAAGTGTTTGACGAACTGGTTGAATTGATCAACGGTTTTAAGCAATACTTTGTGAATCATGGGCAAAATATTTATGAAAATCCGTCGCCGGGAAACAAAGCAGGAGGCATCACTACACTGGAAGAAAAGTCTCTGGGTTGTACGCAAAAAGGTGGACATTCTCAAGTCATGGATGTACTCAGATACGGTATGCGTGTACAACAATCCGGACTAAATATTATCGAAGCACCCGGTAATGATCTGGTATCTGTCACAGCCCTATCTGCGGCAGGGGCACACATTGTGTTATTTACGACAGGAAGAGGAACGCCATTTGGTGGACCTGTACCTACACTCAAAATCGCTACACAATCAGATCTGGCTTATCGAAAAAAACATTGGATTGATTATAATGCAGGGCAACTATTAGAAGGTAAAACGATGGAAGAAGTATCTCTAGATCTATTAACATCGATTGTAGATATTGCTTCAGGACGGCAACAAACGAACAGTGAAAAACATGGTTTCCGCGAAATAGCTATTTTTAAAGATGGCGTTATTTTATAAGCAAATGACGGTTTAAATATAGATATAGCCTAGAAATACGAACGAAAAAAAGCGATACGTAAATGTAATTAAATACATTTTACGTATCGCTTCATTCGTGGTAAAATAAGGATGTTAATCGATTATCATGTCATATATTACCAATTGAGATTAATATTACACTGAAATGGATTTAACTGCTATAGGAAGCACTAAGAATAACAGAACCACGCGCAGGAATTTCGATAGAAGAACCTGTGTGATGAGGATCTAGCAAATTAGTCGTTTGTAGATCGTGTAGTTCTACTGTAGCAGCTTCCGCATTATGGTTGAGCAAGAAAATGAATTGTTCGCCGTTTTTAACACGTCGCCCAGCTTCAACACCTGCTGGAGTATCAAGCACAGGTTGAATGCCTTTTTGATCGGCAATAAATTTCATGAGACCATCAATAAAAGCTTCTTCTCCATCAGAAGCGATATACCATGCTTCACCTTTACCATACGTATTACGGGTAAGCACAGGCATTCCTTTGTAAAAGTCATCACCATAGTGGGCAAGAACTTCGGCACCTTCGGTATGAAGCAGATCGCAGAGCATACCACATTCATAATCGCCGTTAAGATCACCTAAAGGAGTATCCATTACGATTTGGTTACGCATCGTAGGAAGCAGAGCATCTGTTTCTTCTACCCAGATACCAAGCAACTTACGTAGTTCGCCAGGATAACCACCCAGAGCAACCAAATCAGTCTCGCCTACAATGCCGCTAAAGAATGTCGTGACAAATGTGCCACCATTTTGCGTAAATTGTTCTAATTTATCAGCTAGACCTGGTTTGACCATATAAAGAACAGGCGCGATAACTAATTCGTAGGCGCTAAGATCAGAATCTACACCCACTACATCGACCTGAACATTACGATCATAAAAGGCTTTGTAGTATTTATGTATCTGATCTACATATTTGAGCGCAATCGTAGGACCGCTTGATTTTTCGATGGCCCACCAGTTGTCCCAATCAAATAGTATAGCAACTTTGGATTCAATACGCGAATCAAGTAATGTGTCACCCAAAGTCTGTAATTCGCTTCCAAGTGATGCGGTTTCACGGAATACACGTGTATTGGAATGTCCAACATGTTCAATGACAGCACCATGGAATTTCTCACATGCGCCTGCTGAACGACGAAGTTGGAAAAACATAATCGTATCTGCACCATGAGCGACAGCTTGGTAACTCCATAAGCGCATCACACCCGGGCGTTTAAGTGAATTGTAAGCTTGCCAGTTCTGTTGACTAGGCGTCTGTTCCATCAGGATAAATGGATCACCATTTTTGATACCGCGCATCAGATCATGAGCTAAAGCGGTATAACTAACCGGTGTGTCCAATCCTGGATAGTTATCCCATGAGATAATGTCCATCTGTTTCGCCCATTTAAAATAATCTAAAGGTTTGAAAAAGCCCATAAGGTTCGTAGTAATTAATGCTTCTGGAACAATAGTTTTAATCGCATCATATTCCAATTGATAACACTCTAGCATGCTGTCCGAGTTGAAACGGGAATAGTCAAGAGACATACCTTGGAAGTTCGTATTATCGTCTCCCCATTCTTCGCTCAAATTACTTGGCAGCACAATTTCATCCCAGTCATAAAAAGTATGACCCCAGAATGAAGTGTTCCATGCGGTATTCAGTGCATCTAATGTCTCATAGCGCTTTTTGAGCCATACACGGAAAGCACGTTCACAATTGTCACAATAACAATCGCCACCATATTCATTAGAGACATGCCATACTACAATTGCAGGATGATCTTTATAACGTTCGGCAAGTCGACTAGCAATTTCTGTGGAGTATTTACGATACGTCGGGCTATTGGGGCAAGAGTTATGACGACCGCCGAATTTACGCTTACGACCATCTTTATCCGTACGAAGAACATCAGGATATTTTTTCGCCATCCATGCCGGATGCGCAGCAGTACTGGTTGCAAGACAAGTATAGATACCGCTTTCATAAAGGCTATCGATCAATTGGTCTAACCATTCAAATTGATAATGAACTTCATCGGGCTGATTACGTGCCCAAGAGAATACATTCACTGTAGCGATATCGATTCCAGCTTGTTTGAATAGTTGTAGATCTTCTTGGTGTGTCTGTTGATCCCATTGTTCAGGATTATAATCGCCACCGTAAAAAATTTTGGGAAGTTTACTGCTAATCATGACTGTCACTCCTTGTATAAGAATAACTCTATAGTAAAGCAACTCGTTCCCTTATAGAATATAATAAAATGTGCTTAGTGTATAATAATATGGAGATTGGAAGTGAAAAATATGTATGTAACTATACCGGATCGTCGCTTTTTTACAGAGCTTAGAGACTTGCAGTTACCTATTCATATGGAGAGTATCGGGTACAACGCCGATCAGGAATCTATTGATCGTCCAGATGGCTATCCTTGTTATCATTGGATTCAAGCTGTTAATGGAGAAGGCGAACTTTATTTTGGTGGAACTAGCTATACAGTCAAAGCAGGATCAGGTGTATTATTGGCACCCAGAGATGCTCATGGGTATCGTCCGATCAGCGGGGTATGGGAGACCGCGTATTTAACATTTGGAGGACCTCAGTCTCTCGCTATCGTATCGACGCTTGGATTATCACATTCGGCTTATTATGAATGGGATCGTGGATGTGAATTAGAGACATTTACCAGTGGACTACTGGGTCAGATTCGCAGTGATCGTGACTTATCAGGGCTAGATACCAGTTCGGATCTATACCGCTTTTTAACATTGCTCAAAAAGCATGGTCGTGTGAATAATCTGCCTTCGTTATCCCATACAGTAGAACGATTGAAGCCACTGATGTCCTTTATGGAATCCCATTATGACGATCCTAATATTGGTCTTGAAGATATGGCAGATCAAGTCGGTGTAAGTGCGAGACATTTGAATACCTTATTCCGCCAGACATTTGGTATGACGGCGTATGCTTATTTTATTTTACTCCGTATTCGCAAAGCCAAAGAATTGATGACACTGTATCCTCGCATGACGATTAAAGAAGTAGCAGGTCAAGTTGGATTTAGAGATTCCAGTCATTTTGTAGCTACATTCCGTCGATTAGAAGATGTTACACCGGAACAATTCCGTAATTTGTATTGAATAATACATTAGATTATCAATGAATCATGAAGCGGATAGGTCCGATCTGCTTCAATTATTGAGTTGATTTTATTAAGCGCTTACAATATATTGATAACCAGTGATAGTTCAGAAAGGGGATCAAAATGTGAGTGTAGAAAAGATATGGATCGATGGAAAAGAAGATACAGCTACCACAGAAGAAAGAGCTTATTTAGTACCGTTTATTGTAGAAAATTCGGATAAAGTGGTCATTGTATTGCCCGGCGGAGGGTATGAACATCGGGCAGACCATGAAGGTGCGCCTGTTGCAGAGTGGCTCAATCAAAATGGTATTTCTGCTTTTGTACTTCATTATCGTTTATCACCCAAACAGCAACGTATTCCATTAGAAGATGGTCAACGTGCTATTTGTTATGTACGCGCACATGCCGCGCATTATGGCATTCATCCGTCCAAAATCGCGATATTAGGATTTTCCGCAGGGGGTCATTTAGCAGCGATGACAGGTACTGTGTACGAAGAACAATCGGTGACGGTAGCAGGAGTTACTCAATCGATTAGTTCGAGACCGGATGCTATGATTTTGTGCTATCCAGTTATTACGATGGAGCTCTATGGACATGAGGGTTCTCGATTATCTTTATTGGGAGCAGAAGCATCTCCTGAACAGATTCGTGCTCATAGTGCAGAGCAATGTGTTACAGCACAGACACCGCCTACTTTTATCTGGCATAATACAGATGATGATGTTGTACCCGTCCAAAATAGCTTGCAGATGGCAATGGCTTTAGAGCAACATCATGTTCCATTTGAATTACATATTTATGAGAGTGGTGGACATGGACAGGGGCTTGCTTTGGAGCACCCAGTTATGGGAAACTGGACCAAGCAATGTATGATTTGGCTTCATCGTCAAGGATGGTAATAACTGTACTTGTAGATGACCCTATTTTTGTCAGTCTAGAGGAGATGGATAGAGATGAAAATTGAAAAAAATAGCACCTTATTGATGATTGGTGACTCGGTTACTGATTGTGGACGTGGACGACCTGTAGGACAATATTGGGAGATCGGTGATGGTTATGTTTCTTTAGTCGATTCTCTTTTGCAAACGGTTTATCCTGATTATAATATTCGTGTACTCAATACAGGTACAAGTGGAGATCAGGTCAAACATCTCAAAGCTCGCTGGGAAGAAGATGTGTTCAAACACAATCCAGATTGGGTATCTATTATGATCGGGATCAATGATGTATGGCGGCAGTTCAGCCATCCACTTGAAACGGATTGGCATGTATACTTAGAAGAATATGAACAGACATTGCGTGAATTGGTACAGCAGACGTTGCCTAAAGTCAAAGGGTTAATCTTAATGACACCTTATTACTTATCAACGACTACTGAAGATCCTATGCGTGCGACGATGGATATTTACGGAGAAGCTGTGAAACGTATTGCACAAGAAACAGGGGTGATCGTTGTAGATACTCAAGCGGCTTTTGACGCATTGTCTGCTTATGTGTATCCAGCTTCATTATCGAATGGATGGGATCATGTTCATCCGAATCAAAATGGACATTTAGTGCTTGCTCGTTCATTTTTGCAAGCTGTTCAATATGATTGGAGCCGTTCTACACCATAATTGAAAAGCAAGGAGGGTTACGTATCAAAACATATACAGCAAATATCGTTATCGATGCCAAAGCCAAATTAGGTGAAGGACCCAGCTGGGATCAACAATCTCAACGCTTACTCTGGGTGGATATTGAAGGTTATCAATTGCATATGTATTATCCTTCTACCCATGAAGATCGTACTATAGATATTGGAGAGCATGTTAGCGCAGTAGTTCCGTATCTGGAAAATGAAGTGATTGTCGCACTTATTAGTGGGCTATATCGCTTAAATCTGACCACAGGTGAGAAATTCATAATTCACGATCCTGAAGAAGGCAGACCGGGTAACCGATTCAATGATGGTAAATGCGATCCAGCAGGGCGTTTCCTTGCAGGAACAATGAGTTTGAATGGAGAATCCGAGCAAGGTGCTTTTTATAGCTTAAATACCGAAGGCAATGTTTCTTTGCTAATAGATGAAGTTTCTACATCGAATGGATTAGCATGGAGCGCAGATCATAGTACGTTGTATTATATTGATACGCCAACACTTGAAATTGTGTCTTTTGATTATGATATCAATGAAGGTACCATTTCGAATAAACAAGTCGTTGCTACGGTAGACAAAAGTGAAGGATATCCGGATGGAATGACGATCGATGCAGAAGGCATGTTGTGGGTCGCTCGCTGGGGAGGTCAACGTGTCTCACGTATTGATCCAACCAGTGGCAAAGTGATTGCAGAAGTCTCCTTGCCTGTTAACTGTGTCACGTCTTGTGCTTTTGGTGGTGAGCATCTGGATGAGCTTTATATCACAACAGCACAAGATGATGATAGTGCAGATCAACCGCTAGCAGGTGGTTTGTTTATGGTTAAGCCAGGAGTGAAAGGGATGCCAACCGCTTACTTTAATCAAGGGAAGCGTGCAGTAAATCTTGAGCAATCTGTGACTTCAAAAGAATAGAAGATATTTTATACAATAGAGCACAAATATAACGTAAAACAGAGCAAAAAGCTTCAATCGATCTAGATTGAAGCTTTTTGCTCTGTTCCCAAGTCTGCTGATGACAGACAAGGCTACATATTCGGCATTATAAAAGATAAGAAAAGTGATCTTATACAGAATTACGCGCGAATATCTAGTGATCCTCCCAAATTCGGGTGAGGTGCTTGTTTAAGCATTTCTGCCATTTGTTGACCTTGTTGCTCAGCCATGTCTTTAGATAACGAAAGTACTTTGATACCAACAGCTTGCGAAAGCGAACTTTGGCTCATTGCCGTGGATAATGAAGCGATATCCATGATAGGACCTCCTTTCGTTGCCTGTATTGGAAATGAAGGCATACCTAATCTATATCGGACAATCCCTATAAAATATAAATCCAAACAAAATAAAATTAATCTTATTTTCAGCTAATCATCAGATTAATTTCATATCAAGCGTTTAATATACAGACATACCCCTTTTGAAATAAATATAAATATAGACCCTGTCGATAATCGATGGGGTTATTTTTTTGGGATTTTATGTTAGGTATTTGTTAACTTTATATAAAATGTAATCGCAGATAAAGGCAATGATTAAATATTACTCACAATTTATGTTTGTTAAATTTACATAAACCTATTTTAAAAATCACAAATTGCAGTTAAAATAATCTCATATCCTATATTATTTAAATAAAAAATGGAAGGAAGTTGATGTATGAAAAAGATTTTGTTTACAGCTATGACGTTTATGATGTTAGTAACGGTGTCATTTTTAGTGCAAGGTGAGGGCAAAATACATAATACGATATACGCAGCAGCAGCCTATGATTACACACTTACTTTTCCAACCAGTCGTTACCCTGAGACAGCAGATCATATCAAAGACGCAATTGCAGATGGACATTCTGAAGTCTGTACGATTGATCGGGATGGCGCAGATCAAAGACGTGAAGATTCATTAAAAGGAGTACCTACCAAATCCGGTTATGATCGTGATGAGTGGCCGATGGCGATGTGTCTTGAAGGCGGTACAGGAGCTGATATCCGTTATGTCACACCTTCAGACAACCGCGGAGCAGGATCATGGGTGGGTAACCAATTGACTAAATATCCGGATGGAACCAAAGTGAAATTTATATTGCAATAATGAACTTTATAGCTCGTAGTTCAATCGATTTTAAAATACAGAAGGCCCCTACATTGCTTGTAGGGGCTTTTTGATATATACATCATCATATCTATATCTAGCATGCTAATCTAAGCTGAGGATACATTCCTTTTGAACCATAGACATGATATGATACGATAGCTTTGTACATCGTAGAACTGACATATGAAGCCAAATAGATGGTGATACGAAATATCATAAAGACAGGTGAACACAAGATGAGAGTCATATCAGGCAGTGCCAAAGGGCGTCCATTAAAAGCTGTACCCGGTAATGGAACACGTCCGACAACAGACAAAGTAAAAGAATCGATTTTTAGTATTATTGGACCTTATTTTGATGGTGGAAAAGTATTAGATCTTTTTGCAGGTACAGGCGGTCTGGGGATCGAAGCACTCAGTCGTGGTATCCAGCAAGGGGTATTTATAGATTTGGAACATAAAAGTATAGAAGTGATTCGTGGTAATCTACAAGTGGCTGGCTTGACCGAACAAGCTGAAGTGTACCGTAATGAAGCAGGACGTGCACTGAAAGTATTAGCCAAACGTGAAGCCCTATTTGATCTTGTATTTCTTGATCCTCCTTACAAAATGAAAAAT
Source organism: Paenibacillus nuruki (assembly GCF_963311185.1). NCBI lineage: Bacteria > Bacillati > Bacillota > Bacilli > Caryophanales > Paenibacillaceae > Paenibacillus > Paenibacillus nuruki. The sequence goes on along the minus strand of NZ_OY725677.1, from coordinate 2,373,614 downwards.
GGGATCGAACTGATGAACGAAATGCATGAACGAGGATTGTTAGCTCCAGCAGCAACGATTGTTCTAGAGTATGAATCAGGACATGATTATCCAGAAGAACTAGAACATTTCGTGTGTATTCGTCATGTGGTTTATGGAGAAACAGCGATTAATGTATACGAATATGAACCACAACAACAGGGAGGACAATTATCCAATGAGTGAACATGGAACCAAATCACATCTAGCGGTTTATCCAGGGAGCTTTGACCCTGTAACGATGGGGCATATGGATATTATTCATCGTGCTGCCAAGCAGTTCGATCATCTGGTGGTGGCTGTTTTGAATAATATGAGCAAAAAGCCTTTATTTAGCGTGGAAGAACGGGTTGAATTGTTAAAAGAAGTCACCGCAGATTTGCCAAATGTAACCATTGAAAGTTTTCGCGATCTGTTAGCGAATTACATACGTGAACGCCAAGCGCAGGTGATTGTGCGTGGTATTCGTTCAGTGACTGATTTTGAGTATGAATTACAAATGGCTTCGATCAATCGTGAACTGAATCCAGATGCAGAGACTATTTTTATGATGACCAATCCGAAATATTCTTATTTAAGCTCGAGCGTGGTTAAAGAAATCGCTCGTTTTAATGGCAACGTATCTGAATTTGTACCACCTATTATAGAAAAACATTTAAAACAAAAGTTCAGTGAAGGTCCGGATAGCGAGTAGTAAGATCGCGAATATGGAATTGAGGACATAAGCGTGGGATAATAAGAGTAGCCGCCAAGTGAGGCTGTAAAAGAATCAAAGGAGAGAAAAACATGCCTGGCCGATTATTAAAATCCCCGATGAGCCGCAAACAATCTTTTTTGTATATTATTTGTGTTGTTATTCTGGTCTATGTACTGGTATATATGCCAACTCCTTATATGATCAATGGACCTGGTAGTGCCGATGAATTGAAGCCAATCGTAAGTGTGGCTGGTGGCCAGAAGGATGAAAAAGGAACATTTATGCTAACCACTATATCGGTCACTTACGCCAATACAGCCATGTTGATCGCTTCTTTATTTGATTCCAATGAAGAAATTGTTCGCAAAACAATTCAAAGTAATCGTGCTGAATATGAAGCAGAACAATTGTATTATATGAGCAGTTCACAATCGTATGCGATCGCTGCTGCTTACAAAAAAGCAGGTATTCCTTACGGTGTAGAACCTCAGTATGTATTTGTGGTTAGTGTACCGGATGCTCGTACTTCTATTCATGCCGGGGACAAATTTATTTCTATAGATCAGCAACCGATTACATCGTTTAAACAACTGGAACAAGTATTACAAAGCAAAAAAAATGGCGATCAAGTGCAAGTGGTGCTTGAACGTGCAGGTACTCAGATTACTCTGCCTGTAAGCTTAACTCAATTTAAAGATAGCAACGGACAAGAACGTGTCGGATTTGGCGTATCGATCGGTGAAGTCCAAAAAATCGCCCCTAAAGATGCGGATCATGAAGTTCATTTTGCCAATACTAATATTGGTGGCCCTTCGGCTGGATTGATGTTTACATTAGAAATCTATAATCAATTAACGTCAGGAGACTTAACCCGAGGACATCGTATTGCAGGTACAGGAACGATTAATCCTCAAGGTCAAGTTGGAGAAATTGGTGGTGTTCAGCACAAAGTGGTCGCAGCTCAGCAAGCAGGAGCAACTATTTTCTTAGTGCCTAAAGGCAATTATGCCGATGCCAAAGCACAATTAGCCAAAATGAAATCTTCGATGCAATTGATCTCGGTAAGTACGTTAGATGATGCACTTAACGCATTGAATACATTATCAACTTCGTAATGGTTTTGTTTATTTTGAAATCATTATATTCTAATCGGAGAGCGTCTATAATCCGAATATAAAGTAGAAGATTGCTGTACAGCAAAACAAGAAGCTTGAATAGCAGAAGCGCGAATATCTAGCTCCATATGAACATGATCGGTATCTGTCGGTTTGGTAATCACCGGTAGAGAAGCGGTCTTTTTCATTTGTCGTAATAATTCTCTGCCTGTGTCTGTAAAGCCAAGTACACGAATATACCCGGGACCTTGTTCCAACTGTTCGATACTCAATACCGACTTCGTATGACCTAATAATAGATGTGCAATAAGCCGTTGTAGACGTGTATAAGTATAACGTTTGGTTTTGAGTGCTGTCATCAGATCAGTAATACTGTAATTTTGTAAAGTAGGTAATATTTTTTTGAAACGATATTCCAACCCTTCACTCATATCATAATACTGTGCAAGTTGTTGTGGTGAATGCGTGGTAATCTGCTGAAATAAAGATTGCCATAACTGATCAAGCTTTACAGGGCCACGACCTGCGGCTATTTCGCGCTCAATAATAGACATCGTACTTGCGGGCAGATACGGTGTTGCTTGCTGAACATCGCTAAATAGAAGCCTGCGTACTGCTGTAGCGCTTGCAATCTGTTCATGAGTCGGTTGAAGATCATGATATTGCGATTGTTCTCGCTGGATCGTCTCCGGCAGTATAGAACTATTTAACCGATTCAGCGCAATCATATATTGAAGTCCAAGTGTATTATTAGGTTGATCTAACAAAGATGTGGCTTGATCTGGTATACTATAGAGACTGGCTACTGCTTGACCAAGGGCCGCAGGGTAGCTTATCCCTTCTTTAAGATGATTCTGGATAAGTAGACGCAGTTCAGGTGATTCGTTCGTTAGCAGGTCTGCTAAAGCTTTTAATGGGGACAGAGAACCAGACTCACTACCGAACACTAATGAATCTACAAGACCCGTCGCTTCAAGAAGTGAAACTGCGCCATAAGCGAACCACTCAGCAGGTTGTACAGTATAAGCAGAAGGTAACTCGATAACCAGATCACATCCAGCATGTAGTGCCATTTCAGTACGTGCCCATTTGCTAAAAATAGCCGGTTCGCCACGTTGTGTGAAGCCACCACTCATCACAGCAACGATAGCATCACATTCTGTTTTTTCGCGTGTCCGTTGTAAATGAAGTAGATGTCCATAGTGAAGTGGATTATATTCGACGATTATTCCTGCGACTTTCATAGATAGGCTCCTTTTTAAAACTCAAGCATTGATATTGAATATAGGTATCAGTATAAACGAAAATAGGTGTTAACCAAAATACCTTAACAAATATTCATTGACAAAGCTTGCGTATAATCGGTATAATAATTTTTGTTTGTTTGGAGTGATAATGATGCAATTTCAATTTAGAAAATTGGCGCAAAGCGATCAACCGATAGAGTTTCATGACACGCTTGACATGAGTTCCATTTTAAAGGAACATAGCGATGTTCTGTCTTATACACCTCTCCAAGTAGATGTGAAAGCGGCGCAAAGAGTCAATGAAGTGGTTGATGTACAAGGAACACTGAAACTTGACTTACAGATGGCGTGTGTACGTTGTCTGAAGCCTGTGGATTTGAACTTACAGTTCGAGATTCAGGAAGAATTCAAGCATGGTGAAGAACCAGAAGATGTAGCTGAAGATAATGATACACTGTATGTGAATACAGATACCGTTGATTTAGCTCCATATATGGAACAAGCTGCTGTACTTGAACTTCCGCCTGGAGTATTATGCAGTGAAGACTGCAAAGGTCTTTGCCCGACATGCGGAGTCAACCTGAACGAGCAGGATTGCGGTTGTGACAACACACCTATCGATCCGAGAATGGCAGGACTCAAAGATTTCTTTAAGTGATTTAATGATCATGTAATATGTTCATTGGATAAGATTGATTAGATGAAGGAGGTGGGAACAATGGCAGTACCTCAACGGAGAACTTCCAAAACACGTCGTGACAAACGTCGTACACATTTTAAATTGGCAGTACCTGGTTTGGTGAAATGCGAGCAATGCGGAGAAATGAAATTGGCTCACCGCGTTTGCAAAGTATGCGGAACATACAAATCAAGAGAGATTATCAAACAATAGTCTTTCACAAAGGTAGTACTTCATCATTTGGTGAAGTACTATTTTTTTGTATATTTATAATTTGGTATATCAAACACAATGTTCACAGAAAAATCGTGTTTAGCGGATAACCTAGACCAGACACTTTCTTTTTAGTTCAATATGCTTTATACTACATTCTTAGTACCAGGTTCTAAAAAATGAACGGCAACATGAAATCAAACTAAAACCGAATAGGTTTACATATATTTTTGAATACAGTAGTACCCGGATAGAACTTTTCAAGTTGTATCTTTAATTTTAAAATCTGTGTGCGATTTACGTAACACGAAGGAGGTGCGTAGCCATCGAACGTTTGCCCAAACGGCAGCGCCAACAACGGCTCGTGAAGATTATCGAAGAGAATCCGTTTGTGACTGATCAAGAATTAACCAGACAATTAAAAGTCAGTATTCAGACGATTCGTCTAGATCGAATGGAACTTGGAATACCGGAGTTGCGTGAGCGAATGAAATTGATGGCTGAGCGCTCCTACGATCAGGTGAAATCACTTCCTCTAGATGAAGTGATCGGAGATGTTGTTGATCTGCAACTCGACAAAAGTGGAATCTCTATTTTTGAGATTCGTGAAGAACATATATTTTCTCGTACACAGATTGCACGTGGACATCACATTTTTGCACAGGCGAATTCATTAGCGGTCGCTGTGATCAATGATGCGATTGCTTTGACAGCATCGGCAGATATCAGATTTGTCCGCTCGGTTCATCTGGGTGAGAAGTGTATTGCCAAAGCATATGTGCAGTCTAATCCTGCACGTAAAGGAAAAGCCAAAGTAGAAGTACTGACGTATGTTGGTGAAGAAATGGTATTCCAAGGAAACTTTACAATCTATCGTTCAGATGGTGAAGAACAGCATGAAGGAGGAGTAGATCATGATAATCGCCATTGATGCGATGGGCGGAGATCACGCTCCAGACAGCAATGTATTAGGTGGACTCGAAGCCGCTAAAGAATGGAAAGATACCGAGATCATTTTAGTTGGAGACGAGACTCGTATTCGAGCACTACTGACAGAGATTCCATCCAACTTAAAAATAGTACACACGACTGAAATTATTGAAGCAGAAGATGAGCCGGTCAAAGCTGTTCGTCGTAAAAAAGACGCTTCAATGGTTGTAGCAGGTCGCATGGTTAAAGAAGGCAATGCTCAAGCGATGATCTCAGCAGGGAATACAGGCGCACTGATGACAACAGGCTTACTCGTTGTTGGTCGTATCAAAGGCATTGAGCGCCCTGCGCTGGCGCCTATGATTCCAACGATTGACGATGGCGGAACACTTGCGCTTGATCTTGGAGCTAATATGGATGCAAAACCAGAACATCTAGCACAGTATGCACTGATGGGTAGCATTTATAGAGACAAAGTTCATGGTATTACTAACCCGCGTGTAGGATTATTGAATGTAGGTACAGAAGCCAACAAAGGCAATGAATTAACCAAAGAAGCTTACCCGTTACTAGAAGCATTGCCTATTAATTTTGTAGGAAATGTAGAAGCACGCGATGTACTTAATGGAGTCTGTGATGTGTTGGTCTGCGATGGTTTTGCAGGCAACATTATGTTAAAGTCACTTGAGGGTACAGCATCAGCGATGTTTTCACTGCTCAAACAACAATTTAGCAAATCGCTCAAGACCAAGATTGGGGCCGCATTATTAATGCCCGAACTTCGCAGTCTCAAAGGCAAGCTAGATTACAAAGAGCATGGAGGTGCTCCTTTACTTGGATTGAACGGACTTGTTCTCAAAAGTCATGGTTCATCTGACGCTGGAGCCATTAAGCATGCTGTTCGTCAGGCAAGAATAGCGATCAGCAATCAGTTGGTTGAAAATATATCTAAAGAAGTTATACAATAAGCATCTTGCGTCATGTTTTATCCATCCCCACCGTAATGACGTGGAACGAAAACGATGAGGAAATTAGTGGGAAGAGAGTGACACCAATGATTAATGTTTTACCTATCGGTATTATCGGAACAGGAAAATATGTTCCTGAAAAAATATTAACAAATGCAGATCTTGAAAAAATGGTTGAAACGAATGACGAATGGATTGTCAGTCGTACAGGTATTCGTGAGCGTCATATTGCAGCTCCAGAGCAAGCAACTTCTGATTTAGCCTATGAAGCAGCACTCAAAGCATTGGAATCAGCAGGTATGGATGCAACAGAATTGGATTTAATTGTAGTAGCTACGATTACACCAGATACCTTTTTCCCTTCAACCGCTTGTATTTTGCAAGATAAATTAGGTGCAAAAAATGCAGCGGCTTTCGATTTATCAGCAGCGTGTTCTGGATTTGTCTATTCACTAGCATCTGCAACAAGTATGTTGCAAATGGGTTTATATAAAAATGCTTTGGTTATTGGAGCAGATACGTTATCACGTATTACAGACTATACTGATCGTAACACTTGTGTGTTGTTCGGTGATGGTGCTGGAGCAGTAATTATCGGTGAAGTGGGCGAAGGTCGTGGATTTAAATCATTTGATCTTGGTGCTGAAGGTTCTGGTGGCGAATTATTAACAATGCCAGCAGGCGGTTCAAGATTGCCAGCTTCCGCAGAAACCCTAAGCAACAATCAACATTATATTCGTATGGGTGGACGTGAAGTTTTCAAATTTGCCGTTCGTGTGATGGGTTCAGCAACAGATGAAGTTCTTCGCAAAGCAGGAATGACTAAAGATGATATCGATATTTTGATTCCTCACCAAGCGAATATCCGTATTATTCAATCCGCAATGAACCGTCTAGAGTTGTCAGAAGATCGAGTGATGATCAATGTTGATCGATATGCGAATACTTCTGCGGCATCTATTCCACTAGCATTAGTAGAAGCTGTGGAACAAGGACGAATCAAAGAAGGCGATCGTGTCGTTATGGTTGGTTTTGGCGGCGGTCTAACTTGGGGCGCATCTGTATTAGTATGGTAATCCAACGAATCTGATTGGTAACAGATAATAGGGAGGAGATGATTCCTATGGGTAAAATAGCATTTGTATTTCCAGGTCAAGGCGCTCAAAAAGTAGGTATGGCAAAAGACGTTTACGATGCATTACCTCAAGCAGCAGAGTTGTTCAAAACAGCTGATGAAGTATTAGGTTTTAGCATCAGTGAACTTGCTTTTGAAGGGCCTGAAGAGCAATTGAAACAAACAGCGAATACACAGCCTGCTTTGTTAACGGCAAGTATCGCTTTGTTTGAAGCTTTAAAATCCAAAAATATTACACCTGATTATGTAGCAGGTCATAGTCTTGGAGAATATAGTGCTCTTGTAGCCGCTAATGCTTTGGATTTTGATCAAGCTGTAGCGATTGTACGTGCACGTGGTCAATATATGGAGCAAGCTGTCCCATCCGGTCAAGGAGCTATGGCTGCTGTACTTGGAGCAGAACGTGAACCTTTAGCGGCATTGTGTGCTGAGATTTCAGCTACAGGACATGCAGTGGAACTGGCTAATGTGAACTGTCCCGGACAGATTGTAGTATCAGGTTCGGTGGAAGGCGTAAATGCTGTAGCAGCAAGAGTGAAAGAAATCGGTGGCAAACGTGCGATTATGCTTGAAGTGAGTGGGCCTTTCCATTCTTCTTTGATGAAATCAGCAGCAGATCAATTATCTGAGCGTTTACAAACGGTATCTTTCCGTGATGCGACTGTACCGGTTGTGGCGAACGTAACAGCCAAAACAGTGACTCAGGGAAGCGATATTCAAGCGTTACTGGTAGAACAGGTATACTCTCCTGTATTATGGGAAGATAGTGTTCGTTTTCTGATTCATGAAGGTGTAGATACTTTTATCGAAATTGGCCCTGGTAATGTATTAACAGGATTAATTAAAAAAATAGATAAAAATGTACGCTTGATTAATATAAGCAGTCTGGAAAGTATAGAAGCACTTCAAGTGGAAGTTTAATCTTCCCTCCAGAAGCCGGATCAGATGATTCATTTGAAAAGGAGATGCGTATGTTATGAGTAAGCCACTTCAAGGACAAGCTGCTTTGGTTACAGGAGCTTCACGAGGCATAGGTCGTAGTATTGCGATTGCACTAGCAGAAGCTGGAGCAGATATCGCAGTTAACTATGCGGGTAGTGAAGATGCTGCTAACGAAACCGTACGTCTGATCGAAGAGTTAGGCGTCAAAGCTTTTGCTGTTCGTGCTAATGTAGGAATAGCTACAGAAGCCGAAGCTATGGTCAAACAAGTTAACGAAACTTTTGGTAAAATCGACATTTTGATTAATAATGCAGGAATTACCCGTGATAACCTGATCATGCGAATGAAAGAAGACGAATTTGATCAAGTCATTGAGACGAACCTCAAAGGTGTGTTTAATTGCCTCAAAGCGGTTACACGTCCGATGATGAAACAACGTTACGGTCGTATTATTAATATTTCTTCTGTAGTAGGTGTACTGGGTAACCCTGGACAAGCCAACTATGTCGCAGCCAAAGCAGGTGTAATTGGTTTAACCAAAGCATCCGCAAAAGAATTAGCTTCACGTGGCATCACAGTGAATTGTGTGGCGCCCGGATTTATTGCAACAGATATGACGGATGAACTGAGTGAAGAACTGCGTAACAAAATGCTAGAAGGTATTCCGCTTGCACGTCTCGGTCAACCCGAAGAAATTGCATCGGTTGTTTCTTTCTTAGTATCACCAGCAGCTTCTTACATGACAGGACAGACGCTTCATGTGGATGGCGGTATGTACATGTAAAAGAAGTACAATATCTCTTTTAGGGATATGTGGCTTTTTACGTGTGATTTTCGTATAATACTTTGGAAGAGGAGGTGAAACGGATGTCTGATGTTTTGGATCGTGTAAAACGCATCGTTATTGACCGTTTGGGAGCTGACGAAGCTGAAATTAAATTGGAATCATCTTTTAAAGATGATCTTGGCGCAGATTCGCTTGATGTAGTGGAACTTGTTATGGAATTGGAAGATGAGTTTGACTTGGAAATTTCTGACGAAGATGCGGAGAAAATTACGACCGTAGGTGAAGTTGTAACTTACATACAATCTCATACCTAAGGCTTAACTAAAGTCCCGTTACCTGCTTGTTAGCGGGCCGGGACTTCTCCTCATTTTGGCGTCTTTTGGATGGAACACAAAATATACACATGCAGTCGATATAGAGGTGAATGTGTTTGAAGCATAGAGTAGTAATTACAGGCTTGGGAGTTATGACTTCCCTTGGTAAAGACAAAGATACATTTTGGAATAATATCATTACCGGTCAATCCGGTGTAAGTACCATTGAAAGTTTTGATGTCAGTGGTTATCCTACGCAAATTGCTGCTGAAGTGAAAGACTTCAATGCAGAAGATTATATGGAACGTAAAGAAGCTCGCAAAATGGACCGTTTTGTTCAATTTGCAGAAGCAGCAACGGTTGAAGCTTTGAAAGACAGTAAGCTTAATATTGCAGAAGATACAGATCCTGAGCGTGTTGGGGTTATTATCGGATCAGGTATTGGTGGTCTGGGTACATTTGAAGATCAGCATGCTATTTTGATGCAAAAAGGACCAAAGCGAGTAAGTCCATTCTTTATTCCTATGATGATTGCGAATATGGCTTCTGGTCATGTATCTATTCTTCACGGCGCTAAAGGACCTAACTTGGCTCCTGTCAGTGCGTGTGCAAGTGGTAGTCATGCCATAGGAGATTCATTCAAATTTATCCGTGATGGTGAAGCAGACGTTATGATTACCGGTGGTGCTGAAGCAACGATTCGTCCTTCGGGATTGGGTGGTTTCTGTGCGATGCGTGCGATGTCTACACGTAACGATGATGCAACAACCGCAAGTCGTCCGTTTGATACCGGTCGTGATGGATTTGTAATGGGTGAAGGTTCAGGAATTATGATTCTTGAATCACTGGAACATGCTCAAAAACGTGGAGCTCATATTTACGCTGAAGTGATTGGTTATGGACTAAGCGCAGATGCTCACCATATGACAGAGCCTGATCCTGATGGTCCAGCTCGTTGTATGAAAATGGCGATTCGTAGTGCAGGTATTGCACCGGAAGATATTGATTATATCAATGCTCACGGTACATCGACTCCTGTAGGCGATAAGTCTGAAACCAAAGCAATCAAATTAGCATTAGGCGATCATGCGTATAACATTGCTGTAAGTTCGACCAAGTCGATGACAGGTCACCTTTTAGGAGCAGCTGGTGGTATTGAAGCTGTAATCTGTGCACTATCTTTAGAAAATCAGATTATCGCTCCTACGATCAATTTGCACAATCAAGATCCTGAATGTGATTTAGACTATGTGCCGAATGAAGCGCGCAAAGCAGATTTGAATGTAGTAATGTCCAACTCTTTTGGATTTGGGGGGCATAATGCCTCAGTCATCCTGAAGAAATTTGAAGTGTAAGGAGTCAGTTTCTTGAACGGAGATGTGAAACAGCTACAACAGCAAATTCAAATCCAATTTCAAAACCGTCAATTACTCAAACAGGCATTCACACATGCTTCGTATGTGAACGAACATCGTTTTAGTCAACATCAAGACAATGAACGTTTGGAATTTCTGGGTGATGCGGTTTTGGAATTGACAGTGTCGGAGTACCTGTACAATGCATATCCTGAGCGTCCTGAAGGTGAACTTACGAAGTTGCGTGCAGCGATTGTATGCGAGCCTTCGTTGGTGAAGTTTGCGGAAGCGCTCGACTTTGGCAGATACGTTTTGCTTGGCAAGGGAGAAGAATTGACAGGCGGACGTCAGCGTCCAGCACTGCTCGCTGATGTTTTTGAATCTTTTATTGGAGCATTATATCTGGACCAAGGCTTAGAAGCTGTGAAGTCTTTTCTAAACGCACATGTATTCTCAGGCATTTCTCCAGGTGGGCAGTTCCAGATGATGGACTTCAAGACCGAGCTTCAGGAGTTAACTCAGCATCACAATATGGGAGTACTGGAGTATCGCATTATTGAAGAGAAAGGCCCTGCACATGAGCGGGAGTTTGTCTCGGAAGTATGTATGGGAGAAGAGAGTTTAGGTCAGGGAGCCGGGCGTTCTAAAAAAGAAGCAGAGCAACGGGCAGCTGCCGCGGCATTGAATCGGTTGAAGTTGAAATAAACCGTTCTCTTTTCTGACAATTACAGGACAAACAAAGAGCAAAGAGCAGTCACAGCCAGCTTGCGTGAATCAAGAGGCATCGACCGCTTTTTGCTCTTTTTCCATTGATGAAGCAGCAGGTAATTATGCTACAATAGCAGTAGAGGTGAACAACGAACTATGTTCCTGAAAAGAATAGAATTAGCAGGATTTAAATCTTTTGCGGATAAGACAGAAATGGAATTTGTGAAAGGTATTACCGCCGTTGTCGGACCAAACGGTAGCGGTAAAAGCAATATATCTGACGGGATCCGCTGGGTGCTTGGTGAGCAAAGTGCCAAGTCTCTTCGTGGTGGCAAAATGGAAGATATTATTTTTGCAGGTAGTGATAGTCGGAAGGCAGTAAGTTATTCAGAAGTGTCGCTTACACTTGATAATGAAGATCAGACGCTACCACTCGATTTTGGCGAAGTTACGATTACGCGCCGTGTACACCGTAGTGGAGATAGCGAATATTTGATCAACAAACAATCTTGTCGTCTAAAAGATATTACTGAGCTGTTTATGGATACAGGGATAGGGAAAGAAGCTTATTCGATTATCGGGCAAGGACGTATCGAAGAAATACTAAGTACTCGTTCGGAAGATCGTCGGGGTATTTTTGAAGAAGCATCTGGAATTGTGAAATACAAGTCTCGTAAAAAAGATGCGGTTCGTAAATTAGATGATACCGAGCAGAATTTGTTACGTATCTATGATCTTGTACATGAATTAGAAGATCAGATTGAACCCCTAAAAGAACAATCTACCAAAGCGATTCATTTCAAAGAACTCAAAGAAGAGCTTAAACATAAAGAAATATCGCTCTATGTTCATGGTATCGAACGGATTCATACCGCATGGAGTACAGCAAGTGCCAAAATGGCTGAACTGGAAAAAGTACAGCAAAAGTTAGCAAGTGTTGTATCCGGTCATGATGAGAAGCTTGAAAGTGAACGTGGTGCTCTTCGTGAAGCAGAAGAAGCTGTAGAGCAACTACAAGGATTACTGCTTCAATATAGCGAGCAGACGGAGAAATCAGAAGGTCTGGGTGAATTACTCAAAGAACGCCGTCTAAATTTAGAGCAAAATCAAAAGCAATTAGGTGTAGCTTTAGAGCGTAGTGAAGAACGTACCAGTCAGCGTACAGGAGAAAGCCAACAATTACAGACCAAGTTCGCTACCTTAACGAAGCAATTGCAAGAGCTACAACAAAATATCACTCAAGAAGAAAATAGCCTGATCCAGATTAATGGTGGTATCGGACAACATCAGGAAGAAAGCTTGAAAGGCGAATTGCTAGAACTGATGAATACGATGGCACAAGCTCGTAATGAAATTCGGTACGCAGATCAGCAGACCGAGAATACACAACGCCGTATGGTACGAGCAGAAAGTGAATCTGGTAAATGGAAAGCCGAGAAAAAACGTCTCGAAGATAGCAAAGCTGCTTCTGCCCTACAGACTGATAAGTTAGCCAAAGAAATTGCTAAAGTGCGTGTTGATTATATTCAACATAGTGAGCAATTGCATAAGTTACAGAAGTCTGGCGAAGAAATGCAGACAGCTATTCGCAAATGGGAGCAACGTCGTGAAGCATTAGTGTCTCGCCGGGATACGATGCAGGAAATGCAAGAAGACTTTGAAGGCTTTATGCTGGGCGTTAAAGAAGTGCTCAAAGCTTCACGCAACTCACAACTGCACGGAGTACATGGGGCTGTAGCCGAACTCATCACCGTGCCTGAGAAATTAGAACTGGCAATGGAAACGGCGCTGGGTGCTTCAGTACAGCATGTGGTGATGGAAAATGAAGAAGTATCGCGTAAAGCGATAGCATTTTTGAAGCAACGTCAATTAGGTAGAGCTACATTTTTACCTCTTGATGTTATTCGTCCACGCAAAATGCAGGATAATGACAAACGACTTGCTGAAAGTGCAGAAGGTTTTGTCGGGATTGGTGCTGAACTGGTCGGCTATGATGAGCGTTATGCATCGATAGTCGGTAGTCTGATCGGCAGTGTAGTCATTGCAGAGACATTAGAGCAAGCCAACCGTATCGCAGGCAAATTAGGATACCGTTACCGGATCGTGACGCTTGAGGGCGATGTTGTCAACGCAGGTGGATCGATGACCGGGGGTAGTCAGCACAAAAAGAATAATAATTTACTTGGACGTAAACGCCAATTGGATCAGTTGGGGAATGAGATCACTGAAAGCGAGTCTCAAGTGAAACGTCTGCAAAAAGAAATTATTGATGTGCAGAAGCGTCTGCAAGATCATGAACATCGACTGGATCAATTGCGAGCGGATGGGGATCGTAAGCGTACAGAAGAACAACAGGTCGCAAGCGAACTCAAACAAATCGAGCATGAGTTACGTCATGTGAATGAACAATATGAATTGTATGGACAAGAGACAAGTAGCTATACTGAAGAACTTGCAGGGATTGCCAAAGCACGCAAAGATGCAGAACAGAAACTGATTGAATTGCAAAAGCAAGAGCAAGCGATTCAAGATAGTATCCAAAATGCAGAAAAAATGCGTAAATCGAATGAGTCTGCTAAAGAACAGTTGCAAGAAAAAGTAACTGATCTCAAAATTCGTGAAGGTAAACTGAGTCAAGAAATCTTCTCACTAGAAGAACAATTATCCCGTTCACAGGAAGAATCACAAGATTATGGTCAAGAGTTGGAGAGCAATCGAGAACAACTGGCTGTTATTCTTAAAGATTTGGAAAAAAATGAGCGTGAACAAACGAAGCAACGTACTGATTTGGAACGTCTACGCCGTAAACGTACAGAAACCAGTGAACAACTTGAATTGAAACGTGCAGAACGAATACGACTTCAACAAAAGTTAGAACTGGAAGAAAACGAAACACGCGAACAGCGTAACGAACTCAAAACCGTTGAAGATGAATTGCGCAAAATAGAAATTCAAGTCAATCGCTTGGATGTAGAACTTGAAAATATTTTAGCCAAATTGCGTGAAGATTACGAACTCACTTACGAAATGGCAAAAAGAGATTATGAATTACCAGAAGATATTGAAGTGGCTGAAAAAGAAGTGCGTCATCTGAAATCCAAAATCATGGATCTGGGTGAAGTAAATCTAGGAGCGATCGAAGAATATCAACGTGTAAATGAACGTTATGAATTTTTGACGCTTCAACAAAACGATCTGGTCGAAGCCAAAACAACACTATATCAAGTCATTCGCGAAATGGATGAAGAAATGTCCAAACGCTTCAAAGTCACATTTGATGCGATTCGTGGTCAATTTGGTACGGTATTTAGTAAGTTATTTGGTGGAGGTCGTGCAGACTTAGTATTGATCGATCCTGAACGTATGCTTGAAACAGGAATTGATATTGTCGCCCAACCACCGGGTAAAAAGTTGCAAAATCTACAATTACTTTCTGGTGGCGAACGAGCATTAACAGCGATGGCATTGTTATTTGCCATTTTACAAGTTAAACCTGTACCGTTCTGTGTACTCGATGAAGTAGAAGCGGCACTGGATGAAGCGAACGTAGTGCGGTTTGCACAGTATCTAAGAGAGTTTTCAGGATTAACACAGTTTATCGTAGTGACTCATCGCAAAGGCACTATGGAAGAAGCTGATGTGCTATATGGAGTCACGATGGAAGAAGGCGGCGTCTCGAAGCTGGTTTCTGTTAAATTGGACGATGAAGAAGCAGATATCGCTTAATCTATTTACATTTTGATAGGCTTATTATGGACTATATATAATTGATCATCTGGAGGAATCTCATGAGCTTTTTAAAAAGTTAAAAGACAGCATTTCTACAAAAACAGAAACAGTAACTAAACAGTTCCGCGATGGTTTAGAAAAAACACGTAAAGGGTTTGTTGAAAAAGTATCAGACCTTGTAATTCGTCGCAAAAAAATTGATGAAGAGTTCTATGAAGAATTAGAAGAAATTCTTATCGGCGCTGATGTAGGCGTAAATACAGTGATGGAGCTTATTGATGATCTTCGTGAAGAAGTTCGTATTCGCCGAATCGAAGATGCTGCTGAACTACAACCTGTATTATCTGAGAAGTTAACGGGCTTACTTCGTGGAAACGAAAATACAGGCTTAAATATGCAACCAGGTGGAATTACAGTTATTTTATTTGTAGGTGTCAATGGTGTAGGTAAAACAACAACAATTGGTAAAATGGCACACCGTTTCAAACAAGAAGGTAAAAAAGTGTTGCTTGCCGCAGGAGATACATTCCGTGCGGGAGCTATTGAGCAATTAGAAGTATGGGGCCAACGTGCAGGCGTAGAAGTGATTAAGCAACAATCAGGCTCCGACCCAGCAGCAGTGATGTATGATGCTGTACGCGCAGCTAAGCAGCGTGGAGCAGACGTATTGTTATGCGACACCGCAGGACGTTTACAGAATAAAAGCAATCTAATGGATGAGTTGAACAAAATCTTCCGTGTAATTCAACGTGAAATTCCAGATGCTCCGCACGAAGTACTGATGGTACTTGATGCGACAACAGGTCAAAATGCACTAAGCCAAGCCAAACTATTCGGTGAGAAAAGTGGCGTAACGGGTCTGGTATTGACCAAATTAGATGGAACCGCTAAAGGTGGAATCGTGGTAGCCATTCGTCAAGAATTAGACTTACCGGTTAAATTTGTAGGTCTAGGCGAGAAGATTGATGACTTACAACCGTTTGATAGTGAACAGTTTGTTCATGCTTTATTTGCAGGATTGATTCAAGAAGAGGAAGAAGCTGAAAAGACGGATTCCAAAGAGTAGAGCCAGATTGCCAAAGTAGCATCTTCATACAGAACTGAGTTATAATAGCAGTAGAAATCAAACGGAAATGAGATAACTCTTATCCGATTTCTACTGCTTTTTATTTTCGTTATCAGATACGATCTAGAGTTATTTACATAACATTTAAGCATCAAGTAGATCATATAGCATGGGGATAAGATTGGATCGAAGAAAGGAAGTGACTTATGGCTCTCACACATACGTATAGCCGTAAAGAAGAAGTAGCAAATGCAGTAACTCATGGTATAGGAGCTGCTCTTAGTATTGCTGCATTAGTTATTTTAATTGTTTTTGCTGTACTTAAAGGTACACCCTGGCATGTAGTAAGCTTTACGATTTATGGAGTCAGCATGCTGTTGTTGTATACCAGTTCTACCTTAGTACATGGATTCAGAGATGGCAAAGCCAAAGATTTATTTGAGATTTTTGATCATTCAGCCATTTACCTATTTATTGCAGGGACATATACACCTTTGATGTTAATTGTTGTTAAAGGGGCACTGGGTTGGAGTATATTTGGAATCGTATGGGGCATCGCCATTTTAGGATGTGCGTTTAAAGCATACTTCGTCAAACGTTTTCTATTTATGTCGACGATTTTCTATATCTTAATGGGATGGTTAATTGTTATCGCATGGGAACCATTGACAACGAATATGGCAAGCGGTGGAATTATTCTACTTGCTATTGGTGGATTAATGTATACTCTGGGTACGATCTTTTACGTCTGGCGTGGATTTCCTTTCCATCATGCGGTTTGGCATCTATTTGTACTAGCAGGTAGCATTTTGCATTTCTTTATGATTTTATTTTATGTGTTGCCGATTCATTTGTAATAGATAAATAGACGTAAAAAGTTCATATTTTGGGCTTGAATGATCGATATTTGAAGCTCATTTATAAAAGTAATAAGATGTTAAGTAATTATGCTTGACATCTTATTTTATTTTTTGCTATGATATAGAACGTTGATGAGGTGTAAAGTGTTTTTCCTTGACGGAGGGAGTGCCCCATATGAGTCAAGAGAATCGGCTCGATAAAACGACCCGAATTAATTCATTATTTGATTTCTACGAGCTTCTACTTACAGACAAACAGCAAATGTTCCTTAAATACTATTTTCATGATGATTACTCTCTAGGAGAGATCGCCGCAGAGTTCAGTATTAGTCGACAAGCGGTGTATGAGCATATTAAGCGTGCAGAGCAAGTATTAGAAATGTACGAAGAAAAGCTTGGTCTGATGGAAAAGCATTATCGCCGTGTGCGTGATTTAGAAGAGCTCAAATCGACATTGTCTTCAAGTGGAATGACACATGAATATCAATCGCAAATGATGGATATTGTAGAGCGCTTGGAAGCCAACGATTAATTCATATATACTTATACATGTAAAGAAGTACGATATAGATATACAGACCATATATTATTTAACGTGAAATAAACGGAGGTGAAGACACATGGCATTTGAAAGCTTAACAACACGACTGCAAAACGTATTTAGCAAACTTCGTGGTAAAGGTAAAGTATCTGAAGAAGATGTAAACGAAGCAATGCGCGAAGTGCGGTTAGCGTTACTTGAAGCAGACGTTAATTTCAAAGTCGTAAAAGAATTCATTTCCAAAGTGAAAGAAAAAGCGGTCGGTAAAGATGTGATGGAAAGCTTCACACCAGGCATGGTTATTATCGACATTGTTAATAAAGAGCTTACCGAGTTGATGGGTGGAACACAGTCCAAACTTGCCAAAGCAGCGAAGTCACCAACCGTTATTATGATGGTCGGTTTGCAAGGTGCTGGTAAAACAACAACCTCTGGTAAACTAGCCAAAATGCTTCAAAAGCAAAATCATCGTCCTTTACTGGTTGCAGGCGATATTTATCGTCCGGCAGCGATCAAACAGTTGCAAGTACTGGGAGAGCAAATCAATACACCGGTATTTACAATGGGAGATCAGACAAGTCCAGTTGAGATTGCTCGTCAAGCTTTGCAAGAAGCTAAAAATAACAATAATGATTACGTGATTATTGATACAGCAGGTCGCTTGCATATTGATGAAGAATTGATGGATGAATTGCGCCAGATTCATGAATTAGTGAATCCGGATGAAGTTCTGTTAGTTGTAGATGCGATGACAGGTCAGGATGCAGTCAATGTAGCCGAGAACTTTAACACTCAATTGCAATTAACAGGTGTAGTCTTAACTAAGCTTGATGGAGATACTCGTGGTGGTGCAGCATTGTCTGTCAAAGCCGTAACAGGGTGTCCGATCAAATTCACCACTCTTGGTGAAAAGCTAGATGCAATGGAAGCTTTCCATCCAGAGCGTATGGCTTCACGTATTCTAGGTATGGGTGATATGTTATCCTTGATCGAAAAAGCTCAAATGAATATCGATGAAGATAAGGCAAAAGAAATGGAACGCAAAATGCGTAATGCCGAATTTACATTCGAAGATTTCTTAGAGCAAATGGATCAAGTGAAAAAGCTTGGACCGCTTGATCAGATTATGGACATGATTCCGGGTATGGGAAAAATGAAAAACCAAAATCTTCAAGTTGATGATAAGCAAGTTGGACGTATTGAAGCAATTGTTCAGTCGATGACTGTTCAGGAGAAACAACATCCAGAAGTGATTAATCATAGTCGTCGTAAACGGATTGCTACAGGTAGCGGAACTTCTGTTGCAGAAGTAAACCGTCTGATCAAGCAGTTCGATGAAATGCGCCGTATGATGAAGCAGTTCTCGGATATGATGGATCCTAAGGGCGGCGGCAAGAACAATAAAATGATGAAACAAATGCAAAAAATGGGTGGCAAGGGAATGAAGTTTCCTTTCCGTTAAACTCAGGAAATGCAATGTATATATTATTGAATTAATTTGAAGGAGGTGAATTTTCGTGGCAGTACGTATTCGTCTAAAACGCATCGGTGCTCATAAAGCGCCTTTCTATCGTATCGTGGTTTCCGATTCTCGGTCCCCTCGTGATGGCCGTTTCATCGAAGAAATCGGTACTTATAATCCAGTTGCAGAACCTTCTGTAACTAAGATTGATGAGGAAAAAGCTCTTCAATGGCTTCAACAAGGAGCACAAGCTTCTGATACCGTTCGCAACTTGCTTAGCAAAGCGGGCGTTATGAAAAAGTTTCATGAGCTTAAACAGCAAAAATAATTGCTGATTCGGAGGAGTATCTATGGAACAATTAGTAATGGTTATTGCTAAAGCTCTCGTGGATCATCCCGATGATGTAAAAGTGAACGTTGTGGAAAAAGAGAACTTGATCGTATACGAACTTAGCGTCCATCCGGACGATGCTGGTAAAGTGATCGGCAAGCAAGGACGTATCGCCAAGGCTCTCCGCACGGTCGTTACATCAGCAGCAGTCAAGACTAATAAACGGGTGACCGTTGATATAATGTCTTAAAAATATACGAAAGAGGGTTAGGATGATGTCCTAGCCCTTTTTCGTACATTTTCAATCAAAATACGATCAAATATAGATTACAGGTTAGAGGAGAATAACATGACTGAACAATTTTTAACTGTAGGTAAAGTAGCAAATACACATGGTATCCGCGGAGAACTCAAAATATATCCGAATACCGATTTTGCTGAAATTCGTTTTGCTGAAGGCAAAAAGCTCTGGATGATTAATGAAGAAAACGGGAATAAACTTGAAGTTGAAATCGTAAGTTCTCGTTTGCAAAAAAATATGTATGTGGTTCGTTTTAAAGGATTTGGCAATATTAACGAAGTAGAGAAATATAAAGGCTGGACATTAAAAGTTTCTAAAGATGATATCATCGAGCTAGAAGAAGATGAATTTTATTTTCATGAAATTCTAGATTGTGAAGTCTTTACAGAAGAAGGCATCAAAATCGGTAAGATTGTAGATATTTTAAAACCGGGTGCTAATGATGTATGGGTCGTTCGTCCAGATAAAGGCGAAGAAGTATTGATTCCTTATATTCATGATGTGGTGCTTGATATTAATGTTGAAGAGAAAAAGGTACTGATTCATGTGATGGAAGGTCTTTTGGAATGATGAAGATCGATGTGCTAACCTTATTTCCGGAAATGTTTACCGGTGTATTTGGTTCTAGCATTCTGGGTAAAGCCGCAGCCAAAGGTATTGTAGAATTAAATGCGATTAATTTTCGTACGTATTCTAAAAGTAAACATGGTACGGTAGACGATACACCTTATGGTGGAGGCGGGGGAATGGTGCTCAAGCCTGAGCCTATTTTTGATGCTGTGGAAGATTTGGCACCTGCATCAACATTTGTATCTCCACGTATTATTTTGATGTGTCCACAGGGGGAGCCTTTTTCCCAACGCAAAGCTGAAGAATTGGCTGAGGAAGAACATTTGATATTGATCTGCGGTCATTATGAAGGATATGATGAACGTATTCGTGAGCATCTGGTAACCGATGAGATATCAATAGGTGATTATGTGCTTACTGGCGGTGAAATACCGGCTATGGCGGCTGTAGACAGCATTGTACGCCTTTTACCAGGGGTATTAGGGAATGCCAACAGTGCGGTAACCGATTCGTTTAGCACAGGCTTGCTAGAATATCCACATTATACACGTCCAGTCGAATATAGAGGGATGAAAGTACCTGATATTTTATTATCCGGTCACCATGCTAATGTAGAAAAGTGGCGCCGTGAACAATCCTTACTTCGTACATTAGAACGTCGTCCAGAATTGTTAGAACAAGCTGATTTGACAACCAAAGAACGCCAATGGCTTAACAATCAGCGTAGTTAACTGAATATACCTAAGAATTTCGCTGTATGAAGATCTGTAGAGGTCGATTATGGGGAAATTCTTTTTTGTATCTCTAGGTACATATTGGAATTGGATAAGCCTAAAGAATAGGAGTTTGGACACCATGAATGATTTGCAACAAGAATACGTGCAATGGTTGGATCGATTAAGTAGTGACTTGCGTAGTCAGGGATATGCTTCAGTTTTAAATAAAGAATTTGTAGAACAGGATGCTACGATTGTGATCAATCGTTTGCTACCGGAATTTGCCTATCTTATGTATATCGAAGTCGAATCGTACAAAAAGTATTTTATCGCTGATTACAGTGGACGTAATACAGTCGTGAAATTAATTGATCGTAGTATCGATCACAAAAAGACAGCAAGAATCCGAGCGTTAGAAAATAGTCGATTAACAGATCATCTTACTTTTGAAGAAGAAATCAATCGCTTGAAAAGTCTACAACATCTACTAGAACAAAGTGATTTTGAATAGTTAACCATATAGATAATGAATCAAAGATGATCTAAAGTGGATATATCTTTTAACTTTTTTTGAAAAAGTATTGTTATTCTATAAGGATCTATGATAATATTAGACTGTTGTGTGAATCTGATGGTCCTCTACGATCAATGATGAGGAATTATTCCCTGAGACGTATGAACATCTGTGTGGAAGGAGGAAGTTATTAATGAATATCATTCAAGAAATTACTCAAGATCAACTTCGTAAAGATATCCCTAATTTCCGTGCAGGCGACACTTTAAAAGTGCATGTTAAGGTAATCGAGGGTACTCGCGAACGTGTTCAGTTGTTCGAGGGAGTTGTAATCAAACGCCAAGGTGGCGGCATCGGTGAAACTTTTACAGTACGTAAAATTTCTTACGGTGTAGGTGTGGAAAGAACTTTCCCAGTAAATTCACCTAAAATCGATAAACTAGAAGTAGCTCGTCGTGGTAAAGTTCGCCGTGCGAAATTGTACTATCTTCGTGAGCTTCGCGGTAAAGCAGCTAGAATTAAAGAATTGCGTCGTTAATCCTTTTGGATACGCGATTGAGAAGGGCTTGGTGAAACAAGCCCTTTTCGTTATTTTTACGCTGTTATTTAAGATAATGATTCACATCCGATTCCGCCGGACAGCCTTTATACACGGCTGTAGACGGGATTTTTGTATTTCTTGACGAATAGAATCCTTCAAAATTTGGTTTTTACAAAATTGTGTGTAAAATAGATAGAGTGAAATCGTATAGGTACTTGGTATACGTAGCATAAGGATTAGTCCTAGTATGTTAGTCGGTACATATACAAAGCGCCAATTAAACCAGGAAAGAAGGCATGGCCTATGGAGCAAGACACAAAACCATCTAACAATGAAGTACATGCAGCAAATACGACAGAAGTACAAGAACCTCTCAACACAGGTAATCCAGATTCAGGAACGATACAACCTGAGAAGAAAAAGAAAAGCGAAACGAAAGAGTGGATTAAAGCGATTGTGGTTGCTTTGTTACTTGTTGTCGTTATCCGCTGGTTCTTGTTTGAACCGTTTATTGTAGACGGTCCATCCATGCAACCGAATTTTCATACGGGTGAACGTGTGATCGTGAACAAAATTCTATACGATATTCGTACTCCGCAACCTGGAGAAGTAGTTGTACTGAAAGTTCCTTCACAAAATCGTGACTTTATCAAACGTGTTATCGCTGTTGCTGGAGACACTGTTAAAGTTGAAGGTGATAAAGTTACTGTCAATGGTAAAGAAATCAGTGAGCCTTATATCCAATCGGCATTGGATAATGCACATGCACAAGGTAGCGATTATAATATTAACAATTTCCCAACAGAGAATTTCCCGGATGGAACTGTACCTGCGGGTCATGTATTCGTAATGGGAGATAATCGTTCCAACAGTCAAGACAGTCGTATGATCGGTTATATACCGCTTGGAGATATTATTGGACGTGCAGATGTTATTTTCTGGCCGTTTAGTGATGCGAAGTGGGTTGAACAATAAAGCTGCCTAACATATACGGACAGCTAATTTAAAGAAGTAAGGGGGAAAACCGATGGCTATTCAATGGTTTCCCGGACATATGACAAGAGCACGTCGCCAGATCGAGGCAAAGCTTAAATTAATCGATATGGTTATTGAACTCGTGGATGCACGTCTGCCACTCTCCAGTCGTAATCCAATGATTGATGAGATTTTGCAGGGCAAACCGAGAATGATTATTTTGAACAAATCCGATTTGGCTGATCCCAAAGTGACAGCAGAATGGGTTGAATATTTTAAAGAAGAAGGACATGCTGTTCTTCCTTTAGACTCTGCAAGTGGACAAGGGATCAAAGAGATCGCTGAACGTTCTAAAGTCTTGTTGAAAGACAAGCGTGACAAACGTGCTGCTAAAGGCATGAATCAACGTCCTATGCGCGGATTGATTGTAGGGATTCCAAACGTAGGTAAATCGACTTTGATCAACCGTCTTGCAGGAAAGAGTATTGCCTTGACTGGTGACCGTCCAGGTGTAACCAAAGGGCAACAGTGGATCAAAGTCGGTACAGAAATGGAACTGTTAGATACACCGGGTATTTTGTGGCCTAAATTTGAAGATCAAATTATCGGTTATAAGCTAGCAGTAACAGGCGCTATTCGTGAAGAAATTCTGAACGTAGAAGATGTAGCTTATTTCGGAATGAAATACATCTGCAAGCACTATTGGGATAATATCGCTGAACGTTTTGAATTATCTGAACAACCACAAGATTTCGAAAACCCGAATGAAATCGTAGAAATTATGGAAGAAATCGGTCGTAAACGTGGTTGCTTAATGAGTGGTGGACGCATTGATTTAGAAAAAGCGTCTAAAGTTATTTTGCGTGAGTTGCGTGCAGGTAAAATGGGACGAATCTCCATGGAGACTCCTTAAGTATTGGAGGAATCATCATGTCAGAATTGTTAAAATATGAACGTGAATGTATTACAGAAGGATATCACCATATTGCAGGTGTAGATGAAGTAGGACGAGGTTGTCTATTTGGAGATGTGATTGCGGCAGCTGTAATTATGCCTGAAGGTGTAATCATTGAAGGCGTGAATGACTCCAAAAAGCTGTCTGAGAAAAAGCGTGAGCAACTCTATGATCAGATTATGGAGCAAGCACTCGCTGTAGGTGTTGGTTATGTAGACGCAGCAACGATTGATGAGATTAATATCAAGCAAGCTGCCAGGCTAGCGATGAAGATCGCTTTGCAACAATTAAGCGTATCTCCTGATTACATTCTCGTTGATGCTGAAAAGGTAGATCTTGATATTCCGCAACGCTCGATTATCAAAGGTGATGCGAATAGTCATAGTATTGCGGCTGCGTCGATTATTGCCAAAGTCACTCGTGATCGTCTGTGTGTGGGTGAATGGGAAGAACAATATCCAGGCTATGGTATTGCTGGTCATAAAGGATACGCGACCAAAGTTCATCGTGCTCAGATTATTGCGCAGGGGATTACACCATTACATCGCAAAAGCTTTTTAGGCAATTTATTACTCGAACAACCCACTTTATTTTAGACATCAAGGTATTGAATTCTAAGATAGAATGATTTATTATGCATCTATATTACTTTATGTGAAGATATCAATAGATATGCTATGGGAAGAACCCGCATCTTACAATAAAGAGCGGGTTCTTTTTTGTATAGACATATCCTCATCATTAGACACTTTTTAACCGATAAATAAGATAACCAAGAGGACGAATCGTAAATCAAAATATACATAAGCATCGACTACAAATAGTCTTCATAATGTTGAAGTTATTTATAGTCTACTTGTTAGTGATACAAAAATAGAGATCATGATGAACTAGAAAAGATGATAGGAGGGATGACTATGAATATTGGATCACTATTCCGTGGGCTTATAGGCGATAGCAAGCCAGGTGAAGCACGGCAAATGGAGTTGAAAGAAGGTCAAGTCGTCCGCGGAGTGGTGACAAGCGTATCGGAAGATGGGCAAGAAGCAGTTGTCCAGATTCAAGGTGTGAAGGTCAGAGCCAAATTAGAGACACCTTTACAACAAGGAGCAACTACATTATTACAAGTACAAGCTCCTGATTCAGATGGGTTACCTGTTTTAAAACCTGTAACAGGCAATCCATCGAATCCTTTATCTAATGCGTCGATGGGAGAAGTATTAGAATCTTTTAATTTACCAGATACCAAAGAAAATCGTGAAATGATTACTCAGATGAGAGCGTCGGGTATAACGCTTAATGCCGATAACGTCAAAAATATACAATCAACACTGTCTCAAAAGCCAGCTGGTGTACCTGTAGGTGAATGGGTACAATCTGCGGCTGTAGCGGTTCAGCGGGGTCTACCTGTGACAGTACAGAGTGTGAGCGGTCTACAGCAAGCGATATTTGGACCTCCTCTTCATGATCTGTTAAGCAATCTGGATAATCTGGTTCGTGCTACCGTGACACAAGTACAAGAAAATGCAGCGAATCTAGGTAAAGGTACAACTAGCGATCAAGCGCCAGAGAATGTAGCATCGAATCCATCGACACCTAATCAGGCAGTTCAAGGAAATGCTAATCCAGCACAAAATAATAATCCCACATCTGTGTTACTGGGTAAATTACAAACGGTACTGGATCAATTGGGAAGTATCGTTGCACAATCTGCCAATCCAGATACAGATGTTAATAGTGGCAAAATGACTTTACCATCTGTACCTAATCCAAATGGTCCTCAATCGCCAACAGCACCTGTGACCACAACAGCCAATAATCCAACACAGCAAGCACAAGGGACAACGACAAATGCTTCTACAACGATTAGTCCGTCAAACACTGCGGAGGATGCTCCATCAGTTCTGGCTAATTCTACAAATACAGCAGCAACAGGTAGTCCCAAAGCTCAAGCAACAGAACCGTGGTTGGGTCGTGTGTTGAAATTGCTTGGAGCAGAGCATGAACAACAAGTAGCACGTGCAAGTGTAAATAATACAGCCCCTGAAGCTGTAGCTACACGCTCTGAGCAGACAACCACATCTTTGGGAGCTAATGGACTTACACAAGCATCAACAGACCCTGCAACGGCTCGTAATGCTAATCCAGCTCTTCAGTCTAATATGAATATGGTTAATGGTATGCCAAATCCTACATTAGAAGAACTATTGCCTGCACCTACAGCTCGTGTGGCTAATCCGAATGGACTCCAACAAATCGTAACAAATCCAGATCAGATAGCTCCAGATGCCGAATTGCAAAACACCATGAATCCGAAACAAGTGACTGCCAATGCACAGGCGCAAGCAGCAATTAATGCGCAGAATACACCAACAGAAGCAGATCCTTTACTGAATCCTGCACTTCTAAATAACCGTAATAGTGTAGATGCGACAAATCCAGCTCATATTGCACAACAAATGGCTTCGAATACAGATGATGCTGTCAGCAAAGTTCAAGATACATTAAAAGGAATCTTACTTCAATTGACAGCCGCAGATGATGTTCCTCCAGCGTTGAAAGAAGCCGCCCAACAGCTGGTTCAGCAATTAACAGGTCAGCAATTATTGCTAAATACAGATCGTACTGCTCCTTTTGCACAGGTCACGATGTTTGTTCCATTTAAAGGTCCAGATGGACAGGAAACAGCTTCTGTACAGATTCAATCTCGCCGTGGCCCTAAAGGGGAATTAGACGCTTCTAATTGCCGTCTATGGTTTGATCTAGATATGCATTCATTAGGACCTACTCTTGTCGATGTGCATGTCGTAGACAAAATCGTTACTCTTAAAGTGCATAATGATCTGGAACAACTCGCATCTCTTGTTGAAAGTAAACGTGAAGAAATGGCTACAGCGATGAGTGCATTAGGTTATCAATTGTTATCTCTTAAAGTAGATGCCATGCCTGTTCGATCCAGTGCTACTAATGAAAACAGTACAGGTATGTCAGATCATGATCTTTTACAACGTTATGCACCGCCTGATTACAAAGGGGTGGATATGAAAATATGAATAAACCCAAAGACGATATGGCAATGAGAGCCAAAAGAGCCGTTGCTCTTAAATACGATCCAAATCAAAATTCAGCTCCGATAGTAGTAGCCAAAGGTAAAGGAAGAATTGCCGAAAGTATTCTGGAAAAAGCGCAAGAAGCAGGAGTAGCTGTGCAACAAGATGCGGCGTTAGTCGAAGTATTGTCGAAGCTTGATCTTGATCAACAAATTCCGGGTGAATTATTTGAACTAGTTGCTGAAGTGCTTAGCTTTATTTATCGAGCAGATAAGAATTTGAATCGAGGCGGTCATGATTGGTGAAAACAGATGATCGCAAATACAAAGGACGTATTGCCGAAGATACCGCTGCTTATTATTTAGAACAACAAGGCTATCAGATTGGTTATCGCAACTGGAGCTGTCGTAGTGGTGAGTTGGATATTATTGCTTTTTACGAAGGCACGATTGTAATTGTAGAAGTACGAAGTCGTACAAGTGATGTGTACGGAACGCCCGCTGAATCTGTCGACTGGCGCAAACAAAAACAAATTCGGGAAACCGCAGAAGTATATGCTCATCACAAAGGGCAGTCACATTTTCCTTTTCGCTATGATGTGATAACGATTCAGATGAATCATTCCTATCAAGTGGTAGAGTTGGAGCATATCGTAGCTGCTTTTGTATAATGAGTTGTAAATAAAATCTATTGAAAATAGAGGAAGCACCCTTTTTCAATAAACCGGTAGTTCTATCCGCACTATAATCAGTTGCGAGATTAACAAGGTTTTTGGAGAAAGGGTGTTTTTTTATTATGTATGGTAAATTATTTAGTGCTTGTTTACATGGAATCAATGGAGTTATGGTGGAAGTCGAGACAGACTTATCGAATGGTCTGCCCATGGTTGCGATTATTGGATTACCCGATTCAGCGATTCGAGAATCGATCGAAAGAGTGCGTTCTGCGATTAAAAATTGCGGATTTACTTTTCCTAATCAACGAGTGACGATCAATCTGGCACCCGCAGATTTACGCAAAGAAGGTTCAGCCTTTGATCTTGCGATTGCGATGGGTATTTTGACAACAAGTGATCAGATTGTTTTGCCGGATCAAGATCAAATCTTGTTAATTGGAGAATTAGCATTAGATGGGACTTTGCGACCTGTTCCGGGGGTGTTGTCTATGGTCGATACCGCTCGTCAGCATGGGTTAAAAGCAGTATTGGTTCCTCAAGAAAATGCAACAGAAGCTGCGTTAGTAGAAGGTATAGAGGTATATGCTATTCATCATCTAAATGATTTGTTTGCTGGTTCACAACATGATTCCGATAGGAAAGCAAATCAGCCTGTATCGCAAGATCATATTGAATCTTTCCACATGTCTTTACCCGGTCAGCCTGAGATTAAAGTAAAACAGATTCATGCTCATTCTTCTCCCAATGAACAGAAACTTGCTACAGCGATAGATGATTCGATGAATGGATCGAAAAAGAAATCAGATCCACGCAAAGTGGTCATTCTGTCCCCATTACGTGTACAAAAGGTCAAAAAAGAACATATCCAGCATCTCACGTCATCGATGCAAGAAGATTATGGAGATGTATTCGGACAGCAACATGTGAAGCGAGCATTAATGATTGCTGCCGCAGGAATGCATAATATCTTATTATTAGGTCCTCCCGGTACAGGAAAGACGATGTTGATTAAACGTCTACCTACTATTTTGCCTGTCTTAACTGATGCTGAAGCACTGGAAGTGACTAAAATTTTTAGTGTATCAGGACGATTCAAAGACTCTAATGCTGGCTTAATCTCTGTGCGTCCTTTTCGCGCCCCTCATCACAGTACAACAGTTACAGGATTGATTGGAGGGGGAAGTATACCTAAGCCGGGAGAAGTCAGCCTGGCGCATCAAGGAATATTATTTTTAGATGAATTGCCAGAGTTTCCAAGATCGGTATTAGAAGTATTACGACAGCCGCTTGAAGATCATCAAGTAACAATCAGTAGAGCACGAGCTGTATTTTCATTTCCCGCTAATTTCTTATTAGCAGGTTCGATGAATCCTTGTCCTTGTGGATATCTAGGGAGTACACATGCTGCTCATCCTTGCACATGTAGTCATAGCCAGATTGCTCGCTATCGTTCCAAGATCTCAGGTCCATTATTGGATCGAATAGATCTACAAATAGAAGTGCCTCGTCCTACCGAACAAGATTGGCAACGAGCCAAAGAAGGAACAGAAGATACAGGCTATGATTCGGCAAGTATGCGTGCTATCGTAGAGCAAGCACACCAGATTCAATTGAATCGCTATCAGCATTTGGATATTCATTGGAATAGTGAATTATCAGGTAAATGGTTACGTGAATATACCTTCTTATCTGATTCTGCTAATCAACTATTAGAAACAGCTTTTGAACAATTAGGAATGAGTATGCGAGCGAGAGATCGAATTTTGAAATTAGCTCGAACGATTGCTGATCTGGAAAATATGGAGCAGATTGAAGCGGTTCATATTGCAGAAGCGATTCAATATCGTCAATTAGACCTGAGTAATCCGATGCATGGATAAGTAGTAACATATATTAATGTAAGATAGATAAAAAAAGTGAACAGGAGGAATGACTTATCTCATTCCTTCTGTTCACTTTCTTGTTAATTGGGATAAGACAGTCTATTTAACTTGAGTAATAGATAGCATTTAAATATTGTAAAATAGATCGTGACTCTTCTATAGAAGTACGTAGTGCAATATAGCCATCTGGACGAATCAATAGTAGTTCTTCATTTGATATATTGTAAATTCGATAAGCATTTCCTGCTTTATCAATGATATGATCTGTTCTCTCTGTGTGTGATGGAAGTATAGAATATAAGCGAAGCTGGTCATGAGTAAGGTTTTCCAATATAGAAGAATCGGTATGATTTACAAAAGCTAAAACTGTCCAGTGTGTACCACGTAGCAGATCAAGAATAGTTCCGGAAAATTTTTCACTTTGCAGAATATCAGCATTAGGAGCACGATCTCCAGGTAGTAAAAGAGGAGTGTTTTTTCCAGTAAATGAACGAGTAAGAGAACTGGAGCGATAGGAAATAGAAAGCCCGCTTGTTAGATCATCGGATATTGTACTTAGAGATTGAGATAATGACCCACTTTCAGTTACTGTTGCAGTAACTGCTTTTATTTTCTTAGAACTATCTTGAAGAACAGCTTGAGCAATTGGACGGCGCTCCTCATCATACGTATGGAGTAAATGAGTATCAGCTCCTTGAAGTACAGCGGCTAGTTTCCATCCAAGATTATACGCATCTTGCATCCCTGTGTTCATACCCTGACCTCCTGCTGGAGAATGAACATGTGCCGCATCACCAGCAAGGAAAACTCTATGGCTATGATAACATTCAACCATCCGCACATTGATTCGGTAAATAGAAAGCCAGGATGCATGAGTGAGCTTAACACGTCCAGTACCAGCTCGTTGATCCAACATAGTCTGATACAATTCTAAAGATGGTTCTGCTGGGTTTTGAATTTCTGCTGAAATAGTGGCTTGCAGTTGCCAAATATTCGATTTGGGTAGTGGAGTTATCCCTAACATTCCTTCTGAAGATGTCCAAATATGAATACGATCACGATCCAGACCTTCTAATTGTATATCTCCCAGATACCACCGCTCATCATCGTATGTCTCGCCAACTAATGGCAATTGAATAAACTTGCGAATATTACTTTTACCTCCATCTGCACCGACTACATAACGAGCATGAATTTGCTCTTCGCCTTGCGATGTCTTGACAGTTACTGTTACTCCATCCAAATCTTGAACAAGCTTTACAGCTTCTATCCCTAACTCGACTTGACCTCCAAGAATAGCATAGCAATCACGTAATGCTTTTTCTACATCAAATTGAGCAATCCAGACTGGATGACGATAGGGTGTCTCAAACTTGCTGCTAGCGGCAACAGTAATAGATGGCTTATCTATACTTTTACCATCAGCAGTATAATAACGAACAGGCAAATCGACAACACCTGTATCTAAAATGTAGTCAATAGCTTCCAAATCATCAACGACCTCAAGGGAACGAGGTTGAATAGCTTTGGATCGAGATGCTACGTTATATACAGTGTTTTTATCAATAATGCGATGGCTAATATTTCGACGGGCAAGATCGCAAGCAAGTGTAAGTCCTGTAGGTCCAGCTCCAACAATAAGAACATCAACAGAAGAAAAGATCGTTTCCATGTATAGAATCCTCCTTGGGATATAGCAGATAATAAATTATACTACACCGTGCAGTGTAATAAGTAAAGTGGAACTTTAATCAATTTTTGATAATATACTTATAAGGGGGAATTTGAGAATGAATACGATAGAAAATAAAAAAGTACGTAAAGGTTCTTTAGATAAACGAACTAAAATTATTGCAGCAGCACGAGAACTTTTTCTATCTGAGGGATTTAACCAATCCAGTGTTGATGCTGTTGCTCATAGAGCAGGAGTTTCTAAACGGACAGTGTATGATTATTATGGGGATAAACAACACTTATTACTTACGGTTATGGAAGAAACCAGTGCAACGGTTCTAAATATGATTGAACAAGGAATTTCAGATCATCTTTTGGAATTTGATGATTTGGAGCAAGCTCTTATTTTATTTTGTGAACAAATAGTTGTCTTTGCCAATGGTTCGTCTGATTATAAAGCTTTGATCCGTCTAGCTATGGTAGAGGTTGCTAATTTGCCAGAATCTTTTTATGAAGATATGGATCGTGCAACAGAAGAAGGCATTATCAAGAGGTTTATAGCGTTTGGAGAAAATAAGTTACTGAATATCCCTGATCCTCATATGGCTACCAAGCACTTTGCTGCGCTAACGATTCTGCTGGTATTTAATCAACCCAACCCTAAGGATTTGGATCAAAAGCAAGTGAAGCATATCATTACTGAAGGCGTACGCGTTTTTCTTCGCGCTTATGCACCGATGATGTAATGATGTCATAAAAAAGAGAAGTGGCTATTATAGCTACTTCTCTTTTTTTAAGCTTTTGTGATGTCTAGCATAAATACATCAAATGTATAATCACTAAAGTATTTTTTATTGAGATATTGTCTGAAGTAACCACCAGACATCAATTGTGGATCACGAACATCTGTGATAATAATTTCGATATCTTTGTCAGCTACACTATGTAACATCGCTTGAACTTCTATATTTAGCTGTTCTTCACTCATAGCAATAATGTACTGATTCAACTTTTCAGCAACAGTCGCATAATATTGTTGTTGTAACTGCGATTTTTGTTCTTTTTCTAATTTCAATGTGTGCTGTCGCTCTAACTCGATATCGAGTTCTGTTTTCTTTTTGCGATAGTCATTTTTCAGCGCAGCGACAGTATAAGCTGGAATATCATGTACACGTCCACTCAGTACATCGATTTTGACGATATCTAGAATTTCAGTAATATAGTCTTTTTCATAGGCTTTTAAAATCGTTTGGATCGTTATCGTCGTTAATCCAAATTCTTTTTTTAAACGATCGCTTAAACGATGAGCCGTGTGGGATTGTACTGAGGATAACGCTTCAGTAGCTGGAAGAATCGTGACATTTTGTTTAGCTTTTGTTTTGATCGTAAATACAATTTCATCTACTTTACGACCGCTTTTACGTTCCACATAACTGAATTCGATATCTGTACTTTTGTTGATTTCTTGCTGTGCTTTGGTGATCACACGCTTTTTAAAGTCCGAGTAAACGGGATATTGATCTTCGATACCTAGTAGTTCTTTTAAACGTTGAACTTTGAGAGTACGCTGACCTAGTTTCTCATATTGTTTTAAAAGCTCATAGATGCGCATAGAATAAGCACTTTTAAGCTTTAGAATATCGTTTAGACGAAATGAAGTGAATTTTTCCTTCAACTGAAGAAGATAAGGTTTTAACTTGGGCGAAAATTCGACTTCAATTATGCCCTCATTCGGAAAGTATTCCGCAGATGCCAACCAGTTTACTTGTAAGTTTTCATTTATGTAAAAAGGATGGGACATTAGATTTAGTGTGTATTCTTTTACTTGTGCATAAATATTTTTATTTTTCACACCTGCTAATTTGGCAAATTCACTAATCTTAAATCGGTAACGTTGAAATTCTTGATCTTCCGGCGAAATAATGCTGATCAGTACATAAATAATGCGTAGTTCAACTACACTCATTTTTAAAGGCATTTCAATAAGATCATTAGACTTTGTAACCAGATTATTTTTCTTCATATGTTATATAACCTCCAAGACGTTCCTTCATTATAATAGATAATCTATGATAAAAGTAGCTTAAGCAGCACAATATCTTGCTTTGAGTTGTTTATCTTATTTTACATATCTTGTTTTTATTGTTTTAAATATTTTACTTGTTTAGAGCCGATGATATCTGTTGATAGTCCTAGCTTGCCAGCCTTAATATCGGACAAAAATAGGGTGAATTATGGACAGTTTTAGGGTCATTTGTAGACGGAAATAGGGCAGAAGTCAGACAGATTTAGGTTCAAACTATAGACAACTTTAGGGTAGAGTGCGACAAAAATAGGACGAACTATAGACAATTGTAGGGCATACTATGGACAAAATTAGGGTCTGAATCAGCAATAATCACAGTGATTATTAGCGTTATTTTGAAATGAAATGCGACAAAAATAGGGTCATTGATCAAAAGTATTATTTTATTATGGACAAAAATAGGGCAAATAAATAGGAACCCAAGTATTGACCCTATTTTTGTCCATAGTAAAGCAAAATATGTACTGATTTTGCTCAATATAGTTAAAAGATAGACAATAACTCAAATATTCACCCTATATATGTCCGATTTCATCAAAGATTAAAGCGATAGTGAATAGTTACTGAAGTCTTTTATAAAGAGTTCATGATTGTAGTATAGATCTATGGATACTAGACTTTATTGAACCAGTACTCAGATGAATTGCTATAAATACGCAAAAATTAATGTTAAAATATAGAATATGAATACAAAAAGACAGGAGGGGCAATGATGCAGAATAAAGCAGATCGTCTAAAAGGCGCTAAAGTTCCGCAAACGCCTATATTAGAGCAAGATTTACAACGTCGCTTACCTCCGGGACAGACACTTACTGAAAGTTTTCCGATTTTGCATGAAGGTAGTGTACCTGAATATGATATGAATTTTTGGAATTTGCGTATTTTTGGCGAAGTTGAAGAAGAGCAATTATTTACATTTGAAGATTTGCAAAAGTTACCAGTCACTCGTACTGTCAGTGATATTCATTGTGTGACTCGCTGGTCTAAATTTGATACAGCATGGGAAGGTGTCAAATTTTCTGATCTAATGAATGTATTGAAAGTCAAATCAGAAGCAAAATATGTAATGATTCATGCAGATCCTGATTATGAAACCAATGTAGCTTTGAAAGATCTGATGGACGAAGATGTATTATTAGCTTGGAATTATGATGATCAACCGATTACTGCCAAACACGGGGGGCCATTACGGATGGTTGTTCCGAAATTTTATTTTTGGAAAAGTGCCAAATGGGTGCGTGGTATTGAATTTATGAAAGAAGATCGACGTGGATTCTGGGAAGATCATGGCTTTCATAATGTAGCTGATCCTTTCCAAGAACAACGTTTTTCTTCCGACGAATATGAAATGCCAGAAGATGAATGGAAATATTGTGAAGCTGACTAATATTTAGGAGCTGATAAATATGGTTATAGTATGGTATTTGTTATTTATGGTATTGCTTTCTGCCCCAGGAATTTGGTATCACATAGCGATTGGTAAACGTATAGCGCATGAAGAAAAAAAAGCAGGTCGAGATCTGACGTATGAGATCAATCCTTTTACAGGTGGAAGAGAGTAATTATCCGGATAAGGGTGAGCAGCAAAACAGAGCACTCTTAGAATGCTGGTAATACTAAGTACAGCAAAAAGAACCGTTTATAAAAAACGGTTCTTTTTGTTTAGCTCATTTAATATTATAGTCTGTTTTTAAACAGTATAATAAAGATTTTGGATCAAATACTCAAAAGGAACTAGGTTCAAAAGGCTGAATCTAACTTACAAGCTATCTACAGCTTTTTGAAGTTTAGCGTCTAACATTCCTTTTTCTTTGCTACCTTTGTTTAAAGAAGGCTCAAACCAGTATACCACTACAGCATTACCTTTAGTGTAAGTGGATTTGTTAAGCAAATCGTAAGGGGTTTTGCTTGTTTGAGTTTTCAAATCTTCCAATCCTTTTTTAGCATCGTCAGCTGATTTGAAGCTATAAATAGAAACAGTTTCCTGTTTATTCAAGTCTTTATCTGTTACATAACGAGTAGCTTTTACATCATTCAATACCCAGCTATTTTGCTCATCTGGAGCAGAGATCAAATCGATCTTTTGCGCTTTGATGGCACTTGCTACTTTCTCAGCAGAAACATCTGTTGCAGTGCTATCAGTAGTAGCATCTGTAGTTGCTTTGTCTGTGCTTTCTGTAGCAGGGTCTGTCGTAGTTGCGTCTTCAGTTGTAGCCATTTCATTGTCAGTTACAGCGGAACCTTCATCTGTTGTTGCTGTAGAATCAGTGGCTGTAGATTCATTGGTTGTTGTTGGGGTTGTCGTGCTAGCTGGTGTTTCTGTGTTGCCATTAGAACAGCCGGCGGTCGCAGCTACGACGGTGAGTGCAAGTAGAAAAGTACTGATTTTGAGTTTCATAAATTGGACCTCCTGTGTGTTAAGTTCATCTGTAAGGCGATGAATCTTTTGAATATGAAAAATAAATAACGTTTTTCACTATAACATACATACACACAACAGTCGATTTTGACACGAATCTTACATTTTGTAAGAACTGTGAATCCATAATCATAATTAGAAAGTATCAGTCATAGCAACGTTTTGGAAGGTTTGTAATAACATCATATTTTCTGAAAATAAATCAAAATAGAACAAAAATGTTTTATTTGCATAGAAAAAAGAAGCAGTTAGGGGACTGCTTCTTTTGTAATATTCTCAAAATCGATATTCTAAACTCTATATTAAGGGGGTAGAGTTAGAAAGGGTTTATAGGGATAAAGTACAAGTTGGACAATCTAATATTAGATAACGTTTAATTCTACAGCGATATTACCACGTGTTGCGCGAGAGTAAGGACATACGTTATGAGCTTCTTCTACTAATTTCATAGCTACATCACGCTCTACACCTTTAACCAAAACATCCATTTTAACAGCAAGCGCAAATCCGCCATCTTCAGCTTTACCGAAGCTTACAGTAGCATTTACTTCTGTACCTTCGTGTTTGATTTTTTGCATACGAGCAACCATATTTAGAGCACTATCAAAACAAGCAGAATATCCTGCTGCAAATAATTGTTCAGGGTTAGTACCAGCACCGCCAGCGCCGCCCATTTCTTTTGGTGTTGCAATATCTAAACGAAGTTCAGGGCTAGAAGATTCAACATAACCTGCACGACCTCCAACTGCTTTTACTGTAGTTTCATACATTTTTTGTTGGATAGTTAACATGAATAACTCCACCTTTTTATATAATTTATTTTACAAAATTAA
This sequence comes from Paenibacillus nuruki, assembly GCF_963311185.1. NCBI lineage: Bacteria > Bacillati > Bacillota > Bacilli > Caryophanales > Paenibacillaceae > Paenibacillus > Paenibacillus nuruki. The sequence continues at coordinate 2,337,324 of NZ_OY725677.1, read as the reverse complement.
ATTTAACACAATTAATATGAAAAGTAAAATATTTTTCGCTATCTTTATGTAAATCAGTAGATTTTATGATATAATCATATCTATAAAGTAGATTTCGCACACTCTTGTTAGTCGTTCATTTTTTTGTATTTGGGTAAAATATTAGTTAAAGAAAAATATATTTTATAATAATTATAGGTAGGTGATATAGCATGACTACAGATTCTAATGAGTATCCACATCCGCAGTTAAAGCTTGAAAATCAACTTTGTTTTGCTATTTATGCTTCTTCTCGTGAAATGACTAAAATGTATCAACCGCTATTGGATCGCTTGGGAGTAACTTATTCTCAATATCTCGTAATGATCGTGTTATGGGAGCAACAAGAGTGTACAGTTAAAGAATTAGGAAATGCTTTGTATTTGGATTCAGGTACATTGACTCCTTTGCTTAAACGTTTAGAAGCCGCTGGCTTAATTATTCGTAAACGTTCTACAGAAGACGAGCGTAAAGTGCATATTACATTGACTGAAGCAGGGCAGCAGTTGCAGGAACAAGCAGTTAATATTCCACAAGATGTTATGGATGGAACATGTATGAATACGAAGAAACTCGAAGAATTGCTAGGTGAATTTAAACAGTTGCTTCATAATGTGCACCAAACGAATATCGAAATGGCGAATAACAAGTCTTAATGTATACAAAATACAGGTATCTTGTGTAACAACATATCGGTCGAAATAAAGCCCTTTTATCGAATTTTGGTAAAAGGGCTTTTGTTTTTTTACTTTGATAGCGTATACATGATATATTAAGTAAGAGCTAGCTTACTCAAGATAACTTCCAGTAAATGGAGTAAATTGGCGAAATTTTTAAGGAAAGCGTTTTAAAAACATGTTACAATATTGAAGGTTATTGATTTGCCGGGGGCTCTTGCCGGAATGCATTCATGTTGATAGGAGGATTTATTGAATGAATATCCATGAATATCAGGGAAAACAAGTACTTAAACAGTACGGAGTAGTTGTACCGGAAGGTAAAGTTGCTTTCACGGTAGAAGAAGCTGTAGAAGCAGCTCAATCACTGGGCAGCCCAGTGTGTGTGGTCAAAGCTCAAATTCATGCTGGTGGTCGTGGTAAAGCTGGCGGAGTTAAAGTAGCTAAAAGTCTGGACGAAGTACGTACTTATGCTCAAGAGATTTTGGGTAAAGTGCTTGTAACACATCAGACAGGTCCTGAAGGAAAAGAAGTTAAACGACTTCTAATCGAAGAAGGCTGTGATATTCAAAAAGAATATTACATAGGTGTTGTTATCGACCGTGCTACAGGTAGAGTCGTGATCATGGCATCTGAAGAAGGCGGCACTGAAATTGAAGAAGTCGCTGAGAAAACACCTGAAAAGATTTTCCGTGAAACCGTAGACCCGGCTATTGGTCTACAAATGTTCCAAGCTCGTAAACTAGCATACGCAATCAATATTCCGACAAAACAAGTGAACAAAGCAGCTAAATTTATGACTGCATTGTATACTGCTTTTATCGAAAAAGATTGCTCTATCGCAGAAATCAACCCGCTAGTTGTTACTGGTGACGGTGAAGTTATTGCTTTGGATGCAAAATTGAATTTTGATTCGAATGCGATCTTTAGACATCCTGATATTCTTGAACTTCGTGATCTGGATGAAGAAGATGCAAAAGAAATTGAAGCTTCCAAATACGATCTAAGTTATATCGCTCTTGATGGTAATATCGGTTGTATGGTTAATGGTGCAGGTCTGGCTATGGCTACGATGGATATTATCAAATATTATGGCGGCGAACCGGCTAACTTCCTTGACGTAGGGGGCGGTGCAACAACGGAGAAAGTAACAGAAGCATTCAAAATTATTTTGTCCGATAGTAGTGTAAAAGGTATTTTCATTAATATATTTGGTGGTATTATGCGTTGTGATGTTATCGCTAACGGCGTAGTTGAAGCTGCCAAACAAATCGGTCTGGATCGTCCTTTAGTTGTAAGACTTGAAGGTACGAACGTAGATTTAGGTAAACAAATTCTCGCCGAATCAGGGCTAAACATCGTTGCCGCGGATTCTATGGCGGACGGAGCACAGAAGATCGTAGCTCTCGTATAAAATCCAGGACCTAAATTAAGTGATAGGAGCTGTGTCTAAACAATGAGTATTTTGGTAGATAAGCATACAAAAGTCATCACTCAGGGTATTACCGGGGCAACAGGACTCTTTCATACTAAGGGTGCGCTAGATTACGGTACTCAAATGGTTGGCGGCGTAACACCTGGTAAAGGTGGAACTGATGTTGAGATTACACTGGAAGATGGCAAAACAGTTAAATTGCCAGTCTTTAATACGGTTGTAGAAGCTAAGGAAAAAACAGGCGCTACAGCAAGTGTTATCTATGTACCTCCTGCATTTGCAGCTGATTCTATTCTTGAAGCAATCGATGCTGAACTAGATCTGGTTATCTGTATTACAGAAGGTATTCCAGTGTTGGATATGGTTAAAGTATCCCGTTATCTAGAAGGCAAAAAAACAGTCTTAATCGGACCTAACTGCCCGGGTGTTATTACACCAGGCGAATGTAAAATTGGTATTATGCCAGGTTATATTCACAAGCCAGGTTATGTAGGTGTTGTATCACGTAGTGGTACATTAACGTATGAAGCTGTTCATCAATTGTCTACTCGTGGAATCGGTCAATCATCTGCTGTAGGTATCGGTGGAGATCCAGTTAAAGGTTCAGAATTTATTGATATTCTGAAAATGTTTAACGAAGATCCGAATACTCGCGCAGTCATTATGATTGGTGAGATCGGTGGTACAGCAGAAGAAGAAGCGGCAGAGTGGATTGAAGCGAATATGACGAAGCCTGTAGTAGGCTTTATCGGCGGCGCTACAGCTCCTCCGGGCAAACGTATGGGACATGCAGGCGCAATCATTTCCGGTGGTAAAGGTACTGCTGCTGAAAAAATTGCTAAGCTAGAATCTTGCGGTATTAAAGTAGCACCTACTCCTTCTGAAATGGGTTCAACATTAGTTGAAGTTTTAGAAGAAAAAGGTCTTTTAAGTGAGTGTACTACGCACTAAAAAGGGACTTTAATACTCCTATATAGACTTTTTACAGTCTGTTCTTTATAATGAATGTAATTAGATAGTAACGGACGTATAAGGTAAGCAACCTTTGTATTCTCTTGAGGAGACAAAGGTTGCTTTTTTTGCGTTCATTTAGCTTTTTTTACCTCAAAATGACTTGGAATAATGGAAGAAAATACCTAAAAATGAAGTAAACGCTTGCAAAATAGTTAGGTTTACGATTAAATGGAGAAGGACGATTTGTTCCTGCTCCTGAAAAGGAGATCATTACAATGGATGATAAATGGATATGGCTTGGACTATGTGAAGCTTCTGGTATAGGTTGGAAAAGAATGAAGGATATATTGCAGAATCATGTAGATCTGCGCGAACTGCCGGAATGGGATGCCGGAAGCTGGCGTGGATTAGGCATGCCTGAGAAAGTAGCTCAATCTTTACCTGAACAGCTACAACCAGAGTATCTCCAAACCAAAATAAAGAAGTATGAGGAGCAAGGAATTCATATTATCACGATGCTTGATGAGGAGTATCCTACTTTAATGAAGGAAACTTTTCAACCGCCATGGATCTTATATGCTAAAGGACGGGTAGAACTGCTATCTAGCTTCTGTATCGGTATGGTAGGGACAAGGATTCCGACCGCTTATGGACGCAAAGTTGGTGAGTTACTTGCTGGTGAAATGGCAGAGCGTGGTGTTACGATAGTCAGTGGAATGGCGAGAGGTATTGATAGTGTATGTCACGAAGCAGCGCTTCGAGCGAATGGACAGACTATTGCTGTTCTAGGCACAGCGATTGATACTATTTATCCTGCGGAAAATCGCTCATTGTATCATCGAATTGCTGATCAAGGACTTGTATTATCTGAGTATCCGATAGGTACCAAATCCTCACCCGGGCTATTTCCACAACGTAATCGTATTATATCAGGGCTCTCTTACGGGTCTGTGGTTGTTGAAGCTGATGCTAGAAGTGGTTCTTTGATTACCGCTGATTTTGCCATGGAACAGAATCGTGATGTTTTTGCTGTACCGGGGCCAATCACTTCTCCCAAAAGTCAGGGGACGCTTTCTCTACTGAAGCAAGGAGCCATTCTGGTTACCTCTACAGAAGATATAATGAAGGAATATGATTCAAGTTTAATCAAACGGTGTGATAATCCGTACGAAATGAAAGAAAAATCCAGTCAAATGAGTGCTTCAAAACCTCCAATTTCAGACTTTTCTGCAAAATTCGATTTGACAACAGACGAAAAAACGATATACCTTATATTGGAGCAGGGTGATACAACGATTGATGAATTACATATTCAATCGAAGTTTGATTTTGGACTTTTGCATACCGTTCTGTTATCTTTAATCATAAAAAAACAGATCAGTCAACGCTCTGGTGCGCTATATACCTTAATATAAATAATATAAAAGATAGAAATGATGAAAGGGGGACGAACCTAATGGCAGCAGATACACTGGTTATTGTAGAATCACCGGCAAAAGCAAAAACAATCGGTAAGTACCTGGGTAGTAAATATATTGTTAAAGCATCTATGGGTCATGTTCGCGATTTGCCTAAAAGCCAAATAGGTGTTGATGTAGAACATAATTTTGATCCTAGATATATTACGATTCGAGGCAAAGGTTCTATCCTCAAAGAATTAAAAGATGCCCGTAAAAAAGTGAAAAAAGTCTATCTCGCAGCCGATCCGGATCGCGAAGGTGAAGCAATAGCATGGCATTTGGCTCATGCGCTTGACGTTGGCGAAACCGAAATGTGTCGTGTTGTATTTAATGAAATCACCAAACAAGCAGTAAAAGACGCTTTCAAAACACCGCGTCAAATTAATATGGATCTTGTAAACGCTCAACAAGCACGTCGTATACTGGATCGATTAGTAGGGTACAAAATCAGTCCATTGTTATGGAAAAAAGTAAAAAAAGGTTTGTCCGCAGGTCGTGTTCAATCTGTAGCTGTTAAAATTATTATTGATCGTGAAAATGAAATCTCTGATTTCGTAGCTGAAGAGTACTGGAGTATTACTGCGAAATTAACGATTAATGATACAACGTTTGAAGCGAAGTTCAACCGCTTAAATGGCGAGAAAAAAGAACTTCATAATGAAGCCGAAGTGAAAGAAATTCTAGCGGCGATTGGAGATTCTTCTTTTGAAGTATCCAATGTCAAAGAACGTGAACGTTTGCGTCATCCATCTGCACCATTTACAACATCTTCTTTACAGCAGGAAGCCGCTCGTAAATTAAACTTCCGTGCAGCCAAAACGATGTCAGTAGCTCAACAATTATACGAAGGTATCGATCTAGGTAAAGAAGGAACTGTTGGTTTGATTACCTATATGCGTACCGATTCAACCCGTGTAGCTGCATCAGCACAAGAAGAAGTGAAAGAATTTATTTTAGAAAAATACGGTAAAGAGTTCGTTCCTGATGAACCACGCCAGTATTCTAAAAAAGCAGCAAATTCACAAGATGCGCATGAAGCGATTCGTCCAACTTCTGCAATCCGTGAACCGGATACATTGAAGCCATTAATGAGTCGTGATCAATTCCGCTTATACAAATTGATCTGGGAACGTTTTGCAGCCAGTCAAATGTCTTCAGCTGTTTTGGATACATTATCTGTTGATATCACAGCAGGTCCTACAACCTTCCGTGCAGTAGGTTCCAAAGTGCGTTTTCAAGGGTTTATGAAATTGTATGTGGAAGGTAATGATGATGGTAAAGAAGAAGGCGACAAATTCTTACCACCACTTGCTCAAGGCGATCAACTTCAAAAAGAAGAGATCGAACCCAAACAGCATTTCACTCAACCGCCTCCGCGTTATACAGAAGCACGTTTAGTGAAAACGTTGGAAGAGCTAGGTATAGGGCGACCAAGTACGTATGCACCAACACTCGAAACGATTCAAAAGCGTGGTTATGTAGCGATTGAAGAAAAGAAATTTATGCCTACAGAACTGGGTGAATTGGTTATTCAGTTGATGGAAGAATTTTTCCCTGAAATATTGAATGCTGAGTTTACTGCGAATATGGAACAGAATTTGGACCATGTTGAAGAAGGTGAAGAGAACTGGGTTCATGTTTTGAGCGAGTTTTACGAGTCTTTTGAAAAGCGCTTAGAATTTGCAGAAGAAGAAATGAAAGAAATCGAAATTGAAGACGAAGTGTCTGATGAAATTTGTGATAAATGTGGATTACCACTTGTATATAAATTAGGACGTTTCGGTAAATTCTTAGCTTGCTCAGGCTTCCCAGATTGTCGTAACACGAAGCCTATTATCAAAGACATCGGTGTAACCTGTCCAACATGTAAAGAAGGACATGTCGTTGAACGTCGCAGTAAAAAAGGCAGAGTCTTTTATGGTTGCGATCGTTACCCTGATTGTGATTTTGTATCATGGGATCGTCCATCGCCTAAACCTTGTCCAGTCTGCGAATCGATGATGGTCGAAAAACGCAACAAACAAGGTGTGAAGTTGCAATGTACTCATTGTGATCATACGGAGATGGTTGAAGAACAAGAAGATGAGGCATTAGAGGTGGATTGACGTTTAGTTGCTAAGAAGTAGGATTTTGAGACTTTTTCACGTATAATACGTATCATTAAATAAAGTGTGGATCATTGTATCCATTTTACCTATAACTTGTATCTTATTTATTCATTTAAATAGGGTACAAGTTATAACTATTTAGATTAAGTGCATTATGCAGGAGGTTTTTTATTGTGTCAGATATTCAAAAAGTAACGGTTATTGGGGCAGGACTTGCAGGTAGTGAAGCGGCTTGGCAAATCGCAAGTCAAGGTGTGCCTGTCACTTTATATGAAATGCGTCCTGTTGTAAAAACACCAGCGCATCATACGAATCAATTTGCAGAATTGGTATGCAGTAATTCATTACGTTCGAATACATTAGCAAATGCAGTAGGGGTAATGAAAGAAGAAATGCGTATGCTGAACTCTTTGGTACTTGGAGCAGCAGATCGTCATGCCGTTCCAGCAGGAGGAGCTCTTGCTGTAGACCGTGATGGGTTCTCCGGTGAAATTACATCTACTCTTCATAACCATCCGTTGGTGACTGTAGTCAATGAAGAATTACAACAAATTCCTACAGACGGTATTGTAGTTATTGCTACAGGCCCGCTAACTTCACCTGCATTGTCACAGCAAATTCAAGCTTTATTAGGTGAAGAATATTTCTATTTCTATGATGCTGCGGCACCTATCGTTGAAAAAGATTCTATTGATATGAATAAAGTCTACTTAGCTTCACGTTATGATAAAGGTGAAGCCGCTTACCTGAACTGTCCGATGAATGAAGAAGAGTTTAATGCGTTTTATGAAGCACTGATCGAAGCAGAAACCGCTCAATTAAAAGATTTTGAAAAAGAAATCTATTTTGAAGGTTGTATGCCTATTGAAGTGATGATGAAACGTGGTAGACAAACTGCTTTATTTGGACCGATGAAACCTGTAGGTTTAATTAATCCTCATACAGGTGAATTACCTTATGCGGTTGTTCAATTGCGTCAAGATAATGCAGCAGGTACGTTATATAATCTAGTTGGATTCCAGACGCATTTGAAATGGGGCGAGCAGCGTCGTGTATTTTCAATGATTCCTGGTCTTGAAAATGCGGAATACGTTCGTTTTGGAGTAATGCACCGTAATACATTTATCAATTCGCCTAGACTGTTAGAAGATACGTATCAGCTCAAAAATGATCATCGTATTTTCTTTGCTGGACAAATGACAGGTGTAGAAGGATATGTAGAATCTGCGGCATCTGGATTGATAGCAGGTATGAACGCAGCACGTCTAGCTAAAGGGCAAGAATTGCTTCATTTACCTTTGGAGAGTACACTAGGAAGTATGGCTCACTATATTACACATGCTGATCCAGATCATTTCCAACCGATGAATGCGAACTTTGGTCTGCTACCTAAACCAGAAAAACGTATTCGTAATAAAAAAGAGAAAAACGAAATGCTGGCGCATCAAGCTTTAGAAAGTATTAAAACATTTTTTGAGCTAGAGCCATCAGAAGTTACACAATAATTAACGTTTGACTATGTAAAGGAGGGGAAGTATAAATGGATCTCTCATTTCACGCTACAACGATATGTGCTGTTCGTCACAATGGTAAAGCAGCTATCGCGGGTGACGGTCAAGTTACATTCGGACAAAATGTTATTATGAAGCAACATGCCAAAAAAATACGTCGCCTCTATCGCGGACAAGTACTAGCTGGATTTGCAGGTTCTGTAGCTGATGCGATTACGTTGTTTGAAAAGTTTGAAGAAAAGCTTGAAGAACATCATGGTAATTTGCAACGTGCTGCTGTAGAGCTAGCAAAAGAATGGCGTTCTGATCGTGTACTTCGCAAACTAGAAGCTTTATTGATCGTTATGGATCAAAGTGGAATTTTATTGATTTCAGGTGGCGGAGAAATTATTGAACCTGACGATGATGTGATTGCTATCGGTTCTGGAGGCAATTTTGCATTGTCTGCGGCTCGTGCACTTAAACGTCATAGCAAAGATATGGAAGCTAAAGATATCGTAGAAGCCTCTTTGCATATTGCTGCGGAGATTTGTGTATATACGAATGATAATATTATTGTAGAAGAATTGTAAGAGGGACCGGTGCTACTGCGTACTTTAGTAACAGGTGCGACGAAGCACCGGTTTTTATATAATCGTATCTTTGTTTAATAATGGTCATTAATATCAGTTCACTACTTTTATCGATATGGAGGTAAGATCATGACAACCACTGCTTTGACCCCTAGAGAAATAGTTACCGAATTGGATAAGTATATTGTTGGACAAAAAAATGCTAAAAAATCAGTTGCGGTCGCACTTCGTAATCGTTATCGTCGTAGCCTATTACCGGAAAATATGCAGGATGAGATCGTACCTAAAAATATTTTAATGATCGGTCCAACAGGTGTAGGTAAAACAGAAATTGCTCGTCGCTTAGCGAAGTTGGTTCATGCTCCGTTTATTAAAGTAGAAGCAACCAAGTTTACTGAAGTAGGTTATGTAGGACGAGATGTTGAATCTATGGTACGTGACCTAGTAGAAACAGCTATTCGTATGGTGAAATTAGAGCGTACTGAAAAAGTAAAAGATCAAGCAGAAGAAATGGCGAATGAGCGTATCGTCGAAATCCTAGTACCTTCTGGTTTTAAAAATAAATCACAACGTAATCCGCTTGAAATGCTATTTGGTAATCAAAGTCAGCCTGAAGAACCTCAGACGAATTTTGAACAAGAGGGTTCGATTCAAGATAAAAGACGTAGAGTACGTTTTGATCTGTTGGCAGGTAAGTTAGAAAATGATGTGATTGAAGTTGAAGTTGAAGATTCTATGCCTTCTTTAATGGATATGTTTGCAGGTCAAGGCAATGATCAAATGGGCATGAATATGCAAGAAATGTTAGGTAGCTTTTTACCTAAAAAAACAAAAAAACGTAAACTCCCGATTAAAGATGCTCGTAAAATATTAACGCAACAAGAAGCGAATAAATTGATGGACATGGACGATGTGAATCAAGAGTCGCTACGTCGTGCAGAACAGACTGGTATTATTTTTATCGATGAGATTGATAAAGTAACCAGTTCTGGGCGTGGTACAGGACCTGACGTTTCGAGAGAAGGGGTACAACGCGATATCCTTCCAATCGTTGAAGGTTCTACCATTATGACCAAATATGGTCCGGTCAAAACCGATTATATTTTATTTATCGCAGCTGGAGCTTTCCATACGTCCAAGCCTTCAGATTTGATTCCTGAATTACAAGGACGCTTCCCGATTCGGGTAGAATTGGATAGTTTAACTTTAGAAGACTTTGTAAATATTTTAACAGAGCCTGAAAATGCGTTAACAAAACAATACATTTATCTTTTACGTTCAGAAAATATAGAGTTAGAATTTTCTGCTGAAGCGATCCGTGAGATTGCTTCGATCGCCGCAGCTGTTAATCAGAATACTGAAAATATTGGTGCACGTCGATTGCATACGATTTTGGAAAAACTGCTTGAAGATTTATCTTTTGAAGCACCTGAATTGACGTTAGAAAAAATGATTATTACACCTCAATATGTTCAAGAGAAATTAAGAGAAATTGCTCAAAACAGAGATTTGAGTCAGTATATTCTGTAAATTCTATGGCTATAGTACTTGTACTAGTCGCTAAAGACTAAAATTGAATAGGAAATCATCTTTTTAGGAAAAAGGTGGGGTACTGTTTCTCAAAGTTCCCCGCCTTTTTCCTATATTTTCATACTCGCGAAAGTTGTATGATGAGTACAGAAAGAAAAACACAGTACAAGAACAGTTGAGATGATCCGATATAGTAAAGAACACGTATATATTATACTAGCCAATTTACAATGAATACGTTATGATTGATTCATTTTCGCAAACATGCAAATTCTTTTTCCCCAGCATGCACTATTCTCTAAAAAGCACATTTAGTCAAAAATAAAATGGATAAATGAAATAAAATTCACAAAACCTTAAAAAATTATTTTTCAGTAAGTAATATGCACTAGGCTATATGTCGCTAAATCGTGCTAAAAGTTGTTCAATTAACTAATCTTCTTAATTTTTATCAGGACGCTATAGATGATAAAAGACCTAAAATATTTAAAATTAAATAAAACCTTTAAAAGTTAAGTTAGTTAATTTCGTGCATAATCGACAAAAATTACATGGTTTAATTCATCTTAAATGGTATTTTCTTCATGTAATTTGGAAGAATTTTTTAAAACAAGACAAAAAGACTCAGTTTTTGTCAAAAGATAGGGCTTTATTCTCATTGTGTTATGTCCAATTCTCTAGGAAACTTATGGTATAAGATTTTAGGAAGAATGACGCACAAAACAACTTCAACTACGAACATGATTTGCAATGATTTTGTCGAAAAAAAGGAATTATGATAAAAATATGGAATTTACTTTCCAGATCAGCATGGATATTGAAAGGAGTGATGTCAATGAACCTTTTAAATGATGTTGGATTTAAAAGATTAGAAGGAGCAATGGGAGCAGCTACACTCAGACAGCAAGTTATTTCAAATAACATTGCCAATGCAGATACTCCTTATTTTAAAAGATCAGATGTATCTTTTGAAAATATGCTCAAAAGCCAAATGGATGATTCTCAGATGCCATTTAGTGGTAAAGTTGAAGATAAAAGACATTTTCAATTAGGTAATACAAATTCTATTCCTCAAGCAATGGTCACTAGCAACGAGAGCACAGTCATGAATAACAACTTAAACAATGTGGACATGGATGTAGAAATGAGCAATCTTGCTGAAAACCAACTTCGTTACAATGCTTATATTGAACAAATTAATCATCAGATTAAAATGATGCGAACCGCTATTCAGGGAGGAAGCTAATCCATGAGAATTAGTAGCAGTTTTGATATTAGCGCTTCTGCTTTAACCGCACAACGACTTCGGATGGATGTCGTCTCCTCTAATATTGCGAATGCAGAGACAACAAGAGCTCAAGTCGTCAATGGTGAAGCTGTTCCTTACCGTCGTAAAGAAGTTGTGTTGTCAACAAACAAACCTTCTTTCTCAGATACACTTGATTCCGCAATGAATGGAAGCCGCAACGGAATTAACGGTGTTAAAGCTTCAGCGATTCAAGAAGATCCAGAACCTTTCAAACTTGTATATAACCCGACTCATCCAGACGCAGACAAAGACGGCTATGTGAAAATGCCAAACGTCGATAATTTAAAAGAAATGGTGGACATGATATCAGCTTCGCGTTCATATGAAGCTAACGTAACTGCACTCAATGCTTCTAAAGCAATGATTACCAAAGCACTACAAATTGGTAAATAAACGATCAAAGATAGAAAGGCGGGGTAAATAATGATAGAGAACACAATGTTCAATGCTGCATCCCCTTTAAAGATGACAACGGGAATGACGACGCAAGCCAAAGCAACACCTGGTGAAGCGATGGAACAATTTGGTTCTTACTTAGAAGATGCTATGAATCAAGTTGGACAACAGGAGAAAACAGTTCACCAGATGAACGACAAATTCATTTTAGGACAAGTGGATGTTGATCAAGTCATGGTCGCTGCCGAGAAATCGCTACTGAGTCTACAAATGGTTTCTCAAGTTCGTAACAAAGCGCTTGAAGCGTATCAAGAAATCATGCGTACGCAATTGTAATCAATTATATGTTTCATAGCATAGTTTCGAGTGGGGTGACAGTGTGAATGAGAGAGTTGCCCAGTATAGAGATAAACTTGTCCAATACTGGAAGAATTTTAATAAAAACCAAAAAATATTACTAATCTCAACGCTGGCGTTTATTATTCTAGCTATTGTTGTACTAACAATTCAGTTTTCTAAAGTGCAATATGAAGTAGCATTTCAGAATTTAGATTCTACAGACTCGGCTGCGATTATGGAATACTTAGATGGACAAGGTATTCCTTACCAGTTAAATCAAGATGGTACGAGTATTTCCGTAGCGAGTGAAAGTGCTGCTAAAGCAAAAGTAGCTGTAGGATCGCAAGGGTTGATGCAGAACGGAACGATCGGATTTAGCGAATTTAACGCTAGTTCTTCTGCTATTGGTATGACAGATAATGAGTTTAACGTAAAATATAATAACGCTTTGAATGGTGAAGTATCGCAATTGCTTAAACAAATGAACGGAGTAAGCAATGCAAAAGTATTAGTGAATTTGCCACAAGAAAGTCTATTTGCTAGCACAGAAGATGAAGACACAGGTACAGCTTCCGTAGTGATGCAGTTCAAGCCAGGTTTTCGTGTGACGCAAGAAGCTATCGACGGGTACTATAACTTAGTAAGTACAGCTGTTCCTCACTTACCGATTGTGAATATTACTATCACAAATGGTACAGACGGTAGCGAATTAGTATCCACTGTTAAAGGTGGCGGTCCTTCTGGACTTGCAGGTGCAGTACAAGAAAACATGGCTTTACAGAAAAAGTATGAAGCTGATATTGAAAATAATGTAAGACAGTTTTTGGGAAGATTGCTAGGACCTGAACGAGTAAATGTATTGGTTGCTTCGAACTTGAATTTTGATCAAAAAAATTCAAAAGAAGATCGTGTAGAGCCTGTCGATGTTGAGAATATGAAAGGCATCGAGATCAGTGCTCAACAGATCCAAGAAAGCAGTACCGGTTCTTCCACTCCTGATAGCGGTGTTGCTGGCACAGGCGGTACAGATACTCCAACTTATCCAGGTGGCTCATCATCAGGTAGTAATGAATCAGAAAAATCTCAAAGTACAATCAATTATGATGTCAACAAAATTCATAATGAAATTGTATCCAGTCCTTATTTTGTAAAAGATCTAACAATCAACGTTGCTATTGATCCTTTACCTGGACAACCAGCAGACCAAGCAACTTTGGATAATGTCAAAGGTATGCTGGAAAGTATCGTTAGAACTTCGTTGTCAGAAAACGGAGTGACCTATGCAGCAAATGATGCTGCTTTAACATCTAAAGTAAATGTGTTCTCACAAGCATTCGTTACAGACACAACAGATGAAGGATTTTTCGCTAACAATATGACTTGGATTATTGCAGCACTTGCAGCACTTGTAATCGCAGCAGTGGTGTTCGTAATCTACCGTCGTCGTAAGCAACAACAAACAGGAAACTATGAAGAAGATATGCTGTTACCGGTAGTAACTGAGCTTCCTTCGATTAGTTTGGATAACTTGACGAATGATAGTCAAGTACGTAAACAACTTGAATCACTTGCCAAAAAGAAACCAGATGAATTTGTTAACTTATTACGTACATGGCTTGCTGATGAATAAGAGGTGAATCGATGGCAAAGGGAAGTACTCAGGCGCTTAACGGAAGACAGAAAGCAGCCATATTATTAATCTCACTCGGACCGGAAGTATCGGCTCAAATATTTAAACATCTACGTGATGAAGAAATAGAACAATTAACACTCGAAATTGCTAACGTACGCAAAGTAGAAAGTAGTGAAAAAGACTCGGTAGTTTCCGAATTTCACCAAATTTGCTTAGCACAAGAATATATTTCTCAAGGCGGTATCAATTACGCCAAAGAAATTCTTGAAAAAGCGTTAGGTGAAAATAAAGCGCTTGAAGTGATTAACAGACTAACAGCTACTTTACAAGTAAGACCATTTGATTTTGCTCGTAAAGCAGATCCTAGTCAGATTTTGAACTTTATCCAAAATGAAAATCCACAAACGATTGCTCTGGTATTGTCTTATCTGCAATTCGAACAAGCAGCAGCTATTCTTTCTTCGTTACCTCAAGAAAAGCAAGCTGAAGTTGCAAGAAGAGTTGCGATGATGGACAGTACATCACCAGAAGTTATTTCACAAATTGAACGTGTACTAGAACAGAAACTATCAGCAACAGTTACACAAGATTATACAAATGCTGGTGGTATCGAATCGATTGTTCAAATCTTGAATGGTGTTGACCGAGGAACAGAAAGAACGATCCTGGATTCACTAGAAATTCAAGATCCTGAACTTGCTGAAGAAATCAAAAAACGGATGTTTGTTTTCGAAGATATTGTCAATATCGACGATCGTTCGATTCAGCGGATTGTACGGGATGTGGAAAACGCCGATCTTCAATTGGCGCTCAAAGTGGCAAGCGAAGATGTACGCGAATCCGTATTCAAAAATATGTCCAAACGTATGGCTGAGACATTCAAAGAAGAAATGGAATTCATGGGTCCTGTACGTTTGAAAGATGTAGAAGAAGCTCAGACTCGTATTGTAGGTATTATCAGAAGACTTGAAGAGTCTGGTGAAATTATCATAGCGCGCGGTGGAGGAGATGATATCATTGTCTAATTTGATCAAATCATCCCAGTACACTCCGGTGGAAGTGCTTAAAAAGCTCGACTTTAGCCGTGATTATTACAAACAATCAGATCTAAATCATCAAGAATCCTATATTGTTCCTCATTCACATGCTTATGATCAACCGCATGTGGATGAGCATACGGTTCGCTTGAAAGAAGAAATGTTAACAGATGCCAAAGAATTTGCAGAACGTCAAGTACGCGAAGCGGCTGAAGAAGCAGAACGTATTCTCCAAAATGCACAAGAAATGATTGCAGCTTGGTGGGAAGAGCGTCGTCAGCAAGATGAGCACTTGATTGAAGCGATTAAAGTACAAGCTTTTCAAGAAGGTTTTGAAGAAGGAAGAGAACGTGTCGAAGCTGAAATGCAAATTCACATGACTGAAGTGATGCAAGAAGCACAGACAGTTCTCGGTCAAGCTTATGAAGCCAAAGAGCAAATTATTCAAGAAGCAGAACCATTCTTAGTTAACTTGAGTTGTGGCATAGCTGAAAAAGTAATTAATAAAAAGCTTGAAGAACAAGAAGATTATGTGATTGATTTGATTAAAAGAACACTCGCTCGTAAGAGAGAGCAAGGTGTCATTACATTGTGTATTAGTCCAAGTCAATTCGATTTTGTACATGCTGCTAGAGAAGAGTTAACACTGTCAATCGACTCTCAAGCAGAACTTCAAATCTTACCGGATTCGACGGTAACCGATCGCGGCTGTGTCATTCGATCAGCATTTGGTAGTGTGGATGCTCGTATTGATACTCAACTAAGCGAAATTAAAAAAGAATTGGTTCGCTTAGCGCTTCATGATGAAGAGCGGGGGAATGGAAATGCAGGATCTTAATTCTTCACGATATTTAGAATATTTAAAGCAACTTGATCCGGTTCGTATCAACGGTAAAGTGACTCAGGTGATAGGATTAATGGTTGAGTCTGAAGGGCCGGACGCAAGCATTGGAGATGTATGTTATATCTATCCAACAAAAGGTATTGCTCCATTACGAGCTGAAGTAGTTGGTTTCCGGGATAACAAAGTTCTGTTAATGCCACTCGGTGAATTACAATCGATTGGTCCAGGATGTGATGTTGTCGGTACAGGGAAGCCGCTTACTGTTCAAGTAGGTTCAGAATTACTAGGTAAAGTGCTAGATGGATTAGGACAACCTTTAGATGGTTCATTGATTCCAGCAAGAATGACCCATTATTCTACCTTTAACACACCACCTAATCCACTTTCAAGACCCAGAGTTCAAGATCCTATCAGTATAGGAGTAAGAGCGATTGACGGACTGTTAACCATAGGTAAAGGTCAGCGTGTAGGTATCTTCGCTGGTTCTGGTGTTGGTAAAAGTACGTTAATGGGAATGATTGCTCGTAATACAGAAGCAGATGTGAATGTAATTGCACTTATTGGAGAACGTGGACGTGAAGTACGCGATTTTATCGAACGCGATCTAGGTCCAGAAGGGTTACAACGTTCTGTCGTTATCGTGGCTACATCTGATCAACCTGCACTCATTCGTATCAAAGGTGCTTTGATTGCTACAACGATAGCTGAATATTTCAGAGATCGCGGAATGAACGTGATGTTTATGATGGATTCAGTTACTCGTTATGCTATGGCTCAACGTGAGGTAGGATTGGCTGTCGGCGAACCACCTGCAATGAGAGGATATACACCATCTGTATTTGCTGGATTACCCAAGTTGTTAGAAAGAGCGGGTACAGGACCTACAGGCTCTATCACTGCTTTCTATACTGTACTGGTAGATGGTGATGATATGAATGAACCGATAGCCGATGCTGTCAGAGGGATCTTGGATGGTCATATCGTGCTGAATCGCTCTATTGCTAACAAAGGACAGTTTCCAGCGATTGATGTATTAGCCAGTATCAGCCGGGTAATGAAAGACATTGTAGAAGAAGAACAGACAGATGCAGCAGATAATATCAAGCGACTGATGTCTGTATTTAAAGAATCAGAAGATTTAATTAATATCGGTGCTTATCAAAAAGGATCCAGTCCTGATATTGATGAAGCGATTGAGCGTATACAAGATATCTGGAGATTCACCAAACAAAAAGTACATGAAAAAACGACACTTTCTGGAGCACAAGAACAGATGATTGCCGAATTTGCGAGGAGCTGATAATTTATGAAATTCCAGTATACTTTTCAAAAAGTTGTTGATATCAAATCGAGTGCAAAGAACCAGGCAGAATGGCTATTATCTTCAGCACTGGGAGAACTACAAGCACAGGAACAAACATTAGATCAACTGCTGGAAGATCAAGGCCGCACGTTGGAAATGATTAATCAAGCGATTGAAAATAGAGCGCCTATTTCTGAATTGCAAGATTTACAACGTTATGTCGTTTATCTCGATCAATGTATCTCACGCAAAATTATCGATATTCGTGAAGCTCAGGTAGAAGTGGAGCACAAAAAACTTCATTTAACTGAAAAAATGGTTGATGAAAAAGTGTGGTTACAAGCCAAAGATAAAGCAAAGACTAAATTTACTCATGAACATATGGTTCGTGAGCAAAATGATCTCGACGAAATGGCTACAGTGCGTTATGTAATGAACTCCAAGTAATATATACACCAATTGATACCAGTATGACGCTAATTAGAATTAAGTATGTTTGGCTCAAGGAGGTTTACCGTGGCGAAGAAAAGTCCAGAAATGGAAGTGGAAAAGGAATCAGGTGGAATGGGAAGATTCCTTTTTATTGCAACTCCAATTCTGTTTACCCTTGTATTAGTAGGCGTAATCGTTATGTTATTCAACGTAGATTTACGTAATAGTATGTTTAATACACTAGACAAAATTCCTATAGTGAAAAATTGGGTGCCTTCTGCCGATAAAGAAAGTAGTACAACAGCAAGTGCGACTCAAACTGAAAGCAACGATGCAACCGTCAAAGCATTAAAAGAAAAATTGGATGCAGCAAATGTGGTAAATACAAAACAACAAACAACTATCGACACACTAGAAGAAGAGAAAAAAACTAAAGAATTGGCGGATGCTACTGCGGCAGCCGCGGGTACAGCTCCACCTACTGGATATCAAAAACAGATCAAAAATCTTTCTAAAGTCTATGCTGAGATGAGCTCTTCTAAAGCAGCAGCGATTATGCAAGTCATGACTACAGATGAACAGGTTTTGATTTTAAATGAAATGAATGCTACGGATCAAGCAGGTATCTTGCAAAAAATGGATCCTAAAATAGCAGCAGAAACATCTTTGGCTTTGAGAAATGCCAAACCAACACCAGCGAATGCGCCTACTGTAGCGACGACACCAGCGTCTACTTCTAGTACAAAATTAGATGCAGAAGCGATGGCTCAGACATTTACAAGTATGCCAGCAAGTAGTGCAGCAACATTGTTATTACAAACAGCTAAAGTGAGTCAGACTAAAGTGCTTCAAATTTTGAACACGATGGATGATTCTACACGTTCTAGTATTTTGGCTGCAATGTCTACAACAGATCCTACAGGCACTGCACAGATTGTCAATAAATTATTAGGTAACTAATGATGAATAGAGTCGGAAGCATTTCCTATTGTGTCGATATAGGTCACAGTTGGGAAGTCTGTCTTATTAACCTTTTCCTTAAAGGAGGTGATAATAAATGAGTATGATACTTCAAAACTTATTAGGTAATGCGGGCGCAACGACGGCAACCAAAGCATCAGGTACGAATGTTACTTCGGCTCCAGGCTTTAATCAAGCTCTTGTACAGGTAATGGGAGTAAATGGTACACCAACTAATCCATTAGTAGAAACGGCTTCTGGAATTATGGGTACTGCTGCTTCTTTATTAGAAACACTACAGGCGATGATTTCTGGTGGACAACAATCTACTGATGTCACAGGTGATGGAACAAATGGGGAACAAGTTGAGAAAGTAGGTAAGCTTCTAGACGATCTACTGGACAAACTTCAAGATATGGATCAAGCCATTACAACAGATCCTGCTCTTGTTCAATCTTTACAAGGTTGGTTGACACAAGTTCAACAAGTTTTATCAGGTTCTTCAGAATCAACATCTCCAACAGAAGGAACAGATGCACAAGACGTAACAGCTTCTAACGTTTTGGATACAGCACAATCCGCTATGAACAATCTGGCTAAAAACCCAGAAACACTTCGATTTGCAGTAGCAGATGCTGTGACACAAATTGTAGATACTTTACAAGCTGTCAAAAATGGTACACAAGCAGCTAATCCTGAACTAGAACAATTGCTTACAGGACTACAAACGATGTTGCAAAAAGCGAGTACTCAAACACCTGATGCAGTGACAACTTCTGTAAATAATCAAGGAGCTATCATTACAGCCCCTAAAGATGAAGCGAAAGCAAATACAGCGGCACAGATCACAGTAGTAGATGAAACGAAGAAAGCTGCTGAACAAGGTGCAGTACAAAGCATTATTCAAAATGCTGCAAAAGATGCTAGTGGTGAGCAAGGAGCTGCGTCTGATCAAGCGGATGAGCAACCTGAACCAGTTGTAATGACAGTAGGACAATTTGCAATGCGTGCGGAAGCCGTACCTAATGCAAAAGTTGTAGTACCCACAACAACTGTGAATATTCAGAACTTTCCAGATGAAATGAGTAAATTTATCGTTAATAAATTAGATGTCCAACAATTCAAAGATATCTCTGAAGCAACCATTTCATTGAATCCTGAAAACTTAGGTAAAGTGGATGTCAAAATTACAATACAAAACGGTCAAGTCTTAGCTCAATTTATTACTGAAAAGCATATGGCAAAAGATATGTTGGATCAACAAATGTCTCAATTACGCTCAGCGCTTCAATCTCAAGGACTTCAAGTTGAAAAGCTAGAGGTAACACAAAGTTCTTCATTGCAATCTCAAATGTATAACGGCGGACAAGGATTTGGTTCGAGTGCAGGTCAACAACAGTCTGGACGACGTTCCAATGGACGAGAAGAACAGAATGATGATGCAATCCTTGCAGCTGAATTGAATGGTGAGTTAAAAGAATGGCGTGAAGAAACAAAAGCCGCTACAGCATCGAGCACAGTCAACTATGGTAGCACTTATGTAGCTAAGGCATAAACGAACGGAGGTGAATTTAATTGGCAGATGCAATTTCAACATCCAATATGTGGCCTAATTACTCTGCAAGTAATGTAAAGAAAGCAGCCGAAACAAACAAAAGCGAGTTAGGTAAAGATCAGTTTCTAACGATTCTAGTCGCTCAATTAAAAAACCAGGATCCAATGTCTCCAATGGAAAACACTGAATTTATCGGACAGATGGCTCAGTTCTCCTCATTAGAACAGTTGATCAACATCGGTAAAAAAATTGATTCTGTAGGTTCATCTGTAGATAGTTCACTAGGAGCTTCTTCCCAATTGATCGGTAAAAAAATCACTTGGCCTGAAGAAAAAACAGATAGTGCAACAGGTGAGAAAACAACAACATATCAATCCGGAGTTGTAGGATCGATTGTTATGAAAGCTGGCGTGCAATATGCGCAGGTAGGAGAAAATGCTGTTCCGCTTAGTATTATTGCTATGGTAGAAGCAGCTAATGCAACGACAACACCAGCCAAACCTGATACGGCTACACCGACACCGGCGCCAACAACACCATCAGGCGTAACAGAGACACCAACAGCACCAGTAGAAACAACAACACCGGCAACAACGACTGAACCAGCTGCAACAGTGCCTACGCCTACCACTGAAGAAACGTCTACTGAATCTTCAGGAGAACAAGCAGCTACACCTACAGGAGCAACACAGACAACACCAGAACCTGTAACGGATACACCAACACCGGCTAGTGAAGAAGGTTCATCATGAGTGGTCCTATCCAAGTAGGTCAGTTATATCCGACTAATCTCAATTCCGGTCTACTGGGACGTACCAAAAATGTAAATAATGAAACGTCAACATCTGACTTTCAAAATATTTTAGATAACAAATTACTAAAGTTCAGCAATCATGCTTCTAAACGATTAGAGCAACGAGGAATCGAACTTAGTGCCGATCAGTTAAAAAGTGTTAATCAGGCTATAGATAAAGCCGCTGCAAAAGGGTCCAAAGAATCACTGATTCTGATGCAAAACAATGTCGCTTTAATAGTGAATGTACCCAATCGGACCGTTGTTACCGCCATGGATGGCAAATCAATGAAAGATAACGTTTTTACTCAAATCGACAGTGCTGTAATTATTTGATTGCTGACTTGGACCATTATTGGAAAGTCAGGAGACTAGCCGACCGACTGAAGCAGTCTCATCCCACTAATTGAACATCCATAGGAGGAAACACAATGTTAAGATCTTTATATTCAGGAATTTCAGGTATGAAAGGCTTTCAAACTAAATTAGATGTTATTGGTAATAATATTGCCAATGTAAATACAGTAGGTTTTAAACAATCTCGCGTAATGTTCCAAGATATTTTGAGTCAAACGGTTAAAGGAACTTCAGCGCCTACAGATACAGCTGGTGGTGTAAATGCTCAACAGATCGGTTTAGGTTCATCCGTATCTTCTATCGATACTCTTCACTTAGCAGGTAGTGCACAAACAACAAATAACCCTACAGACTTACGTCTAGATGGTGATGGATTCTTCGCTGTTAAATTGACTGAAGAGCAAGAAGTACCTTATCTAACACGTGCTGGTGACTTCCATGTAGATGCTAACCGTAACCTTGTAACTTCTGATGGAGCTTTTGTGGTCGATAGTGACGGCGCTCCTGTAGTTGTTGGAGAAGAAGCAACTTCATTTACGATTCAGCAAAATGGTCAATTATTATACACATTGGCAGATGGCACAACAGCTACAGGTCAGACTTTAGCAGTTGCTAAAGTAACTAACCCTGAAGGTTTGGAAAAAATTGGAGGTAGCTTGTATCGTGTAACACCAAATGCGATTTTAGATGGAGAAATTACTCTAACTACAGCAAATAATGCTGAAACAGGTACTGGTGCAATCGTAGCAGGTCAGCTTGAAATGTCTAACGTTGATTTAACAAGTGAATTTACAGAAATGATCGTCGCTCAACGTGGTTTCCAAGCAAACTCTCGTATTATTACAACTTCTGATTCTATTCTTGAAGAAATTGTTAACTTGAAACGATAATTAATGAAAGGTTCGAGAAGGATGATATTATCCTTCTCATCCTTTTGCTGTATAAGGACATTTTTTGAGGAGGGGCAAAATGATCCCTGTAACAAGACTAAATGGTTCGCCAATGTGGCTTAATTCACTCTTAATCGAGATGATCGAAGAAACACCTGATACGTATGTCACATTAACTACAGGCAAACGAATTATCGTTTTAGAGAAAGCAGATCAATTAAACAAACTCATCCACGAATACAACAAAAGTATAGGCACATTAACAGGAACTATTAAAGTGCAGCATATGGAGGAATTATCATGAAAAAGTTACTACCTTGGCTCGTTAGCGGGGTATTGGCAGTAGGATTAATCGGTGTAGTAGCCTATTTCTTAATGGGAAATATGTTCGGAGAGAAAGAACCCGTAAGTGCTGCCGCAGCAGCAGCTGCTGAAAAAGAAGCCTTATCTAAAATGACAGCTTCTGAAATAGCCGAGGTCTCTTCAACAATAGACGATATCAAAACAAACTTGGGTGATCCTTCATACGTAGTTAATATGAGTTTCTCCTTCCAACTTCAAGATGGTAAAACAAAAGAGGCTTTTGAATTGATCAAAGATTTGAAAGTAAAACCATTGATCATCAAAACACTTGCTGATACGAACCCTGATGCGTTAAATGGAGCAAAAGGAAAAGATGCTCTAAATGACAAGTTACTCAAATTAATTAACAGTTCTCTTCCAGAAGATGGAGGTAAAGTCGTAGATATTGAGATCACTAATTTTATTGTAAGTGCGATTTAATCTTGGAATAAGATGATCCTCATTACAAATAAACTAGCAAGGGGGGTGAGATTATGGTAGATGTATTATCCCAAAATGAGATAGATGCTCTTTTAGCAGCACTTTCTTCTGGTGAGATGGATGC
The DNA here is from genome assembly GCF_963311185.1 of Paenibacillus nuruki. Classification (NCBI taxonomy): domain Bacteria; kingdom Bacillati; phylum Bacillota; class Bacilli; order Caryophanales; family Paenibacillaceae; genus Paenibacillus; species Paenibacillus nuruki. The sequence continues at coordinate 2,314,304 of NZ_OY725677.1, read as the reverse complement.
AGAAGAACTGAAAAAAGAGGATACACAGAAAAAGGTTAGAGCATATGATTTTAAACGGGCTGTCCGTTTTTCTAAAGATCATATTCGAAGTTTGACAAGGATTCACGAGAACTTTGCCAGATATCTGACAACCTATTTTTCTGCTCAACTTCGTACTTTTGTTCAAATTAGTGTGGTACAGGTAGAACAACTTCCGTATGATGAGTTTATTCGTTCTATTCCTAAAATGACGATACTTAATATATTTGAAGCTGAACCGCTTGAAGGTCGAATGGTCATGGAAGTTCATCCTAATATTGCTTATGCAATGCTAGATCGTTTGCTTGGTGGTGTAGGTAATGCTCCTTCTAAAATAAACGCGTTGACAGAGATCGAGACGACAATTATTGAGCGAGTATTTAGCCGTACATTCGATAGTTTGCAAGAAGCTTGGAAAACGGTGATCGATCTTACACCGCGAATGGAAGCATTAGAGACGAATCCACAATTTATGCAGATTGTCTCACCCAATGAAACGATAGCCTTGATCTCACTAAGTACCAAAATCGGTGACACGACAGGGATGATCAACTTATGTATTCCTCACGTGGTTATTGAGCCGATTATGACGAAGTTATCTGCGCATCACTGGTTCGTTTCTCAGAAGAAAGAGCCTGCTCCAGAAGAAGTAGAAGCTCTACAACATCGTGTGAATCGTGCTACATTGCCTGTTATTGCTGAATTAGGAGAATCTAATTTATCAATTCAGGAGTTTATCGGCTTATCTATAGGTGATGTGATTTCACTGAACAAGCCTGTACATGATGCACTATCGATCAAAATAGGAAATAAAGTTAAATTTATTGGCAGTCCGGGAACAGTAAAAGACCGGGTAGCTATTCAGATTGATGAAATTGTGAGTGAAGGAGTGGAAGAATTTGACGAGTAAGGATTATTTGTCACAAGAAGAAATCGACGCTTTGCTTAAGCAATCTGCAAGCGATGAAGATACTTCTTCGTCATCGTCTGTCAAAACGGTGGACGACTTTTTGACTCCTATGGAGCAGGATGCTCTTGGTGAGATTGGTAATATTACTTTCGGTAGTGCAGCAACAGCATTATCTACACTACTTGGACAAAAAGTAGATATTACAACTCCTCAAGTAGGAATTATTACACGTCCTGAGTTTGAAAATGAGTTCCCTAAACCTCATGTTGCTGTTCATGTTGAATATGTAGATGGATTTCAAGGGATAAATTCATTAGTGATTCAAAAAAGAGATGCACAAGTAATCGCCGATCTGATGTTAGGTGGCGAAGGAGAACCAAAAGACGAAGAGTTGAATGAGATTCATATCAGTGCGGTTCAAGAAGCGATGAATCAAATGATGGGTTCCTCAGCAACATCGATGTCGACTATTTTTAACCGTTTTGTTAATATTTCACCACCAGGAATTGATATCCTTGATGTAAGCAATGATCAAGGGGTAACGATGTTGCCTAATGATGAGACCTTAATCAAAATTTCATTCCGACTTTTGATTGGTGATTTGATTGATTCTACAATTATGCAATTGTTAACAGTCGAATTTGCTAAATATATGGTAGATATATTAATTAATGGAGGTGCTGAAGAAACAGTAGCCGAACCAGAAGTTCCAGTCGCACCACCAGCACCTACGGCTGCCGTACCACCTCAACAGGCTCCACAGCAACCTATGGCACCGCCTAATATGCCACAACCAGGTATGCCGGGTATGCAACCGGATTATAGCCAACAGCCTCCATACGGAGCGCCAGAACAGCCGTATCCGCCTTACCCACCGTATCCGCAATATCCACCAGGGTATGCGATGCCACCACAGGCTTACCCGCCTCAGGCTTATCCACCACAGGCTCCACAGCATTATGGTGGTATGGCTGGAAGAGAGGTTAATGTTCAACCTGTTCAGTTTGCAAACTTCCAATCACCGTCTGTGACGAACATGGATGAAAATAATTTGAACTTATTGATGGACATACCGCTCAAAGTAACCGTAGAATTAGGTAGGACCCAAAAGCAAATTAAAGATATCCTCGAATTGTCTCAGGGCGCAATCATTGAACTAGACAAATTGGCAGGTGAACCGGTAGACATCCTTGTAAATAACAAACTGATTGCTAAAGGCGAAGTTGTTGTTATTGATGAAAACTTTGGTGTTCGTGTTACGGATATCATCAGCCAATGGGACCGCATTCAAAAAATACAATAATGATCATTTAGGGAGGATTTTAAATCAATGGCAAACCGAATTCTTATCGTGGACGATGCAGCTTTTATGAGAATGATGATTCGCGACATTTTGAGTAAAAACGGATATGAAGTAGTGGGGGAAGCACAAGATGGCTCACAAGCTATCGAGAAATTTAAAGAATTGCGTCCTGATTTAATTACTATGGATATCACAATGCCTGAAATGGACGGTATCGCTGCTCTTAAAGAAATCAAAAAGCTGGATGCAGCTGCAAAAGTAATTATGTGCTCTGCGATGGGTCAACAAGCAATGGTTATTGATGCAATTCAAGCGGGAGCTAAAGATTTTATCGTTAAACCCTTCCAAGCTGACCGTGTTATCGAAGCAATTAGCAAAACGCTTGGCGTGTAGGAGATTATTCCCATGTCAGGTGAAACAGCCACAATGGGAGGAACAGGCGATTATTTCCTAAGCATAGTCTGGGTTATAATCGTCTTGGCTGTAATTATAGCCCTTATCATTTTACTACTTAAATTTCTTGGTCGTAAAAGTCAAACCTGGTTATCACGTCGTGCGATACGCACGATCGGCGGGGTAGCGATGGGGCCAAATAAATCATTACAAGTTATAGAAATTGGTAGCAGCATATATTTGGTAGGTGTTGGAGATGATATCACATTAGTGGATAAAATTTCTGATCCTGAAGAAGCTATGCTGATTATCCGTTCATTTCAAACAGAAGCAGTGGAGCAGAAAAATATTCTTTCTCCACTAATCTCCAAAATCAGTGCAAGATTTCGTCCAAAATCGGATGTACAAGAAGAGGAACTAGGAGAAACTAAAGCTTTTCAAGAAGTATTTGAAAGCAAGCTTCGCCAAATTCCTAATCGTAAACAGAAGATGGAAGAGCTGATGAAGGAGGAAAACTCTACAGATCGGTCGAGGGATTCATGAAAAAAAAGCTGATTATAACGCTCGTACTGCTTTTTATCGTTAGTCTGACATCTGTAAGTTCAGCATTTGCCACTGCCGATCCGATACCTAATATTGATATTCAGATCGGCAATGATAGTGGCTCAGGAGATGCAGCACCAGCAACTAGCTCGTTATCTATCCTGTTGCTGCTTACCGTTATAAGTGTTGCGCCAGCATTCTTAGTCTTAATGACTAGCTTTACCCGTATTGTTATTGTGCTCAGCTTTGTCCGGACTTCGCTCGGGACTAACCAGATGCCTCCTAACCAGGTATTGGTGGGGCTGGCTTTATTTTTAACTATTTTTATAATGTCGCCGGTACTATCCACTATGAACCAAACAGCGCTTCAACCTTATTTGAAAGGTAGTATTACACAGACTGAGGCTTTGAAAGCTGCTGAAATACCGATTAAAGAATTTATGTTTAAACATACACGTGAAAAAGATTTACTTCTTTTCCTCAATTACACTGGTGCAGAAAAACCAAGCAATATCCAAGATATTCCGCTTACGGTTATGGTGCCTTCTTACGCAATCAGTGAATTGAAAACAGCTTTTCAAATGGGCTTTATGATTTTCATACCGTTCTTAGTTATTGATATTGTAGTCGCCAGTGTACTTATGGCGATGGGTATGATGATGCTACCGCCGATTATGATCTCATTACCGTTTAAAATTTTACTGTTCGTTCTTGTAGACGGATGGTATTTGGTCGTTAAGTCCCTCTTACTCAGCTTCAATTAGCGAAGTTAGAGATGTTCCTAATTAAGGGAGGTTAATCATGAGTTCGGAGTTTATCATCGGTATGGCGGGACAGGCAGTGTATACAGTACTCAAAGTCAGCGCACCGATGCTTGTACTTGGACTTGTAGTGGGTCTGTTAGTCAGTATTTTTCAGGCTACTACGCAAATTCAGGAGCAAACGCTTGCCTTTGTACCTAAGATTGTGGCTGTTATGCTTGCACTTCTGCTATTCGGTCCATGGATACTGAGTGTTCTAGTAGATTACACGTATAATATTCTCGACAATTTATACAAATATGTCGGTTAGGCTGATTGCTTATGGAGATGTTACAGCAAAGTTTTCCTGTTTTTTTGCTTGTTTTTTGTCGAATGATTGCTTTTTTTGTAGTTTCACCCGTTTTTTCATCAAAAGGAGTGCCCAACACATTTAAAGTAGGCATTGCCTTTTTTATATCCCTTTTAATTTTTTTGATCAAAAGTACAACAGTAACCGTATCAGAAAGTCCAGAAATTTATGTTCTACTGGTTATCAGAGAAGTCATGATTGGATTGATGCTTGGTTATGTTGCTTATTTAATGTTTGCTGTTATACAAATGGCTGGTGCGTTTATTGATATTCAAACGGGTTTTGGTATCGCTAGTGTACTTGATCCGTTAACAGGCGCATCTTCACCATTGTTTGGTAATTTGAAGTACATGATAGCAATGCTGCTGTTTTTGAGCATGAATGGTCATCATTATTTGATTCAGTCTGTACTTTATAGTTATGACTGGATTCCAATTGATTCTGAGATCATGAGTAAAATGATGGATGGATCGATTAGTGAATTTCTTATTCGAACATTCAGTAATTCATTTTTAATTGCTTTTCAAATGGCCGCACCTATTGTAGTAGCTATGTTTCTAACAGATGTAGGACTTGGATTTCTAGCACGTAGTGCACCGCAATTTAACATTTTTGTTATCGGTGTGCCGGTGAAGATTATTCTGGGACTATTTATGTTAATGCTGTTAACTCCAAGCTTTGGCTATCTGTTCGAACATGTTTTTGCTCAACTATTTCAAGCGATGCAATCGTTGTTAAAAGTAGTAGGTAATAGACCACAATAAACTTCGTATGGAAGGAGGTTGTGAATTGGCATTCAGATTACGGATCAATCTGCAATTATTTTCTGGAGAAAAAACAGAAGAAGCAACATCTCAGAAAAAGCAAGAAACGCGTAAAAAAGGTCAAGTAGCTAAAAGTATGGATATACCCGGTTCTGCGGTATTGCTAGGTGGAATATTTTCTTTGATGATGTTCAGCAGTTTTTTTATGAAACGAATTGAATGGCTATTCACAGATTCTTTTCTACATCGTTTAACGATGGATGTTACCGTAGCTAATATTATGCAGATGCTTGGTCAATATGCGATACAGATTATGATGTTGGTTTCACCTGTATTCGGGGTTGTTGTAGTACTTGCATTAGTCGCTAACTATGCGCAGGTTGGCTTTTTGCTAGTCGGAGAGCCTATACAACCTAAGTTCAGCAAGCTTGATCCGATTAAAGGATTTAAAAATATTGCTTCTATGCGTTCAGTCGTAGAATTTTTGAAATCAATACTCAAACTCTCGGTCATCGGGTATCTAGTTTATCAGACATTGTCTGGTGCTTCTCATGAATTATCCAAAACAGCTTATATGTCTGTTGAAGCCATTCTTCACTATACGGCTGGATTAACAATGAGCTTGGGCATAAAAGTAGGTGTTGCTTTACTTGTACTTGCTATCTTTGATTATATGTATCAGCGATATGAGCATAATAAAGGAATACGGATGTCCAAACAAGATATTAAAGATGAATATAAAAAGGTGGAAGGGGATCCGTTGATAAAAGGGAAAATTCGTGAAAGACAGCGCCGTATGGCGATGCAGCGAATGATGCAGGACGTTCCCAATGCTGACGTTATTATTACCAACCCTACTCACTTTGCAGTAGCTTTGAAATATGACAATGGTCAGATGGCTGCTCCACAAGTGGTAGCGAAAGGTCAAGATTACGTCGCCCTGCGAATAAGAGAACTTGCCAAGCAACATGGTGTTGTCGTGATGGAAAACAAACCGCTCGCAAGAGCATTGTTTGCTAGATCAGAAATAGGAGATTCTATTCCGGGTGATCTTTTTCAAGCGGTAGCAGAAGTTCTTGCTTATGTGTACAAGATGAAAGGTAAAAACAAGTAAACCAGGGGATCGGAGGGCTGGATAGCATTGAAAACTAAAGATTTGGTTGTGCTTGCGGGTGTCATAGGAATTATTATGATGATGATTCTTCCGATCCCGACATGGCTACTCGATGTATTGCTGATTGTAAATATTTCCCTGGCAATGATTATTCTTTTGATTGCAATGAATACAAAAGAAGCACTGGAATTTTCTATCTTCCCGGCTATGTTGCTCATAACCACATTATTCCGGCTAGCTTTGAATATATCTACAACAAAATTGATTTTGGGACAAGGGGATGCAGGTTCAGTTGTTGCTACATTTGGTAGCTGGATTGCAGGTGGACAAATCGCTATTGGATTTGTTGTTTTCCTTATTCTCGTCGTTGTACAATTTATCGTTATCACTAAAGGTTCTGAACGGGTAGCAGAGGTTGGAGCACGTTTTACGCTCGATGCTATGCCTGGTAAGCAAATGAGTATTGATGCGGATCTAAATGCAGGTCTAATCAATGAACATCAAGCTAGAGAACGTCGTAGCAAAATCGAACGTGAAGCCGATTTCTACGGAGCGATGGATGGTGCAAGTAAATTTGTAAAAGGGGATGCTATTGCGAGTATTATCATCCTCTTAATTAATCTAATTGGTGGATTTATTATTGGGATGACTGTTCACGGAATGCCATTCGCTGAAGCACTTTCAACGTATTCTGTTTTAACTATTGGTGATGGTCTAGTCAGTCAGATTCCAGCATTGCTGATTTCAACAGCTGCGGGTCTAATTGTTACAAGAGCTTCTTCTGAAGGTAACTTGGCAGACGATATTACAGCACAACTATTCTCCTATCCAAAATTGTTATATATCGTAGCAGGCGTAATTACACTGTTAGGTATTTTTACACCGATTCACTTTTTAACTACCTTCCCTCTAGCGATTCTGTTAGTATTCGCTGCTCGGAAGATGCAGTCTAATCTTGATTTAAAAGTAGTCGAAGCCGAACAGCAACAAGAAGAACAACAGATCGAAGAAGTACGTAGTCCTGAAAGTGTTATCAACTTATTGCAGATCGATCCGATTGAATTCGAATTTGGATATGGTCTGATTCCTCTGGCTGATACACAGCAAGGTGGCGATTTACTAGATCGTATTATTATGATTCGTCGTCAATGCGCACTTGAACTAGGTCTTGTGGTACCTGTTATCCGTATTCGGGATAATATTCAATTAAAACCAAATGAATATGTCATCAAAATTAAAGGGAATGTGGTAGGTGGTGGTGAATTACTACTAAATCACTATCTCGCTATGAGTCCTGGGTTTGATGATGATTCAATTACAGGAATAGAGACTTTAGAACCAGCCTTTGGTTTGCCAGCTTTGTGGATTGATGAATTAACCAAAGAACGTGCTGAATTATCTGGATACACTGTGGTTGATCCACCTTCAGTTGTTGCTACACATTTAACTGAACTGATCAAAAAACATTGTCATGAGCTACTAGGTCGTCAAGAAACAAGAGCATTGATTGACAACTTGCGCGAGAATTATCCTGTGCTTGTAGATGACTTGATTCCTTCGGTGTTAGCAGTAGGAGATATCCAAAAAGTATTTGTGAAATTACTAAGAGAAAAAATTTCTATACGGGATATGGTTACAATATTCGAGACACTTGCCGATTATGGAACATATACCAAAGATCCAGATGTATTAACTGAATATGTACGTCAAGCTCTATCCCGACAAATTACGCAGCAATTTACAAGCCAGGGTGAAACACTACGTGTGATTACAGTAGGACCTAATCTGGAGAAAAAGATTGCCGAAAGTGTACAGCAATCTGAACAAGGAAGTTATCTGGCACTTGATCCGGTATCGACCCAGTCGATGTATCAGAAGATGAATGAGCAAGTGAATCGTCTTTTACAAATGGGACAACAACCGATCGTTTTGACTTCGCCAGCTATACGCATGTATCTGCGTCAAGTGATTGAACGCACGATGCAGGATATTCCAGTTCTTTCTTACAGTGAACTTGAACCTAACGTTGAAATTCAAAGTGTCGGGGTGGTGAACTTATGAGGGTAAAACGATATATCGTTGATACAATGCCCGATGCGATGTTAAAAATTCGAACTGATCTTGGTAGCGATGCAGTTATTTTAAGTACCAAAGAACTTAAAACAGGCGGCTTTCTAGGGATGTTTCAGAAAAAGAAGATTGAAGTGATTGCAGCCGTAGAGAAAGAACAAGCTGCTGAACCAGTAAAAGCACAGCCGGAGATTAATATTCCGGCTGCGGTGCCTAAACGTGTAGTGCCAGACGCCTATCGTAAATCAAGTGAAGCTTTTGCTGAATCGATGCGACAAGCATTAGCAGGAGAACCAACCGATTCAGCTGAAGGTAACTCGGTAGCTTCAACACCATTCTCGGCTCCACTGGAACCAAGCATTTCAGACCAAGCCCAATCTTCTTTACGTCATGTTCCATTCGTTGCTGAACAGCCAGTGTATAAGGCTTCAGAATCTAATGGTGCAAGTCAATCGGATCAACAAGACAAATTGTTTGAAGAATTACGTGAAATGAAAAAAATGATGGCTGACTTAAGTCGTGAAAAAGAAATGGCGACCTTACCAACATCATTGGTTGAAATCGCAGACCATCTTAAAAAGCAAGGATTAGATCAAGAATTGCTTGATTCATGGTTAAGTGAAGCCATGGGACAATTTCCAGCTCCAGAATTAATTACCAATGTCGATGCCAAAGCAGCTATGAAGTTTCAGATCGAACAGTTTACGCAATCACGCATCGGTGGTGGGATTGATCCGGCTACCAAAATTGTATATGTCGCAGGTCCTACGGGTGTAGGGAAGACTACTACAATCGCTAAGCTGGCTGCTGAACAGTTATTTAAGTATAAACGTAAAGTAGGTCTTATTACTTCGGATACGTACCGTATATCGGCAGTAGAGCAGCTTAGAACGTATGCCTCTATTTTGGGAGTACCTTTAGAAGTGGTTCAATCTCCTGGAGATTTGCAGCGCTCACTACAACGTTTAGCTGAATGTGATCTGATTTTGATGGATACAGCGGGTCGTAATTACCGTAATGAATTACTGGTATCTGAATTACAAAGCTTATTAGCTCCATTGGAAAATAGTGAAACGTATCTGGTTTTATCTTTTACTTCCAAAACAGAAGACATGAGAACGATCACAGAACATTTTAGTAAGTATCCATTGGACAAAGTCATTTTTACTAAAGCAGACGAGACAGGAAGTTATGGTGCTCTGTTCAATCTTCTTCAGGAATATCCATTGCGACTCTCTTATATGACCAATGGACAGAATGTACCTGACGATCTATTGATGCCAAGTCCAGACTTTCTTGCCAATCTATTGCTTGGAGACATATTGCCATGATGGATCAAGCCCAATCACTAAGAAATTTGATGTCGTCCAAAACGGTGCAGGCTCCTAAATCAGAACCACGTAGTGCGAAGTTTATCACGATCACTAGCGGTAAAGGTGGAGTAGGCAAATCCAATTTCACTCTTAATTTTGCACTTGCTCTTCAACGGCTCGGGCGAAAAGTGTTGGTATTTGATGCAGATATTGGAATGGCGAATATCGATGTACTGATGGGTGTACGATCTAAGTTTAACTTGTCTCATCTACTTAGTGGAGAGAAACAGATCAATGAGATTATTGAAAAGGGAGCAGGATCATTACCTTATATCGCTGGTGGATCCGGGCTAACCTCATTGTTCTCTTTATCCGATAAAGATTTAATCTACTTTACAGACCAGATTCAAAAAGTAGCAACAGATATGGATTATATTCTGTTTGACACTGGAGCAGGTTTGTCGAAAGAAACACTACAATTTATCATGTCAGCTGACGAATGTATTGTAGTAACGACACCAGAACCAACTTCGATTACAGATGCGTATGCATTGATCAAAGTGGTTCACGGAATGGAAGAAGATGTTTCTTTCAAATTAGTCGTGAATCGAGCTGAAAGTGAAAAAGAAGCAGTACAGACTTCAGATAAAATTAGATTGGTTACCAGTCGCTTTCTGAACTTAGAAATTCCTCTCTTGGGATTTGTAAGCGATGATTCTCATGTGAGTCAATCCGTAAAAAAACAAGTTCCTTTTTCAATCTATTCTCCTGGATGTATTGCATCCAAAGACATTCAAAATTTGGCTCAACGTTATATGGTTGCACCAAACGCAAGTCCAGAAGGAACCTTAACAGGAATCAAAGGATTTATGCAAAAATGGCTTAAACGTACTAAATGATTCTGTAGGGAACAGAGGTGCTGATATGACAACTTATAAAATATTAGTTGTTGACGATTCTCCTTTTATGAGAAAAATCATTTCGGATTTAATTGAGACAGATCCTCTGTTTCACGTGATAGATACTGCAAATAACGGGCGTGAAGCTGCTAAGAAAGTAGTCGAACTTAAACCCGATGTTGTTACAATGGATGTAGAAATGCCAGAAATGAATGGGCTAGAAGCACTAAAAATTATAATGTCTCAGCGTCCTCTGCCGATAATTATGTTATCAGGCATTAATGAGCAGGGTATGCGTGAAACAATTATGGCTTTGGAAAATGGTGCTTTTGACTTTATTCGTAAGCCTTCGGTCAGTAATTCGCAGGATATTGAAGAGGTTGGGCAACAGCTACGAAGACAACTTCATACCGCTGTTCATGCACTGGAAAGAAACCGCAAAAGAGCTGAACAAAAAAACATGGCGGCTGACGTTGCTCCGTCGCCATATCTGCAAGACAGTCAAGAGCTGCAAGAAGAAGGCAAACAACCTTCAACAGAACCTCAGGCAGCCCCTTCTGAGAAAAAAACATCTAAACGTGACATTGATAAACGTCTGGAACAAGGTCGTCCAGAACGGTTTCAGGTCAAACCAGCATCGCCAACACCGAATACAACTGCACGTCCTTCACGTCCAGAAGTAACAACAGACAAGCAAGCACAAGACAAACGTCCTGTAGCACCTAAGCCTGCGGATCCGCGTCATGTGTCTAAGCCTTCCTTTGTTACTGGAACACCGGTTAAAAAACAACCGGAGATACCGACTAAGCCTGTTCGTGAAGAAGAACCGAAACGCACCAAACCAGTGGTTACTCCACCGGCGGCGGCTTCTTTCAAAAAAGAAATCGAAAAACCAGTAGCACCTGTTTCACCATCAATGTCTACTCCGGCTGTAAATCGCCCAGCAGGCGTTGAACGCAATACAGCTCCTTGGCGTCAGTTGGTAGCAGTTGGATGCTCTACCGGCGGTCCTAGAGCGCTTAAAAGCTTATTAGAAAATATCCCGGCTAACTTTCCTGCTCCGATTGTGATTGTTCAGCATATGCCGCCGAATTTTACACGATCTCTGGCACAGCGTTTGAACAGTTTAAGTCGTATTACTGTCGTTGAAGCAGAACAGGGAATGGTTCTTCAAGCAGGTACAGCTTATATTGCTCCTGGCGGTTATCATATGACTGTCGCTCGCAATCAAGGAAGTTACCGGATACAGCTTACACAAGAACCACCACGTAATGGACATCGCCCTTCAGTGGATACGCTTTTTGCCTCTATCCAACCTTTTACCGAGCTACAGCGTCATGCTGTATTAATGACAGGTATGGGAAGCGATGGCGCAAGAGAAATGAAAAATTTATATGATAGCGGTATAAACTCTACAATCGCAGAAAACGAAGATACCTGTGTAGTGTACGGAATGCCGCGGTCGGCCGTAGAGCTTGGATGTGTCAATCACCTCCTGCCATTGCCGGAAATTGCGCCTAAACTTATACAAATCGTTAAATAGTTTACAACAAGCTATATGCTATCTTATGGAGGAGGTGTCTCACGGTGGACATGAATCAATATCTAAACATGTTTATTGATGAGTCGAACGATCATCTACAATCGTTGAACGAAAAAATGCTGGAATTGGAAAGCAGCCCGGCTGACCTTGGGATCGTCCAAGTTATTTTCCGCTCAGCACATACACTTAAAGGTATGGCAGCAACAATGGGTTTTGAAGATTTAGCAGCACTAACTCACCAAATGGAAAATGTACTTGATTTGGTACGTAATGAAAAATTAGCAATGCAAGAATTTATTTTTGATACATTGTTTAAAAGTTTGGACGCTTTGGAATCAATGGTTCAAGATATTACACAAGGCGGAGAAGGTAAAGCAGATGTAACCGCAATCGTAGAATCTTTACAAGCGATTGTACGTGGAGACATGGCACCAGCTGCATCTAAAGCAGTATCTGCTACACCAACATCATCAACACCAGCTGAAATTGTTCAAGAGAGCAAAGGAATCCAATTGGATGAGTTCCAACAATCTGTTATTGAACAATCGATGTCTGAAGGTCATCAAGCGCTTTATCTTGAAGTCTTTATTCGTGAAGATTGTCAACTAAAAGCGGTTCGTGCCTATATGGTGTTTGATATGTTAGAGCGTTTCGGCGAAGTTATCAAATCCGAACCTTCTACACAAGATATCGAACAGGATAAATTTGATCGTAGCTTCTCTCTCTATTACATCACGCAAAAAGATGAAGCTGAACTCAAAACGATGATCCTGGGCGTATCTGAGATTGAAAATGTAACGATGACACGCTTGGATGCAGAATCGTTGCGAGAAATGTCTGCTACAGCAGCTAAATCATCTCCAATTTCTTCTGAAATCTTGCCTGTAGAAACAGCATCTGTTGCTTCAGCTCCAGTCGTTGAAGAAGCTAAAGTCGCAGCAGCGCCACCAGCTGCACCGAAAGCGGCTGCCAAAGCAGCGGTTGCTGCTCCATCTCGTACAATCCGTGTAGATATCGATCGCTTGGATGTTCTTATGAACTTGTTCAGCGAATTGCTTATTGACCGTGTACGTCTAGAACAGCTTGCAAGTGAAGTGAAAGTACCTGCACTAACAGATGCTGTAGAGCATATGGGTCGTGTAAGTAGTGATTTGCAAAATATCGTACTCAAATTGAGAATGGTTCCGGTAGATACTGTATTTAACCGTTTCCCTCGTATGGTACGTGATTTGGCTAAATCATTAGACAAAAAATTAGACTTAATTATCACAGGTGCTGAAACAGAGCTAGACCGCACAGTTATTGATGAAATCGGTGATCCACTGGTTCATTTACTGCGTAACTCAGTTGACCACGGTGTTGAGCCTATTGCAGATCGTATTGCAGCAGGTAAAGATGAGACCGGCGTTGTCAAACTAAGCGCATTTCATAGTGGTAATCATGTATTTATTGAGATTGAGGATGATGGACGTGGAATCTACCGCGACAAAATTCTTCAAAGTGCAATCAAAAAAGGCGTCGTAACTCAAGAGCAATCTGTTACGATGAAAGATGAAGAAGTATATCAACTTCTTTTCGCACCAGGATTCAGTACAGCTGAAGTGATCTCTGATATTTCTGGACGTGGTGTTGGTCTAGACGTGGTTAAATCCAAAATTTCATCACTTGGCGGACATGTAACTGTGTACTCCACACCAGGTAAAGGAACCAAGTTCTCTGTACAACTTCCATTGACATTGTCTATTATTTCAGCGATGTTGATTCGTGTAGGTTCAGAGAAATATGCGATTCCATTAACTTCAATTGTGGAAACAGGTATTATCAAATCCAAACAGGTACGTGATTTGCATGGTAGTCAATTAATTCCTTATCGTGAAACGCATATTCCGTTACTTTCATTGAGCCGTGTATTCGAAGTTCCAGACTTTGATGAGCGTGAAGAAGAAGAAACAGAAATTGTCGTAATCCGTAAAGGTGACAAACTAGCAGCACTAGCTGTTGAGAACTTTATTGGTCAAAACGAAATCGTACTGAAAAGCTTGGGCAAATATCTTCCAGATATTCAAGGGGTTTCAGGAGCAACGATTCTTGGGGATGGCCAAGTGGCTTTGATTATTGATCCGAACGCATTTATCAAGTGATGTAGTTTATAACAAGGAGGATTTACCCATGGCAGAAGATATAAAAGTTATCGTTTTTAAGCTTGCAAAAGAAGAATACGGTATTGAAGTAGATAAAGTACAAACGATTGAACGTATGTTACCAATTACACGTGTACCGAAAACATTTGATTTTGTAAAAGGTGTTATCAATTTACGTGGTGTTGTTATTCCGGTTATTGACCTTCGTGGACGTTTTAACCTTCCGGAAAATGAATATAACGATCAAACACGTATTATCATTGTAGACGTAGATACCACTCAAGTTGGATTTATCGTTGATTCTGCTAATGATGTAGTGGATCTAGATCGTGGTCGTATTGAGAAACCGCCTGAAGTTGTAGGTGGAGTGAAAGCTAGATATCTTGATGGAGTTGCTAAGCTGGACGAAGAACGGCTGCTGATTATGCTTAACCTTGCTGAAGTCTTGAACCGAAGCGAAGTCAGTCAACTAGAAAATATCGAGGACTAAACTTATGAACCTTTTTGATGATCTTGAAGGGTTCAAAATGGATGTTCTAAAAGAAGTGGGAAACATAGGGGCAGGCAATGCAGCCACTGCCCTTTCCCAACTTTTAGATAAACCGATTGATATGGCAGTGCCTAAAGTGCAGATTTTACCTTTTGAAAAGATTGCGGATAAAGTTGGAGGACCTGAACAAATCGTACTTGCTGTTTTCTTTCGTGTAGAAGGTGAAGCACCAGGGAATTTGTTCTTTATTCTAACTCCTGAAGCGGGTAAAGGATTACTTCATCGTTTAGCAGGAATTGAAGCAAGTGAAGAAGAGTTTTTCAACGAAATGGAACAATCTGCATTATCTGAGATTGGAAATATTTTGGCAGGCTCGTATCTATCTTCATTAGCTGATTTCACACAACTTTCAATGACACCGACTGTTCCTGGCTTAGCAATGGATATGGCGGGCGCTATTTTAAATTATGGTCTGATCCAATTCGGCGAAATGGGCGACGATGCACTGTTGATCGATACGACTTTCTTAGAAGGAAAAGAAGAAGTGGAAGGGCAGTTTTTCTTGATTCCGGACCCTGAATCTTTTGATAAAATTTTTAAATCATTAGGAGTTCCATTGACTGATGATTGAAGAGCAAAACATTGTTAAAGTGGGTATGGCGGATTTAAACGTCGTGAAAACATCCGGAATTATTCGAACGACGGGACTTGGTTCTTGTGTGGGCCTAACGCTATATGACAAAAACATTCAACTTGCAGGGATGGCTCATGTGATGCTTCCTTCATCGGATATTGCTAGAGACGGACAATTGAATATAGCCAAATATGCAGATACAGCACTTCCAGAACTTGTTCGCAAAATGACAGCGTTGGGTGCTTCGCGCTCACGAATCGTTGCTAAAATGGCTGGCGGTGCTCAAATGTTTAACTTTTCTAGTGGTGGTGATCACATGCGAATTGGTCCTCGCAATGTGGAAGCGTGTAAATTGTTTTTAGAAGAATACAAAATTCCATTGTTAGCTGAGGATACTGGCGCTAATTACGGACGAACGATAGAAATGGATTGTATTTCTGGGATTTTGTTCATAAGAAGCGTACAAATGGGTAAGAAGGAATTATAGCCTATGGTAGGGAATATTAAAATTAATCTCTGGTTAGGCTTAATCGGTTTTTTGATTACCTTTTTTGCTTCTATCGAAAACAATTTATGGACCACTAGCTTATTTAGAGGCGTTTTAGGATTTGCATTATGGTTTTTTCTGGCATTCGTGCTGCGCTTTGTTCTTGGGATTCTAGCCAATCCTGCAGGTGCAGCCACGAATAAGCCTTCTACTCCAACTTCTTCGGAAAATGGACAACCTGATTCTTCCGTAGATGATCCAAGCAGAGGGGGCCAATTTGATGTAGTAACGCCTGATCAAGATCAGGAGTTAAGCGATTTGCTAACACCGAAACCAACAGACACAGTGGACAAGGGTGGCTTTGCACCTCTTAATCCGCCAAAACTGGTTTCAAATAAGCAACAAGATCCGGAGGAAATGGCGAAGGCTGTTCGTCACCTGACACAAAAGTAAGGAGGGTGAAAGCAATTGAGCGAGCAAAAGGCAGCACATCTAAATCACTCAGAATTGTGGGTACAATGGAAGGAGTATGGAAACGTAGAAGCCAAAAAGAAGCTGATTGAAAACTACTATGGCACCGTTGAATATGTTTCCAGCCGCCTTGCAATTGGATTACCCAAAAATGTTTCTAAAGATGATCTAATGAGTAATGGGGTCATGGGTTTAATTGATGCTATTGAAAAGTTTGATTATAAACGTGGACTTCAATTTGAAACGTATGCTTCTTGGAGAGTACGTGGTGCCATATTGGATGGTCTTCGTCAAGGAGATTGGGTTCCAAGATCGGTACGTGAGAAAGCACGCAAAATTGAAGACGCTTATCAGCAACTAGAGCAAAAATACTTGCGTTCCGTATCCGATGCAGAGATTAGTAACTATTTGGATATTACGGAAAAAGATTTTCAAAATATGCTTCAAGATGTAGCTGTAATGACGATTACTTCTTTGGAAGATCCTATTCGTGAAGAAGAATCAGAAACAAGAATGTCTTTGATTGTAGATGAGAAAGCCAAAAATCCAGATCGCGCTGTAAACGATTTTGTACTTAAAGAATCGCTTATGAAAGGGATCGAAAAGCTTACCGAGAAAGAGAGAACGGTTGTATCACTGCTCTATTATGAAGACCTATCACTCAGTGAGATTGCTGAAGTCATGTCATTATCACCATCACGAATCTCTCAACTTCATTCCAAAGCTATTCTACGTTTGCGTGGAGCACTGGATAAGCAAAAAGGTCTATTAATGCAAGACATGTGAGACGCCGCTACTTGTATGAAAGGGTGAATTAGGCGTGACCTCTCAATTAGCAATAGACCCATATTTAAAAGTTATCTTTTCTGAAGACAAATCTATCGCTTATCTTGAATTTACAAAGTTTGATGAAGAATTTGAATGCACAGCCGAACAACTGGAGGGATTTTTGCGTACGCAAGGTTTGAGTCATGGGATCGATTCAATGATTTTACAACAAATTTCTAGTCAGCCTGAAGCTTATACTTTGGACAAAGCAATCGTTGCTCAAGGGCAAAAGCCGGTGAATGGAATAGATGGAAGAATTGAATATACCGTATCATTTGATGATGTAGGTAGAAGACCACTTGAAACTCAAGATGGTAAAGTAGATTACAAAGAATTAGTCCAACTTAACAATGTTCGTAAAGGGCAAATGATCGGTAAGAAAATCGATCCATTACCTGGAGAAGACGGAATATCGGTTACAGGTGAACCTATTCCTTACAAACCGGGCAAAGAAGCTCGATTCAAAGTTGGTAAAAATATTGTATTAAATCCAGAACATACCGTTATTTATGCTGCTTTAGATGGTATGATATCATTGACCGAAAAAAGTAAAATTAACGTATTTCCTGTCTATGAAGTTAACGGAGATATTGATTATCATACAGGCAATATCGACTTTGTAGGTACGGTCGTTATACGTGGTAATGTGTTATCTAATTTTCGTGTCAAAGCATCGGGTGATATTCGTATCGTTGGTGGTGTAGAAGGTGCAGAACTCGAAGCAGGGGGTTCGATCGAAATCACAGGCGGAGTTATCGGTTATCATAAAGGGTTAGTCAAAGCTGCGGTAAATGTGAAAAGCTCATTTATTCAAGATGGAAATGTAGAAGCGGGCGAAGCGGTTATCGTATCTCAAAGTATTATGCATTCCAATGTACGTGCAGGTAAAACGATTGTATGTAATGGACCTAAAGGATTAATAGTAGGTGGACAATTACAAGCAGGTGAAACAGTTGTTGCGCGAACAATCGGAAATAGCAGCTTTACGGTGACTGATATTGAAGTGGGTGTTCTTCCTGAATTACGCAATCAACTGGGTGTACTACGTAAAGAATTAAAAACCCATGTAGAGAATTTGGAAAAAACAGAAAAAGCACTTCATTTATTAGATCAACTTGCTTCTGCTGGACAACTTGGTTCAGATAAATTGGCTTTGCGTATTAAATTATCAGCGACTAAAAAAAGCCAACTGCGTGAACATGATGAAATCAAAGAAAGTATTTGGGAAATCGAAAGAACACTGGAAGAATCGGCGAAAGCTAAAGTTGAAGTCATTCATACTATCTTCGGTGGTTCTAAAGTGGTTATCGGTAGATATACTAAATATATTAAGGATACTTCAGAACGAGTTAGCTTCACATATGATGATGGTGATATTGTGATGGTTTCTAACCATTAATTAACCATAAGGTGGGGTGTTTGAGATGAGCTTACGAAATATTGAATTGCAAATTGCTATTCCTAGAACCAGTGAAGTGGGTAAAATTCAACAAGCACACTTGTTACGTCCGGCGATTGATCAGACTTTACTGGCTGAGCAAATCAATGAGCATACAGAACGTATGCGTAACCGTAGCGGAGAAGTGAACGAGTCGTCCTCTAACTTTATCCATGATGGAGAACCCGGAGAACATCACCATACGGCTAGTGAGCATCATTCTGACGAACACCCTCATCCAGAAGTGAAGCCAGCGGAACATCCTTACAAAGGTAAAAATATCGATTTGTCTTTCTAAAATTTAAACCACACAAAAGGTGAGTTGAATGAATTTGCCAGGATGGATATATATTGTTCTGATCGGAGCAGTCGCGATTGTATATGGATTTTTGTTACCCAAAGCTCGTAATGTAGCAGCAACCGCTCAGTCTATGGCTACAGTAGATAAAGTCGAGGATACATTAGAACATTACATGGCTGAGATCGAGAAGGAAAATGAAGAAATTATTGATCTAGTCTCTAAAATCAAGCAAGAGTCTACTGCCAAGCAGTTAGCTCTTCAAGAACAATTAACAGAGATGAGACAACGCTTGATCCAGCTGGAGCAAAAGCCTGATCCTGTTATCATGCCATCTGCTGTTCCACCTGTAGCTACCATGCAGAATCCTGCATATACGCAAACACAGGGTACAGGAACACAAGGAGACGCGTTGCGGGAATCAGCTGCACGAATGGCGCAACAGTACAGTGAACCGGTTGTAGAAGAGCAACCAGACACGACAGAACGTATTCAGGATCGTTATCAAGAACTGTTTGCCCTTTATGAAAATGGGAAATCTATTGATACTATTGCCAAAACTGTAGGTTTACAGCGAGGCGAAGTGCAATTGATTTTGCAGTTGGCTAAACAGGAGGATCATAAGTGATTAAAAATCGTTCTTTAATAATGGGTATAGGTATAGGAATTATTATCGGTGCTGTTTTGCTTCAGCTTTTTAATATTGGTAATGGTCAGACCATGTTAGATGGTACCCAGTTAACCGCTGAACAGATCAGAGAAGCAGCACAGACTCAAAATATGCAGGTGTATGATTCGACAGAAAAAGTGTATAGCAGTGATGAATGGAAACAGTTGCAGCAAGAAGAGAAGCAAAAAGAAGAAGCCGCTAAAGCTCAAAAGGCAGAAGCGAGCAAGACAACAACCAAAGAGCCGACTAGCGAGCAACCAACAACTCCAGAAAATCCAGCCACACCAGAGTCGACAGAAACCAAAAGTACAACGCAGTCTACAACGCCAAAAACAAGCACTCCAAGTTCTCCAACGCAACCGAATACACCGACTACGTTTAAGATTACAAGTGGAGAAATGCTAAATGATATCGCTTATAATTTAAAAACAAAAGGTGTTATTGATAGCCAAAAAGAATTTGTGAATCGGGTCTCTGAACTTAAAGCCAATACGAAATTACAAATCGGCACATTCAATTTGAGTGCAGGTGAAGATTTGGATTCAATTATTGATAAGATCACGCATGAGCCGTCTCAATAATGTGATTGCTGCATTATAAGGCGGCTTCACGTCTGAATATGATGACTACTACATATCAATCAATTTGGGTGTTGCACAATATGTATTTGATATGATATATTAACTAATGGTGTTAAAACACACGCATTCTGATTTCAGGTAAAGGTGCTTTTCAGACGAAAAGTTTTACCGAAAGTTGACGTTTGCGGAGGCACACAAAAAACCAAAATAATAGGAGGTACATGGATATGGCAGTTATTTCCATGAAACAGCTTTTAGAAGCTGGCGTACACTTCGGTCACCAAACACGTCGTTGGAACCCGAAAATGGATCGTTACATTTTTACAGAAAGAAACGGAATTTACATCATTGATTTGCAAAAAACAGTGAAAAAAGTTGATGAAGCTTACAACTTTGTAAAATCCATCGCTGCTGACGGCGGTACAGTATTGTTCGTTGGTACGAAAAAACAAGCTCAAGATTCTGTTAAAGAAGAAGCTGAGCGTTCTGGTCAATTCTACATCAACCAACGTTGGTTGGGTGGAACTCTAACTAACTTTGAAACGATCAAAAAACGTATCAATCGTTTGAAAGAGTTGGAAAAATGGGAAGAAGACGGTACTTTTGAAGTTCTTCCTAAAAAAGAAGTAATCTTGCTTCGCAAAGAAAAAGATCGTCTTGAGAAATTCTTGGGCGGTATCAAAAACATGAAAGGTTTACCTAGCGCATTGTTCATCATCGATCCTCGTAAAGAGCGTATCGCTGTTGCAGAAGCACGCAAATTGGGTATTCCAATCGTAGGTATCGTTGATACTAACTGTGATCCAGACGAGATCGATTATGTTATTCCTGGTAATGATGACGCGATTCGCGCTGTTAAATTGTTGACTGGAAAAATGGCTGATGCTGTGGTTGAAGCTAACCAAGGCGAGCAAACTGCATAATTGTTTCTATTCATATGTCTTTAAATGAATGACAAAATAAAAAGGGTGGTTGGCAGGTGGATAACCTCTCACTGCCCTTTTTTTAAGATGATGTATAAAAAACTAAATTTCTAATTATATGGAGGTTACAACAATGGCAGTTAATGCTAGCGCAGTAAAAGAGCTTCGTGAAAAAACAGGCGCAGGAATGTTAGATTGTAAAAAAGCGCTTGAAGAAACAAACGGTGATATCTCTAAAGCAGTAGACGTACTTCGTGAAAAAGGTCTTTCTGCAGCAGCTGGTAAAGCTGGACGCGCTGCAACAGAAGGCGTAGTTGAATCTTACATCCACGCTGGCGGTCGTATCGGCGTATTGGTAGAAATCAACTGTGAAACTGACTTTGTTGGTAAAACAGACCAATTTAAAGAGTTTGCACGCGATATCGCTATGCAAATCGCAGCAGCTAGCCCATTGTATGTTCGTCGTGAAGAAGTTCCAACAGAAGCACTTGAGAAAGAAAAAGAGATTTTGAAAGCTCAAGCGTTGAACGAAGGCAAACCAGAAAAAATCGTTGAAAAAATGGTTGAAGGCCGCATCGGTAAATACTATGAAGAGTATTGCTTGATGGAGCAAACTTTCGTTAAAAACCCTGATAAAACAATCGATCAATTGTTGAACGAAAAAATCAGCACAATTGGTGAAAATATTTCTATCCGTCGCTTCGTTCGTTATGAACTAGGTGAAGGTCTTGAGAAAAAACAAGACAACTTTGTTGAAGAAGTTATGGCACAAGTAAATCAATAATCGCTACTAGCGAACTAAAGATTTACAATAACCGGAACACGATTTAAGAATAGAACAGAAGGAAGGGACACAGACTGTGTTCCTTCTTTTGTAAAATCTTATCATTCCGAGAACCTCATGGCAGAGCCGGAACAGGCAGTATCAGCGCCCTATCCGGCTTTATCACCATCAGGACTAATTTTCACAAAGTGGAGGGTATACAATTGAATAAACCTGTATTTAAAAGAGTTGTCTTGAAAGTCAGCGGTGAATCATTATCGGGTCAAAACGGATACGGTATTGATGCCGATACAATCGTCTCAATTGCCAATCAGATCAAAGAAGTTGTCGCATTGGGTGTAGAAGTTGCGATTGTATGTGGAGGAGGCAACATCTGGCGTGGAATCGCGGGCAGCGCAAACGGTATTGACCGCGCAACAGCCGATTATATGGGTATGCTTGCCACTGTAATGAATTCTTTAGCTTTGCAAGATGCATTAGAGCAGATTGAAGTGCCTACTCGTGTGCAGACTTCTATTGCAATGCAACAAATCGCAGAACCTTATATCCGCAGAAGAGCTATTCGTCATTTAGAAAAAGGTCGAGTTGTTATTTTCGCAGCAGGTACGGGTAATCCTTTCTTCTCTACAGATACAACAGCTGCTTTACGTGCTGCTGAAATCGAAGCAGAAGTTATTTTGATGGCTAAAAATAAAGTGGATGGCGTATACTCAGCAGATCCATTTAAAGACGAAAATGCTCAAAAATTCGAACAACTTACATACCTGGATATCTTGAATCAAAATCTAGGTGTAATGGATTCTACAGCTTCATCGTTGTGTATGGATAACAATATTCCACTCATCGTGTTTGCGATTACCGAAGAAGGAAACATCAAACGGGTCGTGCTCGGCGAGAAGATCGGGACGATCGTTAAAGGGAGTGTAGATTAATGCCACAATCAATCAAAACAAGTGCAGAAGAGCGCATGGAGAAAGCTATTCAAGCTTTAAGCCGCGATCTGTCCACGCTTCGTGCTGGACGTGCTTCATCTTCTATTTTAGATCGTGTACAAGTTGAATATTACGGTGCTTTGACACCTCTTAATCAGTTGGCAAATATCAGTACACCGGATTCACGTACATTGATTATTCAGCCTTGGGATAAATCTTCTTTAGCTGAGATTGAACGCGCAATTATGAAATCAGACTTGGGTCTTACCCCGGCTAACGATGGTAACATTGTTCGTCTAAGTATTCCAGCTCTAACAGAAGAGCGTCGTTCTGAATTGGTTAAATTAACTAAAAAGTTTGGCGAAGAATCCAAAGTAGCGATTCGTAATATTCGTCGCGATGCTAATGAAGATATTAAAAAGCTTGAAAAAACAGACATTTCTGAGGATGAATCACGTCGTCATCAAGAAGATGTGCAGAAACTTACAGACAAATTCATTGCAGAAGTTGATAATGTACTAGCTTCAAAAGAAAAAGAGATTATGGAAGTGTAAGAGACTTACGACCCCTCCGAATAGGTGGGGTTTGTCTCTTTTCACTACTCGCATGGAGGAAAAGTGATGCTCAAGCGTGTTCGCTCGTGGTGGAAAAAGGAAGAGATACAGGTTTCCTCCGAGCTTTCGCAAGATAATATTCCAAAGCATATCGCTATCATTATGGATGGCAATGGACGATGGGCGAAAAGTTTGGGATTACCGCGTGTAATGGGTCATCAGAATGGTATGAAGGCTGTAAAGCGTGCCACAATTGCTGCGGATGACTTGGGAGTTCAATATTTAACCATGTATGCCTTCTCTACTGAAAATTGGAAAAGACCCAAAGAGGAAGTCGATTTTTTGATGAAACTTCCTGGTGAATTTATAGCATCTGAATTGGATGAATTGATTGCAAAAAATGTACAGATTCGTTTGATGGGACACAAAGATGTATTACCCCCTCATACGATTGAGCCTTTAGAAAAAGCGATTCGTGATACTGCTAATAATACAGGACTGGTTCTTACTTTTGCTCTGAATTATGGAAGTCGTGATGAAATTACTGAAGGTGTGAAAGAAGTCGCTCAAGCTGTACAAAAAGGTACAATGCGTATCGAAGATATCACTTCTGAAAGTTTTGAACGTGTTTTACAATCTTCAGGGATGCCTGATCCTGATTTACTTATACGAACAAGCGGAGAACTTCGCCTGAGTAATTTTATGTTGTGGCAACTTGCCTATACAGAATTATGGTTCACTCCTATTTTTTGGCCAGAGTTTGGCAAGCAGCATATGATCGAAGCGGTATTAGAATACCAGCGTAGAACTCGCAGATATGGTGGTTTGAAATGAATGGTGATCTCTGCATAGGCAGGGAATATCCATTTGTTCGGATGGAGGATGGATTGTGAAAGAGCGGATAATCACTGGCATTGTAGCCGGAATACTCTACTTAGGGCTTTGCCTGCTCGGTGGCTATGCTTATCATGGGCTGCTCGTGGTGATGGCTCTTATTGGATATTATGAATTTGTAATCATGACAAAGTCGGCTCCGTTCGGAGCACCGGCAGTGATTGGTTATATTAGTGTGCTATATATGCTTTTACCATGGACATTAATGAATCTTGAACCGCCGTTGTCTGTTGATCACAGTATGTGGATTGTGATGCTGTTATTATTGTCCATTACTGTTATTTCCAAAAATAAAGTGGATATTAAACAAATGGCATTATTGTTCATCGGAGCCGTTTATATAGGTACAGGGTTTGCATATATTGCAGATACACGTCAGACACCAGACGGACATGGATTATTTTGGACGTTTATGTTGCTAGCTTCGATTTGGGCTAGTGATATTGGAGCTTATTTTACAGGCAAAATGCTAGGCAAAAATAAGCTATGGCCTTCGATCAGTCCCAATAAAACGGTTGAAGGTGCGATTGGTGGAGTCGTATTTGCTATTATTGTAGCTGTTATCTTCTCACTGATATCACCAGAACTTCTTCCAATGACCAATGCGATATTAATAGGTATAGCAGCGGCAGTCGTAGGACAGATGGGTGATTTGATTCAATCGGCATACAAGCGCATCTATGGAATCAAAGATTCTGGAAAATTGTTACCAGGTCATGGTGGTATTTTAGATCGTTGTGATAGCTGGTTAATGGTATTTCCACTGGTTCACATTGCGTTGCTTTTACCTTTCTAAATGATACGGATTTAAATGATAACCTATTGTAATCTAACGGGGTGCACAATGAAAAAATTAGCGATTCTTGGCTCTACAGGTTCAATCGGTACTCAAACATTAGATGTTGTTCGTACGCATCCTGAAGCTTTTGAAGTTGAAGGACTAGCAGCAGGTAATAATATAGAATTGTTGATTCAGCAAGTATTGGAGTTTAAGCCATCTAAAGTTTCTGTAGGTTCTAAACAATCAGCAGAGCAGATCAAGCAACAACTACCTTCTCATATCGAAGTATTCTATGGGGAGCAAGGATTGATTGAAATTGCAGCAGGAACAGATGCAGATACCGTTGTTACAGCAGTTATGGGTAGTATGGGGCTTCCATCTACACTTGCAGCGATTGATGCAGGCAAAACGATAGGATTAGCGAATAAAGAAACATTGGTAACAGCAGGTCATCTAGTTACAGCTCGTGCTAGACAAAAAGGCGTTCAATTGTTGCCGATTGATAGCGAACATTCAGCATTATTTCAATGTCTAAATGGAGAACCCCGTGAACGTGTACATCAATTAACGTTGACTGCTTCGGGAGGTTCATTTCGTGATCGTACACGAGAGCAATTGAAGCATGTGACTGTAGCTGATGCACTGAAGCATCCTAACTGGTCTATGGGTTCCAAAATTACGATTGATTCTGCAACGATGGCGAATAAAGGACTTGAAGTGATTGAAGCACACTGGCTATTTGATATGCCTTATGATCAGATTTCAGTACTGTTGCATCCTGAAAGTATTATTCATTCATTTGTAGAATTTGTAGATACCAGTATTATTGCACAATTGGGTAATCCAGATATGCGTGTACCGATTCAATATGCATTAACGTATCCTGATCGTCAGCAAGCTCCTTCTTCGCGTCTGTCGTTAGCTCAGATCGGGCAGCTTAATTTCCGTGAAATGGATTACAATCGTTTTCCTTGTCTAAGTATGGCTTTTGAAGCAGGACGTTTGGGCGGAACAGCACCGACAGTATTTAATGCAGCGAATGAAATTGCAGTAGCTCGATTTTTAAATGGAGAAATTCCATTCTTATTGATCGAAGATATTATTGCGGATGCTCTACAACAGCATGAAGTGATTGCCAATCCAGAGCTAGAAGTCATCTATGCTACCGACGCACAGACTAGAGCAAGAGCCAGTGCATTTTCAGTATTGTAAAAGGAATGGTATGTTGTATAGATAATGTGATAATGGTTTTGTATCATGACGATTATGCCTATAACCGGGATTATCAACAGAAATGGAATTTATTTCTTGATGTTCGCCATGCTCTGCTTGTATCAGACCGTACAAAAGTGATAATCTAAAAGTGCAGACCTTCGGTCGCAAGCGAAAAAGGAGGATTTGGCGATTTGGAGACACTTCAAGTAGTAGTTATGACGGTACTCATGTTTTTTATTATTGTTACAGTGCATGAGTGGGGGCATTATTATTTTGCCAAGCGTGCAGGAGTATTAGTACGTGAATTTGCTATTGGCTTCGGCCCAAAACTGTTTTCATATAAAAAAGATGAGACTGTATTTACATTGCGTTTACTGCCTTTTGGTGGTTATGCCCGTATGGCTGGTGAAGATCCTGAACTGGTTGAGATTCAGCCCGGACAGACGATCGCTATTCGTACAGCCAATGAAGTCGTTAAAACGATTTTTGTAGATCAATTAGATAATCGTAAGAATGTTATTCGTGGCGAAGTACAATCAATTGATATTATTGATGATCTCAAAATTGTATTAGATGTTGATGGTGATATTCAAACATTTAATGTAGATCCCAAAGCAATGATGTCGATCAAAGGGCAAGATATTCAGATTGCACCGCGCAATCGTCAGTTTAATAGTGCAACTGTAGGTCAACGTGCATTGTCTATTTTTGCAGGACCTGCAATGAACTTTATTCTTGCTTTTATTCTTTGTCTGATCTTGGTACGTATGACAGGTGTACCTGTTGAAAATCCAACAGGGGTTATTTTGGGTCAGGTCACTTCGGATTCTCCAGCTCAATCTAGTGGGTTGCTAAAAGGCGATCTAGTGGAGAAAGTTAACGGAACCGAAATTGCAGGAGATTCTGTCAAAATGATTAGTTTGATTGAATCTTCGGCTGGTAAACCTATGGAATGGACGATTGAACGTGGTGGTCAAGAACAGACGGTTACTATTACTCCTAAAGCAAACGAAAAAAATGTAGGTAAAGTAGGGGTCGCTGTAGAACCTCAAACTCGTTCAGCTTCTTTTGGTGAAACATTTAGTTATGCAGGCGAACGCTTTATCGATATGAGTACAACGATTTTAACAAGTTTAAAAATGTTAATTTTTGGACAGTTCCATTTAGATGATCTAGCAGGACCTGTAGGTACGATTCAAGTTACGACTGAAGTGGCAAGACAGGGACTTGATAGTATGATTCTTTGGACAGCACTAATTAGTACCAACTTGGGAATATTCAATCTATTGCCTATTCCAGCATTAGATGGAAGTCGTTTGATTTTCTTGTTGGTGGAATGGATACGTCGTAAGCCACTTGAACCAAGCAAAGAAGGTCTGGTTCATTTAATCGGATTCGGTATGTTATTCTTGCTGATGATCGCTGTAACCTATAATGATATTGTACGTTTAATTAAAGGTTAATATCTGTGCTGTAGCGTATAGACAGACATGATATACTCAAAGAAAGACCACGGAAGCAGAAGGGTGGAAATGCAACATGTACGCCTCAGCGTAAAGTTGAAGGATGTTGCAGATCATCACTCTTTTGCTTCTTTGTCTGAAATCATTCAACAAGCACTCACAATCATGATACAATAAGGTAAAATGAGCGACTAATAATAACAGATATCGATTCTGATATTATTCAGATCTGCTCGCTAAATATTTGGTTACTTACAGGAGGATATCCATTTTTATGTCGAATGATAAGCAGGACAAACAATTCGTAACTGAAATTACACCACAAAGCGAAGACTTCTCACGTTGGTATATCGACGTGATCAAAAAAGCTGAATTAATGGACTATTCACCTGTACGCGGTTGTATCGTTTTCCGCCCGGATGGATATGAAATTTGGGAGCATATTCAGCACGATTTAGACCGTCGTTTTAAAGAAACCGGTCATCGTAATGCGTATTTCCCATTATTTATTCCAGAAAGCTTTTTTGAAAAAGAAAAAGAACATATCGAAGGATTTAATCCTGAATTACCTTGGGTAACTGAAGCAGGTGGAGATAAGCTAGAAGAACGTTTGGCTATTCGTCCTACATCAGAAACCATGTTCGGACATATGTATTCTAAATGGATTCAATCTTATCGTGATCTTCCAGTATTGATTAACCAGTGGGCTAACGTTGTTCGTTGGGAAAAACGTACATTGCCTTTCTTACGTACAAGTGAATTCTTGTGGCAAGAAGGTCATACTGCTCACGAAACAGAAACAGAAGCACGCGAAGAAACAATGCGTATGCTTGAAGTGTATCGTGATTTTGTAGAAAGTTTCTTAGCGATTCCTGTAATTACAGGGCAGAAGAGTCCTTCTGAGAAATTTGCAGGCGCACGTGATACGTATTCCATCGAAGCAATGATGAAAGATGGACGTGCTGTACAAGCAGGTACTTCTCACTTTATGGGTACTAACTTTGCAGAAGCTTTTGAAATTCAATACTTAAGTCGTGATAATACACAAGAGTATGCACATACCACTTCTTGGGGTGTAAGTACACGTCTAATCGGTGCGCTTATCATGGTACATGGTGATGATCGTGGATTGGCTTTACCTCCTAAAGTGGCTCCAAAACAAGTCATGATTATTCCAATTGGACCTCCTAAAACACGTGATATGGTTGTAGGGCGTGCAGATGAATTATTTGCTGAATTGAAAAAAGCCGGAGTGCGTGTAGGTATTGATGATCGTGCCGATGTACGTCCAGGTTGGAAATTCAACGAATATGAAATGCGTGGTATTCCAGTTCGTTTGGAAATTGGACCTCGTGATATGGAAAATGGAGTATGTGTATTGGTTTCTCGTATCACAGGCGAGAAAAAGCAAGTGGCTCTTGAAAATATTGTAACTGAAGTTCAAAATATGTTAGATCAAGTACAACAAGAAATGTACGATCGTGCGCTTGCTTTCCGTGAAGAAAACATGCACCAAGTCGATACATTGGATGAAATGAAAGCTATTATGGAAGAAAAACGTGGCTTCTTTATCGCAGGCTGGGATGGTACGATCGAATCCGAAGCGAAAGTAAAAGAAGAAACAGGAGCAACGATCCGTAATATTCCTTTCCAATTAGATGTACAAAAAGAAAAATGTCTTGTTACAGGTGAACCTGCGAAACATACTGTTGTATTCGCTCGTGCTTATTAAGATATCTTATAGATCTAGACTGTCATCTATCTAGATCGGGTAAATGTATAATTCAATTTCTAGCTGCTGTTGGTATAGGGCTGAAATGAACATATAGCTAACGATGTAAAGCTATTGAAGCAGGCAAGCTTCCAACAGAGTGGAGTAGACGGCAGTCTGATACCAACTTTAGTGGAGGCTTGTTGCTTTTTGGAAAGGGGGATCTTATGAGTGTTAGTGGAGAGAAAAGAACACGGTTCGAACTGTTAATGAACCAGGCACAAGTACCTGCTGGATTAATGGAGCCTCATTTTGCAGATGGTATGATCGATCGAGTAGAGATTAGTCGTAGCAATAAAGAATGGAAAATCGTGATTGCGAAAGAAACATTAGTAGCAGCACCAACCTATCGTGCATTTTGCTTGCATATTCAAGAGAAGATGGGGCATATCGCCAAAATTCGCTTTCTCTTTCAATACGATGAAGCGGTCGATGTGGTACAGATTGTAGAAGAATACTGGAATATGTTTTTGGAATGGGTACAACGTGAAATCCCTTCTGTTAATGGATGGATGACACGTGCTAAATATATGGTAGACGATCATACAGTTACAGTGACGATGAGTGATAATATGTCACTAGAACTTGCCAAAAAGAAACAAATTGATCAAGCTATCGTACGCTTTTATCAAGATTATTTTAACCTTACGTTACGGATCAAGCTTCAAGTGGGTGAAAATACGACTGAAGCTGTAGAAGAATTCCATGTACAGCGTCGTAAAGAAGAACTGGAAGAAATCGAGAAATTGATGACCAGTATGGAATCCGAGTTCGAAGAAGATACCGATGCAGATGGAGAGCCTGTACGCTTACAAGTTGGTTATGAGATCAAAGAACAACCTACACCACTTCAAGATATTCAAGATGAAGAAAAGAAAATTACGATTCAGGGAA
This sequence comes from Paenibacillus nuruki, assembly GCF_963311185.1. Classification (NCBI taxonomy): domain Bacteria; kingdom Bacillati; phylum Bacillota; class Bacilli; order Caryophanales; family Paenibacillaceae; genus Paenibacillus; species Paenibacillus nuruki. The sequence continues at coordinate 2,284,075 of NZ_OY725677.1, read as the reverse complement.
CTATTTTTGGCTTAGAAAGCAAAGAGCTTCGTAATGGTAGTACATTATTTACGTATTTCTTAACAGACTTTAGTGATTCCTTGCAAATGAAAATGTTTGCTAAAAATAAAGAAGATCTCAAAATCATGAATCTACTAGCCAATGGAAAATGGGTAAAAGCTCGTGGTAGAGTAGAATACGATCGCTTTATGACTATTCCAGAACTTGTCATGATTCCATCGGATCTAAGCGAAGTTAAAGCTCCTGCTGGACGCAAAGATGATGCTGACGAAAAACGGGTTGAATTTCATTTGCATACAACAATGAGTTCAATGGATGGTATTACCCCGATTGATCAATATGTCAAAACAGCCGCTGCATGGGGACATTCTGCGATTGCAGTTACCGATCATGGTGGAGTTCAATGTTATCCTGAAGCCTACAAAGCTGCTAAAAAGCATGGTATCAAAATGATGTACGGACTTGAAGCGAATGTAGTGAATGATGCCGTAGCGATTGTACTCAATCCTCAACCGATTGATTTGAAAACAGCTACGTATATCGTTTTTGATATAGAAACAACCGGTCTATCGGTTACACAGAACAAAATTATTGAAATTGCAGCGATCAAAATGGTAGATGGCAAAGAGTTAGATCGCTATGCGACTTTTGTCGATCCGCATGAACGAATTCCTTACAATATTCAGCAGTTGACTAATATTACGGATGAAATGGTTCGTGGAGCACCAGAAATTGATCAAGTGATTCGTGAGTTTGTAGAATTTGCTGGTGATGGTATTCTAGTCGCGCATAACGCACGTTTTGATATCGGCTTTATTCAAGCTACACTGAAAAATCACGATTTACCAGAAATGGAAAATCCGGTGTTAGATACTCTTGAATTAGCACGTTTACTGTATCCAACATTGAAAAATCACCGTCTAAATACATTAGCTTCGAAATATAAAGTCTCTTTGGAAAGCCATCACCGTGCGATTGACGATACACTAGCACTTGGAGGTATTTTGTTTGGACTGTTGAGTGATGCGGATAAAGAACGTCGCTTAACTCGTTTGGATCGTTTGAATGAATTTGTAGGGCAAGATTTATCCAATGTACGTCCTTTTCATTGTGGTATTTATGCATTGAATGAGATTGGCAAAAAGAATCTATTTAAATTAATTACTTTATCACATACTCAATACTTCAAACGGGTAGCTCGTATACCTAAATCGGTATTGACTGAATATAGAGAAGGATTGTTAGTTCTCTCTGGTTGTGAAAAAGGGGAGTTTTTCGAAGCCGTTCTTAATAAATCAGTAGAAGAAGCCGAGGAAATTGCTCAATTCTATGATGTATTAGAAATTCAGCCGCTAACGATGTACATGCATCTGGTGGACAAAGGATTAGTAGCTAGTCCACGTGAGTTAGAGATCGCTGTAAACAAAATTTATGATATCGGAGCTAAATTAGACAAACCGGTAGTCGCAACAGGAAATGTTCATTATTTGGAACCGAGACAGAAATTGTTCCGTGATATTACGATTAACGGGATTACCGGTTTTAGTCCGCTTAAAGATCAGCGTAAACCGGATGCTCATTTACGCACAACGAATGAAATGATTGAAGAATTCAGCTTTATGGGTGAAAGCAAAGCCAAAGAAGTCGTTGTTACCAATACACAAGCATTAGCAGAACGTTTTGAATCGTTTGAGCTGTTCCCTGAAAAATTGTTTACACCTATTTTGGAAGGCGCAGACGAAGAAATTCGAAATACTTGTTATGATACAGCGAAGTCGATCTATGGCGAAGAGTTACCAGATGTTGTTGTAAAACGTCTTGAAAAAGAATTAGAACCGATTATCAAGTTCGGATTTTCTGCCAACTATTTGATTTCCGAGAAATTAGTTAAAAAATCTAACCAAGATGGTTATTTGGTAGGTTCACGGGGTTCTGTAGGTTCTTCTGTTGTAGCTACGTTTCTAGGTATCTCTGAAGTAAATCCATTACCTGCTCACTATATCTGTACCAACCCAGAATGTAGACATAGTGAATGGTTTTTAGATGGTAGTATCCCGAGTGGATTCGATTTACCCGACAAAGACTGCCCTGATTGTAATGGTAAGCTTAAAGGGGAAGGTCAAGATATTCCGTTTGAAACGTTTTTAGGATTTAAAGGGGATAAAGTTCCCGATATCGATTTGAACTTCTCAGGGGATTATCAACCGAAAGCTCATAATTACACCAAAGAATTGTTTGGCGAAAAAAATGTATTCCGTGCGGGTACCATTGGTACAGTAGCGGAAAAAACAGCATTTGGTTTTGCTAAAAAATATGAAGAATTGCATCAGAAGAAATGGCGTAATGCTGAACTTAGCCGCCTAGCTTCAGGATGTACAGGCGTCAAACGGAGTACAGGACAGCATCCCGGCGGTATCGTTGTTGTACCGGATTATATGGATGTAGAAGATATTACACCTGTTCAGTTCCCGGCAGATGATGTGAATGCAGAGTGGAAAACGACACACTTTGATTATCATGCTTTTGAAGCCAACTTGCTCAAGCTAGATATACTAGGACATGATGATCCGACCATGATGCGGATGTTGCAGGATTTGACAGGTGTAGATCCGACGAAGATTCCGATGAATGATCCCAAAGTCATGAGTATGTTTAACTCGACAGAAGCATTAGGGATTACAGCAGAGCAATTACGTAGCCCTGTTGCTACTTATGGTGTACCTGAGATGGGTACTAAATTTGTACGCCAGATGTTAATTGAATCGCTACCTTCTTCCTTTGCCGATTTGTTGCAGATATCAGGTCTATCTCATGGAACAGGGGTATGGTTAGGAAATGCACAAGATTTGATCAAAAATAATACCTGTAATATCAAAACAGTAATCGGTTGTCGTGATGATATTATGTTGTTCTTAATTTACAAAGCAGGTATGGATGCCAGTCTTGCTTTTAAAATTACTGAAAGTGTACGTAAAGGGAAAGGGTTGTCCCAAGAGTGGATTGATGAGATGAAGAAATGCAAAGTACCGCAGTGGTATATTGATTCCTGCCTCAAAATCCAGTACATGTTCCCGAAAGCCCATGCTGCTGCTTATGTTATTTCAGCAGTGCGGACGGCTTACTTCAAACTATATTATCCAATTCAATACTATGCGACTTATTTTACAGTGCGGATCGAAGACTTTGATCCTGATCTATGTTGTCAGGGATATGAAGCGATCTATCGTAAAATTGTCGAGATTGAACAAATGGGATTCCAAGCTCCAACCAAAGAAAAAAATATGATTCCTATGTTAGAAATGGCACTTGAAATGACAGCACGTGGATTCAAATTCCAACCGGTGGATCTGTATCGCTCTGAAGCGACTACATTTACAGTGGATGGAGATAGCTTGATTCCTCCATTTTCAGCTGTACCGGGGATTGGTGATAATGCAGCACGTAATATTGCGGCTTCTCGTCAACACGGGGAATATCTGTCGATTGAAGATTTCCAACAGAAATCCAAAGCGACTAAAACGATCGTGGAATTGATGACGCAAATGGGTTGTTTCCGTGGCTTGCCAGAAAGCAATCAGCTGTCTCTATTTTAAATCAAGACGATGCGTCATGTACCAAGCATTAACACCTTGTAGTCAAGGTTATTTACTTGTCACTCCTTTGGAATTATGATATAATTTTAAGGTGATAAGGAAGATAAAACCGTTTTGTGAAGAGTGGGGAAACCCACTCTTTACTCTTTGGTATACGGTTGTTGAATACATTTACAGGAAATAATGACGCAGAAGATCGAACCGAGAGAAGTAAATTGGTTCGATTTTCTACAAAAAGCGGCAATAATGAATTGGTTCAACAACATGTTTTGTATATAGGATTTTAAGGTGATGGAGGGTTGAATTGTTTGAGCACACCGAAGATTAAAACGACCGTAGAAGAAATGGTACAGCCATTTTTGAGTGAGCATGGCTTCGAGTTGGTCGATGTGGAATATGTAAAAGAAGGCAGTAACTGGTTTTTGCGAGTGTTCGTGGATAAGGACGGCGGTATTGATATCGAAGATTGCAGTCGGATCAGCGAATATATGAGTGAACAATTGGATGGCAATGATCCGATTACGGGAGCTTATTTTCTAGAAGTATCTTCTCCAGGTGCAGAACGTCCACTTAAGAAGAGTGAAGATGTTGCAAAAGCAGTTGGCAAAGATGTTTTTGTAACAACGTATGCAGCTTTGGATGGACAGAAGGAATTTGAGGGACGATTGCTTTCATTTGATAATGAAGAATTACTGATCGAAGCGGGCAAAAAAACTCACACTATTCCATATGAAAAAGTAGCCAGCGCAAGACTGGCAATCATTTTTTAAACGGTAGTTTTTTGAAAGGGGGAACTTGAAGCACATGAGTATGGAGTTTATTGAAGCAATGAACGAATTGGAAAGAGAACGAGGAATCAGCAAAGACATCGTGTTCGAAGCGATCGAGGCTGCCCTAATTTCCAGTTACAAGCGTAATTTTAATGCAGCACAAAATGTACGTGTTGATATGAACCGCAATACAGGAGTTATCAAAGTATTTGCACGTAAAAATGTAGTGGAAGAAGTCTTGGATGCACGTACAGAGATTTCTATAGTATCTGCGCACGACATCAACCCGAACTTTCAGTTGGAGGATGTTGCTGAGATCGAAGTGACTCCGCGTGACTTTGGACGTATTGCTGCACAAACAGCGAAGCAAGTCGTAACTCAACGTATTCGTGAAGCAGAACGTGGTTTGATTTACAATGCTTTTATCGACAAAGAAGAAGATATCGTAACAGGTATCGTTCAACGTCAAGATGCACGTAATATTTATGTGGATCTTGGTAAGATCGAAGCTGTACTTCCTCTAACTGAATTAATGCCTAACGAGAAATTCACAATGAATGAACGTATCAAGGCTTATATCACTAAAGTGGAAAATACAACTAAAGGTCCTCAGATCATTTTGTCACGCACACATCCAGGATTGCTTAAACGTTTGTTCGAACTTGAAGTACCTGAGATTTTCGATGGTGTGGTTGAGATTCGTTCTGTAGCACGTGAAGCAGGCTTCCGTTCTAAAATTGCTGTCTTCTCACGCAACGAAGAAGTAGATCCAGTTGGTTCATGTGTAGGTCCTCGTGGTATACGTGTACAGATGATCGTTGGTGAACTTCGCGGTGAAAAAATCGACATTGTTCGTTATTCTGATAGTGTTGAAGAGTATGTTGCTAATGCTCTTAGCCCATCCAAAGTACTGGAAGTTCAAGTATTTGAAGATGAGAAAATGGCACGCGTAATCGTTCCTGATTATCAACTATCTCTGGCGATTGGTATCAAAGGGCAAAATGCTCGTCTTGCTGCCAAATTAACAGGATGGAAAATTGATATTAAGAGCGAGACACAAGCAGAAGAAGAATATGGTCGTCCAAAAGAAGCTAGCGAAGAAATGCACCAAGATTCGATATCGGTTGACTAAACATTTTCATTTGTATGCCTGATAGGACTTTCCCTCAAAATGGCAGGGGACAGGTGCCGCTTTGGATGTTGATGTTATGATAACAATATGGGGAGTTCGAAGGGGGACATGAGATGATGATAAAAACCAAGAAAGTACCGCTGCGCAAATGTGTAGCTTGCCAGCAAATGATGCCTAAGAAAAGTCTAGTGCGTATTGTACGTACGCCAGACGATCAGGTGGAAATGGATTTGACCGGTAAAAAATCGGGACGTGGTGCGTATATTTGTGGCAACATGGCCTGTTTTCGTTTGGCACAAAAGAGTCGTGCGTTTGATCGTGCACTCAAAGCGCCTGTTAGTGCGGAAATATATGAGCAGCTTGCCCATGAATTTAGCAGTGTAGAGAACGATTTTTGCACAGTACAGGAAAGAGGCGCTAATGAATAACGAACTATCCCTACTCGGGCTTGCGATGCGAGCCGGCAAAGTGTTATCTGGAGACGAATTGGTTCTCAAAGCGATTCGTTCTCAAGAAGCCACCCTTGTCGTATTAGCTGGAGATGCTTCAGATAATACACAGAAAAAATTCCGTGATAAATGCGGAAGTTACAGTATTCCGCTTCTTATCGGGTATGACCGTGATCAGCTCGGCTCAAGTATTGGTAGAGATGGACGAGTCGTGTTGGCTCTGACAGACAAGGGTTTCGCAGAGTTATTCCGCAAACGAATGGGGAATTCCTCGGAGGTGGAATATATTGAGCACACAGGAGCAGAAGGATAAACTGAGAGTTTATGAATATGCGAAATCTCTCAATATGAGTAGTAAGGAAATCATTACGATCTTGAAAAGACTGGATGTACCGGTCAATAATCATATGAGTGTTATGGAAAATGATGCTGTATCCAAAGTGGAAAAGTTTTTCAAAGATATCAAATCAAATGCTGCGGATAAGCATGTCAATTCAACAACCCAAAACGCGAGTGCGGATCGTACTCGTGAAAAAATTCAACAGGAAAAGCAGGTAGGTATGGATACGAAAACGCAGAACAACTCAAATAGTGGGAATAACAAACCCCAAAACGGTTCCTCTAGCAGTAACCGTAGTAACTCGTCGTCTAGTCAATCAAGTAACCGTCCAAGTACGGGAAGTAACAACAGCAGTTCTAGAACATCTTCAACATCAGGACAAAGCAGTCGCCAACCAAGCAGTGCTTCTCGTCCGCCATCTCAATCCAGTTCTCAGAACCGTCAGCCTTCAGGTCAAGTAAGAAGCGCTGGTCCTACAGGTAACAGCAGTACAAGTAGCAATGGTAACCGCAATGCTAGTGGCGGTACTGGAAGTAGTAATGCTGGTCCTAAACGCAATAACAGTACTGGTGGCGGTCAAGGCGGAGGCAATCGCTCCGGCGGCGGTAACCGTTATGGTAGCAACAACAATAGTAACCGTAACAGTGGACGTGGTGGTAAAGGTCGCGGTAAAAATCAATATAGCAACCAACCTCCTCGTGAGAAAATTGATAATACACCTAAGAAAATCATCGTTCGCGGTGAAATGACTGTTGGTGAAACAGCTAAATTGCTTCATAAAGATGCTTCAGAAGTTATCAAAAAGTTGATCACAAGTGGCGTAATGGCTACGATTAACCAAGAGCTTGATTTGGATACGATTCAGTTGCTTGCTAGCGACTATGGTGTAGAAGTTGAAATCAAAATCGCAGTTGAAGATGATCGTTTTGAAACCGTTGAAGAAGTCGATGATGAAGCTGATTTGAGCGCACGTCCTCCAGTTGTAACGATCATGGGTCACGTCGATCATGGTAAAACAACATTGCTTGATGCTATCCGTTCTACGAACGTAACTGGCGGCGAAGCTGGTGGTATCACTCAGCATATCGGTGCATATCAAGTTGAAATCAACAAAAAGAAAATTACTTTCTTGGATACACCGGGTCACGAAGCGTTTACAGCTATGCGTGCTCGTGGTGCACAAGTTACAGACATTACAATTATCGTAGTTGCAGCAGATGATGGCGTTATGCCACAAACAGTAGAAGCGATTAACCATGCGAAAGCAGCGGGTCTTCCTATTATTGTTGCTGTAAACAAAATTGATAAACCAGGTGCGAACCCTGATAAAGTAAAACAAGAGTTAACAGAGTATGAATTGGTGCCGGAAGAGTGGGGCGGAGATACAATCTTTGTTAATGTATCTGCAAAACAACGCGAAGGTATTGAAGACTTGCTTGAAATGATCTTGTTGGTTGCTGAAGTGAACGACTATAAAGCAAACCCTGACAAACGTGCTCGTGGTGCGGTTATCGAGGCAGAGCTAGATAAAGGTCGCGGTCCAGTTGTACGTATTCTTGTACAAAACGGTACACTCAAAATCGGAGACGCATTTGTTGCAGGTAACTGCTTCGGACGTATCCGTGCCATGGTAAATGATAAAGGTCGCCGTCTTAAAGAAGCAGGCCCTTCTACACCAGTAGAAATTACAGGTCTGACTGAAGTTCCTTTAGCGGGAGATCCGTTCATGGTGTTTGAAGATGAGCGTAAAGCTCGTTCAATCGCTGACAAACGTGCGATTACACACCGTCAGTCTGAATTGGGTGCTAACACTCGTGTAACATTGGATGATCTTTTCCAACATATCAAAGATGGTGAAATCAAAGACCTTAACGTAATTATCAAAGGTGACGTTCAAGGTTCGGTTGAAGCTCTTAAAGGTTCATTGGAAAAAATCGAAGTCGAAGGCGTTCGCGTCAAAATTATCCACCGTGGTGTAGGTGCGATTAACGATTCTGATATTATCCTTGCTGCTGCTTCTAATGCGATCGTTATTGGTTTTAACGTTCGTCCAGATAGTCAAGCAACGCAAACCGCTGAACAAGAAAAAGTAGATATCCGTCTACATCGTGTTATCTATAATGCTATTGAAGAAATCGAGCAAGCTATGAAAGGCATGCTGGATCCAGAATATAAAGAAGTTGTTGTTGGTCACGCTGAAGTACGTAGCGTATTCAAAATCAGTAAAGTTGGAGCTATTGCAGGATGTATGGTTACTTCCGGTAAAATGGTCCGCGCTGCTGAAAGCCGTCTGATCCGCGATGGTATTGTTATCTTTGAAGGTAAATTAGATTCACTTAAACGTTTCAAAGACGATGCTAAAGAAGTGGCTCAAGGGTATGAATGTGGTATTACATTAGATGGCTACAATGACCTCAAAGAAGGCGACATTATCGAAGCATTCATAATGGAAACCGTAGAGCGCTAAGTGCGAGGTGAAAAAACATGGCTAAAATCCGAACAGGTAGAGTCGGAGAACAAATCAAAAAAGAATTAAGCTTGCTTATTCAAAGTGAAATGAAAGACCCACGTATCGGTTTTGTAACGGTAACAGGTGTAGATGTCACTAATGACCTATCACAAGCTGAGGTATACCTTAGTGTGATGGGTGATGAAGAGCAAAAAGCGAATTCTGTAAAAGGTATCGAAAAAGCAACAGGGTTCCTTCGTTCTGAATTGGGCAAACGTATCCGTTTGCGTCACACTCCAGAGTTGATTTTCAAAATCGACGAATCGATTGCTTATGGTAGTCGAATCGAAGAGCTTTTGGGTGAGATCAAAAAAGACGAAACGAACGAGTAATTTTAATCACTTTTACAAGGATCAAGCCATATAGCTTGATCTTTAAAGGAGACGGCGATGCAGACCTATGAACAAGGGCTTCTGAATGCGAAAGCATTTATTGAGGAGCACGATGATTTTCTAGTGGTTTCGCATGTTCAGCCGGACGGAGACGCAGTCAGTTCCACTGTAGTAGTGGGCTGGCTTCTGTCTTGTCTAGGCAAAAAATTCACACTGGTGAATGAAGGACCGATTCCCAAAAGAATGCACTATCTAACCTTATCTGATCAGATTATTGATCAACAAGAGGATGGTAGTGAACGTCAATATCAACATATTATTTGTGTAGATTGTGCAGATTTTAAACGTGTAGGTTTAGTTAGCCATTGGATGAGTGATACAGCTTCTATTTTAAATATTGATCATCACCCGACCAATGATAATTATGGCGAAGTTAATCTGATCAAAGCAGATGCAGCTGCAACTGCTGAAATTTTATATGACTGGATTGAATGTTTTGATGTGAAATGGACCAAAGAAGCGGCTGAAGCTATCTATACGGGTCTGTTAACAGACACAGGCGGATTCCGTTACTCCAGTACTTCTCCTAAAGTAATGGAGATTGCTTCACGATTATTGGATCTTGGTGTAAATGGACCGGATTTAGCAGAAACATTGCTAGAAGAAGTGACTTTACCACAAGTGAAAGTATTAGGGATGGCATTATCGACATTGCAAATGTGTGAAGATGGCAAAATTGCTCATGTCCATGTTACACCTGAACATATGATTATAGCTGGAGCCGATAATGAAGACTTAGAAGGTATTGTTAACTATCCTCGTAATATTCAAGGCGTCGAAGTGGGCATCTTTTTTAAGGTAATTAATGATACTGCTGTTAAAGCAAGTCTCCGTTCTGCAGGTAAAGTCAATGTGGCAGCCGTTGCTCAACATTTTGGCGGTGGAGGTCATATTAAAGCTGCAGGTTGCCGTTTGGAAGGGACTCTGGAAGAAGTTACAGCACAAGTGATCCAGCAGGTGAAGGAGTCATTATGAATGAATTTGATGGAGTGCTTGCGGTACATAAACCGGCGGGCTTCACTTCTCACGATGTGGTTGCCAAAGTTCGGCGTCTTGTAAGCATGAAAAGAATAGGACATACCGGTACACTTGATCCAGCCGTAACAGGTGTATTACCATTATGTCTGGGACGTTCAACACGAATTGTTGAATATTTGCAAGAAATGCCCAAAGAATACGTAGCTACACTTCGATTAGGATTAGCTACAGATACCGAAGATATGACCGGTACGATTACAGAGCAGATCGATACAGTAGAGGTATCAGAAGAACAAGTACGTCATGTACTGGGGCAAATGATTGGAACGATCTCTCAAGTACCCCCGATGTACTCTGCGATTAAAGTAGATGGTAAACGTCTGTATGAATTAGCACGAGAAGGCAAAACGATTGAACGCAAAGCACGAGAAGTAACGATCTATGAATTGGAAATCATTGATTTCAAAGCAGGGGATCATCCTGAAGTTTCTTTCCGAGCATTATGTTCAAAAGGAACTTATATTCGTACGCTTTGTGTAGACATTGGACGTGCTCTGCATGTACCTTCGGTGATGGTTGAATTGGTTCGCACACAATCAGCGGGTATTTCACTCGATCAATGTGTAACATTTGAACAAATTGCAGAAGCTGTAGAGCAAGGCGTATTAGAACAACATTTGATCAAGCCAGATCAAGCTATGTCTAATCTACCTTCTTATATAGTAGATGCTTCGGTATATAAGCATACACTACAGGGTAAACGTATCAGCATCGATGCGATTCAGCCACACGATGAATCACAACTTCTAGCTGATATGACAATAGAGTCACCTGTATTTAAATTGTATGCACCAGATGGGATTTTTATCGGTATTTTCCGTTTGGAACAACCCGCACAAGAAATTGTACCTGTTAAAGTATTTTTACCGTAACGAATCCATTGTGGAATTGCAGGTGATATCGTAATGAATACAGTACATTTATCTTATCCATGGCCTGAAGATGTAGTTAAACATGCTTCCAAACCACAAGTACTTGTGATTGGACAGTTTGATGGGCTTCATCTTGGACATGCAAGTGTGATTGATCACGGTATTCGTCTAGCTAGACGACTGGGTGTTCCTGCTTCTGTGATGACTTTCAATCCTCATCCCAAAGAAGTGATGGGAAAAGGCGATTATGAAGGTTATCTTACACCGCTTGCAATGAAGGAAGAATTGTTGCGTGCGATGGGTGTAGATACATTATATATCGCTGAATTCAATCATGCTTTTTCACAGGTCACACCACAGCAATTTTATGAACAAATGTTATGCCCATTACAAGTTCATACAGTAGTGGTCGGCTTTGATTTCCATTTTGGATACAAAGGCGAAGGGAATCCAGATCTACTACGTACATTGGGTGAAAATGTATTGTCTGTAGAAACAGTTCCTGCTTTTTTATTAGAAGGAAACAAAGTAAGCAGTTCGGCTATTCGTGGTGCTTTGCGAGAAGGCAATGTCGCTCATGCGTATAAGCTATTAGGTCGTCCTTACCAGATTCGTGGTAAAGTGGTCGATGGTGATAAGCGTGGACGTACGATTGGATTCCCGACCGCTAATCTAGAACTGGATGGAAATTATGTAGTGCCGTCTTCTGGAGTATATGCAGTTCGTGTACTTGCTGAAGGGGCTTGGCGTGCTGGTGTTATGAATATCGGATACAAGCCTACGTTCCAAACAGGAGAGACACGACCTAGTTTCGAAGCTCATATTCTTGATTTTCAAGGCGATCTCTATGGACAGCATCTAGCTGTGGAATTAATAGATTATATTCGTCCCGAGCAGAAGTTCAGCGGAATTGAAGAGTTAGTTACTCAAATTCGTAAAGATGCAGACGGTGCACGTTTATTATTATCGAATCTTGATTATGAATCATAAGAATACCGTTGATATTTAATATCGACTTATGCTATACTAATCAACGTTGTCATTCTAATAAATGACAGTCTTCAAAACCTTGGCTTGGTTATACGATCTCACCGTCGATAACGAGGCTAACGGTTATTATGAATTACACTATTAGGAGGTGAATAGGATGGCATTAACACAAGAACGCAAGCACCAATTGATCGAAGAGCACAGAACTCACGAATCCGATACAGGATCTGTTGAGGTGCAAGTCGCTATCCTTACTGAGAACATTTTGAATCTGCAAACGCATTTTCGTGCTCACAAGAAGGATCATCATTCCCGTCGTGGATTGTTGAAAATGGTTGGTCAACGTCGTAAGCTTTTGGCTTACATCAAAAAGACTGACGTTAAACGTTATAGTGCATTGATCGAAAAATTAGGTCTTCGTCGCTAAAATTAAAAAGTATGTCCAAAGCAGCCTGGTTGTTCAGCCGTATGGTCTTTTCGGAGCCGACGGTGACGGCCGGGTTGCTTTTTGTAAGTAGAGGTATTTTTGCAATTTTTATACTTATTAGTGATCATATAAGCATAAAGTCTAGCGGTGAGATTTCCTTGAAGCAGGGAATCATCACCTTTTTATAGAATACAAATAATGGACTTAAAAAAGGAGGAATTTCATGGAACAGCGAGTTGAAATGCAGCTCGGAGGAAGAACGCTGACATTTGAAACAGGTCGTTTAGCTAAACAAGCAAATGCAGCAGTTATGGTACGTTACGGTGATACAGCAGTTCTATGTACAGTAACGGCATCATCAGGTCCTAAAGACTTAGACTTTTTCCCACTTACCGTAAACTACGAAGAAAAATTATATGCAGTAGGTAAAATTCCAGGCGGATTTATCAAACGTGAAGGTCGTCCAAGCGAGAAAGCAATCTTGGCAAGCCGTTTGACAGACCGTCCTATTCGTCCGTTATTCCCTGAAGGTTTCCGTAATGATATTCAGATTGCGAACCTTGTTATGAGCGTGGAGCAAGATTGTGAGCCTCAAATTGCAGCAATGATCGGTACTTCAGCAGCATTGAGCATTTCTGATGTTCCTTTTAACGGTCCTGTAGGTAGCGTAGCAGTTGGACGTATCGACGGTCAGTTTATTGTGAACCCAACAGTAGCTCAACAAGAAGTAAGTGATCTTTATCTTGTGGTTGCAGGAACAAGAGAAGCGATCATGATGGTTGAAGCAGAAGCGAACGAAATGCCTGAAGACGTTATGTTAGAAGCGATCATGTTTGGTCATGACGAAATTCAACATATCGTAGCAGCGATTGAAGAACTTGTAAGCAAAGCTGGTAAACCTAAAATGGAAGTTAAACTTCATACGGTGGACAGTGATGTGAATGCAGCAGTACGTGAGTACGCTCAAGCTCGTTTGGTTGATGCTGTACGTGTAGCTGAGAAACAAGCTCGTCAAGATGCTATTGATGTAGTTAATGATGAAGCTGTAGCCTTTTTTGAGGAGAAGTACATAGAGACTCCTGACCTCATGAAGGATGTTAAAGAAATATTGCATGATATCGTAAAAGAAGAAGTACGTCGTCTGATTACTCATGAAAAAGTACGTCCAGATGGTCGTGGTTTAGCTGAAATTCGTGCGATTGAATGTGATGTGAACTTACTACCAAGAACTCACGGATCTGGATTGTTTACTCGTGGACAAACTCAAGCATTGAGCATTTGTACATTGGGTGCACTTGGAGACGGACAAATCTTGGATGGTATCGCACCAGAATCTTCTAAACGCTTTATGCATCATTACAACTTCCCTCCATTTAGCGTAGGTGAAGCTCGTCCACTTCGTCCACCAGGTCGTCGTGAAATCGGTCACGGTGCTCTAGGCGAACGTGCATTGATGAAAGTTATTCCTTCTGAAAAAGAATTCCCATATACGATTCGTCTAGTATCTGAAGTATTGGAATCTAATGGTTCAACTTCACAAGCAAGTATCTGTGCAAGTACGCTTGCGATGATGGATGCGGGTGTACCAATTAAAGCTCCTGTAGCCGGTATTGCAATGGGTCTTATTAAAGATCAAGAGCATGTATCGATTCTAAGTGATATCCAAGGTATGGAAGATCATTTAGGAGATATGGACTTTAAAGTAGCAGGTACGGCTGAAGGTGTAACAGCTATTCAAATGGATATCAAAATTGATGGAATCAGCCGTCAAATTTTATCGGATGCATTGTCACAAGCACGTGAAGGACGTTTGTTTATTCTTAGCAAAATGATGGAAATCATTCAAACGCCAAGAACAAGCCTTTCTGCATATGCTCCGAAAATTATGATTATCAATATCAATCCAGACAAAATCCGCGATGTAATCGGACCGGGTGGTAAAATCATCAACAAAATTATTGATGAGACTGGCGTAAAAATTGATATCGAGCAAGATGGTCGCGTATTTATCGGTTCTTCGGATGAAGCGATGATCAAACAAGCTCAAACGATGATCGAAAACTTAGTGCGTGAAGTGAAAGTTGGCGAAACGTATTTAGGTAAAGTAAAACGTATTGAGAAATTCGGTGCATTTGTAGAAATTATTCCAGGTAAAGATGGACTGGTACACATTTCTCAACTCTCTACAGAGCGTGTAGCTAACGTAGAAGATGTTATTGCTATCGGTGATTCAATTACAGTTAAAGTAACAGAAATTGATAATCAAGGTCGTGTAAATCTTTCTCGCAAAGCAGTACTTGTTGCTGAAGGAACGGCTAAAACACAATCTTAAGTTCATGTTTTGCTATTTATTTAGCAATGTTGAGATAAAGTAAACAATTCAAAGAGCCAGAAGATTTTATTCTGACTCTTTTTTTGTAGGATTTTATTTTAAATACTAAAATGAGTACGTTAAAGATAGATCTACAAGCTCTGCACATATAGCGGAGTCTTGAGCCGTTTTTAAAAGTCTGGTAGGATAGGTATGCATTTATCGAATGGGAGGCCCTCGCATGGAACGAGTTCAACTACACAATGGTCTACGAATAGTTATGGAAAAAATGCCGACCTTCCGTTCTGTCACGATTGGGATCTGGATCAAAACAGGTTCACGTTATGAAAATTTAGTGACCAATGGAATTTCACATTTTATCGAGCATATGTTATTTAAAGGAACAGAGCGCTTTGATGCGCAAAAAATTGCTGAAGTATTTGATGGTATCGGTGGCGATGTGAATGCTTTTACTGCCAAAGAATATACATGTTTTTACGCTAAGGTATTAGATGAGCATTTATCCATCGCTGTCGATATTTTATCGGATATGTTTTTCAACTCATTGCTTGATCCGGAAGAATTGAAAAAAGAAAAAAATGTTATTCTTGAAGAAATTTCAATGTATGAAGATGATCCAGATGATCTGGTACACGATCTAGTCACGATGTCTTCGTATGGGGATCACCCATTAGCTTATCCTATTTTGGGAACCGAAGAACGTCTTCATCCTATGGGTAGTGAAGAGCTTAGAGCCTATATGAAAGAACACTATACAATCGAAAATACAGTGATCAGTGTCGCTGGTAATATAGACAACAGTGTGATTCCTTTGTTGGAGAAACATTTCGGTGCTTTTGATAATCATGGAACCAAGCAAGACTTAACCATACCTGCTTTTGCAGGCGGGCAGATTTTTCATAAGAAAAAAACAGAACAAAATCATATCTGTATGAACTTCCCTGGTGGTAAAATAGATGATCCACGGTATTACGCTATGGTGCTTCTGAACAATACACTGGGCGGAGGCATGAGTTCACGTCTTTTCCAAGAGATTCGTGAAAAAAGAGGATTGGCGTATTCGGTCTATTCTTATTATACAGCTCATGCAGATAGTGGATTATTTACGATCTATGCAGGAACAGCACCGAAGCAGACCAAAGACGTTTTTGAATTGACACATGCTCTGTTACATGATGTCAAAGTCAATGGCATTACTGAACAAGAGTTATATCAAGGGAAACAACAACTGAAAGGCAGTCTTGTATTGAGTCTTGAAAGTACAAGCAGTATTATGAATCGTCTGGGCAAAAATGAAATTATGCTTGGCAAACACAATACAGTCGATCAGACATTACAATATATTGAAGAAGTGACGATGGAAGATATTCGCTCGGTGATTGATGATATGTTTGCAGAGCCTTATGCGCTGGCAATGGTAGGTCATTCTGAACGAAGTCTTGCTCATGTTAGGAGAGATGAACTTGTCTATTAATGTTGAAATTATGGCTTTACCCGGCAGTGAAGGATTAGAATTACCCCGCAAAATGTCTGAACTGGCTTCTGGATTCGATCTGTATGCTGCGGTAACAGAACCGATGGTATTAGAACCAGGCAAAAGAGCATTGGTACCAACAGGACTAGCATTAGCGATGCCTGCTGGACTTGAAGCACAGATTCGCCCACGTAGTGGACTTGCGTATAAGCATGGAATTACATGCCTCAATACACCGGGTACGATTGACGCAGATTATCGTGGAGAGATCAAAGTGTTGTTGATCAATTTGGGTGAAGAAGCTTTTGCGATTGATCGTGGTGAACGTATAGCCCAAATGGTATTCCAGATTGTACCTGAAGTGAATTTGATTGAAGTACAACAATTATCAGAAACAGTACGCGGTGCTGGTGGTTTTGGACACACAGGAACGAAGTAAAGCTTTACATGATTAAAATGTTTTTGCGAAAACAGTTGAAAGATGTAACAGGGAATGATATTATTTCTACAATTATTGCAGAACACTGAAATTATAATCCAGTGAAAGCTGGCTAAAAGTTGACGGTAGTCTTTGCGACTGCCGTTTACGTTTACATTCAGATGTAAATGAACTTTTTGAAATCGAAGGGGAGAGATATGCCAGATGTCTAATCAATCGTTTAATGTAGCTGTCGTAGGAGCGACAGGAGCAGTGGGTCAACAAATCGTAAGATTGCTTGAGGAACGAGATTTTCCGGTAAAAACATTGAAGTTATTGTCTTCTGCGCGTTCTGCCGGTAAAAAGGTGCTCTTTAAAGGTCAGGAAGTTACAGTAGAAGAAGCGACACCGGATAGTTTTGACGGTGTACATATCGCTTTATTTAGCGCAGGAGGAGATATCAGTAAGGCACTCGCTCCTCACGCCGTCAGACATGGCGCTGTATGCATTGATAATACAAATGCTTTCCGTATGGACCCTAATACCCCTCTCGTGGTTCCTGAGGTCAATAGTGACCGTATAGCAGATCATAACGGTATTATTGCCAACCCTAACTGCTCTACAATCCAGATGGTTGCAGCACTGAAACCACTTTATGATCGTTATGGTATCGATCGTATTATCGCTTCGACGTATCAAGCGGTATCTGGAGCAGGGAATCAGGCGATTGATGAATTGAAGCGTCAAAGCAAATCTGTACTTGAAGGTGAAGAAGTGACTCCGGATATTTTGCCTGTAGGCTCATTACCGGTCAAACACCAAATTGCTTTTAACGTGATCCCTCAAATCGATAAATTTCAGGACAACGGATATACATTGGAAGAAATGAAAATGGTAAATGAAACGAAAAAAATTATGGAAGATGAGTCGATCCATGTAACGACAACTTGTGTACGTGTGCCTGTTGTCTATGGTCACTCGGAATCTGTATATGTAGAATTAAAACAAGATTATGATCTAGATGAAGTGAAAACATTGTTGCAACATGCGCCAGGTATTACTTTAGTTGATGATCCAGCGAATCAAGCGTATCCACTAGCTACAGAAGCAGCTGGCAAAAATGATGTGTTTGTAGGACGTTTACGTCGTGATCTAGGTCATGAACGTGGTTTGAATATGTGGATTGTATCTGACAACTTGCTTAAAGGTGCAGCTTGGAACGCCGTGCAAATTGCCGAGATTATTGCAGCAAAAACACCAGCAATTAGCTAACGGAGGCGCATAGTTATTATGTCTACTGTGGTAGAAAAGCAAAATATTTTAGTGCAGAAATTTGGAGGAACTTCGCTTTCTACACCTGAAGCGAGAGTCCATGTACTTCGTCATATCAAACGTGAGCTTGCCGAGCAGGTCAAGCTCGTAATCGTAGTTTCAGCGATGGGACGTAGTGGTGATCCTTATGCCACCGATACATTGCTTGAAAGTACTGTGCTTAACGGCAGTATCCCTTCTCCACGTGAACGTGATTTGTTAATGGGATGCGGAGAAATGATTTCGGCAGTCACGTTAAGCGGTATTTTAAACAGTGAAGGAATCGCTTCGATTGTTCTGACTGGAGCACAGGCTGGATTTATTACCGATGATAATTTTGGGAATGCACGTATTCTTGCTGTACGTCCAGATCGTGTAAGTCGTGAACTGGATAGTGGCAAAGTCGTGATCGTTACAGGATTTCAAGGACAAAGTGAAGCAGGAGATCTCACCACATTAGGACGTGGTGGAAGTGATACTTCGGCTACAGCGCTTGGAGCAGCACTACATGCCGATATGGTTG
Organism: Paenibacillus nuruki; assembly: GCF_963311185.1. Taxonomy (NCBI): domain Bacteria; kingdom Bacillati; phylum Bacillota; class Bacilli; order Caryophanales; family Paenibacillaceae; genus Paenibacillus; species Paenibacillus nuruki. Next base: position 2,265,505 of record NZ_OY725677.1, on the reverse strand, counting down.
ATATCTATACTGATGTTAATGGTATATTGACGGCTGATCCACGTATTGTAGAAGATGCCAAGCCACTTGCTTATGTTAGTTATAACGAGATTTGTAATATGGCACATCAAGGTGCCAAAGTGATTCATCCTCGTGCTGTAGAGATTGCAATGCAAGCTCAAGTGCCTGTACGTGTACGTTCTACATTTGCAGATACAGAAGGCACACTTGTTACACAATCTGAACGTTTTGCAGATACACCAACAGGTGTTGTTGATCGCCTAGTTACAGGTATCGCTTATGTGAATAACGTTACACAGATTACAGTCGGTCAACAAGAAGGTGTCGAACATCTTCAATTGAAAGTGTTCCAAGCGATGGCTGAAAATAGTATTAGTGTTGATTTTATTAATGTAACGCCATTTGGAGCTGTATATACTGTATTTGATAGCGAAGCAGAACGTGCACTTGCAGTATTAGAAGAAATGGGTCTGCAACCTACAGGATTATCAGGTTGCGCGAAAGTTTCTGTGATCGGTGGCGGAATCAATGGAGTACCTGGAATTATGGCTCGAATTGTAGCTGCTTTGACAGGACAAAATATTCCGATATTGCAATCAGCCGATTCGAATACAACCATATGGGTGCTTGTGAAAAAAGAAGATATGGTGCAAGCTGTTCGCGCACTACATTCTCAATTCCAATTGCATCTATAATCATGTGCTGAATACAGGTCATCGGATAGCTCCGTATTTGAAGGAGGAAATAGAGTGGTAGACTTTGGAAGATTAATGACAGCGATGATTACCCCTTTTAATGAACAAGATGAGATTGATTGGGATGCTACAGCAAGATTAATCGATTATTTAATTGATTTTCAAAAATCAGAATCATTAGTAGTATGTGGTACAACCGGTGAATCGCCTACACTTAGCGATGAAGAAAAACTGCAAATGTTTGAGTTTTCGGTTAAACATGCAGCAGGACGATGTAAAATTATCGCTGGAACAGGTAGTAATGAGACACGTCATTCGATACATTTGACCCGGGAAGCTTCCAAATTAGGCATAGACGGTGTATTGATTGTTGTTCCTTATTACAACAAACCTAATCAAGCCGGTATATATGAGCATTTTAAAGTGATTGCTCAAGCTACAGAACTGCCAGTTATTATGTACAATGTTCCAGGTCGTACAATTACAAGTATGTCTGTAACAACAACACTTAAGCTTGCCGAAATTTCCAATATTGTTGGAACCAAAGAATGTGCTTCACTTGAACAAGTTACCCAGATTGTTGCTCATGCGCCAGAAGGCTTCCAAGTCTATTCAGGTGATGATTCTTCAGGTTTACCTGCTCTGGCTGTAGGGGCTCATGGTATTATCAGTGTAGCTAGTCATGTGGTAGGTGCAGAAATGACTGATATGATCGAAGCTTATCTTGCAGGTCGTCCTGTAGAAGCAGCTAAGCTGAATCAAAAGCTGTTCCCTATTTTCAAAGGGTTATTTGAAAGCCCTGAGCCGCTTCCTAATCCATCTGCGGTGAAATATGCACTATCTAAACGTGGCTTTGGTAATGGTAACGTTAGACTGCCATTATTACCGCCTACCGATCAAGAACAACAATTTATCGATCAATTATTTGTATAAAGTAGATGATCGATCATATAATCGTTCTAGACATAAAAAAGTTGCTCTTAATTAGGAGCAACTTTTTTATTTTTAAAGTGATAAATTTTTACGCATACATAAGAAGCTAGAAATAAAATATTGGAAATGAATAGATAAAATTTGAATGAAACAGGGCAGTTTATAAAGGCTTTAGCAGACTCAAGCAAACATGACTTGTGTTTTTGTTTTTTAATCATGTATAATAATCTCAAGTGACTGGGTGCGGTATAAAGAAATAGAGGTTTGCTGAATGGATACTTTGTCAGGCAGAGTATTTGTGCAACTCAGCAGACGGTCAACGAACCGATAAAGCTTTCGGGTGCTGATTCCTTGCGGAATCGAAACGGTTTGATAGATATCCGTTTTGAAAAAGGAACCCACCTTTATCGAAAGTTTTGTAATTATTGTATATACACATTAAATTTGTTTAAAAATATTTAGTAATACGTCCAATACTTATAGGAGGTCTAGATAACATTGTCGAAAAAAACGAATAACGAAAAACTGACGATCTTTGCTTTGGGCGGCGTTGGTGAAATTGGTAAAAATATGTACGTCATTCAATATGGTAATGACATTGTCGTAATTGATTCAGGTCTTAAATTCCCAGAGGAAGATATGCTAGGGATCGATATCGTTATCCCTGATATTTCATACCTTACAGAAAACCGTGACAAAGTACGTGCTATCATTTTGACGCATGGTCACGAAGATCATATCGGTGGTTTGCCATATGTATTGAAACATTTAAATGTACCTGTATACGGTACCAAATTAACGATTGGATTAGTGGAGAACAAGCTGAAAGAAGCAAATCTGCTTGGCGAAACTAAACGTATTCTGATCAATGAAGATTCAGAGCTTAAATTAGGTAACACCCTCACTGCTACATTCTTCCGTACGAACCATAGTATTCCTGATTCTGTAGGTGTATGTGTCGCTACTCCAGAAGGTAACGTTGTACACACAGGTGACTTTAAATTTGATCATACGCCTGTAAATGGTGAATTCGCTAACTTGCAACGTATGGCTGAAATTGGTAGTAAAGGTGTTCTTGCACTACTATCCGATAGTACAAATGCTGAAAAACCAGGCTTTACACCTTCAGAACGCAATGTAGGTATTGTGTTAGAAGATATTTTCCGTAAAGCAACACAACGTGTAGTTGTCGCTACATTCGCATCTAACGTTCACCGTATTCAGCAAGTAGTTAACGCTGCTGCTGCAACAGGTCGTAAGATCACAGTTATCGGTAGAAGTATGGTAAATGTAGTAGGAATCGCTTCTGATCTTGGATACCTTGAAATTCCAGATGGTATGATTATCGAGCCAGAAGAAGTCAACAAAATGGCAGCAGATCGTGTAGTTATCCTGTCTACAGGAAGTCAAGGCGAGCCGATGTCAGCACTTACACGTATGGCCCGTTCGACACACCGCAAAGTCGATATTTTACCGGGAGATACTGTTATTATTGCAGCTACACCTGTACCGGGTAATGAAAAATATATCGGACGTACGATTGATGAATTGTTCCGCTTAGGTGCAAATGTTATCTACAGTGGTTCTAACTCAGGCGTCCATGTATCAGGACACGGATCACAAGAAGAGCTTAAATTAATGCTTAACTTGATGAAACCGAAATTCTTTATTCCTATTCATGGTGAACACCGTATGCAACGTAAACATGCTTTACTAGGTGAAGCTGTAGGTATTGCTCCAGAAGATATCTTTATGATTGATATTGGTGATACTGTTGAGATTCAAGGTGGAGTAGCACGCAAAGCCGGTAAAGTCACTTCTGGTAACGTGTTAATCGATGGATTAGGCGTAGGTGATGTAGGAAATATCGTTCTTCGTGATCGTAAACTATTGTCACAAGATGGTATCCTTGTTGTTGTCGTAACGCTTAGCAAGCAAGATGGACAGATTGTATCTGGACCAGACATCATCTCTCGTGGATTCGTATATGTTCGCGAATCTGAAGGATTGCTGGATGAAGCGAACCGCATCGTAACAAGCACATTGCAACGCTTAATGAGCGAACGTGTTAATGAGTGGGCTTCACTTAAAACAAGTGTTAAAGACTCTCTTGGTCGTTTCTTATATGAGCAAACGCGCCGTAGACCTATGATCCTTCCGATCATTATGGAAGTCTGAGTTCATGAAATATAGAATAAACGGGTAAGAGGCAACCAGTCGCCCCCGTTCATCACATGGTATATTGGACGGTCCCATGTGATGAACGGGGGTTTTGCGTTTTTTTTAGAGAGCGAAATCGTCTCAATTTGCTTGGTATATGATATAATAGTGCATCGGAGGTGGTGACAGATGGCGAAGCCTACAACAACCCAGAAATCCAAGTCAGCGCAAAGTTCACCACGAAAAAAAGTGGTGTCCAAAACTTCTTCAGCGACTCGGAAAACAACAACGACAACCAAGCGCAAACCTGTTGCTCGGAAGCGAAATACCAAAGCTAAAGTATCCGCTTGGGCGACATTAAAATATGAGGTCTATGGTATTATTTTGATTACATTTTCGGTGATTGCGTTATCCAGACAAGCCGCAGTGGGTGAATTTCTGCATTACATAACAGCCTTTATTTTAGGCAAAGTCTATTTCGTATTACCTTTGGTAGGTATTTATATTGGACTGGCTATTATGCTAAGACGAAAATGGCCACGAGGATGGAACGGCAGATTATCTGGATTGGTATTATTGACCTGTGCAGCTACACTGATCAGTATTTTAATGTATGTGCCAGCAGAACAATTAACTTCGTTGCCAGCAAGACAAACAGCAGGTGGTTATATTGGTGCTGTCCAGATGTGGTTATTTATGATGTTGTTCGGCGTGATCGGAACAAAACTTATTGCTACGGTTATGGTAATTATCAGTCTGATGCTGATTACTCAGTTGTCGGTCGCTGATCTAGTACAACGTATTCGTTTGCATGTTAGACAATTCTCTTCATGGAGTCAGGAAAAGATAGAACTGATGCAGATTGCCAAAGCAGAACGTCAAGAAGAACGTGAACTGCAAGCAGCAGAAGCAGCAGAGATGGAAGCATATGAAGATGAGCTAGAAGACGAAGAAGAGGAAGCACCACGTACCAAGTCTAGTCTTTTTCCTTGGAAACGTAAGCGTCAAACCGAAGAAGCAGAAGAAAATCAATATGCTGCGATTGATGCACAGTATGAAGAAGCAGAAGCTAGACTTGCAACCGCATCTGTTGTGACTGCTATGCCTACTCGATCGAAAAGTCGATTATCTGCAAAAACCGAGCTTGATGAACAAGCTAGTCTATCGACTTCACCTGCTGTAGCATCTACGCCAGAAAGTGATATTTGGGATAATGTAGATTCCGAAGGATCACTAGCTGAAAAGCCTCCGATTATCCGTGACTTTTTTGCACAAATGCAGTATGAACGTGGAGAGCAGAGTGAAGAAGAATACAATAGCGAACATGCGACTACAGATCATTTATCAACAGATATAGAAACAGAAGCTTTAACAGCTATTCTTCAGGCAGATCAGAATGAACAGGTAGTCACGCCGTTGCATCTGGTAGAAGAAGATCTAACCAATACAGATACAGAATCAATAGAATCTGAGACTAATAACGCTGTAGAAGATCAGCAGAGTTCCGGTATTGCTTCAGGAGCAATAGAAGGTAGCACGATCGTGCCTCCGCCTGTACCACAGCCTAAGCCTTACAAATTGCCTTCATTTGCTTTATTAGCGAAGCCGAAGAATATTAGTACTGCTAATGATCAAAATGACTATATGGTGATTGCACGTAAGCTAGAGACTACACTTGAAAGTTTTGGAGTACGTGCCAAAGTCGTTGAAGTCGTTCGTGGACCAGCAGTAACCCGTTATGAACTGCAACCTGATGTAGGTGTCAAAGTAAGCCGTATCGTAGGATTGACCGATGATATCGCATTAGCACTGGCTGCTAAAGATATTCGGATGGAAGCACCGATTCCAGGTAAAGCCGCTGTAGGGATAGAAGTACCGAATAATGAAGTGGCGATGGTTACTATGCGTGAAGTGATGGAAACTTCGATTTTCCAAGAGTCAGAAGCCAAATTGTCTATTGCTTTCGGACGAGATATCGCAGGACAGACGATTGTAGGGAACTTGGCTAAAATGCCCCATTTACTTGTAGCTGGAGCCACAGGTTCAGGTAAATCTGTATGTATTAATGGTATTATTACAAGCATCTTGTACAAAGCGAAGCCAGATGAAGTCAAATTCTTAATGGTCGATCCTAAAATGGTAGAGTTGAATATTTATAATGGGATTCCGCATCTGTTAGCACCGGTCGTGACTGATCCCAAACGTGCTTCATTAGCACTGAAAAAGATCGTTGTCGAAATGGAAAAACGGTATGAGTTATTTTCCAAATCAGGTACCCGTAATATGGAAGGCTACAATAATCTGATGAAAGATAATCCAGCTGCTGTTTTACCCTATATCGTGGTGATTGTCGATGAGTTAGCCGATCTGATGATGGTTGCTGCTGGAGATGTGGAAGATGCAATTGCACGTTTAGCACAGATGGCGCGGGCAGCAGGTATTCATTTGATTATTGCAACTCAGCGTCCTTCAGTCGATGTTATTACAGGGGTCATCAAAGCCAATATTCCTTCACGGATCGCATTCGGTGTGTCTTCACAGATCGACTCACGGACTATTCTGGATATGGGTGGAGCGGAGAAATTGCTTGGTCGCGGGGATATGCTATTTATGCCTGTAGGTTCTTCCAAACCGACTCGTGTACAGGGAGCCTTTATGTCTGACGAAGAAGTAGAAGCGATTGTTGCCTACTGTCGTGGTCAAGGAGATGCGCAGTATGTAGAAGACTTGGTTCCTGAAATCGACGATACGGTGAATAACATGGATGAACAATTGGATGAATTGTATGATCAAGCTGTGCAGATTGTAGTAGAAGGTAAGCAAGCTTCGGTATCTCTATTACAACGACGCATGAGAGTAGGGTATACTCGTGCAGCACGTCTAATCGATTCTTTAGAAGCTCATGGAATTGTAGGTCCTTATGAGGGCAGTAAGCCTCGTGAAGTCTTGATTACGATTGAGCAATATCAGCAAAAGTTAGCTAGCAATTCATAATCGATGTAGAACAGATAGTGCAAGAGATGATCTATCCCAGAGTGGATTTATCATCTCATCTACCCTTAATAATAAATAAAAAGAAGCGCCACTCCTAAGTATTAGCGAGTAGCGCTTCTTTTTATGCGTATTAGATGTTCAACGAACGAAATCTTATGAACCGTTGTAACGCTCTAAAATACTTGTTTTGTTGGAGCTATCATACACAAATCCGTAAATCTTTTTGTTCATATTGCTATACGCGCTATCAATTTCTTCAGCAACGCTATTGAACAATGTATTGGTTTGGTATGAAGTTAATGAATTCCAATCACCTTTGTTAGCATAGATACGGAATACGATTTCTTCATCGTTGTCGTTAGACAATTCAATCGACAATTTAACACCTTTGTACGTACCAAAGTCGTTATTCAATGTAGTTTGAACTGTACTTAAATCAACATTTGAACCAATAATGATACTGTTACTGCTATTGGTTGAGAAAGTTAGCAATTTAATAGAGTTTTTGTTAACTACGGTTCCTGTTACTGTAGCTTCATCATAAGTGCTGTTGTCATGAATAGCATCTACGATATTTTGTAACAATGTTCTGCGGTTCGAAGTAGACAAATCGTTCCATACACTTTCAGTGACTTTGATATTCACTTTCAATTTGTCTGAATTACCTGTTAATTCAATATTAGCACTTGTACCTTTGTAATCAGCATAAGAATTGTTAAGTGTTGTTTGTAACTTATTCAATGTTGTGCTGTTTGAATTGGAGCTCGTATTATTGTTTTTCAAATCTGTAATTTGAGTGTTTAAGCTTGTGATTTGCGCTTGCAATTGAGCAATCGTTGTATCTTTTGTAGTGTTTTGCGCTGTTGCTGTATTCAATTGTAATTGTAGATTTTGGATTTGAGAATTTAACGTATCTACAGTTGTTTGAGGCACTTGAGTTGTTTTGTCAGCTACATTTACGATTTTGTTCGTATTGTCCCAAGTTACTTTTTTATCAAATACATCACCCATCATACGAAGTGGAATGTATGTAGTACCGTTAACCATGAAAGGTTCTTGGCTAGCATCTACAGTCACTTCTTGGTTGTTGTAAATGACTTTAATGTTGTTGTACATCGCTTTGAGTTGCTTGGTCGCTTGAGAAGCATATGTGCTATTTACAAAAATACTGCCGGAAATAGCAAGAGCGGACACAGTAGCAATAATCACAGGTTTTTTTCTTAGTTTCATGTTGTTCGTCGAGCTCCTTTTTTTCTAGATTTGGAGATATACTTTTTTACTATACGCAATCTAAAGTATGACCCCTTGATAATACTGCTTGTTTTGCCAGATAGACTGAGCATGACCATTCCTCATATAGTATGACGAAGTGTATCCAAAATATGTTGCTTTAAATCTGCTGATCTCCAGAAATTCGACATCAGACCGTCTATATTCCTTCATCAGAGACTAAATTTTATCACAGATGGAGGGGTGAAAGAAACCCAATGGCTTTTTTGAATACTTTGACTCATATAGCGCTATAACGAAATACCTGTCATCTCGTTTGCTTCTTGTATTTCGATTAGTATAAAATAAGTAGAGTTAGAGTATCACCAAATTGGCTTGATAAAGGAGTTTTGACGTTGAATAAGACCGGATTCGAACGCGGTGAAGTGAATGGAATACGTGTACATGTAATGCCAACGACACGATTCAAAACATTTGCCGTTTCACTTTATATGGGAACCCCCCTTGCAGAAGATACAGTTACTCCTACAGCTTTGATTCCTTTTATCTTGCGTAGAGGAACAGCCAAGTATCCAGAAACAACACAATTTCGTGAAGCTTTAGAAAATATGTATGGTGCAGGCTTTGGATTTGACGTATATAAAAAAGGCGATTATCAAATGGTGCAATTCCGTATGGATACGATCAATGATTCGTTTGTATCCGCAGATGAGTCGCTGTTAAAACAAAGTATTTCGTTTTTAGGCGATGCAGTGACTAATCCTGTGCTTGAAAATAATGCATTCCGTGAAAAATATGTGACTGCTGAGCGTGAGAATGTTCGTAAACGCTTAGAGTCTGTAGTGAATGACAAAATTCGTTATGCAGCTGAACGTTGTATTCAAGAAATGTGTAAAGATGAGCCTTACCGCTTAAATGCACTGGGTCAACTTAGTGATCTAGATCAATTGAACGGTGCTAACGTCTATGAACGCTACCAGCAATGGCTTGAAAATAGCACGATGGATCTGTATGTGGTAGGCGATACTACGTTAGATGAGGTTCTAGAGCTTGTAAGTAGTCAATTTGCTCGCAAAACCAATACCTTACATGCTTACAAAATATCTATTCCACGTTCTGCTGGTGCAGAAGTTAAACATATTGTTGAAAAAATGGAAATCAGTCAAGGTAAACTGAACATGGGATTACGCACACCGATTACTTATGGAGATAACCGTTATGCATCTGCATGGGTAGCAAACGGTATTCTTGGTGGATTCCCTCATTCCAAATTGTTTACCAATGTACGTGAAAAAGAAAGTCTAGCGTACTATGTCGGTTCACGATTTGATCCTTACAAAGGAATTACTACGATCCAATCAGGTATTGAAATACAGAACTTTGATAAAGCACTAAATATTATCAAAGAACAATTGGCTATTCTGCAAGCTGGTGAAATCAGTGAATCAGAGATCAGTCAGACCAAAGCAATGATTCGCAACGATTTGTTAGAATCTCGTGATTCTGCTTATCAAATGATCGGTTATGATTTCAATGGACGTTTTGCAGATAAAGATCGTCCGGTAGAGCAATTATTGTCTGAAGTAGAATCGGTTACAAAAGAGCAGATCCAGACTGCGGCAAGTGTATTGACACTGGATACGATTTATTTCCTTACGACAGAACAGAAGGAGGCATAATTATGGAAAGCATCCGCTATGAGCGTTTACAAGAAACATTATATTTCGAAACAATGGATAACGGACTACAAGTATATGTGCTTCCCAAAGAAGGATTTCAAAAAACATATGCTACATTTGCAACCAAATATGGCTCTGTAGATAATCATTTCCAAGTAGAAGGACAAGAAGAAGTTAAAGTACCTGATGGTATTGCTCACTTTTTGGAGCATAAAATGTTTGAAGAACCTGATGGTGTGGATGTATTTTCTAAATTTTCAGTTAAAGGAGCTTCTGCTAACGCATTTACTAGCTTTGAGCAGACTGTATATTTATTTTCAGCAACAGAACAGATTGAAGATAATCTAGAAACATTGTTGAATTATGTACAGAATCCTTATTTTACCAAAGAAAATGTAGATAAAGAAAAAGGTATTATCGGTCAAGAAATTCAAATGTATCAAGATAATGCAGACTGGCGTGTGTATTATGGATTGCTTGAAGCTATGTATCAAAAAAATCCATTACGCATCGATATTGCAGGTACGATTGAATCGATTAGTACGATAACTAAAGATACATTGTACGAGTGTTACAACACGTTTTATCATCCTTCGAATATGATGCTATTCGTAGTAGGTGGAGTTGATCCTGCTACAGTTATGGAGCAAGTACGTTCGAATCAAAAAGCGAAAGATTACCAACCACAAGGTGCAATCAGTCGTTTCTTTGAAGAAGAACCTGTAGCTGTAGGAGAAGCATGGCACGAAGTTCGCTTGCCTGTATCAGAGCCTAAATGTCTACTAGGTCTGAAAGAAGTCAAAAATGGTCTTACAGGTGAAGCTCTACAACGTCGTACATTAACAACCAAGCTTATGCTCGATCTATTGCTAGGAAACAGTACGCAGTTGTATCAGACTTTGTATGACGAAGAATTGATTTCAGATGATTTCGGAAGTGATTATAGCAGTACAACCGAATATGGCTATTCGATGATGGGTGGAGATACCCGTGATCCTAAGCTACTTGTCAAACGTCTGCAAGAAGAGATTAATAAAGTGGTTGCTACTGGCTTTAGTCAAGATGCATTTGATCGAGCTTTACGTAAAAAAATCGGTGGATACTTGCGAATGTTAAATTCTCCAGAAAGTATTGCACATGAATTTACACGTAATCGTTTCCGTGATAGTGACTTCTTTGATATTCTTCCTATCTACGAATCATTAACGGTTGAAGATGTAAATGCTCGTTTGCGTGAACATATGAACTGGGATCAGCTAGCTGTCTCGGTGGTTGTTAGTCCGTGAATCAGCCCCCATCTGTAGCAGCAAGTAGCAAGCCTTTTTCACAAATGACGGTCTTGGTTACAGGCGCAAGTAAAGGGATAGGGGCTGCAACAGCCAAACGGTTTGCGATGGCTGGAATGAATGTCGCTGTTCACTATCGCAGTTCGCATGAAGAAGCGAATGATGTAGCTCGTGTCTGTCTGGATTACGGTGTAAAAGTACTGACTATTGCAGCAGATTTACGCAGTATGGAACAGATTAAGCGGATGCGTGAAAAGTTGGAACAGCATGACATGTTGCCTGATATTCTGGTAAACAATGCAGGTATCGCTCATTATGGAATGTTGACTGATATGACAGAACAAGATTTCGATGATGTGATTGCTACCAATCTCAAAAGTGTTTTTCTTTGTACTCAAGCTTTTATGCCGCATATGATCCATCAACGGTATGGACGTATTATTAATGTGTCGAGTATCTGGGGGATCACAGGCGCTTCTTGTGAAGTGTTGTATTCAGCAAGTAAAGGTGGAATCAATGCTTTTACCAAAGCGTTAGCCAAAGAGCTAGCGCCCTCTGGTGTGACTGTGAATGCGATCGCGCCGGGTGTAGTGCGTACAGAGATGATTGCTCATCTGGAACCTTCGGAAATTGAATCGTTGGAAGAAGAGATTCCAGCAGGACGAATTGCTGAACCAGATGAAATTGCTTCGATGGTTTACTTTTTGGCGTTGCCTGAATCGGGATATATGACGGGACAAGTAGTCAGCCCGAATGGTGGATTTTTGACTTGAGGTTGTTAAGGACGTAAGATGTTTAATATGATGAAGGAGCTTCTATATTTAAATATAGAAGCTCCTATTCATATCATGATATAATCGTGTAGTTTCAGTGATGACGAAGTTGTTACTGTCTGCTTCTTGCCTTTCTATTTTATTTTATATATCATTAACGTGTTAATGACTTTGCATTGAACAGCAGAAAAGGGTCGGAGTTCGTACAGACTATCTGCTTTGATGACTATATAGTAGCACCGTTGTAAAAATAAATGTTTGATCCATCGACATAGGATTCGGGCTATAAAGTATTCATGCGATAGAAAGGTTAGAGGTGAACGTGGAACTAAAACAGTGGTATTTGGAGTACAGGATACATAAAAATCGTCCTGGTCTATTGGGAGATGTGGCGTCTTTATTGGGTATGCTGAATGTTAACATTTTGACCATTAATGGTGTAGAGGGTAAGACCCGTGGTATGCTATTAGAGACAGATGATGATGAGAAGATTCGTTTGCTTGGCGATATGCTCGCTAAAGTGAGCAATATTACAGTGACGGCTTTGCGTCAACCCAAGCTTGTTGATATTCTAGCTGTACGTCATGGACGTTATATTGAGCGTGATTCGGATGACAAGAAGACATTCCGTTTTACAAGAGATGAACTGGGCTTGTTGGTTGATTTCCTTGGTGAAATATTTAAGCGTGAAGGCAATCAGATTATCGGTTTACGTGGAATGCCACGTGTCGGCAAAACAGAGTCGATTATCGCAGGTAGCGTATGTGCGATGAAACGGTGGACATTTGTATCTTCGACTTTGCTTAGACAAACGGTACGTAGTCAATTATCTGAAGAGGAGAACAATCCAAACAACATCTTTATTATCGATGGAATTGTGAGTACGATTCGTTCCAATGAACGTCATCACCAATTGCTTCAAGATATCATGGCGATGCCAAGTACCAAAGTGATCGAACATCCCGATATTTTTGTGCGGGAATCTGATTATGAGTACAGTGATTTCAACATTATTATTGAATTGCGCAACAATCCGGGAGAAGAGATCGTCTATGATACATTCACGGAAAGTTATGCGGATGATATATAAAAAAAGTCAAAAACATTATAACCAGGAGGTAATAGTATGTCAGATCTAGGTCGGCAGTTAAGGGATGCCCGCCTTGCGAAAGGTTTATCACTTGATGATGTGCAAGAAATGACCAAAATACGTAAACGCTATTTGGAAGCTATTGAAGCAGGAGATTTTAAAGTACTTCCAGGCAGTTTTTATGTACGTGCATTTATTAAAACGTATGCGGAAGCGGTAGGTCTTAGTGCGGACGAGTTGTTACAAGAGCATCAAGACGATGTTCCAGAGACCGAAACAGAAGCAGTGATGGAACCGGTAGTGCAACAAAGGCGAGCGGCAAGAAGAACATCTTCAGGATCAGGACGAAGCGGTAAATGGTTATCAACAACATTGATGTGGATATTCCCATTATTGATCGTCGTATTGGTCTACATTTTTGTAGTGCGTACAGATAACGGTGCTCCTGAAGTGGCAACAAATAACAAAGGTCAACAACAAGAGACACCACAACCAACGACCACGACACCACCGGCAACAACTAAACCGGAAACAACAACTCCAGAAAGTACAACGACAACACCACCGACTGGAGCAGGTACAGATCAAGAACAATCTACACCTGAAGCAACGGGTACGGATGAAGAAGCTACAGATCCTACAACGACTACAGATACAGCTTCTCAACCTGTGATTACACAAGCAGGTAAAGAAGGAAGAAACACTATTTTTAATGTGAATTACACAGGTACGACACCGCTTAAAGTTAGTATCAAAGCAACGGGTCAAAGTTGGCTTGAAGTATACAAATCAGCAGATTCTAGCGGAGAACGTTTATTTTTCAATAATACGGAAAGTGGACAAGACCTTTCTTACGATCTAGCGGATACAGGATTATATATCAAGTCTGGTAATTCTCCAGCTACCGATATTACAATCAATGGACAACCGATCACAGATGGTAAAGCAACTTCACGTATTGTTTTGAAATTAGTGAAAGAAGCTCCGGCTACAGAAACTACGGATTCTACGGGTACATCGACAGATTCTTCTACAGATGCGACAACAGATGAATCGACGACTACAGAGACAAGCGGAAATTAATGGTTAGTCACACAAAAAAGGACATACCTTCAAGCTGCCATTAGACAGCAGATTAAGGATGTCCTTTTTGTGCCATTAGACTTGTAACAACATATATTCTATAATTTTACCTAAAAGGGGGAAATCACATGGCAGAGAGTTCATTCGATATTGTCTCGAAAATGGATATGCAAGAGATGACAAATGCGATTACGCAAACAGAGAAAGAATTAGCAAGTCGTTTTGATTTTAAAGGAAGTAAAAGTACTCTAACGTTAGAAAAGGAAACATTAGTTGTGGTTTCTGATGATGATTATAAGTTAGGTGCTTTGATTGATATTTTGCAATCCAAAATGCTCAAAAGAGGATTGCCTATCAAAAATATAGACTATGGAACAATAGAGTCTGCGTCGATGGGAACGGTTCGTCAACGACTCAAATTAAAACAAGGTATTGATCAAGAAAACTCCAAAAAAATCAATACGTTAATCCGTGATGCAAAATTGAAAGTGAAAAGTCAGATTCAAGGCGATCAGATTCGGGTTACCGGAAAGAATAGAGATGATTTGCAAGCAGTAATCCAATTGCTTCGCAAAGCAGATCTTACTGTGGATCTTCAATTCACGAATATGAAATAAATCAGGTATCACCATGGTTGTGATCGAATTGATGGAGGCAGTAAAAAGATGAAACAAAAGATGCAGGCGGGAGCAATTACATATCATTGGTTCGCTGTTGAAAATAGATGCAGTAAGGAGGATACACAATGAATTTACCTAACCGCATAACGCTTACCCGTATTTTCTTAGTACCGGTGATGATGTTGTTCCTGCTCGTTAATTTTTCGTTTGGAGAAGGGCTTTTAAAAATTGGAGCATCTTTTGAGGTTAGTTACAACGATCTTATTGCGGCTTTGATCTTTATTATTGCAGCAAGTACAGATGGCATTGATGGACATATTGCACGCAGTCGTAATTTAGTCACCAATCTAGGGAAGTTACTCGATCCTTTGGCTGATAAATTATTGGTATCTGCGGCATTGATCTCATTGGTGGCTCTTGGTAAATGTGAAGCATGGATGGTTGTGATTATCATTAGTCGTGAATTTGCAGTAACAGGACTTCGTCAAATCGCATTATTGGATGGCAAAGTCGTTGCAGCTAGTAATTGGGGCAAAGCCAAAACGATTACACAAATTATAGCGATCTCTGCTTTAATGATCAACAATTTCCCGTTTGCTTTACTAGGTATTCCATTTGCGGAGATTATGATCTGGGCAGCTACACTAATCACAATCTATTCCGGTATTGATTATTTTGTCAAAAATAAATCGTTACTTCATTTTTCCAGTTAAAATAACCTGTTTCTGTTCATCAGAAAATAGGTGATATAACAAGTAATATAGTGTAAGCGGCGATAGGGTTTTCTCTATTGCCGCTTACTTTTGCCATAGTCACAGTACTTTGTATTCATTTCGAAGCATTTACATCACAGAGCAACCCTAATAATAAGGAGGCACTTGTAATGAAAGCAGAAATTATCGCAGTAGGTACAGAGCTATTACTAGGTCAGATCACTAATACGAATGCCAGATATTTATCTCAACAATTATCCTATATGGGAATAGATGTTTATTATCAGACTGTAGTAGGAGATAACTTAAATCGACTCAAACAAGCGATTGAACTTGCAAGCAGTCGCGCAGATGTTATTTTATTTTCGGGCGGAATTGGACCCACTCAAGATGATCTGACCAAAGATGCATTAGCTGAAGTTTTAGGAAGATCAATCTATATTGATCCAGCTTCTATGGAGAAAGTCGCTAGCTTTTTTGAAGGCAGAGACATTACAATGACTGAAAATAATCGTCGCCAAGCTCTTGTGATTGAAAACAGTCATGTGCTTGCTAATTCTACAGGATTGGCTGTAGGAATTGCGATTGAAGATAAAGAGAAATATTATATCGTTCTACCAGGACCTCCCAAAGAATTACAACCGATGTTTGAAAATGAAGCGAAACCTTGGCTTCTTGAGCATGTGCTCACAGATGAACATCCTATTTATTCAAAAATGCTTAAATTTGCAGGTATTGGTGAATCTGCTCTTGAAGATGCCTTGATTGATCTGATCAGTGCTCAGAGTGATCCTACGATTGCACCTTATGCCAAAGAAGCAGAAGTGACTATTCGTCTGACCACCAAAGCAGCTACAGAAAAAGAAGCGATGACCAAGCTGAAAAATATGGAAGCTCAGATTCGTGATCGTTTGCCTAATCATATGTATGCTGATCAAAATATAAGTATAGAAGAACAAATTTTATTAATGATGACAGGTATGAAGTTAACCCTAACTGCAGCAGAAAGTTGCACAGGGGGCCTACTGATGCAAAATCTAACTCTTATTCCGGGAAGCGGAAATGTATTTATGGGTGGAGTCGTCTGCTATTCCAATGAAATGAAAGAAAAAATGCTAAATGTCCCTCATGAGTTACTAGAAGGCGAGAATGCTCCAGGAGCAGTTAGCCCAGAAGTAGCAGAAGTTCTGGCAGATGAAGCTAGAAAAACATTAGATACAGACTTTGCTGTATCGATTACCGGTGTAGCGGGTCCAGGTTCTTCAGAACGCAAACCTGTAGGTTTGGTATATGTAGGGCTAGCAGAACGCAATCAACCTACACAGGTATTTGAATTGAATATCCGTGGTAATCGTGAATCGATCCGTGTTCGGGCTGCCAAAAGTATTCTGTACCGTTTGTGGCTTCGTTTAAGTGAACTTCAGAAGGAATCTGTAAAATAGTACATTTTAAATAAAACAACCTGCATCAGACGTACAAGAGCCCATGAAGCTTATTGCAATTCCTACGTCTATTATGCTAAAATAACCGTAGACGGAAGAACCGCAGCAAATTTATTTGTTGCGGTTTTTTTATGTTTATAGACCCAAAATCAAGAAATACATGCATCTATTTGAAATCATTATTTATTACCAATAAATGTAATTAAGTAATGATTTCATACCAAAAAGACGAATATATGTTCGAAAAAAGCTTGGCAAATGAGAAAAAAAGTAGTATAATTAGAGTATAAATAAGAAGAAGAGGGACGTGAGTTTATTGTCAGATCGTCGTGCAGCGTTAGATATGGCGCTTCGTCAAATAGAGAAGCAATTTGGTAAAGGTTCGGTTATGAAACTTGGAGAATCCACTCATATGCAAGTTGAAGTTATTCCTAGTGGATCTATTGCTTTAGATATTGCTTTGGGAACAGGCGGTATGCCAAGAGGACGTATTATCGAAATATACGGACCAGAATCTTCAGGTAAAACAACAGTAGCGCTTCATGCTATTGCTGAAGTTCAAAAAGCTGGAGGACAAGCAGCATTTATTGATGCAGAGCATGCTTTGGATCCTCAATATGCTAAAAACTTGGGTGTTAATATTGATGAGCTATTATTATCTCAACCAGATACAGGTGAGCAAGGTCTAGAGATCGCGGAAGCTCTTGTACGTAGTGGCGCTGTAGATATTATTGTTATCGATTCTGTAGCAGCATTGGTACCAAAAGCAGAGATCGAAGGCGAAATGGGTGACTCTCACGTTGGTTTGCAAGCACGTTTGATGTCTCAAGCATTGCGTAAATTGTCTGGTGCAATCAGCAAATCCAAAACAATCACGATCTTTATCAATCAGCTTCGTGAAAAAGTTGGCGTTATGTTTGGTAACCCTGAGACAACTCCTGGTGGTCGTGCACTTAAATTCTACTCTACTGTACGTCTAGACGTGCGTCGTATTGAAGCAATCAAAAACGGTAACGATGTTGTCGGTAACCGTACACGTATCAAAGTTGTTAAAAACAAAGTGGCTCCTCCATTCAAACAAGCTGAAGTGGATATCATGTACGGAGAAGGTATCTCCAAAGAAGGTAGCTTGATCGATATTGGTGTAGAACACGATATTGTTAACAAAAGTGGTGCTTGGTACTCTTACGAAGGTGAGCGTATGGGTCAAGGTCGCGAGAACTCTAAGCAGTTTTTGAAAGAAAACCCACACATTGCAGATATCATTGAACAAAAAATTCGTGTATCTAGCAATTTAACAACAGTGGTTGAAGAACCATCAGCTGAAGAAAAAGAAAAAGAAAGTCTTGAAGAGCAAGAATTATTCTCTAAAGCAACTGAATAATCACTTTAAGATGATATATGCTTAAATCCTGTAGCGCCCAGGACGTGAAATACGTTCAGGGCGCTTTTTTATTTATATTTCATAAAAGATTCATCTGATCACTATACACTGATTTAAAATATAGATAGACGAAAGGAAACAATTATGGCTGATTATCGTCGTTATGCTAAAAAACCGTCCAATACTAATACTACCTCTGAACCTGAGGCTGATGAAGAATGGGATATCTATGCAGATGAAGGAGAGCGTCTAGATGGGTTCCCTGATGAGGGTGAAGTAGAGATTACGGCTGTAACCCCTCTACGTAAGCCTAGGCATCATTATAAGTTAACCTTCGGTGAGTTGAACCTTATGGTGCATGAAGATGTTATGATCAAGTATCGGCTGTTAAAAGGCATGTCCTTTTCTAAAGAAGAACTAGAAAGTATTGTGATCGCTAATGAACGTCAAACGGCTTATGCAGAAGCACTGAATTATTTGAGTCGCAAAGCACGTACTCGAACAGAGATTGCCCGCAAGCTTAAAGAAAAAGAAATTCATCCTGAGATCATTGAGACGACTCTTGTACGATTACAACAAGAGAAATTAATTGATGATGAGTTATATGCTCAACAGTGGGCTAAACAAAGAGTGAATAGCCAGAAAAAAGGTAAAGTATGGATTAGACAAGAATTACGCCAAAAAGGTGTAAATAAAGAAAATATAGAGCAAGCTTTGGAAGAGATCGATCCTAATGATGAAATCGCAAGTGCTACAATACTAGCAGAAAAAAATGGAAATCGACTTCGGGAGAAGTTTTTGATAAAAAAAGAAAAACGATGGCTTTTTTAATGAGAAGAGGATATTCTTCGGATATTGTAAGGAAAGCCCTAGATGCTGTTCAACAAAAGCCAGAAGATGATTGGGAATAACCACTAAAATCCAAATATAATAAAACCGAATAACCGTGTCATTTAGGGTAACAAACTTGACATCGTTAAATACGGTTACTGCAATTGCTTGACAATGTCTTTTGGCAAATAATAAAATGTACTTGTGCAGATTGTCATTTTTACGTCATCTTTTCCCGGCAGGTGATTAGATGAAGTGGGTAATGAATTCTGTAGCAAGACATTTCTGAAGAATTTTAGAATGTTTGATCTCCCTATGAAAAGGGAATTAGCACATGTACCCGCATGAGCAATGGAACAAATGTATAAGGGACGAATCATCGATTAACCAAATGAACATGTAATTCCCAGGGAATACCTTGGAGGAATCAGCGAGGAGGTGAACAGAATGGAAGTTCTCTGGACCACAATTCTCGTTGTTGCCGCATTATTCTTTGGGTTCTTGGTCGGATATTTTATTCGCAAGTCTCTTGCAGAAGCTAAAATTTCTAGTGCTGAACAAGCTGCTATCCAAATCGTAGAAAGTGCGAAGAAAGAAGCAGAAGCACAGAAAAAAGAAACAGTTCTGGAAGCAAAAGACGAAGTGCACAAACTCAGAACTGAAGCTGAAAAAGACATTCGTGAGCGTCGTAATGAAAATCAACGCCTGGAAAGACGATTGTTGCAGAAGGAAGAGTCGCTGGATAAAAAAATTGAATCACTAGAACGCAAAGAAGAACAAGTGGCTAACAAAGAGAAACGTATTGAAGAGACTCAGCAACAAATCGAACAACTTCACACCAGTCAGGTTGCGGAACTCGAACGAATTTCTAATCTGTCTATGGAAGATGCTCGAGGTATCATTTTGAGCAACGTGGAGCAGGAAGTTCGCCACGAAACATCACAAATGATCAAGGATATTGAACAACAGGCGAAAAATGAAGCAGACAAACGTTCTCGCGAGATTATTACTCTTGCTATTCAACGTTGTGCTGCGGATCATGTAGCCGAGACTACCGTCTCTGTTGTCACCTTGCCTAATGAAGAAATGAAAGGCAGAATTATCGGTCGTGAAGGTCGTAATATTCGTGCATTGGAGACACTTACAGGTATCGATTTAATTATCGATGATACACCGGAAGCTGTTATCCTTTCTGGATTCGATCCGATTCGCCGTGAAATTGCCCGTACCGCTCTTGAAAAATTGGTAGCAGATGGACGTATACATCCTGCAAGAATTGAAGAAATGGTGGATAAAGCACGTCGTGAAGTGGATGAGCGTATCCGTGAATACGGTGAGCAGTCTACATTTGAAGTTGGCGTACATGGACTTCATCCAGATCTTATCAAGATTTTGGGACGTCTCAAATTCCGTACCAGTTACGGTCAAAACGTACTCAAACATTCCATGGAAGTGGCTTACCTTACAGGTTTGATGGCTTCCGAATTGGGTCAAGATATCACTTTAGCGAAACGCGCAGGATTACTGCATGATATCGGTAAAGCACTCGATCACGAAGTGGAAGGTTCTCATGTAGAGATTGGCGTAGAGTTGGCTAAGAAATATAAAGAACATCCAGTTGTAATTAACAGTATCGCGTCTCACCACGGCGATACGGAAGCGACTTCTATTATTGCGATGCTTGTTGGCGCAGCAGATGCATTGTCTGCCGCAAGACCAGGTGCACGTCGTGAAACATTAGAAACGTACATCCGTCGTCTGGAGAAACTAGAAGAAATCTCTGAATCCTTTGAAGGCGTAGAGAAATCATATGCTATTCAAGCCGGACGTGAAATTCGCGTTATGGTTCAACCGGATAAAGTGGATGATGCAGATAGTTTCCGCTTGGCACGTGATATTACGAAGATGATCGAAAATGAACTGGATTATCCAGGACATATTAAAGTTACTGTTATTCGTGAAACGAGAGCAGTCGATTACGCAAAATAAAGAACGATGCGAAAAGTGACCTGGCAATCAGGTCACTTTTTCTCTTCGTGGACGGAGGAATTATCATTAAAGTTATATTTATTGGAGATATTGTTGGAAGTACAGGTCGTAAAGCGATTAAAGAGACGCTACCTCGGTTAAAATCAAAGTATACCCCGGACATCATCATAGCTAATGCCGAAAACTCAGCTTCAGGTCGGGGCATTACGCGAGGAATCGCTCGTCAACTTTTTGAAATGGGTGTACACGGTATAACGATGGGTAACCATACATGGGACAACAAAGAGATTTTTGAATTTATAGATGATGAACCCCGTATGATTCGTCCCGCTAACTTTCCTCCAGATACGCCTGGACGTGGATATACGATTATCAAAGCCGGCGGTAAGCAGCTAGGTATCGTGAATCTACAAGGTCGTACATTTCTACCAGCGATCGATTGTCCTTTTCGCAAAGTCGATGAGATTATGGATGAATTGAAAGGGAAAGTGAATTGTGTATTAGTTGATTTCCATGCAGAAGCCACTTCAGAAAAGATTGCGATGGGATGGCATTTGGATGGTAGAGCTTCTATGGTCGTTGGTACACACACTCATGTCCAAAGTAATGATGACACCTTGCTACCTGGCGGAACAGCTTATTTGACCGATACAGGTATGGTAGGTTCATACGAAGGTGTACTCGGTATGCAGCGTGATGCGGTATTGTATAAATTCCAGACACAGTTGCCCGCTCGTTTCCAAGTGTGTGAAGGCAAATGGCATTTTCATGCTGTGTATGTGGATATAGACGATCAGACAGGCAGAGCGAAAAAGATTGAAAAGATTCGTATGTATGAAGACGAATGGCATATGGAATAGTTTCAAGTACCAGCAGAGTGTTTAAAATCTTTATAAATTTTATGTGAAATATCATTGATTTTTGATTTTATGCAGCAGGAACCAAAAGGATGTTGTCGAATATTATCTACTAATCATGGAATCAAGCCATCATTCATTCCCAGGGGAGGTACTTATCATGGAAGTATTAAAAGTTTCAGCAAAATCCAACCCGAATTCTGTAGCAGGAGCATTGGCAGGAGTATTGCGTGAAAGAGGTGCTGCTGAACTTCAAGCAATTGGAGCAGGTGCACTGAATCAAGCAATCAAAGCAGTCGCTATTGCCCGGGGATTCGTAGCACCAAGTGGAGTTGACCTGATTTGTATTCCAGCCTTTACGGACATTGTGATTGATGGAGAAGACAGAACCGCCATGAAGTTGATTGTAGAACCTAGATAATAATGCTGCTATCCTGAACGTAAGTGGATGCCTATAATGATCCTATTATAGAGTGTAAATCTTGCAACAGAGATGATAGGTAAAAGTAGCAATTCGTTTGGATACTTGGGACCTGTAAGCTTGTTGGTTAAGCTTGGAGGTCTTTTTGCTGAGTTGCTTTTCATTTTTGATATAAAAGATGTATAATAAAGTAGCATGCATTTTGCAAATGTACGAGTATGTGCGTTTTGTTACAAAGTGCAAATGAAATAGAGAATATCGAAGGAGTGAGTGATCACATGAGTAAAACTGTACCTGTAGGCGTGTCTGCACGTCATATTCATCTAACTCAAGAACACATTGAAGTATTATTTGGTGAAGGATACCAATTAACAGAATTTAAAGCGTTGTCCCAACCTGGACAATTTGCTGCTAATGAAACTGTTGCTGTTGTAGGTAGCAAAGGAAGTTTTGAAAAAGTTCGTATTTTAGGACCTGCTCGTCCAGCAACACAATTGGAAATCTCTCGCACGGATTCTTTTGCTATTGGTGTAAAAGCTCCAGTACGTGAATCTGGTAAAATTGATGGTACACCAGGTGTACTTCTTAAAGGACCTGCGGGTGAAGTTCAAATCGAAGAAGGCGTGATTGTAGCTGCACGTCATATTCATTTCCATACTTCTGATGCAGCAAAATGGGGAATTAAAGATCAAGAGTTGTTGAAAGTTCGCTTGTCTGGTGAACGTGGTCTTGTTCTAGAAAACGTTATTGCACGTGTATCTGATTCTTTTGCATTAGACATGCATATCGATACAGATGAAGCCAATGCTTCCGGTGCTGCTACTGGCGACACTGCTGAAATTATCGATTAATCATAGCTTTTTATACAGCAAGCCTATTTCGCTCTTTTGAAATAGGCTTTTTTGTTATGCTTTTTTATGATACATTCCTTATTAAAATATAGCGTGCAATGGAGGGAAATAGATGCGATTAAGAAGTGTGCTCAAATGGGTATCGTTAGGAATGTTACTCTATACGCTAAGTGCAATGGTAAATACGACAACATCAATGAGTATAGCCGCGTCTAATACTTTAACAGATGAACAAAATATGCATCAGCAAGCACTTTTTCACAAATTCGATCAATTGCATACAGAACAAGTTATTCTAGTCACAGCTGCGAATAAGAAGACATTCAAAGGCACACTTCAGATATACAATAAGCAAAATGGAAACTGGAAACTGCAAATCACTGCTTTACCCGTAGTCCTAGGGAAAAACGGAGTAGGCAAAATTAAAGAAGGCGATGGCAAAACACCTCTAGGCACCTATTCATTAGGAACTGCTTTTGGCACAGCGTCCAAGCCTACAGGTCTGAAAGTGAATTATCAACCTCATACTTCTCAAGATTACTGGATCGATGATGTTAGTTCTAATGACTATAATCAAAAGGTGACTGAACCGGGCAATCCCAATCAACGCTGGGCATCCTATGAGAGAATGGATAATCCGCTGTATAAATACGGTATGGTTGTGAATTACAATACCGATCCAATTATTAAAGGCAAAGGCAGTGCGATCTTTATGCATATCTGGCGAGCATACAATCGACCTACCGATGGCTGTATCGCTTTATCTGAAGCCAATCTATTAAAAGTGTTACAAGCGATCGATCCTACTAAGTCTCCTAAGATTCGGATCGGTACAGTCAGTGCTCGCTAAATGTCTGGTTAACTAGTTAAGAATATTAGCTGTTATACGGGTGGATGAGGTATAATTTGACAGCTTTTTATAATAGAGTAAGCATGATATAATTAGCAGTAATGCTTTTTTGAGATGTTGGAAGAGGCATACAGAACTTTAGAATGATGCTTACAGTGGGGAGTGGCAGCATGTCAAAAGAAATTAAGGATTATTCCAAGTATTTTGATTTTTCGGATGCTAAAGTGATTTCA
This sequence comes from Paenibacillus nuruki, assembly GCF_963311185.1. Classification (NCBI taxonomy): domain Bacteria; kingdom Bacillati; phylum Bacillota; class Bacilli; order Caryophanales; family Paenibacillaceae; genus Paenibacillus; species Paenibacillus nuruki. The sequence goes on along the minus strand of NZ_OY725677.1, from coordinate 2,241,391 downwards.
GAAGATGAAACTGGCAAAAAAATTCGTATCCGAGGTCGGGAAATCCATATTATATCTGAACCGAATCAACGTGAAGAAAAGAAACGTGGTAAACAAGATGTTCAAGTCGTGTACGAAGAAAGCATCCCAGAAGACATGCGTATGATCGGGCTTGGTAAGCATTATCTGGTCTATACATTTGGTTGTCAGATGAATGAGCATGATTCGGAGACTATTAAAGGCATGCTAGAACAAATGGGCTACCAAGCGACTGAAAGCCGAGAAGAAGCAGATATTATTTTGTTAAATACGTGTGCTATTCGTGAAAATGCAGAAGATCGTGTATTCGGTGAATTGGGTCATCTCAAAACATTGAAGCTAGAAAACCCGGGCTTGTTACTCGGTGTATGCGGATGTATGTCGCAAGAAGAAGGCGTCGTTAACCGTATTATGCAAAAGCATGGATTTGTAGATATGATCTTCGGTACACATAATATTCACCGTCTGCCTTATTTGATCCAAGAATCGCTATTCAGTAAAGAAATGGTCGTCGAAGTCTGGTCCAAAGAAGGAGACATCGTCGAAAATTTACCGAAAAAGCGGCAGGGTATGCGTGGTTGGGTAAATATTATGTATGGATGCGATAAATTCTGTACGTATTGCATTGTGCCTTTTACACGTGGTAAAGAACGCAGTCGTCTTCCGCAAGATGTTATTGCTGAGGTGCGTGAATTAGCACGTCAAGGATTTAAAGAAATTACACTACTGGGTCAAAATGTAAATGCTTATGGCAAAGATTTGACAGGTATGAATTATACATTTGGCGATCTAATGGATGATATCTCTAAAATTGATATTCCGCGTGTTCGCTTTACAACATCGCATCCAAGAGATTTTGATGATCGCTTGATCGAAGTACTGGCTAAAGGTGGCAATTTAGTCGAGCATATTCATTTGCCTGTGCAATCAGGTAGCAGTGCAGTGCTCAAGAAAATGAGTCGTAAATATACACGCGAGTTGTATCTAGACTTGGTGGGTAGAATCAAAACAGCGATCCCTCATGCGGTGCTAACTACAGATATTATCGTAGGTTTCCCGGGGGAGACTGATGAGCAATTCGAAGAAACATTATCACTTGTGCGTGAAGTAGGATTCGATTCAGCATTTACCTTTATCTATTCACCACGTGAAGGTACACCCGCTGCAGTGATGGAAGACAATGTACCGATGGAAGTGAAAAAAGAACGTTTGCAACGCTTGAACAAAACAATTAAAGATTATAGCTTGATCGGTAGTGAGAAATTCTTAGGTCAAGTTGTTGAAGTATTGGTTGAAGGTGAGAGTAAAAATAATGCTACTGTGCTTGCAGGACGCACACGTTCTAACAAACTGGTGCATTTTGAAGGTTCAGCAGATATGATCGGTCAATTCGTACATGTACAAATTACTGATTATAAAACATTCTATATCAAAGGCGAGCTGGTTCCAGAACCGGTTATAGCTTATTAATTAAATTTGGAACGTGAACGGAGGATTGTCGATGGAGCATCATGATCGCAATGTTGAGTCAACGACAGGCGGAGCACCACTTGAATTGAATACACAGGGTCTTTTTATTCGTGAAGATATTATGGCAAAAACAAAACAATTAGCTGCATTGATCTCGGAAAGTGAAGAAGTGGATCATTTCAAAAGAGCAGAAAAAATGATTCAAACTCATCCACGGATCGAAGAGTTAATTCGTACCATCAAAAAAAGCAAAAAGAAGTGGTTGCTTTTGAATCGATGAAAAACGAAAAAATGATTGCTCGAATTGAAGGCGAATTAACAGCGTTACAACAAGAACTGGATGATATTCCTTTAGTATCGGATTATCAAGAAAGTCAGGTCGAAATTAACGATATGTTACAAATGGTTATTTCCGTTATCCATGATACCGTTTCTGAGAAAATTAATGTAGAGAGCGGTAAGGATTCACCTCCATCGTCCTGCAATGACTAGAACAAATTCAAAGACGCGGAGCCTATAGCCGCGTCTTTTTGTATTCCGATATCTTTTTTCGTTGTAGTGGATAGTCATTGTTAACAATCACTCATTGCTCTTGATTCTACATGCAGAAAGAAGTGAATGGTCATGGAATCTTCTGATTATAGTTATGATTCTGTGTTAATCCGTGCTCAATCCAATCACGAAAGTATACCGATTACCTTGTTAATGCTTGCTGATCCTGATCTAGAATCTATAGAACACTACAAAGCCTATTGTCGTTGGTGGACCGCAGAAATAGCGAATCATATCGTAGGCGTCTGTGGAGTGCTTCAACGTGCAGCACAAGAATGGGAAATTATGAACATTGCGGTAGAGGTAGATTATGAGAGACAAGGGATTGGTAGCAAATTACTAGATGAAGTATTACAGCAGTTAAAACAGTACAAAGCTCAAGTGGTTACTGTGGCTACAGGTAATTCGAGTCTAGGAGCACTTGCTTTTTATCAAAAACATGGTTTTCGCATGATACGAATCGAGCATGATCATTTTATTAGACATTACCAGCAACCGATTATCGAAAATGGAATTGTCTGCCGTGATCAAGTGATTTTACAAAAAACATGGGCAGATTCTAACTCTCTGTCTTCTGTATATCCCTATACCAAAGAACCTTATCTAGCAATGTTAGTGTCTGTACGTATTGCACAGATGAAAGATTCAGGGGCTTTGGTTCGGATGAAGCAGAAATTAGATGAACAGACTACATTTATGCTGCTTGAACCAGGAGAACGGAATCTGAATGAAGCCGAACAACGAGAGATGATTCGCTATGCACTGCGTAGTGCCAATTCTAATATTTTTCTAGCTGAGTACGAAGGTCAGATTATTGGATATTTGGAAGCGATTGGTGGCAAAGTTGCACGTAATCGTCATAGTGTATATATTGTTGTAGGTGTACTTCAAGAGTATGCTAATCGTGGGATTGGACGACGATTATTTCAGACCATGATTCATTGGGCGCAAGATCGGCATTTACATCGTCTTGAATTGAATGTACAAGGCAGTAATGAACGCGCTTTACATTTATATCGTTCATTAGGTTTTCGTATCGAAGGGATTCAAAAAAACGCATTAGTGGTTGAACATCAGTATGTAGATTTGATACAAATGGGATTGTTATTGTAACAACCGTTTTGAACAGGAGGAGCATTTTTTGACACATTGGGATGAAATATTAAAAAAAAGCGAACAACTATATTGGGGATTATTGGGGTGCCGTCTAATCGCAAGTGAGCAAGATTATATTACGATTGGACTCACGGCGACTCCACAACATCTTAATCATATGCATATTGTGCATGGTGGTGTGCAGATGTCGATGATGGATCAGGTGATGGGGATGTTGTCGATGGCGATTCAAGATGGGCAACCTTGTGTTACAACAAATATGAATACGCATTTTGTAGAGTCGATGAAAGAAGGCGAATTATTCGCAACAGCTAGAATTCTTCATCTTTCAGGAAGAACAGTAACTTTACAAGCGGAAGTTTCTAACGAACAAGGCGTTGTAGGCGCTATCTCGACAGCTACATTTATCGCAACTCGCAAATAAAGATTGACCTGCCTTAGAGAATCATTCATAATGATATTATCAAAAAGATAAAATGAACAGTGGTGATAACGATGACGGATAACAGCAAACAGCATTCGTATGATGTCAAAAAGTATCGTACGCCCGATGGCGCACCCGCCGATATTGTCATGTTTACTTTGACCAAAAAAGAGCGGAAGACTTTTACCAAAACATTACCTTTGCGTGAACTGAAAGTAATGTTGATTCGTCGTCGCTCATGGCCTTTTGCCGGAAAATGGGCTTTGCCTGGTGGATTTTCACGCGATGATGAGTCTTTATTTGAAGCCGCACAGCGTGAACTCAAAGAAGAGACAGGAGTCGACGGTCGCCATCTTGAGTATTTAGGTGTCTATAGTGAGCCCGGGCGTGATCCTCGTGGTTGGATTATATCGCATGCGTTTTTTGCTTTAGTAGAAGAACAGGTGTTGGAAAAACGGCAAGCTGCTGATGATGCGGAAGAAGTCGGTCTATTTACGATTGAAGAAGCATTGGAAAAGCTAGAACTTGGATTTGATCATCATGATATTATTCGTGATGCGTATATGCGAATTCAAGAACAGATGCTTAGTACAGTGATTGCCAAAAAGTTTTTGCCGCCTGAATTTACGTTAAGCGAATTGTATCAGGTAATCAAAGCGGTTGTACCTGACTTTGAAGAACCGAACTTTATTCGCAAAATCACTTCAACACGTAGCCGTAAAGGTATCATTGAAGAGGTGCATGATGAAGAGGGGAACTTACTAAGTTCGAATCAGTACTCTCAACGCCCAGCACAATTGTATCGTTTTACAGGTCTTGTACCTCGTCTTTCGATTTATTCGTAAGGATATGCTGAATGATTGTTTGTATTTCAATATCTGGAGGTCTATATCATGAAAGCTCTTATTGTGATCGATTATACTCGTGACTTTGTAGATGGTGCTTTACCTGTAGGACAACCTGCAATCGATATTGAACAGCGTATCGTTGAATTGACAGAGAAATTTGTTAGTACTCATGATTATGTAGTGATGGCTGTTGATATGCATGAACCGAATGATGCGTACCATCCAGAGACCGCTCTTTTTCCACCACATAATATTCGTGGTACAGCTGGACGAGAATTGTATGGTCGGTTAAGTGAAGTCTATGCAGAACATCAACAGCAGATCGTCTGGATGGATAAAACGAGATACAGCGCGTTTGCAGGAACCGATCTTGAATTGAAATTGCGTGAACGTGGAATAACTGAATTGCATCTCATTGGCGTATGTACCGATATCTGTGTACTGCATACAGCTGTAGATGCTTACAATAAAGGGTTCAAATTAGTGATTCATACCGATGCAATAGCAAGCTTTAATGCACAAGGTCATGTATGGGCAATCGATCATTTTGAAAAAAGTATAGGTGCACAACTTATTCATAGTTATTAATGTGCAATGATTCACAATTCTGCTTGTGCAGCAGAAAGACGTGCAAGCAGAATTGCTTTAGCATGATCAACAATGAAGAGGTGACATGGTGATGAACGAAATGGGACTGGCTTTACATACAGATAAGTATCAGATCAATATGATGTATGCTCATTGGATTAACGGTACACATCATAAGAAAGCAGTATTTGAAGCTTATTTCCGCAGACTTCCTTTCGGTAACGGATATGCTGTCTTTGCAGGTCTGGAACGGATTGTGAATTATATAACCAACTTGAGTTTTCGAGAAGAAGATATTGCTTATCTGGCAGAACAGGAAGAGAACTATGACGCGAAGTTTTTAGAAGAATTGCGTCAGTTCCGTTTTCATGGCAATTTGTTTTCGATGAAAGAAGGCGCCGTTGTTTTTGCAGATGAGCCATTGATTCGTGTGGAAGGTTCGATTATTGAAGCACAGTTGGTAGAAACAGCTTTGCTTAACTTTATGAACTATCAGACGCTAATTGCCACCAAAGCTTCACGGATTAAGCAGGTGGGCGGTACGGATACGTTGCTAGAGTTTGGTACAAGACGTGCTCAAGAAGCCGATGCGGCGATCTGGGGAGCTAGAGCGGCTTATATCGCAGGCTTCCATGCGACTTCAAATATGTTAGCAGGGGCTAGATTTGGTATTCCTACCAAAGGTACACATGCTCATGCTTGGGTACAAAGTTTCGGTAATGAACAAGAAGCTTTTGATCGTTATGCGAATGCGATGCCAGATGGAGTCACTTTGCTAGTCGATACATTTGACACGTTAGGTAGCGGTGTGCCTCATGCGATTAAGACTGCCAAAGACTTAGAAGCTCGTGGCAAAAAGATGATTGCTATTCGTCTGGATAGTGGTGACCTTGCATATTTGTCGATTCAAGCTCGCAAAATGTTAGATGATGCAGGATTATCTTATGTCAAAATCGTTGCTTCTAACGATCTCGATGAAAATACAATCTTGGATCTAAAAGCGCAAGGGGCACGAATTGATACATGGGGCGTAGGAACACAGTTAATCACAGCATCAGATCAACCTTCTTTGGGTGGCGTATACAAATTAGTCGAGTGCGAGATTGATGGCGAAATGGTACCTACAATCAAAATCTCGGCTAATCCCGAAAAAGTATCGACACCGGGAACGAAAGAAGTCTACCGCATTATCAATCCAACCAATGGTAAAGCTATTGCGGACTATATCTGTTTCCCAGATGAAAAAGAGCCGCTTGAAGGCAAACGTCTTAAATTGTTTAATCCAGCGCATCCTTATATTCGTAAATATGTATCTGACTATAAAGCTGTTCCTATGTTGGAACCTATTTTTATCGAAGGTAAGCAAGTCTATACGATGCCTAATTTGGAAGAGATTCGGGCGTATCATGTGAGTCAACTGGATGAATTCTGGCCAGAATATTTGCGTAAATTAAATCCTGAGATTTATCGTGTAAATGTGAGCGTCAAAGCTTGGGAAATGAAGCAGAAATTGATTGCACAATATTTACCGGAAGAAGAACTTTAATCAGTACTAAACCAGAATCTGAACCTGCCTTTTTTATAAAGGTGGGTTTTTTGGTTATATTACGTAAGAGAGTACAGTGAACAGAATGTAGCATTTATCGCTGTCAGGCTTTGAAGGAATCCTTATAATAAAGAAGGAAAGATAGAAAGGATGAGTTAGATGGAACAGACATTTCGTGCGTTTGTATTAGAACAGTCAGATCAAAAAGTAACCGGTGAGGTTCAACAATTACAACTTCATCAATTACCTGAAGGATCTGTCACTATTAAAGTATCATATTCAGATGTCAATTATAAAGATGGACTGGCAAGTATAGCAGAAGGCAAGATTGTGAAACAGTACCCGTTTGTGCCAGGGATAGATTTGGCAGGAGAAGTAGTAGAGTCAAGCGATGAGCAGTTTCAAGTAGGCGATCAAGTGCTATGTACTGGATATAAGCTGGGTGTCAGTCATTATGGAGGGTACAGTGAATATGCTCGCGTGCCTGCCGAATGGTTGATTAAGCTACCTCAAGGACTAAGTGCTAAAGAAGCGATGATTATTGGTACGGCTGGATTTACGGCTGGAATGTCTGTAGATGCGTTAATTGAACATGGAATCAAACCTGAAGACGGTCCGATCCTTGTCACAGGATCTACAGGTGGGGTGGGAACCATAGCTATTTCGATCTTGAGTGCATTAGGATATGAAGTCTATGCAGCAAGTGGCAAAGCCGATCAAAAGGACTGGTTAACCACACTGGGAGCGTCTCAAATCATTTCAAGAGAAGAAGCGGAGCAGAAAGTAGACGGTCCATTAGGTAAATCCACTTGGGCAGGTATTATCGACCCTACAGGTGGTAAAGGGCTAGGAGAACGGCTGAAATCATTAAAATATCGTGGTGTAGTGGCTGTATCGGGTATGACAGCAGGTAACGATTTTGAAAGTTCAGTCTTTCCCTTTATTCTACGTGGAGCCCATCTGATTGGCATTGATTCTGTATTTTGCCCTATTGAGATCAGACAAAGAGTCTGGAAGCACCTAGCAAGCGATTGGAAACCAACTACAGCTATTCATCAAGCGGTTACAGAATATACGCTAGAACAAATACCACAAGCGTTAGAAACGATTCTAGCAGGTAAAGCAGTCGGTCGTCAGTTGATTAAAGTTACATCCTGAGATGTATTTCATCTGATTACATTAGGCATAAAATAAAAACAAAAAGCACACTGCATCGATAAACGGCAGTGTGCTTTTTTGCTATGACATGATATCGATAGTGTATGACATCTAGGATGGGAGAGCATTTATGCTTCTGTGTAGGCAGATGATCCTATAGAATCTATTCCATTATTTTTTATAAATTTCTCGCATCACATGTCCCAATTCAGGAATAATAATGCGTTCCATCGCTAACTTCACCGCACCTCGTGAACCGGGCATCGAAAAGACAGCAGTTCCTCCGATAGTACCTGCAATGGCACGGCTCATAATGGCAGCTGAACCAATATCTTCAGTAAAACTCAGAAAGCGAAAAATCTCTCCAAAACCAGGTAATTCTTTCGTCAAAAGACTTTGTACTGCTTCAAACGTTACATCTTGCGGAGCTATCCCTGTGCCACCTGTTAACAAAATAGCTTCGACTTCTGGACGTTCTGCGGCATCATGAAGCAATTCACGGATACCAACATAGCTATCTTTAACGATGGTATAATCTATAACCTGATAACCATTCTCTGTTAAAAGGGACTGCAATAATTGCCCACCTGTATCGGTTGCTTCAGTGCGAGTATCTGACACAGTAATGACCATACAACGTACAGTATCTGGTGCTTCTGCGCGATGTTCATCTACGGATCTCATGGTATTTATTCACTCCTTTATTCTCATTCAAGCATCCCTGCCATTGTAACATAGGTTGTGATCGATCATGAACACTTGCCATGTCAGTGTATAATATAAGAGTAGCCCTAAATTAATAAAGCAAAGAACCATGCACGAGGAGGATATCAATGACAACACCTGTATATATTTTGTCTGGATTTCTAGGCAGTGGCAAAACCACCATGCTTCAACATATGATTCAAGAATGGAAATCCCTTGGCAAAACACCTGCTGTGATTATGAATGAGATCGGCGATGTCAATTTGGATGGGATGATGGTCGATCAAGATGTGGCGATGGCTGAATTATTAAGCGGATGTATCTGCTGTTCGATTCGTGCTGATCTAAGTATGGAATTATATAATTTAATGGAAACCGAAAAGCCTGATGTGATTATTATCGAAGCTTCCGGTGTGGCGAATCCAATCGAAATTCTAGATGCGGTTACAGAGACTTCATTGTACAACCGTATGGAATTAAAAAATTTGATAACTGTAGTCGATGCAGCTCATCTATGGGAATTGTATCAAGAGCAGAAAGGCAAAACATATCGTTTGATGCAAGAGCAGATTCGGTGTGCTTCTGTATTGATTTTGAATAAAAGTGATCGTGTCGATGCAATAACTATTACAAAACTAGAAGCTATTCTACGTGGATGGAATGCGTATGCACCTATTCATACGACAGTGCGCTGTGAAGTGCCGAGTACCATCTATACAGACCTTTCATCGGTCGTTGATGCCAAAGAAACATTAGCGCAAAATAAACAGACTTCAACTTCGACTGAACACAGTCATGATCATACCCATTCCGAGCATATGCACGGTTCACATAGTCATGTGATGGCATATACCCATTATTTTGAGCATCCGATTAATAGTGAAGCTTTTGAGAATGTAATCCGGTCTTTACCGACTGAAGTTTATCGTGCAAAAGGGATTCTAACATTTAACGACACCGCAAGTCGTTTTTTGTTCCAATATGCTTATCGTGAAATGGACTTTATGAAGATTACTCCACAAAAAGCAGTCCCTGATGTCGCTGTTTTTATTGGAGAGCATTTCGACAAAGAGTTGATAAAGGAACAATTGCTAGTACTGGAACAGCAAGCAGCTAAATTATTGTAAGTATGCGGTTTCAATACGAGCATAGCCGGGGTAATAGTTCAATATAACTATTCCAATCTTAACGGAGGTCATGAAAATGATGGCTAATCAAAAATTATACCATGCTCATATTGAAGCTTGTGTCGAGGCTATGAATGCTTGTAATCTTTCGTATGTAGCTAATTTGAAAGAATATAATCTTGAGAAATTGTGTGACTGTATACGTATTACTCGTGAATGTGCAGAGATCTGTTCTTTTACAGCACAATCGCTAAGTCAAGGTAGCCAATTTGCTGGTGAAATTGCTGAATTATGTGCTAAAGTGTGTGAAGCTTGTATTGATGAATGTTCAAAACATGACAATGCGCACTCTCGTGAATGTATTGAAGCCTGCCGTCGTTGTGTAGACATGTGTAGAGATTTGATGGTAGCTGTATAATCTACTACTTTATACATAGACAGTAAGGATAACCATAACTATTTTCAGAACCTTTGCATATTTGCGAAGGTTTTTTTATTGCAATTTTTAGGTTGCGTAAACCTAACACCGTATGTATAATACAATCTAAACTTTACATTTATCATTCATGAACGAGAGAGTAGCCATAACGATCACTGTTTAAGCAGCGAGCCGGGAGAGTGAAAGCCGGTAAAACATTCGTAGGTGAACCGCACTCGGGAAATGACTTATTCAAAAGGTGAACACGATCATGGATCTAATTTACCTGTATAGATAAGTCCGGCTGACACCGTTATCGTTATCAAGCGACAGTAATAGGATGATGGAGCAGATACAATGATGGTAGCATCCACATATACATACTGTACAAAGAGTGGTACCGCGGGAATGCTTATTATAAGCGCTCGTCTCTTAAGTGATAACTCACTTAAGCAGATGAGTGCTTTTTTTGTATTTTGTACATAGTCAAACCAGTACCTAGCAAAGATACAACATGAATCACCACATGAATTTTAAAATATACGTAAAGGAGAATTTACAGATGAAATTAGCTCATTTATTCAAACAACAAGTCGCTTCGATGTTGCAACCTGTAACCTTAATGACTGAAGAAGAATTGATTCAAATGCTTGAAGTTCCGCCAACGATTGATATGGGTGATCTGGCATTTCCTTGTTATACTTTTGCCAAAACATGGAGACGTTCGCCTGACCAGATTGCGACAGAAATAATAACAGCAATAGAACAACCGTTAGCAGATGCTCATATTCAGGCACAAGCTGTAGGTGCTTATATCAATTTGACTTGGGATCGTGCTTATTATGGAACTGAGATATTATCCAGTCTAGAAGAACAACAAAATACAGAACTTCAGATAGGTACAGGTAAGCGGATTGTAATCGATATGTCATCGCCTAATATAGCCAAGCCTTTTGGAGTAGGGCATTTGCGTTCAACCATCATAGGAGCGGCTTGCATCGGATCTACCAAGCCGTAGGGTATGAAGCGATTCGAGTCAATCATTTAGGAGATTGGGGAACACAATTTGGTAAATTAATAACCGCTTACTTACGGTGGGGCGATCCAGAGCAATTGAAGCTGAATCCTATAGGAGAATCGTTAAGAGTATACATTCAATTTCATGAAGAAGTTGAACAGAACCCTCGGTTAGATGATGAAGCAAGAGATTGGTTCCGCAAATTAGAACAAGGCGATGCTCAAGCTGTAGAACTATGGCATTATTTTGTAGACGTAAGTATGCAGTCGCTTCAGAAAATGTATCAACGGCTAGGGGTAGAGTTTGATGCTGTACTTGGTGAAAGCTTTTATAACGATAAAATGCCTGCTGTGATTGCGCAATTGCAGCGTCAGCAATTACTTGTCGAAAGCGATGGAGCACAGGTAGTGAGATTAGATGAACAGGAATTACCACCATGTTTGATTTTGAAATCAGATGGGACAACGATTTATCCGACACGTGATCTGGCGACTGCTATTTATCGCAAAGAAATAATGGGTGCAGATCAGTTGATCTATGTAGTAGGTGGAGAGCAGACATTGCATTTCAAACAGGTATTTGAAGTGCTTCATAAAATGGGACACTCATGGGCAACAGATTGTATTCATGTGCCATTTGGCTTAATGAAAGTTGATGGTAAAAAGATGTCTACTCGTAAAGGAAAAGTGGTCTTTTTGGAAGAAGTATTGGATCAAGCTGTAGAATGAGCAACACAGATTATTGCTGAAAAAAGTCCTGATTTGCCGAATAAAGAACAGGTGGCTGAGCAGATCGGTATTGGCGCGATTATTTTCGGGGATCTCAAAAATAATCGTCAGAATGAGATCGATTTTTCATTGAAAGACGCTGTAACTTTTGAAGGAGAGACAGGTCCCTATCTTCAATACACCTATGCTAGAATCCAAAGCATTTTGCGAAAAGTACAAACAATGAATAATTCACATCATAACCAGACCACGATCGAACTGGAAACAAATACAACGAATAGAGAATGGAGTCATGTGAGCTGGGCTTTGCTGATCCATTTATCAAGATACACATACGAATTGGAACGAGCAGCAACACAACATGAACCTTCTATTATCGCTAGATATACACTAGAAACTGCCAAGTTATTTAACCAATTTTATAACAAAGATAGGATCGTGGATGCTCCGCTGTCTGTGAAGGCTCAGCGTATGTCACTTACTATGCAAACAGGACTTTATTTGAAAAGGCTAATGACTTTACTTGGACTGCAAACGCCAGAACAGATGTGATTGCTGTATAATTGATGTGCAACAAATGAGAACTTCTATACGTCTAGGGCATTGTAAGGTTGAATAAAAACCAAATTATTCGACAGTAGACCTATTCAATGGAGGGATGATTACAAATGTGGAATCATAAGAAAAAAGCAGTAGCAGTATTAACATTATCATTGGCGATTGCAGGAGCAGGAAGTGCAAGTGCTGCTTCTACATTTACCGATGTGAAAGACAAAGATAATCAAACAATCATCAATATGTTACATGATAAAGGAGTTATTAATGGCGTGACTTCTACTCAATTCAAGCCAGATATGACACTTACACAGCCACAAGCGATTCAGATTTTGGTCAAAGCTTTTGAATTAAAAGGGGATGTAACAAAACCGGGTGATGATCTAGTTCGTAAAGCATGGTATACCGACGCTTTACGTATTGCTGAAGCTAACAATATATCGATCCCTTCATTTGATGCTGAGAAAAAAGTAACTCGTGAGCAATTTGCAATCTGGTTACATGAAGCAATTAATGTGACAGGTAATTATCCTACAACCAAAATGTTTGCAGTCTTTACCGATCAAGATCAAATTAGTAAAGAAGCTTCAGGAGCGATTCAAGATTTGGTCAATATGAATGTGATTGATCGTAGCTCTGTAGGTAAAGCATTTATGCCTACCAAAGAAATTACACGTATGCAAGCCGCAGAATGGGTATACCATGGTGTACAAATGGTAGATCGTTATAACAAAGCAAATGATGATACAACTACTCCTGCACCAGGTGAAACGGGTGATGATCAAATGGGCAATGAGCCAGAACTAAGTGTTGCTCCAGCAGATACAGCAGATCAACAAACAGTAACACTAACTGTACAACTTCCTAACCCGGGTTATTCAGTAGAAATTACTAAAGTACAGTTAACCGATGATAAGCGTGCAGTGGTTAGTTACAATGTGAAAAAACCAGCTCCAGGTGAAATGAATCCTCAAGTGATTACAGAAGGTAAAGTAACAACAACGATTCCTGATGGATATACACCTGAATTGGCTAAATAAGACTCCATTCAATAAGTATAAAGCATAAACAAAAAGACCTGAGCCACTGTATAGGAATGTACAGTTAAACTCAGGTCTTTTTTATGATGTTCTTTCTGGGGTGTAGGTCATTTTACAGTTTCTACAATATAATCATGCACCGTTTATGGTTTGATAACAGGAGGTTCAGTAATCTTTTTCTTTTCATATAGATTAGAGCTTACTTTGAACCAATCAAATAAATGAGTCACGATTACTTTAAGTACAGCATAACCAGGAACAGCTAACAAAATTCCAATCACTCCGAATAATTTACCTGCTGTCAAAATCACAAAGATAATTGTAATCGGATGAACTTTAAGAGATTTACCCATGATCTGTGGCGAAATGAGTTTACCTTCTATTAATTGTACAATCGTCCATACAATCACCATTTTTAATAACATAAATGGAGAAGTCACTAGAGCCACTATCAATGCTGGAGTAATCGCAATAGCAGGTCCCAAATAAGGAACAATACTTGTACAAGAAGCCATAATAGCTAGAATTAACGAATAATCAAGACCGATAATCTGATAGCCAATATAAAGTAAGATCCCGATACATACACTCACAATAATTTGTCCACGAATATATGAACTGATCTGATGATTCATTTCAGACATTACTTTACCGGTTTGACTACGTAAAGTCACAGGAATAAATTTCATAATGAAATTCGGTAATTTAGCGCCATCTTTAAGTAAGTAAAATAAAATAAATGGAACGGTCACAATCGATAATACGGTTTCCGTTAAAGCTCCCAAAAATCCACCAATACCAGTAAACGTCTGGTTAATAATAGAAGACCCTTTTTCCGATAAATTCTGTACCAGATCGTTCGGATTGATACTGAACGTATGTTGTATTTGCTTGGATACATCTCCGCCTAGCCAGTATTGAATCTGATTCACAATGCCATCGTAAAAGGATGGAATATTACGAATTAATTCTCGAATCTGCGTCTGAATCACAGGGATGACAAGGCTAACAATTAATACAATCAGACCGATAATAAGAAGATAAAGTAAAATGATGGAATATATTCTTTTTACTTTGCGTTTTTCCAGAAAATTGACTAATGGATTAAATAAGTAAAACAGAATACCGCTCAGAATAATAGGCAAAATTACAGTTTTAATTAAAACGAAAAGCGGGGTAAAGACATAAGGTATTTTGGAAAGTACAAAAATGTTTATTGAGATTAACAACAAGACTAGCAAAAAAATGACAAACCGATTGTTTAGAAAAAATAATTTGAATCGCTCGCTCCAAGGTCGAGTTCGTTCCATGGCCATTCATCCCCTTTAAGACATTATGCTCTAGTTATTTTATTTGAAAAGCATTAAGTTAACAATAGCTTGCCGCAAGCAAGAGAGCAAGTTACATATGTAAGGATATGAAAAAAGACACAAAAACGTTTATTGCGTCGAAAGACTCATAAAATTTACTTTGCTATGACTTTTGTCACAACGATATTGCTTATTATTTGCTAAAATTTAAATTAATAAGTGACTCTATCGTACAAAAGTGAGTATAGGTAGAAGCAAAGTATAACTCATCTCTTTACTCATTATCCAACATATGGCCTTATTTATTTCTACTCCAAATCTTAGATCTATGAGGTGTATCATGAAATTATCATTAGGTTCAAAGTTAGTTTTAAGTTTTATCGGCGTATCTATTATTACGTATGGAACAAGTGCCTTTTTTATTTTCTATTTGAAAGCGTATTTAGCAACAGAAATGAGTGATTGGTTATATGTGTCTATTATATTGTTGATGGGCATTACTTGGAGTGGGATATTAGGATTTGCGATTTCTAAATTTTTAACTAAACCAATCGTTAATCTATCCAAAGCAGCCAAGCGTGTATCCGCAGGCGATCTGATGGTAGATATCCCAGAGCGTCGTGAAGAAGATGAAATTAAAGTATTGAATGATGCTTTTCGCGTCATGGTGAACAATATTAAAGATATTATTAACGATATTGCTAGTAATACCACGACCACATCTCATAATGCTGAAAATCTAAGTCATTCGATTACCGAAGCGACCAGTCAGATTGAGTCCATGGCAACGGTAGCAGACGATATTTACCGTGGTGTAGGCAAGCAACGTGAATCTTCAGAGTCTTCACTACAGACCGCAGAACAGATGTTGGAATCTTTTCAAGAAATGAAAGAAAAGTCGTCTCATATGCGTGCCTTGTCTGGTAATATGGAGCAGTCAGTAGAAGCAACCAAAAATATCTTTTTATCACTCAAATCAGGCATGAGCACATTATCCGAATCTCAGACACAAGCGGAACAAACGGTACGTCTGTTAGATCATCAAGCTTCTGATATCGGTGCTGTTACAGGAACAGTCAAAGAATTAGCAGAGCAGACTCATTTGCTAGCGTTAAATGCTTCTATCGAAGCGGCTCATGCGGGGGAACATGGAGCAGGATTCGCTGTCGTTGCTACAGAGATTCGTAAATTGGCAGAACAAAGTAACGATTCAGCACAGAAAATTCATAGTCTGATTATGGCGGTACAAGCTCAGATTCATGAAACGGTGCAGTTGATTCATAATCAAAATGAATTGGTACAAAATGAAACCTCCAACACGCATAAAGTAGAGTCTACACTGATCGAATTTTTAAGTGTAGTGTATGAGTTTATGTCTGCGGTTCAATTGATGGAAGACTCTATTACAGAACAAACAGATCGTGTAGAACTCACATATCAGAATGTGCATACGATTCGTCAAATGGCAGATACCTTTTATGAGGGAGCCAAACAAATTTCGATGGCAACTCACGAAGAAACGGCTATTATGGAAGAAATTTCTTCATCTTCTGATGAGTTAAGCACAATGACCAGTCGCTTATTAGAAAAAACAAAAGCGTTCTCATTGTAAAATTTGAAATAAATTAGTAAAAAAGAAGCCTGCATCATCCAGATTAATGGATCATGCAGGCTTCTTTTTATGTTGTGCGTCCAGCAAGATGAGCAGGGACTTGAACTTCTTTGTCTTTCGCAGACTCGGTACCATCAGCGACCATATTGGAACCTGAACCGACTTGCATCCGGTACATCTGACGATAACGTCCATCTATTTCCATTAATTCATCATGACTACCACGTTCTACAATTTCACCACGATGCAAGACGAGAATCTGATCTGCACTGCGAATCGTAGATAAACGGTGAGCGATAATGAAAGTGGTACGTCCTTTTTTCAAAACATCCAAAGCGGATTGAATCAATGCTTCTGTCTCTGTATCAATATTCGCTGTTGCTTCATCCAGAATAAGAATCGCTGGATCAAAAGCAAGTGCTCTAGCAAATGAGATCAATTGACGTTGCCCCGCAGAGAGTGTACTTCCTTTTTCCATAACAGGTTCATCATAGCCTTTAGGAAGATCAGACAGAATCTGTTCTGCACCGACATCACGTAAAGCTTGTTCGATACGTTCACGCGAGATCTGTTCATTTTCCAAATTGACATTAGAAGCAATCGTTCCTGTAAATAGATAAGGATCTTGAAGCACGATGCCCATATGCTGGCGTAACCATTGTTTCGGCAATTGTTGAACATTTTGACCATCGATTGTAATCGTGCCTTGCTGTGGATCATAGAAGCGGAAGAGCAGGTTAATGATCGAACTTTTACCAGAACCGGTATGACCGACCAGGGCTACAGTCTGACCTTGCTTCGCTTCAAAGCTAATATGTTTGAGCACAGGATCTTTTTTGTAAGCAAAAGTTACGTCTTTAAATTCTACATTCCCTTGATAACGAGGCATAGCACCATCGGTCACTGGCTCGCCTTTTTCATCCATTAACTCGAATACACGTCCTGCGGATACCATAGATAAATCGAGTGCAGCTAGTTGATTGACCATACCTGTAACCGGTTGGAACAATCTTCCCAATACATCGACAAAAGCGTACAGTACTCCTAATGAAATGACACCTTCGACTCCGCCTAATGCAGAAGCACCGAAATACCATAACACAATCGCAAAAGTAAGACTGCGCAAAACGTTAACTAGATTATGGGAAGTAAACGCATTTAGATTTAACATTTTATTCTGATAGAACAGGTAATCGTTATTCAAATTCTCAAATTCTTCTTGAGTCTGACGTTGCTTACGGAATACACGAATAATCGACATTCCTTGAATTGATTCATTGATAATAGCATTAATTTCACTCAGTCTAGAACGAATAATCGTATTATATTTGGTTGCTATTTTACGATAAAGTACGATCCATAGAACGAGTAGAGGGATTACAAACAAACAAATCATACCCAGACGCCAGTCTAGTAAAAAGAGTGCGATATAGACACCAATCATATAGACAATCCCTGAACTAAAGTTAGCCAGTACAGCGACAAATAAATCTTTGACAGCTTCAGTATCATTCGTAATACGGGATACTACTTTACCTGCTGGCAGATTATCGAAAAAAGGAATTGGCAATCGCTGAATATGAGCATACAAGTCTAAGCGTAATTGCTGAATGACTTTGTTGGCAGACGATTGGAGCCAGTACGTTTTCCCGAATTCCATAATAATCGTGATCAACAAGAATACAAAGTACCAGCCAATTAGCTTATAAATACCCGGCAATTCAGGTTGATAAAACGAAAATAATTTGTTGGCTGTCAAAGGAACAGCTGGATAAGAGGCTGTACTTTGATTATTTTGAATCGTTAATACACCATCTGTAAATGTTCGTTCACCTTTGGTTGAAGGTACAGAACCTTCGACAAAATAAAAACTGGTTCCACTCTGGATCACATGAGCCTGTGCTCCTTTAGTTTCACCTTCTGTCCAGAAACCTTCACGTTTGTAATAGTTGCCGTTATACAGTACAGCATTTGTACTGGAAGAAGTCTGATAAAAAGGTTGTTCAATCGCGAATAAATGATTATCAATAATATTTTTAGCGATAAAGGGACCTGCAAGTTCAGCCCCTACACCGATCGCTAACATGATCAATGCTATAATAAAAGTTTTTTTCGAGCGTAACGCATATTGGTAAAGCCTTTTGGTAATCGTTTTGTTATCGAGCTTCGTTGTCGGTTGCTCGTTGTAATCTTGAGTCTCCAATGCAGACACCTACCCCTCTAAGGAATCCGCCAATTGCTGACGTTCATATTGCTCACGATACCAGCCATCCGACTGTAGCAATTCAGCATGGGTTCCTTCTTCAATAATTTTTCCGCGATCCAGTACGACGATATGATCTGCATGTTCTACCGCTGAAAGGCGATGGGTAGCGATCAATGTCGTTTTACCTGCACGTTTGGTACGAATATTTTCAATAATTCTAGTTTCTGTACGAGCATCGACAGCGGATAAAGCATCATCGAGAATCAGTACCTCAGGTTCAGAGATAAATGCACGAGCAAGCGATACACGTTGTTTTTGACCGCCTGATAAAGCTACGCCACGTTCACCCACAATCGTATCTAGACCATCAGAAAGCGTATGCAGATCTTTATCAAAAGCTGCTGTATGAATCGCATTCAACACTTCATCATCGGTAGCGTCTGATTTACCGAAGCGAATATTTTCACGCACACTACGAGAGAAAAGGATTTGTTCTTGCGGAACATAACCGATCCAACCGTGTAATTGATCTTTGGCAATATCCTGAATAGGTACATCACCAATCGTAAGATTTCCTGCTCCTGTAGGATATTCATAGAGCAGTTGTTTGAGTAGCGTGGATTTACCACTACCCGTTCTGCCGACTACGCCTAGAGTCTCACCTGCACGAATCTGTAGATTTAGATGCTCTAGATTATCGACAGTGGACGTAGGATAACGGAACGTGACATCTTTAAATTCAATTTTATGAAGGGAAGGAACATGCACAGGTTGAGTAATATCATCTACATCAGGTTTTACATAAAGAACTTCGTTCACACGATCTAGCGAAGCGCTACCACGTTGCATCAGATTGATCAATTCACCAATCGCAAACATCGGCCAGATCATCATTCCTAGATACAAGTTGAAAGAAACCAGATCGCCAAGTGTTAACTCATTATGGAACACCAGATAAATTCCGTACCCGAGTGCAATAATATAACTCAATCCCACAAATAGTCGAATTGTAGGTTCAAATAGCGCATCCACCATAACGACTCGTAAGTTTTTGCGATAGACGTCGTCAGTGATCTTTTCAAATCGATTCTCATCAAAACGTTCTTGTACATACGCACGAATAACACGTACACCAGCAACCGATTCGAGTACCTGATCGTTCATATCACCGAAAGCATCCTGTGCCAGTGTATAACGTGCATGAACCACTTTACCGTAAATCGCCATAGCCAGTGCTATAAAAGGAAGTGGAAGAATAGCCGCAATCGTTAATTTCCAGCTAATTACGAATCCCATCGCTAACAGTATCGTTAATAAAAAGAACGTGGAATCGGTAAGAGTTAACATGCCGAATCCTACAGTCATAGACACCGCACGTAGATCATTGGTGGCACGAGCCATCAAGTCACCTGTACGGTTCCGTTCAAAAAAGGGCGGAGTCATACGTAGCAAATGAGCCATAAAGCGAGTACGTAATAGACGTTCTACCAGATTTGATCCACCGAATAGACTATGCATCCATACATACGTAATTCCATAGATCACAACCAGAATAGCTAATGTGACGGAAATATAATAAACCAATGAAGACACGGTAATCGTACCGCCTGAAATCTCATCAATCGCACTGCCTAGTAACTTAGGAGGTGCTAATTCAAGTACACCGGCAATGATCAATAAAATAATACCGATCAAATACCGCTTTCGTTCGCGGCTGAAAAACCAGCCTAAATTTTTAAAAACAGCAAACATATACTCACTACCTTTCTGTCGAACACTTGTCAAAATCCACATAAAAAGACACGTCGTCTGCAAACGCAAACGACGTGTCTTGTATGGACATCATATAGCGCGATTGCTAAGCAACCGCCATATGACAAATAATTATCATGTTGGATAGAGATCAAGCGTGATTTAAAGTACGCAATCTACTTGAAGGATTCCATCTGCTGGGGTGCTCCGATATTTAATTGTGATAAAGCTACGGGAACATAGGCGTGGTTATGTACATTCATCATTTTATCCATGGAGATTCACCCTTTCTTCTTCAAAGTAGTATGCAGATGGTAATAACTTCTAAATTAGTACCTGTCTGCTGTTGATTGTATCACTGCAATTTTTGCATTGTCAACGTAAAATTCATAAAATCTTCATATTTTTTTAATATATAGCTATTTTGTTGCAAAGAAATGAATCAAAAAAGCAATAAAGATATCATGTTATAATAGGATAGAAAATAGGGTAAAGGTAAAAAAGAGAGGTGGTATAAATCATGAGTATAGCCGTATCTGATGAAGCCGCACGCTGGTACAAAAAAGAATTGAGTCTAGCTGAAGGCGATGCTGTTCGCTTTTATGCACGATACAGCAGTAACAGTGAAATTCATCCAGGGTTCTCACTAGGTATTTCTGTTGAACCACCAGTGAGCCCGGCATTAACGCAAGATGTAGAAAATATCCATTTCTATATGGAAGATCAAGATTTGTGGTATATCAACGGATATCGCCTGAATGTTGAATATATTGAGCATGAAGACGATATTCGGTATGCGTACATGCCTGAATCTCAATAAAGCTCGCTGTATTATTGGATCATCGATTCAAAAAAAGCTTCTTCCTTGTTATGAGGAAGAAGCTTTTTTTACGTATTTTACTTGGGATAATCTAAATTTATTTAGACAGTAGGTGTGCCTTCAAGAGCAAATGCGAAATCTTCGATATCGTATACTTGCACAGGAATCTTGGCTTCAATAATTCGATGAATCATTTCAAATTGATCAGTCAACATCGGTGCTTCTTTTTTTAGCGCAGAAAGAATCATTTCCGTTTCAATCGGATCAAAAGATTCGCCATAGTGAGCGTTATCCATCGCATTAATGATTTTTAATTGGACTTTTTCACTGAGTAAAATAGCCGAACTTTGAGCCCATGGAACCTGAAGAGAACGCTGAATTTTCTTTTTGTTCAAGGGTTCTTCAAAATAAGCAATCAATTGCTGAATTCTTGTTTTGACATACTGATTCTCATTATCTTCATTCATTAACGGTTCAGTACTTTCCGCAAATTCATATAACTCCATAATACTTGTGTAAGGCACAATATATTCTACCGGTTTTTCCGGATCAAGCAGTTGACCATAGATGGCGATCATAACCGCTTCAATAACAAAAGTTTGAGACATAGGTGTATCCTCCTGGATGATGCTAACACATTCAATATAAGCATTTTATCATCGATTCATATTTAGAAAGTATATCATACCTAAGCCTATCGGATAAGCATAATCGTTGAATGTGGTTGGTTATAGTCATTATAGAGGCTACGATTTGCCAATTAGTAGAGATAATAGACCTGCGGCAATCAATGGACCTACAGGTACACCTTTGAAAAAGGCTACGCCTAACAGTGTTCCTATTAACAATCCAGCCACTACAGTAGGTTGATTAGTCATTAATATCGTGCCCCGTCCACCAAGATAAGCCACGAATAAGCCAATTCCGATCGCAGCAAGCGATTTCCAGCTGAGAAAAGAAGAAAGTATCGTATCCAGTGAAATTTTACCACTGGCAAGTGGGGTCATTACACCGATCGTCAAAATAATAATACCAATTGTTAAGCCATATTTCTGTAACCATGGAAAGGCTTGATGCCAGCCTAATACGCGAATAAGCAATAAGACTAGCATAGCAATCGTTACGGTTGAGTTATTACCAATAATCCCGAGCGCCGCTAGAACTAACAAAATCAGTGCAGGTGTATCGATCGCAGCCATTTTGATAAGATCACTCCTTTCTTGACATCTTTAAATAGCAAAATGCCCGCATAAGCGGACACCTTTACATTTAAATGATTACCTTTTTTATCGTGGATAAATTTTTATTAATGAGCCAGTTGTTTGTGAATATGATTCGCAATTTTGTTACCGTGACGACGACCTGTCTCAATAAAGACTTCATTTGCATTACGACCAGAAGCGATAACGCCAGCTACATACAAACCTGGAATATTCGATTCCATCGTTTCCAGATCGAACTTCGGTTTATCCATATCGTCACTCATTTCAATCCCAGCAGATGTGAGTAATTTACGATCAGGATGGAAGCCTGTCATAGCCAAAACGAAATCATTCTCAATCGTTGCTGTTTCGCCATCATTTTGCGTAATGGTGACTTGAGACGAAGTAATCTCTGTGACTTTAGAGTTCAAGTGAAGAGTGACATTGCCTTTTAACACCTGACCTTCAAATACAGGACGTACCCATGATTTGATATTTTGAGAAAGATCGCTACCACGGTAGACCATATCGACATGAGCACCGACACGTACGATTTCAAGAGCAGCATCGACAGCAGAATTACTTCCGCCAATAACAGTTACCCGCATACCCGCATAAGGATGAGCTTCACGGAAATAGTGAGTTACTTTATCTAATTCTTCGCCCGGAATACCTAGATAGTTCGGATGATCAAAATAACCTGTAGCAATAATAACTTTACGTGCTTTATATGTTTTGTCTTCGCCATGACGATTGGTTGTCTGAATCTCAAACGTACCATCTTGTCGTGGTTGTACTTCCAAAGCTTCCGTATAAGGCTGTACACGTAGATCGTAATGACCTGCTGCACGGCGATAATAAGCTAAAGCTTCATGACGGAAAGGCTTGTCATACGGAGTAGAGAACGGCAAATCTCCGATTTCTAACAATTCAGCTGTACTAAAAAATTGCATATTCGTTGGATATAAGTAAATCGAATGTACCATATTATACTTTTCAATCAATAATGTCTTCATGCCTAAACGTGTGCATTCGATTGCAGCAGATAATCCGCAAGGTCCAGCACCAATAATAATTACATCTTCCATCACAGTGGTCTAGCTCCTTCCATAATCTCTTTTCTGTATAGACGATCTTTGTCCGTTCAGATCGTTATTAAAATAGAACCATATTTATCCTACCTTAATATGTTATAAAATTCTAGTTTGCTTAGGCACATAGACACAATTTAAGATGCAAAACGCACAAATTTGTAAAAAATTGAATCAATTCATGTTAAATGAGGTACAATAATAGTAAGCACAAAAAAGTTAGCAACTTTCTTTAGAGGTATCTGAAAACGTTTTCGCACTCGATCGCTTAGTTATCCCAGAATGAGGGAGGAGAGACCGATATGTCTGTACTTGGACTATTTAAAAGAAAAGACAAAGAAGACGTCAACAAGTTCCCGTCGGTTCATGTAACACTAGACGAATTGCGCTGTGCAGTATTGCAATTTGAACGTGAAATGGGTAATGGGATTAATCGTACCGTACTAATGAAAGAAGATAGCAGCTTGGACTTGCCACGTATCGCTCGTTATTTAGGTGGAGTGAGTGATCAGAAGTTCTATTTATCCCGAGAGACTTTTGAGATTTTTGCAGAAGAAGACAAGTCTATTCCGTATCATTTGGATCGTGTACAGCTTGCTGTAGATGATTATATGAATGAAACTGGGAAATTACCGATTGTAGAAGACTCCGTGTATTTTGAAGTGGATTCTCGAATGTTGTATCAACAGCATTATTTGCATGAGCTTCCTGAGTTCAAATTGTATATGACCGATCAAGAAATGATGGTAACCCATCGTCAGCCTGTAGCGTTACCCGATGTCAAAGCACAGGAAGATCGTTCTTACGTATTGTTGTAATTTATAATGAAGTTTAACTAGGAACATTCACAGATCAAAGAGAGTAGATTCTCTGCACACTGTATATTGATAAAACCCCGCTGATATCTAAGCGGGTTTTTTGCTGTATTTAATCAAGGTACGGTTCAAGCACTGACACAATCTGCTATACTTTTAGTAAATGATGATGTATAGAGATTACATATAGGAGTGAGAGAGATCATGAAGATTAGTGCAGTTATTTTTGATTTGGACAATACATTAATGGATCGAGATCATACGTTTCGAACTTTTTCACAAAAATTCGTTGCAGATTACTTGGGTCATGTCGATGAACAGAAAGCCAGAGATATTGTAGGGTATATGCGGATTACTGATGCAGACGGCTACCGGGAAAAACAAGGTTTTTTTGAAGAATTAGTTGAGCGTTTGCCCTGGTTAGAAAGACCGAATGCAGATCAATTATTTGCGTACTATAAAGAACATTATATGAAAGAAGCCCGTCTTATGAATCATGCCCTTGAAGCTATTCATGCATGTCAGGCTCAAGGATACAAATTAGGCATATTAACCAATGGACACCATGAAATACAATACGGCAAAGTAGAACACTTGGAATTGGAATCTTACTTCGATGTGATCCTGACTTCAGGTGAAGCAGGGATCAAAAAGCCAGATCCGAAAATTTACGAGATGATACTGGAAAAGTTAGGCACGACGGGGGAAGAAACTGTATTTGTAGGCGATCATCCTACGAATGATATCTGGGGAGCTTCTCAATCAGGGATGAGAGGCATTTTCCTGCGACGAAGTTTTGAGTGGGATAAGCAGTTAGATGTAGAACCGTGGTATGTGATCAATGAGTTGAACGAGTTGGAAGATATTTGGCAGGGAGTTAAGAAATAGTGTTGGGATACTTATAAAGAATTTAATTTAAAAATAACTAAGACCTTATTTATAAGGTCTTTTTAGCATGTCTACAGACTTAAATGAGATTTACATACATAAGCATCTACTTTAAATTTACCTACTATATAAACTGTAAACCTACAAAGTAAAAGCCCATCCTATTTTGTTTGTTACATATTAAATCTATAAACAGATTATTTTCAACCTTTACCAAAACCTATATTTCGACATATTTTGCGAAGATAAAAGGTTCTTATACTCAGAAGTGTTAGTGATGTAGACGTCTAAACAACTTGGAGTACTAACGCTTATAGTCATGATCGTTTTGACAGATTACATATGTGCAGATCGGGTGGAGAAAGGAATGAATTATGAAGTGGTATGTACAGGCGTTAGGTAAACGCAAAGTAGTAGAGTTTTTATTGTTAATTGTGTTCGTTGTTTTCTTTCTAGGGCCACTGCTCAATCTATTGATTCTAGCGGTATCTGGAAAATGGCAGTATCCTGCGGCTTTACCGCAAAGCTGGTCATTGCAATGGTGGCAATTTGTTTTGAGTCAAGATGACGTATTGCAGTCGATCTCTCTGTCCTTTTTGATCGCTACTGTCGTTACGGTATGTTCGATCATTGTATGTGTGCCTGCGGCGTATGCATTTGCTCGTATTTCATTTCCGCTCAGTAAATGGTTTTTGTTTTCTTTTTTACTGACACATGCGTTTCCCAAAATGGGGCTTTACGTATCGATTGCAGTTCTATTTTACAAATTCGGGCTGATGAACACCTTTGTTGGGATTGTGCTTATTCATATGGTCAACACATTGATGTATATGACATGGATTCCGGCTTCTGCTTTTCGCAGTGTACATCAAGCGCAAGAAGAATCAGCACGTGATGTTGGAGCAGGACCACTTCGAGTATTTTGGAAAATTACGTTTCCGATGGCTTTCCCGGGTATTATGGTCGCTTCCATTTTCACTTTTCTTGCTTCCCTGGATGAAGCGCAAGGAACACTGCTAGTCGGGATTCCTGATTTTAAAACGATGCCGATTATTATGTACTCGATTATTGCAGATTATCCCAATACAACAGGTGCTGTATTTTCAGTCATTCTCACATTACCTACAGTGATCTTGCTAGTGGCGGCACGTAAGTTTGTAAGTGCTGATGTGTTGTCCGGTGGATTTCAAGTGAAATAATCGATTTGGTACATGTTCTAGATGAAATAAGACATAGAGAGCAGGAGGAGCTATGAATACAACAGTAGAGTCGCAATTATCGATTCGGAATTTGAGCAAAGTATTCAAAACAGGCGATGGTGTGAGAAATATTTCGCTAGATATCGCCAAAGGCGAAATGGTGACATTGCTCGGCCCTTCCGGATGCGGTAAAACAACTGTTTTGCGTTCGATCGGCGGATTTTTAGAACCGGATCATGGAGATATTTTGATTCGTGGAAATAGTGTATTGAATTTGCCTCCTGAAAAAAGACCGACAGCGATGGTATTCCAAAGCTATAACTTATGGCCGCATATGACGGTGTATGAAAATCTAGCATTTGGTCTCAAAATTCGCAAATATAAAAAGCCCGATATTGAACGTGAAGTAACAGCGGCGTTGGAATTGGTACAACTCAGTAGCGCAGCAAGCAAAAACCCTACCCAATTATCTGGTGGACAACAGCAACGAGTCGCTTTGGCTAGAGCTTTATTGTTAAAGCCCGATGTGTTATTGCTAGACGAGCCCTTTTCAGCATTGGATGCCAAGCTACGGATGGAGATGCGCGAAGAATTGCGGGATATCCAGACATTAACAGAGATGACGATGGTATTTGTCACGCATGATCAGGAAGAAGCCTTGTCGATCTCAGATCGAATTGTAGTGATGCATGGCGGGCAGATTGAGCAGTTATCGACACCACAAGAGATCTATGATGCTCCGCAATCGTTATTTGTAGCTAGCTTTATCGGTCGTATCAATGTATTGAAGGGGGTGAGTGATGGACAGCATATTACAGTCGGTGAATTACGTGTACCGAATCCCAATGTAGCATTACCGATTGGAGATTGTATCGTTGCTGTCCGTCCAGAAGACATTTATCTGTCAACGCAAGCAGGGGGCTTAGAAGGTCAGATTCGTCAGGTGATGGTACTCGGTCATTATGCAGAAATATCGGTCAATTATGAAGAAGAAACGTTAAAAGTATTTGTGCCTCGCGAACAAGCAGCTACCTTACATCCAGGTCAATCTATCTCACTGATGTTTCATAAAATGAATGTTTTTCCAGCTATCAGTGTATCCGAAGTAGCACCAAGACAAGAAGCTCACGCTTAAATCATTTTAAAAGCAGTTATTTTAAAGGAGGATGTTCTTGTGTTTAACAAAGCTAAAATGAGTATGCTATTGATTCTTGGATTATGTCTAGCAATGGGTTTGGCAGGATGCGGTGGCAAATCAGCTACAGAAGCAGCAAGTGCAAGCAGTAATTCTTCTACACCATCGACAGAAATTTCATTGTATACCGGTGGTTCTCTCAATGTAAAAGAGTTATGGGAAACGTTGATTCCAGCCTTTGAACAAGCCAATCCAACGATCAAAGTAAAATTGGTCTATCTTCCTTCAGGTACAGGTGGACAATCAGCACTGGATCGATTGTTAGCTGCCAAGCAAAGTGGACAAGCTAATGTCGATGTCGATTTGTATGAAGGTAGCTTGGATGATATCTCAAAAGGCAACAAAAATGGAATCTGGGCGAAACTGGATACAACAGGTGTGCCTAATCTCAACAATATTGATGCTAGTGTACTTAAACAAGTAGATGATATGGCTGTGCCTTACCGTGCTTCTTCTGTCGTACTGGCGTATAACAGTCAAAATGTACCTAATCCTCCCAAAACAGCAGACAAGCTATACGATTGGATTCGTCAACATCCTGGTAAATTTGCCTATAACGATCCATCTACAGGTGGAGCAGGTAGTTCATTTGTAACTACAGCGATCTATAACTTTTTGCCTGCTGAAGATATGAACAGTAGTGATCCTGCCATTGCACAGAAATGGGATCAAGGATTTAACTTATTGAAAGAACTAGGACCTTCTATGTATCAACAAGGAGTCTATCCGAAAAAGAATCAAGGCACTCTAGATTTACTCGCTAACGGTGAAGTTGATATGGTTCCTGCATGGTCAGATATGGCGCTTGAACAGACTAGCAAGCAATTATTACCTGACACGACTAAGCTGACGCAGATTAGCCCTGCTTTTACAGGTGGTCCTTCTTACTTAATGGTTCCCGAAATGTCGACCAAAAAAGAAGCTGCTCAAAAACTGCTTGATTATATCCTGACACCAGAAGCACAAACGATTGTGGTGAACAAAATGTATGGATACCCAGGAATTAAATGGGATCTGATGTCTAAAGAATTACAAGATAAATTTGCAAGTGTCTCCGCTTCATACCGCCAATTTAACGGTGGAGATCTTCAACAAGAGATTTACAAACGCTGGCAGACAGATGTCGCTGGTCAATGATGATGAATGCTAGTGTAAAAAAAGGGATACTAGGGCTTGCTCTAGTTATCCCTTCCTTTCTTATTTTGTTTTTTGTCGTGATTGTGCCTATTGTATATGCTATTCGAGAAAGTCTGATTGATGAAAATGGTAGTGGATTCGGATTAGCCAATTATATTCGTTTATTCACTGAACCGACGATGCGTAAAAATATTATATATACCTTAAATGTAACGATTGTGTCTACTTTATTATCGTTAGTGATTAGTTACTCTTTAGCTGTCTATTTACGTTTTGGTCATAGTTGGGTTGTGAAATGGATTAACCGATTGTACTTTATTCCGATGTTCGTACCCGGTGTTATTGCGACTTACGGTCTGATCACGATGTATGGTAATCATGGTTGGTTATCACGGCTACTGTTGTTGATCGGAATCGATACTTTCCCCAAAATTATCTATGATTATAACGGTTTAGTACTTGCCAATCTGTGGTTCAATATTCCATTTGCTACGATGTTGCTTAGTTCTGCTCTGGCGGCAGTCCCTAACTCGGTAATCGAAAGCGCGCGTGATGCTGGAGCGAATATAGGGCAATTATTTTTCCGCTTTGTATTACCCCTTTCATACAAAACGATGTGGGTAGCTATCACGTTTATTTTTATGGGTGTGATCGGAAGCTTTACCGCTCCTTTTCTAATCGGAGCTAATTCACCTCAAGTATTGGGTGTAGCGATGCAACAAGTCTTTTCTAATTATCAGGAGACACATACAGCAAGTGCTATGGCTGTGTTGATGTTCTTACTATGTTCTGTCATGGGGTATTTCTATATTCGAACGATGGGGAAAGAGGGATAATCGTGATGAATAACACTCAAAGCCACTCTACCGTTATCAGTACTATACAACTGAATACATCATTAGAACGTTCACAACGTTGTTATATGCAATGCGAAGTGACTGCCAAAGGATTCGTAGAACTTCATTTGAAAGCAATGAGTAATAGTCACTGGCAACAGAAGAATCATGAATCTGCAATGGTTCGTATGTATGTGAATCAACAGTATAATCAAGATTTGATTTTGTTTTATGGCAAAGAGTCTTTTGTATATACTCGCCTGATTGGGCAATTAGAAGCAGGTACGTATGAGATCGAATTAGAGTTTCGTGAGCAAGAATCACCTTCCAAAGTGAATCTTGTTTATTTGGAGCAGTGTGAATTTCACTGGATCAGTCCTGCCTCTTCATCAGCGCTCGTTTATCAGCATACTCCGATTCTGTACGGACGTAATTTGACTCATGATTATGAAAGCACATTTACAGATACACCACTGCTACTGATGTACTGGATGCAACAGAAGGAAAGTCGAACCATTATTGAATATCATATGGTTTTTAGTCATGAAGATGAAGGCACACCGTCAGGTTTATTGATGAGTAAGTGGGGCAGAACAACAGATATTGAATGGATGTATCGGGTGGAACTTGATCTTGCAGGTCATCTTCTTACAGCGACTTATCAAGGCCCTAATCACGTCACAACTGCTTTTCAAGGAAATACCGACTGTGGAGGTCTACCTATTTTGCAAGCGGCAACAGCCAATGGAAATTTTGTAGATGAAGTTCGTTCTGATTATCGGTTGATTTTGCCACCATCGTATCGCTGGTATCCTGAGCAAGAACCTCGTGAGCAGATTATGAGTGATTATCCATTTACGTATCAGGTCACCAATTGGGAAATGAATCGTCAGTATATTGTAGAACGTAATCACGATGCTTCTTCATGGAAACTTGGCGATCAGCGTCAATATTTGTTTATCCAAAGTTCCAAGTTTGCGTTAGATGTCTATAATTCACGAGCAGACGTACAGCAGACTTGTCTTGATTATCAAGTACGTTTGCAGGGACAAGATGAATGGTTTTCTTCTAGCTTTGGCGATTTACGAGTAGCTGATTTTCGTGCTGCTTATCAAGGTCCTGATTTACATTTTTCGACGACCATTAAGTTGCGTTCTGGTATATACGTAGATCAGATTGCTGAGATTCGAGTCACTCTTTTACCAGAAGGGGTTAATCGTATAGGGGTGAAAGGGATCTATGCCTTTATGCTTGATCATGAATATGTACCGACTAAAGGGATTCAAGCTTCTACACAGGTCGAACTCACTTCAGATGAACCTACACAGACATTATGGAGTTGTATGACACTTATATAGAGATAAATGCGATAACATAGCGACCCAGACAGATCAGTGAATAGGAAAGGGGATATTTGTACATGGAGAAATGGTTGAATGTGTCCGGTCGTATTGATTCATCCGCTACACAGACTCATATTACGTATACTTTTCCAATACTAGAACAGTCCTCAATGATTCGGATTGAGTTCAACTATACACCCAAAACATTAACAGATACCCATCAGGCCAAAGAAATGATTGAATCTGCCATGTTGAAATATGGCTATAACGATCCACAAGTGCAAGACTGGCAGAAGTATGCGCCTTTACACAATCTGATTACTCTTTCTATTGATGATCCGCAGACGCATCGCGGTCAAGCTCATCGGCAAGATCCGCAACAGACACACTTTTTATCAGCAGATCATGCTTCTCCTGGATTCTGGAAAGGATTCAATCCAGTAGGGCAATGGAAAGTAACGTTAAGTATTCATTCTGTTGTTACACCTGAATGTGATTATCAGCTTGAAGTATGGGGGAACTAACAAGATGAAATGGATACCTTCTGAATTACATACCCATACACTGCATAGTGATGGACAACATACATTAGATCAACTGGTTCAATCGGCGCTAGCTCTAGGCATTGATTGCATTGCGTTAACCGATCACAATACACAATCAGGGCTACAAGATCGTCAACGTGTACAAGCAGAGACAGGTATTCATATCGTGCCCGGGATGGAATGGACGACTTTTTATGGGCATATGCTCACACTCGGTATTCACGATTATGTAGATTGGCGTAGTTATGGTATTTATGATATTGAACAAGGGATAGATGAAGTACATGCACAAGGTGGACTTGTAGGGATTGCTCACCCATTTCGTATTGGTAGCCCTATCTGTACGGGTTGTTACTGGGAATATCCTATCTATAACTGGGAAAAAGTCGATTATATTGAAGTCTGGTCTACCTTAATGCCTGCTATAAAAAAGGATAGTCAGCGTGCATATGCTTGGTGGACATCTTTACTTAATGAAGGGCATCGTATTACAGCGACTAGCGGGCGGGATTGGCATCGAACAGAAGATCATGATGCACCTGCGGCTATTACGTATTTGGGCACAGAAGATGAAGATCAGTTGTGGTATTCATTAGATATCGTACAGACTTCCGATACACCGTTTACCGATCATGTAGAGTTGGAGCCTAAAGATAATTCGGTTCTTACAGCTATGCGTCAGGGAGCAGTCACGATTACAATGGGGCCACTACTTACATTTACAGCTCATGTAGTTAATCCTATCCATGATAATCATGCGAAACGGTATAGCATCGGGCAAGAAATCGATTGTCCACAAGATCAAATCTTAAAGTTAGAAATAGCATTAGATACGATCTGTCGTCAAAAACATTATCTGTTAGTGGATCAATCTTTACGCTTGGTGGTGAACAGTAATCAAGGAATATTGTTCGAACAACAGATTCCTGTACAGACAGAAGTCTATGATTGTGAATTGGTACAAGTAGAGGCATTAAGCTGGGTACATGTAGAGTTGTATGGGTATTTTGCCGACATGTATAGCATGATTGCGTTCACGAATGCGATTTATATTACACATTCATCTTAAATATATAACTTATTGCATGTGATCATACGTATAGAAAGGATGAATTGTACAGGATGTCTGCCAAGCAGGAAACGATCAAATCCCGTATCGAGCAATGGATAACAGAACATAATATTCATGCTGGAGACAAACTACCCTCTGAATCCAAGCTGGCGACTCAATTTAAAGTCTGCCGTACGACCGTTCGTGGAGCTATACGTAAGCTTCAAGATGAAGGGAAATTAGTTGTCAAACACGGCAGTGGAACATTTCTAACTCAGGCCCTTCAACATATCCCAAGTTCACTAGATCGATTATATAGTATAGGAGATATGATTCGTTCAGCAGGGCTTATCGAAGATCAACGATTAGCTTATATTATATTAGAAAAATGTCCTCCTGAAGTAGCCGAACGTATGGAGTTGTCTGTGGATGAACCGATGATTGTTTTAGAACGTTCACGAATGGCTAATGGAGAAATTGTTGCACATTCGATCAATTATATGCCTGTTCAACTGGTCGGTAATACATTTGATGAAAGTGTATTTACAGGTTCTTTATTTCAACATTTAGAACAACAGGTAGGCATAGAGATTGTAGGCGCCGATTCCGAATTAACGGTTCCACTGGCTACCGATCCTCATAGTCGTAAATTACTTGTGCACCCACAATCCTCTGTTTTATTGTTAAAGCAGACTCATTATGATGAAATGAATCGCAAAATATTATATTCATATGATTATGTCCGTAGCGATATTTTTACCTTTTGGATAAGACGAACACGATAACAATTTAAAAATTAATTGATAATCATTATCAATTGCGAAAAAGAATGCTATAATAACCATCTAGATGTAGTTTTACACTACTGAGATGGTTATTTTTTGTAGATATTTTACATATATTTTGTAGATATCATACCTATATAATAAAGAAAGGAGAACTATAGTCCAACGCTATCAACATACAAGTAATTTATTGCGTTTAGTAAGAAATCGTCTGAGTCCGTACGCATTATATACCTGTATTGATGAAGGTATACATACATTTTGAAGTCTATACAACCATAATGAACTACACATCAATGAGGAACAGAAAAGGAGACAGTAATGTTAAAACGTTTTTTTTCTTATTATCGTCCATATAGAGGACTATTTATTATCGATTTTGGTTGTGCTATTATTGCAGCTATTTTGGAGCTAGCCTTCCCACTGGCTGTAAATCGAGTGATTGACGATTTGCTTCCAGGCGGGGAATGGCGTGTGATTTTGTGGGCATGTATTGGATTGTTAGGCATATTCGTAGTCAGTTCGTTTCTGAATTACGTGGTTACCTATTGGGGACACAAACTAGGTATTAATATTGAGACCGATATGCGTAAAAAGCTGTTTGATCATGTACAGCGGTTACCATTTCGCTTTTTCGATAATGCGAAGACAGGGCATCTGGTATCACGTATGACCAATGATCTGATGGATATTGGAGAGATTGCTCATCATGGGCCAGAAGATTTGTTTATCGCTGTGATGACACTTGTTGGTGCATTTGCTTTGATGGCTAGTATTAATATGGATCTGGCGATTTTGACGTTTGTGGTAGTGCCGTTGATGATTTATTTATCGCTCTTTTTTGGACGCAAAATGTCAGTTGCTTTCCGGCGTATGTTTGGAGATATAGCTGATTTTAATGCTCGTGTTGAAAATAACGTAACAGGTATGCGTGTAGTCCAAGCTTTTGCTAATGAAGATCATGAGATTAGTCAATTTGCAATTAATAATGGACGTTTTCGTCGTACCAAGCTTGTCGCTTATCGGATTATGGCATGGAACTCATCGATTAGTTATATTTTGATGAAATTTGTATCGATCTTTGTGCTTGTTTGTGGAACATGGTTTGTCATTGAAAAAGGCATGAGTTACGGTGATTTTATTGCATTTGTTCTATTGTCGAATGTATTTCTAGCGCCGATCAAGCAATTGAATTCAGTGATTGAGACGTATCCTAAAGGAATAGCTGGATTCCGCCGTTTTGAAGAATTGCTAAATACCGATACAGAAATTCATGATCTACCTGATGCCAAAGAAGTGAGTGGGCTGAAAGGCAATATCACCTACAACAATGTATGCTTTGGATATGAAGGTAAAGATTATATTTTGAAAGGAATTGATCTTCAGATTCGTGAAGGAGAGACAGTTGCTCTTGTAGGTCCTTCAGGTGCAGGGAAAACAACGATTTGTAGCTTGTTACCACGATTTTATGATATTGCCGAAGGGGAAGTGACGATTGATGGTATCGATATTCGTCAGATGACCTTATCATCGTTACGTTCACAGATTGGTGTGGTACAACAAGAAGTATTTTTATTTGATGGTACTATTCGTGAAAATATCGCTTATGGCAAACTTGGAGCGACTGAAGAAGAAATATGGACAGCCGCACGTCAAGCACAGCTTGAAGAAGTGATTACTTCCTATGAAGAAGGCATGGATACGATTATAGGTGAACGTGGTGTGAAGCTATCTGGTGGTCAAAAACAACGTCTATCGATTGCTCGCATGTTCCTCAAAAATCCACCAATTTTGATTCTAGATGAAGCGACATCTGCATTGGATACCGAGACAGAAGCCGCAATTCAGCAATCGCTCAATGAATTGTCGCAAGGTAGAACGACTTTGATTATCGCCCATCGTCTAGCAACGATCAAAAATGCAGATCGTATTATTGTGGTGACCAAAGAAGGTATCGCCGAACAAGGTGCTCATGATGAACTGATTCAAGCGGGTGGAGCATATAGTCGTCTGCATGCCGCTCAATTTGGTACGTAAAAGGTAGTGAAGTAAAACTATGATGTAGCTCAGTCTATACAATCCTCAAGCCAGTGTCTTTCTTCAGAACAGATTGTTCTTGAGATCGATACTGGTTTTTGATGGGTTTGTTGAACGCAATCCACAGCGGCTACAATAGACGACTGTAATAAATAACTGATGGTTTACGTAGAACAGAAATAAGAATTATTTTATGATACATACAACAAAGGAGGAGGAATATTTTATGCAATCAGAAATTTATTTAAAGCCACTTACACTGACACATGCTGATTCATTATTGCAGTTACGTCATCGCAATCGAGATTATTTAAAAGCATATGAGCCTATTCGCCCGGAATCGTATTGGACACTTGAAGTTCAGCAAGAAATGCTAATCAACGGGGAACTGAATTTTGAAGCAGGTCAAGGATATGTATTTGGCATATTTCAATCTCTTCATGATCAATTGGTAGGACGAATCGAGATTAGTGGAATTGCTCGTGGCCCTTTTCAAAATGGAAATATCGGTTATTTTGTAGATCAAGATCATCATGGCAAAGGGTATGCTTCGATGGCTGTTCAACAGTGTCTACAGTTCGCTTTTACCGAAGGACAACTTCATCGGTTACAAGCAGGTGTAATGCCATGGAATACGCCGTCATTACGTGTTTTGGAAAAGTCAGGATTTCGCCGTGAAGGACTAGCTGAGCGTTACTTACATATTAATGGCAACTGGGAAGATCATGCTTTGTATGCAATCACGATAGAAGATTGGCAACGTCTGAATCTTAATTACAAATGAAACAAAAACTCCTTTGACAATGAGCACTTCTAAGCTCAATATCAAAGGAGTTTGATTTAACTAGTTAGCTAATTGAAACGTATAAAAATATTCTTATTCGATCATATCATTTACTATATTATTCTATTGTCCCTACATTGCCCAGCTTGCCTGTGAGTTCAATCGCATTGTACAACATAACTGCGGCTTCGGCACGGGTAATAGGTTCATCGGGATAAAATTTGTTTTTGGAATCAAGTGTAGCAATTTCTCTGTGAATAACTTGTTGTAGCATTTGCTGATCCATCGCAGATAACGAATTATCGTCTGCTATTTCTTCGTTGGCAGTCGCCGAAGCAATATTGTTACCACCCGATTCATTAATATCAGGATCAACTTGTTCTACCGCTTGCCAGAGCAAGGTAGCAAATTGACCACGCGTCATCGCAGCAGTTACATCTACATCTGCCGGAATATCGAGTCCATTCAGATAAGCGACAATCATATCATTGCTATACCATGCCTCATTACTGATACGTGTATAGTAATCACTAGCTTCCGGCTTTTTGATAAATCGCATATTATCGAGATTAAGATCAAGCCCTTTAACAAGTGCGCTTACACCTTGTGCTGTATTTAATGCACGTTCTGGTGCATATTTCGTATCAGTCATGCCTGTCAAAATATGATACTCATCCAAATATTCAATCTTCTTTTTGTCTAATGTGTTATCCAGATCATCGAAAGCGGCAAAAGCTTGGCTACCTGAAGCAAATAATAAAACACCTGCAAGCCCTACTAACCATTTACGAACTATCATTGAACTCACCCCTACTTAGATAGATTGGAATGCTTAGACTTTACAAAAGTTGGATTATATTTAGTGTAACTGACAGTTGAATATAAATCTATATGATGATTCCGATCACGAACTTTGATTTTTTGTGCAGAAGGCGTTACCTTATATAGAGGAACTTTTGTTCATCCGTCATAAATAACATATAAATAGAGTGGAGGAATCACACATGAACAACCAAAATGAACGCTTGCTTGTATTTGCAGGCTCTTATGCAGAATCAACAGATAACGGGTTATATGTATATAGTTTGGACGAAGCAACCGGTGAATTGACTCAGACTGATGCTTTTATGGGACTTAAAAATCCTACATTTGTAAATGTCGATGCTGCCGCAGGTCGATTATATGCTATCGGTGAAGCTGCTTATTCTGATGGCACTAAAATTGGTGAAGCTTCTTCGTTTGCGATTGATCCAGCGAAAGGAAGTCTTCATTTATTAAATCGTCTAAATACTGTAGGTGCACCTACATGCCATATTCAGCGCTCAGCAGATAGTAAGTACTTGAGCGTAACCAGTTATCATGGAGGAATGGTAGGATTATTTGCGATTCGTGAAGATGGTCAGATTGGTGAATCGTTAGATGTACAACAACATGAAGGACATAGCGTACATCCGAATCAAGATCGTCCACATCCACATTCTTCATTCTACGATCCTACAGGAAAATACCTATTGGTTCAGGACTTGGGCTTAGATCGCATTTATACTTATGCACTAAATGAAGAAGAAGGTAAGTTAGAGCGTGTAGCAGAGCAAGTGACTGCACCTGGTGCAGGGCCTCGTCATCTTGTTTTCCATCCGAACGGAAAATATGCGTTTGTGATTAATGAACTTAATTCAACGGTTACAGCTTATCAGTATGATGGAAGCAACGGTACATTAAGCGAAATTCATAGTATTTCTACATTACCAGCAGATTATGATGGTGAAAATGGTTGTGCTGAGATTACGATTTCCAAAGATGGTCGCTTTGTCTATGGATCAAATCGTGGACATGACAGTATTGTTCAATATGAAGTTGATCAGGCGACAGGAGAGCTTACGTTAGTACAACATGTATCGACTGAAGGCGGTCATCCAAGACACTTCTCTTTAACACCTAATGGTAACTATGTATTAGCGGCTAATCGTGATGGTAATAATATCGTTACATTTGCAGTAGATGCTGAAAATGGTAAATTAACATACACAGGTAAAAGTATAGAAGTTTCTAAACCTGTATGTGTATGGTCTGTATACATGTAATTGCATTGCATCTTGATTAAATAGAATTCTATTTACATCATAATATCGATCAGAAAATCGTGTCTTCTAGTTGCTGGAGAGCATTCTAGGTAGACACGATTTTTTGTTATGAATCATATCTTCTTTTGGCGAGAATAGTCAGTGAAATGTTTCAATTTTGCGTATAGAGGTAAAGTACAGTAACTGCTATTCTTTCTATACTATAGACGATTCAGATATAGCCAAAGGAGAGATCAATGATGACTGAGCCAAGAAAAAACGATAAAATTGAAGAACAACAAGGCAAGCGTGATCATCCAGAACATTATCCTACTGAAAACGAAAGTTTGTTTGACCGTTTTGAGTCGGAACAGAATGTAGATCCTATGCCTATGGAAGATTTAAATATGGAGAAAAAAGAAGAAAAAGATAAAGATGCGACGAAATCTTCGTCTTCGAGTGAAAATGCTTATCCAGAAGGTATGGCTAAACGTTTAGAAGAACAACAAAAAGAAAAAGAGAACAATAAGTAAATCTACTTTAATAAATACACGATCTTCTAAATAAAGCAATTGATCAGCTGCTAGTTATAGGGTTGATCTTTTTTGCTACACAGATGTTGTAACACATAAATAGAGAGATTGTACTGAGGAAAGGTGAAGAGGATGGCATTTGGTATAGATCGATCCCAGCTAAATGATTGGAAACAACAGGTAAGTAATGGACAAATTGCTTTTTTGACTCACTATTGGATCGATAATCGATTCCCCAATATGCGTACAGTAACCAAAGTCGGTTGTGCTGATATTGAGAAATTGCAAAAATGGTGCAAAGACCATCAGTTAAACCCCCGGTATATCCATTTTCGTGATCGTTATCCTCATTTTGATTTGTTTGGAGTAGAGCAATTACGTATTTTGAGAGAAGAAGGACTTCAAGATCATATCGATCGCTTTAGAATTCGTTAACCTACATCTTGTATAACCCGCGATTCACAACACTACATTCGACAAAATAACAAAAAAATTTTAAAAGGTATTGAAATCGGTTACAAGCAGATATATAATAAGCGTGTAGAAACGTTTCGACAAAATGGTATAAAACAATACATTATTCATTTTATGCAGAATACACTATAAATTAGTGAATAAAGCGCATAAAATTAGCTATTTTAGCTGAAAATCCATAAAAATCCATTTTTTATATCTACATTTAAGGTGTTGATAGAAAAGGGTAAATCATTTTTTTATGATTTTATCGAAACGTTTCGATTAGCAAATTAACACCAGGGGGGAAGTCAATGGGAGCAACGATCAAGGATGTAGCCGCTTTAGCGGGTGTCGCAGTATCGACTGCGTCCTATGCGCTAAATGGAATCGGAAGAGTTAGTCCTAAAACACGCGATAAAGTGATTGTTGCTGCTAAACAGTTGAATTATCAGAAGAATGGGATTGCTTCTGATCTTAAGCGTTCCAAAACAAATACAATTGCTCTACTGTTAAGCGATCTATCCGGTCCGTATTACTCTAGATTGATCAAAGGCGTGCAAGAAGTGAGCCTGAACAATGGATATGACTTGATTGCTTGTAGCTCAATTGGTGGAGAATCCTCAACAGCTGTGAAGTTTATCAAAGAGAAAAGGGTAGATGGAGCGATTATCCTTGCTCACAATATTCCAGATCGTACGATTTTGGAATCGGCTCGTGAAGGATTCCCGATTGTTATGTTAGATCGAAGGTTAGAGCATGAAAGTGTTTGTTATGTTGAAGCAGATAATGAAAAAGGTGGCATTTTAGCTACTGAGCATCTGATCGAAGCAGGACATCGCAAAATTGCTTATGTATCCGGTCCGGCAAGCAGTAAGCACAACAAAGACCGCTATAACGGCTTTGTACAAGCGATGAATAAGCATGGCTTAACGATTGAACCACGCTGGAATCTGATCGGCAATTTCACAGAAGAAGGCGGTTATCGTGCAGTCAAATTAATGATTGCGCAAGGAGAAATTCCAGAGGCTGTATTTTTTGCAAATGATGAGATGGCATTAGGAGGCATTACGGCTTTGAATGAAGCTGGAATTGTTGTTCCTGATGATATATCGGTTATCGGTTTTGATGATATTGTGCAAGCCCGATTTTTGACACCGTCTTTGACTACAGTAAGACAGCCAGATTATGAAGTAGGGGCATTAGCTGTACATCTGATTTTTCAGATTTTAAAAGGAGAGACGGTAAGCCCGCAATACAAACTGGATACTGAGTTAGTTTCCCGGGGGACTGTACGAGCTCCTTTATAAGTTACATCTGATTCATCACAAGCAAGATGGATTGTAAGCATTTTCTATAATAATAAAGAGGTGAATTGAATGACAAAAACATGGAAAACCGTTGTAGCTTGTATGTTGATCTTTTCTCTGATCTTGTCAGCATGTGGCAACAAAGAAGAAGCAGCGGCAACAACAGCAGATGGCAAACGTGTATTGAAAGTATGGGGGATGGGTGCAGAGGGAACAGCACTTGCTAAGATCGTACCTGATTTTGAAAAAGCTAACCCGGATATCAAAGTCGAAGTACAAGCGATTCCTTGGGATAATGCCCATGACAAATTGCTAACGGCTGTCGCTTCTAAAAAAGGTCCTGATGTTGTGCAAATGGGACTGGGTTGGATTCCTGAATTTGCAGATGCTGGAGCATTGCTAGATTTATCTTCTTACACAGAGAAATATCCAAATCTGAAAGTAGATAACTTCTTCAAAGGTGCTCAACAAACAATGACATACAACGATCAATTGGTTGGTATTCCATGGTATATCGATACTCGCGTATTGTTCTACCGTGCAGACTTGCTAAAACAAGTTGGTTATAACGAACCACCAAAAACGTGGGCTGAATTGAAAGATGCAGCAACCAAATTGGCAGCTAGAGGCAATGGTAACTATGGTATTTTGCTAGATAGCCAGGATCAAGTATTTACACTTCCGTTTGCTTGGGAAAATGGTAGTGAAGTGATTAGCAGTGACAACAAAGCTCAATTTAATCAACCGCAATATGTAGAGGCTGTTAAATACTTGAGTAGCTTCTTTACTGAAAAACTAGCACCTTCTCAAGTCGATTTGAAACTTCTACCATCATTTGGTGAAGGTATTATCCCTATGTTTATCAGTGGACCATGGTCTGTACAACAGATCAAAGATGAATTGCCTGATCTAAAAGACGATCAATGGGGTACGGTTACGATTCCAGCTAAAGATGAAAACGGTAAAAGTGCTTCTATCTTAGGTGGATCTAGTCTATCGGTATTCAGCAGTGCAGCAAATAAAGACGATGGAGCTAAATTTATTTCGTACATGAATGAACCATCTGTACAAGTGAAATGGTATGAATTGACCAAAGATTTACCTTCTACAACCAAAGCATGGGAAGACAAATCACTTGCTTCTAACAAAGATATTCAAACGTTCCGTACACAAATGGATACAGCACGTCCAGCTCCATTCGTAAAACCTTGGGAAAGTATTGCTGATCTAATCAAAGCAGCGATGCAAGAAATTACAATCGGTGGTGCTGACGTTCAACAACAAATGGATCAGGTGAACAGCCAGGCTGATGATTTATTGGCCAACTAATCTCATGATATCCACAGGGCAGAGGTGCTGCCCGATACATGTTTTACAAGTTCGTGTAGTATCCTTTGCCAAAGATTCATATGCCTTTACTAAATAAACGGGGTGAAATGAATGTTTAAAATGTGGAAATCAATGTTGGTATTGTTACTGATCAGTTCATTAGTATTAGCTGCTTGTGGAAATAAAGAAGAAGCAGGCGTGACCACAACTTCAGATGGTAAACGTGTATTGAAAGTATGGGGAATGGGTGGAGAAGATAATGCTATTTCGACACTGATCCCTGCTTTTGAAAAAAAATATCCAGACATTAAAGTAGAAACTCAGTTTATTCCATGGGATAACGCTCATGATAAATTGCTAACTGCGGTCGCTTCCAAAAAAGGACCGGATGTTATCCAAATGGGTACCACATGGATTCCAGAATTTGCTGAAGCCGGAGCATTGCTTGATCTGACTCCATACACAGAAGAATTTCCTAATCTCAAACCAGAGAACTTTTTCAAAGGTGCTCAAGAAACCATGACGGTTAACGATCAGTTAGTCGGTATTCCATGGTACTTGGAGACTCGCGTACTGTTCTATCGTACAGATTTGTTGAAACAAGTAGGTTATAACGAAGCTCCGAAGAGTTGGGCTGAACTGAAAGATGCAGCGACCAAATTAACAGATAAAAGCAAAGGGAGATACGGTATTTTGTTAGATACTCAGGATGCAGCGTTCACCTTGCCTTATGCTTGGGAAAATGGCAGTGAAGTCATCAGCAGTGATAACAAAGCACAGTTCAATCAACCTGCTTATATCGAAACGATTGAGTATTTGACTAGCTTCTTTAAAGAAGGATTAACACCTAACGAGAGCGATATCAAATTATTGCCTTCATTTGGTCAAGGCTTAATTCCAATGTTCGTGAGTGGTCCGTGGTCTGCGAATCAGATCAAAACAGATCTACCTGATCTGAAATCAGATCAATGGGCAACAGCTGTAATTCCTCCAAAAGAAGAAGGTGGCAAAAGCGCTTCTATTTTAGGTGGATCTAACTGGAGTGTATTCAGTAGTGCAGCCAACAAAGATGATGCTGCTAAATTTATTGCTTTCATGAGTGATCCTGAAACACAAGTTGCTAAGTATAAACATGATCAGGATCTACCTGCCAACATGAAAGCTTGGGATAACGAAGTCTTTAACAATAAACCTATTGTTCAAACATTCCGTGACCAACTCGATACAGCACGCCCATCTCCATTTGTAAAATCATGGGAATCGATCGGTGATCTGATCAAAGCTGCTCTACAACAAATTACGATTGGTGGAGCAGATATCAAAGAGCAGATGGAAGAAGTGAATACAGGGGCAGATAGTCTACTCGCTGAATAAGCACCTGCCAAAACTATATTTAAAATATCTACATTATCTATTGTTCTCATCCGATTCCAGCTTAGATGAAATGATCTACGGTGAATCTGGATGAGATCGATAGTACACCAGAACGTCAAAACTTCTGTGAAGGAGGGAATCCAATATGCAAAACGCTTTGCAAAAATTAAACAAATATAAATATCCGTATTTGTTTATTGCACCCACGCTAATTATTTTGTTTTTGTTTTCATTTATTCCTATCTTTATCGCTATTTTCATCAGTTTTACAAACATGAACTTATCGGGATTGGCTGACTTCTCGAATATCAAATTTAATGGATTTGATAACTTTGTTCGATTGTTCTCGGATGCAACATTCCAGAAGTCGATGTTCAATACTCTTATTTTTGTAGTCGTTGGTGTTCCTTCAGTTGTTCTTATTTCGATGGCCATTGCGATTTTGATTAATCAGGGTACCAGTTGGCTTTTCAAATCTTTCCGAGTGATTTACTACATGCCTTCGATTACAAATATCGTAGCTGTAGCTGTAATCTGGGGATATTTGTATAACTCTCAATATGGTCTCATTAATCAGATGTTAGGCTTTATCGGGATCGATCCTGTCAGTTGGTTACAAGATCCTGTTATTGCTAAGTTCTCACTGATTATTATGGCAGTGTGGAAAGCGATCGGTCTGAATATGATCATTTTCTTAGCAGCGTTACAAGGGATTCCGCGTACGTACTATGAAGCTGCTCAGATTGATGGAGCAAGCCGTTGGGAACAGTTGACTAAGATTACGGTTCCTTTGCTCAGCTTTGCTACTTTTTTCGTATCGATTACAACACTAATCGGCTGGATTCAATTTTTTGAAGAGCCGCTTGTTATGACCAAAGGTGGTCCAATTAACAGCACGATGTCTATGGCATTATTTATTTACAACACAGGGTTCCAACGCAATAACTTTGGTTATGCAGCAGCAGGTTCTATTGTTCTATTTGCAATTATTATTCTTGTAACAATGATCCAGTTCAAAGTACGTAAAAAAGACAGCGATGTAGAATACTAAGTTCTGTAGTCAGCTTAATAAACAGAACAAAGTATGAAGGGAGGTTCCAAAATGGATATTCAAGTCAAACCGGTCTACAAAACGATAGTGATTACGCTGCTACTTCTTGGGAGTATAGCGATGTGTATCCCTTTTGTATGGATGATTCTTGCATCCTTCAAACCAGAAAGTGAAGTTGTAGCCTTAACACCGAAGTTCTGGCCACAACAAGCTACGCTTGAGAACTATGTACGTCTATTTACAGAGATGAGATTTGCGACCTATTTGTGGAACACATTAGTTATCGTATTTTTCTCCTTTATTGGTTTATTTTTAAATGCGGCAGCAGGGTATGCATTTGCTAAGTTCGAATTCCCGGGTCGTAATGTTCTCTACTATCTTGTATTAGGAACAATGATGATTCCTTCTCAAGTTACAATGATTCCAGTCTATCTATTGCTGAATCAGATGAACCTAACCAATACAATGGCAGGTATTGTTTTACCAGGTATGGTTAATGCGTTTGGTATTTTCTTATTCCGTCAATTTATGACAACCAT
This sequence comes from Paenibacillus nuruki, assembly GCF_963311185.1. Lineage (NCBI taxonomy): Bacteria > Bacillati > Bacillota > Bacilli > Caryophanales > Paenibacillaceae > Paenibacillus > Paenibacillus nuruki. The sequence goes on along the minus strand of NZ_OY725677.1, from coordinate 2,196,820 downwards.
TCCGGCTGACTTGATCGAAGCAGCACGATTGGACGGAGCCAGTGAATTACGTACATTCTTCCAATTGGTAATTCCGATTGCGAAGCCAATCTTTGCAGTACAAGGGATCTTAACCTTTATCGGCGGATGGAACAGTTTCTTGTGGCCGTTGATTATTGCCAATGATGAAAATCTATACACGTTATCAGTTGGATTATCATTATTGAAAGGTCAATATGGTGGTGACTTTGCTATTCAGATGGCAGGTGCTTCATTCATGGTTGTACCGATTGTTATTCTGTTTATCTTTATGCAGCGTCATATTATCGAAGGATACACCATTTCAGGTATGAAGTAATTTCATACCTGAATCATGATTACAATGCTGTAGCAGCACAAGAGACAATTCGTTCTACGAGAACGTATTTTGGATAGAAGAATACAAGTTTACTTTTTGGAGGGATATTGAATGTCAACAATACAAAATCAAACACAACAAACAGGACTTTTCCAAAATGAATATGGTTATTTTACAGAAAATGGTCGTGAATATGTAATTACCAATCCACGCACACCACGTCCGTGGAGCAATATTATCAGTAATGGCGATTACTCCTTTATGGTATCGCAAGCAGGTGGCGGTTGCTCATGGCGTGGTAATGCAGGGCAGAACCGAATCACTCGTCTTTTCCAAGATGTTATTAAAGATTCATGGGGTAAATTTATTTATCTACGTGATCGTAACTCAGGTAAGTTCTGGTCAGCAGGCTGGAAACCCGTTATGGCAGAATATGAATTCTACGAAGTACGTCATGGTATTGGTTATAGCGTATTTACACAACAAGTGGATGGCATTCGCAGTGAGTTAACCGTATTTGTAGCTCCTGATGCACCACTTGAAATTATGCAGCTCAAAGTAACTAATAACAGCACAACAGCGCGTGAACTGGATGCAACAACTTATTTTGAATGGGCTCCAGGTTTTGCGCCAGATGAGCATCGTGAATTCCACAAAATCTTTATGAACTCTGAATATAAACAAGACCTGAACGCGATTCAGCTTGAAAAATACTTATGGAGCTTCCCGGATGAAAAAGGACGCAGTAACAATGTAAGCTGGCCTTATACAGCGTTCCATGCGGCAAGTGAAACCCCTTCTTCTTTTGATGCAGACAAAGAATCATTTGTAGGTATGTATGGAGAAGAATCTCGTCCACAAGCAATGATTGATAAAGAATTAGCAGGTAACAGTGGACGCTTTGGTGATGCTACAGCTTCTTTACGTGTAGCGATTAACTTAGAAGCAGGCGCTTCACATACCGTTGTATTTACAATTGGTGCAGCAGAGCAAGAAAAAGAAGATGCAGATGCATTGATCCAAAAATATACAACCGTAGAAGCAGCAGAACGTACACTTCAAGATGTACATGCATTCTGGAGTGAACTCATTGATGTTGAAGAAATTCACACTCCTGATCCAGCGATGAATATTATGACTAATGTATGGTTGAAGTATCAATCTATCTCTTGTCGTCTATGGGGTAAAACAGCCTATTATCAAACAAGTGCAGGATATGGTTACCGTGACCAATTGCAAGATTCTCAGATTTTCTTAACAAGCAAGCCAGAACTGATGCGTAAACAAATTCTTATGCATGCTTCTCAACAATTCCAAGAAGGTGATGTACTTCACTGGTGGTTCACGATTCGTGGCGGCGGTCCTCGTACACGTTGTTCAGATGATTTGTTATGGCTTCCGTTCATCATGGATGCGTATCTGAAAGAAACACAGGACTACGATATCTTAGATGAAGTTACTCCGTTCCTTGATGGTGGAGAAGCAACAGTATATGAGCATTGTAAATTAGCGATTGAGAAAACATTCTTACGCTTTAGCCCGCGTGGTGTTCCGTTAATGGGTGAACATGACTGGAATGATGGTCTAAGTGCGATTGGTTATGAGTGGAGAGGTGAAAGCTTCTGGGTAGGTGAGTTCTTATACCTTATCCTAGGTAACTTTGCACCAGTAGCAGCCAAACGTGGCGATCAAGTCTTTGCAGATAAAATGGTTGAAGTACAAGGTAGCTTAAAAGCAGCATTGAACAAATATGGTTGGGATGGCGAGTGGTATCTACAAGCGACCAACGATGATGGTTTAAAAGTAGGATCGAAAGAAAATGAAGAAGGTCAAATCTTCTTGAATCCACAGATGTGGGCTGTTATCTCTGGCGTAGCTGATCAAGAGCGTGGACAACAAGCAATGGATAGCGTAAGTAAACATTTACTACGTGATCATGGTGCTTTGCTATTGTACCCTGCTTATACTAAAGTTCGTCGTGATATCGGTTATATTACTCGCTATGCTCCAGGCTTACGTGAAAACGGAGGTGTGTATACGCATGCAGCTACTTGGGCAGTATGGGCGTATACACTGATTGGTCAACCAGAGAAAGCGTATGAAGCGTATAGCAAAATTTGTCCACCTAACCGTTCTGATGATCCTAATGGTTATGTAGGCGAGCCGTATGTAACACCAGGTAACTCGGATGGTCCAATCTCACCTAACTATGGTCGTGGAGGCTGGACATGGTATACCGGTTCTTCGCAGTGGTTACAACGTATGGCAACCAACTGGATTCTAGGCGTACGTGCTGAGAATGAAGGTCTATTGGTAGATCCAAGTATTCCGAAAGACTGGAAAGAGTTCACGTATCGTCGTGCTTTCCGTGGAGCTACGTATAATCTGCATGTAGATAACGCAGCAGGGGTAGCTCGTGGTATTAAAGAAATCAAAGTCGACGGTAAAGTAATCGAAGGCAATATCTTGCCAGATTTCCGTGATGGTAAAGAACACGAAGTTAAAGTCATTATGGGTTAATATGTTCTAACGATCTTGTCTGAATAGATCGAAGCATAGGTAAGCATGAAATCATAAACAAATTATAAATAGCTCTGTCTGTTCGTGATACTGACTTGATCTGAAGTCGTATATTCGGACAGACAGAGCTTTTCTCTATATCAGCAATCTCGTTTTTTGAAAATAAATTATAGATGCATAAAAGATGCACAAAATATTTTACGAATAATGATCTGAAATGTTAAAGTGAATTACAAATAACCCTATCAAATTTCATTCATCCAATGTAAACATGAAGAAGTGAGTGTAAGAGGAGAGATACGATGAGTTGGCATATCAAAACGTTTGATGAATTAACATCTTTAGAAATGTATCGCATTTTGCAAGAACGAACAGCTATTTTTGTGGTTGAACAGAACTGCCCTTATCAAGAAGTAGATGGTAAAGATATCGCCAGCTATCATCTTTACAAAGAAGAAAAGGGTCAGATTGTTGCGTATTCAAGACTTCTTCCTTCCGGTGTAGCCTATCCAGAAGCTTCGATCGGTCGAGTGATTGTAAAGCGTGAATATCGTGGAAAAGGATTAGCGCAAGAGCTATTTCGCAAAAGTATCGAATTTATTCAGCATGAATTGAAAGAAGACAAAATTAAAATCCAAGCTCAGCATTACTTAGAGAAATTTTATAGCAGTTATGGATTTGAACCGATCTCAGAAATGTATCTAGAAGACGATATTCCTCATATCGATATGATGCGTATCACAACATCGTAATCGCAAATGATCTCAAAAGTGAACAAAAAAAGGAGGATGTGTGAAGTAGTGGTGACACTTTTTTACATGTCCTTTTTGCTACGAAATCAATCTCAGGAAGATTTGGGTAAAAATAGTAAGCATTTAAATTGGAAATTCATACCTATGTATTGTAGAATGGGAAGAGTAAAGAGTAATTTAGTACGAATGAGGGGGCATGCACTGCTCAGTATTCAACTAGAATGTGCAGAATGATATATACAAAATGCGATATGTCTATTCTCAAAATCTCTGTTTTCCTGTATTTGGATTAAAAATAGCCGTAAAAGGGCTAAAAAACCTGAATAACTCTTTATGTGCAGCGTGAGAAAACGTTTTCTTGAAAAAAAGACGTTTTACTCGTTCATAGTCTAATTTTAGGCTATTTTGTGATCAATCATATAGAGGTATAATTAAATATGTTGCAATTCCGTCACAAATATATTCACAAAAAATTCAAGACGGAGGGAATCCTCGATGACAATCGACGAATCAAACCAACCATGGCTGTGGGAATCGTATTACGGACCCAATTTGGGGTATGTACAAGAACAATATGAACTGTACAAACAAGATCCGAATTCTGTAGATGAAGGATACCGTGAACTTTTTGAACGTTATGGAGAGCCTGTTGCTCCTGTTACCGTATCATCTGGTCAAACAGTGGTAAGTAGTAGTACAGAAACACCAGCTAAAGTAGACACTAATTTGCTTAAGAAAGCGGTTGCAGCCGAACGTTTAGTATGGAATATCCGTACATACGGGCATCTGGCAGCGGACATTGATCCGCTTGGACTAAGTACAGCGACTGATGTTCGTTTACTTGATCCAGAGCAATACGGACTGGGACAACGTGACCTTGCACAATTACCAGCATCATTGATCTGGGAAAATGCACCTCCTGAAGCAAAAGACGGATGGGAAGCTATCCAGATGTTGCGTAAGAAGTATACAGGTCCACTGGCTTATGAATTTGCACATGTACATGATGAAAAGGAGCGTAACTGGCTCAACCGTCAAGTTGAAACAGGATCGTCTACACTTTCATTGGATGACGAAGAACGCATTGAATTGTTCAAGCGTCTAGTGGAAGTCGAACAATTTGAAGAATTCTTGCATCGTACATTTATTGGACAAAAGCGCTTCTCAATCGAAGGTAATGATGTCCTTGTACCGATGCTAGATTCAATCGTACGTATTGCTGCACGTAGTGGCGCAAGACATGTCTTAATGGGAATGGCGCATCGTGGTCGTCTAAATGTATTGGCTCATGTTCTTGGTAAGCCATACAGCAAGATTTTCTCCGAGTTCCATCATTCACCAAATAAAGACACAATGCCTTCTGAAGGCTCGATGGGTGTTACTTTTGGCTGGACAGGTGATGTGAAGTACCATTTAGGTGCACATCGTTCTGTTACTCCAGAAGGGCAAAGCTTTGAAACTCGTCTGACACTGGCAAACAATCCAAGTCACTTGGAATATGTTAACCCGGTGGTTGAAGGATTTACTCGTGCTGCACAGGATGATCGTACAGACAAAGGTTATCCTCGCCAAGACCCTGACAAAGCAGCAGCTATCATCATGCATGGTGATGCCGCATTCGCAGGTGAAGGTATTGTCGCAGAGACGCTTAACTTTAATCAGCTAACAGGTTATCAAAATGGCGGTACTATTCATATTATTGTTAATAACCGTCTAGGCTTCACAACAGACAGTGGAGATTCACGTTCGACTCATTATGCAAGTGACCTTGCTAAAGGATATGAGATTCCAATTATCCATGTGAACGCAGATGATCCAGAAGCTTGTCTACGTGCTGTAGCTATGGCGACTGAATATCGTAATTTATTTAAAAAAGATTTCTTGATTGATCTGATTGGCTACCGTCGTTATGGGCATAATGAGACAGATGATCCTGAAACGACTCAACCTATTATGTATGGCAAAGTGAAAAATCACCTTCGTGTAGCTTCACTATATGGTAACAAATTGGCGAAGCAAGGTGTTGTGGATGAAAAACGTTATGAGCAGTTCAAAGCTGAAATCCAAGATCATCTAAAATCGATCTACGAAGAAGTGAAAACAGATCATACTGAAGATTCCAATGCACCTCTAAATCGTTTGGAAGCAGATAGCAAAACACCTGAAGCTTCTACTGGAGTTCCTGCTAATCTACTCAACACGATCAATGAGGGATTGCTGAAATGGCCAGAAAACTTCAATGTGTATCCTAAACTACAGCGTATTCTGGAACGTCGTGCAACTGCACTTAGTCCAGAAGGCAAAGTTGATTGGGGACATGCAGAAACACTGGCATTTGCTTCAATCTTAGCAGATGGTAAGCCTATTCGGATTACTGGACAAGATGTAGAACGTGCGACATTTGCTCATCGTAATCTAGTATTGCATGATGCACAGACAGGTGAACCTTTCTGTCCGTTACATCGTTTGCCAGAAGCGAAAGCATCATTCGCTATTCATAACAGTCCATTGTCTGAAGCTTCAGTACTTGGATTTGAATATGGATACAATGTGTATGCACCGGAAACATTAGTAATCTGGGAAGCACAATACGGCGATTTCACTAATGCAGCGCAAGTTATTATTGACCAGTTTATCTCAGCTGGACGTAGTAAATGGACACAAAAATCCAGTCTTGTGATGTTGTTGCCACATGGTCATGAAGGTATGGGACCTGAGCATTCTAGTGCGCGCCCAGAACGCTTCTTGCAATTGGCAGCCGAAGATAACTTTACTGTAGCTAACCTGACTTCTGCGTCACAATACTTCCATCTACTTCGCCGTCAGGCACGTAGTACTCAGGAAGAAAATGTACGTCCATTAGTGGTGATGGCACCGAAAAGTCTAATTCGTAATCCGCGTGTTGCTTCATCACCTGCGGAATTTAGTGAAGGAACGTTCCAACCGATTTTGCAACAAAAAGGTCTGGGCGACAAAAAGAATGCTGTACAACGTGTGATCCTTTGTACGGGTAAAGTAGCGATCGATCTCGAAGAGGCTTTGGATAAAAACAAAGAAGAAGACTACTCTTGGTTACATGTGATTCGTGTAGAACAACTGTATCCATTCCCGAAAGAAGAAATCAATGCTGTTCTAGCAGAGTTTACGAACTTGCAAGAAATTATCTGGTTACAAGAAGAACCGCAAAACATGGGATACTGGAGATATACCGATGCACGCTTGCGCGATTTGGCACAAGAAGGTGTAGCTGTAAGTTATATCGGTCGTCCAGAACGTTCTAGCCCGGCTAGTGGTTATCAACATATTCACGCCATCGAACAACAGCGTATACTAGGATTAGCACTCAAACAAAATTCTTTACAGAACAACATATCCCTGGGAGGTAGTCGGCTGTGAGTGAAATTAAAGTACCCGAAATGGGCGAGTCTATAACCGAAGGAACGGTATCAAAATGGGTTGTGAAAGAAGGAGACACTGTCAGTCAAGGAGATGTACTGCTTGAGCTTGAGACAGATAAAGTCAACTTGGAGATCAGTGCCGAAGAGGATGGAGTTGTAGAGTCTATCACCAAGCAAGAAGGTGAAACAGTACAAGTCGGTGAATCTGTAGGTGTGATCGGTGCTGGAAGTGGAAGTAGCAAACCTGCTGCATCTGAATCCAAACCAGCTCCAGAATCCAAGCCTGAAAGTAAATCAGATGATGTCGTTACAATTAACTATCCAGCAAAAGGTGCTGAGCCTGCTGCTGAAAAAGCAACCGATAAATCGACAAATGCTGTAACAAGCAAACCAGATAATGGGGATGCTATCGGTACACCGGCTGCTCGCAAGTTAGCTCGTGAGCGTGGTATTGATCTAGGATCGGTACAAAGCAACGATCCGATCGGCAGAGTCAATCCAGACGATGTACGCAAACATGGTGACAAACCAGCACCAGCGAAATCTGAAGCTGTACCTGCTAAAAAACCTGTTGAGAACAATCCAGCTAAACCGGCAGATCGTCAACCGATGTCACGTCGTCGTCGCACGATTGCGAATCGTCTAGTTGAAGCTCAGCATAATGCTGCAATGTTAACAACATTTAATGAAGTAGACATGACAGCGATCTTGGATGTTCGTAAACGCCGTAAAGATGCGTTTAAAGAGAAATATGATGTAGGTCTAGGATTTATGTCTTTCTTCACGAAAGCAGTTGTAGGGGCACTTAAAAAGTTCCCTATGGTCAATGCTGAGATTGATGGCGATGATGTTATTGTGAAGAAATTCTATGATATCGGTATTGCGGTATCTGCTAAAGAAGGTCTTGTGGTTCCTGTTGTTCGTGATGCAGACCGTCTAGGTTTTGCTCAAATCGAAAAAGAAATCGCAACGTTAGCTTCTAAAGCACGTTCAAACACATTAGGATTGTCTGAGCTTCAAGGAGGTACATTTACAATCACTAACGGTGGTGTATTTGGTTCCTTGCTTTCAACGCCAATCTTGAATGCACCGCAAGTAGCGATTCTGGGTATGCACAAAATCCAGCTTCGTCCGGTAGCAATTGATGCAGAACGTATGGAAAATCGTCCGATGATGTATATCGCATTGTCATATGATCACCGTATTATTGACGGTAGCGAAGCAGTAAGCTTCCTCGTTAAAGTCAAAGAATTGCTTGAAGATCCAGAAACATTGTTGATCGAAGGCTAATTTATTATCAAAAAAGGAACTTCCAGATCGTTGGAAGTTCCTTTTTTATATTTTATTTGTGATCTGTTCTGTATAATAGGGTTATTTGGGGGATAAACTACAATAAAGATTCATCATTCATCTCAATATGAAGGGGTAAAGTAAAATGAACAAATTATTATTTATTTGCAGTCGTAATCAATGGCGTAGCTTAACCGCTGAAAAAATATTTGAACATCTTGAAGGATATCAAGTACGCTCCGCAGGAACAGAAGAGAACGCACGTATCAAAGTAACCGCAGGTCATATCGGTTGGGCAGATATTATTTTTGTGATGGAGAAAAAGCATAAAAGCAAAATTCAATCTAAATTCAATGAAGAACTGCTAGGTAAAACTATTATTTGTTTGAATATCCCAGACGACTATGGATTTATGGATGAAGAATTGATCGGATTATTAGAATCAAGCGTTAGCGAATATATTGAGATTACATAACGTATAAGATTCAATAGTAAAGGAGATAAAATGATTAAAAGATATATTCTATTGAGCTTGCTGTGCATAGCAATCTGTATTGGATTAGGTCATATTAAGCATCATATATATCCAGATTTAACTTTTTATTCGATAGCTTTGGGTCAAACTAAAGAACAAGTGAGATCGGTTGAAACATTAAAGCCTATGAATATGAGTATAGAAGAGGAAAGCTTGGATATGTTGGTTTATCAGGATACGAATCGTCAGATTGCCATTATGTATTATTTTGACCGAAAAACTGAAAAGTTATATAGAAAAATGATCAATTACTATGATTATGAGCATAAAGATCAATATTTAACTAAAGCAACAGATGTATTCAATCGACAATATGGAAAGTCCACTGTGTTCAAGAATAAAATAGGTACAACGTTGAAGTGGGTAGATGAAAAAGTACAAGTTGAAGTAGTGGATAGTTTGTTTTTAGAATTTGTTATTGAACTGTATAGTGACACAAAATATTTAGATCAATAGTAAATGATGAGTATCACGTATCTTTGATCTCTCCTTATATCTAATTGCTATATATAACTTCTATCATCTTAATAATGTTATTCAATATGTATGCATTTGGGTATATTGATTACAGGCTGAAAATAGATGCTTTTTTTCTGAAACTAAAGTACGTCAGTCATTGTTTGATTCAATCGAAATTACATCTTTCTTAAGTGGAAAATGTGTCAATCGATGAACTCAATATATGTAAGTACATAGACAGAATAAGTGGCAATAACGTTTTAGGAATGAATAGGGAGAGATGATAATGGAAAAGGGAGCCAGTCAAAAGGCATTTTTACGTAAAATTATTTTGATATCTACATTGGGTGGATTGCTATTTGGTTATGATACAGGGGTAATCAACGGGGCTTTACCATTTATGTCAGCGGCACTCGGGCTGAACTCGTTTACAGAAGGATTAGTCGCTAGTATTCTACTGTTTGGTGCAGCATTCGGAGCGATCGCAGGCGGACGGCTTTCTGATTACTTGGGACGTAAGCAAAATATTATCTATCTAGCAGTTTTGTTTTTCGTCGCTACCGTCGGTTCAACCCTTGCTCCTAACGTTACCGTTATGGTCATTTGTCGCTTCTTATTGGGACTTGCTGTAGGTGGTGCTTCGGTAACCGTACCTTCGTATCTAGCAGAAATGTCTCCCGCAAACAAACGTGGCGGTATTGTTACCCGTAATGAACTAATGATTGTGAGTGGTCAATTGCTTGCCTTTATCTTTAATGCCATTCTAGGGATAACGATGGGTGATAATACCCATGTATGGCGCTATATGTTAGCGATCGCTTCTATTCCAGCAATCTTCTTATTTTTTGGAATGTTACGTGTGCCTGAAAGTCCACGTTGGTTAGTGGCAAAAGGCAAAAATGAACGGGCATTAAAAGCGCTTCGCAAAATTCGTACAGAAGAACAAGCGAAAATAGAAGTAGAAGAAATCAAAGCTTCTTTTGATGCAGAAGAAAGTACAGAAAAAGCAGGCTTTAAAGATCTTGCTGTACCTTGGATACGCCGTCTGATGTTTATTGGATTAGGTATCGCAGTTGTTCAGCAGATTACGGGTGTTAATTCGATTATTTATTATGGTACTGAGATTCTTAAAGATTCAGGTTTTGAAACTAAAGCAGCTTTGATTAGTAATATTGCGAACGGTGTAATCTCGGTAGCCGCAACATTTTTGGGAATGTGGTTGTTAGGTAAAGTAGGTCGTCGTCCGATGCTTAGAACGGGTCTAATAGGTACAACATGCGTATTATTACTGATTGCGATTTTCTCAGCAGTATTGGAAGGTTCACCTGCATTGCCTTATGTAATCTTATCCTTAACCGTTACCTTCCTTGCTTTCCAACAAGGCGCGATTTCTCCGGTAACCTGGTTAATGTTATCTGAGATTTTCCCATTACAATTACGTGGATTCGGAATGGGTGTGACCGTATTCTGCTTGTGGATTGTTAACTTCTTAGTTGGATTAACCTTCCCTATATTAATGGCAGGTATTGGACTATCCGCAACATTCTATTTGTTCGCAGCTTTAGGCTTACTGGCGATTACATTTGTACAAAAATATTTACCAGAAACCAAAGGCTTTACATTAGAAGAATTGGAAGAGAAGTTCCGCAATTATGGTAAAAAGAAACCTAAAAAAGCTAAAGTGAAGCCTGCACCAGCCAAGTAAAAAATTGCAGATTAATAGTAAATCATTGAATAGATCATTATATATAAATACTGAAGCGACTTCTAAGGTTCTGATAATCCTTATGAAGTCGCTTTTACTTTATTTTTTCGGTATGATTACCATACGTATACTTACAAAATACATAACTATCAAGTAGGAGGATAGATAGTGTTTACCTCTAAACCTGTGCATAAGCTTTTATCTGCGAGCAAAAGAGTACGATTTTATTACAGTGTAGCTATTATAATAACTATTGCACTTGGATTAGCATCACGAATATATGCGTCTACGTTACCTGATATTCTATCCGATCATGCAGGAGATGTGCTATGGGCAATAATGATTTATATAGGAATACGTATCATATGGGTACATAGAAGTCTGTTATTTGCTGCAATATTAAGTTTGTTATTTTGTTATCTAATTGAATGTAGTCAGCTATATCAAGCCATATGGATTAACGACATACGTCATACTATGCTTGGCGGATTGGTCTTAGGCAAAGGATTTTTGTGGATTGATCTGGTTCGATATACATTCGGTATACTGCTCGCTGTAGGACTTGATGATATGATGTTGAAATTAAGGAGGGTCAGATGATGAATAAAGAGGATATTACCCAACAACTTTTACATGAATTAGAAGGAGAGAAAGAAAGCTTTATATTGCACTTACGAGTAGATCTCGACTGGGATCATGTACATTTGGTAAAAGTATTCAAATTGATGGTAAAGTATATCCAGCAATTAGAATCGACAGCACCTTTGGAACGGCATATAGCAAGTGGATTTTGGTTCTTCACGAATTTTGTCAAAGATTGGTCATCACATGATAATTTCCGCTCTCGAAATGCTTATCCAGAATTGTATTATCAGGGTATGTATGAATTGATCTTTTTGCTGACAGATTGGTATTTTTCAGGTGAATGTCCATTTGTAGAACCAGAAGCGTTTGAACAAGAATGGAACCGTCTAACTTTACTCTTAAAAGAAGAAACACAGTAAGCCAAATAGCGTAACATCTCAAGGTAGTAATCGCCAAGATGATACGCTATTTTTTACCATAAATTACTCTATGCTATACGATAATACTAGATAGAAAGCGGAGAACATATACCTTTTACTTAGCTGCGGATTGAATATGTTCCCATAGTACGCTATTCACATATTGGCCTTCACCCGTCACATCTTCACCGAACCAATCGGGCTTTTGGAAATGTTCTACATCTGCTTCTTCCGCAAATTCTATTTCGATGGTTATAAGATCCTTTTGTACCGTATTATGATAAATATCCAGATCAAAATGATAGTCATTCCACTTCACTTTTTTACGTGTTTTGATTAAAGGAGTTACCTCTAACTTACCTATTAGCTGTTCATAAATACCAGCACCAATATCAAATTCTGTTTCTTCACGTACTAGCCCTTTGCCTGCTTTGTGCGTCATTGTGAATTGCTCTTGACCATTAATGACTAATTTGCGTACTCGCAACGTCTCGGATTCACTGGTAGCCAAATAGGTCTGATGAATTTCTTGTGTCTCTACAATATCCAAATCTGTAGGATAAGTATGTAATACGTATTTTTTTTCGATTTCTTTACCCATCATAAATCCTCCTGAGAATCGATTTTCTCTATTTTAACATATTGCAAAAGGTTTATTTACATAGTGATTGGTTATACCTATAATGATAGGGACATTTGCGGAAATAGGAAAGAAATATGTAATGGAGGTGAAAGTAATGAAGTTAGCAGAAGCATTAATAGTACGATCTGATGTGCAGAAAAGAATAGAACAGATGAAAGTACGTCTGAGCCGAAGCGCTAAAGTACAAGAAGGTGAAAAGCCACCTGAGCGCCCCAATGAATTGCTAAAAGAAATGGGTCATTTGTTAACCGAATTAAATGTACTGATCAAACGAATTAATCGTACCAATGCACAAGTGATCTTTGAAAATGACACAACATTAGCTGATGCATTAGCCGATCGAGATACGCTTGGATTACGTCGCAATATACTAAATGATCTGATGCATACAGCCAGTATCAAGCAAGATCGTTATACCAAGTCAGAAGTCCGTTTTCTAGCGACCGTAAATATTGGAACGTTGCAAGAAGAGATGGATCATCTGGCCAAAACGTATCGTGAACTGGATACTCGTATTCAAGAACTGAATTGGAAAACCGATTTGGTTGATTAAAGATCATACTGTACACACTTACAAGTTGGTAATCTATTATCTATAAGGCGAGCATACAAACCGCCAACTGGTTTAAGTTGGACCGTTGGGTAGAAATGAGGGGCAATTTCTGAAGGTTCGAGTCCTTTAATGATAAATTAGCCTTGTATTGTTACATGAGTACAACTCACCTATTATTGTTACTACCACATGCTGATTATAGATATAGACGAGGGCGGGTTCGGGGATTTGTAAGATCTGTTTACATAATAATTGAGTGGTAATACAATCAACTCAAAAATGACTCTATGATATACAGGGTCATGTTTTGAGTTGATTATTCTTTTATCCATTGATCAGAAAAGTTAAAATTAGAGATTTCTTCCCACTTCGTGTACAATAAACAAGAGACTGAGAATGATTATCATAGAGGAGGAAGTTATAGATGAGTATTTCAGAAAGTATTCGTAATCGTCGTTCGATTGGTAAAGTAAAGCAGGACTCTATTCCACGCGAAAGTATTGAGCGTATTTTGGAAGCAGGGATCTGGGCACCGAATCATCGTTTAACTGAACCGTGGAAATTTTTCGTATTAGAAGGTAATGGACGTAATAAGTTAGCAGAAGCATTAGCTAGCGTAGCAGGTAATGGTGAAGTTACTGAAGAAAGTCTATCTTCTGCACGCAAAAAGGTAGAACGTGCACCATTAATTATCGCTGTAGCGGTAGAACCTGAGGACAATCCTAAAATTATCGAACTTGAAGAATATGGTGCAGTCTTTGCAGCCATTCAAAATATGTTGCTTGAAATTCACGAGTTAGGACTAGGCGCAGTCTGGAGAAGTGGCGAACCTTGTTATCACGAATTGATGGGTAAAGCTTTTGATCTAAGTGAAAAAGGTAAAATGCTAGGCTTTATCTATATTGGTGTACCGGAAAATAAGGATCAACAAAGTAAGCGGACTCCATTTGCTGAAAAAACAGTCTGGATTAGTGAATAAGGTAGGAGGAATACGATGATTACATGCTATCTCAAATATGTGATCGATCCTTACCAAGTGAAAGAATTTGAGCAATATGCGAAGATGTGGATACCGCTAGTTAACAAATTAGGGGGCACCCATCACGGATATTTTCTTCCACATGAAGGGGCGAATAATATCGCTTATGCTTTATTTTCTTTTCCAAGTCTTGCGGATTACGAACGTTATCGTCAAGAGATGGCGGTAGATGAAGAATGCCAGCAAGCATTTGAATTTGCTAATAAAAACAAGTGTATTATCAGTTACGAGCGTAGCTTTATGCGTCCTGTTTTCGAATAATCTTATTCCTATTTGAATAAAAAAGCCTTTCACGATCAAGAGCATTCGTCGGAATCCGCTCTAATCATGAAAGGCTTTTATTTGTTAATCTATCAGCTTATTAGACATTGTATTGAAAATTAGCATCCTTTTGGCAATTAAAGCTTACCTGCGCTTACTTCTTGACCTAGCTTTTGACGAATATCGTCTGCGGCTTCAACCATTAATTTCAAAGCAGCCACAGTCTCAGGATGTGCACGAGTTTTTAATCCGCAGTCCGGGTTAATCCAGAACAATTTCGGATCAAGTACACGTAGAGCGCGTTCGATCAACTGTACCATTTCTTCTTTGGCAGGTACACGAGGACTATGAATATCATAGACACCTAGACCAATGCCTTTATCGTACCCATGAACTTCAAAAGAAGAAATCAATTCACCATGGCTACGAGATGTCTCAATAGAGATAACATCGGCATCCATATCTTTGATCGCATCAATAATATCATGGAATTCGGAATAACACATGTGAGTATGAATTTGTGTTGTTTCTTGTACAGCGGCTGTAGATAGACGGAACGAACCTACTGCCCAATCCAGATATTCTTGCCATTTGCTACGTTTTAGAGGCAATCCTTCACGTAGAGCAGGCTCATCTACCTGAATCATTTCAATACCCGCCGCTTCAAGTGCTAGAATCTCATCTGAAATAGCGCGTGCGATCTGGTAAGACACTTTACTACGAGGAATATCGTCACGTACAAATGACCAGTTTAGAATCGTTACTGGACCTGTTAACATCCCTTTAACAGGCTTAGTGGTTAATGATTGAGCATATTTTGTTTCCGTTACGGTCATTGGTTTTACAAAATGGACATTACCATAGATCACTGGTGGCTTCACGCAACGTGAACCATACGATTGAACCCAACCAAAGCGTGTAAATGTAAATCCATCTAATTGTTCTCCGAAAAATTCAACCATATCAGTACGTTCAAATTCACCATGTACCAATACATCTAATTTCAACTCTTCTTGAATCGAAATCCAATCTTGAATCTGTTCTTCAATAAAACGATTATAGTCTGCTGGCGACAATTCTCCTTTACGCCATAATTGACGAGCACGGCGTACTTCGACCGTTTGTGGGAAGCTACCGATCGTCGTTGTAGGCAATAATGGTAATTTCCATTTTTCTGCATGAATCACTTGACGCTGTGCAAAAGGAACATTGCGTGTAGCCGAACCTTCATCTTGTTGTAGATGTTGTTCTTGTGGAGCACGCCATGACGAATGAGCAATACGTTCTACGGCTTCACGACTGCGATCCAATGCTTCTTGTACCGCGCTTGCACCGATATTAGCAGCTTTCGTTAGCAAAGCCAATTCTTCTAATTTCTGATCTGCAAAAGCAAGAGCGTCTTTGATAATTGGATCAAGAGACGTTTCGCTGTTGGTGGTTACCGGTACATGTTGTAGACTGCAAGACGGCTGAATCAGTAAACGATCGGCAGGTACAGTTTGAGAAATAGTTTGAATCAATTCAATTTTATCTTCTAATTTGGAACGCCAGATATTGCGACCATCGACTAGACCTACGCCTAGAATTTTGTCTTCAGGGAATCCCCAATCATCAAGGTTGTTCAGATTTTGCTCTAATCCATGTACAAAGTCCAAGCCAATTCCTTGTACAGGTAGATCGATCAATTTACCAAAATCATCGACACCTTCAAAATAAGTCTGTACTAGCAAGTTCACATCAGGAGTCGCTTGATTGAACTGAGCATAAATGTCTTGCACCCATTGCCATTCTTCTGTAGATACTTCTAGCGCAAGGGATGGCTCATCCATCTGAACCCAGCGTACACCTGCTTTATTCAATCCTTGCAATATTTCAATATAAAGTGGAGCTAACTGATCCAGCCAATGCTTGAATTCAGAAGCTTCATATCCTTTAGACAGTTTGAGGAAGGTATACGGGCCAATCACTACAGGTTTGGTCTCAATGCCTAGTTCTGTTTTGGCTTCTAAGTATAGTCGCAGTGGACGGTTTTCTGTTAATTGTGGTGTGATTCCACCCAGTTCTGGGACAATATAATGGTAATTAGTATTGAACCATTTGGTCATTTCACCTGCTGTAGCATTGTCTGTCCCACGAGCAATATCAAAGTATTGTTGTAGTGATACTTCACCACCTGTATAGCCAAATCGCTCTGGAACTAATCCGAAAGTGACCGCAGTATCTAGAACCTGATCATAATAGGAAAAGTCGCCTACAGGAATCAGATCTATACCTGCTTTGCTTTGTTTACTCAGATGAGCGAGACGCAAATCTTTCATCGTTTGTAAAAAGTCAGTTTCAGAACTTTTGTTACTCCAGAACGCTTCAAGTGCTTTTTTCCATTCCCGTTGTTCCCCTAGACGTGGATAACCGATATTGCTACTCAGTACTTTTGGCATTATTATTCCCCCTGAAAGTGGATTGTTTGTTACAATCATCATAGCGCATTCTGGTAGGATATGGTTATACGTTTTGCCTATATCCTATCATGATCACACGCTATAGCTAGATAGCCTTTTTGGTCAAAAAGTCATTTGATGGTAAGATAAAAGAGAAGACATATCTATACATAATTGAAGCAGGGAAGATGAAAGGAGATCATCATGAGTATTTTGTATTTATTTTGGGCGTTTTTAGGTCAAGCTATACTAGGGATATTGATTACAGGATTGAACCGATTCGGATTAGCAGCAATCTGGTTAGATTATGTACCTACTGTTATTGTAAGCGTTTTGTATTTTATTGGATTTATGAAATTAGAAAAAGTAAATCCACAATTCGCCAAAGGTAAAATAGCTGCTATCAGTGCGGCTGTACTTGCGATTATTCAGATCTTTTTACCCGGTCAAGCCAATGTATTACCTTTACCGTGGTGGCTGGCTATCGTATCCTTACTCGTTATTATTGCAGATTTATTTATTATTTATACCGTATGTAAAGGTATCGGTGAACTGGCAGAAGCACAGAACTTACCAGATTTCAAAAAAGTATCTTATCAGCGCTGGATCATTTATGTATGTAATCAGATTGTAGCGTTGGCTGTATTAGCGATCAGCGCTTTTGTATCTTCTACAAGTGAAGGCAATTTGGTTATACTAGCAGGATTACTAGGAGTTATATACGTTATTTTTGGTCTACTTGTGTATATCTTAATGGCTACATTCATCTGGAAAGCTCATAAACTATTAGATATCAAATAGGAGGAATTCTTAATGACTAACGTATTGGTATTAGGTGGCACACGCTTTTTCGGCAAAAATCTAGTGGAATTGCTATTGAAAGAACAGATCAAAGTAACACTACTGACTCGTGGCAAAACGGAAGATGAATTTGGAGATCAAGTGCAACGCTTAGTGGTAGATCGTGAAGATGCAGTAGCTTTGGAAAAAGCGATCGGTGATCAGCAATATGATGTTGTCTACGATAATATTTGCTTTACACCACAGCAAGCACGTGAAGCAGTATCTATTTTCCAAAACAAAACCAAACGTTATATTTTGACTTCTAGCTTATCCGTCTATGATTTCGGCACAGGTATATGCCACGAATCAGATGTAGATACACATCATTATACAATTGATGCAGATCCAGAAGCAGAGCTTAGCTATGGAGAAGGCAAGCGTCAAGCAGAAGCTGTTTTTTTCCAACAAGCTGATTTTCCAGTAGCAGCTGTACGATTTCCAATTGTGTTAGGGCCTAATGATTATACCAAGCGGTTACATTTTCATGTCGAACGTGTATTAAGTGGTAAAGTGATTGGCATTTCGAATCTTGAAGCACAGATGAACTTTATTCATGAACAAGAAGCCGCTGAATTTTTATTCTGGTTAGGCATTTCTTCCGAATTGATAGGACCTGTTAATGCCCGTTCTGACGGAGAAGTCAGTCTACGTGAATTGGTACAGTGGATAGAGCAGGGTACCGAACAACAAGCGATTATTCAAAGCGAAACAGATGATGAAGCACAGTCTCCTTTTGGTGTGCCTGATTCATGGATTATGGATACGTCCAAAGCGAAACAAGATGGATTTCAATTCTATGTATTATCGGACTGGATGCCTGCATTGATAAAGCAAATGGCTACACAAACAAATAGATAAAGTGATCACAGAATGGAGCTTGACGATGGTCAATGATATTTTTATAGGTGATATTCCTTTAGTAGATGGAGTGATTGAACAAGTCATTCTTTTACCCGATCAAGTGAAAGTATACTTCCGAACCGATCAAGGGATATCTACTGTATTTTCTTTAGAGCAAGTAGCAGGAGTATGGGATCGCCGCTCCGCCGGACAAGAAATAGGCGGTATGCGGACGGTTCCCTGGTCACGTACCGATGCACAGATACGTGATGTTTTGATGGCGCAAGTAGAACAAGGAGAATTGAGCGAAGAGTTATTAAGTAGTCTTTCAATCTATTCTTTTATTAGTAGCTGGGGTGAACATTCTATTTTGGATATAGCAGCTAGTGAAATACGGACTCAGCGTTAATCGTCAAATATGACTAGATTTATTCATACGACGATAAGCTGCAATCAGAAATGGTAGACCAAGCGCACAAGTCAATGCTAACGGTACAAATATCTGGACACTGTGTGCTGCGCCTCTAGCATCAAGTAAAAAACCTCCGAGTATAGGGGCGCAGACACTACCCAGATTATTAAATCCAATCGTTCCAAAATACGTTCCTTTCCATTCTGGCTTGGCAATACGATCTATTAACATATCCATCATCGTAAATAACAATACTTCACCGATTGTGAAAATAACGGTAATTAACATAAAGGCTACACCAGTACTTGCTAATCCATATAGAAGTAAGCTTGTCGCTACAAACACATTGCCCACAATTAAAGAAACAACAGGCGCAAAGCGTGAAGCCCATTTTACTAATGGATATTGTACAACCAGTACAGTAATAGCATTGAGTGTTAACATATAAGCAAACCATGTTGTACCATTTTGTAAATGAGGAACCAATGCTAAATATTGCGGTAAAGTTGAATTAAGATGTCCATAACCCAGTACACAGAATGTGGTGCCGATCAATATGTATAAAAAGACTCGATCTTGAGAAATAATGCGTAATGCTTCTTTTAACGTAATCCGTTGTTCATTCGTTACGGAAGAGTTGCTATGCACAGGATGTTTACCAAATTGAAAACTAAGAATAATCGTATAAAGTACATAGATACACCCTGCCATTACAAAAGCACTGCTTGATCCATCACGACTTAACCATAATCCTAGCAATGGGCCGAAAACAACGCCTACATTAACCGCTGTATAGCGCATATTAAATACTAGCAATTTTTGCTCTTGTGGAGTCACTTCTGATAACAGTGCTCTAGAAGTAGGCTCGAATAAAGAGCGACAAAGCCCATTTAGCGTATTTACTATAAAAAACATCCAGATTTGATTGGAAGCAGCAAAAGCAAAAAACACAATACTCCACCCTGTAATTGATAAAATCATTACTTTTTTACGTCCGATCCGATCTGAGATATAACCTCCATAAAAGCTAGCAAATACCCCTACTAATGAACTGACAGCTACTGTAATCCCTGTTTGTGTAGGTGTCGCTCCCAAAGACTGGGTAAGATAAATCGATAAAAAAGGAATACTCATCGAAGTCGCCATTCTTCCAAATAACGTTCCTATAATGATTGTCCATGCTAAAGGGTGAATATGACGTAACGATAATAAAGAGTTTTTCATAGAATAGAGGTACTCCTTTCTTATAGATGATACAAAAAATTATTTTCTCACCCTTATAAAAGGCTGTCAAGATCACTTACTATTCTATACTTATCTTTAGAAACGAATTGTCATATAATGGTATGAAATCGACAAAGGAGGAATAGACATGGCCGATGCAGTGTCTCAGTTTTATCAATCTTATAATGAAGATTCAAGATTCGAACGTCCATCTCGAGCAGTTGAATATCTAACGACTCTACATATGATAGATACATGGTTATCTCAGTTACCTCCAGCATCTGCGATCTTAGACAGCGGAGCAGGAAGTGGTGTATATGCCCTTCATTATGCAGATCAAGGGCACTCTGTAACAGCTATCGATATTACACCTAAACATATTGAGCAAATTCAAGCCAAAATCGTGCAATCTAAGCAAGTATTATCTGTACAAGCAGAAATCGGTAATGCTATTCATTTATCTAATATTTGCTGTCTGCTCAGGCTGAGATTGTCGATCATGCAGGAGCAGATGGAATAACGCATACTATAGATGGTTCGATAGATGTGATGGATAAAGATACATATAACACATGGATCAACTATCATTTTCAGACATGCCGGGAGCGTAGTATTTTAGGATTAAGTACGCATGGATTGATT
Organism: Paenibacillus nuruki; assembly: GCF_963311185.1. NCBI lineage: Bacteria > Bacillati > Bacillota > Bacilli > Caryophanales > Paenibacillaceae > Paenibacillus > Paenibacillus nuruki. Next base: position 2,175,925 of record NZ_OY725677.1, on the reverse strand, counting down.
GTAGGACGTAAAAGTTAAAAGTATATATATCTTAAAATTGTAAAATAGATATTATAAATAAATACATGTCAAAAGCTAGTGGCCTTAAAGGTTCTGGCTTTTTTATATACCAATAATGATATATAAATTTGTTCTGAATGTTTGTTTTACTAAAGACAAGGGTAAAGTATACGAGAAGCAATTGAAATAATAGTAATATACTAACTAATTGTTATTATTCGATATTTATATATGCCTATTCATTATTAAGGCTATCCTAAGGAGGATATTATTATGACATTAGTACAATCAAAATATACACATTGGAACAAGCAATTTATAGCTGGAGAATGGGTAGAAGGTTCTTCTGACAAAATGATGCAAAATAAAAATCCTTATACAGGTGAAACATTAGTAGAATGGCGTTCTTCGGATGAGAATGATCTAGATAAAGCGTACAAAACAGCGCAAACAGAAGGCAAGAAATGGTCTAAAACGCCTCTTGCTGTACGTGCTAAAGTCATGCGTGAAGCGATGATGCAAATGAATGAACGTAAAGAAGAAATCGTAGATCTGTTGATTGCTGAATCAGGTAGTACCCGTCTCAAAGCAGAACGTGAATGGATGACAACAGTACGTATTTTGGAAGAATCGTCTTCGTTCCCTTATCGAATGAAAGGGGAATTGATCGGTTCAGATATCCCGGGCAAAGAAAACCGTGTTGTTCGTGAAGCTAAAGGTGTAATCGGTGTAATTGGACCGTGGAATTTCCCTCTACATCTATGTATGCGTTCTGTCGCTCCAGCACTTGCTGTAGGTAATGGTGTAGTGATCAAGCCTGCTTCAGATACACCAATCACAGCAGGATTATTGATCGCTGATATTTTTGAAAAAGCAGGATTACCTAAAGGAGTCCTTAGTGTTGTCAGTGGTAGCGGTAGCGAAATAGGCGATGCTTTTGTCAAACACCCGATTCCTAAATTGATTTCATTTACAGGTTCAACAGAAGTAGGACGTGGAATCGGTAAATTAGCAGGCGAACATTTGAAAGATGTAGCGCTAGAGTTAGGCGGCGACAATGCAATGATCGTATTGGATGATGCGGATATTGATAAAGCTGTCGAAGCCGCTGTATACGGTAAGTTTTTCCATCAAGGACAGATCTGTATGGCACTTAATCGTATTGTGATTGATGATTCAATCTATAATACTTTTGTAGAGAAATTTACGAATACAGTCAAAGGTCTCAAATTCGGTGACCCTGCTGATGAGAAAACGTTAGTTGGGCCTTTGATTCATGAAAAAGAAGTAGATCGTCTATTAGAAGTTATCGAACAAGCGCAAAAAGAAGGCGCTAAATTACTGTATGGTGGTAAAAGCAAAGGCAGCGTGCTTGAGCCAACTGTATTAAGTGAAGTGTCTCCTGACAATTCAGCAGCACAACATGAATTGTTCGGACCTGTTGCTTTATTGATTCGTGCCCAAAATGAAGCAGATGCGATTGAAATCGTTAATCGTAGTGAATATGGTCTGAGTGGATCTGTATTTACATCGAATATCGAACGTGGTTATCGTGTCGCTCAAGAAGTAGAAAGTGGCATGGTGCATGTGAATGATCAATCTGTAAATGATGAAGCACATGTGATGTTTGGTGGCGAAAAATCATCTGGTTTGGGACGTTTCGGCGGCGATTGGGCGATTGAGAAATTTACACGTACACGTTGGATTAGTATTCAACATGAATACCGTGAATTTCCTAATATTTAAATCAATCGACTCAACAAGTATTCTATAATGCAATCATAGATCTGTTCAACTTAAACGGCTTTATCATTCCTGCGTATGGATGATAAGGTCGTTTTTGCATGATCGTATATGTTAAATCATAGCTATATTTCCTAGCAAAAAGATCAAAAAGGAGTTTGAAAGATCTGAAATGCGGTTATTAATTCTTACCGGAAGATTTACCATAATCTTATTATGGACTGTATATTGGTAACGAAGCTTCTGGTGAATCGAGAAGGAGTTGAGCAGGTATGTCAATAGATCGTTTTATACTCCATAAATTAAGCCGTGAAGCCAATGAGCATACTCGTACCAATTTATTGCGCTTATTTGTTATCCGTATCCGGAGTGCAGAAAAGCAAGAAGCTGTTAGAAAACATCAATATATTAGCTAAAATGATTTTAGATTATCGATCACTTTAATGAGACATTCTCATCATTATTCTTTTGATTGTCTAGATAATCATGAGAGTTAATGATGTATATAGTAGATGCTTAAAGCTCACAAAAAAACATCCGTTCTCCTTAAAGGAGCCGGATGTTTTTTTATAGTTATAATGGTTGTGTTATTTAGCTGTTTGAGAATACTCGGCTTCTAAAACCATTGCTTCTGGCTCTACCCATGATTGAGACCAGTCCTGAATACCGCGTATAACAGATTCTAATGCTAATCCTTTTTGAGTTAATTCATATTCAATCCGTACCGGAGTCTCAGGGTATACATGGCGGACAACCATTCCTTCATGCTCTAGATCCTTCAGGCGTTCGGACAAAAGACGACCGCTTACCGGGAGTGATGATTGAATAGAGCAAAAGCGTTGAGGACCACCCATCAGTTGATAAATAATTAAGCCATTCCAACGTTTACTTAAAATCTGCATCCCCTTTTCGAATCGAGGACAAAGCATTGATGTATCCATCTATATCACCTCTTTTAATAAACCTATTATATCACATAATATACATTTGATACAGACTATCACTTCAGTAATTTAATAACTTTTAAGATATTTCTTTTAAAAGTACACTAGATTACTTAAAGTTAATTGGTGTGCAATTGATTTACCTGCATTTTTATTTAAAATGATCGAATTGCTCACAAAAAGCCGGTATTACATATAGATCCGTAAAGATCAGTATGTAACACCGGCTAAATGACAAGAATACACTATTTTATGTAATGACTAAGAAAGCTCAGACAGAAAGGGCCAAACGGAAATGTTCCGTTTTCAGGCCCAGCGTAATGTCTATAGAAGTGCATGGAGATTCATTTTGTTTAGTATAGAGATAAAGCTAAAGTATCGCTTTCACGATAAGTGTGCAAAATCGCTTCAGAACCCACAACTTCGATACTGATCACTGTATCTAGACATGTTTTAATCATTTTTTTACCATTTACAACTTTGTGTTCAATCGTTCTGCGTAATAGTCTTAACAGCTTGGACATTGGTTGTGTATTCTCGGCGTTAAAGTAAACCGGAACCATCTTGTTCTCTAAAAGAATTGTCGTTTTCACTATTAATCACCTCGTTTATTTTTATAAGTAATTTGAATTCAAAAGATTGTGTAGGTTTAGCCTCTCGACTAACTTGACTTTATTGTAATCACCTTTCCTTAAAGAAAACTTAAAATTACATGATTTTCACCTAAAACATTAGTATGAATTTTAAAGCAAGACACATAATGTTCAATAAACCTACATTACTTATTACTTATAATAATCATTTATGGTTAAAAATGGAATATATTTCGGGAAATAATTGACAAAATTAAGCCTATAGTGCTACATTTGAATAGGTACTAAGAACCTGTATTCTATTATTTCCGTAAATAGTCGCCCTTTATATAGTTATAAAAGCTCACATGCCGGTATGGAAGGGAGAAGATAGTCCACATGTTAACTTTAAATTCTTCCAAAGAACTAATGATGACGTTGACAGACAAAGAATTGTTCTTTTTAGGCGGCATACTTGGATTCGATCAGATCATGGGTATAGACAATCCATTACACCATAGTACTGCTGAAGAACTGGCTGATATATGGAAGCAAGCAAGTACATCTTTATTACAAAAAGGATGCTTGATTATAGAAGATAATAATGAATTAGCGTCACTTCCACCAGATGCATATTTACAAGGAAAGTTTATCGGCACCTATAAGCGTGGATGCTGTATACGTTACTTTTGTGCTACAGATGCTAATAGTAAAGTCCGTGAAGGGCATAGCTATTTTACGCATGAAACGGTAGTTGATATTAAGCAAACGCCTACTTTACCGGGAAGCTATACGTTAACTGAATTAGGAAGTCTTAATAAAGCATGCACATTATTGTTAAAACGAATGAAATTAAGTAATAACAAAATAGGTGAAATGCCTGCATTAACATTTTCGCGGCAATGGTTTGATCAGTATTTTCGTGATGGTGAACCTATTCAATTAGAAAAGATGATTTCAGAATTAACTGAAATGACCGGAGATTCTGAAGGTTCACGTATTTTTGCAAAAGTGTTGCATAATTATAGTCTTCGTGCTGAGATTCAATTTTCTCAATGGGAAGAAGATAGTTGGCAACGTCAAGGCGCAGTGTTATTGGCTGATCAGAATACCAATTGGATTGTTCGTATGAGCAATCAAGATCATGAAGATTGGGTGATCGCTGTGCCTGTTGATAAAAAGCAATTACGTCGTATGTTGCTTGATTGGGTACAACAACCTGATCCTGTATAATTGTAGAAGTAGATCCTATGAGCCGGACAGATGATATCTGTTCGGTTTTTTATTGTTAAAATTGTTAAAAAAATATGAAAAAGTGATTCCATCACTACCTATATTGGGTAAATTGTTGAAGCACGAGGGTGCAATACTTATGCATACATATTTTATTTAAAAGGAGTGGAGTAAATGATGGAATCTACAATTAATATACATCGCTTTGCAGGTAAAACAGCGTTGGTGACCGGAGCAGGTTCTGGCATTGGTAAAGCGACTGCTCTTAAATTCGTAGCTGAGGGAGCGAATGTGATCTTATGTGATCTATCGCTTGAACGTATACGTGAAACAGAAGCAGAAGCAAATGCGATTCGTCCTGATGCAGCATTGGCTTTTGAGATGGATATTGCAAATGAAGAACAAGTGAAACATGCAATTCAGGCAGGAGCAGAACATTTTAGTGGTCTGGATATTGTTTTTGCTAATGCAGGGATTAACGGAGTACTTGCTCCTATTGATGAGATCGGATTCGAAGATTGGCAACGTACGATCAATACCAATCTAGGAGGTACTTTTCTGACGATCAAGTATGCGCTTCCTTTCTTAAAAGAGCATGGAGGCGGAAGTATTGTGATTACCAGTTCGATTAATGGTAATACCACATTTGCAAGCTTTGGTATGTCAGCTTATAGTACTTCCAAAGCAGGTCAAGTCGCTTTTGCTAAAATGGCTGCTCTTGAACTGGCTCAATTCAAAGTTCGTGTCAATGTAATCTGTCCGGGAGCAATCTCAACGAACATTGATCAAAGTACAGAAGTGAATGAACTGGTACGCAATATCGCTATTCCTATCGAATTCCCGAATGGTCGTCAACCTTTGGCAGGGCAATCGGGTTCAGCGGATAATGTAGCAGATCTGGTTACTTTCTTATCTTCTCCAGAAGCGGCTCATATCACAGGAGCGCAGATTACGATTGATGGCGCAGAATCGTTGTTGTGTTAATCTGTCGCTGACTCCCTAAATAGATAATTAATAATCATGTATATCATAAATAATGACCAAGAAGCTCTGTTATAGGAGCTTCTTTTGTTATATTATGAGGCTATTGAAATGATTACTGTAATAGATATAGATAATAATCAAAGAGGTGACAACCATATGTTATCTTGGTTAGCTGAACAGAAGATTAATAAAGCGATACAACAAGGAGAATTCGATGATCTTCCGGGAAAAGGAAAGCCACTGGAATTGGAAGATTTATCTCATGTGCCTGAAGAATTACGTGCCGCTTATAAATTGATGAAAAATGCAGGTGTCATTCCAGAAGAGTTACAATTGCGACAAGAGATGTTAACCTTAACCGATCTGATCGCAGCTTGTCAGCATGCAGGTGAACGACAAGCTTTACATCGTAAATTAGATGAGAAAACATTGCGTTTACAGATGATTACAGCTCAAAGAGGATTGTATGATAATGCTTCTTATCAACGATATGAACATCAAATTCGTCGTAAATTCACTTAGAATAGTAATATGTGATTGAAAAAAGTTCGCTTGGAATATTTAATTCTCATTTTATTAGATAGCGTTTATATAGATAATCAGACGTTTACAGAAAGGAATTATGATTTGACTGAATTATTGAATTTACCAGTAGATGCGTTGATTCCGGACTTAAAATTATATTTAGAGCAACAAGGAATAGCCGTATTAACAGCGGAACCAGGAGCGGGCAAAACAACGCGTATTCCACTTGCTTTACGTCATGAAAAATGGCTAGAACATAAGCGCATTATTATGCTAGAACCTCGCCGTGTAGCTGCGATTGCTGCGGCACGCTTTATGGCGGCTTCCTTAGGAGAGCAAGTCGGCCAAACGGTTGGTTATCGAGTAGCTTTGGATAGCAAAGTAAGTAAGCATACAGTGATCGAAGTGGTGACTGAAGGTATTTTGACAGCAATGATCCAGCATGATCCTTCATTAGAACAAGTAGGTTTGATTATTTTTGATGAATTTCATGAACGGAATCTGCATGCTGATCTGGGGCTTGCTCTGGTGATAGAGAGCAGGTCTATTTTGCGTGAAGATCTAAGGATAGTCGTTATGTCTGCTACGATGAATCCACATCCTGTTGCAGCTTTATTAGGGAATGCTCCTATACTTTCGAGTGCAGGACGAACATATCCTGTAGAAACTTATTATGTGGCAGGCGAGTCGATTTTTAATATGTATCAACGTCCATATTCTGATTGGGCCAAAAAAGTATCTTCGACTATCCAAGAAGCATTACAGCAACATGAAGGAAATGTACTGGTCTTTTTGCCAGGTATACGTGAGATTCGATCGGTATATCGAGAATGTGCATCTTGGATTCATCTGATGGGTAGTAAGGCAGAAATAGTCATTTTACATGGTGGTATGAGCGCATCAGAACAGGATCAAGTGCTTGCTCCTTCTATAGGACATACACGTAAAGTCGTATTATCCACATCGTTAGCAGAATCCAGTATTACAATAAATGGAATCCATATTGTTATTGATAGTGGTCTGATGCGTACGCCTGTCTTTTCCGCTCGGACAGGGATGCAACATTTGGCAACAGAACGTGTATCTCAAGATAGTGCAGATCAACGCCGAGGCCGAGCAGGGCGACAAAATGCTGGCATATGTTATCGTATGTGGAGTGAAGAAGAACAATTGTATTTATTAACTACCCGTTTACCGGAAATCATGCAAAGTGATCTGGCTTCGACGGCGTTACAAATTGCGCTCTGGGGAACAGATGTGAATGAATTGAACTGGTTGGATCAGCCACCCAAAGCCGCTTATGAGCAAGCTTGTCAATTATTGATCCATCTGGAAGCTCTGGACGATCAGAAATGTATAACAGCGCATGGACGTGAATTAGCTAAGCTTCGGGTTCATCCTCGTCTTGCTCATATGATTGTAAAAGCTATTCCTTTAGGTCTGGTTCAACAAGCGTGTGATCTAGCCGCTTTGTTACAAGAACGCGATATATTGTCATTTCATGAAGCAGGTGCAGATATAGAACATCGTGTACAAGCTCTTCATGGCAATACATCGTATACAGTAGATCAGGCGGCAATCAAACGTATTCGTGAATGGAGTCAACGATTTGAGAAGCAAGCACGTTTAGTTAAAGTGGATATTAAGGATGCTCCATTAGAACATCTTTCTTCTAAATTCCATACAGGGCTGTTATTATCACTTGCTTATCCTGACCGAATAGCCAAAAATCGTGGGAATGGTACCTTTCTATTACGTATGGGGAGAGGAGCTGTATGGAATAAGAAGCTGGCTCATTCTGAATATTTAGCAACTGCTTCGTATCTTGTCGCCGCCGAATTAGATGGTACAGGCACAGACAGTATGATTAGATTAGCCGCAGTCATAAGTGAAGCACACATTCGGGAAGTCCATCAAGTTCATATTCAATTGGTCTCTCAAGTTCACTACGATGAAGAGAGCGAAAGGATATCTGCACGCATGGATACTTGTCTGGGATCTATTACTTTGCAATCGGTGCCTGATCCTAAGCCTTCAGCAGAAAAGATTCAGCAGGCAATGATAGAAGCTATTCGGCGCAAAGGATTGGATAGCTTGAACTGGACCAAAACAGCTGTGCAGTGGAGAGAGCGAATATCTTTTATGCATCATCTTCAAGCCGATTATCCTGCTATGGATGATCAGACATTATTAGCAGACATGGATCAATGGTTACTCCCTTATATAGAAGGAATCCGTCGATTTAGTGAATTGCGTAAGATAAATATCACAGAGTTGCTAACTCAGCAGTTATCATGGGAACAACGTCAAGCGATAGAGCGATTGGCACCTACACATATTGACGTTCCTAGCGGATCACGAATTCCGGTTAACTATCATGATCCATTGCGTCCATTTATCGCTGTACGATTACAAGAGTTATTTGGTTGTCTCACTACACCGACTATAGGTTACAATACTCCGCTCACGATCCATTTATTATCTCCAGCAGGGCGACCGGTGCAGGTCACGAACGATTTGAATAGCTTTTGGCAAGAAGCCTATTTTGAAATCAAAAAAGATTTGAAAGGCAGATATCCCAAGCATTATTGGCCTGAAAATCCGCTAACAGCTGAACCTACACATCGTGTTAAACCACGTCAATCTTAAATGCTAAGTGTCTAACTACAGAAATATGATTTTGTCAACACTTTTTTTGTGATTCCGATTGAAAATATGCCTTCAAGGGTAATAACTTCACATGCAACCTGATACCAAATTAGGTGATAAAAGGTTAATACTCGGGAGGTAACAACAATGGATAAGAAAATCGTAGGTGTATTTAATACAGAACAAGAAGCTTCTAATGCAATTGAACAATTAAAAGGTCAAGGATTTTCTACAGATGAAATTTCTGTAATTACCAAAGACCGTGAAGAATTACGTAATATTACAGAAGAAACAGATACCAAAGCACCAGAAGGTGTAGCAACAGGAGCGACTACAGGCGGAGTACTTGGCGGAACAGCAGGCTTATTAGCAGGTCTTGGTGCGCTAGCTATACCGGGTATTGGCCCAATTCTAGCAGCAGGACCGATTGCAGCGACGATTACTGGTGCAGCTGTAGGTGCTGGAGCAGGTGGATTGTTGGGCGGACTGATCGGTATGGGTATACCGGAAGAGGAAGCTACTGAATACGAAGGTTATGTGAATAATGGTAAAATTCTTGTACTTGTAGAAGATGATGACCGTTATGACAATGTATACGGCGTATTCCGTAATAACCGTACATTGAATGAGACTCGTTACCGTACACAAGCAGACCGTCAAGGTACGCTAGACCAGTCTACAACAAAGCAAGATCAACCGGTAGGACGTACAGAAGAAGACCCGAATGCGTCTAAAGTTCACAAAGAAATAGATAAAGACAGTCTTAACGATGATAGTCAAGGATCAGACAACAAATTGACTTCATATTCTAATGGCGGTTACGGCGTATAATTGATTTTTCCTAAATTATATAAAGAAACATTCAAAAGCTTATCTTTGGTCAGATTTTCTGCCAGAGATAGGCTTTTCGTCATTATTCTACTAGATTCGCTACAGTAATTGCCAAAAAAACGTGCATTAGGTTATAAATGCCCTGTTAGATTATCGCTAGAAGAGGTATACTGACAGTGAAAGGGTATGTATTATGTTCCCTTTACTTTATCAATGAGGAGGTTATAATCATGGACGTACAGGATAAACTGACTCAGCCCACATCTGGTTCTGCAAAGGACAAAAAAAGAAATCGTCGTAAATGGATCAACAAGTTACGTAACGAACTTCGTCTTCCAGGTGCACCATCACCATCGCCTAGAAATGAATCACAACGCATGCCAACACCAACAATGTCTAACACTGCAAGCTGGGGTTGTGGATCACGTTTGACTTCATAAGACTGACTTATGAAGAACTATTGAATATTCCCTCAGGAGTAACATTATGACAAAAAAACCTAGATTAAGAGAAATCGAGATTTTGCGTGGTATGGCTTTTGCCGCTGTCGTGCTTCAGCATTCGATTGCTCATTTTTCTGTAGTCCCAGAATTGAAAATGGAGGATGGGGCTCGGCTTACTTTATTGCTATTAGCGGCCAAATTTGCAGTACCGGCCTTTATTTTCATCACAGGGCTGGTGCTTTTTTATAACTATGAAGGCAAAATCAATTATGTATCGTTTGTTCGCAAACGATTTAAAGACATTATTGTGCCTTATCTGTTATGGTCAGTTATTTATTCGTTTATGTTAGGTATTTACAATAATCCACCGTGGGAATGGATCACGACCATGATTCGCTTCTGGCTCACAGGTAAATCCAGTTATCACTTATGGTATATTGTGATGATTATTCCAATGTATCTGTTGTTTCCGCCGCTACGTATAGGTGTAAGAAAAACGATAGCATGGATTAATGGACAACGTTATCGTGCATGGATATTGATGATCGGGTTAGTTGTAGGATATGAACTTATTTTATTTGCAAGACCTTATATTACCGATACAGCCACCATGTTAAATATTCCGATTCTTAGTGCATATTTTACAACCTATGCTGATCGTAATGTGATCTATTATTTGTTTTATTTTCTATTAGGTGCTTTAGCTGGACTACATATCAATGTGTTCCTGGATATCCTAAAACGGGTGAAATTTCCTGTGATAGTGATATGCGGGTTGTTTGCGGTGTATTATACAGGGCTGGTCTTAGGGCATTTTCCTCCAGAAGCTCCATTTGGTAGACGGTTTATCGCATTAACTTTATTACAACCTGCCATGGGACTGTTCCTGATTTCATTTTTATTGCTGATCTATATTATAGCTTTGAGTATCCTATCTAGTGGTGGTACGTATCATCGACAATTATGGATTACACTAAGTCGATATTCATATGGTGGTTATTTGGCACATGCTTTGATGTTAAGAATAAGTTATATCATAGAAGAGTCATTATTAGCAGGAATGAATATTACAGTAAGAATGATCATCGTATGGATAATTACGCTCGTATTATCGGTATTCGTTACTTATGTGATCTCACATATTCCTTACGGACACTGGCTAACAGGCATGTCATTACGTAAAAAGAATCCAGTTAAACTATAGTGTATCCAAAGAAGCAGACATCCGTTTATAAAAGGTGTCTGCTTTTTTAAGTTCTTATTTGTTATCCTTAAAAGAATAGAATGTATAAGGCTAAAGAGTGTCAAAGTTGAAATCAAATGGTTAAGAAGTTTATAGTGTATTTACGGAATGAATATTCATTCCGCTGATATCACTCAAAGATTAGCTGATGAATGTAGAGCAAAATAGAGCTAGACCACACAGGATAGAAAGGAGTGAATACGATGGAAGCAACACTTCACAAGCAAGATTTAATCTTATCGGCTGCACTTCAATTATTTGCTGATCGTGGATTCGATGGTACGACAGTACCGGTTATTGCCGAAGCCGCCAAAGTAGGAGCAGGCACGATTTATCGTTATTTTGAAAATAAAGAAGCGCTGGTGAATGTATTATTTGAGCAAGGGACGTTATCACTCACAGAAGCGACAGTAGGCCAATTATATCAAAATGGTGAAGATGTACGCACACAGTTCAGGCGTTTATTTTATGGCATGGTACACTTCGCCAAACAAGATATCAATCATCTGCACTTTATTGTCACACATGCACAAGGATGGTATTTGACAGCTGCGAATAAACAATTATTTGAACAGTTACAACATGGACTTTATGCCTTTTGTGATTATGGCATTGAGCAACAGATGATTCGTCCATTGCCATCACCTGTATTAATAGCGATCGTATTTGGTGCTTTCAAAGAATTGTATAATGCAGTACGTCTGGGCGGTGTAATACTGTCCGCAGAATTGATAGAGCAAGTGGAGGAATGTTGCTGGAACGCGATAGAGCAGAAGAAATAAGGAGGAATCATAATGACCACCTATACAGATATTCCACAACCGAAAAAAGTAGGCTTACTCGGTAATTTACCCTTGATCGATGCTGAAGCTCCGTTGCAATCGATTGTAAAGTTATCTTATCAATATGGACCGATTTTTCGAATGGAGTTGCCCGGAAGAGAGCAAGTTTACCTTTCCGGACACAAATTAGTACAGGAAGCATGTGACGAATCTCGATTTGATAAAAATGTATGGGCACCTCTGCAAAATGTCCGTCCATTTACAGGCGATGGATTATTTACAAGTTGGACGCATGAACCCAATTGGAAAAAAGCGCACCATATTTTGTTGCCAAGCTTTAGCCAGCGAGCGATGCAAGGGTATCAGAATATGATGGTCGATATTGCTACTCAATTAGTTCAGAAATGGGCACGATTGAATCCAGACGAAAGTGTCAATGTGCCTGAAGATATGACCCGCCTGACATTGGATACGATTGGATTATGTGGTTTTAATTATCGCTTTAATAGCTTCTACCGTGATCAACCTCATCCATTTATCGTAAGCATGACTCGTGCATTAGATGAAGCGATGAGTCAATTGCAACGACTAGGTATTCAAGATAAATTAATGATTACGAAAAAACGGCAGTACAAGCATGATATTGAGCATATGTTCTCTACTGTTGATAAAATTATTGCTGAACGCCGCGAGGGATTGACCGAAGGCAAGGACGATCTGTTATCTCATATGCTTAACGGCAAAGACCCTGAGACGGGCGAGACATTAGATGATGAAAATATTCGCTATCAGATGATTACCTTCCTTATTGCTGGACATGAGACAACCAGTGGATTGCTATCATTTGCGATATATTATTTGCTCAAAAATAAAGATAAACTGCAAAAAGCATATGAAGAAGTAGATCGTGTATTAGTGGATCCATTGCCATCGTATAAGCAAGTCAGACAGTTAGATTATATACGAATGATCTTAAATGAAGCATTGCGTCTGTGGCCAACAGCGCCTGCCTTTTCACTATATGCCAAAGAAGATACGGTTTTGGATGGTCAATATCATTTAAATAAAGGTGATGCGGTCAGTGTATTGATTCCCAAGTTGCATCGGGATACTGAAGCATGGGGTGAAGATGTAGAAGAATTCCGTCCTGAACGATTTGAAGATGACAGTAAAGTTCCTCATCATGCGTACAAACCGTTTGGTAATGGGCAACGTGCCTGTATCGGTCAACAGTTTGCTTTGCATGAAGCGACATTAGTATTAGGAATGGTGTTAAAACATTTTGAGATTATTGATCATACCGATTATCAGCTCAAAATCAAAGAAACGCTAACCCTCAAACCGGACAATTTTACAATGAAAGTGAAAGTACGTAAAAATCCAACAGCTGTCGCTGTTATGGAAGAAAGTCAGCAAGAGCAAGAAAAAGCACAAAAAATCGAAGCTGATCCCAAATTAGCGGGTCATAATACCCCATTATTGGTATTGTACGGTTCTAATCTAGGCACAGCTGAAGGTATTGCACGTGAACTAGCAGAAACCGGTCATTATCTTGGTTTCCATAGTGAAGTCGGAACACTGGATCAATATGCAGCCAAACTACCAACCGAAGGCGCTGTACTAATCGTTACGGCTTCTTATAATGGCAATCCGCCAGATAATGCGAAGTACTTTGTGGACTGGTTGCAAGGAGCTGAAGCAAGCGCATTACAAGGTGTGAAATATGCTGTATTCGGTTGCGGAGATCATAACTGGGCAAGCACCTATCAGAAAATACCTCATTGGGTAGATCAACGATTGACTGAACTGGGAGCACAGCGTCTTTATGAGCAAGGTGAAGGCGATGCAAGTGATGATTTTGAAAAGCAATTAGATGATTGGAAAGAGCAATTATGGCCGCAATTGATGGGGGCATTCGATCTTAATTATGCGGGTGGTGACAAGAAAGAACACAGCAATCTATCGGTTAGTTTTGTTAGTGGGATGGTAGGTACACCACTCGCTGAGACCTATGATGCGTTCCATTCTGAGATTCTAGACAATCGTGAATTGCAACATCATGATAGCGGTCGTAGCACACGACATATTGAAGTGTCTTTGCCTGCCGAAGCATCCTATCGTGAAGGTGATCATTTAGGCATATTGCCACAGAATCCAGCCAGTCTGATTAAGCGAGTGACCGATCGTTTTCATTTGAAATTATCAGATCATCTATTGCTTAAAGGTAGTGGACGTAGTGCGGCTCATTTACCATTAGAACGTCCAGTAAGCTTGCCTGACTTATTAGGACACAGCGTCGAATTACAAGATGCTGCTACACGTGCACAGATTCGAGAAGTGGCTGCATATACTGTATGTCCACCACATCGTAAAGAACTAGAAGCATTATTAGATGAAGAAAAATACAAAACAGAAGTACTCGCTAAACGAATCACCATGCTGGATCTAATCGAACAATATGAAGCTTGCGAAATTCCATTTGATCGTTTCTTGGAATTATTACCACCACTCAAACCGCGTTACTATTCAATCTCAAGTTCGCCTAAAGTTCATTCCGATCGAATCAGTATTACGGTAAGTGTTGTACGTGGAGCTGCGCGCAGTGGCAAAGGAGAATATCGTGGTATTGCTTCTAATTATCTTGCGGAACAAGCCATCGGTTCATCTATCGTTATGTTTATTCGTAGACCGCAATCAGGCTTCCAATTACCTGACGATCCAGCAACACCAATGATTATGGTAGGACCGGGTACAGGTGTAGCTCCTTTCCGCGGTTTTTTACAAGCCAGAGAAGTATTACAACAAGAAGGCAAAGCACTGGGACAAGCTCATCTATACTTTGGTTGCCGTCATCCAGAACACGACTTTTTGTATCGTGAAGAATTAGAACAATATGCACATAAAGGAATTGTGACATTGCATACTGCTTTTTCTCGTGAAAAAGAAGAAGTCAAAGTATATGTTCAACATCAAATGAAGAAAGATACTCCTATGCTAATCGAACTGATAGATCAAGGTGCTCATTTCTATATCTGTGGAGATGGAACGAAGATGGCTCCAGATGTAGAGCAAACTTTGCGAGAAGCGTATCAAGAAGTGCATGGAGCAAGTGAAGAACAATCCGTACAATGGCTAGACGACCTACTCAGTAAAGGTCAATATGCTAAAGATGTATGGACAGGGATCTAAAAAGTAGAACCAAGAATCTCAAAATAATCGTTAAACTACCTTCAAACAGAACACCTTCAAGATTTTATTCAGTTCTTTTATAATTGAGCTGGATTAAATATTTGAAGGTGTTTTTCTTTATTCATTATTAAATTTAATGACATGAAAAATTCGAAACAGTGAATAGAAGGATATAACCATCACAAAATGGCTAGAACCGACGAGGGATAGCCGGAAATGAGCAACTCATTTAAACAGAACGTATATGAGTACAGAAATATATAATAATTATTTCAACATATGAAAAATTCAAAATAGAAAACCGAAAATCACGTATCAATGACTATATTCCAAAAATATGATCTCTACTTATGTCATTAAAGACTGCTTAACTTTTCAAACCAGTGAAAATTTCATATAATAGAACATGGACAGATGTTCTGATGGGATAACCCTTTGGATAACGGGTCACACACCAGTATGCAGAAGGGGGACGAGAAAATGGCGTTTATGATTGCACAACGAGCCTTTATCAAATTGTATCTAATTTCTATGGTTGAAGAACATCACGGATATGGATATGAGATGCTTGAAGAGATGAAAGCACGATTTGAGTCGTTTGGTTATTCTCCTCCACAGAGCGAAATTTATCGAGCTTTGCACGAATTGGTGCATGATGGTGTACTTTACCGGACGAAGCAATTAAAAGGTAATGATCCCAAAGTCGATTTTCAGGAGATTGTTATTTATCATTTTACAGATGATGGGCATGAGAAAGCGAATCTGTATAAGAAACAAGTGAAGGTCGATCTGGACCGATGTATCGGAATGCTCACCAAAGCCGCCACAGACAATTACAAATAACTACAAATGGGTATATAGTGTAGAAATGAGTTAAACTCCTTGCCGGAAAGTTAAAATCATTTAATTTAAAACGAAGGGAAGGAATACAATCATGACTGAACGTAAATTAAAGTGGGGCATTATGAGCACCGCAGGGATTGCTGTAAGCGCCGTCATCCCTTCTATTCATGAATCGTTACGTAATGAAACATTGGCGATTGCGAGTCGTTCGTTAGAACTGGCGCAAGTAGTAGCCGAACAGTGCAATATTCCAAGAGCCTATGGTAGCTATGAAGAGTTATTAGCTGATCCTGATATTGATGCTGTGTATATTCCATTGCCGAATCATTTGCACAAAGAATGGACGATCAAATCAGCAGAAGCTGGCAAACATGTATTATGTGAAAAGCCTGCGGCACTGGATGCGCAAGAAGCGGCTGAAATGGTGGACGTATGTCGTAGATCAGGGGTGTTATTTGCCGAAGGATTTATGTATCGTTACCATCCGAAGCATGCACGTGTCAGAGATATTATTGAATCCGGCGAGATTGGTACCATTCGTTCGATGCATGGACGATTTACATCTAACAATGCAGAAGATATTGATAACGTAAGATATCGCCGTGAAATGGGTGGCGGCTCATTATATGATTTGGGTGTCTATCCTGTATCTGCTGCACGTATGTATTTCGGGTCTGAACCTGTAGCTGTAACCGTACAAGGATTCTTTTCTTCTAAACATGATCATGTCGATATGATGGCATCCGGTCTGATTGAATTTCCAGGTTCGGCTTCATTAACCTTTGAATGTGGAATGTGGGCATATCCGAGCTGTGCTCTAGAAATTGTAGGTACCAAAGGGCGTATTAAATTACCATATGCTTTTGGACGCAATGACAGTGAAGATGAACCTCAAGTCGTCATCTATACCGATGAAGGCAAGCGCGGAGAAAATGTACAAGTGGCTAATCACTTTGCTCTTCAAGTCGATGCTTTTGCCGCAGCTGTAATTGATGGAACTCCATTACCTTATAGCCCGGAAGATGCAATCCGCAATACCAAAGTCATCGCCGCATGTCTAGAATCCGCCAAACGCGGAGAAAAAATCCGCCTTGTCTAGCATTTGGCAATAAAAATGCGACATCTTCTAGTAAAACCAAAAATGATTTTTGCAAAGCAAAATATCTTACGTAAGCGTTTGGCAGTAAAAACGCGACATCTTCTAGTAAAACCAAAAATGATTTTTGCGAAGTGAATATCTGATATTCTATCCTACTATAAGAAAAGGGGAATTTGTTCATGTCTAATCTTACTAGCGCTTCCGAACAATCTTATCAAGGAGAACCTGCTATTGTACTTACTTATGCAGGGCAAGAAGCGATTGTATTGCCAGCAATAGGAGCGAATCTGATTGCTTATCGTGATAATGAAAAAGGATATCGCTTTTTACGTGAACCGAAAGAAAATGAAATGGATGCTTTTCGAGCCAATCCAGGTGTCAATGGGATTCCCGTTCTTTTCCCACCGAACCGTTATGAAGATGGAACGTTTACATGGAATGGTAAAACGTACACATTCCCGATTAATGAAGTTGAAACGCATAATCATTTGCATGGATTTTTGCATACCATTCCTTGGAATGTGGATGTATATGAAGCTAATGCACAATCAAGTTCAGTCTTACTTAGTGTAAGTGTCGATGAGCATCATGAAGTATATAAATATTTCCCGCATTTGTTTACAGTGAAATTAAAATATACATTGTCGGCAGAAGGGTTGTTGCAACAAATTCAAATTCGTAATGATGGTGCAGAAGATATGCCAGTTATGCTTGCTTTCCATACTGCATTAAATGCTCCGTTTGCACCGGATAGTAAGTCAGAAGATATGTCTTTCAAAGCAACGATCGGTGAGCGTTATCAAATGACAGAGCGTATGTTACCGACAGGTGAATTCCAACCGTTATCAGCGTGGGAAGAACAATTCCAAAATGATGGAGCGAATCCTTCAGGCGAAGAAGCAGATAACCATTATACAGCTGTACCACAACGTGGACGTAACTTTACAGAAATCACAGATACTCGTCTAGGTGTAAAATTAGTCTATGATGTTGGAACGGCTTATAAGCATTGGATGATCTGGAACAATATCGCATGCGGCGAATTTATTTGCCCTGAGCCACAGACCAATCTAGTCAATGCACCTAATGTGGATCTTCCAGATGATGAAAAAGGACTATTCCGTCTGGAGCAAGGCGAAATTTGGGAAGAAAGTTCCCGTTTGTACACCATCGAGAGTTAAGATAATACTACAATTCTTTGTCGCTTAAAGAATAAAAAAATGCTCAACAATAAAGAAATATCCAAAAACGCTATCGTTAACAAGATAGCGTTTTTTTGCTGTTTATATGAATTTACATAGAGTTGATATTCAAAGGGTTTAGAATTCACAAATGATCGGTATAGTGAATATGGTTGTTGATACATATATTTTATAATTTATAAAAAAAGGGGATTTACAAACAAATGAAACAAACAATGAAAAAAATGATCGCAATTGCAGCTCTGGCTGGAATTACTTTGACAAGTGGAGTGGCGCAGACTGCACTTGCACAAGACGATGTGAACACAGAAGTGAATCAACCGGCTAAAGTGAAAAATGTTATTTTTCTAATTGGCGATGGCATGGGGCCTTCTTATATGACCGCTTATCGCTATTTCAAAGATAACCCTGCAACCAAAGCAGTAGAAAAAACAGCATTCGATGCGTATCTTGTAGGTGCACAGACAACATACCCTGATGATGATTCTGAAAATATTACAGATTCAGCTTCAGCGGCAACAGCGATGTCTGGTGGTGTCAAAACATACAATGCAGCAATAGCGGTTGATAATGACAAATCCAACGTCAAAACAGTGCTAGAACAAGCGAAAGAAAACGGCAAATCAACAGGTCTTGTCGCAACTTCTGAGATTACTCACGCGACACCAGCGGCTTTTGGTGCTCATGATCCGAGTCGTAAAAATATGGCAGGGATTGCAGACGATTATTTTGATGAGATGATCAACGGTAAGCATAAAGTAGATGTATTGCTTGGCGGAGGTAAAGACTATTTCGTACGTAAAGATCGCAATTTGACAGAAGAATTTAAAAAAGCAGGTTATTCTTATGTGACAGATCGCAATGGTCTATTGAACAATAATAGTAATCAATTGTTAGGGTTGTTCGCTCCAGGTGGATTGGATAAAGCCATTGACCGTACAAGTAAAACTCCTTCTTTGCAAGAAATGACGAGTGCAGCAATCAAACGTCTAGATCAAAATGACAAAGGATTCTTCTTAATGGTAGAAGGAAGTCAGATTGATTGGGCAGGTCATGATAATGATGTTGTCGGAGCAATGAGCGAAATGGGCGATTTTGAAAAAGCGTATCAAGCGGCTATCGACTTTGCGAAAAAAGATGGCGAAACTTTAGTGGTAGCGACAGCAGATCACTCTACAGGTGGAATGACTCTGGGTGCTGGTGGCGAATATAATTTCAAAGTAGAATCGTTAAAAGCAGCTAAACGCACACCTGACTTTATGGCAAATGAAATTGCTAAAGGTGCAAATGTGAAAAGTACACTGAGAAAATATATCTCTATCCCTTTAACAGCAACTGAAATTCAATCGGTACAAAAAGCAGCTGTGAAAAAAGATGTAACTACGATTGATAATGCGATTGAGAAGATTTTTGATACACGTTCCTTTACAGGTTGGACAACAGGCGGACACACAGGTGAAGATGTGCCTGTGTATGCTTTTGGCCCACAAAAAGAACAATTTGCAGGTCTGATCGATAATACAGACAATGCTCGAATTATCTTCTCTTTGTTAAAACAATAATTCATTTAATACATTGAAATACAAGAACAAGCTTTACAACTGCCTGATGCGAACAAAGCATCATTCTAAGGTAGAAGTGAAGCTTGTTTTTTTACGTTTTGCTAATATAAATATAGTCATATTCACTAAAAAACCTAAATCGTAATTATTTTGTTTAAATAGGTTGACAAGAGGAATAGCATAGGAGTAAAGTTATTCAGGTGGTATTCGTAAAAATTACGATAAGAACGGAAAGAATGGAAGGAGCGCTATATCTTGTTATTAGCTTCGATGCAAGACGTTATTTTTGGATATGATCGTGAACCGGTAGTGAATCGGTTGTCGATGGAAATATATAGTAATGAATTTTTGGCTTTAAGTGGCCCCAATGGTGCTGCCAAAACCACTTCACTCAAGTTATTGCTTGGTATATTGAAACCTTGGAGTGGACAAGTACAGATTAAGCGTAATGAAAAAGGGTCCAAACCCGTGATCGGTTATGTCCCACAACAAGTATCCTCATTTAATAGCGGTTTCCCGAGTACGGTCTATGAATTAGTTCGTTCCGGTTGTCATATGAATCTTGGATTATTTAGACGTTTTGGTGCTCAGCAAGCGCAGTTAGTTCAGTCATCTCTTGAAGCTGTAGGCATGTGGGAACTTCGTGATCGTAAGATCGGGGAATTATCTGGTGGTCAGAAGCAACGTGTCTGTATCGCACGTGCGCTTGCCCAAGAACCTGATGTGCTTATTCTAGATGAGCCTACAACAGGAATGGACTTGGAAAGCCGTAAAGGATTTTATGAATTAATGCGTCATCATGTACAAAAGCATGGACGTACAGTAGTTATGGTTACACACGGACTTGAAGAAGCAGAACCGTATTTGGATCGTATTATTCGTTTGGAGAGAGAGGAGGGTGGAGGATGGGCATGTTTGACTACGAGTTCATGCAGCGCGCGTTTTGGGCCGGAGGAATGATTGCTGTCATCGCTCCACTGCTTGGCGTATATCTGGTTTTGCGTAGACAGGTATTAATGGCTGATACGCTTTCTCACGTATCTCTAGCAGGTGTAGCGATCGGTGCTGTACTTGGTTTTAATCCGTCTATTGGCGGATTTATTGTTGCCTTATTAGGAGCATTGATTATCGAACGACTCAGACGGAACTTCCGTGGTTATGGTGAAGTATCGGTCGCTGTTATTATGACCGGTGGTCTGGCGCTTGCGCTGGTATTGATGAGTATGAGTTCATCACTAACCCGTAGCTTTAGCTCTTATTTATTTGGTTCTATTGTTGCGGTCAGTAGCACCCAGTTATGGATTATCGGAACCGTATTTGCACTGGTTATTATTTACTGGGTCACGATGAGAAGACCACTGTACAATCTGACTTTTGATGAAGAAACCGCTCAGATCGGTGGAACGCATGTACGCTGGTTATCGCAGACGTTTGCAGTATTAACAGGAATGACAGTAGCTGCGGCAATGCCAATTGTAGGAGTGTTATTAGTCTCTGCATTGATGGCTTTACCTGCGGCATTAGCTCTTCGCTTTGCCAAAGGATTTACTTCAGCGCTAGTGATTGCTGTAGCTATTGGTCTGATCGGTATGTTCGGAGGATTAACTACTTCGTATTATGTGAACACGCCTCCAGGAGCAACAGTGGCTCTATTATTGCTAACATTCTTATTAGTAGGCATGGGTATCCAACGTATCTATTATCGTCTGAATCGTAACAAAAACGATGGATATGCGCCAGATATTGATAGTCGTCGATTCTGGCAACGTCAAAATCGTAGTGAACAAAACAGCAAAGTCAAAACACAAGTTTTGAATAAAAGATAAAGCTTAATCAACATCTATGATCAATATAAAAACAACAGTGGACTAGGAGAGGTGAGAGATTACACATGAATATGAAAAAGAAGAGTTGGGTAACACTGCCTTTGATCGCTTTGTTAAGTATGAGTACATTACTTGCTGCTTGCGGTAATAATTCGAATTCAGCATCACCTACGACAGACGGTAATACTGCTTCAACAACGACTGGTAAGAAACTGCATATCGTGACTAGCTTTTATCCCATGCAAGAATTTACGTCTAAAGTTGCCGGCGATCTTGCAGATGTACAAGTGTTAGTACCAGCAGGTACAGAACCTCATGATTGGGAACCGACAGCTCAAGATATTGCTAAAATGACAGATGCAGATATGCTTGTCTACAACGGTGGCGGTGTCGAATCTTGGATTGATCAAGTAAAAGATACATTAGGCGATAGTGGCCCTAAATTAGTCGAAGCCAGTCAAGGTATTCAAATGATGGAGAGCACAGAAGAAGAACATGAAGGCGAAGAAGCAGGTCATGCAGAAGAAGCTGATCATGCGACAGAAGAAGGTCATGATCATGGATCTCTTGATCCTCACGTGTGGCTATCTCCACTTCAAGCACAGACTGAAGTTCGCAATATTGAGACAGCTCTAACAACACTTGATCCAGATCACACAGCTGATTACAAAAAAAATGCAGATGCTTATATTGCAGAACTTCAGAAGTTAGATGCTGAATACAAAGCAAGTCTTTCTAAAGTGAAACGTAAAGACTTTATTACACAACATGCGGCATTTGCTTATCTTGCTCATGATTATGGCTTAACTCAAGTACCGATTGCAGGTCTTTCTCCTGAACAAGAACCATCCGCAGAAGCGATGGCGAAAATCGTAGATTTTGCGAAACAAAACGATGTTAAAACGATTTTCTTCGAAACGCTAGTTTCTTCAAATGTTGCTAAAACGATCGCTGATGAAATAGGTGCCAAAACCGATGTACTGAATCCTTTAGAAGGATTAACCAGTGCAGAAACATCTGCTGGTGAAAATTATGTATCTGTTATGCGTACCAATCTAGCAGCGCTTGAAAAAGCTTTAAACGAATAAAAAGTACTGCTATAGCTCAATATGGACAGCTTTAATATGGAATTAAGCATAAAGACAGTTTCTACGATATTCCTGTAGAAGCTGTCTTTTTTTGCTATGTTAACAGATATGAGCATCTGCTAGTAGATGGCTAATCACATCCACTTTAAATCTTTTTATGAACAATTTTACATAATTTATAGGTGAGAAGATTGACTTCAAACGTAACGGGGTATAAAATAGTAAGTATAAGAACTAGAGAGTTTCGTGAGTACTATAAAGTTTTTGAACGTTTCAATAGGGGTTAAATGTGTGAAAGTATAGTGCAGAAGAGGTTATTGATTATGGTAGAAGAACGGAAGCGCGTGATCCTTATCGCTGGAGGTCAGTTGTTTGCAGAAAAAGGTTATTTCTCAACAACGGTGCAGGATATTGCAGAGCAGTGCAATATGTCCAAAGCTTCGATTTACAAGTTATTTGAATCCAAAGAAGATATTTTGTTACACATTGTGAAGCAAATGCATGAAGAAATTTTGCTAGCGGCTAATCGATTACATTTTGAAGATCATGTATCACCTAAAGAACAATTTACCCAGAAGTTAGTGGTACAGTTTCAAGAGTTTGTTTTAAAGCATGAATTTTTCTTGGTGTTAAATCAGACAATGCCTCTTGAATTGAGTGCGCAAATTCGGGCAGCTATGTTGCAATTCAAGCGTACGATGTTGAACTGGCAGAAGGAAGCGATTCTTCAGGCATTTGGAGATAAGGTGGAACCGATTGTATGGGACTTATCCTTGTGCATGCAAGGAATCGTCAAAGAATTTATGTTTTTATTACGATGGAACAAAAATACGAATTTTGAGCTGTCTGCTTTATCTGAATTTGTTGTAGAAAGTCTAGAAGCCATGATTCAAAAGCATCTGAATCGAACACCACTGATTACCGAACAAATGGCACAGCAGTTTGATTTGTCTGACCCAGATGTACGACATAAGTATTTTGGCGAAAGTGAATGGCGCAAAATCATACGTGAACTCAGTACAGCGATTCATCAACGTTCACCTGAATCGATTCGCCCGGATCTGATAGCCGCTACCGAACGATTAAACACGGAACGTAAAAAAGTCATACCGCAAACCTTTATGATTGAAGCATTAATCGCATATTTACAGAAAAGGGAAGAGCTTCAGCAGGAAGTCGCTCAACTACAACATGTATATCGTGCAACATGGGAGGAAAAGAAACATGAATAATATTTCAACACCGAATAAGCCGAAATTAAATATTACGCTTATTGTCGCTATTATGCTGGCAGGTGCATTTGTAGCGATATTGAACCAGACCCTACTTGTAACAGCATTACCGCATATTATGAGTGATCTTAATATTGATGCAACAGCTGCTCAATGGTTAACAACGATTTTCATGCTCGTCAACGGGATTATGATTCCAGTGACAGCGTACTTAATCGATAAATTTTCAACACGGGCGTTATTTATTACGTCTGTTGGTTTATTTGCGTTAGGAACACTGATTGCAGCCGTTTCGCCTAACTTTGGTACATTGTTAGTCGGTCGTGTTGTACAGGCAGCAGGAGCAGGTATTATTATGCCACTGATGCAGACTGTATTTTTAGTAATTTTCCCAAAAGAAAAACGGGGAGCAGCCATGGGGATGATCGGTTTGGTTATTTCATTTGCCCCAGCGATTGGACCTACACTGTCCGGTTGGATTGTCGATTCCTACTCATGGCGTACACTGTTCTACATTATTTTACCGATTGCAGTGATCGACCTTGTGATAGCTATCTTTGCCCTCAAAAATGTAAGTGAATTGAGAAATCCGAAATTGGATATGACTTCAGTAACATTATCGACATTAGGATTCGGTGGTCTATTGTACGGATTCAGTAGCGCTTCTAAAGGCTGGAATGATCCTACAGTGATTATTAGTATTCTAGTCGGTGTAGTCAGTCTGTATCTATTTGTCACTCGTCAGTTCAAATTAAAAGAACCATTATTGGAATTCCGTGTATTTAAAGATCGCGTGTTTACAGTTTCAATGATTATTACAGTGATTGTATTTACAGCGATGATTGGTGCATCCACATTGATGCCTTTATATATTCAAAATGCTCGTCATATGTCAGCTCTACATTCAGGATTGATTGTTTTACCTGGAGCGATTCTGATGGGGATTATGTCGCCGATCACAGGTCGTATTTTTGATAAATACGGTGCTAAAGTCATCAGTACGATAGGATTGATCCTGATGGCAGGCGGAACGATTCCATTTGCTTTTTTAACATCAACTACATCGATTACGTATATCACGATTATGTTTACACTACGGATGTTCGGTATGTCGATGGTATTGATGCCAGTAACGACAGCAGGTCTGAATCAATTGCCTACCCATTTGTTATCTCACGCATCTGCGATGAACAATACGTTACGTCAAGTTGGTGGATCGATCGGAACAGCGGTGTTAATTACTATTTTGACCAATGCTAGTTCTTCATCTGCTCTATTAGGAAATAGCACTGAAAATGCGTTGATTCATGGTACGAATATGGCGTTCTTAGTAGCTTCAGGATTATCTGTATTAGCATTAATTTTAATTTTCTTCTTAAAAGAACCCCCACGTAAAAATACAGAGAAGCAAGAAGAGAAAGCCAAAGCTTCTCCAGTAAATAGCAAACGCAAAACGATTTCTCAATCTTAAACAGTGCTTCAACATTAACTAACAATACCTATTGTGCAGAAAGGAATATACTGTAGTAATAGGTATTGTTAGTATACTTAATTATTTTTAGTATATTACTTGCATAAAATTGAATTGGTTACTATAATATATATAGTCACATTAAATAATAACAGGTACGATATAGAGAATAGGAGAGATAGCCTTGAATACAAAATATAAATCTTTATTTGAACCGTTCCAACTGAATGATGGTATTGAATTAAAAAACCGTATTGTTCTTGCTCCTATGACACATTTTTCTTCTAATACAGATGCTACTGTTTCTGATGCAGAGCTTGAATATTATGCACGTCGCACAGGTGGCGTAGGTATGGCTGTAACAGCTGTTGCTTATGTAACTAAAGGCGGTATCGGTTTCCAAAATCAATTTAGTGCTACAGGTGCTGAATTTACAGAAGGTCTACGCAAATTAGCAACAACATTGAAATCTAATGGTGCTAAAGCTGTTTTGCAAATTTTTCATGCAGGTCGTCTAAGTCCGGCTGAATTGGTTAACGGTGATGTAGCCGCTCCAAGTGCAATCGCAACAGATCGCACGAATGATGGTAGCGAAGCTCCAGCTCCTCGTGAATTGACAGCACAAGAAATCGACGATATTATTGTTGATTTTGGTAAAGCAACAGCGAATGCAATTAAAGCTGGATTCGATGGCGTAGAGATTCATGGCGCAAACGGATACTTAGTTCAACAATTCTTTTCTCCACATGCGAACCGTCGTGAAGACAAATGGGGCGGAAGCTTAGAAAAACGTCTAACGTTCCCATTAGCAGTAGTGGACGAAGTACAACGCGCAGTAAAAGAACATGCTAAAGGACCTTTCATCGTAGGATACCGTTTCTCTCCAGAAGAACCAGAAACTCCTGGGATCACAATGGCAGATACATTGGTATTGATCGATGCATTAGCTGAGAAAAACTTGAGCTACTTGCACGTATCTCTAATGGAATATGCTTCGACTCCACGTCGTGGTGTAGATGACAAACGCTCTCGTCTTGAAATTATTCAAGAACGTGTAGGCGCTAAAGTTCCAGTAATCGGTGTAGGTGCTGTTAACACACCTGATGATGCATTAAATGTTATCAATACAGGTGCACCACTAGTAGCACTTGGTCGTGAATTGATCGTAGATCCGGATTGGGTTGAAAAAGTAGAATCCGGTCGTGAGTCTGAAATCGATTATTCATTGACTAAACAAGACCAAGATCGTTTGGTTGTTCCAGATCCATTGTGGAATTCTATTATGACAATGACAGGCTGGTTCCCGGTTAAAGATGCAGAAGAATCTAGCACATTAACGAAGTAAGCTATAAATATACAGACTGTTCTTTTTCTGCTACGGTAGAAGAAGAACAGTTTTTTTGTACGTTGGATTGATAACGATATGGATAAAATAGAAGGAGCATGACGATGATCTATGATTACCATGTACATACAAATCATTCTTTTGATTCACAGGCGGTTATGAATGAAGTATGTGCAGAAGCGGTACGACTTGGCATCCAAGAGATTTGTTTTACAGAACATTATGCAGTTAATCCAGTACTGCCTACGTACGGGCATTTGAATTTTGAACATTATATACATGAGATTGAAAACGCTCGTGAGCGATATGCAGGGCAGTTGAAGATTAAAATAGGAATTGAATTGTGTGAACCTCATCATATGCAGACACAGTATCAAGCAGCATTAGCTAATCAACCACTCGATTTTATTCTAGGATCTGTACATAATATGGATGAGCGTAAATTAAGGCTTTTTTTAGCGCAAGAAGGTATTAATCATTATGATCTATATTTTAAAGAAGTATTAAAAATGGTAGAGTGTGCAGATATTGATGTGATTGCTCACTTGGATTTATTAAAAAGATATGCAGTAGGAACGGTAGGCAATTACAAGTTAGAAGATCATCAAGAAATTATTGAAGCGATACTGCAAACAGCGATTGCACGCAATATTGGTATCGAGATCAATACATCAGGTTGGCGAAGTGGTGTCGATCAATCGTTTCCCTCTTCAGAAGTATTGCAGTTATATCGACAGTTAGGTGGAGAGTTACTCACACTTGGTTCCGATTCTCACTTTGTAGAACATACAGGAGCAGGTATAGCAGATGCGATAGCGTTGGCGAAACAATGTGGATTTCAGTCGATCTATACGTATCACCAAAGACAACCTCAAGCTATAGCCTTAGATTAAACGTTTTGTCAGGATGCAGGCTACAATAAATAGATAGGGACTAGGTATGAATAGACTACTGATATCATGCTTTAGATCAGGGTAATACGATTAATTCAAATAGATATAAAAAAAGAAGCTCAACATCGACAAGAGTAATACTCTCGATGTTGAGCTTTTCATATCATGCAATACAATATTCTTTAATGATACACTATATCATCCGTTCTAAATAGGATACCTGAAGCACGATTGTATTACTGACTATACGTATTGCCTTGCTCATCTACATAAACAGATTTTACAAGAGTACGGCGGTACGGGTAACCTGCTTCTGTATATCCATCAATATCGGTTGTAACGACATAAATAGAAGGAGTATTCGCTACAGGCGTAGTTACCGATTCTTGAGTAGTCATTGAACGGTTAGCACGCTCGGTAGGTGGTGCAAGCTTAGTACCATCTGGATGATAATAGTTCACCGTGTAATTCAGGTGAGTACGTTGTTCGTCCAGACCTTCGGTATTGACGTTCATACGTAATTGATTATTGCTAAGGTGAGTTTTGAGTTCTGCTTGCTCTGCACCCGGTGTATACACAGCAGTCATAAGATAAGCACCTTTACTTGCACTGGTCGCTTGTAGTTTCCATTCTCCTGCTTCAGGTTGCTGTAGTGTAGCGATCTGATGATAAGCTCCTGGGAAAAATTCATCATCCGGATTCGATTGTACGTTAATATTTTGCTTTTTCCCACTTGGTGAAATGAATTGTAAATCAGTTAGTGGTTGATCACTGAGCCAATCGAGCGAGATCGTTTTAACATTGTTTTCTACAGTTAATGTCTCATGCGCTACACCTTGATGTTCTCCGCCCCGAATATAATATTGTCCATGACCGTCTTCAGAGGTCACGTTATATGGATCGACAGGAGGAGTCGATTGTGAACGGCTTGGCATAGTTGGATTGGTGACCGATGGCTGTGTCTGATAGGTGTTTTCTGTAACAGAAGCAGGTGTTTTGAGACTGGCTACAGCGGCTGGAAGAGTACCGATATATGATTTGAATAGATCAAATGTGGATGAACCTGTACGTACTGTTTTATGATTCCAAGCCCCGGACTGAATCAAAGTTGCGCCGGGCAATAGAGCGCTATCTGTAGTCACTACCCCATCGTTACTACCGAACAGTGATAAGTATGAACCGCCAAAAGTATATGAAGCCTTACCAGAACCCGACCATTTGTTACCACTCATTGTGTAAAAAGGAACTTTGTTTACATCAGGGTCTTTTGCCATTTCAGATCGAAAATAATCCATATAGGAGGTCTGAAGTGAACTGGTACCCGGACTTTGTGATCCAACAAGATCGGCAAGCCATCCAGCCCAACTGCTATAAGCAAGATCTGCTAATTGAGAACCGTGATGAGGTGTACTGAGTGTAATGACACGAGAAACGTAAGGATAGGCATTGTAACGTACCAATGCGGATTGAGTATCTACTCCGCCTTTGCTATGAGCGACAATGACTACTTTTTTGCCAAAGTATTTGCTGATTTCTTGAATTTTGGCGGCAAGCAATTCTCCATCTTTCCACATATCTTCCGGTGTACCTGTAATATCATACATATTGATAAAAGCCGTTTGATATCCATTTTTGTAAGCATACTCATACATATCATTATCTTCATACCAGACATTGGCTTTGCTGGTTAGACCATGAACAAACAAAATTGCAGGCTTGTTCGGAGAAACGTTGGCAGGCGTCTGTCCTGTTGCCCAAGCTCCGGGAGAAGGAGCAACAACAGGAGTGGTAGGAGCCATCCATGCTTGTTGTGGTAAAGCCGTTAATCCTAGAATAACTGTAAAAGATACCCCCAAAATCGTATGCTTGATATTCATTATATTCCTCCTGTAATGTGGTCTGGATAATGATATTATCCTTAAGCAAATTTTAATTTCTAAATATTAGAAACGATACTCATTTATGTATAAAATATTTTTACAAATCGATTCTATATATTGGAAAATTAATACATAATTGATCGACGGTTAATACAATAATGCTTATTAAAATAAAAATTTTAAGTTTTTTGCGTCTGAAATGAAAAGATGAGAGGTATATTTCTGAGAATCTGGTTATAATAGAATTCGTAAACAATCCAAATTCACTTCGGACGATAGCTAAAGGGTCATCCATTGTTAGTGATCGATCTCAATAGAATGATCAACATCAATAGGATCGCTGTTATAATCGTCCCGACCGTTCATCTCTAATGAACGAAGATTAGGTTTGGAAAAGTATGTAACAAAAAGTACAAGCGCAGAGAAAGAAGGGGCAAAGTGCATGAATAAGTTAGAAATGTTGCAAAATCCAAAACAGCGTAAATTGCTGGTCAGTGCTGGATTTAGCTGGATGTTTGATGCGATGGAAGTAGGTATGATTTCATTTATCGCTGCTGCACTGGCAAAAGATTGGAATCTAGCACCGCAACAAATCGGTTATCTGACCAGTATTAACTCGGTTGGTATGGCTGTAGGTGCTGCCACAGCAGGATATCTAGCCGATCGTTATGGACGTAAGTCGATTTTGTTGTGGACCTTGTTGATCTTCTCTATTGCGAGTGGGTTATCTGCTCTAGCCACAGGATTCGGCATACTGTTAGTGTTACGGTTTATCGCAGGCTTTGGATTAGGTGGAGAACTCCCAGTAGCTTCTACATTGGTGTCTGAATCGGTATCTGTACAAGACCGTGGACGAGCTGTTGTATTACTGGAAAGCTTCTGGGCACTCGGTTGGATTATTTCAGCGGTCGTTGCTTACTTTGTTATCGCACAATATGGCTGGCAATGGGGCTTTATTATAGGGGCTGTACCTGCGCTGTATGCGTTATATTTACGCCGGGCGATTGAAGATTCACCGAAGTTTGTTAAAGGTGGAGCAGGCAAACGTGCTTCTTTTGTAAAAGGATTCGCAGATATCTGGAGTAGT
The DNA here is from genome assembly GCF_963311185.1 of Paenibacillus nuruki. Taxonomy (NCBI): domain Bacteria; kingdom Bacillati; phylum Bacillota; class Bacilli; order Caryophanales; family Paenibacillaceae; genus Paenibacillus; species Paenibacillus nuruki. The sequence continues at coordinate 2,145,259 of NZ_OY725677.1, read as the reverse complement.
GAACATCGCCGTACTACGATTATGGCGTGGATTTTATGGTTTACAGTTGTGTTTTCTTATTATGGTATGTTTTTGTGGTTACCATCCGTGATGGGATTGAAAGGTTTTACATTGATCAAAAGTTTTGAGTACGTGCTTATTATGACATTGGCACAATTGCCAGGTTATTTTACAGCAGCTTATTTTATTGAGAAATTTGGACGTAAATTTGTATTGATTGTGTACTTAATTCTGACTGCTGTCAGTGCTATCTGGTTCGGATTTGCGACAACAACAGCTTCGCTTTTGATGGCTGGTATTTGTTTATCCTTCTTTAATCTGGGTGCTTGGGGTGGATTATATGCGTATACCCCTGAATTGTATCCGACCAAAGTACGCTCAACAGGCGTAGGGATGGCTGCTGCATTTGGACGTGTCGGCGGGGTTATCGCTCCATTTCTAGTCGGGATGTTAGTCGGTAAAGGGGTGGCTATTAGTACGATCTTTACGATCTTTTTTGTTACGATTCTGATCGGTGTAGCGGCAGTTGCTTTTCTAGGTAAAGAGACCAAAGGATTAGAATTAGATTAATCGGTTAGGGGAATCATAATGAAATATTCGTTTATGACTGATATGGAACTTCTGCTAGCTTATGAAGGCATTCGTAACACCAAATCTCGTTATTGTCGGCTGATTGATATGAAAAAGTGGGATGAATTAGGGAGTGTATTTGCTTCGGATGCAGTAGCTGATTTTAGTACAGAAGGCAATCCGATTCCTGTGTTAGAAGGTCGAGATACGATTGTCAAAGTGTTCAAAGACCTTGTACATCCTGCGGAAACGGTACATCAGGTACATAGTGCTGAAATTGAAATGATTTCGGCAACCAAAGCGAAAGTCTTCTCGCCTATGGAGGATTATGTAACTTTTCCAGAAGGAAGCGAAAATATTTCTTTTCACGGGTATGGTTATTACGAAGAGACATTCGTAGCGATCGAAGGTCAATGGTATATTCAGCATACAAGGTTGGATCGCTTGAAATTTGATGTCATCTAGTCGGTTGAGCAAGCTTACAGGGATGGTATTGTTCTTGTAGCTTGTAATTAGGAACATAAAAAGCCTCTATAAGCTGGAACTATAGAGGCTTTTTATGTTGAATTTTTTACGAAATGAGTTGTTGATCTGGTGCGAACAGTCTGTCTATTTACCCTAATCATTGCTAATATGTTCGGTATATTAGAATTAGTGGTCTATATCCTCTAAGATAGATAAGATGAATAAAGCAAACTTATGTTTCTAATCATCGTCACTGAACAGTTCATCCAGCATCCTTTTCGGATTTTCCAGAAATCGTCTAGTGATCTGGTAATGGTCGGTATCTTGATAGTGAATAGGCTCTAGCCGATCTTGATCGAAGCTGATAATCTCAGCATCAGGGTAGCCGAGCAGAATCGGCGAATGGGTCGCAATAATAAACTGCGAGCGTGGCGAAAGGTCTTTAATAATCCTCATTAAAGACAGTTGTCTGGCAGGAGAGAGAGCGGCTTCAGGCTCATCTAAGAGATAGATAGATTTTTCGCGCGCATGGGTAAATTTTTGCGTGAACAAGGTTAAAAATGATTCTCCATGCGATTGATGATGAAGAGACTTACCACCATAATTTTTAATACTGTCTACATCATCAATATGAGAAGCAAACTGGTAAAAAGATTCGGCTCTCAGGAAAAAGCCATTTGTTAATTTGGGGAGCCATGACAAACGCAAATAGTCCCCCAAAGCAGATTCGGCTTGATCGACTTCATAACTGTTATTACGCGAACCTCCTGCTGTATGAAATCCACATTGATACGCTATTCCTTCCAAAAGCGTTGATTTCCCTGACCCATTTTCACCGACAAAAAAAGTAACTGGATGATCGAAATGAAGCTGATCCAGACGCTGAATAAGAGGAAGCGAAAAGGGATAGGTATTGAAATCTACGATTTTGTCTTTTAGCAATGTAACTCGTTTAAGAGACATGATGAAGTACTCCTTTTGATTAGACATATATGAGTGATACATATCGAATCGTTGAAATGAATAAAAGTGCAGTAACCTATGAGTACAAATAAGTAATCATCAGGCACTACACTTATAAGACGTACACAAAGGTATTTTTGATACAAAATGTAGATATCATAGTACCGTTTATTATAAAAAATCAGCTAAAATCTGATCTTGATCTAGCGGCGTAATCACTTTTGCATCGGGTGACAGTGTCTTGTCGTTCATCGAACGAATCAAAGCATCCTGATCCAACTCTGCTGTGAAAATGATATCAGCTTCTTCAATATGTGGAGTCAGTGTTCCATGAGCCTCAGCGTGAAGATGGAACAACTGATACAGATTCGGTCGAATCAATTCAGTCATCGCTCGTCCGATCAGTGCAGAGCTCATCCGGTTCGTTGCAATATTATTGACATCATCAGGATAATGTTCCAGAGCGATATCTGTCCACAACATTTCACGTTGTTCTACATCGACAATAACTGGAATACAGATACGGGAATTAGCCGCAATATCTATACGATTTTGCACAGTAGATGATTCAAAGACTTCACCTGATTGCGGCACTTGACGCATCATCCACCCTGCATAACATTCAGGTAAATCTTTGAATACTTGTGATGTAAAAGCATTCACAGACATCTGAATATAGCGCACTCCCGATTCTCGGACAGAAGGAAGATGCAAGTCGATATACTCTGCCGCCCCTTCAGGAGCCGTAACAATATCCCCACTATGAGCTGCTAAAAAGTGATCGGAACGCAGATTCATATAGGAAATATGCTCTATTCGTTGCCATTGATCATCATACAGAATAGCAGATAGATCAATATCTACGCGATCACTATGTACACCATTTACCCATCCTTCTTTCCACCATACAAAAAAGCGCAAGGTATCGCCTTGATTCAGTGGTATCCATGAACCACGTGTTAATGTACGTAATGACTTACTAGCAGAACGTACACCTAAAGGTACAAAATGTTTTTTTAACTGAGGATCGATATAGATTTGTCCCAGATCTGGCTGTTCAGCAAATTTGTCGATCAATGCTTGCTTTGTGACTGCAATAATCGAAGACGTTACCTGTTCAGTTAAAGGAACAAGAGGTTGAGTAGATACAAATAGCTTAGCTGTATTGCCTTTTGGGAAAAAGTGACGTCTAGGTAAGGTAGAAGAACGCTTTTCAAAATGAGCCATTACACTTAATAAAATAGGTGTAGATACTTCGGGAGCGATCATCCGATATCGATTCAACAAAGACTCCATATCAACACCACTACGAATCAATCGATCCAGACGACGTACAAATTCACCTGGACGCTGACTTAATAGCTCTAAGATATGCTGATCCTGATGAGAAGCAAAAGCTTGTTCCACTTGGGAATAAAATGTTTGTGGACGATCTCCATGGCGCAGAGCATCAACATGTATCGCTGTTTGTGGAAAATGTTGACGGTATTCGCCCGGGTGAAGTCTTTCGCCTAATCGAATCCATCTGCCTTCATAACGGAACATATCTTCCAGCGGTTTACTGATATTTTCCAACAAGGCTAGGATTAATTTCCGCTGAGCACGTGAAAAAGAAACAAATCGAGTATTTGTTGCAAGACTGACATCCCCATTAGACAAAGCAGTAGCGATGCGCAAAACATCGGTGGCTGTCTGTACATGAGTATATAGCCATTCTTTATCTATTTTACCCGCAGAAATTAATGCTGCGATAAAGATAGCAGCATTCTCTTTATTAGGGATCACATCAGGTGTACTTTGTTGCCAGTGAGGTTGATGATTCGCAAACCAGATCAAATGCTCACGACTTGTTACAGGAAGTGCAGAGACCGCACGAAGTAAATGTTCACATATTTGGGCAAATTCTTCTTCTGTTCCTAAATGAATCACACGTAAAGAGACTTGATCCAATAGCATAATCTTCGGTTGTTCATCTTCAGGGGTACTATGACTCTCAGGTAAAATGCCTGTCCAATAATGAATAAGAGCGTTTATGTATAGCTGAGCATCTGACATTTGCATCACTTGATCGGGGAATCGAGGGTACATCATCCGATAATTCCGTTCAAAACCTGTCATTTCACAGAGTTCTTTTACTAATTTCTTATACCACGCTGTAAAAGTAGTTACTGACCATGTATTTAATATATCTAATACTGCTGGCGAAAATGTAAACCCTAGCGGTTCTAAGTTGGTCAAAGCTGTAGCTAATACATTAGCAGGTAATGAAGCTTCTTGTTGCTGAGTATGTAAAATTACTTTTAATTCACGTTGTAAATAAATCGAAAATTGATCCATCGGCGATATTCACTCCTTAAGCGCTTAATAGGATAAGCACCAACCATTGTTATACAAAAACAAATAAAAAAATCAGGAAACAGGTGTCCCTAATAAAGCAGCAGTTGGATTAGAAGGAAGGGGCACCATAGCCTGATTGTTCTTATTATAAGGAAGTTAAAAATGAAAAGCAAACGTTACCAACTTCATCATATCTTCATTCACATTTCAGACATAAATTTAAAAATAGTACACTATTCAGACAAAAAATGTTTTATAATGTGCTCATGCAGGTAAAAAAAGGTAATACTTATATTCTTTTTCAAAGATATCGATCTATGCTTTGGAAAAGACTAAAGTAGAAGCAATGATAAGATGTACACCTGTGTATTATTGTTCATTTGGAATACAGCAAGTTCATACTTTTTCGAAAGGCGGACTATCCATGGCAGACGATAATCAGAAGCAACCGCAAGCAAGTGAACATGAAGAAGAATTAACGTTAACGAATCGTCAGGGACATCCGGTTACTGACAATCAGAATGTAAGAACCGTAGGTAATCGAGGTCCGATTACGCTAGAGAACTACAACTTTTTAGAAAAAATCTCTCATTTTGATCGGGAGCGTATTCCAGAACGTGTTGTTCATGCTCGAGGCGCTGGAGCACATGGCGTATTCGAAGCATATGGAACAGCTGGCGATGAACCTATTTCCAAGTATACTCGTGCCAAACTTTTTCAAGAAAAAGGAAAGCAAACGCCTGTTTTTGTACGCTTTTCAACAGTGGTACATGGCAATCATTCACCTGAAACATTACGTGATCCGCGCGGATTTGCGACAAAATTCTATACCGAAGATGGTAACTGGGATCTAGTCGGTAATAACTTAAAAATATTCTTTATTCGTGATCCTTTGAAATTTCCTGATATGGTTCATGCCTTTAAGCCTGATCCTGTTACGAATGTACAAGATATGGAACGCTTTTTTGATTTTCTGGCAAATAGTCCAGAGTCTACACATATGGCAACATTCCTCTTTTCTCCATGGGGAATCCCTGCGAACTACCGGCAAATGCAAGGTTCCGGTGTAAATACCTACAAATGGGTCAACAAAGACGGAGAAGCCGTATTGATCAAGTATCACTGGGAACCGGTAGAACAAGGGATTCAGAATCTAACGCAAGAACAGGCGAATCAAGTGCAAGGGTTAGATTTTAACCATGCGACAGTCGATCTGTATGATGCGATTGATCGTGGAGAATATCCAGAGTGGGAATTGTGCGTACAGATTATGAGCGATGATTATCATCCTGAGCTGGACTTTGATCCGCTTGATCCGACCAAGTTATGGCCAGAAGATCAATTCCCATTTCTTCCAGTCGGCAAAATGACACTGAATCGTAATCCAGTAGACTATTTTACTGAAGTCGAGCAAGTGGCGTTCGGTACTGGGGTACTGGTAGATGGATTAGACTTCTCGGATGATAAATTGTTACAAGGGCGTACATTCTCTTATTCGGATACCCAGCGTCACCGGGTAGGAGCGAACTATCAGCAATTGCCGATTAATGCACCGAAGTCGAATGTCGCTACCAACCAATCTGGCGGGCAAATGCGTTATGAGCCAGACACAGCGCCGAAGCAGAATCCTCATGTCAATTATGAGCCTTCTTCTCTGGGTGGTCTGAAAGAAGCTCCCAAAGCAGGTGCTGATCATGAGCCTCATTATTATGATGTGAATCTAATGCGTCAGAAGCTAGATCGTCCTAACGATTTTGCACAAGCAGGAGAAACGTATCGTAACTTTGAAGATTGGGAACGTAATGAGCTAGTAGCCAATATTGCAGCAAATCTAGCGCAATGTGCTGATGTGATTAGCGATAAATTTATTGCAAATCTACAACAAGCGGATACCGAGTATGCACAGCGTGTAACAGATGAATTAGCTAAAATTAAAGCTGATCCTTCGAACAAACCGTTACATCGTGCCAACACAGCAGCCAAATTAGCCCAAGAAAAAGGTCATGATGCTAAACCGTACTAATATGTACGAACATGACAAGCTTTTATAAATAAGATAGAAATGAAGTTATCTGTAAGCTCTCTATTGTTTTCGCTGATTAGTGCGGGACGATAGAGAGCTTTATTTATGTTCATATATAGTCGAATAGAGCAGAGATTATATACTAATCGTTTAGTCTACTATGAGAAAGGTTTAATGATAAGCAAGACGATATACATATAGCAAAGGCGGAGAATACAATGAAAATTATTATTACACGTGAAGAAGCTGTTCAAAAAGGAATATGGGAAAAAGTAATGCAGATGTTCGGTGTGGATCAAGATGATGATACCTATGCCAATGAACAGTTTATTTTGACCGAGGAACAAGCCAAACAATTGCAATTAATCTGATCGTCTAAGATACTATCTAATGATAATAGATCAATCAGCAAAGCAGAGATCCAATAACTATTTTAAACTTCAAAAAGAAAGGCTACTCTTTTCGTTAAGAGTAGTCTTTTTTATTGCATTCTATCTCTATAAGATTATATTTCCAAAATAAGTTATAAAAGGTATTATGAACCTGAAACCTAGTTGAAAGAAATGTTGTTATCCTTAAATATGTAAGCGTTATCTTTTTGAGAAAGTTTACTTTATTCGAAGGAGTGTTGGCATGAAAACATGGAAAGTGCTAGGAACAACAGCGATGGTTACTGCTTTATCTTTATCCATTGTAGGGATAACTTCTGCGGAGGCGAATACGATCTCTTCTACATCTGTAAATGATCTAACCTCATCTAGCTCTACAGAATTAGCATCTGCTACAGCGGCTATTCCGGCAGGAGCAATCGTTGTGGATCAGAAAGGTTCAGGTCAGTACCAAACGGTACAAGCAGCCATCAATTCGATTCCAGCTAACAATAATCAACAGAAAATAATTTATATCAAAAACGGTACGTATACTGAAAAATTAACGATCACTCAACCCCGGATTACATTACAAGGAGAAAGTACGACAGGAACTATTCTTAGCTACAATGCCACCAATGCCAGTAGTGGAAGTACAACCAATAGCGCAAGTACTACGGTCAAAGGCGATTATTTTCAAGCCAAAACGATTACTTTCCGCAACAATGCAGGGATCAATGCTGGTCAAGCTGTAGCTTTTTATAATAATGCAGACAAAGCGGTCTATACCGATGTTCGTTTTCTAGGGCATCAAGATACAGTCTATACACCGGGTACAGGCAGGCAATATTTCAAAAACTGTTATATTGAAGGAACGGTTGATTTTATTTTCGGATCGGCGACAGCTGTATTTGATCAATGTCAGATTCATAGTCTAGGTGCAGGCTATGTTACTGCTGCTTCTACAGGTGCAGATACGAAGTATGGCTATGTCTTTTTAAATAGTCGTCTGACCAGCAGTGGAACAGCTAATCAATCAGTATACCTCGGTAGACCGTGGCGTCCTTATTCAGCAGTGACGTATATCAATACCGATATGGGAGCTCATATTCAACCTACAGGTTGGGATAACTGGCGTGATCCAGCGAATGAAGCAACAGCTCGGTATTATGAATATGCAAGCAAAGGTGCAGGAGCAAACAACAATGCACGCGTGAAATGGGCAAAATTCTTAACCAATGAGCAGGCAAAAGCAATCACTATCCAAACGGTACTTGGTGGAACAGATCAATGGAATCCTACACAAACGAATTAGAATGATTCTTTTAGATCAGATCATCCTATATCAATATCGACTTATCCTGTTTTTGTAAAAAGGAGTCTGGCATTCTGCTTGGTAGAGGATGTTCAGATTCCTTTTTTGAGTTGTCACCAAAAGTACATATAAAAAGCAGATAATACAAGCTTTTTTTGGGTAAAAAAAGAGTATAAACCCGTTGTTATATGTTATTTAAAAAGATACATATCAACATTGGCATAATAGAGAGCAGACTGTAATCACAGATAAAGGAGTGTTGGAATGGAATATTATCGTCAGGAAGTCGATCAAGTACTTGAGGAAGTGGAAAGTTCGACACAAGGATTATCGAATCAAGAAGCGAAGCAGCGTATTGAGACGCAAGGATACAATGAACTCAAAGGTAAAAAGAAAACACCAACATGGAAGCTGTTTTTAGAAAATTTCAAAGATCCCATGGTTATCGTATTATTAGCAGCTGTAACTGTGCAACTTATATTAGGGCAATGGGTAGAATCAATTATTATTTTCTTTGTGTTAATACTGAATGCGATTATCAGTGTTGTACAGACACGCAAAGCAGAAAGTTCGATTGATGCACTGAGGCAAATGTCTGCGCCTGAAGCGAAAGTGATTCGGGATGGAAAAAAGCAAAGTATCGAAGCTAGAGAATTGGTCAGTGGAGATATTGTACTTCTCGAAGCAGGAGATTATGTACCTGCGGATGGACGCTTACTAGAATCAGGTAGTCTCAAAGTCGATGAAGGGATGCTTACTGGAGAATCCGAAGCTGTAGATAAGCATATTGATCTTATTCATGAAGAAGCGCCGATTGGAGATCGCCGCAATATGGTGTTTAGCGGTTCACTGGTCGTGTATGGACGGGGCACAGTTGTGATTACAGGAACAGCATTAAATACCGAAATAGGTAAAATTGCTGGATTGATTGAAAGTGCAGAAGCCAAGCAGACACCACTACAACGTAAGCTTGAAAGCTTTAGTAAAAAGTTAGGTATATTTATTTTACTGCTATGTATCGTTATTTTTGGTGTAGAAGCAGGTCGGATCTGGTTTTCAAATGAAGTAGTCGATATGACGGCAGCTATCTTGAATGCATTAATGTTTGCTGTGGCGGTAGCAGTAGCAGCTATTCCAGAAGCTTTATCGTCTATCGTGACGATTGTGTTGTCTGTCGGAACCAATAAAATGGCAAAACAACATGCTATTATTCGCAAATTACCTGCGGTTGAATCACTTGGTTCTACTAGCGTTATCTGTACCGACAAAACAGGAACCTTAACACAAAATAAAATGACAGTAGTTGATTATTTTTTACCAGATGGAAGTACCGATGATTTCCCGGATGATCCTCAGCAATGGTCGGAAGGCGAACGCCGATTACTGCATATCGCTGTATTATGTAATGACTCGAATATCAATGATGAGGGTAAAGAGTTAGGTGATCCTACAGAAGTCGCTTTGATCGCTTTTAGTAACAAAAAGAATAAAAACTACAACGAAATTCGTGAAGAATTTCCACGTCAAGGTGAGCTCCCATTTGATTCCGATCGCAAACTGATGTCGACGATCCATATGTTTGATGATCAAAAAGCAATGCTTACTAAAGGTGGGCCGGATGTGTTAATCGGTCGCTGTACACAAGTATTTGTAGGTGACAAAGTCGTTCCACTGACAGACGAGATTCGTGAGCGTATGCAGACTGCTAACGAAGACTTTTCGAATCGTGCTTTGCGAGTATTAGCGTATGGATACAAAATTATTCCTAATGATCAGACTCAAGTCGGTATAGAGGATGAGCAGGAGTTTATTCTTGTTGGACTAAGCGCTATGATCGATCCACCGCGTGAAGAAGTGGCTGGTTCGATTGCAGAATCCAAAAAAGCAGGTATCCGCACAGTAATGATTACAGGAGACCACAAAACTACAGCGCAAGCGATAGGTAGAGATATCGGTCTAATGGATGATCAAGATATTGCGGTTACCGGTCAAGAGCTGGATCAAATGTCTGAACAGGAACTCGATCATCAATTGGAGAAAATTGCTGTGTATGCACGTGTTTCTCCTGAAAACAAAATCAGAATCGTTCGTGCGTGGCAGAAAAAAGGTAAGATTACAGCCATGACTGGAGACGGTGTCAATGATGCACCGGCACTCAAGCAAGCTGATATTGGTGTCGCTATGGGTAGCGGAACAGATGTAGCTAAAGATTCAGCAGCGATGATCCTGACCGATGATAACTTTGTATCTATTGTCAATGCAGTAGGTGTAGGTAGAACAGTATTCGATAATATCAAAAAAGCGATTGCCTATTTATTTGCAGGCAACTTGGGTGCGATTATAGCGATTTTGTTCGCTTTGATTATGGATTGGATCAATCCTTTTACAGCGATTCAATTACTGTTTATCAATTTAGCGAATGATTCTCTACCTGCTATTGCATTAGGCATGGAAAAAGCAGAACCTGATGTGATGAGCCGGAAGCCAAGAGATATCAATGAAGGTATTTTTGCAGGTGGAACGATGCAGGCTGTGATTACACGTGGTGCGCTGATCGGTATTGCAGTGATTTTGTCACAGTATATCGGTTTACAACACTCACCAGAAATGAGTGTTGCGATGGCATTTACAACATTGATTCTAGCAAGAACGTTCCAGACTTTTGCTGCTCGTTCCAATGTACAGACCGCATTTGGAGTAGGTCTATTTAGCAACAAATATGTATTGGGTGCAGTAGCCCTATGTCTGTGTCTATATGGAGTCACATTACTTCCAGGGGTACGCGATATTTTCTCTATTCCTGTAGAGTTTGGTGTACAGCAATGGGCTGTAGCTACAGGGCTTGCGTTAGGAGCAGTATTATTGATGGAAGTGGCTAAATGGATACGTACTAGAGTGACGATGAAGCAACAATTGAACGATGCTTGAGATTGATAGGAGAAGCATGATAGATAGTGTTAGAACCAAGAAGAAGGTGAAGCGTATCATACGTCTCACCTTCTTTTTCATTGATTAAGATAGGGGATAAGGTTTATTTGTCCTGTATAGCTATGTTAAAATGAAGATGATAAGATAAAATCCATTTTTGAGATAAAAAGGAATAAATGAAAAAAGCGCATTATAAGTACTGGAGGTGAACACTACTTATGTTAAAAGGTAAAAATATAACAGGTAGGCTCATAGCCGTGATGTATTGCTTGGTGATGTTTGAACTTTTAGTTCGAGCACCAGAAGGTCAAGTTGCGCATCATCCAATGTGGTATTATTCGATGATTCCGTTAGGAGCAGTTATTATTTACACTATTTTCGATAAATTTATTAAGTTTGATTTCTTTAAAGAAGACGAGCGATAATGAACGATAAAAAAACAGCCTGTTATCAGAGCATCTAAATGCTTGATTACAGGCTGTATGTTGTAACAATAGAATATATCAACAATTGCTAAATGATGCTGTATAGATTAAAAGGATGTCTGAAAAAGATTACTCTTTATCAGATTTATCGTCATCTCCAGCTGCTTTTGGAGAAGGTTTGGCTGTCCATTCATCGGCTTGTGTCTCGATATTGGAGCCATCCTCTTTTCTCTTTTTCTCCATCAGTGTATCTTCTGAATGAGTTTCGGGTTGTTTGTTTTCTTCTGTCATGATTAACTCCTCCTCGTATTGAAATCAGTATAGTGTTCCTTTCTATATATACCCGTTCTCGCTTTGGACAAACATTGTTTTGGATTTGATTGTGATCGACTATTGATTCTGCCATAATAAAATCAAGTGATGGATTGATATTCTTTTTTATGAAAGCGTTATATTTCTAAGGAGGAGATCAGATGAAAGATATACATATTGGCATGATTGGGTATAAATTTATGGGGAAGGCGCATAGCAATGCATATCGCAGTCTACCGATGTTTTTTCCAAAAGCAGCAAAGCCTCACATGTCTGTTATCTGTGGTCGTGATTCCAAGCAAGTGGAACAAGCTGCAGCGCAATTCGGTTGGGCAGAACATGTAACAGATTGGCAAGATTTGATCGCTCGTCCTGATATTGATCTGATTGATATTAATGCACCAAGTAATATGCACAAAGAAATTGCGTTAGCAGCCGTACAAGCGGGTAAACATCTCTTTTGTGAGAAACCGTTAGCTTTATCACTTGCTGATTCACGCGAAATGTTAGAAGCCGCAAATCAAGCAGGAATTGTGCATATGATTGGGTTTAATTATCGTTTCTCACCTGCGGTACGATTAGCGAAGAAGTTAATTGATAGCGGGCGGTTGGGAGAAATTCGGCATTTTCGTGCATGGTTTCTACAAGACTGGTTGCTTGATCCTCATTTCCCATTAGTCTGGCGTCTGCAAAAAGAAATTGCCGGTTCTGGTTCCCATGGTGATCTTGGGGCTCATTTAATAGACCTTGCGCATTATCTTGTAGGGGATATGGAAGAAGTGATCGGAATGAGTGAGACATTTATCAAAAAGCGTCCACTAGCTACAGAAATGACAGGCTTAAGTGCTAAAGGAAATCAAAATGGTCCACAAGGCGATGTGACTGTCGATGATGCAACATTGTTTATGAGTCGATTTGAAAATGGAGCTTTAGGCAGCTTTGAAGCAACCCGATTTGCAGCAGGGCATCGTTCGACCAATTCATTTGAAATTAATGGCAGTCTGGGTAGTGTAAAGTTTGATTTTGAACGAATGAATGAATTAGAAGTCTACTTTACATCAGACGAAGCAGATACACAGGGATTCCGCCGGGTATTAGCAACAGATGATGTTCATGATTATATGGATGCATGGTGGCCACCCGGGCATACGATTGGATTTGAACATACGTTTATTCATGAAATGTTAGAGCTGGTTAATGCGATCACTGAAGAACGGCAAGCTTCGCCTAACTTTGAAGACGGAGTGAAGTGTCAGGCAGTATTAGAAGCAGTCGAACGTTCTATTGAAGAGCGTCGTTGGATCAATATCGCTGATATGTAGAACTACAGCAATGGGCAAGACCATTAGCGATAAAAAGGAGGGACATTTGATGACAACTCACTGGGATGAATCACAAGTACCTGATATGCAAGGCAAAACGATCGTTATTACAGGCGCCAATAGTGGTATAGGATACGAAGCGACTCGTATACTGGCTGGCCGCGGAGCAGAGATTATTATGGCTGTACGCAATTATGAAAAAGGTCAACAAGCCCTTCAAAATATTCAGAATGTTCATCCTACCGCCAAATTACAATTAATGCGTCTGGATCTGAGTGAATTAGCCAGTATTCGTAATTTTGCTGAAGAGTTCAGACAGAAGCATCATCAATTATCGATTTTAATTAATAATGCAGGTGTGATGATGCCTCCTTATAGCCGTACTCAAGATGGATTTGAGTTACAATTCGGTAGTAATCATTTAGGGCACTTCGCATTGACAGGTTTACTATTACCTCATCTGCTTGCTACACCTTCAGCTCGAATCGTAACATTGAGTAGTATTGCGGCGTATGCAGGTAAGATCGATTTCGATAATCTGGATGGCAGCAAAGGATATCGAGCATTTAAATTTTATAGTCAAAGTAAGCTTGCTAATATGCTATTTGCTCGTGAATTACAGTTACGTCTAGCACAGCATCAAGCAGATGTGATCAGTGTGGCTTGTCATCCAGGGTTTACACATACCAACTTGGCTTCACGTGGTTCAGGCAAGCCTGTGAGTGGCATATTTGGATTGTTATCTCGTTCTTTCGGACAACCTGCATTAATGGGTGCTTTGCCTACCTTATATGCGGCGACTTCTCCAGCAGTACATGGCGGAGAATATATAGGGCCAGATGGTAAAGGTGGACGCAAAGGATATCCCAAGTCAGATGATCATATTGATAAGCTATATCAAGCCGATCTTTCTAAGCAATTATGGACGCTGTCTGAATCATTGACCGGTGTTCACTACGAATGGAAGCAACCTGAATTTGCATCATTTTCATAATTTTTGCACCATCCATTAGAATTCTAAGGAGTGTTAAAGATGAGAAAAGCATTGATCGTATGGGGTGGCTGGGATGGGCATGAGCCTGAACAAGTCTCTCGCATATTTGCAGATATACTGGAAGAAGCTTCTTTTGAGGTAGAACTAGCGAATGATCTAGAAGCTTTTAGAGATGCCGATAAATTACTTGGGCTTGATCTGATCGTACCTGTATGGACGATGGATGACATTGAACAACAATTAGTAGATCATGTCTCTGCGGCGGTGCAACAAGGTACAGGACTAGCGGGTTGTCATGGAGGCATGTGTGATGCTTTTCGTAAAAATGTCGATTGGCAGTTCATGACAGGAGGACAGTGGGTAGCACATCCCGGAAATGATGGAGTAGAGTATACCGTCAATATCAAGCCAATCTCCAGTCCGCTTGTTGAAGGAATAGCTGATTTTCAAGTGAAATCAGAACAGTATTATCTTCATATTGATCCTGCTATAGAAGTGCTGGCGACGACAACTTTTCCAATCGTAGATGGTCCACATCGTCTTAATGGTCAAGTACAGATGCCTGTCGCTTGGACAAAGCGATGGGGTACAGGCAGAGTGTATTACAACTCGCTAGGTCATCATGCCGATATCGTAGATATGCCACCTGTCAAAGAAATGATGCGTCGTGGATTATTATGGGCAGCCGATGGTAAGACCAGAGCGCAGGCAGAAGCTCAAGCTACAGGTCAAGTCTATTCAGGTATGGCAGATAGTCAGTAAAGTGTTATTCTGCGAAAGCGTACTTTCCATGTATAAAAAGGAACTTCCAAAATCAATATCACCATATTAAGCCATTGTACAAAATGCTTTATCAGCATATGACTCTGTTTATTCTAAGAGAAATAGACTGAAGCAAATACAATGGCTTTTTATATGTTAATTAAGCAGTTAATAATCTTTATAAGACTGTATTATTTTCCGTAAAATTTTGAGTAAGCGTTAACATTTTTAAAATTAAACCCGTTTATTTTTGTTTATAAACTTTTCAAACGTATTCAAAGATGATATACTCCTATCAAAGCAAAACAAACATATCCAAATATCTATCCAAACTTATTCATTAATGGAGGAATATCATGATACCGAATCAGTGGAACACAGGACAGGTTGCAAAGATTACAGAAGGTGTAGATCAACTGGTATATCGTTCTAATCTTATTGGTTCAGATCGCCGTGTATGTAACTGGGGTGGAGGTAATACATCTAGCAAAGAAATCACAACTGATTTTCGAGGTCGTGAGATTGAAGTGATGTATGTCAAAGGCAGTGGTTCTGATCTAGCGTCGATGGAAGCCAAACATTTTACAGGATTACGACTTGATGATATTCGTCCATTATTTGAAAAAGAAGAAATGCCTGATGATCAGATGGTTGCTTATCTCGCCAATTGTATGATTGATGCCAAAGCACCTCGCCCATCGATTGAGACATTATTGCACGCATTTTTACCTTTCAAACATGTCGATCATACCCATCCTGATTCGATTATCGGTCTGTGTTGCGCAGATAACGGCAAAGAAATAGCTCAAGAGATTTTCGGAGATACCTTTGTCTGGGTTCCCTATATTCGCCCGGGATTCACATTGTCCAAAATGATCGCTCAAGGCGTACTGGATCATCCCAATGCTGAATTGGTCTTGATGGAGAAACATGGTCTAGTCACATGGGGAGCTACACAGGAAGAATGTTATGCCAAAACGATCGAAATGATTAATAAAGCTGCAACCTATATCGAACAAAAAGCTTCACAACAACCGTTATTCGGTGGCGAGAAAGTTCAATCTCTAGAAGCTAACCAACGCCGTGAATTGGTTGCTCACATCATGCCAGCAGTACGTGGAGCAGTAAGTGACAGTAAGCGGATGATTTTAACATTTGACGATGCTGAAGATGTACTTTCTTTTGTAAATGCGAACGATGCAAGTCGATTATCCCAAGTAGGCGCGGCTTGTCCAGATCACCTTGTACATACCAAAATGACACCCTTATTTATTGACTGGCAACCAAGTGCTGAAGATCATGAAGGACTCAAACAAGCAGTCATTCAAGGCATTACCAATTATAAACAGAAATATCAAGATTACTTTGAACAAAATGCACATGAAGGCGATGTGATGTTCGAAGCCGCACCACGAGTCATCTTAATTCCGGGAATCGGTATGATCAATACAGGCAAAAGCCATGCGATGTCTTTAGTCAGTGGAGCATTATATCATCGTGCGATTGCTGTGATGCGTGGAGCGACTTCACTTGGACAATTTGTGTCCCTGAGCGAATCAGAATCATATAATGTAGAGTACTGGCCGTTAGAATTATATAAATTATCGCTTGCACCTGCCGAAACGGAATTTTCACGCCAAATTGCTCTCATTACAGGTGGAGCAGGAGGAATCGGAAGCGAAACGGCTCGTCGACTGGTAAGTGAAGGTGCTCATGTAGTGCTAGCAGACTTGAATCTGGAAGGTGCACAAAAAGTAGCAGATGAGATTAATGCTCAATACGGCCCTCATCGTGCACTGGCTGTCCAGATGGATGTCACCAGTGAAGAACAAGTCGCTCAAGCATATGCAGAGACAGCTATTCATTATGGTGGAATCGATATTATTGTAAACAATGCAGGTCTTGCCACTTCTAGTAAATTTGAAGATACCACACTCAAAGAGTGGAATCTGAATATGAATGTTCTGGGTACAGGCTACTTCTTGGTCGCTCGTGAAGCTTTTAAAGCGATGAAAGAACAGGCACTAGGCGGCAGTATGATATTTATCGGCTCCAAAAATTCAATCTATGCAGGCAAAAGTGTAACCGCCTATAGTTCTGCCAAAGCACTAGAAGCTCATCTTGCTCGTTGTATCGCAGCAGAAGGTGGCGAACACGGCATCCGTGTCAATACCATCTTACCTGATGCTATTTTGCAAGGATCAGCGATCTGGAATTCTAACTGGCGTAACGAACGTGCCGCCGCTTACGGGATTGAACCCGATCAATTAGAAGAACACTACCGCAAACGCACTACATTACTGGTCAATATTTATCCAAAAGATATCGCTGAAGGCATCGCCTTTTTCGCTTCATCCAAAGCCGAAAAAACAACAGGCTGTATGCTAACCATCGACGGCGGTGTCCCAGCCGCATTCACCCGTTAAGCTGTGCAGTTAAGAGGCAACCCAATTAATTATAAAAATCAAAATCATACTTTTAAAATCATAACAATAAATAAACTCATTCTTATCATTCAATAATAGGTATAATATGGAAATAAACATGGAAAATTATACAAGCAATACCTAATAAGCTTTTCTAAAAATAAAATTAACACTCTATCTCAACAAAGCACCCTAAGTAACTCTAAATGATCTCCCAATAAAGTAACATTAGCTACCCACCAACCAACCTTTAAAATATTTACTTCATAGGTATCTCTCCCCTCTGAGCGAAGGGAATATTATTGTTCTGAAAGAGTGAAACGATCGCCTTTGAAGTCATATCCCTACCGCAAAGCGGAAATCAAAGGGATATGACTTCAACAGCGACGACAAGAACAATAATATTCCCATAGCGTTCTCCCACCCAGATACCTATCCATAAAATTGCCAAAGGAGCCCACAAAATGAATGCCTATGCCTTATTTGAAGAACAACAACAGTCCCGAGGAATCGACCTGAACACTGTCCGTTCAAGATTGAAAGCGCTACAAATCGAAACTCCATCATGGGGATATGGCGATTCAGGAACTCGCTTTAAAGTATTTCAAAAAGTCGGGGTGCCACGTACCCCATTTGAGAAATTAGAAGATGCCGCCCAAGTACACAAAGTAACAGGGGCTTGCCAATCCGTAGCTATCCATATTCCGTGGGATCAAGTAGATGACTATAGTCAATTACGTAGCCATGCAGAAAGTTTAGGACTGACAATCGGAGCGATCAATCCCAACCTTTTCCAAGATGAAGATTATATGCTGGGTAGCGTCACTCATGCAGATTCAGCGATTCGGAATAAAGCGATTGCTCATTTGAAAGAATGTGTAGATATCGCGAAAGAAACCAAATCTAAAGATTTCAGCCTTTGGTTCGCCGATGGTACCAATTATCCCGGTCAAGGCAGTATTCGTCAGCGTAAACACTGGATGCTTGAAGGATTGCAAGAAATGTACAAAGTACTTGATCCCGATATGCGTTTGTTGATTGAATATAAATGCTTTGAACCTGCTTTCTACCATACGGATATAGCGGATTGGGGGATGGCGTATAATTTGTCGCTCAAGTTAGGCGAGCAAGCACAAGTACTGGTTGATACGGGCCATCATTTACCCGGGGCCAATGTGGAGCATATTGTCTCGTATTTGATTGATGAAGGTCGTTTGGGCGGGTTCCATTTTAACAGTTATAAGTATGCAGATGATGATCTAGTTGTCGGTACTATGAATCCGTATGAGTTATTTTTAATCTTTTATCAGATTTTGGATGCACTGGATAGTCAGGAACAACTATTGGTAGATACCGTGAATAAAATGCTCTATATGATCGATCAATCTCACAATATCGAATCCAAAATTCCGGCGATGATTCGCTCAGTGATGAATGTGCAGACGCAATATGCCAAAGCGTTATTGATTGACCACCAAGAAGTAGCCGAAGCACAGCGTAAAGGTGATGTATTAGGAGCAGAAGATGCGGTGCGTAAAGCTTTTGAATTTGATGTGACTCCATTGTTACATTCGATTCGTGAAGAAATAGGTGTACCGATTGATCCGATGAAAGCATATCTAGCGGATAATTATGGTTCTTCGATTCTAGCGAGAGGCAAAGGTGGTGCAAGCTGGTGAGTATCCTTGCTTACGATCTAGGAGCAGGCAGTGGACGAGCGATTATAGGTAGGCTGACCGATAACCGGATCGTGACTCAAGAGATTCATCGCTTTACCAATCAGCCAGTCAAAGTAGGCGACCGTTTACATTGGGATATTTTGCGCCTTTATCATGAAATTCAGCAAGGACTGATCATTGCCAAGCAAGAGCATATGTTGCCAGAGAGTATCGGTATTGATTCATGGGCAGTCGATTATGGATTGATTGGACGACATGGCGAACTGCTGGGGAATCCATACCATTATCGCGATTGGCATACCCATGGAGTGATGGAGAAAGTACAAGATCACTTATCGAAACGTGCTATTTTTGAAGCGACAGGTATTCAGTTTCTTTCGTTTAATACGATTTACCAATTAGCTGCATTACGCCAAAGTGATTCACCGTTACTGAGCGAAGCCGAGCGCTTTTTGATGATTCCCGATCTATTGCGTTATTTTATGACGGGTGAAATGATTAATGAATTTACGAATGCGACGACTACACAGCTCTTTAATGTGAGACAAGGAGATTGGGATCGCAAGTTATTATCCAGTATCGGTATTCCAGCTTCATGGTTTCACAAACCGGTTCAACCTGGATCATCAGCAGGGCGTATACGTTCTTCATTAATGGTTGATCTAGGGATTCCAGCGATTCCAGTCACAGCTGTAGCAGAACATGATACCGCTTCTGCTGTGGTAGCTGTACCCGCTTTGTCAGGTTCTTTTGCCTATTTAAGCTGTGGAACATGGTCGCTGATGGGAACAGAAGTGAAGCAACCGATTATTCATGAGCAAGCGATGAAATGGAACTTTACTAACGAAGGCGGAGCTTATGGCACGTATCGTTTGTTGAAAAATATTATGGGATTGTGGATTTTTCAAGAACTGAAGCGTGAAGCTGAGCGGGAAGGGCATCACTATTCATTTGAACAATGGATTCATCATGCACAGCAAGCTCCTGCTTTTGCGGCTCTGATTGATCCAGATGATGTATTGTTTCTTCATGCGGGAGATATGCGTTCTCGGATTCGTCAATATTGTCGGCAGACTGGACAACAGCCACCTGATACGTATGGAGCGCTTACGCGTTGTATTTTTGAAAGTCTGGCTCTGAAATATCGTTATGTGCTAGAACTGACCGAACAGTTATCTGACCAAACATTTGAAGGATTGCATATGGTGGGTGGCGGTATTCAAAATAAATTGCTGTGTCAGTGGTCAGCAAATGCGATCGGTCGTCCGGTGTGGGCTGGCCCTGCTGAGGGAAGCGCAATTGGCAATTTAGCGGTACAATGGATAGCACAGGGGACATTCAAAGACATGCAGGAAGCAAGAACCGTAATCCGGGATTCTTTTCCTATCGAAATCTATGAACCGGAGCAGGTACAAGCTTGGGAAGAAGCTTACGGGCAATTTCTGCGATTGATCACAGTGTCTACCCAATAACGATACGGAGTGTGGCTGATATGTTGGTGGCAGAACGATACGACATGATTGTAAGACTGGTGAATGAAAAAGGAAGTATGCGTGTAACGGAACTGAGTGAACAGTGTCAGGTGACCGAAGAGACGATCCGGCGTGATCTGGATCGCTTAGAACGTCAAGGATTACTGCGTCGCTCTCATGGTGGTGCAGTCAGTGTCAAAGACGAGCAACCTGAGACTCCTTTTTCCGAACGTGAAATTACGTATGCAGAAGAGAAACGGCGGATTGCTCGCGAAGCGATTAAGCTGATTGAGCCGCAAGATCGAATCATACTGGATGCAAGCACAACAGCATGGTATATGGCGGAAAGTTTACCTGATATTCCATTGACTGTACTGACCAATTCAATTCGTGTAGCAACACAACTTAGCAATAAAGAAAAGATTGATGTGATTTCTACAGGTGGATTGTTATTATCACGCTCGCTATCCTTTGTCGGGCCCTTAGCCGAGCGTTCACTAGATACGTACTATGTAGATAAAGTATTTCTGTCGTGCAAAGGAATCCATGCCGAACGAGGCGTTAGCGAATCGAACGAGATGCAAGGACGAGTGAAGCAAAAAATGGTCGGTATGGCGGATAAAGTAATTTTGCTAGCAGATGCAAGTAAATTCGGCGTTCAAGCATTTACCCATGTGATGGACTTGAGTGAAGTTCATGAACTTATTACCGATCGCCGTCTATCTCCTGAAAGTATAGCGCAATATCAAGAACAATCGATTCAAGTGACAGTTGTCTAAATGTATCCTTGTCAATAACAATGATGCAACAAGAAGCTAATGACACAATGATATACGCTTATGAATATGCAAATAAAAGATGGCAGTCGTAGAAGATATGGCTGTCATCTTATGTATAGAGGGAAGAGGTGTGCAGAGTGAAAGTATCGTTATTTATTACTTGTCTGAGTGATGCTATCTATCCCAAAGTCGGTGAAGCGATGGTACGTCTATTAGCTGCACATGGTATACAGCTTGATTTCCCACCCGTGCAGACCTGTTGTGGTCAGCCTTCTTACAATAGTGGGTATTGGGATGAGACAAGAACAGCCGCACGGACGATTTTGAAAGCGTTTCAATCTAGCGATTTTGTGGTATCTCCGTCCGGTTCTTGCACCTATATGATTCATCATTATCCTGAATTATTTAAAGATGAACCGGAATATTTAGCGCTAGCTCACGAGTTGGAAAGTAAGACGTATGAATTTACGCAATTTCTGGTCAAAGTATTGGGAATTACCGATATCGGAGCAGCATTTCCTTATAAAGTCACATATCACCCATCCTGTCATGGTAGTCGTCTGCTTGGAATCAAAGATGAACCGATCGCCTTGTTAAATCATGTACAAGGATTAGAACTGGTACCGCTACCTTTTGCTGAAGATTGCTGTGGCTTTGGCGGTACATTTGCTGTGAAGATGGCAGATATATCAGGTGCGATGGTCACTGAAAAAGTCGATCATATCAAGGAGACAGAAGCTGAGGTATTGGTCGGTCTGGATATGGCATGTCTGATGAATATTGCAGGCAATCTTAGGCATCGTGGTGAACAAGTACGGGTTATGCATCTAGCTGAACTTCTATATGAAGGGGTGAATATACGATGAATCCAGCATCTTCTACCCGTGGTACAGTCAAAGAACGTGCAGATATTGCGCTAAATGATGATTTTCTGCGAAATGCAGTGCGTTTTACAACCGATCGTCTACGAAGTGGTAAAAAAGTAGCTTCTACCGAACATGGGAACTGGGAAGAATGGCGTGAACGGGGTCGTCAGATTCGTTTGCATACAATTGCTCATCTCGATTATTATCTCAATCTATTTGTAGAAAATGCTCGTAGTAATGGAGTCCATGTTCATTTTGCGGATAATGCAGTAGAAGCGACAGATATCGTCATGACGATCGCCAGACAGAAAGAAGCACAGTCTGTTATCAAATCTAAATCTATGGTGTCAGAAGAAGTGCATATTAATCAAGCGCTTGAATTATCTGGCATTGAAGCGATTGAGAGCGATCTGGGTGAGTATATTATCCAATTAGCCGGCGAAGGCCCTTCTCATATTGTAATTCCAGCTATACACAAAAATCGTTACCAGATTGCTGAACTTTTATCTGAAGATGCAGGGGAAACGTTAGAACCGGATACGACGATTCTGGCAGGTTATGTACGGCGCAAATTACGGCAAAAATTTCTGGAAGCCGATATCGGGATGACCGGATGTAACTTTGCGATCGCAGAGACGGGTTCGATGGTGTTATTTGAAAATGAAGGTAATGCCCGTATGGTAACTACAGTTCCTAAAACGCAGATCACATTGATGGGGATGGAACGTATCGTTCCTTCATGGGCTGACCTTGAAGTGATGGCGACCCTACTGCCACGTTCGGCGACCGGACAACGCTTAACCATGTACATGTCTGGCATTACTGGACCTAAGCGTACTGTGGATGCTGATGGCCCAGAAGAAATGCATATTATTATTGTGGATAATGGTCGCTCACAACAGTTGGGTGATCCTGAATTTCAAGAACTACTCAATTGTATCCGTTGTGGGGCATGCCTGAATGTCTGTCCGGTCTATCGTCAGATTGGTGGTCATTCGTATGGTGGAACGTATAGTGGACCGATCGGGGCTGTGTTAACACCAGCGCTGAATAAAAATGTAGCCGAATGGGATGATATCGCCGGTGCATCCAGTCTATGTGGAGCCTGTTATGAAGCTTGTCCGGTCAAAATTCCGCTCCACGATATGCTTGTTTCTCTACGCAGGCGCAAAGTCGAGCGAGGTCATGGCGACAAACTTGAAGCACTCGGTATGAAAGGGTTTGCCACATTAATGGCTAATTCGAAGCGATTTGCACTAGCTATGCGTTTGGGGAAAATTGCCCAAAAACCATTTGTGCATAATAGTGGTATTCATCTCAAACTAGGACCACTTAAAGGATGGAACACCTACCGTGTAGCTCCAACGTTAGCAAGTCATTCTTTCCGTGATCAATGGAAAGAACTATCTGCGGAGACTGCGGCTCAACCGAAAACGATAGACCCTGCGGTACGTCAGCGAATGGAACAAGTACTTGCAGATCGCCAACATAGCAAGTCCACAAGCAGAACAGGAGGGGAATCACATGAGTAACACCAATCAACCTTTTTCTGCTAAGCCACCTGTGGTACCCAATCCTGAAGGTTCTCATCTTACGCCAGATCATGAACAACATGATTCATCGCAAGCAGATTGGCTTGATGAATTAGAGCAGAAGTCCAAAGCCAAACAACAGACATTTATGAACCATATTGCAGATCGTCTACAACGCCCACGAATCCAAGAAGCACCGCAACATCCTTTTCGCGGGGCACCAGAGATCTGGCAAGATTTCAATTGGAATGAAGCTGAAAAGATCGAAAAATTCACAAAGCATTTTACCGAAGTGGGTGGTAATGTATTGCGGATGCAGACGTTGGAAGAAGCAGGTGCATTTATTGCGGAACAAAGTCGTCTGTTGAATGCACAGTATATTGTCCGCCAACAATTACCGGAGACAGAAGCATTAACTTTGGAAGCGCGCCTACCCCATGTACAAATATCAGCGTGGAATAGCCATACAGAAGAAGCATGGAAAGCAAGAGCCGCCGAAGCGGATATCGGAATTGTCTTGGCTGATGGAGCCGCTGCATATACAGGTACAGTTATGGTAACGTCTTCTGCATCACAAGGTAGATCGGTGAGTCTATTACCGACCGTCTGTATCGTGTTACTCCCAATCGAGCGCTTGCAGACACGCTTAGGCGAACTACTGATTCCATGGGATAGTAAAGGCAGAGAGAATCTACCTGCGGGTATTCATTTTATCTCAGGGCCTAGTCGTTCTTCTGATATTGAAAATGAATTAACAATCGGCGTGCATGGTCCCGGGATTGTATATACATTGTTGATCGGGTGATAGCCATAATTATATATCTCATATAAAAAGCTGATCACTATAGACTGTGATCAGCTTTTTATATGATTTGGCAACAGCAAACTGATATATTCCCATAAGTACCCATACAATTAAAATAAACAATACAATCATTAACGTTATTTCCCACTTTTTGCGTTACTGTTCCATGATTTACAGCTCTTGATGAATGGAGTTTAACATATAACTCTCAAAATAAATTGTAAACTACACATGTTTCATAGAGTATGTATTTACTCTAATAATAAATTATCTTTAAATCGGTTTACCCTATTTAAGCTATCGTTTGTGTAAAAATGGGTATATGAATAGAAGTCCTATTTTTACAATAGATGGAGGGTTATACGATGAAAATGTCAGGAAATACAATATTAATTACAGGTGGAGCATCAGGAATTGGTTTGGCTTTCGCAAAACGATTTATGGCGCTGGGTAATACAGTTATTATCTGTGGAAGACGTCAAGATTGGTTGGATGATGTGCAGAAACAATATCCAGCATTACATACGATCGTTACAGATGTAGCTGAAGAAGCTCATCGTGTGGGATTAGCAGATCGTGTGTTGACTGAATTTCCCAAGCTAAATATGATTATGAATAATGCAGGTATACAGCGCAATTTCTCGGTTCATGATAACCAAATTAGCTGGGCGGCTCATCGTCAAGAATTAGCCATTAATCTAGATGCGCCGATTCATTTGACGACTTTATTTCTACCTCATCTTCGTCAACAAAGTCATGCGGCTATTATCAATGTCACTTCAGGGCTTTCTTTCTCACCCAAAGCATCTGCACCGATCTACTGCGCGACCAAAGCAGGGCTACATTCATTTACATTATCGTTGCGCCAACAATTAGTAGGCTCACCGATCGATGTCGTAGAGATTATCCCGCCAGGTGTTAATACCGATCTAGGTGGTGTAGGGCTACATGACTGGGGCGTACCGGTAGATGAATTTGCAGATAGCATCATGCAACGAATTGAAGCAGGCGAAGTCGAAGTAGGCTATGGTAGTTCTGAGAAATCACGCCTCGCTTCACGAGCAGAATTGGACGAAATATTTCAGAAGATGAACAGTCAGTCATCACCACAGATTTTGTAATCAACAGTCTATCCTCTCTCTATAATATTGCTATATGTCTATAAATGATGAATCAAAAAAATAGAAACCTAGCTCACCACAGGTCAACTTGGCGACTGTGAATGAGCTGGGTTTTTGAGCGTAACCAACCAGAACACCAAAGCAAGCAGACTTACGCCAGCACCCAGATAACATACTCCACTCCAACCTGCATAACTGTACATCATCGTGGAAGACATAGAACCAATGGCACTACCGATTGAATAGAAGATCATATAACTTGCGGTTAATCGACCACGTGCTTCAGGCAAAATGGTGAAAATCATACTCTGGTTTGTCACATGGACAGCTTGTACAGCGAGATCAAGTAACACAATCCCGACAATCAACCAGTATAGTGATGATCCTATATACGATAATGGCACCCAGGAGAGTAGTAGCAATACAAGGGCGATGCCTGTAGTCCATTGAGCTTTGCCTTGATCCGCTAATTTGCCTGCTCGAACAGCTCCAAGTGTACCAGCAATTCCTGCTAATCCAAATGCTCCGATCGCTGTATGACTGAGCGAGAATGGAGGTTCACTTAAGGGCAATACCATCGAAGTCCACAATATACTAAAAACAATAAAGATCAACATTGCTAGTATGCCTCGAATACGTAATATCGGTTGTTGAATATACAAATCTAGCATAGAACGAAGAAGTTCAGTGTACGAGAGTGATGATTTAACTTGCTGATCACTTGGCAATATTTTGAACAAGACACATGTAATCAAAGTCATTAAACAAGCAGATACCAGATAAACAGATCTCCAACCCGCCAAATCGGTTAGAAAACCTGCAAGTGAACGTGCAAATAAAATTCCAATCACTACCCCGCTAGTCACGATACCTACAATCTGTCCACGTTCTGTAGGCTTAGCAAGTGAAGAAGCATAAGCAACCAGTGTCTGTGTGACCACAGCAAGCAATCCAACAATAGCTAAGCCTACAAAAAGAATATAGATTGTTGGCGCAAATCCTACGATGACAAGCGCAATCACAGATAACCCCATTTGAATAATAATCAGACGTCTGCGCTGAATCAGATCCCCCAAAGGAACAAGTAAAAACAATCCTAGTGCATAACAGATTTGAGTAACTGTAATTACAACGCCGATCAATGAATGAGTAATGCCAAATTCTGAAGCTAACGCATCTAACAAGGGTTGCGCATAATAAATGTTAGCGACAGCCAACCCACAAGCAACTGCAAATAAGAAAGCCATAGAACGAGAAAATGAAGTATGTACTAATGTTTTCTTCATCGATAGATCATCCTTTTATAATATATTTTAATCATACCGATTGGTACAAAATGATTCGCAAGCAATATAACCCCTTTACAAATCAATTGTCAATATAAATAAATTCACTTTGACAATCAAATCGATCATCTATAGAATGATAATATACTGATTGGTACAGAAAGGTTGGATATGTAATCATGGTACGGAAGCGTGAATTTAATGAAGAGCAAGCTTTAGATGCAGCGATGCAATTATTTTGGGAAAATGGATTCGAAGCGACTTCTTTGACAGATCTCACCACAGGAATGGGGATTCAGCGTCCTAGTCTGTATGCTACGTTTGGCGATAAGCAAGAATTATTTGAAGCTTCTTTGCGCAAATATAATCAATGGCATGCAGTATCAGTTCGTCAGCAATTACATGATCATGTATCAGTACAAGAAGCATTTCGTGCTTTTTTTGAACAGATTGCTAGAGAAGGGTATGGAGGGAAAACGAGTAGAGGATGTTTTTGTATCAATACGATGGTTGAACTAGCGACTCATGATGAAAAGATTGAAATTTTGACGCGAGAACATCAGATGTATTTGACAGTCATTTTTCAAGAGCGTTTGGAGCAGGGAGTGCAAGCAGGGCAATTACCAAAAAGCGTCCATACCAAGTCACTGGCACAGACGCTAATCGTATCGTTAATAGGGCTTACGGTGATGTTGAAGTCACGACCTGAACGTTCGTTTATCGAACATTCGATTACAGGCATTTTGTCTTTGTTAGAAGATTAATTTTTATATAAATGAGAGATACGAAATATAAATCAAAAGCGTCCATACCAAGTCACTGGCACAGACGCTAATTGTTGTGTTTACTTATTATCGGTTGTATCTGAACTGGAATCATCGTTGCTAGAAGAGAGTTGCTTTTGCACATACTCATGTAACTTTTGTGGATCAACACCGATCACCGAAGCTCCTTTGACTTTGATTTCTTGCAGTAGATGATTCGGTGGAATCTGTAATTTTTCGGTTTTATCCAGATTAATATCTAAGCCAAGTGAAGATAATTTGATCATATCGTTGAGAGACAGATTGGTATGCAGATAAGGCGCAATCGAACTCAAAATACTTGGTAATTTGACGATAGATGTAGAGCTTTGCAGCTCTGCTGCAAGAGCAGTCAAAAACTTACGTTGTCGCTCTGTACGCGTGAAGTCGGATGTTGCATCATGACGGAAACGGACATATTGAAGGGCATGAGTTCCATCTAAATGTTGCAAACCTTTGGTTAAATGAATATCATAGCGGTGCTGATCGCCACCATCGGTATAATCCATATCTTTTTCCACATCGATCTCGACACCACCGATCGTATCCACCAATGTCTTAAATCCTTCAAAATCAATCGTGACATAGTAATCAATCGGAACTCCGAGCAGACCACTGACTGTTTGTTTAGCCAGCTCGACACCCCCGTACGAATAAGCCGCATTCAACCGACTGCTTCCATGACCCGGAATATCCACATACGTATCTCGTAAAATAGACATCAAATAGGCTTTTTTGGTGATCGGATCGATTGTAGCCACCATCATAGAATCCGAACGTCCATTACTATCAGCATCCCGAGTATCTGTACCCATTAGTAAAATGTGCACAGGCTCTTTGCCATCCCATTTCGGAATAGATACAGGCGCAGTCTGATCTTGATCCATAGAAGGAGAACGGTACGTATCATCTGCGATTGAAATCGTATGAGCAAATTGGTAAATCGAATATGTATAATATCCAACTGTACTGATACTTATGATAAGACAAATGCTAACGATCCATTTCCATTGTTTCCATATCTTCTTTAACAAATGACCAACCTCACTTATCTATATAGTTAAAACGTCTTTATAAATCATATGGATGTATCAACACTTTGTCAATATTTTAGACGATATACATAATAAATAGATGGTTAATAATTACTGAATCAGTCGAAAAGAACTATTTATATACATAATGATTACAATATGAATATATAAAAAACCTTTTTAAAGCAGAATGATCTCTACTCTCAAAAGGGTTTATATAAGATATGAACTAAACCAATAGTATTTTTACGCTAAAAATACATCTAAAAGCGAAGCTGTATATTCATGGCGTTCTTCATGATACAGATCGTTTGATGCAAATTGATCTACAATCTGCCCGTGACGCATCACCAGAATACGATCACTCATTTGATACACCGCAGCTAGATCATGTGAAATAAACAAATATGATAAATGAAGCGATTGTTGAAGTTCTTGCAGTAATTTCAGTACAGCGGCTTGACTCGTCACATCTAGACTGGCTGTTGGCTCATCTAAGATGATCAGATCAGGTTCAGTACTGATTGCCCGGGCAATGGTGACACGCTGTTTTTGCCCGCCACTTAATTCATGTGGATAGGCTGATAACAACTTGGTAGGTAATTGAACATATTCAAGTAACTGTGTAGCGATCTGCTCTCGATTACGAATCGTTGGCGATACAAAAGAAGGACGTAGTGATGGTTGTAAATCTAACGGTTCCATTAATGAGTCGATAATCGTGAGCTTAGGATTAAGTGCGGCTGTAGGATGCTGAAATACAGCTCCTATATGTTGCCTTGCCTGACGCAAAGAATGACCTTTAAGCGAACGATACAGTTGTTGCCTAAATTCAATCGTACCTTGATCTAACGATTCTAAACGTAATAGACAGCGTGCCAGTGTGCTTTTGCCACTACCACTTTCACCGACAATACCGACACATTCTCCTTTACCTATCGTCAAAGATACATCAGATAATGCAGGAGTAGGGCGATCGCTATAGATTTTAGTAAGATGATCTGCTTTCAAAATAGGTGTAAATGTCGTTGTCATTACGTATTCACCTGCTTATTTTGTAACTCTAATCGGTAGCGAGAAGGTAATTTGGGAATAGAAGATAAAAGTTGAACTGTATACGGATGTGTAGGATGGAAAAAGATGCTGTGACTTTTTCCAGATTCTACGACTTGTCCGGACTTCATAATAACTAATGTATCAGCAGTACGTTGGACTTGACGCAGATCATGCGTAATCCACAAAATAGCGATTCCTGTTTCTTGCTGGATTCGTTGAATTAACTGAATAATGGAACGCGATGTTAGACTATCTAGCGCTGTTGTCGGTTCATCTGCAATTAAGACTTTAGGAGAAAGCAACAGCGCTGTAGCAATCGCAGCACGTTGTAATTGCCCTCCACTGAGTTCAAACGGATAGCTATTGTAGACTTGCTTGGCAGGTAATTCAACTTGCTCTAAATGCGCTAAACAGGAATGTTGGCGCTGTTGACGGGATAACGATGTATGAGCACGTATCATTTCGTCCATTTGCTTACCAATTGTAATAAAAGGAGTGAACGCACTCTGATAATCTTGAAATACATAAGCAATCTCACGCCCACGAATATGCCGAAGTTCAGGTTCTGATAAATGAAGTAATTCTTTACCTTCTAATTGAATACTGCCGTGAGCATGAAGATCGGCTGAAAGTAAACCACCAATGGCTAGACTGGTCAATGTTTTACCACTTCCACTTTCACCGGCAAGGGCTAACCATTCTCCACGATGTAACTGAAGATCTAGCGGATGAACCAGTGTCTGTAATTGATGATGAACCGTTAGTCCACGTATAGATAACATGGATTACACCCCTTTGCGGAAAAGAATAGAAGACATTGAACGCTTGGCTGAATGGGATTGAACATGCACATCGTACCGATCACGTAGAAGATCACCCCAGCTATTGGTCAACAATACAGTGATGACTATACATAATCCCGGGAAAATCATAAGATGTGGAGCGGTCTGGAAATACGTTTTGCCTTCACTTAGCATAGCGCCCCATTCCGGACTAGGTGGTTGTGGACCCAGACCAATATACGACAGTGAAGCGATCATCAGAATAATTTTACCGATATCAAGTGTAGCCAGTACAAGCAGATTACCGATGGTATGTGGCAAAATATGCTTTACGACTAATTTCCACGGCTTCATACCACTGATTTCTGCTAGTTGGACATAATCTTTTTGGCGTTGTTCCAGTACAATGCTTCGTACCAACCGTGCATAACTAACCCATTTGACAGCTATAATCGCAAAGATCAAGTTCACTAATCCAGGTCCTAATAATCCAGTTAATATTAAGGCAAAGATATAATCGGGTAATGTCATAAAAGCATCTATAATTTTTTTGAATGCTTTATCTAACCAGCCACCGATATAACCGGATAACAGTCCAAAAGGAACACCGATCAATAAAGATACAAACAGTATCGTTAGACTAATACCTACAGTGGTACGAGCACCTTCCATAATTCGAGATAACAAATCTCTGCCTAGATGATCTGTACCTAACCAATGGATAGCGCTGGACGTCTGAAGTCGATCACCCATCTGAATTTGGTAAGGATCGTAAGGTGTCCAGACTAGAGCGACAATCAGAAATAAAAGAAATAGAGTTAAAAAAGAGTAACGTAATCCTATGCTCAGACTCATCAGGAAGTCACTCCTTTTTTACGCGGATCGATCGCAATAGCTGGATTGATGTAGCGATAAGACCATTCCACGATCATATTCAGTAAAACAATAAAAATACTCATAAATAGCATATAGCCTTGAATAATCGGATAATCCCGTGCTGTTATGGCATCGACGATCCATTTTCCTAGACCGGGATACGCAAATAGCACTTCAATAACGACGGTTCCTCCAAGTAGACTGCCGATACTTTCACTAAAAACAGTCAGTAGTGGAATTAGACTATGACGCATAAGATGAAAAGTGAAAATACGCTGTTTACCTACACCACGCGCTCGAGCAGAACGAATAAATTCCTGATGACTACTTTCCAAAATACTCGCCCGAATCAACCGCACATATACCGCAGACATCGCAATTCCAAGTGTAATCGAAGGTAGAATAAGATGTTGCCATGAACCTTCACCCATCGAAGGCAATATTCTAAGCTTAACCGCAAATAGATCAATCAATAACAGACCTAAACAGAAGCTAGGAATCGAAGAGCCAATCAGTGCAAAGATTCGGCTCAAATGATCTGTCAAACGACCACGATAAAGGGCAGACAGAATCCCTAGCGGAAGCGAAATCATAATCATCACTAACAATGAAGTGCCTGTCAGCATAAGGGTATATGGAATCTTCTCGATAAATTCAATAAATACAGGTCGTCCAGTCATATAAGAGTTACCGAGATCTAACGAAAATAGATTTTGAAGCCAGTATCCATATTGAACAAAAACAGATTGATCCAGCCCAAGTTGTTCACGCATCTGCTGTATCTGATCATCCGTCACAGCTACATCATCGACTCGTAACATGCTACGAACGGGATCACCCGGCACTAATTGCAGTAGACAAAAGCTAATAAACGATAAGATCAGAAGAAATAACAATAATCCTGTTATGTTCTGTACAAAAATACGCATATTAATTCACATCCAGATCTTTCGTTAACATATAATATTCGCTTTTGCTTGTGACCCAGCCACTGACACGTTTCTGATGCGCCACAAAGTTATTCGGATGAATAATATAAGAGTGTAGCAAGTTGCGATCGATCATTTCTACTGCTTGTTGGGCAATCTGATTACGTTGTTCTACATCTACCGTTTGGTTTAATTGTTGGATTAATGTGTTGAGTGCTGGGTCTTTGACCTGTCCATAATTCAGCCCACCTGTTGGTGTATAGACTGAGTTGAGGAGATAACTTGCATCTCCACGTGGCGCTGTAATAAAGCTATAGATCGCCATATCCCAATTTTTATTTTCGGCTAGATACTCATCTGCATTATCGACCTGCTGAATATTCAGCTTAATGCCTAATTGAGTAGCATTGGCTTGTAAAAGCTGAGCAATAATAGGCAATTCAGCACGTGACTGATACGTTACAAGGTTGAAAGTTAAAGGTGCCCCGTTATTAGTCACTTGTCCATTGGTTACCGTATATCCAGCTTGAGCAAATAACGTACGTGCACGTTCTATATCAAATGGCTTCGCTGTGTATTTTGGAGAAAGAGGTGAATCTGCTAAGAAAGGACCTTCCGCTACCGAAGCTTGACCTGACATAACAGCATCTACAATTTCTTGACGATTTAATAATGCGTCGATCGCTTGTCTAACAGGTAATTTGCCAAGGTGTGGATTCTCCATATTATAAATAAGCTGATGTGCACGTAATCCAGGCACAGATTCAATCACTAGATTAGGATCCGTTTGTAATTGAGACAGACTTTCTACAGGGAAGCGATAGACTACATCTGCATTACCCGATTGTAGTGCCAACAGACGAGCATTCGCATCTTCATTAAAAGAGAAGGTTGCTTCATCTAACTTAACCTGTCCATTCCAGTAACTCGGATTCCGCTTCACATCTACTTCTATACCGGGCTTGAATTGGGTCAATACAAAAGGGCCTGTACCACTTGGTGTACTTGCATCGACAGACGTATCAATAATACCCGTATTAGGATGTACCAGTTCAGAAGGGAACTGAGGAAGAGGGGTGTCGGTAACGATCTGTAAGGTTTGTCCATTAGCTGTCATTTTCTCAATATGTAGCGCATTACGAATCGCTGGATTTTCTTGAGTGACACGTTCTAATGAAGATTTAACCGCTTGTGCATCGACAGGAGCACCACTGTGAAAAGTAACATTTGGACGAATCTGGAATGTCCAATTTTGTCCATCTTTACTTTTCCAAGAAGTGGCTAACCACGGTTGTAGTTGTTGCTCATCATCAATCTTAACTAGCGTTTCGCTAATCCCTGCACGAGAAGCGGTATAGTTTACATCGGTATGAGGATCAATGGTATTGCTTTGCACATTGAATAAAAGGGTTAGCTTTTTGGTATTTTTCGCTTCACCCGAAGTAAAAGAAGTCTGTGAAGTACAAGCACTTAACAATAAAACAAATATAACGAATGAAATCGAATAACCTATTTTTTTAGATAATAATAACAAGAAAAATCCCCCTTATATATAGCAAATCTGTAAACGGTATGACTAACGATGTACATATTGCACAGTGTTTTGCTTGCTGAATGAATAACTACGCTTCATAAATAATAATCGTTACGATTACGATTGTAAACTAAAAAATATAAATATTAATTAACGTATGATCTTATTTTCATATGTGTAATATGTTGAAAATGATTTGACAAACTAGAAATAAGAAGAGTACAGTGTATTCATGGATTTAATAGTAATTATTACGATTAAAGAAATGCGAGGTGTAAATCATGACTATGATCGAACAAGCATCCAAAATGCCTGTTACTGTGTTGAGTGGTTATCTAGGGGCAGGCAAAACAACATTATTGAATCATGTATTAAATAATCGAGAAGGCTTGAAAGTCGCAGTCATCGTTAACGACTTGAGTGATGTGAATATTGATGCTGATCTTATCCGCGATGGAGGCGGATTGTCTCGAACAGATGAGAAATTAGTCGAAATGTCTAATGGGTGCATCTGCTGTACACTGCGTGAAGATCTATTAGTAGAAGTAGAACGGCTAGCCAAAGATGGACGTTATGATTATCTGTTGATCGAATCGACAGGCATTGGCGAACCAGTTCCTGTTGCTCAGACATTCAGTTATGTAGATGAAGAACAGGGTATCGATCTGACGCAATTTACCCGTCTGGATACAATGGTGACCGTTGTCGATGCTCAAGGATTCTGGAACGATTATCATTCACGTGAATCTCTTGCAGATCGTGGACAAGCCGCAGGAGAAGAGGATACACGCCGAATAGTGCATCTGTTGATTGAGCAGGTAGAATTTTGCGATGTGTTGATCTTGAATAAATGCGATCTGATTGAACCTAATGAATTAGAACGATTAGAAACCGCACTTCGTGGACTGCAACCGAACGCCAAAATCATTCGCTCCACTTACGGTAAGGTCGATCCGCATGAGATCTTGAATACAGGGCGATTCGATTTCGAACAAGCCAGTCAATCCGCAGGTTGGATACAAGAAATGATGAAAGAAGAACATATACCGGAGACCGAAGAATACGGAATCAGTTCATTTGTGTACAAGCGCAAAGTTCCTTTTCACCCAGAGCGGTTATTACAATGGATTACAACATGGCCCCAAGAAGTGGTTCGTGCCAAAGGTATTCTATGGATGGCTACACGTAATCGGACAGCCATATCATTCAGTCAAGCAGGCAGTTCCAAGCAATTATCACCAGCGGGCTTATGGATTGCAGCGCTGAGTGAAGAAGAACGACAGTATCACTTGGGCGACAGTTACCCGCTACCAACAGATTGGGATGAGGTATGGGGAGATCGAGTGACCAAGCTGGTTATGATCGGAATCGATCTGGATCGTGCGCAGATTGAACAGTCTTTGGATCAGGCTTTATTAACGGAAGAAGAAATGAACTCCAACTGGAAAAAGTTCAAAGATCCTTTTCCACAATTAGGTCAATAAGCAGGTCAATGGTATAGCAATATAAACAAAATTAATAACAAATCAAATGAATACTAAAAGGAGTTATTACACTATGGCTAAAAAATCAAAAGTCGTTCGTCAACAACAACGTGAAAAAATGGTCGCTAAATATGCAGATTTACGTCGTGAACTGAAAGAAAAGGGAGACTATGAAGCATTGCAACAATTACCACGCAATTCTTCTCCAACCCGACTCAAAAGCCGTTGCCAGATCACCGGTCGTCCCAGAGGATACCTACAAAAATTCAAAGTATCCCGTATCGTATTCCGTGAATTAGCCCACAAAGGTCAGATTCCCGGAGTACAGAAAGCAAGCTGGTAAAAGCAGAATGAAACGGTATATATTCAGTGGAAGAAATAAGCTGAATATGATTTTTAATGATTAAAGAACGGTATGATTAACGTTTGTGTTATAGAAATTAGATGTAAAAAGGCAACCTCTTCTACTATTGATATGTAGAGGAGGTTGCCTTTTTTATACCCTATATAGGTGTGAATATAAATGTTAGTAAAGTGGAAATAAATA
The DNA here is from genome assembly GCF_963311185.1 of Paenibacillus nuruki. Classification (NCBI taxonomy): domain Bacteria; kingdom Bacillati; phylum Bacillota; class Bacilli; order Caryophanales; family Paenibacillaceae; genus Paenibacillus; species Paenibacillus nuruki. Next base: position 2,109,464 of record NZ_OY725677.1, on the reverse strand, counting down.
TAGTTACTAAAGCACATTTTATGTAGATTACATCAAATTCTTCTCTGTATTAGAATAGATAGTTCCCATACTTTAATTGACAATTAAACAATAAAAAAGATAAATTATATATAAATAGTAACTCATACCACACAGAAAGGAGTTCATTCAACGATACATAGGATGTATGAAGCAAGATCAGTTTGGCTATTTAAGCTATAGAGAGCAGGGTAATAATAATGGAAAAAAATAAATCTACATCAAGCTCGGACGTTAGGAAAAAATGGGATAAGCATAAGAAAGTACGTGTTATTACAATTGCCGTACTAGCATTAATTGTAGTATTCGTAGTAGTACCAATTTTTACTTATTACAATGTAGAATCAGAGAGTACTCAAGCAGTCAGCAGTCCAGATAGCAATGTTGTAAATAATACGACATTAACGCCTGTTGATCCATTACCTTTCGTATTAAGTTCTAAAGTAGGAAGAGCAGAAGGGGTAGGAGATTCTGTTTTTAAGAGAGAGTCTGGCATTCCTATGTTAAAAAAAGATGATCCCAAAAGCCTACCACAATCTACTCAAACTGTATTGGTTGAGCGCTTATCGGGTACACAGATGTCCAAGCCTTTTACAATAGATAAAGGGTATCGTTATGCGAAAATCTGGGTGAAAAACAAAGGGAAGCAACGAATTGCTATATCCATATCCAAAAATTCACCAACAGGTGCGCTTGTGACTGAACGTGTAGTTACTATCGCAGGTGGAACCAACTGGTCGATATATACAACTAAGCCTTGGGAATCGGGTACGTATTATGTCAATTTCACTTCTAACGGATCACCGATCCAAGGTGTTGCTGTAGCTAGAGTGGGCGCAAGATTAGCCGAATTGAATTCGTAATTTTGACTATTGTAGCTGATTGCTCGTAAGAATTTAATACACCTCAGATAGATAGGAACAACGTTCAACGTTATCTTATATCTATCTGAGGTGTGTTTTTATTTGGAAATATAGCGATGCGAGATGATGTATAGCTTCCAATATCAATGAAGTAGAATGATCTACGATTTTAAAGTATAGGTGAAATGTTTTTCCTGATTAGAGCCAGTACGAAAAGTAAAATAGAATGTATGATTGACTCTTTTATCCAATTGAAGATAATCACCTGATCCAAAAGAGTCGATATCCACATCTTCGCCAATCTGTTTTTGCCACGAAGTATCCAGTAGTTCTTTGTATAATGTGACAGATTGGTTAGTATTGCGATCGATCAGCAGAAGTCTTCCTTTGGAGGCAGTCCGCATAAGGATAGCATCATCGTACAGACCTTCTACAGCGTATTTTTCGTTACTGTCCCCACCAAGCTTGACCAGATCAAGCTGATCGATAACGTTTCCTGTTCCATCTTCAATCATTCGCAATATTTTCCCGTCGCTTAGCACAATCTTACCTTGATACGTAGAAATGTCGGAGTCGTTGATTGTGGTAAAGTCTGTATATGCTTTTCGGATCATTAGCCAAATAAAAAGTATATGTAGTTGGAAAGGAAGAACTAGATGCTAATGCAGGGTTACATAAAAATGATTGCAACAGCAAAGTGGATGACAGTAAAGCAGAGAAGATTATTTTTTTATTAATGGTAATGATTTCCTTTATTGGTTGTGTTAAGGTGGTTATATCTATGGACGTAAATCAAAAAGAGAAGTTGCATGATGAAAGGTGTGGAAATAAATACATAAGTAAAGGAGAGAAGAATATGATTAAAGTAATAATAGGATGCAGTTTGTTTCTAGCTTCGATTTGCATTCTTTATGCAGGGTTTATCATTTCGGCAATAGGCTCATCGGATCGCACAGTAAATACTAATTTTGTGTATAGTATTTGGCATGTCAATATATTGTGGACAGTAGTACCGATTGTATTGTTTGTTCTACCTTGCATCGTTACATATAGTGGGTACAAAGAATATTCGTATAATCAAGTAGAATCATAAAAAATAGAGTAAGTAAAAGAGCTTATGACTTAATAAAAAGTGTGTTTATATTCAACATAATTCGTAGAAAGGGAGAGCTAGCTATGACTATCCAATCCACAATAAATGTAATTAAAAACTACGAGAAGCGCATCATTAAATGTTTGCTATATAGATTTTAGACCATCTATATAAATAGTAATTTCATTTTCGCTTTCTAAATTTAAAATTTCAGAATAGTTCTCCTTTATGCAAAGAAATAAACTTCGACAAATACAGTCTATATCTGCTGATAATTGAATTATAAAATCAACTTGATTATCTCTAAAAGACATTTTTGAACCATGAACATACTTTGATCTAATTCCATAGGCACTTTTAACCCTTTCTATAACCCAAGAGTTTTCTCTTTGACTTTTACTTATTAATAAAGCTGTTCTGGTTTTTAGATTTTCAGAAATTTTATTATTACTTCTTGAGAGAAGTATTTCAAGAAATAAAATATAAAATACGATTTTAAGAGTAGGTTCAGATTGTGATCGAGCAAAGGCAATAAATTGAATACTTCTTGTGATTCGATCATAGTTATTGTAAGGATCAAATGTATAGTAATGAAAGACTTTTGAGGTTTGTTCAGTATTAATAATTTGTCCGACGATAGGAGGCGTAGTAGGATTAGGTTGAAGAAGTTCTTTTAATATACCAAAAGGATCCATTCCATTTTCTATCTCACTTCTTAAACGCGCATTACGAGGCGATTCATTTAAAATATATTTATAAAAAAATTCAACAGCTTGTTTAAGTTCTATTTGAGAAAAATGAGTTGTATTACTTGAACTTCGAGAAGTTGTGAAATTAATTGCCTTAACATTTGTTAGTAGTAATTCTTCCTCATTGCTGTATAAATATGAATGACTTAAATTAATAGCATTATCTTTTATTAGCCAAGTACAAAAAAGAAATAATTGAATTAAACGAGAATCGTATTCTAACTCACTATCTAAATCATACGATTTTTCTGTTTCTAAATCTTTTACAAGACATATATTGTTTATTAAGGTTTTAAAATTTAGCTGACCAATCATAATTGAAAAATTATAGTCAGTAGAATCTTGAATCTCGTTTTCTCTATCTAAAAGATATCCTATTTTCTCTTCTATTAATGTTGAGCCAGATTTAATAATATAATTATTCCAAAAATTAATATTTTTAACTTCTGGTATGATTTTTAACCCTTTAAACCCATGTATCATTTTATAAATCATAATAATCCTCCTAAATTAAAACAATTATATAACTGACATCAAATAATTTGTTTACTCTATATAATAAATTAGCTATATCATTGTAAAAAATATAATTTTAGTTTGCTGATTTAGCAATTAAAATGTATATAAATAGATAATTTTCTTTTATATTTGAAGATTTAGCAAATCTATTTTTTTGACATATAAAACATGCTAATCTTAATTTAAAGTATCATAAAGGTAACGATTGTCGTTGCCTTTTTGTTTTATCTAAATCTCTAGTTATTTATTAATGTTATATCAAACAAACCCAACCAAAGGAGCACTCAACCATGTGGATTAGAAGCCAAGACCGTACAACATTTATTGATACAACTGTCCTCACTTTAGAACTCGAAACCGCCGATCATAAATTCGTGATTTCTGCTTATGCTGGTAACGGGTCGGTTGAATCTGCTTTTACTGTAGGCGAATATGATCAAGAGCATCAAGCTCAGGATGTACTACAACGATTTGCAATTCATTTGCAGACAGGAATGACAGGTGCTTTTCAAGTATAATGTAGATTGGTACATAGATGGAATGCGATATTGTATCAATATAAGAATTATACTTTTGCAGGAGGAATAGAATCATGTATGATGCAAGAACAATCATCGACCACAATTTCAAAGGCAGCGAAGGTAGCTTTATTCATGATCTTCACGAAAAGAATATCTTCAATATAGCAGCGTTCAAAGAATACGTAGATGCGATCACTCAACTTACGGAGCATGAGAAAGATGAACAGATGATAGAACGTTCTCTTATGGATCAGGTATTTTTTACATACAGTTATATACTGAAAAGTGTGATCTGGCATCTGGATCTAAATGATCACTCGTCGATAGAGAATATGAGTGATGAACAACTTGCTGAAATGGTCGAACGATTGGAAACGGTCGTTAGAACGTTTATTCAAGGGAATGCCAAATAAGAGCCTGAGCACAGAGGGCTCTTATTTTCTATTTCAAAGGCTAAATAGCTTAGTGAACGCCAATTCGTTATAATGAAAGAGTATCGTCTTGATATGACTCAATAAGGTTAGAATGTGTTAAATAGTATACAAACCTTTGATAATACCGATTCATCCAACTGGAGGAATATCGATGACCACTATTCAAACGACAGGCTTAGCTAAAAGTAAAACGACGCAATGGCAGACGGTCTTAGAAGAGCATTATGATAAATTTTTGAGTTATGGTCAGAAAGCAGTGAAAGATTTTGATGATGAAGATGTACATCAAGCACGTGTGAATTGCCGTAAGCTGATGACTTTGTTACGTATTTTGGATGCTTCGGATCAAGTAGGATTGATTCCTTTGTTGAAAAAATCACAAAAAGCACTTGGTAAAGTTAGAGATGCCGATGTGATGATTGATGCTTTCAAAGAACGTAAAGAAGATGCCAAAACAGATGATCATAAAGATGAAGCTGATCTTCTCAAAGCAGTTATTAAAGCCCACAAACAAGAACGCAAAGAGTACCGCACCAAGCTTGCCAAAAAATTACCTAAGCTCCAAGGCAAAATACTTAAAAAGAAATGGAAAACATTGATCGAAGATCATCTGGAAACGTTAGCGGCACAAGCAGATGTGAATCGGATCATGCGTGAACTTGAGATCGCTTATGAACAACAAAAGCGTACGTATCGCCAGACCGCTAAAACAGAAGGTATAGATTCTGTTGAAGCACTGCATGAATTGCATCAATTGCGGATCGCTGCTAAAGAAATTCGGTACACCGCATCTGCTGCTGAATTTGCACTCAGTTCCAAGTTTCGGGATTCGGAAGAAGTGTACAAAAAGATCCAGACTCAATTAGGGCATATTAATGATAAGCGAGCATGGGTAGAAACATTGGAAGATTTCAATCCCAAAAAGCTAAAAGTCGACGAAGACACATGGAATACATTTATGAAGCAATTACAACAAGAATTAAATGAAGCGATACATGAACAACAAGCTCTTTAAAATATAGCGCGAAGCAGTAAAGGGACTCCCTTTGGAACCTATTGCTTTTTTTAGAACAGTTTCGGTTATATAGATAAAGAAACGTTTTTTATTAAAGGAGCGATAGATATGTCCAAGCGACCATTGAACTGGGTACTGGCAACAGGAGATAAGATTGATCTGAAGAAGATCGATCCTAAAAGCACTGGCGAGTACACATCCAAAGAAGATACGGAAAAAGAAACTAAAGAGCTGATGAAACGATTTGAGAAGTTACAAGACAAGTTATTCTCAAGCAAGAAAAAATCGCTTCTTTTTATTTTTCAAGGCATGGATTGCAGTGGGAAAGATGGCGTAATTAACAAAGTCTTTTCGATCTCTCATCCACAAGGTGTGCAGACACATAGCTTTAAGACACCAACTCGTGAAGAATTAGACCATGATTTTCTCTGGCGTGCTCACAAATTAGTATCAGGCGTCGGTTATATTACAGCGTTCAACCGCTCCTATTATGAAGATGTATTGATTACACGTGTGCATAAATTAATTTCGGATAAAAAGGCACAGCAACGATTTAAACAAATACGACACTTTGAAGAAATGTTAGACGATAATGGCGTGAAAGTAGTCAAAATCTTTTTGCATATTTCTAAAGAGTTTCAGCTAGAGAAATTAATTGCACGTATCGAAAATCCGAAAAAGAACTGGAAATTCGATGAAAGTGATCTGTTAGAACGTAAATCTTGGGATACTTATCAAGCGTATTATGAAGATGTATTTGCTAATGCAGCGACCAAAGATCATCCATGGCATATCGTTTCTGCTGATAATCGTTGGTATCGTGATCTAGCTGTTTTACAAATTGTAGTACGCACACTGGAAGATTTGGATTTGTCTTATCCTGATCCTAATCCGAAGTTACAAGATCACTTGCCTGATATGTATGCAGAACGTGAGAAATTATTGAAAGATAAAAAATAAGTATGATTGATCATAAACTCAAGGAACTATTTCAGTGATCTATAGCCAAATTACGCATATAAACTGAATGCTGTGTTATATACTGTTGGATTTTACTAACAGCCATATAGCCAGCATTTTTTAATAGCTGATTACCTAGAATAACTCTATGAAGAACTCTATTTTATTAAGAAAAGAGGGGAATCGTATGGAACATTCAGATAAAGAGCGTCAGATTATTGTAACCGGTGGAGCGATTATTCGAGATCAGCATAACCGCATATTATGGCAAAAGCGTGCGGATTCTAACGATTGGGGTCTACCGGGTGGTGGTATGCATGCAGGCGAGACGGTTGAAGAAACGATGATACGTGAAGTGAAAGAAGAGACTGGCTTAGCGGTTATTTCTTCTACCTTGTATGCTGTGTATAGCGGAGAACGATTGAAGTATACCTACCCCGGTGGAGATGATGTAGTATTTGTAATGTTTATTTTCGATGCAGTGGCTGATCTGGAAGATAAGATCGCTTCAGATGGAAAAACGTTGTTATTTGAAGATGATGATCATGAGTCGGTGACATTTGTATTTTATCTGATAGAAGAAATGAATATCGAGCAGATTAATCCTGCACAACGTCCATTATTTGAAGATTTGAGTCAGCAAGATCAGCAACAGGGAATACTTCGAAACTAATTGTAATATAAATAACTACAGGTATAGATAATCAAAACGGAATAGCTTAACACAAAAAAGCTCTGTCCCTTCTAAACATACCTATAGCAACATAGGAATGAAGAGAGGGACAGAGCTTTATACGTTTACATGTTAGCGACAGAGAGTATACGTATTACCATTTCAACGTAACAACCGATTTACCAGGAACGGTATAGTTGGTAGACTGACCATTCCATTGTACTTTAACTGTTTTGGTTGCTGTCTGAGAATTGTACAATACAACCACTTTTGTGCCATCTGGATTTTTGAACGCTACATTTTGGATATCGTTAGATGAATTGGTATCAATACGTGTAGCTCCTGTAACGACAAATTTACTGAAATGTCCTAAAAGATAATATTGTTTGTTATAGGTGACTTTATCTTCTGGATTACTGTTGCTGTTATCCGAGTTCTGGATCGTAACCATACCTTTGTTGGTATTGTAATCTCCGATTACACTAGGGCCATCTTTTTGATCTAGAGCAGCATTCCACAAGATAATCGATTTGGACCAGTTACGAGTAATCCCGATAAATTCGTTGATCATATTATCGAATCCTTGAGTGGAGCCGTCCACTTTGTCATTCCAATCGCCAAATCCACCTTCTGTAAACCAGATATCTTTATCTGGATGCGCATTATGCATCGAAGTCATAGCTGTATAGTCGCCACCGTAATGATGGAAAGCACTACCAGCTACAGCACTTGATTTACCACTATTTTTAAGCCCTGCAATAACTGTATTCGGGTAAGACCAGTTATCATAATTATGATCATAAGCGATTACTTTTGTGTTAAGACCTGCATTTTTAAGAGCTGGGCTTAAGTAGTCACCGATCATACCGATCTGATCTTGCTCATTCATATTCATGCCCGGATAACGTCCAGGTTCAAATAATGGTTCATTTTGCGGAGTGACCGCATAGATTGGAATCCCTTGTGCTTGATAACTTTGAATAAATTTCACAAAGTAATTAGCATAGGTAGGGTAGTATTGTGCTTGTAATTTACCTGTACCGTTTTTGTCATTGGTTGTATATTTCATCCAAGCTGGAGCGCTCCATGGAGAAGCGATAATTTTAAGGTTTGGATTTTTGGCAAGCGCTGCTTTGGTCATAGGTATAATATAAGGTTGATCCCTTGCAATCGAGAATTGGCTGAGAGAAGTATCTCCTGCTGTATCATCGTAAGTATACGTACTCCACGCAAAGTCACTAGCACCCATCGTCTGACGTAGCATACTCATGCCTATACCTGTATTGCCGAAAAGGCGTTCCATCACTTCAGCCCGTTTTCCACTACTAAGCTTGTAATTCATTAACCATGTAGATGAATCTGTTAAAGAAACACCGAATCCATCCATGGTTTGATACGTTTTGCCTTCATTTACATTGATCGTATAGTCTGCGTTGCCTGTGGTAGTTGCGAAATTAATATTCGCTTTCTTTGTAAGACGTGCACCTGGGCTTAGTCCGACAGCAGGTTCTGAATTGGGATCAGCAGTCGTTAACCAGACTTCTACCGATTCATTGGCTGCATACGTCTGTGCAGGTACCGATAATAATGGTGTAATCATCAACGAGCTTAACAAAACAAGATTAAGGCTTTTTTTGAACATAGACATGAACATATACACCCTCTTCACATTTTTTGTAAGCGTTTACTAACTTCTGGATTGATATTAGCAAAATAAACCTTTTTTTACAATTATTTTAGAGGGTGTAAGTGCCAAATCGTAGGAATACACAGATAAACCATAGAATCGCCTATACAAATACAAGATAAGAAGACGACAAAAAACCTCTTTTGCTTGAGAACGAATAAGAAATAAATCTTATATCGATCTAGCCGAAAGAGGTTTTGAGATCAAATAATATTATACATAAAGTTGAGTATAGATGATTATTTAGCTGTTAACGCATATTGAGCACGTTCTGTATTTAATTTAACATGGGTATCATCTATATGATCAATGCGAAGATCATGTAAAGCAATTTCATACGTATTTTGCGGAAGAGGAACATTATCGCCATCTGCATTCGATGTAGAACCTTCTCCATGCAAAATTAAAGAGCTTTCTACATAATCGTCAATCGCATTATCTTCACTGCGAATATCTACTTCAGTGACTGTGAAATGAACTTCATCGGTATCATCTAATTCATGTTTTTTGATAATGATGGTACGTTTAAGATGATTATTCAACCAGTCTGATAGTGTTTGTACGTCTTTTTCGTGTTCCATGATTCATCATCCTTTTGTATTAGAAATAGTATTATAAAGCAAGTTAGGTCTTGTAATGCTTTATTTACCCTTTCTGATGCTTATGGAATCGGGTGATATGTAATTCGGGAAATGCACGAATAGGCAATCAAGTGGGACTTTTACCATATTTACAGGTGAAGCAGAATAAGAGATACTTTTTTTAGTCAGTATTTTGTAGAAAAGTAAATTATTTTACAGTCTATAAATATAGTTGCCAAATATGATTCAACAACCTGATAACAGAGTAAATTAGAGAAAGAGATCACGCTCTGGATAGATAGCTATCCGGGTAGGAGGTTAATCATGAACAATAAGCCGAATCAGGCATTTAATCAAGATATATATACCATGGTAGAGAAACATATGATGTATTGGAATCCGATGAATCTAATTGAATGGTGCTTACCCGATGAATATTCGATTGAAATCGATCATATTGTCAAAATACTTCCTTATATGAAGTCTGCTGAAGAATTAGGCAACCAAGTCTATTGGATTATGCAAAAATATTTTGGAAGTCATTTCGCACGTTCAACCGAGGAATGTCACCATATTGCAGACAAAATATATAAAAATCTAGAATATATAAATAGCTTGAATACGTCTTTTGTTTCGTTTAATTTATATTTTAATTCATTTAAAGGGATACGTAGAGATTAGGCGGTAAAATGAGATTCTAATAGATGTAGTGTAGTTACTGATAAATATACTTTGAAGAACCATTGAAGTATAGGAATATGGACACCTGTGTTATAGATTGTTATGATAAACCCAACCGAGCACAAGGGAGGGTAATATGAACAAGTTTAACGATACAGCGAACATAGAACAATCTACAACCTATATTACATCGATTGAAGAATTAAGAGCATTTACTGGAGTTCCTCATGAACATATTATCAAAAAGACGGTTGCGTCTATTGATCCACATATTGCTTATTACTTATCACTATCATCACTATTTTTCTTATCTACATCTGATCAAGAAGGCAAATGCGATGTTTCTCCACGTGGAGATGAGCAAGGGTTTGTGAAAGTGTTGGATGATCAACGACTCATTTTCCCGGAACGTCATGGTAATCGGCGTGCAGATTCGTTGTTAAATATACTAGGGAATCCTAAAGTAGGTATGATTTTCCTGATTCCCGGTATGAATGAAGTGTTACGTGTTAATGGGCATGCCCGAATTACCAAAGACAGTGCATTGTTAGAGCAAATGAATTGGACAGGCAAAACGATGGGGCTTGGTATTATCGTAGAAGTGGAAGAATGTTTTATCCATTGTCCAAGAGCGCTCAAAACAGGAAACGCCTGGCAACCAGAAGAATGGGTAGATGCTACACAACATCCGTCTACCAAAGATATGTTTATTGCTCATTTGAAAATGAACGGTATTGTTTTGTAAATGATATAAGCATGGAAGCGAAGAATGGAGTGATTGCAGTCCATTCTTTTTTGTTGTATAAAAAGAAATGGGTTTACAGCTTTATTATTTTATGTTATTCTTGCCGAAATGAAAACTATGTCTTAATACCTATATTCTCGCGAAGCACGCGGATTATTCCTTTTCAGGGAGTAGTCCGCTTTTTTGTGATTACATATGAATTTAACAGAAATATATGCTAACTAAATAAGTACTTGGAAGAATCCTATTTATCCCATATAATGATGCAAGTGGTATACCATTTAGTCTTAAATACCTAGATCAGTTTACCAGCAGAAAAGATTACGATTGGAATAGAAATACAGCAACTACATATCACAATTTGAAAGATAGAGGAGTATTTTAAAATGAAAAAATTAATCAGTTCCGTATTCGCAGTAGCAACACTTTCGGTAATGTTAAGTCCTTTGATGCAGACAACCAATGCTACTACGTTCAAAGATGTTACTTCATCTCACTGGGCAAAAACAGCAATCGATGAAGCTGTATCTAAAGGATATTTCAAAGGATATGCAGATGGTACGTTCAAGCCGGGTGCCCAAGTCACACGTGCCGAGTTCGCTGTTTTGCTAGATCGTGTGTCTGTGAATGAGAAAGCCGAAGGTAAAGGCAGTTTTGCAGACCTTGCAGGCAATTGGAGTGAAAAAGAAGTGAATGAAGCGGTAGCTAAAGGATTTTTGACTCCTTCTGATTATCCCAATGGATTCAAGCCGACCACTCCCCTTACTCGCAAAGAAATGGCAAAATGGATGTCTTCTGGTCTAGCAACAGCTAGTACAGATTATAAGCAAGCCCTTACCGATACTGTAGATACAGTCGTACCGGTAGCCGAATATTTTAAAAAAACCATGAGTAAAAGCGAATACCCTTATGTATCCCTGATGATGGGAACAGGTTTAATGTCTGGTTATGCAGATGGAACCTTCGGCGGCGGAAAAACCACTACACGCGCAGAAGCAGCTGTTATTCTGGTACGGTTAGCCAATGTACAGAAACAATCAGCAGATTCATTTACAGGGTTGAAGGAGTTAAGAGCTGTAGGTACGACAGGAACGAATATGGAAGTGATCACTCCGTTTAGTAGTGGAGTAACTTCTTTTAAGAATGTACAAGGGAAAAAAATGAAGTTTCGCAATGGAGCCGGTTATTCTAGTTTAAATTATTTAATCTTTGTCGATAGTAGAGATTGGAATAATAAAAAAGGGATTTATGCGTCTGTATTTGTAGGGAAAGAAGATAAAAAATATAACTATAATAATGTATACACTTTATTTGAAAATCAAACTATTTATCCTACAGCTAATGACTTTGGACTATCCCATTATATGAATAGTAGTTTAAGCAAAATTGCAGTAGGGTCTGCTATACAAAATACTTTACCTGATAAATATGGATATACGACTTTACCAGTATTTGAAACAAAAGAAGTATTCAAAAAATACCTTAATAACAATAGTGGGGTGAATTTATGGGTAGCTAATAATATTTTAATATCAAGTCCGGATGCTTCTTATATAACAACAGATGGGTCAAGATTTGTTGTGTTAGATAACAAATAATTAAAGGCGGTTAATATGAAACAAGTATTTATATTATTCTTCGTTGGAATTATATTTTTTTCTGCTCAAAATATAATATATTCGGCAGAAGAAACAAATTATCCTAATAATATTGAATTAGTGCCAAAACAATTCGCAAAGCTTCAAACCTTAAAAATATCCTTAAAAGGAGCATCTACACCATTACCTAAAGTTGTTTGGACACAAACAGACGAGTATAAATGGACTGCTTCGAGAAATGAAGGCATGGATACCTACAAAGTAGAAGGACAAGGAAGTGGAAGAAATGCTCGTCCTGTCCCTACAGAAGTAACAGATAAGATCACCGTTGAAAAATATCCACCAGAAGATATGCATGATACACTTGGACAGGTTTATAATCAGAAGTATATTTCTGATTTAGGTTTCGAAACTATAGATGAAGTTCCAATTAATAGTTACAAATTAAAAAGTCTTAAATACAAAAAAGGTGATATTTTTGCAGTTATTTCTACTGAAACTGGTTATGGTTATATAAATAATGAAATTGGAGTATTTGCAAAACGTGAAGATGATACAGAAAAATTGTGGGTTGCATATTATACGCCTTTAAATATCAATTACACCGGACATGTCATCGAAAAGAAAGAAATTCAAGTCAAATCGGATGCAACATTGCAAATTGACGATACCGAACAACTAACTGCTGAAGTACGTACGAAAGCTTACAATGAACAAGAATTTACAGATAACTGGATTGATGTGACGCATCGGGATCAGACGAAATGGGAATCGTCTGATCCTGCGATTGCTAGTGTGGATCCTGCTACAGGAGAAGTAACTGCCCATGCTACAGGAACAGCGCAGATTACAGCATATTGGTCAAAAGATCCGTGGAGTCTCAAAGATAGTGCTACTATCACTGTAGGTGCAGCCGAAGAGCCACCGACAACAGGTCCTTCAGCAATATGTACGATTCCTCAAGCAGGTCAGCAATTAACTGGCAATTACATGGATCCAATGGTATCCGCGATGATCAAAGCCGATCGACGAGGAAGCGAAATGTTCGATGTCGCTCAAGGGATTCCGACTTCGGAAAGTCTATATGGTAATGTATTTGCATTGAATTATCTTTCTCAACATACCTTTACAGAATATACAGGGGAATGTACATATCGAATATCGGTTAAACGAACGTACAAATTAAAATGGGATGATGGAGAGAAGAAAGATACCAAAACAGTTAATTATTCCTTTGATATTCAGCGACCGTATGCATTTTGGAAAATCGATCAATTGGGAGTATACGGAATTAAGCAAGCTACGCTGAATAACTATGCGTTTGCAGATAATAAGATTATAATTTCTCCTAACAACTATATACCGCCATCTTATTCTGTTTTAACTACAGGTACCTATTATGCTCCTAAGAATCCTGGTAATCAGAATGGAGGTACCAAAAACTTAACAAAAAGTGGAAGTAGCCGTCCTACCATTCCAGATGAAAGCAGCGATATGAAAAGAAAAGCTGAAAATGCTGTAGGTAATGTAGAAGTAGAAAATGATAATCTGAAGTTTAACAATGACATCATTATGGATAGTACACGAACGATTAAAAAAGGACCAACGCCTAAAGCGATGCCTATGCCTACTATGATTAGCAAAGATACGCTTTATAGTACTAACCATATGATTCCCAAAACCAAAACGAATCTAAAAAATGCACCAAGTACAGGTACGATCGAATATAATCTTTTACCGGGAAATATTGATGGCGGAGCTAACCAGACATTCCCGATTAATGGCATCAATACGGTTACTGTCCATACCCCTGTAGTCAATTATTCATTGGTGTCTGATGATCAGAAACATAATCAGAAAACAGTACCTGATGCGTACAGTTCAGCGCTTATTTTGGATCGTCCTTTTTCAGTGCGTATTCCTACTGTTGGACAGCATGTGAATTATCCGGGTTATGGCAATCGAGACTATGCGAAGTATATACGTACAAAGCAGGTTCAATTTCCGTTTGACACTTATAATAAAGAGCAGACTACATTTATTCCTAAAAACACATGGGTAGATGTACCTGTTAATCAATTGGATACAACATTCTTTTTGCCAGTCTGGGTAGATGAAGGTAAATACGATGTTTTATTCCGTACGATTGCTGAAAATGCACCATCTTCGTTTACCGTACAGCACAATGCCAATGTAACATTAGATAACCATGTAGCTGTCGAAAGTGTACCAGTAGAAGTGATTGGTCGTGTCTATGATTTTCATATTACTGATATTGCAGATTACAACTGGCAGATCGTATTTCATCCGTGGCAAAATCTAGCTGTACCTGATGGAACATCGTATTGGGTAGGGGACAATGGTATTGATGGAGCACCTCGTGGAAATACAGCGCCTTATGTACTACCAGTACGTCAGGGAAGTCATCCTTTTTACAGAAATCTAGCAGTGAAAACGGGATATCACTTTAAATTTGATTTGAAAACAAAAGGGAATATGTTCGGTTCAAAAGATGGCATTCGAATTACACCTACATTTCGTTATGTACCACGGCAAGGTGGCACTCCTTTTCCAGTTGATGTGTATTATTCAACAGCGACAGAGAATTTGATTAAAATAGGATCGCCTCAAGATACAGTGCAACGGTATACCATTTTGAATGATCCAACACGTCATGTACCTGAAGAAGAATTGAAAAATACGGCTTTGTATATGTATGATCTTCTTTTACAAGAACAAGCACTGCCGTCTAAAACTAAAACACCAAATAAAGTGGCTCATTCTCAACCATCTACACCATTGACTTCATTTTGGAATATAGCATGGGAACGTGCAGTATCGTCCATCTGGCAAGATCTTACCGGACTCTCATGGGAAACGGTAGCGATTCAAGAGGAACAATCACCTTTGTCCATCATACCTGTTACTCCGACTAATCCAGAAGAAGCGATTGCAATGTTCAGCAAAGCCAGCCATACGCGCAAAGTCAATATCGGTAACTTTACCCATCTATTATTGACTCAGCCATTACGTACATTAATCGGTCCACAACAACATTTACCTCAAGGAAATAATACAATGCGTTCTTTGGCTGCTGTACAAAAGTGGTATGGAGAATACAGCTTGCCGTCAGATGTATATGTAGTCAAACAAGGGACATCTTTGCAAGACGTTAGCGGTTCTACAAATACCAATCGACAACAATCTGCTGAACAAAGTACAGATAGTACCAACAAAAATAATCCAGTAAATAACAGTGCCAAAGGATTAGATGAACATTCGTCTGTCTTTTTAACCGATGGCTATATTGTGGTTAACTTTGATATTGAAACGATCCAACAAGGAGATACCGATCATCCTCATCTACAATATATCCATGCACCACTTATGAACCAATGGCAATTGGAAGGATTTCAAAAGCAATTTAATGATCCTTGGGGATATAATTTTCAACTCAACGATGGAGATGTACTTTTCTATCATACAAATAAAGGCAGTCGTAATGATTTTCAATCGTCAGTTACGCATTAAAATATAAATCTATAGCAAATGATAGATGATAAACCATCAACCAAATGCAGAAGTCTAAAGGGAAAATGAAGAACAACAATCAAAAAAGGAAAAATAAAAAAAATGACGAAAGATCGCAGATTTTATAATGAGTAATGTTCGTTAATTAGCGATAAATATACTTTTATTAAAAAATAATAAACATATAAAATCAATTTATACGAACTATTATTCAAATTAACACTTGACCGTTCGCTTATTTTTTTGTAAGATACCACTGTAGCCAATAGAGATGTATAGGCGCTACAGTGGTATTTTTACGCAATGATCTTATTCAGTATTTAGTATGAATACATCTTACTCGTACAATAAGAATAGAAGTTACAGCGTAAATGATCGTGTTATATTCAATGACTTGTTGATCCTACATTTTAATGATTTTGATATCTAATATATTCGTATATCCCCGAAAATAAGGTTTGGGGGTTTCTACAAGGGACCATAAATTCCTGACTACGAATAGTGTGCTTTGGCATATCTATTCAACAGTCAGGATTTTTTTGTGCGTTCACCCCATATTACTCAACTCAGGAGGACATTATGAACCATTATGATTGTATTGTTGTAGGCGCAGGACCAGCAGGGATTTTTGCATGTTATGAATTAACTCGTCAAGCACCCGATTGGAAAGTATTGTTGATCGATAAAGGGCATGATATTCATCGTCGCAGTTGTCCGATTATGGAAGAGAAGATTCAATTATGTCCACCTCCCGCAGGTAAAAAAGATTATGCTGGCTGTCTACCCGCTTGTTCAGTAACCGCAGGTTTCGGTGGAGCAGGCGCATATAGCGATGGTAAATTCAATATTACTACTGAATTTGGAGGATGGTTAACCGATTATCTTTCCCCTTCGAAAGTAATGGAATTGATTCGTTATGTGGATGATATCAATCTAGAACATGGAGCTACTCGTAATATTACCGACCCTACAACAGATACTATTCGTGATATTGAGCAACGTGGATATGCTTCAGGTTTGAAATTGCTTCGTGCCGAAGTTCGTCATTTGGGAACCGAGCAGAACTTGGAAATTTTAAAATCTATCTATAGTTATTTAACTTCACGCATTGATATGGTATTCAAAGCAGAAGTAGAAGATATTATCACGACCAAAATCGAAGGTAAACACCGCATCACAGGTATCACTACCAAAAAAGGAGAGACCTATGAAGCACCGATGGTGATGATTGCTCCCGGACGTGATGGTTCTGCATGGTTAACCGACATTTTGAAAAAACGTCGTCTAAAAATGTACAATAATCAGGTGGATGTAGGTGTGAGAGTTGAAACGTCTGATGTGGTGATGCGTCAGATCAATGAACATTTATATGAAGGTAAATTTATTTTCAATACTTCGGTTGGGACAAGAGTAAGAACATTCTGTAGTAATCCTTCCGGTCATGTGGTCGTTGAGAATCATAGTGGTGTGATGGCGGCAAATGGTCATTCATTTAAAGATCCGGTACTTGGTTCTGCGAATACGAACTTTGCTCTACTGGTATCGCACAAATTTACAGAGCCATTTGATAAACCCAATGAATATGCTCGTGAAATCTGCCGTCGTGCTAATGATCTATCGAGCGGTGGAGTGATTGTACAGAAATATGGTGATATTCTTCGTGGTCGTCGTTCGACTAGAGAACGGATTAATGAGGGATTCCTTGAACCTACACTTAAAGAAGCGGTTCCCGGCGATCTAGGATTGGTGTTACCTTATAACACGATGAAAAGCTTGATCGAAATGGTAGAAGCGTTAGAAGGTGTAACACCGGGTATTGCTTCTGAACATACATTATTCTACGGTGTAGAAGCTAAATTCTATTCTGCTCGTCCAAAGTTAGATGAACATTTAGAAACTGAAATTGATGGTCTATATTGTGGTGGTGATGGTGCAGGGGTAACCCGTGGACTAGCACAAGCAGGGGCGGCAGGAGTATGGATTGCTCGTAATATGGTTAGCAAAGCAGGAGCAACCACAAAAGTACCTGCTACTGTAGTATAAATAAAATAAATGTGGCGGTATGATCATCTTATTCTATAGATATATAGATGCGGATAGATTCATGACAAGAGATCAGATCACTTTTGATAAGTGCATCTGATCTTTTTTTAATTCATTATAGTTTGATATAATCAGTAGAAGTTGAACAACGAAAAGAGGTTAATATCGTGCTATATCCATCACCATCTTCATCTGACACACCGGATGAATCGAATCCAGAACATGCCGCTTCCTATATCTATACTTATGCTTGTCATGAAGATGAGTATGAGCTATGTCAGTTAGAATTACGTTCGTTATTTACCTATAGAACATCGGAGTCCACATTGCATGACCGTTATCTTGAAACGAACATGGCTATATCTCCCAACCGTAGCCCTTTTATCCACTATCGGATAGCTGTGCAATATGAAGCTAACACATTAGAACAATTAGAAATGATAGTACAGAGCATCCAATTACAAGAGCAGACGTTCAAATTAATGTGCCTTGATGCAGAACAGTTATTTACCTATGATGAAAAACGTTCGATAGAACGCCAAATAGGCATGAATATTCGCGGCAAAGCTCAAATGAAAAATCCACAAATCATGCTAGGGATTACATTTGCCAATCATCGCTGGGTGGTAGGAACATGTATAGCTTCTGAACCTGTTTGGCTTCACCATAATGATAAACCCAAACATTACTCTACAGCACTCAGTACACGGGTCGCTAGAGCCGTCGTCAATATTGCTGTTCCACAACCTACAGGAATAACAATGATTGATCCTTGTTGTGGCATAGGAACGGTGTTGATCGAAGCTTTATCTATAGGTATAGACATTATAGGTTATGATCTTAATCCTTTAGCAGTGCAAGGAGCACGAGAAAATCTATCTTATTACGGTATGCCAGATATTGTGAAGATAGCAGATATGCGAGAATTAGAAGGACGCTATCATGCGTTAGTTTTGGATTTACCTTATAATTTGTGCTCTGTGCTAAGCAGTGAAGAACGATTAGATATGCTTGCCAGTAGCAAACGTCTAGGAGAGCGTATTCTTATTCTGGCGACAGAACCTATAGAAGATTCTATCGAAGCTGTAGGCTTACAAGTGATCGAAGTCTGCCATATTCGCAAAGGAAAATTTGTACGCTATCTATTTATTTGCCAATAACATCAAGTTCATATGAGACTATAGATGCAATTTTTACTATTTATTCGACCATTGGATAAAAAAACTATAAATTGTGTGTGAAATTTAGTAACATGTAAACAACCGGTATGTGCCGGGAGCTTACATACAGAGAGGATGTATACCCTATGAAATTTAGTGAATTTCCTTACGAACGCCCGAATTTGGATGCGGTTAAAGTTACATTTGATGAATTGTTAAGTCAATTTGTAAATGCAACTACGTTTCAAGAGCAGGATCGTGCGATGGCTGAAATTAACAAGTTGTTCAATACGTATTCAACTCAAGCACAACTTGTCTATATTCGCCATTCTATTAATACGAATGATGAATTCTACAAAGCAGAGCAAGATTACATGGATGAAATCGATCCTCTGTTTCAAGAGTACATAGACACGTATTATAAGGCACTGGTTACTTCTGCGTTCCGTACCGAATTAGAGCAAAAATGGGGTAGCCACCTATTCGCATTAGCTGAAATGAAACTTAAAACATTCCATCCGGATATTATTGCAGATTTGCAACAAGAAAATAAGTTAACGACTGCTTATGCTCAATTGATTGCATCGGCTAAAATTCCGTTTGAAGGGGAAGAACGTACCCTTTCTCAATTAGCACCGTTTGGTTTATCTAAAGATCGTGATATGAGACAACGTGCAGGCGAAGCTCGTTATGGATTCCTTGCTGAACAAGGCGAAGAATTGGATCGTATTTATGATGAGTTAGTTAAGATTCGTACAACGATTGCTCACAAGCTAGGATACAAAACATTTACAGCATTAGGATATGCACGTATGGGACGTACCGATTATGGTCCTGAACAAGTAGCTAATTTCCGCAAACAAGTTCAGGAGTATATTGTCCCAGCAGCAGCGCGTTTGAAAGAACGTCAACGTGAGCGTTTGGGATTAGAGCGCTTGTCTTATTTTGATCAAGAGTACTCTTTCCCTACAGGTAATCCGACGCCTAAAGGTGATCCTGAATTTATTATCCAAAACGGTGCACAAATGTATAAAGAATTGTCGCCAGAAATTAATGAATTCTATGAATTTATGATGGAACATGAATTGATGGATTTGTTAAGTAAAAAAGGTAAAATGGGTGGCGGTTATTGTACCTTTATTAATGACCACCAAAGTCCATTTATTTTTGCTAACTTTAATGGAACATCGGGCGATATTGATGTACTGACACACGAAGTAGGGCATGCTTTCCAAGTCTATGAAAGCCGTCATTTTGAAGTGCCTGAATACACATGGCCGACCTCAGAAGCCGCCGAAATTCATTCGATGAGTATGGAGTTCTTTACATGGCCATGGATGGAATTGTTCTTCAAAGAAGATACAGAGAAATACAAATTCGATCATTTATCCAGCGGGTTAATCTTTATTCCTTATGGAGTCGCTGTCGATGAATTCCAACATATTATTTATGAAAATCCAGACTTCACACCAGCAGAGCGCAAAGCGGCTTGGAAATCGGTAGAAGAGAAGTACCTACCATTCTGGGATCAAAGCGATAATCTATATCTGCAAAGTGGAGCTTACTGGCAAAAACAAGGTCATATTTATGAATCGCCATTCTATTATATTGACTATACACTGGCTCAAATCTGTGCTTTCCAATTCTGGAAACGGATGAATGAAGATCAGAAGCCAGCATGGGATGATTATCTTCAATTATGTCGTGCAGGTGGAAGCAAACCATTTACAGAGCTTGTGAAAGTAGGCGGGTTGACGTCTCCATTTGAAGACGGTTGTGTAGCTTCAGTGATTGGTAATATTGAAGATTGGTTGAATAAAGTAGACGATAAGAAATTGTAAATTCTACTAACCAAGCGATAAGATTTTCATATCAATAAATGTATATATGTACAAAAAGGCTGACTGCGATCTTTGATCCATGTCAGTCTTTTTTTGCATTTAACAAATCAACAGCACAAAATGATACTGTGGCTAACAATTGGCTTGTAAGATGGATAACGTAACGTGATTGCTTGGCAAATATTCTTTTGATGCGATGAATGTGCATGTATACTAACCGATGCTTTACATATTTTATATATTGAGGGGGCTAACGATGTCTATCGATCAGTCTATGCATATGCCTATTCGTTGGATCGTATCAGATGTAGATGGCACTTTACTAGATACACACCAACAGATATCTCCATATATTCAGCAACGTATTCGTACATTTACAGAACGTGGAGGATACTTTACTTTAGCTACAGGTCGATCACTAATGAGCGTACAACCGTTTATAGAATTATTGCATCTAACCAATCCTCTGATTCTATATAATGGAGCCAAGATCTATGATCCGCTACAAGCTTGCTTTCTTGAAGAGCAATTTGTCTCTAAATCGCATGTACAGTGGATATTTAATCACTACTATAGTATTCGTCAGCCCTTTGATCTGGACTTGCTTGTATTTCATCAGGAACAGATTTACTGCACACGAATTACGCCTAGAATCCAGTGTTGGATTGATAAAGAGCAAGTGGAAGTACAAGTGATTACTTTGATGGGATTAGAACATATTGCTGAACAAATTACTAAGATGATGTTACTGGGCGAGCCTGAATCGTTAACTCTTTTTCAGCAACAGATTGAATTTCTAAATACCGTTAAATCAGAACATGACATTTTAGAAATATTGCCTTTTGGGATAAACAAAGGAACAGCCTTACAACAATTAATTACGATGACAGGTAGTCAGCCTGATGAAGTGCTAGCTGTAGGGGATCATTTAAACGATGTAGAAATGATTAAGCTAGCAGGGCATGGTGTAGCGATGCAAAATGCACATTCAGATCTCAAAAAAGTGGCCAATTGGATAACGGTAAAAACAAATAATGAAGAAGCATTGGTTGAAATTATTGATCATGTTGAACAGAGCTGGACTGAACAATATAATCCAGTAATTAGATAAAATGTGAAGCAAACCATCTTTTTTGGCTATAGGCTAAAAGAATAGGTTTGCTTCTTTTTTGTGCTGGTTTCTGTATTTTTGTTATGCTAAGCTAATCGTACATTCGGATAGATCAAAGGAGAGTGCATTATGGATCGATTATTTCAAAATCATCGTATTCGGGCTAGACAATCACTAGAAGGTCTATGGGACTTTGGTAAAATGAGAGCGTTATCAATAGACGGATTAGCTGAAAATATAGATTATGATTACAAGCTTGCTGTACCCGGTTGTTGGGAAATGCATCCTCAATTGTTGACTTATCGCGGACATGGGATATATCGCAGATCGATTTATATCGACAATACAGCCCATGTTCGGCTGCTATTCAAAGGTGTGAGTCATACCGCTAAAGTCTATTGGGACGGACAACAAGTAGCTGAGCATTATAATGCTTATACAGCATTTGATACGACTATTATGAATGTAGAGCCGGGTGCTCATGAATTGTGTGTAGAAGTAGATAATTCATTTGGTCAACATTCTGCCCTTCATCTTCCTAATGATTACTATACATATGGAGGTATGATTCGTCCGGTCATAATAGAAATACTTCCGCTACAAAGTTGCTCCATTCAATGGGTTCAATTTACACCTATCAAAGAAGATTGGACAACAGATGAAGAAGGAAACTGGCAAGCAAATGTGCGGATAGCTCTACAGTCTCATGCAGATCATGATATTAAAGGGCACATCCAATTTGAATTATCACCTCTTCAGCAATCCACACTCTGGAAGCAAGAATTACCAGAAATCACGCTAAAAGCTGGACAATATTTGGAATTTACGCACACGTTCACATTTTCGAATATACAGTCATGGAGCTGTGAGCATCCTTATCTTTATGAATGGCAGACTTTATGGTATCAGCATCAGTCGAACACGGTAGAACTTGTAGATGATTGGGTGGAACGGGTAGGATTTCGAACGATCAATACATATGAAGGGAAGTTGTTACTGAATCACCAACCTATTGTGTTAAAAGGGTTCAATCGCCATGAAGATCATCCGATGGTCGGTGCTTCTTTTCCTATCGCATTGATGGTACAGGATCTAGAATTAATGATTCATACAGGTGCAAATGCCGTTCGTACGAGTCATTATCCAAATGATGAACGTTTTCTTGATCTATGTGATGAATATGGAATACTGGTATGGGAAGAAAATCATGCTCGTGGATTGAGTATCGAAGATATGCGTCATCCGCAATTTATAGAGCAGTGTGAACAAGTAAATCGTGAAATGGTCACTCAACATTACAATCATCCATCGATTATCATATGGGCCATTCTAAATGAATGTGCAAGCGATCAAGAAGAAGGTCGAGTTCATTATCAACATCAATTGGAGCAGATTCGTAGCTTAGATCATAGTCGACCGCTTAGCTTTGCTTCTCATCATCGGGAAAATGAGATTTGTTTTGATCTAGCAGACATTGTATCTTTTAATCTCTATCCAGGTTGGTATGGGGATGAAGATCCCGGGGAATTATGCGATCTAGCACGCCAATGGGCAGATCAAGCAGGTGGAAAAGGGAAACCGATGATAATGAGTGAATTTGGAGCAGATGGATTTTATGGCTATCGTTCACCTAATCGTGTCAAAGGCACAGAAGAACGACAAGCAGATATTATTGAAAGTAATTTGAGAGCATATAATGAGCGAGCATATATATCAGGGATGTTTATCTGGCAATTCTGCGATTGTCGTGTTACGGAAGAAGGCATCTGGCCGATGATGCGAGCACGTACACAAAACAATAAAGGAATCGTAGATGGTTATCGCCGTCCCAAACTTGCATATGAAGTGGTAACACGATATTTTAAATAAGAGATGAATGCGTTGGATGGAGAGTGGAAAAAGTAATGAACAATATAGCCCAGCAACTGTTAGCGCAATATTTAGAACCTTATCATCCAGAACAATCTATACCTGATTATCTTGAATATACCTTTGATAAAAATCATCAACAAGATACATGGCAACACAGTCTGAATGTGGCAAAGCAAGCGGTGATGTTGGCAGAACGGTATGGAGCAGATCAACATACCGCTCAATATGCAGGATACTTACATGATCTCAGTACACTATTGACCGATCATGAGAAAGTTATACTGGCAGAGCAACTAGGGATCGAAATATTAGCTGAAGAACGACAAGTTCCTTATGTATTGCATCAGAAATTATCCAGCTGGTTAGCCGCGGAATGGTTCGGTTTGGATCAATCAGATCTGTTAAGTGCGATTACTTGTCATACGACACTACAAGCTGAGCTTGGCACGATGGATAAAATTCTATTTGTAGCCGATAAATGCTCTTGGGCATCAGAAGATTCGGCTCCTTTTATTCATCAGATGAAATCTGCCGCAGAGCATTCTTTAGATGATGCGATTGTAGTGTATTTGGATTATATCTGGCAACAACGAGAGCAGATGGTACTTCATCCATGGCTCAAAGCGGCAAAAGCAGCTTTTGATATGAAGCAAACCGGGCAATTATTAAGTACATTACCAGCGCTCTCACAACCTATTTCTTGGGGACCGGTTACAGCAAGATTCCAACCAATTACTTCGCTAGATGAAATAGATATTGCACAGATTAGTAACATATCGATTGTACCGATGGTAGGCGATCAAGTGGTGATCATGCAATTGGAAGATGGACGCTGGGAATTGCCAGGAGGGACATTGGAAGAAGGAGAACATTATGTAACTGCTCTTGAGCGTGAAGTTATGGAAGAAATGGGGGCAACCCTTATCGATTATCATGTTTTCGGCTATTTTCAATGTATCTCTTCTGCCGAGACTCCTTATCGATCGTATATTCCACATCCTTCTTTTATTCGTCTTACTGTCTATGGACAGGTACAGCTCAATCATCAACCACTTAATCCTCCAGATGGAGAACAGGTCTCTGTAGTAGATGTGGTGAGTATTGAAGAAGCAATCAAGCGCTTATCCGCTACGGGTAGACAAGACCTTGCTGACTTTTATCAGATAGGATATGACATCAGCTTGCGTTCGTGATGAACAGTAGTACAAAGAAAGTGTAGGTCTGTATGATCAGAAAAGTGTCGTTTATTTTATTATGTATATACACGCCATTGTTGCTGTATTGGATGTTTTTCGGATTTGGAAGAGAGTATGACCCTCAATCAGCTTATCGGTATAATATCGTTCCTTTTCATACGATTACTGATTTTGCTTTGATGCGAGTAGGTGGGCGGATCGATCAGTGGATTAATTTATTCGGAAATATTGCTGTCTTTGTTCCGTTTGGAGTATGTATTCCTTTGCTAAAGTCATATACTTGGCGGGCATTTATGATTCGCTTTGCATTAGGTATTCTCATTATCGAAATTGTACAGATGATCAGTAAACGTGGAACATTTGATATCGATGATCTGATTCTAAATTCGATCGGGGCAACGATAGGTTGGTGTCTATGGCATTATATATCTACGTTTAGACAAAGATCATTATAAAGAAAAGCATCCTGCTTGATAACAGGATGCTTTTTTAATTCATAATATATAGTTTTGTAAAGTTGCCTATGATGTAGCCTATTTAGATAGAAACGGGTTGATTCCCTGTGTTCGTGGGCTTACGGAACATAAAGTAATATAACAACGAAGAGATCGTATACAATACGCCTGTGATACTAAACGCAATCGCATAACCCCAATACGTTCCATAGCTAGTGACTAGATACGATTGTACAGGTCCCATACTTGCCCAACCTAACATAAATACGGTCTGCATTAATGAATTGGCGATGCTGCGTCTTTTGTCAGACACACGATCTACCATGATAGAAGATTGCAAAGGATTTGCCGCATTCATCAGTGCTTGTCGGAACAAAAAGCTAATTGAAGCGATAATCAATACATTTGTAAATCCGGTTAACAATAAGAACGGTAACGATAGCAATTGAAACACAACCACCGCTCGTACTGGACCTATTCGTGCTGCCAACGAAGGGCCGAGTAACATCGATACAATCGTCATTAATTGTCCTAACGAAATCAATATACTCATTGAAGTTAACGAAACTGCGAATCGATTGGTGAAATACAAATTTAAGTAAGGCACGACTAACCCTGAACCTAATCCTGTTAATAACTGAGCGAGTAGAAAGCGACTGATAAATACAGTATCTGAATGAGCAGTCGATGGAACAGATTTAGTCGCAGTCGAGACGGCTATTGGTTCAGGTTCGGCTTGCTTGGTCTCTAGTATTTTAACTTCAAGTGGAGCAGGTGCCGCAGATGAAGCATTTTCCCGAATCATCGCCATAGGGATAAAAGCAGCTAAAGTCGCTATACTCCCCAGTAAAAGCACTAACTGTAGACTTAATATGTACGTGAGTCCTGTAAATTGTAGAATATCGGCAAGCACACCACCGCCTGTATTACCCAGTACCTGAGCTGCAAGTGTAAGACAAGCCAGATAACTGAACATTCGTAGACGCTTGGATTTCTCTACATTTTCAGCCAAAAAAGGAATAGCCATGACTTGAAAAATAGAAGCAAATATTCCCGAACATACAGCTAAAACTAATAAACTTTGTTCATTCATCGCAAAAGATCTACCGATAAAAAATAGACCACTGGTCAAAGCACCCAGCACTAGTAACTTTTTACGGCTGAATCGATCGCCCATTAATCCGACAGGTATAAATAAAATAGCAGTAGCTAAGGATTGAATACTAATAATACGTCCGTTCATCACATCGGGGTAACCTAACCCTTGAATATACAAATTGTAGAGTACACTGAACATCCCTGTACCTATTTGATAAAATAAATTAGCCCAGAAAAATAACCGCACATTGTGCGGCCAACTACGTATTTCGTTCCAGATCGATATCAGTACACGCACGTCATATGCCTCCCCTGTTGGATGTATCTGCAATCAACCTTCGTAGTATAACAGTTTGTTGTTGATTTATAAAGGGAAAGAGCCGGATACATCCATACTTACAGTAGAAGCTTACGAATAACGAAGTAGATTTCTCTCAATTTCTTTGCTAATCTGATAAATTAAAAAAGGAGCACCGATAATAACGGTGATCGGCATCACCGAAATATCAAAAATCGGATCAATCGTATGCGATAAAATATCCAATCCAAGAATCAATACTGCACCATAAATCGATGACCCTAGAATCAACCAGCGAATCGGCGGTTGATGAAAGAAAAAGCGCAATATACTTGGAATAATAATGCCCACCAGTCCAAGCGGCCCAGCTAACATCGTCGATATGCCTGTCATCAGAATCACCATCAGCATACAAATGATCGTTGCCCAACTTAATGAAAAGAAACGAGTTGTTGTTGAGCGGGATGGTACACGTAGTGAAAGTAACCAGCAGATTACTATTGCGCCTACAGTGACAGGTAACAGCACCCAGATGGTAAAGCGTGGGTCACCTAATATAGTAGGATTCACCAGATGATCGATATAATCAATAGTAGAATAAGAAGAATATATAATCATAGAGATCACTGTAATTAAGAAGACAGCTGCGATTCCGCCACTGATCTGGCGTAATGATTTTACTTTCCATGGAAGTAGATTGCCGATACTATAAGCTACGAATCCACCTATAGCTGCGCCTGCAATCGCCCAGATCATAATCATCCACTGACTTAGTGAAGGTAGAAAGATAATAATAATGCATAATGCTAGCGCTGTTCCTTGAGTCAAGCCCATAGTGGAAGGAGAAGTCATTGTGTTACGCGAAATATACTGCATGACTGTGCCGGATACGGCTAGACAAGCTCCTACAAGAATACAGCCTAATGTACGAAAAAGTGATCCAGTTTGTGAATACATGTGTTCTCTGTTGATCCTTACTGAAAAATAACATTCAATGATCACTAAAATAACTCCAATAATCAGTACCATCATCATATAATGAGGTACATGCTTAGGAGTTACAGAAGTAGTAGGAATCGCTGTCGAGCGAGACATAAAAAAATTCACTCCTTTATGAGATTGAGTATTTGTGCCAATCTAAATTATGTAAGTGCTACATGATCCATCTGATAAAACGTCTATCTATAGATGCTATTTTGTAGAGTACCTTATCTATTATCGGAAAGAAGATTGTTATTTTTCACTGTTTGAGCAAAAATTTACATAATTGATGAAAATGAGCTATGAAATGCAAAGTAATACAGCTTTTATATGGTAAACTTTGTTAATATGAAAAAGAAGGATAAGGTGAAAGAGTTAATTTGCAGACAGGTGGGATAAAACAGTGAATACAATCAAATCACAAGAGCAAATTATAAATATGATCGTCACATGGGCAGAACAGACAACCAATATTCGTGCTGTTGTTTTGGCAGGTACACATGGTAATGATCAAGTTCATAGTAATCCGTTAGCAACCTATCATATTCAATGTATAGTGAATGAACTGAATACAATGATCTGGCAAGAAGAATGGTTGCATACATTCGGAGAACCGTTGACTACATTACAACATATTCGTCATCATTCGGTGACTGGAGCGGTTGCTTGTACTCAGAATGTATTGTATACCGATGGTATCGAAATCGAATTTCAAATCTATCCTGTGAGTGAATGGGAGAATCAGATCGACAATGAATCTGCTTTCACTACACCGATATACCAAGTATTGCTGGATAAAGATCATCGTATACAACATTCAATCGTGGTACTTAATCAACAGTCTGTACGTCTAAATAAACCTGCACGGCAAGAATATGAACAGATTCAGCATGAATTTTGGTGGTATTGTATGCAAACAGCCAAAAGCCTTTTGCAACAAGAATTGCTTGTCGCTAAATATCAGTTGGATCATATTCTACGAACTCGTTATCTTGAAAAAATGTTAGATTGGTATGCAGGTAGTCAGCATGAGTGGGATGTGATGTATCATCATGATCGGGCTGGATATCGACAACAGCTAGAACCTGAATTAGCGCAAGCATTAGCACAAACGTATGCAGGCAATCTGTTAGATGATAACTGGCAAAGCTTGCTTCAGATGACAAAGCTATTCCGTAATCTATCGGTATATGTAGCAGAAGTGACAGGCTACGAATATGATCATGAGCAAGATCAGCGCATGATTCACTATTTGCATCAACTTCAAAACCAATAAGTTTCTATCTGTATGATGAATCAATATAGAACACAAAAAGACTGCATCCCAAGATTACTGAGGACGCAGTCTTTTTGTTATTTAGCGTAATGTTTGTTGAACTGTACCTGATCCATTAGATACCTGAATATGAGTACTAGCCCCATTAATTAACGTAAGTTGCGGAGGAATATGTCCAATATCTACATTATAAATCACAGGAATCTGTTGTTCTCCGAATACAGCTTGTAATGCATCTTGAATTTCGAAATTTTTGACAGGTGTATAGCCAGCTGGTCTACCGATCAGCACACCACGTGTATGCTGGAACCAACCCGCTTGATTCATTTGCCAGAGATGACGATAAATATCACCCGCATTCATTTCACAACTTTCCAGATACCAGATAAATCCTTCTTCTTGATCATAATGTTGGATAAAATCAGTCACAGGAGCCCATGGTGTACCGATCAGTGGAGTAAGCACATCCATACAACCACCTATCAATCGACCTGACAATTCAAGAGAAGATTCTGGTTGATCTTCTTGTCCGAGAATCTTCCATTCTGTAGGCGTATCCAGATTGAAATTAGGCTTCGAATAATCGCTATGCGTCTGATGATACGTAGAAGATGATTGCTCGACGCTTTGTCCTGATGCAGCAGATAAAAGATCCTGCCAGCGAATCGTTAGATTATCATCCGCTCCTGAAATATCAACCACTCCAGGTCCATGAGCTGATGCATATCCTGTCATCATCGTATACGTAAAGGTTAAAGTGCTAATATCTGAAAATCCTAGAATCCATGTAGGTGAGGCTTGACGAATCTTTTCCCAATTTAATAAGGGCAAAATATCCATTAGAAATTCGCCACCCCATGGAGGAATAATGGCTTTGATCTTATCATCAAGCAGGAATTGCTCTAACTCGGCTGCCCGTTGTTCTTTAGGTAAGCTTACACATTTATCATTAGTCCATACACTGCTACCGACACGTGTCTGATACCCTAATTGATGCAGATACGCTGTAGACCGGTGTATTAAATGATGAATCTCTGGTTCTAACCCACTGGATGGAGCAATAATACCGATAAGATCGCCTGCTTGTAAAGGTGCAGGATAGATGATGTGCGAAGCATACAAATCTGAATGATGGGTCATAATGATTTAACCTCCCGACGGTTCTGAATACGATGGTAGTTACACGAAATATAGAGTATGCCTATCTTCATTATATGCGATAACTAGCAAAAGGTTCTCCATTCTTGTTTGAACGGCTCATTTCATCTAATCGAGCATCGACTTCATCACTAATGACATAGTCTAAGCTATGCAGATTACTTTCCAATTGATCTGCATGTGTAGCGCCTACAATGACTGTAGCAACAGCAGGACGTTTAAGTAACCATGCTAAGGCAAGCGTTGTAGGTTCAGTGGAACGATTTTGTGCATACAGTCGTAATACTTCACCTAGATTGAGACGTTGGGTATTAAAAAAGCGCTGGAAAGAAGGATCTGTATCTGCACGCGAACCTGAAGGAGAAGGTTGCTTATCTGAATATTTACCAGTAAGAATACCACCAGCAAGAGGGAAATAAGGAATAATGCCTAACCCTTGATCCAAACATAAAGGAACCACTTCTTGCTCGGGTGTACGATCTGCTAAAGAGTATGAGGTCTGAAGTGATACATACCGATTGAGATTGAATTGGTCACTGATACTTAATGCTTTCATCAATTCCCATGCCGCATAATTCGAAGCGCCGATATACCTTACTTTACCTGAACGTACCATATCATCTAGTGTACGCAATGTTTCTTCTAATGGAGTATATGGATCGAACGTATGAATTTGATACAGATCTACATAATCGGTCTGCAACCGTTTGAGACTTTGATCCAATTCGCGTTCAAGATGATAGCGAGAAGAACCACGATCATTAGGGCCCTCACCCATTGGAAGACCAGCTTTGGTCGTTAATACCACTTGTTGACGTTTACCACCTTGTAGACCTTGACCAATAATGCGTTCTGAAGCTGTGCCTGCATAGATATTAGCGGTATCAATAAAATTAATTCCCCGATCTATAGCAGTATGTAAAATACGAATCGATGTTTCTTGATCTGCACGTTTGCCAAAAGAATTGGTGCCTAGACCCAGTTCAGACACTTTTAATCCACTTTTTCCAAGGTTACGATAGTTCATAGGTATACTCCTTTATGTGATTTATTCTTAGATGTATCGATGTGGTGAGTAATCGAGCATGAAGTACAAATAAAGTCTGTAACCGTACCCTTGACGATTATTTTACTTATTATACCAAGCGAATAGAGTAGCGTTGTCCGGGTTCAGATCGTACATCTACAGGGGTATTGAAAAAAGAACTGAGTTGCTTGGATTCCACCATCGCTGTTGTATCACCTGAAGCAAATACCGCTCCATCACGAATCAATAATGTTTTGTTAAAGCAAGGCATGATTTCTTCGATATGATGCGTAACATAGAGTAATGTAGGCGCATGATCTTGCATCGCTATCGATTGTATCCGATGCAGTAATTGATCACGTGAAAAAATATCAAGCCCTGTACAAGGTTCATCCAAAATCAGCAATTCTGGCGACGCCATCAAAGCTCTAGCAATCAGAATACGTTGCCGCTCTCCTTGAGATAAGGTATCATAAGTGCGTCCTACTAGCCTTTCGGCATCCAATTGCTTCATAATAGATAAAGCTTGTGCATGATCTTGTTCTTCGATCTGATCGTAAATACCAATCGAAGCAAATTTGCCACTAAGCACAATGTTCTCTGCTTTCTCATGACCATGTAATCGTTGTTGCATCGATGTACTGACCCAGCCGATTTTTTTTCGATGTTCTCGCAGATCGACAGCACCAAATTGTTCATCAAGCACGTTAATACTACCTGTTGTCGGCCAAATGTAACCATTTACCATATTCAGTAATGTGGTTTTGCCCGAACCGTTGAGACCGAGTAAGCACCAATGTTCTCCGGGCTGTACTTGCCAGGAAATATCGTTGATAATCGTAGTCTGATCTCTGCGCCAGCTGGCGTGTTGTATATCAATAATCATATCGCTCACTCCTCATAAGTTTGGAAATTATTATAGCATTAAATGATTTATACATTGAAATTAATCAGAGAAGGAGACTACATAATATGTCATTTATAAACCATTCTAGTAAAGATGGAATCATCGGATTGTTAGTTGGAGACGCTGTAGGTGTCCCTTACGAATTTTTGGATCGTTCAATCATAGCTCGTCAGCCTGCTGTAGATATGATCGGTTATGGTACTCATCAACAACCAGCAGGGACGTGGTCAGACGATGGTGCATTGACGGTCGCATTATTAGTTAGTCTTGTTCACCATCCACAATTGGATACGATCGATTTGGGAAGACGTTTTATTCAGTGGTATCGTCAAGGGCTCTGGGGTGCACACTATGAAGTATTTGATATTGGGATTGCGACCCGAAAAGCCATTGCACTTATAGAAAAAGATCCGAACTATCCAGAACAAGCAGGAGGTCATGACGAGTATAGCAATGGGAATGGATCATTGATGCGTATTCTGCCTTTAATTTATAAATTAGTCGATCAAGATGCGAGTACACGTCTGGATTGGGTTACACGGGTATCTTCTTTAACGCATCGTCATCCTGTATCTATTCTTGGGAGTATTATTTATGTCGAAATAGGTATCCAGTTGTTACAAGCTTCTTCACCGATGACAATCAAAGATGGCTATCAAAAGGCTTGTCAGATCATTAATAGTGAATATGCCGATTATCCAGAAATAGAACGGTATCAGCGCTTACTTAGTGGCTCGATCGATCAGTTTCCTATAGAAGAAATCTCTTCAAGCGGATATGTAGTGCACACATTAGAAGCCAGTATATGGGTACTTCTGCATACTTCAAATTATCGAGATGCGGTATTACAAGCAGTGAATCTAGGTGAAGATACCGATACAACAGCCGCTGTAGCAGGAGGACTGGCTGGAATACATTACGGTTATGATCAGATTCCTAGCGATTGGATCAAGCAATTGGCTCGATTGGAAGAAATGCTAGAGTACTGTGAACAATTTGACCAGCAAGGAGAATCATAATGAATCAGAATTACAATATCTGGGGTACCAAAGTATGGACAGGCAAACTAGTTATGTTGATCACGTTATTGATCGCTACAGGGTTTTGTGTAGCACTAGGTATTCATTTACGAGATTATACAGGGCGAGATATTTACCGTTATCTAAACTGGGACATTTTTCTAGGCTGGGTTCCGATTGGTCTAGCGTTGTGTATAGATGTATTGGTCAAGTTACGTCAGTCTTGGATCAAAAATATATTGGTGATTGGAGCAGGAATTGTCTGGTTATTGTTTTATCCCAATTCAGTATATCTGGTAACAGACACATTGCATCCGTTTGTTCATTTTGAAGTTCCATCAGGACAACGCTTTTTATTTCATTTGGAATTCTGGTATCATCTGTTTTTATTTTTTGTCGCGGCTATATTAGGATTGGGATTAGGTACGTATTCATTGTCTTCGATACAGCAATTAGTGAGTGAACGTTATGGTGTTGTACGTTCGTGGATATTTGCGCATATTGTTCTGATTCTAAGCAGTATCGGTATCTATATTGGACGGTTTATTCGTTGGAATAGTTGGAATGCGATAACACATCCCAAGTCAATCTGGAAAGATGTGATAGACATTGTGACTGATCCGGTGCAATTACATTTTATGTTTGTTTTTACAGCAATGATCTGGGTGATTAGCCTGATCGGGTATTTTATGATGCGTGGCGGAATGTTTATGACAAGGCGAGGATGAAGCAGGATGTATCGATATAATTTATTTACTAAGATGGTCATGTTAATTGTGATTATGCTGATTCCTATTATGATTCTGTATATCTACTCTAACCGTACAACAACAGAAGTACTCAGCCGGGAACTGAATCAATCGAATATTAATCAATTGAACTTTTTTCAGACACAGGTTAATACCAACATCGAATTATTATCATCATGGCCGAATTTGTTAATTCATGATCCGGATATTGTGAGTTTTAATGATATTTATTTACAAAATGGATATCTAAATCTTGATGCGATCACATTGGTCAAGCGTATTCAAGGTAAATTAGCGATTCAAGAAAGTTCATCGAACTGGCGAAGTCATTTGTCGATCTATTCGCCAAGCCTGATGCGGTTAGTTACAGATAACGATATGAAAGACTATCGTATCAGTCAAGCTCAACGTTGGGCGAAGCCCGGCTGGCAAGTCACTTCATTACATGATAATAACAGAACCACATTCAATTTCTCATGGACAACCATTTCTCCGTATACTGCCAATACTCCAGATTTGCGAGATGCAAGTACCGTGATACGGGTGGAATTTGATAGTAGTAATATTCAAGATATGCTTGATAAATTCAAAAGTGATGGTCGACGTGATCCTTTTTACTATAATCCAGAACTGGGTGTCGTCTATAATCGTTCAGCTGATCATGTCTTAACAGATGAATTGATCGGTCATCTTAGAGAAAAGCCATTACAAGCTTTAGAAAGTCGCACGATTGAGATCGCGGATCAACAGTACATGGTGAATGCTGTTCGATCTGAAGTAACCGGTTGGTACATGGTAGACTATATTCCTTTGGACGATGTGTTACAGCCGATCCATAATTCGAATCGATTATTTTATTTGTCGATGATCGCTCTGTTATTAATGAGCTGTCTGGCTTCTTATCTTCTATACGCACAGGTACAGGTTCCGATTCGTCAGTTGATTGCTGGATTTGATCGGTTAAAGCAAGAAGATTATTCGGTACGTATACGACCGAAAGGTAGAAGTGAATTTGCTTATCTATCGATTCGCTTTAACTCAATGGTGGCGCAGATCCAATCTCTATTTGAAAATGTGTATATGGAGAAAATTCATGTGCGTGAAGCGAGGCTGAAGCAGCTACAGTCACAGATTAATCCGCACTTTTTTTACAATTGCTTTTCATTTATTACCAGTATGGCGAAGCTGAATAACCAGCAAGCCGTTATTGCGATGTCCAAAAATTTGTCTCAATATTATCGATATACAACCCGTCAAGAACGTGATCTGGTTCCGATGACAGAAGAAATTGATTTTGTCCAAAATTATTTGAAAATTCAGCAGATGCGTATGTCCAGATTGAATTATAATATTCATTTGTCAGAAAATATCAAACACATTCTGATTCCACCGCTGATTGTACAACCACTTGTTGAAAATGCAGTGATTCATGGCATTGAGCGGTATTCGTCAGCAGGGTTAATCACTATTCATGGTTGGTGTGATGAAGAACAGTGGTTTTTGAGCGTAGAAGATGATGGAAAAGGAATGGAACCTGAAGCTTTAGCACATCTACAGCAGAGTCTATCCGAACCATTAGGCGAAGAAATGGGCTGTGGACTATGGAATGTACATCAACGATTAACATTGCGTTTTGGCGAGCAATCTGGGGTGCATTTGTCACCATCTGAATTAGGTGGACTTAAAGTGACTCTCAGTTGGACGCAAAATAAAGGAACTAACATTCAGGAGTGAACCGTTAATTATGAACATTTTACTTGTCGATGATGAATCTTATGTTACAGAAAGCTTAGAACTCACGATTCCATGGACAGAATTAGGGA
This sequence comes from Paenibacillus nuruki, assembly GCF_963311185.1. NCBI lineage: Bacteria > Bacillati > Bacillota > Bacilli > Caryophanales > Paenibacillaceae > Paenibacillus > Paenibacillus nuruki. The sequence continues at coordinate 2,073,782 of NZ_OY725677.1, read as the reverse complement.
TAGAAGACGTGTATCGTGCAGATTCAGTAGATCAAGCACTGACAACGTTAAAAAAATATGATATTGATGTCGTAGTGACTGATATCCGTATGCCTGATCGGGATGGACTCGAGTTACTGGCTGAAATCGGAAATACATGGCCACATATTCGTACACTGGTGTTAACTGGTTATTCTGATTTTGAATATGCACAGAAAGCGATTCGTCTCAAAGCAGGCGATTATATTCTCAAGCCTGTTGATGATGATCCATTTATGGAAAGTATTCGTCGTGTAGTGAATGAGATTGAAGCCGAGTGGGGACAGACAGATAAATATAATCAGCTGGCTTATCAGCGTCAATCGGAGCTTGAGTTGTTGCGAGATGGTCTGCTAAATGATCTACTGCTTGGCAGAGAAGCTTCTGATCGTAGTATGTTATCTCGCTTAGAAACGTATGATATTCAGATTAAGCCAAATCATACAGCGCAGATGTTATTTGTTCCTCCAGGGTCATACACCCAAGATCAGACAGAAGAAGCAATTCGATTGTTAGAATATGCGATTGGGAATATTACAAATGAGATTCTAGGTGCGCATGGAGGAGTCTGGTTAGGGAGAGCACCACAAGGAGGTTTGGTGATCTTATGGCAGTATGATGCTCAGATCTACTCGGGTTATAAGCTACACATACGTGAACTAAGAGATAGCGTACATCGTTATTTGAAAACGAATTTGTCTTTCTGGGTTAGTGATCCTTTTGTATTCCCGGCAGAAATGTCATCGACCTATCGTCATATGATGCGTTTTGCCCATCTGGCTTATGCAGCAGCAGAACAAGGCATTCATTTTATTCAAGAACAGCATCAACCGTTAGAACGTCCATCTGCTATGAAATTTATGGAATCGCTCTACAAACCGCCAGCGCTTATTCATCTGTTAGAATCTGCACAATGGAATGCCGCTAAGCAAAAGGTCGATCAAGTGCTTGATACGATGGAGTCCTTACCCTTAACCCATGAACATTTGTATGAAGTCTATCTGGCAGTGAGTAATGCACTGGTGTATATGGCACATCATCATGGCTACAAATTAGCAGCTTCGGATTCAGGAGGATTAGACCCTTTTTCAGCGCAACAGATTACAGGTTCACTCAGCAAGCTTCGTCTATGGTGTAATAGTGTGCTGACCCGGATTGAACTGCAAGGAACACCTTCAGCATTAGAACCAAGTCGTAGCCGCATTGTGAAGCAAGTGCAAGAAATGGTCGCTGAAAGTCTAGGGCAAGATGTATCGGTCAAAACGATTGCAGATCGTGTATTTCTTCATCCCGTGTATTTGTCTAAAATCTATAAAACAGAAACAGGTGAAGGACTGGGCGATTATATTATTCGGATTCGGATGGAAAAAGCATTATATATGCTCAAACACACCAATAGCAAAATTTATGAGATTACCGCAGCGTTAGGTTATCAAAACCCCCAATACTTTAGCAAATTGTTCAAAAAACATTACGGAATGACTCCAAATGAGTTCCGTGAAACATAAATGATTGCAAAAGGTGCAGGAATGTTATATTCGTGACATAGGCGATTGATGTTCTTGCACCTATACTTAAGAAGTAAGCAAGAAGCAACATACAATATGAACGAACGTGAGAACTAATAAGCTTGAATGTAGAATAAGGGGGAGCAACATGGGAATCAAGAAAACAGCAACAATCGTCATGAGTACACTACTTGTAGCGGCAAGCCTAGCAGGATGCGGAGGCGGAAAAGAAAGCGCACCTGCGGCGGTCAATACTGAAAACGTATACAAAGAGAAATACGATCCTCCAGTAACGATCACCACAGTGTGGGGAGTAGATCCAACCTTACAATTTAAAAATGGAGAATCTGCTGAAAATAATGTAGCAACCAAATGGGCAAAAGATAAATTCGGTATTGATGTCAAATCACTCTGGTCTGTAACCGATACGAACGGTGCATTTGCAACGAAAGTCAGATTGGCAATGTCTTCAGGACAAGAAATGCCAGATGTCGTGACAATCGGTGATACGGATTCGCAACTTGCACAAGATTTGATCGATTCTGGTATGTATAGCGAAGTTGGACCGTTGTTCGACAAATACGCTTCAGATACGTGGAAAAAGGCAATGTCTGAAGATGCTAATGTATGGAATCCTTATATCCGTGATGGTAAAAAAATGGGTATTCCTGTACTTGATTATGCATACAACCATGATTATGTATTGTGGATTCGTCAAGATTGGTTAACCAAGCTAAATATGAAAGCGCCTACTACTATGGATGAGCTAGAAAAAGTAATGGAAGCTTTCAAAAACAATAATCCAGATGGATTAGCACCAGATAAAGTAATTCCACTCAGTATCGGATTCAAATCTTCTATGAACACATGGATGGGTGATCCTTCGTGGATCTTCGGAGCTTATGGAACGATTCCTCAACAATGGAATCTTGGTTCTGATGGTACATTGCAATACGGTTCGATCCAACCTGGTATGAAAGAAGGTCTGGTGAAGATCAAAGAATGGTTTGATAAAGGATACATTCCGAAAGAAGCAGCACTATGGGATGAAAATAAAACTTCTGAACCAGCAGTTGCAGGTACAGCAGGTATTTTGCCAGGACCTTACTGGATGAGCGGATGGCCGTTACAAGATACTGTGAAAAACGTTCCAAGTGCAGTATGGAAACCCATCACGATCCCTGTTGGACCGAATGGCAAAGCGATGCGTCATGGTACAACAACAACGAACGGCGTAACATTGATCAATAAAAACATGAAACATCCTGAAGCATTCTTTACGTACCAAAACTATATGTTTGATCAATTGGCTAATCCTTCAGCAAATAGTGAATTTGATAAAGGTTTATTCAAAGGATATGACTACGATGTCGATTCTTCAGGCAAATTGTTGACAGGCGAAAATATCCCGGGTGGTTATGTGAACAGTGTACGTTACTTGTTAGTTCGTGATGGCGCACGTATTCCTAATGCTCAAATGGATGCTTTGATTAAATTAGCAGATGGTGGTAAAGCAGAGACTCGTCTAGAACGTGATATTCAAAATAACTATGGGCCTTTGACACCGGAAGCGGCTAAAGTATTGATGTCTCAGAAAGACAGTTCTTATCCAAATATGTTTACAGGTCCAACAACACAAAGCATGAAAACAAAAATGGACTATTTGAACAAAATCGAGAGTCAAACTTTTAATGAAATCATTTACGGTAAATCACCTATCGATTCATTTGATACTTTTGTACAGACATGGAAAACGTCAGGTGGAGACGAAGTAACCAAAGAAGTAAATGACTGGTATAAGAGCGTTCATAAATAATCTTAAGTAATACATTAAGAATGATCGAAATGCAATAAAAGGATATGAGAAAATAACGACTCTATCCAGAGTCGTTATTTTCTTCCTATCTACTAATTACAACCATAACAGTAAGCAATATATAGAGATATCGGAATATAGAGGAAAAACGATATAGAAGGTATGAGGAGGAGAGAAATGAAAACACTTAGAAAAACTTGGCCGTTTCATGTGATGTTACTACCATCTATGATTTTCTTGCTTATTTTCAGTTATGTACCGATGGCTGGGATTGTGATGGCATTTCAAGATTATAAGCCGTGGTTAGGATTTACAGGTTCCGAATGGGTAGGACTGGCTAACTTCCGTTATTTATTTGAAAGACAAGATAGTATACAAGTAATCTGGAACACATTAGTGATTGCTGTGCTCAAACTGATTTTTAATTTATTTGTTCCTTTTATTTTTGCGATTTTATTGAATGAGATTCGTCGTGTTAAATTGCAACGTACCATTCAAACGTTAGTCTACTTACCGCATTTTCTGTCATGGGTAATTTTGGGCGGGATATTGATTGATCTATTAGCAACTGATGGATTCGCTAACCGTATTTTAAGCACATTTGGTGTGCAACCGATCTTCTTTCTCGGGGATAATGACTGGTTCCGGTTCACAGTCATTGCATCTGATGTATGGAAGGAATTTGGATACAATACAATCATTTTCTTAGCAACACTGGCAGGTATCAATCCTTCTCTTTATGAAGCAGCAGAGATGGATGGAGCAACTCGACTCAAACAAACCTTGTACGTTACGATTCCTTCAATGATTCCAATGGTAGCTGTAGTAGGTACACTAGCACTTGGTAATGTATTGAACGCTGGATTCGATCAGATATTTAACTTATACAACCCGCTTGTCTATGCTAAAGGCGATATTATTGACACCTTTGTCTATCGTACAGCGATCTTGAATGGTGAAATGGGCTTTGGTACAGCTATTGGATTGTTCAAATCTGTGATCAGTATGGTTCTTATTCTCTTGTCTTACCGTTTGGCGTACAAATGGGCGAACTACCGTATATTCTAAAGGTTATGTATTAACCTCAGTACAACATCAACGGATCATTTAAAAAGCGAAACATAAAGGAAAGAGGGAGAATATGTATTTCAAAACCAGAGGATATCGTGTTTTCAATGTATTTAACACGATTTTGCTTATCCTGTTATCGATTATGTGTATTATACCTTTAGTGCATGTACTAGCGATTTCACTCAGTTCCAAAGCAGCAGCAGATGCTAATCTAGTCGCTTTGTGGCCAATCCAATTTTCATTAGAAGCCTATAAAAAGACGATGTTTAATCCAGTATTTTTACATTCCATCTGGATATCTGTCTTACGTACCGTGATTGGTACAGCAATTACATTATGTCTAACCTTCCTAGCCGCTTACCCGTTGTCTAAAGACAACTCGGTATTTAAAGGACGTAATATTTACTCATGGATCTTCGTATTCAGTATGGTATTTACCGGCGGATTAGTACCATTCTATATCGTTATTCAGAAATTAGGCTTGATTGATTCATTCTGGGTACTGGTATTACCTGGTGCAGTGAACACCTTCCTGGTTATCCTTATGCTTAACTTTTTCCGTGGTATTCCCAAAGAACTGGAAGAAGCATCATTTATTGATGGCGCAGGACCATTCCGTACCTTGTTTACCATTTACTTACCGATCTCATTACCATCGATCGCAACCATTACACTATTCAGCATGGTGTTCCATTGGAACTCTTGGTTTGATGGATTGCTTTATCTAAATAATGCCAGTCAATTCCCACTAGCGACATTTTTACAAACCGTTATTATTCAACAAGATATGAGTTCTATGAGTTCCAGTCCGAAAGAAATGGAATTGATCTCACAAACAACTGTCAAAGCCGCCCAAATCTTCATCGGCGCAGCACCTATCTTAATCGTCTATCCTTTCCTACAAAAATTCTTTGTTAAAGGGATGACTCTAGGTTCTGTAAAAGAATAGTAACCATTCATTATTACTGCTAAATGAGGGTATAGTAATGCCAATTAAGATTCTACATCTTGCATAACGATGCTTTACATTATGATATAAATAAAAAAGTATAAGAGCATAAAGGTATAAAAAAGTAACATCAATCTTAAAATCCCTCCCCTGCTACCCCAATTCAATAGGCACACTTTATCTTGTAAAAAGTTGCCACCCCAGCAGAGCGGAGGGAACGAAATCAATTCTAAAGGAAGCCTTTAAGGTTGGATATCGACTGCTTAGCAGTCCAATCAAGATATCCGACCTTACCAGCGCCCGACAGAATGATTTCGTTCCCGCAGCGGTCTAACTAAATGCAAATATGTAACAATAAAGGAGCCCATCATGACCACTATTGAATCCACTTGGAACCAAATGCTTCACGGAGCCGATTATAACCCTGAACAATGGCAACATCGTCCAGATATTTTAGAAGAAGATATTCGTTTGATGAAATTAGCCAAATGTAACGTAATGTCTGTAGGTATTTTCTCTTGGGTCGCATTAGAACCCGAAGAAGGTGTATATAACTTTGAATGGCTAGATCGCATACTGGATAATTTTGCAGCGAATGGAATTTCAGCATTGTTAGCTACACCGAGTGGAGCACGTCCAGCTTGGATGTCTGCAAAATATCCTGAAGTATTGCGTGTCGAAGCGAATCGTGTACGCAATTTACATGGATTCCGTCATAATCATTGTTTTACTTCACCGGTTTATCGTGAAAAAGTCGATATCATGAATACCAAATTAGCAGAACGCTATGGAGAGCATCCTGCTGTAATTGGTTGGCATATTTCAAATGAATACGGTGGCGAATGTCATTGTGATTATTGTCAGGATGCCTTCCGTACTTGGGTGCAAAACAAATACACAACACTTGATACTCTAAATGAAGCATGGTGGACGAACTTCTGGAGTCATACGTATACCGATTGGTCTCAAGTAGAATCACCTGCTCCACATGGTGAGACTCAAGTGCATGGTATGAACTTAGACTGGCGTCGTTTTGTTACCGATCAGACAGTAGATTTTTGCCGTCATGAAATCGAACCTTTGCGCAAAATCAATCGTTTACTGCCTGTAACGACTAACTTTATGTTTACAGGGAATTTCGATGGATTGAACTACTGGAAATTCGCTGATCTGTTGGATGTATTGTCTTGGGATAGTTACCCAACATGGCATGATCAAGCAGGAGATGAAGTACAGGGAGCAAGTATTGCATTTATGCATGATATTGTTCGTTCGATCAAACAAAAACCTTTCTTATTGATGGAAAGTACACCAAGCTTAACAAACTGGCAAGAAGTCAGTAAAAATAAACGTCCTAATATGCATATGTTATCTTCACTACAAGCTGTTGCACACGGGTCAGATTCTGTGCAGTATTTCCAATGGCGCAAAAGTCGTGGTTCAAGCGAAAAATTCCACGGTGCTGTAGTCGATCATGTAGGACATGAACATACACGTGTATTTAAAGATGTACAAGATGTGGGGCAAGCGTTATCCAGTATGCAAGATATCGTCGGCAGCCATGTGAATGCAGAAGTCGCAGTAATCTACGATTGGGAAAATCGCTGGGCAATCAAAGACAGTCAAGGTCCTCGTAATATCGGTATGAAGTATGATGAGACTGTACTTAATTGTTACCGTCCTTTCTGGGAACGTGGTATTCCTGTCGATGTGATCGATATGGATCAAGATTTGTCCAAGTACAAAATCGTTGTAGCCCCTATGTTATATCTGGTACGTGAAGGGGTAGGCGAACGAATGGAGCAATTTGTAGAAGCAGGCGGAACACTCGTAAGTACGTACTGGTCAGGTATTGTAAATGAGACCGATTTATGTTTCCTTGGCGGATTCCCGGGCCCTTTACGCAACGTACTAGGGATCTGGTCAGAAGAAATCGATGGATTGCATGATCATGAGCGCAATCATTTAAAAATGTCTGACAACAATGGATTACAAATGCAAGGAACATATGATGTGAAAGAACTTTGTGATCTTATCCATTTGGAAAATGCACAAGCATTGGCTGTATACGGTAATGACTTCTATGCAGATCGTCCAGCACTAACAGTCAATACATTTGGAGCAGGTGAAGCTTACTATATTGCAGCTCGTACAGACTATGATTTCTTAGATGCATTTATCGGAAAATTAACAGATCGTCAAGAAATCAAGCGTACATTAGCAGGAGATTTACCTAAAGGTGTCACTGCCCATTCACGTATGAATGAAAAAGATGAATTTCTGTTTATTCAGAATTACACTTCTGCTGCACAATCTATTTCATTGGATCAACAGACCTATTATGATCTATTAGAAGATCAAGAACATGTTGAATTACCTAAAGAAATAGAGATTCCAGCATATGGAATTCGTGTACTGAAAAGAAGCCTATAATAGATCAAAGTAGGGAAGGAATGGATCACTCATTCCTTCCTTATTTTTATATGTATTTTAATTTTTATCTTTAATTTGATATATAATTGTCGTAAAAATGCTTTGAAAATAAAATATATGTCGAAACAATTAAAATAACATTGAATATTGTTGAGCTTTCATATATATTGAAATCTGAAAGAAACACATATCGCTATAAAGAGAAAGTTAAACCGTTTACATTTATTGTTTATTATTCAAATTATCAAGAGGGGGAGAGACATGCCGACCATACATGATGTCGCCAAACATGCTGGCGTCACTCCAACAACAGTATCCCGTGTACTCAATAACAGGGGTTATATCAGTGATAAGACTCGTAAAAAAGTGTACTCTTCGATGGAACACTTAAATTACCAGCCTAACGAAATTGCACGTTCTCTCAAAAACAAGCAGTCCAATATTATTGGATTAATTGTGCCGGATGTATCCCATCCTTTTTTCGCAGCATTTGCCAGTCAGATTGAATATTATGCTTATGAAAATGGAATGAAGGTATTGTTATGTAACTCTCATCTAGATCCGGTTAAAGAAAAAGAATATATTGATATGATGCGAGGTAATCGAGTAGATGGCATTATTATGAGTAGCCATACACTGGAGACAGAACAATATCAGAATGTGCAAAGCCCTATTGTTACGTTTGACCGGCAAATAGGAGATATTCCTTACATTTCGTCTGATAATTATATGGGAGGCAAGCTGGCAACCGAATTGCTTATTAAGCAAGGATGCCGAAAGATTGCTCATATTTGTGGAAACTTACAATTGAATTTACTTGCAAATGAGCGAAGTAAAGCTTTTTTGGATGTAGTCAATGTACATAATGTTGAACATATTGTTATCGAAACAGATACGAATGTCTTTCATAACCAAGAATATCAAAAAATGATTCGTCAATTGTTAGCCGATCATCCCGATCTGGATGGCGTTTTTGCAACCAGTGATATTATTGCAGCTTATGTGATCAAAGAATGTATAGAGCTAGGCATCAAGGTACCTGAACAAATTAAAGTTATCGGCTATGATGATGTCAGTATTGCACCGTGGATCACACCTTCTTTAACAACGATTCGCCAACCTATAGAAGACATAGGGAAGTTAGCGATTAAGTTATTAAGTCAACAAATAAACAAAGAAGAATATGTGATCAAAAATCAATTAGATGTTGAGCTTATTGAAAGAGCTTCCACCCTGTAGTGTGGAGGTTTTTTATAAAATGTATGTTAACCGATTGATAGGATGCTCCGGGCAATCTATACTCTTATTATGACACCCTGTCACTTATAGATATCTACTCGAACCATATTTACTTTTCTTATTAAATAGAAGAAGGGAAGATAAAAAATGAGTTATAGTATCGAACGTGCCAATCGTTTTGTTGCTGAGTCCAAACATTTGCTAGTCGATCAATATCGTTTGCATTATCATTTTATGGGCGAATTTGGATGGATCAATGATCCTAACGGTTTTGTTCAATATAAAGGGGAATATCATTTATTTTATCAATATCATCCGTATCAACCAGTATGGGGACCCATGCATTGGGGACATGCAGTCAGTAAAGATTTGATCGAGTGGAGACATCTACCTGTCGCTCTGGCACCGGATCAAGAATATGATCGTGATGGATGTTTTTCAGGAAGTGCGATAGAGCATAAGGACAGTCTATATCTACTATATACAGGGCATATTATGACAGGACCTGATATTACCAAAGACTATTATCAAGTTCAGAATCTAGCGATATCACAAGATGGTATTCTGTTTACAAAAGATGCTCATAATCCAGTCATTAATACCGATCAAATTCCTGCACATACCAGTCAAAAAGATTTCCGTGATCCTAAAGTGTTTGAACGGAATGGACAATTTTATATGGTGCTTGGCTCCAATGATGATCAAGGTAAAGGATTGATTTTACTTTATCGCTCGGTGGATCTTCATACATGGGAATATATGAATGTGATGGCACAAAGCGACGGTACATTGGGCGACAACTGGGAATGCCCGGATGTGTTCGATTTGGATGGTATAGATGTATTAATGATGTCTCCACAACGAATGTCGCCGCAAGGAAATAATTATCATAATTTACATTCCACTGTATATATGTTAGGTAAGCTTGATACTGATACAGGCATTTTTGATTATAAACAGTATATTCCGATTGACTATGGCTTTGATTTCTATGCTTGTCAGACTACACTCGATCAGCAAGGTAGACGTATCATGATCGGTTGGATGGACAGCTGGGAAGCATTAATGCCTACCCAAAATGGACATCACTGGGCAGGAGCGATGACGTTACCACGCGAAGTTATCCGTGACGGTGAACGCTTATTGTTCCGTCCTGTTGCTGAATTGGAGCAATCTCGCTTAGAAGGATTACATGCAGAATCATTTGAAGTACAAGGACAACAAGTGTTGGATTACAGAGGCGAAAGTTACGAGATTGAACTGAATATCGACGTCAGCAAATCCGAAGAATTTGCTATACATTTACGTACAGGTGAAGCAGAAACAACAGTACTCAGCTACTCACCTTTGGAACAATTATTCCGCTTTAATCGTGACCAATCGGGTATCGGACCAGGCGGTGAGCGGATCGCTTCGCTAACTACACCCGAAGGTCAACTACACCTACGCATTTTTGTAGACTTATCTTCAGTGGAAGTGTTTTTACAAGATGGCGAAAAAGTAATGACCGGACGCATCTATCCACAACCAGAATCACAAGGTATTGCGTTATATTCCAACGGTATCACTCAAGTACAATCTTTACACATCTGGAACCTAGCCAAACCCGAACAGATATAACCTATTTTATCTAAAAAAGAGCTATTGTGCTGTTAACAACACAGCCCCAATAGCTCTTTTCTTTGTACATATTCCGCCTGCTCATTAAATAGTTCCTATCAATAGCGACGACAAGGACAATACTGCCCCTGAAGTGCTCTCCCTTTTCAGCACGAAACCGACCCCAGCTTTTAGTTCAAAAACGCATCTAAAGCAATCGTCACTTTCCCTTTAGCATCAAAAGCCCCTTTAGTATATTCGTACCACGTACCGTAAGACTGAGGTTCCCAATAGAACACACCTAATCCTTTACCACCAGATACAGAACGTGTTTTGTTCAAAATGTCGGTCAAAAAAGCTTTAGACGTTGCCGGATCACTAGCATCCATACCGACTTCACAGACCATGACTTCTTTGCCATAACGAGCAACCATATCATTCATATTGGTTAACGTTTGTTGATTCAAAGTTTGCCAATTATTTTTCTCTGGATAAAGCGACATTCCGATGACATCGTATTTAGCACCATTCGCTTTGAGTCCATCAAACATCCAGCGATACAATGAATTATCATAGCCGTTAGATAAATGAACAATCACTTTTGTACTGCTATTGACTGCTTTTGTCGCATCATACCCGGAATTGATTAACCAGGCGAAATTTTTCATATTAGCAGAAGCACGTCCTTCTTCCCAGAGCATACCGTTGTTCGTTTCATTACCAACTTGTACCCATTCTGGCGTAACTCCTTGCGCTTTGAGAGCAGTCAGCACATCATACGTATGATCATAGACAGCTTTCATTAATCCGTTAAAATCTTTGCTAGCCCAATCTTTAGGCTTGGTCTGATGAGCAGGATCAGCCCAGACATCGCTATAATGGAAATCAATCATAATACGGAAACCCATTTTTTTAGCACGAACTGCTTGTTTGATCACATCTGCTTTATTAGAGAAATTTTTAGCAGGATTAACCCATACACGTAGACGAATCGAGTTCATTCCATGATCTTTAAGAATTTGTAGAGCATCTTGCTTAACGCCAGCATCATTATAAAAAGCCCAGTTATACGATTCCATTTCAGATAACCAACCAACATCAGCACCTTTGGCAAATGTAGCCGCATCTGCTGTAGAAGTCAGTGGAGCGACACTATAGCTTAATCCTGTTAGAATAGAAAGACTCAATACAACCCCGGATATACGTTTCATGATTTTACCAGACCACTTGAACATAAATAACCTCCTCAGTTCTTTTTGATTGTATGCGTTTACATTAAACGTTTTAAAAAGATTCCTTTTGCGAAGGAACAAGATTTATTGTAGCTTGCAGGTCAAAGGAAAGGTACCTATAAAAACTCAATATTTTAGCACTTTTGACAATAAAGATTCGTTAAATGAATATTTCTATAGTTAGGTGAACATCAAACACCATATCTATATAAAGATAGCTTTTACACAATATGTTAAAAAATATATATTGATTATTTACAAACGGTAGACATACACTTTATGATAGTACTGTTACTACATAGTAAACATTACGTATAAAATGCCTTTATTTGCTAACAAAGTTGTTCTTTTTATAAACGATTTTTCTTTTTAAAAGGAGTTGTATACCCAATTGGCGAAATAAATAACAAGAATGTTATAAAAATGTGTCGATCGTTTAAAGGTTATGTCTGAACTTACCGATAAATAATGTATTCAGTATTTCCTTTACCCACACAATAGAACTCATCGGATAGGCACTTGTATCACAATAATGACTGGGACATCGCATCATACATAATGTGAACCAGGGAATGGTAGGGATGATATGAAAAGAATAAGTTTATGGATGCTAACTCTGATCATGATTTTGATGGTAGTCTTGCCTTCGACAGGACATGCTGCCATTACAGCGAGCACTCATATTAATTTGGATGGGCAAGAGTTAGCTCTACCTGCAAGCGGACAAGTAGAGACAGTAGATGGAACAGTGATGGTACCGCTACGTGTTATCGTAGAACAATTAGGTTACAAAGTGAGCTGGTCGAATAAGGCACAGACAGCAACGATTAAAAAAGATAAAACAACATTACAACTTGTAGCAGGTAGTCATGTGGCTACGGTCGACAATAAATTGATTGATCTACCTGAAGCGCCTTTATTGCAAAATGGAACAACGCTTGTTCCGCTTCGGTTTATCAGTGAAAATACAGGAACAACAGTCAAATGGGACAATACGGTTAAAACGGTTTTTCTAACTACACCTAAAAAAATAGAACCTTCTGTACCTGATAAGACTCCAGATACGACAACACCAGCAGATACAACCAATGCTTCTGCTTTGCAAGCGATTAGCTTTAGTGATAGTCGCTTAACAGTGACGTTAAATGGAACAGCATCACCTAAATACAGCGCACTGACGAATCCAAATCGTATCGTGCTTGATTTACCGAAAACTGCTTTTTCAGATTCATTTTTAAATGGAAAAGTAATGAATCTAGGTAATGTAGGAAAAGTCGATGTAGCAGGTGATCCAGATGTAGCAGGTATCCGTTATTCATTATTTAGTAATGCACCATCTACAGTGCGTGTCGTGATGGATCTGAATAACGCACAGAAATACAAAGTGATCAATAACAATAAAGGTGTAGTCATTGTCGAATTAGATGGTGCAATTAAACCAGCATCTACAATCAACAATGGAACAGGAACGACCACCAATAACGGAAACACACAGGTATCAGGTAATCCGAATACGTCTACCGATCCTGTAGTCACTAATCCAGACGGTTCAACATCTCCTGCTTCTGATCCTAATAACGATCCGAATACGACTCCAACCGATACACCTTCGACGGCTGTCCCTGTCACACCGGGTTCTGGACCAGGGAAAGATGGCAAGAAATTAGTCGTTATTGATGCAGGTCATGGTGGTAAAGATTCAGGTGCAATCAGTCTGACAGGACGATATGAGAAAAACTTTACATTGCCAGTCGTACTCAAAATTCAAGCTTTATTAGAACAAGAGCCGAATATCGATTTTGTGTTAACACGTAGCGATGATAGTTATCCTACTTTGCCAGATCGTGTGAAGATTGCCAATGATCTGAATGCCGATGTATTTGTATCGATTCATGGAAATAGTACAGATTCTGCTGTTTCTCCAAGTGGTACAGAAATGTATTACAGCCGTACAAGTAGCTTGAGTCTTGCACAAATCGTGCATAAACATGTGGTAGCAGCTCTAGGATTATCGGATCGTGGTATTCATCAGAAGAGTCTTCATGTGACACGCGAGACGAAAATGCCTGCTATATTGATCGAAGCTGGATATTTAAGTAGTCCGAAAGATGAAGCTTTAATGTATACCGATGCCTTTCAAGAACAATTAGCAGAAGCTGTTGTGGCAGGTATTAAAGAATATTTAGGGGTAGAATAACATTATTTTGGAAATGTATTCGACCACTAATGTTTCATTATTAAGATGGAGTGGTAATTAACCACGGTAAACTAATGACGAACTTGTCATTTTTGTGGTTAATACATAGACTCTACACATCAGGAGACATCAGACCAATCGCAACAGAATTTTCAAGGAGGGCATCTATGAAACGAAATCTTATTACTCTGGTGACAGCGGCTGTGTTGCTCACTTCTACGCCTCAAATGATGGAAGCAGCAGCAACGCCTGTACCGGTAGGCAAAGTGAATCTGCCAGTTAACTTCCGTTCAGGTCCGTCAGCAGATAGTACAGTGTATGGTACACTCCAACCTGGAACGAATATTAAAATACTTCGAGAAGTAAATAGTTATTGGTTACGAGTCAAAGTAGGCGTAAAAACAGGCTATGTATCGGCAAGTTATATCAACTATACACCTAAGCCAGCAGACGCTGAGACGATAAGTACACCAACAACGTCTACCAATACAGTATCCAGTCAAGAACAATCGTCTTCTAAGCTTCAGACACCAAAAGATACACCAACGATCACGCAAGCCAGTGCGCCTGCGCCAGTATCGCCAAGTACACCACCCGTGACAACAGTACCTCGTACCAATGATCCAGGTACAGGCATTATCGAACGGGGTGTTAATTTTAGAGCAGAGCCCAAAACAGGTAGTGCTGTATTACGAGTGATGCCTGTCGGTGAAACGTTCAAAGCTTTGGAACAACCTAGTGCTTCTTGGATCAAAATCAAAGATAATACAGGCACCATCGGTTATGTATCAACAGATTACGTATCGTATACATTACCAGCTTCAGCCACACCTGTGCTTACAAGCTTACCTGTAGATGCAATTCCAGAAGTGGATGATGTTCCATTCCAGCCACCTGTAACGGTTACACCACCACCTACACTAGCAACAGGGTCACCTTTGGATGAAGCGACCGCTGATCTTATTCTGGGTAGTGCATTAGCTTTACAAGGAATTACGCATTATGGTTATGGCAAAAATGAAGCACCTACATTGTTTGATTGCTCTTCATTTACACGGTATGTATTCGCACAAGCAGGTATTGATCTGGCTTGGGGAACACAATATCAGAAAAATGTAGGCATTGAAGTTGAACGTGGACAATGGCAAAAAGGAGATTTACTTTTCTTCTCAGGTGGAGATCCAAATGTGATTTCTCATGTAGGCATATATGCTGGCGATAACAAGCTAGTTCATAATAGTGTGAGTTTGGACGGTATCGCTATTTCTAATCTAGATCTTGATTATTGGGTGAAGCACTATGTAACGGCTCGCCGTGTTTTGCAATAGTTCAAAAGAATGTAGATTAGTTCATAGATCAAGATAGTAAAAACTTGTTTTCTTTACCTTACTTAAGGCAGAGAGAACAAGTTTTTACTATTTTCGACAAAATATATTGTAAGCGTTACCAAAAGAGTGTATACTACCTGTAATATAAAGGATTGTTACTGCTCTAGCAGGCAAAACCTAATTTGACGATAGAAGAACACATTACTGTGTATCCTCTGTGGTTAGATTAGGTTTTTTTGCGTTCATCTTGATCTACATAGTTATAGAAATAGTGCTTTTCTTTGTATACATCTATAAAATCAAACGATTTGCTAATCAAGGAGGTATTCAAATGATGAAGAAAAAAGTTCAATGGTTGTGGTTGCTTGTATTCATGTGTATATTATCTAACAACGGTATCGCAGAAGCAGCCGTTCAATCTAACCAAACAAAGAGTGATACGATGAACTACAAATATGAAGAAAATGTAAAGCAACCCACAAGTGTAGGTATATTTAAAGGGTTACAAGCAGGTAACAATAATACATTAGTATGGTCAGGTATTCCCTATGCTCAAGCTCCTGTAGGAGACTTACGCTGGAAAGCACCTCAACTGATCTCATCCTCTCCAACACAGCATTATAATGCTCTCCAAGCAGGCAATATCTGTACTCAATTAGCAGAGGGTAAAGTCGTCGGTGATGAAGATTGTCTATATCTTAATATTTATCGACCACATACGTCTGCAACCGACCTGCCTGTGCTTGTCTTTTTGCATGGTGGTGGAAATGTAACAGGAAGTTCGGCTGCTCTGGAAGCGCAGTCTTTAGCTACTAGCACGGACTCGGTTGTTGTGACTGTGAATTATCGCTTAGGCTTATTAGGATGGATTCATAACAAAGCAATACAAAGTGGCGATCCAGCAGAAGATTCAGGCAATTTTGCTTTATTAGACCAGATTGCAGCCTTGAAATGGGTACAACAGCAGATTGGTAGCTTTGGTGGTGATTCCAATAATGTAACATTAGGCGGTCAGTCTGCCGGAGCGCGCGATGTATTAGCCTTAGTCATTTCACCACTAGCCAAAGGATTATTTACCAAAGCGATGCCTTTAAGTGGAGGAATGACCACAGCTACACCAGCGGAAGGGCAAGCTTATTCCAATACTCAATTAGCCAAAGTATTAGTTCAAGCAGGTAAAGCTGCTACTGAAAGTGAAGCACTCACGTATCTTAAAAAAACAGATGCTACTACATTACAACAAACGCTACGTTCACTGGATAGTAAACAACTGGTTCAAGCTGTAGGTAGCGTTATGATTCGAATGTCTGAATTTCCGCATTTATTTGCAGATGGATATGTTCTACCGAAAAATGGATTCGATGTTGTACAAAGTGGTAAATACAATCGTGTACCGATGTTAATTGGTAGTATGAAAAATGAGTTTAATGTGTTTGCTGCTTATGATCCTCAGTTTAGCGACCATTTTACCAAAAATACATGGGACAAAGCAGAGCAGAAGCAGTTCTGGCAAGCGACCGAATATGGAAGTCAATTATATTCCGCGTTTAATGCCGATCAAGTAGCGAATACATTTACCAAAGATAGTAAAGCATTACCGATCTATGTGTATCGTTTTGCATGGGGAACCGATGTAGATGGATTACAAGCACCTGCCAAATACCTAGCAGCTACTCATGGCGTAGATATGGACTTCTTAAGTGGTAACTTTGCGCAAAGTAATTATGGATTATTATTTAAAGATCAATTTTACAAAGAAGATAATCAAGCAGGAAGAGTACAATTGATGCATCGTTACCGTCAATACATTCGTCATTTCTTGCATGATCAACCTATTCATAGCGGGGCATTACCTGCGTGGCAATCATGGCAACAATCAGGACAACTATTGCAATTTGATGCGAATAATAAGCAAGCCAATATCAAAATGATTGAGCCAGCACCAACATCAGCTACAATGAAAAAATCGATTCAATCTTCATTATCGGAATCTGCTCAGTCTGTAGTATGGGACAACGTATTAAAAGGTAGATTTTTTATGGAGTCACAATATTAGAACAAATGATATAAACTAGAATGAAAAGTACTGAATCAGCAGAGGTTACTCGCTAATCAGTACTTTTTTTATTATAATAAAAAGTTTGAATATCCTTCTACTTGTTTAAATTTAGCTATAATTATATGATAGATATAACTAATGGATGAACTTGACATAAATCTTTGGGAGGCACCATGAATATAAATCCTAAAACAGCAGCAGTCGACTGGGAATATGTAGTACAGAATCTAAAATCTTCTGTAACGATTGCAGATGCACGAAGAAGAGACTTTCCGCTTGTTTTTGTAAATAGTCATTTCACAGAATTGACAGGTTATACTAAAAACGAAGCGATCGGATATAACTGTCGTTTTCTACAAGGGGTAGATACCGATCCAGCAGCAGTTAAAAAGATTCGTGAAGCATTGAATAAACAAGAATCTGCTGTCATCGAGATTTTGAATTATACAAAGAATGGAACTCCTTTTTGGAATGAAATTAATTTAGATCCTATTTTTGATCGAAATGGTGAATGCCATTATTTTGTAGGGATTCAATTTGATATTACAGATCGCAAAACAGCGGAGCAACAAGCTAAACGTGCAGCCGAATTAGCAGAAGCCGCTAATCGTGCGAAAAGCCGTTTTATCGCTAATATGAGTCATGAGTTCCGCACACCATTGAACGGTATTATCGGGATGACTGAATTGATCTTATTAAGCGAGATTGATCAAGAACAACGCGATAATATGAAGATTGTTCAAAATAGTGCAGAGACATTATTAACATTAATTAATGATGTACTGGATTTCTCTAAGATCGAAGCAGAAAAAATGAATCTTGAAAATATCGAATATAATATTCATGAGTTGATGGATATTACGATCAAAGCGCACCGTCCGTTAGCGTTAGAGAAAAAGATCGATTTGCTTCTTCATATCGGTAAACGTGTACCTCAAATCGTGCTAGGAGATCCGCACCGACTGAAGCAAGTGCTGAATAACTTGATTGGTAACGCTATCAAATTTACAGCAGAAGGTTCGGTAAAGATTTCACTTGAAGGACAAGAACTATCTGAAGATAAGTTGATGCTTCATTTTAAAGTTAAAGATACAGGTATCGGCATTGCAGAAAAAGACATGCCTAAATTATTTAAAAGTTTCAGTCAAGTAGATGATTCACAGACTCGCAAATTTGGTGGGACAGGTCTAGGACTTGTTATTAGTCAGCAAATTGTTGAGTTAATGGGTGGACAGATCACGGTGGATAGTGATCCGGGAATCGGCACAATTTTCCAATTTACGATTCCAATGGGTTATGCTCATACGTCTACGAGTGAAGGGATGAACAAAGAATACACGCCTTTAGTACAAGATATCGAACCACCAGAAGATATGGTTACTGAATCCAATCCTAATAGCTTAAAAATACTATTAGCTGATGATGACCGGATTAGCCGTCTTATTACGATGCGTATGTTAGAAAAGCTGGGGCATCGCGCAGAATTTGCAGAAAATGGTCTAGAAGCTGTTCGTACATTAGAAAAAGATTCGACTTATGATCTGGTGCTGATGGATATTCAAATGCCTGTAATGGATGGGCTTCAAGCTACAGATGAGATTCGCCATTCGAGTACGATTCAGAATCGAATGATTCCTATCGTTGCCTTAACAGCTCATGTATTCAAAGACGATCAGGAACAGATCTCAGCTTCAGGCATGAACGGTGCTCTATCTAAGCCTTTACCTATTCAAAAGCTAGCTGAAATGATTGACTCGGTAAAACAAGAACTACAAAAATAAGATCAAAAAAACCGCCTCTTGATTAAAAGGGGCGGTTTTTTTTGATCTTATCTATTTGGATATTACGAATTGAGTCTACTTCAGATGCTGTACTTCAGCTATTAAGCATTTCTATTAATCTTCAATAGTCGACAAATCACCCGTAGGTAATTCTAACTCCCAAGCTTTCAAGACACGACGCATAATTTTACCACTGCGTGTTTTGGGAAGTTTGTCTTTGAATTCAATCTCACGTGGAGCCGCATGAGCAGATAATCCTTCTTTGACAAAACGAGTGATCTCTTGCTTCAATTCTTCGGTAGCTGTATAACCTTCTCGAAGCGAAATAAAGGCTTTGATAACCTCACCACGCACAGGATCAGGCTTACCAATAACTCCTGCTTCAGCAACTGCCGGATGTTCTACCAGTTTACTTTCGACTTCAAATGGACCTACACGCTCACCAGAGGTATTAATAACATCATCGATCCGTCCTTGAAACCAGAAGTATCCGTCTTCATCCATATAAGCAGAATCTCCTGAGATATACCATCCCGGAATACGTGTATATTCTTCAAATTTGGCAGGATTATTCCAGATTTTGTACATCATTGAAGGCCATGGTGTCTTAATCGCCAAGTTTCCCATTCGTAGAGGAGGAAGGATATTACCAGCATCATCAATAATAGCTGCTTCTACGCCCGGAATCGGACGACCCATCGAACCAGGGCGGATATCCATACGTGGGTAGTTACAGATAAGCTGTGCACCTGTCTCTGTCATCCACCATGTATCATGAATCCGTTGTCCATAGACACGATAACCCCAGCGAATAACTTCAGGGTTCAGCGGTTCACCTACGCTTAATACATGACGAAGTGAAGAGAGATCATACTGCTGAACAACTTCATCTCCAGCTCCCATTAACATCCGGAAAGCAGTAGGCGCACTATACCAGACGGTCACTTGATAGCGTCCAATCGTCTCATACCAATCTTGCGGGCTGAATCGTCCTCCACGCACGATGTTAGTCACTCCATTTAACCACGGTGCAAAAATACCGTAAGACGTTCCTGTGACCCAACCCGGGTCAGCAGTACACCAATACACATCATCCGCTTGAAGATCGAGTACAATCCGTCCAGTGTATTCTTGTTGAATCATCGCACGATGGACATGATACACGCCTTTAGGCTTGCCTGTAGAGCCTGAAGTATAATGAAGGATTAGACCATCATCAAGATCTACCCATTCGACCTCTGCTTCAGTAGAAGCTTTGCTCATTTCTTGGGCAAAATCAATATAAGGAGCAGTAATTTCTTCTGCTTCCCCTACAAGAATCACATGTTGAAGTTCTGGCAAATCAGCACTTGGAACCCGTTCAACCAATTTGGGGGTTGTAATAATAGCGATAGCACCACTATCTGCCAAGCGATCTCTAACTGCCGTTTCCATAAAAGCTTCAAATAAAGGCCCTGCAACTGCACCGATTTTGATAATACCGAGTAGTGTAAAGTACAGTTCAGGTGTTCTCGGCATAAAAATAAAGACCCGATCACCTTTACCGATCCCTAGTTGGCGAAGCATATTAGCAGCACGATTCGATTCTTGACGTAATTGTTCAAAAGTATATGATTCAGTACGTACTGCATCACTGTAATGAAGAGCGATATGATCACCACGTCCAGAAATAGCATGACGATCTATCGCTTCATAAGCCAAATTCACTTTTCCTGATTCATGCCACGAGAACCTTTTTTCTACATCAGCCCAGTCAAATGTGCGACTGGCTTCTTCATAATCCATCATATTGGCTTGTGTAGCTTCTACAGCAATAGTTTCCACGTTATCTTTTCCCATAATGACCTCCATGATTACTGAGATACGATCTTGTGTGCGATTACCATATATAGCGCTTACAAAAAACAATACTACGATTTCACAAATTGTTCAATTTTATATTTTCTTGTAGTATAGCATAGCGAAATATCCTTTTCTTTACAAATCACTTTTACATCATAATCATGAAAAAAATCATGAATTTACATTTTGACTACAAAATATTACAACTTTGTAGTAATATATAACGAATGAAAATGATTCGTATTGAATAACTTAACTATTTTAGACGAACATAATAATTCAAAACGAATAATTATGCTAGTGATTGAGTTCTTTTAGAGCCAGTATTCGATGTCTACCCTAATAGTCAAGCAAATCAAAAGGAGAGATGTGTACCTAGAAATCTTAAGCATTAACTATACTTTTTAACTTAAAAGGAGGTTTATCACGTAATGAAACAAAGTACCATTTCTCCCAGGCAAACGATTGGCGAGGTAGGCATGATCCGAGCTATCGCTTGTATGAGTGTTGTATTATTACATTCGATCAAATTCACTACAGGTGAAAGCACAGAAGGTGCAATTCAATTTGGACTGTGGACTCTGGCTGGACTGCTTTCGTTTGGGACATCTACATTTGTCTTTATATCCGCATTAGTCTTAGCTTATTCGTATCCCAATCATTTGCCTAAGCAGTTCTATAGTAAACGAATTAAATTTCTATTGATTCCATTTGCTTGTATGGCTGTCTTTTATGCGATTATGTCGGGTATTCTAAATGGATGGTCAATTCCCAAGCTAGTTGTATTTAATTTACTGGGAGCTTATCACGGATGGTTTGTATTGGTTATTTTCCAGTTCTATATTCTACATCAACTGTTTAACAAATATATAGACCGCTTTTCAGCGAAATGGGTACTTATGATATCGCTAGTAGTGAATGTAGGATACTTGGCATTCTTTAATCTGGTAGCACCGCCTAGCAATAATCAGTATATTTCCTATATTTGGGATCGAGGATACTGGATGCCATTTACAGGTTGGGTATTTTACTTTGCACTTGCTTATTATTGCGGTAAAAATTATCAGACTTTTATGCAGTATATTGAAAAATACAAAGTATGGATCTATGCCGCATTACCTGTATCGATTGCGTTGATTCTGTACAATAATGTATATTCTAGTTTTGGATTTGGCTCAAAACGAATGGACATGATCTTATTCACAGTGTTATTGATTTTTGTACTCTTTTTAGCGTTCCGTCATGTAAAAAAAATGCCACCTATCTTATCTGCGATTAGTCAGTATTCATTCGGCATTTACTTGTTACATTGGTTCTATCTACAAATGATGGATCTCGCTGTGGAATCTTTTCATTGGTCACTAGGATATTTGGAGATTCCTTTGTTATTTATCGGAGGGATCGCTTGCTCGTATCTAACGATTAATATATTGAATCGGATGAAAATAGGTAAATACATCGTAGGTCGAGTGAATGTGCCAAAGTCAGCTACAACACTATCCAATCGCAAGTTGGCTACAGAAATTAAATCATAATATACTCAATATGGATATAGAGCAGACCTTCTTAATGACTAAGAAGGTCTTTCTTTGTAGATCGACACATACATTTACTGCAAAAGGCGGTATAATCAAAACTATAAAGAAAGCGTTATCAAAAAAAAATACTATAAAACACAACCTATTCAATACTCTAATACAGAAAGGAATCTCAGTATGGAGCATTTGAAAATCCCACAAACGGAAACACTGGTGTCTCCTCGGTGTACATTGATATTAGAAGGGCCCGTCTCTCCAGAACATATTCGTACCAAGCAGATGCATCCTCAACTTGATGCTTTTCGTCGTCCACCTGAACAGTGGGAAGCATTGATTGAAATTGCGGGATTGGATGAAGGACGTATTATTATGGCGTGTGACGGTGATATGATCGTCGGCTATGTTACTTTTCATTATGCTGATGAATATGAACGATGGTCTGAAGGAAATATGGAAGATTTGATCGAGTTGGGCGCAGTTGAAGTAGCTAATGACTATCGCGGACTAGACATTGCTAAGAAATTGATCCAGCTTTCTTTTCGAGAAGAGCAATTGGATCATATGATTGTATTCACTACAGAATACTATTGGCATTGGGATCTTGAAAGTACAGGGCTTAGTGTCTGGGATTATCGCAAAATGATGGAGCAGTTAATGAAAAATGTAGATATGGTCTGGTTCGCAACAGATGATCCTGAAATATGTTCTCATCCTGCCAATTGTCTTATGGTACGTGTAGGTAAATATGTGCCGCAATCTTCTGTAGAAGCATTTGATCGCTTACGATTCCGTCAGCGATTTATGTACTAATTAGGAGCGATAGAAAGGAGAATCGATAGATGGACAAAGCAGCATATATGTATCATCCTGATAGTCTAAAATATGTTTTTCATCAGAATCATCCATTTGATCAGCGTAGATTAACGTTGACTCGTGATCTGTTGCAACAAGTGGATGCTTTGTCTATAGACCAAATCTTTGTGCCGACTGAACTGCCCGATCATCATTTATTACAACAAGTTCATATTCCTGAATATATCGATGTTGTAAAGAAACTAAGTGTAGAACATCCTGCCACAAAAGCGATGGATCATGCTGCACAATATGGTCTTCATCAAGGCGATACTCCTTACTTTGCAGGTATGCATCAGAGTGCGCTGTCGATTGCTGCTGGCTCGGTAACTGCGGCGCAGATGGTGATGGAGGGTCAGACGACACATGCGCTTCATTTGGGCGGTGGACTGCACCATGCGATGCCACAGAAAGGGGCAGGTTTCTGTATTTATAATGATGCGGCACTTGCTATAGCTCATGTACGAGAAGCTTATGGAGCTAGAGTCCTCTATATTGATACCGATGTGCATCATGGGGATGGAGTGGAGATGTGCTTTTATACCGATCCTGATGTATTCACGTACTCGATTCATGAGACCGGTAAGTATTTATTTCCGGGAACAGGGAGAGTTGAAGAACGAGGTGCAGGTGAAGGATTTGGATTTACAGTCAATCTACCCCTTGAACCGTATACAGAAGATGATTCGTGGTTAGAATGTTTTGAGACAACACTGCATCAAGTGTTAGAACGTGCTCGTCCTGATCTCATTATTAGTCAGCATGGATGTGATGCTCATGCACTTGATCCTTTGTCTCATTTGCATTGTTCGATGCAGATCTATCGGGAGATGCCTCGTATGATCCATGAAGCGGCTCATCAATGGTGCGAAGGACGGTGGGTAGCCCTTGGTGGTGGAGGATATGATATCTGGCGCGTGGTGCCTAGAGCGTGGTCATTGTTATGGCTTGAAATGAGCAACCATCCTCTACTTCAACAGATTGATCAAGCGCCATTACTATCACTACCTGAGGTCTGGCTAGAACGCTGGCAAGCAGAAAGCCCTGTCGATTTACCACGTACATGGTTAGATGATGTCACACGCTGGGAGCCTATTCCAAGGCGAGATGAGATTACTTTATCCAATCGCAAAATCTGTGAAATAGCGGCTACTTATCTAAAATAACAGCAGAATAGAATTGCTAGTATCCAATTGTGTTATAACTGGTATAAAATAGCAATAAGCCAGCTTGTAACAAAATCGTAATCACTTAAAAGTGGCGAAATGCACATTTTCGGGTATATATATTTTGCCGGGAGATTGGCAGACGAAGGATTTTCACATACAACGTGTAAAAGGGTAAGGTAATATGAACAGTAAGCAGGGAGAATTACCCTATGTGTAGAAATAGATACTATAATCAAGTAATGAGGTAAATCTATCATTCATTTATAGTATGGAATGGTCTGCCGATCCCGAAAGGAAGAGATATGTATGTGCTATATCCTATCACCAGCGAATGTATACCCGGATCGTTATTGGTTTAAGTACAATTTCAATGATTCGCCGGATCATTTGAGTTTCAAAAAAGGCACACCTCAACGAGATTGGGCGAAGACGCCAAAGTTCCATTTGCAAGGAGATATCGATCTTAATCACTTAATGCATTTTGATTGGTTTATGAGTGACGGTCCAGATTTGGTCGGACCGAGGCTAGCTAATGTGATTCGACAATATGCAGATAAAGATGTGCAATTAGTAGATGCAGAAGTCACTGTGAACGGAACACCGCTGAATGGATTTCAGGTGCTCAATATTTTGACCGTTATCAATTGTCTTGATCCCGAAGAATCTGTACATATTCCACTACTTCCGGGTATTCATGGAAGTCCAGTACATTACATTTCGGTGGCTTTTCAACCGGATGGGCTTCGAGGTCATGGACTCGTTCGTTCGAACGAAGATATCAGTCTAATAGTAGCTTCTTCTGAATTCGTAGAAGCGTGCCGTGCGCAGAACATAGCTGGTATTGTTTTTAAGGAAAATCTGTAGTATTTATAGGTGCAACATGCCTTAATAGGCGGTCTCCTTCTTTTTTGGAATACAAGGGTATCGTTAAATGATTCATTGATTCTTAGCGTTACATGTCTCTGCAAATTATATGATAATCACATGAAGGGGGCTTTTCCATGAGTAAGAAAGAAGTAGTAGCAATGTTGCTTGCCGGAGGTCAAGGCAAAAGACTCAAAGGTCTAACAAGATTCCTGGCAAAGCCAGCCGTATATTTTGGTGGTACTTATCGTATTATCGATTTTCCTCTTAGTAATTGCGCCAATTCACGTATTGATACAGTAGGTGTATTGACACAATATGAACCCATGGTCCTTCATGCATACATAGGTGTTGGTAACGATTGGGATATGGATCGCAAAAATGGTGGAGTCTTTGTATTACCGCCACATGAACGCGAAGAAGGTAGTAGCTGGTATCAAGGAACAGCAGATGCGATCTATCGCAACCTTAATTTCGTGGAAAGATTCGATCCTGAACACGTTCTTATTTTATCCGGTGACCATATCTACAAAATGGATTATGGCAAAATGCTGGATTACCATAAAGAAAAAGACGCAGATTGCACCATCTCTGTAGTCAATGTCACGCTGGAAGAAGCAAGCCGTTTTGGTATGCTGAATACAGATGATGATCTTAAAATTTACGAGTTTGACGAAAAACCAGAACATCCAAAAAGTACTCTTGCTTCTATGGGAATTTACTTGTTCAAATGGGATGTGCTTAAATCTTATCTAATTCAAGATGAGACGAATCCAACATCTTCTTATGACTTCGGTAAAGATATTATTCCTTTACTATTAGATGATGACAAAACATTGTACGCTTATCCATTCGAAGGCTATTGGAGAGATGTCGGTACAATCCAAAGTCTATGGGAATCCAATATGGACATGTTATCCGAACATCCAGAATTGGATTTGAATGATCCGAACTGGCGTATTTTTACACGTAGCCCGAATCAGCCTGCTCAATACATTGCACCTGAAGCTAAAGTCAGTGATAGCATTATTAACGAAGGTTGTATTGTACATGGTGAAATTAATCATTCAGTTCTATTCTTTGGCGTGGAAGTCGGCGAAGGTAGTATGATTACTGATTCTGTTATTATGCCTAATGTTAAAATAGGTAAAAATGTCCGTATTCACCGCGCGATTATTGATGATGGTATGGTATTACCAGATGGCACACAAATCGGTGTGGATCGTGAAGATGAGAGCGAAATCTTACTAATAACGAATGAGTCATTATAATATAGAGGACGGTGATGGGAATGAAGGGCTTCGTAGGAGTTATCAACCTGGATCATGAATTAGACCAATTAAATGAATTAACATATTTCCGTTGCGGTGCAGCCGTTCCATTTGGTGGACGCTATCGTCTGATCGATTTTGCGTTATCGAATATGATGTATGCAGGTATGGAAGATATCGCATTATTTGTTCGTCGTAAATATCGTTCATTGATGGATCATCTAGGCGAAGGTAGACCGTGGGACTTGGATCGTAAACGGGGCGGACTCTTTATCTTGCCACCGGATTGGCATGATCCGACCGATACTTCACTTGGGGATCTGCAACATATTCATAATAATATGGATTATTTCCATCGCAGTTCTGGTGATATCGTAGTGAACAGTGGGACACAGCATGTGAACAAAGTAGATTTCAATGAAGTCTACAAGTATCACAAAGAAAAAGGCGCTGACGTCACTGTTGTTTACAAAAAAATAGCTGAATTGGAACCAGAGCATGGCCCATGTCGTCGCGTAGAAGTAGATGAGAATGGATATGTGTCCGGTTTTCACCATGAACGTGATCACAGCAATGTTTATCTAGAAATCTTTATTATGGATAAAGAATTGTATTTGGATCAAGTTCGTTACTCTATCGCTCATGGCAAAAGCTATTTCTTCCGTGATGTGATTCAGAACAATCCAAATGGTCTGAAAATTGCAGCTTATGAATATACAGGCTACAATGCAGTCATCAATTCAGTGGAAAGTTATTACAAAAACAGTCTGGCTCTATTGAATCCGGATAACTATATGAAATTGTTCCATGAAAAACCAGTACAGACGAAAATTAAATACGAAGCACCAACCAAGTATCTAGAAAGCGCTAAAGTGACCAATTCGCTTTTGGCAAATGGATGTATTATTGGTGGAGAAGTTGAAAATAGTATTCTGTTCCGTGGAGTTAAAGTGGAAAAAGGCGCACGTGTTGTCAATTCGGTTATTTTGCAAAAATGTACGATTGAAGCAGGCGCTGTTCTGGAAAATGTTATCTTGGATAAAGATGTTCGTATCTCAGGTGATCGCACATTGATTGGTGATGTGATAAAACCATACGTTACAGCGAAGAGCACTTCCGTCTAAATACAGAATAGAAATAGAATAGAGGAGGAACGCCCTGTTGTTTACAAGCAAAGAGTCATTCAAAAGTATATTTCAGGATAATGTAGTGTCCAAATTAGGAAAAACGTTAGAAGAAGTATCAAGTGAAGATGTATATACGATTCTAAGTCGCATGATCCGTGAATCAGCGGGAAAAGAATGGGCAGCAACGAACCGCGAATTTAAAGATAATGAAGAAAAGCAAGTCTATTATCTATCACTTGAATTTCTGATAGGACGTCTACTAGGTAATAACCTACTTAACATGGGTGTCCTTGAAATTGTACAAGAAGGTCTGGAAGACTTAGGGGTTTCTCTTTCTGAAATAGAAGAACAAGAAGCAGATGCAGGTCTAGGTAATGGCGGTCTTGGCCGCCTTGCTGCTTGCTTTATGGATTCACTAGCTTCCCTTGGATATGCAGGGCATGGCTGTGGTATTCGTTATAAATACGGTTTATTTGAGCAAAAAATAGTGGATGGTAATCAAGTTGAATTACCAGATAACTGGCTACAAAAAGGAAACGAATGGGAAGTCCGTCGTGACGACCGTAAAGTAGAAGTTCGCTTTGGTGGTAATGTTCAAGTTCATGAAAAAGATGGCGAACTTGAATTCTCTCTTCATGATTATGAGGGTGTCTGGGCGATTCCTTACGATGTTCCGGTGATCGGATACAAAGGTAACAAAGAATCTTCCCACATGAATACTCTTCGTCTGTGGAGTGCAGAACCAATGCGTGAGATGGCAAGTCGTAGTTCTTCTTCAGGAGGCAACTATTACAGCTATCTGGATTACAATCGTTCGGTAGAGTCGATCTCCGAGTTCTTGTATCCTGATGATTCTCAATATGAAGGACGACTGCTTCGCTTGAAGCAACAGTATTTCCTTTGCTCTGCTGGTCTTCAAAGTATTCTGCGTACCTATGATAAATTAGGACTTAGTTACGAAGAATTGCCGAAAAAAATAGCCATTCATATTAATGATACGCATCCAACACTGGTTATTCCTGAACTCATGCGTATTTTATTAGATGAAAAAGGCTATGGATGGGATACTGCATGGGAGATTGTAACGAAAACAGTTTCCTATACAAACCATACGATTTTGAGTGAAGCTTTAGAAAAATGGCCGACTCATATGGTACGTGAACTATTACCACGTGTGTATATGATTATTGAAGAGATCAATACTCGTTTTTGCGGAATGTTGATGGATAAATATCCAAATGATCCTGATCGTGTAGCGCATATGGCGATTGTTTTTGATGATCAAGTGAAAATGGCACATTTGGCGATTGCAGGTAGTCATAGTATCAATGGTGTAGCTGCATTGCATACCGATATTCTGAAGCAACGCGAAATGAAAAATTTCTACGAGCTATATCCAGATCGGTTCAATAACAAAACAAATGGGATTACGCATCGTCGTTGGTTGATGCATGCTAACCCTGAATTGTCTCAGTTGGTTAGTGAATCGATCGGTACACGCTGGATCACGCATCCACAAGAAATGGTTGGGATTTTAAAATATAGCGAAGATGCTAGCTTCCAGGAACGGACAGCTCAGATCAAGCTGAATAATAAGCAAAAGTTAGCATCGTATATTGAGCAAAAATACGATGTTAAAGTGAATACCGACTCGATCTTTGATGTACAGGTTAAACGCCTGCATGCTTACAAGCGGCAGTTCTTGAATATTCTTCATATTATTCACCTGTACCATCAGATCAAAGCTATGCCATTACTGGATATGGTTCCACGTACGTTTATCTTTGGAGCCAAAGCAGCGCCAAGTTATTATTTAGCGAAAAGTACGATCAAGCTAATTAATAGCGTAGCTAACGTTGTGAATAATGATCCAGATGTGAAAGACAAACTGAATGTCTTTTTCTTAGAGAATTATTCAGTATCTTTAGCAGAGAAGATTATTCCGGCGGCTGATGTCAGTGAGCAAATCTCGACAGCCAGTAAAGAAGCATCCGGTACAGGGAATATGAAATTTATGATGAATGGTGCTCTAACCGTGGGTACATTGGATGGTGCTAACGTGGAAATGCATGAGATGTTAGGCGACAATAACATGTTTATTTTCGGCTTACATGCAAATCAAGTGATGGATTATTACCAGCATGGTGGTTACAATGCTCGTGATATCTATAACAGCGATTCACGTATTCAAGAAGTCATGAACCAACTGATTGAACGTGGACCATTCACTAATCATAATAATGAATTTGATATTTTGTACCGTTCAATTCTGGATATGAACGATGAGTATTTCGTATTGAAAGATTTCTCTGCCTATACAGAAGCTCATGTTCAGATTGATCTCGCTTATCGTAATCGTAAAGAATGGCTGAAAAAATCTATTCACAATATTGGGCATTCTGGTAAATTCTCTAGTGATCTGACGATCGGACAGTATGCGTCAGAAATTTGGAAAATCAAACCTGTAGATCGTCCTTAGTATTGTATATGGATTGAATGAGCTGAATATAGTTAGGGAATGAAGGGAATCCTTCTTGGTATTGTGATTGTCTGTGGATGATTATGATAGTGGGGAGGGTTTCCTTTTTCTTTTATGCGGTGAAGGGACAACGCTACGTAAAAGGATTATCCTCTCGATCGCTGTTAAGAATGAATATTTTGAACAACTGCTATCGCAGTAAATATCCATTCTTAGTGTATGCTTACGAAGTGTATGCTTACGAAGTAGTTTTCTTGCGAAAACTTGTAAAGCGAATGCTACGCTTCTTACGGATAATTCCTTTTCCTTCGCTGAGTCGGTATTTAGAATATATTATGACTACCAAAAGATTTTTAAATTTATATTTAATAGATTACTTAAAGAAATTATCATGATATTATTAAATGAGAAAAATACCCATAAAAGGAAGATGATATTTTGACAGAAAATAATGAATTAATACATCATAAGAAAGTGATAATTTTTATGAAATATAGTATAAGTATCATAGCCTGTATCGTATTGGTAAGTATATTAAGAACAATATTTAATCATACGATACATATTGATTTTAACAAGTGGTGGATTCAATTTATTTTTGAATTAATGATAACTACTATCTCATTTTTTATTTGTTTGATTTATTTGTTTCCAAGAGGAGTTAAGCCTTTATCTATTTCTTTATTAAAAAGATGGTTCAATCGTTTATATATTTTTTTATTAAAATCTCTTCAGGAACCGAAGAATAGTATTTCTTTATTAAGAGAATGGTTCAATTGTTTGTGTATTTCTTTATCAAAACCTCTTCAGGAATGGAAGAATAGTATTTCTTTATTAAGAGAACGGTTCAATCGTTTGTGTATTTCTTTATCAAAACCTCTTCAGGAATGGAAGAATATCATTTTTTTATCAATAAATATAGGTATTATCATAAATTATGTTCTAATTAATGGTCCAATTACATTTAGGACTGGAGACTTATTATCTGATTTATTTGATGGGGCAATGCTATTAGCCATTTTAAATATGGTTATTTTTTTGGGAGATTTTTATTCCAAGAATCTAAGAAAGATATTAGTGTGAAAAAAGATATAACCGATCCTGATCAACCTATAGAGAAAATTGAACATGATCTTTTTAATAGAGGCGATTTTGCTAGAACAATTTCTAATGTATTAAACAATATTTCAAATAAGAGTTTAACTATTGGTATTTTTGGAAATTGGGGAAGCGGGAAAAGTTCATTTTATAACATGGTAAAAGAACATAGTCAGATCCAAAAACAAGGAATAAATTTCATTGAATTTAAACCTTGGTACTTTAGTACAAGTGATGACCTTATAAAAAGATTCTTAATGATGCTGTTAGAAGAAATAGAAAGAGACGGTGGTTATGATCCTAATTTAAAAAAAGAATTGAAAAAATATGCAGATATCTTATCATCAGTAAGTATCCGGAGTTTCAATTCAATCATTTCCTTAAAAGAAATATTTAATAAAATTATACCTGATCCAGAAAATAGTGATATATCAAATGTGAAAAGTAAGATTGAAAAATTATTAGAATTATCTAATCGAAAATTAGTTGTCTATATTGATGATGTAGACCGATTAGATGGAGAAGAGATCAAAAGTATTTTTAAGTTAGTAAGATTAGTAGCAGACTTTCCTAATGTTATTTACGTTATTGCTTTAGATGAAGAAGTAGTGATAAGTGCACTTTCTACAATTTATTCTAAAAGCAATAATAGTAATGAAGAAGCTAGAAAATATATAGAAAAGTTTATTCAAGTTCCTATATATCTACCTAAAGTAGATGAACACTATATTAGTAAATTTTACGAAAAAAAATTAAATGAAGTATTCAAAGAAATATCGGGAACACCCGAAAAATGGTATGTAGAATATAATCCTAGATTTATTGATGATGTGGTAGGACTAAATTTGTCTATAAGAAATATTATCCGATTTGTTAATTTAGTTTCAGTATACTATCCAATTCTAAAAGACGAAGTTAATTCATTAGATTTGTTACGTCTTTTGATTATAAAAACTGATTCTCCTGCATTGTTTAATTATATTCATAATAATCAAAAGATTTTTACAGGTGAAGAATCTCTAGATGAATCAAAAATTGATGAATTGTTAAAATTCAGTAAATATCGAGTTATTTTATCATTTTTATTCCCGAGTATCAGGAATTATTTTAAGTTAGAAAATGATTCTAAGTTTGACTATGATTCAAAGAAAAGAATACATGATAATGAATATTTTCAGCAATATTTTATGTATAGTGTTCCAGAAAAAATATTATCTCATCAATCACTGTTATTATTTTTTGATCTTCTTAAACTCAATAATGATAATGAAATTCAAAAAAACTTAAAGGCTTATATAAAAAATATAAAACAAGTGCAGTAATTGAAAAAATTCAAAACTATCATTACGATTTAAATAGTGAAGAAAAAATGATACTACTTAAAAATTTGGGTAGTAGATTTCTTATTGAAAATACACCTATTAAAAATAAGGTTTATAAATCCATTTTATTATTAGTTAAATTACTTGCAAAAGAGATAATAGAGGAAAACCATAAAATAGATTTTCAACTTTATGATCTTGACCTCACATATGCTTTGTATTTAAATAGTTATTTTCCAAAAAACTACTTAGATAATTTAACAAAAGAAATTGTGGAATTTTATAAATTATTAACTTTAGATATTCTTGAGAAAGAAATTGAATCCGAGAAAATTGATTTCATACTAAAAACTTGGACTAGATTTCAGACAGAAAAAGAAATAAAATCAAAAGTTTTAGAATGGGGAAAGGGTTACCAAACTCTTGATAAATTTTTTTCATTAACTTTAGATATTAAGAAATGTGAGGATCCTTCTTACTTACTAAGTTGGTTTATTCAAAATGAGAAATTCTTAGATGATATAATTATGAAAAAATTATTCAAGGTAGATGAGAGTATTACAAGTTTTAATAAAGCCAAAACTAGGAATGAGAAAAGTGGATTTTCTGTGTTAGGATATGTTGTTTATATTATAAATAATCTTACTAGAATTATTATGGAGTTTACTTTTAAGATTGAGCACCAATATACATTAGAAAATGATCACAATGATTCTGAAATTAATAGTTTGTATGAGGAGATAGATATTAATAAAGGTATGGATTTGATCTTAAAATATGGGAATGAAAAAGATAGAAAAAAAGTTGAAGATCGAAGAAGAAAGATTTTTCAATTAGAAGAGCATTTTTACGAACAGTATGAAGAAAATCAAAAACTACAACAAGAGATTTGGGAAGAAGAAAATTCAAAATAATTCAAGGTCTAATAGGATAAAATTAAATATATACTAATATTAAAAACTTCCACTGAGCGCAGGGAGCAATATTGTTCTGAAAGAGCGAAGCGCTCGCCTTTAAGACTCGGATATTTACTGCGATAGCAGTTGTTCAAAATATCCGATCTTAACAGCGACGACAAGAACAATATCGCACCCGGAGCGCTGCAACTCTAAAACACCCCCACACCCATCCGTTCCCCACCCGTACGATTCTTCTGATACTGCTTCGGCGTAACCCCCGTGTACCTTTTGAAAATCTTCGTAAAATAACTCTGATCGTGGAACTGCAATAACGTTGAAATTTCCGCTAGTGAATAATGAGAAAGGCTGATTAATTTTTTCGCTTCATCTATACGTTGTTGCTGAATGTAGACAACAGGCGAACAGCCGATTTCTTTTTTGAATAACTGCGATAAATAATCAGCATTTAGCTTTGTTTCTTTTGCCAAATCTTGTAGATGAATCGGTTCGTACAGATGGCTGAAAATATAATGACGTGTGAGATTAACTTCATGCGAATATCGTTGCTTTTGACCTTCCAGTACGCGATCCACAAAGTCAGCATTACATCGTTGAGTCGTCATATGCACTTGAGCTGGATTTTCACATTCTTCCACCGCTTGAATATAAAAGTCGCTTAACGTATAAGCAATTTCGGCGTTGACTCCGCCATCCATTGCTGCACGTGTGACTAATGTGACTGAGCAGATACCTAGATTTTTTTCGTTACGTAACAAGCTTTTTTTGGACAATACGCCTAATTTTTCAGTAGGAAAGCCTAATTCCCACTGGATCAAATCTTCTTTGCGACCTTCTCGAATATATTGAAGAAAGACACGCTCCATTTCTGGATTATGATGATAACGGTCCGAGGCCGAGTATTCTGGATCATTCTCATGATGTGTTAAGGATTCAGATGAAGCTAGACGTGGAATAGAGTCCAAATACACGCGGTGAATAGATGTAGCAGGAATATGCAGGTTATGTTGAATCAATTCGGCAATATCTAATTCTTGCTGGTACAGCATAAAATAAATCATGACCGCAGCATTATAGATACGTTCTTTGGAGATCAAGGGAACTTTTTTATAAAATGCCCATACTTCATCTTGCTGACGGAATGATAACTGATGATCTACAATAATGCCTTTGATCAATTCTTCCGGGACAATCGCATTGAAAAAAGGACCTGCGATCAGTGCACCTGCCAGCGTGGTAGAAGTAGTATGCACTGTAGAAGATAGATCAGAAGCGGAAACATTCCTATTTGCATCACTGCTAGCATTTTCATCTGTAATAGCATCTGGATACGAATGTAAAGGTATAATGAGATACTGTTCTACAAAGTTAGTCGCATGAATTAGCGGATACTTGCCCTGAATATGTTTGGTCAATAATTGCAATCCTTCACTTTTACTTGTATACAAAGGGTTAAAGTTCTGTGCAGGGTATTCTTCAATCAGTACAGCATGCTGATCTACAAGATAAAGTGGAATCTGATACTCAATATGTATACATTTCATCATAAATTTAAGGGTATTTAACCAGTGATTATTCATATTATTGTCCAACTCCAATCATTTTTGCATCGATCCTTTTTTATTATCGAATAACAAGGTATTTATTATTTTACTAAAAAAATAGGAATAATACCATAAATATAATGTCATAACGCTTACATTAGAGCAGTACATTATATACAAATAGAGAATAGCAATTGGAAACGAGGGCATACGAATGATAGGAATATGGAACAGTACATCACAATTACAATCATCCAAGTGGAAATTTTTATTTGAGGTTCAGCAAGAGTCTCCTAAGCCAACACCACAGGATTACTCTTTGACCGTGCAAATGGAGCCATTACCACTTGCTCTAGATATCAAGCACATCCATGTAGAAGGCAATACGTTGAAAGCTACCGGAAGTGTGGTTGTTTTGCCGCATGGAGAAGGCGAAGCTACGATAGAAATGGTATTTGAAGAAGATTGCTTTACTGGCTTTATTTCACTACCTTTTACAGGAGTGATGAAGCTTGATGGTACAAGAGGTAGAGGACAATCGTTAAGCGAAGAATTGATTAACGTCGTTGCTCCTTATCATAAAAATAATGTTATTGAACGTACTCCAGAAAATATTCAAGCTCAAGTCGAACAGTTGCTTGGCGAAATGACGATTGCCGAGAAAATCGGGCAAATGAGTCAGTGTATGGCTTCTGATTTTGCTTTTGGTGGAGATATCGAAGCAGAATCAGCAGACGTTCTCGTTGAACAAGGACGTACAGGTTCGATCTTAGGTGCTTTTAATAGTAGTCGTGTATTTGAATTGCAAAAAACAGCTGTAGAAAAATCTCGTCTAGGTATCCCATTGATGTTTAATGCGGATGTTATTCATGGTTTCCAGACGATTTTCCCTGTACCGCTGGGATGGTCTTGTAGTTGGGATATTGAAGCGATTCGTGATGCTTGTGCAATCGCAGCCAAAGAAGCAACCGCTACAGGAATTACCTATAACCATGCACCTATGGTTGATATTGCACGTGATGCTCGTTGGGGACGTGTAGTCGAAGGTTCAGGTGAAGATCCGTATCTAGGTTCCCTTATTGCTAGAGCGCAAGTAGAAGGCTTCCAAGGGGCTAGTTTATTTGACAAAGAAACATTGATTGCTTGTCTGAAGCACTTTATTGCTTATGGCGCTTCTGAATCCGGTCGTGATTACAATACTGTTGATATTTCAGAATGGATGTTGCGTAATTTGTATTTGCCTCCTTTCCAGGCTGGTCTTCAAGCAGGTGCGGCTTCGGTGATGAATGCCTTTAACTTTTATCAAGGGATTCCGATTGCAGCCAGTGAAGTGATTTTGAAAGATTTACTACGTGACGAATTAGGATTTGACGGTATCTTGATCTCTGATTATGGTGCAGTAGAAGAGATTTACACGCATGGTGTAGCGAAAGATCGTAGTGAAGCTGCTCGTCTATCGCTTAATGCAACTATGGATATCGAAATGGTATCGCAAACGTATGAGCAATTTCTACCACAGCTTGTAGCAGACGGCAAGATTCAAGAACAGCAATTAGATGATGCTGTACGACGTATTTTGACTTATAAATATCAGATCGGTATTATGGATGATCCTTTCCGTTATGTGCGTCCAGATAAAGAAGTCGAGTATCATTTCAACGAAAGCCATCTACAAGCTAGTCGTGAATTAGCTCAGAAATCAATCGTTTTGCTCAAAAATGAAGCTCAAACGTTACCGCTCCATGTGGCTGAATCGAGTGCACGCATTGCAGTCATCGGACCTTTCGGAGATAGCAAAGATTTGTTAGGGCCTTGGCAGTTTTCCAAATATGGAGCAGATACAGTCACTCTATTAGAAGGATTACAAGCCAAAGGCATTCAAGAAGATCGTCTGCTATACAGTGAAGGTTCCAAAGTGAATGAATCGATTGCAGGTGGAATTGAACGAGCACTTGAAGTGGCTAGTCATGCCGATGTGATCTTGTTAGCACTGGGTGAAAATAGTGAAATGTCCGGTGAAGCGGCTTCACGTATGGATATTACGATTCCTGAACCACAGCAACAGTTAGCAGAAGCGATTGTTGAATTAGCGAAGCAATCAGGTAAAGCGGTGGTATTGGTTCTTACCAATGGTAGACCACTGGTGCTGGATTGGTATGAGCAACATATGGATAGTATTGTTGAAACATGGTTCTTGGGATCGCAAGCAGGACATGCGATTGCTGATGTATTAGTGGGTGATTACAACCCGTCTGCGAAATTAACAATGAGCTTTCCGAAGCAAGTGGGACAAGTACCGATCTATTACAATCACTTCAATACAGGTAGACCGGTTACTGCCGAAAATGAACACGAAAAATATATTTCCAAATATTTAGATGGTCCGAATGATCCGTTATATCCTTTTGGTTATGGACTGAGTTATAGCCAATTTGAATATTCTACTATCGAATTAAGCCGTTCTACTATGCAACGTTCTGAGTCGATTATAGCAACGGTTCAAGTGACGAATACCAGTGCAGTGGCAGGACAAGAAATTGTACAATTGTATATTCAAGATCTATACGGAAGTACGGTTCGTCCTGTCAAAGAACTAAAAGGATTTGAAAAAGTTACACTAGCTCCAGGTGAAACTGTACAAGTACAATTTGAAATCACAGAGGAATTGCTCAAGTATTGCAATGCACGACTGCAATGGGTAGCAGAAGCTGGAGAATTCAAAGTGTATATTGGTTCCAATGTAAAACACGTACAAGTAGCAGGGTTTGAACTGATTGAAGCTTGAATTAAAAAGTTTTTCGCTGTAACATAGTAGTGAAGTAAGTGCTTACAAAAAAATGTTGCTAACATTTTGAGCGTATGTTACTATGGATTCACAGAAAACCAAAAACACGGATTGTTACTGATTACTCAGGCAAAACCGAAATTGACGCTCCAAGTCATTTTTGGTTTTGCCTTTTTGACTATTTTGATAGTAAAAGGTGATGGGAATGAAAATAGCACAAGTGCTGAATAATAATGTTGTCACAGTCATCAATGCTTCTGAACAGGAGCTGGTGGTCATGGGTCGAGGTATCGGTTTTAAAAAGCACCCTGGCGATCTGGTGGATGAGACAAAAGTAGAAAAAGTATTCAAGCTCGAAAGCAGGGAAGTCTCACAAAAGTTGATGACATTATTATCAGACATTCCCATCGAATACGTAGATTGTTCAGACGAAATTATCCGATATGCGCAGACGATACTCGGAAGCAAATTGCATGACAGCATTTATATCTCACTGACCGATCATATTCATTTTGCGATAGAGCGTTATCGACAAGGAATAGAGATTCGAAATGCGATTCTTTGGGAGATCAAAAAGTTATACCGTAAAGAATACGTAATCGGTATGAAAGCGCTCCAAATGATTGAAGACAAATTAGGTGTTGAACTGACTGAAGATGAAGGTGGATTTATAGCGCTCCATTTCGTGAACTCACAATTGAACGGTGAGATGAGCGAGACGATCAGTATGACCAATATCGTCAAAGATGTTCTACGAATCGTTACCCGACATTATGTTTTTGAAATGGATGAAGAATCATTAAGTTATTTCCGCTTTTTGACGCATTTAAAGTTTTTCGCACAACGCGTACTGCATGACACAGTAAGCGATAGTGGAGACAATTCGTTACATGATATGGTCAAAGTCCAGTATCCTAACGCTTATGCATGTGCACAGAAAATTGAGTCCTACACCAGCAAAATTCACCAGCGTAGCCTTTCCAAAGATGAATTGCTGTATCTCACGATTCATATCGAACGGATTACTAAGGCTGAACAGACAGAACGATCAGAAGGGTAGTATCATGAACCAACTCACACAAGTAAATACATCAATGAATGGGATTGTGACTTTAATTAGGCAAAACCTGAATGTGGATAGATGATCATGCAATATGCTATAGAAGCATTGTATGTACTGTCAGTATAGACTGACTCATTTATAGGCATTTAGGTTTTTTTGTATCCTAATCGTAATAGCCCTATATAAAAAGGAGAAGCTTACTATGGATAGAGAGAAATTATCACAAGACATACTGGATTTAGTCGGCGGTACAAGTAATATTGATCAGGTCACTCATTGTATGACCAGACTTCGTTTTAATTTGAATGATGATAATCTAGCCAACAAAGCTCAATTGGAACAAACACCCGGCGTAATGGGTGTCATGAAAAATGGCGGTCAATTTCAAGTTATTATTGGAAATGAAGTCGCCAATGTATACAAAGAATTAATCAAAAAGATACCTGGAGCAGGGCAGACTGAAAATACATCTTCATCCAAACCCAAAAAGAAACAGAATCCAATCAGTACGCTGTTTGATTTTATTTCAGGTATGTTTACACCGATCTTACCTGCAATTACCGGCGCAGGAATGATCAAAGGGATCGTAGCGATCCTTGTAGCCTTAGGCTGGATGTCTAACACAAGTTCTACTTACATTATTTTGTCAGCCATCGGAGATGGAGCATTTTACTTCTTACCCATTATTCTAGCGATTAGTGCTTCTCGTAAGCTGGGCAGTAATATGTATATCGGGGCAGCCTTAGGAGCCGCTATTATGCACCCGACGATCACCGCATTATTGGGTTCAGGGCAAGCGGTAACATTTGCTAGTATTCCAGTAGTAGCAGCAACGTATTCTTCGACAGTTATTCCGATCGTGATTGCGATCTGGATCGCTTCTTATGTAGAAAAGGTAGTAGATCGCTTTACTCATGTATCGCTCAAATTATTAGTCGTACCTACGATTACATTGTTAGTTATGGTACCTTTAACATTGATTGCTATTGGACCATTAGGGTCTATTATCGGAAATGGATTATCCGGTGGAATCGCTTGGTTATTTGAAAATATGTCGATTGTCGCAAGTATTCTAATCGGTGGTACGATGTCATTGTTAATTATTACAGGTATGCATTATGCTTTGACACCGATTGTTATCGGTTCGATTACAACATTAGGATATGACTTTATTATTCCGTTGATGTTTGCCGCTAACTGGGCGCAAGCAGGTGGAGCACTAGGCGTAGGTCTTCGTTCCAAAAATGCTCAAACCAAATCGCTTGGCTTCTCTACAGGTTTAACTGCTATTATGGGGATCACGGAACCTGCTATGTATGGTATCAATATGAAATTCAAAAAACCATTTATTGCTGCTCTAATCGGTGGAGCGATAGGTGGAGCATTTATGGGTATCTTCCATGTTAAATCGTACGTGATTACCGGATTGGTGGGTCTACCGAGTGTAGCAGCATTTATCAGCCCATCGATCAGTACACTAATCTATGCACTATTGGGTGGTGTCGTTGCTCTAGTATCTGCAACAGCGATTACTTATTTTGCAGGAATTAAAGAAAAGACAGAAGAGTCTGAATCTACTCCAGTTGCCAATACTGAAGGCAATAGTCAGTCTGCAACAAGTCATCAGGTGGCAGCATCGAATGTCATTGATATTCACCAACCGACTATTCATCAAGTGGTTGCCACCGATATTTTCAGCCCTGTAGCTGGTGAAGTGAAGCCACTTAGCGCTGTCAATGATCCTGCATTTTCTCAAGAAATTATGGGTAAAGGGGTAGCGATCGAACCGACAGAAGGACGAATTGTATCACCTGTAAATGGAACAGTATTCTCTGTTTCCAAAAGTGGACATGCAATTGGACTTGTGAGCGACACCGGAACCGAAATGTTAATTCATATCGGAATCGATACGGTGAAGCTCAAAGGTCAACATTTTACACCTCATGCCAAAGCAGGAGAAACAGTGAAGATCGGGGATCTATTAATGGAGTTCGATCTCAAAGCAGTACGTGATGCAGGATATGAGACGATTACACCTGTGATTGTAACCAATATTAATGATTATAATAATCTACAATCTGCAACACAGCCTAATACACGTTCAGGTGAACTATTGTATAAATTAAGCTAATATCATAGCTAGTATGCGATATACGCAAAAGAGCTTGAACAATGT
The DNA here is from genome assembly GCF_963311185.1 of Paenibacillus nuruki. NCBI lineage: Bacteria > Bacillati > Bacillota > Bacilli > Caryophanales > Paenibacillaceae > Paenibacillus > Paenibacillus nuruki. The sequence goes on along the minus strand of NZ_OY725677.1, from coordinate 2,032,505 downwards.
CATGGGTGATTATTTCCCGACATCGTTTAAGCTCTTTTTGCTACAGTAACATCATGTTGGCATTACGCCGTTATAGTTGAGTTCAAATTACAGATCGCCACTGAATGCTTTGATAACCAAAATACCACCAAACACAATAGCAATACCCAGCACAGCATACCAGCGTTCTTTCACTAGATTATTCACGAGTAGACTCCTTTAAACCGTTCATTAGATTGAATTGGAATGGTTCTTATAACCAAACCATATTGTACCAAAATGAATTGTAAATTCAACCCTTTTATAGTTATAAAATTATAGAGAAAACAAAATTTTTTAATTAATATAGATGTCTATGTATAAGTTGCATAAAATATTAATCTATCTATACCCTACAGATAATAGTTATAGTAAATTAAATATGCAATTAATTCGTTATAATGATATAAATATTGTAAAAAAATTGAAATTTATTTTTGAAAATCTATTAGAGTAGAGGAAAAAAATGAAAATTTGGAAAATAACTAGTAGTGAAAAAAATATTGTACTGACTATAGGTGAATGGATTGATTTTTTAGATAATATCCGAGGTCAATCTCTCATTAAAGAGTGGATACCATTTGAAGTTTTTATTGAAGGAAGCAAAAAAAAGTATAAAGATTTTCCATCGTTTCTTCCTAGTGCACCCGTAATAGGTATAGAAGCAAAGAAAAAAATCGAAATTTTTTTGGAAGGAGAAGTAGAATTTTTACCTCTTATTCATGAGAACCACTCATTTTTTCTTCTTAATATTATTAATGTGATTGACTGTGTGGACCAAGATAAATCAATTGCTGATTTTTCAAAAAAAGGTAAAAAAACAAATTACAAAAAAATATATTTTAATAAAGAACTTATAACTACAAATAATAAAATATTTAAAATTCCTGAATTTCCAAGTAAGTACTGTTTTGTATCTGATGAATTTAAAGAATTTATTGAAAAATCTGGTTTGTATGGTCCAGATTTTGATTTGGTATGGGACTCTGAAATAGACCAAGAAACTGAACTTCATCAACAGCAGAATTACAATGAATATATTAATAGTGTTAATAATAGTTTCGATCTCAGTATGTCTTGGGAACAAGCAATGAACTGTGTAAACCAAAACGAGGCTGTGGTCAGTGATCGATGGAAATTAAAATTAGATCAAGATCTTAATATTTTACTTGGACAATTAAATATGGATTTACAATATGATTTTGTCAGTCCAAAGTATATTCCACCGATTCTTTTAGATCTGAAATGGAAAAAGGCTTAGATGTTGAGTAAGGAACTTTAGCAGTCATATAGATCACCAAAAGTATTTTTGAAAAAAAGTATGTTATATGAAATGTAGTATTAGTAATTTTCTCTAAATAATTAAAAATAAAAAAGCCTTTCAGCGTAAAAGACTGAAAGGCTTTTTTGTATTATGATATCTACCTTCAACAACTTATATCGTTCTGATGACGCTTACTAATAACGCTTACATATACTGCTTATCAAGCTACATTATACTTTAGGCATAGCTACCATTCGTTCTTTATTTTGCTTCGGGGTAACGCTTCCTACAGGCTCACGTTTGTTTTTATCATTGGATAGTCCAAAGATCGAAATCACCGTAATCAGTAATACGATAGCGCTCAAGAAGTAATACGTATTTTGGAAACCAATACTGGTGTACATATTACCGGCAATACTTGAGAAGACCACAATAGCGGCTTGCTTGGCAAAGTTAAACGCTAACAAATAGATCGTAGCGGAAAGTCTAATATCGAACACGCTTGTAATGTATTTGAAAATGGATACTAACAACAATGGCATTTCAACAGCAGCAATCAAACGAAGTAATGATAAGCTGACAGTGTCTGTTGCGATAGCGGTTCCAAAAATACGCACAAACGTCAATAATCCGAAAAGTAACAGTCCGTTTTTGGCTCCAATTTTGTTAATAATAAATGGCATAAAGATCATCAAGATCGCTTCAATCGCTGTCTGTAAAGACACCAGTTCACTAAAGCGCTGTGTACCTAGATCAGGAGAAGCAAAGAATTGATTGTAATAGTTCGGGAATTGCTGATCAAATACATCGTACACACTGGCTGTACCGACAATCAGTAGAGACAAGAACCAGAAATTTTTAAGTTTGAAAATCGAAAATACACGTTCTTTGGTAATTTCACTAGAAGCTTCATTCGAATCCGCAGGTACACCGGCTGCACTTGCCGAAGGATCAACTTTAGCTGTATGCAATAGAATCCCCAATATAGCCGCAGAACAAGACGCGAACCAGAAAATACTGATAGGATTATACAGATACATCATTCCGCCGATTAAAGTCGCTGTAGCACCGGCAATTGAACCGAAAAGACGTACACGACCGTATTCGATTGAACTGGCACGACTAGCACGTTCAATATACGCTTCAACGACCCCAACACCACCCTGGAAAACAGCACTCAGGTAAATACCACCAATAATCGCGCCTACCCAGATATTATATTGAAGAAGTGGAATAAATAAAAAGGTAAAGAAGGGTCCCATAAATAAAGCAACAATAACAACAAACCAGAATAAGTTTTTACGGAATCCTAATTTGTCTGAAATCACACCGAAAAACGGTTGATAACATAAAGCGATTAACGAAATTGCTGAAAATACAAGTCCAGTATGGCTAGCATCAAGCCCTGCTTCTTCTTTTAACCAGATCGGTAAGAAAGCAAGTACAACTGCCCAGATTAAAAAGTAGAAAAAGAACAATCCGCCAAAATTCCAAAAATTCCATTTTGGTAATTTGATATTGTTTAACTTCATGATTCACTCATCTCCGTATCCATATCGTTGTCTCTATTTATGAACAAACAATTCTTGATTTAAGAACGAACAAATCCTGCATCAGGCACAGGCTTGCCAAAGTTCGGTGTACCATCTTCATTCCATGTAATCACTTGTGCGCGTGTATGACGGTTAGGATCGTATAATGGATCGCCTGTAATTTCAGTGTAATTACGTCCATGATAGACAAGTACATCATGTTGATCGTCTTCAGTACGGGTAAAGCTGTTATGCCCGGGGCCATATTGACCATTTTCAGCAGCACTTGTAAATACAGGTTGTGGCGATTTGTGCCATGAGTTTACATCTAACAGATCACTATTCTCATCAGCAGTCAGTAATCCCATGCAATAATTCTCATCGGTAGCGCTTGCAGAATACGTAATAAAGATTTTGCCATTACGTTTGAGCACAGCTGGACCTTCATTTACAAGGAAACCAATTACTTCCCAATCCAGTTCAGGTTTAGTCAACATCGTTTGTTTACCTTTAAGAGTCCACGGATTTTCCATTTCTGAAATGTAAAGATTGGAATTGCCCGGGATATCATAATCACGTTGTGCCCATACATAATAAAGGGTGCCATTATGTTGGAAAGTGGTGGCATCCAGTGCGAAAGATTCCCACTCTGTAATGATTTGTCCTTTTTCTACCCATTGACCTTCTAATGGATTTGCCGCATCTGTCTCGAGCACATACATACGATGATTAAATGTACCATTCACCGGTTCAGGAACATCAGCCGCAGCGAAGTAGATATACCATTTCTCATTAATGTAATGTAGCTCTGGAGCCCAGATCAGGTTGCTAAGCGGTCCGTGGTCTGGTTTGCGCCAGACGGTTACCGCAGGAGCATCAGCTAATCCTTGGATCGTCTGAGCACGTCTTACGTCTAGTCGATCATATTCAGGTACAGAAGCTGTGAAATAATAGTATCCATCTGTATGTTTGTAGATCCATGGATCAGCTCGTTGTTCCACAATCGGATTTTTGAATTCAGGTAAGTTGGTCATGATATCGTCTCCTTGAAGTGTGGTATAGCATTATCCTGCTTTATTTTCAGGTAACGCTTACAAGTTTGATTTAAAAAATATGTACGTACATTTATAGTTTATATAAACATTAATAATAAACTGATACATACACTAATTTTCTAAATAGTAGCACTTATTTAAACATATTTCAAGAATATAGATCAAAATAGATAATAGACCTGTCTATAATGTGTATTTTCTGTGGTGAAATGTACGTACATGTACAGGAATAGAGAAAGTAGTAAAGAATATGAACCATTTGGTCGATAAAGGATATATACGCAAATGTCAGATTATATTGTTCGAGGAGCTAATCATTATGAAAATCGAATTGATTGTATTTTATGTAGCAGGTCAAGCTTATGCTATTAACTTTAATGAAATTGATGAAATTCAAACTGCTAAAAAAGGAACACCGTTACCCTTTTCAGAAGATTGGCATGAAGGATTGATCACGATTCGTGGAGCATTGTACCCGTTGGTTAATCTGCGTAAAGTATTGGCTGTGTCTTATGAAGAACCGAAAGAAACAGACAAAATGATTTTGCTTCGCCGTACTCGTGTTGCTCTACTAGTGGATGAGCTAGACAATACAGCGACTGTAGAAGAATCAGAGTTGAAAGAAAACCCGGAAGTAAATAGCCGTGATATTTTGCCGAATGCTTTTGAAGTGAATGGTAAAATCATACCGATTGTGAATGTAGAGTCGTTGTTGTCGTACACACGTAACGCATACGTCTAAACATCTGCTTGAGTCATATCGCATCATGTCTTGCATATAAAAGTAAATAAAAAAAGCGCCGTCTGCTTATCGCAGGGCGCTTTTTTTATATTAAGATAGCAAAGATTCTGCTCCATCTACATACATTTCAGTACCACTAATTTGAATAAAATAAGTAGTCTAATTTATAAGGGCTTTTATGATTGAACTGAGAGCGTAATTATAGTTCAAATTACTAAACTTGTAAGCGTATACTTTAATTTCTATAGACATTTAGAGTATGATAGAAGTGAAAATGAACACGTTAACATAATAGACTGAAGGAGGATATTATCAATGACATTACAGTCTGATCCACAAATCTATACGAACCCTATTATTCATGAAGATTACTCTGATCCTGATGCTATTGCGGTAGGGGATGATTTCTACATGGTCGCTTCTAGTTTTGCGCATGTTCCGGGATTACCCTTACTTCATTCTACAGATCTTGTACATTGGAAGTTGATTCATTATATTTTGCCCAAGTTAGAATTTCTAGAAGGTTCGTCTGATTATGATCAGCCTAGACATGGAGAAGGGGTATGGGCACCTAGTCTTCGCTATCAGAATGGACGTTTTTGGGTGTTTTTCAGTACGCCGGATGAAGGTGTCTTTATGTGCTCGGCAGAACAACCAACAGGCCCATGGACTGCTCCGCATATGTTGAAAAAAGTCAAAGGATGGATCGATCCATGTCCATTTTGGGATGAAGATGGGCAAGCTTATCTTGTGCATGCTTTTGCTCATAGTCGTTCAGGGATTCGAAGTAAATTGCAAATGTTCCGTATGAGTGCAGATGGTCGTGAACTTCTGGGCGAAGGACAAATTGTGTATGATGGTGGATCGGTTCATCCTGTTATGGAAGGCCCCAAGTGTTACAAACGTGAAGGAAAGTATTACCTATTTGCTCCTGCGGGAGGAGTCAGTCATGGTTGGCAAGTTGTTTTGCGTGCGGACCATATTTTCGGACCCTATGAAGATCGAATTGTGTTGCAACAAGGAAATAGTGAAGTGAATGGACCACATCAAGGAAGTTGGGTAGAGACATCGACAGGAGAGTCGTGGTTTTTACATTTTCAAGATAAATATGCGTATGGACGAATTACTCATCTTCAACCGATGCAATGGGATAACGGTTGGCCTATTATCGGGCAGTATCAACAAGGGCAGACAGCAGGAGAACCTGTATCACAATGGCGTATGCCTGTGACTCATAATAAAAACAATCCAGCTAACGAACATTCTTCAGAAGATCAAGCTTCGAATATCACATCTATGCAACCGTATTCACTCTATAAGGAACAGATCCAATTATTAGATGGAGCGACTCAGACTTTTGGATCACAGTGGCAATGGCAAGCAAATCCACAACCAGACTGGTATGCTACCGATGATGAACATCAGGAGTTACGATTATATGCGTGTCCATTTGTATCTCGTGAAGTAGGCTTATCGGACAAGGCGGTATTGTACGATGCTCCACAATTGTTGTTACAGAAGTTACCTTCATCTCATTTTACAGCGACGACCCGATTGCAGATAGCTCCCAAATCGGTGACTGAGAAATTCGGACTCACTGTATTTGGACGAACATATACGTATTTAGCGATAGAGCAGAATGAAGATCAGCACTACCGTTTATCGTTAACACAAGGCTATAGTGATCAACATGCTAAGGGGCAAGCGCTTGATCATCCGATTGAAGAAGACATTTGGCAGACAGATCTGCATGATCTACAGGTTAATCCTTCACAACCACATATATCCAATCCTATCTATCTGCGCGTATCAGTATGGTTAGATACCAAGCAAGTCGATCATCCTGCACCTGCAAGCACCGCAAGAGAAGATCAGATTCCGGTATCTATTTTGCATGCAGGGTTATCTCAATTTAGTTATAGTCTGGATGGTAGCCATTTTATTGATATTCCACATATCGAACCTATTCACCCCGGGCATTGGGTAGGTGCCAAAGTAGGCATATTTGCTGTGGATTTGAAAAAAAGAATAGAGCCATTTGAATTAACAAGTGATGATCAGGATACCATAGGATATGCAGAGTACAGCACATTTTTCATCGAACAACAGCATTAATAGATAGCCATAGATAAAATAAGCACATTTCAATTGTAAAGCCCCACCATTGATCTCTGATGAGTACAAGAGACAGATGGTGGGGCTTATTTTGTATATCTTTATTAAATTCTTAATATATAGAATCAATCAACAGACGATTAGATCGTAGAAAGAGCTTGAAATACATGATTAAATCCACGCTCTGAACGTTCCCATAATGACGTAATTGAATCGGTAGGCGGTTCTGGTGTGAGAATTTCTTGTGCTACCACGCCCGTATAACCGATATCTTGCAAAGCTTGAACAAAAGAACGCAAATCAATGACCCCTTCAGCAGGATATAAGCGATCATTATCCAGCACTTGATCCATAGGAATATCTTTGGCATCGTTAATATGCACATGGACAATCTGATCTGCACGTAATTGACGAATATCATCCGCTGTAAATCCTGTTGTATAACAATGATAAGTATCGACCAGTAAGCCTACATTAGTCTGATCTATGGCATCAATCATTGTTAAGGTATCTTCTACACTATGAATAAATGGGTATTTCCAAGCAGTACGCAAGTGATGTGGCCCTACAAATTCTAACCCTAGTCGAATACCATATGCATCCAAAATAGAAGCGATCTGACGTAAACGCACAATACTCTGCGCCATATAAGCAGCAGGTAATTCATCGGTAGCAGGTAAAATATATGTACAACAGCTCTCACAACCAAGTAAAGAAGCTTGATATGCTGTTGTAGCTACACGGGTTAATTGTTCACGAAAAAGGGATTCGGTCTGACTCCATTCTACCGGCAAGCCGATTGAACCTAATACAACATGATGATCTTTCAAAAGTTGTTGAGTTCCTTCTAATCCATACTTAGCAACTAATGTATCCGTACTCATATCTACAGCGCCAAATCCATACGTAGCGGCAGAACGGACTAATTCTTCAGGTGAAATGTGACCAAGTCCAGCCTGACTGATTCCTTTAATCATTAATAATCATCTCCCAATCGTGAATGATGGTTATAGTATTCGTGCCAAAGAGGTGGAAGTCCTTTATATCTATGGAAGATAAAAGGTATTTATTAGAGTGTTATTTTGATTCGAAAGAGCATTGGTTTATAATAGGGTGTATTCATTAAAGAAGAATGATCTCTTTCATCGAAGTTGATGCATAAAGAAAGGATTTTGCCCATAATGACCTTATTACGTCATAAAATAAGTTTGCTTCATTTTACTTTTTTGAGTGCAGTGATGGTATTGAGTGCGTGTTCGAGCACTTCAAAAACGATTGCACCTGAAGTATATTCAGTCCCACTTCAAAAAAATTCAGATCATATATCATCTACGACCAAGCCTACTGTAGAACCGACTACACAAAGTACGCCAACAGATCCGGGAACAACGATTGATTATGTCTTTTCAGCAGAAGGACAAAAGCCGGATCAGCTCATTATTAATTTAATCAATAAAGCACAGTCTACACTGGATATAGCTATCTACAATCTGTCACGAGAATCAATTGTTCAAGCGTTGGAATATGCGCAAAAGCGTGGTGTGCAAGTGCATATTCTCACGGATAAAACTAAAGTAGAAAAGAAATCACAAATCAAAGCGCTTCAAACATTAATAGAAGCAGGAGCAACGATTAAGATCAATACATTTGATGGCAAAATGCATGAGAAAATGTTAATTGTAGATCGTCAAATTGCTACTGTTGGTTCATTTAATTATACCGATGAATCAAGCGAAGAAAATGATGAAGTGTTAGTCGCTATTCATGATGCTAATCTGGCGGAAAAATGGTCAGTTATTTTTGAACATATGTGGAATGATCACAGTCGTTATGAGACTTGGATTGCGAATAATTAAACAATATGTCATTCATTTTCCTTTTATTAGATATTTGACTTAAAAAATGGTTTTTATTACAATGAGAAATATACTTCCTGATGAGGGGAGTATATTTTTTATATGTTTTTGTAAGCGTATACAAAATAAAAGGAGGCAATGTAATGAATCTATGGTCAACAAGTAAAAAATGGCTACCTCTTGTCTGTGGGTCTGTATTGTTCACTTCTTTATGGATGCCTGCATCGATCTCAGCAGCTACAACAAATGATACTTCTTCAGCAATCCAGGTAGCGAATACCTCATCTTTTACACCCGGTGCGGTCTGGAATGATACGAATGGTGTACCTATTCAAGCACATGGTGGCGGGATATTATACAATCAGCAAGATGAGACCTATTACTGGTATGGGGAAGATAAGACCAATGGATACTTACCTGCACGTGGCGTTCATGTATATGCTTCCAAAGACCTTTATAATTGGGAAGATAAAGGATTAGCATTAACAGCCATTGAATCGGAAGATGATTTTACTAATGATCCAGTTATTTCTAAATTATATGCAGGACGTACAGATACTGCTAATATACTTAATGATATTGGAATGAATCGTATTATCGAACGTCCTAAAGTGATTTATAATGAAAAAACAGGCAAGTACGTTATGTGGATGCACACCGATGGGCCAAGTGCGACATCAACTGCTAATTATGCCAAAGCTCAAGCGGGCTATGCGCTGTCTGATTCACCAACAGGACCTTTTGTATATGGAGAAGGATTCCGTATGGATCGAGCACCTAAAGATGCAGAGTACAATGGACAACCGGATCAGCCGGGGATGGCAAGAGATATGACTTTATTCAAAGATGATGATGGAACCGCTTATCTGGTCTATTCCAGTGAAGAGAATCTAACGATCTATATTTCCAAGCTAAACGATGACTATACCGATATTACAGGTTGGCACAAAGAAGGCAAAGCAGAACGGGATCAGGAATATCAATCGGTCTATGGTGAAGATTATGTGCGTGTATTCCCGGGAGCACAGCGTGAAGCACCAGCGATGTTCAAGCACAACGGTAAGTACTATATGGTGACTTCTGGAGCGACTGGCTGGGACCCGAATGTTGCTAAATATACAGTAGCTGATCATATCTTTGGTCCGTGGGCGCCGTTGAAAAATTTTGCACCAGATAGCCAGACTACATTTGGTTCGCAAAGCACACATATTATTCCGGTAGAAGGAGCACCCGGTAAATTTATCTATATGGGAGATCGCTGGAAAAAAGATGACCTCAAAGATTCACGTTATATCTGGTTACCTATTAAAATAGCAGAAGATGGTGCAATTACATTATCTTGGCGTGATGAATGGACGCTAAACGATCTGTAATAATGTTACCAAATAGCATTTACATGTATTTCACATGATTCGTTATCGCCTTTAATCTTGAAAGAGTACGATTTATATATACTCTGAATCATAGAAAGAAGGCGATCGATCATGATTAGTCAGATGCTGAAGCCTTTGCTGAGACAAGCGAGAACAAATGAAGCTACGTCTTTGCAAGCAGTAGCGATACCTTCATTTCCAGATAGTCGTCCACCTGAAGACACGTTAACCCTTACTGATCTTCTTCGTAGTGCTCCTCAAGTCACAACCAAGCAGACATGTGAACAAACGCTTAAAGTCATGTCCAGTTATCCTGAAGCTGAAAGTATTGTAGTCTGTGATAAGCACAATCGTCCAGTAGGTATCGTGATGTGTGCTCGCTTTTTCTTTCGTGTGAATAGACGTGCAGGTATGGATGGATTTCAGATGCAACGAATTGTGAAGTTGATGACACAAAAGCCTCTTATTGTTGATGTTTATCATAATGTAACTGATGTACAACAGCTTGCAGAGCAGCGTGCTGAATATTTCCGCAATGATAGTGTGATTGTTACCGATCAAGATCATCTGGTAGGTATTGTGACAGCCAATGATCTACGTTATGGTTATCGCAGTTAATAGAAAATGTAGATGATGATAACAGTAATTGGAGCTGTCCTTAAGGACGGTTTTTTTGTATGAACATTGATCATATTTGTTAGCAACGCTTTACTCACATATATGGTAAAATACATATAACCTATCCCAATTTGAAGGAGCAGATACATATGAAAATCGAAGATATTTTTGGGAATTTGCCTGTACTGGAAACAGAAAGAATGATTTTACGTCCGATTACGATGGACGATGCAGAAGATATGTACGCTTATGGTTCTGATCCAGAAGTGACTCGTTATGTCACATGGCATGCACACCAGTCGATCGAAGAGACCCAACAGTTTATTTCCTTTTTACTTGGAAAATATGAAGAAGGCGCTGTCTCTCAATGGGGAATTGAACATAAAGAATCTGGACGCTTGATCGGTACAATGGGCTTTATTAATTGGAATACCAAACATTTTAAAGCTGAAGTGGGTTACGCTCTTTCTAGAGAATTTTGGAATCGTGGATATACTTCAGAAGCGATGAAAGCAATTATCGACTTTGGCTGGAATCAAATGAAATTGGTACGGATCGAAGCTCGTTGTATGCCTGATAATATTAATTCTGCACGAGTCATGGAGAAAGTCGGTATGCAATATGAAGGCTTAATGCGTAAAAACTTGTATGTTAAAGGACGTTTTCACGATGCCAAAATCTATGCCATCGTAGCAGATTAATCTGGGAATGGAATTCAAGGAGAATCATATATGAGTATTTCTGCTGTACAGTTAGCCTATTATCGTTCTGAATATCGAGAAGAGTTAGCTTCATTTGACCTACCTGAAGAGCAATTACAATTTACTGCATTGCCTCTTCAATCACTGGAGATAGCGTTGACTGATCCTCAGCGTTATCCGATTGTGATTCAAGCTCAGCAGCAAGTGGTTGGATTTTTTGTTTTGCATACAGGTGATGGTATTCTTTCTTATTGCGATTATACCGATGCTAAACCGAGTAAAGTCATGTTGATTCGAGCATTGTTAATTGATTCCAAGCATCAAGGTAAAGGCTATGCTAGAACAGCGATGGAATTATTACCAGCATGGGTGAGACAGCAGTTTCCGCAGATCCATGAGTTAATATTGGTAGTTAATGAACGTAATCAGGCAGCGCAACGTACATATACAGTAGCAGGGTTTGAAGATTTGGGTCATCGTCCTATAGGGCCAGCAGGTCTGCAAAGAATGATGCACTATTTTTTGTGAATAGAGGGGTTGGTTAGAGATGAGTACTATTCGATTTGCACCGATAGAAGAACAGTATTTGCCTGAAGTGTTGTCGATTTATAATCATTATGTAGAGCATACAACCGTATCTTTTCATACGGAATTGTTATCGTTGGCACAGATGCGCGCGCAGATTATGGATGTACCTGCTCATTACAAGTCTTATGTGATTATCGAAGAACAGGATGCTTCTGTAGTCTCTAATGCTGAACCTACACCTGTAATCGCTGGCTATATCTTAATCACTCCACACAAAAATAAACAAGCATATGATGTTACAGCAGAAGTAACGATCTATCTAAAGCCCGGTCAGACAGGCAAAGGATTAGGCGGAAAATCGCTCACTTTTCTAGAACAAGCAGGCGTTGCAAGTGGATTTCATGTGTTAATTGCAACGGTATGTACAGAAAATGCAAATAGTATCGCTTTATTTGAACGATATGGCTATGAGAAATGTGCTCATTTTCGTGAAGTCGGTTATAAATTTGGTCGTCGGTTAGATATTGCTAGTTATCAGAAAATTATTGGCTAGTGAATCGTTTTTTTATTCATGATTTTGTGAGATCAATTATCATTTTGACGTACTGTTTTATTCTTTGACATCACTAAATGATAATCATTATATTTTGGAAACGAATAATGAACAGGATTTAGACCCGAGTACCTGGTTTTTTCAGGTACTTTTATTATAGGTTGTAGTCCTCAACTGTAGACCTTAACTTGAAAGGGATTGGATCATGTTTTTGAAAAAGCAAAAGGTACATAAGCAAGGACATGTATATACGTATTATCGTATTGTAGAATCGTATCGAGATGAACAAGGCAAGAACAAGCATCGTACTGTTAAATATTTGGGTAAATTGTCTGACGAAGAAGTAAGTGCTATTACTGAGCAGTTAAAAGAAAATCATTATCCATTTTCCAATCCAAACGATGTATCTATTCCTGAACATAAACAACATACGCATATCTTATCTCGTAAAGTATGGATTCCTTTGTCATTGACGATCATCACTTATCTGCATCATCATCCTAAAGAATGGACAGTTGCAGAATACGATACTTTGATGATGATCAAAGAAGGACAAGCAGATGTCCAGCTTCAAGGCAGTCACTTTACGATCAAAGCGGATCAGATTTTATTTTGTCCGGCTGGAAGTGGTGTATTTCTATATAATAATTCTTCACAACCTGTCCAGCTATTGAAGCTTATGTTCCAAAATGTAGATAAGCATGCATCTTCTTCTTGGTCTAGCGATGGTCTAGCTACGATCATACCTGTACATTCCCCTTTAGAAATGCAGCGCTTAGGCAAAGAATTACTAGCAACCGTAGATCAACCGAAAGAACTGTCTGTAGAAAAAGAGCTGTATAGCCAACTTCTTTTTTATCAACTATTACATTTGATATGGAACCATCAGTCACCAGGGACAGAAGCAACTAATCTGAATATGATACAGCAGGCTACAGATGAGGTAAGGGTGTATTATCGAGAAGAGATACGGCGTACGGTTATCGCTGCTCGCTTAGGGATTACACCTGAACATTTTTCTCGTATTTTCCGTAAGCATAAAGGTATTTCGTTTACCGATTATGTCTACCGCTGGCGAATGAATGCCGCCAAAAAAGACCTGCAATATTCTAGTGCAAGTATTAGCGAAATTGCTAGACGTAACGGATATCCGAACGAGCATTATTTTAGCCGTCGGTTTAAGTCTTTATTTGGTCTATCGCCCAAGCAGTATCAATCGTCTGAGAAGCAGTATGCTACGTGGAATTATCCTTTTACATCAATGCTTCTTCAACTTGGTATGGTTCCCCAAGCAGGGTATTTGGAACCATGGAAATGGGAGAAGTATCATCAACATCTGGATCTAAGCACGATGATTGTATTGCATGATAGTCTAGAGCAATCTATACAGACGATGAATGATGTACAGCCGGATCTTGTATTTGCGTATGAAGATAATCTGGGTAGATTCATATTAGAAGAATATGTACCTGTACAAACTCTCTCTATTGAACATCACAACTGGCAACAACAATGGTTGTGGTTAGCGGAGCAGGTAGGCAGGCTAGAACAGGCACATCAATGGTTAAATGATTGGGATCGGCAAATACAGCAAGCGAGAGAACAATTATCCTCGTTTATCGGTATGGATGAAACAGTAGGTATCTACAAAATCGTCTCAGAAAAAATATATGTATACGGTGATCGGCGCAGTATGGGTGGGCCACTTATTTATCAACAGTTACATCATATTCCTCCTGCAATCGTACAAGAAGACATTATAGATCAGAATTTGATCAGTAAAGAAGTGACTTTAGCAGAATTAAGTCGATATGCAGCAGATCATATGATTGTGATTTATTATCCAGTTGAAGGCACATCAGAAGTCGCTTTGGAGCCTGTAATGGAATCTTTAGAGTGGCAACAATTAGCAGCTGTACAGAATCGACAATGTTATACTATGGATCGCAATATTTTTTATGGATTTGATCCTTGTTCACAAGAAGCACAATTAAAATTGTGGTTACAACAGTTCATATCATGATTGTCATGATAAATGATCATATTTGTGCATAGACGTTATACGATAGACTTGTTATGATTCCACCTGAGAATGATTATCAATTAAATCGCAGGGGGACATTATGAATTATTACAGATATACAAAAAAGACTATCATTACAGGTGTACTATTGTTATGTATAGCACTGGTATTGGGAGCTTGTAGTAGTCGTACAAGTACTACTTCAGCAACAGAGAGTCAACAGACGAACACAGAATTATCACAGTCTGCAACACGAACAATCGACACGGCTAAAGGAAAAGTGACTATCCCTACTAACCCCAAACGAATTGTATCTACCTATTACCATGGAACACTGATTGCACTTGGACTGACTCCTGTAGGGGCGAACAAAGAGTGGTGGATGGGCAGTCCATTTTTGAAAGAACAAGAACAATCGATTAGTGATATTGGCACACCCACTTCTTTGGAAAAAGTAGTTGAATTAAATCCTGATCTGATCGTTATTAACGATTTTGATGTCGAAAAATACGAAGAATATTCCAAAATTGCTCCAACGATCTATGTTCCTTATTCTTCCTACCATAATCCCAAAGAAGAAATACAATTATTCGGTACATTATTAAATCGCGAAAAAGAAGCAAAGGCATGGTTAGATCGCTATGATCAGACAGCTGAACAAGCACGTGAACAAATTAAACATATAGTAAAACCGGGACAAACTGCGGCACTTATTAATGTACGGAGTAAAAAAATAGCTGTACTCGGTGAAAATTATGGGCGTGGCGGATATGCTATCTATGATGCGCTACAATTAAAACCATTAGATATCGTGCAAAAAGAAGTGATTGATAGCGATGCACAGATCAAAGATATCTCCCTTGAAGTATTGCCAGAATATGCGAATGCTGATTATATTTTTATTTGCTTTAACAATGATGCGGAACAAGTCGATAAGAGTTCTATTCTGGATAACCCTTTATGGAAAAGCTTGCCGGCTGTGAAAAAAGGACAGGTCTATATGTTACCTTATGACACTTATGCTTACTATGATCCTGAATCAATTATTGGTCAGATCGGATTAATCAAAGATATGCTGATT
Organism: Paenibacillus nuruki; assembly: GCF_963311185.1. Taxonomy (NCBI): domain Bacteria; kingdom Bacillati; phylum Bacillota; class Bacilli; order Caryophanales; family Paenibacillaceae; genus Paenibacillus; species Paenibacillus nuruki. The sequence continues at coordinate 2,017,046 of NZ_OY725677.1, read as the reverse complement.
GATAAAAACAAATCTCAATGATATAGACTTCTTTTAGAGGATATCCTGACTGCAATGATAGCGTATCATGCCTATCGTTGTTCAAGCAGGATATCCTTTTTTGTCGATATAATTCATTAGCGCAACAACTGAATTTCGTGAACATCGCACGGTCTGTTATGATAAAGGATAAGTGAATACAGAGTAGCTATAGCAACAAGGAGGAACAGAGATTGAAGGAACATATTTTAATCGTAGAAGATGAACACAAAATTTCTCGACTGTTGCAGATTGAACTGGAAGCAGAAGGGTATGATATTTCACAAGCCTATAATGGAGCACAAGCATGGGATCTGTATCAAGAAAGTACGTATGATCTTATTTTGTTAGATGTCATGTTACCCGAAATGAGTGGTATCGAAATTTTGAGACGGATTCGTGGTGTAGGTGGAAATATACCAGTTATTTTATTAACCGCCAAAAGTTCTGTTGAAGATAAAGTAGCCGGTCTGGACTTGGGAGCGAATGATTATATTACCAAGCCTTTTCAAATCGAAGAATTATTAGCCCGTGTACGTGCAGCTCTACGGCAACGTCCACAGACTGCTCCGGTTATCGAAGACAATGATGGAGTCTGGTTAACCGCAGCAGACTTACGTCTTAACGAAGGAACCCGAGAAGTGATCAGAGGTGAGCAACAGATTGAGCTCACACCACGTGAATTTGATCTGTTAGCTTATTTGCTCAAGAATAAACGGCAAGTACTGAATCGAGATCAGATTGTCACTGCGGTCTGGGGATATGATTATTACGGAGATACCAATGTCGTAGATGTCTATATCCGTTATGTACGCAAAAAAGTAGATCAAGATCCTGAACGTGAACTGATTCATACGGTACGCGGAGTAGGGTATGTTATTAAAGATAATAGTTAACAGAAAGGATACAGGATGAAGCTAAGAAGTAAAATACATTTGTATTCTTCGGTGTTATTTGCCTTGTTATTTATTTTAACCAATGTGCTGGTCTATATTGTGTTTAGCCGCTTGTCGATCAATGAACAATTGGTACGAGTGGAATCACAGACCAACAAAACAGCGGACAATATTCGGCAAATCGCAGGTTCGATGACCACAGCCGATCTATTACGTGCTTATGTTCCTGTAGATGGAATGATCCGTATTGTCACTGAAAAAGGAAATAATTCATTAGTCGTAACTTCTTCTTCGGAACAAGAATTAAGTAAGCGCACCGTAAGCTATAGTAAAGAATTACAATCTCAAAAAATTACGTATAATGCGAATGGGTATGTATTCGTATCTATTCCTGTGATCTGGACGGACGGTTCTGTTGTGAATGTGCAAGTGACAGAAAGCCTGCATCAGACAGAAAATTATTTGCAGGTACTTCGAATCGTATTGATTACAGTTACAGGGTTAGCCATGATTCCGGTTATTTTATCAGGTCATATTCTTGGACGAATTATTATGCGCCCTATTGGAGCCATGACTTCAACGATGAGTGAGATTAAGCGAAGCGGGCGATTCAAGCGTTTGGAATTAGATCCTAAGTCCAAAGACGAATTATTAGAAATGGGTCAGACGTTTAATGCAATGATCGATCTACTTGAGACCAATTATGATAAGCAAAAACAGTTCGTGTCTAATGCTTCTCATGAACTCAAAACACCGCTCACCATTATTGAAAGTTATGCCAGTCTGTTAAAGCGTAGAGGGATGGATCGTCCAGAACTATTCCATGAGTCGGTTGATGCGATTCATTCAGAAGCGGTACGCATGAAAGAAATGACTGAGCAACTGCTGTTATTAGCCAAGCACAAAGAACAGTGGAATTTATCGATAGAACCTTTGCATTTAGCTGAAGAAATTGATCAATTAGTCAAAGGGTTCCATAATGCGTATCAGCGTCAGATTGATGTTCGTATTTCCCCTGAATTACTAGCCAAACCGTCGCTACTATTGATTCAAAATGATGCTGGTAAATTGCGACAATTGTTGTTCATTTTATTAGATAATGCTCGTAAATATAGTCAGAATCCGATCGTGATTGAGATTGAAAATGATCAACCCCTGTCAGAGCATGCAGGTACAGTGAAAATACAGCGTAGATGTATTCGAATTATTGACCAAGGAATTGGTATTCCTCAAGCTGAATTATCCAAAGTATTTGACCGCTTTTACCGGGTTGATGAAGCACGTAGTCGTACCGATGTAGGAGGATCTGGACTAGGTCTGACTTTAGCTTTAGAAATAGCAGATGCGATTGGCGCTACGATACGTCTGGAAAGTGTAGAAAAAGAAGGCACAACAGCGATCGTCTCGTTACCTGCTATTTTTGTACCTACAACTACGATGTTCTCAGCAAATTCTAATGAAGAGCCTGTATAATAACGATGCAATTAGAAATTATATTGAGGAAGTGATCCATAAATGCGACGAAGAGAGATGCAAAGAACAGCATCACCTGCTACTTATACAGTAGCAACTGTTATCAAAGACAGACGATGGTGGATTGCCGGAGCAGTCGTAATTTTATTAATTTTGATGTTTTTAATGACATTATGGTGGAAATCTATAGCACAAGCGAGCCCTGTTTTAACATCAACACAAGCCAAAAATGTAGTACTCAAGCAATATCCGGGTAAAGTAACAGAGACTGCATTAAATAATGGAATCTATACAGTTCAGTTACAATCGGATCAAGGCATGTATCAAGTTCAAGTCAACGGTAACAGTGGAGCGATTCAATCGATTCAACAGATCGGACAATCGACAGTAGCGACCACTACACCTAATAGTACGAATACAACAGATTCGTCTAGCTCAGATTCATCCAGTTCAACAGCAACCGAGCCAACGACTTCTACTACTACACCGGCAACAACAGATAGCAGCAATAGTACAAATACATCATCTGCTGAAGATTCGACAGATACAAGCGATACTACATCGACACCAACTGAATCTTCACCAACGACTTCAACTACTGAAAATAAAGATAGTAGTAATGACAACAGTGGAATAGCTAATAACCAACCACCGTCTAATGATCAGCCAGCTATGGGTACACCTGATCCGAACCAGCCGCCAGTCGGTGCGCCTGCGTCACCTGAAGATCAGCGAGATCGCAAAGATGATCGTAAAGACAAAGAAAAACCTAAAGATAAGAACAATTCATCCAAACCTCCTGTATTGATTTTAAAAGAAAAAGATGCAGAGCGAATTGCACTGACTCAAGTACCCGGTAAAGTGGATGATACCGACTATGAAGATGATGAAGACAAAGGACAATCGTATTACTTGGTCGATATTGATACGCCAGATGAAAGAGAAGCTACTGTACAGGTGAATGCGATTTCTGGAGCAGTCATGTCTGTCACATGGGATGATGTTGACGATTCCGACAACGAGAACTAAGAAGAAATTCATAATAATTAACGTTCTCATCAAATTCTAATCTTGTTGTAATCGACATCTCATTTGTAAGCTTTATATTAATAGCAGAGGCAAGAACAAGTGAAAAACATATTACAAAATTATTAGGAGGAACATAACATGATGAACAAAAAATTAGGTATCGGTGTATTATCAGCAGCAATCGCTTTGGGAACAATGGGAACTGTGACAGCAGCGACTACGAATAATTCAAGTAATTCAAATAGTGCAACAGCAACAACAAGCAAATTAATTGGTGAAACCAAAGCGAAGCAAATCGCATTAACAAAAGTACCTGGAGGTACGATTGATGGTGTAGATTTGGAACGTTACAATAATGGCAAAATGTACTATGAAGTTGATGTAGATAAAGCCAATTCTACTAAAGATGTAGATGTTCATATTGATGCAGTTACAGGTACTGTGTTGAAAGTGGTCAACGATGATAATGACGATGATGACAACGACAACCAGAAGGCTACAAACAATGCGAACAACAAAGTAAAAACAGTCGCACAAGCTAAAGCCATTGCTTTGAAAGCTGTAAAAGGTACAGTGACTAAAGTAGATCGTGATAGTGATGATGGTCGAGTGACTTATGAAGTTGACTTGAAAATCGCTGGTGGCGAAGCAACTGTAGAGATTGATGCAGCTACAGGTAAAGTATTATCAGTCGATAAAGATTATGACAATGATGATGACAACGACGACTACGATAACGATTAATAGGTAACAAAGCTTATAACTAGCAAGCTTATAATTAAATAACGATAAGATCTAAATAAGCTCTTATTCTGAAAGTAATCGATATGATTATTTTACAGGGTAAGAGCTTTTTGCTAGACTAAATACATAATTTACTTAACTATTTAAAAAAGTAAGCTATACTTATTAAGGGTTTTATTCAAGAAAATAGATGACCGCCTAAAATTTATAACTTATAATACGTTAAACAATTACTTAATAGGTTAATAAATAGATAACTATTATTATCAATCTATAAAAAAGATAGTGCATATGGGAAGGAAGAAAGATGACTCATGCATAAAATTCGAAGAGAAAAAATAATAGAAGGTACCACTATTCCTGGATTTATCCGTAATGGACAATACTTTTATATCAATGTAGATATTTATGAAGATGGAATGGTGAATTGTTGGGAACTGGCTGATCTCAAAGGCGTGCGCGAAAAGATTGATTTGGAATGGTTAACACCACAAGTACCTGACGGAGAATCTATTTCCGTTTTTGGCTTAGGGGATTATCGCACGATTGGCGGTTCATGGAAGCACGATGCACAGAGCTATTATGACTACATAACGGAGTTAGTACAGCAATTGAATCCGGGTATGCATAATATCTACGAAGTTTCTTTTGCCGAAAAAATGAAAAAAGAGAAATATAAAATTGTAGAATCACCTTACGCCCAAGATTTCTTTGTAGAGTCTGAAGTAGGATATAAAGTCGTTACAGGAGAAGGATTTTTTATCTTTATGAAGTATGAAGGTATTGATTATCTGGTATACCTCACGGTATATAAAGACGGTACGATTGAATGTCAAAATGCTGTTTTTCAAAAAATATTAAAGTTAGAAGAGTTAGAAGAATTATTTAGCAACGGCACCTTTTTTACAGAACTCAAAGAACCGACTAAGATTACACTCGATCATCTCGGTGATGTAGTAATGGTCAATGGAAGTTACATTATAGATATTGAGGATAAATACAAGCAAGTACTCGACATTTATCAAAAGTTAAACAAGCATCCAAGCTTATATGATATTTGTAGAAATCGGTATTATGACTATTTAGAAAATCCAACAGTAGAGAATAAAGAATATCTACGTAAAGCTTATGAAGTGATTCCAGAGAATGAGCGTCCTCGTGTAGCCAAAACGCAAGCTCAACATGAAGATTATATTCGTATTCTGTATACGGATCAAAAAAGAGAAGTTTAAATACAATAAACCCCTTGTCCTGTAAATGGATAAGGGGTTTATATATGGAACGAACAATCGCTGTGATGAGATCGCTCAATCTTGGGATTGAATGTATTCATGAGTCCATCCTTTATTATAACGTGTGATGTTCAAGCAGATCATGCCGATTGCGAAGCTCTAAGTGAAAACGGATGCTTTGCAGTAGAACTGGATTATTCTCAATCTCTGCTTCTTCAATACGTTCTTCTTTCACTGGATCAGGACTGCACAGAAATTGGGTCATCCATAGAGATAAGTTATTATCGTTATTCATAAGTAAACCCTCCTCGGATGAAATAGTAGTTGACTCAAAAGATTAGTAGATCAATACAGAAACTATAGTGATTCATAGCTTGTATGCTGTTTCTGTATAGTTATTATATCGTGCATACTTTAACGAAATGTGATGGCTAGCTTAAAATAACATTAAATTATGCTACAAATAAGACAAAATAAAGGGAATGATTGAATATACATCTATTTATTTCCTATTATTGTTAACTATTTATGTATCCATCTCATGTTGGTGTTATATCGTATACGTTATAGATTGGATATCGAATGTATGTATTTCATAGCAAATAAAGCGACTGTGCCAGAATAATGTCTGGTTCAGTCGCTTTATTGAATTCTTATGTGAATGATTATGACTCCGTATGAGGAGGGGAGAACATGGAGGACTCCCGCACAATTAGACGATGAGGAACAATATGACGCTGCGAAAGTAACGCATGATCATCTCCACGAATCGCTTGAATCAATGCTTGCGAAGCTGTATATCCAAGATGATAAATACCAATATCTATACTGCTTAGTGGTGGAGTCGATAATTCAGCAAGCGCAATATTGTTAAAACTCACTATTGAGATATCATCAGGTACTTTATAACCCAATTCATGGAGCCCACGCAAAATTCCAAAACTGACAATATCATCGACAACCACAAGCGCTGTTGGACGTTCAGGCAAATTCATAAAAAAGGACATCGCCCGATAACCACTTTCTTGCAAAAATTCTCCTTCCACAATCCAATCATCCCGTAAAGGAAGACCTGCTTCTTGCAACGCTTGTCGGTAACCGCTCATTCGATCAAGAGATACGACAAGCTCAGAAGGACCACTTACAAAGCCAATCCGTCGATGCCCTAATTGGATCAGATGACGGGTAGCATCTGCCGCCGCTTCTATATTGTTGGTATCGACAGAAAGAACATTCGCATGTTGCTCACTGCGTCCGATCAGTACCGTTGGGAATTCTTTATCACTTAGGAAATCAACAACCGGATCATTTTGACGAGAATAAAGTAAGATCGCTCCATCAATACGTCCACCAAAAACTAAGCGAGAGACGGCGTCTACTTCTTCCTTTTCACTAGCGCCTGAAGTGAGGACAACATCATATCCACTTCGATTCGCTTGGGTCACAATACCACGTATTAATTCCATAAAAAAAGTATTCAAAAACAACTCTTCCGCAGGCTTAGGTAAAATCACACCTAAACTTTTGGTTGTTTTGGATACTAGACTTTTCGCCATCATATTTGGATGGTAGCCCATCTCCTCCATAATCTCTCTCACTTTTTCTGAGGTAGCATGGCTGATTCGCGGATGATTAGACAATACACGCGAAACGGTAGAAGGAGATACGCCTGCTCTTTTGGCGACATCTTTGATCGTAACCGACATGTGTACCTCCCTGGTCATGGTTTTTGGGATATTGAGAACCATCACTATCTGTATTATCTATGTTAAAACATATGCTATACGGATGTAAACTGCAAAATATACACACTTCCAAAGAAAATAGGCGATATTTTATGATTTTCAGAGAAATAGATAGGATATAAGCAATTATATCTGCAAAAAGCCAGAATATGGCGTTAAATTGTTTGTGCAAACGTTTTTACAATTTCCATATTTCAGTTATGATGGATTTGCTGGATAAAGCGCTTACTTATAACATCATTTACCTTTAGTGGTGATTATTAGACTTTTATGGCTGAAGAAAAGGGTATCATATGCTAATATGAACAAACGTTTGCGCAAATGATATAGTCAAAGTACATAGGCAACAAACCCTTGATAACAGTACATAATTTTAGCGCTCGCCATCATACTATAGAGCGGAGGAAAAAAAGAATGATGAATCGTAAAAAGTGGGGAATCATGAGTTGTTTATTAATCATGATGTTAATAGTGTCGGCATGTAACAGTGGTGGAGCAGGAACAACAACACCGGGAACAACCACAGATCCTGCAACAGCAGCCGATCAGCAAGAAATGGTACCTGAAGAAGGCGCCAAACTTACCGTATGGGATAGTGGCGATCAGAAAACATTTATCGAAGCAGCCGCTAAAGCTTTTAAAGAAAAATATAATGTAGAAGTAAGCTTTGCTGAAGTTGGACCAGACAAATCGATGGGTCAAATGGTAACAGATGGACCAGCAGGTGTAGGTGGAGATGTATTCGCCGGGGTTCATGATCAGATTGGTCAAGGGGTATCCGCAGGTGTTGTGTTGCCTAATGACTGGTTCGAAGAAGATACCAAATCACGTAATAGTGAAATTGCGATCAAAGCGTTAACGTATGACAATATGTTATATGGATATCCCAAATCGGTAGAAACCACAGCTGTTTTCTACAACAAAGACTTGATCAAAGAAGTACCACAAGATTGGAATGGCGTAATTGATTTTGCAAATACATTTAACGATACAAAAGCGAATAAATTTGCGATCATGTGGGAAGTTGGTAACGGATACTATGTATTCCCATTTATCGGTGGATACGGTTCCTATGTATTCGGCAGTGATGGTACAGATGCAACAGATATCGGTCTGAACAATCCAGCAGCTATTGAAGCAACAACATTTATTCAAGGATTGAACAAAATTCTTCCGCTTAAAACATCAGATATCAATGCAGATATCAAAAAATCACTATTTACGTCTAATAAATTAGCAATGAATATCAGTGGTCCATGGGATACAGGTTCACTCAAAGAATCGGTTAAAAATATCGGTGTAGGTATGTATCCAAATCTGCCAAATGGTAAACCAATGACTCCGTTCTCCGGTGTAAAAGCTTATTTTGTAAACGCTTATACGAAGTATCCGAATGCTTCTAAATTATTTGCAGACTTTATTACTTCCGAAGAATGGCAGACTAAGAACTTTGAAATGAATGGAGCTCTTCCATCCAATACCAAAGTAGCTGAAAGCGAAAAAGTACAAAGCGATCCGATTGCATCTGTATTTTTGAAACAGTTTGAAAATTCAGTACCGATGCCTTCGATCCCAGCAATGGCGCAATTCTGGTCTCCAATGGAAGCAGCAATGTCTTCGATCTGGAACGATAATAAAGATCCCAAAGCAGCACTGGATAATCTAGTCAGTCAAATGAAGAGTAATATCGAGACAGGGCAATAACAATGGGGAACGTATCGATTCATCCTGAGCGAACAACAGGTGTAGGGAGTGGGCTTATAGCAGCGATCTTGTCTGCGCTGATTATGGGACTCGGGCAAATGGTTAATCGTCAGTGGGCGAAAGGAATTATTTTCCTGATTGCTGAACTGGTAAGTGTCTATCTGATTATTACCAGTCTGGCGAACAATATCTGGGGGTTGATCACACTTGGTGATCAGCCTTCCCGTATGGAGAAAGTCGGCAGATTGTATCAGAACGTACCGGGAGATCATTCGATCTTTATGATGATCTACGGACTGGTCGCACTATTGTATATTGGTTTATTGATATGCTTCTATATTGCGAATATCAAAGACGCTTATCGTATTGGTAAAAAGCGCGAACGTGGCGAACGTGCCAATACATTCCGTCAGACATGGAAAATGATCGGTAATCAAGGGTTTCCTTATTTGTTACTGACTTTACCAGCGATTGGCGTATTAGTGTTTACGATTGTTCCGATTATTTTTATGGTATTAATGGCATTTACCAATTACTCGGCACCCGATCATATTCCAGCTAAAAATCTAGTCGATTGGGTAGGGTTCCGTACATTTACCAATCTATTAACACTCAAATCCTGGAGTCATACGTTTATTGGTGTACTTACATGGACGATTATCTGGGCAGTGGTTGCGACAGTCACTACATATTTCGGCGGTATTCTAGTCGCATTACTGATTGAGCAAAAAGGGATCAAATTCAAAGGCATGTGGCGTACGCTATTTATTTTGCCGTATGCAATTCCGCAATTTATCTCTCTACTAATTATGCGTAATCTACTGAACTTCCAATTTGGGCCGATCAACCAATACTTGCGGATGATGGGTCTGGGTTCAGTACCGTGGCTGAATGATCCATTCTGGGCAAAAGTGACCGTGATTCTAGTAAATATGTGGATCGGTATTCCCGTGTCGATGATTCTTGTACTGGGTGTACTGACAGCGATTCCGCGTGATCTATACGAAGCGGCAGAAGTGGATGGAGCGACAGGGTTCCAGAAGTTCCGCAATATTACGATGCCATTCGTATTGTTCCAGACGGCTCCGATCTTAATTATGCAATTTGCAGGCAATATCAATAACTTTAACGTGATTTTCTTGTTAACAAATGGATTACCAGCCAATGGAGATTATGCATTTGCAGGTAGTACCGATCTATTGGTTACATGGCTCTATAAGTTAACTCTTGAAAATCAGCGCTATAACTTTGCTTCAGCGATCGGCATTATTATCTTTATTATTATTGCGGCATTCTCGCTCTATAACTATCGACGTAGCCGTTCCTTTAAAGAGGAGGATATGATCCAATGAGAAAACAACAACGTGTCAAATTGGTGTTCAGTTACATCTTGCTTGTGCTGATCGCGATTGGCTGTATTTATCCAGCACTCTGGATCATTTTATCCTCACTCAAAGAAGGCGATTCGCTCTATAGTGAGACATTGATTCCGCAAAAGTTAACATTAGAGCATTATATGGACTTATTCCGTTCGCAATCGGACAAAGACTTGCCTTACTTGAAATGGTATTGGAACACACTCAAAATTGCGATTACGAGTATGATTCTAGGCACACTGTTCCAAGTGCTAACCGCATATGCCATGTCACGCTTCCGCTTTAAAGGCAGACAAACGATGATGTCACTTGTACTGATTCTAGGCATGTTCCCGGGATTCATGAGTATGATTGCAGTGTATGTTATTTTACTGCAAATGAACCTGCTGAACTCTCCGTGGGCGCTAGTACTGGTGTATACCTCTGGTGCAGCACTGGGAATGTTTGTGGCTAAAGGCTTTTTCGATACGATTCCAAGAGCATTGGAAGAGTCGGCTTTACTGGATGGAGCTAGTCATTTCCAAATCTTCAGTCGGATTATTCTACCGTTGTCGATGCCGATCATTACGTATATTGCACTGACGACATTTGCCGGTGCATGGGTTGACTTTATCTTCGCCCGTCTGATCTTACGTTCGAGGGAGAACTGGACATTGGCGGTAGGGTTGTATGAGCTGGTCAATACGTATTCGAGTACAGAGTTTACCCTATTCGCCGCAGGTTCGGTGTTAGTGGCGTTGCCGATTACGTTGTTGTATATGTTCTTGCAGAGGTTCTTGGTACATGGGTTGACGGCAGGAGCGACGAAGGGGTAATACAAGCCAAAGATATAATAAAGTTAAATTAAATAAAGAAACCTTATACTTTTTAATCAGAGTATAGGGTTTCTTTATTTTAGCTATATTTTATCTTATAAATGTTAGTAATAATTTATTTTTCTGATTAAACACTTGAAGGTTCAAACTCTTCTATATAAGTTATACTCACGATATGTGTTTTATTTATTAAAATTTCTTCTTTTGTAAAACTTAAAGCATTATCCAAACTAATATTTGATTCTTTATTATGCAATATATCATAAATTAACTTTTTATCTTTAACGATGTAATCTCCTTTTTTAGTTATGTTTAATAGAATTACTTCTAATTCAGAATTATTGGATAAAATAAATTTGAAAATATGTTTTTTAATAGCACTGGTTGAAAAACGTGAAGGATATAAAGATAGAAAGGCATAACTAATTTTAAATATAAGAAAAGAACCACCTAAACCTAGAATTACAATAGCTACAGACTCAAAATTAAAGCCAGTAAAATAGTTATAAATAATACCAATAATTATATTTGCATAACAGGAAGCCGCCACAAGAGAAAGCAAAGTACAACAATGTAAATAATAATTTATGTTATAATGTTCTGATTTATCTTTTTTTAAATTTACTATTAATGTATAAACACCTATTCCTAAACATGATAGAATAAATAGTATAGTAATTGTAAGATAATGTTCATGACCAAACTGGTTGAAAAAATAAAGAGCTATAAATATTGAAATTAATATAAATAAAGGTGTTATCACTAGATTATTAACTTTTCGAGCAATTTTAAATCCATTTTCTATTTTTTCAATGTTGCTAGTATTAAGGTCTAGTATATTTATTAATTTAGGTAGAGAGGAAAAAATTGATGGTGGAATTTGCATATTGGCTCTCCTATCAAATTATAATATTTAAACTGTGTTATTTTTAAAAAAATCTAGATATTAAAGTAGTATTGTAATTCTTTAATGTGATTATTATAAATCTATAAATATGTTTTTGATTGGAGGGATATTAATGAAAAATTTAATCTCAATAATAATTTCTCAATGTAAAAAAATAAATCCGTTAATATTATGTTTAGTTGCAGTTATAGGTGTTGTAGGTTCAATGATATTTATAACAAATTCAATAGATAAACAAAAACCTACACTCTCAACTCCAATAAATAGTTTCAAATCAACAGAAGTTCAAATACAATCTGAAGAAAAAAGTAATGTTGATGAATTAGTCACAGAAAATGAAGAATCTTCATCCGATTCTGAGCCTAAAGTTGTTGAAACAAATAATAATTCTCCTGAACAAGGGATGGTTGATCAACAACTAGAAAAACCTCAGCAATCGACAGTCGTTGAAAGTAAAGAAGTACTTAACTTGAATTCAGCAGATTTAACTCATGAAGAAGATAATGTACAAGACGAAATATATTATGAGAATTGTTCTGTAGTACGCGATTCTGGATTAGCCCCCTTATCAAAAGAAGATCCCGGATATAGTCTGGAATTAGACCGAGATGGTGATGGTCTAGCCTGCGAATAAAATATTATTTACCATATTGTTTTAAGAGAATGAGTGATCTTTGTAAATCGAAGGGTCATTCATTTTTTCTAATGATCATAATTCTTACGCCAATTTTGAAACAATTGATCATAATTTAGCTTTTGGGAACTAGGAGCTTCTAGTTCTTTATCTTTAATATAGTTCTCAAAAGTTTTACCTTCTTTATTTACTCCAGATTCTCTTATAGATAATTCGTTTAAAACTGCCACCCTATACTCACGATACGAGAGTCGTTTACCAGTTGAATCGACTGCTATTTCAGGTATAGGATCTTTCATTTTTTCTAAACTTTCTTTTACTTTATTATTAGAAACTTTTAATAATTCATTAACACCTGCATGATTAGGTTTATCAATTTTAGCTAGTTCTAAATAATATATAGCCGCACGATAATGTTCATTTTTCATTGCTTCTTTGCCTAAATCTATATTTTTTCCAAAATTAGTGAGCTTGCATGAACTAAGCAAAAAAATAGCTATCAAAATTATGTATATTTTCAACAAATAGAAACCTCCTTTGATAATTATTTTAATAAGAATAAATGTTATTATAATTATAAAATTATACATACAAATTTTAGGATGTATAATTAAAATATAACTGTATTTATTTAGAAAGTATATTAAAAATTACTTCCTTAGCACTTTAAAAGTGTAGTACAAGAAATATCAAATAAAAATACCCTCCTACTTTTTTGCAGAGTAAGAGGGTATTAAGATAGTAAAGCACTATTTAAAAATTACGTATTTAAAATAGGTATTTCCGCAAGCAAATTCTTCAAGTTAATCGCATCCCATGGTGTGTGTTCAGTTATCCCTAAGCCAACGACTTCTGTTTCTTCAGAGAGTTCTTTCAGCAAATGGAGCAATTGTGAAAATTGCATCGTGCCAGAAGGAGAGACCAGATAAGACTCATAAGGTTTCGCAAATAACAAAGAACGGAAAGCTTGAGGATCAAGTACATCAAGATCAAGATGAATAGCTAAGTGCTTAATACCTCTTTCTTGAATCCATGTTTTGATAGAATCTAAGCTACTTGCTAATTCTGCTGTTCCTGCTGTACGAATACCTAATCGTTCGATCATTTCGGTATCATGTTCGACTACTGTTATACCTTGTGCTTCAAAGGCTTCTGCAATGAACTTGTTCTCTTCTTCTGTAGCCACAGCGAGTCCCGCAATAAAGACATTCTCAGGTTTCAAAGGAACTTTCACATGCTTAGCAAATTCCTGATCACCTTCGCCAAGAAGATTTCCTAGTGGCAGGGTATGCCCGTTATCGTATCCGGTATATCTAACCAGATCACTATGAGCATCGATCCATATCAAGCCTAATTCACCATCATATTTTTCATTCAAATAAGCAAAAGGAGCTTGTTCGACCAAGCAATCTCCTCCAAACATAATAATGCGATCAGGTTGATGTGCCTGAATAAGATGTTCGGCCGCTTCTAATTGTTGTATCAATTGTGTTCGTCCATACATTCCATGCTCATTTTGAAGTGGTGTACCCTCATAAGGTCGAACAGGAACATGAATAAGAGGTTGATCATTATTAGGAGCTAGCCATGCCAGTAGCTCAGCACCGAAAGAATAGTTGGGATTATTCCCACCTTGCCATTGTGGCATTAAAAGACGTATCGTTTTGGTAGTCATTATTGATCTCCTTTACTTCAAAGTAAGGCTAGTATAAACTGAACGCAAATATAAAAGTAGTACGCACTATTTGGATAGGTACTACCCGAAAGGATAGTGCTATACATGAGTATGACTGAATATCATGGCAAAATTAAAAACATTCAAGATACTCCGTTCGGCTACACGTTGTCAATTATTGGCGGGAAATGGAAGATGGTCATTATCTATCTTTTGGCTGAAAATCAAACGGTTCGTTTTAATGAATTAAAAAGACAAATTGGTGCCATTACGTACAAAACGTTAAGTGCTCAACTGAAGGAATTAGAAGCAGATGGTGTAATAAAGCGAGAAGAATTTCCTCAAATTCCACCCAAAGTAGAATACAGTCTTACTGCGAAAGGCGCATCACTTTTACCGGGATTGGAAGCATTATGCGAGTGGGGAGTTAACAACCAAAATTGAAAAAAGCAAAAAAATAAGCTATCACCTCTTAGACAGGCAATAGCTTATTTTCAATTTCTAATCTATTTTTCTAAACCCTAGCCACAACCTGATCCACCAACCCATAAGCTACCGCTTCCTCAGCAGTTAGAAAATAATCCCGATCACAATCTTGCGTAACCTTCTCCAGAGGTTGACCGGTACGATCAGCGATAATTTCATTCAATTTGGCTCGACTGCGAAGCAACCGATCGGCATAGAGAATCACATCTGAAGCCTGACCTTTAGCGCCACCAAGAGGTTGATGAATCATAATTTCACTATTGGGCAAAGCCATCCGTTTTCCAAGCGTACCACCTACGAGCAGAATCGCACCAAAGCTTGCCGCCATACCTGTACAGATTGTCGACACATCTGGTTTGATAAATTGCATCGTATCATAGATAGCGAAGCCAGCTGATACCGAACCACCGGGGCAATTGATATACATCTGAATATCTTTTTGCTCGTCTTCGGCTGCTAGATGAAGCAGTTGAGCTACAATAATATTTGCCATCTGATCTTCCACTTCGCCAGACACCATAATGATCCGATCTTTCAGTAATCGAGAATAAATATCGTAACTACGTTCACCACGATCTGTTTGTTCCACCACATAAGGGATAGTTGTCATCTGAAGCACTCCTTGTTAAGCAGCTATTCGCATCTTGGAAGACAAAGATTGATGTGACTGCTTGTGATACGGCAAAAAGGGCTGCATTGTATTAGAGACTGCTGTCGATGTTGAATGCTTAGCACAAGCCCATTGGGTATCGATAGCTATAGCTTGAACATCCTGACTGGACGTATTCATGCGTATCACCGTCAACTGCACGATTCTGGAAGCATCACCTGCATGAAGGGCTTGTACATATTGATGTAAGAGCACCAGCGTATCCCTATCTTCGGCGAGCGAAGTGTATTCGTCTAAGGTGTCAGCTTTTTGATTCAGAATTGTTCTTGCCCGATACAGAGCTGCTTTGACAGCACCTTCAGTCGTCTCTAACATCTGCGCCGTATCTGCCGCTGAATAACCAAATAAATCTCGTAACATAAAAATCGCTTGTTGCCATGGAGATAGTTGATTCATTAATTGTTGTATCGCAAGTTCAATATCTTGTGGACAAGGTTCTGCTATATCGTGTACCGTTAGCTGATGTTGCTGAATATAATCGTCCACATAACGTTTTCTACGCATGATATCAATCCATGTGTTACGAGCCGTGCGAATCGTATAGGCTTCTGATTGTGCTATAGATAATCCTTTGCGCTGAGCAGATAGAATTTTGAGACATGTTTCTTGCATAAGGTCTTCAGCATCTGCAATATGATGGGTTAATGACAGACAGTATTTATACAGGGATGGAAGTTGCTCTTTCCAATACGCTGTCGTCTGATCTGTAGAATGTGTTGAACATAAAGTAAGATCTTGCTTGTGTAAAAGTGTCATCTATGGGGCGCCCCCTTTGTGATCAGAAATGCTTTGACTACAACGTTGTATATCTTGTAAACGAATAAGGTGATTCAAAAGATACGCAATATGTATAACGATAATTAAATTATGTACAAGTCTGGCTAAGAGCATACCGTAATCTCTTATTTTTTTAAACGTTAACTCTAACGATTTATACTAAACCTATGCTAGTATAGTAAAGACGACATCAGATCGTAATGGGCGGCTAACGAGCGAATAGGAGTGAACATAGATGACACCGAGGAAAATACATATTATAGGCGCCCATGCAAGTGGAAAAACCCATCTGGCACGTCGATTATCTCGCAGATTGGGTATTCCTCATTATGCACTGGAAAATTTAGTGTGGAATGGAACAGGGGAGAAGAAGCGCAGAAATATACCTGCCCTGCGAGAACAACTCTTATTAGATATCGTCTCGCAAGACTCATGGATCGTCGAGGGGCAGGATTATGAATGGTTAACGTTTAGCTTTGCTATGGCAGAGCAGATCATTTTTTTGACTCCGTCTCCATTGGTGCGAGATGGACGAATGATTTTGCGTTTTATGCGTCAGAAAATAGGAACAGAAGTCGATCAAGATCGATTCTCATTCGGCACGTTAATGAATATGATTGAATGGAATCATCATTTTGAACGACATACGAAGAAAAATATTATCGAAGCATTAGAGCCTTATAAGCACAAACTCATCATAACCAAGTATGTTCAATAAAGTAGAGTTCATAATGAATAACTATACGGTTATTCGTATTTTTTCAAAACGACAACAGCATTATGACCACCAAAGCCGAACGAGTTGGATAATCCAATCTGGAGATCGGCTCTTCGTGCACCTTCAGGAACATAATCGAGATCGCATTCTTCATCAGCTTGGTGCAAATTAATTGTAGGTGGAATGATCCCATTACGTAGCATTTGAACCAGTGCTATCGCTTCTACACCGCCAGCCGCACCGAGCATATGCCCTAACATCGACTTATTAGCAGTCACCGGAATCTGATACGCCTGTTCTCCAAATAATTGCTTGATCGCATACGTCTCCGAGCGATCTCCAACGCCTGTACTGGTCGCATGGGCGCTGATCACATCGACTTGCTCTGGTGTGATGCCTGCATTGCGCAATGCCGATTTCATGGCTTGATGAGCTCCGCGACCTTCAGGATGAGTCGCTACCATATGATAAGCATCTGAACTAGCTCCATAGCCGATTACTTCAGCGTAGATAGTCGCTTTTCTAGCGAGCGCATGAGATAAAGATTCCAGTACCACAATCCCTGCACCTTCTGCCATAACAAATCCATCTCTGGATTGATCAAATGGACGACTGGCTGCGGTTGGATCGTCATTACGTGTGGATAGAGCAGTTGCATTGCCGAAGCTAGCGAGAGCGACTTCATTGATCGCCGCTTCTGCACCACCTGCTAGAATCACATCGGCATCTCCATAAGCAATCATTCGCATCGCTTCGCCAATAGCGGTATTACCGATCGAACAAGCCGTAACAGGGGAAAGCGTCGGTCCCCATGTGCCAAGCCGAATACTAATCATCGCGGCTGCACTGTTAGCGATCATCATCGGAACCAGTGTAGGACTTACCCGTTCAGGTCCTCGGTCTAATAAAATATGATCTTGATCCAACAACGATTGAATTCCACCTGTACCTGAACCGACATAGACACCGATTCGTTCACGATCACTTTCTTCGATATTTAAGCCCGCATGAGATACAGCTTGTTCAGCCGCAGCGATTGCAAATTGAACAAAGCGATCCATCCGTCTAGCTTCTTTTCGTCCAAATAAAGCATCCCCATCAAAATCACGCACCACACCTGCAATTTTGGCTTTATGCCGTGACGTATCAAACGCATCAATCATACTAATACCCGATTGACCTTTCACCAAATTATCCCAAAATGTATCTATATCATTCCCTAACGGAGAAACAATCCCCATCCCTGTAATCACAACTCGTTCCATCCTTTTTTATCCTCCTAAGCGTTTGGGTTTGGCAATATAAACGCGACCTCTACACTATTATTCTGGCATGCAAAATATCCTATTACAAGTTACCGTTTATCCTAGTATAATAAGTAACAGGTTACTGCATACTTTTTAAACCTATCAATTAAATAATAAAATCACAGAACACTAATGTATGTATACAACGAGCATTAAAATCGCATTCACTCTAAGGAGGGTATACAGTGAATCAACAGCATCGTTTACAAGCCTTATCTTCTTTTCTCAAAGCTCAGCGAGCGAAGATTTTGCCTCAACAAGTGGGGTTAATCGTTGGCATTAGACGACGCACTCCGGGATTACGACGGGAAGAAGTCGCTCAATTAGCAGGTGTCAGTACAACATGGTATACATGGTTAGAGCAGGGCAGAGATATTCAAGTATCTGCTTCTGTATTGGAAAATATAGCATCCGCTCTTTTGCTAACACCGGATGAACGGAAATACTTATTTTCATTAGCGCTGGATAAAAGTGCATCGATCGTTCCTTTGTCCGAAGAACTTCCTTCTATTACACCTGCGCTATACAAAATCTTACAACAGCTACAATACTGTCCTACGATTATTTCTGATCGACATTGTCATATTGTTGGATGGAATGATGCCGCCAAACATGTGTTTCTCGATTTTGAAAGTATTCCTGAACCGGGGCGCAATATGATTCGTTTGTTATTTTCACGTAAAGAGTTTCGCCGTTTAGCGGTAAATTGGGATGACTTTGTAGGCGGATTTTTGGCGATTTTTCGTGCTTATTATGGTCAATATGTAGATGATGAGTGGTATGAGCAATTCATTGCAGAGATGAGTGAATTATATCCTGATTTTTATCATTTATGGGAGCAAAGTAAAGTCAGTTCGGCACCTGAAGTTGTGATCGAATTCCGACATGCCAAAGCCGGTAAAATGCTGTTCGATCTTACCTCATTACAAGTACAAGGCAATACCGATCTACGGTGTAGTATTTATACGCCTCTAGAAGATTCGGCGACAGAAGTGAAGCTTAGAGCTTTAATGGAACGTAGCAAAGAAATAGGATTAGAGCTGTAAACACCTTTTGTAATTTTCCAGTCTCTATACTATAATTTCCATATATCCCATAGACAGATATACGGATAGAAAGAAGTGAAAAGAGGTGCTATATTGTTAGAATATTATCCTTTAATCTGTTCATCCTTGATCGTCATTTTGTTGATTTTTCGTTCAGTATATCATCGATTCCAGAAGTATAATCGTGAAAATACAGGCTTATCCTTTCTAAGTGTTCTGGTCTTAATCCTATTTCTATCTATGGATGGACATGCTCCTTGGGAAAAAGATACAGCGTATATATTAATTATTATTAGTTCCTGTCTTTTTGTGCGATTTTTGAATTATTGGGTGGTTCAACGGAAGTGGACGGACTAATCATAAGGATTCTTTAATAACCTGATATAAGGGTGAATAGCTGAGAACATCTTATAATGTAAGACAACAACATATAACGAAAGAAGGAGCAACGGATGAACTCTCACAAGGGCAAGAACATGAACGGGACGTTGCCTATGCCGCTTTACAAAAAAAGATTATCCGAGTGTAGTGAGCAGGATGCTTTACAGTTAATGCGTAGCTTCGATCGTCAGATCACTTTCTGGCATAAGCAAAAGTCGAATATCCAAGAAGCCCGTTCTTTTTGGAAAACACCTTATCCTTATGTGGGCATTGGTGTAGGTATTATAGTGCCGGTCAGTGGATTTATACTATTGATGTTATTGCCTTGATCGAAACATAGATAGCTAGTGGCGCTTGGCACGATGAACGCAACCATGATAATGAGAAATGATGGGTGCAACACAAAATACCTTACTTTAAAGGAAGATGACTTCATGAATTCGATGCCTAAAGCATTTCAAGGCGATTATATTCCATCCTTACTGGATAAGCATCAGATATCTGTATTAGCACCATATTTACAGGCTACTCAGCGTTCTGTACTTCAATTAGAACGTGGACAGCATGGAAGTCAGCAAGTGGGAGTATCACGTATTGGAGGTTATCCTGATCTACCTGCGTATATCCAGTGGCCTTGCACCAAAGGTGGACAATATATGACTTCACTGGCTCAATTGAATTTGTCACAGATCGTTAGCGAAGTGGGTGAAGATCGGTTGCCTGATTATTTTCCGCGTCAGGG
Organism: Paenibacillus nuruki; assembly: GCF_963311185.1. Taxonomy (NCBI): domain Bacteria; kingdom Bacillati; phylum Bacillota; class Bacilli; order Caryophanales; family Paenibacillaceae; genus Paenibacillus; species Paenibacillus nuruki. The sequence continues at coordinate 1,996,671 of NZ_OY725677.1, read as the reverse complement.
AATGCTTTATTTTTTTGTGGGATTAGATGAACCTTCTTACCAGATTGAGCATCAGATTCTGTATATGTCGGAGCAAGATATGGGATCACTATACTATCGTGAACCAGCAGGGATGACAATATTGGAAGAAGATGAAGAACAGCCGTTTCAAGCGTATGAAGTTCATGCTCAAGGCGAAATAGAATTTCCGAATTACGGATATTTAGAATATGATGCCTTAGCAGATCATGGTGTGTCTGAGGAACAGTATCTGGAGTGGATCGAAGGGTTGAATAATGAACCCGATGATGCGATTGGGAAAATGTTTGGTTATCCTGTATCACAACATGGAGACGATGAGATTGAAGCCATCACTTCGATACTGACAGGCAAGCATACATATGAAATACAGAAGCGCCGGGCATGGCTGGTTGATGTTTTGGAAGGTGATGAACAGAAAGCAGATCAAGAGATTGAAGATATGTTGATGTTATTGGAGATCGAAAGCGATGATGATATCGGTTATATGTGGTGGGATGCGGGAGTCATTCATTTTTTTATCCGCAAAGAAGATTTGCTTCAGTTGAACTTTAAACGAACGTATTGTTCTGTCTATTCCAGCTAGAGAAGCTGTTGACGCTACTTTATATTATATTAGACATATTCAAATAGACTATCCCGTTCCTGAGTGTTTCTGAGGAAAAGGATAGTCTATTGAGGTTCAATCGTTATTTAATCGAATTGATTATGGGTTTGCTTTTTGTTGATCGGATAAGGAGATTGAACTGTTATTGCTTGAAAAACATGCAATTTCCCATTTTCCACTTGTCTCATTCGTGGGCCTTTGAAGCCACGTTTGACCAGTTGCTTACGCATATACAGCATTAATGCCCAATGACTCACGACAAGGATATGTTCTTCCTCTGAAGATAAAATCACATCTAGTGCACGATTAATACGTGCTTCGACTTCTCGGATCATTTTACGATATCTACGGCTTAGTAAAGGAGCCATTTTGAAAAGAACGCCCCATCCGATAAACGGAATACGTATATTCGTATTGAAGCTTGGAGGTGTGAGTTCACGCAACTCAGGCATTACTGTAATTTCGCCATCATAAATCGAACGTGCCGTTTTGATCGCACGCGGGAGATCGCTGGCAAAGCATTTTCCCCAATTGAATCCGCGCAAGTCTGTTGTACCATCATGGATATCCGCAATATCATATTCTTCAAGCCAAGCAATCAGTTCACTAACTGTGACAAACTGGCGAAGAGGAAATTCTTTATTTACTTTAAAATGGCGGACAAGTCCGATTGTCTTCGTCATGAGTCGTGTATAATTCCTCCAGAATAGTATGGTCTTTCTGTACCTGAACAAAAAATAAGTAGATAATTTTAGTTTAACATAGTCACGCAAGGACAGGGACGATATTCATTATTTATTTTAAAATAAAAGTACTGCCTTGCCAAATGACGTTTTGAAACCTGACACGTAATCGTGTATATTTAGTCATAAGCTTATAAATGAAGATTATGTTTGGTGATGAAAGGAAGAATACAATGAGTCAATGGGAATACCGTACAGTCAAATTACACACCGGAGGTTTCCTCGGTGGCAAAGTAGATGATGTCGAATTACAAGAGCAATTGAACGCCTATGGTTTTGATGGATGGGAGCTTGTATCGACATTTGATACCAGTCTGTCACAAGGTGGTTCACGAGAAATTATTTTGATTTTTAAAAGAAGTGCATTGCTTGATTAAGCCTGTAATTACATCTGTATTATGTACGTACAGATGTATACCTTTTTTTGGAAATGTTAATCGTTACCTTTAATATCGGTTAATACATATTATATTTGAGGTGAATCATGCTGCGAAATTAGGTATGCAGCATCAGCAACGGTATACTTTAATGAATGACGATGATGATAAGCACAAGGAAAGGCTCATCGAATAGGAGGAAACAACAATGATCGGAACATGGCTTGAAGAAATTAAATCCATATTACGACCAGAATTGAATAGTCTCGAAGAAGCGCTCAAAGCTTCTGCTGGAGATGAAGAAATAGAGCAAGCTGAAGCTACAATTGGTGTCTCTTTCCCTGATGATCTGAAAGAACTGTATCACATACACAATGGCGAGTCTCGTAGTGGACCGGGGTTCTTTTTTGGCTTGCAATTTTTGAGTCTGGAAGAGATGGTTAGCGAATGGAAAATATGGTCAGAGCTTGAACCGGAGTACCAGACGATGGGAGATCATTATTCGATTCCATCAGGTTGGATCAAAGAGCAATATATCAATCGTCACTGGATTCCTTTTTGTCATGATGGAGGGGGGAATCATCTAGGGATTGATTTGTCTCCTGCTGAACATGGAGTCGTTGGACAGGTAATTAATTTCGGACGTGATGAAGAAATGAAATATGTGATTGCGCGTAGTCTGGGCGAATTTATTCATTTTATGCGTGATACGGTTCGTCACGGAAATTATACGATTGAAGAAGATGATGGATTCAAATATTGGATGTATGGCCGTAATGAACAATCACGTATGTTGAAAGATGCTCAGGCCTATGCGCTTGCTGATCTACCCAAAGCCCATACGCCAGCTAATGAATCAGAAATACCGTTAAAAGAATGGTTTGAGCAGTTGGATGATAGCTGGCGAGACCGAATTATCAACAAATCCAATACCGTGGAAGAGTTCGCTCGTGCTCATCAAATCTTTTTGATTCGTGAACAACTAACGGATATCACACCACTAGAACGTTGTCATGAAGTGCGTGAATTGATTCTAAGTGTCAATGATATTCAAGATATCCGTCCGCTTGCGAATTGCCGTGAACTCAAAAAGTTATATCTTGTCCGTAATCCGATTCGGGATCTGACGCCATTACGTGGATTACCTTATTTGCAAATTGTGAATCTCGAAGGAACATTGATTGAAGACTTGGACCCTTTAGCCACATTACCGCATCTATGTAATCTAGATTGCACAGATACGCGTATTCAAGATTATACGCCTTTAGCCCAGATGAAGCAGTTGACTACACTTGCTCTTTCATCACCGTCACGTCAAGCGGTTCAAGCGTTATCTTCGATCACAGGACTGCGGGAATTGAAAGTATGCTCTCCTGGAGAATGGACAGCGGAGGACTGGCAACATATTAGTGAGTCGTTGTCTTTGCGCAAGCTTCATATCGAAGATGCTTATTTTGCTGATATGAGTTGTCTACAAGCTTGTGACCAATTGGAAATGCTGACCATTCATGATACACGTATCTCTGATATCTCAGCGATTGCCGATTTGCCTAATCTGAAGCAATTGGAACTGAACAGTGGATGCCAGATTAGCAATATTGAGACGGTTTCCAAATCGGTTTCACTTGAACAATTCAGCGGATCGTTTGCTCAATTTCAGTTGTTAAAAGATACATTCGCTCAATATGTGAAATTCCACAAAATTGTAGGCGAAATGACAGATGAAGAAGAAGAAATCTGGCATAGTCATATACGTTAATACGCTATATTTTGAATATAATATAAATCACAAAAAACTCTGTATCGCTAAAAAGATACAGAGTTTTTTTATTTTTTAATATTTTTTACCTAAAATGATAAAAATGTAGTTGACTATCAAATTTTATTTTAGGTATAATTTACTAATAAATAACATATATTTGAAAAAGTAGAGATATTTTGAAAACGAAATTAGTAGGTATAACAGCATTACTTGTGACATTAGGCTTAGGTTGGGGAGGAGTAACCACCCATGCACAGACTCCAGCAATACATAAAGATTTGGGGGTAACTACACCTCTAGTCCAAAATGTTGCGCCAAACAATGGATTGAACAACTCTAAAGATTTCTTGGCTATCCCAAAAAGTGAATTATCACAATCTATCACATTGCCGTCGTCTGCTCGTTCATTCAGTGCAGTAGCTGAAGATACGTATGGAACGAATACTACACCGGATCAAGCTTTGTTTATTCAGACAGGACAAGTCTATCAAGGTTACATTGCTGCTGAAGGAGAAAGTCGCTGGTTTTATACTCAAGTCACTAATCCAGCGAAACTGACTTCTTTTTTAAGTGTAGTCAACTCGGCTGCGGTTGATTATGATCTTTCACTGTATTATTTGAATGAAGAGACATCTGAGATCGAGCAGGTCGCTTTTTCTACCAAAGGTCCAACACAATATGAACAGCTTAGTCATATTGCCAAAGCAGGATATTATTTTATTAGAGTAAGTTCTTATCAAGGAGCAGATACCACTAATCCATTTACTGTATTTGCTGTCACTTCAGATAGTTATGATGCAAGCGAGCCTGATGATAATCCGTGGTTAGCCAAAGATAAAGGATCAGCACCTTTTGTCAGCACACAGAATATTGATAATCGTTTTGACGAGGATTGGACAAAAGTCACTTTGACAGCTCAATCCAAAATGAACCTTCGTCTAGACAACACATCTGCTTATGGAACGTATCAATTACAGTTATTTAATGCGAATCTGGTGAGTCAAGGAACACTGGCACAGAATACCAACGGTCAAGTCACACTACCTGCGGGAACGTATTATATTCAAGTCTTAGCACCTTCTACATTCGATCTAACGACTCCATACAAATTATCTGTTAATTATCAGACAGCAGATGTATCCAGAGTTGCGATCAGTAATATTACAACAGATGGTGGTGTCTATGGATTTATTAATTATGGACAAGGTAATAAGTGGCGTGTCAAAAACAATATTGTGATCTCAGGTCGTGCTTTTGATGCTACAGGCAATCCGGTAGCGAACGCTATCGTAACGACTAATATCACTACAATTCTCAATGGCAAAGTGATTCCCGGAACAGCTACGACAGATGCTTCAGGTAACTTTACAATGCCAGTCAATATTGATAATCCAGGAGTAGGACAATATACTTTCCAATCATCCAAATACAGACATTATTATGATATTGTCAGAATCCAATTTTTCAGCAACGGTAAGCCATTAAATTCAGACATTAGCACACTGTATCATTTCGCTTATGAAATCTACACAGGTTGACCATAATTTTAAAAATGATAGCATCTTGCGTAAAAAATGACATAACCGTTTTCAGAATCTGTTGTAAATGAATGATAAATGCGATGTAACAAGAGTGAAAAAGTAGAGAAACGATGAAAAAGAGAGAAAATAGGAGCCTGCGATAGATAACTTTTCAATAGTTATCTGAAAATGAAAGCTGTGATGATTCACAGCTTTTTTTGCGTCTTTTCTCAGCTTTACAGTTGACAAGGACAGGCGTATTATTCATTGCAGGCAGTTGATGAATACGATTCAGCAACTGATATAAATGAAGTTTCCAATGTTTTTGATCGCTGAGTTTTCGGTGCTAACCGAAAAACGGGGGAACCAAATTGCGATTTCACAAAACGGTGTGAGAGCCGGAATGTGAATCGTTGGGGTGAATCTGCATACTGACTAACCATGGTACAGTCAGACAATGCAGTAGGGCGACTCTCACCGCCCGAATCCGACAGCTAACCTCGTAAGCGTGGATAGGAGAGAAGTGTGAAGCTTGTGCCGATCTGACACAGTGTAATACGACTCTGTGTTTTTTGATATGTTAACAATGTCACAACGCTTAATTTTCATATGCATATGAAAAGCGGGGGAACCAATCGTTGATGAAGAGGACTGATAGGAAATGATCAGGATCTACACAACATGGGGTGAATTCCGGTATCTACCGGAACGGGCAATCTTCCAGCCCGAATCCGACAGCTAACTCCGTAAGCGTATAAGGGAGAACTCCTAACCAGCAACTCGGCAGGTACACGATAAGTGTGCGTGTTTGTAGAAGTCTGGGGAAAAGTTCTGCTTTTCTCCAGGCTTCTTTTTTTGTGCCTTTTTTAGCAAATCATAGTAACCAAAATGAATGCAGGGAGTTCTTCACATATGATGGATATATTAATGATTGGATTGGTTTTGTTGATTACTGTAGGGTTGAGCGGGTTGCTGCAATGGGCATCTGTAGCTATCGGAGAAAGAAGGAATGAGCGATGACTTGGCTGCTGTGGATTATTATTGGTGGATTAACCATTTATCTATGTTACGCATTAATTTATCCAGAAAAATTCTAATGGGTCAGGGGAGAACATCGTGAGTATCTTTTCATATATCGGAATTGCAGTCACTTTTATTATTGCTTTAATCATCGCTCGTCCAACCGGACATTATATTGCACATGCTTTTGACAATACACCCAATCGATTAGATCGTTGGTTTCATCCTATTGAAAAATGGATTTACAGGTTCGGTGGAATCAAAGGTGAAAATCAGACATGGAAGCAATATGCAGGAGCCGTATTGATCAGTAATACAGTCATCTTGCTTATCGCTTATGCGATCTTCCGTCTTCAACATGTATTACCTTTGAACCCAGCAGGCATTACGAATATGAGCCCTGATCTAGCGTTCAATACAGCGATTAGCTTTATGACGAATACCAATTTACAGCATTATAGTGGTGAAAGTGGTTTATCTTTATTTTCACAGATGACAGCGATTATCTTTATGATGTTTGTATCACCGGCAACAGGGATTGCGGTTGCGATTGCATTTATTAGAGGAATAACCGGTAAGCCACTAGGTAATTTCTTTACAGATCTAGTACGGGCAATTACACGCATTTTGTTACCTCTTACTTTTATTATGGCGCTTGTGTTTGTTGGATTAGGTATGCCGCAGACGTTGCATACTGTAGTGACAGCTCAGACATTACAAGGAACAGAGCAACAGATTGGTGTAGGTCCAATTGGATCATTTCTAGCGATCAAAGAATTAGGGAATAACGGTGGTGGCTATTTCGGAGCCAACTCTGCACATCCTTTTGAAAATCCAGGCGGATTCAGTAATATGTTGCAAATGCTGATGATGTTACTGGTTCCAATGTCATTACCATTTACGTACGGTAAAATGGTCGGCAACTCGAAGCAAGGCCGAGTATTATTCGTTTCGATGGTTATGATGTTTGTCGTGATGCTTAGTGTATCTCTTGCGAGTGAATATCAAGGAAATCCATTGATTAATCAATTAGGTATCCAGCACAATGCAGGATCGATGGAAGGTAAAGAAGTACGATTAGGCGAAGCTCAATCTTCGTTCTACTCTGTAGTTACTACCGCTTCAGAGACTGGTGCTGTCAATAACATGCATGATACGTTAACACCACTCGGTGGATTAATTGCACTAGGAAATATGATGCTAAATACAGTATTTGGCGGTTCAGGTGTAGGACTGTTGAATATTCTAATGTATGCCATTATTGCGGTGTTCTTATCCGGTCTTATGGTTGGACGCACACCTGAATTTCTCGGTCGCAAAATTGAAGGCAAAGAAATGAAATTGATTGCCGTCACATTACTTATTCAGCCTCTACTGGTCTTAGCGCCTACAGCGATTGCTTTAATGACGCAGGCAGATACGATTTCGAATCCGGGTTATCATGGACTGACTCAAGCGCTCTATGAATTTACATCATCAGCAGCGAATAACGGTTCAGGATTTGAAGGCTTGGGCGATAACACACCATTCTGGAATATCATGACAGGTGTTGTGATGTTTATCAGTCGTTACTTCTCAATGGTGACATTGTTAGCTGTTGCAGGCTCATTAATGGCGAAAAAACCTGTTCCAGAAACAAGCGGAACGTTACGAACAGATCAAGCGTTATTCGGCGGTATGTTTATTATTTCTGTTATTTTAGTCGGTGCGCTTACGTTTTTCCCGGTAGTTGTACTTGGACCTATTGCAGAAATGCTCACATTGTAAACAGCAACATCTTATCTTTTTCTATCAATATATAGTGCGTGTATACTACCAAACGCTAAGTGGAGGAACAATGTAATGAAAAGTAAATCATCAATGATGAGCCGGGACTTGATCTCCAAAGCTTTACAGCAGTCCGTGATCAAATTAAATCCTAAACTGATGGCACGTAATCCAGTAATGTTTGTAGTAGAAGTAGGCTTGATTATTAGTTTATTGTTAATTTTTGTCCCTAATGCTTTTGGCGACTCGGTTTCAACAGGATTTAATATTGCTGTCGCTATTATTCTTTTGTTCACGATACTATTTGCGAACTTTGCAGAAGCATTGGCGGAAGGACGAGGTAAAGCTCAAGCCGATTCCATGAAAAATACGCAAAAAGAAATTATTGCGAATCGGATCGAAGGCGAGCAGATTGTCGCTGTATCTTCCACTCAACTACGTAAAGGGGATATCGTCAAAGTGGTACAGGGCGAAATGATTCCTGGAGATGGCGAAGTCATTAAAGGACTGGCATCTGTGGACGAATCAGCGATTACAGGCGAATCAGCTCCTGTGATTAAAGAAGCAGGTGGAGACTTTAGTTCTGTCACTGGTGGTACGATGGTGATTAGTGATGAGATCATTATTCGTATTACAAGCGATCCGGGTGAATCGTTTATGGATCGGATGATTAGTCTGGTCGAAGGTGCTGAACGTCAGAAGACACCTAATGAAATTGCGTTAAACACAGTATTGATAAGCTTAACAATTATCTTTTTAATGGTTGTTGTTACATTGCCTTTTATGGCAAGCTACTTAAATATTGTTCTATCTGTACCTGTACTTATTGCGTTGTTAGTCTGCTTAATACCAACAACGATTGGTGGATTGTTATCTGCTATTGGGATCGCTGGGATGGATCGGGTAACACGCTTTAATGTATTAGCAATGTCAGGGAAAGCAGTAGAAGCTTCTGGTGATATCAATACGATTATTTTAGATAAAACAGGTACGATTACGTATGGTAATCGGATGGCTAGCGAATTTGTACCGACAGAAGGACATTCACCACAAGAAGTCGGCGAATGGGCAGCCGTAAGTTCTGCTTTTGACGAGACACCAGAAGGTCGTTCTGTTCTAGAATTGATGAAAAAGCAAAATTGGGAATATCCGCAATCGTTAAGCGAAGGCGCAGAGATTATCGAGTTCCGTGCAGAGACACGAATGAGCGGTCTGGATCTTACCGATGGTCGCAAAGTACGTAAAGGTGCAGTCGATGCAATCAGAAAATGGGTTGTGTCTCAGGGAGGAACTATTCCGGATAATTTACAAGCCAATAATGATGCTATTGCTTCTGCTGGAGGAACACCTCTTGCAGTGGCTGTAGATCAAGAAATTTATGGATTGATTTATCTTAAAGATACAGTCAAAGCAGGTATGAAAGAACGTTTTGAACAAATGCGTAGTATGGGTATCAAAACGATTATGTGTACAGGGGATAATCCACTAACCGCAGCAACGATTGCAAGGGAAGCAGGAGTCGATGATTATATCGCTGAAAGTACGCCGGAAGACAAAATAGCCGTTATTCGCCGTGAACAAGCAGAAGGTAAATTAGTTGCAATGACAGGTGATGGTACCAATGATGCACCTGCACTTGCACAAGCCGATGTAGGGATTGCGATGAATAGTGGTACAGTTGCTGCCAAAGAAGCAGCCAATATGATCGATCTGGATTCCGATCCTTCCAAAATTATCGAAGTGGTCGCTATTGGTAAACAGCTATTGATGACTCGTGGTAGCTTAACGACATTCAGTATTGCGAATGATATTGCTAAATATTTTGCAATTATTCCAGCGATGTTTATGGTGGCTATTCCGCAAATGCAAGTGCTGAATATTATGAACCTACATTCACCAATGTCCGCTATTTTATCAGCGCTAATCTTTAATGCCATCATTATTCCGATTCTGATTCCACTAGCGATGAAAGGTGTCGCTTATAAGCCAATGAGTTCTACCAAATTATTGCGTCGTAATCTATTTATCTATGGATTTGGGGGAGTAGTCGTTCCTTTTGTCGGTATCAAATGTATTGATTTAATTATGCAGACTTTTTTATAAGAAATAAGTTCAACGAACGATACAGATACTTTGAAATGACTACTAAGAAATGAAGGGAAAGAATAGGTATGAAAACGGTATGGGTGACTTTACGAACAAGTATCATTTTATTTCTGCTCTGTTGTGTGTTCTATCAACTAGCAGTTACAGGGGTTGCGCAAGCATTGATGTCCAAGCAGGCGGATGGAAGTCTTATTTATAATAGTAACAATCAGGTTGTTGGTTCTGAACTGATCGGACAATCATTTACAGAACCTCAATATTTCCAAGGACGGATATCCAGTATTGATTACAATGCGAATGGATCAGGATCACCAAACTTTGCACCATCTAATCCAGAATTGCTCAAACGCCTGCAAGAATCTGTAGGTACATGGCAAAAGCAAAATCCAGATGTTCCCGTATCTTCTTTACCGGTAGATTTGATCACCAATTCAGGCTCAGGATTAGATCCTGATATTAGCCCTGAATCTGCTAAAGCTCAGATTCCAAGAATTAGTTCATTAACAGGAGTCTCAGCAGATCAATTACAAGCTTTAGTTCAGCAAAATACATCATCCCGACAATTAGGTATATTCGGTGAACCAGCCGTTAATGTATTGAAACTGAATCTTGCTTTGCAAAAAGAGCTATCTGCATCATGAACACTTTTCGCCGCAAAACACCTGAAGAATTGTTACAAATGATCACCAAATTAAAACAGGGACGTTTGAAAGTATATATCGGAGCCGTAAGTGGCTCCGGTAAAACGTACCATATGCTTCGGGATGGTCAGATGCTCCGTCAAGAAGGAATAGATGTTGTCATTTGTGCAGTATCTACCTTACAACGTCCGGAAACGATGCAACAATTAGGCGATCTAGAACGCATTCCAAGTATCCATTGGGTGAAAGAAGACAAGCAAGGGCAACAGTGGGAACAAAAAGATTTGAATCTAGAACAAATTATTATGCGCAATCCAGAGGTCGTTTTAGTCGATCATTTGGCTCATATGAATCGACCTGAAGCGAAGCATCGGACACGCTGGGAAGATATTCGTTATCTATTGGAACATGGAATCAGTGTCATGGTAACAGTTAATGTATATGAACTGGAAGGTTCGGCTCAATTGGCTCAGCAGTATATTGGCCGAGAAGTGGAATGTACGGTTCCTGCGGATACGTTACACCAAGCCGATGAAGTTCGATTAATTGATGTCACGCCAGAAGTGGTGCTGCAACGTTATTCTGCTGGTCTGTTGGATAATAGTAGTGACCGTGCTTTTTTTGAACGTGGGAATCTGGCTGTGTTACGTGAATTAGCACTGCGCACTGTGGCAGAGGGAGTAGGCGGTACACTGGAGAAGCATCGTGCCGAACAAGGGCTGACCGGACCGACAGGAACAGCAGAACGTATTATGGTGTCTGTGCAGTACCACTGGAATGGTTCTATTTATATCCGGCGTGGACAACAGATTGCCCGGCGGTTAAGTGGAGATTTGTTAGTTGTTTCTTTTCAAAATAAAGCACGTAAGCTCAATCGCGAAGAAGAAACATTCAAGCGTTCGATCCGTGAGTTATCGACTCAAGTGGGTGGCGTATTTGAAGAAGTGGCAATGATCTCTAAGCGCAGATTACCAAGACAAGTAGTACGTTATGCCAAAGAACACCAAGTAACACGTATTGTATTAGGACATTCACGCCAAAATCGCTGGCAAGAATGGATCAATCGTTCTGTGATTAATGGTGTATTGTTAATGACACGGGATATTGATATTTTTTTGATGGCAGATCGTGCAGAGCAAGAAGGAGAACGTATTTTACCTGCCAAAACGGCTAAAGTGAATGTTCCTAAAAAAGAAGATGTCTATCGTCGTTTACCTTCAGAAGAAATTGCTCGTCAAATTGACCATATTCGGCGCGGTACATTTAAAGTATATGTAGGAGCAGCACCCGGAGTTGGCAAAACATATACGATGCTACGTGAAGGTAACGAACTGCATCGCCAAGGTATAGATGTGGTGATTGGTTTATTAGAAACTCATGGACGACAAGAAACAGCAGATCAAGCGGCTTCATTGACATTATTACCAAAGCAAGTGATCAAGTATGGTGATCATCATTTAGAAGAATTAGATGTACAAAAGATTATTGAACGTAACCCAGAAGTCGTTTTGGTCGATGAATTAGCTCATACCAATGTACCGGGTAGCCGTAATAGTAAGCGATATGAAGATATCACAGAGTTATTAGCAGCAGGCATTTCAGTGATATCTACAGTCAATATTCAGCATTTGGAAAGCTTAAATGATGCTGTTGAACAAATCACAGGAGTTCGTGTACGAGAAACAGTACCGGATTCCATTTTGCATTTGGCAGATGAGGTAGAATTGATTGATGTTACACCACAGACGTTACGCCAACGATTACAAGAAGGCAAAATTTATGCTGCGTCCAAAGTCGAACAGGCACTCAGTAACTTTTTCAAAATGGGTAATCTGATTGCTTTACGTGAATTGGCATTACGTGAAGTCGCTGATGATGTCGATGAGCGTTTAGAATCGTGGGAGCGTAAAGATTCATTGCGTGGCCCTTGGCAACGAGAAGAAATTATTTTCGTAGGTGTCAAATTAGATCATGAAGCAGAGCGTCTGATTCGGCGCGGATTCCGCATTGCGTATCGACTCAAAGCCAAATTAATCGTTTCGTATATTCATCTGGGTAGCGAGTTCTCACTGGCAGGTGTAATAGCGGACAAAGCAGATAAGTTGCATCATTTAACAGTACGTCTAGGCGGAGAATTTGAGATTCGCTATCAACCACTACGTCAACGTTTAGCCCAGTCTATTGTAGAAGAAGCTCAATCGTACCATGCAACTCAGATGATTCTTGGACAGACAAGTACCCCACCTTGGAAAAGATGGGGCAGAGATTCATTATTGAAAAAAGTATTACGTTATGCACGCAATATGGATATTCTGGTGGTAGCAGATCGAGAAACTTAATTGTAGATAGATACAGATAATAATCTATTCACCTTTATAATCCAGAGGATACTTATTCAATCTCAATATCACCAGAAGACGTATTGGCTTTGATCATATAAGGACTATTTGTACCATTAGGTGGAACTTCCACATCGCCTGAGTTCGTATGGGCTTCATATGAACCTTCAAATTGATGGTTAGTGTGGATTTCAATATCGCCCGATTGAGCAGAAGCTTCTAGATTACGTGCTCCTTTTTGAAGAGTGATTAAGATATCACCAGATTGCGATTCGATATGACCTTCTCCGCCTAATTGCTGAATTTCGGTTTCACCGGAACTTGCGTTTGTATGAACATCTCCATCTAAGCGTTGCGCATAAATATCGCCTGAACCTGAAGCTAGATCGAGCGTAGAACCTTGCCAGTGTTCTAAGCGAATATCACCTGAAGAAGTAGCTAATTGCGTTTTGCCTTTCAAATCATAAGCTTTTACATCGCCTGAACTGGTTTGGAGTTGTATGTTGGTAGCTGTTACATTTTTGAGTGTTGTATGAGCAGATGATACATCCATATTAAATTGTTGCAATTGAGCTGGATCTGTTAAAGCAACTGTTATATGTTGAATAGCAGGTGTCACATCCCAATGGAATAAATTAAATCCATTACTTGTTTCTTTTAACGACAGTTGTAGGGTATCGTTTTGAATCGTTGTCTGTTGTAGTTGCTTGGAGATACCTTGATCTAGCTTACCTTCAAATTGAACAGTATCTTTACCATCTGTACTTGGCACAAAATCCACCTGCACATCATAAGCAGAATAGATACTTAATGCTTTCAATTGCCCACCAGATAATTCCCATATTTGTTTATGTACAAGAGAACCGGGTTTGCCACCTAATCCTAAATTATTAGAAGCCAGACCAATAATACCGGCAACAACACAGATAAGTCCAATAACGACACGTTTTTTGATGACTGTTTTCATAATAGTTCCTCCAGATTCATTGTACTTATCTTCTTCAGTCTGTATGTATTTTCCATATTTATATTCAGTCATACAAATAGTACAGTACTTATGATAACACAGTCAAAGATTTCATTTCTCAAAGATAGATATTAAAAAAATATAGAAAAAACTCCCTATCCGTAGAAGGAAGGGAGTTGAAATGTAACTGAGATGATTTACGTTCTCAAATGATTGATTTTAGAATGAATTACGAACACCAACATTATTGAACATCGCGTCAGTCCATTGACCTTTAACTGCATAGTTTACAGATGTAATCGTTGGAGCATTGGTACGCATACCGTTGTAGATATTTTGTACATCAGCTGTATTTAATTCAATATTTAATGAAGGGATGATGGTTACCGCTGGTTTTTCTTCAGTAGTTGTTTTAGCATTTGGCACTGTTGTTGCTAATTTAGCTTCTGTTGCTTTAAGGATACCATTGTTACTGTATACCCAATCCGCAGAATAACCTAAAGTTTGAAAATCAGCGATAGGAAGAATAAAGTCTACACTATCTTTAAATAATGAAATATCTTGGCTTGTACCTGTTAAAGTAGGAGATACCGTGAATACACCAAGTGCTAGATCAGGTTTGATTGTTGCGATATCTTCATCCACTGCTTTTACATAAGCTGCTAATTGCTCTGCTTTCCAAGTGTTCCAAGTGTTTAATTTGTTACTGTTGCTTTTCGTAAAATCAATCGTGTCTGGATCGAATCCATTAGCAGATTGGAATGCATTACGAGTAGAAGTATTCATATCTACACGATCGGTATCAAAATCAAGACCGCTTAATACAACGCCATCTACATTATAATTAGTTACGACTTCTTTAATAATAGAACGTTCGTACGTTTGTACATCAGATTCAAAAGGATTTACATAGTAGGTACTTCCGTTCATACCTGTGTAAGCTGAAACTCTTCCTTTATCATTGATTGTACGCATTTGCCAAGATGAGTTTTTATCAATAGCCGCTTTATCTTGGAATTGTGGAACAACAGCGTTCACTTTGATGCCATATTGATGAGCTTCATCAATCACATCAGCCAATGCATCGAATTCTGTGAATCCAGTAGCTTCTTTCACCAATTCACTGTTATAGAAAACATAACCAGATGATCCATTCACGTCGCTATCTTGTTTGACTGTCATATTAATAACAGACACATGGTTACGAACCGCTTGTTTGATAAACGTATCCACTGTTGCTGCATTAGTAAAGTTAGCTTCTGTTTGAACTGTAATTTCACTTGTAAAAGGAGTTACCGTAGCAACAGCTTCTTCTGCACTAGCTGTTGATGTTTGCCAAGGCATAATCGTAAGAGCCAATAAAGCAGCAGATAAAGAATAAGTAAGTTTTTTCATAATAGTTAGATCCTCTCCGAAATACATGTGTATTTTTGCTGAAAGTAAGTTATTGTCAGTTATAAATAATGAATAGCTTCTCAATTCAATTATTTTCCTATACGTTCTTATCTTTCGTAACTATACCATTATAATATGAATAACCAATGAACGACACCATGAGAAGTCTATGTCAATTGTCGCATTTAGACGAAAAACAGACATAATAGAGAAAAAGGTTCGCAGTTTTCCATGAGAATAATGATTTTTAGCCAAAATTGAATCAATTTGATTAGGTATACTATATAATACGTAACCTAAAGGTAAAAAGTTTCACATTTTAATGATATTTTCAAAAAAATTAAAAATCCACGCAAAAAAACCTTTATAAGTTCGCTGAAGTTTACAAGCACTTCAGTTCTTATAAAGGCTTTTTGATAGGAAGACTATAATCTAGAGATTATTCTTGAATCTCCATAAGCTCTAAATGAACATTGACGGTATCTTCCTCTGTAGTCAGCTTCGGTACAGAAGTCGAATAGTTGTGAATCGTTCCTTTGAAATGAAGATCGTGAGAAGGCACTTTAACATCAAAAGTCTGCCCGTATAAATGAGAAGTCACATCATGATACTCTTGATTACCAGTAATGACAAAATCAAAAGTAAGAAGATGGCGACTCTTTTCTTGAATCGAATGGCTGACCTGTTCATGTTGGAACTGTAAAGCGTTCAATTGCAAAGTGTCTAAATAGACAGGAATCGCTTCTGTGGAACGAATAGACATGGTGTACCAATTCCTTTCTAGTGGTTAAATCTTAAGATCTAATAGGATATTCTCCACTATAACAAATAATAAAGCTTAAAGCTAAATAAGGTTGCATATTATTATGGGGTTGACCGCCACCTGTATTTTGTACCATGAGTAGATCCATAGGAACTGTAGAATTAGGTACAGCATATAGATTAATTTGTGATTGAGAAGGTCCTACTTTTGGAGATTGCGACCAAAGGGCATTATTTGGAGAAGTAGTATTGCCCGGAATAGCTTTGGCTTGTGGAATATGATTATGAAGAGGCATTTCTACTGCTGATAATGTCACTGTTTCTGTACCTGCTGTACTTGCGATAGGATGGGGAGTCAAGGCTGGGTTAGCACCTGTACCTTGATGCATAGGAACATTACCTTGCAAATTAGGTAATTTAAATGTATTTGGGCTTGTTCCTGCACCATAAATAGTTCCGATAACACTATAAAGTTGATTATAATTTGCTCCATTTAATTCTTGTCCTTGGCAAAAAAACCAGTCTTGGGGTGCAAAATTTCCAGCAAACATTCGAATTTCGCCTACAAATGGATCAGCCATAAGAGATACCTCCATTAATAATATGATGATTGCTTTTGCTAAACGTATACTTATTAAATGTTATATCGATATTAAGGACGAGGTGGATAAAGTCCGGTAGTGGCAATACAGATGGTCAGTGCCAAATAAGGTTGCATATTGTTATGACCTGTCCCTGTCCCAGCATTAGCAAGAGCATTAGGCGCTAATGTTACGGCTGTTGCACCTGTAGAAGGCTTATAAGTATTCGGCGCTGGTGTTGACCAAGCATTACTTGTTGGTGTTTTGGAAGAAGCAGTTGCAGAAGATGCTTTTATATTATGATTATGTTGAGGCATCTCAGTAACCGTAAGTGGATGATTGGCTTCGCCAGCTTTTTGACCTAATGCATATGTGGTTCCAGATGAATTAACTCCTGTTCCAAGTGGAACTTGTCCTTGTAAATTAGGTAGAGCAAATGTTGTTCTTCCATCTCCGCCGTAAACGACTCCTAATAATGAAAAGAGAGCAGAATTTTGATTGACAGGTAGTAATTGTCCATTACATGCTAGCCATCCTTTTGGAACAAAACCATAAGGAAATATCCGAAGTTCGCCTAAAAACGGTTCCATAGTATAATCCTCCTCCAAATAATAAATTAGGGTCTTGATGGATAGATTCCAATTAAGCTGATAATGAATGAAATAGTGAGAGAAGGCATCATATTACTATGTGATTGACCACCGCCGTTCATAGAAACTGCTGTAGAATCCATTGGCGTTACATCTGTTGTGGTGACATTAGAATAAAGGTTAGTTGCGGTTGAAGCCCATGTATTATTTGCAGGCGTATTGACAGTAGCTGTATCGGATGTGGCTTTGACGGGATGAGTATGTGGGGGTAATTCACTCGTTTGTAACGTATTTGTTTCTGAACCTGATTTCTGTCCCAAAGTATAAGTTGTACCTGTATTTGTCCCAATATGAATAGGCAGACGACCACGTAAATCAGGTACAGCAAAATTAGTCTGTCCATCTCCACCATAAGTAGTTCCTAATAATGAGAATAAAATTTCATATTCACTGATAGTAAGTAATTGTCCATCGCAAAAAGCCCAATTTTCAGGAGCATAATTGCCAGCAAACATTCTTATTTCGCCTACAAAAGCTTCACTCATCGTCTTCACTCCTAGCATTTAGATTAGTGAGATATAGTTGATTGAAAAGAGGACGGTATCCATTCCATCGATAAATAGACTGGATCTGATTGATAAATGTTAAATCCTAAGCGGTCATACAATCGTTTTGCTGGATTATCTACAGCTACTTGTAAACGAAGAGGAATCTTTTGTTGTTGTGCTTCTAGTTGTAATTGCTTGAAAAGGAGTGTGCCAATATTAAGATTGCGGAAAGTTGAGGAGATCAGAATATCGATAATGTGTATTTCTTGAGGTGTGTAATCGATCATACAAGAACCTACAGCTTGTTCTTCGTGTAAAATAACAAATGTTTGAAGATTAGGAAAGCTATGCAGATAGCTTTGATTTTTAGAATTCCACTGCATAGAGATAATACTATTTTTAAAATGAATATCGACGTGATACAATTCTAATTCTGCTGTTTTCTGTGCTTCAAATAATTTGAATAAAAAGCTCGCATCTTGCTCTGTTGCGGCTTTTAAAGGCATACTTGGATCGCTCCCTTCTTCAAGATATCCTCATTCTAATCAAAAATTCAAAAATATTCCACTAAACACAGAATATATTTATTTTTTCTAGAAAAATCTATTCTTTTTTCTTCAAAAATAAACTATGTTATAAGTAAGATTATTTGTGCTTCTGTTATTTATAATAGTGGCGCTTACGATTTACAGATAGAAGGGGGTAAAACATTGACAAAGCCTATTTATTTTAAAAGGTATAAAAGATTTTTTTGTATGATGTTAGCCTTAATTCTAGTATTGACTTCGACAGGGTGGTCAGGTAACAACGTAGCTTCTGCGGCTACCACATGGACAACAGTGACATCTGATACCAATCAAGCCATTTATAAAGTTGCCTATGGAAATGGAATGTGGGTAGGTTCAGCTGAAGGTGGCAAAGTGGTCACTTCTACTGACGGAGCTACCTGGACAGAACGTACAGTCGATACTGCCCCAACACCTTATACCGAATCTTTTTTGAATGTTACGTATGGAGGAGGAAAATGGGTAGTTGTTGGTAATGCAGGTCATGTTTTCACTTCTAGTGATGCGATAAATTGGACAGAACACAGTATTTCTACTGCTAATAATTTAAGTGGTGTTACCTATGCTAATTCTACCTATGTGATTGTAGCCAATAGCGGCGATATTTATTATTCTTCAGACGCTATCACATGGACGAATACAAAACCTGCTTCCGATGATTTTTTAGGAGTTGCTTATGGGAATAACATCTTTGTAGCCGTAGGTGCGAATGGAATAGCTTATAGTTCACCAGATGGTGTAAATTGGACCAATAGAGGACCGATTGCAGGAAGTAGCTCCTTATATTCGGTTAGATTTTTAAACGGTTCTTTTTACGCAACATCAGATGGAAAAATAATAACATCTACCAATGGGACAAGTTGGAATGCTCCTCAACCGATTTCTGGAGCGTCAGCAACTGTTTTTTATGATATTACTTATAGTGGTGGTAAATATGTACTTATTGGAGATCTTGATGGAACTTTTACAAATGGAGTTATTTTGACTTCGAGTAATGGTACATCATGGACTTCAGAAACACCGAATGCAACGCCCGTTTTGTATGGAATAGCATCAAGCAGTAATCAATTTACAGCTGTAGGTGATGCAGGAAGCATTAGAACTCAAGCTATTGCACCAGCAAGTACTGATGCTACACTTAATGCTCTTTCGATCAATCAAGGAATATTATCTCCAACCTTTGCCTCAGGCACTACAAGTTACACTGCAAGTGTAGCATTTGGTGTCACTACTATTAATATCACCCCAACAGTCAATCAAGCGAATGCTACTGTCAAAGTGAATGGAACTGCTACTACGAGTGGAACAGCTAGAACGGTATCTTTATCCGTAGGAAGCAATCCGATTCCAGTAGAAGTAACAGCACAAGATGGAACAACGACCAAAACGTATACCATCACCGTTACACGAGCAGGCCCAAGCACCAATGCCAATTTAAGTAGTCTAGCGATTAGTCAGGGAACGTTATCCCCATCGTTTGCCTCAGGAACAACAAGTTATACAGCTAACGTAACTAATAACGTTACGAGTCTAACGGTTACCCCAACAGTAGCCAATAGTAATGCAACAGTTACAGTAAATGGAGTTACGGTAACCAGTGGAAATGCTTCAGGAAGTATTGCTCTTGCAGTAGGCAGTAATATGATTACAACTGTAGTTACAGCGCAAGATGGATCAACTCAGACATATACAGTGACTGTGACTCGTGCGGCAGCCCCAAGCACCAATGCGAATTTAAGTAGCCTAGCAATTAGTCAGGGAACGTTATCCCCATCGTTTGCCTCAGGAACAACAAGTTACACGGCTGACGTAGCTAATAATGTCACCAGTCTAACGGTTACTCCAACAGTATCTAACACCAATGCAACTGTTACGGTTAACGGAGCAACAGTGACAAGTGGAAATGCTTCAGGAAGTATTGCATTGAATGTAGGTAACAATACAATTACAACGGTAGTCACTGCTGAAGATGGAACAACCACCCAGACATATACAGTGACTGTGAATCGCGCAGCACCTCCAAGTACAAATGCCGATTTAAGTGCACTATCCATAAGTTCGGGAACACTGTCTCCTGCTTTTGCTTCAGGAACAACCAATTACACCGCTAGTGTGAACAATGCAACAACAAGTCTTACCATAACGCCCACATTAGCAGATGCTACAGCAAGTGTGAAAGTGAATGGAGTCGCAGTAAGTAGTGGAAATGCTTCAGGAGCGATTGCATTAAATGTAGGTAGTAATACGATTACAACGGTAGTTACCGCACAAGACGGAACAACAACCAAATCGTACACAATTACTGTCACTAGAGCAGCAAATAGTAATAATAATTTAGGCGGATTATCCATAAGTTCGGGAACCTTATCTCCCACATATAACTCAGCAACACCCAGTTACACGGCTAGTGTGAGTAATGCAACAACAAGTATTACAGTCACACCGACTACAGCAGTTAATACAGCAAGTGTGACGGTGAATGGAAATGCCGTAACCAGTGGAAATGCTTCACAAAGTATTCCATTAAATGTAGGAAGTAATACCATTACAATTACTGTAACAGCGCAAAATGGTTCGCCTAAAACGTACACAATTACTGTCACTAGAGCAGTAAGCATTAATGCTAATCTAACTAATTTGGTATTGAGTCAGGGTATATTGTCTCCAACATTTGCCTCAGGAACAACCAGTTATACAGCTTCTGTTGGTTATAATATAAGTAGTCTGACTGTCACACCAACGGTAGCGGATAGTGCAGCAAGTGTGACTGTAAATGGAGTTGCGGTAAGTAGTGGAAATGCTTCACAAAGTATTGCATTAAATGTAGGAGACAATACCATTACCACTATAGTCACTGCGCAAGATGGAACAACGACCAAAACATACACTACTACAGTAACACGGGCTGCTGCAACGAATAATGCTAATTTAGCTAACTTATTGATCAGTGCAGGTACATTGTCGCCAGCATTTGATGCGACAGTTACGTCTTATACAGCTTCAGTCAATGATGCAACCAGTAATATTAGTGTTACGCCGACGACAGATGATCCTAATGCTGTAGTGAGAATCGATAGTAATTTGGTTACAAGTGGTACTGCAACAATAGTCGGTCTTGCTACAGGAAATAATAGTATTGTTATTGAAGTGACAGCATCAGATAATTCGATCAAAACGTATACTCTTCAAGTGAAACGTCTTCAAAATCCTAATCTAAGTAATTTAACGATTAGCGCTGGGACATTGAATCCTGTGTTTGATACGGCTACAACATCATATACAGCTACAGTTAATTATTCATCTTCCACCATCCAAGTCACACCAACAACCATCACTACACCTCAACAATTAACAGTAGCAGGGATAAATGCTACTAGTGCTACAGCAACGACTGTTCCTTTGGCTGTAGGAAGTAACACGATTCCAGTTGTGATTACGATGACAGATGGAACCACACAAACGTATACGATTACAGTTACCCGTAACAATATTAGTGATGCCGATGCTGTAAGTGAAGCATACAATACATTAGTGATTGGCTATGCAACAGGAGATAGTGAGAGTTCGGTGACTCAGAATCTTACGTTACCTACCACAGGAATTAACGCTACTACTGTCAATTGGACCACAAATAATCCAAGCGTGATACAAAATAACGGAACAGTCACGCGTCCATCTTATCCTAATCCTGATGTGACCGTCACTCTAAATGCATTGATTCAGAAAAATGCAGCACTGTCGATTAAAACATTTACCGTAGTAGTCAAATCTCTTCCAATTACGGATGTACAGGCAGTAGCTGAAGATATGAATGCTTTGCAAGTACAATATGCAAATGGCGATACTGCCAATGCAGTCACCCAAAATGTAGGACTTGCTCTAACAGGAAGTAATAATACCGTTATTACATGGGAATCAAGCAATCCACAACGAGTAAGTTCTACAGGTACAGTCACACGCAGTACCTATAGTGAAGGTGACCAGAACGTTCGCTTAACTGCTCAAGTCCAACGTGGAAGTGTTACAGATACCAAAACATTTGATCTGATTATCAAAGCTAAATCTGCTTCAAGTGGAAGCAATCTCAAAGGATTAACCGTTAATGGACTTGTATTCAGTCCAGCATTTAATCCAGAAATCAATAATTATAATATGAGTGTAAGTAACGCTACAAACAATATTACGGTTACAGCATCGGTATATGATTCAGATGCAACGATAACCGTTAATGGTAAAGTACTTGCAGATGCAGGAACATCGGATCCAATTGCTTTGTCTGTAGGAGAGAATGTAGTTACGATTATCGTTACTGCTCAAAATGGTGCTACACAATCGTATACGATCACGATCAAACGTGATAAGAAATCGGACTCTGGCTCAGGCGGTGGCGGATCGAGTAATCCAGATGATTCTAGTACGCCGGGCACAAACCCAGGTACAACAGAACCTACAACGCCATCTACATCAAGTGGTTTTGAAATTATCATTAATGGACGACAAATTGAACAAATCGCTACAGGGGTATTAAATCAACAAAATGGTCAATCTGTTTTTACAGCCACAGTAGATACAGATAAATTAGGCAACTTGTTAGCGAATGAAGGCAATGCTCCACAAGTTATTATTCCTGTCAAAGCGAGTGCTGACAAGATCAATACTGTATTAACTGGGGAAGCAGTACAGATTCTTGCAGGTGCACAAGCAACTTTACGTATTGAGACTGTACTAGGTAATTACACATTACCTTCTACTCAATTACGTATTCAACAACTAGCAGGGGAACTTGGTAACAATGCGAATTCAGCACAGCTAGAAGTCAATGTCACCATTACTCGTAGTACAGATGCAGTGATTAATGCACTGAATAATCGTGCTGCTCGTGATGGATTTATAGTAGCGGTAGCTCCAGTAGACTTCAATGTTACAGCTACTTACAATAATCAGACGTCAGCGGTGAATGAATTTACCACTTATGTCAAACGCGAATTACCAATTCCAGCAACATATGATCCTAGTCGTATTACAACAGCTGTTGTTGTCGATGCACAGCAAAATATTCATCATGTGCCTACTGCGGTCGCTAAGCAAGGCGAAGCTTATTATGCAGTCGTTAACAGCTTGACCAATAGTAATTACGGTCTCATCTGGAATCCAGAAGAATTATCAGATGTAGCTAATCATTGGTCGAAATCAGCGGTAAATGATATGGCTTCACGTCTTATTGTCAATGGAGTTGATGCAACTCATTTTAATCCGAATAGCAATGTGACAAGAGCAGAATTTGCAGCTATTCTAGTGCGTGCTCTAGGTTTATCAGATACAGGAACCTCTTCCAAATTCACAGATGTATCGACATCTGATTGGTATATGGGTGCTGTAACTGTCGCTAATAAGTACAACTTAATCGATGGATATGAAGATGGTACATTCCGTCCAACTCAAACGATTTCTCGTCAAGAAGCATTTGTGATCTTGAACCGGGCGATCGCTATTGTCAAACTACAACAAACAGCAGGTAGCGCTACATTAAGCAGCTATTCAGATCAAAACAAAGTAGCCACTTGGGCACAGACAGCCACTCAAGCAGTGTTGTCATCGGGTGTAGTTCAAGGGAATGGCAAATTACTGAACCCAACAGGTCAAATGAGTAGAGCAGAGACAGCAACCGTTATGCAACGTCTACTCAAATTAGCTAAATTAATCTAAGATGGTGCAGATGATAGGCAATGTTCAAATAATATAGTATATGTACAAAAAAGAATCCTTTAGGCAATTTGCTAAAGGATTCTTTTTCTTTTAGAAAAATGTTGCTCAAACAACGTTCACTTGATTACGACTTAGCATTATTTTGCTGAGCAATTGTTGAAATAATTTCTTCTATAGAAAGAACACCTAGATCAGCGCCACCATGTTGACGAACAGAAGCAGAATTAGCATTTTTCTCATTTTCACCAACAACCAAGATATAAGGTGCTTTTTCCATTTGAGCTTCACGCATTTTGTAACCTAATTTTTCATTACGAATATCGATCTGAACACGAATACCTGTTTGGATCAATTGTTGTTTCACTTGCAATCCATAATCAATATAATGTTCAGAAACAGGTAGGATTTTAATCTGCACTGGAGCTAACCAGACAGGGAAAGCACCTGAATAATGTTCTGTTAGTATACCTAGAAAGCGATCGATCGAACCATAAATCGCACGATGAATCACAACAGGACGATGCTTGAGATTGTCTTCACCGATATAAGTCAGATCGAATTTTTCAGGCATTTGAAAATCAAGTTGGATAGTACCGCATTGCCAGCTACGTTTGAGCGCATCTAGAATATGAAAGTCGATTTTGGGACCATAAAAGGCACCATCACCTTCATTAAGTGTATACTCAATTCCTCGATGATCCAGCACATTACTTAGCGCTTGTTCAGCCTGATCCCATAACTCATCTGCACCCATATAATCTGCTGGACGAGTCGATAATTCGATTTTGTAATCAAATCCAAATACTTTATACATATCATCGAGAAGTGTCATCGCCTGATTGATCTCATCTTCAATCTGATGTGGCATCGCATAGATATGAGCATCATCCTGACAGAAAGTACGCACACGCATCATACCGTTAAGCGCACCGGAGAATTCATGACGATGTACCTGACCGAACTCCATCATCCGAATAGGAAGTTCACGATAAGAATGCAGATCGTTTTTGTAAATCAACATATGTCCCGGACAGTTCATCGGTTTCAAAGCAAATGCTTCTGCATCCACAGGAGCAAAATACATATTGTCTTTGTAATGATCCCAGTGACCGGATTGTTCCCAAAGTCGCTGATTCATCATTAGCGGTGTACGAACTTCTTGATAGCCATTTTTCAATTGCATGTCGCGTGAAAAGTTCTCCAATTCTGTCCGCAAAGCCATTCCTTTAGGCAAATAGAACGGCATACCGGGTGCTTCTTCTGAGAACATAAACAAATCCAATTCTTTTCCCAGTTTGCGATGGTCTCTTTTTTTCGCTTCTTCTAGCATATGAAGATGTTCATCCAATTGATTTTTTTTGGCAAAAGCTGTTCCATAGATACGTTGTAACATTTTCTGATTAGCATCACCGCGCCAGTAAGCGCCTGCAACATGCAATAATTTGAATACTTTTATTTTGCCAGTGGAAGGAAGATGAGGACCACGACAAAGGTCGAAAAATTCACCTTGCTCATAGATTGAAATTTCTGCGTCTAGCGGCAGATCGTGAATTAACTCTAATTTATAAGGATCATTGATGTCTGTAAAAATAGCCAATGCTTCTGCACGACTAACGACTTTACGGACGATCGGCAAGTTTTCATTGATAATCTTGTTCATTTCTTTTTCAATATCTCTTAATTGTTCTACAGACAAAGGGTTAGCAATATCAATATCATAATAAAATCCGTCTGCAATCACAGGACCAATGCCTAGCTTCACTTGTTGATCACTATAAAGGCGTTTAATCGCTTGTGCCATTAGATGAGCAGTGCTATGACGATAAATGGCTAATCCTTCAGCATCATCCAGTGTGATCATCTCAACCGCACTATCTTGATCAATGATAGTATTGAGGTCAACCAGTTGATTATTGATCTTGCCGGCAATAGCTTGTTTGCCAAGACTTGTGCTGATCGAAGAAGCGAACTCAGCGATAGATACAGGTGAATCTACAGAACGGATCGAGCCATCAGGTAAAGAAATGTGAATAGACATTATAGATTCCTCCAATAATTAGAATAGTAAGCGCAAAAAAGCACACTGTCCCAGAAAGGGACGAGTGCGCTTGGCTCGTGGTTCCACCCTAATTTGACCTCCC
The DNA here is from genome assembly GCF_963311185.1 of Paenibacillus nuruki. Lineage (NCBI taxonomy): Bacteria > Bacillati > Bacillota > Bacilli > Caryophanales > Paenibacillaceae > Paenibacillus > Paenibacillus nuruki. The sequence goes on along the minus strand of NZ_OY725677.1, from coordinate 1,970,515 downwards.
TGTAGAAATAGCTAAATACGCTATGATCATGCAGAGAAAAGTCCTCATTGGAATCCATTAACGGGGATTAGGCGGTACTATCTAATAAGATGATCACGATGTACCATCTGTTCAATACTACGGCTACAAAGGGGTAATTTCACATTTGTCGACTGAAAAAGCTCTCAGCAATCGCTTTTCTCTCTGGGCAGTGCAGAATATGAACCATGTCTTTGGTCAAAGCCTGATATTTATTTGGGATGTGCTATTGATTCCTGATTATAGGAGTGTAATTGCAAAAGGTCAAGACTAAATTATCAGAACATATCATTTCAATTAAAGTTAGAATTATTTCAAATACTGAAAGTAGTATGAATATAAGGAATATTAGTATCATATAATGGAATTAAATATAACATAGTTATCTTTTTAATTATTTATTTTCTTATAAATACAAGTTAAATAATACTTTTTATGGTAAATAAGATTTTTATTGACAATATTTAATGTTTAATCTAACATAGTAAATAGATAAATTCTTCCATGGAAATTTATCTAAAATAAAACTAAGAGGAGTGTTTACTTATGGAAATGGAAAAAATCGTTAATTTGAAAGATCAAGAAATCGAATTGGATTTGGAAGTTTATGAGGTAGATTCTTCGACAGTTTTAGAGAATATGGGCGCATCTAATGGCACAAATTCATGTTCCGTGGTTGTTAGCACATAAAATAATTAAACGTAATAGATACATGAACAAATAAACGTAATGCTCAGTTAATTTAACTGGGCATTACGTTTATCTAAATAATGGATATATTTCAAATCTAATTAAAATCATATGAGGTGATTAGATTGGTACATATGACTGATTCTTATTTTATAAGAAGACCTGTGTTATCTTTTCTCAATTTAAAAAAACTATATAACTTAGACTCTAAGCAATTAGAAGAACATGTTTTAGAACTGCTTAAAGACGATATTTATATGGAACGAATTCTTATAGCAAGTCCAGAATTATACAAAGAATTAAAAAAAATTAATAGTGAAGACAAAAATATCAATAAAAATATTATAGAAAAATGTTTAAAGTATTTAATTAGGATGTCTTCAAGAAGTATGCCATTTGGACTTTTTTCTGGGGTAAGTTCGTTAAGCTTTGAACATTCTCATATTAATCCACTGTCATTTAAAAAAGTAAGAGTATCTATTGAATGGTTAAACGTTGTAAGTAAGTTGATAGAAAGTAATACTACTACAAGTTCAAATATACAATTAGAAAAAAATAGTTTAACAAGAGAAATTGAGCAAAATTTAATTATAGATCGATTAGTCAACAAACAATTAAAAAGAACTGAAATAAAAGTAAATAAATTTATTTCTGCCCTAATTAACTTTATTGAAAAGCCCAAATCTATTAATGAAATCTTAATTCATTTAAGTGATGGTAGCGATCGTCAAAAGAATAAGATATTAGATCTCCTTCAATTGCTATTAAGTCATGATATTTTAATTAGTAACATAAGGCCAGGATCAATAGCGATCAAAAAAGATATGTTACAAGCATTAATTTCGAAATGTAATGAAAATGAATTTCTTTATTATGAGTTAAAAGAAATTGCAGAACTTATTCAAAAGTATGAAAATACAGACCTTGGAAAAGGTAGTTCCCTTTATCATGATGTAGTGGGAAAAATGAGTCTGATTTGTAGTCATAAAAGATATATTGTGGTTGATCTTTTTCTTGACAATAAATTAAGTGTTTTAAGCAAAGATATAGGTGAAAAAGTTTTGAAAGATACAGAATTTTTGAGTTTTCATCTTTATTCTTATCAGCATAATTGGCAACAATATTTTGAAAAGTTTATTGAAAAATATGGATACTATAATGAATTACCATTAATGGATTTATTAGATCCAGATTATGGTTTGGGAAGAATCGATTTTAATAAACAGACTACTAAAAGCACTATGTTATTAGAGCGCTACATGCTTTCTAAAATACAACAAGCAAATATAGAAAATAAAGATATTATTGAATTGACAGAAATAGATAAAACGAATTTTCAAAATATGAACAGAGATCCAGTAAATTTCAAGCTAAAAGCAGATTATGATATTAAATTTGGGATCATCGAAGAGGCAGGGGAACAAAAGATTATATTAGATGAGCAAAATTTCAGTTTGAGAAAAGGCTCATTTACTGGTAGATTTGAACCTGATTATGAATATACATGTATAGAACAATCAAATCAAACCTATATTCAGGCAGAGTTGAATATAGTTCCTGATAATTATGCAGATATTGGAATCACGTATAACGCTCCGTCTTATCAAATCAATATCACTTCAACTAGCCAGACAGGTACAGAAGAACGAAATATAAATGTAAAAGATTTATATGTTGGAGCGAATCCATCAGGATTGTATATTAAAAGTCTCAAATTAAATAAAGAAATTATACCAGTGACTACTCATTTGTTACAGTATATTAATTTTAATGAAAATCCTGTACTTCTATTTTTAGCAGAATTCAGTAATTACAAATATAGTATGCCTCGAAATTTAACATTTCCTAGTCTTTATACACTAAATTATATTCCAAGAATAGAATACAAAAATATTATTATTTCACCTAAACGTTGGAATATATTGTGGGAAGATATGAATTCATATATACAAAATAAAAACTGTACAGCAATAGAATTTTTAGAATGGTTTATAGAATTTTATCAAATAGACGATATTGTTCATATTTTAGATGGTGATAAAAGGCTACCTGTTTATGTGAAAACAGATTTAGGTCTTTCTTTTTTGCTAGCTAAATTAAAAAAGCTGTCTTCAACAAAAATTCTGACATTGATAGAATCTCCTGAATTGAAATCCGATGTGCAGCCTTTTATAGGTGATTATATTGTTCAGGCTTTAACCGATGAAAAAGAAAATACAATTAAACCTTATAGTATGGGTACACCATATTCATCCCAATGGGCTACAAAATGGAAAAGTTACTATGTTTATTATAAGGAAAATAAAAGGTTATCCACAATCAGAACATGTATAGATTATTTAGAACATTATGGAATTGAAAATTATTTTTATCTTGATTATATGGATGAACAAAAACATTTGAGGATTCGCTATCAATCATCAGATAGAGATAATGAGGCTTCATTTGATGATTTTTTACTAAGTTTGATTCAAGAAAACAAAATCAAATCATTTAGTAAACATTTATTTTTACCGGAATATAATCGTTACGGGGGAACAGAACTTTATTCTACAGCTTATTATCTATTCGAATTAGAATCAAAGTGGTTTTTTCAATCTATTAAAAATAATGTGTTCAAAAATAAAACAGATCAAGAAATCGGAATCATTATGTGTATTATTACAGTTTTAACAATGCATAATCATTTTGAAGAAGGATTACATTTTTTGAATACACTTCACACTCAACAACAATTATCACTAAAAGTGTTTAAAAAAAATAGAGACTATTATGTGAATCTAGGTATTGAAGCTATTTCTATATTGAATGATTGCGAGGATTTAAAACAATTAGGCAAAGAAAGATTCAATTATGTGCAATTAATCAAAGAGCATTATAGTTCAGATCGAGTACATTATACTTTACAAAGTTTATTGCATATGACATTAAATCGAATTATCGGAGTACAGTTAGATTTAGAAAAAGAAATTTATGACTTATCAGAACCGCTCTTTTTTAACCTTAAAAATCTAATAGTAGATAAAAGGAGAGTTGAAGATGCAATTCTATGAGATTAAATGCTATAGCAATTCTACAATAACACCTCCTTTTATTAACTATATACGTCAATTGATATCGAGTGAAAAAAGTATATCTGTAAAAAAAAATTGGCAAAATGGATATCATCTTCATTTGTTTGGATTTATGAATGACCAGAAAGCTAGACAAATTGAAGAAGATTTTAAGAAATTATTATCTGATTATCCCCCTTTAAAATATGATGAGAAAGAATTTAAAGAAAAATATAGTAAAATTTCGATCATTACAGCACAGCCTGAAGGTCTAGATTCTATTTTGCAAAATCAAGTAATTGTAAAAAGAAAAAGACTGAAGAGGATTTTGAAAATGAAAAACAGTTAGAGCTTTATTTGAATATTCATAAAGTATTTGATAGACAGTACGGAGAGTATTATTTTGGTGATATGAAAATTGAAAATATTATTGAAGATATGTATCCGTTTATCGATAAGCTTCCCTATACTATTTTGAATCAAGAGAAAAATTTAATTTCTAATGGATATATATCACATAATTCACATTTTATTGGATTTTTGAATTCTTTAAAGCAAGAACAACGCTCTACCATTACTGATCAATTTGAGCAAAGAAGATCTAAATATATTCATCAATTTTTCGAAAAAAAGCTTGAAAATAAATCATTATTTCATCAAGATCTAGAAGCTATTTTTCTTAAAATAACAAAGCTAGTTGAAGAAAAAGCCCTTACTTTTTTATCTCCTAAAAAAGTGGAAGATATTACAGCTAAATTACCTCAATACAGCAAAAAACATGCAGAGATTTTTGGATCAGCTGAATTGTTAAACCAAACTTTATATGATCCCGTTTTATGTACTAATAAGTGGATATTGAATGTGCTTTATGAAAAATTAGTTATCCTTCAAATTCGACCCATTGATAAATTTTATATGAATTATTTTCTTAGCAGACTCATCTTTGAGCAATCTTCTCTGGAGGTGTAAATATGAAAATCATTCTAGAACCTAGCTTGTATATCATGGAAAATGAAATCGATTTTTTTATTACAACTCAAAATATTAATTTAAAATTAGTATTGAATAAAGATCAAAAATTAAATGTCTATACATTTATCGACAAAATAAAAAAGAATCAAGGAAAAAATATAGAGACTACAGATTTGAATACATTTGAGAATAAAATTTTAGGCTTATTTTTAAATAAAGGGATTGCTTGGAATAAAGAAAATGAAATTGATTTAAAAACAAAAGAGAGTTTACCATTTAATAGAATTTATGGGTCTTTAACCTTGCTTCATATTTTAAAAAGTCATTTCGATCAAAATAGTCAAATAAAAGAATCAAACAAAGAATTTTATATTCATTTTGAAGAGTTAAAACATAGGCAATCCTCTGTTTATTTGTATCAAGGGAATGAACAACTATATATGTCTCCCATATCTATTGCAGAAGCAGTACAGGTGAACTGGAAACCGATTTATGAGGAGTATGCTGCTTATTCTTTTTTAGAATTTATTCAAAAAAATGATTTACAAAAATTAACAGAATTTATTATTAAAATGGATTTATCTATCTATACTCAAACTATTGAATATTTAACTTATACCAGTATTAATGAAAAAAGTTTTATTACTAGTATAAAAGCAGATCCAATTTTATCTAATTATCAATTGGAAATAGATCATGAAAATTATTTCCCATTAATATACCTTCAGTACTATTCAATTAAAAATAAAAAAGAGAAATTTCATGCTATAGGTTTTGATCAGCAAGATGCATTACGTAACTTGTTATTTTTATTAATGGAACAATCAAATGATAATAGTATGCATATTCTAGATCCTTATTGTGAAAAATATTTACTAGAGCAAGAGTCTTTTCTCAATAAATATATTAATATTGTACTCAACATAAAAGGAAAAGAAATAATAGAACAAAGGATAGGAAACGATATAAAGGATACTGCAAATAAGTGTTGTATGAATTCATTATTTATTTCTTATATGTTAAATCATAAGAGAGGGAGGGAAATAATGAGTCTAATTATTTATGGGCAGCACATTGAAAAAATAATAGAACAATGTATAAGTAGAATAAATACTCTGATGACGATTGAAGAATCAAAACAGCCTCTCCATTCACAAATGATACTACTAAAAGATCGTATTTATATTAGTAATACCCAGAAAACTATAAATGAAAAGATGCATCAAAAATCAGAAAAAAATGCTATGTATAATTATTATCATACATCTAAAGAAGATATTTATAAGCATATTTATTATTATTTTATTCATCACGAAAGATACTCTTTTATTTCTATTGACTCTTGTTGTATTCAAATGGAAATAAAACATTCTATTCGAGATCATGAGTTGAAAAGTCATTCATCATCCAAGCGATTGGAATCTCAAGTTAGAATGGATGAACTTAAATATTATGTAATGGAATATAAATCTGGATATATTATAAAAACGGATGGTCATAATATTTCTATTATGAATAGAGAATATCCTCTAATTGAAGGATTTGGATATGAATTTGATAAAAATCTGGCTTTAAAAAAAGCGATGTTTGAATATCTTGAAAGGTGTATGGCTTCTTATGAATTGAAAGATAAAATAGTAGACACTTACAATAATCTCAAAAGTCAGGCGATCAATCCAGAAGTTTTTGGTCTGTATAATGAGAAAAATTGGAAATTGTCTTCTTATGAACCTGATCTTATTCTCGAATGGATAGAAGCCAAGTCATTAATCAGTAATGATTCCATTTATGTACCAGAACAATGGGTTCAATATTTGAAAAAAGATATATTGAATCAATATGTATACGATAGTTCTAATGGATCAGCGATAGGTAATACGTACAAAGAAGCTAGTTTCTTTTCTATATTAGAAGGAATTGAAAGAGATCTATTTATGCGAAACTGGTTCTACACTCATCAATTTAAAAGAATAGAATTTGATTCTGCTAAGGAAACATTTTTGCGAGGAGCAGAGTTATATTTCCAAAAATTAGGTTATGATTTAGAGTTCTATTATATGGAAAATACGATGAATCTACCAGCTGTTTGGTGTCTCATTCAAAGTAATGATTTGCAAAATAATTTATATTCCATTACAGGGCTTGGTTGTCATCTTCACATTACACATGCTATAAAAGCGGCTTTTTTTGAAGCTTATAAAGCATTTGAAGATTTAACAAATCAAGATCAAGAGAAACTATTGGAAGAAATTCAAAGAGTAGAAAAGATCAAAGAGATTGATAAAGTGATGGATCATTTATATTACTTTCTTTCTTACGAAAGTAAAACAATTATTGAGGAAAAACTTAAGGGAATAGAGTCTATTTATTATTCTAAATTATTATCTAATTCATATGAACATATCGATATCCGAGAAGAATTGAAACAGCTAATAAATAAAGCATCTACTTATTATCAGGATATTTTGATTGTTGATCAAACCAATGATTTTCTAGAAAACTTTTCTTTACATTGTACAAAAGCCATATTGATTGGTAGCGTACCTTTAGATTTTACTACTCATTTTATTCGCCCTTACCACAAAGCATCGGATGCCAAAATAAAACAAAAAAATATACATCCACTTGCATAATAGGGAGGAATAATATGCAATTTACAATAAAAGATTATATTCGAGAAATTTCATCATACTATGGAGAAAAAGATGTATATCAAAATTTTGGATCTAACTGTGATGAGTATATTCTTCTAAAAGAAATCGAAATACCAGTTATGCAGCAAATGCCTACGTCTATCATTCACAATTTACTTTCGTCTAACAGCTATATTCGTGCCACTGGAGAAACATCATTCAAAATTCATAAAGGGTATCCTTCTCCTCGAAGTTTGTATCCTCTTCAATTATTTTTTTCATTAGGTGAAGGAATATTTTTGAAAAATAATGAAGTTGATACGGATCAACATTATTTTAAAAATGAAAATTTAATCATGGAGCCTGGAAGTCTTGTATTAGAAGTAGAGAATAAATATCCCGAATATTACTCACATATTCGTAAAACATTATCTACTTTAGAAATGGGGCATTTGCTATACAATATATTGTATATCGCTAGCGTATTAGGCATCAATTATACGTTAAATATAGCAGAGAATCGTATCTTACTCATTCATTCTAAAAAAACGCCTATAACTGATGATATTGATTACATCAGACTAGAAAAATTTAATCAATCATGTCAACTTAGGAATAGTGGTCCTTATCGATTTCGTCTTTTAAATACATCTATAAATCATAATATTTACCCACAACAGTTAACTCGAAACCTAAGTAATATATGTACAAACATGTATCGATTTTTTCAATTAGATCTTGAAAACTCTATCCAGGCACTGGTCTATTATAATGATGGATCAGGAAAGTTTATATGTGAAAATCAATCATATTCTGATTTGAGTTATCAAAAAGTAAATAAAATATACCCGCATATTAATTTTTACGGTGTACCTTTTTTTGTTTTTTTCTGCTGGATCATACGGTATTGACTGATGAGAATATAACAGGACATTTATTAATGTTGGGTTATTTGGCTCAATTTGTTTGTCTTCAATTTTTAGGTGAAAATAAATTTTGTAGACCTATCAAAAGTTTTGATATGAATACTGTTGAAAGTACATTAGGTATAGATGGTACTCAATATACTTCGTATTATTTACTTATTGCAGGAGAAGTTGATTAATTTCTAAAAATAACTTCATAAGTTCAAGCTTGAAGAACAGTATCTATAGGAGGTCAATATGGTTACACAAACAAGTTGGACAAAAATTTTTAAATTCTCGTTACCTATGACCTTTATTGGGATTTTAGACTTAGGACTTATTTTGATTGATTTTTTTTGGATTTATGTTCTTATTGGTAATACGAATGCAATGGCTTCTGTTAGGGTATCTTCATCGATTGTTATTATACTGGAATCTGTAATAGTAGCTGTAATTTCTGCTTTGATGGTATATATTAGTCAACATTCCGGTGCAGGAAATTTGAAGCAGGCTAGAAAAGGAATCAGTACTGCATTTTCTTTTTCTATTTATGGTGGTATTTTAATGAGTATTATAGGTTTTTTATGCATACCACTATTAATACAATTGTTTGGAATTAATGATGCTTCAAGAGTTTACATACAAGATTATTTAGGAATGTATTTGGTAGGTTATGTTATTGTGGCACTCAATAATCTTTTACTATTCTTACCTCGTTATTTTCAAAAGATCACTATTATTTATAAAGCGTTAGGAATAACTTTTGCAGTTAATTTTATTACTTCCCCTTTATTGATGATTCTATTTTCTATATTGCATTACCCCGTGATTTCAGGTGCAGCGCTTGGAACTATTTTAGCTAATTTAGCATGTTCCTTATATTTAATCTGGAAGTTATTTTTTAAAGATTTTCTTGGAATTGGATTATCAAAAAAAGATCTTACTATTAAATTCAAGTATACATTACTTATAGAAAACAAAAACTATATTGGATCGCAAGTATTAACAGGTATAACATTCAATTTATCTAGTTTTTTATATATTTTGATTTTATCTTATTATCCATCTAATATTTTTAATGTGTATGCACTTGGTTCTTATGCTTTTACTTTTTTTGGAATAATTGCGAATAACTTTTCTGCTAGTCTTATACCTATGGTATCTCAAAATACAGGCGCAAAAAAATTTGATGAGACTAAAGAACTTGTCCGTAGAATGCTTACAATACTGGCTATATACGGTTTTACTATAGCTATTTTTATTATGATTGCACGTAATTTTATAGGCCATATACTTTCAAAAGAAGAAAATCTACAAGTATTATTTTCTAGTTATTTTTTATTTTGTTCTATACCTTGGGCATTTAATATTTTAGCGACTGTTTTTATTTTTGTAACTGCTGGTTCAGGCGATTCTAAAGGAAGTATGATTCTAACAATAGTTAATATGTATGTTCTAGTTATTACGGGCCTATTAACGATTCCTTATTTTTTCTATACGATGTCTACTGGTGTATTTTTTGCACTAGGAATGATTCAAATTCTTACCTTTTTATTCTCAATGTTTTATTATTTAACAGGAAGATGGACTAAAGCTTCTCTTATCAAATCGAAAGAACAAGAAGAAGCTCTTGCGAGTACGTAAAACGCATATTTATAAATATATATAAAGGTTTATATTTAAATATTATGGTAGTTACTCTTACTATGTTTATAATATATAGAATAAACATAATAGATTCATAGTAAATACTAATGATATTTGAATTTATTAATAAAGGAGTAGTAGACGATGAAGCTGAACTGTGCCATTCTTGATGATTACCAACATGTTGCCGAGCAGATGGCAGATTGGTCAGTGATCGAATCTCAAGTTAATATTCATAGTTATCATGAATATTTTGAAGATCGAAATGAATTGATTGAAGCGATTCAGGATTATGAAATTCTAGTGATTATGCGTGAACGTACCAAGTTTCCAGAAGATGTATTGCGTAAATTGCCTAACCTCAAATTGCTAATTACGACAGGTATGCGTAACGCTTCGATCGATCTCAAAGCAGCAGAAAAATTAGGTATTACTGTCTGTGGAACCAGAGGGAAGGGTGCTGCACCAACCGAATTAACATGGGCACTTATTCATGGGTTATCCCGTCATTTGATTCAAGAAAATGAAGCGTTCCGTAATGGTGGCGCATGGCAGAGTACGATAGGTGTTGGGTTGCAAGGTAAAACATTAGGATTATTAGGGCTTGGTAAAATCGGTCAACAGATGGCGCTGATCGGTCAAGCGATGGGTATGCATATTTTGGCATGGAGTGAACATTTAACACCAGAGCGAGCAGAAGCAGTAGGTGTGCAATTAGCGACTTCCAAAGAGCAATTATTAGCAGAAAGTGACTTTCTGTCGATTCATTTGGTACTCAGTGATCGCACACGTCGCATGATTGGAGCGCAAGAGTTCGCTTTGATGAAACCATCTGCTTATCTGATCAATACATCGCGTGCAGGTATTGTCGATCAGACGGCGATGATTGAAGCTTTGCAACAAGGAATCATTGCCGGTGCTGGACTGGATGTATTTGATACAGAGCCTTTGGCAGATGATCATATTCTGCGCAAATTACCTAATGTATTAGGAACACCACATATTGGTTATGTATCGGACGATAACTATAAGTGCTTTTATGAAGATGCTGTAGAAGACATCCAAGGATATCTTAATAACGATATACAGCGCCAACTTATCTACGTACGCAAATAAAGATACAATCTATAAAAGTATAATAGTTTCTTGTTTTCCTTATATATACCAAGAAAATATTATATTATTGATCTGAAAATGAATAGAGAACTCTTCAAAAAGTCTAAGATATAGAAAGTCACTTTTTACGTAAAGAAGTGATATTTTCTATATTAAAGACTTTTTTTGTTATAGATTGTATCAACACATTTGTATCAATATTCATACATATTATATTATTTCAATATATGAAAAATTCATAATAGAAAAAACCAAATAAGCTCACCCGTGATACTACAAGCAAACAATTTCAACAGAGCACCTGCACGTGTCAAAAGCTACCCTAATCCATATTTAAAAACAAGCAAAAAAACGACCGCTTATCTGTAAGAGATACAGCGGTCGTTTTTAAATACACTTTATAACATAAAGAGTATGTCTACAAAATCTTATTTAGGCAAAGGTATAAAAAAGAAGTATGTCTAAGCCTAAAATCAACTTAAAACAAAAAAAGTATTTACTTAGAATCTCCATTTAAATAATTAAAGAATGGGCCATCTACCCAGAATTGATAACGATCGACTTTCACAGAAGGATCAAGTGCTTTGAACCCAGCAGCTACAGTAGCCGATTTGTCATTAAGAGAGAAGGATTGTACATAATAATTGCCTTGTGTGATTTTATTATTGCTAATCACATCATAATCTTTAAGAGCCGTTTGAGAATAATACAGTGGTTGCCACCATGAGCTGTAGATCAATCCTTTTTGATCTTCGCTATCTTTTTTAGCATACGCCAGAATGACTTTTTGAAATTTATTTTTGTCAGCTGTATTAGCAAATTCAAAAGCTAAATCGTATTCTTTAGCATTAGCAATATAGTTACCGTTAGCAATTTGGGAGACATGATAATCTTCTGTCGATTTGGGTTCGCCCCATTCTTTCAAATAAATGAAAGCAGACGTTTTTGGTTCGAATTGTACTTTAGCAGAAATACCTTCACTGCGAAGTAAACCGATCAATTGCACAGCATGTTTGATATCGTCATGACCATAATTAAGTGATAATGAATCAATAAAGTTAGCTTCATAACGGTTGTCTTTGACATTGTAACCTGTTACCAGATTTTCTTCTAACGCTTTGTTCGCCAGTTCTTGCAGTTCAGGAGCTTGAATAAGGCGGGAAGTGTTATACGCATCTTGTAATTTGGCATAAATATCATCATCACTGGTGTAACCCAGATAGTGTTTATACTGTCCTTTGAACTTTAATACCTGTCCGAGTACAGTTTCGACAAATGTAGCCGACGGAGAAGCGGTATGAGCAGCCTGTACGGATGAATAAAGAGACTTAGGTAGCAATCCGCTATCGACAGCGACAGCCAGTTCCTGACCCGCTTGTGTAGATAAGGTAGAAGGTTGAATAGAAAGCTTGGCAAGAGCTGTTTTTACTTTAGCCGGAGGATATGTATATGCGAGTTCTTTCAGACCAGCCGCTTTGACTGCGAAATAAATAGCCGTGCGCGCATCTAATTTTTGATTAGGATGAACGGTTGTACCGGAGAGGATATCATTTTCAGACAAAGCAGCTGCTGCGTTGTACCATTTATTACTGGTTGGTACATCTGTAAATTTAGCTTCAGATTTTTCAGGAGTTAATTGCAAAGCTGTTGCCAAGTCTTGGATATATTGACCACGTGTTACTCCATTATTAACAGAAATCTTGAATTTGGATTGCAAAAATTGCGAGTATTCCGAAGCGCTAACCTCATGCTGAGCTACAACAGCAGTCGCCGCATCACTGGTACTGCTATACAATACAGGTGAAGCTACAACAGAGACGGCGAGTGTCCAAGCAATAACAGACTTACGAAGAACAGATTTTTGCAGAAATGCTGTAGAAAATGGTAACATTCTTAATCCCCTCCAATTAATTACATAAATCCTATAGGTTTTATGAGAAATATTATTCTGAATCATAATATGGAGGGTACGAACTGTCAATCAAAATAAATGTGATCTCTTAAATAGATAATAGAGTTGACCGATATTAAAATGATAACGATAAATTTATTTGAAATCATTGTTGATTGATGTAATACCAATACATAAGGTAGAAGGGGAACATAAATTGCTTCAGGTTATTGATTGTTGGAAACGTGCATGGGCTTATTATGATGATGTAGATAAAAGTATGGATAATCTCTATGAAAGTATAAAGAAATTAGAAATACAAGCGGAATAAGATATAAAACAAAAACTCGCTATTCGATCCGAATCATCTTCTACTCGAAGAATTCAGAAGAAAGCGAGTTTTTGTTATTTATAATATCGGAGAAAGCAGACGAGCAAACGATTCAAGCATCCGTTGATACAACGGACGATTTTCATAATCAGCCAGTGTAAGAACTTTGCTATCCAGAATATCTTGTAAAAACAATTCTTCTAGCTTGGTAGCTGTTTCACTGTCATACACAATCGCATTCACTTCAAAGTTAAGCTTATAACTACGAATATCCATATTGGCTGTACCGACAGAAGCGATCGTACCGTCGATGACCATTGTTTTGGCATGAAGAAATCCTTTTTCATACAAATAACAACTAACATTCAACTCTAACAACTCACGTAAATAAGAGTAAGAAGCCCAATAGACCATTTGATGATCTGGTTTTTTGGGAATCATTAGATGCACTTGCACACCTGAGAGCATGGCTGCTTTGAGCGCAGTAACCATACTTTCATCCGGTATAAAATAAGGTGTCTGGATCATAATACTTTTTTTCGCTTCATAGATCATTTTGATATACGAATACTTAATCGTCTCCAAGCTACTGTCCGGGCCACTGGATACAATTTGCATCCCGATATTACCCGTAAAAGGCTTGGTTACAGCAAACAACGAATAGTCTTCAGACATCGGTGTATTTAATGCCAGATGCCAATCTCGCAAAAAGTGAGTCTGCATTTGTAAAATCGAGGAGCCTTCCACACGTAAATGAGTGTCACGCCAGTAACCAAATCGTTTTACTTTACCCAAGTACTCATCGCCTACATTAAAGCCACCAATATAACCACAATCCCCATCAATAATAACCAATTTGCGGTGATTACGATAATTGAGTTTGAAGTTTACTTTAGGAATACTGGGTGGGAAAAAGGCAGCGGCATGACCACCGGCTTCACGAAGCTCACGGATAAACTTTTTGTTTACTTTTGAACTACCCCACGCATCATAAATTAGACGTACAGTAACCCCTTCACGAGCTTTGGCAGTTAGGGCATCAATCAGCTTACGACCCAATTCATCACGCTGAATAATATAATACTGAATATGAATATATTGTTTGGCATTCGCAATATCTTCAAATAAAGCGTCAAACTTTTCATTACCATCAGCAAAAATGCGAACTGTATTATCCTGCGTGTATAACGCATAATTACTGATTAAGTTCATATGCACAAGCTCATGATAACGACCGATCGAAGGATCATTGAACGAGAAACTTCTAGAGTGAAATTCCTGACGCTGATCTTCAACAACCGATTCGATAATAGATCTGAATTCTTTACGCAATCTGAATTTTTTGACCCGACTCAAATTCTGACCAAAAAATAAATAGACCATAAACCCAACGACCGGTAAAAACACCAGTATCATTAGCCATGCCCATGTTGCTCCAATATTGCGCCTTTCCATAAACACAATAAAAAGAGCGAAAAAGATATTAATCGCGATAAAAATCCAGGAAAGATGCGATAAAATAGACATTCACCGTTTCCCACCTTAGATATGTAATAGAGTTCACCATTCAGCATACCAAAAAATAAGATATTACACACTATAAAAAGAACAACTGCCTACAAAAGCTGTTGATCCAGCTCCATAGGCAGTTGTTATGTGATCTGATCTTATTATAAATAAACTAAATTTTGATATGATGATCGGCAGGTTCCGCAGGTTTGCTACGCATATACCAGATTAACATAATGAAAGACAACACTGTCATCGTTAACAAAACAACATAATTCATACGATAGATGCCTGAAGCCGATTCAAATGGATTACGTGCGATCAATAATCCAAAAACAGCAGTAGCTGTAGCACCACCGAAAAATTGTGTTAACTGAAATACGCCTACACCTGAAGACAATTGCTTGCGTGGAAGCATACGAGATACTTCATTTTGCAAAGATGAACCTACAGCTGAGAACGAAGAAGCCAGTAGCATGTAAGCAACCATTAAGATATAAGGAGAGAACGTTAAGAAGCCGATTAACCCAGCAAATGTCACGACCATAATAATATAACCGATAAAGGATAAACGATAATTACCATACTGATCGATCCATCGACCGATAATAGGGGTCATAATCGCTGACAAAATAGCACCCGGGAATATCATTAATCCACTAAAAGAAGCAGATTGACCAAATACTTGATTAAGCACTAATGGAATAAGGAACACCATTCCTAAGTTAATGGCAAAACAGCAAAACGACATAAACAACATTTTACGATAAGCGGTATTGCGGAATAGCTCTGGTAAAATAAATGGATTGGAAGATCGACGTAAATGAAAGACCAATACAATAAAAGCAACAATAGCTATTAATAGATTGACCCACGATAAGCGACCAATACTTAATAGTAGAGATGGAATAACGATGACCAGTAATCCTGCACCGACAATATCGAACTTCTGATCCTTTTTAAAAGAAAAATCTTTTTCAGAAGGAAGCATTTTCCAATACGCAGGAACAAGTAATACAATCAATCCAGTGACCAAAAATAAAGAATTCCAACCTAAGCTATCTGTTAAAATTCCACCGAGTACAGGGCCGATACCAAAAGCAAGCGAACCACCAGCTGCAATCAATGAAATCGATTTGCCACGTCGATCATTTGGAACATAACGGGTAGCAAGTACTAATCCTAATCCTTGCATAGGCCCTGCACCTGCTGCTTGTAAAATACGAGCCAACATAGCCATAGGGAAATTATTTGCTGTAAATCCGATCACACATGAAGCGACCAATAACAATATTCCAACCATTAATAATTTACGAACAGGATACCAATCAGACAACCGACTGAAAATAACAACCGATAACGCAAAGACTATCGAATATCCTGAAATTAGCCATGAACCTAGAGAAGAGCTAATATGTAAATCAGCAAGAATACGCGGTAAAGAAACATTGAACATCGTTGTGTTCATAACAACTAGAAATATGCCAGCTGCCCACAACGGAATGACTACTTTATCTCTCATTCACTAACCCATCCTATCTGTAATCTACTTCTTTATACTTACATACTTACTAGACTATAGCTGAATATTTTTGATATGGCAAAATGGATATAATCGGTAGCTTTTCTTTTAACCGCTTACAATTCGGTTAACCACCGAAATCTATGCTATTTAGTATTTAAAAAAAGAGAATATAAAATATAAGTATAATAAAATGTAACTTATTTTGGAGAACATGTTGAAACGCTTGGTATTCTAATCTATAATGATAATCATTATCAATTAAACAAGATAATGAATACATGATTGGATTGGGGAGTGACTATATTGAACCAAGAACTAGAATTGTATGATGTTACGATTATCGGCGGCGGACCCGCAGGATTATATAGTGCTTTTTATAGTGGTATGAGAGATATGAAGACCAAAATTATCGAATACAATCCGCAATTAGGCGGGAAAATTTTGATTTATCCTGAGAAAATGATTTGGGATGTAGGTGGATTGCCGCCACTAAGTGGAGCCCAATTAATCGAAAACTTGATCCAACAAGCAATGACGTTTGAACCTACTGTAGTGTTAAATCAGAAAATAGCAGATATTGAACGCTTAGAAGATGGCAATTGGTTACTGACTGCGGCAACAGGAGAACAACATTATAGTCAAACGATTATTTTGGCGATGGGACATGGTATTCCAACGATGCGTAAGTTAGAAATTGAAGGTGCAGATCGTTATGAAGTGACCAATCTTCATTATACCGTGCAAGAGCTTAATATATTTGCGGGTAAACATGTAGTCATTTCAGGTGGTGGAGATTCTGCTGTGGATTGGGCAAATGCGTTACAACCCATTGCTGAAAGTCTAACGGTGGTACATCGTCGTCATGAATTTGGTGGACATGAGAAAAGTGTAGCGATGATGAAAGAAACGTGTAAAGAAGTATTAACACCATATGGCTTAACGGCTGTACAAAGTCACAATGGAACTCAGATTGATGAGATTACAATCACACATATGGATACAGGAGAAGTTCGTCAATTGCCTGTGGATGCCGTAATCGTTAATCATGGAATGATCGGTGATCTGAGTCCTCTACTCCGTTGGGGGATCGAAGTGAATGAAAATGGCCGCCCCATTATTGATGAGAAACGCCAGACGACACAGCCGGGCATTTTCACAGCAGGCGACTTAATTGAATATACGAATAAACTATACTTAATCGCAGGCACATTTGTAGAAGGTGCTGCTGCTGTGAATAGTGCTAAAAAATACTTAGAACCTGAAGCCTACCAACAAGCGTATGTATCTTCACATAACAAAAAATTTGCAGAAAAAAATAAAATGCTCGAATCTAAAGTATCAGTTCATGCAAGTGTATAGTTGAAAAATGGTCTAGCTAAGCGAAGAAAAGGGAATAAAAACTCATTATTTGTCAAAAGACTGAAGCGAAAGCTTTAGTCTTTTTTGCAGTTAATTGTCCAAGCATATGATGATCCGAAGATAAATCTGATTCCTATAAATCTTATTTTAATTTTAAGTTGTTAAAGCGCTTAAACTTCTGGTATATTATGGATATGAATATAGATCTTATATCTGAGGAGGATACATACTTGTATAACATTCTGATGATAGATGATGATTGGTTAACGACCGAAAAGTTAAGTCAACTGTTATGGCATGCCGGGTTAAATATGTCTCATATTTTCTCAGCACATACATTTGCGCAAGGATTGGATTATATTCGTGAATATGAGATTGATCTGTTAATCACAGATATTGAAGTGGCAGGCTTAAATGGAATTGATTATATGCAACAGATTAAAATGATCAAACCGTCGATTGAGATAATAGTTGTCTCTGCAAATAATACATTTGAAAACGCGCAGACAGCTATTCGCTTAGGCGTTAAAAATTATCTGATCAAACCGCTTCATCAAGAACAATTTTTGGATTCGGTACGCGAAGTATTACTGCATTTAAATATTACTAGACCTGCTATTGAAAAAGTGAGTGTACCGCAGTGTAATCATTTTCAAATGAAACGACATACGATGCAAAACCATTTAAAATTAAATCAATTACTTGCTCCACAGCCTCATTTACCGTCAGATGATTCGTTATATCAATCGTTAGGCTTATATGGCCCTTATTATGCAATGCTCAAAATTCGTTATCAGCCACTGACTTCAAGGCAGATAGATCTTACATTAGAAGATCAACATTTGCTCAATTATGCAGTGATGAATATAGCGGTAGAAATCGTGCATGATCAGTGGAATAGTATTACTTTTGAAACGGACGATTGTGAGATCAATATTATTATTCAATGGGATGAAGCTTCTTACAATCAAGGTTGGAATGATAAGATTCGTCAGTTGAATCAATTGGGACAGCTACTCCATACTCATATCGATCAGTATCTTCATATACCAAATGTGATTGGGATCAGTCAGATTTTGAAAGGGTATTCATTTATTAAGCAGCTCAACGTACAAGCGAACCGAGCAGTACTATGGCATACCAAGTATCCAGATCACTATGTCTTCTATTATGGAAATATACACTGGAAAAGCGATGAACTTGAAGAACATGAATCCAAAAATCCATACAATCTCATCGTATCTCAAGTGAAAGAATATATCGAAAAGTATTACGGGCAAAAAGGATTAACCATTCATGATGTAGCTAAAAAGAATCATGTGAGTCCTAACTATTTGAGCTATTTATTCAAAAAAGATACCGGGTTTAATCTATGGGAGTATGTGATTAAGTTACGTATGGAAGAAAGTCGCAATTTACTGCTTCAAACTGATCTACGCCGTTATGAAGTCGCAGAAAAAGTAGGATATGAATCTCCAGAACATTTTAGTAAAATCTTCAAAAAGTATTACGGAATCAGTCCAAGTGAGTTCAAACAACTCCAAGCTTAGCAAATAATCATAACCAAGTTAACAAGTAAGGATAATTGGCAAAGGCATGTAGACCTGTTATGATTTGTAGTATTGATTAGCAAAATATAACAGGAAGCAGGAATCCATGATGACCTACAGCTATGTTTCTCATTTGGAATGTCCGGTATGTGAAAAAACCTATGATGTCAGTACGATACAACAATTGTGCATATGTGGTTCACCGTTATTGGTGCGTTATGATCTTGATCTCGTTCGTAATGAAGTGAAGCGATCATCTATTCGAGAGCGTAATCATGATCTCTGGCGTTATCATGAATTGTTACCTGTACAGCACGAAGATCATGTGATCACATTAGGGGAAGGAATGACTCCTTTATTACCTATGCCTGAATTGGGTCAATCGTATGGATTGAATCATTTATATATGAAAGATGAAAGTCTGATTCCGACAGGAAGCTTCAAAGCTAGAGGAGCCGCTGTCGGTATCTCCAAAGCTAAGGAATTAGGCGTACAGCACTTTGCGATGCCAACCAATGGTAATGCAGGAGCTGCATGGGCGCTGTATGCTGCTCGGGCAGGCATCAAAGCGACGATAGTCATGCCTCAAGATGCACCGTCTATTACTCGAACAGAAGTGGCTTTATCAGGTGCAGAGTTGTATCTAGTGAATGGGTTGATTAGTGATGCGGGTAAAATGGTCGCTGAAAAAGTAACACATGATCATATTTACGATGCTTCTACGCTCAAAGAACCTTATCGGATCGAAGGCAAAAAAACGATGGGATTTGAAATTGCAGAGCAATTGGGATGGGCGATGCCCGATGTTATTTTGTATCCAACCGGTGGCGGTGTAGGATTGATCGGTATTTACAAAGCGTTGCAAGAATTGAAAGAGATCGGTTGGTTAGCAGGGAAGTTGCCACGCTTAGTCGCTGTTCAAGCCGAAGGATGTGCTCCTATTGTAAAAGCGTGGGAAGAGAAGAAAGAGCGCTCTGAATTCTGGGAGCAATCGACCACCGTTGCTTTTGGTATTAATGTTCCCAAAGCACTTGGAGATTTTCTAGTATTGCGTGCGTTATATGAGACAGACGGTATGGCGATAGCAATCTCCGATCAAGAGCTATTGGAAGAGCAAAAACATATTGCTGAACGTGAAGGTACATTTGTTTGTCCAGAAGGAGCAGCCACTTTTGCAGCAGCGAAGCGATTGGCTGCTGAGGGCTGGATAGGAAGCGATGAATCGGTGGTTGTTTTAAATACAGGTGCAGGTATTAAATATCCGGATACAGCACAGATTGAAGTTCCTTTATTAGAAATTGGCGAATCTATTATATAAGTCATGAAAGGTAATGGGCAACACTGAATACTATAATAAATGTACTTCTCTAACTGGAAAAATGTTACAATCTCTGTATATACAATTACTTTTTTTGGTAGACCATCCAATCGAAAAGGGGATACATCACAATGAATCCAGGCGAAGGACATCCAACAGACAAAGGCATAGATACCGAATCGTTATGTGAAGAAAGAGCTTTAGAGTTAAAGCAAGCCGGTTATCATTTTGTTGGTAGATATTATAATCATAATAATCCTCACAAAAATCTAACACGGACAGAAGCTCAAGCGATAACGCAAGCAGGACTTTATATTGTAGCAGTCTGGGAAAATGGATATCCCACTTCTGTCTCTTATTTCTCGCAAGAAGTAGGAGAAAGTGATGCTACATTAGCTTATAATTATGCCAAACATACTATTGGACAACCTAAAGATTCAACGATTTATTTTGCAGTCGATTTTGATTCGTCGCCCAACGATTTAAGTGAATTTATTCATCATTATTTTCAGAAAGTGATTGATACCTTTAAGATATTAGGTAATGAGTATAAAATTGGCGTGTATGGTTCAGGACTTACTTGTGAATACATCCTCAAAAATTTTCCCGAGATATCCTATACATGGTTAGCTGAATCATCAGGATGGAGCAATTCTAGAACATTTGAACAATGGAATATTAAGCAAGTAGGTAGTGGCACAGAAATCGGCTTTTCGGTCGATTTTAATGAAACACAGGGTGATGGTGGAGGATTTAGATTAGAAGCCTGAGATTCACTTCTTGCGTAAACATAATGGGTATAAGGATCATATGATCTCTAATGAAGTCGACTGTATTCAATCCGCTGAATTAAATTATGAAATCTTGTTCTTATCTTAGCCATAGATAGAGCAAGATTTTTTGTTGTGCTTGACCTTAACGTTACGTCAATGTGTATGGTGAAAAAGTAAATCATTACTTCACTATACAGGAGGCAGTACACCTATGCGTATCCATATCCGTAACACAACTATTTTGACCATGAATCAGGAGGAAGCCCCTTTTATCGGTGATATTGTTATTCATAATGATCAGATTGAACATGTGATTCGTATAGATCAACAATCTATAGAGTCCATAATACCACCACTTACAGGTAATGATGTTCAAGTTATTGATGGTACAGGGAAAGTCACGATGCCAGGCTTGATTAATGCTCATCAACATACACCCATGAATTTGTTAAAAGGATTTTCAGATGATCTTAAATTAATGGATTGGTTGGAAAAGAAAATGTTTCCCGCAGAAGCTCGAATGACACCAGAAGATATCTATTGGGGGAGTCAATTATCAATGGCGGAAATGATTCGTTCAGGGACAACGACTTTTGCCGATATGTATATGCATATGAATCAGATTGCTCAAGCTGTGGATGAAGTGGGCATGAGAGCATCATTAACCCGTGGATTGGTCTTTCATGATGATGATCAAGGTGTACGTATTCGCGAAGCGATAGAACTGGTCGAAAGCTGGCATGGACAAGCGGAGGGACGGATTACAACGATGTTTGGCCCTCATGCGCCTTACACCTGTCCACCTGAACCTTTGCAAGAAGTAATGCATTTGGCAAAGCAATATGACTTGCCGATTCATATTCATCTGGCAGAGGCAAAAGAAGAGGTGATAACGATGCGTGAACGTTATCAGCAGACACCTACGCAATATCTGTATGAGTTAGGGTTATTTGAACAATTACATGTGATGTTGGCACACAGTGTTCATTTAACCAAACGAGATATTCAATATCTTAAAGGAATGCGTGGAGGTGTTATTCATAATCCAGTCAGCAATTTGAAATTAGGATGTGGGATCGCTCCGATTACTGAAATGAAGCAACAAGGCATAACCGTAGGATTAGGAACAGATGGAGCAGGAAGTGCCACTACGCTCGATATGTTTCAAGAGATCAAAGCAGCAACATGGCTCCAAAAGTTAGATTATGGTGACCCGACAGTACTACCTGCCTATCAGTCTTTACAGATGGCTACAATTGAAAGTGCCAAGTTACTAGCTATAGATCATGAGACAGGATCATTAGAAGTCGGGAAAAAAGCAGATATGATTCTTATTGATCTGAATCGACCCCATTTGCAACCCGTGCATAATATTGTCTCGCTACTGGCGTATAGCGTAAATGGAGCAGATGTAGATACTACGATTGTAAATGGTAAGATCCTTATGCAAAATCGTCAATTATTAACGTTAGATGAGCAAGAAGTGATGCGTCAGGGCAATAGACGAGCCAAACGAATTGTAGAAGGTATCTAATTTCCTAATGGATTTTGAAAGTAAGCACAACCTGATCTAAGCCACTCTATCTAGTCTATAGATAAAGTGGCTTTTTTTACATTAATTTTACAATAAATTTACACTAAGTTGATAAAAGAAGGTGATTGCTTTAAAATATTAGGCTGGGATGTAAAGGAGGAACAGCAATTGAATTTTTCGCAAGTAGACTATGAAGCTTTTCGCTGGATTAATGATGGAGCAGAAGTATTTTCATTTATCAATCCATTGATGTTGTTTTTATCAAAGTATGCGGTAGTGTTTTTTGTGATTGGAGCATTGATTTATTGGTTTACACGTGCACATGCTAATCGCCGAATGATCACTCAAGCATTATTATCTGCAATGATCGGATTTACGATGAGTTGGATATTAGGCAAATTATTTTATCGCGATCGACCCTTTGTCAGTCATGAAGTGTTTCAATTGGTACATCATGAAGCAAATGCTTCTTTTCCTAGTAATCATGCTTTAGGCGCATTTGTAATTGCGATGACGATCTGGTTATTCCGTCGCCGTGATGGTTGGATCTGGTTGGTTCTGGCTTCAGGGATTGCGATTGCTAGAGTATGGACAGGTGTGCATTATCCTACAGATGTTCTTGCTGGAGCTTTACTAGGAGTGTTGATTGCGGTTGTAGTACATAGAGTATTTACACGAATATCACTCGCCAAAAGCTTAATGGAATTAGGAATTTATCATTATGAACAAGTTGAAAGCAAAGTGTGGCGCAAATCAGGATATCGCAATCGCTCATAAAGGAATAAAAACAAAAAAATCTGCTTGAGATCATGGTGTCTAGTTTCAGACATTTCTGATCAGAAGCAGATTTTTTGATCTATAATTTAATCTATAAATGACAAATTGTTTTATTTATCCGCTTGAACCATACGTACCAACAAATGAGCTAGCTTGTGACGTTGATCTTCGTCGCCAACTTTCCACAATTCATATAGCAATTTCTCTTCACGATTACGTGGTTCTTCATGAGCGGCTAGATAATCAGCTACTTTTTGTGCGATTTTCGCTAATTTTTCTTCGCCTAATCCGATAGATTCGCCCAATTGAATACGTTTGCCCAAATAAGATTTGAACGATTCAAAGTTGCTTAAAATATCATCTTTCTGATCATCACTCAAACGATTTAGTGTAGTTTCCACCTGTCCTGTTGCAATTTCGCCGTCTTTTTTCACGATATGTGATTCTTCTGACATTATGAATTCCTCCTCGTTGTTTGTGGTGTACTACGATATATATAACCTGATTCGATTTTTCTAATCTGCTCACGATAAACTTCTTTTGAATCATTACTCTCAGGTATTAGGACAAGGTATTAATTTTGTTAATCACTTTTAACTTTATTGCAACTTTTGAATAGAAATAGTGAAGTATACTGAATATAGAAACAAGCCAATCCGACAAGTACACACAAGATCGAACATGTGTATCTACGTATAATTGGAAAAAAGTTACATGATTCTGTGAGTACTAATTACGGGTAATAAAGGCTACACCCGGTTAACGAGTTACCAACACATAATTGTTGGCGGTCTATTGAGCTGACCGACCATTTTAAGGAGAGATGAAGCGATGTTTAAAACAATGATGGGTATTTTTGGTGCAGGAGCTGCTTCATTGATCCTCTTGACTTCTGGAAGCATGACTCAGACTTCAGGAACGGTCACAGCTGAAGCGGCTACAGTTACACAGAGTGTATATGCAGATACGTATACACCAACAGCGAATGTACCTGCTGATGGTACATACACAGTCTTTATCAACAAGATTGAACGTGATACCGATGCAAGTCATTATGAGCTTACTGTAGATCCAATCAACTGGTATACAGGAGAAGCAGCTAATGTTGAATTTAATAAAGAAAATCCGGATAGTGGGATAGACGGAGCACCGGATGGTTATTATATTACGAATGAGGATACAAAAACATATCATTACGCTGTAGCAGCAAATCCTAAAGTATTGATGCAAATTTACGATCATACAGGTCAATGGCAAGATATTGATACCAATTGGGATGAGCCTCTAAGTATTCAGAAGCTGAATGCCATTTTCCAAAAACCTGATCTACTTGATCCTACTTCGTTTCCTTACCACATCACGGTAAAAGATGGACAAGTGACCAAAATCGTACAGCAGTTTATTCCTTAATATGCTGTGACATCAAGATAAATCTTCAAGGGACTGTTGTACTGGCGCAATTATAGACCAGTGAAGCAGTCCCTTTTCTATACCTAGCCAAATCACATAAATTTTGCGGAGTCGTATCAATCTGGTATGATCTTTATATACGCTTTAATGCTGAATAGGTGATCGTTTGCAACTTTTGCCACAGTTATGCGTTACACTACTTGAGGAGGTGCATTTATGATGCAACGAAATATTCAATTACTACTGAAACGGACTCCATTTGCATTAATCTTGTTAGTCGGCATTCTAATGTTGGCAGCATGTGGCAATAAGGAGCAACCAGCAACAGCTCCTGCTGAAAATGGTAGCACTGGAACAACAGACACGAACACAAGTACAGAGGTAACACCACCGGCTACAGGGACTACAGATGACTCTTCAGCTGAAAGTGTAGAAGACAACAACGAAGCTACAGATGACAATACAGCTGGAACGACTGAGGAAAGCGTAGAAGCAGATGATAACAACGAATCTACAGATACGACAACCCATTCCACTGAAGCTGAAACGAAAAGTGCTACAGG
Source organism: Paenibacillus nuruki (assembly GCF_963311185.1). Classification (NCBI taxonomy): domain Bacteria; kingdom Bacillati; phylum Bacillota; class Bacilli; order Caryophanales; family Paenibacillaceae; genus Paenibacillus; species Paenibacillus nuruki. Next base: position 1,944,941 of record NZ_OY725677.1, on the reverse strand, counting down.
TACATTTACAGGACTTGCAGACGAACATTCTGCTGAGATTATGGTAGATGGTCAACCTATGGTATTCCAATTGAGCGATGAAGCTCAAACTGTTGCAGGAAGCTTGAAAGAAGAAGCAAAAGTTAGCTTCCAGTATACAGAAAAAGCTATTCCTGGTGACGATACAATCAAATCTATGACAATCACTAAGCTACAAGAAGCTAAATAAGAGATTCCTATCGATACCACAGTATACAAAAAGCTCCGAACCCGCCATATGGTGAGTTCGGAGCTTTTTTTGTACAATGCATTTCAAAAGTAATTCTATAAAAAATATCTACTATTATACAGGTTCTGCTTGTTCAGGACGGCGTGATACCAGTCGAACCAGATCAAGGGTAAGGATAGGGAGCGCCATACCTGCTGGATAAGCTAAGTATCTCGCTTGCCATTCCGGTGAGAATTTTTCTTTATAACGACGTAATCCTTCAAATCCATACCAATGTCCACCATATTGGAAGACCAGACGCGCTAGTTTTTCTTCACGGTGTGCATTTTGATTTTCACCTACACTTGAAAGTGGAGACATGCCTAGATTGAAATACGAATATCCTTGTTCTTTGGCCCATTCGATCAAGCGTACAAATAATACATCCATGGTACCGTTCGGTGTATCGTTCAAATGACGCATCAGATCAATAGAGATGACTTTATTCTGATCGTAAGCAGGAGCCAGTGTTGCAAAAGCTAGAATCTGACCTTCAGCATTACGCAATAGAGCCAAAGGAGAACGCTGGATATACGGTTCATTGAACCATCCTAAAGAATACGCTTTTTCTTTACGATCGCCTAACCATTCATTAGAAATCTGACGTAGTTCTGCTAACAGATCAGCATGATAGGGAGGAGACAGTACTTCGAATGTCTGTCCTTCACGATCTGATTTGTTTTTGGCGGTTCGTAAGTTTTGATTGCTTTTCCCTGTTAACGTAAAGGTCGCTAATGGAACAAGTGCTTCTTCGCCAAGCTTGAAGAAGTTATACCCATTTTCATGATAGATCGAAAGATATTCAGGAGCTGCCTGATAAAAGACCACTGTTAATGCATAATGATCGGCATAACTCTGAAATTCTTGAATGGCTGCGCCGACCAGACTTTTATTACCAATCGGATCACCAAGCACAATTAATTTATCACGCACACGGGAGTACGGAATGAGAATTTGATCATTTTGCGCCCAGTAGAAGTTTTTATCACCAAGATAGAGTAGATGTGTCAGTAAATTTCCATCTTCTTTAGCAATAAAGTCAGTGAATTTCTCAATCTGAGCTTCGTCTGGACGAACGCCAGTGTACCGATGCGGACGAAGGGTAAAAATCGATGCGATCAGAATCAAAGCACCAATAAATCCAATTACCGCGGTCACCGCATATTCATGTGGATCTAAAAACCAGTGTTGAGCACGTAACGGTAAATGACGCAAAATAGCAGGATGAATATGAGTTCCAATCACGTAATACGATAATGCTGAGATGAAAGCAAGGAATGCCCATATCCAGATACTGCGTGCAGACATACTTGTACTTTCACGGTTAAAGCGAGCACGTGACACCCATAGCACCAAAGCTACAATTAGCAAAATAATCGCTTCTTCGTAATCGAATCCTTTGGCAAATGTGAAAATAGCTCCGGTTAACAATAACGCCCCTGTTAACAAGTAAGCACGCCGGATACGAAGTGAAATCCCTCTAGAAACAATAATAAGCATAATACCGATAATAACGGATAATTGTTCTGAGAAACGCATAAGCGGTAAAGATAACAAATGTTCCATAAAACGCAAACGGTCGATCAGACCCGGTGTTGCCGCAGATAATAGTAATATCACACCACTGGCAAAGACTAATTTGCCTAATGCCCATGCACCTAGATCGCTAAGCAATCCGAACTGAGAAGGCCATCCCCAGAATTTAACCCATGTGTTACGAGAAGCATCGAGACTGGTTGTCAGCATTTCACGCATTTGCTTACTGCTCGGACTCATTTCAAAAGCAGCCAAGACCAGACCGATCAACCATGGAACAACAAAATAGAAAATACGGAACAATAACAAAATGGTAAGTGCGCGAGATGGATCAACACCTAATGTGTGTAAGCCAAGTAGTGCAATTAGATCGAATGCTCCGATACCACCTGGAGCCATACTGATAATCCCTGCAATCGCCGCTACAATATAGACACCGAATACAGGAGCAAATGGCAAATGATTCAGGTCATAAAAAGCGAATAGCCAGAACAATGTACCTGCACAAGCCCATTCTAGAACTGAAGAACCGATCGAAGCGGCAATTACTTTCCACGGTAATTTACCCTCGCCTTTGTGAAACCATTTAGCAAATAATGAAGAACGTTGCATCAATAAAAAGAAAGGGAAATACAATGAAACTCCCCATACTCCAAATCGAAGCCATGGATGTTGCTGGAAAATAGGTTCAACCGGGAAAACGCCGATTAATGTCAAACAGCCCAGTAAAGATAATCCAACGAGAACGATAGGGGATAAGAATAAGACTGCTGCACCCATCGTTTTCATAGGTACGCCACTTTTTTTATACAGCAATGTACGTAACCCTACGCCTGTAAGACCTGCGAATCCAATCATATTGTTAAATGTATTGGCAATCCATGCATAGCGGTATGTTGTTTTCCAATTGACATCGAGCTTAAATTGCTTGCGTAGTAAATAATCATAAGTACTCATTGCCGATACAGCGATAAAAGAAGCAATGATTAATTGAATAACGATATGAACAGGCATCATTCGTAATTCATGAATAATTTTGGCTAAGTTAATATTCTGAATCTCATGTCTTCCATATACAAAAATAATGGCCAAAATAGCTACAGGAATCAGTATCCTAATAATTTTAGCGCGGTATAACGCTGTGAATAGTTGTAAAATTTTAAGCTTTCGAAGCGATTCTCTCATTGTCTCGTCGACTCCACCTTTTAGACAGATTGAACTTATTATTTTTTTAGTACAGCATATTTATTCATATAGTATTCTTTGCCAAATGATGTATAGCTTAATATCCCTACCTATCATACTACATCGGTATGTGTAAAACACATTTTGAGATCGTTCTAGCAATCATTTGTATATTTCAACATAAATGGAATAAAAAATCCCTTCTAGTTGAAGTGTAAGGTTCATACAATGATGAACATGTTCTCACTATCTACTACAAGGGCAGAATATAACTATAATAAACAATTCTTTTATGATTTTATTTACACTAATGTAACGAATATGAGAATCAGATCAAGCTTTTCACTCTGAAATATTACCAGCTTCAGGATCAGGATGATACTTGGTTTGATAATCTTCATAGATGACATCAGTCATCATGCCCATAGAAGCATGGTGCAATTCATGGCAATGTACCATCCACATCCCCGGATTATCCGCACGAAAAGCAATGACATAAGTGTCACCAGGTCGCACATTGATGGTATCTTTCCAGATCGGTGAACCAGATAAAGCTTGTCCGTTTTTGGATAAAACTTCAAAAGAGTGTCCATGTAGATGCATCGGATGATCTTCATTTTTGGACTCATTTATCAGTGTGATTTTAACAGCATCACCGGTTTGGACTTTGAGTTGACTCACTTGTGGGTAAGCTTCTTGATTAATCGTATAGGACATTTTACCATCAATCACACCCATATCCAAATCTAACGTATATTCACGATCAAACACAGACTTCAATCCAAATTCACTTGTTGTCGGTTGACCATAAGTCGTTAGATCAAGAGGCTGTTGATGGTCTGATGGTATAGAAGTCATTTGTGCTTGATATGAAGTTATCTTCTTAGTTATTTCTGTTAGTGTACGTTTAGATCCTTTGGGTTCAATCACAATAGGAATACGAACCGATTGTGCAAATGAAGAATCTCCGACCATACCGATCCATTGTATGCCTGTCGTATCCGCTGTAAATTCGATATCATACCTTTCTCCCGGAGCAATCACCAGTAAGCCGTTACTTAGCGTCTGAGGTCGATTGATATCATGTCCATCGGTCGCTGTCACACGATAAGCATCCGAATGAATATATAAAGTCTGTGTCATATTACCAGCATGAACCAAGCGTAAACGTACGCGGTCTCCCTGATGAACAACGATAGGCTCTATTGAATCTCCGCTGCGTCCATTTACCGTATAGAGATTATAAGCACCCATATTACTGTTTATAGCTAATGTATTGCTTTCACTCTCAGGAACAGTGGTATGAGGGTCTGACCACTCATCTATTACCAGTGTGTGATCAGAAGAGACGGTATCCTGTTTCTTTTTCACAATAAAGGAGCCATATAATCCTTTACCAATCTGATTCAAGCTATCTTGATGGGAATGGTACCAGTACGTTCCTGCTTGATTGGCCTTGAATGTATAGGTGAAGCTTGCCCCCGGTTGGATCGCATCTTGAGTCATACCAGGTACACCGTCCATTTCATTAGGCAAAACAACACCATGAACATGAAGAGCAATGGGCACTTTTAATTGATTTTTCAAATGAATCGTTACGGTATCGCCTTCGGTTACTTCTAGTTGCGGGCCGGGAACCGAATTATTGAATGTCCATACAGGCAAATATTTACCCTTTTCGATTTCCAAATAAGACGTTTGAGCGACTAGATTGATTTGATTATTTTGGATAATAGAAGGTGGTGTAGTTATCTTCGCTGGACGCTCTGTTGTACTGCCTTCTGGAGCAGATGCTGTTGTACCTATATGATCCATCGACATAGAATGCTCTTCATGTTGTGCGTTTGAAGTAGATGAATTCGGTGGAGTAGTCGTTGGTTGTGTTGTAGAACTGCAACCTGCGATAAGAAGAATCATAAGAAGATAAGTCAAGCTTAAAGATGTTTTGGTAGTTGTGGAAGACAAATAGAGCCATAATCGATTCAATGTATATTCTCCTCTACTAATGTAAGATTATTCTATTCTATTATGCCTTTTTTTAACTTCCATATTTCAAAAAGGAATTGTCATTTTCTTGACGATTGATCTGTGGATAGCAAATAATGATGGGTGACAAAAATGTTACTTTTTGTTGAATAATGTGTTTAAACGCATTACTTACTGTTTAATAATCATTCACGAGGCTCTGTTGTTAGAAGCTGTTAGAAGCTTCATATTGACAATGTATGCAGTTATTTTGCCCAAAAGGAGGATCGATCATCAGTACCACATAGAAGCGAAGAGCCGAATACTTAATGCAAGACCCGATGAATGGATTGAAGAGCACATATGATCTAACCATAACAATAACGGAGGTATACGATTCATGATCAATAAATCTAAAAAAGCTTCACTTCTATTAGCGGCTACGATTTTAGGTACAACAGCAGGTAGTTTTTTGGTAGCGCCAAGCGCTCATGCAGCGATCGAAAGCAATGTCGTTAAAAATGATATTAACTGGGATATGCCTTCTGCTCCAGCAGCACCTTCTGATGTAAATGCTCGTGCAGGTTCTGAACAAGTGGTATTAACGTGGGCACCTATAGATAATGCCAAAAGTTATGACGTTAGACGTTATAATGTAGTCAATAACACATATGATAGTGTAAAAGCAAATGAAACGACTGTTTTGACAACAGGTGTAACGGATGCAGTGTATATGGATACTTCCGTAACAAACGGTCAAATTTATGGTTATGTAGTTAATGCTGTGTATGGTGATGGACAGGTGAGTCAAATGTCGATGCCTGTGATCGCTACGCCAATGGAATTATCCGGAAATGTGAAAGACTCCATTGTGTTGCAATACAAATCAGGAACAACAGCCGGTACAAACAGTAGCGTGATTCAACCTACATTCAACATTATGAATACGAGCGGTACACCTGTGAACTTGAGCGATATTCGTGTTCGTTACTATTTCAATGGTGGAAAAGAATTAACAGCTAAAAACTTCTCCGCAGGTAATATCAGTTTTGGTTCTCGCAATATTGAACCTAACTTTGTTAGCTTAGAGAAAACATACAAACAAGCAGACAGTTACCTTGAATTGCTATTTAATGCTGAAGCGGGAATTATCAGAGCAGGTGACGAAACAGGCCCAATGACCTTTACTATTCAAAAAAATCAAAGTGGTACTTCTCAAGACAATGATTATTCCTACAATAACAGCTCCGAATTAACAGAATGGAATAAAGTAGCTGTATACTATCAAGGTGATCTTGTATGGGGAACAGAACCTGATCTAAATAACTAATATGGTGCTAGTGCAAAAAGTGATCTTTTAAAGATCACTTTTTTTGCTTTACCATATAATAAAATTTCAACTACATACGTGATTGATATTAACTTATACTTGCATAGTTACTTTCTAAATGGTAACATACTTATATAAAATAACTAAAGAAAAGAAAGGGACTTTCCTATGAATACTTCCGTGATTAGTCCAGCACTTCAAATCGGACTTGTTAAGCTTCGTATCAGTCAATTAGAACGTTCATTAACGTATTATACCGAGGTTATTGGACTTAAAATATTACGCCAAGATCACAAAACAGCAGATTTAACTGCCGATGGAAATACAGTACTGCTTCAACTAGAAGAAATTGAAAATGCTAAAATTTTACCACGCCAATCGGTGGCGGGTCTGTACCATTTTGCTATTCTGGTTCCTGATCGTACAAGCTTGGGATTGGTTCTTCGTAATCTTGCAGTTCGTAATCAACAGATCGGGCAAGGAGATCACTTAGTAAGCGAAGCTTTATATTTGTATGATCCAGATAATAATGGGATTGAAATTTACGCCGATCGTCCTCGTTCTACATGGCAAAAAGATGAGCGCGGGCAATATATTATGGCAACAGATCCTGTCGATGTTGATGGATTATTAGCATTGGCTGAAGGTAAAGAATGGACAGGGCTTCCAGCAGGCACCATTATTGGGCATGTTCATTTCCATGTACCTACATTAGCAGCGGCTCGTCAATTTTATGTAGATATCTTAGGATTTGAAATTGTCCTTACCGATGATCGTAGTGTGCTGTTTATCTCAGCGGGTGGATACCATCATCATCTTGGTCTGAATGTATGGGCAGGTGTAGGTGCTCCTGTAGCTCCAGCGGATGCAGTAGGCATAAGCTATTATACTTTGAAAATGCCAGATCAAGCTTCAATTCAAGAAGTCGCTCATCGTGCCCGAGCAGCCGGTATTCCTGTTGAAGAAAAAGAAGGACAATTGTGGTTAACCGATCCTTCTCATATTCAAGTTCGTTTTTATAGTGATGTTTCTTAAGTCAACTATGTATTCAATTACAAGATGTGAAATTAAGATTATCAATACAAAAAAACCGATGCGTTAATGCACCGGTTTTTTGATGATGTCTTTTTGTCTTTTTAATAAAAAGAGTCGGTATTCATATCTGTTTCTACACCGTCTTCATAATAAGTGTCTTCACTATATGAGCCTTCGCTTGTTCCATAAGCAAGTGCAGCAATAAAAGCAAACACGATAAAAGCGATCATAATTAAATGAATTAATGTACCTAGTCCACCACAGATTAAGCCTGCAATTGCCATACCTTGACCTGCTTGTCTACGTGTTTTTAATTCTTTCAGTGCGAGAATACCAAATATAATTCCCAATATTCCGATCACAATACCTAATCCCGGTAGCATGAGCAGCGAAGCTAATGAAGAAATACCTAGAACAAGAGCAGCGATCGCTTTACCATTATTGGTCATCGGGTATTGGGGTGGATAAGGAGCAAATGGGGGAGGATTCTGATTGCCAGGTGGATAATTCGGTTGATGTGGGTCCATAAAAGTACCTCCTTAAAATATGTATAATTGATCCGCTTTTTTTACTTCTTATCATACCATTGAATCCACATATAAAAAACAGGAGACTTTTCTGGCGGGAAAAGTTTCCTGTGGGGTAAACCATACTATAGGGTTAGCAAACGTTTAGATCGAAGTATGACTTGAAAGCGGACGAGTTAGGTTCAAATACATCGCAGTCAGCTCATCAAACCATGTTTTGTCTTTGCTGATCAAAGCAATATCGATTAGATTTTTCAATTGTTCTGGTTCTAATGTAACAGCATCTTGAAAAGAAATTTCTGCTGAAGCGGTAACTACACCTAGAGAATCTTGTTGTAAATATACACGGATCGTACTGTCCATATATTCTTGTCTCAAAAAGTAAATAATTTCGCTCATCAGAATCGGACGAGAGTGAGTAGGGTAGGTGCACTCCATAACTTTAACCCAATAATGCTTGTTAGTGAGTTGAACTAAACCGTTCTCGTCAATCAATCTATGGTCTGCTTCAATATGGTAACTAAGATCGAATGTTTGTATAGGGAAATTTTTGCTTAATTGTTTATGAAGGACAGCATAAATTTCTTGTTCGTTTAATTTAATCATGCTAATCATTCCTTTGCTATTATATATTTTTATAAAACGTTTTGGATTGTAAGGGTCAGGTCAACTTTTCAGGTGATGATTTGCAGATTATCAAGCTGTTAAAATATATATCGGTCAATAGACTCATATTTTGTATATATTTTGTCGAAAAAAAGGAAAAAATGTTATAGGAAATGAGGACTATATATGTCAGAAGTTGAAGATCATTTAAAAAAGGGGCTATCTATTCTATTTATCGGTTTTAATCCAAGTCTGAGATCTGGAGAAGTAGGGCATCATTATGCTAATCCACGCAACCGATTTTGGAAAATTCTTTATGAAGCTGGTCTTACAGATCGCTTGTATACACCTGGTGAAGATAGTGAGCTTTTGGAATTAGGTTATGGATTTACTAACATTGTTTCTCGTCCTACACGAGGGGCAGAAGATATTCTGCCAGAAGAATATGCGACCGGTCGACAAGAATTACGAGAGAAACTTACAAAATACCAACCAGAGATTGCTTGTTTTGTCGGTAAAGGAGTCTATCTTCAATATAGTCAACGTGCCAAAGCATCATGGGGGTTCCAAAAAGAACCTATAATAGAAGGAATACGAGAATTTGTAGCTCCTTCTTCCAGTAGTCTGGTGCGAATGCCTGTTGACGATATTATTGATATTTATCGACATCTTTCTGATGAACGATAAGGGTAAATTAGAATACAATCAAAATAAAAGATTGAACAAAATAAAATTTGACAATATGATCAAAAACCGTTTTAATTATGTAGACCGATCGTTATAATTAATTTGAAGGATGTGAATGTATGGGTGAAAAGTCTAACTCACGCGATCTGATTGTAGAGACAGCAGCGAGACTTTTCTTTTCACAAGGGTATCATGCCACAGGGCTGAGCCAGATTATCAAAGAAAGCGATACGCCTAAAGGTTCTTTGTATCATTATTTTCCAAATGGCAAAGAAGAATTAGCTTATGTCTGTATTGAAAAGACCAATGAACATGTATTGGAAAAGTTCAAAGCTGTTTTTGAACAACATCAGACAACAGGCGATGCGATTCAAGCCTTTATTCGCGATATGGCAGACGATACTGAAAAATCCGGATTTACTGGCTTTTTACCCTTTAGTTTTTGGGCAGCAGTAGAGACTTCGTGTATTAGTAACAAATTGCGCTCCGCTTGTCAGGACGTATTTACAGATTGGCAAGAAGTGATTGCTGATCGTCTACAGCAGGAGGGTGCTTTGGAAGTTCGTGCTAAGGAAGCAGCATTACTCATGATCTCGATGATGGAAGGGGCTTTGATTATTAGTCTGACCAATCAAAGTAAACAACCTATGTTGACAGCAGCAGACTATTTGTCAGCGATGATGAAGACAGCAGTATTAACAAAATAAACAATAGATAGAGACAGTTTTAGGAGGATGGGAACGTGGACGTAAGTATGAACGCAGATGCTATCAAAGATCAGCCTGAAGGAAGAAAGTACAAAGTATTACCGATTATGATTTCATTGCTATTGAGTGGATTTATCGGCTTATTTAGTGAAACAGCATTGAATGTAGCGATTAGCTCATTGATGGGACTACTTAGTGTAGATGAAGCTACGATTCAATGGTTAACAACAGGATATCTATTGGTATTAGGTATTCTCGTACCTGTATCCGGATTATTGCTACAATGGTTTAGCACAAGACAACTATTTATTACATCGTTAACTTTTTCGATTGTCGGAACGATTGTTGCGGCTTTGTCACCTAACTTTGAAATACTGTTAATTGCACGTGTATTACAAGCAGTAGGTACAGGATTATTGTTACCACTACTATTTAATACCATTTTGATTATTTTCCCGATTGAAAAGCGTGGAGCAGCCATGGGCTTGATTGGTCTAGTTATTATGTTTGCACCAGCGATTGGTCCTGCAATATCAGGTTTGATTTTAGCTAATTTAACATGGCACTGGATTTTCTGGATTTCATTGCCGTTTCTTGCAATTGCTTTGATCTTCGGAATATTGTTCTTAGAAAATGTATCTAAGATCACCAAACCTAAAATCGATATTCTTTCGATTGTGTTATCAACACTTGGATTCGGCGGAATCGTATTCGGATTCAGTAGTGCAGGTGAAGGTTCTGGAGGATGGGGAAGCCCTGTTGTAGTCGGAACATTATTATTAGGAGCTGTTTCATTGTTATTGTTTGGCTTCCGCCAGATGAAGATGAAGCAACCAATGATCAATCTTCGTGCTTTCAAATTCCCGATGTTTACAATCGGTCTGATTCTTGTATTTATCTGTATGATGATGATCTTATCTTCTATGTTGATCTTACCGTTATACTTGCAACAAGGTATGGCTTTGACGGCTCTAGGAGCAGGTCTTGTATTATTACCGGGTAGTTTACTGAATGGTTTCTTATCTCCAGTTATGGGTCGTTTATTTGATAAATTCGGTCCGAAATGGTTAGTGATCATCGGGTTGTCGGTTGCGACGATCGCTTTGTTCTCATTCACTAGAATTCATTCAACAACGCCTGTCGGTCTGATTATTGGATTGCATACCGCACTAATGGTGGGTATATCTATGATTATGATGCCAGCACAGACGAATGGTCTGAATCAGTTACCACGTGAATACTATCCAGATGGTACAGCGATTATGAATACATTACAACAGGTGGCTGGTGCGATTGGTACAGCATTGGCTGTAAGTATTCTAAGTGCAGGTCGTGCTAACTTCTTAAGTGGAGTCGATAATCCGAAAGATCCAGCGAATGTGCTGTCCGCATTTACAGTAGGGGTGCAACATGCCTTTATCTTCGCTGTTGTGATTGCTGTTATCGGTCTGATATGCGCATTATTTATCAAACGTGTCAATGTAAAACACGGTATGTAATGATGTGATTAAGCCATCTGAACTCCTCAATCTGAGGATTCAGATGGCTTTTTTAGTCCTATTATCGCAATAGCTTTGGTAGGAATATCATGATTTAGTTTAAAAGATAAAGTACACCTATACTATATAGAAGAAAAAAAGGAGAATCATTATGATTACGATCGATCCAGCATCTATAACCAATATAGATAATTATAAATTAATCACCGGTTCTGTTATTCCAAGACCGATTGCGTTTGTGACCAGTCAATCGAGTACAGGAGTGCTTAATCTAGCTCCTTTTAGCTATTTTAATATTGTCGCTTCTGATCCACCTATTCTTTCCATTTCTGTAGCACGTAAAGGCGGCGAAATGAAAGATACTGCTCGCAATGTAATCGAGAATAAAGAGTTGGTCGTTCATATTGTGCATGAAGAATTAACCGAGCAAATGAATCATACAGCAGCTTCATTGCCTAGTGAACAGAGTGAACTTGAATTAACAACTCTTCATACTGTCCCTAGCGATAAAATCAAAGTACCTGGTCTTGCAGAAGCTTTGATTCGATTTGAGTGTGTGTTAGAGCAACATGTACCGATTAGCAATGATAGCGGTGAGATCATACAAGATTTATTGTTGGTACGCATTATTTGTTATCATTTTGATGAAAAAGTAGTCGATGCAGAGCGCTTCTATATCTGGGCAGATGTATTGAAACCAGTCGCTCGCCTAGCAGGGAATAACTATGCAGGATTGGCAGAGCAATTTACAATAGAACGTCCAAGTTAAATCTATAATGAAGTGATATCGAATAAAATAGCTAAAAAAAGACTGAGCCTTGATAATAAGGTTCAGTCTTTTGGCGATAAAGTAGGCTTAATCCATAATTTTGAAAGATTGATCCAACCAAATGCATCAGGATATAACCCTTGAAAAGAAGGATCAAATAGCAACTTTTGATTAGAATGATAAACAGGTATAAATAAAAATGAAGTGTGTAAAAATTGCTCAATCTTCTCAACATGCTGACTATAATCAGGTAAAGGTGCAGCAACAAAAGGAACAAGTAATTGATCTAACTCTTTTAACTGAGCAGGATTCAATAATTGACGTACATACGTTGATCGGTTACTAAAAAAGTTAAGTAATCCCCAAACGATATTTTCCTCTAACATTTCCTGTCCCATAAATAAATCGGCTTCTTGCATTACTGCTTTGGAAGCAAATGAATCACGCGGGCACAAAGTGAGGATCAGACCTATAGAACGTGCACGATCTTGTAACCATTTGCAGACTGCATGATTTTCTGCCCGATTCAGATAATTGAGTTTCAAAGGTTGTCCTTGATAGTCCGTTTGTTGCAGATACTGACGTGCTTGCTCTAATGAATACGTTGGAGCATGGGTTTGTTTGCTTTTCCACGGAAATAAGCTATACGCAGGCTTTAACCAATACTCAGAACATTGCTCTGTCAACAGTGGACGATCTAATAACATATGAATTACTTGTCTAAAAGTGGAGTCATGTTGAATCCCTTCTTTGCAAAAATTGAACATAATAAAATTACATCCAATCACTTTGTAATTCACCTGTGCAGGATCAGTATAATCTGTAGCTTTATTCTGACGAAATAGCTGATAACGTCGATCTGCTTGATAATCAGCCGTTACAAAATAAATATCCACACGATCCAACAGCGATCTTCCTTCAAAATAAGCATCAAAAGCATCAAGTACAATATGATTCTCACTAGAAGCGGTTAAGCGAAAAGCCCCTGTTCCGACCAATTGTCGACCTCGATCAGCCATATCATGATCATGCGGAAGAATGGACATACATAATGAACTAATATAATTCAGGAAAAAGGGATCAGACCGCTGTAGATAAAAGCTGATTGTATAATCATTATGAATCACAACAGAGTGAACATGGGTGAATTGCCAAAAAGCAGGTGAATCCAAATCACGTAGGCGTTCCCATGTATATTTTACATCCTCTGCGGTCAATATGCGTCCATGATGGAACCGAACTCCTTTACGCAAATAAAATGTCCAACATTGATCGGTATCATCGCTTTCCCAATAATGAGCCAGTTGAGGTATAAAAGTCTGTGATTCAGCTTGATATGTAATTAATAAGCTACAAATTTGACCGATCAAATGAGATTCAAACGCTGTAAACACAAATGCTGGATCCAATGACTCCAGAATACGACTCTGGTTAATCCGTAATACATCCAGTGTCTGAGAACCATGATGCTCAATATGAAGTCCAAACTGCTGTTCAAGCCGATATTGAAGACGCTGAACATAAGTATGGGGTAACTGTGGATGTTGTAACCATTGTGCGGCTTCTTGCAATTTACCTTGGGTGAGTAGTTGCTCAAAATAGACACTTAATACATGTTCAAGTGAGTGGAGTATCGTTAGCGTAGAATGATGTCCACGTCCACGACCGCTCTGCCAGTGAATATATCCTTCTTCTTGAAGTTTGCGTATAATCCACTTTACATTGCGGGTTGTACAATGCAGAAGAGAAGCCAAATGATCAATTGTTAAAGTATGTGTACTATGTAGGTCTGGATCATCTAATGACAATAGAATCGTTATGTAATGCTCTTGATGCTTCATATCTTTATCTCCTAAGCTGTATTGACTTGTAATATATAAAAGGGGAAACGATTGATTTAATCTTACTCTTTTTCTTCCTCTTTCTCCAGCTGATAATAAGATGACTGGAAGAGGAGGAATAAAGAATGGAATTTTTGCAATTGCACCGGACGATTCAACTGCGTATTTTGACTACATTTATTACCCGATTAACAGGAACGATGATTTTTCCATTTATGGCGATTTATTTTGCTGGCTATTTAGGTGCAGGCATTGCGGGTATTTTATTATTTTCTAGTCTAATCGTTCAACTGATTGCTAGCTTATATGGTGGGTATTTAGCTGATCGATGGGGACGTAAAAAGGTAATGGTATGGGGAGAAGGTATTCAATGTATAGCTTTTCTAGGTATGATGCTAGCTAACTCGCCTTACTGGCAATCAGCATGGTTTACATTTGCAATGGTGATTATACATAGTCTCTGTAATGGTCTGATCATCCCTGCTTCAGATGCCATGTTAATCGATGTAAGCACACCAGAGACACGTACACTAATGTATAGCATCAATTACTGGTCGATCAATCTGGCGATTACATTCGGGGCATTAATTGGTGGAGCGATGTTCAGTTCGCATCGGATGGCGTTATTTGGATTATTGGCGATCACAGGTTTGATCATCTGGTTAATTACGATCTTTTTGATTACAGAAACCTATGTACCACAGACTCATGTACAACAGAAGAATCATATACAACAGATCAAGCAATGGAATATTATTTCTAGTGGAAAATTGATTATTCGCAATTATCATCAAGTCTGGAAAGACCGACTGTTTATTCTATTTGTATTAGGTAATATGTTATTGTTATCGACTGAATTTCATTTGACTCAATATATAGGAGTTCGTCTGCAAAATGAATTTGTCCCACAAACGATAATGATCTGGGGCAATGGACAGCTAGAACTAAATGGTATCAAGATTCTAAGTATGATCCAGATCGAAAATACAGTTGGTATTGTACTCCTTTCATTATTTCTTGCTGGAGTGATCCGTCGTTCTAAACGTCAAATTTCTTGGATGAATGTAGCGGTTCTTATCTATATTACCGGATTTGCAGTGATGGCATTTAGCAATACACTATGGATACTGGCTGGAGCGATGCTATTAGCAACTGTAGGAGAGTTGATTCATGTGCCTATTCGTCAATCTCTGCTAGCTCAAATTATTAATGATCAATCTCGTAGTTCCTATATGGCTGTTCATGGAATGGGGACCCAAGGAGCTAGAGCCATAGCGGCTCTTGGGATTACTTTGGGCGTATGGATACCTTCCTATGGTATGTCGATCCTTATTGCTATGGTTGGATTAATAGGATTCCTGCTTATTTCTTATGTCATCAGTCGGGTACAAGCTTCGGCAAAAGCAACTTCGACACAAGGGGTTACCAAAAACCAAGTAACATTGTAAGATATAGAAAGTTGAGAACTAGCGTGCATATTAATGTATAAGCAACAGCATGTCTTAGGGGGGATTAACATGAGTAAAGGATCAAAACCGTTAAGCGGAAAAACAATCGTTATTGCAGGTTCAAGAAAACTCGATGAAATGTCAGCATTAATTGAGAAACAAGGTGGAACAGCGATTGTTCGCTCACTACAAGGTGTAACCACATTCAAGGAGCAAGAAATGGAGCAAGAATTGCGTCTGTTTATTGCCAATCGACCAGAATGGGTTATTTTCACAACTGGAATAGGAGCCAAAGCATTATTTGATGCCGCAGATCGTCTAGGGATCAAAGATCAATTTGTAGAAACGGTGCAACAATCTAAAATCGCTATCCGTGGCTACAAAACATATAACTTTCTCAAAACGCAAGAATTAGCTCCAGACATTCGGGATTCTGATGGAACGATGAAAGGTCTAGAAGATCAATTAGAATCGACCACATTTACAAAAGAACAAATATGGATACAATTGCATGGCGAGCCTGCTCCAGATCTTGTTCAGTTTTTGGAAGCAAAAGGAGCCTCATCTGTACATACCTTATTGCCTTATCTTAATATTGCACCCGAAGCGGACACGTTAAAGCAATTGCGTCAGGAGATCCAGCAAGGAAAGATTGATGCGATTTGCTTTACAACAGCGGTTCAAGTTCGCTATTTATTCAAAGATGCTCGTGAACATGGATATGAAGAGGAATTACGATCTGCTCTCAATCAAGGCGTGCTGGCTGTTTCTGTAGGCAAAGTGACTTCAGAAGCATTGACTCAAGCAGGAATCACCCGAATCGTAACTCCTGAAAATGAACGAATGGGCGCTATGATTGTAGAAATGGCGAAGTATTTTGAACAATAAAAAGTCTATTCATGAATAATTTGTGTACTCTAATGAAATTTTTCAGTTTATTTCATTGAAAAAGGTTCATTCTCATGTAAGCTTATGATAAAATAAACTATTATGTAGTGAAGGAGAAATACAAAGATGACTATACCTAAAACGTTAACTATAGCCGGATCAGATACAAGCGGTGGAGCTGGTATTCAAGCCGATTTAAAAACTTTTCAGGAATTGGGCGTATATGGCATGACCGTGCTTACCACGATTGTTGCTATGGACCCTAAAACATGGGATCATCAAGTATTCCCTATTGATCTGAAAGTAGTTGAAGCGCAGTTGCGTACTGTACTGGATGGTATCGGTTTTGATGCTTTGAAAACAGGTATGTTGGGTTCTGTAGAAATTATTGAACTGGTAGCACACCATCTGAATCGTTACCCAATGGATCGTGTTGTTATTGATCCTGTAATGGTATGTAAAGGCACTGATGAGGTTCTTCAACCGGAAAATACAGAAGCGATGTTAGAATTCTTGATTCCAGGCGCAGATCTAGTGACTCCGAACTTGTTTGAAGCTTCTCAATTAGCTAAAACAGGTCCTATCACTACAGAAGATCAAATGAAGCAAGCAGCGGCAATTATTTATGAGCGTGGAGCGAAGCATGTATTGATCAAAACACGCGGTAAGATTAAAGAAGGCAAAGCATTGGATTTGTTATATGATGGTCAAACATTTGACTGGTTCGAAGTGGATGCTATTGCTACGGAATTTACACATGGTGCAGGTTGCACAACTTCCGCAGCAGTAACAGCTGGACTTGCTAAAGGATTGTCTGTCAGAGATGCTTATGCTGACGCTAAAAACTTCATTACTCAAGCAATTGCTAACGGATTCCGTCTGAATGACTTTGTAGGTCCAACCCTACATGTGGCACACCGTTTGCAATTGAAATAACAGCATCTGGAGCGGAGGATTGCTCAATGAATCGCTTATCCAAATCGTTACTCGGTGGAGCGCTAGTTTTACTTTTGATGATCATTAGCGCTTGTTCTGGAAATAGTACACAACAACCGTCATCCATGGATAATGGAACCACAGAACAATCAACACCTGCTACTCCTTCGACTGAAGGCAGTACAGACCAACCGGCAACAGGTACTGAACCAGCAACAAATACAGACGGAACGTCTTCAAGCACAGAAGGTTCTACTGAAACAGCAGACAATGGCGGCAAAGAAACGGTCCCTGCTGCCAAACCAGAACTGACTCCTGCTAACGAAGGTCAAGTCGATATTACAATTGTACAACAAGGCCCTGGACAATTTTTTGTACGTCTTAATGAATTTCCAGAAGGATATCTTGTTAGCAATTTAGACTGGACTGGACCAGGATATAGTGAAGCAGCTACATTTGATGAAGCTGTGAAGAACGGTCAAGAAGGCAATAATGGATTCTACGCAAGTAGCGATCACCGCAATTTTGGCTTCATTTATGATGGACATATTGCTGGTGAAGAAGGCAAGTTCACATTAACATTCCGCAATCAAGCCGGAGACGAATTAACGTGGTATAAAGATCTAACATTGCAATAATATCGCTTGGCAATATAAGCGATACTTCATCTATTTCAATGAAGAGTGATTTTTGCAAAGCAAAATATCTTTCTATCGCTTATAGTAAGCGATAAAATGTGTCCCATGCTGTACTAAATACTCAAGCCTCTGCCGATATATGCGGTAGGGGTATTTTGAGGGATATTTTTGAAAAAAGATGCACAAATAAGCAGTATGTATGCAAATGATGTAAATTACATGATTATCACAAAAATAAGCGAAAGCACTGCAAAGATCAGTGCAAGAGAGGAAATATTATAATGAGAATCAATACATTCAAAACAGAACAAAACTTAGACCGAGGACATTTAACAGCAATCGCTAACGAAGCTTCACGTTTTGCTTCTGATATTCGTATCGCATTTGGTAACCCTGACAACCGTAGAGAAGTAGACGTAAAAAGCTTGTTGGGTATGATGTTGATGATTATCCCTGCTGGAACAGAAATCGAATTAACAACTCGTGGTAAAGACGAATTGGAAGCTTTGGAAAATGTACAAGCATTATTTGAACAAGTTTTGTTCGCTCCATCTGTATAATATCTCTTTCATATAACTGAACAATTATATAATGCATTATAAAAAAACCTTCTATCTTTTGTAGACAGAAGGTTTTTTGCTGATGATATCGGG
The DNA here is from genome assembly GCF_963311185.1 of Paenibacillus nuruki. Taxonomy (NCBI): domain Bacteria; kingdom Bacillati; phylum Bacillota; class Bacilli; order Caryophanales; family Paenibacillaceae; genus Paenibacillus; species Paenibacillus nuruki. The sequence continues at coordinate 1,926,444 of NZ_OY725677.1, read as the reverse complement.
TAATAGATAGCAAACTCCTACCAGAAGGTATTCAGTTGCCATTTTACTTAAAAGCGATCGGTTCGATACTTTTTAGGTGTAATTCCTGCATGCTTTTTGAAAGCTTTGGAGAATGAGAATAAATCAGGATAACCGACAGAATAAGCAATTTCAGCTAGAGAATAGTTGGTTTCAGTGAGTAATTGCCGTGCTTTACTCATTTTTAGACTACGAATATATTCAGCAGGCGGAGTCTGATGAACTAGATGAAATTGTTTGCTAAAGTGAGTCCGATGCACGCCCACATGACTTGCTACATCCGCAACGGTAATTCCGCGATCATAATGACTATGAATATAAGCGATAGCTTCTTCCATCCATGAAGTGGTAGAAGATAGAGTATCCGCTACATAATGATTAATATGAGAAGGATGATCCGAGGATAATTCGGCAAAAATACTATATAACAATTCCAATCGTCGTAATTCGCTACTGAATTGATTCGAATCTTCATTGGTAGATAGAATACGTTCGAACTTTTCTTCCAGTTGATCAAATAACTCTGCACTCACTTCACTATACCCTTGATGCATACCACTTTGTTCTATAAGTAACCTGGCTTGAGGACCTGTAAAACAAATATAATACGTTTCCAAGTCTTCATCCATATTATTAATATATTCAAAAGGTTCATTGGGAGAAATACACCATACATTGTAAGAGCCAAGAATATAGCTTTGCCCTTTATGAATAATAACTCCACCATGTCGATTAGCGATCCAAAAGCAATTGTCGATGCCTGTAAACAACCGCCTACTTTGAGCCTTTAAAAAATAACGACCTGCTTGAGCAATTCTTAATCCTCCGGATTGTGAGAATAAGGAAGGAGAAATAAGAAACCGTTCAACCACTTCACGATTTGTTTCAATAGAACGAAGCATATTGAACGTTCATCCTTTCCAAATATAATCTAACTTCTTTATTATATACTACATAATGACAAAATAATACAAGACAAAATGACATTGTTCGTTTACAATCAAATTGCTATGATCTAAATCATGGTATTCCTACTAAAATGATGGGTTTTCGTAAGATTGATCATTTTCATTGATGTACCAATAGATTCTAAACAGCAGATGGAGGACGTATAATGAAAAACATGAAAATGAAATCTTCTCTTGTCTTGGCACTTACTTTACTACTTACAGTGTTTCTATCTGCCTGCGGAAATAGCTCTGACAGCTCAGCAGATGGTAAAGTAACGATTAGCTTTTTACATTGGCGTGGGGAAGATACACAAGCTTTCCAGAAAATTATTGATCAATTTGAAACTAAAAATCCAAATATCAAAGTAGATATGCAGACTTTAACTTCAGATCAATATCAATCCACAGCTCAAGCTAAATTAACAGATGGTTCAGTCGGCGATGTATTTGCCTCTTTCCCGGGTGCACAATATGCAGCTCTGTCCAAAGCAGGTCTATATACAGATTTAACCAACGAATCGTTTTTGAAAAATTATAACGCTGACCTTATTGATGTTGGCGCTAAAGATGGAAAACAATGGGCGGTTCCTTACCAACTGGTCTACAACCAACCTATTTATAATACTGAAATTTTCAAAAAATATAATTTGACGCCTCCAACCGATTGGGATGGATTCCTTAAATTATGTGCAACACTCAAACAAAATGGAATTATTCCGATTGCTTTTGCTGGAGCAGATATTGGACCAGGGCAATTTATGAATACAATGGTTATGAATAATGAACCTAGCGAAGATATTTTCACCAAGGTGGAAGCTGGACAAGCTAAGTTAACAGATGAATTCTGGGTCAAAACGCTAACTCAATTTAAAGAGTTAAATGATAATGGTTACTTCCAAGAGAACTCACTCGGTACAAAAGATGCAGCAGCGGGGGCTTTATTTATTCAAGGTAAAGCAGCTATGTTAGCTAGTGGTTCTTATCAATTAGCTCAAAATGCGAAACAGAATCCAGAGCTCAAACAAGCATTATTAGCACCTATTACTGTATCGGCAGATCAAGCCAAATATGAAGGGGTACACACCAGTACATTCATGTTAGGTGTTAATAGCCGTTCTAAACATCCAACAGAAGCGAAGAAATTCCTTGAATTTTTGAGCCAACCGGATGTAGCAAGTCAGTATGCGAATGAAACCGGACAAAATGTAACCTTAAAAGATATCAAATACGATAGTCCAGAATTGAACATTGCAGGCGATTGGGCAGATAAGAAAACATTGTTCCAACCTCGTTTTACGATTTTAAATTCAGAAAATCAAAAAGCAGTGACGAATTCAATTCAAGCTGTACTGGGCGGAGCAACACCTGAACAAGCAGCACAGGATGCACAAGCGATTATTGATCAACAAATTAAATAAACGATGAACATATAATGAACGTATAAGGGAGAAATAAAACGCGCTTGTTCATATTAAAGCGCTGAAGGGCAAGGTAATAGGACTTATGATGAATCGCAAAACACTTTGGTTCTTTATGCTACCCGGACTGTTATTGTATACAGGGCTATTTATTTACCCGGCTCTATCTGGCTTATTTTATTCATTTACTAATTGGGATGGAGTCTCGACTTCGTATGATTTTGTAGGTATATCGAATTACAAAGATAGCTTCGATAGCATTGTATTCCGTAAAGCATTTTTTAATAACGTAAAGTTTATGTTGACGGTTGTTATTATTCAGACGATCGTATCATTGATTCTTGCGCTTATTCTGGCTAAAAATACGCGTACCCGTGTATTTCTACGTGCGTTGTACTTTTTTCCAGCGATCTTATCTTCGGTATCTGTAGGGTTAATCTGGTCATTTATTTATGATCCTTCTTTAGGATTATTGAATACGGCATTAACAAGTGGTGGACTGGAGCAATTTACAGCTAGCTGGACAGGAGATGCCAATATTGCGCTCTATGCGATTGCTTTTGTACAAATCTGGGCACATGCTGGACAGATGATGATCGTCTTTATTGCCGGTCTGCATGCGATTCCGGAAGAGTTGATGGAAGCAGCACGTATTGATGGAGCCACACGTTTTCAGATTTTCCGCAAAGTCACATGGCCATTACTAGCACCATCTGCAACCATTGTTGTATCTTACACAACGATTCAATCATTCAAAGCGTTTGATTTGATCTTTGTTATGACAGATGGTGGACCGAACTATGCGACAGAAATTCTGACGACGTATATTTATCATCTTGCCTTCTCTAACTATTCATTCGGTCTCGCTTCCGCAGGCTCAATGATATTCCTTGTTCTTCTAGGTCTATTGACGATGGCGCAATTCAAAGCTCTGCGTAGAGGCGGTGCTAACGGATGATAGGACACCGAATAGACAAGCAGCAGGATGGTGATCTGCGATGAAATGGATCGGACGTATAATTATGGTGCTGTATGCTCTTCTTGTAGCTGCACCCCTATATTTTGTAATGACTTCTTCGTTCAAAACCAGTCAGGCGTTTTTTGCTAATCCGTTAAGCTGGCCGAATCCGTGGACGATTCAAAACTTTGTATCCATTTTTGATGCTCAACCGATGTGGCAATATTTCTGGAATAGTGCCCGTGTCACACTGAGTACAGTTGCGCTGGATCTATTTCTAGGTAGTCTGATCGCTTATGCGATTATTCGTTTGGGTGGACGTATGGGAAGATATACTTTTGTTTATTTTGTGGCTGGATTGATTATCCCTTCACAAGTAAGTATGTTGCCTTTGTATTCATTAGTACGACAACTGGGCTGGTCTGATAATCTAGGAGCATTGATTCTAGTGACCGCAGCAGGGTTATTGCCTTTGACTGTATTCACATTAACCGGCTTTATGGAAATGTTGAGTAAAGAAATGATGGAAGCTGGCAGTATAGACGGTGCAAGCGAATGGAAAATTTATTGGCGCTTAATCTTGCCATTATCGGGTCCTTCACTTGCAGCAACAGCAGCGTTCTTGTTCGTTATGGTCTGGAATGATCTGTTGATACCAATGTTGCTGATTAACAGTACCGACAAATTAACATTACCACTAGCTCTAATGCAGTTCCGTGGTGAATATGTTACAGATTACACATTGCTGTTAACCGGAGTGGTCATCACCGCAGTTCCTATGGTGATATTGTTTATTTTCTTACAGCGATTCTTCGTTACAGGAATGACAGCAGGTTCTGTTAAAGGGTAATTTAGCATGTAGTACGCATAGGAAGTATAACTAAAAAGCCGGTTTGCCAAGAGTTCAATACTCAAGGTGAACTGGCTTTTTGGGATATATTCTACTAAACGAATACTTGGACTACTATACGGGAAGCAACCGTACATATACTATTTTACTAATTGTTGACGAATAGCAGTGACTACGGCTTGTGTACGGTCTTTGACACCTAGCTTTTGGATAATATTATGGACATGCGTTTTGATTGTACTTTCAGATACATATAAGTCTTCGGCAATCTCAAAATTACGTCGACCATATGCCATCGCTTGCAAAACTTCTAACTCACGATCAGTTAATGGTTCCAGTACAGGCGCAGGGATATAGGAAGAATTAGGTGGATAAGCCGATTCATTTTCACCGAGCAATTGAATTAGAGCTCCACCCGCAGTTGTACTGTTATAGATTGCGCCACCTGCTAGAATGGAGCGAATACCTGCAATCATTTCATTCATATCAATATCTTTGAGCAAATAGCCTGAAGCTCCTGCACGTATACCGTCGATTACATAATCTTGAACATCAAATGTTGTTAGTAAAATAATTTTAATCTCCGGGTGCACTGAAAGAATATGACGGGTTGCGTCTATACCTGATAACTCGGGCATTTGTATATCCATAAGAATCAGATGTGGACGATAACGCAAAGCCAAATCGATCGCTTCTTGGCCGGTAGCTGCTTCGGTGACAACTTGCATATCTGTTTGTAGATCAAGTACATAACGAATCCCCTGACGGATAAGAGCTTGATCATCTGCTAGCATAATACGTATAGGCTCTGTTGAACTCATATAGAGATTCTCCTTGATTCATTTAATTTTTGGATAGAGATGTATTGGATAGTGGCAATGTCACTTTGATCCAAAGACCACCTTGCGGGCGAGCAGCAAATGTACAATTTCCATGAATCGTTTCACAACGACGAATCATATTTTGAATACCGAATCCATACTGTAAAGGATGTTCTCTTCGATATTTACCATCGTCTGCGATGGATAGCTGAACATGTTGAGCAGTTTCAGTAATGGTAACATCTACAGTACTTGCTTCTGCATGACGAATAATATTGGTTAACGATTCTTGCAATACACGATAAAGTACACTATCAATCACTTCGCCCCAGATGCTAAAAGTACCCTGACTATCAAAATGTAGTTCTAATCCAGCACGATGAGTAATCTGAGATGCTAATTCTTGCAGACCTTCTACGCCACCTTCATGAACAGACCAATCTTTGACCACACTGCGTACTTCAGCCAGACCTTGTCTGGAGACATCTAGCAATTGATCGACTGTGGATTCAGCACGATCAGGATCTTGTTTGATCATCCATTTCAGCGCTTGCATTTGTACAATAAGAGACGTGAAATGATGCCCTAATCCATCATGAATTTCTCCAGCAATCCGTGTACGTTCGGTCAACGCTGCATACCGTATCGATTGTACGGTGCTGTCTTGTAATTCTTTATAGGTTCGTTGTAATTCCAGATGAACTTGTTCCAATTCTGTCAGTTGTTCACTGTTGATTTTTAATACTCTAATATAACGGCTAAGACTATGAATCCCAAAATAAATACTTGCTAATACGATAATCAGACTGTACGGATAACCATTATCCAAGCCAGAATTCAACATCACCAAGCCGACAATAATCAGAACCACTGTAGCGACTTTTTGTTCACGACTGGAGATAAAGCTTAGAATAACAAACCATGCCCAGAGCACGGAGTTATAATCTTGAGGTTCTTTGGATATATAAGCAGAAAGCCAGATCATTGAAAATAAAAATACGGTAAAGATGACAATATGCATAATCGTAAGTCTAAAATTAGACCAGAGCATAGCTACATAAAAACACATCGTTATAAAAAAGATCAACCAGACTAGAAAAGAATGATCCATATAATAAATAGTAAGATTATAAATAATAATCATAGAGAGTAACAATCGAAATAAAAATAAATATTTGGAGAAATCTTGTGATTTTTGCAACAGGATACTTCCTTTCAAATCTAATACGTATCTTTATTTTATCATTTCTATTGAAACGAGTTAGATTTAAATATAACACGATCTTGCTAACAGTTATTATGCCTATGCAGTATATTCAACTATATCGTAACACAACCCTTTTTTCTTCATCACCAGGATGGGTTTTGAAAAGTGAAAAATCAATCGCTAGGTGGAGGTGAAACCGTCGATATTCAACAATAGAGTAGAGTGATAGAAATTTTGGATATATGTATAGAATGTATTGATATAGTAACCAATTGACGCTATAGACTAGAGGGTGCTAGACTTTATATCATCTTAACCGACTTAATGGGTCGGAATTATAAGGTATGAAATGTGATTCAAGTTCATGCTTATTTTATGTACAACCTATATTAGAGGAGGATACAGATATGTCATTAACGATTGAAACAACCGCGAATCTAGGTCAACATATTATTTTGTGGAGTAAAACAGGGTGTCATTTCTGTGGTGAGATCAAAAATTATTTGGAACTAAATCATCATCATTATATCAATCTCGATGTAGCTGACAACGATGATCTACGGGATATATTAGAAGCTAAATATGGTATTCGTCATGTGCCTGTGGTTGAGGTCGGTCGCAATGGAACCTATACAGCTTTTTTAGAAACAGATCTAGAAGGGCTGGCTCGTTTGTTAGCAGAAGAAGCAGAAGCAGCCCATTCTTCCGTAGAGATTGCTTAACGATCAGACTTTAATAGATATACGAAATAGATTCAAGCTGAGTATGGATGATCCATCTGGTTATGATTTTAAAATAATAGAGTAAAAGGGGCGAACAAGAATGAGTGAAAATAAGCGACAACTGAAATTTGGAGCGATTGTACACGGGATTGGTGGCAGTATGTCTACATGGCGTCATCCAGAGGTACAGAGCGATGCGAGTGTAAGCTTTGACTTTTACAAACGGCAGACGCTCAAAGCAGAAGAAGGAAAGTTCGATCTGGTCTTTATTGCAGATGGATTGTTTATTAATGAAAAGTCATTGCCTCATTTCTTGAATCGCTTTGAACCGGTAACGATATTATCTGCTTTGGCGGCGGTTACTTCCCATATTGGATTAGTGGGAACGATCTCGACCAGTTATAGCGAGCCTTTTACGGTAGCCCGTCAATTGTCTTCAATTGATCATATTAGTGGGGGACGTGCTGGCTGGAATGTAGTGACATCGCCACTAGAAGGATCAGCACGCAATTATAGTCGTGGCGATCATCCTTCTCATCCAGAACGATACAAGATTGCGGCAGAATATCTGGAAGTGACCAAAGGACTATGGGATTCATGGGAAGAAGATGCTTTTGTACGGGATAAAGAGTCTGGTGTGTTTTTCGATCCTGAGAAGCTACATACTCTTAATCATCAAGGTGAATATTTTTCAGTACAAGGGCCGCTTAATATCGGACGATCTCGTCAAGGACAACCTGTTATTTTCCAAGCAGGTTCTTCGGAAGATGGCAAAAATTTAGCTGCACAATCAGCAGATGCGATCTTTACCGGTCAGGAGACACTAGCGGATGCACAAGCATTCTATGAAGATGTGAAAAAGCGTGCTATTCAATATGGGCGAAATGAAGAGGAGTTGCTGATTTTGCCAGGTATCTCACCGATTATTGGCAGAACGGAAGCAGAAGCAGAGCAGAAATATCGGGAGATCGCCGATCTGGTAACGATTGATAAAGCTCTTGATTTTCTAGGACGCTTTTTTGACCATCATGACTTTTCTCAATATCCGTTAGATGAACCTTTTCCAGAGTTAAATGATATTGGTAGTAATAGCTTCCGCAGTGGAACAGACAAGATTAAAAAAGATGCACGTGAGCGTGGGCTGACTTTACGTGAAGTAGCATTACAAGCAGCGACACCGCGTGGGAACTTTATCGGTACACCGGAACAAGTGGCTAATCAGATCGAAGAATGGTTTGAACGCAAAGGATCAGATGGATTTATTATTCACTCCGATTTGCCAAGTGGTCTACATGATTTTGTAGATTTGGTTGTGCCGATTCTGCAAGCCAAAGGTATTTATCGTCAAGAGTATGAATATGAGACCTTGCGTGAAAATCTAGGCGTGCCTATTCCACAGAATCGATATCAGACGAAAACGGTTAATGTCTAAATCGTATTTTGATTAATAGATGAACTGAAATAAAAAGGTCAACGATTTTCCCAAAATGATTATAAGTCCAAGAAGTGCCCGTTACTCCTGATCCCAGTGGTCATAAGGGGTTGCGGGTTATTTCAAATCGCTTGCTATCCCGTTGACAAGTGTCAAAACAGGGAATATGATACATAAAACCAAGTTAGTTAATGGGAAAAGTAAGAAAGGGGATGGAATGATGAATATTGAAAATATAGAGGCATTTGTCTATATCAACCATTATGGAAGTTTTAACAAAGCAGCAGAAGTATTATTCCTTTCTCAACCGTCTGTATCCGCACGTATCCAGACATTAGAAAGAGAACTTGGCTGCAAATTATTCGAACGTCTGGGTAGACAGATTCTGCTGACAGAAGAAGGCAGAAGATTTCTACCTTATGCCCAACAAGTATTGCAAGTGATCCAAAAAGGCAAACAACGTATCCAGACAGCCAAAGCAACACCACAGGAGCTGACGATTGGTTGTACAGTAGCAGTCTCTAATTACGTCATCCCTGAACTGCTTCCCAAACTCAAACAAAAATATCCACAAACCAATTTCAAGTTGATCACCTCGACAACCGATCAACTACTGCATAAATTAATGAACAAAGAAATCGATATCGGATTTGTACGCAAAGTCATGCATCCTGCGATTCGCACCGTTTCTTTTTATGAAGATCCGATTTCATTATACGTCTATAAAGATCATCCTTTTGTGCAAAAAGGACGTGCTACTATAGCATCATTACAAGAACAACCTTTGATTTTCTTCGAATGTGGATCATTAGACTGGCTTCGAATTCATCGTGTATTTGAAACACTTGAATTCCCACCGGATATCGCTTTTCACGTCGATCATTCAGAAACCGCCAAAAAATTAGTACTCCAAAAAGCAGGCATAGCCTTCTTACCCGGACTGAGTGTTCACGAAGAAGTGATGCGTGGCGATCTAGTACCAATCTATATTCCAGAAGTAACAGGTATCTCTCTACAAACCAGCCTAATCACACTAAAAGAACAACCATCTACATTCGCCACAACACTAGCCGAATTACTACACGAAAACGACTACTTCCGTAGCCAACAACCTGACCATTCTCTGCTTCACTCAACTATCTAACAAATAAAGTAGAAGAAGAGATAAAAGCCAAAAGCCATCTTTCTGAAAATCAATAACAAATACAGTACACCAAAAGTAATCACAAACCACACCAATTCAAGCCCATATTTCATAGCGAATCAGTAACCTATAGAAGAAATCAATACAAAGATTAAACCAAAAATCACTCAAGTATACGCTCATTTATAGAAAAGGAACAAAGGTAAATAGAAAAGAAAAAAGATAATAAAAAGAATATCCCATTTTCAAAACTATTATACTAATCATTACTCTCAAACAATAAGCTCTATTCTATAAACACTCTATCTAAACCAGTACTCGCCTAATCATTCAAGATTAATGTATCGAAACCAACATCCAATTCAAAAATAAAACAAGCTAATAAGCACTCATTGATCCCACCAAATTATATCTCTAACCGTAAGCCCAATCTTTTAAACTAACATCATCCTTATTCTTACTGCTACCCTCCCCACAAGGGGAAAAATGCATCTCCCAAGTTAGCATTTCATATGTCACCATCATCCCACCAAGCACAAGCGAAGAGGGAAGATTCATTCTGAAAGAGCTACAAGCCTTCTTTAGAAAGCTACTTCGTAAGCATATGCTTAGTTCGCCTTTAAAAGAATATCCCCACCGCAAAGCGGTAAATTCAAGGGATATTCTTTTACCAGCGACGACAAGAAGAATCTACCCTCATAGCGTCTGTAACTCTATTGCACCACTTTACCTCTACAATTTCCCCCCCCTCCACCTATTGATTTGTTCAATACACCGATAGAACTTTCCTATTGTTCAAGTCATTGACGCTACGGGAGGACGATGATAGATTTATCACATGCTAAATCCGATTAAGTTGATATGAATTAGGGGGAAGAGAAATATGAGAAGAAAAACAGGAGTAACTGTACTAACATTATGGGTAGCTATATTGATGCTGGTGCTATCAGGATGCGCATCCGTTAGTGAATCCAGTGGAGGTTCCGCAGGGGGAACATCTTCTGCATCAGATAGTAATAACGCAACAGCTTCTACAGGCGGTGTGAAGAAGATCATCGTCGGTACAGGTACAGGATTCCCCAATGTCTGCTTTATTGATGAAAATGGAAAATTGACTGGTTATGACGTTGAATTGGTACGTGAGATCGACAAGCGCTTGCCCGATGTAGAATTTGAATTTAAAACGATGGAATTCTCAAATCTGTTATTAAGCTTAGAAACGAACAAAATTGATTTTGTCGCTCACCAGATGGAGACTAATCCTGAACGTGAACAAAAATATCTATTTAACAAAGTACCATATAGCATTTTCCTTAACCGTGTAACTGTGGCTAAAGACAATAATACGATTAAAGGATTGGATGATCTGGTGGGTAAAAAAGTGCTCACAGGGGCTACAAGTAATGCAGCTTACCTACTTAATGAATACAACAAGACACATAACAACGGTATAGATGTTGTTTATACGAGTGGTGCGGCAAACGATACGGTACAGCAAATTGTATCGGGACGTGTCGATGCAACGATTACGACTGATTTTGCCAATCGTTTTAATACCGATGCTGATGGAAATGTGGCACTCAAAACAGTAGGCGAACCGTTAAATCAATCCAATGTATTTTTTGTTTTCCGCAAAGATGAACAACCTCTTTCTGACGAGATTGATAAAGCGATCACTGAAATTAAAGCAGATGGAACATTAAAAAAATTAAGCGAGCAATGGTTAGGCGATGACTTCACCCAAACACTTGAAGAAGCTAAAGTTGCAAAATAAACGATGAATAGCTAGTAGAAAGGAGCAAATCATACATGAGCAGAAGATTCGATATGACGTATGTATTTGATTTTATTCCCAAGTTATTGGCTTACCTCAACATTACACTGCTCATTGTAGGCAGCTCGATTCTACTAGGTCTTATTATTGGAATGTTGGTTGCTTTACCCCGGTTATACAATGTACCGGTGCTCAAGCGTGTGTCTCAAGTCTATGTTTCTTTTTTTCGCGGCACCCCGATTCTGATCCAATTATTTCTGATTTATTATGGACTACCCACGATTCTGCAATGGATCAATATTGATATTTCGAGAGTAGCTGTATTGTATTTTGTGATTTTAGCATATGCACTGAACAGCGGAGCTTTTGTTTCCGAAATGATCAGAGCTTCTGTCAGTGCAGTCGATCGAGGACAGATTGAAGCCGCCCAATCAATAGGCATGAGCGGATACCAGACATTTACACGTATTATTTTACCTCAAGCATTAGCAATTAGTATTCCGTTATTCGGTAATCTAGTGATTGGTAATCTGAAAGACACTTCACTTGCTTTTACGTTAGGCGTTATGGAGATGACAGGCAGATCGCAGACACTAGGAACAGCCACACAACATTTTGTAGAGACGTATATCGCATTATCTTTAATCTACTTTGTGATCAGTATGATCTTGGAACAAGGATTCCTCTGCTTAGAACGTCGTCTACATCGTCATGAAGCAGGCGCAAAACAGACTTCTGCTGTAATCCGTCGCAAATGGCTGACACGTCCTGTATCTGCACTTAGCAAAGGAGGTCGAAGTGGATGACACTTGATCCGTCATTTATGTGGACAGCATTTCTAAGTCTATTCAAAGCATTACCGACCACACTGATGATTACGTTTGTTTCTGTCATCTGTGGTCTATTCATAGGAACGGTGGTGGCATTATGTCGTATTTATCGAATACCTGGATTATCTCAGCTTTCTACCGCCTACGTGACTTTTATACGCGGTACACCGATGTTGATGCATTTGTTGATCATTTATTTTGGCTTACCGATTCTGATCGATAGTCTAGCGGCTAAGTGGGAATGGTCATTTACTTCGGCATCGATTCCATTGATTGGATTTGTGTTTATCGCTTTTTCAATAACCGCAGGAGCGTATATGTCTGAAGTGGTGAGAGCAGGCATTGTTGCTGTGGATCGAGGACAGATCGAAGCGGCTCATTCGATTGGAATGACGACACCGCAAGCTTTGCGCCGAATCGTGTTACCGCAAGCGTTAGCCGTCAGCCTACCGAATTTGTCTAATTCAGTGATTGGGATGTTACATGGTTCCACACTGGCGTATACAATCTCTGTGGTCGAAATTAATGCACAAGCGTTGGTGGTTGCAGCGAATAACTGGAAATACTTTGAAGCGTATATTGCAGCAGCTGTTTTATTTTGGGGATTAACTTTATTGATCGAACGAGGCAGTGGTTGGTTAGAAAAACGTCTCAACGCTTATCATCGTGGAGGTGTCATGTAATATGATTCAACTGGAGCAGATATCCAAATCATTTGGTAAACAGGAAGTGTTACAAAGTATTGATTTACAAGTTAAAAAAGGAGAAGTCGTTGTTATTTTGGGGCCGAGTGGTTCCGGTAAAACGACATTACTACGTTGCATCAATTATTTGGAAAAGCCAGATGCAGGGCAGATTACAATCGGCGACCTCAAAGTGGATACCAAGCATCCAACCAAAAAAGAAATCCATGCGTTGCGTCAGCAAACAGCAATGGTTTTTCAACAATATAATCTATTTAAGCACAAAACAGCACTTGAAAATGTTATGGAAGGATTAACGATTGTTCGTAAAATGCCAAAAGACAAAGCACGTGCAATCAGCATACAAGTACTGGAAAAAGTAGGGCTTGGCAACAAATTAGATCATTATCCTGTACAGCTATCCGGGGGTCAGCAACAACGTGTAGGCATTGCACGTGCTTTAGCTTTGAATCCAGAAGTGATCTTGTTCGATGAGCCTACTTCAGCGCTTGATCCTGAACTGGTCGGTGAAGTACTGAGTGTTATTCGCAAAATAGCGAAAGAAGGCATCACTATGATCGTTGTGACCCATGAAATGGATTTTGCAAGAGATGTTGCTAACCATGTGGTGTTTATGGATGGTGGGTTAGTGGTTGAAGAAGGAACGCCTGAAGAGATTTTCCAGCGTCCCAAAGAAGAGCGTACCCGTCAATTCCTAAGTCGTATAACACCACAAGCCACGTATTCAATTTAGAAAAGAGCAGAATAGATTAGTTAATCAAGACCGTTGCAATCACAAAATAGTACACATAGATCGATTCAGGGAGGAACAGAATATGAGTATTCCGATAGGTATTTTGGATCAAAGTCCACGATTTGCAGGAGAGACGGCTGAAGATGCTTTTCGACATACAATAGAGTTGGCTCAGATTGCAGAAGAACTAGGGTATCAGCGGTTCTGGGTATCTGAACATCACGATTCTGCCAATGTGTCTGGTTCTTCACCTGAAGTTTTGATCTCCTATTTGCTTGCCAAAACCAAAAAGATTACGATTGGTTCAGGTGGAGTAATGTTACAGCATTACAGCCCGTATAAAGTCGCGGAGAATTTCAATGTGTTATCAACCCTTGCACCGGGTAGAGTGGAATTGGGGATAGGACGTGCACCCGGCGGGTTACCGAGATCAACACGTGCTTTACAAGGGGAGAATGGTTCAAGTACGTTGAGCTTAACCGATAAAATTACAGAAACTCGCAATTACATCTACAATCGAATCGCTGATGATCATGCACTAGCTGGCATACAGGTTAGCCCGAATCCTGCACAACCTGCCGATCTATTCGTGCTTGGAGCGAGTACCAATAGCGCAGAAGTAGCCGCCAAATTAGGACTACCTTATGTATTTTCTCAATTTATTAATGGGGATGAAGAAGTGGCTTTGACCGCTGTGAAGGCGTATCGTGAGCAATTTGTTCCTTCTATCGAATATCCGAAGCCACATGTGATTCTAGCGTTATCTGTAATCGTGGCAGAGACGGAAGAAGAAGCATCCCAATTAGCTGGCGAAAATCTATCCGTTAAAATTCATTTGGAAAGTGGTAAAGTACTTACAGTAGGTACAGTCGAACAAGCTGAGGAATTCGGTCGACAATCTGCGGAAAAATATCGGATCGAAGTGAAAGAAGCTAAAGTGGTGAAAGGTTCACCAACGTCTGTATATCAACAATTAGCAGCGATTCGACATCAATATGGTATACAAGAATTAGTAGTGCATACAGTGATTCAGAATTTTAATAAGCGTGTACGTTCATTTGAGTTATTACAACAAGCCTTTGTACATGCAGAGGTAGAAGCTTCATTGGAGGTGTAAATACGTATGCCGTTGACTGAAGGGCTTCAACAGCAACTGATCGATATTCGAAGACATATTCATCGTCATCCTGAATTATCAGGTGAAGAAGTACAGACGACAGCTGATATTCGTGAATGGTTAGAAGCGGCTGATATTCGGATTCTTAATTTTCCTGATTTGGCTACAGGTGTTATTGCAGAGATTGGTACAGGAGAATCATTAGTTGCTTTGCGTGCTGATATTGATGCATTACCTGTTCAAGAGGAGACAGGACTTCCTTTTGCTTCAGAAATAGCTGGTAAAATGCATGCATGTGGTCATGATTTTCATACAGCTTCGTTATTAGGGGCAGCTTATCTTCTCAAAGAACAAGAGCATCATCTTCAGGGAAGAGTGCGACTGATCTTTCAACCTGCTGAAGAAAAAGCCAAAGGAGCACAGCAAGTGATTGCAAGTGGCGCCCTTGAAGGCGTACAAGCGATCTTTGGATTGCATAATAAGCCGGATTTACCTGTAGGTACAGTAGGTATTCGAGAAGGGGCATTGATGGCAGCAGCAGATGGATTTATTGTAGAAGTGACAGGGGTAGGTACACATGCAGCTGTACCAGAGGCCGGGATTGATCCTATTGTTGTCTCTGCACATATTGTGACTGCTCTGCAATCGATCGTCAGCCGTAATGTAGGTTCTCAGCAAGGAGCTGTAATCAGTGTGACTCAGTTGAATAGCGGACATGTGTGGAATGTGATTCCTGATCTAGCGGTCTTGCAAGGAACGATTCGTACCTTTGATGAACAAGTCCGTGAGCATGTATTGTCCCGATTTGAACAAGTAGTAGAAGGGGTAGGAACTGCTTTTGGTACCTCTGCCACAGTCAAATGGTTAGCGGGGCCACCGCCTGTTTTGAATGATGGACAATGGACAGGTGTAGCCAAGTTAGCCGCCGAGCAAAGTCAGCTACAAGTTGTCGAACCTGCGGTATCACCTGCAAGTGAAGACTTTTCATTTTATCAAAAAGAAGTACCCGGGGTATTTATCTTTGTCGGTACGTCAGGTCCGCAGGAGTGGCATCATCCGTCGTTTGATGTAGATGAACGTGCATTAAGTGGAACAGCTACATTTTTGGCGAATACAGCGCGTAATGCATTGGCTCAAGTCGAACAACAAAGTAGTCTATCCACATCTTAAACTTCATTTCAATCCGGTATAAACTTTAAGCTGTTTCTTCTGGTAAAAAGTAGTCATGAACAAAGGCTATTATTATCAAAGAAACAGCTTTTTGTTGTGCTTTCCAACGTCATATGCAAATAAATAAGGAGAGTCGATTGCCAAAGTTGTCTTCTATACGATAAAATACGCCCAAGAAAGGTTGTGCTTCTATTGAGTGATCAGATAGCTGTTCCTAAGCCAATACCCTATACGATTGAACTTCAATTTAATCCGTTATATGAATGTCTTAATAGCTTGCATACGTATATATGTCGTCCGTCTTATAAAAAGATCGACCTTGACCCTTCTTGGGCCAAATCGATAGAAGAGCAATTACCTACTAAATTTGCAGAGCGATTAGCGCAAACAGGGATAGATGCTGAATGGAGATTAATCGTTTTGCTCGTCTATTGTTGCCCTGAAGAGACTCCTGAACAATTTGTACAATGGATCGAACAGATGAGCATCGAACAGTTAGAACAACTGATTGCTCAACACACGTCTTTGCCGACTGTTAGTATCGCTCGTTTACGAAGTCGGATATTAATTTTGTTCCAACAATGGAATCAATATTACTTTTCACAGATTGATCCGCAGATTGTACAGGGACTACAGAAAGAGTCTCAAGATAGACAGGATATGCTTAAGCAAAGTAATGATCTTTCTATTTTTGTAGACGAAGTGACCCATGGGATTGTTTTTGAGCCTCAAGGGGAATGTAAACGTCTGATTCTTGTACCCCATTATCACTTTAAGCCACTTAATATTATTTATGCGTACAATTCATTTATGATCTGTCATTATCCTGCTAGCTTGCATTTGGGCGATTCTTCTGAATTACCGCCTTATGAATATCGTGTGCTCCGAGCACTGGCTGAACAGAGTCGTTTGAAAATATTAAAATATCTGTATGCAGGGCCACGTAGTTTTATCGAAATTGTACGTTATTTGGGTCTATCCAAAGGAATTACTCATGATCACGTTACCAAGTTACGTAGTGCAGGCTTGCTTCATGCTCATATTCAAGGAGAAACGTTAACCGTATACAGTTTGCGAACACAGGCGATTCAAGATCTGCCCTATATGTTAATGAATTTTATAGAGCACAATGATAGCCAATAAATCCAAATTATAAAAATAGTTAAAAAATACCGATCGTTTCGAAAAAGAAACGGTCTTTTTGCTATGGCATATGATCATAAATTTTATCCTGTGCATATAGGATCAGCTAAATTCTAAATATTAACTTTTTTAGGAAATGATTTTAAGTTCTCTCTTTACAGAACCGATTTAGATTCCTATAATAGCTTTACCGACTAATAGCATAGTTAACAGGTCGGAATAATAAATATTAGGGGAATGTATGATGAAAAAAAGTGTAACTTTACTATCTGGTGTGCTGATGGCTTCGTTGTTATTTACAGCATGCTCTAATGGAGGAGCTGATAATAGCAGTTCTTCCGCCGAAAAAGGAACTGCTCAAGCCCAGCAGTCACCTGCTTTAACCAGTTTGTTCAAAGCACCTGATCTTACCCAATTACCTGCTACTGCACAACAACGCACAGATACGATTATTATGGCGTTAACCGATCCAGCAGGAGCGTTTACTCCTTATTTCCATCAAAGTGGATACGATGGTAATGTATCTTCGCTCTTGTATGCCCCATTGGTCACTACAGATGACAAAGGATTGCCAGCTCCGAATCTTGCTGAAAGTTGGGATTTGTCTAAAGATCAACGTACATATACATTTCATTTACATAAAGATTTGAAGTTCAGCGATGGCTCACCTTTAACCGCAGATGATGTAGCATTCACATGGACAATTCTGCATGACAAATCGTATGACAATGATTCACTTATTCCTACTCTAGGAATCGTAGGCGGAGCAGAGTACAAAGCAGGTAAAGCATCTACTGTATCAGGGATTAAAGTGATTGATCCACAGACCATTTCTGTAACGATTGCTAAGCCTAATGCAACCGCATTGTTAACACTAGGTAGCGATGTATTGTCCAAAGCCTATTATGGTAAAGACTACAAGTTCGGTGAATTGGAATATATCAAAAAGTTACACCAGACTCCGCTTGGAAATGGGCCTTATGTATTGACCAAATTTATTCCCGGACAAGAAGTACGTTTCACTGCCAATGAGAATTATTTCAAAGGCGCTCCCAAAACAAAAAACTTTATCTACAAAACATCTGAAGGGGATACATGGCAGTATGTGGAGACAGGAGAGATTGATTTTGCTTCCTTTAGTGCTACACAGGAAAATATTGATAAGTTGAAAAGCTTAGGCTTTGTCGATATCTTGCCGTACACACCGAGTACGTATAGTTTTTTACAAGCTAATCTAGAACATGAAGCATTGAAAGACAAAAAAGTACGTCAAGCGATTGCATACGGTCTGGATCGTCAAAGTATCTATGTGGATGCTAATCAAGGTGCAGGTGAGATTGCCAATATCCCTGCGGCTCCGATCTCATGGGCATACACCACAGAAGGTATTAATCCGTATGCCTATAGCGCTGAAAAAGCGAATCAATTACTGGATGAAGCAGGTTGGGTAGCTGGAGCAGATGGTATTCGTGAAAAAGACGGTCAAAAACTGACACTTCATTATTTGGGTTCCAAAAGCCCACAAACCGATATTTTTATCGCTGTAGCTACCGAAAACTTTAAAGCGATCGGTGTTGATTTCCAACCGGAAGTATTTGCAGATTTTAACTCGCTTGCTTCTAAAGTAGAAGGTGGAGATTACGATCTAGCTTCATTCTCTACCCCGATGTTGACTGATCCTTCGGATGGATTAGTGCAATTTCTAGATGGAGAAATTAAAGGGTATGATAATCCTGAATTTGTGAAATTGTATAACGAAGCATTAGCGACAAATGATATTGAACAACGTAAAAAAATCTACGGCGATATTTTCAGATTGTTAAATGACGATCTACCTGTTATTTTTACCAATTACAAAAAAGTAGTCTATGCCTACAACGGACGTATTCAAGACTTAACCGTCAGTCCATTTAACGGTATTGCATCGAGTGTTCCACAATGGACTTTGAAGTAAACCGTAACTAGGAGTTGAGCATATGAGTAGCTATTTAATGAAGCGTCTCGGGTATACCCTGTTTATTTTACTAGCAGCATCGCTATTAATCTTTTGCCTGTATGCGCTGACGCCGGGTGATTTTATAACAGGTAATATCAAATTAAGTCCTGAACGCAAAGCAGAATTGCGCGAATTGTACGGATTAAATAAACCGCTATTAGAACGTTATGTGATCTGGATGAATAATGCGTTTCATGGAAACTTTGGATATTCGCTGGATAAGCAGCAACCCGTGTTAACGTTGTTCAATCAGTATGTATGGAATTCATTTTTGCTAGCGATTGTCTCTACGTTTTTAACATGGCTTATTGCTGTGATTATCGGTGTGATTGCCGCTTATAAGCAATATTCATGGTTTGATACATTCGTCATGGTGGGTATCTTTGCAGCGATGTCGATTCCTTCCTTTTTTATTGGACTATTTCTGATCAAAATACTGGCGGTAGACTTTAAATGGTTGCCGCCTGGAGGGATGTTAACGACAGGTAGCAATGCAACAGGAGTTGCTTATCTCAAAGAAGTTATCCATCATATGACGTTACCTGTGATTGTCATGACATTATTAGGAGTAGGATCATTAACCCGTTACTTCCGCAGTAATATGATTGATGTGATTCAGCAAGATTATATTCGTACCGCCCGTGCCAAAGGCTTAAGCGAACGCAAAGTGTTATTTACACATGCTTTACGTAATGCGCTACTACCTGCGATTACACTGGTTGGATTTGAATTACCTGCCCTATTTGGTGGTTCATTAATTATTGAACGGATTTTTAACTGGCCGGGTATCGGTCAGCTATATATGCAATCATTTACAGTACGAGATTATCCATTATTGATGGGCTTCACAATGTTTATTGCTGTACTAACCGTCATCGGTACGTTATTATCTGATATTTTGTACCATGTCGCTGATCCGCGTGTGAAAATCTAGCGGAATAAGGAGGATCATATGCCATCTATACAGGCTGAAGTGACGAATGTAGCTACAAATAGACCTCAAGTGGTCAAATCGTCTTTATGGAGACAATCGATTCGTAAATTATTAAAAAACAAATTGGCTGTAGGTGGATTTGCAGTCGTTGTATTTATGTTTTTACTTTGTTTTGTCGGCCCTCTATTTTCACCGTATACAGACAATAAAGTGAATATGACGATGATGAACAAATCGCCTAATATTCATCACTGGCTAGGCACAGACAAATTAGGTCGGGATGTACTTACCCGTGTGATGCAAGCTGGTCGAATTTCACTAACGGTAGGGATTGCATCAATGGTTTTGTCTGTATTTATCGGAACTTTATTAGGGGCGATAGCAGGGTATTACCGTGGCATTGTCGATCAAGTGATTATGCGTATTGCTGATCTATTGCTCACGATTCCAAGTTTACCGCTATTGTTTATTTTCGGAGCCTTATTATCAGAATGGAAAGTGCCTACAGATTACCGCATGTATATTGTCATGCTGATCTTGAGTCTGGTGGGGTGGCCTTCACTGGCACGAATGGTTAGAGGACAATTATTATCACTACGTGAGCGGGAATTTATGCAAGCGACGATTGTACTGGGCTTGCGTGATCGTCGTAAGCTGATCAATCATTTATTACCTAATTTGGTACCGTTGTTAATTGTGATTGCTACGCTAAATATCGGAGGCGCAATTCTAAGTGAATCCGTATTGAGCTTCTTCGGGCTTGGTGTTATGCCACCAACACCGACATGGGGCAATATGATTGATGCGGCAAATAATATGATTGATTTTCAAGAACGTCCGTGGTTATGGGTTCCGCCGGGATTTTCTATTTTTGCAACAGTCATTGCTATTAATATTTTTGGAGATGGATTGCGAGATGTACTTGATCCGAAACAAAAAAGGTAGGTGAATCAACATGAGTACTCATTCTTTATTGCATATTCAGCATTTAAGCACCTATTTTGACACTGATGAAGGGACTGTCAAAGCTGTCGATGATATCAGTCTGCATGTTCGCCCGGGTGAGATTGTCTGTATTGTAGGTGAATCCGGTTGTGGTAAAAGTATTACTGCTTTATCAGTGATGGGATTGATCGAAGCGCCTACCGGACGGATTGCAGACGGTATAATAGACTTTGACGGGCAAAATTTATTGAGCTTGAGTAAAAATAATCTACGAAGTATTCGTGGTAATGATATCGCTATGATTTTCCAAGAGCCGATGTCTTCACTTAATCCAGTGATTACGATCGGTGAACAAATGAGTGAGCCCTTAATAATTCACAAAAAAATGAATAAAAAACAAGCTCAGAAGCGAGTATTAGAGCTTATTACTCAAGTAGGGATTTCACGTCCTGAACAGATTGCTAAGTCGTATCCACACGAATTAAGCGGAGGGATGTTACAACGGATTATGATCGCCATAGCCATCTCTTGTGATCCCAAATTGTTGATTGCAGACGAACCGACAACCGCGCTGGATGTCACGATTCAAGCACAGATTTTGGACATGTTGCGTGAGTTCCGCAGTCAATCCGATATGTCGATACTATTGATTACGCATGATCTAGGTGTAGTCGCTGAAATGGCAGATTATGTTGTGGTTATGTATTCAGGCAAAATTGTAGAAGAAGGCGAAGTGGTCGAGCTATTCGCGAATCCTCGTCATCCGTATACGCAAGGATTGTTACGTTCTAAGCCTATTATCAACCAGCGGCAAAAAGAACTGTATTCGATTCCGGGATATGTACCCAATCCGCTTGAATTGCAGGAGTCCTGTTATTTTCACGAACGGTGTGAGCATTGTATGGATATCTGTCGTACACAAGAGCCACCATTACACGATGTAGAAAATGGTCAAAAAACCGCTTGCTGGTTATACGAAAAGGAGGCAGCGGTTCATGTCTGAAGCCTTACTAGATATCCAAAATCTTAAAAAGTATTTTCCTATCAAAGCAGGTCTACTTAGCCGTACCGTTGGACAAGTCAAAGCAGTCGATGATATCAGTATTACGATTCAACCGGGCGAAACCTTTGGTCTGGTTGGAGAATCGGGTAGTGGCAAAAGTACAGTAGGCCGTACAGCGATTCGTTTAACCGACAAAACCGCAGGTGAAGTACGATTTAAAGGAACCGATATCTACACTTTACCACCCGAGCAATTACGTCAGTTACGTCCGAAAATGCAATTGATTTTCCAAGATCCATATAGTTCGCTGAATCCTCGTGTACGTATTGGAGAAGCCATCGGTGAAGCTGTGCTCGATCATGGACTGGCGCCTGCTTCAGAGATTCGTGATATCGTCAAAGAAGTGTTAGCTTCATGTGGACTGTCTTCATATCATATTGATCGGTTTCCACATGAATTTTCAGGAGGACAACGTCAGCGGATCGGAATAGCACGTGCACTGGTGCTTAATCCTGAATTGATTATTGCAGATGAACCTGTGTCTGCTCTAGATGTATCCATCCAAGCACAGATTATTAATCTGTTCAGTCATTTGCAGGAAAGTAAAGGGCTAACCTATCTATTTATTTCTCATGATCTTAGTGTAGTTGAGCATCTGTGTTCACGAATCGGTGTGATGTATCTAGGTTCAATGGTGGAGACAGCTTCAAGAGACGAATTGTTTCGTCACCCGTTACATCCGTATACCAAAGCATTATTATCTGCTGTACCGATCCCGATTCCCAAGTTAAAACGTGAACGGATCGTGTTGAAAGGCGATATTCCAAGCCCTGCCAATCCACCTTCAGGCTGTAAATTCCATACACGGTGTCCTTTTGCAGAACAAAGATGTGTTGAAGAAGTCCCTGTTTTTCGGAATATGGGTGGAGAGCATTGGGTAGCTTGTCATCTGGTGTAATACAATAAGATACAGCAAAAAGCCACTGATCGTATAAAGATCAATGGCTTTTTGTGATGCAATCAATTAGTTAGAAGCAGGAACTGCGACTTGCTCACGGCAAGCATCGGAACAGAAGTGTTCGTGTTCTTCTTTACAAGATTCACATACAACATGCTGTAAATTACAAGTAGGACAGTTAATATAATCATCTGTTGGTGCTGCACAGTGATAACATTTACCGATAATAACATCTTCGTCTGTATGATTAATCGGAATCGAAATGCGCTCATCGAACACATAACATTTTCCATCGAATAATCGTCCTTGTACTTCAGGGTCTTTACTGTAGGTTACAATTCCGCCTTCTAATTGAGCTACATCATTGAAGCCTTCTTTCATTAGAAAGCCAGTCAATTTCTCACAACGTACGCCACCCGTGCAATACGTCAAAATCTTTTTGTCTTTGAACTCGCTCATGTTTTCTCTAATCCACTCAGGAAATTCACGAGAAGATTCCACATTTGGACGAATCGCTCCACGGAAGTGACCAATATCGTATTCATAATCGTTACGACCGTCTAGAACAATAACATCTTCTTGTTGAAGTTGTTCATAGAATTCTTTAGGTGAAAGGTGTGTACCTGTAAATTCACTTGCATCCCATTCTTCTTCAAAACGGAAAGTCACCAATTCATCTTTTGGACGCACAAACATTTTTTTGAAAGCATGTTCTTCAGCTTCATCAATTTTGAATACCGTATCAGCAAAACGTGGATCTTCAAGCAAGTCTTTCATGTATTGCTCTGTTTGTTCAAAATCACCTGACAATGTACCGTTAATACCTTCTGGTGCGATTAGAATTCTTCCTTTGATTCCTAGGTTTTTGCAATATTTCAAATGTTCTGCGGCAAGTGCTTCATGATCATCAATTTTGACAAATTTATAAAATAATAAAATCCGGTATGGACTCGTAGACATATTCATCACCCTATATATAAAAATTTTAATTTGGCACTAACGTACAATATAATCGCAATCATAAATTTTACGCTTCTCTTAGGGGTTAGTCAATGAAAATGTATAAAAAGGGGATTTTAATTCTGGTGGGGGTGGGGAGCGCTGCGCTAATAGAATCATTCTTGTCGTCGCTGTTGCAATGGAATCCCTTGAATATACCGCTTTGCGGTGGGGATTTCATTGCAAAGGCGAGCGCTTCGCTCTTTCAGAACGATTCTATTGGCTTCGCTCTGACGGTGGATTGTGGGAGGAATTAAAGTCAGGGAGGAGGGGGAGGTAGTAAAGGAAAAGATGAGGGTGTTTGCGTGTTTTAGGAGGGGAAAGATGATAAAAATATACTGAAAAAAGCTGTCTGTTGAGACAGACAGCTTGGGTGGAATATTGTATAGATGTGATGGATGGTGCGTGATTTTAGCATGTGAAAATTGTTTGGTTATATTGATTGGATCATCGAGATCGATGAGGTGACAAACGATATTAACGTTTGGTTCGTTTTTTGGGATTGTCACGATGGGCTTTGATGATTGTTTTCCATTTTTGTTTTTCTTGGAGTAATTGAGTAACGTTATTTTTACGTTCGTTGTAAGCTAGTTCTTTTTTGAGTTTGAGCCAGTTGTTGTAATGTTTTTGTGGAAGGGTGCCTTCTGTTAATGCTTGTTGGACAGCGCAGTCCGGTTGTTCATAGGTATGAGCGCAGTCGTAGAAGCGACATTGTTCGGCTAAGGATTCGATGTCTTGGAACGTTTCTTCCAGTCCAGTCGAAGCTTGTCCGATACCAAGGCTACGCATTCCCGGTGTATCGATAACGATGATGCCATTATGAAGCAAATGTAATTCACGATGGGTAGTGGTGTGTTTACCTTTGGCATCGTCTTCACGAATTTCATTTGTTTTCATTTTGTATTCGCCAGCCAGTGCATTCACTAGTGAAGATTTGCCGACTCCCGAAGAACCGAGTAATACTAGTGTATCACCAGCAGAAAAGTGTGCTTGCAGTTCATTCAGTCCTTCGCCATGAATGCTATCCACTGGATACACAGGAACACCGAAGCTAGCAACTTCTAATTGGTCGAGATAATCATGCAATTGATCGGTTAGATCGCTTTTGGTGACGACAATAATAGGTTGTGCTCCGCTATTCCATGCAATCGTTAAGTAGCGTTCGATCCGATTGAGGTTAAAATCATCATTCGCTGAACATACCAATAAGCAGTAATCAAAATTAGCTGCAACCACTTGTTCACCCACATCAGGGTCATCACGCAAAATAATGGTTTTTCGCATTAATACTCCATGTATAAGCGAAGTGTCACCAGGATGGCTTTCAAGAGCGACGAAATCGCCGATTGAAGGGCGATCTACACGAGTAGCATCACGAAACGAAGACGTTTTGAGCTTAGCAAGTTGTTCTCCGTCTTCTGATACCACCCGGTATACATGTTTGAACACAGCACTAATTCGTGCAGGAATCAAACGTTCAGACGTTTCCTGTTGGGCAAATGATGTAGCGAAATCATCGTTATATCCATAATCATTAATATTCAATTGAATTAGCTCCTTTGTAGTATCGGGAGCTTGTTTACGTTATCCGCGCATTTCTCCCGATTGGAAATAGGTCATATACGGCGTGTGATGGGGTGTACGTTCAATAGTCATCATTATGAATCATCCTTTCTATTCGGGATTTCACCAACAGTATAACAGAAAATGGATAAAAAGGAACAGAGAAAATTTAAGATACGTATAAACATAACTATTATTGTAAATGTCATGTAATCTTAAGAGCATTGTTTAGCATTTATTTATGATCAAAAAGAACTAAATTTGTAGTCAAATCACAAAAATACCTTTTCAGCCCAGCAAAATAAGTTACAATTGAAAGGTGAACATTTGTTGAATACATGTAAAAGTGATATAGATGATCCAATAATCATGACGTAATTGCGTTTGATATGAGGAGGGAACAGATGAATCCAAAGCGTACAAGTTCAAGGTTGTTACGTAGTTACATGTTGTCTTATTTGCTTATTTTTCTGATTCCTCTGATTTTGATTACGGTGCTAGTCTATCAAAGTGCAGTCAAAAGTCTGCGTACAGAAATAGAACAATCCAATGTTAATCAATTAAGTCAGGTGCGTATGACGATTGATGGACGGATGAAAGAGTTAAGTGATATTGCTGCTCGAATTAGCTATGACAACAACCTAACGGCTTACATGGTTAAGCATCCTTATTACAGCCGTGAATCGATTAATACGCTGGCTCAATATCGGGCAAATAGTTCGATTGTGGATGAGCTGTTTCTTTATTTTCATGATGATACTGTCATCTATTCTTCACAAGGATTGAGTAATGTAAATGTGGTGTTTGGTCGAACGTATCAATTTAACAATTGGACAGAATCGCAGATCAATCACGATCTGAACAAAATCAATTATCCAATGACCCGTTTAACCGAGCAATTGGGTACTCATTCTCGCCAGCGATCGATGCTGTTACATATTGTTCCGATCAAGCCGACGGATGCGTATCCGTATGCTTCTGTAGTCTATTTAATTGAAGAATCCAAGTTAACAGGTATGATGGATTCGATTTTGAATGATTTTAAAGGGAATAGTTATATTTTCGATCATAAAGGGCAGGTACTTACGGTCAACAATCATGATCAACCTGTGCAGAATGAAGAATTGAATACGCTTTCAGGATTGGGAGAAGGGATTCACAGTATGATGCTTAACGGCAAACCGCAATCTGTAGTAGCCGTTACGTCAGCGCAAAATGGATGGACATATGTGACTACGATGCCAAGTGATCAATTTTTTAGTCGGATTTTTCATATTCAGACTTTAATTGTGCTGGTATTTGCCTTGATTGCTATAGCAGGGATTCCGATTGCTGTACTGCTTGCACGTAGACAGTATCATCCATTACGTGATCTGGTCGAATTTGCCAAAGAGAAAACCAATCATGCCACTATTCCTTCGATATCCAATTCTACTTCGAATGAATGGACATGGATCAAAAATACGCTTCATGATTATCGTCATCAGATGGATATGCAAGAACCATATGTCCGTCATCAATGTTTGTTACTCTTAATGAAGCATGGCAAGCCAGAAGACCCAGAAACGATCCGTTTAATTGATAGTCTGGGATTAGAAGCAGATCATCAGCAATACTTTGTAATGATTGTCGCCAGTGATATGTTGTCAGAAAGAAGGTACACTCCTAAGCTTCAGGACACGGATCTTGATGTGATAGAAACACAGCGATTGGACAAATTACTAGATCCTTATTTATTTTTACCGGATATTTTAGCTGAAATTGACCTTCCTCATCTAGAGGCGCATATTTACGGAATCGAGTATTCTTCTGGAAATCGGTTAGCTTTGGCTGTCTGCTGGAATCATATCGGCGAGGTTGAACGTCAGCAACAGATGAAGCAGATTGTAGAAGCGATTAGAGAGATTGTATTTGAACATTATTATACGTTACCTACAGTAGGGGTAGGAACCAGTTATGAGCGCTTAGATGAGTTGAATCAATCGTTTATCGAAGCGGCTACAGCGATGGAATATCGTTTGACGGATACACAGCACAGTGTCACCTATTTTGATCAATTGAATAGTGAAGCGGATCGTCCTTCAGGTGAGCATTATTGGATCACTAATGAGTCGTTGTTGAAATTATCTCAAAGTTTGAAGCAAGGTAATATTATGGTGGCTTCGCATATGGTGCAGACGATTGTAGCGAATGTGCGCTCTCAAGCTTTACCTCTTTCCTTGATGCGTTGCGTTTTATTTGATTTATTAAATACAGTACTCAAAGCGGCTTCAGAAGTGGGATTAATCCGAAGTATACGCGATATGCCGAAGTTGGCTTCTTTTGAAAGGACAGAAGAGTTAGAAGAACAGTTACATCTTCTGATTGCACGAATTTGTACATGTGCAGAGCACAAAGAAGAAACCAAACAATTATCGCTGATGGATCAAGTGATCGCTTATGTCAAAGAGCAATATTGCGATTATGCTCTTAGTCTAGAAGGAGTGGCTCAACAGTTTTCTATTTCTAGCTCCTATCTTAGTCGTACGTTCAAAGAAAAGACGAGCTATACCTTTTCTCAATATGTCTGGCAGTTACGTATGGATGAAGTGATCCGGCAGATGAACGATACCAATGATCCGCTCAAAGATATTATTTTACGTGTCGGTTATCTAGATACAGCTAATTTTATTCGTAAATTTAAAAAAGAAACAGGCTGTACACCCGGACAATACCGTAAGCAAAGTGTACAGAATGAAAACCAGAATCTACCGATCAATAATAGTACCGGTTAAAGTATAAGCATAGTGCGTATTTTTTTGAAAAAAAGACCTCAATCGCTATGTTATGCGAAAGAGGTCTTTTGGTGTGTTTATTGTTGTACATTAAAGTATGAGAGAGGAACGGCTAAGTTAGCTTGATTTCCAGCGATCATAAGCTCCCTGATAAATCTCTACAACTCGATCTCCACCCATTTGCTTGATGGTGGCTAGATACGTATCCCAACTTGTTAATGGCTCTTGACCAGTGACAAATTTGGCTTCCATTTGCTCAATATACGTATCCATATCTGCACGTAGACTAGAAATTTCAGCTTGTTCTTCTTGTGTTAGATACAGAATAGGAAATGGTGGCTGTGGATCATAAGCCAGAATTTTCTCATCATTTTGTTTATCTACCCATGTATCAAAATCTTCTTTTAACCCTTTTTGCAAATCAGGGCTTAGTAGAGTAGGAGCAGGTGTACCATAGTTTGGTGTTAATGTGCCACGGTAATCTTCACGGCTGTTGTACTGACTTGGTAGCTCTTTCCATTTCTTCGTATGGTCTTTTTCATTAACAGTCTCGTACATAAGACCTTCTGGCCCTTTATCAAACAGCATAGCGCCTTCATAGCTGTACATATAATCTACCCAACGCATTGATGCTTCAGGGGAAGGATTGCTTTCTGTAATCGCAAAGGAACCTGTCGATAAACCGGGATGAATAGCAACGGCTGGTTTGTCTACTGCATCACTTTTCACAGGAACGAACATCGGGTCTTTGGTCGTTGGCTTACCGCCATGGGTGAAATACGCATGCCAATCTTGGAACAGACCCAGTTGATTGTTAGCCCCTTTGGCTTTTTTCTGATCCGGTGTTTGTGAGAATGCTTCGTGATCTAGCAGATTTTCACTCCAGAGACGATTCATATACGTTAAGAATTCACGATAGCCGTCTTCGGTACGAGCAAAATGGACTTTGCCATCGGCATCATTGTAGATATCTTCACCATAGATGCCCCATGCGCCTAATAACCATGAACGAATATCGTCTAATTTAACAGAAGATAATGGAATTTCGTCTTTTTTGCCATTTCCATTCGGATCTTCATCACGGAAACGAACCAGTAAGTCATACAGTCCTTCTGTAGTAGTTGGTAAATCTTTTACTTTCAATGCTTCTAAGAAGTCACCGTTATACCACATCGGGCTACGATACCAGATACTTTGTTGATTGATAACCGGTAAAGAGTAGATATGACCATCCGGTGTAGTGATTGATTTACGAATAGAAGGGTCTTCATCCATAATCTTTTTGAGATTCGGTGCATAATTATCGATTAGACCTTCTAGAGGTACAAGAATCCCTTGATTTCCGTAATTGACTTCATCAGCTTGTGTTAGAGAAGAAGCATAGAAGATATCGGGATATTCGCCACTCGCAAAGACCAAATTCTTTTTCGTTTCAAAGCTATCCAGTGGTGGATTCTCAAAGGTAAATGAAACATTCGTTAACTTTTCCATTTCTTTAAAAGCAGGCATGTCTTTCCAGTTCTGTAGCCCAACATCAGGTCCCATCATCGACAATGTGATCGGCTCTTTAACAATCGGAAAGCCTTCTTTACTTACATTGGCAGCCGAGTTGGAGTTAGCGGCTTCTTCGGCTTTACCGCCCGAACAGCCAGCAAGTAGGGTGGTACCTAATACCAACGATAATGCGACTGTACCTGTTTTACGCATAAAGGTTGAACGGACTCGGAATGGAGATTGATTTGTCATAATAATCCTCCTTGTAAATGATAGTAAACTTTCGATCGTAAGCGCTTACCCTTTCACTGATCCTATCATAACGCCCTGTACAAAATAACGTTGAACAAAAGGATAGACAGCAATAATAGGTAATGTAGCAACAATAATGACTGCATATTTCAGTAATGCTGCCATATCGGCTTTGGCATTCATCGCCATTGCGGCTTCACCACTGGTGGCTGCTCCTTGAGCTGAAGTAGACATTTCTTGCAAGACTAGAATCTGCCTTAATACCATTTGCAGCGGATATTTGGATTGATCATTTAAATAAACCAAAGCGTTAAAATAACTGTTCCAATGACCTACACCGTAGAACAAAGCCATAACGGCAATAATCGGAGTGGATAAAGGAACAACAATTTTTAGAAATAGTCGTAGATTGGTACACCCATCCATATGAGCCGCTTCTTGCAGTTCGATCGGAATAGTAGATTGGAAAAACGTACGAGCCACAATAATGTTCCAGACCGAAGCAGCCCCCGGTAAAATCAATGCCCACATCGAGTTGACCAACCCTAATTGTTTGACAATCAAATAGGTCGGAATAAGACCACCACTGAAAAACATCGTGACCAGAAACATTCCCATAAAAAAGCCACGTCCTACAAAATCTTTACGGCTTAGAGCATAGGCAGCAGGTAAAGTGACCAATAGATTGATCAGCGTACCGACAACCGTATACAAAATCGTATTGCCATAACCGACCCAGATTTTACTATTTTCAAAAACTCTCATATATCCTTCAAATGTAATTCCTTTAGGGAGTAGCCACATTTCACCTGAATTCACATAAGAAGGTGTACTGATCGAAGCACTTAAAATGTACACGACAGGGTAAAGAACAAGCACAAAAGCAATCGCTACATAGAGGTAATTGCAGATCAGAAACAGACGATCTGTTTTCGATTCTTTGATCACAGCAGCCATAGCGTATCCTCCTTAGTATCGTATTCGTGAACAGTACATTACCATAGACTGTGCTCGGTTGTACGGCGAGCAATCTGATTGACAGTGATCAACAGAACCGCATTGATAGCCGAGTTAAACAGACCTACCGCAGTCGAGAAGCTGTATTGTACATTGATAAGCCCGGTTCGATATACAAACGTATCAATAACATCAGAAGAACTCATATTCAGTGCATTTTGCAATAATAGAATCTTCTCAAACCCAACACCGAGAATACTTCCTATACTCAAAATCAATAAAATCGTAATCGTAGGGATAATCGTAGGAATATTAATACTGATAATACGGCGGAATCGGCTTGCACCATCCATAATAGCGGCTTCATGAAGCTGTGGATCGACCGCAGACAGTGCAGCAAGGTAAATGATAGTCCCCCAGCCTGTGCTTTGCCAGACACCGGATAAGACATACATCGTTTTGAACCATGCGGGATCTGTCAGTAGACTCGGTGCACTAAATCCTGCCCATTCTATAAATTTGATAATGATACCTGTAGAAGGAGACAGGAAAGTAATAATAATTCCAGCCATCACTACAACTGAGATAAAGTGAGGTGCATATGTTACCGTTTGTACCGTACGTTTGAAAAATCCATTTTTAATTTCGTTAAAAGCGAGTGCTAATAAAATAGGTAAAGGAAAACCAACTGCTAATTCGTATAAGGAGATACTTAATGTATTCCATAATAAATCCCAGAAATAATAAGATTCAAAAAAACGCTTGAAATGAGTAAAGCCTACCCATGGGCTATCGGCTATACCTCGTGCAGGAAGAAAGTTTTTGAAGGCGATCTGAATACCATACATAGGTCCATAATGAAAGATAAGAAAGTACAAAAACGCAGGAGCAATCAATAGATACAATTCCCAATTACGTGTAATTCTTTTCCAAAGAGACTTGCGTCGCTCAGTGACAGTCACTTCAGAAATCGAGTCGTTATGAATTGTATTCGATACATTTCTTTGCATCATAGTCCTCCTTTCTTGTGGAACAGTAGAATAATAAAGAAGCGGTATATCGCTATGTGTATACTCTTATTGTAGGAAGATAACCGGTGAAGCGTAAATATGTGAATCATGAAGTAGTGCAGCAAAATCCGCATATTCCTTGTCAGTACTGGGTTTATAGACGTTAGAGTGGGTAGGTATAGGTTCTAAAAAGATCAATAAGTATGTAAAATTTGCTGTCATATCATTAGCGATTTTGGCTAAAAAAGTAGTTGATTCTTATTTTATAAATATAATAACGCTTACAAAATAAATAAAAATAATCAATGTTAGTTGTATGCGTTTACACATGTAAGGTTAATGATGGTATATCGCTATATGTTTAGCCAAAGGAGGTTATGTTTAAAATATCTCCATACCTTGTAACGGTATATATCTATTGAGTTCGTATAATACATATTTTAAATTCGATCACTAAAGGATGATAATCATGGATCAAAATGATAAAGTGTTGGATAAAATCGTAGGGGTATTTGATAATGAAACTCAAGTGAGTCGTACATTAGAAGATCTGAAAACGGCTGGATTTACAGAACAAGATATCTCTGTGATTGCTAAAGATCATGAAGAGATTGAACGTATTGAACAAGATACTCAAATGGATACCGCAGAAGGAATGGCTTCGGGTGCCGCTACAGGCGGAGTGTTAGGTGGAGTAGCAGGGTTATTGATCGGATTAGGAGCACTAACCATTCCCGGAATAGGTCCTATTCTGGCAGCTGGGCCGATAGCCGCTACTTTTACAGGTGCGATTGTAGGGGCGGGCGCAGGTGGACTGGCTGGTGGATTAGTAGGATACGGTGTTCCTGAAGAAGATGCGCGCCATTATGATGAACGTGTAAATGAAGGAGCTATATTAGTCTTAGTCGACGAATCAACAGGACGTGGAGCAGAAATCTACGAGATTTTCCGCAAAAATAATGCTTCTAATGCTCAATATGATGAAATGTAAAGAATAAAGATCATCCAAAGACGATTGTACAGGGAACTTAACTGTATGATCGTCTTTTTTGATGGATCGCTATCTAACAATCTGATATACCCTCTACATATACAAAATAAATAGTCGTTGACAACTTGTATATACAAGAATATAATCCTGTATATACAAGTTGACTGTAAGCGCTGTTGTAGAAGTTCTTATTGTAGAAATTCTATAGTGACCTTACTTAAGGAGAAATAGACTATGAATGCTTTATCTACACAATCTATAGAGATCACTCGCAAAGACTGGTGGCGTAAATCGGTCGTGTATCAAGTGTATCCACAAAGCTTTAACGATACGACAGGTAAAGGCAAAGGCGATATCAAAGGCGTAACCCAAAAGTTAGATTATTTGAAGCAACTGGGTATTGATATTGTTTGGTTGCAACCTGTATATGTTTCCCCACAAAATGATAACGGTTACGATGTAGCTGATTACTACCAGATCAACCCTCAATATGGAACGATGGAAGATATGGAAGAATTGATAGCCGAAATTAAAGCACGAGATATGTATTTGATGACCGATATTGTGGTTAATCATTCCTCAACAGAACATCATTGGTTCCAAGAAGCTTTGAAATCCAAAAATAATCCGTATCGTCATTATTATATCTGGCGTGATCCTGCTCCAGATGGTGGAGTACCTAACAACTGGCAGTCCAAATTTGGCGGTTCAGCATGGCAATATGATGAGCAAAGTGGACAATATTTTTTGACGTTATTTGATAAAACGCAAGCAGATCTCAACTGGGAAAATCCTAAAGTTCGACAAGAAGTGATTAACTTACTCACATTTTGGGCAAATAAGGGTGTTAGCGGATTTCGGATGGATGTGATTAATTTGATCTCCAAAGATCAGAATTTCCCAACCGATACAGACGAAGGTGAGCTAGCGATAAGAGATGGTCGTAAATTTTATACTGATGGGCCACGAGTACACGAGTATGTGAAAGAGTTGTATGAGAAAGTATTTGAACCTTATCAAGCGGTAACGGTAGGGGAAATGTCATCTACAACATTAGAACATTGTATTCGTTATTCTAATCCTGAAGAAAATGAATTTTCGATGACCTTTAATTTTCATCATCTCAAAGTTGATTATCCGCAAGGGCAGAAGTGGGAATTAATGCCGTATGATTTTGAAGCGTTAAAATCGTTATTATCCCACTGGCAAATAGGTATGCAACAAGGAGGAGGATGGAACGCTCTATTTTTCAACAATCATGATCAACCTAGAGCTTTATCAAGATTCTTGAATGACGATCAGTATCGAGTAGAAAGTGCCAAATTATTAGCAACCACTTTACATGGCTTGCAAGGAACACCTTATGTTTTTCAAGGTGAAGAAATTGGTATGCCTAATCCGCAGTGGTCCAGTATTGAAGAATTTCGAGATATTGAGTCTACAAATATGTATCGTATTTTGCAGGAACAAGGCAAAACAGCAGCCGAAGCGTTAGACATTATTCGTGAACGTTCACGCGATAATTCACGTACACCGATGCAATGGGATAATAGTCTTCATGCAGGATTCACGACAGGAACACCGTGGATCAAAGTCGATGAGCGTTATCCAGACATTAATGTACAATCTCAGCTTGATGATCCGTTCTCCGTCTATCATCATTATCGTCAATTGATTACACTTCGTCAGGAGATTGAAGTGCTTACGGATGGTACATATGAACGATTAGATCAGTCTCATCCTCAGATATTTGCGTATACACGTTGTAATCAGCATGAGCGAGTGATTGTTATTTCTAATTTTAGTGAGCAACAAGCCATATTTAATCTGCCTGATTCGATCACACAACAATATAGTGCAGAATCATTACAGTCCGCTCGCTTATTAATTGGTAACACAATGGCTACGCTGTCTCTAAGTCATTCACTGATTTTGGAACCTTATGCTTCTTATATGTGGCTTATCCATTAACAAAGTATATGGTTATAAGCTAAGTAGAGCAGATTCTTTCTGTTCTACTTGGTTAGTATATTGAAATGTAGATATATTGAAGGAGTGGGGTCAGTTGGCAGATATCGATAAAAAAAGTGTAGAGCAGATTATAGCCGCAGTTGGTGGCAAAGAAAATATCGAAGTCGCTACACATTGTGTAACACGATTACGATTTGCTTTGCATGATGATAGTCTAGTAGATAAAGATGCACTGGATCAAAATGATCTGGTAAAAGGGCAATTTTCTTCGCAAGGGCAGTATCAGGTCGTTATTGGCCCGGGGTTAGTAGATAAAGTGTACAACGAAATGATAGCGATTACGGGCGGTAACCGTGCTTCCAAAGACGACGTTAAAAGTGCAGCCAGTAAAAAGCAAAACCCGATCCAACGTGCCATCAAAACACTAGCAGATATATTTATTCCGATTTTGCCAGCGATTGTGACAGCAGGTCTGTTATTAGGGATTAATAATATTCTGACCGGTGCAGGTATTTTCTTTGAAGGGTTATCTTTAGTTGATGTCTATCCGCAGTGGAAAGATTTTGCTTCTATTATAAATACGATAGCGAGTACAGCCTTTACCTTTCTACCTGTACTGATTGGTTGGTCAGCCACTACGAGGTTTGGCGGTAGTCCATTACTCGGGATCGTGCTCGGTCTGATTCTGGTTCATCCAGATTTGATGAGTGCTTACAAATACGCTGATGCAGTTAATAGCGGTACAGTTCCTGTATGGAATCTATTTGGTTGGGAAATTAACAAAATCGGTTATCAAGGGCAAGTGTTGCCTGTACTTGTATCCGCTTACGTATTATCACGTATTGAAATCTTTTTAAATAAGCGAATAGCCGATTCATTCAAGCTATTATTGTTAGCTCCAATTACGTTGTTAATTACAGGTTTTCTTGCGTTTACAGTGATTGGTCCGGTTACTTTTGCAATCGGTAATGTAATTACAAGTAGTTTTGTTTATGTATTTGACACTGTGCCTGCTCTAGGTGGTCTGATCTATGGTGGATTGTATGCACTACTTGTCATTACAGGAATGCATCATACTTTCCTTGCTGTTGATGTGCAGTTGATCGGAACACAAGGTGGTACGTTCTTATGGCCGATGTTAGCACTGTCTAATATTGCTCAAGGTGCAGGTGCACTAGCGATGGTATTGATTTTGAAAGATCAAAAAAGTAAAGGTCTAGCGATAACATCGTCTGTGTCTGCTTTTCTCGGTGTAACAGAACCCGCGATTTTTGGAGTCAATATCCGTTACAAATATCCATTCGTATTCGGTATGATTGGTTCAGCAATAGCAGGTGTATTGCTTACGATTAATCATGTATTGGCGTATTCGATCGGAGTCGGCGGTATTCCTGGATTCTTGTCTATTTTCCCGGATCAATGGGGCATCTTCTTTATCGGGATGGCGATTGTATTGATCGTTCCATTTACGTTAACGTTGATTTACGGCAAGATTATAGTACGTCGTCAGCAAAATAAGGCTTCAGCAGAGGATAACCAAACAGTATCCAAAGCAACAACACCAACTACTACTGAATCGGTAAAAGGTTCTGCGCAACAAGCATTATCTGGTTCTAAGCCTACAGCTACAAGCGATGCAGATGCTGTCGATGTTTTGGAAGTGTTCGCTCCTGTAACAGGTGAAGCTGTGATGTTGGAACAAGTGCCTGATCCTGCTTTTGCTGAGCGACAAATGGGGCAAGGAATCGCAATTGAACCGACAGATGGGAAGATTGTAGCTCCTTTTGCTGGAACCGTCGTTCATATTATGGCAAATAGTAAACACGCGATGATTCTTGAGCATGCGACAGGAGTACAGATTCTGATTCATGTAGGTATTGATACGGTAGGTCTCAAAGGCGAAGGCTTCAATGTTCATGCAGCAACAGGTGATCAAGTAGAAGCAGGGCAGTTATTGCTTGAATTCGATCGTGATACGATTCGTGCCGCAGGGTATCCTATTATTACTCCTATTATCGTGCCTGATGGTCAAGATATGATTGAGTCGATTGAAGAACTACCTGGTGCAGTAAATGACTTACAATCTCTTATTTTGAAAATTCATCTTAAATAATAATCTGTAGAATTAATCAGTTGGTAAAATGGAGAAAATAATTTGCTGATTTCAGATCATTTAAAAAGTGCTACAATAAATGTGGTGATGACAAGTGAATACTAATATTTTTCTACAAATTTATCATGATTATTCAGAACGTATACAATCCGGCGAGATAGCCGCAGGCACCAAGCTTCCGTCTGAAAATGATCTAACCAGAGAATATGGTATTTCCCGTGAAACTGTTCGTAAAGCACTCCAATTGCTTTCAGAGAATGGCTTTATTCATAAAATCAAAGGGAAAGGTTCATTTGTCTTGGATCTTGGGCGAATGAACTTTCCATTAAGTGGTCTGGTTAGTTTTAAAGAAATGTCAGAACGGATTGGACGGAAGTCGCAAACGATTGTGTATACGACAGAGCATATTCCTATTCCTCATGCTGTAGCTCGTCATCTGGAAACCGACAAACATGCAACGGTATGGCAAGTGATTCGCGCGCGCAATATTGAAGGCGAGAAAGTCATTTTAGACAAAGATTATTTTCGCTCAGATGTTGTTCCGTTGTTAACGAAGGAAATTGCGAGTGGATCGATCTATGCTTATCTGGAAAATGAATTGGATTTGCAGATCAGTTATGCCAAAAAAGTGATCTCGGTTGAAGATGCCACAGCTGAGGATAAGGAATTGCTAGATTTAAAGCAGTACACTCATGTGGTGGTTGTACGTAATTATGTGCATTTGGAAGATACGACTCTTTTTCAGTACACAGAATCCAGACATCGCTTGGACAAATTTCAATTTGTTGATTTTGCCAGACGTTCTCCGGGAGAAGAGAAATAGCTTTAGGATGGATTGAAAAAGAGTGCGCTATCAAAAGGTCTATACACATTCGCTGTAACATAGTGAATGTGTATAGACCTTTTTTAATTCTAAAAGTGAGCTGAATAGTTTATGTCATAGTGAGAATAAGTGTAAAGATGTTTGACTTTTAATCGTAATCTTACTACACTCAGAATATAGGTTTATAATTCCTATTTGTTTAATTGGTTTTTTTATTTTTCTATTTATTGACCAGTGGTTTAAAATGCAATATTCGTTATTACTGTTCATATAACATCATATAATGATTACGTAATTAAAGGAGCAAAATAGAATGGCTTTATATCGCAGTACGATGGATTTGATCGGAAATACACCGCTTGTGGAGATCAATGCCTATACATTACCACGAGGTATTCGTTTATTCGCTAAGTTGGAGTTTATGAATCCGGGAGGCAGTGTTAAAGATCGTGTAGGTAAAGCACTACTTCATGAAGCACTAGCTACAGGCAAAATCAAACCGGGTGGTACATTGGTAGAAGCGACAGCAGGAAATGCAGGGATCGGTCTAGCGATGGCAGCGATCCATGAAGATATTTCTGTTGTTTTTGCAGTTCCTGAGAAATTCAGTATTGAAAAGCAGACGCTGATGAAGGCTTTAGGCGCTCGAATTGTTCATACGCCGACAGCTAAAGGTATGCGTGGTGCAATCGACAAAGCACGTGAACTGGTTGAAGAGATTCCCGGGGCTTATTGTCCGGGACAATTCACCAATCCTGATAATCCCAAAACGTATTACCAAACAATGGGACCTGAGATTTGGAATGATCTCGAAGGGAAAGTTGATGTTTTTGTAGCAGGTGCAGGTTCAGGCGGTACATTTATGGGCACAAGTCGTTATTTGAAAGAGCAAAATCCCAATCTCAAAACAGTGATCGTCGAACCAGAAGGTTCTATTATCAATGGTGGCGAATCCGGTTCGCACAAAACAGAAGGCATTGGCATGGAGATGATTCCAGAATTTATGGATAAATCTTATTTCAATGCGATTCATACCATCAGTGATGAAGATGCTTTTAACCGTGTCGCTGAATTGGCTCGCTTAGAAGGGCTACTAATCGGAAGCTCCGCAGGATCAGCGTTACATGCAGCACTACTAGAAGCTGAAACAGCGCCTGATGGTGCACATATTGTTACTATTTTTCCGGATAGCAGTGAACGTTATTTGAGTAAACAAATTTATGAAGGTGGTATTTAACTATGAAACGCAAAACAAAATTAATTCACGGCGGTATCTCCGGCGATCCACATACAGGCGCAGTCAACGTTCCTATTTATCAAGTCAGTACGTACAAGCAAGAAGAAATCGGTGTACACAAAGGATATGAGTATTCACGTACAGGTAATCCAACTCGATTTGCTTTAGAAGAATTGATCAAAGATTTGGAAGAAGGATTCAAAGGATTTGCCTTTGGTTCAGGTATGGCGGCTATTCA
Organism: Paenibacillus nuruki; assembly: GCF_963311185.1. Taxonomy (NCBI): domain Bacteria; kingdom Bacillati; phylum Bacillota; class Bacilli; order Caryophanales; family Paenibacillaceae; genus Paenibacillus; species Paenibacillus nuruki. The sequence continues at coordinate 1,887,195 of NZ_OY725677.1, read as the reverse complement.
TGCCGTATTCACTTTGTTCAATACAGGGGATCATGTGCTGTTAACTGATGATGTCTATGGCGGTACGTATCGGATTTTCACCAAAGTATTGGCTCGTCTTGGGATTGAGTCTACTTTTGTAGATACGACTGATCTTGAAGCGATTCGTCAAGCGATCCAGCCCAATACAAAAGCAATCTATGTGGAGACACCAACCAATCCATTGCTTAAAGTAACCGATATTCGTGCAGTAGCTGATGTCGCTCATGAACATGATCTATTATTTGTCGTGGATAATACCTTTGCGACACCATACTGGCAAAATCCGATTCCTTTAGGTGCAGATATTGTACTTCACTCGGCGACTAAATATTTGGGTGGTCATAGTGATCTTGTAGCAGGTTTGGTCGTTGTCAATAATGAAAAGCTAGCTGAAGATATTCATTTTATCCAAAATGCTGTTGGTGGAATTTTGGGTCCTCAAGATGCATGGTTATTGATTCGGGGTATCAAAACATTAGGACTACGTATGGAAGCGATAGAACGTAATGCACACGAAATCGTTACTTTTTTATCAGAACATCCAGCAGTAAGCAAAGTGTATTATCCCGGACTTACTTCTCATCCTCAACATGAATTATCCAAAAAGCAAACGGCTGGCTTTGGTGGTATTATTTCATTTGATGTAGGTAGCGATGAGAAAGCAGCGGCATTACTGAAAAAATTAACGTATTTCACATTAGCTGAAAGTCTAGGGGCAGTGGAAAGCTTGATTTCGGTGCCTGCACGTATGACGCATGCTTCTATTCCAGCAGAACGCAGAGCAGAGCTAGGTATTACACCAGGTCTTGTACGGATTTCTGTAGGGATTGAAGATATAGAAGATTTAATAGAAGATCTGACTAAAGGCTTAAATTCCTAATCATTAGCCATATGATAAATCGATAATCTATCACTATAAATGACAAAATTGAAATATTTAATTTTTGTCTATGATATAGTGAAATGATTGTCGCTTTTTTTAATAGAGTCTTATTTTTATGAATACATAAAGTAGAAATGAAAGCTAAGTTATGAACGTATTTGTATAATATTACGGAAATAAATAATCAGAAGTATAAATAGTTATTGAACAGAGAACCTGCATAGGTAAGCTCAAAATGATAACAATAGGATCAAAATACCACTTATATAAACCAATATTAGCTGATTTAATCATTTTTATACGGTTAATACTATAATAGACACCCAAAACATATATAAAAAAAGTGCATATTATTGTTTGCACAATTATAACTACATTCTAAACATATTCATGACAATCTGGTTTTCCAAAATGTGTATTGATCCTGAGGAGGACGAATGAAAATGATGAACCATGACCATGTAAATGAGATGAATAATGAACAAAAAAATGACAAAGTTGTAGGAATGTTTGTAGACGAGCAACATGCGACTCAAGCGATCGAGCAATTGAAAGCAGCAGGTATTTCTACCGATCGAATCTCTGTTATTGCTAAAGATAAAAAAGATCTAAAACATATTAGTGATGAAACAGGAACAAAAGCTCCGGAAGGTATTGCAACAGGCGCAACAGCTGGAGGATTACTAGGCGGTACAGCAGGACTTCTTGCAGGCTTAGGAATGATGGCTATTCCTGTATTTGGACCGATTATGGCAGCAGGACCTATCGTAGTTGCTTTGACAGGTGCGGCAGTAGGCGCCGGTGCTGGTGGTCTAGTAGGCGGTCTTATTGGACTTGGTATTCCTGAAGATGAAGCCGCAGAATACGAGAACAATGTTAATGAAGGACAAATTCTAGTCTTGGTCGATGAGTCAGCAGGTCATCGTGATCAAATTTATGATATTTTCCGCACAAACCATGCTTCAAATAGTCGATTTTATGGTCGCAAAGATTCAGCATCTCCGACTATCCCGACAACTGATCATTTAAGTACACCTGTGAATCATACCGTAACAACAGATCACACAGATCATGATCGTTCACAAGTAACAGAAGAAGAGCAAGCGCTACGTTTACGTCAAGAAGAACTTCTAGCACGTGACAATGAGCCTGTTATCAAAGAAGATGTAGCGGCGAATACAACTAACCCTTTACATCGTAATCAACGATAATAAATACGTTGTTATATGAACAAATAATATCATTTATGAATTACAAAATAATTCTAAATAATCCAAATTAAGTGTTTTAAATATTTTTATACGGTTAAGTCTATATCAGAGTCACACGAAATTTAAATACAAATTTGGTATATATCCCAAGGAGGAAAACATCATGGAAAACAATAATCTAAATACAAACAACAACGAATTGAACAACGATAAATTAGTAGGTGTATTTCAAACCGAACAACAAGCGAGTCAAGCTATCGAAGATCTAAAAGCATCAGGTATTAACAAAGACAATATCTCTGTTATTGCTAAAGATAAAAAAGACTTGAAGCATATAAGTGAAGAAACAGGAACAAAAGCACCTGAAGGTATTGCAACAGGAGCAGCAGCAGGCGGTACTATCGGTGGTGTTGCAGGACTTCTTGCAGGTATCGGAATGATGGCTATTCCCGTATTTGGTCCTATCATGGCAGCTGGTCCAATCGCAGTAACATTAGCAGGAGCCGCAGCTGGAGCTGCTGGTGGCGGACTCGTTGGTGGACTTATCGGACTGGGTATTCCTGAAGATCAAGCAAAAGAATACGAAAACAATGTAAAAGAAGGACAAATTCTTGTGTTGGTTGATGAGCAGACAGGTCGTCAAGTGACTGTATATGATATCTTCCGCAAAAATCAAGCTTCTAATACTAGATATTATGATACAGATACAACAACGACTGCTTCCACAACAGGAACAGGTCTTGATAACGTAAATGTTGATCCTGATTTAAATGATGGTCGAGTTGGCGATGAGCGCGATCCGTTGAACTTACCTAGAAAATAAGTTGTTACTATTGAGACAACAATAATAAAGCTATGTATCGTTAATGCTTTAAAAGGCTCTATAAGCTAATCGCTTGTAGAGTCTTTTTTTCGTATTTCTGTTTAAGTGTTCCATTAGATATAACTTGGGTAATAGTAAAAGAAGTGAAATATAGTCAATATGCCATTATTTGATTACGCAAAATTTGTTTGTATGAAAACTCGGTCGAATGTATTGGTTCGGCGCTGATGTTATACATAACCTATAAAGATCAGATGGATAATAAAGAGGAGGCACGTTTATGATTAAGTTACAACAAGTCACGAAGCAATATGAAGACGGTACGATTGCTGTACATCCGATGAATTTACATATCCAAAAAGGCGAATTTTTTGTACTGGTTGGGCCTAGTGGATGTGGTAAAACAACAACACTCAAAATGATCAATCGATTGATTGAACCAAGTTCAGGATCGATTGAAATCAACGACCAACAAGTGAACCATATGCCTGTACATGAATTGCGACAAGGAATAGGGTATGTGCTACAACAGATTGCTTTATTTCCACATATGACGGTAGAAGAAAATATAGCGATCACACCTGAATTATGCGGATGGGATCGTAAAAAAACAGATCAACGAATCGATGAACTTCTTCATATGGTTGGACTTGATCCTAAAGTGTTCCGTACACGTAAGCCAGATGAATTATCTGGAGGGCAACAACAACGGATTGGTGTATTACGTGCGCTAGCTGCTGATCCACCCGTTATTTTGATGGATGAACCTTTCAGTGCACTTGATCCTTTGGCAAGAGAACGATTGCAAAATGATCTGTTAGAACTACAAGCGACCATTCAGAAAACGATTGTATTTGTAACTCATGATATTCAAGAAGCGCTCAAATTAGGGGATCGTATTGGTGTGATGCGTGAAGGACATATTATTCAAGCGGATACACCAGAACAATTGTTACATCATCCAGCAGATCCTTTTGTTAGTGAATTTTTTGGTTCGGTACAAGTAGAATCCAATCCATTACCTTCACTACTCCAAAAAACGTCTGTATATAGCAAAGGAGAAGCTGAATAATGAATAATTTGTGGGAAGTCATGATTCAGCGTCAGGATCAATTATTACAAGCATTAACTCAACATATCCTGATTTCTTTTGTAGCGCTATTATGTGCTTTGATTATTGCCATTCCATTAGGGATCTATATCGCTCGTCATTTGAAAATATCAGAAGGAGTGCTAGGCGTTGCCGCTGTATTACAGACGATTCCTTCACTAGCTTTGCTTGGTCTGTTGATTCCGTTACTAGGGATTGGTATTGTACCTGCTATTGTAGCGATAGTGATCTATGCATTGTTGCCCATTTTGCGTAATACATATACAGGTATTCGAAAAGTCGATCCTTCTTTAATCGAAGCCGCAGATGCTATGGGTATGACACCGATAAAGAGATTGTTCAAAGTCGAGTTGCCTTTAGCGATGCCAGTTATTATGGCAGGTATTCGTACAGCAATGGTTCTTATTATTGGAACAACTACACTGGCTGCATTGATTGGTGCAGGTGGGTTAGGAGATATTATTTTACTAGGGATCGATCGCAATGATACAGCATTACTGATCTTAGGAGCGGTACCGGCAGCGTTACTTGCAATTATATTCGATCTATTACTACGTGTGATTGAAAAAAGATCATTCCGACAATCGATCATCTGGTTATCTGCTACAGCATTAATTGTAATTGCAGTTAGTGTGATTCCATTGTTCAACAATACGCAAAAAGATTTGGTGATTGCAGGTAAGCTGGGTGCAGAACCAGAAATTCTGATTAATATGTACAAAGAATTGATTGAACAAGATACAAGCTTAACAGTTGAACTAAAGCCAGGCATGGGTAAAACTACATTTTTATTCAACGCTTTAAAAAATAAAAATATTGATATCTATCCTGAATTTACAGGTACAGCTCTGGCAGAATTCCTTAAAGAAGATGCTGTCAGTACAGATAGTACAGAAGTATACAATCAAGCCAAAGAAGGCATGTCCAAAAAGTTCAATATGGATATGCTAGCACCGATGAAATATAACAATACGTATACATTAGCTGTACCAGAGGCATATGCAGAACAGAACCAATTGGAAACCATGTCTGATCTGCAAAATGTATCTTCACAAGTTAAAGTTGGATTTACACGTGAATTTGCTGATCGTAATGATGGATATATTGGGATAACCAAATTATACGGATTCACTTTCCCTAATTTGCAAACGATGGAGCCCAAACTCCGTTATAGTGCGATCGCATCCGGTGATATTCAATTGATGGATGCGTATTCGACAGATAGTGAACTACAACGGTATAAGCTAAAAGTGCTCAAAGATGACAAAGGATTATTTCCACCCTATCAAGGTGCCCCATTGATGCGTGATGAGACATTAAAGCAATATCCTGAAGTGGCAGAAGCGTTAGAGCGTTTATCCGGTCAGATCACTGATGATGAAATGCGCGCCATGAATTATCAGGTAGATGTCGAAGGGAAGCCTGCATCTGAAGTGGCAACAGCTTTTTTACAGCAAAAAGGATTATTGAAATAAGAGGTATTCACTAATAATAGATATTCTTGCAAGCTAATTTCAATAAGAATATAAGTTAAACAAAAGTCGTGCTTTTCAGTGGATGATTCGCTGAATCGTGCGACTTTTTGCGATATGCAGAGAGAAGATTTGAAATGTGAAAAATTTGTTCATAATCAGTTGTACCTTGTTGTTCACATTTGAGGTATAATGAAAGGATGCACTAAATTAGATCATTTGGAGGAATACACGGATTGAACACTTATCCATTTACATTTGATCCCGGACAACCATTTATTAAGCAAGCGAGTGATTGGATCGCGGATGTATTTTATGATATTTTACCCGAAGCCGGCTTTGAGGTAAGAGACGAACAGATTTATATGGCTTTTCAATTGGAAAAAGCATATGCCGAAAAGAAAACTATTTTTGCAGAAGCTGGCGTAGGTACAGGTAAAACATTAGTCTATCTTTTGTATGCGATTGCTTATGCCCGGTATACACGTAAGCCTGCTATTATTGCTTGTGCAGATGAGTCGTTGATCGAGCAGTTGGTAAAACCAGAAGGCGATATTAGCAAACTGGCTAAGCACTTGAACTTGGTCGTCGATGCCCGTCTTGGGAAATCGCCAGACCAATACATTTGCTTGAACAAATTGGATGTCGTACGTGACGATGCAACTGAAAGTGATGTCTATCGTGATATCTATGCAGGTTTGCCTGAATTTGTTCACTATCCAGATACGATGCAATCTTTTTACCCGTATGGGAATCGTAAAGAATATCCTGAATTAACCGATGGCGAATGGAGCCGAATTGGTTGGGATGTATTCCAAGACTGTCTGGTCTGTCCGCAACGTCATCGCTGTGGGCAAACGTTATCGCGTGAACATTATCGCAAATCATCTGATTTGATTATTTGTTCGCATGACTTTTATATGGAACATGTCTGGACATATGATGCACGTAAACGTGAAGGACAACTTCCTTTGCTACCTGATCATAGCTCTGTTGTTTTTGATGAAGGGCATTTGCTTGAAACAGCGGCTCAAAATGCACTCACACACAAATTAAAACATTCGCTTTTTGAAAGTATTGTAGTGCGTTTGTTAGAAGGCGAAGTTCGTGAGACGTTAGCGCTAGCTGTTGAAGAAGTGATTTTGGAAAGTGATATCTTATTCGAGAAGTTAGCGAAGTATAGCCAGCCTGTACCTGCATCGGATCGGAAAGAAATCAACTGGAATACCGATCTTATGAATCAAGTAGGACGTGTGCAAGCACAGATTGCTGTCATTGAAGAAGAATTGGTATTTGAAAGTGCATTATTTACACTGGATGATTATCAGTTGAAGATTGTAGAAGAACATCTAGAAATGATTCAAATTGCACTCAACCTTTGCCGTAGACAAGATCAATTGATCTCTTGGGTGACAGGGGAAGAAGCTGATCTTACCTTAGTGATTATGCCGAAAAAAGTAAAAGAAATTCTGAATGAGAAAGTATTTGCTAAAAAAATGCCTGTTATTTTCTCTTCAGCTACCTTATCGGTAGAAGGTTCTTTCGATTATATTGCGCATAGTCTAGGAATTGATAAATATTTGTCCTTCTCGGTCGCATCTCCTTATGATTACAAAGAGCAGATGCAAGCGAATCTAATGCCTGTATTACCAGGGGTGACAACAACTTCTGGAGCTTCTTTGGGATTGCTCGACTTGAATGCGGTCCATGTTCAGTCTGAACGTGTACTGGAATTGTTAGATCAATCGGGTGGACGTGCATTGATTTTATTCTCGTCTATCGAAGAATTAGCCGCTTTCCGTCAAAGTACACAAAGTCTTACAGGATATGCTAAGTATCGGATTTTGTACGAAGGATCGGCTGAAATTAGTCATTTGATCTCTGCTTTCCAACAAGATGAGACCAGTGTATTATGTGCCGTCACCCTATGGGAAGGATTAGATATTCCGGGACCATCATTGTCCAATGTGATTGTCTGGTCATTACCATTCCCATCTAACGATCCACTGTTTGCTTCACGTCGTGCTGAGGCTGTTAATGCATTTGAAGAAGTCGATATGCCTTATATGTTACTTCGTCTTCGTCAGGGTATGGGACGCTTAATTCGTTCCCGTGAAGATAGCGGAAGCGTATCAATCTTTGGTCGAGAACTCGATCAACCCGATGTTCGTCAAGCTGTTGAGCAGTTGTTACCTTAATACAATAAATAAAGTTAATATGTACCCATATGAAATGACTTAGTGAACAGCAAAGTTATTGTTAGAAAATCATAGTAGAGGGGATTGAATAGTTTTTATTCAATTCCTTTTTGCTGTGAATATAATACATAAGAGTAGGGGATACAATATGCAGATGATCGATATTCAAGCGATGTATGAGCAATTTAATACATTGAGCGCCAGTACTAAATTTATGATTGCAGGTGTAGCGACTTTTTTTGTATTTATGTACAAAACATTTGCGACTATGTATGCTGAAAATGATAAAAATATGCAGTCTACTTCTACTCAGAAATTGGAGATTCTTTTTAAATTGCAAGCGGCGCTATCTATTTATAGTAAAAGCAGTAAACATGTAACAGATCAGAACGAACTGATCTATGTACTTGCCGATACTATGATGTATTTAGATTTTAGATTAAGAAAAAAAGTAGAACTGTTTTACGAGAACCGATCCGACCATACATTACAATTAATAGAAAAACAGATTAGAGACGAACTGAACAACAGTCATACAGTTCTCGGTAAAAAATTATCAACAGAACGATTTTTTCAATTTGCAAGTAACATGGTTAGACCTGTATTCCCCGTATTTATATCTTTAATATTTATTGCTATTTCTCTTTTTATCGTTATTCATTCTATGTTAACAGGAGATATTTATAAACAATTGGAAATTGTGGCTGGCTATTTTTCAGTACTTATTGCACTATTTATGTTTGTTGTTTTAACGGATTTACTAATAAATGATTTTAAAAATGTTCGATTTCGCTGGATTCCATTAACAGGTTCTCTCTTTATAATAGTTGCACCTTTTTTACTCATAAGTCCATTTATTCCTGTATTCACTATCATTACTGTACAAATTATTATTTTTATAGTCATGCTATTTTTACAAAGAAATAATTAACTTGTTGGATCTAAATAGTAGAATCCAAAGCAATGATAATTAATTTAGCGCAGAATGGATCTTTGAATAGTTTCGCTTGAATATCTCCTTTTTATGGATATAAATGGTTAAATATTGAGCGAAAGTGGTATATAGGTTATGTATATGTCATAATAAAGAGGTTACATAGTAACGATTACAGATTTCAAAATAAAAGAAAGCACATTTGAGAGGACATGAAATAATGAAAAAAGTAAACAAACTGGCTATTGGCACTTGGGCACTTACTGCTTTGGTAACGGCATCGTTATATTCAGCACATTCGGTGCAAGCAGCATCTTCAACTCCAGCATTACCTGCTGCTAATGCATCTAAAGCAACAGCATCCACCACAACTACTGCTACAACACCAGCAGTCTCTTATTATACAAAAGATGGCGTATGGACTGGAGTGAAAAAGTTAAATCATGATAGTGTAACTCCACTGATTGTCGAAGCTGAAAAAAGATATGTATATACATCTACTGGTGGTAAACCATCTACAACGAACGTTACTTTTTCTCTAAATAACAAAACATATCGCTATTTGTCTACAGATATTGATACACATGCTAAATTGTTAGCCTATTTAAAAGAAACGTATACGCAACAAGCGAGTGAAGCGTATATTCAAAAATATATCATCGAAAACAATGGTAAACTTGCACAATTGGTCAATGAAAAAGCTAGTATGTTAGAATTTAACCGTTCTACTGCTAAAATGATCAGCATGACTGATACCGCTCGTGTATATCGTTTGACCGTTCCTTATGTTAAAGATGCACATCCAGTAGAGCGTATGCTGGTTAAGTTCGAATTAGTAAACGGTTTTTGGAAAATCAATACATCACCAAGCGCATTATTCTAATTTTAAGTTGTCCTTTAGAACTGAATACTCTCCATAAAAAACGAACCTTTCTTAATACAGCATAGACTGTAGGAGAAAGGTTCTTTTTATTTGGTACGTGCGTGATGCTGACGGAAATGAAGCGGAGTCAGCCCACAACTTGTTTTAAACAAACGATAAAAATATTTCATATCATGGATACCAACTTCGTCAGCAATATGTTGAATACTTCGATCGGTACTGATTAACAATTCACAACTTTTTTGTATACGAATTTGTTGCAACATCTGAGTATACGTATAACCGGTTGTTTCTTTAAACTTGCGTTGAAGATGGCGGGGACTGATAGATAACCATTGGCAGAACTCTTCCATTTTGAGTGGATCACGATAATGGACTTGAATATATTCAATTGTGAAAGCAACAGGATCAACCCATTTATCAGGTCTCGATAACAGACTGAATTGTTGGAGTCGGTACAATGTATTGAGCAGATCGAGTAAGCAAATATACAACTTATAATGAAAACCCGGTGACTGAGAATTAACAGCAAAATTCATGCTATACATTATTCGAGCCAGTTCCCCACCTTGATCTTGATACCGTAACCAATCTTCACTTTGACGAAAAAATTGGGCAATTGCGTCAAATTCGCGATCTAATTCATTTTTGGGCTCATATTGAGGTGCAAGAAGCTCCGTTTGGAACATACAATTCATCATTTGCAAAGGTACAGCAGAGGGAGAAGATTCTGCTTTGAGCAAGTGAGGCATCCCAATCGGAATAAAAAATAAGTCTCCTTCTTCAAAAGGTAAGGAATCTTTATGAATAAATAATGTGCCTTTACCTTCTGATATATAAATAATCTCATAAAAATTATGGGCGTGTTCTTGAAAAGAGCCTTCCACCGTAAACATTTTAAAAGAGATCGGTGTTTCTATAGGAAAAGGATGCTCAAGCATTTGAAAAGAATGATCGGATGATGACATATTACAGCTCCTCTATACAACATAGTCGTATGTCGCTTTTGCCTATTTTTTTGTCGTATTCAACTATATTTCAAATTTGTAGATTTCGCTACAATAAAATAGTACAAGAGATCAACAATAACTCTTACAGACTATACGAATACTCACATTTCAGGAGGAACATATGACAACATCATTAACAACACATTTACCAAATACTGTAGCACCTTACTTACTTCGCCGAGGAGAAGGGAAACGTTATTTATTTGGCAAACAGTTAGCTACTGTCATCGCTAATTTTCAAAGTACAGGCGATATTTTATCAGCGGCTATTCTGTCAGGGCCTAAAGGGGAATCGTTCCCACTGCATACGCATCAGAACACCTATGAATCTATTTTTGTATTAGAAGGTAAAATTCAATTTGTGATTAATGGGGAGAGTCATCTATTATTACCGGGCGATTATGCACATATTCCACCAATGACAGAACATGCGTATCAATTGCTGGCTCATCGTAATGCGTTTATTTCCTATTCTATCGCAGGTAATGTAACTGATATTTATGAGATCTTAGGTCAAGCCCATACACCATATGAATATCCAGCAGTTAGCAACCATGTGTATTCTACGGAACATTTACAACAAGCTGAGCAACAAGCAGACATTATGTTTTCTACATCACAAACCGTATTTCCTGATTATACCTTGGTCAGCAACAGTGTAATTCCTGAATCTGTAGCAGCTTATGTATTAGAAAGTGGAGAAGGTACCAAATTATTAACAGGGGATCAATTACATCGTTTATTGGCTACACAAGCGTCTACAGATGGCGATTATATTATGGTATCTACAGAAGGACCCAAAGGAGATGCCATCGTATCTCATTATCATGAACACCATACAGAGACCTTTTTCTGTGTACAAGGACAGATGACGATGTGGGCAAATGGAGAAGAAGTTCAATTGTTACCCGGTGACTTCTTGCATGTACCTGCTGGAACCGTACACTCTTATCGTCTGGATACACACTATACCAAATTTGTAGGTGTACTGGTTAGTGGATTATTTGAACCGTTTTTCCGTCTATTAGGAGATGAATATGAACATTATATTTTCCCTGATACACCGGGACCTCTTCGTATGGATCGAGTGATTGCGAATATCCAAACGTTGGATCTTAAAGTTGTAACTCCACCTGGCGGTCACCGTCCAGAATAATGGGATAAAGGAAAAGAATAACGCTAGTCTTATACGTCTCTACTATGTGTATAAGGCTAGTATTCAGGTATATTATGAAAATTATTTATATTTTAGCATTGGCTATGATCATTTCTGTCATGAACTCAACGATGTTTAATGTAGCTTTACCGTCCATTCGTCAAGATTTTGATCTCAGTAGTTCACAAGTGAGCTGGGTCGTAACGTCATATATTATTATTTACGCGATTGGCTCAGTGACTTATGGCAAGCTAGCCGATAAATACCGTCTTAAAAATTTGCTGACTGTAGGTATTTGCTTATTTGCAGTCGGTTCTATTGTAGGGTTTGTCGCTTCTGATTATTGGATGGTGATTGCAGGAAGAATTCTACAATCGGCAGGTGCTTCTGTTATTCCAGCATCGTCAATGATTATTCCGATTCGTTATGTATCTCCTGAAAAGCGTGGGAGAGCACTAGGCATTACTTCTTCTGGTATGGCATTAGGTACAGCTATGGGGCCGATTATTGCAGGTATGATTACCAGTTTTGCAGATTGGCGTTATTTATTTGCAATCTCTTTGCTATCATTAGTAACGATTCCATTTTTCCGCAAATATCTTAATCAAGATCAGGTACGTCCGCTGAAAATAGACCTCTGGGGCGGTGTAATGTTAGCAGCAACCGTAACATTACTTTTACTAGCGATTACCAATGTAAGCCTTATTCTTGCGATGATGACGATTGTATTATTAATTATCTTTATTCTGTATATTCGTCAAGCCAAACAGCCTTTTCTGGATCCAGCGATTTTTCGTAACTCCACCTATACAATAACGATGATTATCGCTTGTCTGGCATTGATCTTTAATCTATGTGTGCCTTACTTGATACCCCAAATGTTAAGCAGTATTCATCAGTTGTCTTCCTTTACGATTGGTATGATTATGTTTCCGGGTGCATTGATCGCTGCTATTTTTGGTATCGTCGGTGGACGCATTGCAGATAGCAAAGGAAATACGTTTTTGCTTCGGATTGCTTTTATTTTACAACTGATTACGTATATCATTCTTGCTGTGTTTACAGATCGTTCGTACTGGATGATTATGGGCGTACTGGTGATTGGGAACACCGGACTGACATTTGCCCAAGTAGGGCTTGCGAATACCGTTTCTCGGACACTAGACGGCGCACAAGTAGGTGTAGGGATGGGTCTATACATGATGTTAAGCTTTATTTCCGGAGCCATTGGGACAACGGTCTTGGGATTGATTTTAGACCGTGTACAATCGCCGTGGTCATTTAATAGCTTATGGCATTATAGTGAAGCCAATACGTTCAGTAATATTTTCCTCGTATTTGCGATATGGATGGCAATAGTATTTATCTTTTTCTTCCGTTATTTACGAGTAGCGAATCAGAATAGTAAGATTGCGAAATAAAGATGATTTTAAGGTCATACAATCCTTTTCTTGTAGATAACGCTGTGACAAGTGCTATTCCGAATTAGATTCTATATCATAAATAAAATGCCTAAAATTAAAAACAGCAATAATGCAAAAAGGAAGCCTGAGATTGCGTATAGGCTTCCTTTTTGCATTGTAATAGTGAATATAATAGTGCTAATTAGTGATACCTTTACATTTTACTTTTTACTGCTTGATCACTTCAAAAGCTTCCCAACCGCTAATAGTACTTCGATTCGCAATCAGCGGGCTATCTCCATAATTGTCTGCACAGACATACTGATTATTCGCTAATGATTTGAAGGTTCGCTTCCCATCGGCTGTTGTTCCGATTTGGAACGTTTCCCATGTGCCAATCGCCGTTTTGTTAGCTATTAACGGGCTTGCACCTGTATTATCAGCAGATACGTATTTATTATTAGCTAGAGAACGCAAAGCAACATTGTTATTTCCAAGATCGATTAACTCAAATTTCTCCCAATCGCTTACTGTAGTAGAACGAGCAAGTAGAGGTGCATTTCCATAATCTTCAGCAGCTACATATTTTCCATTAGCTACAGCTTTAAGGGCTACAATATTACCTGTATCTCCAGAGCGCTGGAATACACGTACATAGTCGATTGCATATTTTTGCGGGAATGTAGTACTTGCATCAGGATAGCCAGGCCAGTTACCGCCTACAGCTAAGTTAAGTAATAAGAAAAATGGTTTATCAAATACCCATTGATTACCACCAATATCTGCTGATGTACGTGTATGGTATAGATTGTTATCGACATACCAGCGGATGACATTCGGTTCCCATTCAATCGAGAACGTATGGTAAGCGTTACTGATATTTTCACCGATAGTATAAGCCGCAGATAGACCACCTGCGCCTGAATAACCAGGGCCGTGAATAGTGCCATACATAGTGTTTGGAGCATTAGCACCTACGTATTCCATAATATCGATTTCACCGCTTTTTGGCCATTGGTTGCTACCGATATCGCTACCTAACATCCAGAATGCAGGCCAGATGCCTTTACCATAGGGAAGCTTAGCACGCATTTCAATTTTTCCATATTTCACGTCGAATTTGCCAGCTGTTGTTAAGCGAGCCGATGTATAAGGAGCACCATTATAATTTTCTTTTAACGCTTGAATAACCAGATTGCCATTATCCATATAAGCATTGTTGGTACGATTTGTATAATACTGTAACTCGTTATTTCCCCAACCGCCAGCACCTGTTTCTGAATTCCATTTGGAACCATCTACCCCTGTTCCGTTAGAGCCATTGAATTCATCTGACCAGATCTGTTTCCAAGTGCCTGCTGCTTCGGCTTGAGAATTCCAAGTCCATGATCCCAATAATGTAAATAAGCATAGCGTGGATAAAAGAATAGCAATCTGCTTGCGTATCAACATGAATACCCCACCTTTTATATGGTTTAATTTCCATTTTATTGTATTTTATGAAAGGTGAAAAATAAACTGTATTTACAAAAGAGCGTAGAAATACACATGTTCTACACAATAATACAACTTTAGTTCATTCTACGATTTGGCGATATGCTTGAGCCAACGACTTGGCGACATCTGTTTGTATTGTTTAAATACTCTGCCAAAGTAATTTAGACTCGTGAATCCGCAGTGATAAGCCACTTGACTGATATTCCAATCACCAGAACGTAACAATTGCTCGGCTTCATGAATACGTAGCATATTGATATATTCAATAAATGTTTTGCCTGTTGTCTTTTTAAATAAATAACAGAAATAAGTAGGCGTCAATTGACATAGTTCAGCGGCTGTCTCGATCGAAATAGATTCTCGAAAATGATGACTCAGATGTTGAAACAAAGGTTGCATATAAGCAGGTTGATGGGAGGCAGGCAACTCTATATGATCATGAGCAACAATACGATAAAGCCAACCTATACAAGCCAGCAGATAGGATTTGATCAATAATTCAGAACCATAGGTAGATTGTTCATACTCTATAATCATCTGTTGTAAATAAAAGGTGATCTGTTTGGCTAACGGATGATCTTTGGTGAAAATAGCTGGTAGTCCTAATTGGTTTTCCAATAGGGGTCGAATATAACGTGACTCTGTATGATCTAACTGGATATTTCGAATCAATGCTTCATTGAACACAATACATATCAATTCAGTATCTTCCTCCAAAGGAAAAGCGGCATGAATCTGACGGGTATTAACAAACACAATATCTCCTATCGTAATATCTTGATGCTCTGTACCGATTTGAACACGGAAAGAGCCTTTATAGACGATCATCCATTCCAAATGTTCATGCCAGTGCAAAGGTACCCAGCGCCAATGAGGTGCAGCAACATGAAAGATATTAATCGGAAATGTTTTGTCGGGCATTTGAGTAACTTCATAAGGGGGTGAGAGTTGCATCTGTGGTCAACCTCCATTATATGTATAGTGAAATTAGACGGTATAGGAATCGGAAGCGATACGGTAGAACATATATTTTATTTTGATGTACTTCGATGATCGTAATATTGTGCGAATACTACATAGAATTAGAGTAGGTTGAATCTATACAAAAGTATACAATATTTTAAGATGTAAACGTTATCAATTGAATAAATAGTGAGAGGATAACTACAAATGATTCGATTATATGATACAGCATTACTTTGTGAACCTATTGATATGAGCAAAGCATTTGGACAGATTGAAAATACCTATTTTATGGGGATGCATATCGAACATTTCAATCCCGAAACGGCTACCGGCGAGATACATTGGGAACGGTATTCACGTAAGCCTAGATTGGATTTTGGTAAATATACATTGCCTTTTACAGCCACAGAATCGTGGGAATTTCCTGCCTATACCGAATCACCTTCTTTTCCTTTTCGCTTGGAATTTGTTGATGCACAGACAGTTCGGATTCGATTAACCGTTCGTAAGCCCGCTTTAGAACCCCGCCATAGTCTGATGCTTGCAGAGGAAGAAATACCTGTTAGTCAAGATTGGATTATCGAACAACAGGATAATGATCATGTGACGTATCGAAGTGATTACGGCTCGGTAACGATAATATACCAACCATGGCGGATAGAGTTTCGAGATGCTACAGGAAAGTTATTAACACGCACACATCATATGGCAGATCAAGCTTCTATTCTCAGCTCCGATCCAACGCCATTTTGTTTTATCCGATCTGCGAAAGATATGAATCGTAGTCTAGCAGCAAGTTTTGCTTTATCTCCAGGAGAACGATTATATGGAGGTGGCGAATCCTTTTTGAAAATGGATAAACGTGGACAAAAGTTTAACTGGTTTACATATGATCCTTTAAGCGCGCAGACCGCAGATATGTATAAGCCTATTCCATTGTTATGGAGTAATCGAGGTTATGGGATGTTTTTTCATCATAGCTGTCCGATGACTTGTGATGTAGGTCATCATTTTGATGGAACCAATACGATCTATATTGGGGAAGATGAACTGGATTTATTTTTCTTTTTCGGCACACCCAAACAAATACTGTCTAGTTACACATCGTTAACAGGGAAATCTACTGTTCCACCGTTGTGGTCTTTCGGATTGTGGATGAGCCGTATAACGTATCAATCCGAACAAGAAGTGAGGGAAGTCGCTAGTCAGTTGCAAGAGCACCGGATTCCTTGTGATGTCATTCATCTGGATACCGGTTGGTTTGAGCATGATTGGCGTTGTGATTATCAATTTTCGACCAGTCGTTTTGATCATGCAGAGCAAATGATTACGGATTTACGTGAGCAGGGATATCGGATTAGCTTATGGCAGTATCCTTATTTTATGCCTTCTAATCCGCTATATGAAGAGATTATTGCCAAAGGTTATGCGATTAGTGATGGCAATGGTTATATTGCAGGGGAAGATGCCATTTTAGACTTTTCCAATCCTGACGCCGTAGTATGGTATCAACAAAAGATTGCAGGATTATTAAATATAGGTGTAAGTGCAATCAAAGTCGATTTTGGAGAAAGTGCACCGATTCATGGTTCGTATTATTCTCGTCAAAAGGGATGGAAAGAGCATAATCTGTATCCTCTTCGCTATAATCAGGCGGTATCTGAGATTACACAAAAAGTCACTGGTGAATCGATTATCTGGGCACGTAGCGCATGGGCAGGCAGTCAACGGTATCCTTTACATTGGGGCGGTGATGTTGAAAATACGGATAATGGCATGGCAGCTTCTTTGCGAGCAGGAATGTCGTTGGGGTTGAGTGGTTTTACTTTTTGGAGTCATGATATCGGTGGATTTGTCCATCAAAGTCCGCGAGAATTGTATCGACGCTGGATGCCTTTTGGAATGTTGACGTCGCATAGTCGATGTCATGGAGCACCTCCCAAAGAGCCGTGGCATTATGATGAAGAGTTTGTCGAAGATTTTAGAAAAGCAGTTGAGTTAAAATATCAGTTGATACCTTATATTTATACACAATCGGTTGTAAGTGCTGAACAAGGTATTCCATTACTGCGTCCACTATTGCTTGAATATCCAGATGAACCGGGTGTATGGCAGATTGAAGATCAGTATTTGCTAGGAACAGATCTGTTAATTGCTCCGATGTTAGAACAAGGAATGACAGCTAGAGAGGTGTATACTCCTTCTGGAGAGTGGATCGATTACCAGACAGGTAAGAGATATGCAGGCTCTACATGGCATCATATAGCAGAATCCATCATTCCGATCATTATACTGGTCAGAGCAGGTAGCCTGATTCCACATGTACCGGTTGCATTATCGACTGCATGGATCGATTGGACAGCGGTAGAGTGGCGACATTATGAAGCTACAGATTCAGCTAGTAATAAATACGATTGGCAAATCGCTTTACCTGTAGATAAGCATTATAGCTGGTTGACAGGCCAATGGATCGACAAACAGATTACGATAGAATCCACATTATCATCTAGGGAAAATGACCCTCATTCTGCCAACGAAAAGAAATACCAAGAGCTTATTCATACATGGACATATCGAAAAATGAATAGCTAATTTGTTGTATCGACGATTTCTATAGTTCTCTTATAGAGTCGTCTTTTTTTGTCTGATCGCGATTCCTAAAAATGAAGATGTAGTATTTGTACAAATACAGGACGTAAATGTCTATGGAGTCTAGAAATTTATTCCATATACTAGAGAAGTGCCTAATTGAAAATGATTATCAATATCAAAGGAGCGATTATGATGATAGAAACAGTAGATTCAGCCGTATCTCAAAATACACGTTATTTGCAAAGCCAATCCGAAAGAGAGTCTAATGCTCGTTCCTATCCACGCCGATTACCAATTGTCATCAAAGAAGCTGAAGGCATTCATATTACAGATATGGATGGCAAAGTATACTATGACTGCCTAGCAGGTGCAGGAACATTAGCTCTTGGACATAATCATCCTGTTGTGATCGAAGCGATTCAGCAATTACTAACCAACAAGCATCCGTTGCATACCTTAGACCTGACTACACCCCTCAAAGAACAGTTTGTAGAAGAAGTATTTGCAAGTCTTCCGCCATCTTTTGCCCAAAATGCCAAAATTCAATTTTGTGGCCCTACCGGAGGAGATGCAATCGAAGCGGCGATAAAGTTAGTCAAAACAGCTACAGGTAAACGTAGTATTTTATCTTTTCAAGGGGGATATCATGGATCGACTCATGCCGCAATGAGTCTTAGTGGAACATTAGGGCAAAAAGAACGTGTGAATGGATTGATTCCTGATGTTCATTTTATGCCTTATCCGTATGAGTATCGTTGCCCCTTCGGAATAGGCGGAGAACAGACGCATCAGATCAGTAGTAGTTATATCGAAAATTTGTTGGATGATCCTGAGAGTGGCATTGTATCGCCATGTGCAATGATTTTTGAAGTGGTACAAGGTGAAGGAGGCTCTATTCCTGCTCCTGTAGAGTGGATTCGTGAAATGCGTCGTATTACACAAGAACGCAATATTCCATTAATTATTGATGAAGTACAGACAGGGCTTGGTCGGACAGGCCAATTGTATGCTTTTGAACATGCAGGTATTATTCCTGATGCATTGGTATTGTCCAAAGCTATCGGAGGAAGTTTACCACTATCTGTTGTTATCTATAACAAAGATTTGGATCAATGGAATCCAGGTGCACATATTGGTACTTTCCGTGGTAACCAGATGGCGATGGCAGCAGGACTTGCAACATTACGTTATATTCGTGAACATCATTTGCCTGAGCATGTCACTGATATGGGATTGTTATTGGTAGAACAGTTACACCAGATTCAACAGCAAGTGGGTTGTATTGGTGATATTCGTGGTCGTGGATTAATGATTGGAGTGGAGATTGTAAATGATCAGCACATCATGGATCATCTAGGGCATTATCCAGCACATCCACAATTAGCAAGCTTGATTCAGCAAGAATGTTTGAAACGTGGACTGATTCTGGAAGTAGGAGGAAGACATTCTACCGTCATGCGTTTTTTACCACCCCTTATTATTACAAGAGAGCAAGTATTAGAAGTCACTCGTATTTTTGGTGAAGCTGTCACTACAGCGTATCAAACGTTACAGACTTCTACAGTGTAATGATCAAGCATCGATCTAAGTTAGCTATTTCTGCGGAATGGATGATTTTATGTAGTATTTTATTAGGAACATTTACAGTCATTTTGAATAACAGTTCGCTTAATCCGGCTGTCCCTGAATTGATGAACGTTTTTCAGAGTAGTGCCAGTTCCACCAGTTGGATTATTACTATTTTTCTGTTAGGTATGGGAATGACGATGCCATTAACAGGATATTTGGGCGATCGATTTGGTAAAAAAAGAATCTATTTGCTCGGACTGTTCCTGTTTATTATCGGGTCTATACTTGGGTCATTTTCATGGAATTTGTTATCTGTAATCTGCTTTCGCGGGTTACAAGGGATTGCAGGTGGATTGATGATTCCGCTATCACTAGCGATTATGTTCGATGCTTTTCCCAAAAATGAACGTGGTCGTGTGACAGGAGTCTGGGGCATTGCGATTATGGTTGCACCTGCTATTGGCCCCACAGTCGGAGGAATGATGATCGAATGGGGAAGCTGGCAATCTTTATTTTGGATGAATGTACCTACTGGATTGCTCGGGTTACTGATTGGGCTTAAGTATTTGCCACATACGACCCCTGATCGGAAGCGAACATTTGATATGAGCGGATTTGTTACAGTGACGCTGGGAGTTGGCATTATTTTATGGACACTGAGTCAAATGAAGCATCTGGCAGATGTATGGTTAGGGTCTAATCTTGTGATGCTGGGAGTTGGAGTTGTATTGCTTATTATTTTTGTTCGTTTGGAGTTAACCAAAGAACAACCATTACTGCATCTGCGTATCTTCAATATTCCGACTTATACGCTTAGTGTCGTGGTAGTCAGTGTACAAGCCATTGCGATGTTTGCTACGATTTTTATGGTTCCTTTACTGGTGCAAAATGTATACGGATATAGTGCAATGATGACCGGATTGGTATTTTTACCTTCAGCGATTTTCACAGGTATTTTTGTCCGAATTGCAGGTAAGCATCTTGATCGTAAAGGACCAAAAATGATTGTGTTGATTGGTTTATCTATGACCTGTATTACGACTGCGATGCTGGGTATGTTGCAAGTTAATTCGCCAATCTGGATCATTTTTGTACTGATGATGTTGCGCGGAGTAGGGTTGGGATTATCGAATATGCCTGTTACGACAGCAGGGTTAAATGCAATTCCTGATCAGTTGGTATCTCAAGGCTCAGCCATGAATAATGTGATTCGAAGAATGACTTCCTCACTCGGAATTGTGATCATTTCAGTCTATTATGAAGTTCGGCGGACTCAGCTTATAGCCGATGGACATTCAGATGCTTTTAGCACATTGCATACGATCAATCAGGGATTCTGGGTGTTAAGTATAATCATTTTATTTACGATTCCAGCAGCTTTCTTTATGCATCAGACGGTAACATCTTCTGAGCCTATCCATCATACGAAAAGGAGTGCATAATGTGTCTTCTATAGATACTCATCAAAATCAGAAAATAATGCAACAAACAACGGATAGTAAAGACTTTGAATTAACAGGAAATCCTATTTCAGATGCCAAAAAGTGGGCACTTGCTACAAGTATTCAAGCGATACTCAATAGTTATTTACGAGAAACGAAACAATTTGACCCTAGAATTTCAGCCGTGATTGAGAAGTTCCCTTTACTGCACAACAAAATGATATCCAGATTAGATATCAATATCGAAGAATCGTATGACATGATACTGATCCAGCTTCCTTTTACCGGGCGATGGATACAGACAGGGGTGACGTATTATTCTCTGATCGGTCAGTATCATTATATTTATTATTTTGTGTGTATTGAACAAGAGCAATCTCCAGCGATCATAACGGCCTATCAGTTGATCGATTATATGATCGAAGAAGTAAGTCATTATACAGATAGTCAGGCAAGAGATTCGCAGAAGCAACAGATGGTAGATCGCATCGGAAACAGTCTGACCAAAATGGAATATTACTATGATCATCATCTTGCTGATCAGGGTTCAGATTGTAACGAGTATATCTATTCGGAACAGTCACTGATTGCAGGACATCCTTTTCATCCATTTCCCAAAAGTTCAGAAGGATTCGCTATCCCTGAATTAGCATTATATAGTCCAGAAATGGGAGCTAGCTTTCAGTTGTTTTATATTGCAGTACAGTCGATCTATATCGAGGAACACTGGCTAGATGAGCAGACCAGACAAGAAGCAATCTCACCTGCTATATATCAGCAAGCGACAGACCTGTTACATGCAAAAGGTGTACAGGCAGATCAATATCACCTTTTACCAATGCATCCGTGGCAAGCAAAGTATATTCAGACGCTTCCTATCGTGGAGCAAGCGATACAGTCTCAGTATTTGGTATTGTTAGGGTCATTAGGTGATGAACTATATCCGACTTCTTCGGTCAGAACAGTCTGGAATCCCAAAGACCATCGAGGATATAAGTTACCCTTGCATATCCGAATAACGAATCTTATTCGTGAAAATACAATAGAACAAGCCAAACGGACTATCGACGCTGCACGCATTATTCATCATAAACGGACAGCGATAGAATCGAATCATTTTAAAGTGTTAACAGAAACAGGCTACAGTTCAGTAAAAGTCGGTACGTTAAGTACACAATGGACTACCGATCTAGCGGAAAATCATAAAGTAAATGATAGCAAATCAGCTACCGACAACCAGTTTAACTCATCGACGGCCATGACTTTGGCGCAGCAAGAGCAATGGACTGCTGCCATGACTGTCATTTATCGTCCACAACAGATTGATCCTGAGCATACGTATGTTGTAGCTTCCCTATTGGAATCAGCGCCCAACACTAATGAACCCAAATTAATATCAGTGATTCGTCAACATGCAGAAGATACAGTTCCACATTTATCAACATGGTTATCAAAGTATACAGAAATTACTATTTTATCGTTATTACGTGTTTTTACAGATTACGGGATAAGCTTTGAAGCCCATCTGCAAAATTCATTAATTTCGCTCAAAGACGGGATGCCAGACTGTTATTATGTACGCGATCTGGAAGGAGTCAGTATTGATCGAACATGTCCATCCGTAGAGGAATGGATTCAACCGTTAATCGAACAGGATAGTCATGTGCTATATGATCACGAGACTTCATGGTTAAGAACAGGATACTATTTTGTAGTCAATCATTTAGGTTCATTGATTCACACCATAGCCGCCTATGAACAACGTAGTGAACAGCACTATTGGAATATAGTACAACAACAATTATTAACATGGAGAACCCAAGCAGCGTTAGAAGGAAATAGTGCTCTTTGCCATCATATTGAATCTTTACTACACGTAGAAACGTTACCCGCTAAAGCTAACTTTATCAGTTGTTTTCAAGCCAAAGGCGATCATCCTTCATTTATCGCTATTCCGAATCCTTTATATCTAGCTAAAAGTTGATAAAAACGAAGAATAATGTCACTCAATTCATGCAAATTTTACGGACACGTTCCAACATCCAATCTCTATAGGTATGACTAACTTAATCCGAGGTGAAATAATGACGTTTACACAACAATTACCTACGTATTCAGCCTTATCATTGACACAATCGACTGATCCTTTTGATATGATCAAAGCGCTCCATTCAGAACATTTTCCAGCAGTAGAACAGCGAATTATTCGTCAATTAATGCAAGCAATCATCTATGAAGATATTCTTCCTTATCTTCAGACTGAAATGTCTCAGCAACAAATACGTTCTAGCTTATCAGAGCCAAAAGCTTATCAGCAGTTTACTATAGCCGGTGTAACTACAGATCAACAAAAGGTGCAGTATATGTGTACGGGTAAGCGGATGGTGAGCTTTGGCAGAGTAAGATTAGAGCAAGTTCCTGTTATACGAATAGCGACAGACGGACAACAACAGACAGCACGTCTGCATGAATTTTTGAATGAAGTACTTCAACAAGTACAACAAGGGGAGAAGCTACAACAATTCCGTAATGAACTGGAACAGACATTATTGAAAGATTTACAATCTCAAGCATATGTACAACAAAGTGTATTCTCAACAGAACAGCCTTATTATGATCAGCTGGAAGGGCAGATCAAAGACGGTCATCCATACCATCCTTGTTATAAATCTAGAATCGGTTTTACGTTAGAAGATAATGCTCAGTATGGGCCAGAATTTCAACAATCGTTGTACCCGATTTGGTTAGCGGTGACTAAAGAATACAGTTTGTCTGCTTTTTCAACTACAGTCGAAGATCACGATTCATTTATGCAGGAATCATTAGGCACCAAGCAATGGAATCAATTTCAGCAGATTTTACAACAGCAACAATTGAATATAGAAAATTATCACTTGATCCCTGTTCATCCGTGGCAGTGGAAGAATAAGATTGTATCGGCTTTTTACTGTGAACTAGCCAGTCAACAGATCGTTCCGCTCGGAATTGGAAATGATGCTTATTATGCTCAGCAATCGATTCGTACATTAGGCAATCGAACAAGACCCGAAGCGCCTTATCTAAAAATGGCATTAAGTATTACCAATACATCAACTGCTCGTATATTAGCAGGGCATACGGTTCTTAATGGAGCGATGATTACAGATTGGTTAACTCGATTGATTCAACATAACGAGACTGCACGTCAGCTTGGATTTGTAGTTTTATGTGAGCGTGCAGGAATCACTTTCAATTATGAAAAGTTGCCCGAATATCGACAGTCACAGACCTATGGTTCATTAGGAACGATCTGGCGTGAAAGTCTGCATACGTATCTAAAAGAAGGGGAAGACGGCGTTCCTTTCAACGGATTATGTCATGTGCAACCAAGCGGTGTACCTCTGATCGATCCGTGGATACAGCAATATGGAGTAGAACGGTGGACATATGCCATGTTAACAGCAACGGTTACTCCTATTATTCATATGTTATATGCGCACGGAATTGGAATGGAATCACACGGTCAAAATATTATTCTGATTCATCATGATGGATTACCTACACGTATTGCGCTCAAAGATTTTCATGACGGTGTGCGTTTCTCAGTGGCACATCTGGTAGAACCTGAATTATGCCCTGATCTAACGCCAGAACCGCCAAGTCATGCAAAGATCAATCGTAATTCATTTATCCAAACGAATAACCCTGATGATGTACGGGATTTCTCTTATGATGCGTTCTTTTTTATTGCAGCTACAGAAATGTGCATGTTTTTGGAACAGCATTATCAGTTATCCGAACAATCATTCTGGAAAATGACTGCCGATATTATCCATCAATATCAGCATGACCATCCACAGCATCAAGAACGGTTTGATTGTTTTGATCTGTTTGCGGAGACAGTATTAATCGAAGAATTAACCAAAAGAAGATTGTTCGGAGATGGTGAGCTTCATTTCAAAGATGGAATGAACCCATTATATGCTTACCGACAATCCACATGTTAACGTCCAATCGGCTACGCCAGCAATTAGCACAACAGCAGACAGTATTTGGATTAATCGCTTCTGTGCCTGCACCGATTATGGTTGAAATGATCGCTTATGCTGGTTTTGATTTTGTAATTATTGATATGGAACATGTGATGATCAATCCTGAGACGGTTGAACATATGCTTCGTGCGGCTGAACAATCTGGGATTACACCATTGGTACGTATCCCTGAAATCAATGCCAAAGTGATTTTACGTGTGCTCGATAGCGGAGCGATGGGAATAGTTATTCCGCAAGTGGAAACTAAAGAACAGATCGAAGCCGTGATTCAAGCGGCTAAATATTTCCCTATCGGTCAACGAAGTATGAATAGCGGGCGACCAGGTGTTTTTGGACGAGACAATCTAGTGGATTATATGGATCGAGCGAATCAAGAAATCATGGTTATACCGATGATTGAAACGGTCAAAGGAGTCGAACACATCCATGAGATTCTAAGTATAAAAGGAATCGATATGGTGCTTGAAGGAGCAGCTGATCTATCACAATCTTATGGTGTACCTTGGCAGACCGAGCACCCTCATGTGCGTCAAGCATTGGATCATATTCAACAAGTTGCCGCTGACCAACAGATCCCTTATTGCGCAATTCCTCGTCAACCGGATCAATATGATTACTGGCAAGGAAAAGGAGTGCAGGCTTACGTATTAGGAGATGAACGTGGGATAACTTTTCGAGCGTTACAAAGTAAATTAGCTCAATTTCCTGTAGCTTCTGCTATCCCTTCCAAAGAACAATCACACAATCATAATGATCTATCGTAATTGCATTATAGATATTCAGCACGCAAAGGAGGCTTTATGTTGAACTCAAATACTACTCAATCGCATGCTCCCTATATAGCGCAAGCGCCTTCTTCGATTGTGGATGAAGTCTATCGAATAAGAGCAGCAGAACAAGCCAATCGTGATCCACATATCATATCTAGAAAACCAGTATGTGCTTTTATTTATGATCTCAATACATTACGTGAGCGTACACGTTCCAAAGTAGCCGATATGCCAGCAGGCACGCATTTATTTTATGCAGTCAAAGCGAATCCTGATCCACGTCTGATTGAAGCATTAGCTCCAATCGTTGATGGTTTTGAAACGGCATCCATCGGAGAAGTGCAAGCGATTCGCTTAGTCGATCCAGATGTTCATATTATTTTTGGTGGGCCGGGTAAAAAAGATATCGAGATTGAGCAAGCGATTGATCACAATGTGATGCTTATTCATGCTGAAAGTGTACATGAAATCCGCCGAATCGCATGGATAGCGGAGCAAAAAAATAAAACGGTTCAGATTCTACTACGTGTTAATTTAAGAAAAAGTATTCCTACAGGTACGGTTACGATGGGTGGGAAACCGACGCAATTTGGGATCGATGAAGTACAGATCGGAGAAGCGATCCAATTAGTACAGTCTTTGCCACAGTTGACGTTAGCAGGATTCCATATGCATTCGGTATCTAATAATCTGGATGCTCAATTACATGTAGAACTGGTTCATATGTATATTCAATCGGTGAGTCGTTGGATTCGTGAATATAACTTGTCTATTCAATACCTTAATGCTGGCGGAGGATTTGGTATTTGTTATACAGAACCAGATCGTCATTTCGAATGGGAGACATTTATCAACGGACTACACCATATCTGGAACGAAGAAGTATTGCCTGGCGTAGAACTGATTTTTGAACCGGGTCGATATATAGTCGCTCATGCAGGTTATTATGCGTCAGAAGTGATTGATCTGAAATGTAATCATGATAAGCATTATGCGATTTTACGTGGAGGGACTCATCATTTTCGTTTACCTGTCTCATGGGGACACAATCAACCTTTTCAAATGATAGCGATAGAGCAGTGGGATTATCCGTTTGAACGTCCCCGTCAAGAGCAAGTCACTCTTACACTGGCAGGCGAACTGTGCACACCCAAAGATATCCTTGCTCAAGAGGTAACACTAGAACAGATTGCTGTAGGAGATATTGTTTTGTTTTCGATTGCCGGTGCATATGCGTGGACGATATCGCACCATGATTTTCTAAGTCATCCTCATCCCGATATGATCTATATCGATCATCACACAGGAGGTTATGAATCATTATGAATTGGAATGAAGTGTTAGAACCACTTGCTACTAACAAGGATCAACTTGTTTCTGAGCAATCGATTACTCCAGCATACACAGATTTAGAGCAGACTGAGATTCAAATCAAGCAAAGTGTAGCTTCGGAACAGGTGATGCAAGATCTGATAAACACATTGCTAGCCGAAGGATTCTGGTCTAACGATCAACTGCAACTATTATCTACAGAACAATTAAAGCAAAAATTGATCTCTACTTTAACAGACCAGCATAAGTCACAAAAAGAAGACATCTTATCTGTTCTATCTTCTATAACAGATATCTCTTTATTGGAAAATAGCTTATGGTATTACTGGGAAATTCCATCTTTATCACTTGAGCCATCCACATTATCTGATTCATCTCAACGAGTAGATCAACCACAATATACGGTTATTTTCCCTGTACAATCAGCGATTGTGCAACCGTATCGTTATGTTCCTGCCAGTGTAACTATACATTCGTATAAGCAACAGGCTACAGCGCGACCTGCCTCATTATCTGCAAAAGAACTAACCGATACGCATGTCTATGCTATTCGTTATTCAACTACATGTACAACAGATCACAATGCACCATTACTACAGATCACTCCATTAACACCCGTTCAATTGATGAAAATAGTCAATGATCAATGCTTAACAGCCACTTATCGCGAACAACCGGGAGTGAAGCGATTTGTACAATTACTAGAGGAGACAATAAAGCAGACCACATGGTCGTTAGATCATTCCCTATCTGAGGAGTCATGGTTTGATCGGTCTGCCAGTGATTTTTTTCAGCAGATGGAGCGATATGCTTCTTTAAGAGATCGACCTTTTCATCCTGTATCCAAAGCCAAAGTAGGATTAGATAAGCAAGATTATCGTCAATATAGTGCAGAATTTGCACAGCCGAT
This sequence comes from Paenibacillus nuruki, assembly GCF_963311185.1. NCBI lineage: Bacteria > Bacillati > Bacillota > Bacilli > Caryophanales > Paenibacillaceae > Paenibacillus > Paenibacillus nuruki. The sequence continues at coordinate 1,858,981 of NZ_OY725677.1, read as the reverse complement.
CTCGTTATCATGGGTCGCTATAAAGCGCAATCTGGTGATGGAAGGGGAAGCGCTTGTAGACAGAACAGTGCTCGATTATCAGCTTTATGATTATCGCCAAGATAGCACATTAGCTTGCGATCTATCAGAACCAATGACTGATCTTTTATCGTTAGACCAACAACAGCAAGTGCTCCAAGCGATTGAGGACAAAGGATTGAATACGAATGAATATATAGCGATTCCTGTTCATCCGTGGCAATTACAGCATAATCTGCCTCACTATTTGAGAACAGCACAAGCACAAGGCGATTGGATTGATCTTCAGCTTCAACTGGGTCTTTTTGAAGCTACATCTTCTGTACGGTCACTATCTCCTGTAAATGATAGCCCGCATTATATCAAATTACCGCTTAGCGTCTTTTCATTAGGGGCTTCTCGCTATCTGCCAGCTGTCAAATTGATTAACGGTCAACGTGGACAACGCATGTTAGAACAAGCATTAAAGTGTGACCCTATATTGGGACAACAGTTATTTCTTTGTGATGAACGTCGCTGGTGGGCATATATGCCTGAAGCAGGAAGTTTATTTGATGATGAACCCAGACATCTAGCGACAATGGTGCGCACCTATCCAGCATCGTTAATCACAGGGGAAAAAGGTACACGTTTATTGCCGATGTCTGCTCTCTCGGTAGTATTACCTGTATCTACTAATGCACCACGTGAAGGACACTTTTTTGATGAATGGATGAAGGTTCGTGATCTGGATGTTAATCAAGAATCGATTTGTATCTTATTTGGCGAAGTCTGCCAGACTTTTTTCCAAATTAATTTACGATTATTCCGCTTAGGATTAATGCCAGAGTTGCATGGACAGAACAGCGTATTAGTCTGGCAACATGGATATATGAAGCAGATGCTGTTACGAGATCATGATTCTGTACGGCTTCATTTACCATGGCTTCAGCAACAAGGAATAGACGATCCTCAATATATGATTCGTCCGGGTTACTCTAATAGCCTGTACAATGATACACCTGAAGAATTGATCTTTTACTTGCAAACGTTAGGGATACAAGTCAATCTGTATGCGATTATAGATGCGCTATCTACCGTGTATAATATCGAAGAGAAATTATTGTGGAATATACTGCGAGATCAATTGCGAGAACAGTTACATGAAGTTCCTTTTGCGGCAGAAGTGAGACAAGTGATCTATTCTATTTTATTCGAAAAAGAAGAATGGCCACTTAAATTGTTAGTGAAGCCTTTGTTAGAACAAGCCGGTGTACCGGGCAGTATGCCATCCGGTCAAAGTACGATTCAGAATCCATTTTTACAGTTGTAATCTCTAGCGTCAATTGCTACAACAATTTACTTTTCCGTCTAAATCTATATAATGAGAATAGTTCTCAGAATTATGATAATTATTCTCAATCTATGTAGAAAGGCGACGAGTGATGAGTAAGGTATTAGATCAGTATCGACAATTTCCTTCCTATATCTATAAATTACAGACTGTGCAATATGCGGATCAAGTGTTACCACGCTACGATGCCACATTGCATAGTCTTTTACTTTTTAAAGAGGCCAAAGGGCAGATTATTATTAACGGTAACCGTTATGATCTACATCAGCAAAAAGTGTTTTTGGTACCTCCACATGCTTCGCTCAAAATAATGATTGAAAGCGATAGTCGTACCGAATACTATATTCTTTCTTTTCATGTATTACAGCCTGACGGACAAGGGCACTTTGTACCGATTGAGTTGCTCGGACTGTATGAACTGCATGTGGCTCATTTTCGCTGGTTTGCCGATCGTGTACGTGAGATTCAAGATAAGCATGATCAAGAAAATCTATGGGATCAGATGAAAGCCAATGTTATTTTTCAAGAATTGTTAATCCATTTGTTCAAAGAAGATGCTCAAGAGCAGAAGCCTGATATGAATCAAGCGATAGCCGCTACATTGGATCATATGGAACAGCATTATGCCACGTCGATTACTCGCAATCAATTGGCAGAGATTGCAGGGATGAGTGCAGATTATTATTCGCGTGCTTTCAAAAAAGTAGTCGGTAAAAGCCCGATGGAGCATCTCACTGAAATTCGGATTACACAATCCAAGCAAGTGCTCCTTCTTTCTAATGATTCTTTTCGCTCGGTGGCTCAGCAGGTGGGATTTAGCGATGAGTTTTATTTTAGTCGCAAATTCAAAGCAGTCACAGGTCGTTCGCCCAAATCCTATATTCATAATATCCGGTATTCTAACAAAATCGCTTCACTTAAACATTTGTTAACCGGTCATCTGGTAGCACTTGGGATAGAACCCTATGCAGCAGTGATTAACAATGCCTATCCCATAACAACTCAATTTGAACATACGATTCCGATAGGCGACAACAAGCCTGATCTGGAGAAATTAATGAATGCTCAGCCCGATCTGATCGTGACCTGCGAATTTCGAGATTTTGAAAAGTCGCAAAAAGAAAAAATGTATGAGCAGATTGCACCCACGATCACATTGCCTTTTTTTGAAGACTGGCGTGTTCATTTTCAGACGATTGCACGAATTGTAGGTAAAGACCAAGAAGCGCAAGTCTGGTTAGAACAATATGCAGATATCGCTCAATTATTACGCCAACAATTAAAAAATAAACTCGGTCAACGCTCATTGCTTATTCTTGGTGTCGGAGAGAGCAAAATCTGTATTTATGGCAAGCGTAATCTAGGTGCTGTATTGTATAACGATCTTGGGTTCATCATGCCTGCTGGGGTCGAGAATATTGCTCATTACTATGAAATTCAACCCGAAGAATTAATTCATTATGATGCAGATTGTATCTTAATTACTCCGTTTCAACATGATGGAACCGTAGGGATGCAAGCAGGTATTGAGCAAGGTATTTTCCGTTTATGTGCAGATCCATTATGGCAACGTCTCCAAGCAGTACAGACGCAATCTGTATACGAAATGTATACCACTCAGCATATGCATACCTGTTATAACTCATATTCACACCTTATGCTGTTAGAAAAAGTGCGTCAATTGTTTTTGGATAAAAACGACAAATGACGGATTATTCCAAGGACTAGACTGAATTGTCCATGTTAAAGGAATAAACGTTCACTATAATTAATAATGAGAATCAATATCAATTGTAGTGAGCAGAAAGGAAGATCGAAGACCATGTTGAAATCGTTTAAAGGTATACATATGTTATGCATCATGATGACTCTCGTAATTATCCTCGCAGGTTGTGATGCAAATACGAATAAAGGCGCAGTAGAGCCTACCGCTCAAGCAGCAGGTGACAATGCAAGCGCTGATTCATCTGTACGTACGATTGAACATGAAATGGGAGCCACCGAGGTCAAAGGAACACCCAAACGGATTGTGACTTTGTATCAAGGAGCAACTGATGTGTTAGTCGCTTATGGTGTCAAACCTGTAGGCGTAGTAGAAGCACATACAGGTGAACCTGCTTATGATTATTTAAAAAAAGATCTGGCAGGCGTACCTACAGTGGGATTAGAAACCCAACCTAATCTAGAAGAAATCTATAATTTAAAGCCCGATTTGATTATCGGTTCTAAATTCCGCAATGAAGCTACGTATGCTCAGTTATCTGAAATTGCTCCAACCGTTATGGTGGATCAAGTGTACGATTGGAAAAAAACAGTCGATCTAGTAGGTCAGGTCTTAAATGAAAAAGATAAAGGTACACAATTGCTACAAGCGTGGGAAGATCGTGTAGCTGATTTCAAAAAGCAAATGGGCGACCGTTTACCGATTGAAGCTTCGATCGTAAACTTCCGTGCAGATCATGCTCGCATTTATTATATGGGGTATGCAGGCTTGATATTGAAAGAACTTGGATTCACCCGCCCCGCTGCGCAAGAGCAAGAAGAATGGGGAATCAAAGTCAATTCGAAAGAAAGTATTCCTGATATGGATGCCGATGCAATCTTTGTATTTGATTCAGGAACAGACAAAGCAGCTATCGAACAAAATTATCAACAATGGACACAGCATCCATTATGGAAAAACTTAAAAGCCTACAAAAACAATCAAATTTACAAAGTAAATGAAGTCAATTGGAATCTAGCAGGTGGTTATATATCTGCAGGTCTGATGTTAGATGAATTGTATGATATCTACAAATTAGAGAAACCTCAAACCAAGTAATCATAAGGAGGAGAACAGGTAGCGACATCACCTGCTTCTCCTTTTATCACATCTACTATTGAGCGATAGAAGTGAGTCAGAATGATACTCACTTCACGAAATGTAATGATGAAAGAGTGAATGTCTATTGGTTTTATTCAAAAGCAATACAGCCAAAATATGGAGTCTGATTATTACTTTACTACTATGTGTAGTGTGCCTTGGGATCAGCCAAATGTTAGGAAGAACTTTTGCATCATGGGGAGAAGTGGTTAATGCTTTTCTGCATTACAATCCTGAATCGACAGCAGATGTATTGATACATACCGAACGGTTGCCACGAGCGATTATCGGGTTAGTCGTAGGTGCAAGTCTGGCGATTGCAGGCGCATTGATGCAAGCATTGACACGTAATCCATTAGCTTCACCCAGTACATTTGGGATTAATGCAGGAGCTATCTTTTTTGTAGTGGTCGCGAGTCTGATGTTTTCGATATCAGACATGACACAATTGATGTGGTTTGCTTTTGCAGGAGCATTAGTAGCCGCTATCATCGTCTATGGATTGGGGTCTATTGGACGTGATGGATTAACACCGATCAAGATAGTTCTGGCAGGATCAGCTATTTTAGCGTTATTTACTTCATTTACACAGGCGATGCTGGTATTAAATGAAACAGGAATGCAAAATGTGCTTTTCTGGTTAGCAGGAGCGATCGGTGGACGAACACTGGAAATGTTACAGCCTGTGCTTCCGTTATTGATTATAGCGGGTGTGACTGCATTAGGTATGGGCCGAGCTATTAATTTATTTGTAACCGGTGAAGATATTGCTAAAGGTATGGGGCAACGAGTAGTATTGCTCAAAATAGTCATGGGTCTGACTATTGTGATTCTTGCAGGTGGTTCGGTAGCGATTGTAGGAGCTGTCGGATTTGTAGGATTATTTATTCCGCATATGGCACGTGCATTGGTAGGCACTGACTATCGCTGGATCATTCCTTTTTCCGGTGCTTTAGGAGGGCTACTATTGATGACAGCAGATCTGATTGCACGATTAGTGATTATACCGGCAGAGGTTCCTCTGGGTGTGATTACTGCTTTTATCGGAGTACCGTTCTTTCTCTATATCGCTCGTAAAGGAGTGACATGGAAATGAACAAACCTAGATATTGGACATTACGCAGTCGATCTGCGAGATTTCATATGCAATTGGAAAAAAGATCTGTCCGTACTCTGGCGATATTAACAATGATTGTTATCGTAGTCAGTATAATAGGCATCGGTATAGGAGAGACATGGATACATCCGTGGGAAGTTATTCGGGCGATATTCGGTCAGAGTTCAGGAGCATACGATTTTGTATTATACCGATTACGATTACCACGCGCTGTTGTAGGGTTACTGGCTGGTGCCGCTTTAGGGATGTCTGGCGCTATTTTGCAAGGGATGATTCGCAACCCTTTAGCTTCGCCGGATATTATCGGGATTACAGGTGGAGCTTCTGTAGCTGCGGTGTTATTTCTTTCGTATGGAAGTAGTGTATTTCATCTAAGTATCGACTGGTTACCTGTAGCAGCCATTATGGGAGCGTTGATCGTATCTGCACTGATCTATCTGTTATCATGGCAAAATGGAGTCACACCGATGCGACTGGTGTTGATTGGTATTGGGATATCCGCAGGCATGAGTGCGATGACGACATTTATGCTAGTGATTAGCTCTACATTTACAGCAAGCAAAGTATATATCTGGTTAACCGGCAGTGTCTATGGAGCGACATGGAGTGGTGTGTATTCGATTCTGCCTGTATGCGTAGTTGCGATTCCATTGCTGTTGTATTTTGCCCGTAGTCTGAATTCACAGGAACTTGGCGACGATGTAGCACTCGGGTTAGGTGTACGTGTACAGAAGCATCGGTTATTGCTGTTGATACTGAGCGTTATTCTGGCGGGCAGTGCTGTTGCTGTGGTAGGCGCAGTCGGATTTGTCGGATTAATTGCTCCTCATATTGCTCGTAAATGGGTGGGGCGTACATTTGGTAGCATTTCGCTTGCATCAGGGTTAATTGGAGCACTGTTGGTGTTTGTCGCAGATGTGATCGCACGAACAGCTTTCTATCCGATTGATATTCCAGCAGGTATATTTACAGCGGCAATCGGAGCTCCCTTTTTTATCTATTTGTTGTATCAGAATCGCAATCGCTTTTGATCCTATAGATATATCTATGTGAACGTTATCTCGAATATAAAGGAGGGCATATGATGGATCAATTACAAGCTCGCAATCTGACAATCACATATGGAGCAGATCCTATTATCGAAGATCTACATTTGCATATTCCTAAAGGTAAAATTACGGTATTGATCGGAAGTAATGGCTGTGGGAAATCGACTATTTTGCGTACATTAGCACGTCTACTTAAGCCTAATACTGGATCGATATTATTAGCGGGCGAAGAAATTGCTCATATTTCCACTAAAGAAATTGCACGCCGGATGTCTATTTTGCCGCAAGGCCCTTCTGCTCCTGAAGGGTTAACAGTAGAACAGCTGGTGAAGCAAGGACGATATCCGCACCAAAGTTGGCTGAAGCAGTGGTCGATTCAGGACGAACAAGCGGTACAACGAGCATTAGAGTTAACACATATGCTAGAACTATCTCATCGTACAGTGGATTCATTATCCGGAGGACAACGGCAACGTGCTTGGATTGCGATGACTTTGGCGCAAGGAACAGATACATTATTGCTAGATGAACCCACCACTTATCTAGATATGACCCATCAGGTGGAAATTTTGGATTTGCTATTTGACTTGAATGAACGAGAAGGACGCACGATCGTTATGGTACTGCATGACCTGAATCTCGCTTGCAGGTATGCCCATCATATGATTGCTGTCCATGACCGGGGTATTTACGCACAAGGAAGCCCTGAAGAGATTATGACTGTCGAAAATGTACAATTGGTGTTTCAAATGCGTTGCCAGATTGCACGTGATCCTTTATTCGGCACACCGATGCTTATACCTTATGGAAAGGGGAGGATCTTACATGAATCGATTTCTGTCTAATCCTACAACTTGGGAACCTGAAGAATGGAACTATCTGAATCAAGAATTGAGATTAACAGATCAGATCGCAGAAGATGATACGTATAGTGTTACTTCTGCTGAACTATTAGACCCCGAGCAATGTGCAGACTATCTGGATCGTCTACAACCATTGTATCGTTCTTCTTCACGGTCACTTACAGCTTCAATGTTTTCAAAGCGTTATGCTTTTATGATGGTATGCCCTATGTTGTATGCCATGAGCGTATATCGCAAAACATTTTCTCTCACTATCGACAATTGTCAGTTAGAATCAGCTTATTTCCAATTGCCTACACGCAAAACATGGATGCCTAATCTATGGTTGCGTGATCCAAGTGTATATGAACTTCAATCCATACATGCAGAAAATAATGAGCTGTACACACAACAGCGAGAAGATATTGTACGACGTATTTTTGCAGACCATCTGCAACCGATTTTAAAAAATATATCCGAAGTCTCATCTATTTCACGAACGATACTATGGGAAAATATAGCGATCTATGTGTATGTCTTATATGAAAATCGGATATTAAAAGAAGTCAGCGAAGATCAACGGGAACGCATACAACATGATCTAGACTATCTTACCAAGCAAGCACCAGCTGATTGTTTTGGCGAAAAGCGTAATCCATTAGCTCAGTTTTACACACCCAAACGTGTAGTTCCTCTTTCAGAACAACCTCAACGTGTACGCAAAACATGTTGTGCTCATTATGAATTACCGGCTCCAACAGATTATTGTCCAACCTGTCCCAAAATTTGCAAAAGTTGATCTAAGCAGATGCTGATCATTCAACTAGAGTTAGACAACACAAAAATAAGGAGGGGTACGGTATGATACGTATCGAGCCACGAGTACAAGGCTTCACTGAAGAGTTACAAACACTTTATAAACAGCTTCAACCTTCTACACTGGGACATTTAACCGACTTTGGCTTTTTACGAGGAATACAGCCTCTTTTTCGCCCAATTCGAATGTTAGGTAATGCCGTTACTGTACGTATTCCTCATCTGGATTCTACGGCGATAAGGCATGCACTACAACACGTAATGCCTGGTGATGTAATCGTAGTCGATATGTCAGGAGATGATTTTCGAGCCTGTTGGGGAGAATTTCGTACATATGTAGCGATGAAAAAAGGAGTAGCAGGCGTAGTCATCTCAGGTTGTGCTACCGATATTAAAGTAGTGCGAGAACTCAATTTTCCAGTATTTGCCCTAGGAACTAGCGCATTAACAACGCGTAGCTTAGAGCTGGAAGGCGAAGTGAATACACCTATCAGTGTAGGTAGTGTTACTGTACATCCCGGCGATATCGTACTAGGCGATGATGATGGTGTATGTGTTGTTCGTCCTCAACATGCTCAAGCACTAGGAGAACAAGCATTAGCCAAGCAAGCACAAGAAGCTATAAATCGTCAAAAATATGGATATGATCTTATTAAGCCATATCCTATATGATAACTGAATAGAATCGTGAAAAAGACATAAACAAACATTCAATAAGGGTATTAATCTTTATTATTGTTTATTTATGTCTTTTTGTGTTGACTTTATTTAAGGCTAGAGCTAATATTAATTCATAAGTTAGTTCTAATTTTCACAAAGTATGAATTTGAAGGGTTTAAATCATCATTTTACTTTATGTATCATCCTAACCATATTGAATAGGAGCGATGTAACATGAACACAGTGACAGTTTCTCAACAGCAGTCGAGGGTAGGGAACGATATTCCTTTTGTACGTGAAATGGCAGAGACGACCTATAATATGTGGAAATTCGGTTGGGATGAACGTAATGGTGGAAATGTAAGTTGTATATTGGATGAAGCAGAAGTAGAGCAGTATATAGATATTCAGCAAGTGAAATATACGATTCAACCTGCATTTGCTGTACACGAATTAGCAGGTAAGTACTTTATCGTAACCGGATCAGGTAAATACTTTAAAAATGTGATCGATGATCCTGAAGCCAATTTGGGGCTTTTACGTGTATCGGCTAATGGAGAGCAATTAGAAGTATTATGGGGTTTCAAAAATGGTGCTGTACCCACCAGCGAATTACCTTCGCATTTTATGAGTCATATTGAACGGTTAAAAGTAGATCCTAAGCACCGGGTTGTGATACACAATCACGCAACCAATGTGATTGCAATGAGTTTTGTTCATGATCTGGATGAAAATCAGTTCACCAGAACGTTATGGGAAATGTGTACTGAATGTATTGTTGTTTTTCCAGATGGCATAGGTGTGATTCCATGGATGGTTCCAGGCTCGAATGAGATCGGGCAGGCTACAGCACAGAAGATGAGGTATCACCATGCTGTATTATGGCCGCATCACGGGATATTTGGCACAGGGCACTCGATCGACGAAGCTTTTGGACTGATTGAAACGATTGAAAAAGCTGCTCAAATTTATATGCTTATCGCAAATCATTCGATTCGTCAAAAAATTACCGATCAACAACTAGCGGATCTGGCACATGCATTCGGAGTGACTCCACGGGAAGGGATTTTACAAACCATAACATCATCATTTTAAGTAAATATAGCATTTACAAAAGCAGATCAATTTGATATTGGTCTGCTTTTTTTATACCGAAAATTAGGACTTTTGATTTAATTTTCAGCTTTAAAATGAAATAAAACGAAAAAAACTTAAAATTTTATGCGAAAATTAGCGAAAAATAAAATTTTTTCATACTTTATTAACAATTTTTATGTAAAATGAGTTTAAAGTCTTTACTTTTGGTTTAAATTTATATGATAAAAGACTCATATTAATTAGTCTAAAGAACTAATGAGAGATAGAAGCATAGAAACGTAACGAAAGAGGCAGAAAAATGAATACGATTTTGGAAACGACGATACCCGTCCACTGGTTATATGTGTGTATAGCCGCTTTAGCTTCTATGGTAGGTTGTGCTGTCATAGTTATTGGCTCTTCGTGGTCTAGCTCTTCGTTGCGTAATCAAAATATGAAAAAAAGACAGCGAATAATTGCTCTTATTGGCGCACTGGCTTTTAGTACGTCTCATATTTTGATCCCTATATCAATGAATGTACCGATTACGATGAAATATTATGGATTACATCTTATATTTACGATTTTGGGTTGTTATGGAGCAGTCTATGCTGCTTCACGGTATGCATTTTCTTCATGGCGCGGATCCATGCAATTTTTTATGACCAGTATGATTGTTGCTGTTACTATTTTAGTTTTTGATTATGCCAATACATTGTATCTATTTCGAGGGTTTTTAATGTGGAATCCTGAATTGATTTGGATGACGATTCCGATAGCTATTTCTATTTGCTTGGCGGTTATGCGCTTATTTTCATTATCTAGTCGTAATCGGGAACATGGTCTACGTTCACCTACAATGATTTTTGGAATCGTTACTTCAGGTATAGGGCTTGCAGGAATACCTTTAATTTGTGCATATTCCGTATTATCTTTTGAACAAATGGGATTGACTGATAAATCGTACCTTATTCCTTATATCTTCATGATTTTTGTAGCAACCAGTCTATATGCTATACCTGATAGTTTTATTTTTGTACGTGAGCAGAAAGAAAATCGTGAAATGATACAACGGGAGCAATACTACAGTTCATTGTATGAGCAGAACCCGGATAGTGTTATCGAATTTGATATTCATGGTGTGATTACAGGCATCAATCGTAGAGCAGAGAAAATGTCTAAAGAAATAGGCAAGCCTTTAATTGGAGTACGTGCTACAGATCTATTAGAAGGGGAACAGAAAACTCTGGCTCAAGATCACCTTGAATTAGTATTAAGCGGACATTCCAGTACGATTGATCTAGAATTACGTTCTGAGCAAGGTCGCATATTATCAATTGCATTAACGTCTATTCCTATTTTTGTCCATGGCAAAATTGCTGGTGCTTATACCATTGCCAAAAATATTACTAAGCGCAAAAGAGATCAAGAAACGATCCGTCACCTTGCTTATCATGATGAATTGACAGGGCTGGCGAATCGACGTTCTTTTGAAACGAGACTATCCATGTATACGATGGTCGATAATCATCATTCACCATTTACGTTATTTTTTATTGATTTAGATCGCTTCAAACGTATTAATGATTTGTTTGGTCATGCTTTTGGAGATGCAGTCATTCGTCATTCCGGTCTGGTGCTCAAAAGCTGCTTGCCTAAAAATAGCTTTGTAGCTCGAATGGGTGGAGATGAGTTCACCGTTATTGTACCGGGATTATCTGATATTGAAGAAATCAAAGCGATCGCAAGCAAAGTGATTGATCGATTTGTGCAACCTTTTCATATCGAAAAACATGCGGTTAAATTATCAGCATCGATCGGTATTGCTCGTTTCCCTGAAGATGGAGCATCCGCAGGTGTATTGACACAACGTGCTGATACAGCGATGTATACAGCCAAAGAAAATGGTAGCTCTCAATATCAGTTTTATGATGCTGTATCCGATCAGAGCAGTCTGGAACAGATTATGCTTGAAAATGATCTAGAGCAAGCGATTGATAATAATCAATTAAAATTAGTTTATCAACCGAAGTTCGATATCCGTACTGGATTGATTATAGGGTATGAAGCATTGATTCGTTGGTATCATCCGATTCTAGGTGAGATTCCACCGCTTTCTTTTATACCTTTAGCAGAAAAGTCAGGGATGATTATTGCGTTAGAACAGTGGGTGTTACGTACAGCTTGTTTGCAAAGCAAACAGTGGCAGTGTGAAGGGTATGATGCGGTACCGATCGCTGTTAATGTATCACCTATCCATTTAATGAAACCAGATATTTACGAGACCATTATTAGAACGTTAAAAGAACTCGATTTTGATCCGACTTTGTTAGAAATTGAAATTACTGAGAGTGCTATGATGCATAATGAAGATCATGTAATCGATATTCTGGGTAAATTGAAGCAGTCCGGTATATCGGTATCGATGGACGACTTTGGTACAGGGTATAGCTCACTTAGTTATTTGCATAATTTGCCGATTGGTTGTCTCAAAATTGATCGTTCCTTTATTCGTAAAATTACTATCGATAAAGACAGTCGTGCAATTGCTGAAATGATTATTTCGATGGCGAAGCAGTTAGGTTTGAAAATTATTGCTGAAGGTGTAGAAACGGAAGAACAAGTGGCATTACTGCGAGAATGGAAATGCTATAATGTACAAGGATTTTATTACAGCCGTCCGCTTTCACCAGAGAATGCTATTCATAGCCGTGTATCATAACTGCAAGCATGAATAGGGATTGACACCGTTTTCAGATCATGATAACGTAAAGGCAAGGCTTGTTACCGGTAATGCGGGCAAAACCACATGAGGATACAGTTTTGTATTCCTTTTGTTGTTTTGCCCTTTTTCGTGTTTTCACATGAAAGATAGTCGAAGAAGTAGGTGACTGAATATGATCATTAAGCAAATTTTTAACAACAATATTGTAAGTACACTCGATGATAATCATCAAGAATTACTTATCCTCGGCCGGGGTATTGGATTTAACTCTCATGTAGGCGACTTGATCCATGAGAATCAGATTGAGAAGATATTTCGCTTACAAGATGCAACGATTTATGAGAAATTCAAAGCAACTGTGATGCAGGTTCCGATTGAAATTTTGCAAGTGACTGATGATATTGTCAGTCTGGCACGTACACAGTTAAATAAAACGATCAGTGATGGCATTTATGTCTCTTTATCCGATCATATTCATTTTGCAACAGAACGTATTCAGCAAAATATGATTGTTCGTAATCCGCTATCATGGGAAGTACAACACTTCTACAAAGCAGAATATGATGTCGCCAAAGAAGCGTTGACACTGCTCAAAGAACGATTGAATATAGCATTTCCCAAAGAAGAGATTTGCAATATTGCTTTGCATTTTATCAATGCCGAAGTGAACGATTCGATGAATGATGTGACTCATTTGATGCAGTTGCTTCAGGAGATTATGAATATTATTAAGTATCATTTCAATATCGAATATGATGAAGACAGTATTAGTTATTTCCGCTTTATTACGCATCTCAAGTACTTCTGTCAGCGGGTGATTACCCATGCTAGCTATGATGATGCAGAAGAGTATCTGTATGATGTCGTGAAAAAGAATTATCAAGAAAGTTTTAACTGTATTCGCAAAATCAAAACGTTTATTCTGAAAAATTACGGTTATACGATGACCCACTCTGAACAATTGTATCTTACCTTACATGTAGAGCGTTTGGTCAAAAATAAACCGGTACAATAAAATAACCAAGGCTTGTTACTGCTCTGGCAGGCAATACCTGAATGATTAGACCTATCTAGGATACGTCTGTTCGTTCAGGTTTTTTTATTGGCAAAATCACACCAATATAAGGGTATAGGAGAAGATGAGCATATGAGCCATTCACAAACAGCCAAACAAATCGTCGAAGCTGTAGGAGGAACAGACAATATTAATTCGGTGTTTCACTGTATTACACGTCTACGATTCGATCTGAAAGACAACAGTAAAGTCAATTCAAACGCTTTGAAATCAATAGATAAAGTAATGGGCACCAATATATCAGGAGATCAATTTCAAGTGATTGTCGGTAATGATGTTCCTAAAGTATTCGACAGTCTCGTAGAACAGTATCCGGCGTTACAAAATAGTGAGAAAACCACTTCAAAAGAAGACAGTACCCCTTCTTCATCCAAAAAGAAAAATGTAATTTCCAGTATTTTTGATGTGATTTCTGGTGTGTTTGCACCGATTTTGCCAGCGATTGCTGGAGCTGGTTTACTCAAAGGATTAATCGCTTTACTGGTATCTCTAGGATGGATGTCCGCAGGTACCGATACGTATCGTATTATTTCAGCGATTGGTGATGGAGTATTTTACTTCTTACCAATACTACTAGCTGTAAGTGCTGCTCGTAAATTTGGAGCGAATCCTTATGTCGCTGTAGCGGTTGGAGCATCATTGTTATATCCAGATATGGGAGCGTTATTGTCGTCTGGTAATGGAGTAAGCTTTATCGGGATTCCTGTTACAGCCGTAAGTTATGCTTCATCAGTTATTCCTATTTTATTATCGATCTGGCTAATGTCTTATGTGGAAAAGTATGTAGATCGGTATATGCCTTCTTCACTTAAATTGCTATTTGTACCGCTGATTACATTATTGGTCGTTGTGCCGATTACTCTTATTTTGATTGGACCTTTAGGTACGTTTATCGGTGATGGATTGTCTGGTGTGATCAACTGGTTGATCGCTAAAGGCGGAATCTTTGCAGGTATACTTATCGGTGGAACAATGTCGTTATTAGTGATGACTGGTATGCATTATGCGCTTGTGCCTGTCATTATCAGTAATTTAGCGAAGTTTGGTGTGGATAAATTTTTGCCGATTACTTATATCGCTAATATGGGACAAGCAGGAGCTACATTCGGTGTGTTTTTCCGGGCAAAAGATAAAAAGTTAAAATCATTAGCATTGTCTACAGGATTAACAGCGCTAATGGGTGTAACTGAACCTGCGATTTATGGTGTCAATATTACGTATAAAAAGCCATTTCTAGCAGGACTGATCGGTAGTGCGGCAGGGGGAGCAATTGCTTTAGGATTTGGAGCGAATGCTTATGTACTGGCGGGTAATGGTGGTATTCCAGGATTGCCTGCTTTGATAGGGCCTACATTCGTGTACTCTTTACTCAGTATGGCAGTCGCTTTTATCGTCGCAGTGATTGTCTCTTACATTCTAGGTATCAAAGAAAACGGAGTGCATCCAGCAGAGCAAGAAGTTGTTCCTTCTGCACCCGTAGAATCGGACAGTATCGCTACTTCTACACCTGTTACTTTAGCATCTGAACAGATTATGTCTCCGATGAATGGACAAGCGATTGCGTTGCAAGAAGTGAACGATCCTACATTTGCAGATGAAATGATGGGCAAAGGGATTGCTTTTGTACCTTCTGAAGGTATTTTGGCATCGCCAGTGACAGGCATAGTACTGAATGTATTCAAAACCAAACATGCGATGGTGATACGTAGTGAGCATGGAGCAGAGATTCTCATTCATGTAGGAATCAATACCGTTAAGTTACGTGGAGAGTACTTCGAAGCTCATGTGAAGACAGGCGATCAAGTAAATTCAGGTGATCTATTGCTGACATTTGAACTGGATAAAATCGCTGAACAATATGATATTACGACAGCGATGGTTGTGACGAATACCAATGATTATCAACAGATTGAACCGATTCAAAAAGGTAATATTCAGATCAATCAACCGGTATTACAGCTAAATCTATAATAAATCACGATCTAACATTTCATTCTAAAATGATAAGCATTTTAATATAAAGGAGCTACTTATATGACAACAGAACACGTTTTTCCAAAGGATTTTTTGTGGGGCGGAGCGATTGCAGCGAATCAAGCAGAAGGAGCTTTTAACGTTGATGGTAAAGGGCTATCGACAGCGGATATGGTATCGTATACCAAAACGAAAAATTACAGTGATATTGCTTCCTTAATGCATCGTTCTAGTGAGTCGATAGAGAAAGCATTGCAAGATCCATCAGCCGAAGGATATCCGAAGCGTTACGGGATCGACTTTTATCATCATTACAAAGAAGATATTGCATTATTTGCTGAAATGGGCTTTAAAGTATTTCGTTTATCGATTGCATGGACACGTATTTTCCCAAATGGAGATGATGCACAGCCTAATGAGCAAGGGCTACAGCATTATGAAGATTTGTTCAACGAATTACGTAAATACAATATCGAGCCTTTAGTGACTCTTTCTCATTATGAAATGCCGATGAATCTGGTACTCAAATATGGTAGTTGGAAAAATCGCGCAGTGATTGGATTCTTTGAACGTTATGCAGAAACGGTGATGACTCGTTATAAAGATCTGGTGAAATACTGGCTTACGTTTAACGAGATTAATACGACCATTATCGAACCTTTTACAGGAGCAGGAATTATTACTGATCGAGAAGAGAACCCGCAACAAGCAGCATACCAAGCATTGCATCATCAATTTATAGCTAGTAGTCTGGTAACAAAGCGTGCGAAAGAAATTAATCCTGAATTTCAAATCGGTTGTATGTTAGCACGGATGTTACATTACCCTGCGACTTCCAAGCCAGCCGATATGATACAGTGTCAATTCGATAATCAAATGAATCTGATGTATACAGATGTACAGGTACGAGGAAGCTACCCGCCGATTACCAAACGCTTTTTCGCTGAAAACGATATTCAGATTCAGATGGAAGCAGAAGACGAAGATATTTTGAAAAAATATACGGTAGACTTTATCTCATTTAGTTATTACATGACACTGATTTCTACTGTAACACCAGAAGACTATGGAGTGACCGGTGGGAATCTATTCAGCACTGTCAAGAACCCATATCTAGAAGTAACCGAGTGGGGATGGCAATTAGACCCTGAAGGTTTACGTTATGCGCTCAAAGAAATGTACGATCGTTATCAAGTGCCTTTATTTGTAGTGGAAAATGGTCTTGGCGCATCAGATGTACTTGAAGCAGATGGTACGATTATCGACGATTACCGAATTGAATATTTCAGACAGCATCTAGGGCAATTGAAAGAAGCTATTCAAGATGGAGTAGATGTGATGGGTTACACCAGCTGGGGAGCTATTGATATTATCAGTGCTTCTACCTCTGAAATGTCTAAACGTTATGGATTTATCTATGTTGATCAAGATAATGAAGGACAAGGTACACTGAAACGTTTTAAAAAGAAAAGTTTTGATTGGTATAAAAAAGTGATTGCTAGTAATGGTGAAGATTTGAGTTAAAAGGTAAGGACAATAAATATCCAAATCATTTCTAAAAAGAAAACCCTAAGTTCTGTGGTATACAGAGCTTAGGGTCTTTTTCTATTGAAAGATATATGCAACCGTATAGATTATGCCGTAGAGCAGGATAATCATATATACGGTCTATTCATGAGTACAAATCAATGACTTATGATGCAGTCGTCTTGGTCGACGTTTTCTCACGGAAAACAAAGAACAAAGCGATAAGCATTAATACTACTCCGATTAGACGCTTAATACCAAAGTGAATCGTTGCACTTTCAAACCATCCAAAGTGATCAATAGCCATACTAGCGATCAATTGACCAACAATAACCGAGATAACAGCAGCCGTAACACCGATCTTAGGAACAGCCAACACCATCAATGACAGATAAATGACTCCAAAGATTGCACATAGTAACTGCCATTTGGGAACTTCATGGATATTCAAAATATTACCTTGTCCAAAGAAATTGACAATAATCGTTAAGAAAATCGCTCCTGTGAAAAAAGTGAAAAAAGCACTTTCTATCGTTCCGATCTTATTGCCGAGTGTACCATTGATAGCTGATTGAATACCTAATCCGATACCTGCCAGTAAAGGAAGAATTAACATCACTATATTCATAAAGTTGACCTCCTATAAGACTAAGAAAAACGACACAGTAAGCAAAACAACAGCTACCAATCGATTGACATTAAATTTGATTTTGGGAGAACCAAGCAATCCAAAGTGCTCAATAATAATACTGATCACAATCTGTCCAATAATAACGGCTGTGATCGATATGCCTACACCGATTAACGTTACACTAATGACGAGTAGAGCAAGATATACAACACCTAGAAGACCGCCAAGAAGATTCCATTTCGGTACTGTAAAGATAGCACCCAAGTTACCTTTACCAAAAAATAAAGTGACTAGAAAAGTAGCCATAGCTCCGATAATAAAAATGTAATACGTACTTTCTAATTCACCTACGTGTTCACCTAGCGCACCGCCGATCGCAGCTTCGATACTTAGAGACATACCAGCGATAATAGCTGCTAGATAAATCAGTACTTTACGCACATTATTCACTCCTTTTATATAAATATCTCGAATAATCGATATACATTCAAAAAAAGAAATTAGCTTTGTTCAAATGTCTTCATCTAAGAACTTAGCTATTTTCTTAATTGTGTCTTCATTACGACGATAATAAGTCCACTGCCCGTAACGCACAGCTTCTAGAAGACCTGCCTTTTGCATAATAGATAAATAATGTGAAACCGTTGACTGAGATAAATTCACCTTATCATGAATATCGCCTACACATACGCCACCTTTGATACTGACCTCCTTAGGCAAGTGTGCTTGTTGTTGGGGAAAGTTCTTCTCAGGTTCTTTCAACCATTTCAATATATTTAGACGTGTCTCATTAGAAAGAGCTTTAAAGATATCGATTTCTGTCATAAAAGCTATTATATCGAATAATATCGATGTGTCAAATTGGATCTTTTCTGTTAGTATAGATAGAATTATGACTTTTGATATTAGAACCTGGTCTTAAGACGTGATATACTATTCAGAAGTGGGAACACTTATATTATGGTTGAATAAAGGAGATTACTCATTTGGATTATCAAAAATGGATTGCACCCGAACAATATAACCTGACGTCAGAAATGGAACGTCATGATGCTAATAAGATTGCTTTGAAATGGTTAAATGAGCATGATGATTATGCTGAGATCACTTATGGTGATTTGTTGAAAAAGGCAAATCGTTTGGCAAATGGATTAGTTAAGTTAGGATTGGAAAAAGGAGATCGTGTATTGGTCATGGTACCAAGACAGATTATTGCTTATGTCATTTATCTGGCTTGTCTAAAAAGCGGATTAGTGATTATCCCTTCTTCAGAGATGCTACGCGCTAAAGACTTAGCGTATCGTCTGGATCATTCTCAAGCCAAAGCAGTGATTGCATGGTCTGATGTGATAAATGAAGTCGACAAAATTGAAGACGAGTTGCCTTCTTGGAAGCATCGTATTGCTGTATCTAATGAAGAGATTGCCTTGTCAGATCAATGGGTTGGACTGGATGAACTGATGACTGGACAATCTGAAGAATTTACAGCTATAGATACTCGCCGTGATGATATGGCGATTCTAGCGTATACTTCAGGCACAACAGGTAATCCTAAAGGCGTAGTGCATACTCATGGTTGGGCATATGCTCACCTTCGTATTACTTCACCATGGCTTGATATTCGTGATACCGATAGTGTATGGGCAACAGCGGCACCGGGCTGGCAGAAGTGGATCTGGAGTCCTTTCTTATCGGTTCTAGGTAATGGAGCGACTGGATTTGTCTATAATGGAACATTTCATCCCAAACGTTACTTGCACTTGCTTCATGATTACAATATCCAAGTGCTTTGCTGTACACCGACAGAGTATCGGATTATGGCCAAAATCGAAGGATTAGATGAACATAAATTGCCTAACTTGCGTAGTGCTGTTTCTGCGGGCGAACCGCTTAACCAAGAAGTCATTCATACCTTTAAGCGGCATTTCGATATCACGATTCGTGATGGTTATGGACAGACTGAAAGTACCTTGTTGATCGGGAACTTGATCGATACCGAAATTCGCTTAGGTTCTATGGGTAAATCGATGTCACCAGGATTAGTAGAAGTAGTAGATGAAGAAGGTGTACCTGTAAAAGCTGGACAAGTAGGAGATATCGCTGTACGAATGGATATGCCTGCATTGTTCCAGACGTATTACCTTAATCCAGAACGTAAACAGGTCAACGTTCATGGCGATTATTTTGTAACTGGCGATCGTGCTTGGAAAGACGAAGACGGATATTTCTGGTTTGAAGGTCGTGGCGACGATATTATTATCAGTTCCGGTTATACGATAGGGCCTTTTGAAGTAGAAGAAGCTTTGATGAAGCATACAGCAGTGAAAGAATGTGCAGCAGTCGCCAGTCCTGATGAAGTTCGTGGTCATGTAGTTAAAGCATTTATCGTGCTACAAGATGGAGTCGAAGAGACGAATGAATTAATCAAAGAGCTACAAACTCACGTTAAAGAGTGGACAGCCCCTTATAAATATCCACGTAAAATCGAATTTGTGAGCGATCTACCGAAAACCAGTTCTGGCAAAATTCGCAGAATTGAACTAAGAGAACAAGAAAAGAAGAATAATAGCGTGTAATTGCTAGAAAATAGAATAATTAAATGATAAACCACTGAAAATAGCTCATATTTAGCTATTTTCAGTGGTTTTTTTGTTTTTGTTAGAAAAAGGGAGCAATTCTAATAGATAAGCATTTTTTTCGATCACCAACGATATGCCAACAACTATAAATATAATTTCAACATATGAAAAATTCACAATAATAAAATCAAAATTACTCGCATCATACGCAAAATCAAGAAAAATTCGACGCTCAACCAGAAAAAATGAATAACACATCTCTATAATAGATACAACTACAAAATAATACGGCTATTACTGAATAAAAGTAGTGTTTAACTACTTCTAATTCAGTAATAGCGCTAATTTTTGAGCTGTATCGTATTCGGGCAACGCTATATTTACTAAAATTTGTACATCTGGAACATCTATAGATTGAAATGAAATATGTTCAAATGCTAATTCTTTAACTACAGGATGATGTATCAGTTTACGTCCTTCAGGAGCATCCAAAACCTCATGCAATTCCCATAATTGTTGAAATTCTATACTGTGCTGTTGAAGATCAAGAATAAAATCAGCATACCAATTATCTTCGATAAAACGGGCATAGTGTGCACGAAGCTGAGCGACAAGGCGAAGAGCATGATCTTTCCACTGAGATCCTTTTAAAGCCAAAAATGCAGGAGACATAAAAGTTTGCCATAATAAATTACGTTCTCGTGTATTGAAATGATCATAATCGCCATACACAACTGAGAAGGCTCTATTCCAGGCTACGATATTTAACTTCGCATCTATAGCACAAGCAGGAGCATGACCTAATTGATCTAGAAAACGTTGCAACGTATCACTCACTTGCAAAGGAGGGCGTTCTGTCTCCGGTGGTAATTGACGATGAGCTAACAAAAAGAGATGCTTACGTTCAGAATCATCTAATTGAAGAACACGAGCAATACTTTCTAAGACTTGATTAGAAACTTGAATATCTCTTCCTTGCTCAAGATAGGTATACCAATCGATACTTACTCCAGCCAGCATAGCCACTTCAGCACGACGTAACCCGGGGGTACGTCTACGTCCATTTTCAGGTAATCCTACATGTGCAGGTAATATCCGAGCACGACGATTTTTGAGAAAAGCTCCTAATTCCAATTGACGATCTAATTCTAGCATAGTAATCTCCTATAAATTATTTTGTACATATATTCAATATGAATAGACTGGGATAAAAAATCCTAGTATAAATGCTCATCTATTTAACAGAGTTCTCCTATTATACACTAGGTTCAAGAATGAGGGAGGATGATAAAAATGAATATGATTTCAAAAAAAGTTGTACTGATTACAGGAGCTAGTAGTGGCATTGGAGAAGCCACTGCACGGGTATTATCTGAAGCAGGAGCTTATGTAGTATTAGGAGCACGACGTACAGATCGCTTAGAACATGTCGTCGAAGAAATCAGAGCAGCAGGAGGACAGGCAGAGTATTATACTCTTGATGTAACACAATTAGAGCAGATGAAAGCATTCGTCGATTTTGCCAAGCAAAAATTTGGAAAAGTTGATGTATTCATCAATAATGCTGGTGTCATGCCCTTGTCTCCATTAAATAGTTATAAAGTAGAAGAATGGAATCGAATGATTGACGTCAACATTCGTGGAGTATTACATGGAATTGCAGCCGGTTTACCGGTTATGGAGCAACAAAAATCAGGTCATTTTATAAATATAGCTTCTATAGGGGCTTACGAAGTGAGTCCAACCGCCTCAGTATATTGTGCGACTAAATTTGCAGTACGTGCAATAACAGAAGGATTGCGTCAAGAATCAAGGGGAGATATTCAAGTGACACTAATTTCTCCAGGGGTTACTGAATCTGAATTGGCTGATAGTATATCGGATGAACAAGCTCGTATAACGATGATCGAATATCGCCGTATCTCCATACCAGCTCATGCTATTGCTAACGCTATTTTGTATGCAATACAGCAACCAAAAGAAGTAGATGTTAATGAGATTATAGTAAGACCAACAGGCACACATTCATCATAAATCAGTGCACCATATTATTTTCAAATAGGATCAAAGCTACCTTTAAATTAGAGGTAGTTTTTTTCTTTGGATACCCATAAACAAGTGAATAATGTAATACATATGAATACTTTTATGGTATAAAAAGGATTAAAAGATATAAATATGATCGAAGTATGTCGAAAATTGCCTCTAACCCTAATCTTTTTGTCTATATTGTTCGATATTTAAGATATAACGTTATAGTAACGTTAGGTTGGAGGATACGATTATGTTTATTTTTTTGATCAGTTTAGTGAGTTTGTTTTTACCCTTTTTATTTCTTACGACTTTAGCGATAAATGTAATTTTGAGAAACCCTAAACATTCTCTGCATCGCCTAACGATGCTGGTTATGTTTACATTGGGATTAATTTTTTTAAGTGATTTTTTAATGCATACTTTAGAGTTTCAATATGGACAAATGATTTTTTCATTTTTAGGCTATAATCTATCTTTTTTAGCAATGACTTTACTGATTTACTTTTTTGCTAATTTGAGTCGTTTGCTTATTCCTAAATACATTGTTCATTTGCTAGCTTGTATTCCACTTATAGGTATTCCTTTACTAAATGGATATCCTTACTTATTTAATATTTCTATTACACAAAGTGAATACTGGCGCGTCGAAGAACGTACGTTGTCATTTGATCTGATGTTTATCATTATTGCTCTTTATAGCTTGACTACTCTTATTACATTTGTAGTCCTTAGTTACCGCAAGATGAATGGATCACTATTGTATCAACGTGAGAAACGTATGATGGCAACGATCATTCGAGGAAGTATTGTGGCAGCCATATGGTTAGTGGTTACTTTTGTGTATACTTCTTTCTGTGGCGAGATCAGTTTTTTTCCTATCGCAAGTTTGCCCGCATACGCAGGGATGATTCTCGCTATTACCCTTCATATTGCAATGCACAAATATAACTTTCTGGCAGCAGCTGAACGCCGGTATAAGCTTTTATTTACATTATCGAGTAGCGGTATTGCTTTGATGAATCGAGATGGTATCGCAGTCGAAGCTAATCCTGCATTTCGCTTATTAACAGCGGTATCTGAATCTCAAGGTGAAATTGATATTTTGGCAATGATCCAGCATGAAGATAAAGATAATTATCGAGATCGTTTAAAAAAAGCATTTGAAAATCGTACGATATTACAGAATTCTCAAGTCCAGATCCGCAATTTGACGGGAATGTCTTACATTGTCGAAGTGAATAATGACTTTTTGGAGATTGATGGTGAACTGTATTGTTATCTATTAGTACGTGATATTACAGCTCAACAGCTAAATGAAGCTCAACTAATCGAACTAGCTTACAATGATCCACTTACAGGACTAGCTAATCGCTTTCAATTTAACCGTAAATTATGGATGGCTGTAGATAATATCAATCAGCAGAGTAATAAAGTGGTTGTTATGCAAATTGATCTGGATCATTTCAAATGGATCAATGATACGATGGGACATTCAGCTGGAGATATTTTGTTAAGACATGTGGCTCAGTTGTTACAACAATATGTTCCTCCTCATGCTGTTGTCGCTCGTATGGGTGGAGATGAATTTTCGATTATGATAGAACTGGCTCCTGATGAAGGTGAAGAGATCGCTATTGGGATAGCCAATCAGATTCTTCATGCTTTTGAAGAGCAAGTGGTCATTGTAGGAAAATATTATAGAGTTTCTTGTAGTATCGGGATATGTATTTCTCCGGATGATGGCGAAGATTCAGAAACATTACTACGTCATGCAGACACAGCTATGTATGTCGCCAAACGCTCAGGTCGAAATCAATATCACTTATTTACCAAACAATTGAAACGATTAGCTGAAAAACATTTATTGCTACAACAAGGATTGGAAAATGCTCTTCATCGTGGAGAATTTTCGCTTGTATATCAACCTCAAGTGAATAGCCATACTCAACAAGTATTTGGCGTAGAAGCTTTATTGCGGTGGAGTTCACCTGATCTAGGGATTGTGTCACCAGTAGATTTTATTCCGATAGCCGAACAGAATGGAGCGATCCGGCAAATTGGAGAATGGGTGATGAAAGAAGCTGCTCAGCAAGCGGCATTATGGATCAAAGAAGGACATACTGATCTGCAAATGTCGGTCAATGTATCAGCTAGTCAACTAAGTGATCCTAACTTTGCCAAAAAAGTAGAATGTATTCTCAAAGAAACCGGGTTGCCGGCTCATCTACTATGTCTCGAATTTACAGAAAGCGAAGCCATTCGTGAAGAAGATCAAATTCTAAAAGTATGTAAATCGCTTGTCGATATGGGCATTGCTTTAGCTGTTGATGATTTCGGGACAGGATATTCCTCAATGAGAACTATTACACGCTTTCCTTTTCAATTTATCAAAATCGATCGTTCATTGATCCATGATATTGGTACCAATCCACGTAATGTTGCTGTTGTCCGTTCAGTCATAGAATTGGCTCAACAGTTAAATATGAATGTGATAGCAGAAGGAGCAGAAGTTGAAGAGCAAGTGGAGCTGTTATCTCAATTAGGATGTTTTCAAATTCAAGGCTACTATTATGGTAAGCCGATGAAAGCAAAAGATATCGAACGAAAGCTATATCGTGATCTAGAAGAAAATACTCGGATTGATCAGGCGTTATAAATTACATCAGAATAAAATAGATAAGCAGTTCTTCGATCATTAAAAAGAACTGCTTTTTGTTTTGTCATACAGTGGATCAATAGAGAAATAACAAAAGCTTTTGATTTTTTACAGTTGAACATATATGCTACGATTAGATGTAAATACAGGATCAGACTAGAAGTACTCTATCATAAATATTGAAAAAGGATGGAAAAGGAGGAATACGGTTGACATTGCAGCAGCTCCGGTATGCTATCGAAATCGCTAACTGCGGTTCAATGAATGAAGCAGCCAAACGTCTTTTTATCTCTCAACCGAGCCTTTCCAATGCGATTAAAGAACTTGAAAATGAGTTAGGTATTATTATCTTTGATCGTACCAATCGAGGAATAAGTATCTCTATCGATGGAATGGAATTTCTGGGTTATGCACGTCAGATTATAGAACAGACTGAATTAATCGAGAATCGCTATCATGGTAAAAATCGCACACAAATTCATTTCTCTGTATCTACACAACATTATGCTTTTGTTGTAGACGCTTTTGTTAAACTCATGAAGCAAAGTGATGTCAGCGAATATAGCTTTCATTTAAGAGAAACACAGACATATCCGATTATTGAGGATGTTCGTTCTCTGCGAAGTGATATTGGAATTTTGTATATCAATGAACGTAATTTCAAAGTGATGAATAAACTATTTAGTGACGGAAATCTCAAATTTACTCCGTTGTTTAATACAAGTCCTCATATTCTGATTCGCAGTACACATCCCTTGGCACAGAAAGAAATCGTGAAAATGGATGACTTGTTAGGTTTTCCATATATTACGTTTGAACAAGGGGTTAACAATTCATTACACTTTTCAGAAGAAATGCTTAGTATTCGGAGCAATGAGAAAAGTATTAAAGTGAGCGATCGAGCTACATTATCTAATCTATTAATGGGCACAGATGGGTATACTGTAGGAACAGGTATTTTAGTATCCGAACTTAATGGAAATCAGTTAATCTCTGTTCCTGTCGAAACCAATGAAACGGTAACGATTGGTTGGATTGCTCATAAAGATCGACAACCTAGTGATATTACCGCTCAATATATCGAACTACTGAATGATATGATCTCTCAGAACTTACTTGATCTGAATCAATTCTTATTATGATTACACTTATACAGGAGGATTCTATGCTCAATCCAGTCATCGGCACCAAACGAAATAAGCCTCCTTTTCGCTATGATATCGTTGGAAGCTTTCTTAGACCGGACGATCTGAAAGACGCTCGTCTGCAATATGAACAAGGCGAAATTACAGCTGATCAATTAGCAGTGATTGAATATGAAGAAATTGCTCAATTAGTAGAAAAGCAAAAAGCGTTAGGACTACAAGTGATTACAGATGGAGAGTTTCATCGTTCGTGGTGGCATCTAGATTTCTTTCTGGGTATTCAAGGCACTCAGAAAATTTATCTCAATCAAGGCACAGGTGGACAAGATAGCAAAACACGCACAGAAAGTTTTCAAATTGTAGATAAAATTTCTTTTGCTAATCATCCGATGTTAGCTCATTTTCATGAACTACAACAGTTGTCTGGAGATCGTATAGCCAAAATGACGATTCCTTCACCAGCGCTATTTCATTTTGTAGAACACTATAACGGTAATGATGTCTATTCGGATCAAGAAGAACTGTTTACAGACATTATTGCGGTCTATCAACAAGCAATTCAAGCATTCTATGATGCCGGTTGTCGCTATTTACAACTAGATGATACCACATGGGGAACGCTATGCAGTGGTAGACATCGTGTTCATTTGCGTAGTCGTGGACTTGATCCTGATCAATTAGCTGAAGATTATGTACGGTTAATTAATGAAAGTATAGCTCATCGTCCAGAAGATATGACGATTGCGCTACATGTGTGTCGGGGTAATCTTCGTTCCACATGGTTTGCCGCAGGCGGGTATGAGCCGATTGCTGAGACTTTATTTGCACATGCACAAGTCGATGCTTTTTTTCTAGAATATGATAATGAACGTTCTGGTGGATTTGAGCCGCTACGATTTGTTAAAGATCAGTTTGTTGTTCTAGGGTTAGTTACTACCAAACATGGTGGACTTGAAAGCAAAGAAATGCTCAAAGCTAGAATCGCTGAAGCCGCACAAGTGGTAGATCTGAATCAACTTTGTCTAAGCACGCAGTGTGGATTCGCTTCGACTGAAGAAGGCAATATGTTAACCGAAGAAGAACAGTGGGATAAGATTCGTCTGGTGATCGAGACAGCGAATGAAGTATGGACTCAGAACGGTTCATAATATGCTTTATACAATACCCCTGTTCCTTTTACAAATCACATTCATATACTCTGTGTAAAAACCAGAAACATAAAAGGGACTTGCTCGTCTGTACCATAGCAAGTCCTTTTTGTGTTTCGATATCCTTTTATTCATCTTCAATAATATAGCCCTGTCCTAGTGATTTACTCTCAAAACCAGCCATATGACGACCCTGATATCGTATAGGCTGATAACCAGCGATCATAATCATATTTTGCATATCAGATGTTCCTTCAGTAGGTAGAGCGAAACATTCTAGATGTGGATAGACCTCATACAACGTCGTTGAGATCGCATTGATAAGCCGATCATGATTCGCTTTACCGATCAGGTTGATCATCAAGTACCCTTTATCATGTAACTTGGTAGCAGTCATTTGAAAAAATGATAAAGAGATCAAATGTTGCGGAGTACCTTCTGTCGTAAAAGCGTCTAAAATAATATAGTCATACTGATGATCGTTCTCTGACGAAAGCAATGCTCTGCCATCTCCGATGCGTACATTATTTATCGCATAATTGAAATAAGTCTGGCTCAGTTCTACTACCAAAGGATCAATCTCAGCAATCCGAAAGGTCTTGTCTGGATAGTGACTCGCAATCGTTCCTATTCCATGACCAATCACAAACACATCTTGAAACTCTGAATTGTTAAGCTCCATGAGATGAATCATAGCACGTGGATATTCAAAAAGGATACGCTCTGGATGATGCAGATCGATTGCCCCTTGTATATCTTCATTCGCAAATTGAAGAATCCGAAACCATCCTTTTTCATGATAAAATTCGTTTGTTTCATATACAGAGAGTTGCGCTTCATTTTGAAATAATACCTTCACTATCCTAAACTCCTTACTATATTAAGTTATCCGCACTATAGCCGAAAATGGATAAATACAATTCACATTAGTATACCAAATTGCACAATATGGTTCATTATACATATAGTTGGTGAATCATAGAATAGAGCATCACGAAATATAAAAATATACTTTTGGAGGGTAACTATCATGGCTAAAATTGCTGTAGAAAAACCATTTGACGATATTAAAGAAGTATTAGAAGGTAAAGGACATCAAGTTGATCTAGTCAACAGCGATCAAGAATTAAAAGGATACGATGTAGGTGTTGTTCGTGTTCAAAATGATGGTGACACTGGATTGTATGATTTCCCAATCGTGAGCGTAGAAGGTGCATCTATTGAAGAAGTTGTTGCACAAGTAGAACGTTATATCGAACTTTCAAAATAATCAACGTATACCGAACTGATCCTTGTTTCAAGGGTCAGTTTTTTTGTTGAATATTGACACGCACAATCGTTTGCATTATATTGTTAACGGATATACAAAAATTATTATTATTTCATAATATTCAAATAAATGGATATAAAATACGTCTTTTTGTTTACTATTCATCAAGTTTACATCAAATGTTAAATCGCTTTAAGTTACTTATTTTACACAAAAAGGTATTTACTTAACAGGCAAATTATTTTATCTTTAGTTATACCCAATCTTTTGATAATATCTAATCGTTGTTTCGGCACGTTACATAAAATCAAAGGAAAATATGTAAAAAATTTCGTAGTGTACATAACAGTAGACGACCTGGGAGAGCTATGCCTTCGAGGCCATTTTTGTCTCAAAATGAAGCAAATTATCCAACATAGACGGGAGGTATCCGATGAATAAAAAAAATATATTTATGTTTTCCGGTCAAGGTTCTCAATATTATCAAATGGCCAAAAAATTATTTGATCAAGATCTTCAGTATCGTCAGATTATGCTTGATTTGGACAAAATAGTGATAGAAATGATTGATATTTCTATTGTACATACGATTTACAATAATGAATTTCGCAATAGCCAGCAATTCACACGTACTTTGCTGTCGCATCCTGCTATTTTCATGGTGGAATATGCATTAGCACAAGTATTAATTACACGTGGAATACGACCGGATTATGTCTTAGGAAGTAGTCTTGGTGAATTTGCAGCGGCTACGATTGCAGGTGTGTTAGATGCTTCAACTGCTCTTAGATGCGTGATCCAGCAAGCCAAATGTTTTGAACAGTATTGTGCGACGGGGTCTATGTTAACTGTGTTATCACCTATTTCTATCTATGATCAACTACCAGACATAGAATATTGTACACTGGTGTCCGTCAGCTATGACGGGCATTTTGTTATTTCTGGATCTGTAGATAGATTAGTAATCATTCAGAAATATCTTGCTCAACAATCTATCGCTTGCCAGTTACTACCTGTATCATTTGCTTTTCATTCACCTGCTATTGATCCAGCAGAGCAACCGTATTTAGAATTTTTAAGAACTATATCATTTCAAAAACCCACCATCCCTTACTTGTCATGTTTGCAAGGAGGTTTAGTTACAGCTATCCAACCAGACCATTTTTGGCAAGTAGCAAGGCAACCTATTTTATTCCAACAAACGATTCAATATATAGAATCCTCTGCTCCACATATGTATATCGATAATAGCCCTGGAGGAACATTATCAACTCTAGTCAAACGCAATCTAAATACTCATTCTTTATCATCCACAACGGTCATTCTTGGTCCTGCTTTGGATGAGAACGTGAATATAGAACGTCTATTCAATCAATCGAATAGGGTTCATCATTCCACACCTTATTCATCTGTACCGTCTCAATCACAAGGAGGAGAACAGCTTATGAGAGCCTATGTATTTCCAGGACAGGGATCACAATATAAAGGTATGGGTAAAGAATATTTTGCTGAATTTCCAGAGTTAATAGCTCAAGCTAATGAAATCCTTGGCTATTCGATGGAAGAACTTTGTCTAAAGGATACTCAAAATCAAATCGGACATACTTCTTTTACTCAACCAGCACTATACGTAGTCAATGCACTTATGTATTACACCATGATAAAAGAAAACAAGACTCCTGATTACGTAGCTGGACATAGTCTAGGTGAATTCAATGCATTATTAGCAGCAGGCGTGTTTGATTTTGCAACCGGTCTAAAAATCGTCCAATATCGGGGCGCACTTATGGGAGAAGCAAACGGTGGGGCAATGGCAGCGGTTGTTGGTCTTGATCAGGCTAGCATAGAACGAATTTTAAAAGAAAACCGACTTAGCACTATCGATATAGCTAATCTTAATACACCTTCACAAATTGTGATCTCCGGGCCTAAAGATGATCTTGTACAAGCACAATCTATATTTGAACAACAGGGAGCTACAAATTATGTAATGCTTAAAGTCAGTGCAGCTTTTCACTCTAGGTATATGGCAAACGTGCAACAAAAATTTGCTGATTATCTAAAGCAATTTCATTTTAATATGCCTGCTATCCCTGTCATTTCAAATGTATATGCATGTCCTTATGAATCCAATAATCTACATGAGTGTATGATTCAACAAATCACCTCATCCGTACAGTGGACAGATAGTATACGTTACTTAATGGGAAAAGGAGTGCAAGAAATTATCCAAGTAGGGCCTGGAAAAGCAGTTACTAATATGGTGGCAGCCATTCAGCGGGAGGCTAGCCCATTGATTATAGAAGAAGCCATTGTAGAGCCATCGCAACAAGAAGTGCCTACATCAACAGCACACCGTTATGATGCTTCTACACTAGGTTGTCATGAATTTAAAAAAGAATATAATCTCAAATTGGCTTATATAGCTGGTGGAATGTACGGCGGAATTGCATCTGTACGTATGGTGAGTACATTAGCCTCTTTTGGTTGCCTTGCTTTTTTAGGCACTGGAGGACTAACGATGGAACGAATTGAAGCTGATATTGTTGCCGTCCAGCAAACACTTCGGCATGGAGAGTCGTACGGAGTGAATTTTTTACATAATCAAGTTCAACCAGACATGGAACAACAATTGGTCGAACTTTTATTAAAGCATCAAGTAAATATCATAGAAGCCAAAGGGTTTTTAACGATGACAACAGCGCTTGTATACTATCGGGTGTCTGGTGTATCGCTTAATCCTAATGGTGAAATAAACACCTCTCATCGCATCATCGCTAAATGCTCACGTCCAGAGATAGCGACTTTATTTATGAGTCCACCACCTCAACATATATTAGATCAATTGGTGCAAAGTCGACACATTACAGCGGAACAAGCAAATTGGGCTAAAAAAATCCCAATGGCAGATGATATTTGTGCAGAGGCAGATTCAGGTGGTTATACGGATAGTGCAGTTATGATGGCTTTATTACCTTCACTCCTTAGTTTGAGAACCACAATCATGAAACAATACTCATATCCTCGAAAAATAAGAATAGGCGCTGCTGGAGGGATTGGTACACCAGAAGCGGCGGCAGCAGTATTCGTTATGGGAGCCGATTTTATTTTGACAGGTTCTATTAATCAATGCACTGTCGAAGCGGGAACCAGTACAACAGTAAAAGAATTACTTCAACACATTAATGTACAAGATACAGAATATGCACCTGCTGGAGATATGTTTGAATTAGGAGCGAAAGTACAGGTACTAAAAAAGGGGTTATATTTTCCAGCACGTGCCAATAAATTATATGAATTATATCGTCAGTATAATGCAATTGAAGATATTGATGAGAAGACCAAAGCAAGATTACAAGAACAATATTTCAAAAAAAGTTTTTCAGATATCTATGATGATGTAAAAGAAACGCATAGTACGCAAGAAATTGAACGTGCTGAACGTAGCCCCAAAGCAAAAATGGCTTTGCTGTTTAAGTGGTATTTTACCTACTCTACAGAGTTGGCATTACATGGAGATCAGGAATCCAAAGTAGATTATCAAGTATACTGCGGACCTGCATTAGGTGCATTTAATCAGTGGGTACAAGGCACTTTACTTGAACACTGGCAACAAAGACATGTAGACCAGATAGCAGATAAGTTAATGAACGAAACTGCCGATTTACTAAATCATCGCCTGCTTCATAACCAGTAGATACAAATAACCCTAAGGTGAAGGAGTCAAATGAATGCATATAAATACAGATGTATTGATTGTCGGTGGTGGAATTGCAGGTGTAGCATTAGCTCTAGCTATGGGCAAAAAAGGTCATGATGTTACTTTAGTAGAGCGTTTAAAACAATTTAAGCCTATACCGAAAGGTGATTTTTTACAGCCGGTTACGATAGAACTTTTAAAAGGGCTAGATGTACTTCCTGAAATTCGTAAGCATTGTGCACTGGTAACTAAAGTTCATTATGGAACAGTAGGTGGGAAACGCTGTTTTACTGGAGATTACAGCACAATGGATATCCCTATTCAATATGCTTTAAATGGAGATCATCATAAAATTCATGAAGGTATATTTAATGCTGCGGTTGCTCTTCCTAATGTTCATTTCTACGCTGGAGTCAATGCTCAGCAGCTATTATACGATAATGGAAAAGTGATAGGGCTAGAAGCAACGACTGATGGAGAATCTATGATCATTCATAGCAAAGTCGTAGTAGGTTCAGACGGTATTAAGTCTAAGATTAGGGAACAATTAGGAATTAAGCATCATCTATATCCGTATGAAGAGAAAAAAGCTAAAATGTTTGCTTTTACTTTTCATATGGAAGAAGAGCCACCAGCAGAAGCCAGTTTCTTTTTTGGAAGCGGGGTAAGCTGTGGTGTATTTCCTTTGCCTGGTAAACGTACTCGTGTCTATCTCGCACTTCGTAAAGAGCTATGGCAGAGTATCAAAGACGACGGGATTGATTCTTTGCGTCAATTGCTTGTATCTCTTTGTCCACATCTTCAGCAAGAGTTAACACAGATCACCGATTTCAAACAAGTTCAGTCTATACCTGCATTTTATCTGGAGACAGATAAGTGGGCTGTAGACGGTGCAGTTCTTTTGGGTGATGCTTGTCATGCATTGAGCCCAGCGCTAGGACAAGGCATGAATCTGGCGATTCAAGGTGCGATGGAGCTTAGTCAAACGTTAACAGAAGCATTGTCTACTGAAAATTATTCTGAATCGATGTTACGTTCTTACGAAAAGAAAAGACGTAAATATGTAAAGTTAATTCAGCAAAATAGCACAGCACATACTTTCTGTTGGTTTGTTAAAAATAGTTCTTTTATCAAATTACGTAATGCTGCTTTTCGTCGTATGGGTCATTGTCCGAATCTTCTCGAAGCCCAAATGCTAACCACATCAGGCTATAGTGATAAATCACCATCATTTTCATATTTGCTTCGTTTTGCAGGTATTATGAAACCTTAATTCCACGGAGGTGAAGAGTAATGGACTCGAAAAAAACAGATATCGCTATTGTAGGAATATCTTGTCGTTTTCCAGATGCGAACGGATATGATGAATTTTGGGACAATCTTGAAGCAGGTGTTAATTCTATTCAAGAAATTCCTGCGGATCGTTGGAATATTCAAGACTATTACTCTGCCGATGTGCTCAAAGCAGGCAAAACCAATAGTAAATGGTGTGGAGCGATAGATCATGTATACGATTTTGATCATCGATTCTTTAATATTTCGCCACGTGAAGTAAACAACATGGACCCTCAGCAACGATTGTTGTTAGAGGAGACCTGGCATTGTATTGAGGATTCTGGTATTTCATTATCACATTTGCAACAACAAATCACTTCTGTCTACGCAGGTATCATGTCAGCTGATTATTTACAAGAAATAAGCAGTTTGAATCATGAGAATATAGATAGCTATGCCTGCTTAGGTACATATGAAAGTTTATTAACTAATCGAATCTCATACATTTTAAATCTAAAAGGAATGAGTATGCCGATTAACGCCGCTTGTGCTTCATCTCTAGTGGCTGTCCATGAAGCTAGACGCGCATTGATTGATCATGATTGTGATTATGCTATTGCCTCGGCCGTTAATCTAAATTTACATCCGATGAAATATGTTTCCTTTGCTCAGTCTAGAATGCTTAGTCCAGATGGACAGTGCAAAACATTTGATCAACAAGCGAATGGTTATGTACCTGGTGATGGGGTGGCTGTACTGTTATTACAGCGACTTGATCAAGCGATAGAAGATGGGAACCATATTTATGGAGTGATCCGAGGGTCCGCTGTAAATCATGTAGGTAAAAGTGTTTCTTTGACTGCTCCCAAAATGGAAGCTCAACAAAAAGTTATTCAAGCTGCCTATCAATCTGCTGGTGTGAAAGCATCGACTATAAATTATATAGAAGCTCATGGTACAGGTACATCATTAGGTGATCCTATCGAAATCGAAGCGTTAACTCAAGCTTTTCGGACAGATACTTTAAATAACGGATTTTGCCAGATCGGTTCTGTCAAAACCAATATTGGGCATTTGGAAAGTGCAGCTGGAATGGCAGGAATAATTAAAGTCTTAATGATGATGAAGCACAAAAAGATACCGCCATCTCTAAATATCCAAACCCTTAATCCTATTATTGATTTTGAATCAACTCCATTTCAAGTCACTACAAAATGTAGTGTATGGGAATCTATAGATTCAGAGCAACCTTTACGAGCAGGAATAAGTTCTTTTGGATTTGGTGGTGTTAATTCTCATGTCTTGTTAGAAGAGTATCGTTCAGTTGTTAGTGAAAGTGATGCTGTTGTAGAATCTTCACTCAGTACACCACCCGCTCCATTTATTGTATTATCTTCCAAAACTATTCCAAGTCTTAAGCAATTGATTGAGAACTGGAAAAGTTGGATTCAGAATATAGATGAACATGAATATTCGTTGAACGATATTTGTCGAACTCTTTTGCAAGGTAGAGAATCTTTTTCTTATCGAGTAGGTAGTATTGTCTCATCTATCAACGACATCAAAAAATGGTTGGAAATCGCTGCTTCTCATATTGTCAAAGCTGAAATGCCTAATTGGAGCTTAGATACCAGATTCTCATCTTGGAAAGGGTATGCTGATATCACATCAAGTGCTATAAATAATCATTTATACAAACAAAAACAAGCAGAACTGCTAAATATTCTTCAACAATTAACAGAAGATTCCCAAAAAATCGAAGGATATTATCAGGATATTTGGCTTGAAGAGAATAGCGAATTATATACATTTATAAGCGGGTATAGTTATGTTTATACATTGATCGAATTAACTACAACTCCGGAATGGGTTACCGTATTTGGCAAAGGCACATGGGTTGGACTAGCCATTAGTGAGGTTTTACCGATCACAACGATTATCAAGCTATTGCTTAATCGACAAAATAAAGAAGAGATTGTTTTTAAGCGCCCCTCTGTTCCTTTATATATAGGAAATGGTCAGTCTATTATGCCTTTGATAGGGGATGCTCAATACGTTCAATATCTATCCAAGCAACTATCAGAGCTTGCACAAGATCAACATATACTACTTGTTCAACAAGAACATATAACAAAAGCTAAAATATTATATGCTCATCAGTATACGTTTAAATCATTGCTAGATGAATGGAATAAGGTCACACAGGAAAAATATAACATCGATATTGTGAAATGTATTATTCAAGACGAACAAATAAAGTCTGATTATCCTATCACTCATATCAACATGATGCTATTGTTAATCATTGTGCATTCTTTACGCAAACTGAAACAAAAATGGAATTTGTCTGAGCCTTATACTTTTGATCATCAAGCATGGCAAGAATTAATAGATTTATTAGACGATGAGATTATTAGCAAACAAGATGCTTTGGAAATTATTCTTTATTCTAATCAGAACGATGAACAGATAGCCTATTCATTGTCCAAACAACTAAATAATATAAATAAGCAAAATAATTATTCTATACTATATACGCATAATCGCACTTTGAACGAAATAGATCATCCTTCCGATTGGTTAGCCTATCTAGTCGGTGCAAAGTATGATTCATCTACATTAGTGGAAGATCTGATTGCACAGAGCATGATAACTAACAAAGAATCTTTAATTAGCTTAGATGGCGATTATGAAGAGCAATTATTACAATTATGGCTGAATGGTGTAGATATTCGATGGGATGTAGTGTATGACAATCAATCTTATACTAAAGTCAGTTTACCTTTATATGCATTTCAGCGTAGCACATTTCGACTGAAATCTAATCTACCCACAGCTCAAAAGTCTAGGCTAAAAGACATTGCAGCACATCCGATGTTACAACAAAATAGATCTACAGCAGACCAAATTTCTTTTCAATCTACATTTACAGGAGAAGAGTTTTTTTTATTGCATCATCATGTGCAAGGGATTGCTGTTCTACCGGGTGTAGCTTATTTGGAAATGGCTGTTGCGGCGCTTCAAAAAGCAAGCGGGATGTTAGCGAAAGTGCATACTGGCTTTGTATTGCGTCATGTGACATGGAATCAACCTATCTATATTACAGATAAACCTATTGATGTACATGTTCATCTACATTCTGAGAAACAAGAACAACTACGTTATGAAATTGCTATGCGACATCATGATTCGAGCCTTCCTATATGCGGTCACGGGATGGTTACTATGAAGAATCATTCTGTATCTAATGAATTAAATATATATCCTGAAGAACTCAAACGATTGTGTACAGAACAACAATGGGATGCTACAACCTGCTATAAAAAGCTGAATCAATGGGGGCTTAATTATGGCGACAGTCATCAAGGTATCGATTATTTATGGATCGATCAGAAGCAAGCAGTAGCTCGGATCAAGCTTCCAACTCGGATAGAAAATACGTTATCAGACTATATACTGCATCCCACTATGCTTGACTCAGCATTCCAAGCCGCTATTCTATTTACAATGTCTCAAGAGGGTACGAATTTGAAAGGAAAACCTCAGTTACCTTTTGCTTTGGAAGAGTTAGAGTATATTCAAGCTTGTACACCTACGATGTGGGCACGTATTTGTTGGAGCGAAGGAACAACTGCTCAAGATAAAGTGCAGAAGTTAGATATTAATCTCTATAATGATTCCGGGCAACTATGTATACGTATTTCAAAATATACAGCTAGAACTTTAGAAGGACAATTATTAGAACCCACTGTTGTACCTGTATGGACTGAATTACCTGAACATTTAACTATGTTTGCATCTATCTGGGATACTTTCTCAACAGATAAGATAGTAGCTTTGGATACTTCTATAATCAATTTACAGAAAATACTGGTTATTGGAAGTTCCGATATACAGTGGAATGCTATTTCTTCTTCTTATCCGAATGCTATACGGTGGCAATGGGACACAGATCAGACGATTGATTCTATCTATCAATCTATACTTCTGCATGATCAGTTAGATCATATAGTATGGATAGCTTCTGATCCCCCATTAGACACCACTCATAGTGAAGCTATCATATATGGACAAGAACAAGGCGTTATTCGACTGTTTCGACTGATCAAAAGTTTACTTCAACACCATTATGATCGTCATAGTTTGGAATGGACTATAGTCACTATGAATACGCAATATGTATCTCCTTCTGAAGAGGTCAAACCTATTCAAAGTAGTATTAGCGGCTTCATCGGTTCGCTGGCTAAAGAAATCAAAAATTGGCGCTTTCGTGTGGTTGATCTTGAGCAAACAAAAACGATAGATTGGCAATTTCTTTTTTCTTTGCCTACAAATCCTGATGGTAATATAATCAGCTATCGCAGATTGCAGTGGCACGAACAGCAACTCATTCCTGTACAGTATAAAGCTATTCAACAAACTGCTTATCGTAAAAATGGCGTCTATATAGTGATTGGTGGTGCGGGCGGGATTGGCGAAGTATGGAGTGAGTATATGATACGTGAGTATCAGGCGAAGATTATTTGGATAGGTAGACGTCGTATCAATCAACAGATTGAAGCAAGCTTGCGTCATTTATCACAGTATGGAACGGCGCCTGAATATATAAGTGCAGATGCAGCCAATCCCGATGAGTTGGAACGTGTCTATCAAGAAATAATAGAGCGTTATCCTCAGATTAACGGTGTTATTCATGCGGCGATTGCTTTATTAGATAATACAGTAATTCAGATGGATGAAGAACGATTTCGAGGAGCATTAACTGCCAAAGTTAATGTATGCGCTAGTATAGAACATGTATTTCAAAAGGTATCGCTTGATTTTGTATTGTTTTTTTCTTCAATCAACGCATTTGCCAAACCAGCAGGACAAAGTAATTACGCAGCAGGATGTACATTTAAAGACTCATTTGCTCAATATTTATCGAGTCATTGGACTTGTTCTGTAAAAGTTATGAATTGGGGATATTGGGGAAACGTAGGTACAGTAGCATCAAGAAATTATCGTGAACGTATGCTCAAGCAGGGTATTGGTTCTATTGAACCTCAAGAAGCTATGCAAGCGTTAGAATGGTTACTTGTCTCTCCATTTCAACAAATAGGATTGGTCAAACAAATAGATGAACGTAATGTGTATCATCTTAATGAACACGAATTAATGATTATACAATGATAAGAAAAGGGAGATTTTTATGTCTGATAATGAACAACTATACAATCAACAGCAACAGTTAGACGAACTCAATCAATGGCTTGTTCAATTATTATATGTACAGATGCAAAAAATAGGCTATACAGCAGATATGCCTATTTCTGAACTGTTAGACTTACTTCCTAAAACGAATCAAATGTATATGAAGTGGCTACAACAAACCACAACTGTTTTAACACAATATTCGGTTCCTTTGATCAATACGAATGAGTTATGGCGCAACTGGGCAGATTATAAAGAAAAGTGGTTACAAGATTCTAATATGCGTGCCAAAATTATCTTAGCTGAAACGATGCTACTTTCTCTACCCGATATTTTGCATGGTCATAAGCCAGCAACAGACTTGATGTTTTCGCACGCTTCTATGGATTTAGTAGAAGGGATCTACAAAAACAATAACATAGCAGATCATTTTAATCATATCGTTGCCGATCAAGTGATTGCTCAAATCGAACACATGGATCAGACGATCCCGTCCAAATCATTACGCATTTTGGAAATTGGAGCAGGAACAGGCGGAACAAGTGCGCTTTTGTTTTCTAGATTACAGCCGTATACGCAATATATAGCTGAATATGCTTATACTGATATTTCTAAATCTTTTCTTAATCATGCTCGTAAACATTATGGAATTCATTATGATTATTTAACATATCATCTTCTAAATATTGAAGATTCCATGTTGAATCAACAGATTGATATAGGTGGTTATGATATCGTTGTAGCTACTAATGTATTACACGCTACGCGCGATATTCGTTTAACATTACGTAATGCCAAAGCATTGTTGAAAAAAGACGGCATGATGATTATTAATGAAATTATTGAATATTCGCTATTTAATCATGTTACTTTTGGTCTGCTTCCGGGATGGTGGTTATACGAAGATCCTATATTACGGATTCCGGGGTGTCCGTTATTAACTCCTGCACAATGGCGTAATGTATTGGAACAAGAAGGGTATCAACATATTGCGTATCCAACTGTAGAGACTGAATTTTTGGGACAACAGGTGATAACGGCTTTAAGTGACGGGGTGATTCGTCAGAAAAAAAGAATAACGCTCCAAAAGACAATCATCAAAATGAAATCATTGAACAATCTAAAAGTATAGAAGATATCTCAAATAAAGTCATTGCGAAACCAATGGTATCGCATCAGACTGAAGAATTATTAAAACAGAAAAGTATGGACCATTTCAAAATAGTCATTGGACAGATTTTGGAAGTGGAACCCGATAGTATAGATGTCAGTGAAGAACTAGAAATGTACGGTATGGATTCTATTTTGATTATTCAATTAACAGATGAACTTAATAAAGTGATGGAAGAGCATGTAAGTAGCGTGCTCTTTTTTGAATACTCTACTATAGCTACATTAGTGGATTATTTTATAACTCACCGTTATGAAGCGTTAATAACCATGTTAGGGGAAAAAGTAGATGTGATAGAGCCAGTTATTCAGCCTTCTTCTGTTGTTCCTACAGAGCCATTACTTGAATCTGAAACGATCACATCACCAGAATCTAAGGATTCCATCAAGCCAGATATCGCTATTATTGGATTAGCCGGTAGATATGCACAAACAGATGATATGACTGAATTCTGGAATCAATTGCAAGAAGGCAAAAGTGCGATTACTGAAATACCTGCTGATCGCTGGCAATGGCAACAACATTATCATCCTGAAAAAGGGCAAACAGGATTCTCTTATAGTAAATGGGGAGGATTTATCAAAGGAATCGATACTTTTGATCCTCTATTCTTTTATATTTCTCCCAAAGAAGCAGAACAAATGGATCCTCAAGAACGACAATTTTTACAAATTGCGTACTCTTGTATTGAAGATGCTGGCTATATTCCACAACAACTCAGTCATTCACAAAAAGTAGGCGTGTTTGTAGGTGTGATGAATGGAAATTATCCTACAGGATCATCGTACTGGTCTGTTGCCAATCGAGTCTCTTATAGCTTTAATTTTGTTGGGCCTAGTCTGGCGGTTGATACGGCTTGTTCATCATCATTAACAGCTATTCATTTAGCATTAGATAGTTTGTATAGTGGAACCAGTGAATGTGCGATTGCTGGTGGGGTGAATTTGATTGTTGATCCTGTACACTATGAGCGATTATGTGATAAAAATATGCTTTCCTCTGGAGAACAATGCCGTTCATTTGGAGAATCTGCTGATGGGTTTGTCGATGGAGAAGGTGTAGGAGCCATTGTATTAAAGCCACTTCATCAAGCCATACAAGATGGTGATCATATCTATGGTGTAATTAAAGGTAGCATGATTAATACAGGTGGTAAAACAAAAGGGTATACGGTTCCTAATCCAGCGCTTCAATCCAAAGTGGTTGCAGATGCTATTCAAACATCTGGAATAGATGCACGAATGATTAGTTATATCGAAGCTCATGGTACAGGTACAGCTTTGGGTGACCCTATTGAAATTGAAGGATTACGAAGAGCATTTGAACAGGATACTACAGACACACAATTTTGTGCTATTGGTTCAATTAAGTCTAATATTGGCCATTGTGAAAGTGCAGCAGGCATAGCGGGATTAAGTAAAATATTATTACAATTACAACATCATCAATTAGTACCATCTCTTCATTCGGAGAGATTGAATCCTAATATTAAGTTTGAACAGACTCCTTTTCATGTTCAACAACAATTAACAACATGGAATAGACCACAAATTGAAGTGAATGGTCGTCAAGAAGAAATACCGAGAATAGCGGGTATTTCTTCTTTTGGTGCAGGAGGAGCAAATGCACATCTTGTTGTTGCAGAATATATTCCTACATCTGTGCAACGACCAGTCTATGTATCTCAGGATTCTAACAGTCCTGTAGCTATTCTGTTGTCTGCTCGTACAGAAGAGCGGCTACAGGTAGTAACAGAACGCTTGCTTCAACAATTGGAACGCTCTTCTCTAGATGAGAATCAATTATCTAATATAGCCTATACTTTACAAGTTGGTCGGGAAGCAATGGAGTTTCGTCTGGCTATCCTAGTGTCCTCTATAGATGAATTGAAACAACATATAAAACAGAGCATTGATCCTATTGATACATCTACAAATGTGTATAAAGGCGATGCTACAAATAGTAAGTCAATAAAAGCGCAATGGTCAGACGAGGATATGCAAGCTACCCTGACATCATGGATTCACAAAAGAAAATATCCTCAATTGTTAGAGTTATGGGTACAGGGTGTAGATATCAATTGGTCGTTAGCCTATAACGATAATGAGACTCGCCCGCAACGCATGTCTTTACCGGTATATCCATTTGCCAAAGAAAAGTATTGGTATAAGCCAGCAGAAACGGTATCTAGTATAGATACCCCATTACAGTTTCAATCTGATACTAAAGCAGAATTACTTCATCCTTTATTACATCATAATGATTCAAGACTACAAGAACAGAAGTTTACGTCTATATTTAGTGGAAAAGAATTTTTCTTAGAACATCATCAAGTACAAGGTATAGCAGTATTGCCTGGAGCAGCTCATTTGGAAATGGCTTTACAAGCAGTCAAACACTCTATGCCTTTATCAAGAGGTTCGAATACTGAACGGCCTTTGTCTTTTGCATTAACTCATATAGTATGGGCGAATCCTATTTCTATCGAACATGCACCTAAATCAGTGCATATTAATCTGCAATTGGAACATGTAGAAGAGATTAGTTATGAGATTTATAGTGAGCAAGATCAACAAGAATGGCGCTTATGTAGTCAAGGCAGAGCGACATTTGATATTGCATTGCAAAAAGAAGTCATCGATATCCAGTCTATTCAACAAGATTGTCAGCTAAAACAATGGTCTGCTGCTGAATGTTACAGAGCATTTACTGCGATGGGATTATCCTATGGTGTTGCTCATCAGACCATACAGCATGTATCTTTAGGTTCGAATCAACTGATAGCTAAATTATCTTTACCAGATGTATTTGAAAATACAATTCAACCTTATATTCTTCACCCTGCTCTGCTTGATGGGGCATTGCAAGCTTCTATAGGACTAACTACTGGATTTGATGCATCTATGAGTGTACCGTCTCTTCCTTTTGCTCTACAAAGGCTCGAAGTAGTAGAGAACTGTGATCCAGAGATGTGGGTGCATATTCAATACAGTGCAGGTAGTCATTCTCATGATCCTATGCCTAGATTGGATATTAATATTTGCAATCAGCAAGGAACTGTATGTATACGATTAAAAGAATTTGTTACACGTCGCATGCAATCCGATCATACTATCGAGCAGCCTTATACAAGTACAGATACTCGGGCGACTTCAAATACAGCAACAATGATGTTTACGCCAGTATGGGAGATGCTCGACAGTATTCCTACAACAGATTTATCGGAGTCTATAGAAACTGTCGTTTATATCCATAATCAATCTAGCATGTCAGAAATGTGGTCACAGTATATTCCAAATATAAATATAGTGTCTCTAGATCCTAATCAATCGATTGATGGCATAAATAATCAGTTATCTATATTCAAAGAAATCGATCATATCATATGGTCTGCTTCTTCGGAATCTATGCCATATGCCAGTGAGCAACAAAGTATCACTTTTCAAGAAAAAGAAGTTCTTCTATTCTTTCGCTTCGTTAAAAGTTTGTTAGCACTTGGTTATGGGAGCCGATCATTACATGTAACTGTACTCACCTATCAAGCACAAAGTATCCATCCATTTGATGCTATTAATCCCGCACAAGCTGCATTACATGGATATATTGGATCGCTTGCCAAAGAATATAGTCACTGGCATATTCGTCTAGTGGATATGGAAATAGGAGCAGATATTCCAATTGAAAGTATTTTATCTCTTGCACCTGATCCGCAAGGAGATGCTTATCTATTTCGTGAACAAGAATGGTATCGTCAGGAATTACTAGCTGTCGAATATGAACAAAACACCACATCTACGATATATCGTCAAGGTGGAGTCTACGTGATTATTGGTGGTGCTGGCGGAATAGGTGAAGTATGGAGCGAATATATGATTCGTAAGTATAATGCCCATGTGATATGGATAGGAAGAAAAGAAAAAAATCAACAGATTCAAGCTCAGTTAGATCGACTGGCTCGTTGGGGACCACAGCCTTTATATATTTCGAGGGATGCTACAGATATTAATCAATTACAGCTGGCGTATCAGCAGATCAAGCAACATTATAATCGTATTGATGGAGTCATTCATTCTGCTCTGGTCTTGTCTGATCGTAGTTTGGCAAATATGGATGAGCAACAATTCTGTAAAGGGCTTGCACCCAAATTAAATATCAGTGTAAATATGGCACAGGTATTCGCTAAAGAATCATTAGATTTTGTGTTATTTTTTTCTTCTTTAAATTCATTTATGAAATTACCAGGACAAAGTAATTATGTAGCGGGTTGCACGTATATGGATGCTTTTGCCCGTCAATTATCACAGTCTTTCTCATGTGCAGTTAAAGTGATGAACTGGGGATATTGGGGAAATGTTGGATCTGTTGTATCTCCAGAAGTTCAACAGAGTATGGCAAACAAAGGAATTGGTTCTATTGAGCCACCAGAAGCTAATCAAGCGCTTGAGTTACTTTTAACAAATACTTTAGATCAGCTTGTAATGATTGAGACGATAGGACAACCAGAGTTGCCATTATGGAACAACAACAAAACGATTATGGTATATCAATAATCGTTTTGTTTGGGTTGCAATAAAAAGGAGTGCTCAGACATGAAAAACTTCAAGATGATGGAATCAGCAAATCAACAAATGGAAGCTGTCAATGAACTTTTAATCCAACTATTGTGGTGCCAGTTGCATGCTACAGGTTGTTTGAATAAAGATTTTGTATGGCAAAAAGGTACATTATCATTTTATCCTCAATGGTTAGTGGAAAGTATTGCAATGCTTCAAGCTCAAGTTCAGTTATTGCCTATTCATAAAGATAACTTAAAAGACACGAACATATATAAACAAGTAGTAGATCGCTATTGGGACAAATGGGAAAAACAACTTTCTGGCTGGTTACAAAATCCGGATCTTCAAGCTCAAGTCCAGTTAGTAGATCGTATGTTGCGTAATCTGCCTTCTATTTTGCAGGGAGACAGATTA
The DNA here is from genome assembly GCF_963311185.1 of Paenibacillus nuruki. Lineage (NCBI taxonomy): Bacteria > Bacillati > Bacillota > Bacilli > Caryophanales > Paenibacillaceae > Paenibacillus > Paenibacillus nuruki. The sequence goes on along the minus strand of NZ_OY725677.1, from coordinate 1,814,133 downwards.
GCTACTGAAATTATGTTTCCTGAATCTTCTATGCAACTGGTAGAAGGTATTTACAAACATCATTCTACAGCAGATTACTTCAATACTGTACTTGCAGAATCTGCCTCTGTTTATGTTGAAAAGTGTGCACAAGCAGGCAAAAAAGTACGTATTTTAGAAATAGGAGCAGGAACGGGTGGAACAAGTGAAGTAGTTTTTGAACATTTAAAAATATGGGAAAGTCATATAGAGGAATATGTTTATAGCGATATTTCAAAAGCATTCTTGATGCATGCAGAACAAAAGTATGGACCGTCTGTACCTTATTTAAACTATCAAATTATTGATTTGAAAAAGTCATTTGCTAGTCAAGGCGTTGATCTGGGTTCATATGATCTTATTATTGCCAGTAATGTTCTGCATACAACCCAAAATATTCGTCATACTTTGCAAACTGTTAAAAACGCTCTAAAGAAAAATGGGATGTTACTTGTGAATGAAATCACAGATAAGTCACTAATCAATCATCTGACTTTTGGATTACTTGAAGGATGGTGGGCTTATGAAGATAAAGCTTTACGTATTAGTGGATCACCTGCACTATCAGCTGACTCCTGGAAAAAAATATTAAAACGCGAAGGTTTTCACACGATTACATATCCTGCATCAGAAGCGGTAATGTTTAAGCAACAAATTATTGCTTCTCAAAGCGATGGAATTGTTATTCATGCTCGAAATAATATCATACCGGAAGTCGATATACCTATAATTCCACCTAACCATACTTTTATGAGAAAGCAAGCTAAAGAAGATGCTAGTGTTACTGCTGTAACAGATCAAGCGGTGCTGGACTTTGTCAGTGATATCGTTCGCGGAAGTATAGCAGAGGATCTCAAAATCAATACAGATCGTATTCAAAATGATCGTAGCTTTGCTGAATATGGAGTCGATTCTATTATTGCTGTACATCTGGTTAATTTAATCAATAAGCGTGGTCAATTATCTCTACAGACTACCGTATTGTTTGATTACAACAATGTTGATTTGTTGGTAGAGTACTTATTAGAAGAATATTCTGATCATTTCAAACAGATGTTACAAGTGGCTAAAGATTCGTCTGAAGCGAGTGAACCTGTTTCAACGACTCAAGATAATCTAACTCCTAGCAAAGTCAGTGTATCTGTACAACCTTCAAAAGAGGATACCAAATATAATTCTTCACCCATAAACCAAATTATTTCAGAGGAGCATACAATAACTCCTAACGCTTCTGACACCTCTTTTTATCAAGTTGTACTTCATCGACCATCTGATATTCAAGAATTATCTATTCAAGCGCATGAAGTACCAGCACTTAAAGAAGATGAAGTTCGTATCGCTGTACGCGCGTTTTCTTTAAATTTTGGTGATTTATTAAGCGTAAAAGGGATGTATCCTACAATGCCTCCCTATCCATTTACACCTGGTTTTGAAGCCGCAGGAATTGTAGTCGATGTAGGGGCACAAGTGACACATATTCGTTCTGGAGAAGACGTTGTCTTTTTTGCTAGCGAACATATGGGAGCCCATGCAACAGCTATTACATGTAAAGCATCTCAAGTGTTTGCCAAACCATCTACGCTTTCTTTTGCAGAAGCTTGTTCTTTACCTGTTGTCGCTATGACTGTTATTGCTGCTTTTGGCAAAGTACAGATCAGACCCAAGCAACGGATATTAATTCAGACTGCCACCGGAGGAGTTGGTCTGGTCGCTATTCAGCTGGCTAAACACTATGGGGCTGAAATCTATGCCACAGCAGGCTCACAACACAAGTTAGATTATTTATTATCTATAGGTGTAGATCATGTGATCAATTATAGAGAAGTCGATTTTGAAAAACAGATTAAACAGCTTACAAACGGTCAAGGTGTGGATATGATTCTGAACACTTTATCAGGCGATGCTCTTCAAAAAGGATTAAATAGTCTAGCTTCCAATGGAAGTTATATTGAAATCGCAATGACTGCTTTAAAAAGTGCAAAAGCAATCGATCTATCTCAAATGGGCTCTAATCAGTCTTTTTACAGCCTTGACTTAAGAAAACTAAGCTTAGAGCAACCTGAACGATTGGTAGAGTACTACAACGAAATGTTAGATTGGGTAGCAAAAGGGATCATTGCTCCTCATATCGGTCAACTGTTTAGATTTGATCAATTGCAAGAAGCTTATCGAAATATTGAAAACCGCGAAAATATCGGGAAAATCGTAGTGACTATTCCAGAAGAATGGCAATATCATGCAGTGCCACAACCCAAGCCTGCGTTATCTTCCAAATCTTCCAATCAGGATATACATTCACGTGAACCGATTGCGATTATAGGGATTAGTGGGCGCTTTGCAGGTTCCAATACTCCTGATGAATTATGGGAACATTTAGAACAAGGAACCGATCTGATTCAACGTGTATCTCGATGGGATTTATCGCAATATTATGATGCAGATCAGGAATATTGCGATAAAGGTAGTTTTTTAGATGATATCAGCACATTTGATCCGTTATTTTTTAATATTTCAGGACAAGAAGCTATATATATGGATCCGCAACAACGTATTTTTCTAGAAGAATCTTGGAAAGCATTAGAAGATGCAGGTTATGCGGGTCATTCGATCAAAGGTCAAAAATGCGGTGTTTATGTAGGTTGTACGAGTAGTGATTATCCAACGCTAGTCGGAGATAATCCGCCACCACAATCTTTTTGGGGCAAAGCAGGATCTATTATACCTGCACGAATTGCTTATTATTTAGATTTACAAGGACCTGCTATTGCTGTAGATACAGCTTGTTCTAGCTCGTTGGTTGCAATTCATTTAGCTTGTCAGGCATTATGGGCAAATGAAATTAATATGGCATTAGCTGGTGGTGTTTTTCTTCAATCGACACCTCAATTTTATCTGGATTCTAATCGTGCAGGTATGTTATCTCTTGAAGGAAGATGTCATACTTTTGATGAGAAGGCAGATGGTTTCGTACCCGGGGAAGGTGCAGGAACTATTGTATTGAAACGTCTGCACGAAGCACTAGAGGATGGAGATCATATCTACGGTGTGATACAGGGAAGTGGAATCAATCAAGATGGTACAACGAATGGGATTACAGCACCAAGTGCCAAATCTCAGACTAGATTAGAACAACAAGTATATGATTCGTTCAATATTAATCCGGCACATATTCAGATGGTAGAAGCACATGGGACTGGAACAAAATTAGGCGATCCTATTGAATATCAAGCATTAACAAAAGCTTTTAGCACGTATACAAATGAACAAGAATATTGCGCTATAGGTTCGATCAAAACTAATATCGGACATTTGGCGACAGCGGCAGGTATTGCAGGAATTCTCAAAATAGTACTATCACTTAAAAATAAAAAAATTCCAGCTTCTTTACATTTGGAAAAGGGTAATGCCAACATTTCTTTTTCAGATAGCCCTTTTTATGTTAATACGACCACTAAAGAGTGGGAAGTTCCTATAGATCAAGCTCGACGTGCAGCGATTAGCTCATTTGGATTTAGCGGAACTAATGCTCATATGGTAATAGAAGAAGCGCCACAGACTGGTGCCCAATCCCAAGTATCCAAAGCAGGATATCTTATCGTATTATCTGCACGTACAGAGCAACAATTACGTCAGCAAGCGCAACAATTACTATCTTGGAATATGAATCATACAGCTGATTGTGCTGCGATCAGTTACACACTATTGAGTGGTAGACAGCATTTGAATCACCGTTTGGCTTGTATTGTACAAAGTCAGCAAAAATTAACGACATATCTACAACAATGGTTAGATCAAGGCGAATCTCCAGAAGTAACTGTAGGGCAAGTAAACCGAAGTGAAAACCGTGAACAATTATCATTCAAAAAATATGCAGCAGACTGTATTCAAAAGTGCCAACAAGCCAAACAAGATGCTTCTTATCTGGAATATTTAGTAGCAGTGAAGGATGTATTTGTGCAAGGGTATGAGTGGAATCTGGGAGATATATTTGCAAAAGAAGAACAACATCGGATACCGCTTCCAACCTATCCATTTGCTAAAAATCAATACTGGGTTCCAGCCTTATCTACATCAGCAGCAAGCTTTACCTCTTCTAAATCAGTAGCTGTTGAATCTATTCATCCATTGCTGCACAAAAATACGTCAGATTTACAACAACAAAAGTATACTTCTATATTCACGGGTAACGAATTCTTTTTCCGAGATCACATTGTACAAGGGAACAAAGTATTGCCAGGGGTGGCTCATCTGGAATGGATACGAGTAGCTGTTACAGAAGCGATAGGCGGTATCCCAGATCATCAAATCATTCAACTTAAAAATATCGTGTGGACCAGTCCTTTACATTTAGAAATAGATCCATTTATAGCTCATCTTGATATATATGTAGAATCAAATGGTGATCTTTCTTTTGAAATTTATAGCGATTCTACAGAAAATAGAGATCGTCTTGTATATAGTCAAGGATCAGCATCCATTATAGAGCAAGCACAACCAACAGCCATCGACATTGTTCATCTACAATATCAATATTCAATCAGTCCTATAAGTGCTAACCAATTCTATGAGCAGTCACAGAAAAATGGAATAGCCTTAGGAGAAAGCTTAAAAGGCATAGAGGTCGTCTATACCAAAGCAACAGAAGATCATGAAGTGTTAGCACGCCTCGAGATGCCTGTAGATCAGTTACCGGATAAAGAGTTATATCAATTGCATCCTAGTATGATGGATTCCGCCTTACAAGTAGCGATTGGTTATACGATCGGGACTGTAAGTAACCCTTTATATCAAGGTAAATCTACACTTCCATTTACACTACAGAAATTGGAAATATTTCAACCATGCCTTCCAGAAATGTGGGTATGGGCAAGATATAGTGCTGGAAGTACAGCAAATGATAAAATTCATAAATTAGATATTGATCTTTGCGATAATGAAGGTCATGTTTGTGTTCGGTTTAGTGGCTTTACACCTAGAACATTAGAGCATGCAATAACAGCATCTTCAGATCATCATGATTCGATGCTACTTACGCCAACTTGGACGGAACAGACAGTATTATCACATTCCGATCATACCAATAGAAATATTCATCATATCATAGTATTAGCTCCATCATTTGCATCTATGTACAATGATATTCGTACAAGTATGCCACATGTTGACTGTATTCTTTTGCAAGAAGAAGAGATTGCTTATGTAACAACAGAAGAACAGAATGCACACTTATTTACAAGTTGCACAGTACAATTGATTGACGTGTTAAAGCAATCAATATCCAATTCTTCCGAAAACATATTGCTGCAACTTATTGTACCTAATAAAGGAAAGTATCATACGTTACTTGGATTAGCTGCAACATTACAGACGGCTCAACAAGAATACAGTAAATTTAAAACGCAATGTATTCAAGTGGATCTTCAAGAAACAGCTATAAATGTGCTACACAAAATCAAAGATAATCAGAATGAATCTGTTTCTATTGTACGTTACGATAATCAGATTCGTTATATACGTGATTGGAACAAGTGGGAGCCTACACTATCTGAAGAATCGCAGCTTCCATGGAAAGATCAAGGTCATTATTTAATTACAGGAGGCCTTGGAGGTCTTGGGTATATTTTTGCGCAAGAGATTATTCAACAAACCAATCAAGTTACTCTTATTATAGTGGGTCGTTCACCGCTAGATCATTTTATGCAAGCAAAGTTAGATCAATTGCAACATCATCAAGCTCAAATTCACTATCTTGTAGCAGACATTACAATAGCAGAAGATGTAACTACTATGATCGATCAGATTAGATCCATCTGTGGAGAGTTGCATGGTATTATTCACAGTGCAGGTATACATCGTGATCATTATATCCAGCACAAAGTTAATGAAGAAATCGAAGAAGTATTAGCTCCTAAAGTTCATGGAACATTGTTGCTAGATCAAGTAAGCGCAGATATGCCACTTGATTTTTTTGTGCTGTTCTCTTCTCTTGCTTCAGTGGTCGGTAATACAGGTCAAGCAGATTATGCAGCCGCTAATGCTTTTATGGATATCTTCGCTTCGGAGCGTAATCATAAAGTAACTCATCAACAGCGTTCAGGTAAGACATTATCACTCAATTTTCCACTTTGGGAAGATGGAGGGATGCAGTTAAATACTGTAGAACGCACACGAATTCGAAAACAGTTAGGTATGATTCCTATGGATGCCGATACAGGAATCCAGTTATTTTATAAAGCTATTAAAAGTAGCCAAGATCAGGTTGTTGTTTTACATGGCGATACCGATAAGCTTCAATCGTTATTACAACCTTTTGTAGCAGAAAGCTTAACAGAACAGCATGCTTCTAATATCCTGCATAACGATCCAAATCCATCTATATTAGACCCATTCATAGAGGGGAAAAGCGAGATGAATTCAACTCCATTAATTGAGAAAATGCAATCTGCTTTAATTCAAATCGTTTCTCATATGCTTAAAGTAAGCTCAAAAGATATTTATCCAGATGTAGAATTGAACGAATATGGATTTGACTCGATCTCATTTACAGACTTCTCCAATCAGCTAAATGATAAATATCACTTGGATTTAACGCCAACTGTCTTTTTTGAATATTCAACTCTTCATACATTAGCCAAACATTTGGTAACTACTTATGCGGTACAATTAACATCTACCTTGATGCCAAATGTTCAAAGGAAAGTTTCTTTTACTTCGGATTCAACGAAGACAGTAGATAATGGGCTTAAAGAAGCTGAATCGGTAAATAGTAGGGCTATTCCTACAACACGCTCGCGTTTTCAACAGCCAGTAGAAACAGAGACCTCATATCCACCTGTTTCTTCTACAGATCAAAGTCCAGACCCTGTCGCTATTATAGGGATGAGCGGTAGATTTCCTATGGCAGAAGATATTCATGCACTTTGGGAAAATCTAATAGAAGGTAAAGATTGTATTTCCGAGATACCTGCTGATCGTTGGGATTGGAAAGCCTACTATGGTGATCCTTATCAAGAAAAGAATAAGACGAATATTAAATGGGGAAGCTTTATAGATGGAGTAGCTGATTTTGATCCAATGTTTTTTGGCATTTCTCCACGTGAGGCTGAATTGATGGACCCGCAACAGCGTCTCATGATGATGTATATCTGGAAAGCGATAGAAGATGCAGGTTATGCTCCTTCTAGCTTATCAGGTAGTAAAATGGGAATTTTTGTAGGTACGGCTAATAGTGGATACGGTCATCTCTTGTCTCAAGCAAATACAGAGATCGAAGGGTATTCATCGACAGGTAGTGTGTCGTCTGTAGGACCGAATCGAATGAGCTTTTTTCTAAATGTAAACGGACCGAGTGAACCTATCGAAACAGCGTGCTCCAGTTCTCTGGTTGCTCTTCATCGAGCTGTACAAGCGATTCATAATGGAGATTGTGATACGGCAGTGGTGGGTGGAGTCAATACTATTCTTGATCCTGATTATCATATTAGCTTTAACAAAGCAGGGATGTTAAGTCAGGATGGTCGTTGCAAAACGTTCTCTGATCAGGTTAATGGTTATGTTCGTGGAGAAGGCGTAGGTATGATTTTTATCAAACGCTTAAAAGACGCCGAGCAAGCAGGCGATCATATCTATGGATTAATTCGTGGTACCAGTGAAAATCATGGAGGAAGAGCCACCTCATTGACTGCACCGAATCCAAGAGCTCAGGCAGATTTGATTAAATCTGTCTATAGCCGTGCTCATGTTGACCCTGCAACGATCAGTTATATTGAAGCACATGGAACAGGGACTCCACTGGGTGATCCTATTGAGATCAATGGTCTGAAAATGGCATTCAATGAGTTAGGTTATGATGCTGCATCTAATACAGCAACTTGCGGATTAGGATCTATCAAAACCAATATTGGGCATTTGGAATTAGCAGCAGGTATTGCAGGAATCATTAAAGTATTATTACAAATGAAACATCAAACACTGGTTAAAACAGTCCATTTTGAACAATTGAATCCATATATTCAATTAGAGCAAAGTCCATTTTATATTGTGGATACAAACCGATCATGGGTGCCTTTAAAAGATGAACAAGGTAACGTATTGCCACGTAGAGCAGGAGTAAGCTCTTTTGGATTTGGTGGAGTGAATACTCATGTGCTGGTCGAAGAATATGTACCTTCTTCTATAGACACAGATTCATCTGCACATGAAGAGTCTGTATTGATTGTATTATCTGCACGAAATGAACAGCGTTTACGAGAACAAGCTAAGCAATTAAGAATAGCTATGCAATCTGATCGCTATACAGATCATGAGTTAGAACGGATTGCATACACTTTGCAAGTGGGTAGAGAAGCCATGGAAGAAAGATTAGCTATACGTGTATCTTCGATTCATGAACTTATTACTCAATTAAATAACTATATTGAACAAACCGATTCTACATTATGGAATGATCATATGTATGTTGGACAAGTAAAGCGAGATCAGGAAGTACTTGAATTTTTAACAGCAGATGAGGATATGCAAGAAACTGTACAACGCTGGATGCAAAAGGGGAAATATCATAAATTATTAAAACTGTGGGTAAAAGGAATGGATATCGATTGGGCAACTATGTATATCGATCGTTCATTACAACGAATCAGTTTGCCGACATATGCTTTTGAAAATAAACGATATTGGATTCCGAATGAATTAACGATAGATTCTAATCAGAATACAACAGCAAATGAATCGAATATGATCCATCCATTGCTTCATCATAATACGTCTACACTGATCCAACAGAGATTTACATCCACATTTACAGGAAAAGAATTTTTCTTGGACGATCATGTGATTAAAGGACAGCGAATATTGCCAGGTGTTGCTTATTTGGAGATGGCACGTGCTTCTGTGGTGCAAGCATTAGAACTTTATGAACATCAAGAATCAATGATTGTATTCAAAAATGTAACCTGGGTACGTCCAATAGCTGTAGACAAAGAACCTGTACAGATTCATATTCAATTGATTCCACAAAATGATCAGGTACTACATTACGAAATTTATAGTCAACAAGATGATGCACTGACTACACTGTACAATCAGGGAACAGTAACGGTGGTTCCAACTACAAAAGAACACAAAGAAATTGATATCTCTTCTCTTATTCAAAAGTGCGACCAGCAGATGATTATAGGAGAAGAATGTTATGCATCTTTCAAACAGGTTGGACTTTATTATGGGCCTGCTCAACAAGCGTTACAAAACATATATGTAGGGTATCAGCAAGCTATCGCTCAATTATCACTGCCGCCAAACGTATCACATACAGAAGAACAATATATTTTACATCCAAGTATGATGGATGCAGCTATTCAAGCATGTATAGGATTACCTTCACTTGGCTATGATTCAGTGACTCCATTTGCATTGGATGAAATGAGAATATATCAATCATGTACATCTACCATGTGGGCCTGGGTACGTTATCAAGATACTCCAGAACAACAGAAATCTTTGGATAAAGTAGACATTGATATCTGTAATGAACAAGGAGAACTCTGTATTGAACTTAAAGGTCTAAGTATTCTTCATTTGAGTCATCATCAAGATGATGTACAGCATACTGTGAGTTCTCCTCCAGTAGGTGCATTGATGCAGTATCCGGTATGGGATAGCGTTATTCCTGAATTTACAGCATCTCATATTTTGCCTTCAACACATATGTTATGCATAGGAGAGACTCCAGCATTGTGGTTGAATCTAATCCAAGATTATCCACAGATACGATATGCGCAATTAGAAATAGATGCTGATGTAGATCAAATCACTGCTTTGTTAGAAAAAGAGCCTGTAATTGATCATATCGTATGGTCTGTATCTAATACGACTCATCTTGATCTTTTACATGTCCCTGTACACCAACCATCTAAAGGGATATTACAAATATTTCGAATATTGAAATCATTATTACAGTTAGGTTATGGCGAAAAGGATCTAGCATGGACTATTGTTACAGCATATACGCAGCCTTTATCTGTTAACGAAAATGTATACGCAGAACATGCAGGTATTGCAGGTCTAGTAGGTTCTCTGGCTAAAGAATATTCCAATTGGAATATTCAACATGTGGATATGGAAGATCATTTTGATATTGCTACCTGTGATTTGTTAACTTTACCTGCTGATCTTGAAGGTAATACTTGGTTATATCGTGAAAAACAATGGTATCGTCAACAGTTAATGATAGTTGATGCCCCAAAAGAATCAGTCACTTCTTTTCAACAGAATGGAGTCTATGTAGTTATTGGTGGTGCTGGCGGAATTGGGGAAGTATGGAGTCAGTATATGATTAATACGTATAATGCAAGAATAGTATGGATCGGTAGACGACCATTGAATCCGCAAATTCAAAATAAAATAGATCGCTTAGGTCAGCAGGGGATAGCACCTTTATATATCAGTGCCGATGCATCTAATCTGCAAAGTCTGACAGAAGCTTATCAAACGATTAAACAATCGTATTCGTCTATTAATGGTATTATCCATTCGGCGGTAGGAGTTATGGATGCCAGTTTGAGTCATATGCAAGAAGAACACTTTCAAGCCAGTCTATCTGCCAAAATAGATATCAGTCTTGCTATGATGCAAGTTTTTGCAAAAGAGCCGCTAGAAATTGTACTATTCTTTTCTTCTATGAGTTCATTTAGCAAGCCGATTGGTCAGAGTAGCTATGCGGCAGGCTGTACTTTTACAGATACATTTGCGTATGAGATGAGAAGACAATTTGAATTTCCAATCAAAGTAATAAGCTGGGGATACTGGGGAGAAGTCGGAATTGCCGAAAAAGTACCTACAGCCTTCAAGCAAAGGTTAATTCAATCAGGCGTAGGATTTATAGAGCCCAAAGAAGCTATGCAGGCTATTGAATATCTCGTGGGGAATGCTATAGATCATATGACTTTTATTCGTACCACTCAACCTGATGCAGTCATTACTACCCATGCAGATGAACAATTATGGATTGCGCCAGAAGTGAATGCTATAGCTATAGAGACATTACAACGAGATTATAAAGATCATGCTAAAGTGAATAGCTTGATGCAAACGATGAAAATATTTGATCAAGAATTAGAAACTTTATTAGCCCATTTATTGTACCATCAGTTACAAGAGGCACAGTGTTTGGAGCATCATAATGAAGTTATTGAAGTATATGAACGCTGGTTAGACCATAGTAGATTGATGCTAAAACAAAAAAATATAGATGATCTACATGGTTCCACTGAACAACTTTGGATTCAATGGGAGCATCGAAAAGAAGTCTGGATTCAACATCCTGATCTGCGCGCTCAAGTCGTATTAGTAGATACAATGTTGAAGCATCTTCCTGATATTATAAAAGGTAAAGTGTTAGCTACAGATATCATGTTTCCAGATGCTTCGATGTCATTACTTGAAAACTTGTACAAGAATAATGCAGTTGCAGATTATTTTAATGAAAAGCTTGCTGATACAGTTGTCTCTTATATTCAAGCAAGGTTACAACATGATCCATCAGCGTCTATTCGTATTTTGGAAGCAGGAGCAGGTACTGGAGGAACAAGTAGTATCGTCTTGAAAAAATTAAAGCCTTATACAGACGCTATTGCAGAATATGCATACACCGATCTGTCGAAGGCTTTTTTGAATCGAGCAGAAATAATGTTTGGTCAAGATCATTCTTATCTCAAATACCAATTATTCAATGTCGAACAGCCTGTGCAAGAACAATCATTATCTATAGGTAGTTATGATATTGTTATTGCCGCAAATGTGCTACATGCAACACAAAATATTAATCGTACAGCCAAACATATCCATTCACTTTTGAAACGTAATGGATTGTTATTGTTGAATGAACTCAATCGCAGTACGTTGTTTAGCCATCTTACTTTTGGATTGTTAGAAGGTTGGTGGATGTATGAAGATGCATCTATTCGTATTTCAGGATCGCCTGTATTGGATGAGCATCACTGGCGTACAGCACTTGAATATACAGGTTTTCATACAGTAACATTTCCTACGAAGTCAGCCCAACCATTAGGGCAACAAATTATTGTAGCTGCTAGTCAAGGATTGATTCGTTTACCACGATCTCAATCTAATAATCTTTTACTCAACAATACGGATAAGAAGATGCTGGAGCAAGCCCGGACAATCAATACTACATCTATGGAACAAGATATCTCTTATCGACATGAGCATCAGGAGAAGGTTCAGATAAATTTGAATCTTGCTACCGAAGAACCAATCACAGAAGAACAAATGCTGCAACATAGTAAGCCTTATTTTCAGCAACTAATCGGGGATTTAGTGAAGTTACCTTATGACCAGATTGATATTTCAGAGCCGTTAGAGAAATACGGTATCGATTCAATATTGATTGTGCAATTGACGAATAAGTTACGTAAACATTTTGATTCGATCAGCAGTACTTTATTTTTTGAGCATCAGTCATTGCTAGCTCTTATGAAGTATTTTATAAAAGAGCATCAGCAACAGCTTATTGAACTATTAGAGATAAATCCATCCCAATCAACTAGAGTACCATCAACGTCTTTATTAACTAATAACAGCTCTAAAGTGATTTCGGACAAAGGATATCGTAAATTAAGAATGCCTGTACAAGAAATGCAAGCGCAAGAACCAACAGTACCACCTGTAGCTCAATCTGTTAGTTCAGCTCACTCTACATCGCCCATACAACAAGAGCCTATAGCTATTATTGGGATGAGTGGACGCTATCCGCAAGCCGGTAATCTAGAACAATATTGGTACAACTTGGAACATGGAATCGATTGTATTAGCGAAATACCTGAAGAGCGCTGGTCTATCGAAGGATTTTATAACCCTGATCGTAAGCATGCCGTAGCTCAAGGACAGAGTTATAGCAAATGGGGCGGATTTATAAACGGGTTTGCAGATTTTGATCCTTTATTTTTCAAACTATCGCCTCGAGAAGCGATCAATATGGACCCACAAGAACGTATTTTTTTACAATCAGTATGGGAATCGTTAGAAGATGCTGGACATACTAGAGAAAAGCTGGCAGAACATTATAAGAGCAGAGTGGGTGTATTTGCCGGTATTACGAAAACAGGATACAACTTGTATGGACCGGAACTGTGGAAGCAGGGGAGTGATTTATTTCCAATGACTTCATTTAGCTCAGTAGCGAATCGAGTGTCTTATTTGCTTGATCTGCATGGACCTAGTAAGCCGGTCGATACGATGTGCTCTTCTTCGTTAACAGCCATTCACGAAGCTTGTGAAAGTATACGTAGTGGAGCTTGTGAATTAGCGATTGCTGGAGGAGTAAATCTATATTTGCATCCATCCAATTATATTGGTCTATGTGCACAACAGATGCTAGCAGCTGATAGTCAATGTAAAAGTTTTGCAGAGCAAGCAGATGGATTTGTTCCAGGTGAAGGTGTAGGTGTATTGCTACTCAAACCACTATCAAAAGCTATAGCAGATGGGGATGCTATTCATGCTATCATCCGAGGCACAGGTATTAATCATGGCGGTAAAACCAATGGATATATGGTTCCCAATCCGACAGCTCAGGCTAACCTCATTCGCGATACGATGGATCAAGCAGGTATTCATGCGCAGGAAATCAGTTATATCGAAGCTCATGGAACAGGGACAGCGTTAGGTGATCCTATTGAAGTATCAGGATTAACCAAAGCATTCCGTATAGACACGCAAGAACAACAATATTGTGCTATTGGTTCTGTGAAAAGTAATATGGGACATCTTGAATCAGCAGCAGGAATCGCAGGAGTGACCAAAATCATTTTACAAATGAAGCATAAAAAAATTGCACCTACATTACATGCAACAAGACTTAATCCGGAGATTCCGTTTGAGCAGACTCCTTTTGCTGTACAGCAACATTTATCAGATTGGAAAAGACCACAAATAAATATCGAAGGTCAATTTAAAGAAATTCCGCGTATTGCTGGAATCTCTTCTTTTGGTGCGGGCGGATCTAATGCCCATGTGATTTTAGAGGAATATATAGCACAGCCGACTGAACTCCAATCACAATCTGAACCGATTGATCTTCAGCCAACAATGATTGTATTGTCTGCCCGTCAATCCGAGCAACTGCTCGAACGTGCTCGTCAATTACTTTCATTTCTAGAGCATGCTGTTTCATCTCATTCTTCATTAACAGATATTGCTTATACGTTACAAGTGGGTAGAGAAGCGATGGAAGAACGTGTGGCTTGGATGGTACATTCGGTATCGGATTTACAATCCAAATTAACCTCTTTTATTCAACAACCTGACGAACATATGCCTAATTATTACAAAGGAACTGTAAAACGTTTATTTGATATGACGTCGATGTTTGACTCTGAAGAACACATGCAGCAGATTATAAATGATTATTATTTACAAGGTCAGTATGATGCTCTTTTAGAACTTTGGGTACAAGGTGTGCCTATTCATTGGAGTGCATTGAATCGATCAGTCACAAGCAATATTATTCATTTACCTGCTTATCCTTTTGCAAAAGAAAAATATTGGTTAGCACCTACGCAGACAGAAGCAGATATAGCGATATCAGATCAAGACCGGGAGCGTAATGCATCGACAGTCATGGATAAGATGGTTTTGCATCCTTTGCTACATCGCAATACTTCTCAATTATCGGAGCAAAGATTTACTTCTATTTTTAATGGTCAGGAATTCTTCTTCGCAGATCATGTAGTGAATGGGAATAACATTTTGCCAGGTGTTGCTTATTTAGAAATGGTGCGCGAAGCGATTGCACAATCTACAAGTACGTCTCTAGATGACCATCTGTGGTCTTTAGAAAATATAATCTGGGCAACTCCAATCCGTATGGAAGATAGAGAATTGGCTGTTCATGTTGCGTTATATGCAGAAGATGAAAACCATATTCAATATGAAGTGTATACAGAACAAGAAAGTCACCATGTAACTACAAGAACTATTCATAGTCAGGGTAGAGCGGTACAACAATCTTTAACAGATGCACCTATATTGGATTTAGCCACTATTCAAGAGTCTGTTACAGAAGAGATAATAGCGACCACCTGCTATGAAAAGTTTGAACAGATGGGATTGTATTATGGAGAGCGGTTGCAGAGTATTTCTTCTTTGCAAATAGGCACAATGGGGGTGCTGGCTCCATTGAATATACCTAAGATGCTAGAAGCTTCATTATCTTCTTATGTGATTCATCCAAGTATGATGGATGGAGCATTACAAGCTTCTATTGGGCTGATCGTGGGTAGCCATCATTCAGCAGATCGTTCAAATGCTCCACTATTGCCATTTGCATTAGAACAGATTCGAATATTTAGTGCATGTTCTGCATCGATGTGGTCTTATATTCGTTACAGCGAAGGAAGTGATCCAATGGATAAAGTACAGAAATTAGATATTGATATTTGTCATGAAAATGGGGAAGTCTGTGCGAGTCTAAAAGGATTTACAAGTAAACGTTTAGAATCGTTACAAGCTCCGTTGTATCCTAAAGAAACTGTAATGTTGGTACCCGAATGGTTGGAGCAAGATACTGTAACAGTACCTGAAATTTCATTTCATCAACATATCATTATGGTCTGTAGTCCTGCGACACATATAGCTGAACAGATTCGACGAGAACTTCCAGACGCATTATGCATACAGATTGGTTATGATGGGAATCAACCTTTAGAACAACGATTTGGAACGGCGGCTTTAGAAGCATTTACTCAAGTGCAACGATTACTACAGTCCAAACCAGAAGGTTCTATTTTAGTACAATTAGTGGTCGTACATGATCAAGATTATCAATTGTATACTGCACTTTCAGGTATGTTAAAAACAGCGGAGTTAGAAAAGCCGAAGTTAATTGTACAAATGATCGAATTAGACGGTTTAGCTGCTGCATTTGATCCAGTAGATAAATTATGTGAGTGTAGAGATAGTGCAGGTGATACGCATATTTCATATCATAACTATCGAAGATATATTTCAACATGGCAAGAATTTGTTCCTAGTGCTACCTCTATAAAACAGGCATGGAAAGATCAACATGTCTACTTAATTACTGGGGGAATGGGAGGAATCGGTTATCTGATTGCGCAAGATATAGCACGAACTGTTACAGAGCCGATTTTGATTATCACAGGCCGCTCTATGTTAGATAAAGAGATTCAAACCAAAATAGATAAATTACAAGAGTATGGGGCTCAGGCTTTTTATTATGTATCTGATATTGCAAATAGAGAAGAAGTATCTACTTTGATGAATACTATTCAAAAAGAATTCGGTAGATTAAACGGAATTATACACAGTGCTGGTGTGTTGAAAGATAGCTTTATGATTAGAAAAACACCGGAAGAGTGGAACAATGTATTAGAAGCTAAAGTGAATGGAACGATATATTTAGATCAATATAGCCAACTGTTCGAACTGGATTTCTTTATTCTTTTTTCATCTCTTGCAGGAGTTCTTGGTAATATCGGACAGAGCGATTATGCAACAGCTAATGCTTTTATGGATCAATATGCTCATTATCGGAATAAATTGGTGCATACAGCTAAGCGAACAGGTCATACGCTATCTATAAATTGGCCTCTTTGGGAGCAAGGTGGTATGCAGATGGATACACAAAGGAGTACTTCTATGAAGGAGATTTCGGGAATGCTTCCTATCGATCAATCCACCGCTATTGATGCATTACATCAAGCATTACAACATGAACAATCTCAAATCGTAGTTATGTATGGCAATGGTGTACAAATTCGTAGCTTTATGGATGTGGACAAAGGTAGAGATTTAGACGTACAAGATCAATATTTTTTGGAAATGTTTGACCATATTCAAAGTGGTCAATATTCGTTAGATCAATTATTAGAACAGCATAATCAGTCAAAGCCATTTTAAAAAGAATAAAGAAATGAGGTGTTAACATTGAATGAATCATTATCACATCTATACAAACAGATTGAACAAGGAAAGATAGATAAGATCGAAGGCGCTAGGCAATTGCAACAATTGCTTTCTAGTCATAATGAGCTTTCTACACCATCTATAGAACATCCTATCCATAAAAATTCTGCAAATGATGATGAGCTTCAAGATCAAGCCGTTCAGTACCTCAAAACATTGTTATCTTCGGTGTTAATGCTACCTGAACGACAGATTGAAGCAGATGCACCGCTCGAAAAATATGGAATAGACTCTATCATGGTTATGAAATTAACAGATCAGTTAGAAACTGTGTTTGGTTCACTCTCCAAAACATTATTTTTTGAATATCATAATCTACAAGAGTTAACAGAATACTTTTTAACATCACATCGCAAACAATTAATTCAGCTTTTGGACACCGAGAAAGGAAATCATTCAAACAAACAACCAGAACAGAACCCATCACGCGGTGATTCTCTAGAATTAAGAAACATCAAGAATACAAGATATTCCAAAGTATCTACTAATCTTAAAAGTGTTGCTGAACCTGCTAATCATGCTTTAACAACAGAGCATACGTCTTCCAAAGCACTCGATATTGCTATTATTGGATTAGCAGGGCGTTATCCTGAAGCAGAAGATATATCGCAGTATTGGGACAATTTAAAAAATGGAAAAGACTGCATTACAGAGATACCTCAAGAGCGTTGGAACTATAAAGTGCATACTGATATTCAACGTCCCGCTAATGAGGGTAAGGTTTCTGGTAAATGGGGTGGATTTATAAACGGAGTGGATCGTTTTGATGCACTCTTTTTTAATATTTCTCCGAGAGAAGCAGAACGTATTGATCCGCAAGAACGATTATTTTTAGAAAATGTATATGCGGCTATAGAAGATGCTGGGTATACTCGTACTAATTTAGTTCAATCCGCAAATCAATCAAAAGTGAATAAAGTGGGCGTATATGTAGGTGTCATGTATCAAGAATATCAATTGTATGGTGTAGAATCTCAAAAAATTCATAAAGAACCATTTGCATTGAATGGGAATCCTGCATCTATTGCTAATCGTGTATCTTATTACTTTAATTTTCATGGACCGAGTATGGTTGTTGATACGATGTGTTCTTCGTCATTAACAGCGATTCATCTAGCTTGTCAGAGTCTGCAAAAGCAAGAATGTGAAGTAGCGATAGCAGGTGGAGTCAATGTCTCTGTACATCCTAACAAATATGTCATGCTAACACAGGGACATTTTTTATCCAGTAAAGGTAGATGCGAAAGTTTTGGAGAAGGTGGAGATGGATATGTTCCTGGTGAAGGCGTCGGCACAGCTATCCTCAAACCTTTATCCAAAGCGATAGCAGATGGAGATCATATTTATGGAGTTATTAAAGGAACATCGATTAATCATGGAGGCAAAACGAACGGCTATACGGTTCCTAATCCAAACCAGCAAGCAGAAGTGATAGATAAAGCAATACAAGAATCAGACATCAATCCTAGAAGTATTAGTTATATTGAAGCTCATGGTACAGGTACATCGTTAGGTGATCCTATTGAGATTGCTGGTCTTACTAAAATGTTTGATCGGTATACATCAGATCGTTCATTTTGCGCTATTGGTTCCGCCAAATCGAATATCGGCCATTGCGAAAGTGCAGCAGGAATCGCAGGCATAACCAAAGTATTACTGCAAATGAAGCACCGTACACTTGCTCCGTCTATTCATTCACAACCGGCTAATCCTAATATCGACTTTGCTAAAACACCTTTTATTGTGCAACATCAATTAAGTGAATGGAAGCGTCCTGTGATCGCAATAGATCATGTGATGACTGAAGTTCCTTTGACTGCCGGTGTGTCTTCATTCGGTGCAGGCGGTTCCAATGCTCACATTGTGATTCAAGAATATAGATCTGCCCCTATAGCACAACAATTAATTACACCTGTACAACCAGTAATGATTATATTATCTGCCAAAAACGAAGAACGATTAAAAAAGGTAGTGCTACACTTACACGATCATTTAATACAACAAACGTATACAGATCAGCATTTGGCTGATATTGCTTACACTTTATGTACAGGTAGAGAAGCGATGGATTTTCGTTTGGGCATTGTAGCTTCTTCGATCACTAATCTTATTGATCAGCTTCAAGACTATATAGAATCGGAACATGTTCCTTCATCGGTATACTATGGGGAAGTGCAGAATGATAGGTCTGCGTTACCTCTTTTATCTAATGATGAAGATATGGTAGCCACTATTCAGCAATGGATTGAAAAAGGGAAGTATTCCAAACTGCTTGAATTATGGGTTAATGGGATAGACTTGAATTGGGATACAGTATATTCAACTGAAAAATTTCAAAAATTAAGTTTACCTACGTATCCTTTTGCCCGTGATCGTTACTGGATTCCTGAAGTCGAAGAGACGCGTAAATCAGAAGTAGAATCGATGTCTGGCTCTCAATCTGTACTTCATCCTTTAGTTCATACCAACACTTCCAATATGAATGTGCAAAAATATACGACAGTATTTGAGAGTGATGAATTTTTTATAGCAGATCATCGTATAGGAGATGAGCCTCTTTTACCAGCAGTAACGTATTTAGAAATGGCAAGAGCTGCTGTCAAGCAAGCTATTGATGGAACAATAGCACAAGGGTACTCGGTATCTTTGCAACAAACAGTATGGAAACACCCGCTTGTGATTCAACAAGTAGCTACTTCGGTACACATTGCTTTATTTTCAGAACAGGAAAATGTCATTCGTTATGAAATATACACGCAATCTGACCATCTAGCCGAACCGATTATTCATTGTGAAGGGAACGCTATAATTGAAGCTATGCCTATGGATCAACCAGTATTCGATATTCATCAGATCCAAAACCGATGTCAGATAAAAGAGTTTAGAGCAGATACATGCTATAAAGCTTATCGTCAATTGAATATGAATTATGGAGAACGTCATCAGACGATTGATCATCTATATGCAGGATCAAATGAATGGTTGGCACAGCTACAGTTGCCAGAAGAATTACAATTGAATAGCGAAGATTATGTACTTCATCCTGCAATGTTAGATGGAGCTTTGCAAACTTCTATTGGTATATGGTTAGGTAGGGAGGATCAATCCCAAGAGCAAGCGACATTTTTACCGTTTGCTTTGGAACAGATAGATATCTATAGTCCAACAACATCAACGATGTGGGCACATGTCTATCAAGATGAATTTGTACAGTCTTCTATATCCAAGTTAAATATTGATCTGATGGATCATACAGGACTTCTTTGTGTAAGATTACAAGGTTTAACAAGCAAAGCAATACGCAATGAAACAGCTATATTACTTTCTCCAAAGTGGGAAGAAAAAGAGATTACCCATCGATCAGATGCCGATAATGATAAATATGATCAGCATATTATTATGCTTTGTGAGCCAGACTTAGAATTGGCAGAACAAGTGAAGATGCATCTACCTCATGCTCAGTGCATTTCTTTATTATCGGTTCAGGTAGCACATGTTGCTGAACCAATCATTTCGATAGATCAACGATTTAAGCAATTAGCTACGCAAGTCTTTAAAGAAATAAAGCATATTTTGCAAATGTATAAAGAAGATCGTATTTTGGTTCAAATGGTTACTGTTCGTGAGAATTCTCAACAATCACATACTGCTCTTATAGCATTACTCAAAACAGCTACATTAGAAAATCCAAATATAAATATTCAAATGATAGAAACGCAACCATCTGTGACAACTGCGCAAGTCATAACACAATTGCAAGAAAATCGGTATAGTATAGATCAACATATCCGATATGAATCTCAACAACGTTATACCCAGTCTGATTATGAACAGATTATTATACCCAAAAAGACTACTCGCTCCCCATGGAAAAATGGCGGAGTTTATTTGATTACCGGTGGCACAGGTGGATTAGGAATGATTTTTGCGCAGGAGATTATACAACAAGTTGAGCAACCCACACTTATTTTGACAGGTCGAGCAGAGAGTATAGCTGAACCTCTACTTCACTCTTTACGATTGAAAGAAGCAGTGGTGATATACAAACAGCTTGATCTAACTCAACTGACAGCTGTACGACAATTAGTCACATGGATTACTCAGCAATATGGATCACTAAACGGTATTATTCATAGTGCGGGTATGACTCAAGATAATTTCATTATCAAAAAAACAGAAGAAGAGTTTAATCAAGTGCTAGCTCCAAAAGTCACAGGTACTGTCCATTTGGACTTAGCTACTCAATCTATACCATTAGACTTTTTTGTATTATTTTCATCGGTTGCCAGTGCATTCGGTAATGCAGGTCAAGCTGATTATGCAACAGCAAATGCTTTTATGGATCAATATGCTACCGATCGTCATCAAAAAGTATTATCTGGACAATGTTCCGGTCAGACAGTGAGCTTTAATTGGGGTCTGTGGTTAGAAGGTGGCATGCATCTTGATCAGGATACAGCACAGTTTTTGTATCGTACCACAGGTATGAGACCATTGCCTACGGTTACTGGTTTAGATCTTTTTTATGCAGGCATGGCATCAAATCAATCTCAAATCATCACCCTATATGGTAATCAAGCTCAGTTATCATCAACATTATTATCCAGAAAAAAGGAAGTTTTCTCTGTTGCGAAAATAACAAATGATAAAGTCGAAAAACAAATACTACACATCATTTCTACTATTCTAAAAGTAGATTCTTCTGAACTGGATACCGAAACAGAATGGTCAGAATATGGTTTTGACCAGACGATGTTAACCGATTTATCTCATCAATTGAATCAGACTTTTCAATTGCAATTAACCACGTTAACGTTTGTAGAATATACAACAATTCAGCAATTAACGAATTGGATCGAAACTACAATGATGATCTCAGCACCAGCAGATACAAATAGAGCAGTAGAACAACCCTATAATCATTCATCTGAAAAACAATCTACTGAAGCTGTAGAACCATCCATGGATCTAGAATCTGCAACCATGATGTATTTAAAGCAAACATTGTCTAGTGTTCTTAAGTTGCCGGTAGAACAGATCGAAGCCAATGCTCCAATGGAAAAGTATGGAATAGATTCAATTACGACACTACAATTTACAGAACAATTAGAGCAGACATTTGGTCGATTATCCAAAACTTTATTGTTTGAATATCAGACATTGTCAGCATTATCAAAATATTTAATCAAAGCTCATTCTGCTATTTTGAATAATCAATTTAACACCAAGAGACCAAAATCATCATCTGTTGCTAAAGTAGAGCCTTCATATTCAGATCAACGCAGAGATGCAGGACAAGAATCTTTACCAAATATCCATTCTCGTTTCAAATTTGCTTATTCTGCAAACCAGCCTGCAAAAGAACGTGAAACAGATATTGCTATTATCGGATTATCAGGTCGATATCCTCAGGCAGATCATTTGGATCAATACTGGGAAAATCTAAAGCACGGAATAGACTGCATTACTGACATTCCTGAGAATCGGTGGAATCAACACTCGATAGGTTCTACATCCTCAGAGAATATCATTAAGGGTGGATTTATGAATGGAGTAGATCAATTTGATCCACTATTTTTTAATATTTCGCCTAAAGAAGCAGAGATGATGGACCCGCAAGAACGATTATTTTTACAAACGGTATATCAAGCAATAGAAGATGCAGGATATACCCGACAAACACTGGGTAATGCTAACGACTCCAACCCTAATGAAAATAATGAAGTAGGCGTCTACGTAGGTGTTATGTATGAAGAGTATCAATTGTATGGAGCACAAGCGCAAGCGTTAAGTCATAGTTCAGTAGCACTTAGTGGAAATCCTGCATCTATTGCGAATCGTGTCTCATATTTCTGTAACTTTAATGGACCGAGTATGGCTATAGATACGATGTGTTCTTCATCGTTAACAGCTATTCATTTGGCTTGCCAGAGTCTTATTACTCAGGAATGTTCCACCGCTATTGCAGGTGGTGTGAATATCTCTGTTCATCCTAACAAGTATCTGATGCTGAATCAGGGTGGATTTCTTTCTAGTCAAGGCAAATGTGAAAGCTTTGGGGCAGGTGGTGATGGTTATGTACCTGGAGAAGGTGTAGGAGCTGTTGTACTCAAACCACTATCTGTTGCTCAGGCAGACGGTGACCATATTTACGGAATTATTAAAGGGACAGCAATCAATCATGGTGGGAAAACCAATGGGTATACCGTTCCTAATCCGGTTGCTCAGTCTCAAGTTATTCAGAAAGCATTTGACCGAGCAGGAGTAGAACCAAGAACAATTAGCTATGTAGAAGCGCATGGCACAGGAACAACACTAGGTGATCCTATTGAGATAGCCGGATTAAACGCCGTTTATCAGCAAAATACAGAAGAAGAGCATTTCTGTGCTATAGGTTCAGTGAAGTCTAATATTGGACATTGTGAAAGCGCCGCTGGTATCGCAGGATTAACTAAAATTCTATTGCAAATGAAGCATCAACAGCTTGTTCCTTCTTTGCATGCAGATGTATTGAATCCCAATATCGACTTTAATCATATTCCGTTTGTTGTGCAAAAAGAATTATCAGAATGGAAACGACCTTTACTTGGGGAACATGGTCAAAAGCAAGAAATACCTAGAAGAGCAGGTCTTTCTTCTTTTGGAGCTGGCGGTTCGAACGCTCATCTTATTATCGAAGAATATACAGTACATCAAGACATCACAGCAGTTAGTCATTTACCTGAAAATGATCCTGTACTGATTGTATTATCTTCCAAAACAGCATCACAACTGCGCTTACAAGTAGAACAATTGTTGGAGACATTAGAGACCGATCATTCAGCATATCGCCTACAAAATATCGCGTATACGTTGCAGATGGGTAGAGAAGCAATGGAAGAGCGCTTAGCATTTGTCACTCATTCGCTATCTGATATGCAAGAAAAATTAAAATCTTATTTACAATCAACTACCCAATCTGACTCCTATCAGCTATATCGAGGGCATACTAAACAGCATAAAGAAATGTTATCTATGTTGTCTTCAGATCTTGGATTTGAGAATATGATTGCTTCGTGGCTAGAGCACCATCAATATAATCAATTGTTGGAATTATGGGTTAAAGGTCTATCTATCAATTGGAAATTACTTTATGTCGATACACAGCCACAACGTATTGCTTTACCTACGTACCCTTTTGCAAAAGAAAGATACTGGGCTCCAGATGATCTCATGTCTAACAGTTCAATCGTACCGACCAAAGTGCAAAAGATATCAGAAACACCTGAACGAACATCGATCTTCTACAGCAAGCATTGGCAAATGAGTCCTGTGGTTGAATCATTAACTAACAAGGTTATAGTACCTTCTAATCAACATGTTGTGATTTTAATGAATGATCAGACAGGAACTTTAGGAGATCATTTATCTTCTGCGATTCCCCATTCTTTGATCTGGCATGAAGATGAACTGGAGCATAAGTTGGTGAATACAGATGAAGAAGTAAAATCCATTACGAGCATTATTGATCTCACGGGATGGACAAACGATATTACAAGTAATAGTACAATTCAGCATACATTACACAACGGTTGGTTACTATGGCTTCAACGTTGGATCGAAGTCCATCAGAAGACATCGATCACTCTATTACAGGTGACCAAAGGATTAGAATCTTTTCAAAATACATCTATACATCTTCAAGGAGCGGAACGTGTAGGACTATACCGAATGTTACAACATGAATATGCTCATGTACGTTCAAGACATATTGATTTTGATGTTAATGCGCTAGAAGAGAGTACAGCTTTTGCGATTGTTCAAGAGCAGTTTTTCGATTCTCCAGATGTGGAAGTTTGTTATCGTTCAGAGCAACGTTGGGTAGCGTATCTCAAGCCAGAAGAAAATATCTCTGATTTTTCTGCTCATAATGCCCAACATCTTTCATTTTCTCAAGAACAAGTACTTTGGATTACAGGAGGAACAAGAGGTCTAGGCATGTTATGTGCTCAGCATTTTGTAGCTCAGTACGGAGTGAAAAAGCTTGTATTAAGTGGTCAAGAACTATTACCACCAAGAGAAGAATGGCATGTATATAATACTCAAAATTCGAAAACAGCAGAAAAAATAAGATCGATTGTACAGCTTGAAAAACAAGGTGTACAGGTCTATGTGACTTCTGTAGATTTGACATCTATTCAAGAACTACAGAAAGTCATCCATGAAGTCCATTCAGTGTTAGGTTCTATAGGTGGTGTTATCCATTGTGCAGGTACAGCTGACCCGATAAATCCAGCCTTTATTCGCAAGGATATAGAGTCTGTAGAATCTGTGATGAATCCTAAAATACAGGGATTGCATACTTTGTATCAATGCCTACAACAAGAACCTTTACAATTCTGGATATTATTCTCGTCAGTTGCAGCGATTATTCCATCTCTGGCTGTTGGACAAAGTGATTATGCTATGGCGAATGCGTATATGGATTATTTTGCTGAAGCACATACAGGTTCATATCCGATCTACAGCATTCAATGGCCCAGTTGGAAAGAAACAGGGTTTGGCGAAGTTAAAAGTAAACCTTATGAGCAAACAGGATTACTTAGTATGACCAATAAAGAAGGATTACAGTTACTTGATTACATTATCAATAGATCCAAAAACAGAGTGATATTGCCTGCAATCATCAATCAAGAGATTGCTCAACCATCTCTATGGATGAAATATCCAAAGCTTATACTCTCTAATCAGCTGATATCAGAACAAAAAATCAAATCTGATTATACGGCTACACCATCCATCACTATGCCTGAGTCTGATGAGCTACATCAAATGACTTTGAGCTGGTTAACAAAGCTAATTGCACATGAGTTAAAAGTAGATGTTACGCGATTAGATGATCGTACACCGTTTGCTGAATACGGAATAGATTCTATTTTATTGGCTCAAATTATTACAACATTAGATCGAACTTTACAAGGTACAGCAGTAGACCCGACCATGATGTTAGAGTATCCTACTATTCAACTATTGGCAGAGCAATTGGTATATACGTATCCATTAGAGTTAGTTACTTTATTCACAAATGATAAAGATATAGTACATGGAAAAAGTTTAACCTCGGTTAATATTGAACAATCACAGAATGTATCTATTTCTGCTTCACAGGAACCACAAGAGTCTAAGCAAAAGATTGCGGTGATCGGTATAGGTTGCCACTTTCCAGATGCCGATGATCCATTGCAATTTTGGAATAATTTAAAATTAGGAAAAGATAGTATTCAACAGGCACCTGCTTCTCGTCAGAGTCAGAAACAAACAATGACTCATCCAAATGATTCAATAACTCATGCACGATATGGTGCTTTTTTAAAAAATATCGAAGCATTTGATCCTGCTTATTTTGGTATAAGCGAAGCATTGGCGGTGCAAATTGATCCGTTGCAACGTCAACTGTTAGAAGTAAGTGTCGAAGCAGCTATGGATGCTGGATATACCAAAAATCAGTTATCCAATACACAAACAGGTGTATTTGTAGGATCACGTACCAGTAACTATTCTTCTAAAGTCAATCGTACAGCTAAAGATACGATTGTCGGTATTGGACAAAATTTTATCGCAGCGCATCTAGCTCATTTTTATAATTTGAAAGGGCCTAATCTGGTTGTAGATACTGCTTGTTCTAGTTCACTGACAGCGATTCATCTAGCTGTACAAAGTATTCAAAATGGAGAATGTGAATTGGCTTTTGCTGGGGGTGTCGATATTTTATTAGATGAAGTTCCTTTTGAAACCTTAGGATCAGCCAATGTATTATCAACTGACTCACGCTGCAAAACATTTAGTGCAGAGGCAGACGGGATAGGATTAGGAGAAGGTTGTGGAGTTGTGATGCTAAAACCGCTTAGCCAAGCGATTGCAGATCAAGATCGTATTTATGGTGTGATTGATGGTAGTGCCTTAAATAACGATGGAAATACGATGGGAATCACAACGCCCAATCCAGAAGCACAGAAAGAACTATTATACAAAGCAGTACAGAATGCGAATATTGATCCTTCAACGATTAGTTATATAGAGACACATGGTACTGGAACATTAATTGGTGATCCGATTGAATTGAAAGCATTAACAAGTGTTTTCTCAGATGTGACAGATCGTCAGCAATTCTGTGGAGTGGGTAGTGTAAAAAGTAATATTGGTCATTTATTAAGCGCCGCTGGAGTCGCCAGCTTTATTAAAGTGCTACTTTCTCTAGTGCATCAAGAGTTACCACCTACACTTCATTGTGAAGTACCTAATCCAAGATTTCGATTTGAGCAATCACCGTTTTATATTGTGCAACAACATCAGAAGTGGAGGAATGAACAAGGCATTTTACGTGCGGGTATTAGCGCATTTGGATTAGGTGGCAATAATGCTCATATTCTTGTGAGTGATGAAGGAATTCCTGCTTCTTACCGTCGCCAGTTGCCTTTAGTTTATTCTAATGTTGGCTTTGATCGTCAACGATACTGGCCTACTGAATACCAAGACTATCCAAAATCAGAAGTAACATCTGACTTTTTTGACGTGATTAAAGTTGGCGAAGGGAGTCAATAGGCATGACTATAGCATCTCGTACCGAAACCTTTTTGCAAAAGCTGAAGCATACCGATTATTTTGTACAAGATCATCGAGTGCATCAAATATGTACACTCCCTGGTGTTGTACTGCTTGATATGATTTATCGTCTCAGTTCTAAAGCATTAGGAACTCAATCTATTGAATTGCATCATGTTGTATTTAAGCAACCTATCGTTACATCAGAACAGTTTGATATTGACATTTTGGTATCTTTTACAACTCACGATACACATACAGATATCATCGTATCCAGTCGAAAAGTATATCATGCCCAGCAGAGTACCAAAGAGAACGACAAAGTGATTAATATGGAATGTTCGCTTCATCCTATAGATACTGACAGCAGTGTTAAAACGCAGTCTCAAATGCCTTTGCTCAAGAAACAAGCTGCTATTCAATGGGATATGGACAAAGTATATGGATTAGCACGTCAGTCAGATATTCATCATTATGACTTTATGAAAAATTCGGGCACTGTATATCAACAAGGTGATAATGAGTGGATGCATTTACAGATCAGCTCTATAGCTACGCCTTATATTGATAAGTTTTATGCACATGTAGCTTTATTAGATGGAGCTACATTCGCCGGCACATCGTTTCGTTGGGATGAACAGGGCAATGAGAGATCACAGGAAGGGTTCAAACCATATATTCCATTTATGATTGAGCGATTTGTGATTTATCGTTCTCTTCCTGAACGTATTTATACTCATACCGTACAAACCAAAGAAGATCTTGTTGCGGATGCAGATATTATCAAACGTCATATTTCTATTTATGATGATGAAGGCAACGTTCTTGCAACATTTGAGAATCTTACTGCCAAACGAATTCGCGAAGCTCGATTAATTACAGGATTAGTAGATCCAATGTCTACACCTGTGGCTGCTATTCATTCAAAAGCAGAACATTTCACATCTCTAAATAGCCATATATCAGAATCGCCACTAACACAAATAGAACAGTTTTTACAGTTACAATTAGCAGATATTTTGATGACTGAACAAGAACAGATTGATTCTGAAACGGGTTTTTATGAATTAGGTTTAGATTCGATTAAGTTACTTGAATTAGTTACTTTTTTAGAACAGTATCTTCAAATCGAGTTATACCCAACATTATTATTTGAATATTCTACAGTGGCTACATTAGCAGCTTATTTGAATGATCACTGGCAGGATGCTTTTTTGAAAACATACACTCAATCTCGATCGTTCTCGAACCCTTTAGTGGAATCAGATACTATAGATACATTTGAGAATAGTACAATTGCTTATCAACCTGTATGGGAAGTAATTCCAATCTCAACATCATCTTCAGCTAAAGGTGATGCTGTCGATCGGATGATCATTTTATATACGCCATCTCAAGTGTGGAAAAAAGTATTATCAGATCATCCTAAAATAACGCATATTACTGAACTTCAACATGAGTTAGAGAATACTGTATCTTATCTACCTTCTTTAATAGAACAGATCTTTACACTGATTCAACAACATTTACAAATCAATGGACATCGTCCGACTGTGATTCAAATCGTCGCTGATAGATCTGATAGAACAGGAACAATTTGGGGACTCGAAGGAATGTTTAAAACCATTGCTCAAGAATATCCTTTTATTCAAAGTCAATTGATCTTGTTCGACGTGGAAAGTGTAGCTTATTCAGATCAAATAGTAGAACGATTAGATGAAGAGTTTCAACAGTCATCTATTGTTCCATCAATTAGTATTCATTATCAAGGTCATAGATTAGAACGCCATATTAAAAATTTGCAAGAAGTGACGCTGTTAGGTTCTGGTTCTCATTCTATTACCCAGCATTCTTTTCGAAATGGTGGTGTATACCTGATTATTGGAGGGATGGGTGGTTTGGGATATGAGCTAGCCAAGCATATTGCAGATCGTACTCATACTGTCCTTATTCTCGTAGGAAGATCACCATTAAGTGATTCATTATCTTTACAGTTAGAGCTACTACGTTCTAAAGGATCAGAAGCAATATATATACAAACAGATATTAGCAAACATGAAGACGTCGAAAACATGGTTCATCTGATTTTGGCAAAATATTCAAACATTAATGGTGTTTTTCATTGTGCAGGTATTATTCAAGATAAGTTAATGATTCAGAAATCACTCACCGAATTACACCAGACACTGCAACCTAAAATTCAAGGATTTATTCATTTAGATCAAGTGCTTTCTCAACAATCGCTTGATTTTTTTGTTGTTTTTTCTTCACTGTCTGCTGTAGTAGGAAATATAGGGCAATCTGATTATGCAGTAGCAAATGGATATTTAGATCAACTTGTATTAGAACGTGCGCTTAAAGTGAAAAAAGGACAACGCTCTGGCGGTACGTATACGATCAATTGGCAATTGTGGGAACAAGGTGGTATGCAAGTCAGTAATGCACATCGTCAATTAATGTATAAGTCTGGCGGGATGGTTCCTTTACCAACAGATGAAGGCTTCCATATGCTTGATCTGATCTTGAAGTCTGATACTCCTCAATTAGCCATATTATATGGAGATGGAGAACAAATTCGTTCTCGTATACAAGAGAATAGATCTGAATCTTCTGTACCCTCAAAAAATAACGATAGTTCTACACAGCAGACGCAGGAGGATCATTCCACAGACATTGCTATTATTGGCGTGGGTGGGCGGTATCCAGATGCTAATACGATAGAACAATTATATGAAAATTTAAAAGCAGGTAAAGACTCTATTACCACTATTCCAGAACATCGTTGGGCTTCCAATCATACTGCATATTCGGTAGAGGACTATTACCGTTACGGTAGTTTTGTCGATCGTATAGATGATTTCGATCCTTTATTTTTTAATATTTCTCCATATCAAGCAGAACGAATGGACCCGCAAGCAAGATTATTTTTACAGACGGTATGGGAAGCATGTGAGGATGCTGGATTTGCTGTACATCGTAATCAACATGATTATTCAGCTTCGAGCAGTCGTAGTGTAGGGGTTTTTGCAGGTGTATTTTGGAATCATTACGAGTTATATAGTGCCGAGATGTCACAGCAAGGTCGTCCTTCTGCTTTTGGTACAAATTCGGCTTCTATTGCTAATATGGTATCGTATCATTTGAATTTTCACGGACCGTCTATGGCTTTGGATAGTATGTGTTCATCGTCACTTACTGCTGTTCATCTTGCATGTGAAAGTATAAAACGCGGCGAATGTCATTATGCAGTAGCAGGCGGAGTTAATCTAGTCACTCATCCTCACAAGTATGTATTTTTGAAAGAAGCTCAATTTTTATCGTCAGAAGGGAAATGCAGAAGTTTTGGTAAAGATGGTGATGGATATGTCCCCGGGGAAGGCGTAGGGGCAGTACTTATGACTTCAGTAGCTGAAGCTAAAAAACAAGGTCATCCTATCTATGCGGTTATCAAAGGTTCGGCTCTTAATCATTCAGGAAGAACATCAGGGGCTACTGTTCCTGATCCAGTCGCTCAATCAGAAGTGATATTAAATGCATTAGCAGTGGCGCATATCGATCCCAGTACATTAAGTTATATCGAAACTCATGGAACAGGCACTTCTTTAGGAGACCCAATAGAATTACAAGCATTAGAACGTGCTTTTCGAAAAGCAGGCAGTACCCAACAACAATTTTGCGCTATCGGTTCACTCAAATCCAATATAGGACATTTAGAAGCTGCCGCAGGTATTGCAGGACTAACTAAATTATTACTGCAATTTAAGCATCAAGAAATTTTTCCTTCTCTTCATGCAGAACCGTTGAATCCACTTATTCCTTTTGGATCAACTTCTTTTTATGTACAACATCAAGGGAAAGTGTGGGAGCGACCGACGATTACGAACAATGATAGCACAAGTGAAATTCCATTACGTGCGGGGATTAGTTCATTTGGAGCCAATGGAAGTAATGCTCATGTAATAGTAGAAGAGTACGTTCCTGTACCTTCAAACATGGAGCAACAACACACTATCAATCATCAAGGCTCAGTCATTATTCCTTTATCTGCTCAGACTGAAGAACGGCTTCAAGTCTATGCGCAAAAATTACTAGATTTTGTACACACTGCGGGTACCTCATTGAACTTGTGCAATCTGGCATATACTTTTCAATTGGGGCGTACTGAAATGAAAGCTCGTGTTGCATTTAATATTGTAGATATCGCTGATCTTAAGAAACAATTGAATACTTTTATACAAAAAACAGATATAGCTCCTATCCAGCCAACATTAACTATACCTGACCAGCAATCAGATCGTAATGTGTTCATATCACAACTTATAGCGAAGCAAGAATGGAATACATTAGCTCATGTATGGATGCAAGGAGTCAAAATCGATTGGACGATACTGTATCCAGATCACGTTTGTCAGTTGATCCATGCGCCTACGTATCCATTTAGAACAAATCGCTATTGGGTTCCAGACATTGATTCTGCTAGCTTATCGAACGAACAACAAATATCTAATGAACCACAGGTATCGTTAGAAGAAGTAAAATCAGAAGAAGTAGCTGTATCTTCTTTACATGAAGAGTCTATTGAAGAACACGTTTCAATAGAGTCTCTATCTATCATCGAAGAACAAGTGACGACATGGATCAAGACGACTGCTGCTAAAATACTCAAAGTACAAATGATAGATATAGAGAACGATGTGGAACTAAGTGAATATGGATTTGATTCGATTTTATTTACACAATTAGCCGATCAATTCAATCATCAGTTACAAACGGATCTAACACCTGCTCATTTTTTTGAACAAACAACGATCCAACAAATTACAGTATTTTTGATAGATCAATATAGTACAGAAATAAAGCAATTTTTTAGTGATGCTATTCAACAGCGTCCTGAGCCCATGAAGCGAAATAACACTAATTTATCGACATCATCAAAATCAAAAGAGAGTTCACTACCAAAATCAGGCGTTCCTGTTTCATCTTCTTTACCGGTAGATCATCAAGAACCTATTGCTATTATCGGAATGAGTGCTAAATTTCCGCAAGCAGAAGATATCGATCAATTCTGGGACAATCTTGTGTCCGGGAAAGATTGTATTGGTGAGATTCCTTCTAATCGTTGGGATTGGAAAAAACATTTTGGTGATCCTAATCAAAATAATTATAAAACCAATATTAAATGGGGAGGGTTTATCGAAGGGATTGATGAATTTGATCCTTTATTTTTTGGTATTGCTCCTCGTGAAGCCGTGCATATGGACCCCCAACAACGTCTATTAATGATGTATGTATGGAAAGCGATTGAAGATGCTGGATATGCGGCTTCGAGTCTGGCAGGTTCACAGTTAGGTATATTTGTTGGAACAGGTAGCAGTGGTTACAATGTCATGATGGCACAAGCCAATGAACAGGTGGAAGCTTACTCCATTACAGCGAATGTACCTTCAGTAGGACCTAATCGAATGAGTCATTTTTTAAATGTACATGGCCCAAGCCAACCGATTGAGACTGCCTGTTCAAGCTCATTAGTCGCTATTCACCGAGCAGTAAATGCTATCCGTAGTGGCGATTGTGATACGGCTGTAACAGGCGGTGTGAACACGATTTTATCATTGGATGCACATATCAGTCTGAATAAAGCTGGAATGCTTAGTCCAGATGGACGTTGTAAAACATTTTCTGCCCAAGCCGATGGTTATGCACGTGGAGAAGGTGTAGGCATGATCTTTTTGAAAAAGTTAACAGCTGCCCAAGCAGATGGAGATCATATTTATGGTGTTATTCGAGGTAGTTATGAGAATCATGGAGGCAAAGCAGGTTCTCTGACTGCTCCTAATCCTAAAGCACAGACGGCTTTGCTAAAAACAGCATTTTTGAGATCAGGTATTTCACCAGACACGATTAGTTTTATTGAAACTCATGGTACAGGAACACCTCTGGGCGATCCGATAGAAATCAATACTTTAAAATCAGCTTTTCAAGCTTCACCTGAGGAATCAACAGTATCTAATCATGCTGTCGGTTATTGTGGTATCGGTTCTGTAAAAAGCAATATTGGTCATTTGGAAATGGCCGCAGGTATCGCTGGAGTGATCAAAGTGTTATTGCAGATGAAGCATCAGAAGCTGGTCAAAAGTCTACATGCCGAAATCGTGAACCCCTATATTCATTTAGAAAATAGTCCTTTTTATATTGTTAACGAAACGCAAGACTGGCAAAGACTAAGAAATGAGAATGGACAAGAAATACCTCGGCGAGCAGGAGTAAGCTCTTTTGGTTTTGGTGGTTCCAATGCTCATGTCGTACTTGAAGAATATATTCCGGAAACATCTCAACATCATAACCAGACTGAATCTCCACATCAGCCTGTCCTTTTTGTATTATCTGCTGTTACCAAAGAACGGTTAGACGAACAGATTCAGCAGTGGATACAAGTACTTCAACAAAATCATTATACAGACGCTCAACTATCTGATATGGCGTATACACTTCAAGTCGGAAGAGACGCATTTGATATACGATTCGGATGTATAGTGAGTTCGATTGATGAATTAAAAGAAAAGCTTCAAACTTATGTGATATCTGAAAAGCCTATAGAAAAGGTGTATACGGGTGACGCCTCAGCGCACAAATCATTTATTGCTTTGTTCAAAGCAGATGAGGAATTATCTGAAGCTGTGCATCAATGGATGAAACGATCTAAATATCATAAGTTACTTGAAGTATGGGTAAAAGGGATTGATGTGAATTGGAGCGCATGGTATAAAGACTCTCAAATGCAACGAATAAGCTTACCTACGTATCCCTTTTCCAAAGAAAAATATTGGGTAAATGTATCATCGCTTAGTGAGAAAAGAGTGGAATTACAAGAGAATCATATAAGCAAATCCCAAGATCAAGAAAACCAAGAAGGGCATACAAGCATAAAGTCAATATCGCCAAAAGTTGAAGTTGATGCTGTAGTCTCTATCCAAAAGCAAATCACCACCATTTTAGCTGACTTGTTAGGAGTAGCGGATACTTCTATACAAGCTGATGTTCCGTTAGATCGATATGGTATGAACTCTATTCTTATTTTACAAATGTTACAAAAGTTCCAGAGTCATATAGATCCATCCATTCAGCTAGAAGATATTGTAGAGTGTAATACGATTGAAGAGTTAGTCGCTGCTTTGCCTGTTGATTCTATTGATATTCATTCAGATTCGGAATCTATCGCCTATTCTGAATTGATTCATTTGAATGCAGTGACAACAGGACAGCCTATTTTTTGGATTCATGGCGGAACAGGTGGTGTTGAATCTTATCTACAGTTAGCTACTCAACTGAATCGACCTTTTTACGGTATTCAGGCTAAAGGTTATTTAAATGATGAACCCCCTTTGCAAAGTATTTATGCTATGGCTGCTTATTACACACGTATTATTCGTGATATTCAACCTGAAGGTCCATACGATGTAGGCGGATATTCATTAGGCGGCATACTAGCATATGAGATTATCCGTATATTGCAGACTATGGAGCAAGAAGTATCTTCAATAGTTATGATTGATTCCTTTTATCCTGGTGATTCCAATCTTCAATGGAATACAGAGCATCCGTATCTATGGCAAATGCTCTATCCAAATGGTTCGACGGCTTCAAAAGAAAAATTTATAGATACTTGTTATCGTTTAGAACAAGCGTATGAATTAGATCAATATCAGCCGGTTCCTTTACTGGATTCACAATCGATTCGTAGTTACTATTTCCGTAATCAGAATGGTATTTTTGTAGACGAGAATAGCACAAATCCTACAGATTACTGGCAGAAATGGAGAACGATCTTACCACATCTTCATATAGTGGATATTGATACTTCTAATCATTTTGTGATGTTATCTGAACAGAAATCGCTCCAACAGATTATGACATCTATTCAATCGATTTATACGCCATCTGATATCTCTCATACAGTATCTTCTATAACTTTATAAAGGATTAAATAACCTACGGTACCCTGTAAAGGAGGTGATGCAGAGAACCGGGGTATTTGTTGATTTTATTTTTAAATGTCATAGCTGTATTTGTTCTACGTGAAGTAATACCTATACGAAAATAAGAGGAGATGTTTGTAATGATGATCGGTATTATCTTAATTCTACTATGTATGATTCGTGTTCCGTCTGCCATGATATCTGCACGTAATGAGAAACAAATCAAAGCTAATGGTGGAGTCGAGTATGGTATGAATAACAGCAAACTACTTATTGCTGTACAAGGGTTAATCTATTTAGGATGTATCATTTATGCTTTTGTATATGATGTTCAGTTTAGCTGGCTAACGATTGTCGGATTACTAGTATATCTATTCTCTTTGGTTACACTAATGTATGTTATTCGCACACTTAGTCCTTTTTGGACATTCAAATTGTATATCGCTAAAGATCACAAACTGGTTGAAAGTCCATTGTTCAAGCATGTACGCCATCCTAATTATTA
Source organism: Paenibacillus nuruki (assembly GCF_963311185.1). Classification (NCBI taxonomy): domain Bacteria; kingdom Bacillati; phylum Bacillota; class Bacilli; order Caryophanales; family Paenibacillaceae; genus Paenibacillus; species Paenibacillus nuruki. The sequence goes on along the minus strand of NZ_OY725677.1, from coordinate 1,778,052 downwards.
CATGAATATTATTCCAGAGTTGATCGGTTTTGCACTGATTTCTCAAGCATGGATAGTCTTTATTCCTTTATTTATTTTGCATTTGATTACATTAATTAATCGAATTTCATTAGAAGAGAAAGTAATGAAGCAGACGTTCCAACAATATTAAAACACGGATGTAAGATATTTTGCTTTTCAAAAATCATTTTCGGATTGGACTAGAATAGATCGCGCTTATACTGCCAAGCACTGGTTGCTATTTATAAAATAACAGACCATTAGGAGGAATTAGAATGGAGAACAAAACAAGAGAGTATTTTCCTGACTTGACGCAAGTGAGCGGTTTTACAACCAATGAAGAGAAGTATGAACCTTTTGCATGGTATCAACAAATGCGGCAAAATGACCCTGTATATTATGACGAAGGGCAAGATGTATGGAATGTATTTAAGTACGATGATGTGAAAAGAGTAGCTGAAGATAAAGATTATTTTTCGAATGCTGTGTTACTTCCTGATATTATTAAAGATTCGTTAATGGGTTTAGATCAGCCCAAGCACACACTTAATCGAGCATTGATCAATCGAGCATTTACACCCAAAGCGGTAATGTCTTGGATTCCAAAAATTGATCACATCATAGCTGAACTAATGGATGCCATAGATGGTAAACAGCAGATCGATATTGTGCAAGATTTTGCTTTTCCACTTCCAATGATTATCATTTCAGAATTGCTTGGGATTCCTACGGAAGATCTTGAAAAGTTTAGAGCATGGGTGAGTACACTTACTGTAGCACCGCAAGATAATACTATTGAAGAATATATGCGTATTGCTCAAATTCAAGCAGAAGCAAGTCAACAATTAATCGTTTATTTCCAACATATTATAGAGATCAAGCGTGCTCAACCAGAGCAAGATATCATTTCCGATCTTATTCAAGCAGAGGAAAATGGATACAGATTATCCCCTGAAGAATTGATGGGTAGTTGTGTCTTTTTGCTTATAGCAGGGAATGAAACGACAACAAGTCTAATCACGAATTCTATTTACTGTCTCAATCAAAATAATTTGTTTGAGACATTGCATACACAGCCACAACTTATTCCCACTACTATTGAAGAAGTATTGCGATACCGTGCTCCTGTTCAACGTACTATTCGTAAAGTATCACAAAACACAGAGATTGGTGGAAAATCATTAAAAGCTGGAGATTATATCGCGAATTGGATAGGATCAGCGAACCGAGATGAAGATCATTTCGAACAAGCAGAATTGTTTCTTCCTAGTCGCCGTAATAATAAGCATCTTTCATTCGGTAAAGGTATCCATGTTTGTTTGGGATCTCAATTGGCTCGAATTGAAGTGAAAGCAGCTTTAACAGCTCTTATGCAAAAGTATCCAAACATGAGAGTGAGCTCTAATTATCAGATTGATATTGCGTATAGCAACATTTATAGCCTGAAAAGCTTACCTGTGGAACTTGGCAAAAGTACATAGGTCTTTTTATTAAAAAATAAAGATAACAAATCGGAATAAAATACTTTCATATTTTAATTTACTTTCGTATAATAAAAATGGTTTAAAATGTAATTAATAGTTTTAATTTAAATTATTTTTGTTGAGGAGGCATTATGAGTTGGTATACATTTTTCGTCCAAACCGGTAAAGAAGAAAACATTAAACAGCATATGGACCGACATTATGACGACGAGCAACTCAAATGCATGATACCCAAAAGAATAATACCTGAAAAACATAAGGGTATTGTCAAAGATGAAGTGAAAGTATTATTTCCAGGTTATATTTTTGTGAAAACAAATATGATTCAAGATGTATACCATTCGATCAAAACAACGCCTCATGTTTATTATTTAGTAGGTAGTTCTTCTTGTACGACAAGTAACACCAAAGAATATTTTACTAAAATTCCTGAAAATCAAATGGATTGGTTACTTCAACTTTTTGGACAAAATCATATTATTGGTTATTCTGATATTATGGTCTTGGATAAAAATGTTCATGTTATTTCAGGTCCGCTTATGGGAAAAGAAGCTATTATACGTAAAATTGATAAACGTAAAGGCAGAGCCAAAATTGAAATACATTTACTCAATGATATTCGACTTATTGACGTCGGAATTGAAATATTATCTCCATGATCATAAGGTATAGAAGACTCGTTTAAGATTTAAGTCGGATCGCTTAACAAGGCGATCTGACTTTTTTTACATATGATTAGATCGAAGATCAAGGTTTCATTATAGCTAGAGTTGGGGAATCAATCCTTGAGTATAGGTATACTATAATAAGTTAAAGAAAGGATGTACTCACTTATGCCCGTCGATCCTCAAGTTCAACAATTGCTTAATATGATCAATCAATTTCCTATGCCTCCATTTAATACGATCTCTCCATCAGACTATCGCGATATGGAGAAGATGATGACATTACCTTTTATGGCAAATAAAACAGAATTACATGAAGTGAAAGATCAAGTGATTCCTTTGAAAGATCGTGACCTTGCTATTCGTATCTACAGACCAATCGCAGTAGAAGGACCACGTCCAGCACTTGTTTTTTATCATGGTGGTGGATGGGTAGTAGGAAGTCTAGATTCTCATGATGAAATGTGTCGTAGGCTTGCACATGAGTCTAGTTGTACTGTGATTGCTGTCGATTACCGTTTAGCACCAGAATATAAATTTCCCACAGCGGTATGGGATGCGTATGATGCATTAGTGTATTTGACAGAACATGCAGAAGAGTTCCAGATCGATCCGATGCGAATCGCAGTAAGTGGAGATAGTGCAGGTGGCAATCTAGCTACGGTAGCTTGTATTATTGCGAAGCAACGGGGCGGAGTACCTGCTATTCAATATCAATTGCTATATTATCCGTCTGTAGGCAATGAGAAAGATACAGATTCTTATCGTGACAATCAAAAAGGGTATTTGCTTACAGCAGATATGATGGATTGGTTCCGTACACATTACTTCAATACAGAAGAGGAAAGTCAGCATGTGTATGCAGCCCCATTATTATATGAAGACTTGAGTGGATTGCCTCCGGCGATGATTATTACAGCTGAATATGATCCATTGCGAGATGGTGGAGCAGCTTATGCCAAAAAGCTACAAGAACAAGGTGTTGCTGTAGAATATATGTGTTACGAAGGAATGATTCATGGTTTTATGAGTATGCCACAGATCGATAAAGCAACAGCAGGTGTGCTACAAGGTGCAGAAGCGTTAAAACGTATTTTTAATCTATAAAACACATAAAACCCCGCATCCTTGAATATCAAGAGTGTGGGGTTTTACGTGTTATTTTGAATATACAATTAAATTTTTCCTCCTGAAACAATCCTCCTGCGTGACATGGCACATACTTTCATATTTTCCATGTTGCCGATCATTAGGTCTTCACCATTTCAATAATCGTTGTACTGATTGTTATACTTATTTGATAAAAAAGCATTTCTTTGTTCGCCTTACCTCCAAACTCTACGTAAAGGAGATAGCGATATCCGTTCCTCCAATCTTCAAGTTTTGGAGAACTTCATCAAGCATATCCGGCTTCCATCCAAATCATGTCGCTTATGATTTCCCGTATACCCACGATCTCACGAAAAACGTTTTCACTGACGCTTTTCTTGCGTGTTATCGATTCTAGTATACTTCGCTAACATTTTCCAACGGAATCCTGCTCCCTTCCTGTATATCTTAACTACTAATACGGAAATGAGACTATCACCTGATTGGTGCTTGTGTGTTGCTTATGTGATGCAGCACCTCTTGGTGATGTCTTTATAATAAACCTATCTTTTCAAAAGTTAAAGGGGAGTAAAGTTTGTTTTGGGACTGTAAAATCTCATTTAGCTTACTCAGATCACGTATACTTGATTTCGCTTACATTTACTGATTATTTTTAGCTTTTTTAATGTTTTATTTAGTAGCAAAGTTGAATTTAAAATGGATTAAAGTTAGACTTTAAAAGGTTGCTTTTATTTTTTTCTATAAAAGCATGGAGATTAGATTATATTTTTATATTAGGAGGATCATCATGTCAGACTTATTTATATTTGGATTATTTGAAAGAACACGTAAAAGTATTCTTGGTTATACGGCAGAGTTGACTCCAGAACAACGTTCGATTGTTCCTACAGGGTTCAACAATAATATTCACTGGCAATTGGGTCATATTATGGTGGTTACGGATATGCTTCTATTTGGTTTTTCAGGCAAAAGTGGCGAGGTTCCTGCTGAGTACAAAACATTCTTCGGACCAGGTACCAAACCAGCCGATTGGACTACAGAAGCACCAGCATGGGAAGAATTGCTTGATCTATTTGCTAAGCAAACTCATCTGGTACGCGAAACATTTGCAGGACAGATCAATGAACCTGTAGTGAACAAAGAGAACTTTGCCAAAGCAGATACGATCGGCGATCTGTTAGAGTTGAACACGATGCACGAAAGTTCACATTCAGGTATGGTCAATGCGATGTCTAAATTGGTCAAACAAGCTTAATATCTAATAGATATAGCCATAGATAAAAGGACTATAGCATATACAGCTGTAGTCCTTTTTTGGTTATATTAGTGTAAATAAAGTAAGCGTTAACATTAAGATTGACTATCATTATAAAATAACGTAACATTCGAATTAATTGGAATATTATTACATAATAAACTATCTTCGAGGTGAGCCTGATGGAACAATATTATCCTTTACCTTTAGACGATTATTACAATAACAACGGGTTTAGTTATGATCTAGAACAACGAATAGGTAATTTCACTACATTTGGCTCCTCTTATCCTGGAGATGAGATCCCAAATCAGAAAGATCTCATTATTGAAGATATTCCGTTTTTATTTCCAGAGGCTAAGTCTACTTTTAATAATATAGAATTAGAAAATCAGCGTTTATCTGTTCCTGAACATCACTATACCGCAATGTCTATTTTGGGTGCGGCAGATAATGGCTCTTATGATGAAAATGTTGAGTATCATTTGAACGATACATTAGTACATCAGATGCCGTTAGCTTTGACCAATTGGACCGATCAGATGCCTAAATACAATGAAAAAGTAGTCTATCGTTGTAGTGGTATATATACACAGAAAGGATCTTTGTTAACAAGTAAACAAACTACCATTTGGCTACAAACGATTCAGTTTGAGCATCCTATTCATATCAATGCTATCGTATTACCGGATAATCCTTGTATGCACCTATTCGCCATAACCTTAAAAAAGGAGAATACGAATGAACATGCAACCACGATCTGAACCCAAAGAAGGTGAAGACTGCTTTACATTATGTGTTAGCAGTATTTTGGCATACCACAAAGTTCCTGACTTTTGTAGTGTATGGAAACAATGCGGATTGGTGTATACAGAACAAGGAACAGAGGACACAGCTCGAATCTCTCCAATCTATAGGGCTACTGAAAAGGATTTGCAACATATTCACCATATCTATCTACAGATTTATCGGACAGATGATCAGAGTAGTGTGGTATCCCATATCAAACAATTGCTTCTTCAAGGGGAACCTGTGATTGTCTGGTTGGATGTTTTTGATATGAAATATAACTCCTTATATCAACTGCGTCATTTTGCACATTGTTTGTTACTTGTAGGTTATGCAGACGGACAATTTGAATTTATAGACGAATTTTATCATCTTAAAGATACGATCGATGAACAGACCTTGATTAATGCACTCGATCTGACACAGACCGAAATGATTGAAGAAGGCACGCAATATGTCTATAATGTGGTGGATAGTACTCAAGCGGTTATGGATGTGCAAGAACAGGATATCTATGATGTGATCCAAATGAATCTAGAGGTGATAGAGAGTCAGCATTCCAATGTGCTCACAACCGATCATGGACAACCTGTAGTGAATGCGTATACAGGCTTAGAAGCATTAGATCGATATATAGATCATATTCGTCACTGTACAGCAGATGTTACATTATTAAAGGATAATTATGTTGAACAAATGTATCAAGATTTATCCAGAATAAGTAACAATCGCTATTTGTTTACCTACTTTTTGCAACAAGGTATATCCTACCATCCATCCATCGAAAAATTGATTTACAAGTATCAGTATGTGGCTCAGCGTTGGAAGCTAGTCTCTAACATGGCACTCAAAAGCCAATATGTCGAAGGGGAAAAACGTCAACATATGCTTATTCGCATTTTGCACAAATTAGAAGATGTTCGTCCGTTAGAAAGTGAACTGATCGAAATCAGCCACATGATACTAGCAAAAAATGATCAAGAGATAGAAATGGAGTATTTATAAATGACCTATAGAGTGGCTATCTGTGATGATGAGCAGCAGCAACGAGAACTTGTCCAACATATGCTGATGACATTATCTATGAAAACCAGCATTGATTTTGAAATTGAATATTTTGAAGCAGGCGAATCATTGGTATCTCATTACCAGAATGGTCAAGAACCTTTCCATATCTTAATTTTGGATATCGAAATGAATGGGATTAATGGAATTCAGACCGCTCAACGTATTAGAGATCTCAAGCATCTGGATGAACAGATTGTATTTTTGACCAGTTATCCTGACTATATGATAGAAAGCTTTGATGTAGTGACTTTTCAGTACTTGCTTAAGCCTATCGCAGTTGATGTTTTTGAAGAAAAGATGCTTAAGCTGTGTCAGTATTTTCAAGCGCTAGATAAAAGAATATTGATTATCAAATCAGACTATGAAGAAGTTGTACTTAAACACGATGATATTATTTCGATTGAAGTGGTCAAAAGCTTAACGATCAAAAACAAATTGCATGTAGTGACTTCTGAGCAAACGCATACGACCAAAGGCATTATTTCGAACTATGCTACAGCGCTGAAGTCGTATCACTTTTTACAAATTCATCGTTCGATTATCATCAATTTACTCCATGTCAAAAAATTCGCAGGAGGCATGGTATTGATGTCCAATGGAGAAGAACTACCGATCGGGCGTTCTAAAGTGAAAGAAGTCAAAGATGCCTATACTAAATTTATGATTACAGGTATGAATTAACGTATGGAAAATCAATTATTGTTACTGAATGCGTGTATTGTGTTAGTGATGGGTTATCAAATTAATTTTTATTTTAATGCTGTTTTTGGCAAAGCTCAGCAGGGATCGAATCGGTGGATCTATTTTATTGTTTTTGGTGTACTTGATTTCGTTTACTTAAATTCGTATACATCGTCTGTATTATCTTCGGTATTAGCATTAATAGTTATTTTTAGCTTGTCGATTTCTTATCACATTGAACTCAAAATGAAAATCGTTTTTTCGATTCTATATGCTGTATTGTTAACGTTGGTTAATTTTATATCCCTGTATATTTTGTATCCATTCAATGCTGCAAATCTAGGTGTTTCCAATCCTGTGAATATTGCAGAGTATGTTATTTTATCCAAAAGTGTATTGCTCAGTTGCCTGATTATGTTTGTGATTATTCTTATTATTCGGTTTGTGGTGAAGCGTAGAAGCTTTCCTTTGCATTACAGATACTATCTACTATTTCTTACCATACCGGCGATCAGTATTTATCAAGTCAATGTATTGTCGATGTATAGTGAGAAGAATATGTATTACTTTATCTCGATTTTTAGCTTTCTTTTTTTGAATGTTTTTATTATGTACATTTTAGATAATATGATTGAAAAATTTCAATTAATGCATGAAAATATGCAGTTGCAAGATCAAATGGATTATCAAGATGCTAATTATGAGAAAACTGTGCATAGTTTTAAACAGATTAAGCGCATAATTCATGATACGCATCAGCAATTTCTTTATATCGAGCAATGTATCGAAAAAAATGAATTAGCAGAAGCCAAGCAACATATCCAAACCACCCTTAATAAGGTCGAGGATGCGTATCAGCGTGTTAATACAGGCAATCTAGTCGTTGATGCGTTAGTGACCAATGCGCTCAATATCGGGCAAGCCAATGGCATTCAGATCGATACTCAGTTACAACTATATTCTCAGCATATACAGATCGAACGCTATGATCTGTGCGTGGTACTGGGCAATATGTTAGACAATGCAATCGAAGCTTCTAAAAAAATTAAAATAGCAGAAGACCGTTATATATTGATCAAAATCCAGTCCAGTTCGTCTCACTTATCGATTCATATCTTGAATCATATGGAACAAGGAGCAGGGCAATTGCAAAGTCAGAAGCTTAACCCTGATTATCATGGGATAGGGCTCACCAATATTGATCGTATCTGTAATAAATACGGTGGAAATATGACAATCGAAAGCAAACATCAAGTATTTAATAATATGGTGGTTATTCCTTTTCAATAAATGATTTCTATCCAAACAATCTCTTATCGATGTCGTTGAGGGATTGTTTTTTTCGTTTCAGCCCCTTTTGGCTATAATTCTGATTTTTATAGGTAAGATACAGTTATTGATTACATCTGAATATATTACAGGAGGCTATACCGAATGAAAAAGATAGGAAGTTTACTATTAGCGGCTGTATTAACCGTGGTACCGATGAGTCAGACGTTTGCGCAGGGAAGTACAGCTAGTCTATCTAGCGAAGAAAAAGCTAAACAATTAGCCACGACAGTGGTAAAAGATTATGGAGCAAGTGGTGTTCAGTATGCAATTGTCGATCATGGTAAAGTAATTTTATCCGGTCATGCAGGCATCAAAAACCAAGCGGCGAAAGAACAGATTACGCCGGACACGATGTTTGGAATTGGGTCTGTTAGTAAAATGTATGTCACTTCAGCAGTGATGATGTTAGTGGATGCAGGTAAAATTGATATTGATCAACCTCTAACGACATATATTCCTGATTTTAAAATGGCAGATGAGCGTTACAAAAAAATCACTCCTCGCCTATTAATGAATCATTCTTCAGGGTTATACGGGTCACATTACCATAATAGTATTCTATTTGATGATAATGATACTCAGAACTACGATAACTTATTAAAAGAGCTACAAACAGAACGTCTCAAAGCAGATCCGGGAGCATTTTCAGTCTATAGTAACGATAGTTTTCAATTACTTGAAGTGCTAGTCGAACGAGTAAGTGGAATGAGTTATTCTGAATTTGTCAAAACTCATATTAGTGAGCCAATGAATTTCAAATCTACACATACGCCATTAGATACGTTTGATCGCAATCAACTATCCAAAACATATTTCCCGGGCATCGCGAGTGCATTACCTGTAGAAAACGCGAATATATTAGGGACAGGCGGTATTTACTCTACAGCGGAAGAATTAGCTACATTTGGTGACGTGTTGATGGGAAATAAGACCGACCTTTTATCAGAAAAATCTGCTCAAGCTATGCAAAAAAATGAGTATCGGAATGGAATTTGGGTTCCAGAAGAACGAAATACAACTAATTATGGATTGGGTTGGGATGCTGTTAATTTAGCTCCTTTTAGCGATTATGGGATCAAAGCGTTATCCAAAGGTGGAGATACGATTATGTATCATGCGGATCTGATCTCTTTGCCAGAATATGATATGTCTGCTGCCGTCGTTTCTGCGGGAGGATCTTCTATATACAATACACAATTAGCAACTCAATTGTTGTTACAAGAATTGAAAGATCAAGGTAAAATCAAAAAGATATTACCCGATCAAACCTTCAAACCTGCTGTTCAAGTCAAAATGCCTGCTGAACTCAAGCAATATAGTGGATTATACGGCACATTAGATAACACATTAACATTGGATATTAGCAAAGGGAAAATAGCACTACCTGATATATTAGGTGGAATTATCCCTGCTCAGACGTATGTGTACACAGGCAAGAAACAATTCACCAGTAAAGATGGAAGTGCGATAGTAAGCTTTGATAAACAAAAGAATGGAAAAACCTATATCAAAGTGAACGCAAATGTAAGTCTTCCGGGGTTAGGACAAACCGTCATGGTATTTTATGAATATCAAAAATTAAGTAAAAATAAAGTTTCGACTGCTGTACAAAAAGCATGGAAAGCACGTGATGGTAAAAAATATTATGCTGTAGACGAAAAGATTAATTCTGCTTTTTATATAGCACCGTCTATTTTGACTAAAACATTGAAGGTCGATGCTACAAATGGTTATGTCAATGGAGATCGAATCATCGATCAGAACAAAGCTGTCAATGTAGCACAGATTCCTGTTATGACCGGCAGAGATACTTTCGATCTAGAATTTGTCAAACAAAATAATGTGGAATATCTAAAAGCAGTCAAACAACTATATATTCCAGAAGATGCGATTCAACCTTTATCTAAACAAAATGCTTCTAAAGTCACGATCGCTTCCAATGGACATGTAAAGTGGTTCAAAATAGATAAAACGACAGCTGGTAAATCAATCACCGTCGATTATGCCAACAATGCAGGCTTTGTTGTATACGATGATAAAGGAATGGTTGTCCAATCTTCTATTATTAATCACAAAAAATCAGTGGTTCTTCCTCAAAACGGTTTGATTGTTTTTGGTGGTGAAGCAGGCGATGTGTTGAAAGTAACATGGGGTAAAAAGTAAAACAATACTAGTTAAATAAAATAATCTAAATAAAGAATAGAATAAACAAGAAGTACGTACAAACAGAAAGAATGTTTATGCGTACTTCTTTTTTTGTATTATAATCTTCTAGTAAATATATAAGTACCTGAGAGAGGCATTGGAGACGATGAATAAATTAGAGATTCATTCTACAGAACAGAGTCAAAAAGTATTGGAAGCTGAAACGGCTCGATTAGCAGATTTGATCTCGATCAATGCGACTAAAGATGGAAGTTACGGTGCTGAGCAGATTTCAGGATTATACTTTAATCGTTTCTCTCAAATGGAAAAAGCAGATTATACGCATACCATGTACTGGCCTACAGTAGGTATAGCGGCTCAAGGCAAAAAAGTAATTCAGGTCGGGGATGAGCATTTCGAATATGGTGGTTCGACGATCTTTGTCGCTCCGGTCGCTTTACCTGTCATGATGAAAACGATCGTAGCCAGTCCCACTGAGCCTTTTCTCGGGGTAGGGATATATCTTGATCCACAACGAATTGCTGAATTAGTACCCAAAGTATACCCTCAAGGATTGCCCAAAGTGACAGAGCGCAGTGCTGGATATATGATACCGGGGGATCTAGCCTTTGTACATGCGGTTGCCCGTTTGGTCGAGTGTCTTGCTCATCCTAACGATAGTGAATTACTTGCTCCACTTATTGTGGATGAAATTTTTATACGGCTTCTGCGTAGTCCGATCGGTGTATTTGTGGCTGAGACTGTTTTTGTAGAATCTAATGTACAACGAGTCGCCAAAGCGATTCGCTGGCTTCAAGAACATTTTGCACAGCCTTTAAAAATTCCCGAGTTAGCTGATATGGTTCATTTAAGTCAATCTTCTTTCCGTGAGCATTTCAAAGCAATTACTTCGATGAGTCCGTTACAATACCAAAAAGCATTACGTCTACAAGAAGCAAGAAGACTCATGTTGTCCGGTCGTATGGATGCTATTACGGCTTGTCGGATGGTTGGATATATTAGCGATTCGCAGTTTAGTCGAGACTATAGCCGTTTTTTTGGAAGTCCTCCTAGTAGGGATATGAATAGATGGCGTCAACAGATGAACAGTTAAGCGATAAGAATATCATTTAAATACACCTATGCAATAGAACCTGCGGCTACTGGCTTTGCAGGTTTTTTTGGTATATATAGACTTTCTAGCAAAATAGGCAAGAATTCACGCAGAATAGGCAAAGTTCACCCGACAATCTATCCTATACTACAAAAGACTTAAAAATAGATCCCATATATAGCTATAGCAAACAAGAACATTAAAATGATCAATAACGATCTTAGGAGGATAAATGATGCGTGTATTTGTCACAGGGGCGAATGGATTTATAGGCACAGCAGTGATTCAAGAGTTGATTCAAGCAGGGTATCAAGTAACAGGGCTTGTCCGTTCTAAAGAAGGAGCTCATAAGCTGACCGCGCTTGGAGCAACAGCCCAACAAGGAAACGTGGAAAGTGTAGAAGATTTACGTAGAGGAGTAGACAACGCAGATGGCGTGATTCATACTGCTTTTTTTCATAAATTCTCGCATGCCAGCTTATTTACACGTGTAAAGATTGTATTGGGTGGTAATCCTCGTCATGCGGCATCTCGATTTATGGCAATTGCTACGGAGACGGATCGACGTGCGATTGAAACGCTTGGAAAAGCACTTTCGGGAGACGATCGATCACTTGTCATGGCGTTTCCAACAATGGCACTACGAGCCGGTTCCTTAGCAACTGAAAATGATCCTTCTGATCCCCAATCAGTAGGAGGCGGAAGGACGATTTCAGAGACAACAACGCTGACACTCGCAAATCACGGGGTTCGTTCTTCTGTTATTCGTATAGCCCCACTTGTACATGGTATAGGTGATAAAAGCGGTCTATTACCGACTTTGATTAGCATTGCTCGTAAAAAAGGCGTATCGGCTTATGTAGCAGACGGAGCAAATCGATGGCCAGCTGTACACCGATTAGATACAGCTCGTCTTTTTAGACTCGCTTTGGAACACGCTTCAGCTGGTTCTATATTCCATGCAGTAGGAGAAGAAGGAGTGCCTTTTCGTGATATTGCTCATGCCATCGGTCGTTATCTAAATATACCTGTATCGAGTATAAAGAAAGAACAAGCTGGTTCTCATTTTGGTTGGCTAGGTGCTTTTGTATCTGTAGACAATTACGTTTCCAGTGCATTCACTCAAGAGCGATTAGACTGGAAGATACAACATCCTGATTTATTTACAGATATGGAGCACAGCCATTACTTTTAATATATATTGGAGCTATAATACTGACTTAGTTATTATAATTATTTAAACTTTGGTATGTTCAAGATAAGCATCGATTCGATCTAGTGCTTCTTGGGGACCGACTGTGTGTTGGAAGCTTTTATTAATTTCCTGCACACCTTTTTTATATAACGGATTCGATAGTACTTCCTGTACGGCTTCTTTGAGCGATTGCACATGGATCTGATCTTTGGTAATACGGTAACCTGCTTGCAGTTCTGTTAGGCGCTGAGCGACCATCGGCTGATCTTTATCTTGAGGTAAAACGACTAAAGGAACATTAAAATGAATACCTTCATTAACACTATTCATCCCGCCATGGGTAATAAATACATCGGCATGCTGTAACACTTCCAACTGAGGAACATAAGGTAAAATCATGATATGTTCAGGAGCAGGGTTAATCTTTGTAACATCAACTTTCTCACCTGTAGCAATGATTACGATACCTTTGAAGTCTGTAAAAGCTTCGATACAAGTGTTAAAGAATTGTTCGGTGTGATCGAGAACGGTTCCCATTGAAATATATAGTACTTTTTGATCTTTAAGAAGATGAAGTGGGAATGAAGTATTTTCAGTACGTTTTGGAAAGCTAGGTCCAATAAAAAGATGTTCATTGCCAAACTGATCGCCATTGGGTTGAAAATATTTACTTGTATAAACAACATTTAGAGCGCCGTTATTATTCATAAATTGGCCCATTTCTTTAGGCATAACGTTGTATTTCTCTTTTATTAGCGATAATCCAGCTTGAATGTTCTCGGCAATCTGAGAAGTCGTATCCACATGACTTGGGAAAATTCGTTTAGTCATTTGATTATTAGATATCAAAAAAGATGGAGACGAGGAAATACCCGGAATATTCAGAAAATCTCGCACTAATTCACCAGCTCCGAATTTATCGTAAAATACAAAATCAAACTGCATGGTCTGCGATAGCTGTTCGGTTAATGCTAAAATGTGTAACGAAGTCTGAATATGAATGTTTAAAAATTCATTTATTCCGTTAGGGCTACCTACATGGATAGACGCATTTCGAAGCAGATCAGTATGAACATGAACAATCGCTCCAACGGCTTCTACTCGATCTCTGAACTTCTCAGTCGTAATATAATGAACCTCATCCCCGCGCGATGTAAAAGCATGAGTGATTCCTAATGTTGGATTCACATGTCCTTCTGCTGGAAAATTTACAATTAAAATACGTAGCATTTGTATCACTCCTTTTTGGTATATGAAGAATGTTATATATGGTACTTATTTTATGATAACAATAAATGGTTCATTTTCCAATTTTGCCGATCTGTATCGTCCTAAGTACTCTTTAGTTGGGATGCAATAGACTCTATTGTAATCAACATTTATACAAGTGAAGTATCATCTGGCTGTTCACCATACGCTTTACCAAAAGTCTCCATAGCATCTAAAATAGGCATGAGTTTGGTGCCTTTTTCGGTAAGCGAATATTCTACTTTCGGTGGAACGACGGGATACACTTTACGCTCAATCACACCATCTTTTTCTAATTCTCGAAGCTGTTTACTAAGAGAACCTTGCGAAAGATCACCTAGAAACGCTTTGATATCTGAATAACGACGTGTATGACCTTTTAAGTACCATAGGATGAAGTATTTCCAGCGCCCGGATAAAATATTTTGAGTAAACGCAATAGTATACATATCTGATTTGTCTTCTATAAATTCTCTTTGAAATCCATCTTTACACACTCTCATCGTAATCTGATTCCTCCCTAAGTACACAAAAATGTACTATGTTCATCTAAATTGCCCTCTATACAGCTTGAATTATTCATTTTATGATAGTTTCAGTAAGCGATGAGCAACAATAATTACTAACTGAATATGATTTGAAATATTAATTTTATATTTAGCAAGCTAAGTAATAGTGTATCATATTATTGAAAATTAGAGGAGAAAGCAATCATGAATAAAACGTTAGAATTACTTCATAACCATTCATCTGTACGTTCTTACACCAATCAACCATTAACAGAAGAACAACGCAATGCCATTTTTCAAGCAGCTACGCAAACATCATCATTTAGTCTTTTACAAGCCGTCTCTATTATTCGCATTACAGATCCAGCGCTTCGTCAAGAAGTTATGGAGCTTTGTGGTCATCAACCTTATATCGGTGAAGCAGCCGAGTTTTGGATTTTCTGTTCAGACTTCCATCGCAATCATGAAATCGCTCCTGAAGTAGATATCGAATATATCGAATTTCTAACGATTGGCTTAGTGGATGCTGGGCTTATGGCACAAAATGCTCTAACTGCGGCTGAATCGATGGGGCTTGGTGGTGTGTATATCGGTGGGGTTAAGCTTAATATTGAAAAATTATCTGAATTGCTTCAGTTACCTAAATACGTAATTCCAGCAGTAGGCTTGTGCATCGGTGTTCCAGCAGGAGAGAAAGCAGGTCTTAAACCACGCTTACCGAAATCCATGGTACTGTTTGACAATCAATACCAACCATTGGATACAAAACAATTGGCTGTTTATGATGATACAGTGAAAAAATATTATCAAGCTCGCCCGATTCGTGCGCCTTTCACAGTCAAAACCGTTAAAGGATGGAGCGATCATATTCAAGATCATTTAGAAAGAAGCATCCTGCCTGATATGATGAATTATTTAAATAAAATGGGATACGCCAAAAAATAAATGGCGCTGCTACAGTCAATTGACACATTAATTTCTTCATGTTATATTTAGCCCGCTAACTACTATTGAAGAAATAAGGAATGATGGATAGATGAACGAACCGGTCAAAGATCAAGTGGATTGTGATATCCGCCAGTCGTTAGATCGTGTCTCTTCCCAAATGCGTCGAGACTATAATGAATCTTTGCGACAAATCAATCTTTATGCAGGTCAGGATAAATTATTATATCGATTATGGTTAGGGGATGGTATCACACAAATGCAATTATGTGAGCATTTAAAATGTGAACCACCTACTGTAACTAATATGGTCAAGTCTCTTGAACAAAATGGATTTATATATCGTAAGCGTGATGAACATGATGCTCGTGTGATGCGCATTTTTTTGACAGATGAAGGAAGATTGTTGGAAAAACCAGTAGATCAGAAATGGAAAGAGCAACAGGAAAAGTTACTAGACTCTATCTTTCCAGAAGAGCGTGTGTTTTTAAGAAGGCTTTTAAAACAAATGGAGAGCAACTTATCCTAAGTTGTTCTTCCTTAAATCATTGCAAATGCATCATTTTATTTCAAAATATAGTTAGCTTGCTAAGTAAAGGGAAGATAAATATGGAACAGAAAAAGGAAATGCAGTTATCTTTACAAATGGTTTCAGGGTATGGCGCTGAATTCAATGCTTGGAGAATGCCCGGTGCCGATCCAGCTGCCTATACAAATATAGATAGTTATGTAGAACGTGCGAAGTTAGCCGAGCAAGGTAAGTTCCAAATGATCTTTATCGCAGACACACCAGCATTAACAAGTAGCTTGAGTCATAAGACACCTATGTTTCCGATGGACCCGATGCTGGCTTTGATGGCTGTCGCTAGAGAAACCAAGTACATTGGACTTGTTGCTACACTATCTACAACTTTTAATTACCCGTACAATCTAGCACGTCAATTCAAAGCATTAGATGTGATCAGTCATGGACGAGTAGGCTGGAATGCTGTGACGACATCCGATCCTAATGTAGCCGCTAACTTTGGAAGCAAGCCTATTAATCGTCAAGAAAGATACGAAAAAGCGCATGAATCTATAGAAATAGTTCAAGCTTTATGGGGAAGTTGGCAAAAGGATGCCTGGACATTGGATGTAGAGACCGGGCAATTTGCAGATATGGAAAAAATCCAACCGGTTCATCTTCAAGGTCAACACTATGCGACTCGTGGGCCACTGCCTATTCCACCATCTGAGCAAGGTCAGCCTGTCATTTTCCAAGCAGGAGGAGGTCAGGAAGGGTTAGAGTTAGCAGGGAGATTCGCTTCCGGGGTCTATGCTAATCCTTATGATATTCAATCTGCAAAAGAACACAGAGAAGCTATTCGGCAAAGTGCTATCCAGTTCGGTCGTGATCCTGATGATATTAAAATGTTTGCAGGGTTTATGTTTTCATTAGGAGCCACAGAAGAAGAAGCACTTATGCGTCGCAAACAACTTATGGATTTCAATCCTGAAGAGATTCCAGGTAGAGTCAGTTATCTCGGTTCTATGATTAATGTACCGTTATCTATACACTCTATAGATATTGATCAACCGTTAACAACCGAGCAACTTCAATATGCTTATGCAAGCCCAATGGACCCACGTGCACCCAAAGCGTTACAATTGCTACAACAAGGCTTATCTATTCGGGATGTGCTGGCTCATGGAGTAATCAATTATCATCCTGTGGTGGCAGGTACACCTGTGCAAGTGGCTGACTTTTTAGAAGAATGGTTTCTTGCTGGGGCATGTGATGGATTCTCGATTGTACCGGATGCATCGTTTGATGGAGTGGCTGATTTTGTTCATCTAGTCGTTCCTATTTTACAAGAACGTGGTGTATTTCATAAAGAATACGAAGGAAATACCTTGCGTGAAAATATGAAAGTTCCGTATCAATATGGAGTACAAAAAGGAGATTATAAACATGACTAAAAAAACAAAAGTAGGTATTATCGGTGGATCTATTAATAACGGATGGGCAAGTGGTACACATATTCCAGCTCTTCAGCATCTTGAGGAGTATGAGCTAACAGCAGTAGGAACAAGTAATAAAGAAAGTGCTCAAAAAAGTGCAGAGGCTTTTGAAGCCACTCATGGTTTTGATCAAATCGAAGAACTGGCTCAACATGATGATGTAGATATGGTAGTCGTTAGTATCAATGTCAAAGAGCACTATGATGCAGTCAAAACTATTATTCCTACAGGTAAGCCGATTTATAGCGAATGGCCATTGGGATCTACGACAGAAGAAGCTATTGAAATGCAAGAATGGGTAGCAACACATCATATTCCAACAGCAATCGGTTTACAAGCGCGACAAGCTCCTGCTATCAACTATGTGAAAGACCTTATTGCGGAAGGATATGTAGGAAAAGTATTGTCTGCGCAATTGAGAGTATCGATGCAAGGTATGGGTGCCAAAGCTGATAAATCTACAGCGTACTTGTTCGATCGCACATCTGGCGGTAACCTGCTCACTATAGTAGGTGGACATAATATCGATGCATTTACGTATATGCTCGGCGATTTTGCAGAACTTTCAGCGACAACAGCGCAACAATTTGCTGAAGTGCAATTAGAAGATATCCAGAAAGTCATCGAAAAAACAACAGATGATCAAATTCTAGTTACAGGAAAATTAACCAGTGGTGCTGCTGCTAGTATTCATATTCAAGGCGGAGTCAAACATCCTAAAGGCGTTACACTTGAGATCTTTGGAGATCAAGGAAGTATTGTTCTAACAGCACCAATGACGATTCAATTTGGATCACATCAATTGCTAGGCGCAGGAGTAGGAGATGCAGAGCTTCAAGAATTAACGATTCCAGATTCATATTACTCTGTACCTGAGTCTCTCAAAAATGATCCGGGTTATGTTCTCAATATTGCTCAGGTCTATCATAAATTTGCTCAAGATATTCAAGAAGGAACATCATTAACACCAAATTTTGCAGATGCAGTCAAAGTTCATCAGTTGATTGATGCGATACGAAAGTCTGCACAAACAGGCGAACGTCAATATCTTTAAGTTCATTTTACTCATAGAAAAAGAAGGGCTAATCCTTGATGATTAGTCCTTCTTTTTTTGTTCACTATCATCTAGATATTCGTAGTTAAGGTTGAAAGCGATAACCTACACCCCATACGGTCTGGATATAGCGAGGGTTACTTGGATCTTCTTCTGTTTTTTCACGTAATCGATTAATATGGACAGCTACCGTAGCATTATCGCCAATGGATTCGAATCCCCAGATACGCTCATACAATGTATCTTTACTAAATACATTATTGGCATTCATAATCAAAAAGTAGAGCAGGTCGAACTCTTTTTTCTTCAACTCTAGTTCTTTACCATCCAGATAAGCACGATGAGCTTGAGTATTAATCACAAACGAACCGATTTCAATATGACTACTTCGAGGGAAATCGTTTTTTCCTTTGATACGATCATACTGAGCCAGATTAGATTTCACTCGTGCCACCAGCTCATTAGGGGAGAATGGTTTGACAATATAATCATCTGCCCCCAGACCTAATCCTCGAATCTTATCTATATCTTCCTGCTTGGCGGTCACCATAAGAATCGGAATATCTAGCTTTTCGCGTAATCTACGACATACGGAAAATCCATCTTCACCGGGTAACATCAGATCAAGTAGAATCAGATCGAATTGTCCGGATAATGCTTGTTCTGCACCGGTGATTCCATTGTCTGCAATTTCGACTGCAAAATGATTGATTTCAAGATAATCCCGTTCTATCGATGCAATCGCTTCGTCATCTTCTATAATGAGTATTTTTCTCATCGTATATCCTCCTGCTTAATCAATGGCAGCTCGATAATAATCTGTAATCCACCTGATGATGCATGCATAGCCTTGATTGTGCCACCCATACGTTCGACCGCTTTGGATGTAATCGCAAGCCCTAATCCGCTACCTCTGTTAGGATTATTACGTGAAGGATCACTTCGATAAAATAAATCAAATAATTGGGGTAGAGATTGTTCAGGGACACCGGGTCCATCATCACTGATACTAATCGTGATCAGATCATGATCAACACGAGTCTGAATATGCACCCATCCACGTTCTTTATGTTTATAGTTTAAGCTATTTTCTACAATATTCGTAAATATACTATCTAATTGCAATTGATCTGCAAAAATAACAGCTCTCTGATCTGAAAAGGAAGTGGTGATATACAAGCCTTTACTCCGATATTCTTCGGCTGTGGCTTTGACTAGCGATTCCAACTCATAATTCACATCTAATAGCTCAGGATCATACGGATAATTACCCAGATCCATTTTGGAAAATAGAAAGATTTTGGCAACCATTCGGTCGATATCTCTTGCTTTGGTCTGAATCATCGTAATGTACTTATGTTGCGCTTCAGGTGTATTAGCAACGCCATCTAGCAAACCTTCCGAATAGGCACGAATCGAAGTCAGTGGAGAGCGCAGGTCATGGGAAATACTTGCTAATAGTTCTTTACGACTTTCTTCTTGACGCTGAATTAACTGCATCGACTGTTTTAATTGTAATGCCATATCGTTGAAATCATGACATATCGCTGCAAATTCATCTTTACTCTCATATTGGATACGTGTATCCAGATTACCATCTCTGATCTGTTGCACACCTACAACCAGTGTATCCAGTGGTTGACTGATTCGTTTGAATACAAAATAGGTGAGAAAGCGATTAGTAAAAAAGATCGTGACGATAATACCTATACCAAATAAAATCATAAAAAGTGTGATTAACATCTGGTACTGACTATAATACCCATCATCGCTGTTTCCATTTTCGTGAAAAGAATCGAATGTCGAAATAACATACGTTTGATTATTAATAGCGACTTTTTTGCTATACACATCTTCTTCGGAAAGATAGATACTGCCTTCTCCACTCAAAGACCAGATCGCGTTTATCATTTTATTATTAGGATCGATATCAAGCTTGCCCATATTTAATAATAACGTGCGAGAATTGTAATCGTGTACCGTCAATCGCATAGAATGCTTTTGTAAATAGTCTTCTAATTGCTTTTTCTCAGCTGTTTTTTGTTTCTGAGGGTTTTGAATAAGCTCGGTAGCCACAGAAGTGATTTTTTCAGGCACATCATAAATCGAGCTTTCACTGTTATATTGATTTTTCCAATACTGGTACGATAGATATTGTCCTGCTCCGATAATAATAGCCGAAATAAGTACAGGTATGACAATCATCAAAATATTAGAAATGATCAGGCGTTGCTTAATAGTCATACCACGTACTCCTTTTAATGTGTATAAGTGATTACGGATGTATTGTAGCATTTAATCGGTACGTAGCGCATAAATAGGTCGTAATCGTGCAGCTTTATTGGCAGGAATAATTCCGAACAGTACACCGATCACAAATGAAAATACAAAAGAAATCGTCACCATATTCCACGCATATTGAATTGGAAATGGAGTGAACTTGCCAGCAATCCATACCAATCCAAGCCCTACACCGATACCCAGTAATCCGCCAAGAGTACTCAAGAATATCGATTCGATCATAAATTGGATCAATATATTACTCTTTTTTCGCCCCGATCGCTTTGCGAATACCAATCTCACGAGTACGTTCATTTACCGATACGATCATAATATTCATAATCCCAATTCCACCCACAATCAGTGAAATACCGGCAATTCCTGCTAAAGATGCTGACATTAACGCATTGGTTTTTTCCATCGATTTGATCATTTCTTGAGCATCAAATATATCGTAAGCAGAAGAATCTTTGAATTTTTGTTCAAGGCTGTTAGCAAGCATGGCTTTGACCGTAGGAATATCTTGTTCAGTCACCGTTTTGACTTCAAACGTTTGAATACCTTTGGTCTGCAAAAAGCGTTCTGCTGTAGCCAGCGGGATCAGAATCTTCTCATCATTAGAACCCATCAAGCTAGTGCCTTTACTTTGTAACAAGCCCACAATTTTGAATGTTTCTCCATTAAGACGTATATCCTGACCGACTGGATTCTCACTGCCAAATAGAGTTGTTGCCGTAGAAGAACCAAGCACAGCTACTTTTTGCCGATACTGACTATCGATATTCAGAACGAATCGTCCCGATTGTACATGGAAATCTTTCACATGCTCATAGGCAGGGATAACACCTTCCAAGGATACATCGACATTGTTGTTACGGTGCTTGGCAGTGACATTACCTGAAAGGGTAGGAGAGACACCGGATACCCCTTTGATCTTGTTATAGGCAATCACTTCATCATACGTAAGCGAACTGGTAACTCCTCGCCCCATAACATTCACCGAAAGTAAATTGGTTCCCATATCGCCAAATTGGTCACTAATCTGACCATTAAAGCTCATCCCCACAGACACGACCAGAATAACGGAGGATACTCCAATAATAATACCTAACATGGTCAAAAAAGAACGTATTTTATTACTAATCACACTGAGCAAAGCCATACGTACACTTTGAAAAAAGATCATTCAGGATTCCTCCGATCTTCAGTCAATACCCCATTTTGAATACGAATCACTCGCTTGGCTTGATCGGCAATATCTAGATCATGGGTAATCAGAATAATCGTATGACCTTGTTGATTCAGTGTTTTAATCATTTGCATCACTTCTTTACCTGTATGGGTATCGAGTGCACCTGTCGGTTCATCTGCCAGTAGCAAAGGAGGATCGCCAGCAAGAGCACGAGCAATCGCTACACGCTGTTGCTGACCACCCGATAACTGATTCGGGCGATGATACATCCGTTCATGCAATCCAACTTGCTCTAATGCCTGACTTGCTCTTTTTTTACGTTCGCGATAAGACAATCCACGATAGATCAGAGGGAGTTCTACATTTTCGATTGCCGATAACTTGGGCAACAGGTTAAAACTTTGAAAAATAAACCCGATTTTCTCGTTACGAATTTTGGCAAGGCGATTATCCGATGTTTTGCGTACATTTTGCCCATCGAGTATATATTCTCCGCTGTTGGGCAGATCAAGGCATCCGATCATATTCATTAATGTTGATTTCCCTGATCCGGAAGGGCCGATAATCGCTACAAATTCACCGTGATTCACTGTCATCGAGATATCTTGTAAAATAGGCATTCGTTGTCCTGCCATCATATAGCCATGATTCATATGATTGATCTGTATGAGTGGCTCCTGACTCATGGTGTGCCACCGCCTGTAGAAGAACTATCGCTACTATTATCAGTCGTTGTATTGCTACTGTCTGTTGACGTGTTGCTACTGCTATCTGTAGAAGAACTATCGGTCGAACCACTATCTGAAGTTGGGGTAGAACTGCTATCATCTGATCCACCCATATTAGACATCGTACTTGCTGATGAAGATGTACTCAATCCGCTCATATCACTGGATGGAATAACGACCAGATCTCCTTCTTTTAGACCACTTTTGATTTCAATTTGACTATCATCGTGTATACCGATATTTACTTTCTGCTCGGTAGTGGTATCTGGTTGTGCATTTTGCGTTCCAGCCGATACTCTAGCTTTTTGAACCACATATTGATTCCCTTGCTGAATCACCGACTCAATAGGCAACACAAGAATATTTTTTTTCTGTTCTACCAAAATCGTAGCTTGAGCTGACATTCCTGCTTTAATCTCACCCGGTTGATCAAGATGGATAGTTACACCAAAAGTAGAAACACCATTTTTGATCGCACCTTCATTCGCAATCATAGATACTTTGCCATTATAGGTTTTTTCAGGAATAGCATCTAGCTGAAGGGTAGCTTTTAATCCTTGATGAATTTTGAGAACGTCTAACTCGTCAACCTGAATGGTAGCGCTCAAATCTTGATAATCAATAATGGTAAATGCTTCTGCGCCACTACTTACAGCCCCACCTGGAGAAACGCTCATTTTGGTAATCGTGCCACTGATTGGAGACAGTAATGGAGCAGGAGCGGCTTGATCTTTTTGCAAACGTGCAATTTCGGTCTCTGTGACTGTGATATCGTCTTTTCCTTTTTCAATACCTAGACGAGCACTATCAAGTTCTGTGGGTGTAGCGTTGTTCATAACAAGCTGTTTGTACTGTTCTTGCTTATCTTGTAGATCGCTTTGTTGTTGCTTGAGTGTATTGGTCTGTTGGGTGATATCTTTAGCATTATCTTTGTTTTTATACGTGAACAAGACTTGCCCTTTTTGAACACGGGTATTGATCTTAGCATTAACCTGATTAATATTACCTTCATGATCCGCATAGACGACAGTCTGACTTGTTGGTTTAATTGACCCAGCACCTTTGATTAATACGGTAATTTCTCCTTTTTGTACAGGAATAGAAGGAGTGGGTTCAACGACTATTTCTTCTTGCGACTTCGGCCAGAGAACATAACCAGTAACCGCCGAAGCGACTAAAACAATAATAATAGCTAGTGTAATCCAAATTCGTTTTTTACTATTCATAGGTTCCTCCGTTATTTAGCAGATGGATCTGTAGATTGATTTGGTTTGGTGCTAGGACTTGGATCTGATGAATCCGGTGGACTCGTTGTCGGAGGTACACTTGGATTGGTTGTTGGATTATCGACAGGTGATGATGGCTGTGTATTTACGATATTCGCTGTGTAATCGATTCTGTAGCTTTGTGTACCCAGAAGGATGCGCTCTCCTTCAAATTCATCATACACATTGATTAGGAAGCGACCACCTTTCATTGTTTTGTATACATTGCTATTGAGTGTAGTGGAATAAGGGACTGATTTGCCTAGAGTTAAATCGGTTCCGGGTACCATCGTTTTCTCTTGCATTTGACCGGATGGATCAACCCACTGAATAATCAGATTATGCCCGTACGTACCCATATTGTAGGTGTTGTCTTTGCTAAAGTTATAGGTCATATTCAAAGCGATACTTTCCTGACCTTCTGCTAATGAACCTGTTGCACCTGTAATCGCAAAGCGGTACGGGAACAACTCCATCTCACTACTTACACTAGCCACAACCGGTGGAGTCTGTTTGTTAAGCCCCAGTTCAACTGCATTGATATATCCTGTCGGTGTTGTCGTTGCAGTAGACATTTTGCCATCATTAATCGCTTCACCTAGATATAGTGTGAGTCCAGAGGTATTGATTGAAGTCGGTAATTTGCTCCATACAGTAATCAAGTTTTTCCCATCCGGTCCGACCGATTTATCGGATTGATTCACTGTTGCTTCATAATATTCATTGTTTGGTGTTTTGTAATAAGCAACGAGACGTGCAGGGGTCGAAGTACGCTTTTCTTCACTCTTCATTTCAAGTTCGGTATAAGCGATCTTTTGACTTGTGCCTTCATACATCATCGTACGTCGCTCTTTGATTTCTGCTTTTTTACCTGTAGTCTGGATATGGAAAGAAGCACCGGGAGCTATTTTGGCAATATTAGAATTAATCTGACCGACTTGAAGAGATAAAAATGGATTATCGCTATCCAGTGAATTAGTATTCGGATTCGTTGTATTGGCTGTAGTACTGTTTGTATCATTGTTGGCAGTATCTACCGTAGGATAAAGTTCAATTTTTAGTTGCGATAGATCCAGATCCGCACTGAAATGACTAACCAGATAGTAAACTTTGCTTTGTCCTGCATCTAGTGAGTTATCTGCTTGTTCCGCAATGATCTGCACAGGGCTACTGATTCGATTATTTTGTGCTTTGATCGATCCGCCCAGAGTAGGTAATGCAACCGAAGAAGTACCTGCATTACGTAGACGGATTTTGGCTACTACGATATCTTCAGCTGCCCACGGCATACGTTGGAACGATTCCAGAGTCACGCCAAAGCTACCCACATTATTATCAAAGGTATATTCCGTTTGAGCCGATTGATTCTGCTCCTGACTGTAAGGAATCATATAAAAAGCAGTCGGTAAAATAATCGGACTTGATTCTTGGGTACGATCGGATACCTGCGTATTAGTCGTCGTATTGCTTGGAGTGGGGGCTGACGATTCTAATAACTGCAAAAGTAGTTGTTGCTGTTTTAATTGCGCTGGAATTTCAGCAGATAGTTGAATTTGCTTTTCTTGTAACGGTTTGAGTGCTAGATTGGTTAATGCTTTGGTATTAATTGGGAAGGTATATCCTTCTATTGTTTTTATCGATGCTTCATAAGTAGGTAAAAGGACAGCTTGATTGCCTATATTTTTGACTCTAAATTGCATCGTCCATACCGCTTTATCTCCGCTTGTAGAAATCGTCGCTTTTTTCAACTGCGTCTCAATCGTGATACCATCGACGGTTATTTTTCGAGATGCGGATACAGGAACAGTTAGACTCGAAGGGCTTACTTTAGGTAGCTTAAACGCTACAATAGGTAGTTCGATATCCGTTATCGTACTGGTAGTTGAAGTTTCACTTTTGGTATCCGTTTGAGCGGTATTGCTAGTGATCTGTAGCGACATATTGGTCGTGTTGAGATAAGCAGGGATAGCAACGATATAACCGACACTTTTGGTATCGCCAGGTTGAATCGAGATATCACGGCTAGCGTAATCTAACTGCATTTCAAAATTAGAGCGATTAGATGATTGTAAATACGTATGATACGGAGGACGATCTAATCCTTCTGTACTTAGATTGGTTACTTGTAAAGCTAGACGAGCATATAACTTATTATTAAAACGGACGATTTGTAACTGTTGTGGCTTGAGATTAAGTAGTAAATTACCGATCGTTACTTTTTTGCTTTTTCCTTGAGCTATCGCAGGCGAATATGTCGAAGGGATCGTAAATGTACCTAGCTTTTTCTCATAATTGGAACTATTGAAATCCCAACCATACATAATGATCTGACTGCTGGCTAAAGTATTGTCTTTTTTCATATCTGCATAGTATGTGATCGCTTGAGTAGACTTTGGTGAAATCGTCACTTGATCTTTCTGATCGGGAATAGGTATTCCTTTGACGGGAGAAGTATGTGTTGTTTTCACTCTAGAAAAGCTATTCATTAATTTGTATGGACTGGATGTTTGGTTAGTATAGCTCAGTGTGTAGGTTAGAATGTTACCTGTATTTTTACTAGCTAATTGGATATCTGTTACTTTCACACTCACTCCAGATTGAAGCGAGATGGAAGAAAGTGCTTTTAACGAAGCGCTCGTAGAAGTGGTGCTCTGAGTAGTCGAAAGGTGCGTGGGAGCTGCAAGTACAGGGTTATTGATCGTCTGGCTTAGTGCAACCATGCCTGCGAGTACTACTAAATATGCAGGGTATTTCTTCATATCTTGTTCCTCCTGATCTTCATCATCCGTATAAAGGTTGAATTATAGATTGATCTTAGAGGAGAAAGTTAAATTACACATAAACAAAAGCAAACTATTTCTGTACAGGAGTTAAATTAAATATAAACTTTTTATAAACTGGAAGATGGATATACATATAATTCAAAATGATGCTCAAGTAATAATCCCAATCGTTCAGCCATAAAAGAGGGAGGGTGAGGTTTCTTATTCTTGAGCCACCATTCCATTACACCTAAAATAGCCGCTCCTAAAAACTGAATATCTACATAATCGCCTTCTGTTAATTTTCGCCCTCCTTCGTCTATTATGCCTTGTTCTAATTCTTGAAGAAAAAAATCTAAGAATCGAGTACGAAAAAAAGAACTTCCTTTGCTAGCTAGCATGGCAGAGAAGAATGAATACTGACTTTCAAAGTATTCGAACCATAATAATGCTGACTCCATATAAGTAGCATTCATGTCTTCTGTATTGCAAATTTCTTGCATCTCTTCAATATGTTCTTGAATCAGCTTATCTAACAAATCGAATTTGTCGGTATAATGCAAATAAATTGTTCTTCGGCTAACATCTGCTTGATCCGCAATATCTTGTATCGTAATCTGGTCAAACTTTTTGGCAATCATGAGGTCGATAATAGCTGATTTGATAGCTTTTTGCGATTTTCGTACTCTTCGATCGATCTGTACCATATCTGAAGCACCATCTTTCTTTATCTTAATACACAGTTCTAAAAAGAATGTGAACTAATACACGGAAATTATATTTTTAATCATTGTAAATGCTGTAGTTCTCTTTACTATTATACATAGTTGTTTCTTAATGCACGAGTGTGCATTTTTGAACCGAATGTATTCATGTAATCACCTAAGGAGGAATATAGAAATGAAAGTTACCGTTATTGGAGCGACAGGAGCCACAGGTAAGAAAGTGGTAGAGCGTTTACTTGAATTAGATCATGAAGTTACCGCTGTCGCTCGTCGACCAGAAGTAATTGCACCTACCGAGCAACTCCATGTTTATCAGGGAGATGTGTACAATACATCTAGTATGATCCAAGCTATGATAGGTGCAGACGTAGTGATCAGTTGCATCGGCCCAACGACTAACTTCTCATCACGTCATCCGCTGTCCAAAGGGTTCTTGAATGTTCTTGCAGCCAATTTTTCACCGGGTACTGTGATGTCAGAAGGGATACCAAATATTTTATCTGCTTGTCAGCAAGCAGGAGTTCAACGTCTAGTGATGCAAAGCGGGATTAATTTGAGTAATGGAAAAGAACTTTCGGCTGTAAATCAGAGTGCAGTACGTACTATGCGATTTATTTTCTCAAAAGCAATCAAAGACAAAACGATCGCTGAGCATGCAGTAATCGAAAGTAAGCTAGATTGGGTAATTGTACGTCCTTCTGTACTGAGTCATACTGCTAACTCTATAACGTATACAGCAGGGCCCTTAACACGTATTGCGCCACTTCGTCCTTTATCATTTGTAGACTGCGCAGACTGTCTTGTTCGAGCAGCGACCAGTGAGCCATCATGGATCAAAAAGATCATTAATGTTGGGCAATCATAACCTACGTATTTGTTCCATAGCTAGCCTGAATTTCTTTTAAAAATGTATCTGCCGCTGTTGAAAAGATCTGATCTTTTTTCCAAACCATCACTAAACCCGTTTCAAGTCGGGGTTCAAGTGGTTTGAAGCAAAGTGGGCTCTCGCTAGACGTATTCACAATCTTATCTAACATTAAGGCATATCCAATGCCTTCTTCTACCATAATGGCGGCATTGTAAGCAAGATTATACGTAGTCACAATATTCAATGTATCAAATAGATCCCCAAACCAATCTACAAATTCATTTTGGGTAAACGATTGCTTGATGACTTGCCTTGAGCAGATCAACGGTAAGTCTATCAGATCGGTTGGTTGGATCGTTTTTTTCTGAGCAAGCGGGCTATCTTTACGCATAACGACGCCCCAGACATCGGTAGCAGGGATATGGATGTAATTATATTTAGATATATTAACCGGTTGAATCAAAATGCCAAAATCAAGTAATCCTTTATCTAATCGTTGGGTTACATCTTCAGCATTCCCACTATAGAGGTGGTACTTGATATCAGGATAGTTCAACTGTAATTGCTTAACTCCTCGTGCAATCTGCTTCATAGCTTCTGTTTCTCCACCACCAATATACACATCACCACGTACTGTTTCTTTCATAGATTGAAATTCAGCTTCTAGTTTATCGACCATTTCTATAATTTCTTCTGCTCTTTTTCGGAGTAATATACCTTCATCTGTCAGAATCACATGATGACTACTACGCACAAATAGTGCTTTGCCTAATTGCTGTTCCAAATCTTTCAATTGTCTGGATAACGTAGGTTGTGTCATATGTAATGATGCCGCTGCTCCTGTAATACTTCCTTCTCTTGCAATAGCCAAAAAATAACGTAACACTCTGATCTCCATACCTATTTCTCCTTGTATATTTACATAAATAGAAATGCTTAATAAGCATATCATAGTATAAGATATGAGTATTTGCTATATACATTGAGGTTGCTACAATAAATAGTAGAGAACGAACACAGAATATTCTTAGCCGGCTAAAGCATATTCATATCATTTCAAAAATCAATCTATGTATCACTAGGAGAAAAAAATGAAAGTCACTACTAAACAGAATACATTTGGATTTGCATTATTGTTAGCTTCATTTTCTGCATTGGGGCCATTTACTGTAGATATGTATTTGTCGTCTCTGCCCGAAATTATGAGCTATTTTCAAACGAATACATCGATGATTCAAACGACATTAACCGCTAGCTTATTAGGTTTGGGGATCGGTCAGTTAGTGATGGGGCCCTTGAGTGATATCTATGGACGACGTTATCCTTTATTAATTTCGATGATTCTCTATTTTATTTCTTCGATTGCTTGTGCTTTTGCACCTAATATTGAACTGTTTATCGGTATTCGATTTGTTCAAGGGTTTGTAGCTTCGGCAGGGCTTGTTATTTCTCGTGCAATTGTACGGGATCTCTATAATGGATCAGAATTAACTAAATTCATTTCACTGTTAACGATGATTAGCAATGTTGCTCCACTTATATCACCGCTCGCTGGCAGTGGAGTGATCGCATATACTTCATGGAATCATATATTTATCGTTTTGGGGCTGTTGGGTATTGCACTTACGTTGTTAACGATATGGGGGATAACCGAGACTTTACCTGCTTCAAAGCGTGTAGCTGGTCATTTTAGACAAGTGATTGGAAATTATAAAGAATTATTTTGTGATCGGTTATTTATGAGTTATGCACTGGGGAATGGGATTTTGTTTGCTGGAGTATTTGCTTATGTATCAGCAACTCCGTTTATTTATCAGAATATTTATGGAGTTTCGCCTATGGTATTTTCGATTCTATTTGCACTAAATGGAGTAGCGATTATGTTAGGATCGCAATTGGTAAAGTATCTGGCAGGGCATATGGCGGAACGGCGCATTTTTGCGATTGGATTGATGTCTGCTTTTGTAGCCAGTGCCGTTATTCTTGTGATGACGTTATCTTACGGATCGTTGATCGGATTAGTCATCGCTCTGTTTTGGTTTGGCTTTTCGATTGGATTGATAGGACCTGTGTCATTCTCTTTGGCTATGGAATCGCAAGGTCATATCGCTGGAAGTGCTTCAGCCGTACTGGGTGTGTTACCTTTTTTATTAGGTTCATTTACTTCTCCACTGGTAGGACTTGCTGGAGAATATTCTGCCCAGCCATTCGGAATTGTTATTTTTATAGTGAGCTTATTATCTCTGATATGCTATAAAGGTTTAAATTCTGCCTCTACAAGCAAAGTCATCAATAACCAGTAAAAAACAGAAAAAAATAAAGCGTGGAAGAGCAGACAATTATCTGCTTCCACGCTTTTGTTATATTACCAATTAAGCCCAGCGATCAAACCAGTAAACATCGGTAATAATATCCTGATCTAATGGAATACCATACGTTTCGTTGATCCATTTCAAGCTATTCAATTTATTTTTGACTACTTCTGCTTCTTCAGGCGACAACTGCTTATCCATGACTTTGATTACTATAAATTCACTCCAAAAATCATAAAAAATAACAGGTGCTCCGACAGCTTCTTCAACAGCTTGGAAAAAACGTCCACGAGGTTCGCTATCACCTGCCATAATTGTATCCATAAAATCGATAGAGAAACGGATACTATGATAGTTCACTGATGCTTGAGCAGAAGAAGATTGCAACGATTGGGCTTGATCGCCTGTTGTTGCTGGACTTGATACCACTTGAGATTGATCAATATCTGCCGCAGATACCGATGTCATCGGGAGAATAGAAGCGAATAACGTAGCAGATAATAATACAGATGATAATTTTTTCATTATAAAACCTCCAGTATAAGTGTAGTTGAATTACGCAAGTCAGATCATAAAGCCATGTTCAAAGTAGTTACAACCTTTCAAACGTAAAATAGAGTTAGTATGTACTCAATTCCCCCCTTTATTTATTAATACATAGATGTTGGAATTACAAATAAATTATATAATAATTTCTTTTTCATTAATATACCTTAATTGTTAAATTATTCTTTTTATATTATAAAATAAAAAGTACTTGCTATCCTATAAAACATATTATAAACTGTTGATATATCAATCGTTGATAAATCAACAGTTTTTATTTTGATGCACATGAGATGTGAAAAAGGAGAATATACATGAACAAAACCGCATTAGTGACAGGAGCCAATAAAGGCATTGGATTTGAAATTGCCAAACATTTATTACAAGCAGGGTACCATGTTCTGGTTGGCGCACGAGATCAGGAACGTGGAGAAACAGCTGTTCATACGCTTAAAGCATTTGGTGATGCAGAGTTGTTATTGATCGATGTCGCTGATCTGCAAAGTATTGATCGAGCTGTCGCAACGATTAATGATAACTATCCACAATTAAGTCTGCTGGTAAACAATGCCGGTATTTCAGGAGATATGCATAAAGTGGGCTGGGAATTTGAAGTGGAAGAACTTGTCACTACGCATCAAGTCGATTTTATCGGCCCATTTGCACTTTCTAAAGGATTATTACCTTTGTTAATTGCAAATAAAGGCACCATTCAAAATATCAGTATTCCTATTGAGCCATTATCATTCTTTAATGCCTTTGCTTATCAGACAGCAAAAGCTCCTTTGAATGTGATGACTAAATCATGGGGAATGAGTTTTGAGAAAGAAAATATACCGGTCGAAATTTTCGCTGTTATGCCAGGAGCCGTATCTACGGATCTAAATGGCAATATGACAGGAGATTTTGTGAAAACAACTGCTCAAGCTGCTGAGATTATCGTTAATTATGTATTAGATGATGAGAATCATAATGGACAGGTGATCAATTACGATGGGACGTTATCTGTATACTGATCTAGTTAGATCTATATTTTATAAAGATAGAACACGTACTTAAAAAACAAAACCTCTTTCTTAGCTAAAGAAAGAGGTTTTTATCTATAGAGAAGTGTGTTAGCAAGTAAACAAGCTGTTTATAGTGAATTTACATACCTTTTAAAGGGTTATTATGTAGCTGTATTCTACATTTTTTTCATATATATAAGCATACGATCAAGTGCTGATTTACTTGTAAAAAAGGGATTTAAGTTGTATATTGTCTAATACACTGTCTACCTGTAGTTAGCAAATATAATGATGAAAGATGGGATGGTTTTGAGGAAAGATTGGTCAGAAGAAAGTGCGTTGTTATACCAAATGTATCGTGTAAACAATGCCATCAATACTACATTCGATGCTTATATTAGTATCAGCCAATCTCGCTTTGAAATACTTGCCTTACTATATCAGGAAACTGAAATTAGCCAAAGTGATCTACAAAAAAAAGTGACGATTGATAAAGCAGCTGTTGCGAGGCATTTGAGACAGCTTGAAGATAACAAGATAGTCTCACGAAGACGCAAAGATGGAGATAATCGTATTATTTTAGTGCAATTAACTGACTATGGTAAAGAAGTTATTGAAACTTCGCAAACAGAGAAAGAGCATTTTGCAAGTGAACTATTAACCAATATTAGTGAGACCGAATTTAATACGCTCAAAAAAGTATTAGACCAGTTAGATAAAAATGTGAAGCACATGAAAGACAATGCGTAAGAGGATATATCTAATAAATAAGGCATACGATTAGATACTAATATACAGACAAATATGGATAAAAAGTCGGTCTATACTGATCGACTTTTTTATCTTTTTGTAAAAAGAAAGATTAATTCTTGCTATTCAGGAGTGTTTATTATATATTTGTTGATACATCAACGTTGATATGTCAACAAATATAATTCCGGAGGAATAATCCTATGAATATGATCAAAGATAAAAAGAGTGAGCTTTTAAGTGCTTATCAATTTAGACATGCATGTAAAAACTTTAACACTGACTTAAAAATTTCAGATGATGATTTTCAGTTTATTTTAGAAACAGCAAGATTATCTCCAAGTTCCTTTGGTTTGGAACCGTGGAAATTTGTTGTAGTGCAAGAGAAAGCACTTCGTGATCAGTTAAAACCTATTGCAGGTGGTGCTCAAAGGCAGATACCGACTTCAAGTCATTTGGTTTTTATTTTAGCAAAAAGAGCAAGTGAGTTAACTTTCGATTCTGAGTATGTCACTCATATGATGAGCAATATTCAACAAATGCCAGAAGAAGTCGTAACATTTGTTTCAAGCGTGTATAAAATGTTCACAGAAGTTGAATTAGAAAATAATGCTCAATGGATTCACGAGTGGGCATGCAAACAAAGTTATATTGCAATGGCAAACATGATGACAGCCGCCGCTCATATTGGTATTGATTCTTGTCCAATTGAAGGAATTGATAGAGAAAAAGTAACTTCTTTATTTCATGATGAAGGCATTATAGATAAAAATGAATTTGGGGTTGCTTGTCTTGTTGCTTTTGGTTATCGCACAGAAGATCCGAAGCGTTCCAAAACAAGACAATCGTTAGAAGACATTGTGGTATGGAAATAAATTATTTTTTTGTCAAAAGACGCGCTTGATCTTGATGATGCAACCAGAGAGGGCAGAATATGCTGAAAAAGTAGCGTGTTATTCTGGTCATGTTAATCGGTATCGTAGCTATATGTACGGCTGCATTATGGGCAAATGATCTATACCGTACTTCATTTAGGAGCGCTAATATAGCGCTCTTTTATGTATATGATTACAATAATGCTATATAAGGTATGTCATTTACTGAAGAAAGAGGAAATTACGATGCAACAACATTACTTAATACTAGAAGCTATGGCTGATCAAGCTTCAATATCTTCTACAGAATGGGAGTGGTTTGTTCATGCTACAAGTGTGAGGTCTATTCCTAGTGGAGTGGCAATTGTTCAATCGGATGAACCTGTACAGCATGCTTATTTTTGCACACAAGGATTGTTTCGTTTGTATTACATATTATCGGATGGACGAGAATATAATGTTGCTTTTACGTTAGAAAATGATTTTGCAACCTCTTATGGAGCTATGATCACTGGATCAACTTCGAAATATACGATTCAGGCTATAGAAGATTCTATTGTCATCGAGATTCCATATTCTACTTTACAAAATCTTATGGATCGAAGCCATAATTGGGAACGATTTGTTAGAACAGCTATAGAACGACTTTATATCCGTAAAGAAGAACGTGAACGAGAATTATTATATCTATCAGCGTTAGAACGCTATCACGCTTTTTTAGTAAAATATCCAGGACTTGAGCAAAGGATACCTCAATATCATATCGCTTCTTACTTAGGCATCTCACCTGTTTCACTTAGCCGAATCCTACATGAGAATCATTAACCTATGTTAATGCAGTTTGAAATCTTGCACGTTAGACTGGTGATATAGCAACGATATAGTAAACATTACTTAGATGAGGTGAGAGAAGTATGCGACAAATGATGATTGTTTTACTGGAGTTTTATCCTTCTTGGTTAGCCTTACCACGAGAAGAGCGCCGAGAACATGCAGCAGGGTTGCAAGAAATTATCAATAAGTATCGTTCATCCACAACAGTACGTTTTTTTGATGCGGAAGCTTTACCGGGGAAAGAGTATACTGATTTTGTCGTCTGTGAGACCGAAGATATCAAGCAGTATCATTATATGTGGGAAGAAATTCGAGATTCCGAGACATACACCAAAGGATATATGAAAATAAAAGATGTGATTATGGGCTTGGAAAATGCTTTTCAATCTTATGAGCAAGAAGCATTACACATGCATTCGGAATAACAACATCATTTTGTAGGAAATGTGCTTATTTTATGATTGATCTCTATCATAGGATTAAATAAAAAAGGAGTGCCTCTTCATGAGCACTCCTTTTTACGTTTACTGCAATTTTATTCCATTTATATAAAAAGATTATGATTCGCTTGCGAAGCTTCTCCCAAATAGTAACCAACGCCAACACTTTTAACATGATCCATTAACTCATCACGGTGAATGCCCATCAGATCCATCGACATCTGACAAGCGACCATTTCTACGCCTTGATCGACAGCACCCTGTATCAGTTCTTCTAGAGAAGGAACATTATGATGCTTCATTAGACCACGAATCATTTTAGGACCTGCACCCAACATGTTCATTTGAGATAAACGTAGCTTACGACTACTACGAGGAAGCATCATATCGAACATACGACCGATCATTGATTTGGATATCGGTTGTGGCGATTGTTTACGAATAACAGTCAATCCCCAGAACGTGAAGAACATCGTGACTTTACGTCCACTTGCAGCTGCACCATTAGCAATAATCAAAGAAGCAATCGCTTTGTCCAGATCACCACTAAAGACAACCATGGTACTCGCAGGATCGGCTTCTAAAGCATGTGCAGTTACAAGTTCAGGATTAGGTTGTACTATATTTTTACTGACCACAGCTTCAATCACACCACTGTTACCACGCTCTAACTTGAGTAGACTCGAGCGAGACATTGTAGCCCATGCTTGGATATCTTCGTAAAATCCGGGATCAGAAGCTTGTATACGCAATGTCTGTCCATCGGGCAATTGATCCATCGATTTTTTCACTTGCATTAAAGGCCCCGGACAACTCAGACCACGTACATCGAGTTCAGCATCTATATGCATAGGTTGGATAGACTTCTGTTCATTGTTAGACGATTTATTTGTGTCTACAGTCCATGTTTGTACATGGTCTTCTTTCTTGTGACTATTATTGTTGTCTGATTCTTCGGATGAAAAAGGAGTTGGCTGGAATTGAGCCATACGGTATGTTTTATAACCACCACTCAAGTTCTTCACATTGAACCCATATTGTCGCAAAATCTGTGAAGCTGTATAACCACGTAGTCCAACCTGACAGTACACCCAGATTTCTTTAGACATATCCAGTTCGCTAAGTCGTTGACGAAGTTCATCGACCGGAATAGACAATGAGCTGGGAATATGTCCATTATTATGTTCCAGTTCACTACGTACATCGAGCAGAATCGTCTGATCAGGGCGACGTTCTGGTAATTGATCATAGGTAAAGACCTGTACACGTCCAGAAACTATATTTTCAGCTGCATAACCAACCATATTGACCGGATCTTTAGCCGAAGAATAGGGCGGAGCATAACTTAATTCAAGTTCTGCCAGATCATGAATAGACCCTCTGAAATGAATAGCTGTAGCGATATCGTCGATGCGTTTGTCTACCCCTTCATAACCGATCGCTTGAGCGCCCAAAATGGTACCTTCCGGCGTAAATAGCAACTTGAGTGTAATTGCACTAGCACCGGGATAGTAAGAAGCATGGGAAGAAGGATGAACGATAACGCTCTGATAGTTTATCCCAAGACGTTTTAACGTTTTCTCGTTACTCCCCGTAGAAGCAGCAGTCAATTCAAATATTTTAATAACCGAGGTGCCCATGGTTCCTTTATACGTAGAATTCAATCCAGCGATCCGATCAGCAACAATACGACCTTGTTTATTGGCAGGGCCTGCGAGCGGAATTGTTGTCTGGTTTCCGTGAATATAGTCTTTAACCTCAATAGCATCTCCAACAGCATAGATATCCGGCAAGCTACTTTCAAGCGCTTCATTTACAAGGATATGTCCACGTGCTCCAAGAGCAATACCACTACTTTGTAAAAAGGTAGTATCTGGTGTAACTCCGATAGCAAGAATCACTAGATCAGCATGTTGATTTTGCCCACTTTCAAGTTCAACCCCGATACCTGACTGATGGGAATGAAAGCCTATAACCCGTTGCTTGAACATTAGCTTCACACCGTGTTTCTCCATTTCCTGTGCCAGTAACACTGCCAATTCAGGATCGTACGGAGCCAGTAGCTGTGCATTACTTTCAATCATGGTTACATCTAGACCTGCTTCGCGCAAGTTCTCTGCCATTTCTACACCGATAAATCCTCCACCGACGACGATAGCAGATTGTGTATCTTCAGCAGTGACCTTTTCCTTGATATGCTCAATATCCGTTACATTGCGCACCGTATAAAGGAGTGGATGATCATTGCCCGGTAGATTTGGGATAAAAGGACGAGCACCCGGAGAAAGAATCAACTTATCATAACTTTCCTCATATAATCCTTTTTCAAGACTTTGGATCTGGATCGTACGTGTATGTGGATGAATAGCAATCACTTCGCTTTGTGTCCGCACATCGATTTGAAAGCGATCTGCCATTCCTTTTGGCGTTTGTACAAGCAAACGTTCACGATCGGTAATAGAACCCCCAATATAGTAAGGTAATCCACAGTTAGCAAAAGAAATATGAGGCCCTTTTTCAAACATAATAATCTCGGCGTGCTCGTCAAGTCGGCGTAAACGTGCAGCCGCCGATGCTCCTCCAGCGACACCGCCAACAATCAATACTTTTTGACTTTTTGGATTCATGATTCGCAATCTTCCTCTCCAAATAAAATATGGATGATCTGTTCAATTCGTGGATCTGCAAGCAGATAGTTCACTTCTAGTCCGCTCCGCTCTGTTGTGACAATGCCTGTACTGCGAAGCTTCTGTAAATGTTGCGAAATCGTCGATTGTGGAATATCCAGACATTCTTGCATATATGAAACGTTACATTTACGTTTGCGTATCAGTCCACGCACGATACATAAGCGAATAGGGTGGGATAAAGCTTTTAATAGATTGGCAGGTTCATCAAATTGTTTTAGATCTTTTACATCAAAAGCAGTAGTGTCCATATGAATTCTCCTTATATCGTTATATTAGAATAATACGATATAAGAAATGAGTAGTCAAATGTAGTTTGAAAAGAGAGATTAGGATGATAGAGGGAGGTTGTGATTGGATATGAGGTAATTAATAAAAAGGAACCCATTGTTGCAGGCTCCTTTTTGTATAAAGATTACAAATAAGAGTGACTTTTATTTTTTAATATGGCTGTTAATGCATCGCTTTGTTTAACTTTTTGGATCGATAAATTCAA
This sequence comes from Paenibacillus nuruki, assembly GCF_963311185.1. NCBI lineage: Bacteria > Bacillati > Bacillota > Bacilli > Caryophanales > Paenibacillaceae > Paenibacillus > Paenibacillus nuruki. The sequence continues at coordinate 1,739,690 of NZ_OY725677.1, read as the reverse complement.
ACTGTAATTGCCATGGACAAGTAACGCATCCAGAAAATCATTTAACTGGTCTTGCGAACTGACTTTCAATGTTAAATGATAACAACCTTCGCCAGAAATACGATGTGCTTCGATAACTTCATCCCGTTTATCAATAAAATGTATAAAAGATTTGTGATTGGCACTATTCATCGTAATAATAACAAACGCTGTATAAGCAAGACCCAGCTGGAGTTCATCCACAATCAAAGAATAGGAGTGGATCACGCCGTTATCTTCAAGCTTTTTGATCCTATTGCCAACCGCTTGTCCGGTCATATGAATCTGTTCTCCAAGATCTTTCCAAGGAATACGTGAGTTTTCTGCTAATATTCGAAGGATCTGATAATCCGTGTGATTAAGTTGCATATAGAAATCCTTTCATCTTGAAATGATTTATTACGAAATGGTTTCGTCAGGTTGTTTTCCGAAATCCAAATAACCTTTATCATTTGATTATACGCTAAAAGTTGTACAGAAATGAAATACCTATTTCTACAAATTTTAATATGTACTTATCGTATCTAAATAAAAGGAGTCTTATAAAATGAATATTCAATTAATCCGTAATGCTACTCTTATCGTTCAATATGCAGGCAAGAAATTTCTAGTCGATCCATTTTTATCTGAAAAGGGCACACTTCCTGCTTTTCCTAATGCCGCTAGAGAAGATCAAAAAAATCCTCTGGTTGCTTTACCTATTTCAATCGAAGAAATAATCAGCGAGGTAGACGCAGTAATTGTCACTCACTTGCATATCGATCACTGGGATGATGCAGCCAAAGAAGCTCTACCGAAAGCAATAACGCTTTTTACACAAAATGAAGAAGATGCTCAAGAAATCCAAAACGCTGGTTTTACAAATGTTGAAGTGCTACAAACAGATACCGTATACGAAGGTATTCAATTAATCAAAACAAAAGGCGAGCACGGACGTGGAGAAATTCTAAATATGGCAGGCAAAGTATGCGGTGTAGTATTCAAGCATCCCACTGAAAAAACGTTATATGTCGCTGGAGATACGGTCTGGTATGAAGAAGTTCAACAGACTATTCAGACGCATCAACCCGAAATCATTGTAGTAAACGGTGGAGACAACCAGTTTATGCAAGGCGGTTCACTGGTTATGAACAAGGAAGACATTTACAATGTATATCAAGCTACTCCAAAATCTCAAATTATCTCTGTTCATATGGAAGCCGTGAATCACTGGAATCTTTCAAGAGAAGATCTAAGAAACTTTGCTATTGAAAAAGGAATGTCTGCTAATGTTCATGTACCTAATGATGGTGAATCGTATACGTTCTGAGGCAATTCTGAGAGTGTATCGTCTAACTAATAATCAATCTAAAAATAAGAGTATCCCTTGCGGATTGCTCTTATTTTTGTTTATTAAGCTAAATATACAGTTCACAGTCGCAAGGTAGGTTGATCGTATAAGTACCACCAATCATAGTATTTATTGATAATTTAAGAGTTTATGGGCAATCATACCCAATCATGTATTCGAGTTACTGATGAGTGATAAAGCACTTTGGATCACTGGATATACGATTCATGTGAATGATGTGTTTAACTAAGGGTTTAGGGTTTTAACGTTAGAGATTAGATGATCATTCTTATACTGGAGTTACAAGATTATTTAAAAAAAGTGCTTCTTTCTGATAAGAGGGGTGTGTATACGATATGTCCTTCATGTGTGTACAAAAAACAAAAAAGATGATACATTGAAATCAGCATAATATCTGAATTGTAAGCGTTTACTAAGTAAAATATTGTCTCTTGGAAAAGGACATTTGTATGTTAGGGAGGGAATGTAATGTCGAGTCAAGCATTAGAACAATTTTTGACTGTGAATATCGAGGATCTAAAGACGAAAGGTCTATATAACGTCATTGACACGCTACAGGGTGCGAATGGGCCTGTTATTCAGATTGATGGAAAGTCTCTGATCAATTTGTCTTCCAATAACTATTTGGGACTCGCAACCGATCAGCGCCTGATTGATGCTTCAGTGAAGGCGGCGCAGACATACGGTGCAGGCGCAGGAGCTGTGCGAACCATCAATGGTACGATGGATCTGCATATTGAGCTTGAAGATAAGCTTGCGCATTTCAAAAAGACAGAAGCTGTTATCGTGTATCAATCGGGATTTAACTGCAATATGGCTGCTATATCTGCGGTAATGGATCAGCATGATGCGATTTTATCAGATGAGCTGAATCATGCTTCAATTATTGATGGCTGTCGCTTATCGAGAGCCAAGGTGATTCGATATAAGCATTCAGATATGGATGATCTAAGGCAAAAGGCGAAAGAAGCTACAGAATCAGGACAATATCATAAAATTATGGTCATCACCGATGGCGTGTTCTCTATGGATGGCGATATAGCTAAGCTACCCGAAATCGCAAAAATAGCCGAAGAATTCGATCTGATTACGTATGTGGATGATGCCCATGGCTCGGGGGTTCTAGGAGCAGGTGCAGGAACAGTCAAGCATTTCGGATTATCCGACCACATTGATTTTCAAATCGGTACGTTATCCAAAGCGATCGGCGTTGTTGGCGGTTATGTCGCTGGTAAGAAACAACTGATCGAATGGTTGAAGCTGAGAAGCCGTCCATTCTTATTCTCGACCTCACTACCACCGGCTGCAATCGCTGCTTGTAGCACATCAGTCGATATTTTAATGAGTGATACAGAACTGATTGAGAAGCTATGGGCGAACAGCAAGGAGTTAAAGCATGGCTTGAGTCAGCTTGGATATGATGTAGGTCAAAGCGAAACGCCGATCACCCCTTGTATCATCGGCGATGAAGTGACTACCCAGCAGTTCAGCAAGCGGCTTTATGAAGAAGGTGTCTATGCCAAGGCCATCGTATTCCCAACTGTTCCAAAAGGAACTGGCAGAATACGTAATATGCCAACGGCTGTCCATACGAAGGAAATGCTAGATCAGGTGATCTCTGTTTATGAGAAAGTCGGTAAGGAAATGAAACTGATCTAGATGCATACGTGGGAGTCTACTTCGGGAGGAATGTCTGATGAAAAAGATATTGGTAACGGGAGCACTCGGTCAGATCGGTTCAGAGTTAGTGATGAAGTTACGTGAGCTATATGGCACAGATCACGTTATTGCTACAGATCTCAAATCATCTACCCACGAAATCACTCGCTCTGGACCATTCGAGCTGCTAGATGTGACGAATGATAAGGCAATGTTCGAAATCGCCAAGCGATATGAAGTCGATACTGTCATTCATTTGGCTGCATTGCTGTCAGCAACGGCAGAGGAGAAGCCTTTGCTTGCCTGGAATCTGAATATGGGCGGATTGATGAATGCACTTGAGGTATCTAGAGAGCTCGGTTGCCAATTCTTCACACCTAGCTCGATCGGAGCTTTTGGTCCTTCGACTCCAAGAGATAATACCCCGCAGGATACCATCCAGAGACCAAATACGATGTACGGTGTGAATAAGGTATCGGGTGAACTGCTGTGTGATTATTATTTTCATAAATATGGTCTGGATACAAGAGGATTACGCTTCCCCGGCTTAATTTCTTATATGACACCTCCCGGTGGAGGAACAACCGATTATGCAGTAGAAATATATTACGCAGCCGTGACGGCTGGAAGGTATACATCATATATTGCGAAGGATTCGAATATGGACATGATGTATATGCCAGATGCACTAGACGCTATCATTGATTTAATGGAAGCGGATTCATGTCGGTTAGTACATCGGAACTCATTTAATGTCACCGCAATGAGTGTTGACCCAGAGGCAATCGCTGAGGCGATTCGAGAGGAGATTCCTGGCTTCGTCCTTGATTATAATGTGGACCCCAAGAGACAAGCGATCGCAGATAGTTGGCCGCATTCTATTGATGCAACGGCAGCTACAAGAGAATGGGGATTTCATGCCCGCTATGACTTGAAGGCGATGACGAAAGATATGCTATCCAAGCTGAGTGAGAGATATATGCTTCGTAAGGCTTAGAGCTTTGTGAAGCATATGTTCTAATCTAATGTGTTAAGAAAATGTTCGCTTTCTTCGAAAACAATCTGTTTTTTGGGCTTAATGTCAGAATATAAGCAGAGTTGGCATAGACAATGTATGTTTTGCTAGGGTTGGAAATTTTCTCGTAAATCATAGTGGTGCTTTTTACGTATAAAGTATTCTTCACAAAAATGTCACGTCAAACGCTGATTAATCAGTATTTGACGTGACATTTTTTAAAGTTAGTATATTTAAAGGAAAAAAGGGTAATAGCATTAGAGAACTAAAGTTAGAAACGATTCATTTCTAGTTTAAATGGCAAAAAAGCGAGGTTATCCTTATGTTCACGTTTACCCGTATGGCTGCAAGGTTACTTCGTCTTCTCCCCAATCAGGCGAAAAAGATGCCGATGCTTCCCTTCGAGCCAGTGAAGGAAAAAAAAGAGATGAAAGTAGAGACATCTGTAAAACTCACGGATATTTCCTTCTACTATCCCTCGGAATCCAAACTGAAAAAACTCCCGTTGTATATTAATTTTCACGGGGGAGCGTTCATCATGCACGAAAAGGAGATGGACGATCCGTACTGTCGTTATCTGGCCAACCGGACAGCATGCATCATTGCGAATGTGGAGTACGCAAAAGCGCCGGAGTACCCTTTTCCCAACGCACTCGAACAAGTCTATGAAGTATTTCGGTGGATCCAGAGCAGAGCCGACGATTTGAACATTGACACGGAAAAAATGATGGTCGGCGGACAAAGTTCAGGAGCCAATCTGGCCGCTGCGCTCTGTCTCTATTTGGAGGAAAAAAAGGAAAAGCAACCGTTGCTTCAAGTGTTGTCATGCCCGATGCTGGATTTTGCGACTCCTCATGCCAACAAGCCGGAAACGGACAAATGGCGGGCACGATATCCCCAGGCCGCTCACTTTTTGAACATGTGCTACGTCCCGGAAAAAGGTCAAGCCGAACATCCTCTTGCTTCTCCGGTTCGCGCTGTCGTAAGTGACCATTTGGCACCTGCCCTTATTCTCATCGCAGAACATGATGCTTTCAGGCCGGAAGCGGAATGTTATGCAGAGAAATTAAAGGAAGCTGGGGTACATATTGAGGAAAAAGTATTCAAAGACTGCAAGCACGCTTTTACCCAACTGGGTCCAAAAGAAAAAGCGGAGGAAGCCTGGGAAATGATTGCACGTAAAATCAGAGAAACGGCGAATGAGCGGTATGCAGAATAAAGTAAGACATGTGCCGGCTTGGCGCAACAATGAACACCATTCTTGATTGATGGAAGGAGAAACAAGACAAGTGAAAACGACAAACAAAAACGTAGTGGTTATCGGAGGCGGACTTGGAGGACTGTCAGCTGCAATTTCGCTGGCACAGGCAGGATATGAGGTATCTTTATATGAAAAAAACAATCACATCGGAGGGAAGTTGAACCGACTGGACCAGGACGGTTTCGGTTTTGATTTGGGCCCGTCTATTCTGACAATGCCTCAAGTGTTTGAGAATTTGTTTGCTGCCAGTGGCAAATCAATGAAGGACTATGTGCAGATCGAAAAGCTGAATCATCAATGGCGTTCCTTTTTTCCTGATGGAAACATCATCGACTTATATGAAAATCTACAGGACATGAAGGAGAAGAACGACTCCCTGAGTGAAAAAGATATACGCGAGTATCAGGATCTGCTTGAATATTCCAAAAGGATCTACAATATGACGGACAAAACCTATTTTAAGCATGGTGTAGATAACATAAGAGAAATTATGAAGCATACGAGTCTGTTTGGTGCGTTAAAAAATTTCGATTTGTTTTCTACTGTTCATGGAGCAATCGACAAGCGGATCAGCAATAAACAATTGCGCGATATGCTGTCCTACTTCATCAAATACGTAGGTTCTTCGCCTTACGACGCACCCGCCGTTTTGAATATGATGATTTACATGCAGCATGATCAGGGATTATGGTATGTACCCGGTGGATTGAATAAACTGGGAAACGGTTTGGTGAAGCTGGCTGAAGAAGTGGGAGTTCATTTCCATCTCGGGACATCCATCGTCAAACTCGAAAAAAACAATAACGAAATCACAGGAGCTTTTTTGGAAGACGGAACAAAGCTGACTGCGGATTATTACGTTTCCAATATGGAGGTCATCCCGGTTTACGAACGGTTACTGGATGAAGACAGCCGCTTTGTAGACAAATTAAAGAAAAAATTCGAACCGGCCAGTTCTGGTCTTGTTTTGCATTTAGGCGTGAAAAAAAGCTACCCTCAGCTTCACCATCATAATTTCTTTTTTGCGGAAAATATGAAGCAGCAAATGCAATCCATTTTCCATGAACATACCCTGCCGGAGGATCCGGTTATTTACTTGGTTAATGTTAATAAAACCGATCCGTCGCAGGCTCCTGAAGGACATGAAAATATCAAAGTATTGCCCCATATTCCTTACATACGGGATCAGAAACCATTTACTCAGCAGGACTATGAACAATTCGCCGAGCGAGTTCTGATCAAATTGGAAAAAATGGGCTTACACGATTTGCGAGCCAATATCGTGACCAGAGATATGTGGACACCAGAAGATATCAGAAAGATGTATGGCTCTGACCGCGGTGCTATTTACGGAACGGTATCAAATCGTAAAAAAAATAAAGGATTCAAGCATGCCAAACAAAGCGAACGCTATAACAATCTATATTTTGTAGGCGGAACGGTAAACCCGGGCGGCGGAATGCCGATGGTTACGTTAAGCGGCCAGCTGGTCAGCAAAAAAATTGTGCAGAGGGATGTTTCACATGCCAGACAATGAAAATCATTTTCTGAAGACCTTGCCTGAAAAGCAGCGTGAAGAATTACTGCGCCAAGGCAGCCCTTCAAACGAGATGCGTAAAAAACAGCTTTTAAAGCTGAAAAATATTCTTGTGGAACGCGAAAAAGAATTAACGGATGCGCTTTATTCCGATTTGGGTAAGCCGGCATTTGAATCTTTTTCATCGGAGATTGCCGTTCTGTTGAACGAAATCGATTACGTTTGCAAGCATATCAATAAATGGAATCGTACCCGAGGTTCCCGGTACTTGAAATTAGGCTATATCGAATCACTCCGAAAAAAGAGACATCCGTACGGAAGTGTACTGGTTATCGGTTCATGGAATTATCCAGTCCAGCTTACCCTAATGCCTGTGATCGGAGCTATCGCTGGAGGGAACTCTTGTATTATCAAGCCGTCCGAATATGCGCCAGCAGTAGCCGAGCTGCTAAAAGAAATCATCAATCAGGTATTTCCGCTTGAACAACTGCACGTGGTAACAGGAGATTCGCAAACCGCCAGCCTGCTGACTACAGCACCGTTTGATCTGATTTTTTTCACAGGCAGCGGGCAAACTGGTAAGCTGGTGGCGGATCAGGCAGCCAAGCAGCTCACGCCAGTAATTTTGGAACTCGGCGGGAAAAACCCGTGTATTCTTGATGAAACGGGTTTTTCGGCAGCCGCTGTTAAGGACATTGTATGGGGAAAATTCATCAATGCCGGCCAAACTTGTATTGCGCCGGATACCCTTTTTGTTCAGCGCTCCGTTTACGAAAAAACGCTGGCTGAAATTTCTACGGTGCTTTCTGATTTCTATGGAGAGCAGCCTCAGACAAGCAAAGATTATGGGCGAATCTGTACCGAAGCCCATTTTCAAAAAGTGATAAATTTTATCGAACAGGGCACAGTTCAGTATGGCGGTGCGTATGATCAAGCCGACCGGTTTATCGCTCCAACCGTGTTGACGGATATTGAGCCGGGAAGTTCCGTTCTGGAAGAAGAAATTTTCGGTCCGGTTCTTCCGGTTATTCCCTATACCGATTTGAATTCGTTATTATCCGGTGGCAGTCTTCAGCGCGATGCCCTTACTGGATACATATTCAGCACTGACAAACATCAGATTGGGCGATTTAACGAATATATGCGTTCCTCGACGATCAGCGTTAATCAAGTCATTCATCATGCGGCGAGTCCCCATATTGCGTTTGGCGGAGTTGGCCAAAGCGGATACGGCGCTTACCATGGCAAAGCTGGATTTTTGGCTTTTAGCTATGAAAAAACGAGCGTTCGAACGTACCATTATCTACGCTTTCCGGGCAAATTCCCGCCTTATTCGGAACGAAACATGAAAGCTTTGAAGAAGTTGAGAAAGAGGATTCTGTAAACAATCGGTATCGGAACAAAGAAAATAGGATGTGGAAATGAGGATTTTGTATGAGTAAAAAGGTAATTGTCATCGGAAGCGGGGTGGCGGGTCTTGCCTCTGCCATCAGGCTTCAGGCTGCTGGCTACCAAGTAGAAATTTACGAAAAAGGTTTGACACCCGGTGGTAAAATGAACCGGATCGAACTGGACGGAGGATACAAATTCGATTTGGGACCTAGCATCGTGATGATGCCAGAAATCTATCGGGAACTATTCGAAGTGTGCGGCCGCGACCCGGACGATTATATTCCTATGGAAAAACTAGATCCGATTTATCGGGCTTATTTTAGTGATATTCCTGATGAGCCTTTTGACATTTCCTCCGATATGACCAAGCTGACCAAAACGATCGAAGCGATCAGTGAAGAAGATACAGCAGGCTTTTTTCGGTATCTGCATGAAATTTATCAAAAATTCATCATTGCTAAAAATTATATTCTTCCCAGACCTTTCCGTAAAAGGAGTGACTTTTATAACCTCCCAATGCTGAAAAAGGCAATAAAATTAAAACCTTACGATACCGCAGATAAATTTGTCGGTCGGTATATCAAGAACAAAAGGCTGAGACAGATGATCAGCTTTCAAACGTTATATATCGGCATTTCACCTCTAACTAGTCCTTCTTTTTATACAATGATTCCGATGCTTCAATTTTTATATGGAGTATGGTTTATTAAGGGTGGGATGTATACGATGGCTTTATCGATGGAAAGACTCTTCAAAGAGCTTGGAGGAATCATTCATTACGGCCAAGATGTACAGCAGATATCTATTCAAAATCAAAAAGCGGAAGGGATTGTCGTGGACCGACAAAACATTTCTTCGGATTATGTTGTTTGCAACGCAGACTTTCCTTATGCAATCAAACATCTGGTACAAGACAAGTCTGCCAAAGGACAGTATACCGACGAGAAAGTTGACAGTATGAAATATTCTTGCTCCTGTTTTCTGCTGTACCTCGGTATGAACCGCAAGTATGAAGAAACTGACCATGTGCATAATTTTATTTTCAATGAGGATATGGACCAGAATCTCAATGATATCTTTGATGGAAAAAAACTGACGAATGCTTCTTTTTACGTGTATATTGCGTCAAAAGCAGATCCTTCCATGGCTCCTGAAGGAACAGATGGATTGTATATTCTGATGCCTGTATCAAATGCAACCGAATCCAATTATGAGTGGGACGAGGAGACGGTTACTTATTATCGCAGTTACATCTTAAATGAATTGAAAAAGATTCGTGGTTTTGAAAATGTGGATAATGAGATTGTGACCGAAACGCATATCACACCGCTGGATTTTAGTTCCAAGTTCAATGCGTATAATGGTGCTTCGTTTGGTTTGCAGCCTATTTTAAAACAAAGCAACCACTACCGTCCGCAAAGCAAAGCGAGCGATTGCGAAAATTTGTACTTTACTGGAAGCAGTACACATCCCGGCGCTGGCGTTCCAATCGTACTTCTGTCTGCCAAAATTGCCGCCCAAGAATTGATCCAAGATGATACAGGCAAGCTGTTTGATTATTCGGTGAAATAAAGAAAGGGGGCGAATGTTATAACGACTTTGGACATTATCAAACTAGCGATTGGATTCGGAACAGTGATAGTCGGCTTCCTCGTGTTCTGGTCGCTACCTGTACCTCTTGCCTCCTCCACGGATGCAACCAATCTACCATTTCTATCTATTATTATTCCTGCTAGAAATGAAGAAAGCAGGATCGTGCCTTTACTGCGATCTCTACAGGAGCAGCGGTTTACTTCATTCGAAATTCTGGTTGTGGATGACGATTCATCGGACAAGACCGCTGCTGTAGCGGAAAGCTTCGGTGCAAAGGTGTTGCAGAACGAAAGAGCGGGGAAATCCTCAGCCTGCTGGTACGGCACCGAACAAGCTAAAGGAAGCTGGTTATTATTTTTGGACGCGGATACCAAATTCGAAAGCCCAGAGGGGCTAAACAAACTGCTTCAGTTTTATCAGGAAAAAGGAGCCAGAGGTATTACAGCGCTACAACCTTTTCATACGGTAGAGCGCTTGTATGAACATCTTTCTGTTATTTTTAACATTATCGTTGTAACCGGAATGAATCTGTTTACCATTTGGGGTTCGCGTTTTAAAACGGCCGGTTCGTTCGGTCCGTGTATTTTATGCAATCGCGATGATTATTTTTTGTCTGGAGGGCATAAAAAAATTGAAGGAGCCATCATGGATGATCTGGCACTAGGGGAGGCGTTTCTTGAACAAAATCTTCCTGTACGCTGCCTGGGGGGAAAAGGTATTATATCTCTGCGCATGTATCCCGAAGGCATTGGCAGTCTGATCGAGGGCTGGTGTAAAAGTTTTGCCGTCGGTTCCAAATCGACGCATCCGGTGGTCATGTCCATGGTCATCTTATGGATATCCGGCAGTTTCATTGCTGCATCCGCTCTAGTTTCTTCCCTAATAGGATGGAATCCTGCTGCGATCCTGTTGAGCGGGATATTGTATGTCCTGTATGCCATTCAGACAGGATGGTTTGCCGGCAGAGTCGGGGACTTCAAAAAAGCGATTTTTATTGTTTACCCGATATGGTTTGCGTTTTTTATAGGCATCTATTTATATTCCTTTATCAGGGTGAATGTTTTCCGTTCCGTGAGTTGGAAAGGTCGCAAAATCAAAGTCTGAAGACTGCGTGCTGTAAGCTAATTATTAAATCAAGTTTTTGGGAGACCTCTTGTACATTTTTTGAACTTACAAGAGGTCTTTTTATATAATGAACATAACAATTGAATATCAAGCTTCACCAAAGTCTAACAAGCATTACTCAAATCATACAAATTTTGATTATTACAGATTAACCTCAAAAGATGGCGTCTTTGTAGCTGTGAAGTTCAATTCATCGGGTGATGACTATGTTGGATTGGATGTGGATCAGGATGGAATAATGATAATGTCCATTGAAAGGTACAAAATTGAGCGTGGAGAGCGTAATATCTTTTTAGATAATTCACAAAAATTTCTAGTAGCTTTACATAGAAAAAATAATAAGCAATTTGCTAGAATCAATAGATGAATTAAATTAAACAATAAATAAGTATTCTAATATAATAACCTTAGTAACCAATGCAATTAAATATTGAAAGTATCAAATAGCGGCAATAAGAAAATTAAGATTAGCAATTATTAAATAATAAAAAGCTAGCAGAATATACAATATATCAGTAATAACTATGCATATAAAATAGTATAAAACATCAGTATTCTCAAATATCTTATACATAATCACAAAACTCGTATTTTGTACATATGTATATGTAAGCGATATAACTATATTAATTACTTATGCGCCTATTCACCTGTTACTGTTTATTGTAAAAAAATTCTCTCTGACATTTTAAAGCATGATCATTCACAAAAATAGTTATGCGTAGTTGCGCTAGATGATAAATACGTATATGGTCGATGCGAATGACATCATTCAATATAATTCACTTCATAAAATAAAGCCTATTTATGAAAAGTATATTCATGCTTAACTTTTACTGAACCAAATAAATTGAACTAACATATATCCTTCCAGACATTATATCCTCAAATTTTTTAATTCTTGATCCAGCGTCTGAACCTAATATTTCAGAGTATTTCTTTACTAAAATCGTATATGCTGGCGAGCTTTCAACCTCCAACTGCTCTCTTGTACTCCTCATAAATATGATTTTGTGTGCTTTATCTAATGATTACAATGAGCAAAAGATCGTCTTTATTATTTACCTGATTAAGACAAGTAGCAACATAATTAGGATAATACGTTCAAACTGTTTCCATTTTACTCAATTCCCCTCTCATCTTATCATCTACCGCCAATGCTCTCTAATTCTACAACTAATTAGAAAAAATTAGATTTTATTTGACAAAAGAGAATATAAAATTTAATATATGCTATAGCATATAAATGATTGATACCCGCTTGTTTTGTTCTAATTCACTAGTTGATTAACTAATCTAAATGGAAAGGAAGATCTATAAGTAATAAAATCTCTAAAGTACTAATTGTTGAAGACGAAAAAATAGTGCATGAATTTACTTGAAATGTATCTTTTACACTAGAGTTATCACATTGATTAGACTGATAAAGGATTCATTTATACATGCTATAGCATATAAAAGGAGGTTTATTTTATAGTACAGATTGCGGATTTACTTGGACAGAAGTTGTCGATGCTCCACTTAATATCCATCAATTATCTATACACTCTAAAGATCCCTCACGTTTATATGGAGCACTTGGTGTTTCTTTTTTAAAGGAACAGAATTTAGGTCATTGCTATGTACAAAGTTTAGATATGTTTTGACATGGGAATATATTACCGATGGATTAAAATTTCATTATAGTCAACATCAATTAGTGATATCACATTACAATGTCCAATCCGGTATTAGATTGACAGTAGATAGTACATCTCGTATGATTCAGACAAAATTACTATCTGAGAAATGGCGAGGTGATACGATGAATTTACACCAACTGACTGGATTTCTTGTACATCGTACAGATGTGAAAATGACTAACTATTTTATGAGAACGTTACGCCCTTATGATATTACACCTGATCAATGGGGGATCATCTCCATTTTGGATACGGAACGTGCAGTGAATCAGAAGCAACTCGCTGAAGCGATCGATCGTGATCAAACTACGGTTGTTCGTATGATTCATTCTCTCGAACGTAAAGAAATGATTAAAAAAGTAGCTAATCTAGAAGATAAACGCTCTCATCATTTATATCTGTCTACTAAAGGAGCAGATATCAAAAAAAAGTTACTGACTACAGTACAAGAAGCACATGACTATGTCACTAGAGGATTTACAGTAGAAGAAATCGAACAACTTCAATCTTTTCTTAATCGTTTATATATTAATGTTATGGATGAAGAATAGTCGTTTGAGATATTCTTTATATCCTACAAGGAGGACGTTCTTTTGTTAAATAATAAGGTTGCCATCGTTACGGGAGCAAGTCGAGGAATTGGAGCTGCAACAGCATGCCTTCTAGCACAACATCATGCTAAAGTAGTGGTTAACTATTTTAGCAATGCTGCGGCAGCTCAGCAGGTTGTAGAGGATATCAAAAAAAATGGTGGTAAAGCCATAGCGATTCAAGCTGATGCTAGAAATGAAGAGCAAATGTCTTCGCTTGTGCGGGACACACTCAAGCATTTTGGACATATTGATATACTCGTTAGTAATGCATCTATTTCTTTTCCAATGACTTCGTTTTTAGATATTTCTTGGGATGAATTAGATCGTAAAGTTTCTGATGAGTTAAAAGCAGCTTTTGTATCCACAAAGGTTGTATTACCACATATGATTCAGCAAAATAAAGGGAAACTAATTTTTATTTCAAGTGGACTAAGCAACTTTGCACAAGCTGGATTTGTCGCACATGGCATTGCAAAAGGAGCACTCAATTCTTTTGTCCGTTATATAGCCCATGAAATGGGACCCTATCAAATTACTGCCAATGTTGTATCTCCAGGAATGGTTGCCACTGATGCTACTTTGCATACGCCTGCAGAAGCTAAAAACCAAACGGCTCAGATGACACCGCTTGGTCGTATTGCACAGCCAGAAGATATTGCAAAATCAGTTGTAATGTATGCTAGTTCATATAGTGATTTTATTACCGGTGCTTATGTCCCTGTATCAGGTGGCATGGAAATGAATTAATTGATTTTTATTTTAAATGAAAGAAGGGAATTTCATCTACATTACGATAATTATTATTCAAATTTTATTAGGGATATTCTTTTTAATGACCGGATTCAACATTGCTTCTGGCAAAATGGCTGAAGAGTTCAAAAGATTTGGCTTCCCCTCTTTTTTCAATATACTAACAGGAAGCTTTGAAATTATTGGCGCAATCGGCATGATTATAGGAATCTGGGTGCCTGTAGTGGCACTTCTAGCAGGATTTATTTTAGGTGGAACGATGTTAGTCGCCGCATTTACATTGATTGTGATTGCTAAAGATGCTTTGGCTAAAGCAATCCCTTCTATTGTTTTGAGTTTGATCAGCTTGTTTATTGCTTATTACCATTTTGTTTATAACATTTGAAATTGAAGAAAGCCGAAGTAGCTCCTTTATGCAGCTCTTCGGCAAATTTTCCTCTTGAACAACACCAATTGAAGACAATTTAGCATTTTTATTTATTATCGCAGTTTGCAAATAATTACATAGGCATAATATGTAGAGTAGCTAGAGAGATATTAAGTTCTCCCCCGCTATCCCAATATTATAAATGATTTACCTTTTCATTTAAGAAGTATACTCTTATATCAGATTTTATTTAATAGAAAATATGCTGATAACGTTATTTATCAAAAAAGCGGCCTCTCTATTATTGCTTTAAACATTACGCATGTAATTTTATTAGATTGCCTCAGCAACCGCTTTTGTGGCTTGGCGGGCACCTACGGATATAACGGAAGAATAGTACGTTAAAAGGAGATTTATATATGATAAGAAACGACAGAGATACAATTGTAGAGGGTATCAAACATTTATGCGATGGAATTGGGCCATTCCAAAAAATGGATTCCTATGAGGATTTTCTTAAAATGCAAACGGATATCTATGATACTTTTGGAGACGATTCGTTCGATATTTTAATTGATATTTTATTACATCCTCCTGAGTTAGGACGCATTGATTCGAATGATTTTGACTATGAATTACAAGAAGCTCTTATAGCGATTGGGCTTAGAAACCCTCGCTATACTTTGGATACAGTCGAGAATCTGCTTAGTATAAAAAGTATACGGCTTGTCCTGATCAATATCATTGGTGGATTGGAAAATGAAGACGGGTTGTTTCTATTAGAGTTTTTATTACAACAGTCAACAGAGACGGATCCCTTGTCGGAAGATGAGCTCATAGAGTTGGCTTGTGCACTCGATGAGATTAGAGGTGAGAAAGCTGTTGAACTTTTAACAAAAATGAAAATAAGATATTACAATCATTCACCTGAGCTATTGCAATATATAGAAGATGGATTAAAGGTACGTTAGTAGCTTATTTCAAGTTATGGAGTAAAGTCCAGCAGTTCTTTTGAACGTTCATATTGAAGAGGACGCAATTGCACGGGGGATCATAAAGCGAGAGTAGATAGAATGGCTTATGCACGATTTCATCATATTCTCCGAATTTTTCACACTCGATTTCAATGACAAAAAATTGTTACTGGCATCATCTTTCGCTATCTCGTACAAGAAGATAAGGATTCTCAAGTAATCATCCTACAAGTAGCACTGGAAGAATCGGAAATAAACAAAAGCAGCCGATCATGATAATCGGCTGCTTTTGTTTTATATTCTATTCCATCAAATCAGTTACTGCCCCTTTAGAAGCAGAAGAAACTAATTTGGCATATTTGGCAAGTACACCGGATTTTACTTTCAGCGGCGGTTGTATCCACGCTTGCGCTCGAGTGGCTAACTCCTCTTCTGATATCTCAACTTTCATCTCCTGGATATCACTATCGATCGTAATAATGTCCCCATTTTGCAGCAAACCGATTGGTCCGCCTACTTGTGCTTCAGGTGATACATGGCCGACTACAAATCCATGTGAACCACCCGAGAATCGACCATCTGTGATGAGGGCGACTTTCCCACCAAGCCCTTTTCCTACGATGAGTGCTGTAACGGAAAGCATCTCAGGCATACCAGGTCCACCCTTCGGACCACAATAGCGTATAACCACGACGTCTCCTTCTTTAATTTCATCATTCATAATTGCTACTGTCGCTTCATCTTCGCTGTCGTAAACCTTGGTCGGACCGGAGAACTTCTGAATCTTCATGCCTGACATTTTGGCAACAGCACCTTCAGGAGCGAGGTTTCCTCGAAGTACAACCAGTGGTCCATTGGGCTTGAGTGGATTATTAAGCGGTCGTATAATCTCTTGATCATTCTGAAGTGGAGCAGATTCCGCTAAATTCTCTGCTAACGTTTTACCTGTTACTGTCAGGCAATCTCCATGAAGTAATCCTCCAGCAAGTAATAGCTTCATTACTCCTGCAACGCCGCCAATATCATTCAAATCCTGCATTACATATTGACCACTTGGCTTCAGATCCGCCAAATGAGGAACACGCAAGCGAATGCGCTCGAAATCATCCAAGGTTAGATCTACTTCTACCGAGTGTGCAATAGCTAGCAGATGGAGAAACGCATTGGTTGAACCCCCTAGAGCCATAACAACGGTGATCGCATTCTCAAATGCTTTCTTGGTCATAATGTCTCTTGGATAGATTTCCTGTTCAAGAAGTGAGATGACCTGTTTACCGGCTGCTTCACATTCCAAAGCTTTATCTGCTGAAATAGCTGATGTCGAAGAAGAACCAGGTAAACACATGCCCAGTGCTTCTGCCGCTGCTGCCATCGTATTAGCGGTATACATGCCGCCACAAGCCCCTGGACCCGGGCATACGCTACATTCAACTTTATGCAGCTGTTCCTCTGTTATTTTACCATCTTGATATTGTCCTACTGCTTCAAAAGCCGAAACGATATCTACATCTTTACCATCGAGTTTACCGGGTTGAATAGTTCCTCCATATACATACACGGAAGGAATGTTCATCCGTCCAATAGCCATCAGACATGCAGGCGTATTCTTATCACAACCACCGATCGCAACCACGCCGTCAAAACGCTCAGCTCCGGTCACAATTTCAATCGAATCAGCAATAGCTTCCCGGCTTGGTAGTGAGAACAACATCCCGCCATGACCCATCGAGATCCCATCAGACACGGTAATCGTATTGAAAATCAATGGAGCACCGCCGTTATTACGTGCGCCTTGTTTCGCTTGTACTGCCAAATCATTAATATGCATATTACATGGTGTTACTTCACTCCACGTACTCGCTATACCGATCATTGGCTTTTTAAAATCCTCATCTTGAAAACCAACAGCACGTAGCATCGCTCTGTTCGGTACGCGGTTAGCTCCTTCACTGATTACCTTGCTTCGAATACGAAGATCTTTTTTATTTTCCATATTGTTTACTCCTCATTTCAAAATATATCGTACAGTTCCTGCATCGGACGAATAATATTTTGTTTCATTAGTATATGAGCATCGTCACTATTTTTACTTTCAAAAGCTTTAATGATCAACTCATGTTCTTCGACTGAAGCCAGTGTAGCTGTAATCGGTTGTTTTAAAAACACATATTTGAAACGTCTAATGTGAATTTGAAGAGATGTATTAAATGTAGCCACGTAAGAATTCTCTGAGAGCTCCACAATATAATTATGAAATTGCTCATCGACCTCCATCGCTTGATACACTTGTCCACTTTTAATAGAACTTGCAAATTCCGAATTGATGGATCTTAATTTCTCGATCTGTTCTGGAATAATAATTGGAGCGGCAATTTCAGCAGCTAAAGCTTGAAGAGCCGCCATCGTTGAATACATCTTAAAAATATCATTTTTCTCAATAGTCGTTACTTTTGTTTCTTTGCCTGGATGCATCGACACGAGACCTTGAACTTCAAGTAATTGAAATGCCTCACGAACCGGTGTCCGGCTAACTCCAAGCGATTCAGCCATTTCCGCATCAATCAGCTTTTCACCGGGTTGCAGGGTTCCATCAATAATCCAACGCTGAATCTGAGAAAATGCTCTCTCCTTTGCAGACATACGGACAGGTAAGGCAAAATCTTGAGGAATTGGCATGCGTTTTCATCCTTTTTACAATTGTTATTATATGCAATATATCGCATACAAGTGTGAGAAGCAATTGTTATTTAATTTTTTTTAATTACAAAATGAATTTCTGGAAGGATGATAAGAAATGAAATCAAAAAAAATAGACTCCATTGAGGGGCCCAACATCGCTTTTCAAATAAGAGAAGAAGTGTTTGTGAAAGAACAAAATATACCCATTGAAGTTGAGTTTGATGATCATGATAGTTTAGATGGACAGTGTGAGCACATCTTGGGCTATTTTAATGAACTGCCTGCCGGAACAGGCAGAATTATTATTCAAGATGGTATAGGTAAATTAGATCGAATATGTATCCTAAAACCTTATCGCCAATATGGTCTCGGTAAATTAATCGTTACATCACTGGAAGAAATTGCAGAAGATAATAGTATATTCATTCTAACTCTTAGCATTACATTGACCATCCTATCATAGCTTGGAAGCTCTCTATTTGACGTTCTTCTGGTCGGTTCCTCTCACATTCCTCAGTTAAGTAATATGCTAAATAAACATAATTATATAGCAATATAAAAGAGTTGTTCTTCATAAGAACAACTCTCAAAGTTCTAGCCATTCAACTCGATCAAAACCTACTGCTGTTTGAGTTTCGATTACTAATACATCTTACTTCGAATGAAAGTTCCTTATGCACGAACAACTTATTTATTAGTCAACTTCGTATTCGAGATCTTGCTATGAAATGAAGCCATATGACTCATAATCATTTCAGCGGCTCGCTTATAACCGCCAGCCTGACGTAAAGATTCACCGATGATGCAAGCCTGCTGTTTATAAGATGGATTGCTTAGGACTTCTAATAAGACCTCTCTCATATCAGCTGCACTCAGCTTATGTTTATTTAAAGCAATACCTGCTCCCAATTCCTCTACTCGATTGGCTACAAGCGGCTGATCCGACGTTAGTGGAATCATGACTAACGGAACGTTGTAATAGAGCGCCTCACTCGCACTATTCATTCCGGCATGAGTGATAAAAACATCCGTATGCTGTAGCATATCCAACTGTGCAATGTACGGCATGACGATAAAATTAGAAGGAATTTGATCAGCCAATGGCTCCATATCTGTGTATCTTCCTGAAGACAGCACCACATTTACTGGTATATCCCCAAAGGCTTCAAAGCAAAGCTGATAAAACTCCAAGTTTTTATTTAAAATAGTCCCCATAGCAATGTACACTGTTTGCGGGTAACGTTCGCGAAGGAGCTCGAACGAGAACGTCTGAACATCTTGACGAGGTATGATCGAAGGCCCCGTGAAAATAAAGCGATTATCCATTTTTTCTGCATATGGCTGAAAATAACGACTTGTATACACAAGTTTTAACTCCCCTGCATGTGCTGGAATCTCCTCTATAGAAGGAACGCTTACTTGAAATTCTTGCGCTAACGCCTGCGTTATCTTCATTGTAGCCTCATACAGTTCCTTCGTATCTGTGTCCAGTTCTTTCACGCCTTTTTCAGCTCCCAACGGATTGATAAAAGCAAAGGAAGCAATCGAACACACCGCAGGTATTCCTAGCTTTTCAGCAAGAATAGTCCCTCCCCAGCCCATCAGTGAATCAAAAATCAGATAATCGAACTTTTGATTTTCGATCACTCGAAGTACTTCGGGTATAATCCTCTGAATGATACCCGCTACCATCATATAAGTGAACTGATAAGGATGCTTGTATTCCTGTGGTTTTAACACTGGATCATGCGAAAAGGCATCTTGTGGGAATGGGTATGTAATCAACAGAGCTCCAGTCTGTTCAATTCGGGAACGATACTCCTCTGTACACACATAGACAACTTGCTCACCATTATCAACCAATTGAGTAACTAATCCTAACGACGGATTTACATGACCTTCAGCCGGAGTAATGACAACTAATACACGTGCTATGGTGTCCACCTCCCCATCACTCTAATTTTTTTCTGTTATTCGTAAAGATGCTAAAAAACTCAATAAGACCCAAAGTAATTGGAGGATAAGCACTATCATTACGCCTGCCGATATGCCCCAATGTAACGTTTCTGACAAAGCGATTAGAGCACCTCCAACTCCGATGCTTACTCCTATATAGAAGGAATCTACGAATTGCAGATTTGCAGACATTTCTCCTTCTTTTCTAGGAGCCGCATGCTGTAAAGCAATGACCGCAGTAGTAGGATTAGCCAGTCCAACACCGAATCCGGTAATCATTTGCGAAAGCAGAATAAGTAAAATTCCACCATCTGACAACATAAGGGCTAAGATCACAATTACAGTTCCTGCGATCATAATCCCGATACCTCCCATCACTCTACCTTTGCGACCACGACCTTGATCTCGTACATCAAGCTTGGCTTGCAACCATGCGGCGGCGGACCAACTTAAAGAACCTGCTGCTACAATAAGGCCAGCAAGATCTGCTGATAGTCCCTTTACTTCGGTTAATGCCAAGATCACAAAACTCTCTGTTGTAAAATAACAAGCTACATACAATCCTCTGGAAACCAATGTAGCAGGCAATCCTTTTTTCACTGTAAAAGTACCTTTAGGAAGAAGTTTTCGCATTTGTGGGATCATGATGAATAATCCACCTAAAGTAAGCACTATTCCTATCCAATCCGTGATCATACCAAGTCCTGTGAGTAATAAGCCTGTTCCAATAGCAAGTAGGATCGCATAAAGAGTCTTCGAATCAGATTTTTGGACTGAGTCTGTCAGCACTTGCCGAAGCTGTAGATCACGGAAAGAGCGGAATGTGAGACTCAATGCTAAGCCAATCAAGGGCAAAACTATCCAGAAAACAAATCGCCATGACATATATGAGGCAATAAGACCTGCCAGATAAGGCCCAATTAAAGAAGGCAAGACAAATGCCATAGAAAATGCCGCTAAAATTTGAGTACGAAGAGAATCCGAATAATGCAGTGTTACACAGGTATATACACAGGTAATCAGAGCTCCTGCCCCAAAACCTTGAAAGGCCCTTCCTGCAATAAGCATGTGCATATCAAAAGAAACAGCCGAAACTACAGTCCCTAGCACAAAAATGCTAAATGATACAAGCATAGATGTAAAAACGCCACGCTTATCAACCTGCTGCCCCATAACCAGAGTCCCAACAAGCTGAGATAACAAAAATGCACTGAAAATCCAACCGTATAAATGAATACCTTGTAAGCTTTGTGCCATTTTCGCTGCAATTGTCGTAATAGCCAGTCCCTCGAAAGCTACCGTTGTTAGAACTAGCATAATACCAATCGTCAATGCCCTATGTTGCTTATCAAAAATGCCAATCGGATTGTTATTTATTTCCTACACCTCCATAACAGATAATTTGGTAAAGTGAACAAATGATTTTTAAATAGCAAAAAATGGATATGTATACATTGTACCCGGATACTTAGTAAACATTTTTATTTACAAAGTCTAAACTACATCTCAGCTTTGACTTTGTCAACATTTTTCTTTAAAATGTAGTGAGTCATGTAGAATAACTTGATTCAAAAGGAGATGTACCATGAGCAAGAATCAAATCAAAAAGGATGTCTCCACCCGTACTCGAAGAGGGATCATTGATCTGTTAAAGGAGCAAGGAGGAATGGATGTTGTAGCACTCTCCTCTCAATTTTCATTGTCAGGAATGGCGATTCGTCAACATCTGAATGCGCTCAAAGAAGAAGGATTGGTTATGAATGTGGAAGAATCCCGTCCGATGGGCCGACCCGCCAAGCTATGGGTATTAACTCCCGCCGCTAACCGTTTTTTCCCAAGTGGCTATTCAGATTTATCCGTCAGCCTTATTCATTCGATCAAAGAAGCTTTTGGCAATGAAGGGCTGGATAAACTGCTGGATGTTCGAAATAAAAATATGCAAGAACAATATCTTCAGCATCTTGGAGGTATATCAGATATTCGGGAGAAACTGGAGAAATTAGCCGAGATAAGAACCATTGAAGGTTATATGGCTGAGGTTAAGACACAGGATGATGGTAGTTTTTTATTAATTGAGAAGCATTGTCCGATTTGTGAAGCTGCTGCTGTATGTACTGGATTATGCAAGAATGAGTTACATTTATTTCAAACGGTTCTAGGAAATAATGTTCATATTGAACGAGGGGAATACATTTTAGCAGGAGGAAGAAACTGCATATATACGGTTAGAAAAAATAAACCATAACCCAAAGAGCAACCTCATTAGAGATTGCTCTTTTAGTATAACCAGTGTGTTCCTTTTTCTTATTATTTATGAGCCTATTCACCTTGTTCATACTCCATGAAAAAATATAATCGTTGAGCGCATGTATCGATAATATTCGGTTCCTTGCTTTTTAATAAAAATATTTGCAGGAGAGTTAGGTCTACCCGGGTAAAAATACATCTGGTCTTTGTAGGCTCCTTCTCCTTGCGTAAACTTTGTGGGCTTCGCCTCTTTCAGATCCACCGTATCTTTATATGTCCAATGTTCCCCATACGCTTCGATCTTTGGAGCATGAGCTTGGAGACGCTTTACCGTAGAGTATAAAGTAGGAGTGTGATTATAAAGTAGCAGTACTTCTACTCCTATATAAATCACACATGTTGCGCTGATCACCAGAATCCATTTAATCACTCGTTTGCGCATTTTCACACCTCTATTTCTGTAATTGCACCTCACTATTTCTAGTCATTGTCTAAGATATGGCAATCTGCTAATACTTCTGGTTTGTGACGCATACTGTCTGATTCTGTAATGGGTCTAATCACTTTACAAGGAACCCCTGCTGCAAAAGAATGTGCCGGAATATCTTGAGTCACGACACTACCTGCCCCAATAACACATCCGTCTCCAATGGTTACGCCACCACATACTGTTACATTTGCAGACAACCATACATCATTCCCGATCTGCACAGGTTTGGCATAACATAAAGAATTCGGCACATTGTGCTGATCTAGCATCTGTCGACGTTCAGAAGCTATAAATGGATGAACAGGTGTAACAATAGTAACATTGGGTCCAAAACTAGTATGATGTCCAATCGTGACTTTGGCATCATCTTGAACCGTAAGATTATAATTGGCAAAAAAGTGATTCCCTATTTCAGTATGAAGACCATAATGAAAAAAGATAGGTCCTTGTAAGAAACACCGTTCGCCTTTGCTTCCAAGCAGCTCGCTAAGCAATGCTTCACGCTCTTCGACCTGATCTTCATAAGTGTCACTATACTGATGGCTGAGTTTGTGAGCATTTAATTTAATTTTTTTTAGATCCGGATGACCAGGGTTAAACAATAATCCATCAAAAATGCGTTGTTCTTCACTCATAGGACATCTCCTTTTAAAAGTATGTATAGACACTTTATAACTATCCTTTACAAAGTATCTACAGTTCAATGCGTATGTATATCTTCCCTTAATATACTCTATAAACAACCCTAGCTAAACATTTGTTTGAACTAGGGTTATAATTTGATTCAACATTTTAGAATAATAAGGCAAAAAAATCAACGAGCATATGCGTTAACCATGATCCCCAAATACTTTTTCCAGTTTTTATATACACAAAGTTAAAAATAATTCGTGCTACACCCTGTAACAAAATAACGTGTACTAATGTTGAAAAGAAAGAGCCATCCCAATAAGACGGAATATGAAGAAATGCAAAAATCAATGCACTCCATAACGTACTGCTAACTAATGAGAGCCCTTTGTTTCTCGCAGCTTCTAATATCCCTATTCCTAGCAATTCTTCCCCCATCAACATAAATGGAATCATCAAAGCCAGTTGACCCAAATGACCTGATGCTGGATTAGCACTCCATTCAAAACCAAGCTGTACAGACAATAATCCAGTAAGCATTCCCAAAATCAAATAACTTACTGCACCTATTGGAATCAACCATAATGCACGAGGAGCTACAAATGCTTTTTTGCTATCTTTTCCGAAAACAGTGATCCACGCTAGAATTCCACCCAAAAACATTCCCCACCATGCCCATGAAATAAGCATTAAGCTACTAAAACCCGCAATAAGAAATAGAGCACCTATAAGAATACGAATATTGGAAATAGGCAACTCTCTAATACTATTCATATTTACCCTATCGTTACTTGAAGTCATAGAGAATCACGACCAGACTTTGAAAATTGGCTCCATAATAGCTTGGATTGGAGCTGAGACCATGCTAAAATAGCTGAGTAAAAAGATATCTCTGTTATCCAAACTTTAAAATCATTCAGTATGTATCGATTTGTATCTGTATGATAGGTTTTAATAGTATACGATTCGGTAATATGCAACATAGTTATTTTCCCCTTAGATGAATTGGTATTTAGAATGCGACTTTATTTGGAAAAATAGAATTAAAGCAAATAACAACAGATTAACAAGATGGTTTACAAAGAGTATATTTATCATCAATAAAATAGTCAATATGGAATAAAATTCTAAAATATAAATATTATTCTCAAATCTATTATTGTAATTTCTTATTTATTCGCAATAGTTAATAGTAATCCAGCTTTGCCAAAAACATATTCGTTAGGAATGTTTAGATTTAGATGGCATAAACCTACCCAGAATCCTGTTGGGATTTTCTACACTCTATTGTATGATCTGTCCTCCATCAATTTGCTTCTTTCGGATTGCAGATCATTTTGTACATAAATAAAAAAAGCACCAAGACTTTAAAAGCCTTGATACTCAATGTGTGAAGAAAAGCAGGTGCTACACATGATGTGCAACACCTGCTATTTATTCATGTTATCACTTATGCAATAATCTATAAACCACCACAGCTGTTTCTTCTTTTGTAATCTTCCGATTGGGTTTAAATTGACCATTCTCATAACCGATAAAAAGTTCTCCTCCTAGTTTATTAATTGCTACTTTTGCCCATGAAGGAATATTCTTTTCATCGGTAAATGGATATACAGCATCTCCCTGATACTTCATAAAGCTTTGCAAAATTTTAGCTGCTTCTGCTCTAGTGATTACTCGATCTGGCTTAAACGTTCCATCGGGGTAGCCTTCAATATAATTCAACTGAGCTGCTTTCATTACATCATCTGAATACCATTTTCCGTCGATATCATTAAATAGATTGGATACTGGCAAAGAGTCAGCTGAAACGTCAGGCTGTTCATTGCTAGAACGAAGCAATATACTTACAAATTCTGCTCTGGTAATGCCTGCTGTAGGATTGAAATTACCTAATTCGTCACCTTTTACAATACCACGATCAGCTAAATCATTAATGGCACTTTCCGAGTACCGAGACTTCACGTCAATAAACCTATTGACTAGATCATTATCGCTAGCAGATGGACGTACAGATACTGATGCATCATTCTCTACTATTTTATCCGGATGCTGATGGTCTATAGTCACGGCTGGATTTAAAACGGTAGAAGGCACATTACCTACTGCTTTTTCTTTCGTTTTAAAAGTTATACTTTGTACTTCCGATGGAATGCCTGCCGAATTTTCTGTCCATACATTTATGGTGTATCGATGTGCATCTGACAAATTCTTGAGTTCAATCATTGGTGATGATGATCGCTGCATCTCATGTTTACCGTCTGCAAAAATAAAGGTGTCTAGATCGCTTCCATTTCGCGCGTGTATAGTGGCTGAAGATGTAGTGATATCTGCTGTATCTAATTGAAATCCTGAAAAAGGATGCGTTTCGAAAGATAACTTATACAAGTCTCCCATGACTCCTGTTGCGTTAACGGCACGAATGCCAAAGTTATTATATTTTGTACTACTTGTTAGATGATCTAGGCGCATCTGATTGTCTTGAACGGTGTAGAGCAACTTATCACCATCATACACATGATACGAAACCGCTCCTTTAAAAGGTTCCCAACCTATAGTGGCATAATCAGACTGTAGATCTAGAATATTCAGCACATTCGCTTGATTGGCTTGAGATGGAATAGGTGCTCCCTGATATTCTATCCATAAACGCTCAGGGCTCTCGCCATTTTTACCTACAGCTGCAATCCCAAAAGATGATACAACTCCAGCATCTGGGCTAGGTAAGCTTGCACTTAAGTCAGTGGTGGTTTGGATCAAATGTCCATACGTATCATAGATACGGTAGTATAGAGCACCCTCAGAAGGTGAAAATGCTAATTGAAGATGATCATTAGTATTTGCATATACTTTTCCCGATTCAGGAGCAAGCGGTATTGTCTGAAATTGAAGAGATTTTACAGCAGACTTTCCACTTTCATTAACAGCATATACATGTACTGAATAGATCTCACCGGCTTTTAGATCGTTTAAATCAATAATGGAAGTTGAACTTGTATATTCTTTTCCATTGATCGTAGCAATATAGGTAGAAGCTCCTTTTACAGGTCTAAACTTTATTTGTGCTGAGGTATAAGCAATATTCTCAATATTTAAATCCTCATTAATCGATTCAGGCAGTGTAATAAACGTCGTATTCGCGGCCTCTCCTGTGCCAAAATCGTTAAAAGGAACAACAGAAACAACATGCGCACTACCTGAATTCAGTCCAGTAAACGCATAACTTGCCTGATCTGTTGTTGCTATTTTGATACCGTCTAGATAGATATCATAGCCTTTGGCACCTCGTACATCTCTCCAGACATAAGTAGCAGAGTCTATAGCTATGTTTTTCTTGATCAACTCTGTTGCAACAGGTAATGTCCACAACGAGATATTTCTAAAATCACTCTGTCCGGATGTATTAGTGACAGCAATAGAGTAATTGTAGGATGTACCTGAAATGAGATTATGATCAGTAAATAGAACATTTGAATCTGGATAAGCTACATGGTATTCGTTATAGGTGCTATCTGTAACGGTTGTATACGTTTCTTCAGTAACGGTAACAATATGCTTATCATCGCGTTCTACATCATAATAAACATCTCCGGTTACATTGTCCCAGGATAGCTGTGCAAAATGAGTTCCAACCCCTAATACATGTAAACCAGCAAGCGAAGGTAAAGTCAAAAAGGTGTAGCGACTTTCCAGACTTTGACCCGATTCATTCACTGCATGAATACTCAAGGTATAGTTATTATTAGGAGCAAGTTGTTCGAATACACGACTTGTATTCATTATTCCTTTGGAAATGACAACTCCATTTTTATCAGCAAGTTCATATAAGTAATGAGTAGCAGATAGAATAGATTCTAGCTGTACACGCATAGAAGTTTCGGATAATGGATAGGCACCTTCTACTCTTGCAGCAGCAGGAATAGTAGTATAACTATAGCTTACAGATTCACCTCTACCCGAAACATTAATAGGTGTGATGATGTAAGTATATGAAGTGCCCGGTGTTAAATTAGTATCTGTAAATGAGTTGCTACCAGCAGGTATATTTAATATATTTCCTGTTTGTTGATTCATCACTTCATACGATTCATCTACTCTAGATGGTAATATCCCTTGAATACTGCCTGATGATGAAGAGCTTAACTGAATATCATCATGAGCCAGTTTTTCTGGCAGAGCTTTAATTTTGATTTCTTTTGAGCGTCCATAAGACTCATTGCCTGCTGAATCTATTGCAAGGACATGAACATACCAAATGCCCTGCTTTTCGGCTGGTAATGTAAGAGAAAAGTTCTCGGTACCTTCTATCCACTGCGCATTAATGTCTGGACGAGTACTCTGTTGATTGACCAAATAACGAACAGATTGTAATGATCGATCAGCAGTTAGAATATGTACATCAACCTGCTTAGCTTGCCAATCAGATCCATCTGGTGTAAATGAAATTACCGGACCTTCTTTGTCTATATTTGCAACTGTGATTGTTTTGGAAGACGGGTTCCCTATCCAATCATACGTAGTAAATGTATAATCACCATTCTCTGTTACATTATACGAAGTAACTCCTGTCGCTACATGATTACCATTCGGAAGCATGGTCTTAGTAATCCATGTATCTGGATCAGTAGCAGATACATAGATCGTATTCCCATGACGATTTAATTGATTGGAAGCAAGCGATAAATTCAATTCGGGTTGGCTATTATCATTTAAAGTGACCGTCTGTGTCGGGCCGATATTACCATTCTTATCGATTGCTGCTACATGAATAAATGGAGTAGTAACATCAGGAGTGATTGCTATATGAGTCGCAGAAGTCGTCATAGATCCAGATGTAATGGTTCCATTAGAATTATTATCCTGAGTTACAATGTATCCTGCTATACCCGAAGTGACTTTAACTTGAGTAGGATCTTGAATTGAACCTAACGAACCATCTCGTAATTGACCTTGAATGCTGTATGTATAGTCTGATCCATTATCTATTGGAGCTCCCCATGTTACAACGACATTTTTATTTGAAGGAACGAATGTATAGTTCAGGCTATCTACTTGATTAGGTTTCTCCGTATCTACAGCACTATTATCATTATAATTTGAATCATAACCTGCATAAATCTGTTGACCATTTCGGTAGATTATTGCTTTTTGAGCATAACCGATTTTGAACTCATCCACTTGCATAACACCGTTAGTAGATGAGGTGAAGCTAAGATTGGCTCCATATTTACCTAAGTCAAACTGTGTCGTATCTGCCGGAATATCAAGACTACGGCTGTAAGTTGCCCAATCTGGATGATACCCTATATCAGACATACCGGTACCAAAATCTCCATACGGGAACGTAATTAGGGAATCTCCCGGTTGAAATGTATACTCCCCATTGTTAGTCATACCCGATGCTCCAATCGTTGTATACCAGAAAGAAGAATTAGAAGAGTCAAGAACCAGCGACTGAGTTGCGGCTTGATATTTGTAATAAGCAACTGCCCAGTGCCAATCGGTATTGGCTGAACTAAGTATAGTTAAAAATTGTCCGTCAGGCCAATCAGGAGTTCCTCCATCTACATATACAGGAATAATTTGAGGCGTATTTGCTGGTTTGACTGGAACAATAGATGTAGTATTTTTAAAGCGGACCATCCTTCCACTGTTGTCTGTCAATTGAAGCCCTTTTTTACCACGAATATCACTAAATTGGACTGCACTTTGATTCGTTGATCCAGACAAAGAACGCATATCGTACTGAGCTTGAAGTCGTGCTCCTTGCTGAAGACTCGCAATAGAAGTTCGAGCCAAGCTTGTATCGCTAGATGTAGTAGGATATCCATACGCATTACCTTTACGGTTAGTAATAGTATTAGTAATTTGTAAGGAGGTGCCTTTATCTGTAGGAACATAAGATTGATTGCCTTGGTTACTGCCACTACCGTAATAGGTGGAAAATGTATTAGATTCGAAATTGGTTTTATACAGCACTTCACTATCTGGCATAATTACAGAAAAGTTCAATGAAACCGAGTTAGTATCAGCCTTTGCAGATGTAATATCAGCTGTCACATTTGCAGCATGAACACTAGAGATCGGACCGAATACAGAGGTTAAAATAAGAATGCTTAAAGAAGTTTGCAGTAGTTTACGATGAGCTACCAAGCGAGGTAATTCACTGCCAATAGTTTGTATAGATTGTTTATCCATAGTTTTTTTTAATTTTTTCACTATATATGCTCCTTTATGAAAACAAAAAAAAGCACCTCGCCATAGATACAAAGTATCTACAAGCGAGGTGCTTCCTCGTAACTTCATTTAATTGAGTTTATCATACCTGCATTTTAGAAAAAAAGCAAAGGGAATTATAATAAAAAGTATTCTCAATCATTAGCAATTCCATAAATATGATTACAATTCTATTTAAATGCCAAAATGAAGAATAGATTTATTACCACCTGATGCTTGAATGGTTAAATTTACTAATAAATGTAATTCATGTTGTAAAGCCTCTCGATGTATTTGAATTCTTGTACTTTCCCAATAGCCTTCTTCGTCTTCAGTTTCTCTCCAAACTGTCTGACCTCTCAAACTAAATCTATCTGGAGCTTCTTCTATACAGCAAAGCCATTTTTCTAAAATTTGCTTTAACTTTCCAGTCTCTGTTGCAGAAATAACAGTTAAGCCATAATAAGTTAACCCGCTTGTGTTTTGTTTTGTTGCAGGGTTATAAGTAGGTATCCAATTCAAAAAATTCATTAGGTATAAAATCAAATGATCAGATATGCTTGCTTTTTGCTTCCATGTATACCTATTAGAGCTATACCATTCATAAATATAATTTATATCCATATCAAAATTGTTGTTCACAAGAAAAAACTCATGTTCTAAACTCATTATATTCACCTGGGTTGACCCCATATTTATGTATTTGTATACCTGTAATTATACTATCATATATTTGCATTACTATGCAGATCGTAAATTCAGCACATATTTAACATAAAAATAACTAAATATAGTTTTTTGTATGTAGATGAAGAAGAAAAAGAGGAGTAACCTGCTCTTATAGCAAATTCTACCTCTTTGATTAATCATTATATTTTCTATCTTCTTTAAATTACAGTATAACTTTTCTATACTATTCCTATTTGCTTTTTTGAATATCTTGCCAGTTAGAATTTCTTAATATTTCAGCGTTTTTTCCCAAGAATACTGATCCTGCTTCTGGATCATCTTGTAGCTGATATAACATCCAAGCTGTCATATATCCATCGGCTCTATTCATATCCCAGTGCTCTGCTCCGCTAACTCTTGCACGAATTTTAAATACGTTATTTGAAATTTTATTGTAGTTCTCTATAAGAGATGAAAGTGGTGCAACACCTCCAAAACTGGTTTTTGAATCTTCACCAGAGTCGTCAGATTTACCTGTTCCTGCTGACATAAAATAAGGAATGTTAACTTTGGAAATGTCATATCTCCAACCCATATTTTTGGCAAGAAGCGGATAGGCAGCACTTCCAGTAAATATCGTTTTATATTTAGAGCTGTTTTTGTACTCTGTAACAGCTCTTAATGCTCCTGCCCCACCTTGAGAATATCCGATAGCACCGATACGGTCTTGCTGGATCTTTCCGTATAATACACTTTCAGTATTTTTATTTAGTGCCAATACATCGTCTAATGTTTTTGAAGTCGTTAAGCCTGATCCTGCTTGCTTATCTTCATTACCTACTACAATAAATCCCCATGAAGCAAGTCGTTCGAAAAAAGGTTCATACACAGAAGCGGCTGTATTGCTAGCATTTGTTACTACAATCAGTGGATACATTTGCTGTTTATTTTCGAGTTCTCTCGGATACCAGATGCTGTACTCTTTGATCAGATTGTCCTCTGATTTCAGCTTAACTTGCGATACTTCGTAACTTCCCAATCCGGCATATTTTTTTTCTAATATAGCCTTAGATTGAAAATTCTTATAATACGTATCTTCTATCATCGGCTTTTTAGAATCTATATGATTCTTAATCAGTAAAAAAGCGACTGCAATAATAACTACAATGAACAGACTTAACAACGTTATTCCTACTACCTTTACACTCTTTTTCATATTAATCTTTACTTTCCTTTCCGTAGATCAAGAAATGTTTTATATTAGATATAATAATGAAACAACTGTTCCATTTCGGTACATCTGTTTATTACTTTATCATTATAATCATTGTTTTCTTGATTTGAGAATACGTAATAGCATGAAAATGACCGTAAACACGCTATGCGGAACAAAAAGGAGAATATGTACCTTTATGAAAAAGAATCAAACGATATTTCTAAAATTATGTCTAGCAGATGCTCTTATCAAACTGATGGCATCACAAGACTATGATACAATCAACGTAAATACGATTTGTAAAGTAGCTGGAGTGGGAAGAACAACTTTTTATAGACATCTTAATCATCAAAAGAGTAAAGATGAACTTTTGATGTTCAAACTTAATTACGAATGGGAATATTATGCCGAACAACACGAAGAAGACGTAAAAAAAGATAAGGGTTTTGCCATGTTGAACTATATCTATGAGAATAAGCGACTGTTTACTTTATTAAATAACAATGGACTGGTTACCCTCATTATGCATCTCTTTGAACAATTGATACCTGCTGAAGAAATCTACGATAAAAGCCTTTCTTACCTTATGTCCTTTTTTTCTTACGGTTATTTTGGCGTTGTCTATCAATGGATAAAGTATGATTTTGATGAGACACCTGAGCAAATCCAAAAACATATCATAGATACACTTTCATCAGGAATGAAAAATCCGCAGGATGAAAAATGAATATAAAAAAAGAACAGCATGGATAGCTGTTCTTTTTACTGCTTAATTCTTACTTACCTTTTTTACTGATTTACTGAATCGAAAAGACCTCTTTCTTCAGCAAATTTTCTGGTTTCTTACCGATTGGATCACTGTGGAAATAATCACGAATAACGCCATCTTCTAGATAGTTAGCGATAGATATCATAATCATTCCTTGATCGAGAGCAAGATAAGCTTTGGCAAGTTCACCGGTCTTCACATTCACCGAATCGTAAAAGCCATACTTCCCAGCCATTTTCAATTTTTGGAGTGCTTTGATATTCTTTTGAGCTGCTTCAGGAGCATATTCTAGTGCAAGGAACGTTGCATGAGCAGTGACCGTTGCTCCATCTTTGTAACCGGAAATACCTAGCGGGGTCGCTGCAAATTCACTATACCCTGTCGGTGTTGCAGCAGGCGAGAACCCCCATGCAGCATACCCTTTGTCTTTAGCATATTGAATTTGTAATTGTACATAGCGTTTATTATTGAGTCCAAGTGCACGAGTACCCAATTCTTTTTCTTTAATGACCATACCTGGCATTAGCGCCTCGAACATGCTACCACCCCAGCTAGGTACAAATTTTTGTTTTTTATAGACATAGCTTCCTTCAAAAACTTTTACTCCATCGTATTTGACGGTTTTACCTTGAGGAACTTGAGACTGCCAATCGAATTCTGCTGGCATGGTACGGTACATTTTCCACCAATGTTCTTTGGGAACATCGCCTTTACCGATCGCAATATAACTTCCTACACGCGGTTCAGTATAAAAAGAACCATAATGATGTTCTGTCAGCTCGCCTTTAGCTACATCATACCCACCGCGGAATTGACCAACTTTGGGATCGTATAGTGTTGTATAATTCATCGCATTCACCAGTTGGCTCGTCTGAGCATGAAGTTCCTGATAAGCCTGACCTACAACAATTAGACCTGCTGAAATCCAGCCATTATCGACTTGCGAAATAAATTCTCCCCAATCTTTTTTCAAAGATCCATCATTTGTGTTATACCAGTTGTAAAATAAACCATTCCATTTATCCATTTTTTCCAGAGAATTAAGCGTCGTTTGCAAACGAGTTACTGCTTCTTTTTTACTAATCATACCTAACTGCTCGGCAGAAACAGTACTCATCATATACATTGCAATATTTGTAGGTGAAGTGCGTTTGGCTTCTTCTGTACCCTTTTCTGTTGTTCTGACTTCATCATAAGTTAAACCAGTATTAGGATCCGTATAGTCTTTAAAGTACCCGTATGTTTTATTTGCAACCGCTTTCAATTCAGAATGGAAAGCAGCCTTTTTGCTTGTTTGCTGTGCAGTTGCAACCATAGGAGTGAAAGTTAAACTGGTTAACAGACAAAAAGTTAAAAATAGACTCCATTTTTTTACTTTGTTCATTGACTTTTCTCCTTTCAAATTCAAATTGAAACGTTTCGCCATTTATAATACCATGAACCTTTAACTACCGTAAACCGTTAATTGATAACGCTTACTAAAAGGGGAAATGAATAATTCCTTTTGAGCTATAGAAGCGAAACGTTTCTTTTTTACTCTATAATAGATAGCTACATTGGCTTTTGGTCTTACCGATTCAACATGACTTTATGTGCTGTACTAAAGTATTTGGTAATACAAAAAAAGAACGATCTATAATAGACCGTCCTCTTCTTTGTAGTTATTCATATTCTAGTGATCTAAAAATACAAGTTGGATCAAGAATAATACTGCAAAAACATAGAAAACAGGATGAACTTCTTTTCCTTTACCACGAAGCAATTTGAGCAATGGATAGAAAATAAAACCAAAGCCAATCCCTGTTGCAATACTATGTGTTAATGGCATTAAGATAATAATTAAGAAAGCAGGGAAAGCAACTTCAAGGTCTTTCCAGTCGATCTTGCTAATCACACTGATCATAAAGTAACCAACAATAATCAATGCTGGTGAAGTAATAGCTGGAATACCGGAGATTACACTTACGATAGGTGCAAAGAATAACGTAAGGGCAAGCAATATACTTACTGTGATCGCTGTAAGCCCTGTTCGACCGCCTGCTGCAACACCTGTACTTGATTCAATATAAGCAGAAGTTGGACTTGTTCCTAGCAAAGAACCTGTTGTCGTTCCTACTGCATCTGCTAAAAGCGCACCGCGGGAACGTGGGAACTTGCCATCTTTATTAAGAAGCCCTGCTTGCTCTGCAACACCAAGCATTGTTCCTGTCGTATCAAATAAGGTAATTAATAAGAAGGTAAAGATGATCGTATATAGACCATTTGAGAACACACCTGCTAGATCCAGTTGGAAAGCAGTCGTTGCTAATCCATGTGGCATAGCCATAATAGATGCAGGCAATTGGAACAATCCTAAGATCCAAGCCAGAATAGCTGTAACGACCATACCTATAAACAGATAACCTTTTACATTATACGCCATCAGAACCACCGTAATTAATAACCCGATAATTGTTAGATATGTCATTGGCTCTGTAAGATTACCAATCGTAATTAGATTGGATTCGGAAGCAATAATGATACCCGAGTTCTGTAGACCTACTGTTGTAATAAAAAGTCCAATCCCTGCTGTAATAGCATGCTTCAAACTGGCTGGAATTGCATCAAGCAACATATAACGGAATGAAGTCACAGATAGAATAATAAACAATATACCTGCGATAAATACGGCACCCAGAGCAACCTGCCAGGTGACACCATATCCGCCTACAACACTATAAGCAAAAAATGCATTTAGACCCATACCCGGTGCGAGCACAATTGGATAGTTAGACCATAATCCCATAATTAGAGTCGCTACGATACTTGCTAAAATAGTAGCAATAAATACTCCATTAAAATCCATTCCGGTGCTACTGAGTATTCCCGGATTGACGATAACAATATAGACCATTGTAAAAAATGTAGTTAATCCTGCAATAATTTCGGTTGAAACGGTCGTGCCTCTTTCTTTGAGTTTGAACCAGTTATCCATGGTCAAGCCATCCTCCACGCCGTATCTATTCATAAAAGCTAAAAAATCCTGATTTTCTTATAGGAAGATGTGGTAGGTACTCCTATAATAGTGATAAGGATTTAACATATATATTTATGAATAAATTCAAGGCAATTATATTTATGATTCGTTTTGAAGCTGATGTCCCTTTCGAATTTTAATGAATTTCATAGGTGTTGTCAATGAAATATTGTTTTTTAGATCGCTATTTACGAACTATCTATTTATTTTTATGTTTTTTATTCGTTTTTTACTTCTTTATTACATTATATTATAGCGTCATCAATTATAAATACATCTCTACTATTATTCATCTATGGATTGGTAGGCAGCGCCTATATTAATCGGTAATATATTCTGTTTAGTTGCAAGCAAAAAAGAGACAATCTTTAAAGACTGTCTCTTTTTTGCTTGTTGTTAATTACTTGTATAGTTTACGCAATGTTTTTGGAAGATTGAAATCATTTACCATATAAATTTTCTTTTATTTAAACAATACCTTGAGCAATCATTGCTTCAGCGACTTTTTTGAAACCTGCAATATTGGATCCTGCGACCAGATTCCCTTCGAATCCATAGTCTTCGGCTGCTTCAATACTATCTTGATAAATATGTTGCATAATCTTTTTGAGACGTCCATCTACTTCATCGAAGCTCCATGATAAGCGCATACTATTTTGAGCCATTTCAAGAGCAGATACAGCTACTCCGCCTGCATTGGCTGCTTTGCCTGGAGCAAATAGAATATTATTCGCTAAAAGAATATGAACCGCCTCCAAAGTTGTTGGCATATTCGCCCCTTCAGCGATTGCAATTACACCGTTATCGATGAGCTGACGTGCTGCTACTTCATTCAATTCATTTTGTGTGGCGCATGGAAGTGCAATTTCACAATCCACATTCCAAATGTTTGTACTTCCTTCATAATAAGATGCTTCTGGATGATGAAGTGTATAATCGCTAATTCTTCCTGCCTCTACAAGCTTAATCTGCTTCACCGTATTCAACTGAATGCCATTTGGATCAAAAATATAACCACTAGAATCACTACAAGCGACAACATGTGCGCCTAGTTCTTGAGCTTTTTGTATAGCAAAAATCGAAACATTCCCACTACCTGATACAACGGTCTGACGACCCGCTAATTCTAAACCTTGTGAAGCAAGCATTTCTTGTAAAAAGTAGATACATCCGTAACCCGTTGCTTCTGTCCGACCTAGACTACCACCATAACCAATCCCTTTTCCTGTTAATACACCAGGTTCATTGCCGCTACGGATTCTTTTGTATTGCCCGAAAAGAAAGCCAATCTCTCGTCCACCTACACCGATATCTCCAGCAGGGACATCGACATCTGAACCCATATATTTATATAGCTCTGTCATAAAGCTTTGACAGAAACGCATAATCTCAAGATCTGATTTCCCTTTCGGATCAAAATCAGAACCACCTTTACCGCCACCAATGGGCTGACCGGTTAAGGCATTCTTAAAAGTCTGTTCAAATCCAAGAAATTTAATAATACTAGCATTTACACTTTTGTGAAAACGTAGACCTCCTTTATAAGGTCCAAGTGTACTATTGAATTGCACACGAAATCCACGATTTACCTGTACTTTTCCTTGATCGTCTACCCACGGAACACGAAATGAAATAAGACGTTCGGGTTCTACAATTCGCTCTAAAATAGCATATTTCTGATATTCAGGGTGCTTTTTAATCACAGGTGCCATACTTTCCAGAAACTCGCTGACAGCTTGATGAAACTCGACCTCATGAGGATTGCGTTGGACGACTGTTTGGTAAATAGATTGTATGTAGGTTTCAACATCTGGTTGGACTTCGGTTATCAATTGACTCATAAGTATGCACCCCTTATTGATATTTATTATCATGTAAGATTCAAGTAAGCTTTAAATTATTATAGATAGTAACACCTATATACGCAATCATTTGTTTGTACATGCATAAACTATTTTTATAATCTACAGCATCCATATGTTTATGTAATGCGGATTTTTTTCCGTAAAGCTACGTATCCGTTATAAACAAAATGTAATGATAAAAGCTATATAAAACAGTTTAATTTGTTCCAAAAAAAGAAGAGACAGCCCTATAAGGCCGCCTCTTCTATCATCATTAATTACTGGTGTATTTCACCCAATCATATTCTGCATATAATGGATTCGCTCCATTATAAGACCCTAACCAGTCGTCTACTCCTTTACCATTCCAGATATTCATCATAATTTTACCTGCATTGGTTGGAATATTGGTGGTTGCGGTATGCTTGAGTACGCCATCGACATACCATTTGATTGAATTAGGCTGCCAGTCGAAAGCATACGTATGGAAGCCTTGTGAAGCATCAAAGCCCAAATTAATGACTTTTTCATGATTCCCGACACCATTGGTATAATAATTGAATTGTACTTTAGTCGTATCTTTACCTAGAAACTCAATATCAATCTCATCCCACGGTGTTCCATCTGTAGGTCCTGTGTACGTAAAGAAGGAAGATATAATACCTGTGTTTTTGGCAGGCTTCATACTCACTTCATACTTACCGTATTTGTATTTGTTAGTCGAACGGTATTCTGCACAATCGAACTTGTTGGCTGCTGAACTTGTCAATCCTAGTCTAAGCTTACCATCGCTTGTAAAATTAGCATTATTACCACGCCATGTACAATTGAACATATCTCCATTAGAGTATCCATCTGCTTTTTGCCATGTGCTTGCATTAAAATAAGTCAGTGGTTCCCAGAAGACTGTTCCTGCAAATGCACTTACCGAGACAAATAGTGAAATAACTCCTGTAGCTGCCAACGTTACCCAAGATTTCTTTTTCATAAATACCTCCATCTTAATATGAGATAAAATCCATATTCTAAATAGGGTCTCCAGCAACATCGAAGATCGTCTACTAGAGACCCAATCGTAAAACATCAGTTGGATCTATTAGGAAGCGAACTGCCAGTAATCCAGATTGAATAGATTCGCATTTCCTGAGCCTGTAAATACGAGGTATACATTATGAATACCAGTCACATTATTAATCGTTGTCTGCATCTCTTTCCAGTTCTGCATACCTCCGGTGGAAGTTACTTTCAAAGTCCCTACCAGAGGACCTGTGTCACTATCCAGTCGCACTTCAATATTGCCTCCACCCGTCGTTGCTACATTCGCTTTGAATGTTTTGGCTCCATTAGAACCGAAGTCTGCTCTGCCAACAGCGACCCAATCTCCATTATTAATATTGGTCACATTGAGATTGCTAATCGGGCCACCGCTTGCTTGTGTAGGCTCTGTAGCAATACCTGCTTGCCATCCAATCGTCTCTGCTTCCACCCGGGTATAAGGATTGATATTCGATAGTTGAGCGATACCAGCCATATTCGCTTGTACTTCAGCAATACTGCCATCTGCATTGTGTACTAATTTATTGATATGTGGGGAACGATATCCTTTTCCTGTGCCAATTTGAGCTTTGCTTACAGTTTGCGCATGATATACGACATACCATTCGTTTTTAAAATTAAAGACAGCATGATGGTTGTTCCCACCTACGCCGAAGAAGTTATACGGATTTTTCAGAAAATGACCTTTGTACGTAAAAGGTCCCATCGGATTATCACTTACCATATAACCGATCTCCCCTGCTGGATATTGTGCAGGATGGGTACCGGCAAAATTAATACAGTAGGAATAATAGTATTTTCCGTTGTACTTATGAATCCCTGAATCTTCAAACATATAGGGAGCATCGATTGTAGTCGCACTACCATTGACACTGATCATATCGGCTCCTAATTTGATCACTTTAGCTGTTTTCGGATTAGCGATAGAAGCAGGATTAGATTCATTAGGGATGCCGCCTCCGCTATACAAGTATCCTGTACCATCATCATTTAAAAGAACAGCAGGATCGAAAAGCCATGTTACTCCCGCCATGCCCGGTGTACTTTGGGTTAATAGCGCTTTGCCAAGTGGGTCTGTCCATGGTCCAATCGGTGAGTCTGCGGTCAAAACACCAATTCCTGAACCACCATTAGCGAAATATAAAAAGAATTTATCTTTACCATTTATTTTTTTGGTAGCTACTGCTGGAGCCCATGAATTGCCAGCCCATTTAGCGATACCTTTGCCACCATTTTTGTTATTTACTCCAGCGACAGGTATTGTTCCATGATCAGTCCAATTGACCATGTCTGCGGAAGAGCTGACTTGAATACGATCAAGTGAACTAAAATCATTTTCTTTAATCGAGCCATCACTGTTATACACGTAGGTATCACTGGACATATAAACATAGACTCTTCCGTTATAGACCAATGAATAAGGGTCAGCTCCTAATTTGTGATCCATTAAAGGATTGGAATTACCAGGAAGCTTAGCTAATGGTCGATTTGCAGCATCTACAGGTAATGTAGAAAAGACACTGAATACTAAAGCGACAGCAAGGAACAAACCGAAACATTTTCTGATCATCTGAATACCTCCGTTATTTTATATGGTATAAAGCTGAGCTATTCGTTACTTTGTGTATAAGAAAGAATATACTCAGACTTGTACCTGCGAGAAAATAGACATTAAAGTACATTTTGATAACGCTTACATTTGCATGCATATAAAAAGCGCATCCAAGAAGGTCAGCGCATGGGTAAAGTTAAAAAGGTTAAATATGTATTAAATTGAAGATAATGTTTTATTCGGCATAATCATAACATGACCTATGCAATATAACAACATTCTGACATATAAAAATAACGCTATCTAAAACGAATAAGAAAACAACGTAAAAAAGAGCCAAGGAAGTTATCCATCAGCTCTTTTGTTTAGGATTTTAGTTTAAGATTGTAATGGTCTAGATTCAATCATAATCATGTATTCTGCGCGTTCTTGTATTAACCATGCTCCGTTTTGACGTACATACACGTCATCATATCGAATACTATAATCGGATAGAATATCGACTCCCTGTTCTTCTCGAATGACTTTCATTTGCGAAAATACGATTCCTTCGGCAGTATCTCCGTTCACGGTTACTTTATGCTGTCCATTGATAGTAAAATAACACTTGATCTCATTCACATGGGTCATAAATTCTTTTTTTAATGATTCTGTTCCAGTGATGGTTGAAATCAATTGACCACCTATATAAATAGTAAATTTCGCATCAGGTGTAAATAAATTCATTTGCTCTGAAATCTTCTTCTCATCAGTTAAAATAGCATAATCATCGACCAAGCTTCTTAATTCGGATACGGCTTCTAAACGTTCTAGTGACATGATGTCACCCTCCTTTAAATGGTATATTTGTTTTGCAGATGTACGTCCTATTGCTTATTATAAGAAGTATTGTAGTACGTTCAATCGTTAATCTAGCGCTTTTTGTAGGATATTCAACAGAAGCCATCGATCTGTTAGATATCTTGGAATGGAGGAATAGACATGAGTACAAAAGTAGATCGAAGAATCGTCAAAACAAAGGATGCTATCTTTCAATCGTTTCTTTCTTTGATTGCGGAAAAGAATTTCGAAGAGATTACAATCAATGAAATTGCTGAGCGAGCTAATGTAAATCGAGGGACGATCTATTCTCATTACACAGATAAATATGATTTACTGGATCGGTGTATCGAGGTCTACTTGAATAAAATGAGTATGGTAAGTACAACCATTGATGCTAATGGAGACACGATCGATCTATTACAATCTTCGTTGCTCCCGATTGTTCATTATTTTGAAGAACACTATACATTCTATGCTTCTATGTTTGCGAATAAAGGGGTTCCTACTTTCCGTCAGCGCTTACTGGATATTGTGATCGAGAATATTAGAATGCATATTAATATGGAAGATGATAATAAACCCTATAATAAAGAATTTATTACTCATTTTATGGCTTCTGCTTTTGTAGGCACGATCGAATGGTGGATTGTCAATCAGATGCCTCAGTCACCTGATGAGATATCTGATCAATTGTGGGGACTATTAAAGCGTAATCAAGTCATTCATTAGCTTCAACTTTGTTACTCCGTTACGTCTCTACGACAAAAAAGAACGACTACCTATATGGAGTCGTTCTTTTTGATGTGATGAGTTATTATTCTAGAGCCTTAGATTTAAGATTCTACAACTCTTTCCAATAGATCGCCTACTTTTTCTGCCATTTCTCTAGGTGAGTAAGGCATCTCATTTTTGATCCACCATTCCACTACGCCAACATAAGCATTAGCTACGAACTCGGCGAGGATTTCTTCATTCTGCCCTTTATTTTTTCCTGTAGTGATATCGATATCTTTTTTGAACTCTTTAATATTATGTTCTACAAATTGATTACGGAAAAAAGAAGCTCCTTCACTCGCTAACATAGTCGAAAAGAATAAATAATTTTCTTCTAAGTATTCGATACAGTGTACTGTAGATTCGAACCAGTCGAGATCAGCTTCTGTCTCGCAGATCGTAGACATATTCACAATATGCTCCTCAATCATTTTATCCAACAGATCAAATTTATCCAGATAATGAAGATACACTGTAGCACGATTGATATTGGCTCGGTCTGCAATATCTTGAATCGTAATACTATCGAATTTCTTTTCTGACATCAGTTCCAAAAGTGCTTTCTTAATCGCTTCTTGGGTGCGCAGTACTCTTCGATCTACTTTAACAATCAGAACTCAACACATCCTTCTCTATATCATTCACAATATATACAATACACATGCAACACATTGATTATAAATTATAGACAGTTGTCGTAAAAACATCAATTGTAGTCTATTTTATAATACTCTTTCTAATAGGTATACATAAAAAGCTAGTAAAGTGCTTTTTAAAAGCAACTCTACTAGCTTCTGTACGTCATCCGATAATATAACTGCGAATGCTGTTAGTATTGATCTTATTCCAATCCTTTTTTAGCATAATCGGTTAACATTTCAACCGTTGCTGGATCAGAGTGAGAGAAGAATGAACTTTTCTCTGTATCTAAAGCGATTAATTTTTCCATATCTTGCGCGCTTAATTCAAAATCAAACACGTTAAAGTTTTGTTCCATTCGTTCTTTGTTAACCGTTTTGGGAATGACGACTATCCCTTGTTGAATCAAAAAGCGTAAGGCAACTTGAGCAGTCGATTTACCATATTGCTCCCCAATTTCTTGTAAAGTAGGATTAGTGAATAGATCATTTTTACCTTCTGCAAAAGGACCCCACGATTCAATCTGTGTATTGTATTTTTTCATAATTTCATTCGCTTTGATTTGTTGGTTAAAGACATGGGTCTCGACTTGATTTACCGCAGGTACTACTTCAGCAAATTTCACCAGATCAATATAGCGGTCAGGATAGAAGTTACTGACTCCGATCGCTTTGATTTTGCCTGCTTTATAGTACTCTTCCATAGCACGGTAAGTCCCATAGTAATCGTTAAACGGTTGATGGATTAACAGTAGATCCAGATAATCCAATTGAAGCTTGCGAAGAGATTCGTCTATAGAAGCTTTCGCTTTTTCATAACCTGCATTGGAAATCCAGACTTTAGTGGTGATAAATAATTCTTCTCTAGGCACTCCACTCTTCTGAATTGCACGACCAACCGCTTCTTCATTTCTATAAGCTTGAGCAGTATCAATTGAACGATACCCTACGCTGATAGCATCCAGTACACATTGTTCACATTCTGCTTGATCGGGAATTTGATACACACCATATCCCAAAATCGGCATTTTAACTCCATTATTTAATGTTACGTATTCCATATTGATTCACCTCATCTATGATTTTGAAATTCTATTTTGTACAGTAGCAATTTATAAGATTGTTATATTATAAATGGTTGAACCACTCATCTTCTACCGGCTCTAGCCAATCGGTTTCTCCTGGAGTCATCGCTAAATGAACAAACCAGCTGTCTTTAGTTGCGCCATGCCAGTGTTTTACATGAGCTGGAATATTCACAACATCACCGGTCTGAAGCGCTTGAGCAGGCTGTCCTTCGGCTTGATACCATCCTTTACCACCAGTGACTAATAAGACTTGACCCACATGATGAGAATGCCAGTTATTACGAGCACCCGGAGCGAAGGTTACATTACCAATCGCTGTATTTAAAGGAGTCGCATCTGTAAAGACCATTTGCAAATAAGCATCGCCTACAAAGTTGGCTTTTACTTTTTCACCTAAAGGAAAAATAGTACTGTTTTGTAATTGTTCATTTTCCATCATCAATCCCTACTTTCTATTTATGGTTCTATATAGTAGTTACAATCAAATACTGCAAACGAATCATCGATCTCGTTATTCTGATTTCTGAGAAGCTTCTTCTACACATCGTAACGCATTGAGACTACGTGGATACCCGATATATAGTATCTTTCCCCATATGACTATTATGACTCATAAGACCCTTATCCTAATATCCCGATTATCTTAAATGATTGCCTAATTCTCTTAATGCCTTTAGAAGTGAATATTAAGCCCGTATAACACAAAAAAAAGCCGCTACATGAGCGACTTTAAATGTATAAATAATTTGTTAATATATAATGTTAACTTTTTAATAAGTCTATAGATACATCTACGATATGCAATAACTTGGCTTTGTCTACAGAAGATCTTCCCATCACGCGTATACCGATCGACACGGTATGCAGATATTCGGCTAGTTCTTTAGCACTCTGTTTGGTAGTGAATTCGCCATCCTGTTGACCCCACAGAATAATCTGTTCAAGCATACCTTCTGTTCCTTTAAATGATTCGATCGACTTAGCATTTACTTCTGCATCGCGGGCAGCCAGTTCTGTTACTGAATTGACTAACAAGCAACCGGATGGCAAATCCTCTTGATCTGTAACCATAAATTGAAAAATAGAATATAATGCTTCTGTTGCCGTTTGGGATGGCTTGATTTCACTTGTGAGATTCGCTTGCACTTTGCCCATATAACGAGTGATTGCTTGCAGAAATAGTGAGTGCTTATCACCAAATGTATCATATAAACTTCTACGATGAATACCCATATGTGTGACTAGATCACTCATCGATGTTTTCTCATAACCTTGTTCCCAAAACAAAATCATAGCTTTAT
Organism: Paenibacillus nuruki; assembly: GCF_963311185.1. Lineage (NCBI taxonomy): Bacteria > Bacillati > Bacillota > Bacilli > Caryophanales > Paenibacillaceae > Paenibacillus > Paenibacillus nuruki. The sequence goes on along the minus strand of NZ_OY725677.1, from coordinate 1,695,410 downwards.
CTAATACTTCATTAACGTCAAATTCTTTGCTTCTTGACACAAAACTCCCCCCAATACGAAGAATGTAACATATTGAGAACGTTAAGTAAAGAAAGCTTCGAACAGGAAATATATCAATAGATTAACGATCCGATTTTATTGAAATAGTTGTGAATATAGAGCAGGAACTCCTCCAGCAAGCCCTTGTTGCACTTGTTGACTGATAGAATCAGCAATAATCTCGTAAAGATCAGCTTCGATTCCATCAATTGCGATTTTAGCAATGTCTTGTGGAGACGATTTTGGTGCATCTACATGAGTAGTCATATCGGTATCCATAAAGCCTACGTGTAATCCAGCGACTTTAATATTTTTAGGCGCTAATTCAAGACGTAACACATTCGTTAATCCCCATTCAGCAGCTTTGGCAGCAGCATATGCACCTTCTTGACCTGTACTAACCCAAGACAATACAGATAAGATATTTAGGATTGAACCTCCGCCATTTTTTTCAATAACAGGTGCAAATGCACGAATCATCGAAAGAGCTCCGAACGCATGAGTATTAAATTCGATATGAATATCTTCTAAACTGCCTGTTAATAAAGAAGCTCCTGTTGCTGACCCTGCATTATTGATAAGTACTGTTGCATCACTTGCAATTTCAGTGGCTGTCATTACAGATTGAGGATTGGTGATATCCAATTGTAACGGAATAGCTCCTGGTAGATCGACAGATTCTGGATTTCTTGCTCCTGCATATACTTTAGCTCCTCTTGCCAAAAGCTCAAGAGCCAACTGTTTACCCAAACCTCGATTAGCACCACTAACGATAACAACTTGTTTTGAAATATCCATTTTTTCACTACTCCTCATATAGAATGATCGTTCTCAATTTGTCAAAAAAATAATTTCTTACGAATACTTTATGAATAATCTAAAAGTAAACTCTTTCGAGAATGATCGTTCCCGTTGAATAAAGTATAGTTTATTTGAGAACGATCAGTCAACTATTATTTTGAAGTTCTTTTTCTATGTCCCTAAATATAGAAGTTTTATTGTAGTCACGCTTGTATTTCTATTCCATATAAACAAATGAATAACTAAGAATATAGTTCTACGTAGTTAAATATAAAAAAGACCGAGCTTCTATAGAGAAGTCACGGTCTTTCTGCACTATTTGCTAAAAGATTACAATTGTACGACACGTCCTGTTTTCTGTGATTCAAAAGCACCCAAAATCACTTTAACGGCACGCAAACCTTCTTCGCCAGAAATCGTAGGAGGTGTATTCGTAGTAATAGACTCTACAAATGCATCAATAACACCACTTGGAACTTGTTTCTCATTGGTAGACATCATACCTACTTGGTACGTTTCTACTGTTCCATCTGTTAATTCTACAATGACTTCGTTACCTTCCACAGTACCGATCTTCATCACACCATTTTCACACCACAAGATTGTACTGTTGTCTCCGCCTTTGTACTGTGTCCAACTTGCTACCAGTGTTCCGATTGCTCCGCTCTTCATACGTAACAAGCAAGTTGCGTTGTCATCAACTTCTGTACCTTCTTTGTGCAATGTGCCAATAAAGCTAGCAACATCAGCTACTTCATCATTTAACAAGTAACGGATAAAATCGGATTTGTGTACGCCTAGATCGCCCATTGCGCCCATAATAGCTTCTTCTTTACGGAAAAACCAGCTATCTGCTCCGTCTACACTCCATCCTTCAGGACCTGGATGTCCGAAAGAGGTACGGAACGTTAGGACTTTACCTAATTTGCCAGAATCCAAAATTTCTTTCGCTTTCACGTGAGGAGGCATTAAGCGCTGGTTATGTCCAACCATCAAATATACATTATTTTTGTGAGCAGCTTCGATCATTTGCTCTGCTTCTTCAATCGAACAAGCCATCGGCTTTTCAACCAATACGTGTTTACCGGCATTAGCCGCTGCAATCGTCATTGGAGCATGCAAATAGTTCGGTGTACATACACTGACTGCATCGATATCTTCGTTAGCCAAAATTTCTTCATAGCTTGCATACGCTTTACCGCCGTATAATTCAACCATTTCTTGTGCACGTTCAAGGTTAGGATCGGCAAAAGCGACCAATTCGACATGTTGATTTTCTGCATATTCTGGAATATGTCTGCGCTGAGCGATAGCTCCGCAACCAAATACAGCTACTTTAATCTTGTTCATAAATAATAGTCTCCTTTTATTGGATATCGTTGGATGTATGTGTACTGATAGATATTGGATTAATTTAAGTAATTTTGTTTAAGCCAGTTATAGCTGTTGGACACGCTTTCAAGAGGTGGATTCTGACACACATCTTGTTCTACGATGAGCCATTGTACGCCTGCTTTACCTGCTTGTTCAATCACTTGTGGCAAGTTTACAATTCCTTGTCCCAATTCTAATGTTTTCATTTGACCCTGCTCATCTTTGTCAAAGTCTTTAAGATGAAGAAGTGGCAAGCGTCCTGCATATTTTTGAATATATTCTAACGGATCTTGTCCTGCAAACTGTACCCAACATACATCCATTTCTACTTGTACAGCTTCTGGAGTCGTCTCAGCAAACATACCATCAAATGCGTTCGTGTCTTTGAATGCACCGTGGAATTCAAAATCATGGTTGTGATAACCAAACGTTAATCCTTGTTTGCTTGCTTCTGCACCAAATTGTTGTAACTCTGTAAATAATGCGCCCCATTCCTCACTGCTTTGCGGACGATCTTCTGGCATAATGTAAGGACAGATCATATACTGAGCACCGATTACTTTTAAATAATCGATTTCTTTTTGCAAATTATCGCGCATCGATTGTAAAGGAACATGGCTACTGAATCCTTTGAGTCCAAGTTCGTCTAAAAGCGCCTTCATTTCTTCAGCCGGAATATCGCCATAACCTGCAAATTCTACACCTTGATAGCCAAGCTCAGCAACTTTACGTAACGTTCCCGGGAAATCTTTAGCTGTCTCATCACGGAGTGTAAATAATTGCAGACCAATATTTAATGTTGTCATGTCAAAAGCACCTCTTTGGATTATTTTTATTCTATGTGTAAGAGTTATCTTTCATCTATTATTTTAGAACAAGACACGCTAAAATGAACATACACAATATCGTAAAAACATGAACTATTTGCTCAACTTTTAGCTAGGGGGATTATTTTGGACACATCTCTTTTGATCTGTGATCATTCATATCATTACAAAGCATTCAATCATCATATAAAAAGTGGCTTACAACATTACATTTTCCGCTTGCAGACAGAGGGCAGTTGTGAAGCTTTCACCTGTGGAAATCGTTATGTATTAAAAAGTGGTGATTTGCTGTTACTCAAACCGGGAGATGATTATCATCTGGTTGTGCAAGAACCGGCTAAAAAAGATGGATTATCTAGCGGAGATTATTACTTGTTCTGTCAAGGCACATGGATTGATGAATGGTGGCAACGCCAACCACGCTCTACTGTATACTCTATTGGAACCGAAAGTAAATTGATCGGATTATGGCACAATCTTTTATTGGAAAAGCGGCGCGGTCTTCCTGAAGAAGATACTGAATTAGAAGATGTACTGTTACGTAGCTTGTGTCTGTATATTGATCGTGCGATTAGCGATACAGTACAAATGAATCGTAAAGGCTCAGCAACCCTTTTGCTAAAGCGGTTTATCGAAGAACATGCTACAGTGACTTTCAAATTAGAAGAAGCCGCCAGATATGCAGGGCTTAGTCTTTCAAGGGCCGTCAAATTATTTAAAGAACATTATGGGAAAACGATGATTCAATATGCGATTGAAATTCGTCTCAAAGCTGCAATTGAGCAAATTCAATATAGCGAAATGACACTTGAACATATTGCAGAGACATGTGGCTTTGCAAGTTATTCTTATTTCCACCGTGTGTTCCGTAATCAATTCGGTATGTCTCCTGTAGAATACAGAGCGTCTAATCCTATAATAGAACTCTACAAGGTAGAACAAATGAACGGATAAGGCAGTATGCCTTATCTTCTTTTTTTGAAAGCGTAATCATGATATGATCAGTCTGTCATATTACTCTGGAAAGGAAACTGTACGATGGTTACGCTGGTGATCCATTCTACATAGGTGATCTATTATGAAATATAATAATCCTATTATTAAAGGCTTTTACCCTGATCCAAGTGTCTGTAAAGTAGGCGATACGTATTATTTAGCAACCAGTACTTTTCAGTATTTTCCCGGTGTACCGATTTTTGAAAGCCAAGATCTAATCAATTGGAAGCAGATCAGTCACTGTCTAACTCGTACTACTCAAGTGGATCTAGGTGAAGTGAAAAGTTCAGGGGGTGTGTTCGCTCCTACTCTACGTCATTATAAGAGTCGATTCTATATGGTAACGACCAATGACAGCACACGTCAGAACTTTTTTGTCTGGACAGATGATATTTATGGGGAATGGTCTGAGCCTATTGAAGTGGATCAAGGCGGTATTGATCCTGATTTGTATTTTGAAGAAGATCAGACGTATTTTATGAGTAATGGACAAGATGAAAATGGTATTCATGGTGTAGTCCAGTGTCAGATTAATATCACTACAGGTGAAAAGCTAACACCTAGTCGTATGATCTGGCAAGGTTCAGGGGGTCGCTATATTGAAAGTCCACATATGTACAAAATCAACCATTGGTATTATCTGCTCGTAGCTGAAGGTGGTACAGAATATGGTCATATGGCGACCTATGCACGATCAACGTCTGTGTCAGGTCCATTTGAAGCTTATGCACATAATCCCGTCTTAACCAATCGCAATCTAGGTGGTTATGAATTACAGGCTGTGGGTCATGGAGATCTGATCGAAGATAATAATGGGAATTGGTGGTTGTATCATCTGGGATTTCGTCAGATCGGTCAATGGCTGACGTATCATCATCTAGGACGTGAAGTCTTTCTTACGCCGGTGACATTTGATGAAGAAGGTTGGTTTACCGCCGGGCATAATGGGACAACACGATCTAGCTTTGAGACCGATCGGATATCAAATGATATTATTCAACATGAGCAGCGGATATTCACTTTTGAAAATACGAATTGGAATCTAGATTGGTGTTACCTTCGCTTCCCGCAGACTGAAAACTATCAATTCACTGATCATAGTCTGATGCTAACAGGAACTAATATTACACTGGATCAACCCCTCTCTCCAACCTTTATCGGTCTACGTCAAAAAGATTTCCGTGCAGTGATCACTTGTGATGTGGAGATTACCGATGGAGAAGCAGGCATAACGTTGTATATGGATGAACATCATCATTATGAGTTAGCAATACGTGGGCAACAGGATCACTATGAAGTGATCGAACGTCTCAATACGCAAGATATCAAATCGGTACAGCAAACAGTTGTATTAACAAGTAATAGTGCTTCACTACTTATCAAAGCTGAACCGACCTGTTATCACTTTTTTACTGTTATTGAAGGTGAAGAAATTCTACTAGGAACAGCTCAGACCAAGTATCTGTCTTCAGAAGTTGCCGGAGGATTTACAGGTGTGCTGATTGGATTGTATGCTACTCATCAACAAGCAGGTCATCCCGCTGTATTTTCAAATTTCAAATGTGAATATATCGATTAGGAACGCCTCTATAAGCAAATCATCTCCAATTGAATACATTTGGACAAAATCAAAGAGTACCGATCTTGAAATTCAAGGATCGGTACTCTTTTTGATTTGTTGGTGATATTAGGAGTACATCATTATGGCTTGAGAGGCTTATACATCTGCGCCAAATACAAGTCCAGCAGAAGATTTGGCTTGTTCAATTACATTCATTACTTTCTCGCTATGATCCAGCATTTCAGACACTTTGAGCAAATCTTGTTGTTGAATGATCCGTTCGAACTCGACAAATTCATCATACATACGATGAGGATGGTTTTTGACATCTACTCGTACAGCAGGCTTTGAATAGGCAACATAATCGAAATGATCCATGATATTAGTCGAACCTTCAATCGTAATATAACCTTGATCGCCTTGAATATGCGTTTGATTAGGTGCATTCGTATCTTTGGAACCTATACATACACATTTGAAATGATCATAATCCAGTAGCAATATACCTGAGGTGTCGATACCACGCTCTATATTGGCATAGTAATTTACTGCATTGGGAACTCCAAATAAACCAACCACTAGGTGGATATTATACAAATTGATATCCATTAACGCTCCGCCTGACATCGCAGGATTGAACGCGGGTAACATCTCCCCTGCTTTGAACCTGGAGTAACGTGACGAGAATTGAGAATAATTACACTGTACGATTTTGATATCGCCTAGTGTCTTTAATTGCTCTTTGATCGCTATCGTATTTTTGAGATATTGATTAGAGATCGCTTCAACCAGTACCAAATGTTGACGCAAAGCAATGTCTTTAAGTTCTAGCAACTCTTGTAGATTCGATGTAAAAGGTTTCTCACAAATCACATGTTTGCCTTGTTCTAATGCTTGCTTCGCATAAGAATAATGCAGATGATTAGGCAGTCCAATATAAATGGTATCGACCTGCTGATCTGCAAGCAATTGATCATACTCTATATACACCTGAGCGATCTGATACTGAACTTGCAACTGGGCTAATTTCTCTTCATGACCTGCTCTCGCACAGATCGCTTGTAGACGAATCGCTGGAATATCTTTAATAAAGCTAAGTACATCTTCAACAATCATTCCTGATCCTACAATCCCTAACTTCATCATATACCCCTCTCTATTCCTTATTATAATATGTTTATGCTTTTGGATGATTGATGATCGTTCCTCCTATCTGTGCTATTATCGGTGTAGATTGCACAGATAGATTATTGCGTATTGCCCATGATTGACTGGTTATTCATATACATGTTTCTTTATTATAAAAGAAGAATCCACAAGATAAAGAAAACAGACACATAACGGGATATTTGACCATTTATTAGCCTACATCACCGTCAATTTCTGAACAAAATGTTCAATTCATATCCTAAAATGCTATACAATATAAGTATTTTGTAAGAACTGGAGTTGAGTTTTTGAGATTACTTTCACAATTAGCGGAGATGGATCACTTTACACCCAATGAGCAAAGTATTGCTGCGTATATTTTGACTCATCAAGAACAGATGCTTCATTTGAATATTCAGCAATTAGCCAAAGCTACATATACTTCTCACTCGGCAATCCATCGCTTGACACAGAAGTTGGGATTATCTGGTTTCAAAGAATTTACGATCTGTCTAGCACGCGAATTTCAACAACAGCAAGGACAAGAATCTGAAGTGAATGTGAATTATCCTTTTAATCTGGGCGAATCCTCACTACAGATCGCTAAAGAAATCGCTGATCTAATGAAAAATACGATTGATAAAAATCTGGCTTTAATCGAGGATGAGGTACTTTCACAGACAGCACATTTACTAGATCAAGCGGAACGCATCTTTATTTATGCTCTAGGCGATTCACAGATTCGTGCCAAAAGTTTTCAAAATAAACTATTTAAAATCAATAAGTATGTTGTGATTGCAACTGAACTGTCTGAATGGGCGCATCATACACTGAATGTGACTCCTCGTGATTGTGCGCTATTTTTAACGTATCATGGCAATTCACCTAGCTATATCAAAGTGTCTCGCTATTTAAAACAGGAACAGATTCCTCGGGTCACGATTACAGCGAATCATCAAGGCGAATTAGCTAGAACCAGTACGATCTGTATTGAGCTTCCTGACGATGAAGTCAAGCTAGCGAAGATCGGCACCTTTTCCTCACAGATTGCACTCGAATATGTACTCAATGTGATCTATGGTTGTATGTACAAAATCGATTATAAACATCATATAAAGAACACCGAAGAATCATTACACAAATTCAATCGTAGTCATATGATCGATGATATCTAAAGGATCACTAGAAAAACCATCTTTCATCTGAATATACTAATATAGTGCATACACAAAACACCCCTACTCTGCTCTCAAAGTAGGGGTGTTTGCGTTATACATTATTTCGTTTCTTGCATGTATCTTGGAATCATCGTTTCAAAAGAAGGGAAGGCATAAATCAGTTTGTCTACCTCTTTAGAGGTTAATCCTAATGTAATAATAGGAGTTAAGCTGTTAATAATCTCAAGTGCTTCCTGACTGTATGCTGTCGCACCTACAAGTTTTTGCTCTTGATCATATACTAGATTCAAATGAGCTTCTGTTTCATTACGACCTGCAAAGTCCCATTGTTTGCCTAGATCAATCGGCTTAACGGTAAGTCCTATCGCTTCTGCTTCTTCAATCGTTACCCCAATTTGTGCAATCCGTGGCACTGTAAAAGCAATCGTAGCGATCGGTGGATATTCAATAGCTTGAGTCTGAGCACCTAAGAAAGAAGCTGCTAGATATTTCGCTTCAAATACAGCTGTTGGTGTTAGACGTGGTTGTTTTTTATCAAGAATATCTCCGCTTGCATAAATGCCTTTTTGTGTCGTCTGTAGATACTCATCAACGATAATACCTTTGCTGTTATACTCCACACCAGCTGCTTCAAGATTTAGATTTTCTACATTCGGTACTCGTCCTGTAGCATTAATAACTAATTGGGTCGTTAAGGTTAGACCTTTTTCTGTAGTGATCTGTAATTGCTCTCCTTGTTGTTCCACTTTGCTTAATTTTTCATTGAAATGGAATTGAATTCCGTCTTGTTGCATCTTTGTAAGCAATTTCTGAGCATAAGGTTGATGGAATTCATTCAGAATATGATCGGATGATTGAATCACATGTACAGTCGCTCCTACTTTGACAGCGATAGAAGCTAGCTCCATAGATACATAACCAGCACCTACAAATACAATATGATCTGGAAGATCTTCTAAGTATAAAAATTCATTACTTGTTTTTAAGTACTCTTTGCCCGGAATATCTAGTGGTGTTGGACGTTGACCGCTTGCGATAACAATTTTGTCTGCTGTGTATTCTTGACCATTAACAGCAACTGTTTTTTCATTTACAAACGATGCTTCGCCTTTGATTACTTCAATGCCTGCTTTTTTGAAATTTTCTTCTAACATCACAGGTAATGCATCCAACACTTTATTTTTATGAGCCATTAATTCAGACCAGTTGATTTTCATTTCGCTTGTCATACCAATTCCTTTGTATGCTTGAGCATCTTCCATCACTTTGATAGGACCATCCAAAATAATTTTTGGGTTACAACCGTAGTTTGTACATACGCCTGCAATTTTGTCGCGCTCGATAATAGCTACTTTTTGACCTGACATACTTAATGGCATTGCCGCATTCCATGCGCCTTGACCACTACCGATAAATAAAACATCAAAGTTACTCATTATATATTCCTCCATTTTCGAATGTTATTGATATATTTGAATATGATTGGTTATCTATACCTTAACCAAAAGCAACCCCAATCAATCGCACACGATTAATTGGGGTTAAAGGTAATGAGGCAGAAAAATAAAAAAGGCAAATCAGAGAGATCAATTGATCTACAATGATTTGCCTTTGGATTATTCGATTATTTGTTGACTAATTCTAAAGCCATATCTGCTTTCTTAAGATCATGCTCTACTTGCTCTTCTACATCATAAGCATGATACATTTCATTTTCGATCATATAGGTTGCAATTTTCTCATGCAAATCGATCGCTTTTTGCAATTGAGCTTTTAATGTTTTGCGTACACTTGGCGTTGCTGTTTCTGTAATTGCTACAGCATAATTACGAACTCCAGCTTTGGCAGACATCAGTAGATCAGTAGCAATCGCCAGATCATCTAGTGGCGCTGTTGCATTAACCAACATTTCTTTTGTCATATTACTTGTAGCCATAATTACACCCCTTTATTTTTGTAAAATAGATTTTAGGTCTTCGATAGCTTTTGTAGAATTCTGAATATCTTCATCAATAATCTGTTTGAGTTGGTCATCTTTCACCAATTCACGCATCGCTACAGCTTTGGTAACACAAGAAGTTTTGAAAGTTAAAAGTTCATGAACTTCAAGTTTTTCGTGAGTTGCTAATTGCTTTGTCATTCCTTTAACACTCCTTATGATATTTAAATTTTTAAATCGCTTTCCCTTTTATATATACCCGATTAATTACAAAAATATCACTTTTAGTAAAATTAAGTAATAAAATATTTAACACTGTATACAAAAAAGGATCGTCAGCAGTTAGGCAACGATCACTTCTTTTTATTTATATACCCACCCGTTGAGCATCGTAAAAGTGGATTTCTATATTCTTTTGACTGTATTAACCTATCTATTAATTTAAAGCTGTAGCTATATCATAATCATTAATATCAATATCTACATCAAGATCAAGTGCTAACTTAGCCAGTTGGTATCCGATAAAAGGCCCCATTGTTAAGCCTGATGCTCCAAGCCCATTGGCAGTTAGTAAACCTTTCCATGCTGGAATAGCTCCTATCACAGGTAGAAACCCTGGAGTAAAAGGTCTGAATCCTACACGTACTTCTTGTAGCGTACTATCTGCAAGAGCAGGTGCTAATTCTAATCCTTTATTTAATACTTCTTGTACCCCTCCTGCTGTAACTCTAATATCATAGCCTTCGATATCATTTTCATGTGTAGCTCCAACGACTATTTTCTGTTCATCAAATGCAAGTAGATATTGATCTGTAGGCGGCATAATGACTGGCCATTTTCCTATATCATCAGATTGCTCTTGTACCTGTAAATGAATAATTTGAGCTTTCTGATAACTTACTTGTAGGTCAATCCCTAAAGGCTGAAATAATGAAGGAGCCCATGCACCCGCACATACGACCACCTGATCTGCTTGCCAACGTTCTCCATTCACAGTGACTCCAGTGACATGATGATCTTGGTATAGCAGTGTAGCATCTCCTTCAATCACCTGTGCTCCTTGTTTCTGTGCTGATCGGATTAATGCATCTCTTAGCGCACGACCGTCTACACGAGCCGCTCCGCTAATATGAACAGCATGGTAGCCCTTTTTGAGCAAAGGAAACTTTGCCTGAGTCTCTTGTTCGTCCAGAACAGTAATTTCTCCAATTTCAGGTGCATGCTCTTTACGAACCTGTGCTCGTTCTTGCATTTTGATGATTTTATCTATATCTTCATGAATACTAAGCGCTCCGACTTGCGCATATCCAGTATCCGTTTCGCCTGCATCTTCGAGTTCTTGAATCAGTTGTGGATAAAATTGTGCTCCTGCTTTGGCAAGACGATACCATGCTTGATTACGACGCTGAGATAACCACGGGCAAATAATGCCTGCCGCCGCATCAGTAGCTTGCCCTTTATCTTTCCGATCTATAATAAGTACTTCTGCTCCCATTTGGGTTAGCTGATAGGCTGTTGAAGCTCCTAGAATTCCTGCTCCAATTACGATTACTTTCTTCATCACTGCATTCCTTTCTTGTACACGAATGTCTTTATTATAACGAAAATGCAGATAATTCTCTTCTATTGTTACGATATGTACAGCAAAGAGCAGTAGTCATAGACCTACTGCTCTTTGTTAGAATCAATGATAGTCGCTTCTGACCGCTATGATTTATTTGGATGGATACGGAAGTAAACCGACAACTGGATGCGGGATATATCCTTTTTCTAGAGAAGTCACTTCTTCTGGTGTTAATGTGACAGACAGAGCGGCTACAGCATCTTCCAAATGAGAAGATTTAGTTGCTCCGACGATTGGAGCACTTACCGGTTGCTTTTGTAATAACCATGCCAGAGCGATATGGGAACGGGGTACGCCACGTTTTTGTGCAATCTCAGCCACTTGGTCAATAATCACACGATCGGCATCCGCTGTAGCGTCATATTTGGATTTTTGAATCTTATCTGTTTCTGAACGTTCAGTTGTTTCATTAGGATCACGAGTTAATCGCCCGGATGCTAGTGGGCTGTACGGAATCACCCCTACTCCTTCTTCTAAGCAAAGAGGCAACATCTCTCGTTCTTCTTCACGATATAACAAATTCAAATGATTCTGCATCGATACAAAAGAAGTCCAGTGATTGGCTTTAGCCGTCTGGATCGCTTTCAAAAACTGCCATGCATACATCGCAGAAGCTCCAATATATCTAGCTTTACCTGCTTTAACGACATCATGTAACGCTTCCATCGTTTCTTCGATCGGTGTCTCATAATCCCAACGATGAATTTGATACAAATCTACATAATCTGTACCTAGACGTTGAAGACTTTTATCAATTTCACTCATAATGGCTTTACGAGATAGACCTCCACCATTAGGTCCTTCATGCATTTTGCCATGCACTTTAGTCGCTAGTACAATCTCATCACGATTAGCGTATTCTTTGAGTGCACGTCCTACAATTTCTTCACTAGCGCCAAGAGAATACACATTCGCTGTATCAAAAAAGTTAATGCCTAGTTCTAATGCTTGCTTAATGATAGGACGACTTTGCTCGTCGTTAAGTACCCATGAATGAACCCAACGCTTAGGATCTCCAAACCCCATACACCCTAAACAAATGCGTGATACATCTAGTCCTGTATTTCCTAATTTGATATATTCCATGATAATTCTCCCCGCTTTCGTATGGTATGATGCAAAAAATCTTGCTTCGTTAATGAACAGCTGTCTATAATAGTAGACACATTAAGCAGGATACGGTGCACAACTGCTTGTTTATATTATGCAATATATCTTGTAAGCATCGTTATCCCATTTATCTTAAATGATTGCCTAATTCTCTTATATCCAATACGTAGTAAAAGTAACACGATAGATATGATGTACATTTTATACGAATTTGGCGTAATCGACAGATATACATATTTACAAAGGAGGATTCGGGTATGTCTCAAGAAATGCAAAATAAAAAAGAGGAATTGGCTCGCTTAATCAAACGTCATTCAACTGCTGAAGGCGTTCAAGAAACAGCGATTTCTTCGTTGTTTTTTATCCGTTATTTATCGACAACAGAACCTGCTTATAAGGTTGCTCGACCTGCATTGTGTTTTATCGCTCAAGGTTCCAAAGAAATCTATCTAGCTAAAGAACGATTTTTATACAATCCAAATGATTATTTAGTCGGGTCTATAAATTTACCGATTGTCGGTCAAGTGATCAAAGCTTCTACCGAAGAACCTTACGTTAGTTTTAAGCTTGAATTTACTCAAAAGCAGATTTTGGATGTTCTCAATGATTCTTCGATCAAGCCTAACGTGAATGATAACGCTGGACGTGCACTCTTTGTCGGGCAAATTAATTCAGGTTTACTGGATTCTATTCTTCGCTTAGCCCGTCTGTTGGATCATCCGACAGATATTCCTTTTTTGGCACCCTTATGTATCAAAGAAATATTGTATCGCCTGTTGCAAGGCGAATATGGAGTGACACTGGCTCAGATGGCTATGGAAGGAAGCAGTACGTACCGTATCCAAGATACAATTCAGTATATTATGGATCATTATGATCAGGCATTATCGATTGAGGAACTTGCCGAAGTAGCCAGTATGAGTGTTTCTTCGTTCCATCGCAATTTTAAAGAAGTAACTGCTATGACCCCTCTTCAATTTCAAAAGCAATTGCGATTACAAGAAGCACGGCGCTTATTGTTGGCTGAATCCGCTGATGCCGCCGATGTGGCTTTCCGTATCGGTTATGAAAGTGCGTCTCAATTCAGTCGGGAGTATGCGCGTATGTTCGGTTCACCACCACGTACAGATATCAAACGTCTCAAAGAAAAATACGAATTCACATTCAACTCGTAGTCATACTGAATCACATTAAGAAAGTACGGTGACTCCTTTCATGCCCAAAACCGATCGACGTATTCTCAAATCACAAGAAGCGATGAAAACAGCAGTAATCGAATTGATGACTGAAAAAAGTTTTGATGAAATTACATTACAAGACATCTCGGATCGCGCCAATATCAGTCGGGGAACGATCTATCTTCATTACTCCGATAAATTTGACCTGCTTAATAAATTGATAGCAGAACATATTCAGAAATTGAGAGATATTTGCCGATCTGTAGCTGATCTTGATTTTAGAGACGCGATTTTACCATGGTTTGAATATTTGGAACAAAACTATCTTTTTTTCTCAACGATGTTAGCTAGTAAAGGCGCTACCTATTTCCGCACGCAATTTGTTGAATTTCTAAGTGAAGAATTTGAAAATGAAGTCAAACAATCCGGTGAGAAAAATACGAATGTTAGCGAAGATATCCTTTTGCAATTTATCGTCACTTCGTATGTCGGTATCACAGAGTGGTGGATCATCAACAATATGCCTTATTCTAGCGAAGTGATGGCTGATCAAGTAGGCTTGTTGCTCGATCGCAATTTATAATACGTTCTAAACGTACCAAAACATATGAATTATTGAACATATATGCATTTATTGTTCATTAATAGACAAATATCACTTTTTTATCGATTGTAAGCAATCTAGTTTTAGTGATAATATACAGACGTGTATTAAAGGGTACATGTTTGGCTGATCGGTAAAATGTGTTATACCTTTGATATACTAAAAAATCGAACACTTTAGCATTTCAAACGAAATTGATATTGCTTAAGGAGAAGGAGCAGAGAAACTTATGTGCAAAACACACGTACTCAGTGCTGCAAGTCCAAAAGCACCATTTGAGAAAACAACGATTGAACGGAGAGAATTACGTCCGAATGATATTTTAATTGATATCAAATTTAGCGGAATCTGTCACTCAGATATCCATAGCGCTTATGACGAATGGGGCGGCGGGATTTTCCCAATGGTTCCAGGTCATGAAATCGCTGGTGTGGTTGAAGCAGTCGGAACAGACGTCACTAAATTTGCTGTAGGCGACCGTGTAGGTGTAGGTTGTTTTGTAGATTCTTGTGGCGAATGTGAATATTGTCTACAAGGTGACGAGCAATATTGTACTAAAGGTGTTGTTCAAACGTATAACTCTAGAGACTATGATGGTAACCCGACTTATGGTGGATACAGCCAAAAAATCGTTGTTACAGATCGCTTTGTTGTCAGTATTCCAGAAGCGCTAGGCTTAGATGTAGCTAGTCCACTTCTATGTGCTGGAATCACTACCTATTCCCCTTTGAAACACTGGAATATTGGTCCAGGTAAAAAAGTAGCAATCGTGGGTGTTGGTGGTCTAGGTCACTTGGCTATTCAATTTGCTCATGCATTAGGCGCAGAAGTAACTGTATTGAGTCGCTCTATGACTAAAAAAGACGAAGCAATCGGTTTTGGAGCAGATCATTATTATGCAACAGGTGATGCAGAGACATTTACAACACTTGCGAACAAATTTGATCTGATCTTAAACACAGTGTCTGCTAACCTTGATGTGAATGCTTATCTTTCTATGCTACGTGTAGACGGAACGCTAGTAAACGTAGGTGCTCCTGCTGATCCAGATCAATATAGCGTATTCTCACTTATTATGGGTCGTCGTAGCCTTGCAGGTTCACTTGTAGGCGGTATTCCAGAAACACAAGAAATGCTTAACTTTGCAGCTGAACATAATATTGCTCCAATGATCGAAGTGATCGGTGCAGATTATGTAGGCGAAGCTTATGAGCGTGTTGTAAACAGTGATGTACGTTATCGCTTTGTTATTGATATCGCTACTTTGTAAAAGATCACTGTATATTTGATCCAATCGTTCATATATACATGTATATCAAAAAGAAGCCTTTCACCATCGAAGGGCTTCTTTTTGATGTTTTCATTTTATCGTTAGGATATGGATATTAATCTGTTGCTTTGAGCAAAATCCACTTCTGATTCGTACCACCGTTGTCTGTCCACTGAATCACATCGCCGCCATTACTGGTTGATCCGCTGCTGATCTCAGCAACCTTATTACTGTTGCGATTGATTAATTTCATCGTATTGTCTGTAAAGACAGGTTTCCACTGTTGATTCGTGCCACCGTTGTCTGTCCACTGAACCACATCACCACCATCGGCTACCGATTGAGCAGATACTTCTAGCGCTTTACCTGTTTTACGATTGATTAATTTGTAATATCCATTGGTGGTTGCTACGAATTTCCATTGTTGATTCGTTCCTCCAATGTCCATCCATTGAAGCACATTCGCTCCATCTGCTGTAGACGCTTCGCTCACATCAAGCAATTTGTTACTATTCTGGTTGACGATTTTGTAATACGCATTACCATCGATCGTCGTGCCTCCACCTGTTGCTCCAGAGATACCTGTAATCACAAATGTACTGACTGAATTAGCAGGTTGAGTATTAGTGAATTTCTTATTGGCTAGAGATAATCCACTAATTGCCGCCATATTCTCAGAACTACTTGTCCGATAACCGGTCACATTGCCAGTCAATGTAGTGAATTGAGATAGATCGTAATTGACTGTATTCGGTGATGTTGTGCTATTCACAGTGACAATGACTAACTTTTTGCCTACTGTATCGTAAGCCGCCACAGAGTTATTATCGACAATATCAATTATTTTGTATCCCGGACGAATAAATTTACTCCATTGCGCCATCATATGATATTTCTTTGTAACGGTATACGTACCTAGATTGGCACTCGCATTATTTAGATCGGTTTCGATCATACCCCAACCGCCCGGTGTCTCCACCGCTTGCCAGTAGACCCATGCACTATTTTTCATATATTTGAGATCCGATAAAATCGTACGAGACAACGTCATACCTGTGTTATCACCGTCACCATGCTCGGAATTCCACAACCGTTTACCATTAGCAGAAGTATTCAGCCCTGTGCGGTCACTACCTTGATACGTATGAGTATTGTATTGCACTAATTTGGACTTGGTAGCCGCTGAATAGCTATCAATACTTTTGCGCGTTAGATCGATACTTGTTTCTTCAGGAGCACTAATGCCAATCGGTAGACCTTTAGCTGCTATCGCATTAGATAACTGACCGATCATCACTTGTTGATTAGGCGCAAACATCACGTTACCTTCTTGACGATTGCCGAAATACCAGTAATCCGAACTAGGTTCGTTAAATGCAGATAATGTACGGAAATTAACGCCCCATTGATCGCGGAACTGCTTGGTTACTGTTGTAAGATAATCGGCAAAATCATCATACATATCGTCTTTCAGATTTTCAGCAGCATTCTGATTACCCGTTACACTTCCACTCTTGGTCATCCACCACGGTGGTGAATTGGAGAACGCTTCGGCAATAAACTCGCTAGCAGGGATTCGAGATTTGGCTGCTTGTAAGATCGAGCGCTGATTGCTGTCTCTTGTCCAATCATAAGCAGACGTTGCTGAATCTTTGAAGCCCGGAATACGTGCACGTAGTTCCATATGATTCGGATAAGCTGGATTCTCGCCACCACCGATATTGTAACGAACAATATTCATTTGTAGACCGTTACTGCCAAACAATTTGTCTGCATAATCATTACGTACCGATTCAGAAGCACCCCCTACACGATTCGCCCACCATGCAAGTGATGTTCCCCAACCTTCCCATGTCTGATACTGTACATTTGGATTAACCGTTGCATTATAACTTGCCGCAGACGCATTTTTCATCGGAACCACTCCATACGTTGTGATTAGTAATGCCAGGATCAGCATACTGTGGTTGAGTATTGCTAACCGTTTTTTGTACTTTGTTTGCGCCATTCAATATGTCCTCCTTCGGATGGTGGTATTAAAACTGTCTTTATGTATACGCTTACAAAATGAATTTTGAAGAAGAGATCGATTCGTAAAGAACGATCTCTTCTTCTATCATACACAGAATTGAGGGCTATTTCAATTATTTTACAATTGAAATGGAACTTCCCCATATTCGATTACATGCTTTGGAAAGTCAAAACTGTTGTCTCTTGGAGAGAGATGCCCAGACGATTTGGAAGCTAAAAAAACGCCTGACATTCTTTTTCGTCTATCGAATCAGAACGATCCATTTGATTCCTTATTTTTTAGTTAATGTCATGTTATTAAATATTGCCTCTTCTTTGAAAATATTCATTTCTCTTTCTGTTGGTTCTTGTAAATTAATGGCTCTATAAATTTACGCTTTGGAATCGTCCCCTCTATTAATATCAATTCTATTCCAGTGTATGAGTCATTGTATAGGTCTGTTATACAGCTATGTTCTTCTTCTCTAAGTTCCATTCCAAATATTTCAGTGAAATAAATAATCCATTCACCATTAATATAATTAATAGATGCTTGCGGATTAGGCTCGAACATGTCCCTAATTAAATAATTACTTTCTATACTTAAGCCTATCCATTCATTCTCTTGATTAAAAAGCAATTTACATACCTTATCTGCTTCTCCACCAGTATTCAAATGAATACATTGTTCTCGTGAGTAGAAGTAAAGGTAAATCAATGTTAAATCGCTTTGATTAATTAAAGTGATTTTCATTTTTTTATCCTTTTTTTATTCTGTTATCTGGAGAATATACTTTTATTAGCTACTTTTTCTAATATCCTATATCTTCTAAATAGCAATGTACTCACTCTCAGTAAGACTTAAGAATTCAATATCATCACAATAAAAATGGATGATTCCATTCTCGTAATCTTCGACTTCATATTTCATTGGGTAATAGCCGTTTTCTGTTAAATCTTTAATATTAAATCCACTTATTTGAGTTAATGTTCCTCCAGATTGAAAACGCAAAGCCTCTACGTTAAAAAATCTTATAAGTAATTCATAAGTTTTTCCATTTTCTTTGATTAAGAACGTTATATCAAGTATAGAAGTATTTTCAAAATATTTGTTTTGAATAACTTGAAAATATAAGTCTGAAAGCCACTCAATTGTATGGATTGAGAAATTATTGATGATAGGTTTCATACTTTCTATATTCCTGATCATTATTGAGAATGCCCCTTAAATATTCGATTTGCATGGTAACTTTTCTGTATTCACGACCCGACATTATGTCACCTCAGAGTCGATACTTATAGCTGTGAGACTGTTTAAAACTTAATGAATAGATATCTTGACAAGATCTTAACTGGATGCAATCAATCGATTCTTAGAGTGACTCAGAGCTTCAATAGGATTTTAGTATAAAGAATTTCTAGAAGCAGCCATTGCATTTAGAGTATTCTCAAAATAACAATATACTTCATCTGCCCTTCCTAAAAACTCTTCAAGACCTACATTGCTATCCAAGTAACAAGCGTACAGATAATCAACTAAAGCCGAGTCAATCTTACAATAGTCTAATATAGCATTTTTCATCTTAACCATATCATCTTCCCATACACCTGTATCTTCCAAAACCAAAGAGTATAATGCACGAATTAATCGCTTAGAATAACCTTTTATATATCTCATTTTCATTTTGGGATCACTAGCATTAGAAAGTGAATGATGTATACGATCTACTTCATCTTTGGTCTCTTTATTTAAATCTACAATGAACTCAGGAGAAATGATGATCGGCGGTACTTTTTCACCAATGTCTTGACCGTATACGCAGACACAAATGATCTTTACCCAAAACCCCCACTCATTTGGTTTACTTAATACATCGTCCATTGAGCAAATGATTGTATCAATTTTAGTGAGTATTGGATATTCTTCCAAAAGTCTGTTTTTAATCTTTGACAATCTTTCGTAATCTATATCTTTGGGATCTAGACATACAATCGTAAAATCTGCATCTGATTTAAACGGTGTAGCTGTTCCTTTTGGGATCGAGCCGCACATATAAATGCTATGAATCTTCCCTTTAAATTCGGTGAGTACATTATCTATATACTTATCAACAAAATCTTTATATTCACTTTGTATTGTAATTCTATTGATAACCTTTTCTAATATCATGTAGACTCCCCCTCAACTAAAAACTTCTTCTGACTAAAATACGTGCTTTCCTGATATTCAGGTATCTTAATTCACTCCAATAAACGTGTCATTTAACTTAGCCGATTGGACGTATAAGTCCGAATACATACTTCCAATATTTCCTTTGGCGACCAAAGAGCGCATATGACAATGTATGAACTTTTTATTAGTAGATGTGCTAATTTCTTTGTGTTATCGCAAAAGTTCTGCAATCGCTTTTAATGGTTTTAGGGTATCACCGTATGTATCACTTGTTAATGCGACGACTATATTTTGAGAATGATCCACACAGATATACTGCCCGCCCATACCCATAGCAAAATAAAAAGAGTGCTCTAAAGATTCATTGGCTACCCACCAGTGATGACCATAATAACCGATATCATCATATGTTAAATACTTTGGTTGGGTTGAAGTCGCTATCCATTCTTCACTAAGTAGTTGTCGTTTCCCACAACGTCCCTTGTTTAAGTAAAAGTAGCCGAATTTTTGCATATCTTGTATAGACATATGTATCCCAAAACCACCAATATGAACTCCCTGAGGATCTACATGCCATATGAAATCTTTCATCTTCAAACTAGAGAATAGATACTTTATTGCGAAATCTTTGGCACTCATTCCCGATACCTGTTGAAGTATTGCTAATAATAAATGGCTACAGCCAGAATTATAGTTCATTCTTTCACCAGGTTCGGCATTTAATGGGCGTTCTAATATATAATCAACCCAGTTCGAACTATGTATCATGGCTGGCCAGCCATTCCATTCTCCTAGCTCTGGCCAATCAAATCCTGCACTCATACTCAATAAGTGCTCAATGGTAATGCTTTGTTTTCGGATATCTTTATCCTGTTGAAGCGATGGAAAATAATGAACAATGGGCGTGTGAAGATCTGAAATCAATCCTTGTTCAACAGCAATTCCAATTAAGCATGAAGTAATACTTTTCGTACACGAGTTGATTTTGTGGAGCTTATCTTTTGATTTATTGTTTCTAAAATATTGAAGTACAATATCTGAACCTAGGCTTATTAGACAACTTTCTATTTTTTCCTTTTTTAAATAGCTAATAAATGATTTGATTTTTTCATCGTTGATTTGAGACTGATTCAGAGATTCAATGATCATAGGCTTGCTCCTATTCATTATAAGGTTTATGTTTTATATCCACGAAAAGAAAGATGCAAAAGATTAAAAACTTACTGTCCTAAAATACTCCATATAAGCAACTGACTTTGACTTTAAATTGCTCGTTAGTAACTAGCTTTTAGGCACTAAATTATCAATAAATTCTTGACGGTTTTTTTACAGGGTTAGCTGATTATAACTCACAACCTAGCGTGTGTTGGTTGTCCGATAAATGTTGATCCAGAGAACTCATATCATGATTATTAAGTTATCGGAAGTTGATTTTTTAAAGAGTTAGCTACAATTTATCGTTTATATATACTTCACTATTATAACTATCAATCTCTATATTATTTAAAGCACACTCAATAATTTGTTGTAGTATTTTATTTTGAATATGTCCTTTAAACAATAACCACATACTAGTCGAAAATTTAAATACATTATCTTGTCCTATTTTTAGCGGTATAATACTATAATCTAGCAATTTATATTCTGGGTTGACTTTATGTAATTCCTTTTTAATTTCATTTATGAATTTAGAACCTGACCATTCTCTAGAAGTACTATAAACTCCATTTAGTCGAGTGGTTTTTTCTCCTTGAATTTCTGTTTCTGACGTTTCTATCGCTTCTTTAGAATATGGTTTCATTTCGTTTATTTGACTATCTATAGATTCTAATCTTTGATTAATTAATGCTAAAGTTGTTGAGACGTGTCCGTCTAATCTTGCAGAACTATTATTTTGTATAATTGAAACTAATATGGCTACAATACCAAGTATAATTGAAATCAAGCTTCCGCCTATTGATAAAATATTAGTGACATTTTGATCTGTACTAATTCGTAGAGATAGTATTAATATAATTAAAAAAAATAAGATAATAACTGACCATACCATATCTCTATATGTCCACTTAATTTTATCATTTTTATTTTTTTTAATTACCATTATTATTTTTCCTCCTAATGTAAATATATTTAAGGAAGTTTCGATAACGTTCCTTTATTCACGACCTAATGTATGTCGGATATCCAGCGAACCACTGATCTAGGATATATGAATATTATCTGTAGTGTTCTTTCTTAGGTTAAGCTTTCGCCATTTCTATACCAAATCAATTCTGGAAAACGCGGTTCTTTTACCCCTGTTTCAAAGTTTATAAATAGTCCATGGGAGTATTGGAGTTTATTAGGTCGAGAATTATCTGTATAAATTTTTAATTTTTTTTCGTCAAACCTACGACTAGTTAGGTTTGTTGTTTTTTTCATTTCAATTATCAACAAATTCTTATCATTTCTTCCTCTTTTGTGCACTATAATATCAGGATAAATCGAAACTATTGAATATTTAAATCCATCAATTTTGGTTGTGTTTCTGAAGTTTCTATTTAACTCCTCACATTCTTCTTTTAATAAAAGAATATTTTTCAATCCGTTACTTTCCTCTATATTTTTGTTGTACTCACAGTCAACATTAAACTCAGGATATTCTTCTTGTAGATATTCAGCTAATTTATGAGCAATAGTTCTCTCATTCAAATCGTTCATCAATAAATAACAATCGTATTCAAATAGTTTAAAGATAGCGTTGTTGATCTTGAGTTGTATAGTTTTTTCTATGATCATATATGTCTCCTTTTGATTATATTTGGAAATTACATATAATCTTCCTGTATTCAAGAACCAGATTATACTGGGTTTCCAACGAATGTTGAATCAGGGAAGTATGCCTGCAGAGTGAATATTTTTTTATAAGATGTCAGCTTCTTCTGCGATTTACCTATAGCTTTTAGTTCTTATTAATTAAGTTCATTTCAAGAAATTTTCTAACCAAGAAATGATATTTTTCCAAAATAAAAAAAGAAAAATAAATCCGATCATAAATGATACTATGGCTGATATTAATACTGGATGTCTTTCTATGAAATTTTTTTAGTATCTTTTTTTCATCATGATTAGATTGTAACTGATATCCAATATTTTATTTATTTTGTTTTTATTACTAATTTTGTTTTTACTCCTATTTCAATTGAACCTTTATAGATTATTTCTCCGATATTATAAATGACTTGTTCCTTTTTTTGTTTGTCTTTTTCTATCTGAGTCTTAATATCCAAATCATCAAGATTCGTAAACTGTCTTTCTAGTTCCATAATCACTTCTACTAGTTTTGACTTTACAAACGACACAATTCCGTCTAGATGGTTAGTTGAAAGCATGATTCTCATTGATGCTATTTGAAGGGTCTCAACTGGAATAGCATGACAATAAGAAGTAAAAATCACTCTTCCATAGTTATTACGATTTTCTCCATTTAATATAGTTTGAATTACAGCAATACTATCAGTAATATTTAATGTAATTAGTTTGTTGATTTCATCTAAATTCAATAAAGAATGAATGGGTACTGCTGCATTTGTATATTTAAATTTATAATTCACCAAAAATGTTCCAGTTGGACTTCCTTTAAAAATTCTATATTCAGGAATATATTCAACCTCTTTGTATCCTTGCAACTCACCATTAACCCATCTCATGATTGCTTGATTATCAAGATCAGATAAAATTATTTTCAATCTCAATAAAATATTCTAAATGTTTACACTACCATTCACTAAATCTTTAAGTAAGTTACTTCTTGCTATGAAGACACCTTCTTTTATTTTTTTATATTATTAGGCGTACTCTCTATAACGTTTCTGTCTTCATTACCCATCGAATGTTTGGCATCCGACGCGTAAATATTATGTTATCGTAAGTTATAAAATCCATTGAAGTTAGTTAATTATTTACCATTATAAAAGAATAATTTCATTGTAAATTGCACATTAAAAAATTTGCTTGATAATGAGTGGCATGAAAATTTCATCATGGTTCTCTTCTAAACTTGTTCCTAATTTACAATTTATGCTCACATAATATCTCATATCAACAAATCTAACCTCTGTTACTGAATCTGTTATTGGTTCTATTAGCTTGAAAAAAGCTTCATCTGGAATTTTATCTTTCATATCCAAAAAAGTATTATGGTTAAAATCAAAAGAAACACAGTAATCATCTTCTTGCTTAATGCTTGTTGCAAATGTATACAAATCATTATTCAATTTTGCTAGAGATATAATAGGTACTTGTAAAAAATGAAGTCCTTCAAAAGATTCAAACCCTAACCTTTTTAAGTGCAGTCCAAAGTCTTTATTCAATTTGTTATACTTATTACAATTGAGTAATAGTTGTTCAGGAGATAAAAGTCTTTTTAAGTCTGCCCAATAAAGTGGTAGATGCTCCATTTTGAAATGTAGTATAGGTTTATACTCACTAACATGATATAAAACAAATTCTCTTCCGTTACACAAAGCATAATATAAAGCTTTAACTTCACTATGCATAGCATATGAATAAGCTTGCTCTAAGTATTTGCGATCTAATATATTTTTTGTTGGTCTCTTTGCTTCCAATATCCAACGCGGTTGCTCATCAATTTCCATTATATAGTCAGGAATGATATTAATTTTTTTTTGTTTACTACCAATTGAAACAAACGGATGAGTTAAACTACGACTTCGAATTATCTTATTATTTCCGTATGCATTATATCCAAGTGACTTAATAATGGGAAAAATAATCTCTTCGCGTACCGAATCTTCACCAAATTCAGCATCATTTAGTACTTCGTATTTAAAATCTTTAAGTGGATTAAAAACTTCTTCCTTATTCATAATCATTCCGCCCTTAATTTATTCAAAATCTCATTTTTAGACTATATTATAAGTCCCTATAACGTTATATTTACGAACTTTCTAATGTTCTTTTTGAAAGTCTGTCTAATTACGATTACTCACATGTGTATAGCATCCTATTGTTCATACACTTTAGTATGCAAGTAATTCTTGAACATACCAAAGATCTGTTCTATTTTCCAGAAGGGGAGTTGCAAATGAATGCCTTGATGAATGGGGGTTACTCCTTATATTATCACTTTCTCCGATATTCAGGAAATTATTTTTATCGAAATAGGGCATTTAGATGATATTCATCTAAATGCCCCATTCCTTCAGCACCCATCATTATTCTTCAACATATACCATACATTCTATCAGCTTGGTGACCAGTTACCATACCACGCATAACCCGTTCTTCTTTCCTGATCAATATCGCTCAATTTGTATTTCACAATACCATCACGTCCGACAAAGATAGGTTTGTTCGTGTTCAATTCATAAAATCTTGCCCAGATCGGCTTGGTTACACTGGCATCGTTTACTACGATCACATCGTTATTTTCTTTCACCACTTTGATCCCTACAATTTGTACAGCTTTGAACCAATCTTCAGCCGCTTTGATCGAATTCGCAATTTGTGAAGTGGAAGGTCTGGTTTTGAGGAATTTCACAATCGTTGCGCTCTCTTTGGAACTGAGTGAAGGGACTTCATAGATGCGTGCGGCGGCAGGTTTGAGTGTACTGGAATCATGTTGTTGTCCCCATACAGTCAATTTGCCTCCTGAAGTGACTTGAGTTTTCAAGATGCAACTAACTCCTTTATCCACAGACTGTTTACTTTTGCTAGCTAGATTGCTGTCGATAAAGGCAAAATCGCCCTTTTTATTGCCGACGTCATCTAACAAAACCATAACGTTAATCATCGCATCATCATTGTACGTAATATGCGTATGGTAGCCTGAACTTTGGTATACTTGCGGCCATCCTCCATTCGCATATTGCATATTTATTAGAAAATTAATCCCTTTGATTGCAGCCGCTGAATATTTGCTGTCTTTGGTTTTGGTGTATTCACTGGCCAGTCTACGAATCTCGGTATATGTAGCTTTGTTGTCGATCGTAGACTTCGCCCAGTCTCCACTGGTTTCAGCGTAGTCTTTTTTCCATCCGCCATCGGCTTGTTGATTTTTGATAATATCTGCCAGACTGGCTGTAGTGCCTGAAGCATCTGCCGCCATTACAGTTGTCGTAGGTGATAATAAAGCGACCGGTACAGAAAGCAACATCGTAAACGCCAACGCAATCGATATTCTATTCTTTTTCATTAGTTGAATCTCCTTTTATATACATTATTTGATAACGCTTACAATCTTTAATAGCGATCTTATTATAGTTTGTTATATATGTAAATGTTTTCCTTTTAATATCATATTAGATATAAAAAAACGGATCAAAGCTATGTGTATAGCTCGATCCGTTGATTTCATTTTGTTATTTATACTTATTTACACACCAGTCTAGTCTTATAACGCTTACTCGATCTTAGCGCCCAAAGAACGCGCTACCAGAACAGCTTGTTCTCGATCCATACGAGTATTTTTGATCACCAATACTTTCAGATCTACCCCTTCAAGATTAGCCCCTCTAAGGTCTGTGCCATGCAAATTAGCTTTGATCAATACAGCACCAGTGAGATCACATTTTCTTAAATCTGCAAATGACAAATCTGCGTTGGAAAAGTCGGTTTCATAGAATTTAATGTCTTTTAAATCTTGCTTTTTGAATATCGTATAACTCAAATTCGTGTACGACCAATCACCTTGATTGAGCGTGATTCCATCCATTTGAGCACCGGCAAAGTCTGAACCTGTCATTTTGCAAAAGTTAAATTTGGATACAAATAGATTAGCTCCGGTGAACGAGCAATTTTCAAATGCGGATTCGGTATGGATCGAACCATTCAAAGTGGCTCCTTTAAAATCGCATTCGATAAATCGGCAGTAACTGGTTTCTATTTCATCCATAGATACATTCATAAAAGTACACTTTCTGAACGTACAGCGTACCAATTCTCCGTACCGCAAATCTCGTCCATCAAATTCTACAGCATCGTATTCTTGATCTTTATATTGATACACAATAGACCTCCAATATCTTCAACATCATATCAACCATCCATTTTAATATATCATATAGGTGTCAAGTCCCCGCTTAAATCAAGCTAAAAGTCAATTCCTTTTTTAATAAAAGTACGATACCGTTTTGACAAATGAATAGAACTCATGCTATGGTGAAAGCAATTATATGATCTGGATTGTAACCGCTTACGTGGGCAAAACCATTATGACTATTTTGCGAAGAAGACTGTTTTCTTGCAGATATCATTTTTGGTTTTGCCCTTTTTTGCGTAGCTTCGTTTGAATAGACATTCAGATAAATCCCAAGATACTCAAGGAGGAATTACGATGAGGAAAAAAATAAATGTTAGTGGAGTCGCAGCCCTGACTTTGTTAATGACTACTATGGCTTTAATACCGAACCCTTCAAGCGCAGAAGCTTCTTCTGTATCATCGGTCGTTGCAAATACATATATTGGTGATGCTGGTACGATGGTGGAGTCTTTCGATATCGCTGTTGACGATATAAGTAAATATGATCGTCTGCAAGCCAGTGACTTTGACATTACAGGTAATTACAATGGATATCCGCTCAATGAAGCAGGTGAAATTGTACAGAATGATTACACAAACGACGGCATCGAACTATCGATTAAAGATCAAATGATTCATATGAAAGTGGAATCTTTTCGATATCCTGGTGGTAATCTAGCTCCATTCGCTGTCAAAAGCAGTACCTATCCCGAACTGTCTTTTACCAAAGACAATGTGACTAAAGTGAATACACGTACAGTCGATGATTTTAAATCCAGTTCATTTACAGCAAGCGATGGAACGACATTACCTTATCGTTTCAAAGAAACTTCTTCTACTGAACCTCAACCTCTAGTGGTCTGGCTTCATGGTGGTGGTGAGTTCGGAACAGACAATACCAAGCAATTAACAGAGAACCGCGGAGCAACGGTCTGGACAGAATCAGGGCAAGATACTTCGGTGCTTGCTGTACAATATCCGCAAAACTATGGCTGGGCGATCTACAACAATCCAGTAGAATTATCGCAAATGCAAGCGTATTTCACTCTTCAATATGAACTGATCCAACAATTAGTTGATGAAGGAAAAGTTGATCCACAGCGAATCTACTTGGTAGGTGTATCTAGTGGTGGCGGTGGTGCACTACGTTTTATGATGCAGTATCCTGATCTATTTGCAGGTAGCATTGTGATTGCAGCCAAAGATGCTGTTGCCGATTATAAAGGAAGCGTAGAACCATTCAAACAAGCATTACAATCGCTAACCAACGTTCCGATTTGGCTGATCCATGCTGAAAATGATCCAACGACCGATAGCCGCACGACTAAGCTATCTTATCAAGCTTTAACCGAATTAGGATCAACCCAAGTTAAAGAAACGCTGTATAGTGATGAATGGATGAAAGAACAACATTTGTATGATAAAATGCTACACTGGTCATGGGTTCCTGCGTTGAACAATGCTGAGGTTATTGACTGGTTATTTGACCAATCTCGTTCCAATTCAGTAGCTAATTCAAAGCTAGCAGCGGATAAAATGGTTACTCGTGCTCAACTAGCAGATGCTTTAGCACATGTTCTGAAGCTATCTGAATCTACATCGACAACACCATTTGTAGACATTGTCTCGTCTGATATGACAAAACCAATTCAACAGGTGGTTGCGCAAGGTTTGATGAAAGGAACAACATCCAACACCTTCGCACCTGATGAACAAGTCACTCGTGCTCAACTGGCTACCGTGGTCTCAAATTGGAGCAAGATTACAAAGCCATCTCTAGAAGTAAAACATGCTAAGATATCGACCGATGTACCTCAGCAACACTGGGCATATTCCTCGATTGTAGATGTATTACAAATGGGACTAATGGAAAATGATACAACAAATCAATTCCATCCTGCTCAATTGGTGACAGGTCAAGAAGTTAATGATCTGTTATCTCAGATGTGACAATTTTAATTTAAAATAAAAAAAACAAACACCAAAACGGTATCTATACAAAAAGATACCGTTTTTTGTTGCTTCTACAGCGGATTTGGGCTATTTTTAATAGATATGACTTGTATCATATTGATGTATTTTTCACAATTCAATTACGGAGTGTTCTAAAATTGTTCACATTTAAATGACATTATTATTAACGAAGTCAAGTTACAGAATTCACCTACTATAAAGAGTGATATAATTACTACATTATATCGTATAAAATTTTAATTATATAGAAATGGGTAGATGATAATGATGAATAATAGTGCGCAGTCTAACATTACAGTGGAGTACAGTTCAATACCTAAAGCTTTTTTTGATACAATCAAAGTCGGTATTATCAAATCTAATCTGATTGCTGTTATTGCTGGTTTATGTATGGCACTTTATGTATTTAATGAATCCGTCTGGGGACAAATTGTACCGATTATCCTCGCTATGGTTGGATCGACTTTGATTATTGCTTCCGCAGGAGCATTTAATAACTTGTATGACCGGGATATTGATGCCATTATGGAACGAACCCGAACCCGTCCAACCGTTACTGGCCAAGTGGATACCAAAACAGGTTTGATTATCGGTTTTACGATGACAATTTTGGGTGCTATTGTATTGTATATGGCTACGCCAATGGCGGCTGTGTTCGGTATATTGGGACTTTTTCTGTATGTCGTTCCCTATACCATGTGGACAAAGCGTACAACAGTCTACAATACGGAAGTTGGTAGTCTTTCTGGAGCTGTGCCACCATTGATTGGTTGGTGTGCGATTTCACAAGATTTGGGGCATTTCGAAATTTGGGCACTTGTCGTAACAATGTTACTATGGCAGATGCCGCATTTCTACGGTATTGCGATTCGCAGATTTGATGAATACAAAGCAGCAAGCGTTCCTATGCTTCCGATCGTTAAAGGAATCAGACGCACGTATATTCAGACCAATGTATATATCGTATTGCTTTTATTCTCAAGCTTTCTGTTCTGGACATTAAGTCCTTATGTGACTCTCGTATCTTTTGTCGTAACACTAGCATGGTTGATTCTTAGTGTATCCACATTCAAAAAATACGAAAACAAAAAATGGTCACACAAAATGTTTATCTTCTCGATCAATCATATTACGATTATCTTCTTGATGATTATTGCGTACTGTTTGATCGCTTAATAGATCATAGGTACGTGATGATTAGAGCTATAATCGGTTCTCTCTTCTATAGAGGAATCGATTATAGCTTTTTTTATTTTGCTTTTATTTTTGCATTAGAGAAACTTTTTTTCTTTAGATGAGTTTAACCTTTTAAGTGGAGAAACCGAATATACATAAGTGAGCACTATTCTAACGGGAAAGAAGATGAGATAACAATGAACCGGAATACTCGAAATCTATGGCTAACGATAACATTCGCATTCTTGATGAGCTTTTTCATTTTACTTCCGCAGACAACGACAGCGGCATCTACACAAATTATGTTGGATAACCAGCCTATCGAAGGTGCTGGTGATGTCATGATTACCAATCAGACGACAATGGTTCCTATTCGAGTGATCTCCGAAAAGTTGGGCTATAACGTAAAATGGAAAAAGTCAGATCAACAAGTGACCATATCGAATCCTTCTGCAACAATCAAGCTGACGGTTGGACAGTCTAATGCAGACTCTACCCGTGGCAATGTGGTACTAGAGCAATCTCCATTTATGAAGTCTAATACAACCTATGTTCCTTTACGTTTTGTCGGTACAGAGATGGGATTGAAAGTAAAATGGGATAACACATCCAAAACAGTTCATTTAGAAAAAGTAACTGCTGGGCCGGATACCAATAATGGAGTTACCCCTGATCCCAATAGTACGACTATCGAAGGTATTAGCTACAGTGACAATCGCTTAATGATTTCTTCCAGCGATAAAGTAAATCCAGTAGACTCTGTCCTTACGAATCCGAATCGCATCGTGATCGACTTGCCCAAAACATCTTTCGGTGCAGGGTTTCTACAAGGCACTGAATTAAAACAAGGTGAAGTTGGAACGATACCGGTGACTGGATCAGCAGATGTGAAGCAGATTCGTTACTCTATCTTCAGTAGCCAGCCTTCTCAAGTCCGTGTCGTGATCGATCTTAATCAAAGCAAATCGTATAAACTGTATCAACAAAATGATCTGACTTTTGTCGATCTCAATACCACTGCAACGACCAAACCGGTTGGCTCTGGCGGTAAAAAAGTAGTGATTATTGATCCCGGTCATGGAGATACCGATTCAGGTGGTATAGGAGCTACAGGCGTACTTGAAAAAAATGTAGTTCTAAATGTAGGGAATAAAGTCGCTGCCCTACTCAAAAAAGAATCGCAAATCGATCTGATTATGACACGCACGGATGATACATTTATTCCGTTAGATAGCCGTGTGAAAATCGCTGAAGATGCTAATGCCGATGTGTTTCTTTCCATTCATGGTAATGCAGCTCCTAACAAAGACGCTAGCGGTACCGAAACATTCTATGCCGATACCAAGCGCAGTAAGCTGTTATCTGATATTATTCAAAAACATGTGCTTGCC
Source organism: Paenibacillus nuruki (assembly GCF_963311185.1). NCBI lineage: Bacteria > Bacillati > Bacillota > Bacilli > Caryophanales > Paenibacillaceae > Paenibacillus > Paenibacillus nuruki. The sequence goes on along the minus strand of NZ_OY725677.1, from coordinate 1,664,015 downwards.
GCTACAGGGTTCAAAGATCGTAATTCCAAGCAAGCCAACTATCTGGTGATCCGCAAAACAACCATGCCAGCAGCGCTACTTGAAATTGGATTTTTGACTAACAAAACAGAAGAATCCATTATGGTACAAGATGATTTTCAAAATAAAGTAGCGCAAGCGATTGTAGCAGGGCTTAAAGAATATTTGAATATCAAATAAAACTGCTTTGTTTATGATGATACCTAACCTTCTTATCTAATCTATTATTCTATAGCAAAAGTTCTACAGCAAAAAGCGCTCTTCACTATACATGAAGAACGCTTTTTTATGTTTGTGTATTTTTGTGTATAAGATGTGTAGCTTTATTTTAGATCAATGTTGTTAACGATTCAGGTGTGAAATTATGCAATTCTTCCGTGCGGTTCTCACGAATTTTGATCGCCCAATCGGGATCACTAATCAATGCACGTCCGACAGCGACAAGATCGAACTCATTATCATTCAAACGATCTAATAACGCTTGGATATCTTTTTGCTCGGCTCCTTTTCCTTCGGTATATAGCGTTGTGAAATCACTATCGAGTCCAATAGAGCCGACAGTAATCGTTGGCTTGCCTGTTAGCTTCTTCACCCATCCTGCTAGACTTAGATCTGATCCTTCGAAAGCAGGCTCCCAGAAGCGACGTGTGGAGCAGTCAAAGATATCGACACCAGCTTCTACTAACACATCTAGAAATTGACCCAGTTGTTCAGGGGTATCGAATAGTTTGGCTTGATAATCACTCATTTTCCACTGAGATAACCGTATTGCTATTGGATAGTCTGGCCCTACTTCAGCCCGTATCTTTTGAATGATTTCCACAGCGAATTGAGCACGCTTGATAAAGTCTCCACCATATCGGTCAGTACGTTGATTGGTTTTCTCCCAGAAAAATTGATCAATCAAATAACCATGTGCACCATGAACCTGTATACCGTCAAATCCAAGCTTTTGCGCTTGTACAGCCGCATCGACAAAGGCTTGAATCACCTCATCAATCTCTTGCTGAGTCATCGGTTCAGTTACCTGCTTACCATCCAAATCAAGCCCGGACGGAGCAAGCGATGGAGCTTCTGGATGCGGTAAAGAACCTGCTGGACGAGCAATACCCATATGCCCAAATTGCGGGAATATCTTGCCCCCTACTTCATGCACTTGACGTGCCACTTCAGCCCATCCACGTAAAGCTTCTTCTCCATAAAAGTTAGGGATATTAGGTTCACTGATCACTGCTGGATGATCTATATTGGTACTCTCTGTGATAATCAATCCGACTCCCTTTTCAGCCCGGCGACGGTAATAAGTCGCTACATCTTCTCCGGGTACTCCATTGATCGAGAACATACGGCCCATTGGAGCCATCACGATTCGAGTAGGTAACGTTAATGTACCTAGTGTATATGGTTGAAATAAAGCTTCTGTTGAATGAGTTTGTTGTTGTTGATTATTCAAAATAGCACCTCCTGATTGGTATACATCGATCCTATCAAGCTTTGATATGCTCTACAACCAACAATGTTTCTATTATTTTGCTTAAGCAACAGATCGATCATATTGTTGTTTATCTTCTTCATACTTGTTGCTACAAGAAGGTGCGTCTATAATAAATATAACTTAGACCGAAAGCGGTGTATAACGATGGCAAGTGTTCTTTCTCCTAATCCCAATGATCCGCGTGTGATTCGTACAAGACAGTTGATTTTGGATTCATTTTTAGAACAACTTCATACTATGGATTTTGAAACGATCACGATCAGCGATATTACCAAACATGCGACGATTAATCGGGCAACCTTTTATGCTCATTTTCCAGATAAATATGCGTTATTGGAAACGATGTTGTCTGATACTTTTTTACAATTTGTAATCAACAAAGTAGATAATCATATCAATTTAACCGAAGAAATGATTTACGAGTTAGTCATGGCACTGTGTGAATATCATGATTCGAGTATGACTTGTATCAAAAAATACAATTCTGTATCTGCCATTATGGAAGAAAACGTTAAAGTACAGTTAGAGAAATTTATACTCAAGTTAATCACTCAAGAACATACACATGCCGATGAGCATACATTAGCAACAGCAGCGACCATGATTAGCTGGGCAATATACGGAGCGGCTTATCGTTGGAAACAAAGTCATGAACAATCTCCATCTAATTTAGCTGAAAGTGTTGTTCTGATCGTTATGGGTGGACTGAATATATTACATGCAACAAAAAAAGGCTGATAGACCTATCAGCCTTTAGGTTATAACGTATTTTTTTATAATGTTTTCATAAATCCAATGATCCGATTGGCTAATCGCTCATGCCCTTTTTGATTAGGATGCAGTCCGTCAGGTATACCGTTTTCTCCTGTAAAATACATATTTTTGTGAACTTCCAGTAGAGGCTGAATCCCTGCTGTATTCCATAAGTCACAACAAGGAAAAGAATAGAGCGAAGCGACTTCTCGTACAGCTTGAACGTAATCGCTATAGATTTTACCTGTTGTTCTGTTCGGTAAATGCTCAGGTACGCTATTGCTTGATCCATGAGGTGGAGTCAAAAAGACAATTAAGCGATCTGGATAATATTGAATAAGTCCCTCAGCAATATGTTTTAAAGCCCCATAAAAAGTATATGTATCATCGGCAGAAGTATTTATATCTCCAAATTCATTTTCTAATGAGGAGAAATCATTTCGACCTCCCATAAAAAAGATGATATCTGCGTCTCTATTCATATTTTGATATCGTTCACACATCGGTTCCCATCCGCCACTAGATACACTGCTTCCAGAAATCCCGTGATTTTCATAAGAATTCAAACCTAAGCTTTCGCTAACTAAAGCAGGATATGCTTGTTCTCCTTCTTTTAATTCATAACCAAAGGTAATACTATCTCCTAAAAAAACAGCTGTTTGATTCTGATATAATGCACACATATATGTAGCTCCTTTCTTATAAATACTATTACTAATATAGCAAAGGTATTTATAAGAAAGAAAGATTACCAAACACTTGAAAAAAGATTTCTATAATAAAGAGCTTTGTTATAAAGGAAATAAATAAGCAAATGGATCATCTGGTTTAGAGTTCTTCTTGTCCAGATCTGGGACTTTGTCTGTTGCTGCATAACTAGCACCGAATAAAATGACAATACATAATAACATCCATAGAATTAATCCTGAAATGAGTAACATAATACTCCCTTCTTTCTATTCAGTCAGATATACAAACAATTTCCTACTTTAAGTAGATACAGTAGTAATTAGAAATCCGAAAAAATAAGATGCTATTAATAGTGGTTTGATTGTCTTTTTTTGAGTGCTACATTTACAGATTCAGAACTTAACAACATCCCTACTATAAAGATCAGCACGACAATAGGAAACAACTGAATACTCCATTGAGATGCTAAAATACCGAATAGCGGTGGTAAAAAGGTAGTTCCTGTATAAGCAACTGCCATTTGGTATCCAATCAGTTGAGCTGAATTCACTTTACCGAAGCGATGTGGCGTTTCATGGATTAATCCTGGATACACAGGTGCGAAGCCTACACCGATCAAAATCAACCCGATCATACTGGCGATATTAGGTAAAGGAAGTAACATAAGCACTACTCCACTCACTGCGATAATCTGACCTGCCAGAATCAAAATACGATTATTAACTTTCATCGTAATAAAGCCGGTTATCAATCGACCTACGGTAATGCCGCCATAATACAAAGACACCCACAGAGCAGCGGTTTCAGCAGTCATTGATTTAGCACCTACAAGATAACTAGCACCCCATAAGCCGACAGTCGATTCTACTCCACAGTAGAATAGAAATGCAATCAATGTCATCTTTACGCCTTTGATACGGATCGGATGAACTTTTTTTGAATTCACATCTGTAGAAGTATCATTTGTCGGTTCAGATGATGGATCAGATAGGTCGTTATGATCGACTTTGGATTGTTGAAGGTTCGCTACTTTTTTCCAAAGGGGTAAAGTAACCAGTAAGATAAGAACCAGTCCCCATTGAATCATAGATACCGTCGAATATCCTTCACGCCATGATCCATGTTTAGCGATAAAATAAGACATAATGATCGGCCCTGTCATTGCGCCGACTCCCCAGAAGCAGTGCAACCAGCTCATATGATGGGCTTTATAATGATTGGCTACATAATGGTTAAGTGCAGCATCTACTGCGCCTGCACCAAGTCCTAATGGAATAGCTAATAAAGCTAACCATAATAACGAAGGAGCAAATGAAAATCCTAGCAAAGCACTAGCCGTCAACGCACAGCTAAATAATGTAAGCTGACCAGTTCCCCATTTTTTGATGATTGTTCCACTTGCTAGACTGGATACAATCGTACCTGCTGCAATAATCATAGATAATAAGCCAGCAGATTCAAGTGAAGCTCCAATTTGTGGATGCATGACCGGCCATGCTGAACCAAGCAATGCATCGGGAATCCCTAAACTGATAAATGCAAGATAAATAACAATAAGAAACCAAGTAGCCATCCGACAATACCCCTCCAACATGATAATATCTAATTAAATAAACCAACTTAATAAAGAATATTTATTAAGTATGCAACAGACTGTATTGACTGTCAATATGATCTTACTTTATTTATAAAAAAATACTCTCATTGCGTAATGAGAGTATTTAAATATTCGGAATATGCGATAGAAAGGGTTCTAATGCTTTGAGTGTTAACCATTTCATTCCGATTTCAAAGTCATCATGGAATGAATCTAGGAAAATAAGTTCAGGATAAGAAGGCATAGCACGCTTCACTTGATATGCTTCCCAATACGGAGCCCACTCTTCTTCTTGAATATAACTTTGATACATAATGATCTGTTGTGGCGCTAGAATAGCATTCGTTGTCTGAACTAAATGACACAGCGTTTCTATAAAAGTATCTTTGCTAAGATCGCTTTCCCAATCAATATTGATTGGCAAAAACTTAATCTCTCCTGCCATACCATGTTTCCCTTTGATCAATTGCCCATTCAGATGGATTCCCATACCCGGACAATACTTCTCTGGAAAATACATCCCTACGATACATTGTTCTTGTGGTGAATCCTGCTGTACATAATATCCAGTAATTGCAGCATTAATATCATTTTCCAACACAACTGGAATACCAAAATGAGATTGAATATCTTCACTCATACGCACACCTTGTAGATTAGGGTGACTACTTACAATAATCTGTCCGTCGATTGCTTGTCCCGGGATACCGACTCCTATCACTTTGATGGCAGGATAACGAGCAAGATAATAATCGATCATTTCGTAAAAGCTTTCACGTTCAAAGATCGGCATATGATACTCTTTTTTTCTAAAATATCTTCTCGTAAATTGATAACACTTGCCGAAGTGGTATCTTTGCCTTGCTTTACATTCATATAGATGACCAGAGCCATACTGAAATTATAATTATAACGATAGGTCAAAGCCGGTCGACCACCATTAGAAGGAATCATTTTGTCTTCAGCAATCTCGCCCTGTTCCACTAATTCTTTGATCAATGAGTTAATGGTAACAACACTCAATTGAGTCAATTCAGCGATCTGTGGCTTAGTACCGACTTCGATATCTTTCATCACACGGCGCACATTGCTTAGATTAATTTCTTTGATTAAATGAGTGCTTATCTTTTTCATAGTAACCTTTCCTAATACATAATAAATAGGGTTTATTTAGTATGTGGGAAATGCTATGGACTTGTCAAGACAAGGCATACTATAGAGAACAAACAAAGGTTTTGAACGATCCATTCGTCTTGCTATCCTTATTATAATGGGAGTCAAAGTTATACATAATCGCTCATATAAAACCTACACTTAAAATCACTACCTAAATAATTATAAAGCTGTTTTCACACCAAATCCGATTAGCGCAAGTCCGGTTAACTTTTGGAAAACAAGCTGTACTTTAGGCTTTTGCAATACGTGTTGAAGATGTTGAAGTAATCCGACCAATACGATAAACCAGAGCACAGCAATCAACGTTAGAATCAATCCTAGATACAGTAATTGCTGATGCACATGCCCTTCTGTATTAATAAATTGAGGAATAAAAGTAACATACACGAGCACTGTTTTGGGATTTAAAATATTACTGATCATACCTTGTAACAATGATTCTTTGTAATGCTTGGTAGGCTGATGCATCATCACAGATGAATCGGTAGGTTGTAAAGATTGAATTTGCAAATGACTTCGAGTCAATAATACTCTAATCCCGATATACAATAAGTATGCTGCTCCTACATATCGAATCAGATTGAAAACAAAAACAGATTGCGAGATCGCTACAGAAAGACCTAATACCGCAATACATGTCCAGAACAACAATCCCGTTGCAATACCAATCACAGTATAATAAGCCCCTTTGGCTCCATAGGCAAAATAATTCCGCATAATCAGTACCGTATCTGTACCCGGTAACATCGACATCAACACAGCCATTAATATGTACGTCAACAGATGTTCCATTTAAGAACTCAACCGTTCTTGTCGAAAGACATTGAGATACTGCTTGGGTGTTAGACCGACCATTTTTTTGAAAAACTTGCTGAAATGGCTTTGATCACTGAATCCTGTGTGTATAGCGACTTCGATCAAAGGTGTGCCTTGCTCTAGCAGTTCTTTCGCTTTGTTAATACGTATCGTCTCCAAGTAATTGTAAGGAGTAATCTTTTTCTCATCTTGAAAAGCACGAATCAATTGATATTTGTTATAGCCTATCAGATCACTTAATTCAGCCAGCGTCACGGTCTGCGAATAATGTTGCTCTAGGTAATGACAGACTGTCTGAATATCTGGATGTTGATGAGATACTACATGTGCGTGTTGGATAGACGTATCTGTATATTGTTCAATCAAAGATTGTAGTAATTGCTGAAATAGTGCTTCTTTGGCAAGCTGATCTTCTGCGCTCACAATAGATGAATGTAACTGCTTTAACGTCTGAGTTAATGGATGATCTACAAGTACATTGTGAACAAAATAAGGAAGTTCTCCTTGGTTAAACTCTCGCATCACATCAATACTAACGTTGATACAGCGGTAATCCAGAGTAAGATGATCGATCTGTTCACAGCTATGAATATCATATGGATTAAATAACAGTAAATCACCCGGATTAATAATGTATTCTTTCCCTTTACAGATCAATTGCCTTTGACCCGCTTCAATAAATCCGATCACATAATACTCATGAAAATGAGGAGAAAATTTCTGCATAATACCTTGAAATTGATAAGCTTCTATCTGAAGCTGAGTATCCAAATGTAATGTCCTGAGTTCATTTGTCATCTTGTTATCCTCCTAACCTGCTGGGTTCTGAGTCTATTTTAATCAATATTATTGTTAGAAGTCTTGTACGATATTGCAGATTTATAGAATAGTATAGATCGCATTATCATTAGAATGATAACTTATGTACCTTGTATCGTTGAGAAAAAGTAAAAAAGCCGCTACGTAGAGCGACTTTCTATCTTATGTTGAACATGAATCTATTGATGAACATACAGCACTAACAGTTAACCCGTAGTTAGACCATACATTTTGCAAGCTTCTTCTAATCCACCGACAAAATACGTTTCCGAAGTGGTAAATGCCCATTCCCCATCGATTTTGCGGAATTGCCCTAATACGAGTGTATCACATACTGTACTCGGCATATATTCAAACGTATGATACAAGTTCAGTTCATTATCAATCGTCAATTCCACTTTTTGCTTATACGCATCGAGTGAACCTACAATCACAATTTTCTCGCAATATGCAGGCAAAATGGATAGATCGATATACATCATTTTTTCCCATGCATTATCGTTGATCAATCGTATACATCCACTCGGGTGATCAGTCTGATTGTAGAAAATTAAATCTTCATCACTTTGACATTGATCCGATCCATCGACGAGAAAAGCAGAAATATCGATATCAATCTCGTCTTCTACATCTTTTTTAGATAATTTGAGCTTGAGTTCACTTTCATCAGAGACTCCGATACGTGAGCGCAAACGATCTTCCACTTTGGCTAACTGCATTTTATCCCATATTTCTACATCTAATTGTTCTGCTAATTGTAGCGCAGCACGGCTAAAATAATTTGTTGCTACAACCATATATTTGTCGCAATTGTACATTCTTGCGCCTGCATATACTTCTTGTACAGCTTTGATCGGAACCACATTGCTAAAGCATTTTAACTGCACCGCTTTGCGTACTCCGCCTTTGATCGCAATCAGATCCACCCCATAATCAGGAGCATAAGGATCACTGGTAGGGACTTCGACTTCATAGCCTAATTTGGTAAACAAATCCTGCATATGATACTCAAACGTTTTACCATTTAAAGCGATATCTTCTAACACTTCTGGCGTGAAATTATACGTATCCGTCAGATCAGGAATCCCATAATTCGCACCGATCTTTTCCATGCCAGCATTATAACCGTTCCCGATAGCATTAAAGCGCCATTCTTGCTTGTAGTAGTATAATGCACCCAATTCCAGCGCTGTATTAGAAGCACATGTCTCCATATCAATATGAAAACGAATCAATTCACGATTATCATAAGTGAGCACACGAATATATAATTGTTCAGGTGTACCATCAGGCATAACCAGTGAAAATAGAATCTTATCTTGCCCTGCTTGCTCTACTGCCGATAGATTTACAGTGTATTGCTCCATATCTTCTGTTGGTAATTCTCGTCCATCGACATGGGTCATCCCGATCGTGGATTTATTACCGAAAAAAGCGATATTTTCAGCATCAGCTAATTGATTATTGGCAAGCAACATCGCCGCGCTTAGACATTCCCCTTCGACTGTTTTCCAACCGATTCCTACTTTGAGGTTGGTTTGTTCTACTTTGGATTTGGAGCCTTTGATCACATGTTGTGAATCTGCTATGTTTTCGATCTGACTGATGCGTACTCGTCCATGCATCGGTAAATCTGTTTTGTTCACATACTGCGCAAATTTATTCAACAATTTACGATATAATACCGAAGTGGCTAGACTAGAAATCTTAGGAATATGCGTTAACATAATATTTTTAGGTGGTTTTCCAGCACACCGTAAAGGTGATCCTTTAATCGATACAAAATTCCAGAACATATGCGGTGCATTCATGGATTGAATGACTCGTGTATACGGTGTAACTTCTTCATCTGTAAACCAGATAATATGTGTTAATTCACTGGTATGAAATAGTTCTGCGAATAAATCTATTTTTTCTCCACGTAATGGATCTTTACCGTAAATATGTGTTTTCATATAATGAGAAGCGGTCACTTCTGCAAAATGAGGTAACTTGTAAAAAGATCCTTCGGTCTGGGCGATCACTTCAATATCACCGAACATCGATAACGGTGACAGCTTGGTCAAGACGGATTGCATATTATTACGCTTCATATACCGCTGTAGACTATCGGCTGTATTGATAATAAATATGTACCTCATTTTGGAACCATCTACATCTTGACGGGTTAAATAGGACTGATACGATGCTCTATAGTTAGTGGCAGAACTCATACAAAAACTCCTTTAAGAAAAATATAGAAAAAAAGATAGAAACCATACTAATGTGACTTAATAATCATTTATATTATTTCTAACTTTACCTCTTTTTACCTAAGAAGGAAATGAAATATTTTACGTTGGTTAGAATATAGGATGTTTGGTCTAATAGAATAAGGAAAGCGATATTGTGGAGGGAGAACGGTATGACATCATTACAATGGGTTACAACTACAACATGGGATGAATCATTATGGCAAAAGATTCAACCGATTTATGAAGAAGCATTTCCACATGGAGCGAAGCCCAAAAGGATATTGCGTACCATGCTGGAGCAAAATCATACGTTTATTCATGCTTTAATGGATCAAGATCAGGTAATAGCGATGGCGATCACGGGTCTGGTCGGTTCTTCTGCTGAATATATATTAATTATTGATTATATGGCTGTGCATCACGATTGGCGTGATCAAGGAATTGGGATGTCTTTTTTGGAACAGATCAAGCAATGGGCGATTCAGGAGTATTCTTTGGCGGCTATTGTGATCGAAGTGGAAGCTGAGGATACTCCGCTCAATCAAAGCCGATTATTATTTTGGGAAAAGTGCGGCTTTATTGCGACCTCTTATGTACATCAATATATCTGGGTTCCCGAACCTTATCGTGCAATGGTATTACCTGTACAAGCTGACTTTGTTGTCGATGATCAAGGAGAATCTCTATTTCGTCATATTATTTCTTTCCATGAAAAAGCCTACCGTAAAAGGTAGGCTTTTTGGATTTTAGTTTTTTATTTTATTATAGTGCAGGAGCAGTGAACGAACGTCCAGCAAATTCGGTATCCATCATATAGAAAGCATTACTGTCTTGTTCAATACGACGTAACTTTTGGATTAGATTATCGAACAAAGCCTCTTCTTCTACTTGCTCATCGATAAACCATTTCAAGAAATAGATGGTTGCATGTTCACGCTCATTAAGCGCTAAATCTGCCAGATGATAAAACTTCTCTGTATTTCGTTTCTCATGTGCATAGCCGTGTTCAAATACATCAAGCATCGATGTGTATTCGTTGGTTGGTTCAGGCATCGCTGTAAGTGTAGCACGGTATCCACGGTCATTTAGAAATTTGTAGATTTTCATCGCATGGAAACGTTCTTCTTCTGCTTGAACAATAAAGAAGTTAGCAAATCCATCCAGACTTTCTCCTGAACAGTAAGCAGCCATTGCCATGTACGTATGCGCCGAATAAAATTCAAAGTTCATTTGTTCGTTTAAAGAATGTATTAATTCATTTGCCATGATTCAGACACCTCGACCTCTATGTAATATAGATTGATTATAACACAGAATTGTCGAACTTATTTTGAATATCTAGTGACTCTCAATTGTGACCAAGTATTGTATCATCTTGTATGTTAATGATTGAACTACAAAAAAACAGGATCATATGCACAAAAGTATGCAGATGATCCTGTTGATTTGTTTATGATGATTAATAACGAGATGAGGATTGAAGTGAAGGTTGATGTTCACCTGTGCTTTCAGAATAAGTAGACGTAGATGTCGTCAACGTTGATTCTTCTTTCATCGAAAATAGTGCTTTCACTTCATGCAGACATAACATGAATGAGTTACCGATTTCTTTGGTATTATCCCCTGCTCCTTTAATCGTCGCCATTGCTACTTTCAAGTCAGCAGACTTTTGTTGCGCTTCACCTTTAATACGATCTACATTTTTCTTTACACCATCTACATCTTTTTTGACATCATCCAAAGTCAATTTGATCTGGTCTGCGGTAGCTTTACATTTGTCGATACTTTTTTTGATATCTTTAATCGGGTTACCCATAAGAGTACCTCCTTGTGTTTTTCTTTGTTTTCTCATACTATCTATTACCCAAAAGAAATGATTTAACGTAAAAGATTACTTTTTGCCAAATCAATGATCTCATCACCACGTCCATTAAGGATCGCTTTCATACTCCATACTGTAAATCCTTCTGCTTGTTTGAGTGTGATTTTCGGTGGCATGGATAGTTCTTGACGGTTAATGACCACATCAAGTAGTACAGGGCCATCATGAGCAAGCATACGCTCAATTGCAGAAGGAAGGTCAGCAGGATCTTCAACTCGAATCCCCATAATACCTAACGCATTTGCTACAGCCGAAAAGTCAGGGTTCACAAGCGAAGTCCCTGTTTCAAGAAAACCTGCTGCTTTCATTTCCAGTTCGACAAAGCCAAGTGCGCCGTTATTGAAGACAACAGTCTTGATAGGCAATTGATGTTGTTTTAACGTCAATAGATCGCCCATTAACATCGATAACCCACCATCACCGGATAAAGAGATCACCTGACGCTCTGGAGCGGTGGCTTGCGCTCCGATCGCTTGTGGAAGTGCATTTGCCATCGTCCCATGATTAAATGAGCCCAAAAGACGACGTTGACCGTTCATTTGTAGATAACGAGCCGCCCATACCGTTGGCGTTCCGACGTCTGCTGTAAAGATCGCATCAGTAGTCGCTGCATCACTTAACAGTTTCATGAGGTACTGCGGATGAATTGGAGTATGCCCTGGTTTGCCAACAGCTAATTCATCTAATCCTTCGCGTACTTTGGTATAACGATCTACACATTTCTGCAAATGATTCGAATCATGTTCTGTTGTAAGTAAAGGTAATAATTGTTCTATCGTATGTTTGACATCTCCGCAGAGTCCGTAATTCACATTTGTCCGTCTTCCGATATGAGAAGGATCAATATCCACTTGCAAAATAATGGCTTTCTCAGGATAAAATTGACGATACGGGAAATCAGTACCTAGCATTAAGAGTACATCACAATCCATCATCGTATGATAACCGGAAGAATAACCAATCAACCCTGATAAACCTGCAAAATAAGGATTGTTGTATTCTAAATGTTCTTTCCCTCTAAGCGCAGTCACCATTGGAGATTGCAATCGTTCTGCTAATTGCATCACTTCAGCATGAGCGCCTTTACATCCTGCACCACATAATAGACTAATTTTCTTACCTTCGTTTAAGTAGGTAGCTAGCTTTTGCAATTCATCTGTAGAAGGGTGAACGACTGGACGAGTCACATGACCGGGAATTTCAGATACAGGATGTTTCCCTGCTTCTAGTGCAGCAATATCTCCGGGTAAAATAATAACGGATACTGTAGATTGCGCTATAGCTGTCTGGATCGCCATGTTGATCGTACGTGGCATTTGCTTCTCTGTCATAATCGTTTCACAAAAAGCACTACATTCTTGAAAAATTTGTTCTGGATGTGTCGCTTGGAAATAACTACTTCCAATCTCATCACTTGGAATATGAGCAGCAATGGCTAGCACAGGTACACGATTACGATAACAATCATACAATCCATTAATTAAATGCAGATTACCCGGGCCACTACTTCCTGCACAGACAGCAATACTACCTTCTAATTCCGCTTCTGCTCCTGCGGCAAAAGCAGCCACTTCTTCATGACGAACATGAATCCACTGGATTTGACCGGATCGACGTACAGAATCCATAATAGCGTTTAATGAATCGCCTACGATTCCGTAAATGCGTTTAACACCTGCATTGATTAATGATTCTACAACTGAATCTGCAATATTTTTTTTCATGTACAGTCACCTTCTCATTTCCTATAGTCTATTCTTTATTTAATCTTTCGACATAATTCATTCTTTACCCGCAGAGTCACCTTTCTCAAACAATATGTAATTATATACAAAAGCCCTTTACCGAATAAACAGGCAAAGGGCTTAAAGTAATCTATCATATATCCTACTACATACGTAGAATCTTAATCTTCGAACTCTACATTGTGATAAACCTGTTGTACATCTTCCAAGTCTTCAAGCGCATCAATTAATTTTTCAAATTGTGCATACGCTGCTTCATCCGGAAGAGTAAGGTAATTTTGTGGCAACATCGTTAATTCAGCAACGGTAAATTCAGTAACACCGGCTTCTTTGAACGCTTCTTGTACAGCATGGAATTGATCCGGTTCAGCATAGACAATAACCGCTTCATCTTCTTCAAGAATATCGCGAGCATCAACATCTGCTTCCATCAAAATTTCCAAGACTTCATCTGCTGTTTTGCCTGTGATTCCGATTACTGCTGTAGAATCGAACATGTAAGCAACAGAACCAGCCACGCCCATATTACCGCCGTTTTTGTTAAAAGCAGAACGAACTTCTGGTGCAGTACGGTTTACGTTATTGGTTAAAGCGTCCACAATAATCATAGAACCATTTGGACCAAAGCCTTCATAACGAAGTTCAGCATACTGCTCATCTCCGCTACCTTTTGCTTTTTCAAGTGCACGATCGATAATCGCTTTAGGTACGTTATATGTTTTTGCGCGTTCAACAACGACTTTCAATGCACGGTTAGTTTCCGGATCGGGATCGCCTTTCTTCGCAGCTACATAAATTTCAACTCCAAATTTGGCATAGACACGACTTGTGTTAGCGTCTTTTGAAGCTTTCTTCTCTTTAATATTATTCCATTTACGGCCCATAGTTATCCCGCTCTCTTTCTAATATTAAATCTATATAATCAGTCAGTGTCTAATTATACTCGTAAAAAGATGCGTGAACAAGTTCATTCCTGCTGTTTCTGTTCATTTTGGTTCACAATAACGTGCATATCTAGTCATCTTTTCCAAATAACAGCACTTTCAGCAGGTGTTCATTTGCCTTTAGGACGGAATGTTTCGTCAGGATAACCTTGTATCTATGTACTTCTCCATTCAATCCTATTGACCATTATTCATTGGTCTTGAACTTACGGATATTTACAATAATATTATAGATCGTGCCGACAATATATACAGCAAGCAGTACATAAGCAATCATATTAGCTGTAGTGGATTTGACATAGATTAATAGATAAAGAGCAACAAACAGAAATTCAGTATTGATAAAAACAAACAGCAGTTTTTTCGCAATTTCTTCAGGTGTAAAGGCAAGAACCCCATGGCTAGGTTCCACGACTGCTCCACTTTGCTTACGTTTGTTACTGAGACTCATCCAACGTAGACCTGTCATGATAATCCCTACAGCAATTAAACCAATCACGATCAATAAAGCAATCTCCAGATTGTTCATTTGATTCTCCTTTGAAATGAATAAAAAGTAGTCGATCTCTCTTATTAATGTAAGATTAGACTTCGTTTTACATTATACAATAACTTTTATATCAATATATACATTTAAAAATAAACAATAAAAAAGAGTGCCTGTAAGCACTCTTTCTACTGTAAGCTCTATTTATTAACTTAAAATACTTTTGTTGTCCAATCTTCACAATTCCAAGTCTCTGTCACGATATCACGATAGAATTCAGGTTCGTGAGAGATCATCAAAATACTGCCTTTGTACGCTTGAAGCGCACGTTTAAGCTCGTCTTTGGCATCGACATCCAAATGGTTCGTCGGCTCATCCAGTACAAGAATATTCGTTTCACGATTAATCAATTTACAGAGACGAACTTTAGCTTTTTCGCCACCGCTCAGTACAGCAATTTTACTTTCGATATGCTTGGTCGTTAGCCCACATTTCGCTAGTGCAGCACGAACTTCGAACTGGGAATACGAAGGGAACTCTTTCCAAATCTCTTCAATACAAGAATTGTAATTGTCACCTTTCATTTCTTGCTCAAAATAACCAATTTGCTGATGTTCTCCACGTTGTACGGTACCCGAAATCGCTTGAATTTCGCCTAGAATGCTACGTAGTAATGTCGTTTTACCGATACCGTTGGCACCGACTAAAGCGATTTTTTGACCACGTTCCATTTTGAGATCAAGCGGTCTGGACAATGGCTCATCATAACCAATAATCAAATTGTTCGTTTCGAAAATCAATTTGCCTGCGGTACGACCGACTTTGAAGTTGAACTGCGGTTTCGGACGTTCTTGTGCAAGTTCGATCACATCCATTTTATCCAGCTTCTTCTGACGGGACATCGCCATATTACGAGTCGCTACACTTGCTTTGTTACGTGCTACAAAGTCTTTTAACTGTGAAATCTCTTGTTGTTGACGCTTGAAAGCAGATTCGAGCTGTTGTTTTTTCATATCATAGACTTCTTGGAAGTAATCATAATCGCCTACATAACGGCTTAATTCCTGATTTTCCATATGGTAAATAATATTGATCACACTATTTAAGAAAGGAATATCATGAGAGATCAGAATAAAAGCATTCTCATAATCAAGCAAATAGCGCTTCAACCATTCAATATGCACTTCATCTAGATAGTTGGTCGGCTCATCCAGCAAAAGGATATCTGGTTTTTCAAGCAGCAATTTGGCAAGTAAGACTTTGGTACGTTGACCACCACTGAGATCGTTCACATCTTTATCAAGACCGATATCTGTTAATCCTAGACCACGCGCCGTTTCATCGACTTTGGCATCGATCAAGTAGAAATCTTGAGCAGTTAGTGTATCTTGAATCGTACCCACTTGCTCTAACAATTCTTCTAGTTCTTCAGGAGTCACATCTCCCATTTTGCCGTACATATCATTCATCTCTTGCTCCATATCAAGCAAGTATTGGAAAGCACCTTTTAATACATCACGAATACTCATGCCTTTATCCAGAATAGCATGTTGATCCAAATAACCTACACGTACACGCTTCGACCATTCTACTTTACCTTCGTCCGGCTGTAATTTGCCTGTAACGATATTCATAAAAGTAGACTTACCTTCACCATTCGCTCCGATTAAGCCGATATGCTCGCCTTTTAGCAGACGAAATGATACATCTTTAAAAATAGCACGATCACCAAATCCGTGACTTAACTTCTCTACATTTAATATACTCATGGTTGATATAACACCTTTTCTGTTAGACTTTTTTCCTCGTTTTATTATAGGGGGAAATCGTTAACAACTCAATAAAAATCCTTTACAGTATCTTGTGCACTGCAAAGGATTTTTGATGATATCTATTCAACTATATAATAATGATTAAGCATGGAACTGCATACCATCTAATACTTCTTCTACATAGCCTGCACGAATTACAAAATCACCGAAATGCTCGCCAGCGATCCGTTCTTTGGCATATTGGTTCACCATCGGACGTAGTGAGTTCAAAATCTCTTCTTCACCAATGTTTTCTTTGTATAGCTTGTTTAGACGATGCCCTGTAAAGCTACCGCCTAGATACATATTGTATTTCCCAGGAGCTTTACCGATAAATGAAATCTCCGCGAGTGCTGGGCGTGCGCATCCATTAGGACAACCTGTCATACGAATCACGATATCTTCATCACGTAGACCTGCTTCTTCTAAGATTGGTTCAATCTTATCAATCAATTCAGGTAAATAACGCTCTGCTTCTGCCATCGCCATTCCACATGTTGGTAACGATACACAAGCCATCGAATTACGACGAAGAGCAGAATAATGAGCACCTGCGGTTAATTGATGACGCTCAATCAGTTCTTCAATCTTTTTCTTTTTGCGATTGCTTACATTACCGATAATTAGATTTTGGTTAGCTGTTAAGCGGAAGTCACCATCATGAATTTTGGCAATTTCACGTAAGCCTGTCATCAACTGATAATCACCATCATCCATAATCCGTCCATTTTGAATAAATAACGTCAGGTGGGATCTGCCATTACTGCCTTTCACCCAACCGTAACGATCTCCATTATGGTCAAAATGGAATGGACGTGCACTCTGCAACTGCCAGCCTAGACGTTCATGTAATTCGTCTACAAACCACTGTAGACCACGATCATCAATCGTATACTTGAAACGAGCATGCTTACGTACCGCACGATCACCATAGTCACGCTGTATCGTCACTGTTTTCTCAGCTACATCAATCATTTGCTCTGGTGTGCAGAATCCAATCACTTTGGACACTTGCGGATATGTTTTGTCATCTCCGTGTGTCATGCCCATACCGCCACCCACTGAAACGTTGAATCCGAGCAATACATCATTTTCGACCACAGCGATAAAGCCTAAATCTTGTGAAAATACATCTACATCATTAGAAGGTGGAACCGCAATCCCAATCTTGAACTTACGTGGCAAATAGACTGCACCATAGATCGGTTCTGGTTCTACATCATTGCTGTCGATAATCTTCTCTTCATCCAACCAGATCTCGTGATACGCTCTTGTCTTCGGATCTAAATGTTCACTGACTTTACAAGCCCAATCATACACTTGAGCATGTACATCTGATTGATAGGGATTCGGGTTACACATCACATTACGGTTCACGTCTCCACAAGCCGCAAGTGTACTCAGTAGCGACTCGTTAACTTCACGAATCGTGTTTTTTAGATTCCATTTCAATACACCATGCAACTGAAACGATTGACGTGTCGTTAAGCGAATCGTATCATTGCCGTATTTATGAGAAATACTATCCATCATCAGCCATTGTTCCGGTGTCACTACACCACCAGAAGCACGCACACGTAGCATAAATTGATAAGCAGGTTCTAACTTCTGCTTATTACGTTCGGTACGTAGATCACGATCATCCTGCATGTAGCTACCATGATGTTTCATTAGACGGTTATCATCTTCTGGAATCGAACCGGTAATCGGATCTTTCAATGTTTCCTCTAAGCTACCTCGTAAATAATTACTATTGCGTTTGATATCCTCAACATCGCTATGCGCTCGATCATGTGGAGGATACGGTTTTTCTTTTTCTAGATTCCCCATCTAACTGTCTCCTCTCGATATCTACAGAATGAATCACGTTCAACCGCTTGGAACCTTGAACGTTTAATACACATCCCGTTGATAACGTTTTTCCTGTTGCATCCGTGTTAAATATTCAGTCGCTTCTTCAGGGCTTAATTGACCTTCTTGAGCGATAATTTGTTCAAGTGTTAAATGTACATCGTTCGCCATCTGTTTCTCATCACCACATACATAGATAGCCGCACCTTCTTGAAGCCACTCGAATAACTCTTTGCTACGTTCTAACATGCGGTGCTGTACATAGACTTTGTCAGCTGTATCACGTGAAAAAGCAACATCCATACGAGTTAACGCACCATCTTTAAGCCAGCGTTGCCATTCGGTCTGGTACAAGAAATCAGTAGCAAAATGCTGATCTCCATAGAATAACCATGACTTACCAGAAGCTCCTGTTTCTTCACGTTCTCCAACAAATGCTCTAAAAGGCGCTACTCCTGTACCCGGGCCGATCATAATAATCGGTGTCTCTGGATTCTCAGGTAAACGGAAATTATCATTATGCTGAATATAGACAGGTAATGTATCACCCGCTTCTAGACGCTCTGCCAAATGAACCGAGCATACGCCATAACGTTCACGACCTCTTGCTTCATAACGAACCGCTCGAACAGTAACATGAACTTCTTCTGGGAAAGCTTGCGGACTACTTGCAATCGAATACAAACGGGCAGGAATTTTACGTAATACTGAAGTGAATTCTTGGGCAGACACACCTGTAAAAGAATGATCTTGTATCAGATCCAGCAGATCAATGCCGCTGATATAAGCACGAAGGTCTTGTTCACGACCCGGTGCGACTAATGCTTTTAGTTCATCACTTGAAGATAATTCTGCTAATTGCTGAACAATCGGCTTGGTAACTGTTGTAATCTCATAATGATGAAGCAACGCTTCGTGTAAAGAAGCTTGATCGCCATGTTTGCTAATCGTAACGATATCATCACTATTCCAGCTCATTGCAGAGATGATATCATTAACTAATTGCGGATGATTCTGTGGATAGACACCCAGACTATCGCCAGGTTGGTATTCCAGATGTGAACCTTCTAATGAAAGTTCAATATGGCGAGTCTCCCGACTGGAACCACGTCCGTTCAGGTTAAGGTTCTCCAATACTTCAGCTCGAAAAGGATTCGTCCGTGTATATTCTGATTCAACTGTACTGGATACCGCAGGTTGATCTGTTGTAGCAGGACTAGCTGAAGCGGTTGCCGATTGCGTCAAAGCAGCCAGTACATCATTCATCCATGCTGTTGCCGGTTCTTCGAAATCCACATCACAATCAACGCGAGGTACAAGGCGTTCTGCACCCAACTCTGCTAAGCGCTTGTCGAAATCTTTTCCAGTCTGGCAAAAGAATTCATATGAAGTATCGCCCAATCCTAATACTGCAAAACGTGCATGTTCTAATTGAGGCGCTCGTTTACTATGCACAAATTCGAAAAAAGGAATCGCATTATCCGGCGGATCTCCTTCTCCTTGAGTACTTACCACGATCAGCAGATTTTCTACTTTTTTCAATTGATTAGGCTTGAAGTCGCCCATCGATGAAAGTGTAATCTGAAAACCTTGCTCTTCTAATTTTTTAGACATCTTTTTCGCTAAGCCGTTACTATTACCAGTCTGTGATCCAAAAAGGATCGTTACGTCTTTGGAAAAGGATACCGTGTCTGTTGTTGTAGGGCTTGTCTCTACTGGCGTAGCAACAGCGCTTGCTGTTGTCGGACCTGCCGCCGTTTCAGGCAATGCCGCAATATATCCACTAAGCCAAATACGTTGTGTGGTATTTAGCGTAGGCAGAAGACGATTCAGCAGATCGACCTGCTCTTGATTAAAAGGACTATTCATCACTTGAAGTTCCAACAATATCCACCCCATCTGTAGCATCCTGCGATACTAATTCCTAGTATTGTGATCAGAATTAATTTACTTCTTTGAACTTATCATAGTGCGATGTAGCGGTCAATTGACTTCCAATCAGAATGCCTTATAGTACTTATCAGTTCTGCTGATAAACGGTGACCTATTTAATGCATAATGCCGAGTTGTTGTTCTGCAAAAGTATAAAAGGCGATGAGATCAGCTTCAGATGTAAATGTAGCTTGCGCAGACAGATCACTTCCTCCACCTTTTCCATTAAACGTCGACAGATGCTCTTTAAAGAAAGCTCCGCATTTTAACTGAGGATGACCGTTCTGAGCTAGAAATACTTTGTATTCACTTAAAGTTGCCAAAAGTACAGTCAATGGTTGCTCAGCCATCAAGTTTGCCGCTATACGTTGCAAATCAGGTAATGTTTTGTGTTCAAACATATGAGTTAATTGTTGATTTTGAATCTGAGACGATAATTGCTTGGCTTCATGTATATCGTTAGCTTTACGCAATTGTTCTAATTCTGTTTTGAGTTGTTGTTGATCTTCTTCCCATTTGCCAAAGCGTTCTAGAATGTCTTTGCGACCAGTATTGAATTTGACAGCAAGCGTATTCAAAATATCCAGACTATCGTTATAATCTTGAAGAGCACGAGCACCGCATTTGAAATATAGACGGATACTCCCTTTTTGTTTTTCAGCTTTGAACAATTTGATGATGCCGATCTGCCCAGTTTGCGCTACATGTGTGCCTCCACAAGCATTATATTCAACACCTTCTATCTCCACGATTCGAATATGTTCAGTCACTTTAGGCATTTTGACGATGGGTAATTGAGCCAATTGTTCTGCATTAACAAAATAACTTTTTATTGCCAGATTATTATAAATACGTTGATTAACCGCTTGCTCTAATGTAGTCATTTCTGCATCACTAAACGATGAACGGTCAATATCTATTGTGACCATATCTTGTCCCAAATGAAAACTAAGTGTCGGGGCATCGAATAATTGAAGTGCTGTCGCTGATAATAAATGCTGACCGGTATGATGTTGCATATGATCGAATCGACGTTCCCAGTTCAATTGACAGTCTGCTTGATCCTCGATTGGTAATCGCTCTACTTGATGCCAGATAACCTCTTCTTCTTTCACTACATCCAGTACAGCAATATCATTAATAACTCCTGTATCACAAGGCTGTCCTCCACCATGCGGGTAAAAAGCAGTCTCTGCCAAACGAACAAAGTGCTGCTGATCTTGTTCCTTGCGTTCGACAATCGTGGTTGTCCATTCTCGCAAAAATGAATCGTTATAATATAAAATAGCTGACATAATCATTTCCTTTCTTCATATACACGTTCTGATTTATACTTCATTATCATATCTTGCCGATAGGGAGTCGTCTAGTGAACGTCATATCTATTCTGTCTCATACCCACGCAATCAATCATAATAAAAAAACGTTAGTGAAGTATCTGCAACAGATTCTACTACTGATCTGTTCAACACATACTTCATTAACGTTTAAGAGAAATGCTTGATCATTTGACGATGATTAATGCCGATTTCAGTAAAAGCTTCTCCGATCGACAAGTAATTCATTTTTTCATAAAAAGGAATAGCATTCTCACGCGCATGTAACATAATCGTTGTATATCCTTCAGTCACTGCTATATGTTCGGCGAGTTCGACCAACTTTTTACCCACTTGCTTTCCTCTAGCCGTTTCACTCACAGCAACCTGCTTCATCTGTACTTGCTGTGAATCAAGCGGACGTAATAACAGAACACCGATAGTGTCTTTATCAAGAGTGGCACAGATATGAATATCGTGTTGCTCCTGTTGCCACGGATCGTCCCAGATACTGAGTCCTAGAGGTTGCCGTAACACCTGATCACGTAATTCCAGACAAGCTCGATATTGATCTGTATTCCAATCGATGCGCTGTACTTTCATATCTTCCATATGTTCCTCCACCTATACTTGGTTTATTCAGTCTGGCTTTTGCGATTAGAACGACTCTGGCTATGTTTTAATAATAATTTCATTTTAGGTTCGACTAACCATTTGAAAAGGTAACGGATACTGCTAAAAGATAATACCATCGTTAACATAATGCCTAAAGGAATTAATAATAACTTCTCAGTCGTCGTTGTAAAATGAGTATAAGCATCGCCTGCTGTCAGATACAATACAATAAATCCATGTAGGAGATACGTATATAGCGTATTTGTCCCCATTGTCGATATCCATGGAAGTGAGCGCTGAGGAATCAAAATCATTACCATTCCACCAATCAGTACAGCAGCCACATAGACAGCAACTCGATAAAGTCCAGCACTCCATTCAGGATGTCCTAACGATTCATAGGAGAAGCTTCCGAAAAACCATTCTTTTTTATACATATAACCATACGAAGACATTATCACATACGTTAATATCAATCCGACGCCTGAAATGATACGCATTGGAGTGGTACGCAACTTCTCGATCCATGATTTATCCATATAATAACCGATGAGAAAGAAAGGGAAAAACACAAGTGTACGCGATACGCTGGCGTAATATTGAGCATCATTTGCATATCCAGCAAGTATAGCGATCCCAATAACAATAGGTAGAGCATAACGAATACGAATAATATAAGGCATTGCGACTTTCCACAAAATCATACTTAAAAAGAACCACATCAACCAGTAAGGGGTAAAATAAGAAAACTTCAATTCTGCTCGATCATATATCCAGAAATCAAATAACGAATATAATGACTCAAACAGCAAATAAGGCACAATTAATCGACTGATAACTTTATTCAAATAATTACCGCTACCAATATTTTTAGCAAAGTAACCGGATATCAGCACGAATAAGGGAATATGAAATGTATAAATCATCAAATAAATTGGTCGCAGTACTGGATCTTCATTTAAAGGCTCAATTAAATGGCCAATAACGACCAATGTAACCAGAAGGAATTTTAAATTATCAAAATAATAATCTCTCGTGTTCATCTCTTTCGCTCCTTTGCTAGAAGAAAAATGCTATCAAAGACTAGCCGTTCTTCTAGTTCTGTGCTGAGAGGGCACGTTATTATAGGGGTATCTATAGGAATTGAATTGTAAATTTATGCATGTTTTACCCTACAATATTGTTCGTGAATCGCTAACACATTTCGTACGATTATAACAATGCTTGTATGACTATGCCACTTTAGCGTATCACCCAGATCATTTTCCAAATGCAAAAAGCCCTGTTAAATGATGTATTAACAGAGCTTTTTGATGTTATTATAAATGGAGAATACATCTGATGTTATCAACTGATAGGCTTCTGGGTATACGTGAAATGATAATGACCAGAACCAATCGTTACAGAAACAGCGCTTTGGATTTCTTGTACAGTCTGAATCCCTTGAACATCCTGTAATAACTGATCATTTTCTTGGATCGAAGATAATAGCGCATTCTCTAAGATAACGTCAGCAGTGGTATTTGGCGGAATAATGACTTCCAGTTGCCGCTTCTCCCCACTTTCTATCCAACTACATAAAATAGTACCGTAAGCAGACTCTAACGTCGCCCGGGCAGAAGTAATCTCTCCTTCTCCATACAACGGATGAATCTTAACTTTCTTGTAAGCTGGAAGACTCTCATCCATATCGAGACCTGCTACATAACGATACAACCATTCTCCTATAGCGCCATAGGCATAATGATTATACGAGTTCATATCATCCGGCCAGAATGAACCGTCTGGCTTAATACTGTCCCAATGTTCCCAGATCGTTGTGGCTCCTTTGGAAAGAGGATATAACCAGGATGGGTATTGTTCTTGGAGTAATAACCTGATCGCTGTATCGTGATACCCATGATCTGACAATGCAAAGCACAGATAAGGTGTGCCTACAAATCCAGTTGTTAAATGATAACCATTTTGGATCACTAAACGATTCAACTCAAAAGCAGTACGTTGTTGATCATGTTCATCTAGCAAATCAAACATTAAGGCGAGAGCATGTGCAGTCTGTGTCGGTGCAGCTAAACGTCCGGCAGGCGTTACAAATTCATGACGGTACGCTTGAATAATCTGCTGAAGACGTTCGCTGTACAATTGTTCATCTTCTACTTCTCCCAACACGACAGCCGTATCACGTACAATCCGTGTAGAATAAGCAAAATAGGAAGTCGCTACCAGATCCGTAGGCGTTGATCCCATATAACTATTTTCTTTAGCATCCAATGCTAACCAATCTCCAAAATGAAATCCTGTATTCCATAGATGCTGATTATCGCCTTGATTGTAAATATAGTCGACCCATGCCTTCATACTTCTATATTGTTCTTGCAATAACTTCTTATCTCCATAATGCAAATACATAACCCACGGACAGATAACAGCCGCATCGCCCCATGCCGCTGAACCAGGCAGTTCTGTATCCCCTTTCTCCTCGTCTAACACACTTAGCACATCAGGCACAACAAACGGTACGCTACCATTGGAGCGCTGATCTGCACTAAGATCACGTAACCATTTCTGGAAAAAAGGTGCGATATTATAATTGTAAGCTGCTGTACGTATAAATACCTGTGCATCACCTGTCCAGCCTAAGCGCTCATCTCGTTGTGGGCAATCGGTAGGCACATCCAGAAAATTTCCTCGCTGCCCCCAGACAATATTGTTTTGCAACTGATTGATTAGCGGATGAGAACATTCAAATGAACCAGCAATAGGCATATCTGAATGCATCACTTCTCCAGTGAACACCTCCAGTAATTGCCGATTAGTGAGATGATCCAGTCCTTCGACTTGAACATAACGAAATCCTTGAAACGAAAAACGAGGAGCATGACTGATCTGACGATCTTGTGTATCATCAGCTATATAATGAACCGCCTGCTTGGCAGTTCGCAAGTTTCCTCGATAAAAGTTCCCTTGTTGATCTAGAATTTCAGCATGATATAAGGTATATGATGCGCCAGTAGGTAATACACCTGTAAAACGTACTCGTCCTACCATATTCTGCCCCATATCCAATACCGTTTCTCCAGCAGGTGTATGTATAACGTCTACAGGAGTCAACACTTCAGTCACTCGAACAGCCCAATTTTCTTGAGCAATCAGATGATGATAAGGTAATTTTAATACCTTCACTTTGGGCCACTCTGAAGCATCAAATAACGGTTGATCCCAACCTTGCTGTTCTAAGGAAGCATCATAATGTTCTCCATCGTAAATAGAAGCTAGTGTAATAGGACTGGGTGCACTTTGCCATGATGTATCTGTACCTATGATTATTTCTTGTCCATCCTCATACCGAAGATGAAGCTGTAACAATAACGCTTTATGTTCTCCGTAATGCTGACGCTGATTCTCCCAACCGAGACGACCGCTATACCATCCATCGGCTAGACTTACCCCTATCGCATTGTCTCCCATGTGCAGATATGCTGTCACATCATAAGTCTGATACTGATGACGATGGTTATAACTTGTCCATCCCGGTGTAAACCATTCATTTCCTACACGTGTCCCATTGATCATCAGCTCATATAATCCAGCCGCTGTGGCATAGATACGTGCAGAGATCGGTTGACTGGGTAGATCCAATGACTTGCGTAGCTGAAAAACAGATTCGGGTTGCACATTATGCCATTCTTGCTCAGACGTAATCCACTCTGCTTGCCACTCTGACTGATCAAAGAAAGCCGTCTCCCACCATTGAATAGCACTCCATGCTGACGTTCTTTCCGATTGATCTTGAACTTGGACACGATAATAATAACGTGTTTGAGATTGTAAAGGTGAGCCTGCATACTGAACGTGAATCGATTGATCGCTTTTCACATGGCCAGAATCCCAACAGAGTTGTTGCCAGTTCTGGATATCTTGCGATACCTGTATCCGATAACTAGTTTGTACAGTGGCTCGCTGATCCGATTGAATGATCCAGCTAAATTGAGGATGAGATTGATCGCTACCTAACCATTCGTTACGATATTCGCATTGCAGTTGTATCACTTCTAATCCACTAGGTTGTAACAGAGTATCTTTCATTCGACCCACGCTCCTTCTATCCTAAGATATATACATCTATGAGATGATCTTTTCTTGAGATGAATTCCTTTTTATCATACGATAGTTGTAAGCGTTTAACATGTTGTATTCGGACATCATTAGATGGTGAATCAGACATCAGAAAGGACGGAATAACATCTTATGACAATCAAACGCAGAATAGATACGCTGATAGGTGACTACTTTTTCAACAAAGAAATTCCGATTTATATCAATCGAGTCGCAGAATCATATGAACTGCATGAACATATTCATGATTTTTTAGAATTAAATTATGTAAGTGAAGGTACAGGAAGTCATGTCATTAATGGCGTGACCTCTTCTGTCAAAAAAGGAGATCTATTTCTTCTGCCGATGGGCATCTCTCATGTATATCGCCCTTCCACAGCCAGTGATGCCGATCCGTTGATTGTATACAATTGTGTGGTTGATGCGGATTCGCTATTAGAGGTGTTGTCTACTTATCCGGGAAGTGAAGTGATTAAGCCTTTATTGCAAGAAAAGCAATATCGTTACTATGATGATCGCTGGCAACAATTTCAGCGTTTATTCGAGCAAGTGTACGAAGAATATCAGCGAGGTCGTGAAGGTTGGGTGATATCGGTCTATACCTATGTTATTCAGATTTTGATTCATTTACAGCGCTTGGATACAGAAGCTCAATTACGGATACAACCCTCCTCTTCAGGATGGGAAGATATAGTGCATGAACTTCATACTAATTATACCGGGTCTATTACTGTATCGGAGATGGCGGCAAAAATGAAAGTCAGTGTTCGTCAGCTTCATCGCTTATTTGTTAAGCATACTGGAGCATCAATGTCTCATTATGTACAGAAGATACGTATTCAAGCAGCTTGTGATTTGTTGCGAACTACAGATCTGTTGATTAGTGAGGTCAGCGAGCAGGTTGGGTATCATGATGTATCTTATTTTCATGCTTTATTCAAAAGAAAAACCGGCTCTGCTCCGAAAGCATATCGCCGGTTAGTTCGTTCTAGGAGTTTAGAAAATGATTAACTATTTACAGTATTACGAATCTGAGCCACTTCGCTAATAATTTCATAAGAGCGTAGTCTAGCCTGATGATCGTACAACATACCTGTTACAATCAATTCATCTGCACCTGTATCTGCAATATATTGTGTTAATTGTTGTTTTACTTTTTCAGGGCCACCTTTGATCGTAGAGCGTAGTTGTTGCTCCACTGCATCTTTTTCATAAGGTGTCCATTTGCTAGACATATCTGTAGGCGGTTGAACTTGACCTGTTTTGCCACGAATAATATTCAAGAATTGCTGTTGCATCGTGGTACCTAACCATTCTGCTTCTTCATCGGTATCGGCAGCAATTGCATTGACACCCACCATAGCATATGGTTTGTCCAAAATAGCAGATGGTTCAAAATGATGACGATAGACAGCTAATGCACGCTGTGTATAATCTGGTGAGAAATGACCTGCAAAAGCAAACGGTAATCCTTTTTGACCGGCTAATTGAGCACTAAAATCACTAGAACCTAACAACCAGATCGGAATATTTAAGCCTTCGCCGGGTACAGCACGAATCGGTGCGTGATAAGAAGTCGCTGATGCATCAAAAAAGGAAGTTAATTCTTGTAACAATTCAGGGAAATCTTCTCCACTGTCCAATTGACGGCGTAATGCAAGTGTTGTACGACGGTCACTACCTGGCGCACGTCCAAGCCCTAGATCAATCCGACCTGGATACATCGATTCCAAAGTACCGAATTGCTCTGCAATCACAAGTGGCGCATGGTTTGGAAGCATGATTCCACCAGAACCGACACGAATAGTTGAAGTTCCTGCGGCTAAATAGCCAATAACTACTGAAGTTGCTGAACTCGCAATCCCGGGCATATTATGATGCTCGGCAACCCAGTACCGATTGTAGCCCCATTTTTCAGCATGTTGTGCCATATCTAGACTGTTTTTAAAAGCTTCGCCTGCGGTTGATCCTGCTGTAATAGGCGCAAGGTCAAGTACAGATATTGGTATATTTCCTAATGTATTAGTAGAATGTGATGAATCTGAATGTTGGTGTTGTTCAGACATAATGAATACCTCCTTCTTGTTAATTATGGATGGTCTTATGGATTCACTATCTCTATAGTATACACCTAATTGTTATTAATTATAAGTTATTTATTAAAAATAACTAAATATCTTCTCAATCATTCTATATTTTTGGATATATCTTCGCCACAAATGACCTGATTACGACCTGCCTTTTTCGCTTCATACAAATAATGATCAGCGATAGCGAGCAATTCTGAACTCGATTGAGCGTGATCAGTAATCGTCGCAATACCGATACTGGCTGTCACTGGTAAGTTACCTGTGATCGGGCTCCAATCTGCTGAACGAATCGCTTCACATAACATATTTGCATACACACGTCCTTGCTTAAGATCCGTTTCCGGGAAGACGGCTACAAATTCTTCCCCACCAATTCGGGCTACAGCTCCAAGCGATGGAATCGTCAAAGAGAGTATCTTAGCGACATGAACAAGTACAATATCGCCAACTTCATGAGACAATGTATCATTGATTAATTTGAAAAAATCCAGATCGATCATCGCTACGGTTAGAGGTTGATTGAGTACAATGCACCGTTCTAGCAATTTGTTCATATGCACATCCATAAAACGGCGATTATGCAATCCTGTCAACGGATCACGCAGTGCCATTTCTTTGAAATACTCACTATCTCGCTTCGCTTCTTCAGCATCGTACACAATCTGCAATATCCGTGCTCTGGTCTCGCGCTGTGTAGAACGTAACGTTTCGTTTTCTTTGAAAAACATACGATGTTCTTCATAAGCTTCTTGATAGCGATTGGAAGCGGCATACCATTCTGAACGTTCCAAACGTACTTTGACACTAAGACGACCCAGCCCGTGTTCTTCTGAAATATGAGCAGCTTCATTTAACGTTTTCTCAGCTTCATGCAACTTCCCTTGTAGACGTTGGGCTTTGGCAACCGTTAATAGACATTCGGGCAATGTAGCCAGTTCACCTAATTTGCGTCTACCTACTGGCTCATCTAACAAAGGTTTTAACGTTTTTTCAGCTTCTTCTGGACGACCGGCTTGAATTTCAATAACAGCGATTGTATCTAATTGTTGCGCTTCTAAAGGTACTTTATGTTTAACACTGAGTTCACGCATTTGATCAATTAATTTGAGTGTCTCAGGAATATTTTCACGTTCATAATGCGTATACGCCATATTATTGAGAACGAACATCGATATCTGAAAATCATTAGTATTGGTAGCGATCTCTAGCACTTCTTGAAAACGATGTACTGAATCTTCGTATGCGCCTACTTCATCTAACGTTAACGCCAGTGTCATTAGATGGTCGGCACGGATCGGCAAAGAAGCATCTTCTGGCAAATATTTAAAACCAATTACAGCATTTTCCAGAGCACTCTCGCTATCTCCGATACGTCTATAAAAAGCAGCTAATAAGCGATGACTACGTGCTAATAAATAATGATGATTATGATCAAGTGCCCATTTATTAATCGTACGGATTTTGCGTCCACCTTCTGCAATTTTACCTTGTCTGCCCATAATATCTGCATGAATGAGTTGAGTACGAATAATCAAATCTTCAACATTAAGCGACTTAGCAATTTCCAGACTCTTGCGAACTTCATAGACCGAAAGATTAACATTACGATAAGGCATCATTTCAAGCGTTTCTAATAGTGTGGCAAAAGACTCAGGAGTATGCACAATAGATGCATCGCTCAATAAGGATTTGGTATGCAATTCACGATTAAATATAGCTTTGTCCTGATCGGAAGATTGTGAGTATTCATATTTTTCGGACAAAATATTTCCTCCTTATAGCCCGTCATCATGAGATCATTATGCATAGGGTTTTATAAACTCAACAATGTAATACTTATATTACCATTATGTATATCTAGAAAGAATAGTGTCTTGTCTACCTTATGCTATTCCAGATACAAGAAGCAAGATTGATGTTAGCTATTTGTAAGGATAATCAGCAATATTAGCTTAACACCAGTATTTAGAAGGTCAATAGCGATGCAAATTAAACCTTTAGAGGTTTTTCATTGTAAAGTTTGGTACACTAGAAATAAAAAATTCTCAGAAAGTGAGAGCACATGAAACGATATTCGCCATACATCGAGTTTGATCGTAAGGAATGGGCTTCCTTAAAAGATCACGATACACCACTATCTTTGACCGAGGTTGAATTAGAAAAACTACGTGGATTAAATGAACAGGTCTCTCTCCAGGAAGTGGAAGAGGTCTATTTACCGCTGACTCATCTGATTCATCTTTACGTGGGTGCTTCTCAACAGCTCCACCAACTAACGACTTCTTTTTTACAGAAAAAAGCCCGTAAAACGCCTTACATTATTGGGATTGCTGGTAGTGTCGCTGTAGGCAAAAGTACCACAGCACGCTTGATCCAGACCTTGCTTACCCGCTGGGACACGCATCGCAAAGTCGATCTGGTGACCACAGATGGTTTTCTGTATCCGAATGCGGTTCTTGAAGAGAATGGGATTATGAATCGGAAAGGATTCCCTGAAAGTTACGATATTAAGCGCTTAATTCAGTTTATTGGAGAAGTGAAATCTGGTAAACCGAAAGTAAAAGCACCTAAGTATTCACATCTAACTTATGATATTCTGCCGGATGAGGAAAGTGTCATCGACCATCCTGATATTTTGATTGTTGAAGGAATCAATGTTTTGCAGGTGAAAAAAGACAGTCCGCTATTCGTGAGCGACTTCTTCGACTTCTCGATCTTTATTGATGCAGAAGAGAAAAATATTGCTCGTTGGTATGTAGAGCGCTTCCAATTGTTACGCCAGACTGCTTTTCAGAATCCAGACTCTTATTTCCATTCTCGATTTGCAGATTTGTCTGAAGAAGAAGCTTTAGTGGTTGCTAACCATACATGGGAATCAATCAACGCCAAAAATCTACATGAAAATATCCTTCCTACCAAAGGACGCGCACAGCTGATTTTGAAAAAGGAAGCCAATCATACGATTCAAAATATCTATTTACGCAAATTATAAATAAAGGCATAGTTACGACTGGAGATGAATGAGATGCAAACGATACTGATTATAGGTTGTATGATGATGGTTTTAGCGGTCGCATTGGGGGCTTTTGGCGCTCATGCCCTTAAGAAAAAGCTAAACGCAGATATGATGAAAGTATACGAGACAGGTGTACAATACCATATTGCGCATGGATTAGGTATGTTAGTGATAGGGACACTCGGACATAATCTCACCCATTCTTCGCTGGCTGTAACCGCAGGTTGGTTGCTGTTTGTGGGAATTATTTTATTTTCAGGAAGCTTATATGTACTTAGCTTTACCGGTGTTCGGAAATTAGGTGCGATTACTCCTCTCGGTGGTCTTGCTTTTATCGCTGGATGGATCGTATTGTTAGTTGCTGTTATGCAAGGGTAAGGATTTCTCACTATCGTGGATGAATTGATACAATCTACTTGAAGATGACTTTCCACAATCTCCAAAAAATAAAGCCTTGAACTTCGATACGGTTATGCGATATGCATACCGTTGAAGTTCAAGGCTTTTTTGTACATCATATTTGCTTCATACAGCTAAAGTGCGATTATTGAGTAACTTTTACAGTGATGGCTTCGCTTTTCGTAACGCCAGAAGCATTGACCAATTCAGCCACATACTCATACGTACCTACTGGACGATCTGTGATACCACTAATGGCATGTTGCGCTTGAGGTGAACCTTCTTTTAGAGATTGAGTATCGATCAATTTACCATTTTCATATAAACGATATTCTGATCCATTCGTTCCCCACCATAGGTTCATACTCACTTGATAGTTACCGTCTCCATCCCAGTTATCATTCGATAACACGGACTTGGCAGGAGAAGCATCGGTTACGTTAACCACCAAAGGTTGGCTTTTCGTTGTACCGAATGAATTGGTTAATTCTAAAGTATACGTATACGAACCATTTACTTTACCTTTGATATCAGCTTGTACTACTTGTGCATTAGGTGATTGATCGGCAAGCTTTCCACTGCTGATCACCTGATCATTTTCATACAATTTATACGTAGAACCGTTATTGCCCCACCACATATTCATTGTAACTGTATAATTACCATCTTTAATTCCTGTGTCATGCCCATTATTGTCAGATAATACAGGTGTTCCTGGTACATCTGTTGCTAATGGATCTGTCACAACTGGTGGTTCTGTAGGATCTGTTGGGTTGGTAGGATCAGTAGGTGTTGTTGCCACAGATGTAATATCTGCCGCACTTCTTGGCTTCAATTGGAATACACCTTTGAAAATAGTAGCTACTCCAGTGATATCTACAAACTGTCCATTTTGATAAGCAAAGTTCGCTTGTGTTAAGCCTGTACGTGCGTCTACACGTGCATGTGTAGTTGCAGGTTGATCACCATATACATTGCTTGTTACATCAAATTCGAAAGAACCTGTAGGTGTAGCCGCAGCGATATTGCTGATCTGTACATTTTTCAATTGTACCAATTGTCCTTGATTATACGTGTCTACAGCTACTGCTGTTTTTGCTGTCGGCAATGATGCAGTGCCTGTTTTTTCAATACTTACCGGATCAGTCAATTCAAGCTCTGTATTGTACAAAGCTAATGGAGCTGTGACTTTGATAACATCTCCTTGATGAAATCCAGCTTGATTCTGGTAAACATAAATACCTGCTGTGTTATCTTGCAAATAAAAAGCTTGTCCACCAAAAGCACCTGGCTCTGTCGTTACAACACCTTCAATTGTAACCACTTTACCTTCTGCTTGAGTACGAGCATTCGCTACGGTTGTTAATGCCGGTGCTGGTTGTACCCCACCATTTTCCGCTGGCAAAGGTTCAGCAGGCACATTTGCAATCGTTACCGGAGTGGTTACTAGATTGCTACCATTCAGTCTTACACGTAGACTTGCTGTTCCTGTTGTGCCCGGCTTCACGCGGACCGTAATGTCTTTGTAAGCATGACCTTTGCTATCTGCGGTCAAACTGTACGTTGAGCTGTATCCATAAGAAGTAGGCCATGTACCATCAGGATTCTGTACTTGCCCTACTTGTGTACCTCCTGTTAAGAAAATACCGCTACTGTAACCTGTGACTGTACTATTTGCTGCTAGGTTGTCGGCGACAATACGAATTTGGAAAGGTTCAGCATTTGGCAACTCTGCTTGATGTACAAGACTATAAGTTGGCGATGTTACTGATACTGCACTGCCATAAGCACCTGGCTTAAATGTGGAAGCATCCCACCATTTGTATCCAGCTGCTGGAGCTGACCAAGGTTCTGCTTGAGGTTCAGTTGATGTCTGTGGAGCCTCGATTGGCAATAATGTCGTCGGTTGATCCAATTGCAGACCTTCTACTTGATCAAAGCTTGTATAGGTTTCTTTATCGGATAGCCAGTTGATCGTATTCACAAGCAATACGCCATCATCTACTTCTTTAAATCCATCATACGTTGTTTTTTTAGTGCCTGTTTCTTCACGTAGATATTTCGGAGAAGCATCTTCTACAGGTGAAGAATCACCGATAAATGCTGCTTTACCTCCTCCTAATTTGGAGACTGCTACATAAGGGCCTTCCGCAACACCGCCACCATTGTATACCCCTTGATCGACAGCATTACCCCACGCTGCATTCGTTTCTGGCAAGTAAACAATTCCTTTAGCTTTGGCTGGATCTGTAATAGCAAGTGTAGAACCGGCATGCATCGCTACACTACCTACACCTTCTGTAATTCCAAAAGCTTGATTCGGTGCAACCACTTGGTTAGCATTAATATCTCCTAAAGCGTTATAACGATAACGAATCCCGAAGTTATCAGATAACCAATCAGAGCTTGCTACTCCTTGCATCGCCGCAGAATTTTTCTCTTCTGTGCTCATGCCTTTCGTTGGATCTTCCCAAGCGCCACGACGGAAACCATTGATTGCTTCTGATCCGTCCCAACGATTTTTGTTACGATCGGCATTATAATGATCACCTACGAAGAAAATACTGCCACCGCTTTCAACATATTGTTTCATCGCAGCTTGTTCTGTTGTTTTGAACGGAACGTTAGGTTCTGCGATAACAAATACATCGTATTCACTCAAGTCACTGTATGTGATTGGTGTACTTTTGCGAAGTTCTTTCACATAGTAACCATCATTTGCGAGTGCATTTGCAAAATCTGAAAATCCGCCGTCGATTACCCAATCGGCTGCCCCTGCTGTCTGAGCATGACTGTTATCGAACAATACTTTTTTACCTGCATTCTCGTTAACCACTTTGGCTGCGATAAAAGGTGCTGGATCTGTAGGTCCTTCAGCATGAACTGCTGTTAATCCACCAAGCAAGCCTGTTTGCATTGGTAAAGCAATTGCCACCATTAGAGCATACTTCACCCAGCTTGATTTTATTCCACTACGTGTTACCATGTTTTGCCTCCTATGTACTGAAAGAATAGATATCTAACTCATATTATCATGGAAATATATTCAAAAGTAAGCTATTTTGTAAAAAAAGCAAAATAATTGGGTAATATTTTATTTTATTTTTACATTTTGAGGCAGTTAAGTTTACATTACTTTCATAAATTCAGCTCAAATCACCAAAATAGATCATTATATCGGTAACATGTATACAAATACCTGATTTATGATCAAAAAAAGAGCAACCCTTATGAAAAGGTTGCTCTTCTTAATTTATATGGTTTGATTTTGTTACCTGTTTATTTAATTTGATACCTTCAGTTTAGCGTAAAGATTTCAGATCTTCTTGATCAAATGTTTTGATATCATCTGTACGTTGCTCGTGCAATTTGGTAGCCCATGCTGCATCACCGATCAATGCACGACCGACAGCCACTAGATCAAATTCCCCTGCATTTAATTTCGCATCCAATTCTTCAAGACGGATACTTTCAGAGACATCTTCAGTCTTATTGCTTAAGAATACCTGATTAAGTCCTACAGAACCAACTGTGATTGTTGGTTTGCCTGTGATTTTTTTCGTCCAACCGGCAAGGTTAAGATCAGAACCTTCAAATTCAGGTTCCCAGAAGCGACGTGTAGAGCAATGGAAAATATCTACACCAGCTTCAGACAACGGTTGTAAAAATTGAGTCAATTCTTCGGCTGTCTCGACAAGACGAGCATCATAATGATTCATTTTCCATTGTGAAAAGCGGAATACGATCGGATAATCAGGCCCTACAGCAGCACGACAAGCTTTAACCACTTCAACGCCAAAACGTGTACGTGCTACAAGATCGCCACCATACTCATCGGTACGTTGATTCGTTTGTGACCAGAAGAACTGATCGATTAAGTAACCATGTGCTCCATGAAGTTCTATACCATCAAAGCCTACTCGTTTGGCATCCGTAGCGGCTTGAGCATACGCTTGAATGACTTCTTGAATCTCTTCTGTTGTCAACGGCTCATTTACTTTCTCACCGTTAATATCAAGACCGGATGGGCCGATCGGCCCAGCTTCTACATTCGGTAATGAACCGACTGGGCGAGCCATACCAACATGCCAGATTTGAGGCATGATTTTGCCACCAACTTCGTGTACTTGTCTAACCACTTCTGCCCAACCATTCAAAGCTTCTTCGCCATGAAAAACAGGGATATCTGGAGAAGAGACAGCAGCAGGATGATTGATCGCTGTACCTTCTGTAATAATCAATGCGACTTCATTTTCAGCACGACGTCTATAATACGTCGCTACATCTGCTCCAGGTACACCATTAGGTGAAAAATTACGTGTCATCGGAGCCATAACGATCCGATTGGACAATTCTAGCTGTGGTGTATGAAAAGGAGTAAATAGTTCTGATGTTTTTGGTGAATTGACGCTCATATAAAATCCCTCCAAATATGAATAATTGTATACCTAAGTAGATCGATATGTTTATAAGGATATCATGTGCGATAATGAAAAGCCAATCGTAAATGTAAAATTTTTGTAAAAGCAAAAAACGTTTATACTCCATACAGGCAGCATAAACGTTTCAAATAGACTGTGATCACAATAGTCTTTTATAACTAACGATCCATTAGACACTGCCTTTTTTCTTACGAGTAACCCCGATCAAATCAAGGAAAAAGACAAATAACGGAATACCGATAATCAATCCCCATGGACCGATAAAGTGTTCAGAAAAAATAAGAACCACAAAAGTATAAAAAACAGGTAGATTGGTTTTACTGGACATTAATTTGGGATTTAAGAAATAAGCTTCAATCGCATGAATCACTACAACCAGAATCAGCAGATAGACAATGTACTTCACTCCACCGATACTGAAAGCAATCAATCCTAGCGGAACAAGCGATATAAATACACCTGCAACCGGTATTAAGCCTAACATAAAGATAATCAAAGCCAGACCTAATAAATTCGGGAAGCCCATGAACCAGAGCGCGATAATCGTAATAATACAGTTGATCAATGAAATCAATAATTGAGCTTCAATGACTTTACCAAACGTATCTAAAAACATTTTGCCGAAATAACCGACTTCTTTAAAAAACCAACCTAACTTACTTTCTTGAAAAGAAGACGTAAAACGTGTAATGTGCGCACGATCCAATAAGAAAAATAAGCTAAGCAATAATGCTATAAGTAACTGAGAACCTAATTTGCTAATTTTTAAAATAACATTAAAGCCGGGTTCGATAAAACGCTGTACATTTAACGTATTCAAAAAGTTAATAATGTACGGGTTCCATTCACTTTCGTGAGGGTGCCGATAGGCTTCAATAATCATTTCGTATAACTGAGTGACCTGCATAATCACTGTAGGCACCATTCGGTACACGCCCCAGGCAATAACAGCCAGCAAGATCAGATACACTAAAGGTAAAACAAAAAAGCGTGAAACATTAGGAATGAACGTTTGAAATAACTTCATAAGCCCATCATACATACTACCGATTAGAATCGTCAGCAGTAATGTAAGTAAAATAATATTCATCATACTTTGCATAGCAAAAATCACCAGAACAAGAATCGCAAGCACGATAATGCGCCGGATTCCATCGTGGTTAATCCATTCCCTTACCTTCATTCATAGACCTCATCTCTATTTATGTCCGCTCCTGTTATCATAACGTTTTTCTGCTTTCTTGTCATCGTAGCAACAAAAGGCAAAACATCATACACATAAAAAAAGGAACCCACAAGTATATTACCTTGGGATTCCTTTTTTCAGTGTAATGTATATCACGAACGGGTATGAC
The DNA here is from genome assembly GCF_963311185.1 of Paenibacillus nuruki. Lineage (NCBI taxonomy): Bacteria > Bacillati > Bacillota > Bacilli > Caryophanales > Paenibacillaceae > Paenibacillus > Paenibacillus nuruki. The sequence continues at coordinate 1,626,416 of NZ_OY725677.1, read as the reverse complement.
GCACCTGTTGTAATTGTTCTATTCTTGCTTGACTCCACATATCTATCATCCAGCCTGGATATTCACTAGGAATCTGACTGATCTTATCGAGTGTCTGTAATTCTTCTTCAGAAAATACAATATCGATGGCGCCTAGATTATCTTCTAACTGATGCATCTTCTTCGTGCCAATAATGACGCTGGTCACTGCACGTTGATGTAACAGCCATGCTAGAGCAAGTTGAGCTACCGAGGCTTCTTTTTGATTAGCCATTTCGATCAAAGTATCAATAATATCATACGCACGGTCTTTATCTACAGGCGGGAAATCAAAATCATTGCGTCGACTGCCTTCAGAATTTTGCTGATCACGTGTAAATTTACCGCTTAATAAACCTCCTGCAAGTGGACTCCATACGAGCAATCCCATATCGTTATGACTATGTAGCATCGGGATAATCTCACGTTCCAGCTCACGACCTGCAAGTGTATAATACGCTTGTGTAGAAACAAATTTTTCAAGTCGATGCTGATTCGAAATGCCGATCGCTTGAGCGATTTGCCATGCTGCCCAGTTGGATACACCAATATAGCGAACTAATCCTTGTCGTACAAGGTCAGTTAAAGCTTGTAGCGATTCTTCTATCGAAGTAGCAGGATCGAATCCATGAAGTTGATACAGATCAATATGATCCATTTGTAAACGTTCCAGACTATTTTGGACACCATCCATAATATGATTGCGAGAAGAACCTTTCTGATTAGGAGAAGATCCCATGACACCGAACACTTTCGTAGCGACAACCACTTCTTCTCGTTTGACGCCTAAGTTGCGTAGCGCTTGTCCAGTAATTCTTTCTGAATTGCCTTCAGAGTAAATATCTGCGGTATCAATAAAGTTAATTCCTGCTTCCAACGCACGTGCTAGTAAAGTATCTGCTTCTTCTTGCTGTACTTTACCAACGATATCAAAATTTTCTCCGCCTCCGAACGTCATTGTGCCAAAGCATAATTCAGATACAAATAGCCCGCTTGGACCTAATTGATTATAGTGCATCTATCGTTCCTCCTGTTCAATCTATACAATATAGTGTGGTTACTTTCTATATCCTATTCCATATGTATAGGTTCAACCACAGTACAGTTATGCTAGTAAAAAAACTAACAGGCAGCATGTGAGCTACCTGTTAGTTTAGGAACATAATATTCATTATGAGGAGACGGGTGAATAGATACACATATGATAATTGGGACTGTTGTCGAGTGTCGCCATTGAATTAGAGTCGAAAGTAACTATCTGTTGGGCACTAGGCATATGAATGTGTAAAAGACATGCTTTTTGAAGTTGAACATGATGCAAATTCCATATTGCTTCAAATTCAGGGCTATCCCTACATAAACGTTGTACAAATTCTCTGAAAAAAAGATTTTCAGGATGGCGATTGTAATAGCTACGATAGACAGCGACACAACTAATCGTATACTCTTCCAAGTTCACGATCCGACTCCGAAATTCTTCGTTTAGAAAGACTAACCTCATAAAAAACCGTTCTTCAGGTAACATTGCGTCTAGATTGGAAAATAATTCATTGGCTGCTGGATTCCAAAAAATAAACTCTGACATATGATTCGTAATAATGGATGGGGAATGAAGTTGATTCAGAATATGTTGCCAATGCGGGCTTATGGTAGAGACATTTGCAATCGTCTCAGGCTCATTCGGATTCCAGAGCTGAAGCAAATGTACTCTTTCATCAGGATTCAATTGTAGCGCTCTGGCTATATTTTCAATCACATCGCGTGAAGCAGTCACATCTCTTCCCTGTTCTAACCACGTATAATACGTAGCACTTACACCAGCAAGTACAGCCACTTCTTCCCGTCGCAATCCCGGTGTTCTACGTTGACCGTAAGAATGACTGAACCCTGCTTGTTCAGGTTGTAATTGATTCCGACGGGATTTGAGAAACGTTCCTAGCGTTCTCAGTTTGGTATTTTCTTGGATCATAGCGATCCCCTCCTGTGCCTTCCAAAATATCGTTTGATTCTATTTAGCCGATACAAATGTATTCGTTAATCTGCCTAGCTTTTCAATTTCAATTGTAACTTCGTCACCAGACTTTAACCAGACTCGTTCTTCTTCTGGTTTGCCCAAAATCACGCCTTCGGGTGTACCCGTCAAAATAATATCACCCGGATTAAGCGTCATATGCTGAGAAAGATAATGAATAATATAACGACAATCAAAAATCATATCAGATGTATTGGAATGTTGGACTTGTTCTCCATTTAGATAGGCACTGATCTGGAGCTGGTTGGGATCGCCAACTTCATCAGCTGTAACCAGATAAGGACCAATCGGTGCAAAATCGGGACATGTTTTGCCTAGTAACCATTGACTGGTCAGCATCTGTAGATCACGTGCAGAGACATCATTAGCGGCGCAATAACCAAATACATAATCTAAAGCCTCTTCTGTACTCACCTGACTCGCTTGCTGACCGATTACTATACATAGCTCTGCTTCGTAATCGACTTGTGTGCTGGCTTGTGGGAGCGTTACAGATTGTAGATGACCTGCTACCACATCAGAGAATTTGCTAAAAACAACAGGTGTTTGCGGAATCGGTGCCTTTGTTTCTTCTGCATGACGGCGATAATTAAGACCAATACAGATCAGCTTACCGGGGCTTGGTATTACAGGCAACCATTCGATATCTTGTTCAGCAATCGCTTGAGCTAAAAGTTCAGTGGTGTGTTGTTCTAAGATGTGTTGAAGCTGTGTATGTAATCCATGTTGAGACCAGAGATCGTCCATGTGTACAGGAAGGATTAACGAGGAATCGACAAAAGGTTGTAAAGCAGACATAGGTACAATCACATCATCTAATGCGATACCTATGTGTTGCTGTTGTTGATAACTAAAATGAACATATTTCATATCAGAACACCTCCAACACTAATCATGACAGGCTGAAGGTGTTCTTTCAACTATTCTCTAATAGGATATTACTAGAAATAAGATTAATTATGGTAATGAAATACTTCAGGAATGACTTCAGATGTGGTTCCTTGCGGATTAGCAATCAACATATCTGACATAAAAGTCTGCCAGCGCTGATTAGCAGGATGCACAGCTAGTTGATCCATCGCTGATTGATAGTGATCTACTTCCATATAGGCAAATAGAGTGCCTTCATGCAAAAAAATACTATACGTGTGAATCCCTACTTCTCCAAACGCTTGCAACAATTCTGGATAAACCGCTTGATGGCGTTCAATATACTCTTTTTGATCTTTCGGATCAATATGTAAAACAAAAGAAACGCGTTCCATCTTCAACATCCTTCCTTTTATTTGTTCGATAGATTCACTTTAAATTGTAAGCGTTATACCTCAAATAATCAAAAGACTTCTTCATCTTTTTTTAGACATTTTTCGACCGTTTTCATACAATTATGACTTTGTATATTGTTTCAAATGTATAAATTAGGTCTAAATACATGGAGCTCAATCAATTGTTATACGCATGATGAACCTAACTCTTTTTTAGAGTCATTATTGAAATGTCAATGGTTGTACATACCAAAATAAAATAGATAAAGGAGTACAAGTTATGATTAAATTCGAAAATGTAAGCAAAACGTACCCCGATGGTTTTCAAGCCGTCAAGTCACTTAATTTTGAAATAAAAGATGGGGAATTTTTGGTGTTTATCGGCCCTAGCGGATGTGGTAAAACGACTACGATGAAAATGATTAACCGCCTAGTCTCTCATACAGGAGGTACTTTATCTGTAGATGGCAAAGATATCAAAAAGCAAGATCCTGTGAAATTACGCCGTACGATGGGCTATGTGATTCAGCAAGCAGGACTGTTTCCTCATTACACGATTGAACAAAATATTGCTCTAATGCCTGAACTTAAAGGCTGGGATGAGAAGAAGAAAAAAGATAGAGTGATTGAAATGCTCAACTTGGTAGGTCTGGATCCTGAACTATTTGCCAAGCGTTATCCTAAAGAATTATCAGGTGGACAGCAACAACGTGTCGGTGTAGCCCGTGCTCTAGCCGCTGACCCTGATATTGTGCTGATGGACGAGCCTTTTGGAGCACTTGATCCTATTACACGTGAGCAATTGCAAGATGAGTTATTACGTCTACAACGTGATTTGAAAAAAACGATCGTTTTCGTTACGCATGATATGGATGAAGCTTTGAAATTAGGCGATCGAATCGCAGTTATGAAAGATGGCGAGTTATTGCAACTGGATACGCCTGATATGTTACTACGCGAACCTTCTCATGGTTTTGTAGAAGAATTTATAGGTAAAAATAGATTGTATCAAAATCCTGAGTATATTCCGGTTACCGATCTGATGCGTAAAGATCCTTCCACTTCTCTTCCAGATCGTAGCCCGGGTAAAGCTATTACCTTTATGCGCCAACGCAAAACAGATACGTTATTGATTACCGATACACAAGGTATATTGCTAGGGATTGTATCTGCCTATGATGTATTGGCTAATATCGATACAGTAGCTACGATAGGCGAAATTATAAAGCCTGTCACACATATGTTAAAACCAACAGATACCGCGCAAGATGCTTTGCTAAATGTCGTTGAAGCGAAAAACGGTATTCTACCTGTTGTCGATGAACAAGGAAAATTAGTAGGTATAGTGACTCGTGGAACTTTGCTGACCATGTTTGCTAATCACTGGGCTGGAGGCGAAGTATAATGGAAAACATATCTTTGTGGGAGCAATTTATCCGTCAATTTAACCTTCGTGGTCCAGAACTGATTGGAGCAACAGGGGTTCATATCAAATTAGTATTAATATCGATGTTGATTGCTATTGTTATCGGGGTACCGGCAGGTATTCTAGTCGCACGTGTGAAAGGATTACGCACACCCATTATTGGAGTTGCTAGTATTTTGCAGACGATTCCGGGACTGGCTCTACTGGGCTTTATGATTCCGATCTTCGGTATCGGTACGATTACAGCCGTAGCTGCATTGTTCTTATATTCTCTGCTACCTGTGATTCGTAATACATTTACAGGGATCAAAGATGTCGATCCAGCTATTATTGAAGCCGCCAAAGGTATGGGTCTAACCAGCCGTCAAATATTGTTCCGTGTTCAGCTTCCACTCGCATTATCTGTGATTATGGCGGGAATTCGGACAGCAACTGTTATTAATGTAGGTACAGCAACGTTAGCTGCTTTTATAGGCGCTGGTGGTTTAGGTGACTTTATCTTCCTTGGAATTACTCGTAATATTGATGCCCTTATTCTATTAGGTGCTATTCCTGCAGCTATCCTTGCATTGGTATTTGATTACTTGCTTGGGTTGGTAGAACGTTGGACAACACCACGAGGATTGAAATAAGGAATCTGAACGCAGGAGGAATGATGATGAAGCGAAACAAACGCTGGATAACGTTATTGATATGTATAGTGACGATCACAAGTCTGCTCACAACAGCTTGTAGCAGTTCATCCGCTACAGAGGGTACAACTGGCGGTGAAATTACCATTGGCTCCAAAAACTTTACCGAAAACATTATATTAGCTTATCTAATGGCAGATATGATTGAAAATCGTACCGGTATCAAAGTCAACCGTAAAGTCAATCTAGGTGGATCAAGTGTTGCCTGGACCGCTCTTCAAAATAACAATATTCAATTGTATCCTGAATACACAGGAACGATTGTTGCCAACTATTATCAACAAGAAACTACCAATTCTAAAGAAACATTAGCAAGCGCTAAACGATTGATGAAAAAAGATAATTTGCAATTTATTGCTCCTTTTGGATTCAGTAATACGTATTCTCTAGCGGTTAACCAAGAAACCGCACAAAAGTATAACTTAAAAACATTCAGTGATCTAGCCAAAGTATCGCCTAATCTTGAATTAGCGTCAGAATTTGAATTTACCGATCGTGCAGATACGTATCCTGGATTGAAGAAGAAGTACAATATGATCTTCAAAGATGTTAGAGGTATGGATCAAGGTATTAAGTACCGTTTGATCGGACAACATGATACTGATGTGGTGAGTGTCTATTCTACTGATGGTCAGATCAAGCTTAATAATCTATTTGTACTCAAAGACGACAAGCACTTTTTCCCGCCTTATGATGCAGGCGTAGCTGTTCGTTCAGAGACACTTAAAAAATATCCAGCGATCAAAAAAGCTTTGGATGCATTACAAGGTCAAATCAATGAACAAGAAATGCAGATTATGAATGCCAAAGTCGATCAAGGTTACCGTGAAGATGATGTTGCTCATGAGTTCCTGATCTCTAAAGGATTAATTAAATAATCACAATAAAAAGCCGCCCTACCCTTCTGATGTGAAGGAATAGGGCGGCTTTTTTTATAACAACATACGTCTTAAACAGAATGTGTCCAGAAACGTTCTTTACCAAAACGTTCTTTGATTTCTTTATCTTTTAATTTGTTCTGACCTAGCATTTCTACCGCTTGAAATTGCGAGCGATGGGCTTGGATCGATTTCATTTTATTTTCTAAAAAGTCGCTGACATCATTCTCAATATCAGGTTGACCTAATTCAGCATAGCAGTTTTTGGAAAATGCCATTGTATGCAGTAATGGACGTTCGCTTTGAGGCAGACGTTCTACAGCACGTACAACAGCGGCTCCTGTCGCATCATGATCAGGGTGAACGCTATATCCTGGAGAGAAAGTAACGATCAAGAATGGCTTGAGTTCAACGATTAGATCGTAAATAGTACCATCTAATACTTCTTTAACTTCAAACTCGATCGTTTTATCATGGAAACCGAGCATGCGTAAATCTTGAATGCCTATCGCTTCTGCAGATTTTTCCAACTCACCTTTACGAATCGTAGGCAGACCAATTCGGTTAGTAAATGGTGGAATCCCCATATTACGTCCCATTTCGCCAAGTGTGAGGCAAGCATAAGTCACTTGTCCTCCTTGTGCAATATGCTTCGCTAGTGTACCTGATAAACTGAATGCTTCATCATCAGGATGTGGCAATACGACAAGGATACGAGAATCAGCAGGAATTAGAGAAAATGTAGTTTTTTTATTATTGTCCATTAGAAAGGCTCCTTACTGAGTTGCAAAGCAACTACTAATTTACCTTGCGTATCATGACCAGCTAGAATCAGACGCTCTTGTTCGGTTTCTTCATAATGAGTAAGTCCTTCTGAATAAACCCAACCTTTTTCTGTTTTAAGTCCAACACGATATGGACCTTCGCCAGAAATAGAACCATGAATATAGCGTAATGTCGCATTACTGATAAAAGTAGCGGCTGGATGCTTGGTACTATCCAAATGAGCGGCATAGGCTCCAGTGGTCATTTCCAAATGAATATACAAATCTTGATCTTGTAGATCATCGATTCGTTGTTGAATCAAAGTTGGTTCGATAAGTAACATAATATATCCTCCATCAGGTCTGACCTTCTATAGCAGAAGATCGGATTAAGTTATTCATACAATGAAAAAGCTCAACGTATATAGTCTACCTTTCACAGTCGAGCATAGCAATACTTAAGGTATTATACTATAGTTTCTTTAGTTATGTATGAACATAATAAATCATCATATATGAAAAAAGCTTCTCCCTATATAAGCGAAGAAGCTTTGGATATACAGAAGTACCACTTTCATTCCTCGTTCAACGATTAATATAACCCTTGGGCTTTCATATTTTCAACAACAATACGAGCAAGCTGGGTGGCTCCAGCATAATTAGGATGTAATGTATCACCGTTCATATACAATGCTAATGTAGCATTTGCCCCGATCGAAGTGAAATAAGCAGAACTGAGTACATTTAGATCGATCAACGGAACATTGGTTTCTTGAGCCACTGCTATCGTTGCTCCGCGGTACCAACGACCTTCTGCATGATGGACACCTGCACTATCAAAATCAGTTGCTCTGCCTTGAGGTGTAGATAGAATAACTGTAGCACCTTTGGCTTTCACTTGATTCACCATATCTCGCATAATATCTTTGAATTGTGCTTCTGTCGTATTATTTTTGACATTCGTATCATTGATACCCAGTTGCACAATAAAGTAATCGCCCGGCTTAATGTATTTCAAAATGGCTTCCAGTTGTCCATCATCACGGAATCCACGCGCAATTTGTCCACCGGATGCCATATTGCGTACGAGATAATCGTTCTTGTTAATAAATTGAGGTAACATCTGTCCCCATCCACCTTGTACACTGCTAGTCAAAGGATAATAATTTGCTACTGTGGAGTCGCCACCTACGTAGATCGTTGGATGAGTGGTCGGATTGGTCGATACTTGTGTAATTTCAAGTGCGCTTAATGTAAAGGCAGCCCCTGCTTTGCCTTCTGTGACTAATAAGTTAAGCTGACCATCGGTAATCGGAATCTGGAATTGATCGGTCGCATTGTTTCCCGTCATATTAATCAGCTGATATACCCCTTCTGCGGCTACACTAGAACGTGTGGTGTTACCGAGTGTCACTTTCACTTCATACAATCCATTAGGTAGATCAACGTTAAAAGTATTACTACTTTTCGTTCCAAAGGTGACAAATTGTACTGCATCACTAGCTACACCTGTCCCTGAAGCAGATACATTTTTGATATTGGCTGGCGTGTTAAATCCATAGCCTGTTGAAGCATTATAAGCGGTCGAAGCTTGTACGCCTGTATATCCAGAAGTCACTGCACCACTACCAAAATCGAATTTGTAAGCGGTTGCAGAAGCATCTACAGAAGAAGATGTTCCCCACGATGTACTTAATAACCCTCCGATCAACATCATACAGCTGATTTTGCCCCATTTGTTAAGTAATTTGCTGTTCATGATTTGTCCTCCTTCAAAATGTTAACGTTTTCATTTCACTTTGTAACTATTCGCTTTGTACGATATTTTATCCTTTATCTGGATCAAAATATCATTTATAGAAATGTAGAAATAGTCTGTATAAGAATATCGATCCACTAATTGATCATGAATATAGACGCCTACAAAAACACCCAATACCCTTCTCTAACTTAGAGAAAAGATATTGGGTGCTCTACACGTTATTTGATTCGTTTATTTCACAATCATAACAGGAGATTTGGCGCGCTGTGTTACATAATGACTAACACTACCCATTACAAATTCACTCACAGTACCTAGCCCACGACTACCCATAATAATCAGATCTGCTTCAATGCTGTCTGCATACTTAACGATACTTTTACCCGCACTGCCTTGAATCACTGTGGCTTGAGCATTAGGGATGGTGGAGATCAATTGACGTAGATTAAGGCGTACATCCTCTTCTTCATGGTCAAAATAAGATTCTAGTTCATGTGTAGGAATCACTAACGGTTGTTGCAAAATCTCTGTAGACGTTGAATCTACATACAATACTTCAATCTGAGCTTTTAGTTCTGTTCCAAGACCAATCGCTTTCTCTAACGCTTTTTGAGAATGTTCTGATCCATCGTAAGGAACTAGAATGTGTGATAATGACATCGTTAACGCCTCCTTTTGGAATAGTACAGATAATACATACACAACAACCTTGTTCAGTCTACTGGAGATTAGTGACTATTTGCCGGATGATTGATAGGGCTTGGTGCTGGCTTGATCAGCGCTGTACGAATCCATGTGATTCCAAAAGTGACAATCGCTATCCATAGTAAATGAATCACAAATGAGGATACAGAAGCCCCACTATAAATTAACCTTAAATAGCCTTGTATAGCATTTGGAGCTGGTAAAAAGTGTCCTACATTTCGATATAAAGGAGATAACATAGCAGCAGGGATGATATTTCCTGCGGTCATCAACTGAAGCGGAATTAACGCTACGTTGAATAATGGAGCCACATTGCCGAATAAAGCGAACGCCATTTGTGTAACAGCAATACAGGAAATGTAGACCAATAGATGAAAGCTCCACATTTGCCAGAATGAAGCGGCTGTATCTGCGAATAACGTGGCTACTGTCGTAATCAGTAATGAAGCTACGATAGAGATTGCCAGCAGTAATATCTGTCTCCCCCAAAAGATCTGCCACTTACTATGATCACGCTTTAACATCATAGATGCAATATTTAATTGGATATTCATGGTCATAACACCAACATATGTGACAAAACCTAAGATCATAGGCAACATTGAAATGGCAAAATTAGAAATATCATGTGTTTTGACCACATTTGTAGTCACGATTTCTTGATGAACATCAGCAAAAGCATGTTCGCCTATCGTCGAGGAAATTTGTGCAGCAGAACTTTGTACGATGGACTTCGCAATATCCGAGTTCCCTTGATTGATATAATAATTCATCTGAGTACTGCCATTGCTCGCTACATCTTCGGTGAAATGAGCAGGAATAGAAATAACCATGGTCAATTCACCATTATCCATATGTTGTTGTGCTTCGTTTAACGACGGATAAGATTGAGTCTTGTATGGAACCCCTGTAGCGATCGCTTGAGCAATATTATCACCTGCTGTTCCGTCTTCATTGACAATACCTACCACCAGTTGATCCACTCGCTCTGTAGCTCCGTGATAACCCGTCATCCAGAATAATAAAAAGACTAAAGGTACAAAAATAGAAAATACGATCCCTACCTTAGTCTGGGTAATGCCCAAAAAATCTTTAAACGTTTTGAATACAGTCATTCTTTTCTCCTCCAAATACAACTTTTCTTTTTAAAATTACATGCATAGGATATAAATGGTTATGCATGTATTAAGCCAAAAAATATCCAGCTGACAGTATCAGCGGGATAAATGGTCAAACAATTGATTGATTGTGGCAATAAACTGTTTTACTTGTTCCGGTGGAAATAGGCTATTGATCTCATCATCAACCTCTTTCATAATCGGCTGTGTGGTTGCGATCAATGCTTGTCCTTGCGCAGTCAAATGCAATAATACAGCTCGGCGATCAGCAGGATCTACTGTACGTGTGATTAACTTTTTATTTTCCAATCGATCAATCGTTTTACCAATACTGGTCTGATCTTTAGAAAATAATTCAGCTAATGCTTTCTGAGAAATGCCTACGTGAACCACAAGGTTGTTCAGAACTCCAAATTGTTCTGGAGTGATATTATAATCCTGTAAAAGATGAGAAGCTTTTTTCTTATAAGCCAAATATGTTCTGGATAACAGCAAACCTAGCGGGTCTTGCTCTTGATTAAATGACATAAGTTATCCTCCAAAAAAAATACTAGCATAGCAGATAATCGGCTATGCTAGTATATTCTGAATATCATTATTTTGTCAAAACAATTTATTTAGTCTCTCGGGTAATTTACACCCATAATATCCATAAATTTGACTTTATGAAGTTCTTCTTCATATTGTACATGTACTCGACCTGTACGTGGATCCATATTTACAATCTGACCGCGTACAGGTTCTTCTGTACCCCAGACAGTCAGCAAAATTTCCGATTTTTCTTGATAGGCTTCAGTAAGTTGATTACCGATCTCTTCTAGTACAAATTCATCCCGTGTTGGACGCTTTGCTACTTTTGCTTTAGCCAAAATTAACCCCCCTTTACACTTCTCTATTCTATTTTACATTTAACTGCATATTGATTCAATAGTTTAAGCTAAAAAATAAGCACAAATGTTCGCTTTTTTCGTTAAATTGACATTTTTTCATACTATTTTCTGCAAAATAAAGAGATGCGACATCTAAATATCGCATCTCTTGTCCTACTTAGTTGATGAAGTTGTAGAAAAGGCTTCACTTTTACGAATCCAGACCGCCATATCGCCTTCACCACGATTTGCCCACAGGAAGTAAGGAATCGCTGTAAATGGTTGTTGTTGAGGTGTCGGAGCACTATCTTGATATAGATTATCGCCCCATCCCTCTTCTTGCTCTCGCACAGCTGTACCTTCAATGACGATCGTTCCTCCTAGCAACTGTCGATCGAATCGGGCAGTCAATAGCTTTTCAGGATGAATAGATAATGCTGAGATCAATTCTCCATTATCTGCTTGCTCCAGGCAGTATACTAATGGGCCATATTGTAAAGCGACCTTGCCCGCTGTAGCCCGCAGTCTTGGATGACTATGAATCACTTGTACGTGCATCTCCATATTCCATTCTATAACATCACTTGCTGACCATTCTCGCTGAATATAGATATATCCATCATGTAATAAGGACTCATAAGTTATTGCTTCACCGTTGATCGTAAGCGTAGCTTGTTTACACCAATTGGGTAAACGCAAAGCCAATGTAAACGATTGAGGTTGTTGTAATTGAAAAGAAAAACGAGTCGCTCCATTCCACGGGTATCTACTTTCTTGCTGAATAACAAGTTGCTCTTCTCCAAGTGTTAATTGTGCTTCTCCACCGATATACAGATGCGTATATATCGTATCTTGATCAGTACTATAGATGTATTGCCCTAATGAACTGACCAGACGTGCAATATTAGGAGGGCAACAGGAACAGCCAAACCATTTCTGACGTACAGGCTTTACATGATGCTTGCCTGGATTATGATGACAAGCAGACGGCCAGACTTCTAATGGATTCACATAGAAATAATGCTTACCATCCTGCGCCATTCCGCCAATTACTGTATTGTATAGAGCTCGTTCTAACACATCGGCATATTCGCTTTTGGCTTCAATCTGTAGCATTCGATGAGCAAAAAAGACTATTCCTACTGCTGCACAAGTCTCTGAATACCCTGTATCATTAGGAAGATCATAATCAATAGTAAAAGCCTCACCATGATGCGTAGAACCAATTCCGCCTGTGATATACATCTGCTTGTGCACCATGTTGTTCCACAATGTCTGGCAAGCTTCATATAGACTTTTATCGTCGGTTAAACCAGCCAGATCAGCCATCGCTGTATACATATAGACTGCACGAACAGCATGCCCTACTGCTTCTTTTTGTTCACGTACTGGCACATGAGCCTGACTGTATTTCAGATTAATTTCATTTGTTTTACCTACAAAAAAGTTGATGCGATCCCGTTGTTCCCATTCTTGCTCTAGAAAGTTAGGTTGTTGTCCACGTTCATCAATAAAAAATTGGCTCAGTTGCAAGTAACGTTGTTCTTCGGTTAAACGGTATAATTTCACAAGTGCTAGCTCAATCTCTTGATGACCATCATAGCCACGTAATTGACCTTCTTTGGTGCCAAATACGGTATCAATATAATCCGCTAGACGGCAGACCACATCAAGCAGTTTGCGTTTACCTGTTGCTTGGTAATAAGCTACTCCAGCTTCAATCATATGCCCTGCTGTATACAGTTCATGACAATCCGCTAGATTAGTCCAACGTTTATCCGGTTCTTTGATTGTAAAATATGTATTTAGATATCCATCTTCGCCTTGCGCTTCAGCAACAAGATCAATCACTTGATCGGTCATCTGTTCTAATGCAGAATCAGGATGTGTCATTAACGAATACCCTACGGCTTCGATCCATTTCGCTACATCCGTATCTTGAAAAACAAATCCATTAAATTCCCCTTCTTTGCGACCAGCAGCAATCTCAAAATTCTGAATAGCATAACTGGGTTCAGCATCAGCAATACGATCATGTAGAGCATCATATTGATAAGGAATCACAACTTCACGTACCAGTTCATTATATTTCGTCCAAAATTCATCTTGAATACGGACTTCTTTCGGTGTAACTGTGGTCAACACGTTATCATTTTTGAGCATAGGTATTCTCTCCTTTATAGTGGTAGTAAAGTAGACTTTCTTTCTAATATGATTACGCTTTCAAAATTATTGTTTAGGTTGTTATTAATTAATATCACATTCATTAACGATACACAATGATTTCCAACTATAAATTCAACAATCTATTCACAAATTGTTTAATCGTATTCATTTCGATTAATTTATGGTATAACAAAAGTATGAAAACATTACAATCTTCTACTCCACCTAATTATCGTAGTTATCTTGCTTTAAGTATTCCGTTAATTATTTCTACCGTGACTACTCCCCTTCTTGGTGCAGTAGATACTGCTGTTGTTGGTCATTTATCAAGTAGCATTTACATAGGTGGCGTTGCAATTGGTACTCTTATCTTCAATACATTGTACTGGTTATTTGGATTTCTAAGAGTAAGTACGTCTGGATTTGCAGCACAAGCCAAAGGCGCCGGAGAATTAGAACGTGGCTTCTCCGAATTGGTTCGTCCGACCATCATTGCTCTGCTTATCGGTTTCCTATTTATTGTGTTACAGTACCCCATTTTGCAAGGTGTACTGGCATGGATTAGACCTGATGCAAATATTCGTGAGCAAGCTTCTATTTATTTTCATATTCGTATCTGGGGTGCTCCAGTAACCCTGCTGAATTATGTTATTCTGGGTTGGCTCATCGGAATGGCGCATGTGAGGCAGACTTTATTTGTCCAGATAGGGATTAATGTACTCAATATGATTTTGGCGATCGTATTTGTACATGTATTTCACTGGCAAGTTGCAGGTGTCGCTTCAGCTACATTGATTGCAGAGATTATCGGGCTAGTATTCGGGATCTTTCTGATCTGTCGTTCTCCTTATTTCAAATGGGGATCGATATCGCAAGCAGGTCTATTTAATCGTGAAGCTTTACGCCGTATGATCAGTGTGAATAGCGATCTATTTATTCGTACGATCTGTCTGTTAGCAATGTTCAATATCTTTACAGCGAACAGTACTTCATTCGGCCCTGAGATGTTGGCTGCGAATGCTATTTTGTTACAAGTCCATTATATTATGGCTTACTTCTTTGATGGATTTGCCAATGCGAGTAGTATTTATGCGGGTCAAGCTGGTGGATCGCGTAACCCATTGTTACTACGGCAGACGATTCGGTGGTCATGGTACAGTTCATTTCTGCCAGCGCTATTGATCGTAATCGTCTACTGGGTGTTTCATCAACCATTATTGGGATTATTTACAGATTCAGCATCTACAATTGCACTGGCTAATGAATATAGCCCCTGGTTGTTACTGTTTCCTCTAGTGACAGGTGCAGGTCTTGTATTCTATGGATTATTTACAGGGTTATCTGTCACTGCTCCTATTCGTAATTCTATGATAATCTCTTTTGTATTATTTGTAGCGGTGCTCTGGATTGCTGTTCCTCTGTATGGCAACCATGGATTATGGTTAGCTTTTATCGTCTTTGGTTTAGCGCGAAGTGTATTTTTGTTAATACGTCTTCCTCGCTTGTTAGAAGCTGTTCCTACCAAATCATAAAAGTCCGCTGCATAAGTAAGATAACCAAAAGAGTCACACTCATGATAAGTGTGACTCTTTTTTGGTATCTATATACGTTTGTCTTTTATTATATCATCTTAAAATTCTTGATCGGTTGGGCGAATCAATACTTCATTGATAGCCACATGCTTAGGACGTGTCACTACATATTCGATAGCATCTGCAATATCTTGAGATTCTAGCGGTGTAATATCACCAAATAGCTTACCCATCTCTTCCATAACTTCAGAGCGTACATGTGAAGATAATTCGGTCTGTACAACGCCTGGCTCTATTAAGCCTACACGTACCCCACGACCTGTCACTTCTTGACGAAGAGCTTCACTAAAAGCAACAACTCCAAATTTGGTCATATTGTAGACAGCAGAACCTGCGCCTGCACGACGACCTGCTACCGAACTAATATTGATCAGATCGGCTACTTTGCGCTCTGACTGTTCAGCGGCTTTCAGTAAATGTGGCAATGCAGCATGAGAAATATGCAATAGTCCATTCACATTAATCGACACCATACGATCCCATTCTTCTGTCGGTGCATTTTCTGCTGGACCTAATAACATCACACCAGCATTGTTGATGACAATATCCAAACGATTATATTTTTGAATCGTTTGTTCAATCGCTTGTTGTGCTTGTGCTTGATCGGTAATATCTGCTTCAATCACGAATGCTGCTCCACCTTGAGAAGTAATATCAGCAGCTAATTGATCCAGACGGTCTTTACGACGTGCTACGACCACTACGGTTGCGCCTTGTGCAGCCAGAGTCTTAGCGGTTGCTTCCCCTATTCCACTACTTGCGCCTGTAACGAGGGCTACCGTTCCTTGTAATTTCTGTGCCATGTATAACACTCCTTTTATATGGATAAAATACACATATCTATAGTCTTATACCCTTAAAAAGAATAGCACAATCAAATTTTGAACAATTCATTTAAAAAAAGAAGTTCATTTTTTCTTCATATATGCTCTATACATACCGATGAAACCTATTATATATTAAAAATAATTTTAAGATTATGATTTGTATGGTAAAGGAGTGGACCTAAATGAATAACGAAGATTCACTGATTCATCCGCTTCTTAAGTTAGCTTTTGATGCTATGGAAGATCTAGTGTATATTATGGCTGTCGAGAATCGACAATTCGTATATTGTTATGTCAATCGGAAGGCAGAATTGTCTAGTGGAATCACTAGCGAATATATGGGTAAAAACTTTTTTGAGCTATACAGTGAACGGAATCAATATGAAATGGCTCAATATTTGCATAACAAATATTCTAAAGTACTTATTCAAGCACAAAGTGTACGTTTTGATGAAGGGCATCTTTTGCCTACCGGAACATTAAGCGGAGATAGTATCATTTCTCCTATCTTTGATGAACATCAAAATATCACTCATCTCGTCTGTATTACTCGTAGTTATGATGAACGTCATCATTATCAAGAGAAAATGCAGTATTATGCCTATCATGATGAATTGACTCAATTATTGAATCGGCGCTTTCTGTATGAGTTCGTGACTCAACCTGCTTATTTATTTATGTTTGATATTGATAATCTTAAGTATGTAAATGATACTCTGGGTATGGAAAGTGGAGATACTTTATTAGTTGAAGTTGCCGGTCGTCTTAAACGCAATTTCAGTTCCGACTATATCAGTATTCGTTTGAGCGGGGATGAATTTATACTGGTATCTAATCGAGAACAAGAACATCCCGAACAGATGGCGAAGATTATTATCTCTCTTATGAATGAACCTTTTTTATTCAACAATCATCAAATTAAGATTAACGTTAGTGTAGGGATCGCTTTCTTCTCGGAAGATATCAATATCTCGATTGCTTTGAGACGTGCTGATATTGCCCTATACCATGCCAAAACAAGCGGACGTAACAAACATCATTTGTTCTGTGAAAGTACGCAGTATGAGCAAGTGGTACGTTTTAATTACGAACTGGCACTGAACAGTTGTCTGGAAAAAGAAGAACTGCAATTATTGTATCAGCCGATCTATGGCAATAAGCAAAAGCAGGTCGTTGCGGTCGAAGCTTTATTACGATGGAAAAAAGATCATAAATATATGGTTTCTCCAGCTGACTTTATCCCTGTCGCCGAACAAACAGGTCTGATTATTCCGATAGGGGAATGGGTGATTCGTCAGGCTTGCCGTGATCTGACTATTATTCAAGCCAAATATGGACAACAGACGAAGATTGCTATTAATATTTCCAGAATCCAATTAAGTGAACCTGATTTTATTGATCGAATTAATCAGATTCTCAAAGAAGAAAACGTTAATCCACGTTATATTGATCTCGAAATTACGGAAAGTGTAGCTATGATCGATACGGTTAGTGAACGCTCTTCACTACTCAAATTACGTGAACAAGGATATACGATCTCTATTGATGATTTTGGGACAGGGTATTCTTCACTCAGTACACTTACTCGTCTTCCCATCGACAATATCAAAATAGATCGTTCTTTTGTGGCGCAAATGAACCCTCCTGTGCTTAAAGCTCTACTTGCGATGGCAGAAGCGCTAGAGCTGCATGTGGTCGCTGAAGGCATTGAAGAAGAAGAACAATGGCGGCAGTTGATCGAATTGGGATGTAACGACTTTCAAGGATATTGGATCAGTTATCCGATGCCACTTGCAAGCTTACCGGATCTCCCCCATTTTCTTTCTTCATTTTCAAACGATTACTTATAATTCTTGTCATGCTTATGATAATTATACAAAAGACCTTATCCCTAAAAGGACAAGGTCTTTTGCTATTGAGCATAGTTAGCAGATGGTCATATACGCATCATGCTTATTTATTATTGCGCTACACCCCATGTTAATGTATTGCCTTTGTACAATGTTACTTTGTTCCAATCTGCATATGAAGTCTTGGTTGCGTCAAAAGAATAATCGTTGCTTTCATCTAGTGGAGACCAATCATTTTTGGCCATACGTAGTTGAATATCGCCTGTCTGTGCACTAGGTTGAAGTGCTCCAGCGCCAGCAGTAAAACCTACTTCTACGTAATTAGGTGTAAAGGTAGTTGTTACATTGCTTTGACCTACTTGCGCCCAATCGACCCAAGCAGTCATATCTGCTGATCCTTCTTTAGAGAAATAATAACGCAATTTGAGATCGCTAAGATTCACAGCCGCTGTACCATTGTTTTTGATATTAAAATAAGGTTTGATCTGGCTATCATTAACATTGGTATCTCCCGCACGATACTGAACCACAAGATCACCTGCTGGTGTTGGATCTGTTGGTGTCGGTGGGTCTGTTGGTGTTGGCGGTGTAGTTGTAGTCGCTTGTGGCTTAGCACTCACCACAGACGAATTTACACTTGAACCTGCTGTGTTATTTGCAGTAATAGCATAATAATACGTTGTTCCATTTGTAACTGCTTTGTCTGTGTACAATGTGGTTGTAATATTAGCACCAACAGTAGTTAAAGCTCCTGTGGCACTCGTTCCTCTTTTCACCGTATAGCTAGTAGCTCCTGTTACCGATGACCAGTTCAATTTGACTTGACCATCTTCAGCAGTTGCTTTAAGACCTGTTGGTGCAGTAGGAACCGTTACTGGAACTGGAGTTGTAGGTGTTGTAGAACCGCCTACAGCTGGATAAGAATTGTTGATTAACATCACGAATTGATCATGGAACCAAGCACCAGAGATAGGTGCGTTAGGCAATGCACCGGTTAATACGCCATCGGCTGTTGTAAATGTAGGATCACACATACGGTCAAAGCCTTTGCCTTCATTGTTCGGAATCAGTGAGCTAGAACCATCGGATTCACCTGGAGGTTTAACCCATACATACGCATCCAAGTGAGCACCTGGAGCTGATGTTGGAGCTACACCAATACCTGCTCCACTAGCATTACACCAGTTACCACGGTGATCGCGGCGGTCTACGCGTCCAGAGTTCACATAGGTATTGATATCATTTCCAATAGCGGCAACTGGACGGTTAGGTCCACCCCATCCGTTACGGCCTGTATCAATCAAGAATCCAATACCACTTGGCCAGCCTGCACTGACAAAATCCTTATACAATGCGCCTGTAAAATCAGTTTCGTCAAAGTAAGGATTCCATTCGTAGAATTTGGACGATTTGATCGGTTGTCCACCGACATTTAGATCAGGATTAGGAAGATTAGGTTCATTCAGCGGTGTTGTATTCGCTGTGTTAGTTACAAACCCATCTACACTCGCAAGACCTGCTGTTGTAGATTGCACCACTTTAGTATACAAAGAGACCGTTGCTGTACGGTTGTTATCCCATCCCAACCAACCGGAGTGACCGATATCAAGGTAATTGTATACATTTGGGATTGCATGAAGTTTGTTTAAAGCGTATTTTACGCCCGCTTCATAGATTCCAGTTGAACTAGCTTGAGCACAACGTGCATCACTCAAGTTCGTCACCAGATTAGGTAAGCTATCCGGTTCGATTACGTTTACAATACGAATATCTTGATATTTAGGATTAGCGAAAATATCGGCAATCACATCAATATATTCTGTTTTGTATCGTTCTAACCCTGCCGGTGTTAAAGGTAGTTCGCCATTAGAAGCTAAAGCATGACAATCCCGTCCAGGAAGATCATAAATTACAAAGCTTGCTGTAATCGGGGTATTTCCTTTTTTCTGGGCTAACGCTGCATCCAAATGAGCTTCCAAGCTAAGACGACCTGCATTGTTCGCACCACCGCCTATCGCGTCAATCCGATCTAACCAGACGGATGTAGGATAGGACTTTATGGTTTCCATTTTTGCTTTGAGTGAAGCATCACTTACTTTCGCAATTGAGGCATTAACTTCTTTGGCATAATCAGGATTCACATACGCAGTCGCGCCAACAAACGGATTATCGACATGGGCTTCAGCATAAGCTGCTGGAGTAGAAAGTACAGGCAAAAGACTTCCAGTTAATAGTGAAACGGCCATCGTGTACTTCAATGTTTGCCAGATACTTTTTTTGGATTTCAAAAAATTCACCTTTCTTTCTTAAGTAATTTGGGTGGATCATGTGTATCCATTCGAAAAGTAAGCGTTATCTTTTTGGCTTACGTTTGCTTGTTCCCCTTCTGAATCACCTCCTCAGGGCTGATTATACTGAAAGTTTTTAATGGTGTAAATTGGTAATTATGGATTTAATTTGTTTATAATATTCAAAAATGTTAACGTTTTCATCTGTTTTTTTATATATCACAATGACACATATGTTAGTTTACGCGGAATTCATTTATACGCTGTTTAAGTAAGCCACCTTTACCATTTCCTAATTACCATATAATTCCATGTAATTTTTTCACTGTCAAAATGCAAAAAAAGTGCTTCTCTTACCCGTAGGCAAAAGAAACACTTTGATTTTATTCAGAAATGATATGAATTTCAGTACTATTTTAGTTCGAAAATGATCTTATTGAGCTGTAATCGACCAGTTTGTCACATTCAATTTACCGCTACCACTCATCACATCTGTACCGAATTTCACGCCAC
Source organism: Paenibacillus nuruki (assembly GCF_963311185.1). Taxonomy (NCBI): domain Bacteria; kingdom Bacillati; phylum Bacillota; class Bacilli; order Caryophanales; family Paenibacillaceae; genus Paenibacillus; species Paenibacillus nuruki. Next base: position 1,605,651 of record NZ_OY725677.1, on the reverse strand, counting down.
TTACATAATCAAAGGAGTTCAATTCGTTACGATCTAACAAGTTTTTGATAAAGGTAGAGATGTTCAAGTTTACGCTATCTGCATTCTCTGTTCTTACAAAAGTATATACATTTCCATTCATACTATTGAAGTTAGATTGACCTTCCATATCACTATTCATACCTTTACGATACACATCCCAATTAGCGCCATCTAGACTCACTGTGCCTAGAGATTCGCCCCATGTTGCTGTGGTCGTTTTCATATCTTGGTTTGTTGTTGAAGTAGAATCATTTTTATTCTCGACTACAGTTGAAGCATTCTGTGAAGTAGAAGTGACTAATTTTACAATATCAGAAGGTTGAGACTCTGCTCCTGCCCACTGCGTATTATGGATAAATACCGTATATCCTGTGCTATAATCACCTGTTGCTTCTTCAGTCGAATAGCTCACTGAAGTATTGATATCTTTCATTTGGCTTTGACGAGAGCTAGAGCTACTACTATTACTGCGTCTGTTCTCGTTGTCTTTATAGATTTGGACAGGGAAGTTACCTGCATTCTCATAACCTGGTGTCCAGTTCCAACCGTAAGAGATTGCTGGAGAAGATTGTGTACCTGTCATGTCTGCTGCATATGCCCAGTTATAACCGAAAGATGAATTGGTATCATAGAAGATCGACTGCGTAGAATCTTGATTTTCACCAGTCATCGTACTATTTGAATTATTCATGCCCGACCAACCTGTATTCGCTAGATAACCATTCGTACCCAGACTATAACTGCCATTTACATTATTTGAAGTCTCAGCTGCTGCTGAAGCTGCACCGGGTAGAAGTAAAGAAGCACTGATTGCAAACGTAGCTAATGCAAAAATAGGTTTTTTAAATGTCGTTGATTTTTTCATGATGTTACCTCCAGTAGAATTATAGTTAGTGAGTATCAGGAAAAAATGCTATCGATATAGATCAAGAAAGAACGATCTATTTTTAACTGTGCACAAAAAAAGCACAGTATAGACCACAGAAGAATATGTATCATTCTTGTTCTCTCTATTTCAAATGAAGAGATCGTTTATCCCAAAGCATAATACGATGTGTACTACCATCATGCTTCAAGATAAACGCTTCATTTGGATAAATCTTCTTTAACGTAGAAGATAATATATCGACTACTTCCTACTTATAACTTACCCAACACCGGTTCAACATAACCGAATTTGATAACCATTTTTTGTAAAAATATAATTTCGTCTTAAATTTGACATACTTTTAATTTTCCATCAGTATCCACTTTTCTAAATCTTGAACAAAATGTCTCATTTTACGAGCGTGTTGACGGTCAATTTCTCCACTTTCATACAGTTCTTGTACTTTATCACGTTGATTTTGGATCGCTGTCGTAATTAGATCTAGTTTTCCTTTATCTAGCGTAATATCAGGTAGTGATTGCCCTGTCTGGTACTGAATCGCATGAATCACTTTTTCATAACGGGCTATAATTTTGGTCGAAGCTGTTCTGTTATCTGGAGTCATCTGTTGCTGAATCGCTTCAATAGCCGCAATCGATGTATGCAGTTTTAACTTTTTCAACATATGTGTTCGTGCTGCTTCATCATTCGGCTCTAACGTTTCATGCTGTTCTGCATTGTTCAGTGGAATCATCCCTTTCCACTTGTCCAGACATTCGGCTATACCCGTATCTGATCGATCTCGAAGAACCGTTTCCAGACGGTCTAGTCGATATTCGAAAGTCATCGCAATCTCTGCGGTGATCTCCCCACGATTACGTAACCGTCTGACTTCTGTACGTTCAGCTTGAATACCGTGCAGGTAAATCTCCATTTCCTGTGGTCCCATACCGTTAATCTCCATGATCCGCTTTTGGAACACATCGCTTTTGGACATATAGCCTTTCACTTCAGCGATAAGATTACGAGCGGCATCACGATTGGAATCGTTCATATTAGAATGAACCGATTGTACAGCCGCTTCTAAAATTTTGAGTCGAATATCTTTTTCTGATTTTTTCTTTTTATCAGCAAGCGTCACTACAGGTTCTGGATCAGAAGATAATAATGGCAAGAAAATACTCGCTAAGATCAGACTCAGTAGAATAACTCCTGCTGCAATAAATAAGATCAATTCCCGTTCTGGAAATGCACTTCCATCATTTAATACATATGGAATAGAAAACGCAGCTGCTAAGGTTAAGGCACCACGAACTCCAGATAAAGAAGTTAATAATATCCCTCTAAGGCTAGGTCGATTGGATTCGGAAGGCGCTTGTAACAAATAGCGTACACTCCAAAATGCATAAATCCAGATAAACCGTAGCACATACAAAAGTAATGTAATAAGTACGACATAACCCAGTACTCTTCCGTTGTCGAAATTGACATTTTGGAATATAGTTCCCATGACTTCTGGAATCTGTACACCAAGAATCATAAATACCAGACCATTTAGTACAAATACAAGCACAGACCATGTACTGGTAGACACTAATTGCATTTTAAGTTGTACGGATTCGGCACGATCACGCTCCATCGCATGAACAATACCCCCGGCAACAACAGCTAAAATACCAGATACGCCAATTTCTTCGGCGAGTAAGTAGATGACAAATGGAGTGAGAATTTGCCACAATACATGCACCGTAATATCTTCCATTCCCCAACGTCGTAACCACACCTGACAACGAATAAGGATAAAAGACATCAATGCGCCAAGAGCCAATCCGCCCAAAGCCACAAGCACAAAGCTAAAAGAAGCTTCCCACCACGAAAAAGCACCGGTGACTGTAGCTGCTACAGCAAATTTAAAAGCTACCAGACCGGAAGCATCATTGAGCAAAGATTCTCCTTCGAGTAACCGATGAATGGATTGTGGTAAATGGACACGCTTTGCGAGCGAACCTACAGCGACTGCATCGGTAGGCGATAATATAGCCGCTAGAGCAAACGCTGCGGGTAATGGAATACTTGGAATTAGACTATGAATGGCATAACCTGCAATCAATACCGTAGCAAATACAAGCCCAAAGGCTAGCGTTATAATAGGGACTCGCAGATTCCATAACTCATCTCTAGGTGTACGCCGTCCATCGTTATACAATAATGGCGCAATAAATAGCACAAGGAATAATTCAGGATCAAGGGGTAACTCTACGCCTACGATCGAGACAATGATCCCGAGTGCAATTTGGAATAAAGGTACTGGCACCAAAGGAACCAGTCGATTCAAAATATTAGAAATACCAATCATTAAAAGTAAAACAAGTACAGCGATAAAGTACTCCATAGCCTTCCCCCTCTTTATGTTCTAGTCGATATGGAATAAATCTTGTCATTATTCCCCTATACAGTCAAGAAAGAAACAATCTTTTTTCACGCCAAAGAACGTATACATCACAACCTCATCCTATGACGGACTTTGTTGTAGCGTATACGCTCTACTTTTTTCACATGGTATAGACTCAAAATTATCTACAATTATAGATAAGAACTTTGGGGGTCTAACCGATCTCTGAGATCATCTCCTATAATATTGATCGCCAGAACAAATACAGTAATAGCTAGTCCGGGGAAAGTACAAATCCACCATGCTACAGTTAGATAGCCTCTACCTTGAGATAACAGTGCACCCCAATCGGGAATCTCATGGATCACACCCAAGCCTAGAAAGCTAAGCCCTGCGCCTGTGAGAATCGCTGTACCTAGACCTAGCGTTCCCATCACTAGAATCGGTGAGACTGCATTAGGAAGAATATGCTTCCAGACGATACGCAGTCCAGAAGCTCCTAGAGAGCGAGAAGCTTCTACATACCCTCGACTACGCAAACTCACCATCTGACCACGCATCACACGCGCATAACCGGGAATCGCCGAGACAGAGATCGCAATAATAATATTCAGCAATCCCGGACCCAGTGCAGCCGCAATCGCTAAGGCTAACAACACACCGGGAATAGTCATTAAAATATCTATAAAGCGCATTACGATCGTATCCAGTATGCCCCCAATGTAGCCTGCCACTGTGCCTAGCAATACGCCTACAAGTACACCTATAACGACCGAGCTAAATCCGATTAACAACGAATCCCGAGCGCCATAGACTACCAGACTGAATATATCTCTTCCAAAATAATCAGTACCTAGCCAATTGATAGCATTAGGGGCTTGTAAAATACGATCAGCTACCATGTCTACAGGTGAATATGGAGCAATCCACTGGGGCACAAGCGCACAGAGTACAATAAATGCAATAAGAGCTAGTGCGATATACCACATATAACGGGTCGTTGTTGCTTGCCATGATAACTTTTTCGATCGTACCGTGGAAGACGATTCATTTTGCCAGTCTGTTGTTAATGTTGGTGTTGCCTGCTTCATAGATACCCTCCCTTTTATCTCGAAGTACTCGAACGACGGATACGAGGATCAATATACGTATATGAGATATCTACCAGTAGATTAATAACTACGTATAGAATAGCTGTAAAAAAGACAACTCCTTGTACCACTGGAATATCACGTGCCATAATCGCATCTGCTAGAATCCGTCCAATACCTTGTCTGGAAAAGACCGTCTCGATCACTACCGTTCCGGCTAGCATTTCTCCAATCTGCATACCGACGACTGTCACCACAGGAATCAGTGCATTACGTAGAGCATGCTTATACATAATCACATGACGTGATATTCCTTTTGCCCGTAAAGTGGTGATAAAAGGTTCACTAAGCACTTCCAACATACTATTACGCACCATTCGAATCACAAAGCCTGCTCCAACAATCCCGAGCGTAATCGCAGGCAGTACCAGTGTCGATATCCCTTCCGAACCCATTGCCGGGAACCAGCCCAATTGAATAGAAAAGATCAAAATCAGCAAAATGCCTGACCAGAATGTAGGCATCGAAATTCCGAATAAGCCGACGGTTCGTGCTACAATATCAATCCAACCGTTACGATGAACAGCCGATAATATACCAAGCACTACACCAATGATCACAGCTATACATGTACTGGATAAAGTCAAAATCAATGTAGACGGAAAATTCGCTAAGATTTTGGGTAATACAGGATCAGAATTCACCATCGATACGCCAAAATCACCATGTAACATATCTGCGAGATAATGACCGAATTGAATATAAAATGGCTGATCTAATCCTAACTGTACCCGTAGGTTTTCGATCATTTCAGGTGTGGCATATGTGGGATCAATCATCGATAGTACAGGATCACCGGGTAGCAAGTAAAAGATCGCAAATACCAATGTTAATGATCCTACAATAACCAGTAACGATGAGATCGTGCGTGTTATGATCGTCTGTACCATAGATCCCTCCTTATCCTCCGATACGTACATCGTTAAATATCGGATAACCTAGATAATCAAATGTAATGCCTTGTACAGTCTTCGATGCTGCTATCGTATACGGGAAAATGTAAACAGGAATAATCACAGACAGTTCGCTAATACGTTGTTGTACCTTGCGATAGATTTGAGCACGTTTGTCTTTATCTTTTTCAATAGCTCCTTGTTCTAGCCATTGATCGACTTGCGGATCAGATAAACCGGGTAATGTCGGACGGGCTGACGGATCAGCAGTATGATAGAACGCCGACAATGCATTAGGATCAGAGTTCACCTGACTATTACCGTACAGATCGTACTCTCCATTTTGATAGACTACTGTCGCAATATCTTTAGTAATATTGACTTGCACCTCGATACCGACAGGCTTTAATTGCTGTTGGATCATCGCCGCAATATCATTGCGCTTTTCTCGGTTAGGAGAACCGTCTACATATTTGAGCGTGAGACGCTTGCCGTCTTTGACACGGATACCATCTTGCCCTTTCACCCATCCCAGTTCATCTAGCAGAAGGTTAGCGCGAGCTAGATCAGGTTGGATTTTATTTTCCAATGACTCATCGTAACCTAGAATGCCTGGAGTCAATGAAGACCATGCGCGTTCATACGTACCTAGATATAACGTTTTGACGATCGCATTTACATCAATCGCAGATTGTAGAGCTTGTCTTGCTTTGACATCATCCCACGGAGCATGACGTTCATTGATAAATAAGGTATACGGTAAGCCGAGTGTGTTGGCTTGTAATAATTGAAGATCAGGGCTGTTTTTGAGTGCCAATATATTTTGTGGAGGTACTGTCTCAGCAGCAAGTACCTGCTTACTTTGTACACTACCGATCCGTGTGGCTTCTTCAGGAATGATTGAGAATGTAATGCCATTGATATAAGGTGTGCCTGTATTTTTCACGGTTTCAGGAGCCCATTTGTAATCCGGATTTTGGTTTACTTGAATGAAAGTATTGTCTTTCCAATCAACATATTGATAAGGACCTGAACCGACAGGATGCTTACCAAATTGTTCGCCTTCTTTTTTCGCTGCTGTTGGAGACACGATTCCTAGCATGGCTTGACTAATATTGCCTAGAAAAGCTTCGGAAGGTGTCGATAGATTCACTTGCACGGTATATTCATTAATCACTTTAGACGATTCATAAGGACGAATAAGTGCTAGTGCATTGGCGGATTTGGTCGCTGGATCGATCACACGATCAAAGTTGAATTTGACTGCTTCTGCATTAAAAGGAGTGCCATCATGAAACTTCACATCTTTGCGTAATTTGAATGTATAGCTTTTGCCATCTTTGGAAGTTGTCCAAGACTCTGCAAGCCACGGCTTAATCGAACCATCAGCAGTCTGCAACACAAGACTATCGTACAATGTACGCATCACCCTCACCGATACCGCTAGACCACTACGATGAGGATCAAGTGTATCGGGTGAAGTAGCTAGCGCATATGTTAAATTTCCTTCATTAGCTGTAGCATGGCCTTGAGCACTACTTTTCTCTGCTGCTACGCCTCCGCAACCGGATAATACCAATGATAGAGCTATCAATAGAATACTTGCAGTCCATCCTAACAATGCAGGTAAATATTGTTTTTTAGTATGTGCCATAAGTGATTCCTTTCACCGTGTAATCGGAGAGGTATGTGGAGTATAACGATTAGCTGGAATATTCAGCCCTAGATTACCTCGCAGCGTATCTGCTTCATATTCGGTACGATAAAGACCTCGGGCTTGCAAAATAGGAACGACTTGATCAATAAATTCAGCTAATCCTTGCGGGGTACCTCCGCCGACAATAAATCCGTCTGCCGCTCCTGCTTCAAACCACTGTTGCAACTGATCTGCCACATGCTCTGGAGTTCCGATAAAGGTAGGTCTAGGTGTTGCCGCTTGTAATGCAACTTCTCGTAGTGTTAGCTGATGTTGACGAGCATTACGCTTGATGCTGTCTGTTGTACTACGGAAACTATTTTCACCCAATTCACCTAACTCGGGAAAAGGTTCGTCTAAAGCATATTGACTGAAATCGTGATGTTCAAAATAACGACCCAGATAATCTATCGCATTTTCAATCGTGACTAATTTCGCCACCTGCCAATATTTGCGTTCTGCTTCTTCATCTGTCTGACCCAGAATGACACTGATTCCCGGTAAAATGAGTAATTCATCTGCTGTACGCCCATATTGTGCGAGCCGCCCTTTGAGATCACGGTAGAAATCAACTGTTTTTTCCAGACTATCATGACGAGTAAATACCGCATCAGCTTCTTTAGCTGCCAAATTTTTACCATCTTCAGAAGAACCTGCTTGGAAAATAACAGGCTGTCCTTGACGGGATCGTCCAATATTGAGGGGCCCTTGTACTGAGAAATGTTCACCTTGATGATGAAGGGTATGCAGTTTATCAGGATCAAAAAATACTCCTGATTCTTTATCCCGTACAAAAGCATCCTCTTCCCATGAATCCCATAACCCTTTGGTTACTTGTAAATACTCATCGGCGATCTTATACCGTTCAGGATGAGAAGGATGTTCAGGCTTACTATAATTGCGCGCTGAACCTTCAAGTGGCGAAGTAACTACATTCCAGCCTGCTCGCCCACCACTGATATGATCGATGCTTGAGAACTGTCTAGCTACTGTAAAAGGTTCGCTATACGATGTGGATAATGTACCGACTAAACCAATACGTGAAGTAATCGCTGCTAGAGCAGATAATAAGGTGATCGGTTCAAAGCGATTCAGAAAATGAGGAATTGATTTTTCATTGATATACAGACCGTCTGCGATAAATAAAAAGTCAAACTTGCCCGATTCTGCTTTTAACGCTTGTTGACGATAATAATCGAAGTTAATACTCGCATCAGCAATCGCTTCTGGATGTCTCCAAGCTGACATGTTACCGCCTACACCTTGAATAATAGCTCCTAATTTCAATGTCTTTTGAGTCATGATCATCCACCCTTTATCTTTAATAGAATTGATCTATAGCCTGTAAGTCATTGTTGTGATCAAGTCAGTGCATCTAAAGCAAACTGAATATGCATTTTGGTTCCTAAAAGAAGAACCTGTTCATCGATATCGAACTTGGGATGATGTAAAGGATACGCTGTTGTCGCTTCTGGTGAACGGCAACCAATAAAAGCAAATACCCCCGGACGATGCTGAGTGTATAGGGCAAAGTCTTCACCGGCAAGAAACGGTTGCTCTAACGTCAGTACATTTTCCTTGCCAAAAATAGGTTCTGCCGCTTTCCTAGCTGTTTGTACGGCTGAAGATTCATTATTCAGTACCGTACCTGTGCGCTGAGTTATGGTTGCTTTTCCTCCATGCAGGCAAGCAATACTATGGGCATAATCAACAATTGCCCGTGTGATCCGCTCTACCGTTTCTGTTCGAAAAGCACGAAACGTTCCCGTCACTTCACTTTCGCCTGCAATCACATTTTTGACAGTGCCTGCATGTAGTGTTCCAAAAGATAGCACTTTCGCTTCGCTAGGATTAATACCTGTTGTCATAAAAATCTGCATATCATTCACAAACCGTGCCGCCATAATAATAGCGTCTGACGATAAATGAGGAGCACTATGATGACCTGAAGTCCCTTGAAAATGAACTGAGAAGTGACAAGATGCCGCCATTGCCGTCTCTTCATGTATCCCAATACTCCCTAAAGGAAGATCAGGCCAGACATGCATTGCGAAAGATTGCGACACTCCTTGCAAAATACCATCTTCGATCATATCTCGTCCGCCACTAATCCATCGTCCATCAATAGGTGAAAGCAGTGCCCCTTCTTCAGCCGGTTGAAAAACAAACTTGATCGTTCCACGAATCTGTTCTCGATGTTGACTTAATACTTTAGCCGCACCAAGCAACATTGCTGTATGAGCATCATGACCACAAGCATGCATATAACCTTCACGTTGAGATCGGTACGGATAATCATGTTCTTCTTGAATCGGTAAAGCATCGATGTCTGCACGTAATAGAATAGTCTCGCCTGGTTCTGCGCCATGCAGGATACCTACTATTCCTTTGCCAAAATGCTTACCCACGCCATGTTGTACGTCCAATCCCCATTTGCGTAATAGTCCAACAATCAGTGTAGTCGTATGATCAACATCGAAAAGAACTTCAGGATAAGCATGCAATTCGCGGCGAATACGAATCACGTCCGATTCAAGCGTATCCGGCAAAGATAAAGCTATAGCAAGTTCACTCATCCTCTAGATCCTCCCTCTTTTTTTCTAATGTCTTTAATTCCTATCTACTTAATTGGTATTGTCACATAAATGTAGACCTAATCTGGGATAAGGTCAATGAATTCGCTTATAGATAAGATTAATACAGATATAGAACATATCAATCGGATCGTTTAATGTCTCTAAAATGAAGGCTCATACTTATCGTTCAAATGAAAGAAAAGCATACATAACAAAAAAAGCCTGTTCACGATCTCACGTGAACAAGCTTTGGTTATATATTGATTTCTTCAGGAGTCGGTTCTTTTTCTACTTCTTCAGCAACTTCTATCGGTTGGTTGTAATAAATCGTTGTTCGATTTCTACCTTCACGCTTAGACGTATACATTGCTTCATCCGCATGACTAATCAGATCATCTGGAGTTCGGCCATGTTCAGGGAAAGCTACCACTCCACTAGACACCGTAATTATTTCACCTGAAGGACTCACCGTTCCTTGAAGCAATTCACGCAATCGTTCTGCTACAATATAAGCACGAGTCACATTACATCCACGTAGTAAAATACCGAATTCTTCCCCACCGTATCGAAAACAAACGTCTCCTTCACGTGACACGTTACGCATAATGACCGCTAAAAATTGCATCACTCGATCTCCGGTAAGATGACCATACGTATCATTCACTCGCTTGAAACGGTCAATATCTAACATGACCATGGCAAAAGGTTCATCCCCAATACACCATGCTTCAAGTGTCGAATCAAAGTTACGACGGTTTGCAAGCCCTGTTAGACCATCCAGAGCCGTTTCATTTTTTAGTTTCATAATGTACTTCTGTAATTGACGTGTAGTAAATCGAATACTTTGATACAGGACTTTCACTTCATACGTTCCCGATTTCATCGGTGGTAAAGCTTCACTACGCCAATCATTGACCATCCGGTTCGAATATTCAGCCAATACGTGCAACGGTCGAACAGCCAAATACGTAATAATCCAACCTGCCGCTAACGTAATCAGCAATAAAGGCAAAGATAACAGAATACTCTTCTGCAATAATTCACGCAAAGGAACATCAATCACCGATGCAGGCGTTTGTACAATCACACCCCAGCTAGTTTTCATATTATAAGCATAGCCAGTATAGAAGGTCTGATCTTGTTGATCGGTAAATTCAATTTTGCCGGCTAGACCCGCCATGACTTTCCACACTGCTTCATCCGAAGCTTTGCTTACTCCGACTAAGTTGATATCCGGATGGAAAATAATATTCCCTTTAGGCCCAACAGCATAGATATACGAACCATCCGAAGAATAATCATGTTCTAAAATACCTTGTAATACATTTGATTTTTGCAAATAAATCGTTCCGGCAATATACCCATAATAACGTTCTTGCTTATCAAATAAGGGACTGGTTACTAATACAATCCATCTACCATCTTTACTTCGAAAAGGCTCAGTGATATGAGGAATACGTATCTCTAACAACATATTGTTGATAGGTCCACTTAATTGTTGCCCTGCTGTGACACCTGATGTAGCAGGTACCGTATTATCTACAACTAACTTCTTATTTACAATGACAATCGAATTAAAGTAATTTTTGTTATTAGAATACAAATCTTCTAACAAATCTTGATCGATTTTACTTCCACGTTGCCATATTGTAGCGAGTCCATCGACACTTTCTTGCATTGTATCTAACACATTACCCGCAGCATTAGCCAGTTCACTAGCATGCTGGTAATTGCTTTCCAGATAATTATCAACAAGCGCTTGTTTACTGACCAGATAAGCGGAGTAAACAGAAATAATCATCGTGAGTAGGATTGAGAAAACGATGATAGTGCTTACAATGGTGACAAGCTTGAATCCCTTTTTAGGATATAAACGCAATATGACACCCCACCTGACCAATTAAATAGTAATCCATCTCAATTTTAACACAACCGTTTTCACAAAAGAAAGCAAAAGCGCACTTAAAGTGTCTTTTGCTTTCTAGAATATTATAGAAATATAGTTATTAATTTACTGTTTGCTTTTGTGGAGTACTTTTCATTTTTAATAATGTTTTATTAATCCATATCGCCGCCTGTGCTCCTTCGCCCATAGCAATATTCGCTTGTTCTGAATGTGCCCCTAGATCACCAGCAATCCATACATTTTCAATATTGCTCATTTTAGAGCGTGGATCGGTCTCTATATGATGATTATGAATCGTTTCTACACCTAATTGCTCGGCAAGCTCTGAATTGACATGATTTCCGCCAAAAGCAATAAATCCACGTTCCACTTCAATGGTCTGTCCATCTTCTAGCTCTACACTATGGATAATACCACCTTCATGATAATCCACTTTAGCTACAGCCGATTCGATATACGATATTTGTTTGTCTTGCAAATGCTCCATCGTTTCTGGACGGAATGGCTTGGATTCATGATTGATATAGATTAAGTCAGAAGTACGCTCTGACAGAATAAGAGCCATTTGTGCTCCTGCTTCTCCTGCACCGATCACGACTGTACGACGATCTTCAATCTCATAACCATCACAATCCGGGCATACATATACACTATAACCCAATGTTTCAACTAATCCCGGTAATCGTGGGAAACGGTCAATTAAGCCTGTAGCTAACAATAGTGTTTTGGCTTTATAACTTTCTCCTTGTGCACCTTTGAGTAGAAAATGATCTTCTTTTTGTTGAGCTTCCAAAATGCGATCTTCATGAAATTGTACACCTAATGGTTCTGCATGTTCACGTCCAAGCTTACGCAATTCTTCGCCTGAGACACCATTTGGAAATCCAAGAATGTTTCCGTAGTTCTGGCACAAAGTAGAACGTCCATGTCCAGCGTCAATCACCAGTACTTCATGTGCAGAATATCTGCCTAACTGAATAGCCGCCTGTAATCCTGCAATGCCTCCACCTACAATAATGCAATCATATAATGTGTTATCACTAATCATAAATATTACCCTCCTATAGTCCTTTTTTCTTTTTATAATTAACACTGACTTTGGTTTCTCCATATAGATCATTCACGTACAAGTGTACGTTAGTAGATGTTCGATACTTACTTACAATTAAAAAGATCGTATAAGATAATATGTAAACCTCTTATATATTATGAAACGCAATCGAATCAATATTACAAAAATCCTCTTCTTCTGTAGAGTGAATCTACAAGAAAAAGAGGATAGTATTTATACAATCTTATGAATTAATATCTGCGGGTGTAATTTCATACAATGTGCCACTCATCATCCCACCGAATCCACCGCCATTATGGGTACGATTCATCCCATTTAGAGGGCTGTTCATAGTAGAACTTGTAACTTTAGTATTATTAGCTCCAGAAAGGCTATTTTGTAAAACCGTACTGGTCGTATCTTGCCACTCTTCCGTAGGAACTTCTGTGCCGTGTGCTTTAATCCATGTGATCACTTCACTAGCTTCACCACCACGACCCCCTATACCATTGATCATAAAGTATTTGATTTCTCCTTTGCTGATCAAATCTTGTAAAGAATCTACGGTGAGAATCGGATCACTGCCTCCGAATCCCCCCATTGCCATCACAGGCTTGCCTGTTTGGATAATATAAGGAGCAGCTGTACTTGCATTAGATACAGCGAATAGATATTTTTCCCCTGTATTGTGTTCCATCGCATATTGTAATAATTTCTCATTGGCACTCTGATACATACCGCCACGATTAGGCGTTCTCGCAGGAGGTGTTTCTCCGGGAGCTGTTAGACGAGCAGAAGCACCTCCGAATCCGCCCAATCTTTCTTTCGCTTCAGGTCCACCTGCTGGAATAGCCACATTGCCAGTAGCATTTACAATAGAGAACGATGACCAATACAGTGGAGTTAATATAAGAACTGCCATCGCCATAGAAGCTAGATACGCTTTTCTTTCTTTGAAGATAGAACGACGTTTGCCTAAGATCAAGCCTATCGTCAACCCTAATCCTAAAATGCCAATAATATAAAACCAACTTGAACCGATCGTTTCATTAAATGGATAGATCACATACAGTTGAAAAGCAGTTGTTACTGCAATACTGATAGGCAGCAACCATGATAGCCATCCACGCTCTTCACGATATAATTTCCATTGAGCCATACATCCTGTTGCAGCCAGTACAGCGACAGGGGGTGCCAACATAATCAGATAATATTGATGGAAAAATCCTGCAATACTGAAGAAGCCAGCAACAGGAAGCAACCATATCACCCAGAATATAGTTTCTAGATGATCTGGACGACGCCATTTTCGGCGTAAACCTGCAAATAATGCAATCAATGAGATGATCGCAAATGGTAATAATAGACTTGCTTGACTGGAAAGACTGGATTGAAATAAACGAAGCGGGCCTGCATCGCCAATATTAAACATCGTTCCTGTATTTCTACCTCCTTCTGGAGGAGCAATCTGACTGCTGTTCAGCTCATTCGCTGGTGCAAGTACAGACGTCTGTCCGGTTAGACGATTCAGTCCATTATAGCCAAAAGCTAATTCCATCACAGAGTTTGTCTGACTACTTCCTTCATAAGGTCGCTCACTAGCCGGTACACTATCGACTACCATTGCCCATGATACCGAAATACCTGCTAACAATATCGTTCCGATCGCTAGAACAGATAGTTTCTTTTTCCAATGAACTTGGTAAGCCAAAAGATAAAATACATATAAGGCAGGTAAGATCATATACGCTTGTAGCATCTTGACGTTAAAAGCAATACCCACCATCGAAAATCCGGCAATAATCCATAGTGCTTTATGTTGCTTCACGCCTTTGAATAACATCCATGTTGCTAGTAGCAAACAGAATACTAATAGACTATCTACATTATTGGAACGTTGTACGGCTATTGCTACAGGGGTGATCGCCATCATTAGTGCTGCTAAACGTGCTGTAGACGTTCCAAAAGTCGGTTTGACAATAAGATAAATTAAACCTACCGATCCAACACCTGCTAATGCCATCGGCAATGTGACGCTCCATCCATGCACTCCAAAAATAGATGCAAATAACGTCTGCACCCAGAACGCTACAGGAGGCTTATCAATCGTTACAAATCCTCCGGGATCAAATGAAGCATAGAAAAAGTTATGGAAACTTTGAAGCATACTGGTTACTGCTGCTGTATAGTAAGCATTCGCATTTCCGTTTTCCCAAATCTTCCATATGTTCAGAAAAGCAGAAAGGATTAAAATAAAAATAAGTGGGATATCTATCCTCAATTTGGATACTGTATTTGCTCTTATTTCCATAGGTGTTCCTCCCCCGACTATAAATAGTACATGTATGTTTTTTATGTCATTTCATTGTGTAGGATAAACCTTAAATTCAGATCATGAATTACTTAAAAAAAGATTAAATATGCAATTTCTGTGATACATAAAGCATAATTATGCACAAAAAAAGAACCTCCTAACTCACTACGATGTGAGTTGGAGGTTAACTGTTTTATTTATAGTAGCAAAGGGGGATTTGCTAAGAACAAGGACAAATCAGGGTTAGAGTTGGGAAAACATGTACGCCAATAACTGGATCGTCAACTATTAATATTGAGTGTTACCACTTTCCGTAATGTTTTTAACACCAATAAATTTAGTGCCTACATTGTGGTAACGGGTATTCGTCATTTTCACTGTACTTGTTGAACTATCTGTACGGAAAATAGCTTCTTTCATATCAGAGATATCGCAATTGTCGATTGTTACATTCACTTTGAATGTACTTCCGCCCAATTGACGAATAAATTTACCTGCTTTGGAACCTTTAAAGTTACTCACTTTAAACGTAGAAGCAGCATTGATTTGGAACATTTTATCGTCACCATTGGTAGCTGAACCGCCTTTAAGCGTAACTGTTCCGCTCTCTTTGATTGTCATTGCGTCTTCACCGATATCTTCCCAGACAATGTTCTCCAGAGTGGCGTTGCCATAAGTATGTACGCCATCAGCCGCTGGATAACCCAGTACTACATTTTTTAATGTGCCCCCATTTTCAACACGGAAAATAGGTTTTTGACCTTCTTTTTGACTGCCATCTCCAAGAGCACTTCCTGCGATGAAACGTGCTCCTTTGCCATCATACACTTCCCCTGCTTTCACGATAATGGTAGTGTTTTGTACTCCTGCCGCTTCAACAGTTGTTGTTGGTACAGCAGTTGTCGGCACAATTGTAACTACTGATGCTAACAAAGTAGCCGCTAAAGTTGTTGTTAACCATTTTTTCATCAGTGATATCGCTCCTTTTGAAGTATAATATGCAACCTGTTACTTAAAATCATGTTTATCAGGTTTAAGTTAACGATATCATCGAATAATAGTTCTATCTATATGAATATAAGGAAATATTTAAGTTATAACCCTATAATTGTATATCTTATGTAAAAATAAAGTCATTTTTCCTTATAGTTATAGACCTATTGCATTGTTGATATCGGTATATTCGTTATACAGCCTACATTATTTCTAATTACTTATATTAATATTATGGAAAATATAGTAATATTAGGATGTAAAATGGTAACGTTTACTTTTTAGTTGTGATAACAGATTTTTTGCTACTTGAGTAAGGAGGTGATCATCGAGGTTCCCACTCGCTATTGGATTTGTAGTAGGAATATATCTTTATCTTATCAAGGAGGATATGTTATGAACTATTCAAAATATGCTACATCAGTAATAGGATTGATCTTAACGATGACGTTCTTTATTTCTCCCACTTCGATGATGGCGATGGAGCACAATGAGATCCCTTCATCTAGCGAAAATACGATCACACCTTCATTATATGCAGAAGACGATTTCCCAGGATCGATGGATCAAAATAATCGTGTGTATTACAGTCCTAGTATTGGCCCGGGTGGCAATGTAGATGCCGAGATTTCTGTTACATTACTGCCAGGAGAGCGTGTATTCATGACCTATGAATTTTACTCATGGTCTACTGAAAAATGGACACCTGTCGTCACAGAGATTATTGACGGCAATCAAGGTGGATTTTTGCATCGTATATTACCTCTTTCTCCTAACGATCCTATACCGGGTCTGTATCGAATTACGTTATCCAGTGATAGTACACGCTCCATCTCAAGTTGGATTCACCTAGAGTATTCCGCATGGTAAACGACTACTTTATCCTGATATAATACGTAAATAGGCATCATAAAAAGGGTTGATGATTTGAGCGACATACGCTCATCATCAACCCTTTTATATAGGATCTATATATTATTCTTTATCAAAAAAGAAGTGTTCCGCAGATACTTGATCGCCCTCGATCGTGATCTTACCATAAGAGTATCGAGGCTCACGGCGCTTGTCTGTCGGCGAACCCGGATTGAATAGTAAGATATCTTCTCGCACTTCAGACAATGGTGTATGCGAGTGTCCAAATACAATAATATCCACTGCTTCATTAGGAAACGTATTAAAAGCACGATCCGGTGTCGTCCCTTTCCATCCATCTCCATGCACCAAGCCGATTCGCTTGCCGCCCGCTTCAATAATCTTTTGTAGTCCTAATCGCTCCACAATCTCTGATCCATCATTATTACCTGCGACTGCTTCGACAGGCGCTAATTCAGACAACTTCTCATAGACCCACCAATCACAGAAATCTCCTGCATGCAAAATCAAATCTACCCCTTGTAAACCTTCTAATACATGATTAGGCAAATGACGATTGCGACTGGATAGATGGGTATCCGATATAATTCCAATAATCAATTAAATCCCCTCCTTTTGTTGATAAGCATAACGACGCTCATCTCTATCGGTTTCGCTAAGCTTCGGACAAGAGAAACAATAATCCCCGTCATCCATCCGATGATATAGACAACAAGCACTTTTTAGTGGAATCTGTTGATCTCCTTGAATACTGGTCGTATAACGAGTCCGCATATTCAATGGATTCACCGTTAATCCAAAAGGTTCAGCACTCATTTCAGAAGTCACATACCGATGATCATCTTTAATATGCTCTACAATCTCTGGTGAAGATGCTTCTTGTTGCCATGTCTGCACAAAATAATTAAACTGACTTGGAAATTGACGCCAGAAGACACGCGCATGAGCTCCTGTGACCGCAGAGATCGCTTCGACTATAGGACGAAGCGTTTGTTGGTACAACTGTTCTAAATGAGTCTGACGGAATAAGGCTCGTTCCTCAGGTGTATCCGGCCCTTGCTCTTCACCCCATTGCTGAAGTCGAAAAGCAAACTGACAATATCCATTACTCTCATACATATCCATAATTAAACTATCCGGCTCAAGTGCAATACTCTTATTATAGAAGG
Source organism: Paenibacillus nuruki (assembly GCF_963311185.1). Taxonomy (NCBI): domain Bacteria; kingdom Bacillati; phylum Bacillota; class Bacilli; order Caryophanales; family Paenibacillaceae; genus Paenibacillus; species Paenibacillus nuruki. The sequence goes on along the minus strand of NZ_OY725677.1, from coordinate 1,587,748 downwards.
AAAGATAATATTGCCCTGCTAATGCGATTCGACCTAACCACGAACAAAAAAATGTGCCCGCAGGTTCGGTATCTGGTGCTTTTAACAAAGGAGCATAGAACTGTAAAAACTTCTCCATCCCGACCACTGTACTCAACTCTGCAAAAGAAGCACTATATATCGCATCAGGATGTGGTTCGATGATGATATAAAATTTAGCTTTTAACATGTCATGATCTAAGCTAAGTTCCATGCTGTCCATACCCTTCCTCTAGTAAGATTCATTATCATTTATCCTATACCAATCTCTGTGATTCTTCAAATCCATACAAAAAAAGACAGCCCTTCTATCAAGGACTGTCTTTTTATAAAGAGTAATACTGAAATCAAAAATGCAATATCAGCGATTAAGATGTTGGCTTCGCTTCGACCGGTTGCTTTTTGCTACTGACTACCGATTCAACAGCTGCTACACGGCGATCTTCAGGTTGCCCTGTTGCTTGAATCTTTCTTACTTTGTGAAGCACTTCTTTGTTCGGTAGGTAATGAAGTGATTTGATATAACGAATCGTTTTGGTTTTGGCACGCATAACAATTGAATGTGTCTCTGCACGATCATCCGCCAGATAACGTACACCACCCAAGATCTCACCAGGCGTTACACCTGTTGCGGCAAAAATAACATCGTCGGTGCCGATCATATCCTGCATCGTAAGAATCTGGTACGGATTTTCGATACCCATTGCCTGACAGCGTTCAAATTCAGCTGCATTGGCTGGCATCAGTCTGCCTTGAAGTTCTCCACCAAGGCAAGATAGCGCCGCTGCCGCCAGTACACCTTCTGGTGCACCGCCTGAACCTAGATACAGATCAATCCCTGCTTCGGGGAAAGCAGGAGCCATCGCGCCAGCTACATCGCCATCGCTGATAAATTTGATCCGTACGCCTACTTTACGTAATGTTTTGATAATACTTTCATGACGATCACGATCCAGTATCATTACGGTGATATCCGCCATATTTTTACCGAGTGCTTTGGATGCTTTATGCAAAGTCACATCGACAGGATCTTCAATACTGAGCTTGCCCACTAATGCAGGGCCTACAGCTAACTTTTCCATATACATATCAGGTGCATGTAGAAGATTACCTTTATCTGCTACAGCAATAACCGAAAGTGCGTTATTCAACCCCTTCGCTACAATAGCTGTTCCTTCTAGCGGGTCTACAGCCACATCAACTTCTGGCGAATCTGTATTTCCCACTTTTTCTCCAATATACAACATTGGAGCTTCATCCATTTCACCTTCACCAATAACGACTGTACCATTGATCGATACCGAGTCAAACATTGCACGCATAGCTAGTGTTGCTGCTTCATCTGCGCTGTTTTTGTCACCGCGTCCCATCCAGGGAGCCGAAGCCAATGCCGCGACTTCTGTTACTCTTACAATTTCCAATGCCATTTCGCGTTCCATGTCTTCCACTCCTTTATTTGGGATTTTAAAAATAAATGTTGTTTGCTAGAGCATATAATATCATCAATCCAAACAAAAATGTTGTTTTTAACGAAAATTTTCTTTTAAAACAAATTTATATGTTTGATAAATAAATATTATAGATGATTTCAGACTCGTTATTCACAAATAACCAACAATTATTTCATAATAAGAAAATAAATCTGTGTTTATTATTTCATTTTATATAAATAACCACATTTTATCAAATGAAAACAAAAAGAAGCAGTAAACAATCTCAAAGAGATCATTTACTGCTTCTTGAATGTAACTATTCGAGATTAGTTAATGCCTACAGCACTCAAAGAGTTTTTAACTGCTGTTGTTTGCGCAGAGCTTGCACCGTACAAGTCTGTAGAAGCTTGGATCATTGCAGAACGGTAAGCTGAGAAGTTAGAGCTAGAAGTTAGGTAGTAGTTCAATGCACGATATACGATTTGGATCGCTTGTGAACGACCGATACCTGTAGTGTTCACTCCACCAAATGTTCCACCTTGCGCTAACAAGTAGTATGCTTTGTTCGGAATACCACTGTTTGTGTGTACGCCGCCATTATCATCACTTGTATTTACATAAGCAGACATTGAAGCTGGTTGTCCACCTTTAGCAGGGTTGTCCATGTAACGAAGTGCATCACCAGTTGTACCTGGCGTATAGATCGCATCACCGATCAACCAGTTTTTACCTTCGATTGTGTTACCGAACATATCAGAGATCGCTTCATTCAACGCACCGGATTGACCGTAGTATTCAAGATTAGCTGTATACTCGGTTACACCGTGAGTCAATTCATGACCAACAACGTCCAAGTCACCAGACAATGGAATGAATGTAGAACCGTCGCCATCTCCGTATACCATTTGAGTTCCGTTCCAGAATGCGTTGTTATATCTAGTAGAGTAATGAACTGTTGATTTAAGAGCTAGACCATTACCATCAATACTGTTACGTCCAAAGTTAGATTTGTAGAAATCATATACTCTTTCTGCGTAAGTATGAGCATCTACAGCAGCAGGATCGTTAAACGTACTGCTTGTGCTGGATACTGTTGTTCCTGGCAAGGAAGTACGGTTAGCTGCCGTATATGTTTGTACACCTTTTCCACGAGTGCTATCGATCAATAAGTTGCTAGAACCTGATACTGTTGTTGTGAACGATTTGGTATCGCCCAATACGCCTTTACCTGTTCCTGTAGCATGCTCAATCAAGTCATATTGGAACAAGATTGAACCTGATTTCGCATCGATAAAGTAACGTGTACGAAGTGGTTCAGGAGTAAGTACGTTAACTTCAGTTACATACGCTAAGCTAGCTTTATCTTCTGGAGCATATACATACAATTTAGCACTTGGTGCTTTTTGAGCTTCGCCTAGTGAACCAATTTTAGAAGCAGCATCTTTTTCAGCAATTTTGATTGCTTCAGAAGCGCTAATTTTTGGAGTTACAGCTGCTTTTGCATCTTTAGAATCACTCAATTTACCGTAAACGTCTTCCACAACGCTACCTAGATACAAAGATACATTTCCTGTTTTATCGAAATGTAGTGTTTGTTCTGCGCCGTATACAGGAACGCCTTCGTAAATTTGGTTGATGCGATAATGTTCTGTACCTGTAGAAGAATCTGCTTGACGTTTAGTAATATCAAAAACTTGTTGTGCAGTTGCTTGTTGATCTCCGGCAATTGTACGTTTTTGTCTGTCCAAGAATTTCCATACTTTTGCATCGCCTGTCAATCCGCTAGTCACCAAAGTAGATTGTGTAATCACTTGTGGAGTGTAATCTCCTAGTGGTGTTACTTCATTAGCAGAAGCAGCAAAAGCTGGAGCCTGAGCACCAATCAACAAACTACCGGCAAGTATAAATCCAAACGTCTTTTTCAAAGTATTCTCCCCTGTTCACTTGGTTTTTTTGGTATAGCCTGTCTGCGAATATTCTTCCTTTTCTTCTAAGTACCTACGAGCCTTTGCCAAAATTGAATGATAGCATTCTAGGAATGCCTAAGCGCCAGCTACAAACTGCGGGCAACATCTACAACAACAATCAGTAACCGGTACCCCTCCTTTTGGACGCTCATATTTTACCAAATAAATCATTTTGTGGATTCCTCTTGCGTCTGAAAGGAATCGTATCATGATTCCTAAAAAAAATAAATACCTTTTTAGATAAAAATATGGAAAAAGTTGAAAAACACTGTTTTATCTGACATAGGGTGTATAGTTTAGTATCATTTGGGGAAAAGTACCTCATTTTACGCACGTAAATAAGACTTAATTCTACTTTTCAGCAGTAATTAAGTCTTATTTAAATTCCGATTCACAAAAAGTGAAAAAAGGTTATAAGAATCAGGTCGTGAATGAGTATAATTTTAACAATAAAAATGGAAATTATTACTCAACAGACTGCTTATTTTTTAAAGACAACTAACTTAGTCTCTAACATTTCTTCTAAAGCATATTTGATTCCTTCGCGTCCTATCCCACTTTGTTTGACTCCACCATATGGCATATGATCTACACGGAATGAAGGAATATCGTTAACAATTACTCCGCCGACTTCTAATTTCTCAGCAGCATGAAATGCCGTTTGCAGTTGTTGCGTATAGATGCCTGCTTGCAATCCATAATCCGAACGATTGACTTCGCGAATGGCTTCTTCCATATCTGCCACAGGGTTAATCATTACGATTGGAGCGAAAACTTCTTTACATGCTACACGTACTTCCGGATGTACTCGTAATAAGACAGTTGGCAACAGAAGATCATTCTCTACTGTACCGCCATAAGCGATCTCTGCTCCTTGGGATACAGCTTCTTCAATCCATTCTATCGCTCTTGTCTGTTCTTTCGGTGCGATCATAGCCGACACATCGGTATCTTCATTCATAGGATCACCTAACTTCAGTGCACGCGTTGCTTCTACAAATTGAGCAACAAACACTTCAAAGATCTCCTGATGTACATAGATTCGCTGAATTGAAATACACACTTGCCCTTGATTACCAAATGCTCCGGAGACTGCACGCTTAATCATCGCCGGGATATCGGTATCTCGATCAATAATCAAGCCAGAATTCGATCCAAGCTCCAAAGTCACTTTTTTCAGCCCTGCTTTGGAACGAATAGAGATACCTACTCCCGGGCTACCTGTAAATGATAATGCTTTGACACGTTCATCAGTAACAATCGTATCTCCTACCACTTTACCATCACCTGTCACTACATTAAGTGCGCCAGCAGGCAATCCTGCTTCTTGTAATAACTCGGCTAATAAGAAAGAAGACAATGGTGTCTGCTCCGCAGGCTTCAATACAACCGTATTTCCAGCGGCAAGAGCAGGACCCACTTTGTGTGCAACCAGATTCATAGGGAAGTTAAAAGGAGTAATCGCTCCAACTACACCTACAGGCTCTTTGACTGTATACGCTATTCTTCCTTCTCCACTGACCGAAGCATCCAGTGGGATCGTTTCACCATGAATCCGTTTGGCTTCTTCTGCTGCAAATTTATACGTTTCGACAGTACGCCCAATTTCAGTACGAGCGGCTTGAATCGGCTTGGCGCCTTCTAGAGCTATCAATTGAGCTGCTTCTTCAGATCGTTGTTCTAATAGAGAAGCTAATTTTTCCAAAATAGAGGCTCGCTGATGAGCTGGCATCGCACGCATAGTCTCTTTAGCTTCATAAGCAGCAGTAATTGCTTGCTTCGTTTCTTCTGCGTTCGCTTCTGCCACTTCTGTAATAAGAGAACGATTGTAGGGAGAATATAAAGGAGTATACGAACTAGCTTTCACCCATTCTCCGTTAATATATAAATGTTTTTGATCCATTGTAATCTTCCTTTCGCTATTCAAAATAAAGCTTCATCGTAAATGAACACTCCTACTCAATACCCTTTTTCATATCAAAGTATGTTCTATTATTTCAATTTGTTAAAAATAAGGTCTTTTTAACTATATTAATTTCGACTATATTCGACATTTCGAGTTTTAAAATATTATTTTTTTCGACATCTATACATTATTTTAAAATTTTACCGAAATATAATTTGTTGGAACAATAAAAGGATTAAAAAAGCGACAAAAGATAGATTTAAAAGGACAATAATAGATAACGCCTTAATATTAAAACCTTTTTGAAAATACATTAAAATACAATTAATGAAAAAATATTTAAAAATGTATCGACATATTCGACAAAATGTGATATTTTTACATTACTTAAAAACCAAGACTTATTAACTATAAAAATAGACACGAGATGAGATGGTACCGGTGAAGCATTTAAAAGTACAAACTAAAATTATCAGTTTAACGTTAATCAGTGCATTGTTTATGATTGTTATAGGATTTGCAGGTTACAAAACAACGGATCTAATGTCTACTGAATCGAACGAAATGTATAACCAGAATGTAAGAGCAATCAGCGATGTTAGCCAGATCATTATTGATAACCGTACGATCGAAGCTGCATTGCTTGAATTTATTATCACGACAGACGATGAACGCAATACAGCATTAGATGCTTCTATTAAAGAACGTTTGACTCAAAATCAAACTTTATATACAGATATGAGCACGATCAAGCTCAGTCCAGCAACAACCAAGCTTTATGATACTTACACTCAATCTTTAACGGATTACACTTCCAAAATTGAAGAAGTTCTTCAAAATGCTTCACAAAATAACAACACCGAAGCGTATCGCGTTTTTCAAAATGATGTAGAGCCATTACGAATAGCAATGAATGACACGACCAGACAACTTAATGCTTTGCTCAAGTCAGAAGCTCAAATCAACAATCAAGAAGCTGTTCATCTAGCCTCTGTTGCCAAATTAGTATTAATTATTGTCTTTATCGCAGGTGCTCTTCTTTCTGTATTACTAGGTTTATGGATCAGTCGTACGATCAGTCGCCCGCTGAAGCATCTACAAGAATTGATGAGTCGTGCGGGTGAAGGGGATCTTACAGTAGAAGGAACATATACATCTCGCGATGAGATTGGACAGGTTACACAATCCTTCAATGCTATGGTCAATAATGTGAAAGATATTATTCGCAAAGTGGATGAAAGTGCAATGACATTATCAGCTTCTTCTGAAGAATTAACAGCAAGTGCAGATCAGACTGCTCAAGCTGCTGAACATATTGCTGTCGCTACTAATGAAATGTCTACAGGTATTGAATCTCAAGTAGAATCTGTGAACCAAGTGAATCAGTCCATTGGTTCAATGTATGAACGTATGGGACATGTAGCTGCGATTAGTAATGAAGTGAATCAAATGACAGAACAAATGAACAATGACGCTAAAAATGGATTAAGTGAAGTGACTGAGATTACGAATTTAATTCAGGAAATAGCTAAAGATATGCAAGACAATCTAGTGGTCATGACTAATTTGAATGATAAATCCAACCAGATCAGTATTGCTTCTTCTGCCATCCAGCAGATTGCTCAACAAACTAATCTACTTGCTTTGAATGCTTCGATCGAAGCAGCTCGGGCAGGTGATGCAGGTCGAGGATTTGCAGTGGTTGCTGAAGAAATTCGCAAGCTTGCATCCAGTACAGCTGATTCATCCAAATTAATTTCAAATATGGTTCAATCGATCCAACATGATAGTAATATGGCTGTTGAACAAGTTCACAAATCATCCGATAGCATCCAGAGCACTGTTGCAAGCAGTACTCGTGTCAATACAGCATTTCAAGCGATTCAGCATTCGGTTAGCAATACAACAGAGAAAATTCTTCGTACCGGTTCATTGATTCAAGAAGTTGCCAAACAATCAGAGACGATTGCTGAAGCCATGGGACATGTGAGTGCGATATCAGAAGAAAGTTCTGCGGGAATTCAACAGACAGGTGCTGCTAGTGAAGAGCAATTGTCTACGATGGAAGAAGTTTCAAGTGCGGCACGCTATTTAGCGGATCTTGCTGAGAATTTACAGACGACTCTTGCCCGCTTCAAAATATAAATACGATTTTAAATCATATTCAGTCAGGAGAACAAAGCATGAAAAACTGGAAAGTTAGAACCAAAATTATCACTCTTATCGTAGTAAACCTACTAATCTTAATTATGTTAAGCGCCACAGGAACATTGATGACTAATAAAATGTCCAAAGTCGCTTCAAATATGTATGAAGTTAATATGCGCTCGCTAACAATTATGGATCAAATTATTATGAACTATGGGGATAGTGCTGCTAATCTTCTTGAATTGATGCAGACGACGGACCCAACAGCTAACAAAGCGCTAGTCAATCTTATTAATGCAACGACTGCAAGTAACAAAGAACAATTTGAATTAATGGGTCAAATGGCTTTAAGCCCGGCAAATCAGAAGCTAGCGGCTGAATTGGTTCCTTTAGCAACAGCCTTTTCCGAACAACGTGACAATATTTCTGCTTTAGCAGCATCTAATGAGAATGAGCAAGCTTTTCAAGCTTATGCGAATCTAAGTAACCAGCGTACTCAATTAAATGAAGTACTTAACGCTATGCGCACCAATCTTATTGATGAAGGCGGCAATGCGAAAGTAGATTCAGATCAACAGTATGCTCAATCTCAATGGATTACAGGTATTCTTTTTGCGATAGGCTTGATTGTATCGCTATTACTAGGAACTTGGATCGTACGCTTAATTGTACGCCCTTTAAATAATGTACAACTATTAATGACTAACGCATCTGATGGTGATCTTACCGTTCATTCTGACTATGTATCTAAAGATGAGATCGGTCAATTGTCTGCTGGCTTCAACACTATGATATCCAGTATTCGTGAAATCACGAAAAAAGTCGACGAAAGTGCAATGACATTATCGGCTTCTTCTGAACAATTAACAGCAAGTGCCGAACAAACGGCAAAAGCTTCTTCTCATATCGCTACTTCTTCTGGTGAGTTATCAACTGGATTTGAATCTCAAGTTGAGACGGTTAACCAGGTAACTAATGCAACCAATGAAATGACTGACAAAATGCAACAATTGCAAACAAGCAATAAAAATATTCAAGTGCTTACGAATCATATGGAAGAAACCGCAGGAAATGGAATCAATGAAGTTCAAGAAATTACACATTTGATCAATGATTTGGCAAGCAATATTCAAGATAATTTGAATGTGTTAACTAGCTTAAATCAAAAATCAGACGAAATCGGCTTAGCTTCGCAAGCAATTCAACAAATTGCCAAACAAACCAATTTACTTGCTCTCAATGCTTCGATTGAAGCGGCTCGTGCCGGGGAATCTGGACGTGGATTTGCAGTTGTTGCGGATGAGATTCGCAAACTTGCTGAAGGTGCAGCCCAATCATCTACACAAATTACCGCTTTGATCTCAGACGTTCAATCTGAAAGTCAAAAAGCTGTTGAACAAGTGCATACTTCAGTGAACAATGTACAAGCAGGTGTTCAAAGTAGTGAACGTGTCAATGTCGCTTTCGAAGCGATTCGTCAAGCCGTAGCTGATACGGTAGAACAAATTGGTGGTACACGCTTAATGGTGGGTTCTATCACTGTACAATCTCAACAAATCTCTGAAGCAATGGAACATTTAAGTGCTCTATCCGAACAAGGTTCTGCTGGTATTCAAGAAATGAACGCAGCCAGCGAAGAACAATTATCTACAATGGAAGAAGTGTCTGAATCGGCTCGTTACCTCTCTTCACTTGCAGAAGATCTACAACAATTGTTAGCTGGATTTAAACTTTAAGTTTGAATATGATCTTATGAGTCTTTGATTTTCTTTTTAACTGTCTGCTTTATTTGAAAAGGAAGCTCTCTACGGTATATGTAGAGAACTTCCTTCTTTTTTTATTACTTATGTTATTTCATATATTTAGAGAACAGTTCGCCTGCTCTTTTCGCAAATTCTTCCAGATCGATATTGGTTTTTCCCAGACGAGAATACCAATTTTTGACCGTATCTAATACCCATGATGGAATACTTTTACCTGATATTCGGCTATAAAATTGATAATAAGCCCATACCAGATGATCCCAACGCTTATCATCGCCTTTTTGAATATACTCGGATACATCGATTACTTTAGCATGTCCATTTTGGACAATGACATTTTTAAGATGAATATCCCGTGGATTCAGACCAATACTGCGTACATACTCTCTAGCCGCTTCTACATCCAAAATCACTTGCTCTGGTACTTCTATTCCTTGTAGTAAGCAATCTTGAAGAGTTGGCCCTTCTTCATAACTCATGACCAGATAGTTCGTTCCTCTACCATAACAAGTCGGAAAATACGGTGAACCTGCTAATCGCTCATATACAAAGACTTCAGATTGAATTTTATCAATTGCTTCAGGTGTAAAAAGCTTAAACGCATACTCTGGAACTTGATCATACGTAAATACAGCCGCATCTGTTCCTATGCCTATACACCTTGCTCCATCCGCATAACCGGATATAACAACAGGATCATTATCATCACTACCACTTACTCCTATACGGCGTAGCGCTTCTTCAGCTACTCTCCAATCGGATACCATCCAGATTGCCCCTCTCTTACCTCACATCAACCAATTACGGATTCATAATAAATATAACAATTTATACAGTATTCTAGACCATTTTTTTAAAGAAACCAAATTTTATTTTTAGATATGGAAATTTATACATTTCGACATTTTGTTTTCATTACGAATAGATTCCTGTAAAATAGATAAGACGGATCATAAAATGATTCTTTGACACATTTTTGTATTTGAAATGGAGGAATTTATCAATGTCAGATTTTCAGATCAAATTAGAACAGTACGCCGAACTTGCGGTACGGGTCGGTGTTAATATACAGCCAGGTCAGCGTTTGGTTATCAATGCTTCGATTGATGCTGTTGAATTTGTACGTATTGTCACCAAAAAAGCATATGAAGCTGGTGCTGTTCTTGTTAAAGTCAATTGGAGTGACGATCAAGTCGCACGTATGCGCTACGATCTGGCTCCAGATGAATCTTTTGAAATTGGTCCAAAATGGTATGCTGCTGAAATGGAAGAACTTGCTGAAGATGGCGGAGCTATTTTGCATGTCATCTCGGATGATCCTGATTTGTTAAAAGGTGTGAAGCCTGAGCGCATTTCTACGTATCAAATGACTGCTAATAAAGCACTTGCGAAATACCGTGAGTATGTACAATCTGAAAAATTAAGCTGGTCTATCGTAGCGGTTCCTTCTGAAGCTTGGGCTGCTAAAGTATTCCCTGATGTAGCAAAAGAAGATCAAATGTCTACTATGTGGGATGCGATTCTCAAAGCGGTACGTGTAGGTAATGGCGATGCGATCGAAGCTTGGGAAAAACACGTTGAATTGTTAAATACCAAGTCCAAATACCTGAACGATAAAGCATACAAACAACTTCATTATGTTGCACCAGGAACAGATTTGACGATTGGTCTTCCTGAAGGTCACTTATGGGCAGCAGCAGAAAGCACAAGTGAGCGTGGATTCTCATTTATGGCGAATATGCCAACAGAAGAAGTATTTACTGCACCTCTTAAGAGCGATGTTAACGGCTATGTAAGTAGCACGAAGCCTTTAAGTTATGGTGGTAACATTATCGACAATTTCAAATTAACATTCAAAGACGGTCGTATTGTTGGTGTAGAAGCTGAACAAGGACAAGATACATTAGAGCGTCTAGTCAATATGGATGAAGGTTCTCATTATCTGGGTGAAGTTGCCCTTGTGCCTCACAAGTCTCCTATCTCTCAATCGAACATTCTATATTACAATACATTGTTTGATGAGAATGCTTCGAATCACCTTGCAATTGGTAGTGCGTATGCGTTTAACTTGATCGGTGGTAAAGAATTATCCCGTGATGAGTTGAATGAACGTGGACTTAATAACAGTCTGACACACGTGGACTTTATGATCGGTTCAGGTGAAATGGATATCTATGGTATCACTAAAGACGGCGAAAAAGAACCAGTATTCCGTCAAGGCGAATGGGCATTTTAATTGAGTCTTTGTTATTATTTATGAAATAATAAAATAACAACTATAGTACGGATAAAAGACCTGTCATTTTATAAATGGCAGGTCTTTTACAGATATCCTCTTTTGATTTAGACTACATAGAACAGATTATCATTTGTATATCGGAAAGGAATTTATAAAGTCATGGAGTATTATATTTTGGAATATCAATATCCACGTAAAGGGTTTATTTCAGGAGGAGCTACATTTGTACCTGCGCTGGATGATTATTATGATCCGATCAACACAGAATTACTACCTCATACTACTGCTGATGTTACTTTAGATTTTAATTTGAGAAAAATGGATGTGGATTTTTTCTATACAGGTACACGGGCTACTGTAATATCTGATGCTTTCAAGCAACTTTTAGAACAATGGAAAGTGGTTGCACAATTTGTGCCGACAAAAGTTCACTATTATAATAATGTACCTGTATCTGGAACGTACTGGATTGCTCATAAGTTACAAGCGCTTGATGCTGTCCAGTATGAACAATCTCAATATGCTGGCAAAGCTATGGTTCTACGTTCTATCAATCAACCACCACGCCGAATAGCCAAAGGATTCGAAAAAATCGTATTAGACGAACAGAAAATTGGAGAAGCAGAATTGTTCACACTCGATTATACGTATATTTCTAATCCTATTATTTCAGAAGCACTTTATCAGGATATCAAACAGCATAAGCTGAAAATTCATATGACACCTGTAAGTGAATTTAGACCTTAATATAATAGGCAACTTAGATAATCTGGTAAAAAATAATAGACTCTATATCGTAAATAATTACAAAATAAGCTATCCTCTTCTATCCTCCTTATCAAAAAAGTGCTGACTCCCAAAGGAATCAGCACTTTTTTTGATTGTTGATGCAAGCAACTCGGAGTGAGCTTACCTGTTATAATAATCTATTATGGTTTGAGCACAACTTTGATACAGTTCTCATCTTTATTATCAAATACATTATAACCATGCTCTGCTTCATCTAATGACAGACGGTGAGTAATAATATCAGCAGCACTGAATTTACCTGTTTGAATTTGGTCGAACAACTCAGGCATGTAATGAACGACTGGAGCTTGCCCCATTTTCAGCTGAATATTACGTTCAAATAGATGACCGAATGGGAACTGGTTGTAATTCAAGCCGTATACGCCCGTTACTTGAATCGTACCGAATTTGCGAACAACATTACTCGCCAAATTTAAAGCACCCAAGCCGCCGCCTTGTAGCTTCAATGTAGTTTCGATTTTTTCCATCATTGATTTCTCTGCATCTAGACCTACACAGTCGATCACCACATCTGCTCCACCGCTTGTAAGTTCCAACAGGTATTTGTCTGCGTCGCCGACTTCTTTGAAATTGACGGTTTCTACATTGTTGGTACGTTTCGCATGAGCTAACCGGTATTCAACATGGTCTACAGCAATAACACGTTTTGCTCCTTTTTGCCATGCGAATTTCTGAGTAATCAATCCGATAGGACCGCAACCCAGTACAATCACCGTATCGCCTTTTTTCACGCCAGCACTTTCTACACTCCAGTACGCGGTAGGAATAACATCGGATAAGAAAAGAACGTCTTCGTCTGCTACTTCCAAGCGATCTGGAATCACGAAAGGCAAGAAATTACCATAAGGTACACGTAAGTATTCGGCTTGTCCTCCGGCAAATCCACCGTATGTGTTGGAATATCCGAACATAGCGCCTGTATCTTTTTCAGGATTTTCATTGGCGTTATCACATTGACTTTCCATTTCGTTTTTACAGAAGAAACATTCACCACAAGATACGTTAAATGGGATAATAACACGATCCCCTTTTTTCACTTTGGTTACTTCAGGCCCTACTTCTTCCACGATTCCCATCGGTTCATGACCGATAACATAATCGCCTTCCATACCTGGAATTTCACCGTTAAAGATATGCAAGTCAGATCCGCAAATCGATGTAGATGTTACACGAATCAGAATATCATCTTGTTTCTGCAACTTAGCATCTGCGACCTCTTTAACTTTTACTTTGCGTTTACCTTGATATGTTAGTGCCTTCACATTAATGTTCCCCTTTCAAAATTATAGTGGTTGAGTCGATATTTTTGTATTAACCAAACTTTTCCTTTTCTTAACAGGCGATTGATTATTAGCATAGTGGGGTAAATGGAGAATAGATCATCGATTTAACAAACATACTACAAATTTACGATAACTCGTCTTGAGAGGGGTAACACATAATGAAACACTTAAAATCTTCACAAATTGAGGAATTAAAAAATAGTTTATTAGAAGATAAAGAAGCATTGGAACGCCATTTCAATATGGAAAATGATACAGCAGATGGTCAAGTAGAATCCGAACTTGATTCTACAGGTGAACTTTCTTCTGTAGATAATCATCCAGCCGATCTAGGTACAGAAACATTTGAACGTGAACGCGATATGGCGATTGATGAAAATATGGATGAGAAGTTAGATCAAGTCAATGCTGCTCTACAACGTATCGAAGATGGTACGTATGGAATCAGTGAAATCAGTGGCGAAGAGATTCCTTTTGAACGTCTACAAGCTCTTCCATACACGACAATGCTAGTAGGTGAAAGTGCTGAAGAAGGCGGCGGTGTAAATGATTACCGTCCTGTAGAAGAAGACTTGATCACTCCTGCGGCTAAAGGTGCTGGAGAGAATCGTCAAAGTCATACAGGTAAATTCGATGACGCTGGCGCATGGCAAGCTGTCGAAGAATACGGTGTAGCTGATTCGCCTGCAATGTCTACGCAACGTGATGTAGAAAGCTATAATGAGCTTGCAGAAGGCGGAGAAAATAAAGACAACGGCACTGTAGAAGATATTGAGAAGTTCGCTGGCAATGATATCGAAGGCGGTCAACGTCATGTACAACGCGGCGAAGACTTGGATCGTTATGTAGCGGATGACGAAGGCGATACTGAATTACAAGTGAATGAAGATGACGAAGAAATCGATGCTGAGAGCGAAGAAGCGGATCGTCGTCGTTAAGATTATTTTCGGAGATATACATTATTTGAGATACGAATAATAATGTAACAATCCTATAAAGTAAAGACCCCTCTTATCTTTGTGGTAAGAGGGGTTTTTACTATTCTCTTTCGTATCAAAAGTTATTGCTATAGTGAAAAAATTTCTTTTATACTGCTATACTTTCCAAATCAGGCTGTAGCTTATTACGCAATATATAGAGCATCATCGCCCCTACTAGAAATGCAACCACATCTGAAATCACAAGTGACCAGACTACCCCATGAAACCCATTCATCTGATTAGCAATATACAACACAGGAATTAACGTGATTCCTTGAATAATAGACATAATAAATGCCGCCGTACCTTGAGCTGTTGCTTGAAAAATCCCTGTAAACAAAACGGTAATTCCTGTAATAAATAGAGATAAAAATGTAACATGCAAAATATAGCTACCCATTTCAATCAATTGCATATCGTTGGTAAATAATCCTATTAAATGATCTGAAATAAAATAGACGATAATCCCGAAAGTAGTAGCTAAAACCATAATCGCTTTCAGTGTAAAAGTAATGGTCTGTTTCATTCGTTCTTTATTGGCTACAAAATTAAAAGCAATCATCGGTACAACACCTTCACACAATCCCATTAAGATACATTCAGGAAATTGCAACAAACGTGATGAAATCCCAAACCCGGCTACAGCTTGTTCCCCGTATTCAATCAGAAAACGATTAAAAATTAGCGACATCGCTCCTAAAAACAGACTCATAATAAAAACAGGAACTCCGATTTTGAATACATTACTAGATATCTCTTTAGTGACTTTGAACGCTTTAATTGAAATCGTTAAAAATTGACTTTTGTATCCAATATGAAAGGCATAATACGCACTTGCTACCAGATTTGAAATAACGGTAGCCGAAGCTACTCCAATCACTCCCCAATGAAATACGAAAATGACCAATACATCAAGAATAATATTAACAATAACACTCAGAATCATACCGATCATCGACGTATTCGCTGCACCTTCGGAACGCACGATATTTTCTAACATAAAAAATAATAAAATAAACGGTGATCCCGCCAGCATAATCATCACATAGTCTTTGGTGAAGGCGAACGATTCTGCATTAGCTCCCAAAAATCGAACGATTGGATCTAAAAAAGGAAGTCCAACAGCTACAACGATCAAGCCAAGTATCAGACTCACGTAAAAAGCAAATGAAGATACATGCTTCACATCACTATACCTTTTTTCTCCTAGCAATCGAGAGATAAATGCTCCACTCCCTATCCCTATCAAATTACCTAATGCCATAATCACTGCAAATAAGGGCAATGTTAATGCAAGTGCAGTTAGCATCGCTGTATTATGAAGCGTCCCAATAAAATACGCATTTAAAATCGAATATACAACACTCATCGACATCCCTAACATCATCGGTACAGCAAAATGAGTAACCGATTTTACAATTGGAGCTTCTTCAAAATAATAAAGATTTTTGGCATCCATATGAATCACTACTTTCTCTTCTTATTTATGTGCTAACGAACAAAGCTACATTTTTAAATTTATTATCTAACATCGTTAGATAAGCCTTACAGTGTTAGATATTATCATTGATATCGGTATCTGTAAACAAAAACTTACACTGTTAGATTAAAATCAAAAAAAGGGATGTCAAACGAAAAAAATCGCTTCACATCCCTTGGATCTTCTATGTCACAGAAATTGTATATGTACACAGCAAAAAAGCAAACCACTTCTATAACAGAAGTCATTTGCTTTTTTACTTATAATGATGTTCAGGCTCCTGCCTGATTATGAGTTGTTGCGAATTGCGTGATCACTAATTTCACCCTTGAAATACGTTTCTGTTCCGTTTCTTCAATCACTAACAGATGTCCTTCATGCGCCACGCTTTGCCCGATTTGTGGAGGTAAAGATTCCACCCGGGAATACAGCCAACCACCAATGGTATCGTATTCTGTCGAATCCAAATCCAGTGAAAACCTTGTATTGATCTCATCAATTAACATCATTCCATCAATGGAGTACGTCATTTCATCAATAGGTTCTACAGCTGGACGCTCATGGTCAAATTCATCCTGAATTTCGCCGACGATTTCTTCCATAATGTCTTCAAGAGTTACTAGACCAGCTGTACCACCATATTCATCAATAAGGATAGCAATCTGTGTTTTGCCACGTTGCATCAGCTTCATCAGTTCACTAATCTTAATCGATTCAGGTACAGCTATAATGGGACGGATCAATTTGGCTGAATCTACACTTTGATAACGCATCAAATCTTTAATATGCACAAAACCGACAATATGATCTTTGTCGCCATCGCATACCGGATAACGAGTACGCATTCCTTCAAAAGCCAGTTCCAAATTCTCCTCTTTGGAACCGTGTAGACTCAGACAGATCATTTCTGTACGTGGGATCATGATCTCATGGGCGGTTGTATCAGCAAATTCGAATATATTATCAACCAGCGCCAGTTCGGTATTATCGATCAGTCCGCTCTTGTTGCTTTCCTTCATAAGTATACGTATTTCTTCTTCTGTGTGAGCCGAATCTTCTTCAGACACCGGAGCAATACCGAACATTTTGAGTAAAGCGTTCGCCATGCCATTCAACACCCAGATAAAAGGATACATCATTTTATGGAATAAGAGCATCGGTGCTGCTGTCCATAAGCTCACGACTTCCGCTTTGCGGATCGCTAGAGACTTCGGAGCAAGCTCTCCAAGTACAATATGCAATACCGTAATCACAACAAAAGCAATAACGATAGAGACAGTGTGTACAGCTACATCATTATTCCAGCCGAATGCCGTAAATATAGGTCTGATCAGGTCAGCAATCGCCGGTTCACCAATCCACCCCAATCCAAGTGATGCAAGTGTAATCCCTAACTGACAAGCAGAAAGGTAAGCATCCAGATTGTTTACGATCGTTTGCGCAAAGCGCGCTCTTTTACTACCACCATCGACTAATGTTTCTAATCGACTACTGCGAATTTTAACCATTGCGAATTCAGCCGATACAAAAAATCCATTGAGCATCACCAGAAATGCCACCAAAACTAAATTAAGTAAACTGGGTAAGGGGTCAGTCAAGTGTATATCCCGTACTGTCAAATTGATAGACAGTTACGGGTTCACCTCCTTCGTATATTTGTTTTTTGAATTTGCAGCCACATCACGTGCACCGTCATTTTCCCAAGTGTCCTCACTCCCTTCGTTTAGTTATGTATGATTATACATGTTCCTTACTTTATTATATCGTCTCAAACCCTCCCGTCAAATGCTCTATTCATCCGATTACAAATCTTTTACATAGATAATCATTTCTCTTAACATCCTGTATTTATACTGAACCACGTAGCAAGAAGAACAACATGTAAGCAAAAGATGAAAGTGAGGTAAGTGTTAACTTGGATAAAACGCCTGTAGTTTCAATGAAACGTTCTGTTCGAAAAACTCGTTCTATCGTGCGCTATCCCCGTCAGACTCGCCGTTGGAATGAATATATACTTGCAGCTATGTTTTTAGCTCCTTCCATATTGCTGTTCGGTATATTCCTTTTTTATCCGCTGATCAAGTCCGTATATCTGAGTCTACACTCCACTACACCTCGCGGAGATGTTGCCAAATTTGTAGGGTTCAAAAACTTCACAAATTTATTTACATCAGATACTTTTCTCAGCAGTCTGTGGGTAACTACTCAATTTATGTTGTTTACTGTACCGACAACATTGATCCTAGCATTGATCTTAGCTGCATTTTGTCGAAGCCGTATACGCGGTAGCCGTATCTTCCGCTTTATTTTCGCTTTACCTTTAGCGATATCGGTGAGTACGGGTTCTGTCATTTGGATGGTTCTATTTCATCCGACACTGGGAACATTAAATTATTTCCTTAGTATAGCTGGCTTACCAACTATCAATTGGCTTACTGATCCGAACTGGGCTTTGATCTCAATCTCGATTATGACCATCTGGATGAATCTAGGATTCTTATTCATTCTATTATTAGGTGGTATGGAAGGCGTACCTGAAGATATCTATGAAAGTGCACGTATGGATGGAGCTAGTCCAACGCGTACTTTTGTACAGCTCACTTTACCATTGATCTCGCCTACCATTTTCTTTGCCAGTGTCACCTCAATGATTGGTTCTTTTCAAGCGTTTGGACAGATCAATATTCTGACCAAAGGTGGCCCAATGAACAGTACGAATGTCATTGTTTATAACTTATATCAAGATGCGTTTATGAATTTCCGTTTTGGGACAGGAAGTGCGCAAGCATTGGTCTTATTCGCCATGATCTTAATTCTAACGCTTATTCAATTCAAATTTGGTGAAAAGAAGGTGCATTACCAATGAAACAAGGTCTAGTGCGCACAGGAACAGCCTACTTCTTTATGATTGTGGCTGCGGCACTTATACTTTTGCCTTTCTGGATCGCCGTTTCTAATTCATTTATGACTGAATCGGAATCAGCTACATATCCTCCACGATTTTTACCGTCAGGTATTCATATCGATAATTTTATAACAGTCATGAATAATATTCCGATTATTCGTTTTATTGTGAACAGCTTTTTGACCAGTAGTATTATTACGGTCGGTAATCTGATTACTTCTTGTATGGCTGCTTATGCGTTTGCTTTTCTACGGTTTCCCGGTCGTAAAATCTTATTCGGTCTATTTATGGCTACGATGATGATTCCGTGGGAAGTGACTGTGATTCCGAACTATCTAACCGTTCGTAGTTGGGGCTGGCTTGATTCGTATCAAGGATTAACTGTTCCTTTTCTAGCGACAGCTTTTGGAACATTTCTAATGCGCCAATTCTTCTTGCAACTGCCCAAAGAATTAATGGAAGCTGCTCGAATAGATGGTTGCGGACATATTCGCATTTTCGCTTCACTGGCTGTGCCGTTATCGATGCCAGGGCTTGCAACACTAGGGATCTATTCTTTCCTTAATCACTGGAATATGTATCTATGGCCACTATTGATTACGAATAGTGAAAGTATGCGTACGGTTCAGATTGGTATTAGTATGTTGCAATTTGCAGATGTAACCGCATGGAACGTTGTTATGGCTGGTATTGTGTTGGTGATGCTCCCTTCTCTTGTTCTTCTTGCTGTAGGTCTAGGTCGTCTTGTAGGCGGTCTAACAGCAGGTGCACTGAAGGGCTAACTCATAGATTATCTTTTCAAAATTTGTTCAACTAAAAGGAGAATACGAAAAGAAATGAAAATCAATCGTTCGCGTCAAACATGGAGTTTGCTTAGTTTATGCCTATTTTTATTCTTAGCAGCTTGTGGTGGAGGTCAAAGTACAACTGGCTCTACAGCAGCTACAGGTACAACAGCTGATGCAGCAAGTGAGACTTCTACAGGTCCTGTAAAAATAGTCTGGTGGCATTCGATGAGTGGCGATTTGAATAAAGTAGTTGATGAATTAGTTAAAAAGTTCAACGATTCTCAAAAAGATGTTCAAGTTGAAGCTATTTTCCAGGGCGATTATGATGCTAGTATTAACAAATTCAAAACATCTATGGGATCAGGAAGCGGCCCTACCATGCTTCAGACTTATGATGTAGGTACACGTTATATGATCGATTCTCAAGCGATCACACCGATGCAACAATTTATCGATGCCGATAAATTTGATACTTCACAGTTCGAACCAAACATTTTGAAATACTATACTTTTGATAATCAGCTGTATTCTATGCCTTTTAATACATCTAACCCGATTTTCTACTATAACAAAGATGCTTTCAAAAAAGCAGGTCTTGATCCAGAAAATCCTCCTAAAACATTAGATGAATGGGAAGCAGCAGCTAAAGCATTGACTAAAGATGGACAAACAGGAATGTCATTACCAATCTACGGATGGTTGATGGAACAAATGTTTGCAAGCCAAGATGCAACATTGTTGAATAACGATAATGGACGTACAGCACTTGCAACTGAATCTCAATTAGGTTCTGAGCCGGGTGTAAAATTCTTAACATGGTGGAAAAAATTGATCGATGAGAAATACATGCTTAATCTAGGTCGTAAAACAGATGATACGAAAAAAGCATTTGCTGCTGGTCAAGTAGCGGTAACAATGGATAGTACAGCTTCACTTCGCGGATTGATCAGCTCCACAGAAGGTAAGTTTGAAGTAGGAACGGCTCCATTGCCTAAAGTGGCTTCTAGCGATATTGGTAAAGGTGGCGTGGTTATCGGTGGTGCAAGTCTTTGGATTATGAATGACAAATCCGCAGCAGAACAACAAGCGGCATGGAAATTTATCAAATTCTTAGCAGAACCTGAACAACAAGCGTACTGGCATGTAAACACAGGCTACTTCCCAATTACCAAAGCAGCTTATAACGAAGATTTAGTAAAAGAAAACATGAAGAAATATCCACAATTCGAGACTGCTGTAGATCAATTGCACAATACCAAAATTGATACAGCTACTCAAGGTGCAGTAATGGGCATCTTTACTGAAGCTCGTCAGTTAACAGAAACAGCAATCGAAGAAGCACTTAACGGTTCCAAATCACCACAAGCAGCGCTAGACGATGCAGCTGCACAGATCACACAGAAATTAAAAGATTATAATGATACAGTTAGCCCATAAGCAATTGCATAACCAATAAAAGTAAGCACAAAAAAAGAAGCGTTAGTTCAATGGTTGCTCTTAACCACTGGATTAGCGCTTCTTTTATTTACTTTAGTATTAATCTATTTTACATCCGTGATGATGGTGCATGAATAGAAGGCGTTTGCCCTGAAATATGTGTGTATGCACCTGTAGGTTCGATAAACACAGCATAATCTAATGAAGTTAACGGTAGCACATGACGTAGCCCGGTATTGAGATCACGAATAACAATATGATCTTCTCCTGTCGCTTCTAATAAGCCACGATAGTCGCTATGCATCACTTCACGACCAGGGATCATATAGAACATACCGTTTTTCCCTAGATTGTTCTGTAGCTTTTGATGTAATGACAGATCAGTAGTCCTTGTATTTGAAAGATTCGTTGGACGAATAGTCGATGAAATGTAGTTATTGATTTGAGTCGGAATATGTTCCATGCCAGCATAGCCGTGCTCAGTTCGATAAGCGACCGGACGATAAGGTTGAGTCAACATGATTGCATTCCTCCCAATATTTTGAAATAGGTAGATACTCTAACTCTTAATATTACCCTTTTCTCTGTAGCTCCAATCGTATCTTTGAGGAGAGCGTCAAATAAAAAAAGGCACATCGCTGGTATTTCTACCGGGATGTGCCTTTTGAGATTGATTTATTTTATAGTCATCCTGCTTGATTTAAGAAAGAGATGCTCCGGTCAAAGTAACCGATAGATCCCATAGGCGTTTGGCTTGATCCGAATCCACAGCATACTCTTTCACGCCAACAGAAGGTACACCTTCGATAGCAGGTTCTGCAATATCGCAATCTTCACAATATACGCCACCTTTACCTTCTAACTGTGGAGAAGTAGCTGCCCAGAGTTGAGTTGCCGCTCCCTGTTCAGGTGTTTTGAAAGCAGAGTTTACTCCATTACCATCTTCATCGATCCATTTCAAAGCTACCATTTCTTCTTTAGGCAAATGGCGTTGAAGTGGTGTCAAAATGCCCCCCGGATGAACAGAGAAAGCACGTACCCCTTGTTCACTTCCACGGCGATCCAGTTCTACTGCGAATAAAGCATTAGCTGTTTTAGCTTGACCATATGCTTCAAACTTCTGATAATTGCCTTCAAAATTAATATTGTCCCAACGAATAGGTGAAATGTGATGCCCTGCGGAAGAAGTAGCTACTACTCTTGCGCCTTCTCCTGCGGTAAGTGCAGACCAGATCAAGTTGATCAACGTAAAGTGACCTAGATGATTGGTTGCAAATTGTAATTCCCAGCCTGGACCTACACGAGTCTCAGGGCAAGCCATCACGCCAGCATTTAGAATCGCTATGTCAATACTACGTCCACTCTCTAACAATCGACCTGCAAAAGCACGTACACTATCTAGATCGGATAGATCCAGTTCATCCACTTCGACATGTTCTAATCCTTGAAGTGCTTCATTAGCTACATCCGGGCGACGAGCAGGCACGATAACAAAAGCTCCTGCTTGTACGAGAGCACGTGTTGTTTCAAGTCCAAGACCGGAGTATCCGCCTGTAACTAAAGCGGTTTTACCTGTAAGATCAATACCTTGCAATACTTCACTTGCTGTACTGTCATGTCCAAATCCTGAGTTGATGTTGTGTTGAGCTGTTTTCACATAAGAATGTTCCATATTATTTCTCTCCTCTTCATCGTTGATACTCTTACTGTACAAGCTAGAGTTCACTCTAGGTCAAGTCTCATTTATCACAAATATTGATTTGTGTGTGAGATGACTTGCTGTGAGGATGATCTGTCGATGCTTCTGAAGCAGTGAGGTGTTGATTTTCCCACGTTTGTTCAGGCTCATTACGATTGAGGTGTTTCTCATAGACATTGGTCTTGAGTGTGATGACTTCCAGACAATCGTTCAAATGCTCCATCTGACTGACCACTCGTTGTTGATGTTCTTTCAAAATATCCAACCGTTCATGTTCATTACCCGGACCCATACGTACCAGTTCAGCAAAACGACGAATCTGAGCAATCGGCATACCTGAAGCACGTAGACGTGTACAAATGTAAAGCCATTCTACATCGACTTCACTATACCGTCGTCGTCCTCCCTCATCTCTAGCAATACGTGTAGATAACAGTAAACCTTCCCGCTCATAAAAACGGAGTGAATGTACGCTAAGACCTGAACGTTCTGCAACTTCCCCTATACTGAGCTGATTCTTCTGCTCTAAGTCAGTACTCATAATAACATTCTCCTTTATCAATCCTAGTCGATGTGATGTATAAATGATCACCAATACTTTGATTTCTATCTTAACTCAAGCGTTCGCCTTTCACCACTAATGCGACAGATAGAATGAATTTGAAACAATTGACACACCTGAGTGAAAATGCTAGTATCATTTATACCAAGTATGTTTGTCGGATTAGTCTATTAAATAATGAAATTAAGCGGTACACCCTATATAAATCTATCTATACTATCTTTTAAAGGAGATATTACGATGTCAACATCTGATCATATTCAACGGGATGAAGTAGAATTTGGCTGGTTTTTACCTACAATGGGAGATGGAACACGCTTTGGACAAGATTCTGAACGTCCTCCAACCCTTGAATATTTAACTAATGTTGCCCAGACTGCTGAAAAAGCAGGTTTTGAATTTGCTTTGATCCCTACAGGCGGTGCATGTCTGGACTCTTGGGTGGTAGGATCAGCTATTATCGGTGCAACTACAACGTTAAAACCTCTTGTCGCTCTTCGCCCGGGATTGATTGCTCCTGTGTTAGCAGCACGTATGGCAGCTGCTTTGGATAATCTATCCGGTGGACGAGCACGTATTAATATTGTGACAGGAAGCTCTCCTGATGATCTTGAAGAACTGGGTGATCCACTTGCGCGCGCTCATGACGAGAAGTATGCGCGTACTCGTGAATATGTGCATATTATGAAAAGTGTATGGGAACAAGCAGCTGGTCTTTCTTCAACAGAATTCGGCAATACAGGTCATTCAGCAGTTACCAATCACAAAGTGGATTTTCAAGGCGAATACTATGAATTAAAAGGGGGTACAAGTCGCCCTGCTACGGTACAAAAGCCTACTCTTCCTATTTACTTCGGTGGTAGTTCGGCAAAGGCCAAATCGGTTGGTGCAGAGTATTCAGATGTATTTCTAATGTGGGGCGAGCCTCTTGATATGATTCGTGAACAAGTACAAGAACTTGAACAAGCTCAAGCCGCATATGCCCGGGAACATGGTAGTGTTCGTCCACTTCGGATCGGAATGCGTGCTCAAGTCTTAGTGCGTGATACTGAAGAAGAAGCTTGGGAAGCCGCACGTAATCTAATTAAAGATATCGATCCTGCTACGATCGAACGTGCCAAAGCGTCATTCAGCCAAACCGGAGCAACCGGACAAAATCGTCAAAATCAGATTCGTGACGCAGCTGCACAAAATGACTTTGTTGTCGGCCCTAACCTCTGGGCGGGATTGTCTAATCTTCGTTCAGGTGGAGCTTTGATGTTTGTCGGTACTCCTGATCAAGTATCTGACCGTTTGATGGAATATGCGGAGATTGGGATTACATCCTTTATCTTATCGAGCTATCCTCATTTAGAAGAAGCACAGATTTTTGGTGAAAGTACATTGCCTTTATTTAAAGAAAAATGGAGCAATCGCTTAGTCGCTTCGAATTAAGGACGATGAAGTCTGTTAGCTAATCATAAACTACAAATTTTATGTCTTGATATAACAAAAACAGGTGCGAATAGATCGCACCTGTTTTTTTGTCATGCTTATAAGCATGCTCTAGCTCATCTATTCAACATAGATCATTTTACGTGTCATTCCACCATCTACAATCAATTCAGCACCGGTAATAAATGAATTTTCTGGATCGGTTAAAAATAAACAGGTTCTCGCTACATCTTCAGGTGTGCCTACACGTCCTGCTGGATGTTGTGCATGGTCTTCTTTCGTCAGAGCATTATAGTCGCCTGTCTCAATCCAGCCCGGGCTAATCGCATTCACGGTAATATGATCAGGCCCTAGCGATACAGATAGAGCATGGGTGATCGCTGTAATACCACCTTTTGAAGCCGCATATGCTTCAGAATGAGGCTCAGACATATGAGCACGTGTTGAAGAAATATTAACAATAGAACCTCCTGTATGATCACGCATCACTTTAGCGGCTTCGCGGGATACTAAGAAACAAGCTCTCACATTCGTATTCATTACATCGTCCCACTCGTCCAAAGTCAGTTCGTAAGGCGATTTCCAACGAGACACCCCTGCGTTATTAATAACAATATCAATCTGTCCGGTTGTATTCACAATCTCCTGTATGGTGGCTATAACGTCTTCTTCTCGACGTACATCACAAGGTAAAAAGTGCGCTTGTCCTCCACTCTCACGGATAGCTGCTGCGGCTGAAGCACCTTCAGGTTCTAACGTATCGGTCAAAAACACAGTAGCGCCTTCGGCAGCATAACGTTCTGCTACAGCTTTACCGATTCCTTTGGCTGCACCTGTGACAATAACCGTTTTCGAAGCATATTTCATAAGATATCTCCCTTTGAGTTCGTATATGAGTATGATGAATCTATACTGCTTATTCAACGATTGAGAGAATTAAGAAACATGACCTCTTATACGACCAGTACTATTCTATGTAAATACAAAGGTATGACTTATGTCCAAAAGGATCAGAAATGATAAAGGAACACACTTCTTATTGATCAGCGAAGTGTGTTCCTTTATGAAGTGCCTATAGATAATCCGTCTGCATGTCTGGCTTGGATAATAGATAATCTTATGAACCGATTATGCATAATACGCTTGTAAAAGCTCCTGAGTATCATCTTTAGCGGCATCCAATACACCTTGATCTGCCCAACATGCACGACAAGCTTCTTCTTCTCGACATTCATTAGCATCCAAGCAAGTGTAGCAAAGGTTCATGTAAAAGTTAGTAAGGTTTTCATTAGTATTGTTTCTCATCTCAATCATCTCCTTGTTTTTTCTACATCCCAAGCATAACCGATTCAAAAGCATATTAATGTGATTTATTTCACAATCAATAAAGAATTTTAAATTATTTTTTGATTTTATAAAAAGAAAGTATTCTAACGAGAAAAAAGGATCACCTTTGCTACCTTTAGACGGGTTCGCAAAGCAGATCCTTTGTATATTATTCTTATTTATGATTGTATTTTATAAAACATGCCATGTTTTGCCACCATCGGTAGTCTGCATCAGTAGTGAACGTCGTTCTTCATTTTTGGCAACTAATAACCAACCTACATTTGCAGAAAAGAATTGCAATTTGGCTAACTCTGGATAATTATTCAATGTTCTTTGTAACGTATTATTGACAGGTAATGCTGTCCATGTCTTGCCTTGATTGGTTGTACGATAGACTACCCCGTCAACTACAGACCATCCTATTTTGTTATTCAAAAAAGTAGGACCCATCGACTGATTAACACCAGTTTGAGCTTTTAACGCAAATGGAGCAAAGTTCCATGTCTTGCCTGCATCATTGGTAAAATAGCCATTGTAGCTTGTCTGGTTATCGGTTACACAACCAATATTCATCCAACCGGCTGTTTTGCTGTCACCAAAAAATTGAGGTTTCCCTGTGGTCAAAGCATGACAATTCGACATTTTGGTATTTTTCTCAAAGTCAGGCCCTGATTTCCACGTTTTGCCGGAATCACTTGTCATATAGAGATGAGGCTTACCTTGTTGTTCTAACGTCACAAATCCATGATCACGATCTCTAAAAGACATACCTACAAGCTTCCCGAATTTAGGAATAGCTTGCGTTGCTAACCCTTTAGCTTCATAGATACCTGTGTTTTGCATCACTTTTTCCCATGTATTACCGCCATCTTTGGTAATATAGAGTACTTTTTCCTGCTGATCTTCTGCACTATTGGCTGAATCTGAAGAAGCCAGTGCCCAACCCATTTTACTATCCATAAAATAAATACCTAATACATTTACTTCATCATCCAATGTAGCGAAATTCCAGTTCTGTCCGCCATCGGTTGTATGCAGAATTAAGGTTTCGCCTACACCTGATGCATTGCGAACCACCCAACCATTATTTTGATTTAAGAAAAAGATATCTTTGCCATACGTAGGCGGTTCTGAAAATGTAACGGTCTGAGCGGGTGATACATTATCCCATGTGCCTCCACTATCTTGCGTCACATAGATACGCAGTTCATTACGGGTAACCCCCCATGCTAGACCTGCACTTGCGCTTAATAATTGAAAGTCTGTTAATCGGGTCTGAATTTTATAACCTTTTTCAGCAGGAGCCCCCTGCTTCGTATCTGATGTGGCTGTATGGTTAAGGGTTATGGTCTGCCCTTGATCTTCAGTTTGAATTTTTTTGAGTTCTTGAGATGACGCTTTGTCTGCTGCTGGATCGTAATCACTTGTAGATGATTGACAAGCAGTAAGGACAAAAATAAGCGTAATCCATATAAAGAGCGCTTTGCGCATCGATCGTTTCATTCTTTCTCTCCTTTCACGCTTACATTAAGCAATTTGTGATTCCGATGTTTGATAACCCTTATAAGAGTAAACCATAATGAACAGAGGTTGTTTACAGAAAAGTTACAAGCCATTACAGATTTTGCGATTTTTGCAATGCTCCATACCATTTTTTGGGCTTTCTTTTCTGTGATCCTTTTTACATTGGTCGCGCTTTCCGTTACAATAGTAGCGAATCTGTAATATAGATTAAAGAAGGAGATGATAAAAAATGACAGTATCTGAATCTGTATCCAAGCCCCACCGTGTCGTTGTTATTGGCACAGGAGCCGTAGGCTCCACAACCGCTTATACCCTTTTACTCCACAAGAGAATGTCTGAACTCGTCTTTATTGATGCGAATCACAACAAAGCTCTTGGCGAAGCACTCGATATGAACCATGGACTCCCATTCGTTGGCGGCGTCAAACTATGGGCAGGTGATTATTCGGATTGCAAAGACGCAGATATTATCATTATTGCTGCCGGTTCCAATCAGCGTCCAGGGGAAACCCGGATCGACTTATTGAATCGGAACTCAGCCATCTTCGAAGACATTATTTCGAATATTACGAAATATAATAATAGCGGTATTCTACTTATTGCTACCAATCCAGTAGATATACTCAGTTATGTATCATGGAAAAAGAGCGGTTGGCCATCTAACCGTGTTATTGGCTCCGGTACATTACTTGATAGCGCACGCTTCCGTTATTTAATTGGTAAAGAAAAAGGCATTGATCCTCGCAGTATTCATGCTCATATTATCGGGGAGCATGGTGATTCCGAGTTGCCTGTATGGAGTCTGTCTAATATTGCAGGAGCTCCACTGAACTTTGAAGAAGACAAACAAAAAGAAATCTTTGAAAACACCAAAAATGCAGCTTACGAAATCATCAATGCTAAAGGATCTACTTCGTATGCGATTGCACTAGCACTTGACCGCATTGTAGCGGCTATTTTGCAAAATGAACACGCTGTATTGAATGTCTCTTCTTTGCTTGAAGATTATCATGGCATCTCTGACGTATATCTCGGTGTACCTGCGATTGTCGGTAGAGATGGTATCCAAGCTAAATTGCCTATTCCTATGAATGAGCATGAAGAAGAATTACTACGTGCTTCTGCTACAAAGTTAAAAGATCAGATTGCACAGTTAGATATTTAAGTTGAATCAGAGATAGATTCTGAAGTGATATATAATTAACTATAGACTATCTTGTATTCATATGACAAATCTCTAACGAATATTGATGTATAGAAAAACTGAATAATTCAAAAATAATATAAAAAAGTGGATTTAGGGATAAGACCCTGAATCCACTTTTTTTATGTGTAAAATGATGATTGTCTAATGATCACTTGATCAATAAGGAATATCATCGTCACGTTCAGGTGTTTCATTCGCCCGATCCACTAAGCGTCTTGCCACCACTTCAAAAGGCTCCGGCTGTAATAGTTCTACAGGTGAAAATCCTTTATCAAACGTAAACGCATCGCCTTCAATCACCATAGCATAATGATCACCTAACTTGGCAATATGCAGTCGATATCCATAATCAGCAAGCAATCCACGAATACTGGTATCTCCTAGCTTCATTTTGATCTCGATCTCTGGCTTAATCTCCACAATACGTTCTGCGGCTTCGATCACATGTTGCGGTTCCCATTTTTCTTGAATATCCCGCTTTTCACTGGCTGCCCATAGTTCTAGATCATGCTCTTCTTGCTGGCGTTCTAGATTGGTTGCATCCGGCCACTTTTCTTCGACATATGTCTGTACATAATCCATCACTCGTTCATTAACAATCTCCGGAATCGATTGCTCATACGTGATAAATTTCAAAAAGTCTTCAAAATAACGGGCATGAGAAGATTGATGAATTTTAAGCTCCCATTCTTCGATCATACCTTCTTCTGGCATATGCGGGTATTGGATTGATTTCATATTGCGAGCGCTAATCGCCATCTCGACTTCGCTAATCAGACTACGTTCATCCGAGATACGGGCGATACGCTGTTCAAAATCACATTTCATCACAAAAATAAACGGATCATCAAAATGCGTATCTAGCTTGGCTTGTGTAATAATCAAAGCTCCACCACGAACTGAACTTGTTTCCAGATAGCTACGTACCAGATCATCACATGCATTTTTGAAATCTTCTTTATTATCAACCGCTCTTAAACGAGTAAATAAATTGTAATTGGGATTGCTGGTCAGCTCATGTCCCGGCTCCACTAAAAACGTACCAATCTTAGTAGGCGGCTGTTCTGTACCCGGATTTTTTTCGACTTTTCGTTTGGCTGTACGACCAAATTCAGCATGTAGAAATTTTTTGATCTCACTTTCTTCATACTCATCTTCATCGAGTGTTTGATAATGTTTGTAGTTTTTGTTAGTTTGTCCTTCTTTACCTTCAACTTGTAATACAAAAAAAGATAAAAATTGAATATCAAATCGCATAATAAACTCCTTTAATTTCGCTCAATTAGTCTATATATCATTGTGAATTGAATATTGAAGCATGAATAGTATATGTTATTTCCGGAATCAAGTGACAGGATGATTAGACTTATGCTTACGGGAAATACCTGGCTCTCGAACCGACAATATAGCATTAACCGCCATACCTCCGATAACCAATACCAATCCTACCCACATGCCGACTGAAGACAACATAACACCTAGAAGTAGCCACTCACCTAATAAAGTAAAGACTACTTCTAACGCTTGCGTCGCTTCTACAGTCGCTAGACGTGCAGGATGATGTCTAACTTGATCGGTAGCACCAAAGAACAATACGGTTGCTACAACCCCGGAAAATAGAGCGACTAGAAATGTCTGACCTGTCTGAGCACCTGAAGGTAATCCAGATTGGATAGCACCAATACACGCTAGAATAATCCATACTGGAAGACTGGCTATACTCATTCCCAGTGTCCGCTGAAAAGCATCCAATCGCCCATCGCATACTTCCATCATTTTACGATTACCTAGCGGATAAGCAAAAGCCGCAATAGCAATCAATACAATACCTTGCCAGCTAGCACCTTCTGTATGTTGTCTGACCTGTTCCCACTGCATTAACCCAATCCCTGTCAAAATAATTAGCGCCGCTAACATGCCTGCTCTTGGGATCTTTCCTCGTTCTTGGATTGGTCCTTGAGCTGTATAACGGACAAAGAAGAACAGTGGTGACATAATCATACCTGCCACAATCGTCATTTCAAAAGCTGCCGCAGTCAGCCAACCGGGTGAGTAGATCGCCGCTGCACACATCGGTGCATAAAATAATCCAAATCCGATGGTACTCCATATCAACCACTGCACAGGCGACTTTTTCATTTCCACCCATAATCCAGTAAGATTACGGCGCAGAATAACCAGTATCGCTAATAACGGAATCATAAAAAAGTAACGCAGTGATGCGCTCCATAACCAACTGCCTCCACCCACTTCCATCGAGCGATTCAGTACAAATGTAAACGCAAAAAAGAATGCCGCCGCTACGCCGATCAGTACAGCTTTCATGATGAACCTTGATCTGTGGAAGATGGAGAGTGATTACCAGAAGAAGCCAACCAACTCCCCAGACTCATCCAGTTCTGCTCCATCCGTGTAGCGGTTAATAATAAGTCCCCTGCTTCACTTGCTTCTATAATCAGTCGATGGTCTTCAGGTGAATGCGTATGATCAATACTGCTGAATTTAGCGTATTCTAATCGTCTGATCTTAGGCATCACACGGCTTAGTGCAGCTATAATCTCGGGATTATTCGCTTGTTGTATAAATACATCGTGAAATTGATCATCAGCTTGAATAGCCGCAGAAGCATCCTGTTGCTGAAGTGCCGTAATCAATTCTTGATTGAACTGTTTTAGCATATCATAATGTGGGGTCTGCAAGTAAGGAATAGATAAGCGTGCTGCTAATCCATGTAATACCGCTGCTACTGTAAAAGCATGTGCTGCCGCTTCTTCATATAAAGGAGCAACCCGTGTAACGGCTCCAGGAAAAGATTCAATTAATCCTTCATCCTCCAATCGCTTCAAAGCTTCACGCACTGGAGTACGGCTTACTCCGAATTGCGCGGCTAATTCATTATCATTGAGCTTCTGCTCAGGCAATAATTCTAAGGTCACAATACCTTGTTTGAGCGTATCATATACTTGATCACGCAACGTCGGACGACTTATTTTCTGGATTGATAGTTTTTTCATAAAACCAATATATTGCATATTACTCATAATCTCAATCTTTTTATTATCGTTATGGTTAATTCTGTTGCATAAAAAAACCTCTGAACTGTGGAATAGACCACAATTCAGAGGTTTTTGATTTAGATTCGTTGGAATATTATTTGTTAGTATCACGATTTTTGCGATTTGGGTTTAATAGACTATGATTACGTCCATAAGCGAAGTAAATCAATAATCCAACAAACAACCAGATAAAGAATACAATCCAAGTTAATGGTGCAAGGCGAGTCATCAAGTATACACAGCCTAGTGCACTAATGATTGGAATCCAAGGCACCAATGGAACACGGAATCCTTTTTTCAAGTTAGGGTGATTACGACGAAGTACAATAATCCCTAGACTAACTACAGCAAAAGCAAACAATGTACCGATATTGGTCAATTCAGCTAGATCACCTAATGGGATAAAACCAGCGAAGATTGCGATAATGATACTTGCAATCCAAGTTCCTTTAGCTGGCGTCTGACCTTTACCACTAATTTTAGAAAAGACTGGAGACAACAGTCCATCACGTGACATCGAGTATAATAGACGACTCTGTCCATACATCATCACAAGCAATACGGTAGTAATCCCTGTAATAGCTCCCAATGATACGATCCAAGCTAGACCATTCAAATTAACAAATTCAAAAGCAAATGCTACTGGATCGCTAACGTTTAACATTTGATAAGGGACAATCCCTGTCAAAATCAATGAAACAATAATATACAATACCGTACAGATTGCTAATGAAGCAATAATACCGATTGGCAAGTCGCGTTGTGGACGTTTGACTTCTTCAGCGGCTGTAGACACTGCATCAAATCCGATATAAGCAAAGAATACCGTCGCTGCACCTGTCGTTACACCTGCCATACCAAACGGTAAGAATGGATGCCAGTTCTCAGGTTGTACATAGAATACACCTACACCGATAAAGATGAGAACAACGATCAATTTCACAGCAACCATAATTCCATTGGCACGTGCTGCTTCTTTGACTCCACGTGTGAGCAAGAATGCAATAATCAATGTAATCGCAGAAGCAATCACATCAAAGTATGTTCCTTTTTCTGGACTAAATGCACTGGTTAAGGCATGTGGGAGTTCTAATCCAAACCCTGATAATAGACTCTGGAAGTATCCAGACCATCCACTAGCTACTGCCGCACTAGCGAATCCATATTCCAGTATCAAGTCCCATCCTAGAATCCATGCAATAACTTCGCCGAAAGCTGTATAACTATATGTATACGCACTTCCTGAAGCCGGTACTGTTGAAGCAAATTCAGAATAACATAATGCGGCAAACGCACAGATAATACCTGCTAAAAGGAAAGAAAGTACTAATCCAGGACCTGCATATTTAGCAGCAGCTACCCCTGTTAATACAAAAATCCCTGTTCCGATAATAGCCCCCACACCTAGCGTGGTTAGATCAAGAGCTCCTAATACTCTTTTCAGCCCTTTGTCTTCCGCTTCTGCTATAGGTTTACGTCTGAATAAAGAAGTCTGTTCTTTATTACTATTCATACACAAAATCCTTTCACTGTGAGGTATTATGACATTTTTTTATAATATTAAAGGACACCTATAAAAAACTACATAATACTACACTGTGATGCGTTGAATTAATAAATTTATTTATGAAAAATCGTTAAATTATGAGATAAAAGCTTTCATTGGCTTCATTTTGGGAAAAAGTTGATTCTTTTTTTGCGATAAACGGAGATAAGCAATCTTTGCTATGATACAAATAACATCATTAGGATATGGCGATAAGAAATAATATGCTTATTAAAGGAGTAGGTTATACATATGATCACCCGTGAACAATTAGAACAGCAACAGATTTGGATCTACATTATTGTATTAATCATAGCTGCTGGATTGGGATTATTCGTTCCTGATCTAATCTCGATATTGGATCATCCGATATTGATATCTATAGTGATCGCTATATTGATGTTTGGGATGTTTACTCAGATTCCTTTTCTAACTATACGAAAGTCTTTGGGTGATCGCCGTTTTATATTGGCTTTACTAACTGCTAATTATATAGCTGTACCGATCGTCGTCTGGGGATTATCTCAATTTCTTCCTCAGCAAGCCCCCTTATTATTAGGCGTATATCTGGTACTACTTACTCCATGTATTGATTATGTTATTGTGTTTACACATCTAGGACGTGGCAATGAAAAAGCGATTCTACTGGCAACACCTATTCTTTTTGTCACCCAAATGGTTTTGTTGCCGGTATACTTGTGGTTATTTATGGGAGAGAAAGCATCTGAAGTGGTCAATCCTACACCTTTTATCGAATCTTTTCTTATTATTATTGTTCTCCCTCTGATATTAGCAATTGGTCTGCAAGTTATCGCTAGTAAAGCCAGACCGCGTGGATCATTACTGTTAGAAGGTTCAGCATGGATTCCTGTTCCATTGATGGCGTTGACCTTATTTATTATTGTAGCGTCACAGATCGGCAAGTTATCTATGTATGGAGACGTGATTATTCAGGTTATTCCTATCTATATTGCTTTTCTATGTATTATGCCTTGGATTACGAGATGGATTGTACAATGGTTCAAATTAGACATAAGCTCAGGACGAGCTGTCATTTTCAGTGCTGGTACACGGAACTCTCTGGTTGTGCTTCCACTTGCCTTATCTTTGCCAGACAATTGGAGTACTTTAGTCGCTGCGATTATTGTAACGCAGACGATTGTGGAGCTTGTCGGCGAACTGATCTATATTCGCATAGTTCCTCATTTTATTCTGCGTGACAAATAGAATCCAATATACAAAATAAGGATAGATCGTCGTGACACTAAACGATCTATCCTTATTTGCATGTTCAATAGTAGATATACATACTATTATTTGATTTCAAAAGGAAGCTGTACGTCCAATTTGGAAATCGCTTCTTCTTTTTCTCGATTGCTTACATGTGTATAAATGGTTGTCGTCTGAATTGAGGAGTGACCTAACAACTCTTGTACTGTCCGTAGATCTGTACCTTGACGTAATAACATCGTTGCAAACGAATGTCGTAATTTGTGGCTGGAATACGGAAGCCGTTGCTCGGGTTCGATATGACTTTGAAAACGATCAAATGTATCTGTAGCGATCTGCTGAATATTTCGAATCGACAAACGTGTTCCTTTTTGTGAAATAAATAGCGCACTTTCCCCATCTCTCCATGGAGATAATCGCTCTTCTATCGCTTGTTGTAAAATCGTCGCTACAGCATTCGGTACAGGGAGCGTACGCCATTTACGTCCTTTACCCAGTACTTGTAACGTGCCCCGTTCAGCATTGTAGTCGTTGAGATTGAGTCCATGAACTTCTCCAACCCGTAGCCCCATATACGCCATAAATAGAAAAATGGTCAAATTGCGAGTGCGATATTTGCCTTCTACCGATTGCATAAATTCAGTGATTTTGATTTCATCTAAGTAAACAGGTGCTTTATTATGTTCTGTTTTGGCTTTTTTTATCCCAAAAGCAGGATTATGTTCCGCCATTTCAAGTTCGATCAAAGCTTTGAAAAAACAACTTACTGCTGCATGCTTACGATTTCTAGTGGAATCACTGACACCACGTGTACGTGCGCTACTAAGAAAAGACAGCACATGACGCTTTTTCATTTCATCCAGTGGTTTGTTACGAATAGCATGGGAATTGAGAAACTCATATACATCGCTTAAATAAGACTTCTGTGTATAACGCGTATAACCCGCATCTTTCATCCAATCTGTAAAAGCTTCAATTTCTTCACTATATATAAAATCCTCTTCTTCGGATGCATACTTTGTATTCATCAGAGATCATTCATCCTTTCCTATAACCCACATCCTTCTTCTATTATACATCAACCTGTCGATATCGTTGAGACGCTACTGTTGAAATTAAAATGGGAAAAAGAGTGCATTCAGCGTTCTAACGTTTCAAATAGGGTAAAAAAGAGTATAACTTATATAGAAACAAAACAGCGTCAAATTTTATTTTGTCAAATTAATTTATGGATATACACTACACTAAACTTCATGATGAAGAGGAGATTCTACGATGACCGAATTCAAAAAAGTTTATCTTGAACCTGCTGCTCAACAATTCGCAGACGACAATTCTAAGCCTCCATTTCTACCTGATCTAGGTCCAGAAAAAGGGCGCGAAACAGTAGATGAAGTACAGTCTGGTGAAGTATACAAACCAGAAGTTGATATCGAAGAACTTAATATTGCAGGTGGCCCGTCTGGTGAAGTATCGGTTCGTATTTTACGTCCAAAAAATGCTCCTGAGACGTTGCCTGTGTTGGTATATATTCATGGTGCAGGCTGGGTATTCGGTAATGCACATACTCATGATCGCTTAAGCCGTGAACTAGCAACAGGTGCTGAAGTGGCTGTAGTATTCGTTAATTATAGCCTTTCACCTGAGCATAAATATCCTACAGCAATTGAAGAAATCTATGCTGTGGTAGAATGGATTGCTAAAGAAGGTTCTACCAAAGGTCTGGATGCTTCCCGTCTATATGTAGGTGGAGACAGTGTTGGTGGTAATATGACAGCTGCAATCACTCTAATGGCGAAAGAACGTAGCGGCCCTACTATCCAAAAACAATTGTTGTTCTATCCAGTAACTGATGCTTCTTTTGATACTGAATCGTATCAACAATTTGCAGAAGGATATTTCTTGCAACGTGATGGTATGAAATGGTTCTGGGATCAATACACAACCGATCCTAACGAACGTACTCAAATTACAGCATCCCCTCTTCGTGCAACAACAGAGCAACTGAGTGGTCTACCAGAAGCATTGGTTATCACAGGTGAAGCTGATGTATTGCGTGATGAAGGTGAAGCTTATGCTAACAAATTGCGCGAAGCAGGCGTACCTGTTACAGCTGTGCGTTTCCAAGGTATTATTCATGACTTTGTGATGTTAAATGTACTAGCTGATACTAACGCTAAAAAAGGTGCGATCAAGCTAGCTACTACCTTCTTACGCGAAGGATTTTAATACAATTCAATCCAATTGCTGATACTAGTTATAAACGATACATGTTTGAATCGATTCAATAGATGTATTGAATAAGTAAATAGTACAATAAAAAAAGGATGTTCTTGAGTCTATCTTAGGCTTAAAGAACATCCTTTTTTGTTATAGATCACGGATTGTTAATAATAGATACAGTTAGCTGAT
Organism: Paenibacillus nuruki; assembly: GCF_963311185.1. Taxonomy (NCBI): domain Bacteria; kingdom Bacillati; phylum Bacillota; class Bacilli; order Caryophanales; family Paenibacillaceae; genus Paenibacillus; species Paenibacillus nuruki. The sequence goes on along the minus strand of NZ_OY725677.1, from coordinate 1,550,592 downwards.
AAAAAAGACAACCTAGACACAAAATGGGATCTGTTATTTAAGTATATACTATTTAGTTTACATATTATTTATTATGTAAAATAATGATGTAAATTTATTAATGACTTTAAAAAGTTATTTTTATTGCAACTATAACATCGAAATAAAAATACATCCTTTTTTTATATGTCTAAAAATAATCTATTTAATGTGGCACCCTATCTTTGGAAAAATCATTCACTAGAGAATATTCTTTTACACCTCTTCTTCACTTTACTTTCAGACCATCAATATAAAGTCTTCGTATCCCTTGCAAAATGCGTTGCTTTTCAAATCCCTGATCGATCATATGAATATCTAGATTATGCAGAGTAGACATCAATGCTTCTACGGTATAGGCAATATCAATCTCTTCGATTTCATTGTTCTTTTGGGCTTGCTCTAACAGTCTTTGACAGCAATTACGCATCCACACATATAACGGCGATTGCATCGGACGATGTCCTGTTAAAGAACGACTAACATGGCATAACCATGGCGATTTCATTTCTAAAAAATCCGCAAATTGCTCAACAACACTATATAGTTGTTCTAAAGGTTGAGCTTCTACATGTGCCTTCAACCATTGATCCATCTGATCGAATAATGGCTGACATTCCTCTTTTACTACATCTATAGAAAGGTCATTAATCTCAGAATACCTTCTATATAGACTTGCTTGCCCTACCCCTGCTGTTTTGGAAATCTGATGCATATTCACATCTTGTATGCCTCCATGCTGTATAAATAATGTACGTGCAGCTTGTATAATTTTACGTCGATTGACTTCTTCCCGGCTTAATTTGAGGCTAGTCGATTGAGTTGCTTCTTTCATATATATCAGTCTCCTTATTATCATTTAAATAAATCTATGCTGATTTAATTGACAAACGGACAGATTGTCCGTTATAATTCTATTATGGACAGTTTGTCCGTTTATTATAAAGAATTATTTATTAAGAAGCAATAAGTAGATATTTTAAACGGAATAAATAATCTTAATTACGTCATTTTAAGTTTTTCGTTATAAAATGACTTAGAATTTCAAATATAGAAATGGAGTGTTAAAGTATGATTCAAAAACTTTATTTTTTACAGATGGGTTATTGTGGATTAGATCAATCTGCTTTAAATGGTAATCTACCTACGGGTAAGATTATGTATGTGCCTGTATGGTCTTTTCTGCTCGAAACATCCGACGGGCCTATTTTAATAGATACAGGAATGCCAGATTCATTTGTAAATCAGCCCAATTATTATGCTGGAACACGTCGAGAAGGTAAATTAATACCTGATATGCAACCACAACATACTATGCCAGAAACGTTAAAACGTTTAGGTTATTCGATCAAAGACATTCAAGCTGTTATCAGTTCGCATCTCCATCTAGACCATGCAGGCGGTAATCACCATTTTCAAGATGTACCTATTTATGTACAGCGTGCCGAATATCATGAAGCGATCCATAATGAAGATTACTCGCCAATAGAATGTCGAGAACCCAATTTGAATTATCATTTGTTGGATGGAGATTATGAAGTCGCACCAGGTATTCAATTATTATCTACTCCCGGTCATTCTGCGGGGCATCAATCTGTTCTACTGAATACTGAAAAATCCGGTTCTATTTTACTTACTGTTGATGTATCCTATACACGTGATAATTTTGAACGAGGTATCCCCTTTGCTGTTAAAGATGCACAACAAAATCAACAAGCGATCCAGCGTCTTCAACAAGTTATTCAAAATAAACAACCACAAATCGTTTTCTTTGGACATGATATAGAGCAAGCTAAACATCAACAAGTATATCCTTTATTTTTCTAAATGAATTATAATTAACATAATAATAATTATGTAAACTAAATAAAGAGAATGTAAAGAATAACACTCTCTTTGCCTCTAATATAAAGAAATCATACACTAAAAGAAATCCTTTACTTTCCACCAGCTTGACGAGAATTATAGAATTCAACTGCTTTTTGAATCAACTGTTGCATGGAACCGAAAGAAGTACTCTCTTTGACTTGACTATCCAACTGACCTTGAGGTACTTCTTTCACTTTATCTGCTGAATCTGTAGGAGATCCTACCCCTGCTTTTTGTAATAACTCTCCAATTGATTGAAATGGAGTATGCTTTTGCATAAACTCTGGTGTTAGTAATTTTTCTAAAGGTAGTTTTTGTACAATCTGATCCAACGGTAAATTTTTAGCTATTTCCATCAAACCACCCGGTGTTTTTGCTTTTTCAATCATTCCTTTAAGATCGCCCATTCCACCTAAATTAAATCCCATATTGATAAACCTCCTCTAAAAGTATCGTTCTATTCAGTGAATAAAACTACATAATGATATAGTTATGAGAGGTACCCCTATAAAGTACGTCTTCATGTCTATTACCCTAATCTGTAGTTAGTGATTGACTATCATTTTTAATTACTATGTAAGGTTGTGTGAAACCCTATACTAGTTTACGTATTATTTATTATGTAAACTAATGATAAAACAACGAGATTATAACCACAACTAAATAAATAACGTTTATGTTTCTTGCATCAAGTTAATCTTGTTATTTATTTAGTTGTGATGATTATATAATTTCTAACATACACTCCCATGAGTTCAGATACTCCAGTTCTTCTTCGACTCTTTGTGTTTCTTCTAGATCCGTATCTTCTTGATTCCATAATTCTTCTGTATCGGCAAATGCATTATTTATTAAAGGTGTAAACAACCATATCATTTTATCTGACATTCCCGCTTGTTGATACTCGTTAGATTGATTTGCTACATTATGAACATGACTCATTTTCAATCCATCTCCTTTTACACACTTTATATTTATGTCGACATGAAGTAAGCTTCCAATAAGATCATCTGACAAAATATTTATTTTCTTTTTTATATCATAATACAATCCACTCTTTTTCAAATCCGCTTAGAGGATGAATTATAAACTATAAAATATCATCCTCTAGATGGAGTTTATTTTTACAAAGTGTTGTATAGATTTAATACTACAATTACGAAAAGTGTAGGTAGATGAAAGAAGTATTCGCACCTAGCAAATAGAGATGTTTTTGAAATCTTTTAGGTTTACATAATTTAAATTATGTATGATTCTGTATTTTTGAGCCTTTTTAATATATGGTATTATTTGTTAATGAATATGAGAAATATACTCTTATTTATGCGGAATAGTGGTCGCATTATCTATTTCTAATCGATTTAAACATAAACAGCGTATAATTTATATTATACGCTGTTTTTTGATTGCTTAAGTTTAACTCCTAATAGCATTGCATTTAAAAAGCTCACTTTATTATCTTTTAGCTTTTTCCAATCAGAGTTTTCTTTGTTAAAATGTCCTATACTTAAAACTTCATAAACAAATACCCAGTTTTCTTGAAAATCTTCTTTATTCTCAAGTAGCTCCTTAGCGAGATTTTTAAATACCTTTATTTGCTTCTTATTATCTGTCATATCACTATTACAACAATATAAATAACCCAATAAATTTAAAATAGCATGATTAGAATTTCTAATTTTTTCAAAATCAATAGATTTAATTTCGAAGTTGTACTTTATAGAAAAAAATAAAGCATAACATACACTTTCATAATTATTACTCATAAAGCCTTCTTCATAAATTATATTTGAGAATCGGGAAATGATATTAGAATCTAATTCTTGCTCTTCAAATATATAATTATCAATAAGTTGTATTAAATAGGGATAAATAACAGCTAAATGTAAAACTTTTTTTACATAATATTTTTTAGCATTTTTAGATAGTTTCTTTTTATGAAAAATTTTAATCATGTAATTTAAAATAGCTGCATTGTTATTATTAGAATGTAATGCATATATTGCTGTATTAATTAATAGCTCTGTATTTTTATAATCCCAGTATTCCTTTTCGTTAATTGATAATGCGTTTAACTTACTGATCCAACTTTCTGTTGAAGGTATAGGCAAAACTGATATTGTAGTTTTTTTATGATTTAAAATCAAATTAAACTTTTTCAAAGCCTCGTTTATATCTACTAAAAATTTTTGTACTTCATCATAATTTTTAACATAACAGGTATAATCATCAATATTTCTAAAATACTTCCATCCTTTATCTATAAGGACTTTATCGATAAACACTAAGACTATCTCAGATAAAAGGTTAGAAGTATGAGGACCAATTAATATTCCATGTGTTTCTCCATTTTTAATATTTCTAACATGAAAATCTAGTTTATTAAACCAATGTTCTTCGCTACGGTTTTTTTTAGCTATTTCTTTTCCAGCTAATGCCCAGGCTAAAGAATGAGTATAAATACTAGGAAAACAAGTAGATATGTCAACATTAACAATATATTTTGAACCGATGAGAAAATCTTCATTTTCCACTTCACCATCAATTTTATAGTTTTTATAATTCATTTTAAAAACTATTTTTGTATCCCTCATTTTTCTAATATGTAGCCTACTAACTTTGATTGTTTGATTTTGTGTCTGCTTTTCAAAAAAATCTTTTAATTTATCCCAATGGTTTTTTATAAAAAAACATAATTGATAATAATTCATTGGATTTGGTATTCCTATACTTCTAGGAATATTAATATTTCTCATATTCTCATATCTAATAAAATTTGTTTCTCTAGGTGTATTTTCAAATTTAGGATTAAAATTTTTACAGTATTTATAAAAAGGAACACTATCAAATATGGGTGGAAGTTTTTCACTGAATAATCCGTATCCTAGCAAACCTTCAAAAATATCTTCATTATTTAGTTCATTCATAAAATCAGAATACTTTTTCAATAATACCACCTCTATCTTCACTAATTTAGTTAATTATAATTAATAGTCGTTTTAATATCTCCTTAAAATTTATTGATAGATTCAAAAAAATCCATCATTTTCTAAATGATTATAGTATAACTTTTAAAATTAAATAAGTATAACTATTTTATGAGAAATAGAGCATTTTTAAAATTAAAGTGTTTATGTATAAATTAATAAGTTTTAAATTAGTCACCATTTTATATTATTATATTTCGATTTTGTTAAATATATTGAATATTTATAATTGTCAAAAAAGAGAACGTCTATTGATAAACGTTCTCTTTTTTTGTATTTCAATAAAAATTGCTCATAAATATTAAATAGTTACAATTTATATTTTATTATGAAATTTGATATTTGCCCTCCATCTTGCGTCTTTTCAATAAAGTAAACACAATCAACATCACTCCAAGCAATGTACAAATATTATACATCCCTGAATAGGATAACACGTCTGAGAGGGGTCCCATAATGATACTACCCAGTGACATCCCTAGATCAGCTGTTGCAATAAATAAACCTATTAATATATTACGATTATGAGTGGGTAAAACAAAACTCAAATAGGTGGTTAATGTGGGATACAGAATCGCTTGAGCGACTCCCATACATATAGCTCCTATGTATAGAACAATAGCACCAACAATGACAGAAAGACTAATCAATTGTGCAGCGATCGTTAATAATAGCAATGAGCCTACAATAAAGGAAGTATGCCATTTGCCATCAGAAGGAATCTTTTTGCGTAATGTAAATCGGGCAATCACTACAGTTGCCGCTTGAATCATCAAATACACTCCCGCACTTCCTCCGGTCAATTCTTTAGCATATAACGGAATAAAGGTTGTTACTGCCCCAAATACAACCGAAGCTGTCAACATCATCAGGCTACATGTAAAAAGAGTAGGATTGGTTACCAATTGCTTGAGTGATCCAATTGTTCCTGTTCGCTGATCTGGAGAATCTTTAGTTTCTTTAGAGGGTCTAGCATCTATCCGCGCAGTATATCCAAGTACACCTGTAAAGACCGCAATAGCGATCATCGTTATTGTAAAATACGTCATATTACCACTTTGCCAGATCCCTAGTGCTAGAAGTGGTGCAATAATACCTGGCATATAAGAACAAAGTGAATATAGCGAGATCCCTTGCGAACGATCTTTTTCAGGAAGTGCGTCTATAATTCCCATCTGCAAAGCCATGGAGAAAAATGCAGTAGATACCCCTTGTAAAATACGAGCAATCAGATAACCGCTTAATCCAGTAAATGTATACAATAGTAAAGCCACAGCATTGATGATTAAAATTAAACGAAGGATTCGAATAGGCCCATATTGTTGAATCATCTGCCCTGCCCACGGACGGAAAAACATGGTGGTTAATAAATAGGCTCCCATAATCAGACCAATCGTTGTATTGGTCGCACCCCATGCATTTCCTTGAAGTGGAATAATCACATTTAAGATCGCATTGGCACTAAAGTAACCCAACACTAAAATGTATAATCGCAAAAATGGCCAGGACATCGCTCCTGTCAATGATTTCCCCTCCTTTGATCAGACATGCCTTTTTATAAAACAATCGATGTCGCTAATAAAGTACGGCCGTAATCCGACTGTACCTGACTTAATTGATCTGTATTTAGGATCTCTTCAATCTGTCCTTGACGAAAGATAATAATACGATCACAGATATAAGCAGCGGCTTGGATATCATGAGTAATAAAGACATAGCCCATATTGTAGATGTTTTTCAGTTCTTTCAGTAGCTGAAGGACTTGTACTTGAATAGATACATCTAGTGAACTGATCGCTTCATCAAAAATTAGATATTGTGGTCTGCAAGCAATCGCTCTAGCAATACATACCCGCTGTGCTTCTCCGCCGGATAATTCATGAGGGTACCTTTTTTTGAATGAAGCATTTAAGCCTACTTGCTCTAGTAATGAATCCAGAACATAGATTGAATTGCTGTCTATATTAGTACGAAGATGGACAGATTCCATAATTGTACGCTCTACCGTAAAAAATGGATTGATCGAAGATGTATAATCTTGAAATACAGCGCTGATCTGACCTCGCCTTGTCAAACGATGTTCAACAGACTTTCCATGTAAAAGTACCTGTCCTTGATCGGGTCGCTCTATACCTAATATCATTCGTACTAATGTAGATTTACCACTGCCACTTTCTCCGATAATACCTAAAGATTCTCCTGCTTCACATGCAAAGCTCACTCCATGAAGCACCTGATGCTTCTTTTTCCATCCGATGATTCCGTTGTGATATGATTTGGTTATATTTTCAATCTGTAACATTAAGAACCCTCCATCAGTTGGCGAAAGTGATCACTTAGTGTCGCTCGGGTAGCCATTAGATAACGAGTATATTCATGCTGGGCATTTGTAAATATATGATGAGTTGTTCCTCGTTCTACTATCTCTCCTGAACGCATAATTAAGACTTCATCTGCTATTTGCCTGACCACACCCAGATCATGAGAAACAAAAATCATAGAGTTTCCAATCGTCTGACGCAATAGCAAGAATTGTTGGATCACTTCATATTGTGAAATGGTATCCAGCGCTGTTGTCGGCTCATCTGCAATAATAAGGTCTGGTTCTAATACGATAGCGAGCGCTATCATCATTCGTTGCAACATACCTCCCGATAGTTCATGCGGATATTTACGTAGTAGTTCTACTGGCTTTTGCAACATAACTCTCTGCATAGCTTTGATCATATGATCATCAGCGACACGACGTTTCCATCCCAAATGTTGACCTAGTGTTTCTCTAAAATGAACACCGACTACACAGGAAGGATCAAAAGCGCTCATTCCATTTTGCATAATCATCGCTATTTCTTTGCCTCTTTTTTGCCGTATTTCTGCTTCAGATAAAGTCGTCAGATCGATTCCTTTAAATACAATCTTGCCCGATTGAGCCAAAGATTTAGGATTTAAACGGGTCAACGCTCGGCATGTCAAAGACTTACCACTACCGCTCTCTCCTACAATCGCTAGACAACTACCCTTTCGTAATTGAAAAGAACTATCATGTATCAGTGCTTTCCCGCTGTGTTGATCCCATATGTTCAATTGTTCCACTTCAAGAATATTCATATCCGAACCTGCCACTTTTTAGATGATGTATAGGGAGAAGCTGATTGATGCAGACGAGGATCAATCGCCACTTGAAGAGCATCAGCCAAAAAGTTAAATGCAGATACCATAATGATAATAGCGATACCGGGAGCTAACATCATTTCTGGACGAGTGAACATCACTTCTCTAGCTTCATTAAGCATCATTCCCCATTCTGCATGAGGTGCTTGAATACCCAATCCTAGAAAAGAGAATCCAGATATTTGTAAAATCATCGACCCGATCGAACTACTAGCAATAACAGTTAGATCAGCAAACGTCACAGGTACCACATGTCTACGTATAATATGCCAGTTGCTAATACCCGATGCTTTGGCAAATCGAATATAATCCAATTCGGTATATTGCATAACTGACGTACGAATCACCCGAGCAAACCAAGCCCATTTGGTCAAAATAAAAGCTATGACTATATTTTCAAGTCCTACACCTAGAATACCGACAATGGCGAGTGTCATCACATAGCCCGGAAAAGACAGCATGATATCGCATATACGCATGATCCAAGCATCGACTTTGCCTTTAAAATAACCTGCTATAAAACCAAGTGCTGTCCCGATTCCTATCGAGATCAACAGTATCCATAACACTAGTAAAATACTTGGACGAATACCATAGATCAGTCGGGATAAAATACATCTACCCAATTGATCATTTCCAAGCCAGTATGACCATGTCGATCCATTATAACGAAGACTCATATTCACTGTTAACGGATCATGTGGAGCAATAATAGGTGCACATATTCCTATAACAATAACAGCTATAACAGTAACAAGTGACAGTATACCGATCCGATCATGTCGTAGATTACTCCATATATTCATTTACAGACCATTCCTTAATCTCGGATTCATTGCAGCGTTGATCATGTCAGAAATAGCATTGAATATGACAAATGAAATAGCTAGTATTAACACATAGGCTTGAATAACAGGAAAATCTCTACTCAATATCGCTCGTATACTCAAGCTACCTAACCCCGGCCAAGCAAATACATTTTCAATAACCACTGTACTGCCTAATATAATAGGAATAGCCATACAAAAAATCGATATCGCTACTTGAAGCGAATTACGTAAAATATGCATCATAACGACAGATTCTTTTAACCCTGAGGCACGTCCATATAAGACATAATCTTTGTTCATATTACTGAGCATCGAACTACGTACATTTCTAAAATAGATACCAGCATAACTGATCGTGATAATCAGCACAGGCAGAATATAACTACGGTAAGAATCCATCCCACTGGTCGGTAACCAATCTAATTGGACAGAGAAATACCAGATCATTAATGCGGCTAACCAATAAGAAGGCATCGCTGTAAGGATAAAAGCTATTCCGCGCACCGTTTTATCTACTTTTTTTCCTACTTGTAATGCACAGATCACACCTAGCACCACAGAGACAATCATAATGGCTATCGAAGAAACCAGTGTTAATTTGAACGTATTTACAAAAGCAGGTCCTAACGTAGACCATACTGGCTGATTGGTTACATAGGAATGCCCAAAGTCCAATTGAAGACAAGCCATCCCCCAATCCAGATAACGGACAAAAAAAGGACGATCCAGACCAAGTTGTTGCTCTGTTTGTCTAATCAGTTCTTCGGTAATATCAGGAATACCTTGAGCTTGCAAAACAACTACTGCTGGATTCAAAGGCGATAAGTTAATAAAAGCAAACGTAACCAGAGAAATAATGATTAATAGTAAAAAAGCTAATACCATTCGCTTTACAATATAAATACTCAATCGTAATCCCCTCTACTTTGTATTCAATTCCAATCAGAATGTATATTTATTTTTCAAAGCTCATCTGTTCAAATGGAAGTTCGTATTGCGTCTGTTTGAACGTAATGCCTTTGAGATCAGAAGGTGCGACTACTGTGATATTTCCGTTCGTAATTGGAATAAAAATAGCCTCATCATGAACAATAGTAAGTACATCGGTAAATAATTGTTGACGCGTTTGCTCATTCGTCGTCGTCATAATCTGATCAATCGTTTTATATAGCTTGGGAGCTTCAGGTATACCTTGAGTGGCGTAAAGATAAGCATTTTGTGAAGTGAATCCTGCAATCGTACTTTGTGGATCATAGGCTAATCCCCATGTCTGGTTAAACAACAGATCGTATTCACCGGTGGATCTACGATTCGCAATCGATGTTGATTCTTCTCCTGTTAGCTCAAGCTTCATGCCTATAGCTGCTGCCGCGCTTTGGATCAGTTCAGCTTCTATTTTTTGCGAAGAGGAATTGCTGTCATAATATAATTTCATTGTGAGTGGTTTGCCATTTTTAGAACGAGAACCTGTACTATCAGTAGATACCCAACCTGCACTCTCCAAAAGCGAGGCTGCTTTTTGCGGGTCATATGCCCGTTCTTGTAGTGGGATATCTGCATCATTTACATTTTTTGAAAAGAGTGTATACGCAGGTGCCTCTGTTCCTCCCATAATATCTTTACTAATCGTTTCCCGATCGACTACATACCATAATGCTTCGCGTACAGCTTGTTCGTGTACTGGACTTGCTTGGCGACTCGTATTAGCAACGATCATTTTGGTATTCATAGATTCACTTTGTACCCGTTGATACTTTCCAGATGCAATCAGTTGCTCTACTGCTTCTACATCTACGCTGTCTGCTCCACGATCATCTGTAAATGCGAAATTAACTTCACCTTTTTGCAAAGCTAGATACGTCGTTTCTCCTGCGGGTAATACTTTAGCTGTAATCATAGGGATGGTTGGAGTTCCATTCCAATAGTTCGGATTGGCTTTGAACGTTGCATATTGTTCGGGTTGATGGTCTGCCAGTATATAAGGGCCTGTACCATGATATCCATTGACTCCATCTTTAGTTTCTCCATTTTTAAAATCTTTGGGCGAAATAAAAACGTAAGGACGAGTCATAGACAGTTCTGCTAATGTTGGATAATAAGGTTCAGCTAGTACAAGTTCAACTGTATATTCATCGACTACACGACATGCTTTTATTTTGGTCGATAATTTGATCCAGGCATGCTTTTCTGAATTACGCTGTACTGCTTCTATATTTTGCTTGACCGCTTCGGCATTAAAAGGCTCACCATCATGGAATTTGACGTCTTTACGTAAATGAAACGTATAGGTTTTGCCATCCGGTGATACGTCCCAAGATTCTGCTAATAGGGGTTTGATCCCTTCTGCTGTATTTTCGACTAAAGATTCATAGACGATTCCTTGAGCAGGCATTGATCCTGCATAAAGATGAGGATTCATATCATTGATATCTTTGGCAGTCGCATAGGTGATGTTTTTTGTAGCAGTCTCTGCCTGATTATTAGGTTGATCTTTGGCTGGATTACAAGCTGTTAAAATGACGGTTAACACCATCAATATAGTGATCGATTTGAATGTTGTGATAAACAAATGATTTCGCTCCTTAATGAGTTGTCTGAATCCGATTGTAGTCTTCATCATGATGATGAATTTGAAAAGCAGTCGATAACGGTTCTTCGGGATGAGCTTCAATATACTGCTGAAGATGATATTCATAATTACGGATCAATTGATCAATCGTAGGACAAGGTGTACCTGTATGTCTGGCGAATCCTTGAATCATTTTGATCCGATAATAGTCTTCTTGTGGCATTCGAGGAATGTCTTGCTTCCCTTCTTTATTGGTAAATACCGTCCGAATCGGCACAGCTGAGAAATCAAAATACCTTCCCTTTGAATCAGGTTCTGAAAATGGATCGATTAATAGTGAAGCATATCGTACATATAAGAGATACTCTTGGTGAATCGGTTCTAAGTCTATAAAGTTCTCAATATCTTCTCTAGATAGACTTTCTGTAGCGATAGGATAATTATCATCCACCATAAATTGAAGTAAATTGATCCCTGTAATCCCCATCTGCTGTAGCAGATTCATCACTTCTTTCCATTGAGACAGCATATTGCGAATCAATGGTGGAGTGATAGGACCTTCCGGATATAATTTGTATACAAATTTGGGGACACTATGACTACCAAATACAACTTGTAAGGAAAAATCATTCATAAATAGTGCAGGATGAACATAAAGTGAGATATTTCTAGTTTCTGCTTCCAGTGGTGAAGACATCGTTTGGACTTGAATTCCCAATTGTTGATACATACGCTGTAACTCTTGAACCCGTAACGAAGATGAAGTCTGAGAACCTATATATACTTTTTTCTTTACAGCAGTCGTAATCACTTGATGAGAAGGTTCATGACCTGCCCAACGTGTGTCTCCATAATACGTAGAAAAGCTGATAATCTCTGCCTCCGGTTGAAAAGCACTTATGTAGTCAGAGACCAGATCGCCCGAGCCAAATGTGGGAGAAATCAAAAGTACACATTGGATCTGCTTCAATAGATCAGGTTGAAGTTGTTGCAAGACTTGAATATAGGTGTCTGTAGTCACTGCCAGCACAATGGTATCCCATTGTCCTGTAATCTGTTCGTACCCAGCAAATACATGATCTATACGACATTCTCCTGCGACCGATTGATGTTTTTCATTTTGAATATGTACAGAGATATGTTGATCACTTTGCGCTAAAGCTTTATACACATGATCTGCACGTGAAGACTGCCTTCCTGCAATCGCTACAACACTATGTAAATGCTGCTTGAGATTAACAGCTACTTGAATCGCCACAGGGCCTGTACCCAGAATCAATACATTTTGAAAATTATTCATGATCTACACCCTTTTGATAAATAGCAATATCAAATACTTGATCCGCATGTACAATGTTCTCAACCTGTTGCCATTTTTGTGGATCTGTCGCTAAAGAAGGAAAATTAAATAATGATTTCAACCCATTTCCATATCGCATAGCTACTACCACTTGCTGGTTTGTTAATAGATATAATCGGTCTAGAATATCGTATTTTTCCGCAACGGTTGAACTGAAAATAATATGCGTAGCTTCTTGTAAGCCCTCAAGTTGTTCAACAGGAACCGCTTTTAACTCAATATCCAGATGAGATCCTAGTCGATCAATAACAGCTTGCCCCAGATCGATCGATTCTTGATCAATATCAATACCTACCACCTTGGCTCCAGTACGTCTAGCTATAAGCATAGGTGTCATTGGAAATGAGCCTGAGCCAATCATGACTACTTTGGATAAAGACGTCACATGAAATCCGCCAAATTCTTGTTCGATGCACGATTCTATATTTTTGAAATAATCGGTCTTCTCATCTTGTCCTTCCAGAAGGTGAAGCGCGCGATATTTCTCCATAATCGCTACACATCGTGCAGATCGCATTCGTAGTGTATCCATTATAGATGTTAAAGCTTCAATATCACTGGTCTGTAATTGTTCCCACTGCTCTTTATGGTAAGGATCAATAATGAACCTTGAATAATCATCGATCAACGTCTGTAACTGTGTATCATGGGCTAACGTGTGATCATATTGAGCTATAGCTTGTTCAAATTGCTGTGAGTAATCAATCAGACTTTGTTGAAATGTGAGTAACTGTTCCATTGTTATCCCTCCAATAGATGATCCTAATTACATGTGTTACACATTAACAAAAGCTTTGCCTTGCGCCACTAAACCTACATTGCCTTCAATCTCAACCTGTTCGACGATCGTATGTTGGTAATTTGCGGTGACACGAATAGTTCCTCCCGGTTGCTTAATATCACAATCTATTCCTTTTTGATGTTTCCAAGCAAGATAGGCACCAATCGAAGCTGTTCCTGATCCACAACCTCGTTCCCAGACGATACTATCAAGTGCTGGTACATAAATAAGTGGAGCCATTTCGCCCGTTTGTGCATCATACAATAACAGACCGATTAGGCTTACATCATATTCTGTTGCTAATATCCGAATAAATGATTCTGCTTCTTTCTGTAGAGTAGTACTGAATGTCTGTACTTCTATCACAAAATGAACAGCATCCTGATAATTCAATTGTGTAGTCTGCCAGATCTTATCTTTATGAAATGTACGGTATTGAATCTGTTCTGGCACCGGCATTCTAACACGACAATAATATTGCCCTGCTTTTCGAGTGACTATACACTGGATAGGTGTATGATTACCTGATGTCTCAATCTGGATAGGCATGGCAGTCATATCGGCAATATTCTTCTCTATAGCGAGCATCACTGCAAGAGACATACAAGCATTACCGCAAAATTCACCTCCTGCCATATGTAGACATGCTTCAGCATGAGGGCTAATCGCTTGTTGAATAAAACCTACCTGTTCTGCATGTACATGATCATAAGACATCAAGTTCGCAGCAATACGGGCATGATCCTGTTGTGGATACCATGTTTTTACAAGGATAGTCATATTTTGTGTAGGACTAAACTTTACAAAATCGATCTCTTGCTTCATTGTTCACCCTCATTCCCATATATGCTTTTATTAAATAGTAATAATTACGATTATCATCTGTAAGCATATATTACAAATATTGATAGTGTCAACAAATAATTATGTTATAAGGAAATTTATTATGTAATAAATACATCTGTATAAGATATAGTTATTATGAAAAAAAGCGACTATCCGGATAGGTTCTTTATACCGGATAGTCGCTTTTTTGCTATGGATACATCATAGGTACTGGGTATACGAATTACTCATCGGCTCCAATATTTACTGCACTACCAGATACCCGATTTTGCCCGTCAATATCAGCAGTTCCTATAATAGCTGTATCGGTTGATCCTTTATCTACAGCAGGTGAAGTTGCCTGAATATGATAATTATCTGCACTTACATTTACAAACTTAGGATCTGCGAAGATGGAATGAGCATCATTACCTGATCCTGATTTGTAAGCTGCAAATCCGTTATACTCTTTGTTTTTCCAAATCCAAAATGTAGAATCACTACTACCTGAAGCAAAGTACAAATTGTAGTCAACGACATTACCTGAATTTTTGGTATACGGATTTGTGATCAAAGCATTTGAAGCACCAGCTACCATAATATTGTTTTTGATAATGTTATTGGAAGTATCGTATTGTACTAATAATTGTCCATTATCGTCACCTAATGTATCGTTTTTGTACAGCGTATTATTCACGATTTTGGAGTTAGTGGTTGAACCACGACCTGTATCATATCCACCCATAGCAATACCAGTTAAGCGGTTTTTATAGACCATATTGCTACGAACTGTAATATTGTCGGTTGCTTTGCCTGCATGTTCAGAAGCAATTTCGATACCGATATCGTTGTTGTAACTATAGTTACGCTCAATAATCGTATCTTTCCCACCATCGACATAAATACCATCTGCGGAATTGGTGTTATTAGGTACAGGACCATAAGATACATTATTATTAGACGTAATATTATACACTTTATTACCTTGAATCAATCCATTACGAGCTTGATCATAAGCAACTGTTGGAGACTTGCCTTCGAATCCAATCACATCAATCCCAATGTTGTCTGCATCATGGATCGTATTATTGAGGATTGAAAATGTATCTACATTCCCGTTTACAACTAATGCTTCACTTGTACCTAACACTAAATTATATAATTCATTTCCGCTGATTGTCAGATTATTAATTGAAGCTGGAGCTTGGGTTCCATAGACAGCAATACCATGAGCATCACGTCCTAACCAGATGTCTCCACTTGATGTAGATGTAGGTGTAGCTGTACTTTTGATATCATGGATTTTGTTATTGAGTAATTTGATATTGCTTCCTTTACCATGGACATAGATACCAATCGGTAGCAAATCTTTAGTCGCTGTTTTGTAATTGCTAAGTTCCAACCCTTGAATCGTAATGTAATCCGCATTTTGAATATCGATTAATCCTTCTAATCCTGTAACACTTAATCCTGTTCCATCAATGATAGGTTTTTCAGAAGCATAGTTGCTAAAAGTGATAGCTCCTGTAGAAGAGCCTGATTTGGTGATTTTCAGCTTCTGATTATACGTACCTCCACGAATATAGACAGTACTTCCCGCTGTAGCTACATCTGCGGCATGTTGCAGTGTTTTCCAGGGAGCACTCAATGTCCCTGCATTAGAATCACTACCACTGGTGGATACATAATATTGCGTTTCTGCGGCTACCGCTTGAGAAGTATTCCACTGAATACCTGTGGTTACTAACAACACCATACTTGCGCCTAGCACTACTTTTTTGATGGACTTGAACACTTCTTCATCAGCTCCTCTGAAATAGTGAATTGCGATACATTAACGTTGTTGCTTACCCCTTGTATAGCAGAATAAGTATGACAAGCTCACCTCCTTTAAAGAATAAATACGTTAAGAATGACTCATCTGTATATGGTCTATCTGCTGTAAAGTCGGTAAAGCGCCTGTACCCCCTACTCCTTGAGTAGATAAAGCGCCACAAGCATTTGCAAATTCTAATAGAGTGGCTCTTCGATAACCTTGTAAATATCCATAAATGATCCCGGCATTGAAGCAGTCTCCTGCTCCTGTCGTATCAATAGGCGTCACCGGATAAGAGCGAATGGTTAGCGGCTGCCTGGTTGTATCAACAAGTAAAGAACCCTGAGAACCTAATTTTACGATCACATCGCCTACAAGATCAGGTAATTTGGTAATAACTTCTTCCATGTGTGAAGTGTTATATATATGCAATATCTCTTCTTCACTTGGAATAAACAAGTTAGTGGTTGTTAATAATTGTTCGATTCCTGAACGATCCCATAGATTGCGAATGTCCCAACCGGTATCAAAAGAAGTGCTTACGCCTAGTTGCTGTGCCTGTGCAAACAATGTTGACCAATGCTCTCTCATCTGATCTTGCAAATAGTAGGAACCGAAGTGTAAATGATCAGCTTCACGAAGTAATGATTCCGGAACCATATCAGGTGTAACACATGGAATACTTCCAGGATAGGTGACAAGGCCACGATCAGATGAAGTAGAAAATGATAATGTCACTCCTGTTTGGATATCTGAACGTGTATGAATATGATCTGTGTTTACACCCATTCGCTGTAATTCTTGTATACAAAATTCTCCAAAATAATCTGCTCCCACTACACTTACAAATATTACTTCAACGCCAAGACTAGCGAGTGCACAAGCCGTAATTGCTGAAGATGATCCCAAAACGATTTCGAATTGATTAGCTATCTTTTCTCGATTCCATTCCGGTACAATATCTTCTCCGGTTAAAATCATATCGACATTCAATTCGCCAACCACAACAACACTTGCAACGGGTGTATGTGATGCTTTAGTCTTCATCATTATTTCATATTCGGGATAAATTCCCGTTCCACTTCATATAATTCATCGAACATATTGCTAATTTCTTCAAGTGAACATACGGCTGCTGTTAATGGATCAGACATCAATGCATGACGTGCCATTTCTTTATCGTTACCGAGTACAGCACCTACAGCTAATTCAAAAAATGCCATATTCGAGCGACACAGCGCAGCTAGATGTTCAGGTAGACTGCCGAACTGACAAGGATTAATTCCATTACCATCAATCATACAAGCCACTTCGACAACACCATTTTGCGGTAAATTGTGAATCAGCCCTTGGTTAGGTATATTGCCATAAATCACTTTAGGTTCATTTTTCAGCATAGCTTCTATAATAACCGCTGCATACTCATTACTATTTTTCAATTCGATAGGTAAAGTACCTTCTAGTTGTTGTAAGATACGCTCATCGTTTTCTTTTCTCCAGATGGGCCAGTTATCTGCATAAAATCCTGTTGCACCGTTATATCCTGTATTGCAGTGCTGATCAATTAATTCCTGACGTTTGCGATAATAAGGAATATATTCAGAAAAGTGTCCGCTGGATTCAGATACAAAAGCACCTAAGTATTTCATTGCGTCTAAGCGGACAGGATCTTGACGCAGTAACTCTTCGTCTTTTATCTTTTCCAGTAATACAGGGTACAAGTCTTGACCTTTATGCTTGAGTTCAACGAACCATGACATATGATTAATACCACCTGCTCGCCATTCTAATTCGTTGTAAGGTACACCTGCATACTCTGCTAATTGACTGGATGTGTTCTGAATCGAGTGACATAGACCGACTACCGGAAGTTCTGTAATCCGTGAAGTGAGTAACGTAACTGCTGACATCGGGTTCGTATAATTCAAAATGGTTGCCTGAGGAGCAAGGTCTTCAATATCTCTCACAATATCGATCCAGCTTGGGAGCGTGCGCAACGTTTTGAACAAACCACCGGGTCCAAGCGTATCTCCTATACACTGATTTACATTGTATTTAAGAGGAATCTCATACTCGTACCTTACATTTTGCAGTCCACCGACTTCAATCTGATTAATTACAAATTGAGAGCCACCAATGACTTCACGTCGATCGGTAGAAGCGATAACTTTCCAACGATTACCTGTCATTTCAATCAACTTTTCGACCATACGACGAGCAATATCCAGACGCTTTGCATCAAGATCGACTAAAGCAATTGTTCCTCCATCGATTCCTTCTATTTTCAAGATATCTGTAGTGATATCCTGTGTAAAAGCACTACCTGCACCAATAATAGATATTTTTGTCATTATAATTCGTCCTCTCTGTATGTCGATTATGATGGAATATTGTTATTTCATACCTGTCATGGTTAAGCCTTTGATAAATTGCTTTTGGAAAATAAGGAAAACAATCATTACAGGTAAAGTAATTAAGACGGCAGCAGACATCACAACATTGTAATTGATCACATGAGTTCCGTTAAAATATACAAGTGCCAGAGGCACAGTCATATGATCGGTATCATTCAATACGATTAATGGCCATAGATAATTGTTCCATGCATTCATGAATGTAAAGATACCAAGCGCTGATAACATCGGCAAAATCAGAGGAGCAATAATGCGAATCATCAATCGCAATTCACCAGCACCATCTATCCGCGCAGCATCTAGCAAGTCCTGCGGGATATCTTCAATAAACTGTTTGGCTAAGAACACTCCATACGAACTAACAAGGTTAGGCAAAATAATAGCGGCTAAATGATCAATCAATCCAAGTCTTGCAGTGATCAGATAGGTGGGAATCATAATCACTTGAAAAGGAATCATCATCGTTGCCAGAATCAACATAAATAAAATGCGTTTGCCTTTAAATTGATGCTTAGCAAAAACGTAGCCGGCAAGTGCACTTGTAAACAGTGTAATGATGGTAATAATGACTGCTGAAATAGCGCTATTCCACATCCATTTCACAAATGGAGCATCTTCAAATACAGTGAAATATCCTTCTAATGTCGGATGATTTGGAAAAAAACTTCCCTGACCTGACATGATATCCATATTGCTTTTGAAAGAAGATACTACCATCCATAGATAGGGAACCATCATTGCTACTGCTGTCACGATTAGAAACACCAATACGATCGAATCCAACCATGGACTTTTTCGTTGCATCTGTATCTCCTCCTCTTATTGTTCCCAGCTAGAACGTCCTAATCGGAACTGAATTAATGTAACGATTAAAATGATGATCAAGAATATAGTTGCCATTGCCGAAGCATAGCCCATATTGGAATTGGAAAAAGCTTGATCATAAATATTAAGCGCTAAGACTCTTGTTTCGTTAAACGGCTCTCCTTTGGTCATAATCTGGAATTGTGGAAATGCTTGAAAATACGAAATCACTGTAGTGATCGTTACAAATAGCATCGTTCTGCGCAATAACGGCAAGGTGACAAAAAAGAACAAATGCCAGCGATTAGCGCCATCCAGAATAGCCGCCTCATAATACATATCAGCAATAGAATCTCTGCCTGCTATAAATAGCACGATATTATAGCCAATATCTGCCCAGAGCGTCATCATAATAACCGATAACAAGGCATACTTGGGATCACTTAACCAGTGAACAGGAGCAATATGTAGCTGACCCAGAATCACATTGAACAATCCACTGTCATAATTCAAAATAGTTGTCCAAACAATTGCCGTTCCCGCTAGTGGAGCAATAGCCGGTAAAAAGAACAGCGTGCGAAATAAATTTTTAAGCCATTGGATTCGTATTGCATAGATCGCACTTGCAATAACTAAGGTGATCAAAATATTGCTGATGACAGTAATACCAACGAATTTAAAAGTGATCCAGAGCGATTTTAGAAAGACTGCATCTTGAAATAACAATGCATAATTTCTGATGCCTATAAAAACAGCATGATTACTGAGCGGACTATAATCATAAAAAGATAACAACAAACTCCAAGCAATCGGCAGAAAAGCAAATACTCCAAAAAGAAGTAGAATCGGGGCTAGAGCAATACGTACAAACCATTTCTCATTTTGATATGAACGAGTGGTTCCTTTATCGAATGTTCTTTTACTGGTATTTCCAGCTTCGATACTTTTATTCATTCGCTATTCACCTCGATTACTTGTGTTGGTCTTGACTTGAATTGATTGATTTTTCTATATTACCTAGACCTGTTTCCACGGTGATCTGTCCGCTTACAATCAACTGAAAGTTATCATTAATCTGTTTAAAGAAATAATCTCGATCTGCAATAGGACCCATCCATTGACCATACTTCAAAATATCAAGCGGTGCTTTCATGTATGGATTCTTCTTCAAAAATTCAGGATTATTCGCGACTTCTTTTTTGGCAGGTACCGTAAATGTACTTATATTCCATTGAAGGAGATTTTCATTTTCGCTTAGAAATTGAATGAAACTTAAAGCTTGCTTCTGTATTTCACTTTTACTGGCTACCACTACACCCCATCCTGATTCTGCTGCGAAATAAGGATTCTCATTCGTAAATGAAGGAACAGGGACATACTCAAAATCTTTCATCTTATAGTTATCCAGTCCAGAAGCAACTGTCCAAGGACCACGATAAGTCATAGCAGAATTGCCACGGAAAAAGTAATCTGAACTATCCAATTGACCGCCAAAAACAGAAAGATCAGTTACTTTATCTACACTAACTAAAGAAGTAAGCGTATTCATTGCTCGGATAGCTTCTGGAGTTTGAAAGCTTACATGGTTATCGGTTCCCCAGTACTTTCCATTCTGTTGCAAAATCATGGAGAGAAAGGTAAACGTAATATTGTCTAAAGAAACAAAATCAAATCCCTTGATTTGAATGCCATTATCATTACGTACCGTTAATGTTTTGGCACTTTCCACTAAATCAGCCCATGTTTTGGGTGGATACTCTAGCCCTTTATTTTTGAACATTTCAGGATGGAGTAACATGCCTCCATTTTCGAGGTTATATTCAAGTGGTAAACCGTACAACTTGCCATTGTATTGATAAGCTCCTAATGGGGCTGGATAATACTCTTTGCTGATCTTGTCGATATCAGGAACTTCAGTCAGCGCTCCATTTTTACTATACTCTGGAACCCATGTACCAAACATCTCAGCTACATCGGGAGGGTTTTGTGCAGAAAAAGAGGCTTTAAGTTTTTGATTATAAACGTCATATGGAAAGGTCTGAAATTCAATTTCGATATCGGGGTGCTTGGCTTCATAAGCTTTGATCAGCTTGTTATATGCATCATTCATTGCACTTTCTTGATGTGCCCAAAATACGATTTTAGTTTTACCAGAGGAGCCTACATTTTTAGAATTCGATGCACATCCTGCTAGCATCACAGTAATCAAGATCAGTAAGATGAAATGGTTCAAAACCTTAGTAGGCATATTTATGAATTCCCCCTTTCAAATTCAGTACTCTTACATGCTCTATTTCTATTACCTATAGTGTATAGACAAAAGTTGGATATTCGAGCTAAGCAACCTTGTCTATACGTAATAACAGCTATATGATCAGATGGATATCCCAATCATTAGACAAGTTGTAGTTGAACATGTTCTTTCTCACATAATTGCTGTAACCAAGAATCAGGATGTACATTAGTGATAATACCGGTCACTTCTTTTAAAGGCATAATCGTAAATAAAGCTGTTTTCTCAAGTTTACTTTGGTCGAACACAGCATATACTTCACTAGAACGCTCACTCAATTGCTGAGCAATGCGTACTTCTAATTCAGAATGCATAGTAAACCCTCGTTCAGATGCGACACCATCTACACCCAAGAACATTTTGCTCAAATTAATCTTCTGAATAACACTTTCAGCTAAAGGGCCAATTAATTCATAACTTTGTGAGCGCATCACACCACCTGTTAGAACCACTTGGATTCCTTCAGCATCTGCTAATTCAAAAGCAATATTAACGGCATTTGTAACAACAGTGATATTTTTGCGATGCTTCAATTCCATAGCGATCAAAAAAGTAGTTGTACCGCCTGTAAGACCAATAACATCACCATCAACGACTAATGCCGCCGCCGCTTCTGCGATTTTTTGCTTATCTGGTTGCTGAGCTAGCTGTTTATCGACAAATGGAACTTCATCCTGACTGATTTTGCTTCCACCCTCGTAGACGGCTCCGCCAATCGTACGAATCAGATGTCCTTCTTTCTCCATAAGATCTAGATCACGTCTAGCTGTAGCTTCAGAGCAACCGATAACGCTAGTAATTTCTTGGACAGATATTTTCCCATTCTTTTTGATCATATCCATAATTTTTGTTCGTCGTAATTCACTTTTAGAATACTCCATTTCTGCAATCTCCTTTGATTGTTATGAGCATTATTCATATAATTCTGCTCTTTTTAATCATTTTGTATGATTACAGAATGAATTGCAAGTATTTATGATCGGTTCATACGGTTCACCTTTTATAAAGGAATCACCTGAACAGCAGATTCTAACTCCAAGTAAGTAGCATAATCCATATCGCCTGCTTTTTCAGATAAAGCATTTGCACTAGCAACAGCAGAAGCTAACTTTAACTGTTGTATAGGGTCGTACTGTCTTAATGTGGCAAATGCCATGCCTGCTACAAAAGCATCACCGCATCCTACCGTATTAATGGCTTGAATAGACGGAGATATCACTTGATACACTTGCTTATTGATGATTGCAATCGCTCCCTGACTTCCTCGTGTAATACAGACATTCTCTATCCCATGATTAATAAGAAGCCATGCTGTATCAATATATTGCTGATCTGTTGTCAGCGAAGTATTGCTCCACTGTTCTAACTCATGTTGGTTCGGTTTGATAAAATAAGGCTTAGCTTGAATTGAATCTGTAAAAGCGGCTCCACTTGTATCCAAAAAAGCATGTGCACCTGCCTGTTGTACAATTTCGATCAGTTCAGCATATCCATTCGTTGCGACTCCTTGAGGTAAACTCCCTGAAAAAACAATAATCGTAGACAACTGTGAAAGTTGTTGTATTTTCTGCTTAATGGCTATCCATTGCGATGAAGAAATCGTAAGCCCCGGTTCTAAAAGTTCAGTAGAAGCATGTTGACTGGATTCATCAATAATATTAAGACATATTCTCGATTCACCTGATGTTATAACAAAATCTGTGCTTATTTTGCGTGTTTGTAGCAAATGGTCTATTAGTTGTCCATTGTCTCCTCCTATACAACCAGAAGCAGTCACTTCACCACCTAATAATTTGATCATTTTGGCTACGTTATTTCCTTTACCACCTGGTTCTGTTAGTACACGTCTGACCCGATTAACCTGATTGGTCGCAAATGAATCCATATAATACGTTTTATCGACTGCTGCATTCAATGTCACCGTAGTAATCATTGTAGAACGCCAGCTTTACCTGCCGATCCGCATAAGCCGATTTTTTGCATGGCTAATTGTTTAACTGCTTCTTTGGCAGGAATCATATATTTACGTGGATCGTTTTCTGAAGGATTTTCGTCAAAAACGTGCTTAATCGCATCAGAGAACGCGATACGTAATTCAGTAGCGACATTCATTTTGGACATCCCTAGAGCAACGGCTCGCTTCACTTGTTCTGCTGGAATACCTGAACCTCCGTGAAGAACCAATGGGATATCGACCAATGCTGCAATTTTCTCGATTCGTTCAAAATCAATATGAGGGTCACCTTTATAAATACCATGTGCTGTTCCGATCGCAGGTGCTAATGTAAGTACTCCGGTTTGTTTTACAAATTTCAGACATTCTTCAGGATCTGCTAATAGAGCATCTTTTTCATCAACGACGATATCGTCTTCTACCCCTCCTACTTTGCCAAGTTCTGCTTCTACATTTACACCAGCAGCAGTTGCTACTTCCATGACTTTGCTAGTGATGGCTACATTATCATCATAAGGATGCATAGAAGCGTCAATCATGACCGAGGTATAACCTGCTCGTATACATTCAATAATAAGATTGAACTCTGTACAGTGATCCAAATGAAGAGCGATCGGAATAGAAGATTGATTAGCAGCAACCGTCGCTGCTTCGACTAAATACTTAGCTCCTAAGTGACGAACAGTGCCCACCGTCGATTGAATAATAAGTGGAGACTCCATTTCTGTAGCAGCATCTACAACAGCCTGTAGCATTTCCAAAGTATGTACATTGAAAGCAGCTACAGCATATTGATGTTCTCTTGCCTTTTGGAGCATAACAGTGGATGAAATAATTGGCATATTAGCATCTCCCTAATGATTGAATAAATCATATAATTTGATCCTTTAGATCATTTTTTAATTATGATACTCTTAATTTATGATCAAAACAATCTTTTTTTATTAATTTTTACAAATTTATTTATTTTTCGATTAAATAAGCGCATAAAATATCGCAATAATCAATTTTTGATTTAATAAATCATAATTATGATTGAAAAAATCAAAATAAAGAAATATACTATAAATGAAGTCCGCTCGTAATGACTATGTTGCAAAATATACTATATGGAGGTCAATTCATGAATTTAACGTATCAGGAAGTAAAAAAGCAATATACAGCGCTACATCAGACGTTCAATTATATGCTAGAACATCGTCATGCTATTGAAGAATTAAGACAACAAGTTCAACCTACTTCTATTACCTTTGTAGGTTGCGGCTCTAGTTACTGCCTAAGTGAATCCGCTGCTTTTTCGACTCGTTTGTATACACATATGCCTGCATCTGCATTAGCAGGTGGTGATCTCATGCTAAATGCAGAGCGATATGCTCCTCTTTTGGCAAATACATTATTGGTTGCTCCATCACGCTCAGGGAGTACAAGCGAAATTATAGAAGCTATTCAACGTGTACGTAAACTACAACCTCTTTCGGTTCTTTCTCTATCCTGTGTATCCGATTCTCCTTTATCTACACAAGCTGATTTATCTTTAGAATTACCATGGGCATTTGATCATAGTGTATGTCAGACTCGTACAGTCACGAATTTGTATGTAGCTAATCTGTTGATTAATGCTTTTTGGAGTAATGATGAGAAATTAATTGAAGATATTCAAAGTGCGATTCAAATGGGCGAAGCTTATATGGAAAAAGTAGAAGCATCGATTCGAGAAGTAGCTGATTTCGCATGGAAACGTGTCATTTTATTAGCAGATGGTGAATTACAAGGATTAGCTAACGAGGGTGCAATTGCTATTACTGAAATTGCTCAAGCAGAAGCGCATGCTTTTCACTTATTAGATGTTCGCCATGGCCCAATGGTCACTATTGATCAAGATACATTGGTGATTGTAGCATTAACTGGAGAAGGCACATCGTATCAACATGATCTTATTCAAGATATCCATGCTCGCGGAGCACGAATTATTGCGTTAGCCGATCACGCCAATCGGATTCCAGATGCATTAGTCCATCTAGGAATTGTTTTAGAACAACCTTTGCATCCAGCAGCACAAGGGATTCCTTTTATTTTCATCCCGCAAATAGTCGCTTTAGCCAGTGCAGAGCGTCAGAATATTAATCCTGATCAACCCGATGGATTGGAAGCATGGGTAAAGTTGTAAAAGTAGATTTGTATTTGTAATAGTACCGATAAAATTTATACAACAAAAGAGAACAGTCCTCTATAAAGGTCTGTTCTCTTTTGAGTTGTACTATTTGCCTATCATTTATTCATTTCAAATCACACCTAGACCTGCTAATAGCGTACAAATTCCAGATAAAATAATCAATCCCAATGAATACTTTTTAAACTTCTGCTCGTTCAAATAGTTAACCGCTTTAACTCCAATCCATGTCCCAATCACCATCACGGGTAACATCCAACCTAGATACAGACTCATCTCTTGATCGATCAATCCACTATATACAAAGGTAATGATCGTCACTCCATTTAATATCACACCGACTAAGGCTAGATTGGCTCGAAACATCTGCTTGGACATGCCTTGATTAGACAACATCAATGCCATAGGAGGTCCACTAACAGAGATACTTCCACTCAACAACCCACTTAACGCTCCTGCTGATAGATAAGCTGCTTTTTCATTGGCTATCGGAATGGTGCGTCCACTTAACAAAAACACAGCAAATAGTGTAATCAATATACCTGTCGCAATTTTAAGTACACTTCCACTGATAATAAGTAAAAATAACGTTCCTACCGGAGCCATAGCAACACTCGCGATAATCAATAATCCGATTTTACGAATATTCGTATCTCGATACACTGAACCTAAGACCAACAAACAAATCAGCATACTCAATATCACAATCATCGGTACAACACGTTGAATAGGGAGAAACAAGCTCAGTAAAGGTAAAGCAATCAACGCAAACCCAAAACTAGTCAGTCCTTGTACAAAACTTGCAATCAGGATAATACCTGCCCCCATCAGTAGAGCGTCTATAGTAATCATCTATACTCCTTCATGTTAACTAGATTCTATATTATATTAGATTATACGGTATACTTTTATCTATCCATACTATAATACTTTATAGGATCAATATAGATATAATCTACTAACCAAATTAGGCGGGATAATACGATGAAATTAGAACGATTGATTGCGATGATCTATAAATTACTTCATCATGAAGTATTGTCTGCTTCTGTATTGGCAGAACAATTTCAAGTTTCACAACGGACTATTTATCGGGATATTGATGTACTCTGTGCTGCTGGATTACCGATTGTCTCTTATCAAGGTAGTGGCGGCGGATACGGGATTATGGATGGATACAAAATGGATAAAAGTCTACTAGGTGCGTACGATGTCAATTCATTGATCACTGTTCTTGGTAGTCTCTCCACTGTATTTCAAGATCAACGTGCTCAAAGTACTATTGAACGTCTACAGAATATTGCTCCTGAACATCATCATTCTAATCTGGCGATCAATTTTAATACATACCGTACAGAACCTCATGCGCTGCTTTTTCTACGTCAAGGCATTACAGATACCAGAGTCGTTCGTTTCGATTATATTAATGCCAATAATGAGCATAAGGCGCGAGAAATCGAACCGTTATGGCTTCATTTTAAATATAGCACATGGTATGTACAAGGATTCTGCCGGACACGTCAGGATTATCGTGAATTTCGCTTGTCTCGAATGATGAATGTGCAGTTAACCGAAGAACATTTCCAAGCTCATCCACTTAGCCCTCAAGAGCCTATACATGCCGAACAAGAATGGAATACTTTATTAGAAAATATCGTGATTCGTGTAGCACCCCAAGCCTTGTCTGAAGCACTGGATCAATTTCAGCAAGCCGATAAGGAATTTCAGACAGATGGAAGTATGATTATGCGTATTCCTGTCTACCAACCACTGGAAGCCAAATGGTTGCGGTCGACACTGCTTAGCTTCGGAGATGGTATTGAAGTACTAGAACCTATCGAGTTACGTAGTATCTTAAAGCAACAACTTCAACAGGCGCTCAACCTTTATCCAGAAGTATGACATACTGTTGTCATACTTGTTTGGCTATGATGAGGATAGAAATTAATTATCATTCCAGAGGAGCTGTTATTTGTGCCAAATCATCCTGTAGCTATGTTTGAGTATCATATCTGGGCAAGCCGTACGATTATGGAAAGGATTCAAGAACTGCCTGCTTCTGTGTTACATGCAGAAGTAGGTAGCTCTTTCCCGACTATTGCACATGCACTAAGTCATATGTACGCTGTAGATCGAATGTTTTATCAAGTGTTACAAGGTGAAGAAATGCCGGAAGCCTTACAAGAATGTATGGCTTTGAATCAGACCACACTGACTTCTATCGATGAGTATATCACTCGTTTTGCAGTATTAACTGATCAGTATCAACAATGGCTACAAAGTGGAATAGATTTAGAACAATCTCTTCTACTGAACAATCCTTATGTCGGCCCAAGGCAGACGCGTTTAGCGGAAATCGTACTGCATGTAGTAAACCACGGAACATATCATCGAGGAAATATTTCTACTATGCTTCGTCAATTAGGTCATGCTTCTGTAATGAATGATTATCTATTATTCTGGTATCAGGAATCGGCATCATCTATCTAATGATCGAAAGGAACATGATATATTGAATAACATTGACCATCTTCTCACTATACATTTCAGAATAGAATTAAGAGCATGGTTACAACAGCATAGTAATGATATGCCCTATTGTTGGGTGATTGTGAGTATCACACCTGTTCCCAATATTCTACTCTATCTAGATGTGGTCGAAGAATGTCTATGCTTTGGCTGGATCGATGGGGTCAAAAAGAAAATATCTGATACACAATTAGCACAGCGATTATCTCCTCGTAGTCCCAAAAGTTCATGGACTGAACTAAATAAAGAACGTGTTCGTCGTTTAGAGCGACTGGGATTGATGACGGATGAAGGTAGAAAAGTACTGCCTGATATGAACGAAGAGAATTTTACTATTCATCCATATATCCTTCAAGCTTTACAAGAAGATTCTGAAGTGTATGCTCACTTTCTAGCTTTTCCAGCGCTATATCAAAGAGTGAGAATCGATACGATTCAGAGTATGGAGCATCAACCTGAAGTATTTCACAATCGGCTTCAGAAATTGATCACCAATACCAAAGCCAATAAAATGTATGGTCAGTGGCATGACAATGGGCGTTTATTGGATGCTCACGATTTGTTATAAATGATTATTTACTTGTATGACTATACATTCTCAAACACAAAAACGTGTACTTCCATGTCGATGTTTGACATAAAAGTACACGCTTTGATTTATGATTAGATTGATTGCGACTCTATCCAGCTTTTCAACTTGGGAAAGACTTCAAGTGCATTATTATAAAATACATTCTCCCATTGCGCTTCAGGAATTAGATTTTTGATAAAAGCAATATAAGCATCTAAAGGCACTAACGGCCAGTCGGTACCGAATACAAGCCGATCATACTTTTCAGCAAACACGATAGCACGCTTGAAATGATCCACATAGGTTTGTTCACCCATCAGGCGGTACACTTTAGAGCTATCTCCAACAATCCAACCGGATAGATCAGCATATAAATTGGGATTTTTCTCAAGTAGAGCTGCGGTGTCCATCACCCACGGATCACCCAAATGACATAACATAAAGGTAATATCCCGGTGCTTAAGGAACGTTTCTTCCATCGATAAGGGATGTGAGTATTTAAGCAGTCCATGATCCGAATAAGTCAGTCCTCCATGAATAACGATCGGAAGTTCATACTTACGCGCAAGATCATACACCGGATCATAGATAGCATCACCCACATTATAATGATAATACCCTGCATATAACTTGATCCCTACCACTTGTTGTGACTGCAAAGATTGCTCTAGTGCTTCCAATTGACCTTCTTGATGCAATGTCACTGGATTAATACCCACGCAAGTAAATAGATTATCTGGCATTTCATCCTTTAGATCCAATAACATCGGATTAAGTGCCGCTGTATCCGGAAAACCACCAGCAGAAGTCTCTGTCACGCCCATGCCAACAGCAGCGACTACGCCTGATCGTACAAATTCATCCAATAATCCTTGTTGACTATAGTCAATTGAAGCTAATGTCTCAGCTGTATCATAAAAAGATTCTATTTCCGAAAAATGAATATGGGCATCTATGATTTTCATGATGGACTCCCTTCTGAATCATTTTTTGCATCACGTACATCGAATTGAATATTGAATAAATCTGATAATGTTGAATCTGGAATCTCGGCATCTGAAATGATATAAAATTGTGGTTTGCCCCATACCTGTTCATTGTTGTTAGCAAATAGGTTAGCGATAGCAACAGAAGCCACTAAATGCGTATTCACAAACACAGCACAAGATTCATTTTCTGGATGGTCAACAAACAGTAACTTTTCTTTCCGTTCATTAGATCCAAAGCGAATGATTCTATCTTTGACTTCTGTCTCATACTGCACTTTTCCCGCTTTGTAGATCACATCTTCTTGGACTGTATTTTTAATATAAGCTTTGGCGTCTTTGATCTCTTCACTGACTTTGTAAAAGCTAAAATGATTCGCACCAAATGGTGATAATGTAGTTCCTGTATGTTGATCAAGCTTAATAAAGTTACACAGGACAGGAACCCCTGGAAGCGTAACATAATACTGCTGGAACGACAGTCCTTTTAACTTTACATTGTTCTGAATATGAACCGTAATACAAATACCTGACCATACATTTCCTAAATTATCTTTGATTTCTGTAAATTCAACAGAGCGTTCTTCTTCTAACAAGGTACGTGGTGATAGACCATGAACTTCTAATGTCATCCCACCTATCCATGGATTCCACCATGATTTAGCAACTGGTTGTGGAAATGAAGAATCTAACCATTCGACCCCATGATACTTCAGCGAAAATACAGTCGGTGCAAAAGATTGACTGGCTTGAAATTCAAGTACACCATTGCGCACTGTATGAATATCTCCATGCTCTGTGGAGATAATTTCCTGCGTGATCGCTTGTTCAGATCCTGGAAAGACTAAGCGCTGTTCTTCCAGTATATAAGAGTCCATATCCAGTTGTAATCTCAGCACATCTATTTCGTGAGCTGATTGTAAAGGAAGTTGCACCTCGAAATCATGCAGTTCTAATGTTCTATCAAGCTCATATTGATTCGGCTCTACACTATTGAACTGTGAAGCAATCGATAGCGTACCCTCTAGTATCACATTTTTGTGTTCTGTAATCTCCACATGTAGTGATTGCTGTACAAATGGATTGCCTTGATTTACTTTTAGCTCCAGAGATGAAGTTGCTATTAATGTATCTGCTGAGCTTTTCTGTAAAGCAAATGTCCGAAAGTCTTGCCAATCATTCCATGTGCCAATCGCTAACTGTAGCGCAGGCGTTTCGACTTGTTCTCCAAGCTTGCTAAGCGATAGCGAATGTTCTAATGCATATAACCAATGATCTGTAATCAATGTCTGATCGGCTGACCATGTTACACCATAGGTTGCATGAGGGGTATATGAGAACAACCAATTTTCAGTAATATCGCTAACTTCCCAGTAATCTGTAGCCGAAGCGTCAGAACCTTTAGCTGTATGGATATACTGATGTCGATAAGGAATAATACTATTTTCTAGCGCAAGGCGGAAATGTTCTTTTAAAAATAAAGGTTCGGTTCTTTCCTGTTCACTCGTATTCTTCACTTTGTAATATCGATTTACGATACCATTTGGATATAGTTCTACAACAGTTGTCAAAAGGATATGGAGCGTTTCCAGATTATATTCTGCTTCAAGAATCATCGCTTCTTCTTGGCGGAAAGTGACTTTAGAAGCACGATCTTTTTGAAACTCATTTTTGTAAGGTAATCCAAATTTGGGATGGAACAGTTGGGTAATACTTTCTAGCCCTTTATAGATAGCAAGCTTATTGTTTATTTTGTTCAAGCAGACATGGTATTGTCCGTTAGAAATAACCCAATCTTCAGCCGTCTCGCCTCCAAAAGAAGAGGAGATCCCTGAAAATACAAGACTTATGTATTGGTCAAGAACTTTGGAATCGGCTGTATAGCTTTTTTCCTTGTAAATAGAAATCGAATGATGCCAGATACCATAGCTAAGCAGTGTTGCTGTCAGTGTCACCGATTGACGTGATCGAGCTGGAACTTCAATAGCTATCTCAGCATTTTGAAAAGATAAGATATCGTCATCTGGACATTTCATATAATAAGTTACGGTTTGATCGTATTCATTTTCTACTGTTAATTCTAATTGTACTTCTTCGCCGACCATGATCATGCGGTGAGGCGCTTGTAATTTTAAGCGAACTGGAAATTTAGGTTCGACTCCGATCTTGAATATAGCAGACTTCCCATTAATGACTAACTCGGCTTCGACAACCGGATGCGTCTGGAAAAGGTCTTGCTCTTCTTCAATCGGCATAATCTGAAACTGTCCCTCAATAGTGGCGTGGGTGTCTACTGTTTTCGATTCTTGTAAGTCAAACGATACCGCGCTGTTACTGATTGATCGGATCTCAAGCGATAAGGGCTTACCTGTTTTGTTAATGATTTCATAGACAATCGGATACTCTGTTCCAAAGGGCAATCCATGCGCAACAGGGATCGTTGCTTGAATCTTATAATCATTCGTTTCAATCAGTCGCAGTCCGCGTCCTGTGCGTTCATATTCCATTTTGAGGTGTAGATCGTCTTTACTCCACTGATAGGTGAAATAATCAAATCCATACTCTTGCCGTCCATCCGGTTCGGTTATAATGTCACGAGTGCTATCTGTATACCAATCCATATGTTCAAAGTAAGACTGTACCGCTGGTGTCTGTAACACCGAAGGAATAAGATTGATAAGATGTGTAGTATCATCCCGACGTTCCCAGAAAAAGCCTGCTTTTTTATACGTAGGAACGGCTTTGATATTCCCCGGCCATGTATACAAATCTAAGCGTGGCCATCCACGTTGTAACGTTTCTTCGACTGCTCGTAAGACCAAGCGCTTGCCGATCTTATGTCCATGATAATCTGGACGTACATTAAGTAAAGGAATGTATAAAGCACCTGTATCTTCTTTATAATGAGAAAAGCTACAATATCCTACGACTTCTTCTGCTACTACTGCTAAAAAGATATCAATATGTGTATGATTGTGGTGTTCTTTCAAAATCATTTGTTCGGTCTGAACAGTATTATCACCACCCCAACTTTCATGACTGGCATTCCACATTTCTGCAATCGATGCAGCAAAGCGTGGTTCATAAGTTACTATTTGAATATTATCCATTTGGGTCATTGTTCTGGCTCCTCTATTAGATAAAATATCCGTATTTTACTAGCTACGATTAAATGAAGATACAGCTGTCGCTCCTTTCTGTCTAATTGTCTTTTATAATACTATGGTTCACTGCATAAGCAAAGCTTGAGAATGATCATACTATTCATGTGATAACTCCTACAAATCAGAGCAACAAAAAACCTCCTCATGATCAGGAGGTTTTTGACTTATTTCAAATTAAGACTGTAAAATCATCGCGCCATAAGCCGGTATAGTCGTGGCTCCATCTATGGTTGTACCTGTTAAGATATCTGTACGCGGAACTTTAGTATGGATAGGAGCCGGTTGATCACTGTAATTAAGCAAAAATACATAGTCTGCATGTTCATTCTGACGAATCCCTACTTCTACTTGCTCCGGTAATTCTAACCATTCGACAAGCGGTGAAGAAATATCCAATAGACTCAACAATTCATCTACAACTGCTTCATTAAAAGCTGCTCCATAATACAACACCTGACCTTGCCCCTGTGAACGCTTGGTTAATGCAGGAGCATTTTCGTAATAACACGAAGTATAGGTAGCTAATACTTCTACATCATCATGCTGAATGTGCAAAATATCGTTAAATAGTTCTGCGGATTGTTCGATCTGCTTGTTATTATGCTTCCAGAGCAGTCCCGGAGCTTCAATCGTACCTGTAATAGAAGTAAAATCAGCTACAGAGATACCACATAAAGAAGCTACAGGCCCTGGCATAGGCGCCATCCGGCACTGACCATTCAAGTCTTTGTATCCTGTTCTTGCACCAAAGATCAGTGTTCCCCCTGCTTCTACATACTGAGTTAATAACATCGCTGTCTGTTCAGACATAATCGCCGCATGCGGATAAATGATGAATTGATAGCGTTGTAGTTCTTCTAATGTCTGATGACGCAAATAAACGATATCTGTTGGAATATGCTGATACTGAAGTTGCTTGAACCATGCATTAATACTTTTAGCGGTTAAAGGGCC
The DNA here is from genome assembly GCF_963311185.1 of Paenibacillus nuruki. Taxonomy (NCBI): domain Bacteria; kingdom Bacillati; phylum Bacillota; class Bacilli; order Caryophanales; family Paenibacillaceae; genus Paenibacillus; species Paenibacillus nuruki. Next base: position 1,516,527 of record NZ_OY725677.1, on the reverse strand, counting down.
ATGCCAGATATCGTATTCGCCATCCCAATCATTATCATAATCTTTGAGAATAGCAACATTGGCTTGATACGTTGTACCTGCAATCTTTTCACCGATGGAGACAAATTCTTCCCCTACTTGAGTGGCTTCTGCAATACGACGATTAGGCTGATTATGGTAATCATTGAGACCATGCCAGTATATCTCTGTACCAAATGTAGCTGTACGCCAGCGGAAGTACATGACTAGATCTGCACCATGCAGTACAGATTGGTATGTCCACAGTCTCAATTGACCTGGACGTGGAGCAGGCATATTCATACGATTCACCCAGCCACCCGGCCCTGCTTGCTGTTCCATAATACAGAAATTATTAGATATATTACGCACAACACTTAGATTCTGACTCCATTTGCGATCCAGTAACGGCTTGTGCTCGTTATTTCCGGAAATCGTTGAAAATTGAGGATACGAATCATATGAGAAAAAGTCGAGCATTTCTTCTGTTAAGGCATGAGTATCCAAATGACCAAACAATCCATTAGTCGTAATCCAATGATGCGGTGCGACTTCTCGCAAAATCTCTGCTTGAATACGAGCAAATGCAATCGTATTGTCTGAAATAAACCGCTTTTCATCTAAGACATGATGCGGATTGGGAGAGTGGGATACAGTAGGACGTGGCAAATACACCTGCTCCCAATCTGTATACGTCTGACTCCAGAATACAGTCCCCCATGCTTTATTAAGCGCTTCCAACGTATGATAACGATGTTGTACCCATTCACGGAATGCGATATGGTCTGCTTCTGCATAGAACTCACTAATTTCACAGTTTAGTTCATTATCGATCTGCCAACCTATAATAGCCGGATGATTTTTGAAATGATTTGCCATTTGACGGGTAATATTTGCACATAATTCTCTGTATTTGGGGCTACTATAATTGTAATGTCTCCGCATACCATGCTGATATGTAACACCTTCGATGGATACGTTCAATACTTCAGGGTATTTATGAGTTAACCATGCAGGCGGAGTGGCTGTAGGTGTTCCCATAATCACTTTCAATTCATATTGTTGAGCTAGATCTAATACACGATCAAACAGATCGAAATAGTATACTCCTTCTTGTGGTTCAAATACACTCCATGCAAATTCTCCGATTCGAATATGAGAAAGGTTCATCTGTTTCATTCGTTTAAAATCATCTTCCCATAAGGAATCCGACCATTGTTCAGGATAATAACATACCCCTAATTGCAAAGAATCTAGCTGAATCGATTTGTTCATGACTATCACCTCTACTGTTTGGATAGTCTTATTTTAAGTCTACTGAGCGTATCCGTATATAACGAGTAATTATCCTGATAACACTATTTTGCGATTATGGATTTACGATATAACTGCTGTTACTATAAAATAGGTCGTAGCATAGCATTCATTTCATATGAAAGGACGTAACGATGAGAGAACATATTTTCTTTCCCAATCCTTCATTTCCGCATTATAGTTGTTATCCAGACTTTATAGGTGGTTATCAGAACCATGCTTCTCATACCGTAGATCGTCCAGCTCAAAGCAGTGATTTCAAATTAAACCAGTTATATAATCTGCACTTTATTGTGAAAGGAAAAGGTTATGTATACAGTCAAGGTACGAAATATGAGCTGAGTGCAGGTCATGGATTCTTATATGGTCCTGAACTGGCACAACGCTATCAAGCCGATCCTTCTGATCCATGGGATATACGTTGGGTTCACTTTTCTGCTTCGGCACTCGAATCTTTATTGGGTAATCGGGGCATTAGTGAAGTCTGGTTATTTGAACATCATCATATAGAAACATTGAATCAACGGATGGATGATTTATTATCGCTAGGTCGCAACTTCGATCTTCAGCAAGAAATACGTGCTTCTGCTATTCTATACGAAATGTTGTTGCATATGAGTAAAGAAGCGGTCTCCCTCCACTTGCCCAAAGATCCTTCATTACCAGGCATTCATGCAGCCGCCAATTATATGCGTGAGCACTGTACACAATCTATATCGATCACAGAAATTGCTACATTCACAGGTTACAGTGTGCCTTATTTTTCTCGCAAATTCCATCAATCCATGGGTGTCACGCCTACTGCTTATTTGCTAGAATCTCGAATTTTACATGCCAAAAAGTTGTTACTGTCTACGAATAAAACGATTCAAGATATTGCTGTGGAGTCAGGCTTTTCGCAGAGTAGTTATTTTATTCATTGCTTCAAAAAAGTCGTTGATCTCACGCCTGAACAATTTAGGTTAAGTTGGGATTCTTGATAAGAACATGATATGTATAAAAAAGATGCCGAATATCTTCAGCACCTTTTTTGTTCAATCTATGGTATCACTCTCAATGCATTTCATAAGAACGTTGCTCTGTACCTGCAAAAGAATCAAGCATAACGATAGGATGTTGCTCTATACAATGGAGTAACGTCTTAATCAATAGACATCGATCTTGGCTATTCATTATTGCTTGCTCTGTCTGCATGATTTCACGCCACTTTACACGCTTCATTTCTAAAGTGAGCTGATCGGTATGCACAGATATTTTCGAATTATAGAGGCTTTGTTGAATATCCAATGCTTGAAACAATAGTACATGATTAGACTGCTGGATCTGTTGATTCAAATGGTCTTTGTTCCATTGCAACAGATTAATATCATCTAGCTCATATAAGACAGTATTCATCATTTCTAGCAGTACACTACTCAGACTGTATTCTAACCGTTGATAGGCATGATGAATAGTTGGATGATCTAATACATTTTCTTTCCCAACATGACTTTGATGCAAATGAGTATACACCATATCTAGATACTGCATATAACTTTGCATATAGTTTATTATTTTCTGCTCGGGGATCAAGTAAGGATCTGTATAATTGGTGAAAATAAGATGATCTATATCCTGACACATTGTATCTAAAATTAAACTAAACAGATGATCTTTATCTTTAAAGTGGTTTGTAAATTCTTTTTCCTTCAGACCACAGATATGCATAATATCTTGCTCTGAAACAGCATCATATCCCTTTTCAAAAAATAGCAGTTTGGCTTGTTGAACCATGGTATAGGTGTTATTCATCTATTAACCTCCTTCGCACCAACGCATAGATAGTAACCACATATTTAGCTACTATCTATACATAAATGCTTTTTTAAGAAGTATATGATTAGGATAGCAATAAAGTATTGTAATTACATCGACTGTTGACGTTTGGCTAACCGTTTGTTTTTGCGTTCTATTTTAGAAGTCATTCGTTTGTCAGTATAACGAGCCATTACCATATACAACGCTGGTACAACGAATAGTGTTAATACCGTTGAGAACACCAATCCGAAAATAATAACGACACCTAGTGGACGGAATAATAACTCTCCTACAGTTGCAATTGGAATCATACCCACAATAGCTGTTAATGATGTTAAAATAATCGGACGGAAACGTGCTGAAGCAGCTAGAATAATCGCTTCTGTTAGTTCCATACCTTCATGTCTTGCATCTTCTATAAATTCAATCAATACAATCCCGTTCCGTACTACAATTCCGGCTAATGCAATAATACCCATGACCGCCATAAATCCGATCGGTGTCTGTGTTACAAATAGCCCTAGTACTCCACCTGCCGCTGCTAAATAGACTGTTGTCATAATGATAAAAGGAATCAATAAGGAATAGAACTGCATCGTAATCAGGATGAAAATAATAAATATGGCGACGACAAATAATGCACCTAAATCTTTAAACGTATCGCTCTGGCTTGATGTCTCCCCGCCTACTTCCCATGTATATCCTTCAGGAAGCTGGATCTGTTCTAACTTAGGTCTAATATCTTGCATCGCTTCTGTTGCGGTCGGTCCACTTAGTTCAGCTTCAATCGTATTCACACGTTTAAGATCATAATGATTGATCTGTTGAATCGAGAATACCGGCTTGATCTCTACAATTTGAGACAATGGAATCTGTGTACCTGCGGAATTCGTAATATTCACCTGTTGCAACAATGTATTCGGACTGCTGTTACGTGAATCTTTGATATATAATTTCAAATCAATCAAATCACTACCATTATCAAAATCTCCTACAGTAAATCCACTACCCATCATTAATAAGGTTTGAGTTAAGTTTTTGTAAGTCACTTGATAGCGATCCATCGCTTGCTTGTTTACGGCGAAATCTAAAGTATAACTATCATTTCCTGTACTATCTGTAATCCCGTACGTACCCGGAGATTCTGAAATGATCTGCTTGATCTGATCGCTCAGACTACGTAGTTCTGGTAATTGATCCCCTGTCACTCGAATAGAAATAGGTTTTCCTACTGGAATCCCGAGTGCTGCACCTTTTACCGAAATTTGAATGCCGGGATATTCTGTTTTTAATGCGGCTGACCATAATTCTACAGTAGAATCAACATTCATCCCATGTTGCCCTGTGACTAGAATCTGACCTGAAGATGCGCCATTACCTGATCCACCCGTACTATTAAATAACTTGGGAGCCGCGCCACCTACAGCGTACGCTAATTTATCAATATCCGGCTGTTTTTTCACCCATTTCGCAATATTTTCAGTCACTTTATTGGTTTCTGTAAGTGAAGTTCCTGAAGGCAAATCAATATCTACCGAAATCTGAGGTTCTTCGGATGTGCCAAATAACTCAACAGGTGTCAATGCAGCAAGTCCGTATACAGCTGTACTAACTACAAGTCCTACCAGAGCCACCATTAATGGACGTTTGAGTAGACCTGGCATTAAGCGAAAAGCATAGCCATTCGTTAATAGCTGAATTTGCTTACCTAACAGACCCGGTGGCTTATCTACATGGCGTTTCCCTTTTTCAATTTGTCGATTCTCATACCATTCGCGGAAAATAGGAATAATCGTTAACGACATAATCATCGAAGCAAGCATACATAATGAAATAATCACTGGAATCGGTCGGATAAATGAACCCATGTCGCCCGGTAATAACATCAATGGCACAAAAGCAGAAATTGTTGCAAGTGTAGCCGTAATAATAGAAACAGCGACTTCTTTGGTACCTCGCACTGATGCTTCTTTTGGATTTTCTCCAAGGGTTGATAGCCTTCGCTCGATATTGTCATTGACCACGACTGCGTCATCGACCAGAATCCCCAGCACGATAATCAGACCTACAATGGTAATCTGGTTCAACGTGATACCAGCTTGAGGTAATGCAATCAATCCTAGAGCAATAGAGATAGGAATAGAGAGAGCTACAAAGCCTGCTGTAAGTAAGTTCATACCTAATGTACAGATCAGAATAACCGCAATAATAGCGATCGCCATTTCTCGTATTAAATCGTTAAATATTCGCTCAACTTCATCATTTTGAGCAAATAAAGACTCGATTTTCACATGAGAAGGTAATGTTTTCTCTAAAGAGGTCATTTTAGCGGATAATACTTTGTTCATATTGATAACGTCTGAACCTGCTTGACTACTGATATCCATAGTGATCGATGGAACACCATTGTAGTAACTGAGATACGATTCTGTGGTAGGAACCATTTTCACATCAGCTACATCTTTGAGATAGACCGGAATACCGGCTTCAGTTTGAGTAATCAAAATCTCTTTGATCGTATTATAATCATCTGATTTATCGACTTTGAGTTGATACATGCGATTGTCATACGTTAGATTTCCGACAGGAATACGATCATTTTCGGATTGAATCCCTTGTAATACTGTTTCCCATGAAATATTATATTGTTTCAGCTTATTCGTATCTGCTTCGATACTGATTTCTTGCTCGGGTAGTCCTTTAATCGCTACTTCAGTAATGCCGGGAATCGCACGAAGCTGCTTTTTCCATGTGTTCATAAGATCATTTAACGCATAGACATCTTCTTTGGTCTTACCATAAATAGCAAAAGACTGTACAAAACTCTGTGCTAAATTATCATTGACGATCGGTACATCTGCATCTGTAGGTAAGCTGGATTGAGCATCTTCAACTTTACGTCTTAATTCATTCCATACCTGTTCTGCATCGGCTTTATCTTCTGCTTGTACCGTAATCGTTGAAATTCCATTTCCTGAAGTTGAAGAGATCGTTTTGAGATCAGTCACTTCTTTGATCTTTTGTTCAAGTACTTCAGTCACAGTCTGCTCCATCAGTTCTGGCGAAGCACCTGCATAAGTGGTCGTAACCATTGCTGTTTTGACCACCACATCGGGCTGTAATTGTCGAGGTAACCCTATCCCTGAATAGACACCATACAAAATAAGTAAAACAAAAAACAATAGAGTAACTTTACGTTTTCTTATAAAAAACTCAATCATGAGCAGTTACCTCTTGAGCATTCTTTGGTGTAGCCAGAGTATCGCCATTAAATAAACGGTCTGCTCCCTGTACAACGACTTGTTCTCCAACTTGAAGTCCACTTTTAATCACATACTGATTGTTATAGGACTCGCCTACAGTCACAAAAGTCTGAACAGCTTTTCCTTTGATATTTTTGAATACATAGGGTTTATCTCCTGTACTAATCACTGCTTCTACAGGTAACAGTATTCCTTTTTGCGTCGTTGCTTGACGAGAAGCTTTGACCACCTGTCCCGGTTTCCAATCTTGCTTGGTATTACTTACAGTGACTTCTGCATTGATTGAACCTGTACTTTCATTGGTTTGTGGATATAACTTGGTCACTTTGCCTGTGCGTACATCATCATACAGACTTACACTTACTTCTTGCCCTACTTTCCATTGACTGATCTCGCTATCAGCTATAGGGAGTAGAACTTTCAAACGTGTGGTTTCTCCAATTACAAATGGATCGGATGAACCGCCCATAGCGCCACCACCACTTGAACCTGCACTCACTGTCTGACCGACAGATACATTTTTTTCTAAAATCACACCGCTGGCTTGTGCTTTTAAGGTGGTATAGGAAAGACTCAACACAATTTTATTTTTGGCTGTGATCGCTTGATCGTAGCTTGCTTTCGCTTTGTCGACTCCTGCTTGAGATTGAGCAATACCTGCTTCTGCTTGGGCTACACTTGCTTTGGCTTGTTCTATCGTTGCTTGTGCACTAGCGATTCCTGTCTGTGCTTGGGTGACAGCAGAAGCTGCATCTGCACGTTCTGAATCACTTGCACCTTCTAGTGTTAATGAAAGCTTGGCTTGAGCGTCTTTGAGACTATCTGTCGCATCAGCTAGAGCCGTCTGTGCTTGTTCATTCTCTTGTTGCGTAAGTAAGCCGTTGCTTGCTAACGTCTGCGAGCGGGTCGCTTCTGCTTTTGCCTGATTATAAGCGGTTTGTGCTTTGTTCACAGCATTTTGTGATTGTGCTTTTTCTTGCGAACGTGCTCCAGACAATACGCTTTGCTCGCTTACACGCGCACTATCGATTTTGGCTTGAGCACTGGCTAATTGAGCGTTGGCAGAAGATACTGTAGCCATTGCATTTTGCTTAGCGGCTTGAGCATCTTTTAAAGAAGCATTGGCACTGGACAGATCGGCTTGAGCAGCAGCCACAGACTGGTTCGCATCTGCTAATGATAAATTCAGATCAGCTGTATCCAATGTAGCCAGTACAGCACCTTTCTTTACCTGTTGTCCGATCTCACCTTTAACCGATGTCACTGTTCCAGCTGTACGGAAAGTAATAGGTGTTTCTGTATAAGCAGTTAATGTGCCTGATAAATTGTAATTCACATTAAGTGCTTGTTTTTGAATAGTGGTAAATGTTACATTGCTACTTGTTGTATTCACAGCAATTGTCGAAGAGTCTGTAGAACAAGCAGTTAGACTGATAACAAGTAGTATAGCTATACCTGCAAAATATCCTTTTCTATTCATTGATCATGTTCCTCTCTTATCTCAACACCAGTATAGTTGTGGTTTCTCTGTGCTTATCCTAACAAAGATAATATGTTGTCGAATCGTCCAATCGTACATGCACATCATGCCCTTTCGGGCAGAATTTATTACAACGCAAAAAAGAACACATCTCTACAACAAAGTGATGTGTTCTACATGTAATTATATTTTAGGGGTTATGTGTCTTTTTTTAAATATGCACAAGCCCTTGTTCTACTGCTATGGCTACAGCTTGTGCTCGTGAATCGACACCTAGCTTATTATAAATATTCGTAAGATGAGCTTTCACAGTACGCTCGGCAATACCCATATCAAAAGCAATCTCTTTACTACGATGTCCATGTGCAGCTGCTTGGAGTACAATCTTTTCTTTATCTGATAAAGAAGGAAGCAAATTGTTTCTGGTTGGCTTTTTGGGTGCAACATCATGTTTGGCTTTAAACACAATTTCCATAATTTCAGGTTGTAACAAGGTCTCGCCTCGAATCGCCGAGTCTAATGTACGAAAAAGATGCTCACGTTTGGTATCTTTGAGCAAATATCCTTTCGCTCCTATGGTTAAGCCTTTGATCATAAGATCATCTTCATTGTAAGTGGTCAGAATAACGACAGGAATCGTATTGTTCTGCGCTTGCAATTGTTCGATCGCTTCAATTCCATTCATAATCGGCATATTTAGATCCATTAAGATCACATCCGGACGAAGCTCTTCAATCAGCTGAATAGCCACTTTGCCGTTATCTGCTTCACCAATCACTTGATAATGTTCACTCGTCTCTAAGATAAGCTTAAGTCCTTCTCTAACGACAAAATGGTCATCTACAATCAATACGTTGTATTTCATACTATTCTCCTCATCTCAAAGGAATCTCGATATGCACAGAAGTTCCATGAGGTATACGATTCGTTATTTCTAATGTACCCTGTACAATACGGATACGTTCTTGCATGCCAATTAGACCATAATGTCCACTAAATGAACCGATCTGACGCATATCGAATCCAATGCCATCATCTTTAATATCCATTACCAAATGATGGTCATCATACGAAATGTTCAATTCTACATGGTGAGCTTGAGCATGCTTGATAATATTGGTCAAACATTCACGTATAATATGAATACTATGTTCATAGATCAATTGGGATACTTCTATAGGGGTTACTATATTGCTTTGTATCGGGATACCTGTTAAGGAAAGGAAATGATCTACTTCTTTCTCTACAGACTCAGCAAAATTCACTTGTAATTCGGTATGCAAACGCAAATCATCAATCGCACTGCGAGCTTCTGCTAATGTGTGACGTGCACCGCTCATAGACAAATGAACAATTTCATGTGCTCTTTTGGTATTATTCGAAGAGAGATGGGCATCAATCGCTTCCAATTGCATAATCAATCCGGCTAATCCTTGTGCTAACGTATCGTGCAGATCCCTTGCCATACGCTGACGTTCATTAGCAACCGTTAATTCTTCGACTTGATGATGAGCGATTTCTAATTCTTTCAAAAAATGCTGTGTACGTAACTTAGCATAAAATTGACGTAACGTTAAATTGATAATGCCTCCTACCAATACGTTCATTAATGTAAACAACGAAATATAAAACAGCAAATTAACAAAGCTTAAATAATTCATATAAGCAATACATACTATATAAATAGCCGCAATAGAAATGATTATCGTTATCTTCTTATACGGAGCATATAGTAATTGTCCAATAATAATCGGATACAGCACAATCATGACTAAATAATATCCTTGATTCATAAAATAAACAGACATGAGAAGGATAGCACTTTGTAATACATAGTACACCCATAATTCTCTTTGAATAAACCAGGTTACTTTCCAATTCAAAAACATAAAGCACAAAATACCCAGACTTGCTATCACAATATGAAGCACACTATTATGGGACGTTGTTTCTAATAATGTAGTTCCAATATGAACCATCAGAATCCACACGATCACCGGTTTACGTAGTTCTAACGCTATCTCACTCAGATACTTTTTTTGCATAATGCCCCCTTTCATAAGCCTCTTACAGTATAACAGGTGCTCAGATCAGGACATTGTACTTTCGGGCATGTACGTTGCAAAATTTAATAAAGCGATAAATACAACTTATTCTAGCTATAAGTGATTCATTTATACATGAGATGAATGGATATGATCAGCTAATATGTCTTTGGCAGATGTCCATTGTATTCCGGCATACCGATCGTTATCAATCTGTTCAAGCTTACCTAATCCGCTGAACATACCATGAACATATTGCATCCCTTGCCATGCGGGATACAAATCGGTTGAAGGCTTAGAACAACTACGTGCAATCTTAATCAATGTCTCCAACAATCCTCGACTTCCTGCTTTGAGCAAACGGAATCGTTGACCGCTTAATCTGCTCATCAGTACCGTCAATTGACGTGCATTGATCTGATCTCCTGCAATCTGTAAAAAGCGAGGAGCAGAGTTATCCAATGCTGCTTTGGCTGTATAGGTAGCTACATTGTCTTTGGTTGTAAAATCCATAGGTTGATCCGCATCATCCCAGTAAAGGATTCGGCGATGTGAGAAAAGAACGATAGGTGCCATCCCTGTTAACATATCTGCAAATGCTCCATTTAAAATAGAAGTGGCTGCAATCGGTGCTTGATCCAGTCTTTTCATAAAATCACGACGTAAATCCAAATTGCGATTTGATCCTACAGGTAACTTGGTATAGTCCATCGAGTAATCAGAAGGAATAAAGCGAGGAACGCCTGCTTCAACAGCTGCATTCAGTAGTAAAGTTTGTATCTCGATAATCACATCTTCTAGTCCACTTAGAGCAGATACTACACAGGATACGCCTGTACAAGCTGCTTTCATTTCTGCTGCATTCGTATAATCGACTTCTAAGATTTCGATTCCTAGTTGTTCTAAAGGTACCATCTTCGATAATGAAGTGCCCCGGCGAATCAATGCCCGCACATGTGCTCCTTCATGAACCAATGCTTTGGCAATCCGTTCGCCCAGATCACCAGTACTGCCTGCAATTAAAATCGTTGAATGTTCCGGTACCATGTAGAGATCCTCCTCAGTGTAATAACCTTTTATTTGTTGTTCCGTATTTTATAGATTATGTATAGTTCATTTTACCATTTGTTGAATCTATTAGAAATTATTAACGATAAGAATTTTTCTACAATCGTTAAATAAAAAAGCTATCATTCCCAAAGGAAGATAACTTTTCATTTTATTATTTTGGATTGTGCAGGATTCCTTGTAAGATCACTTCTAATCCCCATTGAAATCTCTCTTCGTCACCTGAGAACATTTCCTCATTTAAGCGAACAAGCATTGGATATTTTACTGCATCTAATGATTGGTAAGAATCACGAATCGATTGAAGAGTCATGCCTTTTTGCTCACGAGAAGATTGTTCAAAAGCTACTGAGGTGACATATAAAAGTAACATATCTGCTCCCCATGCTGCTGACTTCGCCTGTGCTCCCCCTGCTTGCAAACGCGCTAATATATATTCGTTGATTGCTAAAGAGTAAGGGCCGATTGGGATCGTTGTTAATGCAAGTTCCGCTACTCCTGGAGATGTATACAAAACGTTAAGATAAGAATTCAATAGAGAGACTAGTTCACTTTTCCAAGAGTTCGGTCGCCCTTCAGGCAATATTACATCTCTCAATCCATAATCAACTACATAACTGTAAAGCTCTTGAATATTTTTGACATACACATACAGTGATGAAGCGCCTGTATCTAAATGTTTAGCAATTTTGCGCATACTCATGCCGGACAAGCCTTCGGCTGCTAACAATTCAAAAGCAGTCTTTACAATAATTTCACGACTAAGTGCGTCTTTAGCAGGTCTGGTACGACGACTAATTATAATTCGATTTGTATTATCCATAGTTTCCTTATAACATGTTTAACTTTATTAGTAAATCCTAGAGTACTTTTTTATGCTTGTTGATGATACTGATTCATTAATGCTGCTAATCGAGAAGCTGCCTGATCACCAAAACAAAGCTGTAAGTTTTCATACGATTCTTTAGCCGCTTCTCCAGAGTAAGCATACATTTTCTGCTCATAACTTTGAACAGCTATACTCAAATCATTATGCTGTACAATAGACAGTGCTAATTCGGTAGCATCTAACATTGCTAGATTCACACCTTCACCAGCAAAAGGAGACATTAGATGTGCTGCATCTCCAATTAATGTAACTCCTGCTCGGTGTGCCCACGTTAATCCTACAGGCAACATGTAAATGCGTCTTGGAAGAATTTTCCCTTCTGCTAAACGGATATAATTTTGAAGAGAATCATCCCAATCTTCAAAATAACTTAGCAATTTTTGTTTTGCTATATCAGGTTGATCCCATAAAAAACCGAATTGATCTAACTATTCTTGCTCTACTTGAAAGCTCGCATACACACGAATATCTCCATCTCCATTTAACTGACCGATGATTGCTTTGTGATCTGCCAGTGCAAACATTTTACCACGACGATTAAAGCTAGACAGCTCAGGATGATCTATAGCCACATTTTTGATATGAACTTCTACCATACTCAAACCTGTATATTCTGCTTTGGCTTTTGTTAGAAGAGGACGAACTTTTGAAAATGCTCCATCTGCTCCTATAACAAGATTAGCGGTTTCCACATTCCCGTTTTCAAAATGAAGTTCATACAGATCATCTTTTAATGGAACAACATGGCTTAATGAGTGATTCCAGCGTATAGAAGTAGGGTCAAGTGCTTGTAATATCATTTCACATAATACACCCCGGTCGATTTCGGGACGATCTGAACCATGATCTTCTGCTATTTCGTCTAAATACATTTTTCCTTTTTTGTCAAAAAGTCTAAAGTCCTCTCCATCATAACGAGCAACAGCTTGAAATGATTCAAATAAGTCGGCTTCTTGTAATGCTCGCTGTCCAGATTCACTATGAATATCTAATGAACCTCCTTGTTGGTTATTAGCTTGAAAAGAAGATTTTTCATAAACAGTAGCTTTGACACCATATTTTTGTAAAATAACGGCTAACGTCAAGCCCCCAGGTCCTCCACCAATAATAGCTATTTTTCTTTCGTTTGCTTTTTGCATAATAATATCATCTCCATGTTTAACAGATTAACTTGTATTAGTTATATCATAACGAACATCGTTCGTAAAGTACAGTGTTCGTTAAATGCAGTAAGTGTACGATATAAATTTGTAATCAAAAGAAGTCTGTGTAGTTTAATCTACACAGACTTCTTTTATATCCATTAACTATTCCATTCGTCTCCAGAAAAACGTTCTGTAGCACGAGTATGCTCTTGTTTGGCTTGCTCACTTAGACGATAGCGAATTTCCTGAAGCATAATAGACATGATTTCCCGGCGTTCGCCAAGATCAATAAGTGCTTTACGTAATCCATCACGCACCATGCCTTCTTGTTCACCTTTTTGGTAACTAGCCAGAGCCGTAGCGCCTTTTTCAATTTCTAACTGCAAGTCTTGTACATAGGAAGTCACAAGTAATAATGACTCTTCATATACATCACTCGAAAACCCTTTAAGTGGAGAACGAATAAATCGTTCCTGAACCGATTCCTGAATATTAACCATTACAAAGGCTGGATTACTCAATAACAGATGCATACTTTGCATTTGCAAATCTTCCGGCATACGGTCAATCAAAATCGCTTCATTGTTCTCAAGCAACTGTTTTAAACAGTAATTCAGTTCAGCTTCACCTTCTGGTAATTTCTCTACTTGGTTTTTTCGCACAAAATAGATCATTATTGTCTCCTTTAAGTTACTGAATACGTTTACTAAAATCAGTAAAATTAAATACAATCTTTTAGTACCGTAAGTAGTAAATTCGCTTTAAGTTAAACGCATTATTTAAGTATTTTGTTATAACTTAACCATTTTAAGTACATTGTTAGCATATTTACTCTTAAAAAAAGACTCTTATTTACAATAATCGGCTTAAAGCGAAGAAATTGTTATGTATAAACTATGAATATTAGACAAAATATGCACTAAAGTATATATTCAAAAAAGAACAAAGAAATACTGATACTCCTTTATTCTTTCTTAAATAAGCTGTAATCATGTGCTATTAACTGATAATAATACATTTACTATGGCTGCTATGTCCAATTCCGGTCGATTTCACTATCGGAATCGGCTTTTTGGCTGTTAGCTTTAGAAGATGCTGTTGAATAAGATCCCATTCATGATGTTGTTCTATTTCAGTAAATGTTCCTAACAATATTCCAGAACATGTAGCGAATATACCGACTTGATCCATTTGATCCAGCATAGAGATGATTCGATGGGCACGTCCACTCCATGCTTCCAATAAAATAACTTTACCCGAAACCTCAGGGAAATACGGAGTGCCGACTAATTTTAAAAAGCAACGAATATTGCCTCCAATCACATCGCCATTTAGATTCTCACCCTGAACAAAATCAAAATCGAAATCATACAAATCCGAAGCTCCTTCAAAAAAGGTACGATAAAATTGCTGTCGTTGTTCTGCACCCTTTTCTTTGACCAAGTTCATGATTTGATAATGATACGTCTGAATATGAGATTGATGCACAATAGCGTTCAGAACAACAGTCAGATCGCTCATCCCAAAAAAAGCAGTCTGTGCTATACGAATCCGGTCATAATGAAGGTGTGGAAGTACGCCATTAGCCAGGTCGCCGCCAGAGATATCAAAAATAGCTTTGATCTGCGGATCAGCAAATAAACGATTTAACTCATTGGCTTTTTCTTGGGAAGCCTGAATAGTATGGGGTTGCATCAATACTTTAGATTCGACAACTTGAAGCCCCCACTGTTGCAAATATCCGATCAATTCATTAATCTGTACTCGGCGATCAGGTGAGATAGGATCCGAGCAAGCGACCAATGCTACTGTATCTCCAGATTTCAATTGCAGTGTCATTTATGTACTGCTCCTCTCTGTTGAGTGTAAAGACGTATTGATACGAATTCCTTTGTCTAATTGTTCTACTTGTTTATTTGTATAATCTTTACTGATTTCTTTATTGACCACTATACTATAAAAGGAATTCATGTTACGTAAAATAGATTGTATGGTTAATTGCGTTAAATCGTAATCTTGATGTGGATATTCTTGATTAGAATCAAACAGGAATGTCGCATCATTTTCTATAGCAACAACTCCAGCAACAAACTCTAGTTTTTCAAAGATTTGTACAAGTAAAGCTGTAAATTCATCTAATTCAGAATCTTTAATACCTATTTGATTCCATTCAGGTACATCTTCTGAGCAACCATAAAAACACATAGAAAAACATAAACTGTTTTTAGCAATACGTTGAATATAAAGATCGCTTTGAAGAGTCCTAGATGTATGAACATTAAGAGGAACACATAATTGATGAATTCTTTTACTATTAGAGTCTTGTTCATCATATAGATATCCTTTATGAAAAACTTGCAAAAGGTCAGTAGTCATGTGCATTTCTATCTTTATTGGAAGATCGCACAATTTATCTAATATGACTTGAATAGATTCAGATTCAAACATTAGAAAGCTAATTTCTAAAAAAGGACCACCTTGCAATCTATCCATAGCTATCTCCTTTTTCTTATTACGAATTCGCTGTGACGGATAATTGATAAAACTTTTTATCCACTTGCATTACTGGAAAAGAAGCAGGTAGTTGGGTTACTTCTATTTCTTGAAAGCCATTTTTTTCATAAAATCGATGGGCAGCTATAAATTGTAGAGTTGTGCCTAAATATATATGCGTTAATTGCTGTTGGGTTGCCCACGAAATGGCTTGTTGTAGCAATAATGTAGCTGTATTCCACACTTTTCCTCGATAATCAGAATGGACAAACATTTTGCGAAGAGCGACCTGTTGATTCCCTATATCTAACAAAGCAATTGTACCCACTACTTGATCACCATCACAAGCCACCCAGAAGTTACCGTTCCCTTTTTGATAAAAAGATTGAATGGATAATAGGTCTGGCTGATCTTCCTTAGTAATTGGTATATTGTATTCTTGTTGCTGAATATGAAGAATAAGCTGTACTACTTGCTCTTGATCACTGTCTGTGTAATTTCGAATACTTAGCGATGAATTCATTGGCGATACTCCTTTAGGAAAGAATTCCATTTCTTTTTGGAAAAAGGTTTATACAACAACGTCTCAAACCCATCATATTGTTGTTCATTCATACGTAGAACTATAGCTTTTTTAGCAATTTTAGCACAGGGTTGTGAAGAATAGTTTGGACTGCCTAACTTTCTTCGGACAGGAATATTAAATTGCAACAGATCCGCTAAATCATTCCAGCCTTCCCAGCTCCATCTAGCTTTGCGTTTCCAATCTATCGCATATAATATGTAATCAGATGTAGAGTTATTTTGTTTTTCGATCATAATCCATGTAGCAGGAATGATTTTTTGAGCTTGTCGTTGATTCATATTTGCTCCCTCACAATATCATTTCGTTATTGTTCTATTTTCATATGAATAATCTATAAATTCAACGTTCAATTATCAATATGCAAAACAAAAAGCCATTCACCGGAAATCTTTCAGCGAACGACTTTGATTTAAAATTTATTTTAAAATTAAAATGTATGATCTAAAAAAAACACATTTTACAATAAAATCGAGATTAAGATAGGTAAAGAAATTAAGGATAAAACGGAACTAATAACAAAAGAAGAAGCTGTTTCGACTTCAAGCGTTTCAAAGCGAGACGCAATCATTGCGGCGACTGCTGATCCAGGGAAAGATACCAACAATACAGCCATCGTAATATCTTTTGAAGATAATCCAAATGCTAAAGCTAATACATACGTTAAAATAGGCAATCCGACTACTTTTAATACCGAAATACTGATAGCATTCGCACTAAATTGAATACGATTCAGACCAATAGTTACACCAATTGCAAATAGTGCCGCACCGGATGTAATACTACCAATTTGATCAAGTGAACTTTGTAGCAATTCAGGAGAATGGAATCCAAACATCGTAAGCACAACCCCTAATAAAGGAACACAGGCGAGCGGCTCTCTAAGACCATGTAAAATCGAATGAACAGTCAGTTTGAGCAAGTTTTCAGGATGTCCATCTTTTTGCCCTGCTTGTGTTTTTTTACCTACAGAACTGACAATAGTTGCGATTGGATCAAGTAACGCATTAACAACAATACCTGTAATCGCAATCGGAATAGCAACTTCAGCAGCTCCAAACAAACTTCCAAGTACAGGTATACCCATAAAAGCGAAAGAAGGTTGAGTCGCATTTAAGGAGAAAATAGATGATCTATTTAAATCTTTTTTGAACACAAGTCTTAGGATTAATAGCAAAATTACATAAAACCCGATAATTCCTAAAAACATTGTGATAAAAAAAGGCCATTTATCGATTAACGTTTGTTTACTTGTTGTAGTAATTCCGATAAAAAGGTGAGCAGGTAGTGCAAATTTGGTCACTAATGTATTTAAACCTTTGGACGATGCGGAATTGAATACTTTAAAATGACCGCCCAAAAATCCAAGAATAATAACAAAGAAAATAGGTATTAAAATAATAAAAATATGACCGACTGACATGTTGTAGGACCTCCATTATATTTTCAAATCTACCCTGTAAAGGGCAGACTGCCTATCTGCTTTAGATAGACAATCTGAGAGTGATGCGATGGTAACAAAGCAATAATTAGCTTACTGGCGTCATCTCTGTAGATTTAACAGTTCTATATACGGGATGCCACATTGCGTCTTTGACAGCTTGTTCGATATCGGTTGGAGTATTTTGTGCAACACCATCTTGAATAGCGGCTTTGGCAACAGCTACAGCAACATTAAATGATACTGCTTGTAGATTTTTTACTCTAGGTAATAGTGGAGCTCCTAGATCTGAAGAATCTACAGCATGAGCAACAGCATCGGCTGCCGCTGTAAACATTCCTTTGGTGAATATATTAGCTTTGGCAACAATCGCACCAAGACCAAGACCCGGGAACACAAAAGCGTTGTTGGATTGACCAAATTCGAAAGTCGTTCCTTTATATTCAATCGATTCAAATGGGCTACCTGTAGCAATCAATGCTTTGCCGTCTGTCCATGCGATCAAGTCAGCTGGTACTGCTTCAGCCAGTGATGTTGGATTCGACATCGGCATAATCATAGGACGTTCTACATGTTTTGCCATTTCTTTTATGATTTCTTCTGTAAATGCTCCGGTTACGCCTGAAGTACCAATCATAATCGTAGGTTTGACTTGTTTCACGACTTCAAGCAAGCTTACTTTACCATTTTCGTCTGTTTCCCAGTTTGCAATTTCAGACATTTGGCGAAGATATGGTTTTTGGAAAGCAAATACATTTTCTGTTTCTTCTGTTAATAGACCGCGATAATCGTATGCCCAGAAGCGACCTTCTGCTTCTTCTTGTGACAATCCTTCTTTCATCATCGCATCACGAATTTGATCAGCATTCCCAATGCCTGCTGCGCCGGGTCCAAATACCAATACACGTTGATCTTTCAGTGATGTACCACTTACTTGTAGACCTGACATAACTGCTGCTAAAGTAACTGCGCCTGTACCTTGAATATCATCATTAAATGTCAAAATCTGATCGCCGTATTTTTCGATAATATTACGTGCATTTACATTGCCAAGGTCTTCCCAGTGTAATAAGACGTTAGGGAACAATTTCATAGCTGTTTGTACATAACGATCGACGAACTCATCGTATTTATCTCCACGTACTCTTTCATGACGGTTACCCATATATAATGGATCATTTAATAATTTCTGATTGTTCGTCCCTGCATCCAAAACAACCGCAAGCACACGACTAGGATCAATACCTACAGCAGCGGTATATACAGCTAATTTACCAATAGCGATATTAATACCACCTACACCCCAGTCACCAATACCCAAAATACTTTCAGAGTCAGTGGCCACGATCAGGTCGATATCTCCAGGTTGTACGCCTGTATTACGGAACGCTTCTTCTATTCCGTCCATATGATCAATTGAAAGATAGACACCACCTGGTTT
Organism: Paenibacillus nuruki; assembly: GCF_963311185.1. Taxonomy (NCBI): domain Bacteria; kingdom Bacillati; phylum Bacillota; class Bacilli; order Caryophanales; family Paenibacillaceae; genus Paenibacillus; species Paenibacillus nuruki. The sequence goes on along the minus strand of NZ_OY725677.1, from coordinate 1,497,571 downwards.
GTGATACTGTTGGCTGTATTCTTGAATCGCTTGTCCTACGGTTGGTGTGTATACAATAGGAAGCAATTCACTTAAATGCTCGCTCAGTAGACGATAGTAAAGAACAACATTGCGATTATATAGATCATTTAACATTGTATTTTTGCGAAGGTTATTCGGTTCACTGCTAATCTGATCGTATACACGGTTCACTTGTTCTTCAATCGTTAAGATCATTGGAGGCAATATTCCGTTCAGTTCCAAATCTGTTCGTTCTTCTGCTGTAAAAGCAACCCCTTTATTTAAGATAGGGTTAGCTAAAATTTCTTTTCCTTTAAGAATCGTTTTAATAGAACCATCATTATCAAGATAAAAAGCGTTCATTTGTATTTCCTTCTTTCGTAAAATTGTCATATATGTGTTTTTTTTGTGTCTAAATCGTGATTACACTATTAATAATAGTATCATTTTGACATATTGTAAAGGTCATTTTCTATCATAAATAATTTAATCATTGATAAAAACTATGATAAATATAAATATTACATTTTTAAATTGTATTTGCAGAAATTATTTTCATATATAAATCCGTTTACATTGCTGTCGTATATGCTAAAATTGATATATTGAATACATAACTGATAATAATGGTAAAATGGTTTATCATAGTTAAAAACAATGATAAAAGTTGAAAAAAATAATCATTTTACTTCTCATTTTGAGATTTAGGAAAGGAATACGTATGGAAATTAGACAACTTGAATATTTTGTAGCCGTATGCGAGGAGTTACATTTTACCAAAGCCGCTGAGCGTTTAGGTATTACTCAACCTACACTCAGTATTCAGATTCGTACCATGGAAGAAGAAGTAGGAACATTGCTTTTTGATCGTATAGGTAAAAAAATCACTCTGACCGAAGCGGGATTTATTTTGTTACGTCAAGCTCGAAGTATTCTGTTGAAGTTACAAGATGCGTTTGATGAGATTAACGGGTTACGCGAGTATACAGGCGGTAATTTGGTCGTTGGAGTGATGGCGGCGGAGCTAGATTATCGGATTACACCGATTTTAATTGATTTCCACCATCAATTCCCTAATATCCATTTAAAAATCTCGTCAGCGATCGAAGTCGCAGAGATGGTGATCAATAATGTAGTAGATATTGGAATTACGTTGATTGAATTTACTGATCCTAGACTGGTGACCACTCCACTATATACAGAAGAGTTTGTACTTGTCGTTTCTGAAAATCATGAACTGGCAGATCAGCAATCGATTTCCCTAGAGGCATTACCTTCTATTCCGCTGGTTCTTTATCCTAAAGGATTCAAAGGACGTGAATTGATAGAACGTCACTGTAAAGAACATGGCTTGAACTTGAATATTATTATCGAGACTTCTACAGCTTCTTCTTTATATGGATTTGTAAAATCGAATGTAGCCGCTTGTATTCAACCTTATTCGTTATCAGCTTCTCTCAACGATCCCACTCTTCGTTTGATTAAAATAGCTGACTTCCCACCTACCCGTCAGATTGGTATTATGCATCGTACCGATAAGTATCTTGGTGTGGCGGCTTTAGAATTTATGAAAATGATTGAGAAGCATTTAAAAATGTAATGCTATAGACAAAAAGAAGGAGCAGCATGAGGATATGCTCTCCTTCTTTTTTATTTCTATTTTACTTTTTTACAATTTATGTTGAGGACTTACTAACGTTATGCTGCCATGCTTCTTCAAGCAATTCACTATTGATACTGATTCCAGCCATAGAACCTGAAGCTGCCGCAGCAACGACCTGATATTTTCGTGAAGCCGAATCGCCTGCGCTGTATACACCCGGTATATTGGTTTTACCAAACTCGTCTACGATGATCATGCCTGTATCAGCAGATTCGCATCCTAACATTTGTGGAACATCTGATCCAGTGACAAGTTCTGGTGTGAAAAAGATCCCTGTACATAAAAGAGAATGACCATCTTCAAATTGAATATGTTCTACGATCCCCGATGCTGAGTGTATATGTTGAATAGGTGAATCGATGATTGAGATCTGGTGGTTTATAAGTTCCTCGTGTTCTTCTGCTGTCCAATCATTCATGCCATTGGTGCAGATAGTGAAATGAGAAGTCCACCCTGAGACCGTCTTAGTTAAATGAAGTGCTGTTGCTCCACTAACGATCAATGCTAACTTCTGATCTCGAAGTTCCCACCCATCACAGTAAGGGCAGACAAATGCGCTTTTTCCATAGACTTCTTGTAGACCGGAGATAGCAAGTGGACGATCTTTCATTCCTACTGTAAATAGTATTTTTTTGCTAGTATACGTATGTCCTTGAGAGGTAACCACTTCAAATTGACCATCACTACCATTGGCACCGATAACGTTATCTGTGGCAAATTGAACAGTAGGATACCTACTAATCTGTTCTCTAGCGATTTGGCGAAAATCAGCAGGTGTAATGCCATCTCGAGTTAAAAATCCATGCGATTCTTGAGTGACTCGATTCCGTGGAAGTTCTTCATCTATAATCAGTACATGTTTACGTGCTCTTCCCAAAATAAGCGCAGCACTTAAGCCAGCGGGCCCTCCACCAACGATGATTGCATCTTGTAATTGTTCCATATGATCAGTACTCCTTTAAGGTGTATTTTTAAGCAAGTTCTCTATTGTTATATCTTTTGCTTTGGAAAAAATAACATTAGATATCGATGATTGTTTTCAATATTTTTTTTCGAAACTATAACTATTGGACAAATGAAGCTGATATATTTTGAATAGCAATTTGATCTATTCTTCTTTATTCCTCCTTCAATAATAAAAGACTTTAAAGACTACCATTATCTATGATTACTATAAAAAAATACGTAATACAGTAAAATTTAAGATTATAATTTCATTATAGACTTTGTTTATCTATAATATACTTAATCATGATCAGAAGTCAACATACCAAATGATTTCTCCTTTTCGTAAACTAGAAATAAATACGAATGTAGCTAATGATTCGATATTTTTATACCGTTTGAGTGTAAATACATATTCTTCTATAATTTTATATAATTGCCTATTTCTTTTTTGTAAGCGCTATCTTATAATAAGTTGCGTAAACGTTTGCACAAACTATAAGCACAGGAGGAATGGTTATATTGGTATCGGGTAAACCACATTTTAAAAAGATGATTTTGATTGTATTCGGGGTATTGCTTTTATTTCCTTTGCTGTTCAGCGGTTCGTATACCACCACTCATGCAGCAGATAATTCAGTAACGGTGTATTACAAAAAAGGGTTCACAACACCTTATATTCATTACCGTCAAGCGGATGGTAATTGGACAACTGCTCCGGGTACCAAAATGGCAGATTCTGAAGTCAATGGATATACCAAGATCACTGTTAATATTGGTTCTACTGCTCAATTAGAAGCTGTCTTCAACAACGGTAACGGTACATGGGATAATAACAATTCCAAAAATTACTTATTCAATCCCGGTACATCGACCTTTACACCGAATGCTAGTAATACCGTAGGTACGATTACAACTGGTGCGCCGGGTGGTACAACACCTACGAATCCTACACCTGCTCCCGATAATTTCGGTCCAGTTGATTGGAGTAAACGTAGTATTTATTTCATCATGACTGATCGATTCAGTGATGGGGATACTAGCAATAATAACTATGGCGGCTTTGCTTCTAACAAAAGTAATCCTTCGCAATGGCACGGTGGAGATTTCCAGGGGATTATCAACAACTTGGATTATATCAAAAACCTTGGATTTACAGCGATCTGGATTACACCTGTAACGATGCAAAAAAGTGTAAATGCTTATCATGGTTATCATACGTATGACTTTTATTCTGTAGACGGTCATTTGGGCACAATGGCGAAATTTCAAGAGTTGGTGAAAACAGCACATAGCAAAAACATCGCAGTGATGCTAGATGTTGTTGTCAACCACACAGGTGACTTCCGTCCAACCAATGGAACCGCCAAAGCTCCTTTTGATAATGCAGATTGGTATCATAATGTTGGCGATATTACGCAAAACGATTATAACAGCAATAATCAATCTCGTATTGAAAATGGTGATGTAGCCAGTCTTGATGATCTCAAACAAGAAAATGCGGCGGTTGCTACAGAATTGAAAAACTGGGGTAAATGGATTATTGCTCAATCTGGCGTAGATGGTCTACGTGTAGATACAGCCAAGCACGTACCCAAATGGTTCCTTAAAGATTTCGATACCGCAGTTAATACATTTACTATCGGTGAAGTCTTTAATGGTGACCCTGCTTATGTTGCTGATTATTCTAATTACTCTGATGCTGTACTTGATTTCCCGATGTATTACACCATTCAAAATGTATTTGGTCATGATGGTTCAATGAATCAGATCAAAGAACGGTATAGCCAGGATTACCGTTACAAAAATACGAACTTGAATGGAACATTTTTAGATAATCATGATGTCAAACGTTTCTTAAATGATGCTTCTGGTAAACCTGGAAACGCATCAGACAAATGGCCACAATTAAAAGCAGCCCTTGGATTTATGCTAACTTCTCGTGGTATCCCGATTGTCTATCAAGGAACAGAACAAGGATTTAGCGGTGGGGATGATCCTGCTAACCGTGAAAACATGACGTTCAATACGAATAATGAACTGTACAAGTATATTGCCAAAGTAAACGCTATTCGTAATAGTCACTCTGCTTTACAAAATGGAACGCAAAAAGAGAAATGGGTAGATACTAATTTCTATGGATTCCAACGTTCCAATAGTGGTGACGAAGCAGTTGTATTGATTAACAACTCATGGGAAAGCCAAACACGTACCATTCCAAATTTAGATAATTTCTCTAACGGTACAGTGTTGCGCAATCAAATGGGTACAGATTTGGTAACGGTTAATGGTGGTTCGATTACAATCACACTAGCTCCTAAAGAAGTAAAGATTTTGACAAAATAACAGCAGTTTATGAAATCGTTATCCATATAAAATCATTGTATAAGTAAAGCACCTCAAAGCAGTCTGCTTTCTTTTGAAAAGATCAGATTGCTTTGAGGTTATACATATGAGTCTGTCATGGCACTATTTAGCCTTTACTGTGATACTGAGCCATAAAAGGTTCTGCTAAACGGGATGGTTGTAACTTAGCACCTAAGCCAAAAAACTCGCAGTAATTCATAATCAATGGATACCATTTTTCAGGATCGATATAATCTTGATCAGGATGAAGCAAAATACTTTCTTCGACATGTACACGTATCATCCGTAGTTCTATAGCTGCAATTGTACCTGTTTCACTAAACGTGGAGATCTGTTCAACTTGAGCTTCTAATTGAATCGGACATTCTTGCACTAAAGGGGCTTGAACAAGATCTGCTGGAATAGCTGTTAGCCCTGCACATTCAAATTTATTAGGTTCATAGGTATAACCCATAGTGGCTTTGTACATCGGAATATCTTCTTTTCCAGTTGTTAACGCTAATCGATCGACATGATTGACTAACTGAGCAGAAGGCAGATTAAGTACACAACTTTTTTCTCGTATTATATTCTGTACGGTCTGTGATTGATAGCTCATTCCTAACATACAGGATTGATTAACCCACCATGCTGAAGACATTGGTGCTAGATTAGGAGAACCATCTGGATTGATAGTACTAATAAGAACGACAGGTGTTCCGAAGTAAAATACTTTAGGCTGTACAATTTTGTGCATACGTCACTTCCTTTATAGGATTAGAGATCCAGAATGATGAATAGGATCAGGCGGTGTCCTTATTATAAAAGAAGCCTATAGACAAAACTTTCGCTTTATTGCGCTCTTATTCGAATCTAATGTTCATTATGTAGTAGATGATGTATAACCTAGCATCGATAATGTAAAATGGATAACAAAAATAAAGCAAGAAATAATCTGCATTCATCACAGACTATTTCTTGCGTATTGATTGGATGTGACTTGCTCTTTATCATACATATTTCGTATATATCTTTTAACATTACGATTGCAACTATGCCTCATCTATCTCAATAACATGTTTGCTATCGACTTAAGAATGTAGACTTTGTGCTAACTCTGTGAAAATAACGCCGAGTGCATGTGCACCTGCATCAGGATATCCGATACTACGTTCGCCTACAGCTCCTGCACGTCCCATGCGAGCAACAATATCTTTTGTACGTTCTGCACCTTGTACTGCGGCAGCCGCACCTTTATTCAACGCTGTATGCATATCATCACCGGCTTGCACACTTTCTGTCCAAGCATCTGCGCAAGGTACAAGGGCATCAATTAATGTTTTATCGCCGACAACTGCGCCACGTCCAAAGGAACGTTCGCCTGTTGCTTGAATCCCTTTAACAGCAGATTGCATCATTTCAGCAAATTCGGCTACAGTGATTTCTTTTTGGTCACCTACACTTTTTCCTGCCGCGCGGAAAGCAGATCCCCAGATAGGACCGGATGCTCCACCACAAGATTCCATAATAACCAGTGATGACTGATCCAAAAAGCTACCGATCGTAAGATCCGGTTCAGCTAGAATTCGGCTCCATTCATGTTTTAATTCACGGAAACCTTTAGCAATACTCATTCCGAAATCCCCATCACCTGCATGAGAATCCAGATCACAGAAAGGAACTTCATTTTCAATAATCACTTCACTCATTTTATCGATCAAATAAATCATATTATTTAATGTTAATGTATCGCCTTGAAGTTGGGCATATTTAGGATCGGTTTGTACTTTGTACGATACTGGTGTGTCTGGCACTTCTTCAACTGCCGCTGCTTCATAATGCACAGGTGCTACAGCTCCCGATACTTTAAAAGCAGGTGTATCGCTTTCTTGAGAAAGTAATGTTTTGAGTTCTTCATCTAATTTCATTATCGTTACTGAAATACCGTCCATATCAATACTGGTCATATAGTTACCGACAAATTCACGATTGATCTGGATACGACGCTGTGCCAGTTCACGAGTAACTGCATGATTGAACAAATACAATTCTTGTAAAGGTGTTCCTCCGAATCCATTAATCAATAATGCAATCTCACCTTCATGTCCATCTTCGATCTTCATATCTCGCAAAAGATCGTCTACCATACGTTTGGCAAGTGTATCTGCTGATGCCATTTGCTCACGCTTGATGCCTGGTTCACCATGAATACCGACACCATATTCAATCTCATTCTCACCAAGTTCAAAAGTTGGACTTCCTTTAGCAGGTACGGTACAAGAAGTTAGAGCGAATCCAAGACTTCGTACATTTGCCGCCGCTTTCTCCGCAACAGCTTTGACACCTTGTAGATCACGACCTTCTTCTGCTGCCGCTCCTGCAATTTTATGTACCAATACCGTTCCTGCAACTCCGCGTCGTCCTACCGTATATAGACTATCTTCGACCGCAATATCATCTTCCACCCGTACATAGTCTACTTCAATACCATCTTCTTCACATAGATACGCAGCATTTTTGAAATTCATCATATCGCCACTGTAGTTTTTGATAATTAGCAATGTTCCTTTTTCCCCGGCGGTTGCTTTGATTGCTTGATAGATCTGAATCTGAGAAGGGGATGCAAAAATATCTCCACAAACAGCGGCATCTAGCATGCCTTTACCTATATATCCTGCATGAGCCGGTTCATGCCCACTACCACCGCCACTGATCAAAGACACTTTGTGTGGGTTTAATTCTTTCTTTTTAATGACTTTATATTTAGAAATGAGTTCAAGTTCAGGATGAGCAAGCACCATACCTTTAGCCATTTCCAACACCATATCTTCTGCTTTATTCATTACTTTTTTCATTGTATTGACCTCCTGCTCTTTCGATTTGTTCTTTTTTCTCCATCTTACGTTATTACCCGAAACGGATGAATTCAAAAAAAGCCATACAGATTGTAAATTCTGTATGGCTTTTGATTACTTGAATAATCGCTGAAATAATGATTTCTTAGCTACTATGGCTCCATCCAACATACTGTCCGGACGATCTACAAATTCATTCAGTAGACTATACATATTTGATTTTCCGCTAAAATGAGGATTCATCCCGATACATTCATTTTTCTTATTTACTTGTACCCAGAAACGTTAAATCCAATCGATGTCATATGATTAACCATCGTTTTCTCTCCCTACTTTTTCAAAAATCTATTTTTATAATGATACATCTAACCATAGAGCAACACGATAAATGTATTACAAACTTCTAGCCTAATCGGTTTCTTCCTCTTGCAAAGCCATCTCTATAAATTCAAAAAGACTTGTAGCTTCGACAGAACGATACTCCCAATCATGCCAAAAATATAATACTTGTCCGACTGTGCCTTCTTCCGCAGGATCGGTATCGATACATAAGTAATCTCCTCCACCATTAGAGGCGATCGGAATCCATTTGGCATTCCATGCGAAAGGTTTGACTCCTGGTTGAGCATCTACTTCTAGATCTTCAGGATCGAACTCTTCTTGTAAAAACGTCCAATTTTCTATAATTTCTGTAATTGAAGATAAGGTTAAGTTACGCAAAAAACAGGTGTTTGCTTTATTTTCTTGTTGCCCATTATGTATCCGATAAAATGATTGAAGCTGTGCAGGAACTTGAACGCCAAGTGTACGCTCCAATGTAGCAAAATCTTCTCCTGTAGCCCCTTCATACAAATAAAGTTTCTCTTCAAATAATGGATTACGTTCTAATCCTTTGGCTATAATACGATTCCATAATTGTTGTGCTTGAGTATCCATTATCATTCTCCTCGTCTATAAAATCAGTTATGATGACACAGGTAAGTAAATACGATCTAATTCCTTATAATATAAGTGCTTATCAAATATGAGTGGTGGTATATGTTCGAACCATTCCACAGTATGACCGATGTTGTGATAACTTCGTTTAATATCACTTTGATCTACACCGATTCGGTTCCACCATATTTCATTTTGCTTTTGAATTACTTCTGCAACGATAACTGTACACCAAAGATCACAGTCATCCGGACACATCAATATAGGTAAGACAACTACGTCTTGTCTATCTGTATAACGTTTAATAACTAATTGTTGTTCAGCTTCAGCATCCATCCAATCTGTAATACAAGGAATAAGTCCAAGATAATTATGATTAGCATACAACTGATCTAACCAACTATCTAACTCTACTCCATCAATAAAGATACAGGGATGGTCTACATCAGTATGTATACTTTGCTTTACTTCAACTTTTAATTGGTTCATCTATTATTGCCCCTTCCATTTACAACATAATACATTTTATAATAAGCTAAATCATACATTTACAGAATTAGTCACCGACCGAATCCCTAATATAGTCGTCCTCGATATGGTCTTATTTTGTATAGTAATCATTATATCCGTATTTACGATTTCGAGCGCAAAGATAAATATAATGGGCAAATATATAAAATAAAGTCTCCTTACTCTATACAAATCATTGATGATCTATATGCACATCAATAAGATACGATTTATAAAAAAAGCCAACACAGTTTTAATTTAGTGTGTTGGCTTTTTATTTTGTTATCTAGAACAGATAGCTTTTTGTTATTTAAATACTAAATACCTCGTACACAACGCCATCCCCGATCCCCAGCATATTCAGATAATTTTCACCGATATATGACCAGATTTCTATCGTGTGTCCGTTTTCTTTGGTAATCGTCTTTTTATCAGGTTTGCCCCATGATAGTAATGCTTGTTGTGTATTCATCCCTTCCACAACTTCTGCATTAATAATTCGGTTCCATGCTGCTTGTGACCAATTATATTTGCTCCGAATATCATAATTGAAGAATTGTTCTTTATCTGACAATAAGGCAGTAATTTCTGAAGCTGTTAATCGATCCGACAAATACTCTGTACCTTTCTTATCACGAAATTGAACTACGAATCTCGTTCTGTTATAAGGATCTTTTTCTGCATAAATGTCTTTGATATTTACTTTGCTGAATCGCTCGCCAGCTTTATGATAGTAATTCACCCAATAGGATTTACCAAGTAATCTTTTTAAATTTCCAATTTCTTCTTGCTTCATCAATTTTAATGTTTTGTCAGATTGAATGGTGATGTTGGAACCATTCACTTGTATAATTGCCTGTTGATATTTAGAATCCCAAGTGACTTTGGCATCTTTCGAAATGCTAGATAATAAGGTAGCTGGAAATACAGTCTGACTTCCAGAAGTTCGTACTTTACCTTTCATCGTAACTGGTTGATTATTCATTTGAGCTACTGCACTATTTTTATTTAATTGAATAGTTTGAGTTCCCCAATTGATTTGAAATTGATTACTATTTACCAGAATAGTTCCACCCATAGCTTTAAATACAGTCTGTACTGGCAAATATACAGAACCTTCTATCAGAACCGCACCTGTCAAAGCTTCTTCTGTTGTTCCATTCAATGGAGATTGGGTCGTTAATGTATCTGTAGTCAAAGTGATCGTTGCATTACCAATAGCTTTAACTTTAATCGTACCATCACTTAGTATTTCTGCAATTTGAGAAAGATCAACTTTCAATTCATTGGCACTAGCCGGGCGTGTATGGATAGAACCATTAGAGTATATCTCCTGAATTTTTGCATTGATTTTATCGCCGACTACAGCATTTGTTTTAGATAAGATTAATTTCAAACTTGTTATTGAAGGTACTTGAAGCGGAGTTACTATTTTGTCGGTATCTTGTACCCAAGAACCATCTTTATGTTGGGCATATATACCTGTAGGTGAATATACCACTTGCTCAATATCTGTAAGTTCACTTAATGCTTGAGGAGCGAATCCAGTAGAACGGCTATGTGACCATACAGATCCGTCCTTTTTTACGACTAGCAAAGTTCGTTTAGATCCTTGCCATGCTATCGCTACAGCATCATTATCAATGACTTGAGGAGTATCACCAGATAATAGATCAAGTAAAGTTACAGTACCGTCGCTACGAAGAACAGCTATCGCAACTCCATCTTGCTTGATTGATATTGCATCTGGATAAGAATCGATTTTGCGTCCTAGACCATTTTGATAATCTTTATAGTATAAAATATCTCCTGACTGCTTCAATATTGCATAAGAATCTTCGAATCCATCAATTAGCTTCACACTGTTAGGTAATGTATCTGGCTTACCCGAGCCGATAACATCTACTTTGCCATCTGTATGTAGAACAATACCATCACCTGAAATATGAGCAACATTATTCATTCCCGGAATAACATGAATCTCTTCGGTTATATTGTCCCAACTCATTGCCTGTCCAGTGGTGGTCCAGCCATAATATTGATTGTTGGAACCTGCTGTTATACCTGCAAATTGATACTCTGAATGCCATGTTCCTTTCATCGATTTTGCCCACATAGAACCATCGGATAATAAATAGTTGTCTTGATCAATTACACTTACGATTTGAAGTCCAGAAGTATTCGCTTCTGCTGATACTGTCAACATAGATGCAAATGGCGAAACTGTACTTCCCAGGAAAATTCCTGTTGCTAATACTGATGATATTACTAATGGATTAAACCAAGCTTTTTTCTCGAACATGTAATAACCCCTTTAGGTATGTATAGTCACTCATTGATCAGCTTATATACATATAAGCCCTTCTTTATATCGGTATATTGACCTATAAATTGTAATCATATATGTAGAAATTTCGATTTGACAAAAGGGTTTAGATTTTTATAATTTTTTTTTACAGATTTTAGTTTTATTATTGTGAATTTTTCATATGTTGAAATTTTAATTTTAATGATTATAGAGTTGTAAAAAGGGAACGATTTGAGAAGTACTTCCCCCTCCTATTTTTAACGCAAAAAAAGGATCATACATTGATCCTTTTTCGTATTTTACAGCTATTCTGTTACAAAAACAGCGCTTTGGTGATACGTATCTTGCTGAAGTTGTTGGATCATAAAATCAGCCAAGTTGGCACGAGATAGCTTTTTTTACTAGATATGCCTTTATCGATGTGTTGTTCATGTATATAGTTCCCCGTTTTTGTACCTGAAGTTAGAATCGGCGGTTGGACAGCGATCCAATTCAGTCCACTACTTGCCAGCACAGCTTCTTTTTCTCGATGATCGGCGATAAGATTTTTCATGACTACAGGTGCAATATATTTATACAACATGCCAAGTGTACTGGATTCTTTGCGAACTCCTATAAAGGACACATGGATAAACTTATCAATATGATTTTCAGCTGCGGCTTGAATGATATTTTTTGTAGCTTTAGTCAGAATAGGATCTCGTTGAAAAGGCGTTTTGGCTCCTAATGCTGAGAAAACAGCATCATATGGTTGTGCTTTTACTATCGTAGTCACATCGGTGTAATTCGTTAAGTCCCCCTGCTCAATCGTTAAATGAGGATGGGTTATTGTCATCTTCGTTGGATTACGCACAACCGCAGTCACTTTGTAGCCTTTCTCTAGCGACTGTGTAACTAATTCATGCCCTGTCTTGCCTGTTGCTCCAAAGATTATAATGTTCATATTCTTCACTCCTTTATAATTCTAATATTCTAATACTTATTTTTCATTTTTTGTTGTGAATTTTTCATGTATTGAAATATTTTTAAAATTCTCATATCTGGCTGTAATGATTGGCTCTATCTTTTTATATAGCATACTCCTTTTATCCTGTTTTCACATCTTCACGCCTTCTCTTCTAAACTTACAAATCTCGAACCAAATAAAAAACCTAGACTAACTACCAGTGCATTAGACACCAATAATCACTCTAGGTTTTCCCATCATCAACCTATTAATCCCAAGCTGTAGCAATTTCTTGTTTTCGTTCTTCTAGTAGCTTTTCTTTGTCATCCCGGTAAAAGAGGTTGTACGTATCAAATGGAATAATACGTCCATCTGGATGTACGATGTGCACACAAGATTTTTTTACAGAACGAACATCAAAGTTATAGGCATCTAAAAATTGCATAATAATCACGCGGAATACATTATCGTAGTTGATTTCTTTCGGTACAGCTGCAAGTGGTAGACAACAAAGTAAGCTTTTTAGCGATAATGCAGATGAAATCGGTGAATGACCGGTCGATAAAAGTTCAAATAATTTGCCACGAATAACAGGGTCTTGTTCAAATACAATTGTATTGCTATCTCCTTCTAACAAGATCGAAGGCTCAATCATACGAGTTAAAGGTAGAACTTCACGTCCTAATTTCAAAGCATATCCCATCGCTAGGCAATCGGGATGACAAGGAACTGGTAAAATATCATCTTCTTGAAAGACTTCGGATTGATCAATAATCATTTGTCTCACTTCACTTACTGTTAAGCGATCTGTCGCTGGATCGTACCCTTCCAATCGCCCTGCGGCTTGAATCGGTTGAATCGTTACCCCACGAACCGCTTTTTGCTTGAGACCATATTGAATAATTTTACCGATTTCTGTATCATTCAAGCCTTTTTTCAAAGTAACTACAAGCGTAGTCGATAAATTATATTTATTAAGATGTCGAATCGCATCTTCACGGATACGTCTTAGATCAGCACCCCGTAACTCTTTCAATACATCGGCTTCAAAACTATCGAATTGTAAATAAATTTCAAAGCCTGGCATATAGGAAGCTAATCGTTTGGTAAATTCACGATCTTGCGCAATCCGAATGCCATTGGTATTTAGCATGATATGTTGAATCGGACGGCTTTTACACATGTCTAAAATTTCAAAAAATTGCGGATGAGTTGTTGGTTCTCCTCCGCTAATCTGCACAATGTCCGGCTCTCCTTCATTTTCTACAATCCGATCTAACATAAAAGCAATCTGTTCTAACGAACGATAAGAAGTGCGATGTGGAGAGGATTCTGCAAAACAAATCGGACACTGTAGATTACAATGATCGGTAATTTCCAAAAGTGTGAGACAGCTATGTTGCTCATGATCTGGACATAATCCACAATCGTAAGGACAACCGTACTTTATCGGTGTATTCCAGACTAACGGCATTTCTGAAGGCTTAATAAATTCGCGTGTACGATGATAATAATCGACATCTGTAGAGATCAATACTTTCTCAGGGCCATGTACAAGACAGCGCTTGACCATATAAATACGTCCATCTTCTTCGATAATCTTGGCTTCGACTTTGCGATAACATGTTGTACAGATACTGTTAGTCAATTCATGATATAGATACGGTCGATTTTTCGGCATAATATAACTCCTTTTATAGTGAATATCTCAACTGCATATTCACTTATTGGGTATAGATGCTGTTGCTTGGTCGATGGTATAGCCCTATGTAGCCTAATATCCAAAACAAATTTCTCGAAATTTCTCGAAGTGTGTAACCAGACACTATTCCGTCTAGCGATTCAGATAGTAAATCCTATCCTATGGCTTTGATAGAAGATGAAGCCTTTCTGCCTCTGCCCCACATGATCCAACTGTAATAGACCAAGCCTGCCAGACAAGCTAACTGAATATTATTGTGGCCCCAATAAGGATGTAATGTAGGCTTAATATATTCAATCAGAAAGCGAAATAAAAGATAACTCGCCATAAACCATTGGAACATTCGACCGGATACATACGAAATATACGGTACCTTAGACTGAACTTCAGTAGATAAGACAGACATCAATCGACTTTGACGATATAACGGAATCAAGCAGATCGCGAGTATCATAAGAAAAGCAATCTCGTAGAGCTGAGTCGGATGACGCATAATCCCATCCCCAAAATCAATGCCGGTAATCCATGTGGTTGCTGTTCCATACGTATGATCATCTAGTCCAGTCAGAAAGCATCCAATACGTCCCAAGCCTAGTCCTAACATCAAAGGATAGACGAAATCGTCTCCTGTCGAGCTTTTCCAACCGATCCAGCGTTTGGTGAGTTCGACTCCTATCAGTCCACCTAATAATCCGCCTACAATCGTTTTTCCACCCCATAGAAAATGAAACTGACGCAATTGCTCCCAAGTTGCTAGCGGATTCTCGAACCAGAATAATAACTTGGCTCCTAATGCTGCACCTAGAATAGTACCTGCTAATATTTGCAGACTCATCAGCTTGGTCATCTCACTAGGACGACGTGTCCATAAATAGAGTCGAAACCCTAGAAAATACCCCAGCGATTCAAATAATACATGCGGATGAATACGCCATGATCCTAAATAAAGATACACAGGAAACTCCATTCAAGCACTCCTTTAATAAGAATAAATCATCGCTCCACATATAGCGGCTAACAATAATGCCAATGCGCCTACAATAGCTAACAGAGCCACAATCACTTGCCAGAATGTGTTTTTAGGTCGAGGATCAAGTGTTGGTTTTGTAGAAAGAGTATTACAATACTGACGACAAGTCTGTGTTTCAGGATTGTAGCATTCGTCACATAAAGGCTTACCGCAACGAGTACATTGATGAACAGCTTGGCGATCTGGATGGTTTATACAATGAAACTCTTCCATTTCAGCACCTCTCTTGTCATTTATTTCTATTGTAAGCGTTGATACTTAATTGATCTACCAAAAACCTTATAGACTCACCACATTTCTAATTTGTAATGATTTGGTGTAGTATTAATATATATTTGAAAATGGATGTAAACGATTCATTTCTAACAAAATGATTGTCTATACAGCTGATAGGGTAAAATGGTAATGAGACTATTTCAAGGAGGAACCATCGTTATGTCTATTTCACTAAAAAAATTAAAAGATCAAGTTATCGTAATTACAGGTGCTTCAAGCAAAGTGGGTATCGCTACAGCTAAAATGGCAGCAGCTAAAGGCGCAAAAGTTCTACTAACTTCTAAAAATGAAGATGCGCTCCTCCAATTAGCGACAGAACTTCGTTCAAAAGGATATCCAGCTACATGGGTTCCCGCAGATATTGGAAGAGAAGAAGATGTTCATAAGATTGCAGAAGCGGCTATTCGTACATTTGGACGTTTTGATACATGGGTAAATAGTTCGGATGTATCGTTGCTTGGTGAATCGACAGAAGCGACTCAAGACGATATTAAGCGTATGTTCAATATGAATTATCGTGGAATTATTTATAGTTCTCAAATCGCTATTAAGCATTTCAAAGAAAGAGGCGTTCCTGGCGCACTGATCAATATGAGTGCTGTCTGGAGTGATCGTGGTACTGTGATTCCTGTACCTTCGTCTGCTTCTAACTTCTCTGTCAAAGAATGGACAGATAATCTAAGAGCTGATATTGCTAAAGACAAATTACCTGTATCGATTACTCTTTTACATCCGGGTAAAGCTGTGACTCCATATAACGAAACCATGAAAAAACATAAAGTGATGGTATATCCAGCAGGTTCTGTAGCTGAAAATATTATCTATGCAGCTCAACATCCGAAAGAAGATATCCATGTTTATGTGAAAGAAAGTAAACATCCAATCTTGTCTTCTCTTGCTGTTGCAGGTTTAGGTGTTATTGTATATGCTTCAATTAAGCAAAAAGATCAAACACCTACACCCAAAAATTGATCCTACTGGATCTATACTTATTTCACAATCATCATGACAGATACTTATGATATTCAAAAGGCGATCTTATTCTGTAGATCGTCTTTTTTGATACAGAAAGGAATAGCCTATGAATTCTACACGTTCAAATGATCTCAAATTATACAAAAAGAAAATCAAAATCTTACAAAAGTTATATCATTATCAAAATGGTCATTATGATGCTACCCGTCATGTGAGTATCTATCAAGAAGATGTATTAACAACGGAAGAACGTCAGCAATTAGAACAAGACCAATGGAAAATTAATGACATCCTAACTGTCGATCATGATTCTCTTATACAATCGATTAGAGTCTGGGGACAACATGAGGCATTATCGTTAGAACGTGCAACCGCTGAATTTGTAGCTGCTGTTGGTGGCAGTTATCCTCGTGGAATGACTACCTTACATAGCACACTTTTTGCACATCATGTACCTGATCATACCTATGAATCGGCTCGTCGACTGCTTGCATGTGGAATTTGCGGTTTTTCGGGAAATAAAGCCTCAGCAGATGATGAGAATTGGGAAAATATCGCTTCGATCCGTTATTCGTTATATCAAGGAAGGCTGTATAACAACGTTATTGGAGTTTACACCGATCTGGAAGAGCGTATCCATTTGCCAGCGATATCACCTACCGAAGAAGATACCACTATTTTTCGCAATCTATTACAACACTTAGATCAAGCCGATGAAGATATGACTCCTGGTTCTTATGAGAAAAGTCTGACAGGGAGCAAATTAATTAAAGGCAATGCGGGTATTCGGCGTGATATTCTACAATCGTTGTCACTTGTAGGTATTCTACCTAATTCACAAATTCAATTGGATCACACTGCATGGACTGCATTTGAAGATATTATCGATCCTGAAGTGAATTTGAATAATACAAAAGGTCGTTCCGATATGGAAATGCCGTGGGCTGGATGGGAAGGAAAATTAGGCGTGGATTGGGAAAAAGCGCATCAATTATTCGGGGTTTATTTGTAAAGGATGATATTAAAAAACGAACCTGCCACTATAGAAGTGTGCAGGTTCGTTGCTGATGAAGATGATCCTTATAATCCATAAAAAAGTGATATCTTATTGGTGTTTATCGTGTTCTTTTTCCATACGAATTTTATCGGGTGTAACATCATTTCCTAATTCATCCACAACAGTCAAACCTGAGAAAGTACTCAGTACCTGTCCACGGATTTCGCTTAAATATTCTTTACGCAAGACTTGCTGTTCAGCTTTCTCTTCAGCAGTCAGACCTTCTTCACGCTGTTTTTTAGCTAATTCATTGATACGACTCAAACTTACAATCATCTGTACTCTCTCCTTTCACTTCCTCATTCCTATTATACACAAACACATACTATATGCGAAGTTGTATAGATTAGGAATATCTGTTTCTCTTTATATATCTTAATATTAAGATATATAAAATATACTATATATCCCTGATAAATACAAGTCTTTGTTCTATTCTACTAAAAAAAGCATACGCTATCTGTGAAAGATAACGCATGCTTTGTATCTACTCTATTCTTTTATTCTACAACGGTTCGATCCACTTCTATCGCTTGTTCCTCTTCTTGTTCACGCTTTTTGAATGCCAGAGGATAGGCAATTAGGGCGATCAATAAGCTGATTAGCCCAATAAGACAAAGTGCTAATAGATCAGGTACAATCGCTACCATGCCCTGTCCTTTTAACGTAATCGCTCGTACTGCATCTAAATAATAAGTTAAAGGTAATGCTTTGGCGACCATTTGTAAAAAAGTAGGCATCGCTTCTAGTGGCCACGTATAACCGGATAGCATAAATGAAGGCACAGCAATCAACATTAATGTTTGCGTAGCATCCACTTTGGTACGTGAGAACAGACTAAACAAAAACCCAAGTCCACACAAGGCTAAGTTAAATGCTATCGCTAGCAGAATAAAAGGTAATAATTGCCCTTTAAACGGAATATGAAAAGCAAAGGCTGCGATACTAAATACAGTCAATACATTAACCATCCCTGCTAAGAAGTAAGGGGTTAGCTTCGCGATCGCCAGTCTCCACGGTGTATGCCGCCAGTGATAAAAGCGACTCCATGTGCCCTGCTCTTTGTCTCTTGTGCAAGACAACGCAATACCTAACAACAGACACTGCTGAAGCGCTGTTGAAATTACACCAATCGGCATAAATAATTTGTAATTATACACTGGATTGTATAATACACGTGAGCGGAAAGGAATAGTACTGAATACAGAATTAGCTTGATCGCTATTCATACCTTTTTGTTCTAATGCTTTCATAGATGCTCCTGCGCTAACACTACTAATGACCTGGTTCGCAATTCGGCTTGCACTATTGGAGTACATAAGATTGCTACCATCAATCACTGTCAAAATCGGTACATTTTCTCCATGCTTAAGTGATGCTGAAAAATCGTTCGGAATAATTAGCCCTACTTTAAATTGTCCTTCTTCCACTTGCTGAACAATATCATCTTGATTCCAGCTTTGTTTGGTTACAGCAAACGTATCTGTAGCATCAAACGCCTGAATAATTTGCCGGCTTAATTGCGAATTATCACCATCGTACACAACGATTGGAATTTCTGTAATCCGTTCATGGGAGTATAGAAAGCCAAACAATACAGAATACAGGATAGGTGTAATCAGCAAAATAATAATTAACTTCTTATCTCTAAGCATCAAGCCAAGTTCTTCGCGGAATACCTTTCCTATAGTAAGCCGCTGCATATTACTGAACTCCTTTGCCATGGAAAATCACAGTGGAACCTGTAGGAATAGTATTCGGCAAATCTAGCAATTCCACTTTAACTCCAAATGAACGAATATCCGTATCGCCAGAAGTCTGACTTGGTTTTTGAATCGCAAAATCAGCGGCGGCATCGATCACACTCACTTTTCCTGTAACCATAGTATTCCCGGATAATAAAGTGACTTGAACAGGATCGCCTACTTTTAATCCATTGAGTTCGGTTTCTGTAACATAAAATTTAGCCCAGCGCTGACTGGTCGTCTCTAACGCATAGACCGGGAAGCCTGCACTTGCCATTTCACCGATATTCAGTGATTTGGACTGGATCACTCCATCCACAGAAGCTCGTAATACGGTATAACTGAAATAAGTTTGTGCTTCTTGCAAAGCCGCTTTGGCTTGACTGACTTGAGAACGTGCTGCTTTGACTTTGGATTTGGCTTGTGTCAGTGTCGCTGTCGCTTGCTCAATCGCTCCGTCTGCTTGAGCCACAGCACCCTGCGCCTGCGCTACTGCACCTTGTGCTTGATCGATCCCTGCGGAAGCGGCTTTGACTCCTTCTTGTTGCAAAGCAACTTGCCCTTGTCCGGCTTGCGCTTCTTTGACACTTGCTAATGCTTGTTGGTACAAGGCTTCAGCCGCATCTATTTCTTGTTGACGACTTCCTTTTTGTACCAATTGTAACTGTTGCACTGCGGCATCGTATTTCGCTTGAGCTTGCTTTTGTTCAATCGTTGCCTGATCAAGTGCCGCTTCGGTCGCCAGACCATTCGTATGTAATAGCTGCACACGTTTCAGACTTTTATTTACAGTAGCCAATGCTTCTTTGGTAATCTGCATATTCACTTTGGCTTGTTGAATTTCTTCCGGTCTTGCTCCACTTTTCAGTGCTTCCCATTTTGCTTTAGCTGCTTTGGCGGCGGCTTGTGCTTCTTCTATTTTGCTAGAAGCGGTATTGGCTGTAACATCGACTGTCATTTCGCCCTGACTTTTTTTGACTTGTGCTGCATTAACAGCCGCTTGCGCTTCAGTCACACTTGCACTGGCTTGTACTTTGCCTGCTTGTGCTTGAGTCACGCCAGCTTGCGCTTGAGCCACACCTGCTTCAGCTTGAGCAACATTCGCATTAGCTGTTTCGACAGCGGCTTTAGCTTGAGCGACTTTATTTTGTAATTCTTTACTTTCCAGACGCGCAATCATCTGCCCTTTTTTCACTTGTTGTCCTTCTTGAACTACCATTTGATCCACTCTACCGGCTACTTTAAAGCTGGCATTAATCACATCAGATTCTACATAAGCTGTCGGTGTAGAGGTTGATGCTTTGGCGTTTAGTAAATGCCCTTGTCTCCCCCATGTAAATACCGCATAAAAGCAAAGTACGATCGCTACTACAATCACACTATATATTGCGTATTTTTTGACTTTCATAATAACACTCCTCCTGTAGATCATAGTCGTCATATACAGTAACCCATAAATAAACCAACCTGTTTACGCATAGGTTGGTTGTAATTATTCGCTTAGCTGGTAATAAGATCTAAGCAAATAATGAAAGAATAGCTATGTAGTTTCAATATAACATATACTTGTAGTACACTATATCTACCATAAGTAGACTTGTGTAACCTTTTAGTCAACTATAGATTTTGCAGATATAAATGATCTAGTTATTAGAAAAAGAAGGTAGGAAAAACACCTATGAATATAGAGCAATTGGAATATATTATTGAAGTCGCCAAATGCGGATCGTTAACCAAAGCGGCTGAGAATTGCCATATTACTGTAACAGGAGTCAGTCGAGCGATCTCTTTATTTGAACAAGAAATTGGAATGCGGATATTTATTCGCTCTCGCTCTGGTACAACGGTTACGCCTGAAGGACAAAGTATTATTACCAAAGCCAGTCGTATTCTCAAACAGATCGAAGAACTAAAATCTGAAGCACAGAGCTATGGAGAAATGAATAATGCCAAACTGCGTATTTCGACCATTCCGGGTCCAATCTCCTTACTGATCGATGTAATTACTGAACTGAAAAAAGAATTTCCAAATAGCCGGATTGAGATCAAAGAAAATAGCACCGATGCTGTCATTGATGATGTGATGAACGAACGAAGTGATATCGGCTTCTTTCTATTAAGAGATATTCATTTACCATCTACACCTAAGCTTAAATTTGAACCGTTAATGAAAGATAATATGGTGTTAGGGGTTAGCGTGCATTCTCCTCTGGCGACTAAAACATCTGTCACTTTACAAGATTTGAAAGACTATCCATTTGTGTTATACAACGATCCTTATATTGTGGCATTTGTGAATACGTTAGATAAACCGGATATTTTATTCCAAAGTAACAATGTGGAAGCTATTCTCAAAGCGGTGAAAGAAGATATTGCAGTGACGATCGGTACCGATTATTCTTTTCGTGGATATACCATGTATCAGAATCGGGGAATTGTAACCATTCCTTTTGAAATTGTATCGGAAGAACCTTCGTATCTCTGGTCTGTAACGTCGAGTAACAATACAGTGTCAGAAGCAGAACAACTTTTCGTCAAACGAGTCAAAAATCTATTATTGATTTAACCTTTCTGATCTCAAAAAAAGTAGAACAGCTGTTAAAAGACACTGTTCTACTTTTTATATCATATGAGTATAAGGCTTATATGATGCGAATATAGGATGCTTATTCATCATCTATGGGTGTGATTCAGACGATGTGCTTGTAGATCATTCTTTTGTATACATGCGTTGATCTTGTAGTCGAATCAATACTTTACCAAAACGTCCACCTTGCTCCATCGTAACCGTACCTGAAGGATACTGCTGATCTAGATAATTGGAAATCACTTGTTCCGCATCCGTGCGTATATCCACTTGATGTAAGCCAAGCCAAGCATCATGATCACATGTTCTAACGCATCCTGCTTAGACATTTCAACTGTTTTCATTTCATGGGTAATAATCGACTCATAGGCATACCCTTTGAGATATAATAGATGAAGTAAATAGCCCATATCTGAACTTTGATGTCGAATTTGAGGTTTGATCGGTTGATTGTGATCACTAACCAGCGGTAGTACTTCATTCATCAAACTGTGTTCTCTTGGTCCTGCTGTGGAACTAATATAGCAGAATTGACGAGCACAACTTAGAATTTTCTCAACACTAGCCCAATCGACAAGCACCGGACACATGGATACAAATACTAGATCAAATGCCTGCTTCCACCCTTTAGCTTCTATATCAATGTCTTGAAATTCTTCATCAACGATCGTGACACTTCCTGATGTTAATGTATCTGCATTTTCTTTTAATAAATCAAGCAAAGGTACACATGGTTCAACCGATGTCACTACTCCTCCTCGCTCTGCAAATGGAATCGAAAACCCACCAGATGCTGCTCCAATATCCAGAATGGAAGCATTCTCAAAATTCACATCTTGTCCTTGAATCCAATTAAGAATTCGTTTCGTTCTTTGTTGACCTTCTTCTGAAAATACCTGTTGATTGAACTCGGCGGCTTTATGGTCAAACGAATGAGCGGGGTCCATACCTGCTGCTCTCATTTGCTTCATAGCTGTAAACGAATCATTTTGCCATGCTTGTTCCCATACAGACGGATCAAAGAAGTCATTTGTGCTTATGGTTGTCATGTATATTCCTCTTTTCAATGTATTTTAAATCTATTACAGATATATAATATCTATAATGTATGTAATAGATCTTCTTGTCAACTATTATTGTTATTGATCTACTCTATCAATCGCTATTTTCTTCTATAATAAGATAATAAAAAGCATATCTATTGGGATCGTGATGACCCTTTTTTAGCACGGAATCGTCTGACTTTCATCAGGTTTCCACATGTTTTATCTTCACAATACCGTTTGGTTCGGCTGCGTGTATCATCATAAAATACCCAGCGACAATCTGGATTATCACAGATTCGGATCCGCTGGATATCTTGATCCAATACGGTATGCACGAAATCCGATACAACCTCAGCCATCACACTATTCCAATCTTGGACTAACGGTATATACGTTACATGTCTATTTTCTTCATCATCTTTATGCCACTGTCTGATCACAGGAGATTGTGCCATGATGCGATTCAGTTCATCCCAATCGATGAGATCAGCTGATGATTCTTTAACGATAGCTAATGTATAATTATGCAATAATTTTCTTAAAGTTTGGAGCGCTTTTATCTCAATATTTGTAGCGGGAACAGAAGATTTTAAGTGCCAATCATGCAAAAATTGCTTTTGCCATGAAGAAAGAACTAAGCGATCTTCATGTTTACCACTTTCTCGAAAATCATGCCAGTCACTGTTGATAAAATCGGTCCATAATGTATCCATTGATCTGTACTCCTTTTGCACTTTTCTATATAGCTTTGAAGTTGTAACGTTCTTTAATGTACAAAGGTGGTTACAATTCTTTATTTTGTGGTATATGTATTGTAACGCTTTAATATCTCTTTAGCCAGTTACATCACCTACTCATGAGGAGGATCATATGACGAATACCAACATGTTAGATCTACTTCTTTTGCAGAAAAAAGATATTTGGGAACATGAAGATTGGATTGTACCGTTATCTGTCGCATTAGAAGGGGTTACAAGTGAGCAAGCCGCATGGATTCCAGCTGGTGGTGGTAACAGTATCTGGCAATTGGTGCACCATATTAATTATTACAATCATGAATTACTCTATCATATGCAAAATATTGATCCAGGCCCTCGTGCTGACAATAACGATCAAACATTTGAAATTACTGATGAGGCTGACCACAATCACAAATGGCAACACACTCTTCAGGAAACAAGAAGACTTGCTACCGCTATTGAACTTGAACTTACCAAATGGGATGAAGTTAAACTGCAAGAAATGCGTCCTGCTGGAGATCAGACATGGGGACAAGCAATTGCACGCTGGCTTCCTCATGATGCTTATCATGCTGGACAGATTGTACTGATTCGCAGACTGCAAGGAAGCTGGAGAATCTAACAATAGGCAAAATAAAAATCCCTTATATTAACCAAGGGATTTGGAATATTCACAGCTTATGTGATTCATATACGTATACATTTAAAAAGGATTGCGACCAAAATCGCAGTCTTTTTTTATTTTTCTTCCATCATACTTTGATATGCCCATTGACTAACAACATGTCTTCCAGTAACATAACGATTTTGGAAATAAGACTCGGATAAACTACTGATCGTTACACCATGACTCGTTGAAGCATGTGCAAAATTTCTACCATCTACCATAACGCCTACATGAGATATTCCACGTCCACTTGTATTGAAGAAAACAAGATCACCAGCACTCAAATTACCTTTTGACACGTATGTACCCATTTTGGCTTGCACATTAGCTGTGCGTGGTAATTCTATATTAAATTTATTAAAAACGTAGCGTGTAAAACCGGAACAATCGAATCCGTTGGTTGTTGTACCTCCCCAAACGTAAGGTGTTCCCATTACACCGCTAACGGCTTGATCAAGATTAGATGTGCTAGCAAAAGTATTTGTTGGCTGAGCTGAGAAAATGATTGCAGCGCCAAGTAGCGATAATACGACTTTCTTCACTAAAAAAATTCTCCCTTCGATGCCTTTAGAGTAAATCAATTTGGAATTCAAATTTGAAACTCGGCAAATATTAATATTTTGTAACTATTGACCACTTTAAGGCATAAGGATGTATCTTGTCAAACTTTATAATAAACTTTTTTGCCGATTTTTCGCTAAAAATGTGTATATTTCGTGATTTTCAGGACTTTTTAGAGTAAAGGTTACAAATCAAAAAAGATGACAATAGTAAATTTATTGTCATCAATTATTTCACAAAAAACTGTTTCAAAACCAAAAAGCCTTCATCTAACTTCGAAGGCTCCTGTTGTTTTTACTTACTTTTGAGTACTCTTAAACTGTTTAAAATCACCAATAAAGCGGCTCCCGTATCGCTCAGTACAGCTACCCATAATGTAAGCCAACCCGGGAAAATAAATATTAAAGCAACGCATTTAATCATAATCGAAAACCAAATATTCTGTTTGATAATACGCAACGTCTGACGGCTCAGTGTAATAGCATACGGCAATTGTTCTAAATGATCTGCCATTAATACAATATCCGCCGTTTCGATCGCTGTATCGGTACCTGCTCCACCCATCGCTATACCTACATCTGCTGTAGCTAGTGCAGGTGCATCATTAATCCCATCTCCTACCATCCCTACTTTTTTCCCTTGTAGTTGATACTCTTTTATTCGATTCATTTTATCTTCAGGTAATAAATGAGCAAAGTACTGATCAACCCCAGTAACTTGAGCTACTTGATGCGCAATCTGTTGATGATCGCCTGTTAACATAACCGTCGATGCTACTCCTGCTATTTTCAACTGCTGTAATGTCTCTGAAGCTGTAGATCGAACTTGATCAGCAACAGTGATAATTCCAACAATACGGTTAATTGAACCCACGACCATAATAGAGACACCTTCATGATGAAGTCTATCTATATACGCTGTTACCTTAGTGACAGGTGCTCCGATTTCTTCTAGCCATCCGACATGACCAATATAATAAGTCTGATTATCTATAGAAGCTTGTACACCTTTGCCTGCTATTGTCTGTACAGAAGTCACAGGTAATTGAGGGATTGCATGCTGATTGGCATAAGCTGTAATAGATAAAGCAATCGGATGAGAAGATTGTTGCTCTATCGAACTTGCAATACTCCATAATTCAGCTTCTGTAGCTTCTATCGGATACGTTCCCACCACATGAGGCTTGCCTTCCGTTAATGTACCTGTTTTGTCGAATGCTATGATCTGTAAACCTGCTATCGCTTCTAATGCAGATCCACCTTTGATCAATACGCCTTTCTTGGCTGCAATCCCTATCGCAGACACAATCGCTACAGGTGTAGAAATGACTAATGCGCAAGGACAAGCAATCACCAGTAATTCCAATCCCCGATAAAACCATTCAGACCAATCACCATTGAATAACAAAGGCGGTACGACAGATACAACAATAGCGATCCCAAAAACAATCGGTGTATAGATTGTAGCAAAGCGATCAACGAATGCTTGCATCGGTGCCTTATTCGCTTGTGCTTCTTCAACCATATGAATCATACGGGCGACTACTGTATCTTTAACTGTTGTCGTCACCTGAATCGTTAACAGTCCTTCTTCGTTTAAAGTCCCTGCATATACAATATCGCCGTTTGTTTTGGTAACGGGTTGCGATTCTCCTGTTATAGGAGCTTGGTTCACATGAGATTGTCCATCTATAATAATTCCATCCAAAGGTATTTTATCGCCAGCCCTAACTATAATGGTCTCACCTATCTGTATATCTTCTACAGGATGCTGTATCATCTTGCCCTGTTGCATGATCCAGACAGATGCAGGTGCCAGATTCAGTAATCCTTTGACTGAATAACGTGTGCGTTCTAAAGACTTCTGTTGAAGTGTGTTCCCCAGTGCAAACAAGAATACGACTGTTGCTCCTTCCCCCCATTCTCCTATCCATACAGCACCTATAGCAGCTACTGACATCAATACATTCATATCAAGTGATCGACTTTTGACTGCAAAAAAAGCACTTTTGACTGGTTTGGTTCCGCAAATAATAAGTACAGCCCCATATAATACTATCGAGACTACTGGCAAGACTGCTAACCATGTACATACCAAAGCCGTTATCAGCAAACCACCCGATAGAAACATCGGTAACCAGCTTTTCCAAAAGGAAGGCTCACTCGATCTCTCTTGATCCTCATCCATAGGAGAAATATCAAATCCGACTCGCTTCACTTCACGCATAATTAGATTGGGTTCAGCCGTAGCTGCAATATTCATTTTACTGGTTGAAAAATGAACTTCTACAAATTCTACGCCTTTCAACTTTTTGAGACTTTTCTCAATTGTAATGGCACATGAAGGGCAATCCATTCCTTGAATTCGATATTCAGTAGACTTAACGGTATGAGTATTACGCTGATCATAAGGTATACGATCATCAGCCACAATATGTCCAGATAGACCTTGATCGGGACTGACTATCGGAATTGAATTTTTAGCGGTAGACGCACAACATGATTTGGATTCTTGTTCTTTATTCTCCATGCTCTGCACCACCCTGTGCAGGAATCAACACTTCATTTTGTTCACAACAAGCGACTTTAGATTCAACTTCTACCAATACTTCATCGAACATAGCAAGAAGTAATTTGATTTTGGCATTGGCAAGTTGGTAATAGACATATTTGCCTTCTTGTCTTCCGGTGATAATTCCGCACCCTTTAAGACAGGATAAATGTTGAGAAATATTCGATTGATTGCCTTGAATCGCATTTACGATCTGACTGACTGTTTTTTCTTCTTCTAATAAAAAATCTAATATTTGCAAACGTGTCTTATCTGAAAATCCACGAATAAATTTAGTTCTCGTATCGATCGATATATTAGTGTCTGCGCAATAGTTATTTTCCATAGTGTTTGTATCTCCCTGTTATCATATTAGTGAACACTGATACGTTATATATTAGTATATACTAATATGTTTGGCAATAGAGTCCTACTATTTATCGAATATCGCCATAATTATGCATGTCCGAATAGTAAATCATAAAAATAGAAATATTCTGCTATTCGTAATCTCAACGATCTTTGGTATACTGTATGTAGATATTTTGTTGCATCACAGCATTTCTTTATTGAATCATAGTACTTCTATTAATTCGTGTTAGGAAGGTGAGCATATTGGAGTCGGATGCTATTATAGACGAGTGTAACCATAGCAGTGAAGCTTCACAACAGATGCTTGCACAGATAAAGAATGAGCTTATTGACGGTACAACCGCTAACGATATGGCTGAATTGTTCAAAGCATTAGGAGATCCAACACGCATTAGATTAATCTATGCTCTTTCGCAAAAAGAGCTATGTGTACATGATCTATGCAGTGTATTAGATATGACTCAATCTGCAATCTCGCATCAACTTCGGTATTTACGTAATATGCGAATTGTGAAGCGGCGCAAAGTAGGCAAAACCGTTTTTTATTCGTTAGATGATTATCATGTAGAAGAGATATTTTTACAGACGCATGAACATCTGACTCATAAGTAAAAGAATCATTTATCATATGAAGCTAGTGGTTCATCGTTAACATGAATACAAAAAGGGAACTACACCGTTATGGTATAGTTCCCTTTTTTGTTTATACTCACTACTGATGCGCAATATTACATTGTATTCCCGGTGTATCAATCTGGATGGTAATATGGTTAATCTCATATTGCTCTTTGATATATTTCTGAGCTTGCTCCATCACTACGCTATAGTAAGCTTGATCTTCAATGACAATATGGCAACTTAGCAAAATAATATCTGAAGATAATGCCCAGACATGCAGATCATGTACTTCTACAACATGATCAATCTGTAGTAAAGACTGTTCTACTTCTTCAGTATGAATATTAACAGGCGTACCTTCCATCAAGATATGGATAGAATCGCGAGTCACACGGTACGCACTTAGAACAACCAGTACGGCTACAATCACACTTGCAATAGGATCGGCTAGATTCCAGCCAAAGAACATAATCAATAAAGCAGCTACAATTGCACCGACTGAACCCAATAGATCACCTAATACATGTAGAAACGCACTACGAATATTCAGATTTTCTGAAGTATCCCCACGCATCAAAATGAAAGCTGCTGCTATATTAACTAGCAAACCAATAACCGCGATTGTTAACATCCCTGCACTCATAACGCCAGGTGGATTTGCAAATCGCTGAAAAGCTTCCCAAAAAATATAGATCGAAATAACAGACAACGCCAAACCATTAATAAATGCTGCTAATACTTCAAATCGCTTATACCCGAATGTTTTGGACTTGCTCGCTTGCTTCTGTCCCCACGTCATTGCTAAATAACTAAGCCCCAGAGCCGCTGCATCACTGAGCATATGCCCTGCATCTGATAATAAAGCTAGACTGTTGGTCATTAATCCACCAATCACTTCGATAATCATATAACTGGCAATCAGGAAAAAAGATAATTTCAAAGCATTTTTATTCGCTCCATGCCCATGAGAATGGGAATGCCCGTGTCCATGAGAATGCCCATGACTGTGAGAATGATTGTGCTTTTTGCCTTTGGAATGTTGATGTTCTTCATGATCATGATCGCATGCAGTATGTTCGGTATGGGTATGACTTTTATTACTCATTGACCTGCACCTCTATTCTTATTCAGTAGGTAATATCATAATTAAAAATAACATATGAGCACTTATTCATATATTATAGTTTAACCATGTATAATCTGCAAGTTCTACAAAGTAAATAGAATATCATTTAACCACATAATCTATTCATGTTCACTGTTGATGAGCAGATTGATAAACGAAGATAACGTTGTAGAAGGTGTATTACGCTTCGATATTACAAATTGAATACGCGCTTGTTGCAACGGTATTGGCAATATATGACTATGAAGCTGTGAATAAGAATGGACGATACGTTCAGGTAATAAAGATATCCCTAGTCCTTCAGTGACTGCACGAATAATAGCTTCTACTGTATCTACTTCTATCACACGAGGTAGTTGTTGAATAGAATGACTTTTACTTTTGGTGTGATACCACTCTTCTAAATATCTTCGATACGGGCAATCAGGAAATGTATTAACGATTAACCGTTGTTGAAGTAACTCTGATTCGGTATGACTATGGTTAGCAGATACAATAACTAACTGTTCATTATATTCAAATACAGATTGAATATCTTGATGATGGTATTGACTGCTAATAAAAGCTCCATCTAACTTTTGATCTATAACTTGATTCATTAATTCAATCTGTCCAAGCGTTTGAATAGATACTTCTACATCCCTATTTTCTTCATAATAAGCAAGTAACCACTGCGGCAATCTAGAAGCCGCTACAGTCGGTGTCGCTCCTAATTGTAATTGATACGATGGTGATTTTGCTTTTAAAATGTGAGTAGCTTCATCTAACAAATCGACAATCTGATCTGCATAGCTCCACAATTGTTGCCCTGCTTCTGTAATCGTTATGCCTTTATTACTACGCTCAAATAGCGATTGACCCAGTTCTTTTTCCAACTTCTGAATACGTAATGTAACATTCGACTGTACATATCCCATTTTTAGTGCCGCTTTGGAAATAGACTGCTCTTGAGCTACAATCCGAAAAATACGCAAATCACTACTTTCCAAATCCGTTGCCACCTTTCTTTACTCGTTTTCTTATATGTAAACACAGTAGATTTGGATATCATTATTTTTAATATCCAATATCATTTCTAACTATTATACAGACCTTTTATCTTCTTTTACACTATCAATAGAAACAACAAACAAGTACGAAGGCTAAAGGAGCGCTATACATGGAATGGATCAATAAGGTTGTCATCGTTACAGGCGGAGGTACAGGAATAGGACAGGCAACTTGCTTACAACTTGCTGAACAAGGAGCAAAAGTAATTATTAATTACTCCCGTTCACAGCTACAAGCAGAAGAGACTGCTCTACAAATTATACAAAATGGTGGACAAGCTATTACAATTCAAGCCGATGTATCTAGGCAACATCAAGTACAAGATATGATTACAAAAGTTATCCATACGTATGGTCAAATCGATGGCTTGGTGAATAACGCCAGTATCACCAGACAACTGCCTTTTGCTGATTTGGAACAGATCACTGATGATATCTGGGATGAGCTATACAATATTAATGTCAAAGGAATGTTTTATTGTGCTCAAGCTGTAGCGCCATGGATGAAACAGGCACATCAAGGATCTATTATCAATCTAGGTAGTATTGCAGGCACTACAGGCTACGGTTCTTCTCTTCCTTATGCCGTCTCCAAAGGTGCTGTGCATACGTTAACCAAATCGTTAGCAAGAGCACTCTCTCCACACATACGTGTCAATTGCATTATTCCGGGCGCAGTAGATACACGTTGGTGGGCTGGAAATGAAGAGAAAATGGAACGTTTGACAACACAGTCATTGTTAGAGCGAGTATCGACTCCTGCTGATATCGCTTCGCTAATCTGTGCTATTTTACAACAACAATCCATGACCGGTCAGCTAGTGACTGTCGATAATGGACAAACGTTATAATTTGTCGATCATGACAAGATCAGTATTATTTAAAAAAGGCAATGAGTCGTTGACTTACTTCTGCTGGCTTATCATGTTGTATCCAGTGTGTTGCATCATCATAATGATGAATCTCTGTATTCGGTACCCATTCCGGTAGTGGGTCAGCAAGGTCTTTGGATAAATGCGGATCAAGATCACCAAATAAAATAAGTACAGGTTGCTCAATTTTGCGCATCTGTGCTTTTTTGGTTGCTGAAGATCGACGGAACATCGCTCGATAATAATTGATTGCTGCACTGAGCGTTTCTTTTTGCTCAAATGCTTTGAGATACACCTGCACTTCTTGATCGGAAAACGGTTCTTTCGGTTCTTTTTTGAAAATAGTCCGTAGCATATGATTGTTGTCTCTTGCCAGTGCTTTCTCCGGTAATTTGGGAATTTGGAAAAAGAACATATACCAGCTTCTCCGCAATTGCGGTAATGTACGTAATCCTGTCTGCAAACGTTCAGGATGTAGCATATTGAGAATCGCTAAACGGCGAACACGATGCGGATACATCATAGTAAAGTACCACGAGATATTACCGCCCCAATCATGCCCTGTTAAATAGACGTGTTCTTCTCCTAAATATTCTATTAATCCATTGACATCTGCACATAACGTATCAATACTGTAATGATCTACCCCTTCTGGTTTGGAAGACAAATTGTATCCTCTTAGATCAGGAGCTACCACACGATAACCAGCTTCGATCAACATCGGAATCTGCTCTTTCCATGTATACCAGAAATCAGGAAAACCATGTAGCAATATCACCGTAGGTCCTTTTCCTCCGATCACATAATGCAATTTAACTCCATTAACTTCAGCAAATCGATGTTCGATCATCGTTTCTACTTTATGGCTCATCTCTATTTGCCTCCTTAGCATGACATGTCATTATCATTTTTTAATATACCTATTTCAACATATCTCTTCTAAGCATTACCCATAATCAGATCAATGTTACCTTTTTGATCCAAAGTCTGTTTAGATGTAAGCATGCCAAAAAAAGCTATTTACCGATAGATACCGATAAATAGCTTTTTGCCAGCGTTAGGGTTGACCTGTATTTAATGGTAAATAGCGACTAAGATCAATGGCCCTATAAAAGAAGAAACAATCGCGCTAATTGTTAATGCTAATGATCCCATAGATACAGCGATTTCCCCATGTTCAAGTGCCTTTGCGGTTCCCAGAGCATGAGAAGATATACCAAGCGCTATACCAACACTTATTGCATTTTTAACTCGAAATAATTTGAGACATCCTAGCCCTAAGATGACCCCTGTAAATCCAGCAATCATTACAAATACAGAAGTTAGCGAAGCTTCTCCGCCTAGATTATTCGAAATCTGAAGCGCGACAGGTGTGGTCACTGATTTGGGAATAATCGAGATAATATAAGGCTCACTGAACCCCAATACAAGCGCCATCCCTACTCCGCTTAACATCCCGACCACGACACCAATCAAGGCGCTTCCTAGAATCGATAATCCATATTGCTTGAACAAATGACGTTGTCGATACAGCGGATAAGCAAGAGCTACTACGGCTGGACCCATCAATTTACTGATCCATTCTCCACCCGACATATAGGTAGAATACGAAGTATGTGTAAGCAATAAAATAACAACAATCATAAAAGTAGTCGTTAATACCGGAATAAGAACCGATACACGAACATGTTTATACAGTAGGCTTGCTAAAACATACAAACATAGCGTCATGACAATCATCAATAGAACGATCCATATATTCATTTGGGCTGATCTCTACTTTCATAGATCAGTTGATGATCAGGGATCGAAGTAGCGGATGCTTTATTTTGATTCGAGCGATCAGCAAGTGTAATAAACCACTGTGCTACATAACCGGTCACTCCAATCGTAAATAGCGTACTGATCACGACGATAAGAATAAGCAATAATCCTTTACCTGCAAATAAATCTAAATGCTCAATCACACCGACTGTAGCGGGTATAAAGAAAAGCGGTAAATAGAATAACAGCGTATTGGCTCCTGTCTGTATCCACTTTTCAGGAAATACTTTTAACATTAGCAAAGCAAATAACAATAACATACCTAATACACTACCCGGTATAAATAAATGGAAGTATTGCTGAATCCATGTACCGATCAGATAAAATAGGTACAACACAGCAATTTGAAGCAACATTTTAACTATTTTCATCAGTATAGCTCTCCTTTGTCTTTCACTCTCTATCTCTGTTTTATCTTTATCATATCAAAAAGATCATCCTCCTTGAAAAAGAGTGATGACCTTTTGTGATGGTAACCTTTATTGTGCCTATTACGCTTTAGCAGACTTATTATTTTTCGCTTGATTAGCTTGTCGAGCTAACTTTTTAGCTTTTGTATTGCTAATCTTAGCCGGTTCTAGCATTTCAGGCTCAGGTTCTACTTCGATCTCAAGTGCTGTCTGTACAGGAATACTATTCGGATACATTTTGCGGAATAATAATGTCTGTACTAACAAGAACGAGCCACTAACCATCCAGTATAACGGCATTGCCGCAGGAGCACTGAATGAGAAAAATGCCATCATAATTGGGGACAAATAACCCATTATTGCAAATTGTTTTTGTTGCTCAGGTGTCATATTGTATTGCGATACTTTAGCTTGCAGCATATACAGTAAAGCTACAATAATCGCCATAATCCAGTTGGGCTCTCCCAATTTGAACCAGAGAAAAGAGTGAGAAGCTAGTTCAGGTGTCGCACGAATTGCTGTATACATTCCGGATAGGATAGGCAATTGAATTAAGATTGGCAGACAACCGATATTTAGCGGGTTAAAGCTATGCTTTTTGTAGATTTCCATCATTTCTTTTTGTTGATTTTGCTTGTCTTCTGCACCTGTTTTGTTTTCATATTTCTTTTTCAACCTATCTAGTTCTGGTTGCATAATACTCATTTTGCGTTTCATACCCTGTTGACCTTTAGCTTGACGCATCATCAAAGGGAATAAAGCAAAACGTACAGCAAGTGTCAAAATAATAATCGCCAGACCGTAACTTCCACCGAACCATGTAGCAATATGTTCCATACTATAGGTTAATGGAAAGACAACATAATGAGTAAAAAATCCTGGTGTTGTTGAATTTACTTCTTGTACAGATGTGGTACCGCATCCTGCTAATAACATCATCATGATCAAGCCAAGTGCTAAGCCGTAAAGACGACCCTTTTTCCCCGTAAGTGTGAATCCCTTGAATAATTGCATGTTGTTCCTCCTCGTTGATGTTGTTGCTTATGGCTCAACGAGGATGGGCAATCTCCTGCATCTTCATCAGGAGCTTCCTTGCGGCGTATCATGCGCGCCAGTGTAATCGGTGTACGATGTATTGTTTTTAAAATCAGTAAAGGTAGATCGTAATGTCCACGCACTTGCCTGCTACTGATCCAAAACTCAGTAATTCCACAATAGAGATGAGCAATATATCCGTAGCTGACTGTAATCAATAGACCAATCGAAAATAAATACGGAATCCAATCATGCATTTCAAACAAGGAATTCACCTCCTTTTCCTATCCTGCGATAGTTGATATGTTAATTATAACATTACTACATCCTTTTTACATAAGACAAATTACGACAATATCATGTTATTTGACGACTAAAGTACAAACCTTACAAAAAATCTGTGAATCGCTCTTGTAATCGCTTTTATTATATACTACAATAAAGTCAGTTAAAGGATTGTGACCGGTCAAGCGGGCAATGCCTGAGATTATTGTAATATCATTTTGTAGAAAAATGGTATTGGAATGATTTCGGGCATTTTTTATATCTATATTCATGTATAGCTATATCCTTTGCATTCGATTAGCCCGTTTATTTTAGAATTGTAGGTGGAAGATTATGATTATAGAGAAAATATTAAATAATAATGTGCTACTGACCAAAAATCAAAAAGGCAAAGAAATTATCGTTATGGGTCGAGGGATTTCTTTTAAAAAAGTTATTGGCGATACAGTTGACGATCATAAAATCGATAAAATCTTTATGCTAAATGAGAACGAATTTACGGCTAAATTAACCGAGTTATTAAATGAAATTCCTGTCTCTCATTTGGAGCTGGTGAATGAAATAGTGAACCATGCGAATACAGTTCTAGGTACCACGTTGAGCGATAATATTTATCTTACGTTAACAGATCATATTCATTTTGCACTGGAACGTCATGAGAAGAAGCTTCATATCAAAAATGCATTGCTTTTTGAAATTCAACGCTTTTACAAAAAAGAATATAGTGTAGGTCAAGATGCGCTGCAAATGATCAAAGACAGCACTGGCATTTCACTTGGCGAAGATGAAGCTGGTTTTATCACTCTTCATATCGTAAATGCACGTATGGATGGCAACGAAATGCAAGCTACAATTAAAATGACCGAGATTGTACAACATGTACTGAATATTGTGACTTACCATTATGGAATTGTACTGGATGAATCGTCACTCAACTACTCTCGCTTTGTGACACATCTACAATACTTTGCGATGCGACTATTGCGTAAAGAGATTCATTATAGCGGTGAAGAATTCCTGTATAATCAAGTCAAAACAGCATATGTCAAAGCATTTGAATGTGTAAGTAAAATCAATGACTATTTGGAAAAAACGTACCAGCAATCTTTAAGCAAAGACGAATATGTATATCTTACGATTCATATTCACCGGGTGACCGAGCGCACAACGATTGAAGAAGAACAATCATAATTGAATACATTCCATCCACTAGGATTGTGACTGGTTATGCAGGCAAAACCTAAACTGATGGTGAAAAGGACGTGCTCAAACGATGTCTATTTCACCACGAGTTTAGGTTTTTCTTGTTCATAAAAGAAAATACGAGCGCCGGCAACTTCTCTTTTTTCTTTTATCGTACAGTTAAGCTTTCCTTCCACACATGTCGGCCAACATGTAGTGAGGATATTATTATTAGCGATGTATTTATTAACCAAAGGAGCTATCAATCATGAGTAATCAAGATTTATCCAAACAAATTATCGAACTGGTCGGCGGAGAATCGAATGTCAATTCGGTATTCCATTGTGCAACACGTCTACGTTTCAAATTAAAAGATTCCAGTAAAGCAGATAAAGCTACTTTAGAAAAAACACCGGGTGTGATTACCGTTGTTGAAAATAGTGGACAATTTCAAGTGGTTATCGGCAACTCGGTAAGTCAGGTGTACGATAAAATTATGGCGGAAACCAATCTACAAGATGTAGAAAAATCAACTGAAGCGCAAAACACTTCTACAGATAAAGATACGAATGTTCTAGGTAAAGCGGTTGATATTATTTCCAGTATCTTCTCTCCTCTCCTTGGAGCATTAGCAGGCGCAGGGGTACTGAAAGGATTAGTGGCTCTTTTTCTAGCACTTCACTGGTTAGATAATACATCTGGAACATACCTTGTTCTTAATGCGGCTTCAGATAGCGTATTTTATTTCTTACCGATCTTCCTAGCTGTTACAGCAGCTCGCAAATTCAAAACCAATCAGTTTGTGTCGATTGCGATTGCAGGTGCGCTGGTCTATCCTACGATTCTGACAGCGTTAGATAGTGGTATAAGTCTATCGTTCCTCAGTATTCCTATTGTACTGGTTAACTATACATCCAGTGTTATTCCGATTATTTTGGCGGTATGGGTACAATCGTATGTTGAACGATTTGCAAGTTCGTTTATCCATGAATCGGTCAAAAATATTTTGGTACCGATGGTCGCTTTGTTAGTTGTTATTCCGTTAACATTCTTGGTATTTGGACCTGTAGGTCATTTGGTCAGTCAAGGATTAGCTTCTGGATTTACATGGATTTATAATTTGAGTCCAATTCTAGCAGGTGGTATAGCCGGTGCATTCTGGCAAGTATTTGTTATTTTCGGCGTACACTGGGGCTTTGTTCCGATTATGCTTGGAAATATCGCAGCAAACGGATTTGATCCGATGTTGCCGATGCTTACAGCTGCGGTTATGGCTCAAGCCGGTGCAACATTAGGTGTATTTTTCAAATCTAGAAATAAAGATACCAAAGCATTAGCAGGTTCTTCTACGCTTGCAGCTATTTTTGGAATTACAGAACCAACGATTTACGGAATTACATTGAAATTGAAAAAACCGTTTATCTATGCTTGTATTGCTGGTGCTGTAGGTGGCGCTATTATCGGTGCCGGTGGTTCTAGAGCGATCGCATTTGCTTTACCAGGTTTGCTTGCTTTGCCTACGTATATTGGTACTGGTTTTGTTGCTGTTATTATTGGACTGTTGGTCGCTTTTGTACTAGCTGGTCTTTTAGTATATATTCTTGGATTCAAAGAAGAAGCTACCGTAGCAACTGTAGATAATACTCCTGCTCCAACAGGAAACACCTCTACTGCTACCACTGCTTCTGTGATTGCAAAAGAAGTGATTATCAGCCCACTACAAGGAACGACCCTACCGCTTGAATCGCTTGAAGATCCAGCTTTCTCTTCAGGTGCGATGGGTAAAGGGATTGCGATAGAACCGACTTCAGGTCTATTGACTTCACCTGTGAATGGTACGATCACAACTGTTTTCCCGACAGGACATGCGATTGGAATCACTTCTAATGATGGTGCCGAAATGTTGATTCATGTTGGCATGAATACCGTTCGCCTGAAAGGTCAATTTTTCGAAAAAATGGTTAAAGAAGGCGACGTGGTGGAGCAAGGACAATTGTTGCTCAAATTCGATATCGAGCAGATTCGTGCCGCTGGTTATGTACTAGCTACGCCTGTTATTGTAACCAATGCAGCCAGCTATCTTGATGTCCTCAAAACGTCTGAAACAGAAGTGAACAATCAAGACTATCTGTTAACCGCAGTTGTCTAAGATTCACGTTAGATTTATGGTAGGTGCTTGAAAACGCTATTCTTGTGTATTACAATAAGGATAGATAATTAAATAACTCAGGATTGTGACTGGTCATGCAGGCAAAACCTAAATGGATCGTGTACAGGTGCTCTTAATAAGAGACTTCCTTGCATTTTCTGTTTAGGTTTTTGTTATGTATAGGGTATTTTCGCTTGATCAGCATTGTTCTCAATTATATTTTTTTATACTCTATGACGAAAGAGGTAATGAACATGACGAATGTACAACAAGGATTTCCTAAAGACTTCTTATGGGGCGGAGCAACAGCAGCGAACCAATTAGAAGGCGCGTACGATGTAGATGGTAAAGGTCTATCCAGTGCGGATATGATCGCTTATATTCCAAAAGAAGAACGTGGTATTACAAACCATGCTATGGAAATTTCTTCTGAGCGTATTGCACAAATTCTAAGTGGTGAATTTGAAGCACGCTTCCCTAAACGTGATGGTATCGACTTTTATCACCGTTACAAAGAAGATATTGCTTTGTTTGCCGAAATGGGCTTCAAAGTGTTCCGCCTTTCGATTCATTGGGCACGTATTTTCCCAAATGGTTATGATGAGCAACCAAACGAAGCAGGTCTACAATTCTATGACAATGTATTCGATGAGTTGCGTAAATATAATATTGAACCGTTGGTGACTCTTTCTCACTATGAGACTCCACTCGGTCTAACTGAAAAATATAACGGCTGGGTTGATCGTGAAGTCGTAAACCATTTTGCACGTTATGCGGAGACGGTATTTACACGTTACAAAGATAAAGTTAAATACTGGTTAACGTTTAACGAAATCAATGTGTTAACGATCAGTGCTTTTACAGGTGGCGGTGTCGTTATTGACCGTGAAGAAAACAAACTACAAGCGATGTATCAAGCATTGCATCATCAATTTGTAGCTAGTTCAATCGCTACTAAATTGTGTCATGAAATTATTCCAGGTTCGCAAATCGGTTGTATGTTAGCACGTATGGAGACTTACCCGTTCAGCAGTAACCCAGAAGATATTCGTCAAGCGCAACATGATAACCAGATGAATCTATTCTTTACAGATGTTCATGCACGTGGTGAATATCCAAGATTCATGAACCGTTATTTTGCTGAAAATAATATCGTGATTCAAAAAGAAGATGGCGATGATGAAATCCTCAAAAAATATACTGTCGATTATATTTCGTTCAGTTACTACATGTCGATCACGGTAACAACAAGTACAGAGGGTGACAAAGCAGCTGGAAACTTATTCGGCGGTGTGAAAAATCCATATTTGGAAGCTTCAGATTGGGGCTGGCAGATCGATCCAATCGGTCTACGTGTCACGCTTAACAACTTCTATGATCGCTACCAAAAACCATTATTTATCGTTGAAAATGGTCTCGGTGCATTTGACAAAGTAGAAGAAGATGGCTCCATCCATGATACGTATCGCATCGAATACTTACGCAAACATATCGAACAAATGCGTGAAGCGATTGCCGATGGTGTAGAATTGATGGGTTATACAAGCTGGGGTCCTATCGATCTTGTGAGTATGTCAACTTCTGAAATGTCTAAACGATATGGATTTATCTATGTCGATCAAGATGATGATGGTAATGGTACACTCAATCGTTCGAAAAAAGATTCATTTGAATGGTACAAAAATGTCATTGCTACAAACGGTGCAGAGCTATAAGACCGATGATATAAAGATGATACTATGATACTCTTTCTGAGCGATTAGCTGACTAGATCATCAATCTTCAGGTAACTAACAAGAAAGAGTATTATATTTCATATTAAAAGACGTATCCTCTTTTCAAAGAAGATACGTCTTTTTTATGTGTTGATATCCATTTACCTATGTTTAGCTAACATTCTTTCACTAACGACAGCATCACATTCGTGATTGTGGATATCTGGATTCTGGTCTGTTTCTATATAATGATCTATCGTATATTCCAAAAAGCGTTGTGTCTCCATCAACTCGGCAATACTTTGTTTGACTTTGAGATGGTGCTCTTTGAGTATTTGTAATCTTGTGTCTAATGTGCTTTTACCGACTACCGCTAATTCGCGATAATTCTTCATCTGTTCCAACGTCATCCCTGTCGCTTTGAGTCGGGTTAGAAAAATGATTCCTTGAATTTGTTGCTTACTGTATGCTCGATGTCCATTGGGCTGACGATCTGCATAAGGTAGTAACCCAATCTTTTCATAATAGCGAATAGTGTCTTCGCTCAGTCCAGTCAATTCAGCAGCTTCCTTAATAGATGTCATGTGTTCAGGAATATCGATCATACGTCTATTGTCATCTCCTTGATTAAATGTATATCACCACGGTACAACACCATTTTCATCGAAAAATTGTCCTGTTGGACCTGTTTCATCCAAAGTAGCCAGTTCTACGATAATAGTTGCCGCTTGTTCTACAGAACGTGGCCCTGTATTGTCGTTAAAATCAGTTGCTGTATACCCGGGATCAGCTGCGTTCACTTTAAGCGTAGTGTCTTTAAATTCCTTCGCAAACATTACGGTTACAGCATTTAAGCTTGCTTTTGAACTGGCATAAGCTAATCCGTTAAAAGCAGCATATTCATAATTAGGGTCACTATTTTGAGTCAAAGAACCTAATCCACTGGATACATTTACAATGCGTGGAGCAGAAGACTTCTGTAATAAAGGTAACATATGTTGGGTTAATTCAACGACTCCGAATACATTGGTATCATACACAAGACGCATATTTGCTACTTTGTATTGACTTGGTGGTGACATGGCATCAATAGAAACACCAGCATTATTGATTAATACATCTAACGAACCAAACTGTTGCTCAATGTATCTGGAAGCTGATTCAATCGTTGCTGTATCTGTAACATCTAACTGTATAAAATGAGCTGTTATTCCTTGCGTCAACAAGTTTTCGACCGCTTCTTGCCCACGAGATTCATCACGAGCTCCTACCAGTATTGTATATCCTTGACGACCTAATTGTTGCGCTGTCTCATAACCGATTCCTTTGTTGGCTCCTGTAATGAACACTGTTTTGTTCTGACTCATGTATATACCCTCTTTTCTAGTAGTAGATGAAGTGGTTCTATACACACTCTACTACTTGGAGTATACTCCAAGTCAAGTCGCTTTCTCGCAAAAGAATAGGTAACTCGAATAGTTTTCTATTTTTAACTATTCTAATAATGATAGATTTCTTTCATCTTTATGGCATATTGCTTGTTTTTGCTCTCTTTCTCTGCGCGTGATGCCATAGGGCTTGAACAGCAAGTCCAATCTCGATCACAAGTAATATACTAATGATCCATGAACCCCCTGTCAAAATCCAACGATACATTTCAAGCGCCCATCGTGATTCAGTATACTGCTGATATAACGGATAGATACGCAAAGTAAAGAAATAAAACATCCCTAATGTAAATAAACGAGTCCATTGTGCGGTATTATAGATGCCAATCCCTTGTCTCCATCCTTTAGCTTGAATACGTCTTATAGCACGAACCACTTCTATTCCTTCAACGATAATCAATATTATCCACGTGATCCACCATAAATAAATAATCGCTACATCAGACCAAGCATGAACGGTTTGTACAGCCGCTCCGGTAATAGCAAGTGCTCCGTACAGAATACAGTTAGGATCTGTCCACTCCTCTACTATAGGATGACGATGATGCCAATAACGATAGACAATCAACATCACACTCCATATATAAAATATCAGCCCTATAATAATAAGAGTCTGATGAAGCCATAACAGATTATCGATCTTAAATATTTGATGTAATAAGAGCACGATAGACTGCGTGGATACGGTAGACAGCAATATTATGCCATGTACACGGTGGATCTGAGATTGATGCAGGATTTGGTACCAACCCCGACACATTACATATAACACAACTAACCATAATCCTATATTGAGAATAGCTATAATGCGAATAATTTCATTTAAAATAAAGTGATTAAATGAGGCATGAATAGCAATTAATAATGTGGATGTACCTGCCACCCATGTTCCAGTAGCAAACCGCATAACAGGATCAGCTAGATGGTCTTGATACAAGCGACCCCGGCGAATAGAACCGATATAGCTTACTAACAAATATAGCCAGATCCCTACAGTTATTATCACTAACAGAGAAGTCCATATACTCTTTGGACTGTAACCTGATAGCTGTTGCCAGGCTCCTTGTATAAAAATACCTAGAGCCATGACAATACTACTAGTGGCTGTTGGTACAACAGGTACATCCTTTTTGCTACTCCATGTGATCATAATCGCAATGATAAAAAGTAGTAGCAAACCTATAAGCATGATTATTCTCCTTTATCTATGATCGAAATAATCTATATGCTGTGATCTATAAAATGCACGTTTAGCTTTCACTTCATTCTTATTGATTATGCTCGACCTCGTTGCGGGATATACGGTGGAACAGGTGTGTTAAGAACAGAGATCGGTACTTCTAACGATTGTCCCATTTGAATATCATACGGTGTATTTAAGCGATTGGCTT
Source organism: Paenibacillus nuruki (assembly GCF_963311185.1). Lineage (NCBI taxonomy): Bacteria > Bacillati > Bacillota > Bacilli > Caryophanales > Paenibacillaceae > Paenibacillus > Paenibacillus nuruki. The sequence continues at coordinate 1,454,650 of NZ_OY725677.1, read as the reverse complement.
GTAACAGATGCTCTACAGTCATATTATATTGTTCGGCAATATATTCAGCCGATTCTTCGCCGATTACGATATGTTCTTTGCGTAACTTTTCGATTCGACAAGCGGCTTGTTTGAATGTAGGCTGTTTGGACAATGGATCTGTGAAATCAGCAGTTAACTCGTTAGCCGCTTGATTACCTTCCCAGCTTCCATAATGAAAAGGTACAAATACCAATCCTTTTTGCACCGCTTTACCAATCCGAGCAGGTACTTCAATCCAGCCCCGTGGGGATCGAATCCGTACCACTTCCCCTTGTACAATAGACATCGCTGCGGCATCATCTTCATGTATTTCTACATAACCATTTGGTGCAGCCATCTGTAGGTGGGGAGCACGAGCTGTTTTGGTACGGGTATGCCAGTGCCATACTAACCGACCAGTTGTAAGCCACATCGGATAATCTTGATTTGGTTGTTCCGTGGGTGCCAGATAGCGAGTTGGATGTAGAATTGCCCGTCCATTCGCCTCTTTTTTGACAAATTCATCATGAGATAAGGGTCGCCCACTGAATTGATCTTTGGTATAACTTTGCGCATAATCAGCATGTGTGGGGAACTTATAATCACTGTACAATCTTGGTGTCCCTTCTGGATGTTGATCATTGGTAGGCCAGCGTAGTCCATTGGATTGCTCAAGCTTATCGTAAGTCATACCTGTCATATCACATGGACGACCGCTAGATACTTTTTTCCATTCTTCAAAACATTCTTCAGGTGTAGAATAACCAATTAACGGTTGACCATCTTTGTCTTTTAACTCCATTCGATCAGCAAAATCAAGTAAAATCTGTAGATCACTTTTGACTCCCTGAGGTGGTTCTACTGCTTTACGCAAAATATTGATTGTACGATCTGCATTTTCCATTGTTCCTTCTTTTTCTCCCCATAACGCCACAGGTAGAATAACATCTGCTACTTTTGCTGTTTCTGTTAAAAAAGGATCTTGTACAACCACAAAAATCTTTTCTAACGCTTTGCGTGCACGACGACGATTAGGCAAAGAAACCATAGGATTAGTGCCAATATTCCAGAAAAAAGTGACTTTTCCTTCTTCTATCATATCAATCTGCTCTTCTATTCCTTTTTCCGGACCTGTCGGCAATGTATCTGGTTCTACATTCCATAAAGTCGCCATCTCTTCAATATGCTGAGGATTCATCGGATTACGTTGTGCTGGATAAGTACCCACTCCACCTGCTGTCCGATTCGCTGAGGAACTTGGTTGTCCTGCCATATGTAAAGGCCCACAACCAGGCTTACCAATCAGCCCTCGTAACAAGTGCATATTGTTGATCGCTACACAAGCAGTTGTTGCATCTGCACTTTGAAAAGTACCTTGTAATGTAGTGGTTACCATAGAAGTAGTCTGACCAATTACACGCCCGGCTTCCTCTAATTGGTCTACAGGGATTCCGGTCACTTCAGAACTACGCTCTGGTGTCCAATCCTGGACGGCGGCTGCCATATGATCATAACCAATCGTATACTGATCAACAAATGACTGATCCACATAACCATCTCGAATCAAAATATGCGTCAATCCATTTAATAAGGCAACATTAGTACCCGGACGAAGTTGTAAATGTAAGTCAGCATTGCGAGCTGTCAATGTCAGGCGAGGATCAACAACAATAATATAAGGATGACCTTCACGCTCTTTACGTTGCATAATTCGTTCATGCAATACTGTACCTGTCTCTGCCACATTGTGTCCAAATAACATTAACGTATCTGTAACATCTACATCATCAAAAGAAGCCGGTGTACCGTCTGCTCCAAAAGATTGCAACAAACAAAATTCTGTTGTCGCTGTACAAAGACGAGTATTGGCATCTAGCAGATGGGTATGCAGACCAGCACGTCCAATTTTGGCAATTGTATAATAGTCTTCTAGATAAGCCTGTCCTGTGGAATAGATAGCGATGCTATTACCACCTTGCTTCGCTATAGACGCTTTGGCTTTGGTCACAATCAGTGCCATAGCTTCTTCCCAACTTGCTGGTTCTAACTGCCCTGCATGATTCCGAATCAAAGGAGTTAATAATCGATCGGGACTGTTATTGGCATACCATTGATTTTCACCTTTAGGACCTAATCGTCCACGGTTAATAGGATGGTTCCCATTGCCTTTAATTCCAACAATCTGATTATCTTTGACAGCGACATGACAGCCACAACCTACCGAGCAAATATTACATGTACTATATACCCAGCGGTCTACTTCACCTTGAGAATATACATTCATATCAATACGTTCGTCTTGCCAGCTCATACTTGCACCCCCAGATAAAAAGATGGAATAAGATATTTGATAGCTGCTTCACCATAATGTTGTTTCATGAGATCGGCTATATTATTAAGCTGTGCTCGAATACTACGATATAACGATTCAATCTCTTCAATATATTCAGTCTCAAAAGAAGGCATCCATTCTACCGCTCGCACCCAAGCACGCATCGTTGGCTCACTCACCTCATTATTTTGATAAATGATCGCGAGATAAGGACGGATTTTATCTAAATCAGGATTAGAATGCTGGCCTGATTCTTGTAGAGCTAGTAGGTGATCTAGCGCTTCACGCTGTTCATGGGTGGTGTAGCGAATCAGCTCGATAAGCGGGTGTTTCATCGGTTCTGTTTTTTCTAATATCTGATTGATATCATTCGATATTTGCTCTAAATGTGTTGTCAAAAAATTCATTATTTCCCTCCATCATGATATGATTTAGCTTACCTTTCTAGAATAAAGCTCAAATTATTTCTATATTATTACCCACAATCACTCACATATATGTCTATATATACATTTTTTTATGATCGATTTTCTGTAACATAAACAAAAAAAGCGTATAGAGCACCTTCGTTAGAAAGTCGTCTATACGCTTTTTGCTATGATTATGATATTACTTCATTTTTCTTGAATGTACATGTGGGATACGTTGAACTGGCACTTCTGCAACGACAGGACGATGTACAAATGCATCAACCGATAGTACACATTGCCAGATTAACAAAATGACCATCATACCAGCAGTTACGATCATTACACTCATCTGTAGATTCGCTAGTGATGCATTCATGATTGAACTTGAATTCATACTGATGAGACGCCATGTAAATAGATTAAAAATACCGATCGTAAATATCCGACTCCATTGTGTCACATCATATGTTCCTACCGCTGTTTTCCAGCCATTTCGTCTTATTCTCATCACAGCACGAATCATCTCAATACATTCCACGACAAGTAATACAGCTAGCGATATCCACCATAATATCGATACACTACTCGGTGTCCAACTGGATGTCTCAATAACAGCCACTCCTGTGATGGCTAATGCACCGTACATCATTACATTATTACTTTGCGATTGATCTGCTGTATTCCAAGCATACCGTACATATCGATAGATCATTAAGCTAGCTAACACTACATATAAGACCAGTCCCCAACCAATCAGCAGACGGCAAATAATCAACATCGCTTCACTATGTCCAAAAATATCATACAATAACATCGCAATCGATTGTGTTGCTACGGTAGCCAATAATACAATGCCATGAACATGCCGTCCAGCTTGCATTTTAGCAATATCGATCATACTTTTCACTACCCAGTACATAAAGAATATCCATAATCCGATAGTCATGACTGCTAGAATCAATACCGTTTCATAGACCCATGAAGATGGAAATGAAGTATAGATTGTGATCAGTAAAATAGAAGTTCCCGCAATCCATGTCCCTATTGCAAACCGACCCACAGGATCAGCTAAATGGATAGCATAAAATTCGTCTTTACGAATCGAAGTGATATAACCCAGTAATAGATAGATCCAGATCGCAATCAAAAGAATCACTAATGCCGATGTAGCATAAGAGTACACAGACAATCCTGTTAATTCACCCCAAGCTCCTTGTATAAAAATACCTCCAACCATCAGTATACTTCCTGCGGCGGTTGGCATATCTGATTTACGCCTATACGTATGTGTAGTCATTAATCCAACAATGATGCAAGCCAGCATCAAAATAATCAGCATCCCTATTGATCTTCCTTTCGAGTGATACAGAAATAAATTATATTTCAGTAAATAGTGCCTATATCTAAGTAGTAGTAACCTGTTATTTCAAAATAAATAGTAGCTTTAGTATAGCATAGTATGTAAGTAATGTTAGGTTGAGATTAGGTGAGAAATAATTTACTTTCTATATAAAGTATACGTATTCTTTTTAAAACGCAAAAAAAGAAGGTCAATAATATATCGACCTTCTCCTTTATTTGATTTAGCGAAGTCATACGTTTTTATTGATTTTCTTTCGTTACTAATTTCAATGGAGCTGGAATAGATTTTTCAACTGTTTTACCTTGTAGAACATCGCGAGCAGCATCAACTGCCATTTGTCCGATCAGTTCAGGTTGTTGTGCGACTGTTGCTGTTAATTTACCATCTTTAATCGAATTGAGCGCATCTTCGTTACCATCGAATCCGATCACAGGAATATCTTTGCCTGAGCTTTGAATCGCTTCAATCGCACCTAGTGCCATTTCATCATTATGAGCAAAGACAGCTTGTACATCTGGATTTCCTTGAAGTAGATTTTCCATAACGGTTAGACCTTTAGTACGGTCAAAATCTGCTGCCTGACTAGCGACTACATCTAACTCTTTATCTGCAATATCGTGGAACCCTTTACCCCGTTCACGAGTAGCCGATGCACCCGGTACGCCTTGTAATTCGATCACTTTAGCATCTTTACCTAGTTCTTTGACAATGTATTCAGCTGCCATCTTACCGCCTTTGACATTATCTGAAGCGACTAGAGCTTTGACATCTCCTTTGTCAGCTGAACGGTCCAAAGTCACAACCGGAATATCTAAAGTATTGGCAGATTGAACAGCGGCTGAGATGGCGGCTGAATCAGTCGGGTTAATCAATAATGCATCGACTCCCTGCTGAATCAAATCATCGACATCATTACTTTGTTTAGCTGAATCATTTTGCGCATCCACAACGATCACTTCAATATTGAGTTTTTTGGCTTCTTTGACTACACCGTCTTTAAGTGATACGAAAAATGGATTATTTAAAGTAGATACAGAGAGACCAATCTTAATCTCGCCTGCATTTGCTGATTTCTTTGATTTTGCCCATGCTGGAGGTTGAAGTGAACACCCTGCTAGTAAAATAACAGTCATGACAATAGCAAGTAAAGGTATAACTTTTTTCATACTGGATTCCTCTTTTCCTTTTAAAATCAACGGATTATGCAGATTTTTTGCGATCAATCAATACTGCGATTACAATAACGATCCCTTTAACGACCATTTGATAGAACGAAGATACGCCCAACAAATTCAGACCATTATTCAACGTACCGATAATAAGAGCACCAATCAGTGTACCTACGATTCGTCCACGTCCACCGGAGAGGCTTGTACCCCCCAATACAACAGCTGCAATAGCATCCAGTTCATACGATGTACCTGCTGTCGGTTGTGCTGAATTTAGACGAGAAGTTAAGATTGCTCCTGCTAGAGCAGACAATGCACCAGCAAGTGAGTAGATCATAATTTTAACACGTGGTACTTTGATACCAGATACGATAGCGGCTTTTTCATTACCACCAATTGCATACGTTTTACGACCAAAAGGAGTTTTGTGAAGAATGACCCACAATACAATAAATGCAAGTGCCATCGTGATCGCTGGTACAGGAATTCCTAAGAAATATCCACGACCGAACAATTGAAATGCGATACTATCGCCAAGCCCTGTTATAGGATTACCATTAGTGTAGACAAGTGTTAATCCACGGAAGATGGTCATCGTAGCTAATGTTGCGATAAACGGAGCCATTTTACCTTTAGTGATCATCAATCCATTGACCATACCCATGACGCCACCTGCTGCACATCCGATAATAATGGCAAAAATCGGATCTACACCTGCTAACATCAGATTCGCTACAAATGCACTGGATAAAGCAAGAATCGAACCTACCGATAGATCAATACCGCCTGTTAAAATAACAAAGGTCATACCGAAAGCTATCAGCGCATTAATCGCTACCTGACGCAACAGATTCAAAATATTAAGCGGTTCCAAAAAGTCTGGATTCAATACCGATACAATAATCACTAGAATAATAAATCCAAGTAATGGACCTAATTTCTGTGTTACATTTGATAATTTGAAATTTTTATCTGGTTTTTCTTTCGTTATTGTTGTCATATTACTGTCCTCCTGTAGCTAACGTCATAATATTTTCCTGTGTAGCTTCTTGACTGGATAGTTCGCCACTTATCTTGCCTTCGTGTACGACTACAATGCGATCACTCATCCCTAATACTTCTGGCAATTCAGAGGACACCATAATAATGGCTACACCACGATCGGTAAGTTCATTCATCAATTGATAAATTTCACGCTTCGCTCCTACATCGACTCCGCGGGTAGGTTCATCTAAGATCAATACACTAGGTCCAATACCAATCCATTTCGCGATAACAACTTTTTGCTGATTACCACCGGAAAGGCTACGTGCAGGCGTTTCTGCGGATTGGGTTTTGACCTGTAAACGTTTGATTAATGTATCTACAAATTCAGCTTCTTTTTTGGTTGAAATAAATCCTTTGGAAGAGAAACTAAATAAGTTAGGTAGCGCCATATTTTCACGAATCGAAAAGTCGAGCACTAACCCTTCGTCTTTACGATCTTCGGTAATAAAGCCAATGCCATGTTTCACTGCATCATCCGGTCTACGAATATTGACTTTTTTACCACGTATCCAGATTTCTCCGCTATCTAGCGTGTCCAGTCCGAATAAGGTACGCATAATTTCTGTACGTCCTGAACCCATTAGTCCAGAAAAACCTACAATTTCGCCAGCTCGTACCGAAAAGCTTACATTCTGGAACTGCCCTTTTTTACTAGCATCTTTCACTTCCAAAATCACTTCGCCAGGTTGTGGTGTACGTGCAGGATAACGTTCAGTCAGCTCACGTCCAACCATTTTTTTGACCACTTCATCAAAATGAGTATGTGGGATTTCTTTGGTATCGACTGTTTTACCATCTCGCATAATCGTAATTCGATCACAAATCGCAAATATTTCTTCCATTCTGTGCGAAATGTATACGATTGATACGCCTTCTTTTTTGAGCGCTATAATCACTTCAAATAACTTCTGAATTTCACGCTCCGTTAGAGCCGCAGTCGGTTCATCCATTACGATCACTTTTGCATCTGTCATTAACGCTTTGGCAATCTCAATCATCTGTTGTTGTCCAACTGAACAATCTCCTGCTTCGCCTTGTAACGGTAAATCCACTGCTAATTTACGTAATTGTTCTTTTGCTAGCGTTTTCATTTGTTTGGTGTTCAGTAAACCCCACTTAGACGTTAGCTCTTTACCAATAAACAAATTCTCAAGTACCGTCATATCACGCCAGATATTAAGCTCTTGATGGATAAAAGCGATCCCTTTTTGTTCAGCGACTTTTGGATTATCAAAATACGTTTCTTGACCATCTATAATAATCGTTCCTTGATCACGCTCATGCAGACCAATCAAAATGTTCATTAATGTTGATTTGCCAGCTCCATTTTCACCCATCAGTGCATGAACTTCGCCTGCGCGGAGATCAAAATCGACTCCGCTCAAGACTTGGTTTGTACCGAAGGATTTGTAAATACCATTCATTTGAATCTGCATATACAATGCCTCCTTTAAATCTGCTGTGCTATTTCTACTTTATGAAGAAGTTATACTTTTAACGCGCTGCCGTTCCAAAATGTACACCTGCATGCAAAATACAATTGGCATACGGTCTAGACTCACCCGTACGGATAATCACTTTAGCCTGTTGACTGTAGCACTTAAACTCTTCATGACTGCATTTCAACAATGGGATATGATCGAACTTTTGTTGCATATATAAAAATGTATCTTGATTCTGCGCTATCATTTCTTCAGCAATGGTGATCTGTTCAATTGCCATATCTTCTGAGATAACATGAACCACATCACGAAAACTGGGTACTCCATAAGTCAATGCCAGATCGATCTTAGGTACTCCATCAGGTACAGGCAATCCTACATCTGCAATCACGATATAATCCGTATGACCAAGATCAGCTAATACTTTCGAAATATGACTGTTCAAAATTCCATTCTTTTTCATTACAATTGTTCCTCAACTTCCTGACGTGTTGGCATTCCACCTTGTGCGCCAAACTTGGTAACGGAAAGAGAGGCGGCTCGATTACCAAAACGTAATGCATCTTGTAAAGACTGCCCTTCTGCTAGAGCCACGCCAAAAGCTGCATTAAAGGTATCGCCTGCGCCAGTGGTATCTATAGCTTCTACTTTATAAGTAGGTACAACTACTTCTTGCTGTCCATCATAATAACGAACCCCATTACTGCCTTCGGTTACAAATAAGCGATTAGGATGTTGACGTAATGCTTCTTCTAACGTCTGTCCTTCAAAAACAACAGCTGCTTCATGTTCATTAGGAGTAATGTAAGACAAATTCTTAATCACAGTGTCATTCACAGGGCGTGCTGGTGCAGGATTTAATAACAAAGGAACATTAGCATCCGCACAAATTTGACTAACATAGGTTACTGTTTCTTCTGGAATTTCTTGCTGAATCATAACGATATCTGAAGCTTGAATCACTTCAATCGCTTGAGCTACATAATCTGGAGTCACATGATCATTTGCCGCTTTCACTACAATAATACTGTTATCTCCATCGGCTAAAATAATATGTGCTGTTCCACTTTCCATATCTGTAACCGGTTCCACATAGTCTACATTAACATTGTTATCTTTGAAATTTTGTAAAATAGTTGCTCCCAAATGATCATCGCCTACTCGGCCGATCATTGTAACTTCTGCTCCTAAACGTGCAGCAGCGACAGCTTGATTAGCACCTTTACCGCCCGGAACGGTTTTGAAGCTTTCTCCAAGAACCGTTTCCCCCGCAACTGGACGTTTGGATGAAGTTACTACCAAGTCCATAGAACAACTACCGATTACACAGATTTTAGCTTTAGAAGAAACTTGTTGAGATTGAGTCATAATACAATTCCACCTTTCTATTTCTACTTGATCAGATTAAAGTTTACGAGTTGTTTCCCGTTCTATAAATTGCACTGGCATTTGAATGATGCGTTGTTCTCCTGCTGTACCTTCAATCAATTGAATTAATAAATCAGCTGCCGCTCTGCCCATATCGTATGCCGGTTGGCGAATCGTAGACAATGCTGGCGATAATAGACTACTTAACGGAATATCATCAAATCCGATAATTTGTACATCTTGAGGTACTTTTTTACCTAAGCGATATGCTTCTTGAATGACAGCCGTAGCTACAATATCATTACTTGCAATCACTCCATCGGTATCAGGGTATTGCTCAAACAATTCTTTTGCCCAGCGATCTGCATCTGTAAATGAAAAAGAAGAAGTCTGTGTTGTATGATAATGGATGCCCATATCTTGCAACACTTCTATCGCTCCTTGAAAACGGTCTTGAGCAGGACGAATATGAATCGGCCCTTGCATCACTGTAATCTGCTGACTTCCACGCTGGATCATTTGCTGGGCTGCAAGTCGACCACCTTCTCGGCCATCTGCATAGACAGCAGGACGATCACTCGATATCCGATCTAGAAAAACAACGGGAATTTTGAGTGAACGGTAAGAAGCTGTTCCTGGATCATTGGTAGATGAGATCACACCGACTACATTATTTTGTACAAAAGTCTGTATGTAATCTTGTTCTTTGGTTTGACTTTCATCACTATTGCCAAAGATTAAGCGGAATCCACTTTCCTGCATCCGATCCTCTACTCCGCGAGCTAACTGTGGAAAATAAGGATTCGTAATATCAGGTAGCAATAGACCAATTAATCTGGATTTGCGTTTATATAAAGAACGTGCCACTTCATTAGGTGTGTAGTTCAATTGTTGAACAGATTCTTCTACTTTGCGCCGTGTATCTTCATGTACATAGCCTGTCTCATTAATAACACGTGAGACGGTCGCAACAGAAACACCTGCATGGCGTGCTACATCTTTTATCGTTGTCATTTTCTTTTCACCTCAATGTGTAACCGGTTACAGATATAAATTATCATATCCTTTTGCGTTTGACAACTATTATTTTAGATTTTAATTTATTTGATGAAGGTGGATAGTTATGATTTTCCTTTTTTCGTTCTTTGTGTAGAGTTATGTATAAGTGTGCATAATCTGTACAGTAACAAAACAAACTTATCTTTTTCTATTATGAATTTTTCATGTATTGAAATTTTATTCATTGCAGATATTTAGTTAAATGATTATTTAAATTAGATTGTTTCACCTGCAAAATAGATAATCATCCAGTGGACTTATTATACGTTTAAATAAACCCTATTCGTTAAGCAACGATTCGATTGATTGAATATTCCATGCACAAAAAAATAACAAAAAAGCTATCCTCTTATCATCTCATAAGAAGATAGCTGGGTACTTATTTAGTATAGCTATAAGATGGGAAATCTTTATTTTAACCGTTGATGTACAGATTCACAGTTTAGTTTTTCGAGTAAAATTTATAAGTTTACGTCTGTCCAACCCATTCTGGCTCTGCAATTTCTTCCCAACGACTACGTATCGCTTCAAAATGTTCTTTAGGTAATGCACCTTCTTTAAGCAAAGCAGCATTTTCTGTCCAGCGACTTGGCTTCGTTGTTCCGACAATTGCTGTATCTATACCTTCAATACTCAACGTAAAACGTAAAGCACGTTCTATACTTTTTTGAACTTCTTCATCTTGCAAAAATCCATAATTAAGATCACGTAAACGATTCCAATAGACAAAAGGATATTCTTGTGGGCCTACAGTTTCAAGAGTCCATGCTGCATTTGCTATCGGACGCTTCGCTACAATACCCATACCATGCTTACGCGCTTCTGGAATCGTAAGTGCAATCGCTTCTTGATCTGCAATATTAACAGATGTTTCTAGACTATCAAAAAGACCTGTATTAATCGCATATAGTGCATTCGTATGATCACCGCTGTAACCAATATAACGTGTTTTGCCTGCTTGTTTGGCACGTTGCAAGACTTCGATCACTTCACCACGGCGTAATACTTCTTCAGAGCAACTATGTAAATGAATCACATCGACATAATCGGTTTTGAGCCGTTTAAGACTGCGGTCTATACTTTGTTCCAACATCACAGGGTCCCAATCAGGAGCATCGAAATCTGCGGCATGTCCGCATTTAGTAAACAAATAATAGTCATCTCGACGATGAGCTAATGTATTACCTATCAATTCTTCACTTTGCCCGTAGCATTCTGCGGTATCAATCACATTCAAGCCTGCATCGAGTGCACTATTGAGCAATTGTTTAACATCACTTTCACTAACTCCGCTTCCTATTTCAGAACCACCAAATCCGAGCACACTAACTTCCATATCCGTTTTACCATATTTACGTTTTTCCATTACTGTAACCTCCTTGGTCATATCGATTCGCTAATTTATTACCCTTCAGCTGTAAGCGTAATCACTCACTTGGAAAATAATGTACTTTGGTTATTCTAGTTCCAACTCAAGATCATCATCTTCTAGTCGTTCTGGATTGATCCAACTCATTTGCTGAAGGTTCAATATTTCTTTAAATTGATCCACCAAATCATGCATAAATTCCAATTGTTCTTCATGTTCTTGCGTCATTATTGTTTTTAATTGTTGGATTTGTTCTGCACTTACTTCAAACAGACTGAATTGTTCCACGTTGCACTCTTTAAAAAGGTTATTGATCTGCTCTTGATAGATATCACTATTATGTAATTCATCTAGCAATTGTTGACGAACCCCTTCAAAATCAGGGTTTGTATATAACAATTCCACTGGATCTTCTTCTGGATAACGATCTAATGCTAATTGATATAACGCCATATCTTCCATTTCATAATTGTAATCAAACTTAGCTTGCGATTTGCCTTTAAATACAATCTCATAACTCCACCCATGATCTTCTGCGTTATCAAAATGTAATACAGGTATCGTATTCGAAATATCATAAATAGATTCGGGAATCCTTTTATAAATCCCTGTATCTTTCATAAAAAACAGTGTCCATTTGTCATTCAGGTGACCTATAAATAAAGGATTAACATCCTGCAATAGATCGCTATGTTTGCGTTGAATTAAATGTCCAATCGTAAATTCGCTCATTAGATCACTCCTTTTTATACCTCAATATTTTAGGAAAGCTGTAACATTGCTTTAATCATCGCCAGATATTCACGTAGCATATTCTGCGGTAGCAAATACCTTAGAGATGGACTTGCTATGCCGTGCACGTTGTATCCAAGCGTAGAAGCAATCATTTCAGCACGATAAAGATGATAATTGCTTGTAACAATTATAATGGAAGCATTATTTACACCTTTCGATTGCAAAATATCTTTAGAAAATGTTAAGTTTTCAAACGTGCTGGTCGAACGATTTTCTTGAATAATACGATTCTGATCGATTCCTTGATTGACTAGGTACCGACTCATTGCTTCTGCTTCCGGGATATCTTCACCTGGACCTTGACCACCTGATACAATAACAGGAATATCAGGATGCTGTTTGAGATATACGATTCCTGTATCTACTCGTTGTTGTAAGATGATCGAAAGCTCAGAACCTCTAAGCCCGGAACCCAGAATAATCATATAATCTATATCTTTGACTTGAGTATCATTGATCTTAAAGCCAGATATAATCATAGATTCAATGATACTAAACGAAAGTATAAACACAAACATTCCTGTAACGATCAATCTTTTGAATAGGTCATGCCCGAATATTATTTTCAACCTTTTAAACATGATTTGCTCCTTATACAAGCTTAGCTGCTTTTTGAAATAATTATGTAATTTGTATTAATATTGGATACTTATTTGATTATTTGTTAAAACGATAGACCAAAAACGATTAAAATAAAAATACCCACCATCCAATTTGCATAAGCCGCTAATTTTCTATCTGTTCGAAACGCAGAAGCTCCTGAGGAGATCATAAGCAATCCAAGCAACAAAAAAGTATATCCACCATTATACTTGCTTACAATTTCCCAAATCGATAAAGCAACTGTAACTATAGCCAACACTATCGTAACCATCATAAAACCGTCTTTATTTCGTAACATGTTCCCCCTCCTTTATCTTTTAAAATTATAACATCATTAACCGATGCTTGTGAAATTCACTACTTTGCACGCTATCCATCCGATTCTACATAGCAAAGACTCTATTGCTAATCGATTAACAATAGAGTCTTTTTTATATAGTACTTATTATATAAAGCACATGTATCGCTTTTACAAAAATAATCATTAACCTTCAGGATTCATCTGATGAACCACACGTAACAATTCTTTACCTGTACCCAGTTTGTATCCTTGCAAACTATAGCGAACCCGATTTTGTTGATCTACAACAATCACCACAGGTAGCTGGTCTCCATTTAAGGAAGGAAGCAACTCAGACCATTGTGACAGTGATTGATGATGTGGATCTATCTCTATATGGGATTGTGCAGGTAAAGGATCAAGGGTTACGACTGCTTGCTCTGATGGATCTGCGATCAATAGGCAAATATCCCCTGTCCACGATTCAAGTTCTACTCTAAGTTCCGCTAATTCACGTAACAAATGTTTGGTAGGCTCGCGTTCAGGTTCAAGCCACGCTAAAATGCTACCTGATGTTACATCTACTGCTGTATTCTTTGTTTGTACGTTATGCAATTGATGTTGTAGATTTTCTGGTAATTTTTCTAGCAGAATGGGTATCGGTTGCTGTTCTGTACGGAATACTAATTCTACAGCTACTTCTTGGTCAGATTCTACTGTAAAATAAGCAAATGTGCCCAACACACTTCCATCTTCCAGACGCGTACCTGTTGTCAAACGGTACTCTCCTGCTAAAACTGTATACGGCTGATCATACACATCTTTTTCACCATAAGGAATATCTAATGTACGATAATGACCTTTTTCCAAAATAGCGATTGTAAAATTATGCTGGTATTCTGCAACCACTTCTGAAGAATCCACTGCACGTGTGAATATGATATTGCCTGTATTGGAAGCAGATGAGGTAAGCGTATCGGTCTCTTCTGAGATAGACTGATCTTTTGCCCATTGTACCGAATACCATATCCCTTGCATCTGATATTGAGGCATTGCGTTCAAAGGTTCTAAACGTGCAAAGATTCCTAGACTACGTGCAGCCGCTACAAATACAATATCCCGACTAACCGAGTCAGTCATTCCTAACTGATGTGCTCTAGCAGGTGTAGCCATTCCTGTATAACGATCCACATCATTATTTATAATCAGTTCTTGTTCTAATACAGCGGCTAACTGCATTGGATCTGAGCGAAATTGATCTTGTTGCACTTTACTCCATTGCTTACTGAAATATGCTCGATAAGGAGTAAGCATTTCAAAATGTACCCGCGGACAAAGAACATAGGCATCCCAATCTTTCGCCATATCTTCTGTAGGTTGATTTAATAATAGTGCACCTTGCAAATGATCCTGCAATACGGCTCTACATGTATCGGTTAAGTCTTTCGGACGTAAACTTTCTAATAAACGCAAACCTAACTCTCGTTCAGATGCTGAACATTCATTGAGAAAAGTAGCTATTTCCTGTCCGTTTCCTTTAGCCGTTTGCAGTATATGCCCTACCCGATCTACAGGTAATTGCCATGCTTCAGCATCATGTTGTGCTTGCTCCTGATCTACAAAAGTCTGTTCAAACGCAGTACGAATAGCTGTCCCTGCTTTGATTCTTTGTGTATGTTGTTCAATGATTGGCTCGTCTAGCTTGATGCCACTATCCATAGCAGGAGCAACAGGGGGAGTCATTTTCCATTCTTCGGTGAATAAAGTTTTATTCTTTTCATTAGTCAGACTTGATGTGTAGGCAGATTGGGTCTGGTACTTCAATACTACTTTGAACTCTGAGGAACGACGAGTATCGATAAATGCAGTTCCCCATGATGAAGATGTGCGCGCATGAATTAGCAGGTCGCCATAACCTGTAGTTAATGAAGCTCGTCCATGATCATCGGTCATTAACGAAGTGAGCGGATAAAATTCAGCCGAATTGTACAATTGAAACTGAACTTCGGCTACAACAGGTTCACCTGCTTCATTTACTGTATCCACATGAATTGATTTCACTGAAGCATAATGATCTAACAGATTGATCTCGGTATACCATGGATGTGTAGTCGTTACTTCTTCAGGGCCATTATAATCCGCAAATACGCGCGTATGCACTAACATTGCACGCTTAGCGGGTAAGCGAAACCATCCTTCATCCAATATCGGCTCGGGTTCACATGCACCCAGAAAGTGCCACTTCCCATCTGCCCATGCTTCGACCCATGCATGATTAGAATCACAATGTGCCCAGCGAGGCGTATAACACTGACGTGCAGGAATCCCGATACTGCGTAGAGCAGTTACAGTCAAAGTCGATTGTTCTCCACAACGCCCGAGTGCAGTCCTCATTATCGTTAATGGAGAAACAGTGCGTATATCTGTGCCTATATATGTGGCTCGTTCATGACACCAATAATTCGTTTCCAATATAGCGTTAGTCATGGATAAATGTTGGACTCGATCAGCTAACTCTTTATAAATAACAGACCGACTCTGATCGATATTCTCATTATTGACTCGATACGGGAGGACATAATTCACAAAAATATCAGCTGGAATATGCGAACCCCACGGCATTTCCGCTTGAACCTGTAATACCTGCCGAATATGTTGCAGGAAAAAAGCACCGTCGTAATCAGCTAGATCATGTAGTGGCATATACGCATACAAAAATTGAAGCAACTGTTCTTCTTGCTCTGACAGAGGTTGGTCAAACACATCAAATAATGATTCTGCTCGTCCTTGTGCTTGCTCTTTTTTCCATGCTAACTTTTCTTTAATAAGATCCAGATTCAATCCATAAGCTGTACGTGTGGTCATGAATATCCCTCCTGATGATCTATACTGTTGATCGTCGATAGCTTGGCGACTGTTTGTTGATAAGAGTATGCTAGCGTCTCACAATAATTATGCTTCTTCCCATACCCATCCATCTTGACGGATACAGAGCCTAATCTGCTGATCAGGTACAATGATAGACATTTGGAACATACTACTTGTTGTTTCCAATTGAAGTTGTTCCATACGGGCAATACTTTGTATATCCACAGGTAACATGGCATATATTATTTCCAGTTGATCGCAATATCGGTCATGCTCACTTGCATACTGACGCTGACGATAATATAGCTGACGCAGTAACCATTTGTATTGTTCTATGTTTGTTATATACAAAGGCTGTTGAGAATCTTCTGTTGTCTGCTCATCAACAAAAATGACATATCCCCACAGCTCAGGATAATGCATATTCACAATACCCATTGGACTCCACACCCAGTTATCTTCTGGAAAAGAATTGCCTGTTGCTGGATCCATTCTTTTTACATACTGGTTATCTACAATATCTACTTGCCATTGCACACGCGAAAAATTCACACGCCAGTTCTCACCCGCTATCGGCGCACGCTTATGTAGCGAACATTCTTTCAAAATCGACCATGGCATTGCAATCTCAACACTCCATTTGCGATTATTCGCTTGTGGATTATTCAACTCTCCATCAATATAGACAGCTGTTCGTAATCCGCTGATATCCCAGCCATTGATTGCAGGTCCCTGATCTCGATACGGCTTGGATAATAATAAATCCCAAACTGTATTCAGAGCATTGATCTCAAACTCATAATAATGATGAGTATCTCCATCAGCATCTATAAAAACTTCAAAATCATTATCATAAAAAATAACAGAATCTCGCTCTGTCTGATTGGCCCATATTTCATTATCTTCTAATTCAGCACCAATATAGAAATACTCATCATCCCAGAGCATTTTGACACGGGTCTGCTTGGTAGGTAAAGGTTTCAAATCACCTTCGATATCTACAAACTCATCTGTCCAGTTCGCTTTTTTCCAAAAGGGCTGATCTAATCTTCCACTCCAATCACTTTGTCCTTCTGCCCGTTTACACTCATACTGTTTGGGTTGATACGTGATATTCGGTTCAGGAACAGCAGATAGCTTGTGCATGATGTCATCTCCTTCTTTTGTTAGCAATTCTTACATTTATTCTAAAGGAGATATAGACATACGTAAATATGGCATATATACACTCCAATATATGTCGTATTTGTCTTTCAAATGAATAGATATAGTTAAAATAGGATAATTCTGTTCTAAAATAGTCAATAATACTGACAATAAAAAGCAAAAAAGCTCCTATGTAATTTAAGAGCTTTTCGTGTTTCTATGCTTATGATTGATTTTATTTATTTTCCAACGATATTCATATTCCAAAACTCAGCTACAGGCACAGCTTTTTTGCTACTCTGATCAGTAGATCCTTCTTGTGTCCACAGTGGCGGGTAAAAATGAATAGCACGATCAGGTGAAAGTGCAGAAATGTCGTCTTGCCAGCCATTCCAACGCATCGTTTCATAAAACTGACTCAAACGTCCGGACGCTAACCAGATCACAAACTCAGAATAAGATAACTCGGTATCTTCCCATTCTAATGTATCTGGCGCAAAGTAATAGATCGAAGCCTGTTCACCTAGTCCTCCACCATTCAAAGCAAAAAATCCACCTACGACATCATAAGCAACAACTAGTGCTTTAGCAAGAGGTTGAGTAATAATAGACGATTCAGATTCTGGTTGCGATTGTCCATTCCATGATAACAAATCTCCATAAATATGTTCATTACCCGATCCCAATAACTTGATCCAACCCTGATCAAACAAAATCCCACCTGTTTCGTAGGCAATACAACCTAGATATGATTTAGTAGTTATTTGCATTTGTAACAAAGTCGTTTGCGCTTGCAGATCTTTTTTAGGCAAGATCGTGTACGGTGTTTCCCCTTGATTCAAAACATCCTGAATTTCCTGCCAAGCATGTTCGTTTATATCTACCAGTTGTTCGATCGACTTCATAGTCATAGTGAGCATCCTCTCTTTTCAAATCAAACTTCATGACATCATAAAATACACTAAGTAATTACACTTAGTGTATTAGGAATAATCTTTAATAACAAGTTCTTTAAAGGTTAAAATAGATAGTGTACCGTCTACTATAATATGACGTACTATCTTTTTATTTATATATATTTATTAGCTAAGCTTTGCTCATATGTAGCAATAATTTGTAATAGATAGATTCATCTTGATCGATTAAATTTTTATAATGTGCATGGATATGATCTGATTTTGCTATTAATTCTTTCAATCTAACACTCCTTTCATATATGATGTTTTGGATAAATGATAACACACTAAGCCATTTTACTCAGTGTGTTATCATTTATTTCATCAAAATCCAAACACAGACATTCCACCATCTACCATAATCGTCTGACCCGTAATATATCCAGCGGATTCAGAAGCTAAAAAGACGACTGGGCCTACGACTTCTTCCAAATTACCGACACGTTTCATCGGCGTTCGATCTAGAATATCTTGCATATATTGTTCATCAGCTAGAATAGTTTCTGTCAGTGGCGTACGGAAATACCATGGACCGACTCCGTTAACTTGTATACCGTATTGTGCCCATTCCATCGCTAGAATTTTGGTCATATGAATTAACCCTGCTTTGGTTGCTCCATAGACTACTCCTGTTCGCAAAGCGGTGTGTCCACCAACCGAAGCAATATTGATAATTTTACCGCCACCGTGTTCCTTCATTAAATGTGCTGCCATTTGCGAAGCAATTAAGGCTGAATGTAAATTAGTATCTACAATGGTATGCCACTCGCTATCGGTTACATCTAATGCTTTCGATCGAATATTCATTCCTGCATTATTGACCAGAATATCCGGTGCGCCAAATGCCAATTCAAAACGATCAAATGCAGATTGCATTTGTTCACGATCTGTTACATCGGCTGGAATACAGATGGCTTTGCGACTACTATGTTTTTCGATCAGCTGCTTGGTCACTTCTAGATCTGAACCTGTTCTAGCAATCAACCCTACATCTGCTCCTGCTTGAGCAAGTCCAATCGCCAATGCTTGACCAATGCCTTTGCCGGCTCCAGTGACAATCGCTTTTTTATCTGATAATGAAAATGATGGTAAATACATAATGTGTCTTCCTCTCTATGCTGTGATTAGGGATCATGTGGTTTATTCTGCTTTGTGAGTATCAAAATACTGACTGGGATTACCGTATTCTGGATGAACCACTTCTCGATACTGCTCTTTGGTATATTCTCCAATCACCTGACGCCAGAACAACTGTGCAGGACGATTGGTCTGTACTTGTGTAACTTTCCATTTGCCGATATAACGAGCGAATAATTGATGAGCTGCCCATTTACCTATTCCTGTACGCCTGTATTTTTTCAAAATAAAAAATTCAGTCATATAGTAATCACCTTCAGAAGAATCTTTCAATCGATCGACTAAAGCAAAGCCTGCAATATAAGAATCAGCATAAATCAAAAATGGAAACTTCTTCCCCGGTTGACTCCAATACTGATTTAACCCTGGATATTCTGGAAATCGACCTTTATCGTCCAGATCAATACTCAAATAATATGTAAAATCATAAAGATACAATTGCATCATTTCTCGGATCACACGTCTGCGACTGCGTGGCACTTGTTCAAGCTTTAATCTCATGATGAACCTCCGTCATTGAAGTCAGGTCTTTGGTATCCAAATGCACTTTTTCTTATCTTTTTACTATATACTTTTCACGTCAAAAGAAGCAAATCATTTCCAATTGAAGAAACCTATGATTCTCTTTGATTTATGCTACAATCGGGGTAGAGGTGAGTATCTACATGAGTATCCAAAAAATAGCAGATCGAGCGAAATTAGATCAAAAATTGCCTTCTATGCCGTGGTTTGTAGAGCAATTTATAAATTATAAATTACCAGATCTTTCTCCGTCTACATTGTTAGAGTACATACGCGATTATGAATCTTTTTTCGGTTGGATGATTGTTGAAGGGTTATCGACAGCTACCCATTATACACAAATACAATTACTCGAATTGGAAACGTTACGGATGGAAGATATTACGAATTATCGTCTTCATTTAACGACTCGAACAGAAGGTACCAATACCAGAGTAACTGTATCACGCAAATTATCGTCTCTTCGCTCACTATTTCATTATTTAAGCCAGATTGCTGAAGATGATAATTTTTATCCTTTGCTCAAACGTAATATTATGGCAAAAGTCGAAGTCAAACGAATGCACAAACCCAAAGATACAGCTGCCAAATTAAAAGGTAAAATTTTAGAAGAAGATGAATTACTGGAATTTGTCGGTTATATTCTGGAAGGTTATCGTCAAGATATTGCTACGAATAAGCAAGCATTATACTCTTACGAACTGAATCGTGAACGTGATGCCTGTATTACTAGTCTTATTTTGAATTCAGGCTTACGGGTATCTGAAGTGGTTAATCTCAATTTGGTTGATCTGGATCTCAATCAGAAGTTAATGTACGTATCTCGTAAAGGTAATAATGATGAGACATTCAAAACACCCATTTATTTCCGTGAGCAAGCCAAAGACGAGATCAAAACTTATCTAGAATTACGTGAAACACGCTATCGTACGCCTAAAAAAGAAACAGCGTTATTTGTTGCTCGTCCGAATGGACAATCTTCTGGTAAGCGCATGACCAAGCGCGCTATTCAAGCCATGATTATGAAGTATGCCAAAAGTTTTGGTAAACCGTATCTGACTGTACACAAATTACGTCATTCGTTTGCGACAGATTACTATTTACAAAATGATATTTATAAAACCAAAGAGCAGCTCGGACATGCTTCTACGGAAACAACAGAAATCTATGCTCATCTTACCGATAAAACGATGTCTGAAGCGATTGAGAAACGAACGGATCTATAATATTCGTACTTTCACTGTTCCATTTCACAATATCTGAGGAGGCATATTAATCATGTCCTGAATTCATTACACAATCTTTACTTGATCAAAATATCCATAGTGGTCGGATTCAATTGGTCCTTCAGCCGAATGTAGAGGGTATTTACACTATTGATCGGTTGTCTAAGCCGAATGAAAGCTTACAAAAAATGAAGTTCTGATCAATGGCAAATTACTGTATGATAACCAGATCAGTTATGGGATTGAAAATTATTTATAGCTAAAGGAACAGGCTTAGAAGTGGAAAGCATCGCCCCATAGACCCAAATAAAATCCCCTTAACACTTTTGTAAACTTCTCAACCTTGAATGAGTAAGTTCACTAATAGCGGTAAGGGGATTTTGTAATTCAATCGGTAGTTACACTGATCGACTTGCATGTCTATAGTAGATTACAACGTTATATTTTTTTCAGATCGTTCTAGTTGAATATAAGTATATTATTCTAAGCTTACAATCGTGCTCCATTTAGCTTAAGCAGAAGCACTACTTAATTTAGATGCTAAATCGATAAAGCTTTCTACCGCTTTGCGAATACGCAATTCTGTTCCTTCATCTGTAGGCTCACCGTTTTCATTGAATTCACGCTGTGACCCACCGATGGAAATCCATTCCGGACAGTTAATACCATGTACATTACGAACAATCGTCTGTAAATGTAATAGAGAAGCTGTACCGATCAATCCACCTGCGGAGTTCGCAGATAAAACAGCTTTATTGTTAAAATAATCGCTTCCTAAGAAATCAAGCGCATTTTTGAGTACGCCAGAAATGGAACCGTGATATTCAGGTGTTGCTAGAACAAGGGCATCCGCCGATTTGGCTGCTTGGGCAAGTTTTTGTACTTCTTCATGTCCATAAGCTTCGCCCGGTCCGTATAATGGTAATTGATGCTCATACAAATTAAATACTTCTGCTTCATGTCCATGCTCTTGAAGCAGATGGGCAATATACTGGCTCAATTGAGTAGTTGATGCATCCGGACGATTACTTCCGGCGATAAGTGTAATTTTCATTTCTGATGTTCCCCCTGTGCTTCAATATAATTTTCCAATTCATGGATTATGGTTATGATACCATCTTTTTCAGCATCAATAAAAGTGATTTCTTTCAAATTTGAAGATATAGATGATGAATAGCGATTGTATACCCATTTGACCTGTACCAATTCATGAACCAAAGAAATACCTTGCTCATCGGCTACGATCACGATCTTAGGGTAGTGGGCTTGCTTAAATCCTTCGACTAATATCAGATCATACCCTACTTCAAATCTCGATATTAACTCTTCTAATGTAGAGGAATGCTGCTCGATGATAGCCGTACGTGTAGCTGAACTAATCGCAATCGCTGCTGCTCCTGCTTGAGTATGAGCGTAGGTGTCTGTACCTGCATGATCCATCTGGAATTCATGAGCGTCATGCTTGATAACAGCGACTTTTTTGCCTTGAGTAGACCAGTGTTGTAATAAGGCTCCAATCAATGTCGTTTTACCCGAATTTTTGTAACCGACAATCTGAATAACGACAGGCGTATGTTGACGATCAATAGTAGATGGCCTAGAAGTATCATTCATCTTATCATCGACTCAGACGGAGCAACGATACCGTCGTCCCTGCTGGCAGTACTTCACTGGTAGGTGGAATAATAATTAAGCAATCGCTATCTTTGATCGTTACCATCACACTGGATTCGTCCAGACTCGCAGGATAAGCAATAATTTTACCATTTTCTACAGTCATGCTTCCACGTACATAACGAGTAAAGCTATTGATTTTGTGATAATCATGCCCTAGTGTTGCTGTCCATTCTGGCAAATAATCTTGCTTGGAGTTCATCATTTGCCGGATCGTTGAACGGACTAATAATTCACAACCCACAAAACATGCTCCTGGATTACCTGATAGTGCGAATAGTAATTTGCCGTCTTTGACTGCACCAGTGGTGACACTACCTGGACGCATCGATATTTTGTTAAATAGCATTTCTACTTCGTCACTACGTACCAGATCACCCATTACATCATAATCCCCTACAGATACACCCCCACTGGAGATGACGATATCATAAGACGATAACGCATGTAACATCGTTGTCCGTGCAAGTTCCAGATCATCCATAATAGCCCCTAATACATGAGGCTCACCGCCTGCTGCTTTGACTTGCTCTGCTAACATATACGAATTACTATTGCGAATCTTACCTGGAGCAATAGGTTCTTCTACGGCTAACAATTCAGTCCCTGTTGAAAAAATGGCCACTTGTGGACGACGATAGACTTCTACTTGATGGACACCAAAAGTAGCCAGCACAGAAATCTCTCCTGCTCCAATCTGTGCTCCCTGTGTTAGTAAAATATCGCCTGCTTGTACTTCAAGTCCAATCGGTGTAATATTGCGACCTTGTTCTACAGAACGCTTGAATCCTACCCATTGTCGTCCATCTTCTTCTCTCGTCTCGGTCATCTCTAACATTACTACTGTATCTGCTTCATCAGGAACCATCGCTCCCGTCATAATACGAGCTGCGGTGCCTTTAACAATCGGGACGGAAGGAGTCTGCCCACAAGGAATATTATCGATCACTTCTAACCAGACGATATGGTCACTTGAAGCTAAAGCAATATCATCAGCAATTACAGCATAACCATCCATACCTGAACGGCGAAAATGAGGATAAGGATGAGGAGCTTGTACCGATTCGGCTAAAAATCTTCCCCCTGCTGTGTACAAAGGTATCACTTCTGTGTCTATAACCTGTACATATTCAGCTACTTTTTGTTGCGCTGTTGCTGGAGTAATAGGTTTCCGCTTAAACTTAGTCGGATTATGTTCAACAGGATTAGAACCGCCCTGTTCACTTGATAATGGTTGTGATTCTTTCATCATTAACTGCCTCCTGTATATTGCTTATGCTACGACTCTTGTAACTTCATTGTTATATGTTCGTTCTTTTCTATTCCTTTCTTTTATAGACTAACATAGAAGATCATGCAAGTTTTATGATGAACATAGAGATAAATTGCTCTATATTGCTCCCTTTTAGTTATTGTATGTATATTCTTTATTTTAGTTATAAAAAAACCGCATCCTCTGTAAAAGGATACGGTTTAAGGTTGAACTAATGAGAATAAAAATCAGCTTGTGTATGAATATTATCAACAACTATTATATTCACTTCTTTTCATATGTTTACCTTCGACTTCGCTTGCGTATTTTACCTGATCCAGAACTGCTCTTCGGTTTACTGCTTCGCGAAGGCGAGAAGAATCCTCCACCTGACGAATCCGAGCGACTACCTCGATTGATCGTTCCACTTGATCCGTTTGAAGAAGATGATCCTCGATTAAAAATACTACCGCTATCTTTCGAACGCTTCGAGCTAGATGATGTGCCACGCTTGAAAATAGAACCGGATTTGTTCACTGTTAACGGAGGAGCTTGTTTGATATCTTGTGTGGTTGGCTTTTTGTACTGTATCGTGGGCTTGTATGTTTTGTAGGTTGTATATCCACGATAACTACCACCATAATTGTATCCGCCACCAAAAGAATTAAATAAATTACTGATAATACTAGCTGTAAGATATCCTTGTAAAAAGCTAGAATCATAGTTTCGAGCTACATATTTGTCCGAGTCCACCTCGATAATCGTATCTTCTGGCTTCTCAGGATCTTGTTGGACTTGAATTAATTCATTGTCATAGACCAGAAACATCCGCTCCGGATCTTGAACACTCATCTCTTGTGGAGTACGTTGATCCGATAACTGCTCTGCGACTACAGGAACGGTCTGTCCTGCTGCACGGTATACATAGGAAGTGGAATCTCCATCTCTACTGACCGATTCAAGTGGATAATTGACTTCAACCTTCGAATTACCACAACCTGATAATAATGAAGTTAATAAGGCAAGCATTATTGCTATTTTGAGCAACCATGATGCACGCTGTTTCATTCTTCTTCGCTCCTAACTAGCACGGATAACATAGACGTCTCCGTTAAGTACGAATTCTCCTTCATACAAAGTAAAACGTCCAGCTTGCCATTCAATACGAAGTAATTTGCGATCATCTGATTGATATTGCCACACCGATTGCTCTCCACTTTGTAATGCTGGTGTTCTGCCTGTAGATATTACTGTACCATCGTATTGTTCTTCTAAGTAATAGTCGGTATCATCCATTTCGATATGACTCGGTACTTCGTTTGCATTTTCAAGTCCACCATCAATCGGATAATATAGCGCATAGCGCACCGTTTCTCGCTCTTCGATATGCAGATAAGCGATTGCATTGCCATCTTGTATAGTGAGTACTACAGCATTACGAGCACGGTTACGAACGCTTCCTTTGACTTCATATGTAACCAATGACACTTCACAAATATCCCCAACGCTCAAATCCATCGGGCTTTTTTCCACTTTAGCCGGTTCAGGTTTAGATACGAGGTTAGTAATTCTTTTCCATAATCCCATCGCCAATCGTCCTCTCGTAATCTTTATAATGAAGCTGAAATAATCAATGCACCTACGATTTGTAATGCTCCGCCCAATAATCCATAACCGATTTGACCTTGTTTGGTACCTTCATCCAGATCAAGACCCATCATTTTTTTCAATAAGAAGCGTACAATTAATTCCAAGATTAGTAAGATTACAAATGATACTACAGATACCAGTACAGCTTCACCAAGACTCCAAGATGTACCGATCGCTACCGATAAGATATATCCTTGCGCAAATAATTTCATGACCAGACGAGTCGCCACCGCATTATTGCCTGCTTTGATCTCAGTAATATCTTTGTACTTGGTAAATAACGAATCAATATACATCAAAAGAAATAAAAGTACTGCTCCTACTGCTGTCCATACTGCAATTGATCCCAAAATGTTCCAACTCATACTAGACATCCTCCACATATTCAACGTCGTAAAATTATTTATAACCTGTTCAAGATTGTACTCTTTTGCTTATTTCTTTCAACATCATCAACCCATCACTATTCATCAAAAATCCATACAAAAAGCGAAGGAGAACAAGCTGTATCGTTCCGACCTTCGCTTTGTAATGAGCTACAAAAATAGCGTAACTTATATTTGAATAAAATTATGATTTGTTCTCGTATTGCTTCATCAATGCTGCTAACTCATCTTCAACTGCTTTATCTTTACCAAGTGATGCAAATTCATCATCTAGTGATTTGTTCTGACCATTCACTTCTTCACTTGCTTGTGCTTGAGCTTCCATTTGTAGCATTTTTTCTTCCATACGCTTCAAGCCAGATGTTGCAGAATCTGAGCTAAATTCACTCATCGCATGATTGATTTCTTTTTGCGCTTTAGCTGCTTGATAACGAGCGATCAAAGTATCGCGTTTGTTTTTCATTTCAGTCAATTGCTTGCGCATTTCGTTTAACTTGGCACGAAGATTGTCCGCAGAAGCTTTGTTTTGCTCATAGTTCGCTTTGAACTCATCACGTTTGGCTTCAGCATTTTTCTTTTCTTCCAACGCCCGACGAGCTAAATCGATATTTTGCGCTTGAGCAGCCATATGTGCTTGCTCTTCACGTTTTTTAACCAATGCTTCTTGTTCTTCGTACGATTGTTTGAAACGTTTTTCGATAGCGATCTGTGAGGCAACAGCTTTCTCCGCATCCTCTAGGTCAGCAGACATATCGCGAATATATTGATCTGTCATTTTAATAGGATCTTCTGCTTTCTCAATCAAAGCAAATACATTGGATAAAGTTAAATCACGTAACCTTTTGAAAATAGACATAAATAATTACCTCCAATTTAATAATTGATCACTATTGTCGTGTCAATGATAGATCATAATACGAAGCATGATATTTAACGTTTCAATAATTTATAATTTGACCGCTATTCATCGTTCTATATTCTGACTATACGACTGCATCTGAACACCAATAGGTTCCTTATACTGCCTATTTTACGGGATTATGGGACTTTCGTCTATATCACCCCTACATTCTTACCTCTACATATAAAATTAAACATATTTACGATTAAAAAAACACTCTCAGTCTATAAGACCAAGAGTGTTTTTATTTATGATAAGCGTTGACAACACGGAGATGGGTTGGCTATGGGCATAACCGGATATCTCGTATCAGTTAACGCTGTGTTACATCGATTTCGTTAAAGTGATTGAACCGTCTGCTTTATTCCATTTAACGTCCCAACCTAATAATTCAGTAATCGAACGTAATGGTACTAATGTTCTGCCATCACTATTGACCATAGCATTTGCACTTAGCATTTTAGTAGATCCATTAACATCTACTTTTTTGTTATTAATCCAGAATTTCATGGTATCGCTACCTGCCATTACAGTCACTTGGCCAGCAGATTTATTCCAGCTTACTTTCGCACCGATACCTTCTCCCAAATAACGAAGTGGGATATACGTAGTGCCGTTTTTAACAACAGGAGCAGTATCCATCATTGTTGTTTTGTCACCAATTTTGAGCTGCTTGCTGTTCAGCTTCATCCATACCATCATCATCGAATCATTAGATGTTGTAGGATTGGTCATCACTGGAGCTGTTGGCGTAGGTGCTGGTGTAGTTGGCATTGTAGGCATAGGTGTAGTTGCTGCTGTTTTAAATTTGTCTGGATATTGAGTAACAATCGCACCACCTAGTGCTTTACCAATTCCAAACATCGTTTTGTATCCTTCACGATCTGCTGTATATGCACCTGCATAGTTTTTAGCAGCATATTGATCGATCACAGATTGAACTTGATCTTCATGAGTGCGTAATGCAGCTAATGCAGCATCAGCTGGCAAGTTATTCGCTGTAGCTGTACCTAAGAATGTGGAGAATTCTTTAGTGAAGTCTGTAATACGATCTTTAACCGATTGTAAAGAGGTTTGATTGTTGGATTTGAGTGCATCGACATAATCACTTTGTGCTTTGATATGATTAGTCACCCAAATTTTTTCAAATTGATTAGCACCTTCTGCACCATAGATTGAAGAAATAGCTGCTTTGAAGTCTGCTGTGTTGCCAGCTTCAGCTGCGATTAGTGCATTAGAATCTGGTGAACCGTTATATTGTTTTTGCATTTGCAAGACAGATAATGCAAAGTGTTCTGCTGCTAAATGGTTCAATGCTGAACGTAAATCTGCTGCTGGTGTATCAACAGAAGTGTTATCGAATTTAGCCGGGAATTGAGTAACAATCGCACCCGATAATGCTTTACTTACTGTAAACATCGTTGCTAGACCTTCACGATATTCGGTGTATGCACCTGTGTAATCACCAGCTACATATTTTTCAAATACGTCTTGGACTTGATCTTCATGGAGACGAAGTGCATTTTCAGCGGTTTGTTCAGGTAATTTACCACCTGTTGCTGTAGATAAGAATTTGGCAAATTCATCAACAAATCCTTGTACTTTCGCTTCTGCTGCTTTGATTGCATCTTCGTTTTTCATTTTGGTTGCTTTTACAAGTTCGTCTGTATATTGGTTGTGTGCACGGAAGATTCGTTCGAACTCTGCTGCTCCTTCTTTACCGTATAAAGATTCGATAGCAGGTTGCATATCTAATGCATTTTTATCCAGTGCATCTAACGCTTGTGCAGCATCAGGAGCACTTTCATAAGCTTTAGTCATGGCTACCACAGCTAGTGCAAAATGTTCAGATAGCAGATAATCTAGATCCGAACGAAGGTCTGCTGCTTTGGTACTTACAGTTGGCATTGATGCTGAAGTTGCATCGGCGGCGAAAGCACCTGTAGTAGGAACTAACAAAGACAAGCTAAGTACGGGTACTATCAATTTTTTCATTTTCATCATCAAAACTCCTTTATGTGTTTGTTTTATTTTTGTTGTCGTCCTTACACAGATGAACGGAAGAGATTCATTTTTGGATCACTTTGTTATTTTAAATTTTTGATATCTGTCGTGAAAATAGTATGTTGATCGTCTCAAATTTATCCTAGCTATCACTATTATATTTGCGCAAAAAAAGCCTATATCCCTTGATAGACAAAGGATATAGGCTACTTTTATTTTTAGACCAAACTATATCATACTTTAGTCAAATGACATGTCCAAAACAATTAAAAACTTTTTTTATTCTGTCTCCAAAATAAAAGATTGAAAAGTAACATATTGGTAAATATACATTTTAAAGTATAATTATCTATGATACCCACGTGCGTATTGAACAGGAACTTCTGCTTCTAATTGTAGTTCTTTGGCAGCATGAGTCGCCCAGTATGGATCACGTAACATAGCACGACCTACAGCTACAAGATCTGCTTGATCGTTTTCAATTACTTTTTCTGCAACGTCGTACTCATCCAATAGACCTACAGCAATCACAGGCATATTCAATGCTTTTTTAATATGTGAAGCTAATTCTACTTGATAGCCTGGACCTACTTGCATACCACCTGAACCAACAGGGCCTTCACCACCAGAAGAAATATGCATGATATCTACACCTGCTTCTTGATAACGACGACATACATCTGTGATATAGTCGATACCGTACCCACCATCTACATACTCACGTGCAGATACACGCATAATGACAGCCATCTCTGCTGGAACGACTTCACGAATTGCTTCTACTACACGTACACCGAATAAAGCAAGGTCTTGACCATACTCATCTTGACGTTGATTCACAAGTGGGGAATGGAATTGATGAATTAAATAACCGTGAGCTCCATGCACTTCTACCGTGTCAAAACCAGCTTCTACTGCACGACGTGCACCTTGACGGTAAGCTTCAATCATTTCTTCTACTTCTGCTGTAGTAAGCTCATGAGGTGTTTTGTAACCTTCTCCATCATAACGAATAGCTGACGGTGCAACAGGAGGATTCGCATCTTCTGCTTTGCGACCAGCATGACCTAATTGAATACCGATCTTCGCCCCATATTGATGTACACCATCAACTATTTTGCGATAAGCCGGAATAAAAGAATCGTCCCAGATCCCTGTATCGTTGTCTGTAATACGTCCATCTGGATGTACGGCAGTCATTTCGACAATAATAAGACCCGTACCACCTACAGCACGACTAATATAGTGAACATTATGCCAATCATTCGGCATACCGTCTTTGGTATCTACAGAATATTGACACATCGGAGGCATAACCACCCGATTTTTAAGTTCTAAATTTTTGAATGTATAAGGTGTAAACAAATTAGGCATATCTATTCCCTCCAACAATTATGAGATAACTAGCTTGGTATATTACAACTCTTCGTAATGAATAATAACATACTTACTTATTATATACTAAAATTATCACAACAAAACAGGATAACAACGATATCTCTGATATTCACGAAATCTTCATAAAATTGTTCCAACAAATAATAATGAATAATATGTAGATTGGTGGTTTCTTTGACACCCTATGCTAAATAAAAAAAGAAAGAGCCGATACGCTAATCAGCTCTTTCTTTCCCATTTATAAGTGATGGTTGGTTAATTGAATTTATAATACTTTGCTTAAAAAGTCTTGTGTACGTGGATGACTTGGTGCACCGAATACTTCTTCTGGTGTACCTTGCTCTACAATTTGCCCTGCATCCATAAAGATAATACGGTCGCCCACTTCACGTGCAAAATTCATCTCGTGCGTTACGATGACCATCGTCATACCTTCATGTGCAAGCTTCTGCATGACCTCTAGCACCTCTCCAACCATCTCAGGATCGAGTGCAGATGTCGGTTCATCAAACAGCATTACATGGGGTTGCATGGCAAGTGCACGCGCAATCGCAATACGTTGCTTTTGTCCACCGGATAACTGACTTGGATAAGCATTGTATTTATCTGCTAACCCTACGGTGTGTAACAAATCTTCAGCAATTTTGTTAGCTGCATTGGTATTCATCTTTTTCACTTTGATCGGTGCAATCGTAAGATTCTGCAACACCGTTTTGTGCGGGAAAAGGTTAAAGTGCTGGAATACCATGCCCATTTTTTTGCGTGTATTATCAATATCATGCTTACGTGCTGTAATCAATTCATTTTCAAAATGAATCTCACCTGCTGTAGGTTGTTCTAACAAGTTGAGACAACGTAAAAAGGTACTTTTACCTGATCCACTTGGTCCAATAATAACAACCACTTCACCTTGAGCGATATCCATATCGATACCTGTTAACACTTCATTTTTACCGTAAGACTTTTTAAGACCTTTAACGTTGATCACTTGCACTCAACCTCCGTTCTACAATACCTAGTAGTTTGGACAATATAAATGTCATTACAAAGTAAATAGCTGCTGCGATAATAAGCGGACTTAATGCAGAGTACGTTATACTACGTACAGCCTGTGCTTGGAACATCAAGTCTGCTACTCCGATAAAGGATACAATCGATGATTCTTTAATAATAACGACAAATTCATTACCGATTGCCGGCAATACACTTTTGATTGCTTGTGGAATAATAATATGACGCATCGTTGCACCATAAGACATACCCAGTGAACGTGCTGCTTCTGTCTGTCCGCGATCTACACCTTGAATACCTGCACGAAAAATCTCAGCTAGATAAGCAGAACTATTAATAGATAATGTGATAATACCAGATTCAAGCACTGTAAAGTTAATATTAAACGCTTGAGCGATACCATAATGAATAATCAACAACTGCACAAGCATTGGTGTACCACGTAAAATTTCAATATACGTCATCGCTAACCAACGGAATACCGAGATTTGGGATAAACGTAACAACGATACGATCAATCCAATAATAAATCCGAACAATACACCCATTGCTGATAAGAACAATGTGTATTGAATTCCTTGCCAATAGTAACTACGATAGTCCCAGAAAATTTGAAAAATATTCGGCTTTGGCTTGTCTTTGATCTGTTCTGCCGTTTCACCTGTTGATTCACCAGAATTTAATTTGAATGCATCATTTACAAATTTATCAACTTCATTGTTAGCTTTGAGTGTAGCTAATGTTTTGTTAATTTGACCTAGTAATTCAGTATTTCCTTTTTGCACAGCGATTGCCATAGGCGTATCACTATCTGGAATTTGAATATCTGTTATCGCAAGATCAGGATGATTCAGCACTTGTCCATCCGCTACAGGGCCTTCCATAACTGCTGCATCTACACGATTGGATTCCAACTGCAACATAATATCAGACACTTTATCAACCGGAGATAATTTTGCTCCTTCTATGCCTTCTGCGATATCTTGTTGAATAGATCCTCTTTGTACACCGATCGCAGCCCCTTTAAGACTTTCCATCGTTTTGAATTTCGTCGTATCTTCTGCTCGAGTGACAATAACCTGACGAGAAATATAATACGTATCCGAGAAATCAACATTTTGACGACGTTCATCCGTTGGTGTCATCCCCGAAATAATCATATCAATCCGTCCACTATCTAATGCAGGCAATAGACTGTCAAAAGCGATATCTTGAATTTGCAGTTCAGCTCCCATATCAGCAGCGACTCGCTTAGCAATCTCTATATCCGAACCGACAATCTCATCTTTACCATTGATATTTTTACGAAATTCATAAGGTGCAAAGTCTGCACTTAAACCTACAACTATTTTTTTGCCTGTGTCTTGCGCGGCGGATGCCATAGGAGTGACTGCTAGAAATACAATCAACACGCTAAAGCAAAGCGCAAATAACGATTTACATACTTTCAATTTTTTATCCCCTTCCATATTATCAATGCAGACGATGCCGTCTACCGGATCGAAGTAAGTGTTCCTACAATCATATCCATTTAAACAATTTAGTTAAAAAGTCTAACCGGGTTATTATAAATGAATATGTATGATTATTCAATCATTTTATAATCAGTTATGTTCCACTTTATGATATACTACTTTGGTCTAAACATTATATAATGACTTCTAAAGGAGACGATACAATTGTCCGTTATATCAACCCTCAAAACTCAAATAGGTACAACAATTGATCAGCATACCGAGCGCTTCAAAGCTGTTTCTACATATATAGGGCAAAACCCTGAGCTTGGTAATGAAGAGTTCAAAGCTTCAGCTAGACTGAAAGAAGAATTGTTATTTCATGGATTTGAAATTGAAGCACCGATCTTAGGAATAGAGACTGCATTTATCGCTACATATACAGCTCCAAAGTCAGGTCCTATTGTTGCGTTGTTATGCGAATATGATGCATTACCTGAAATTGGACATGCTTGTGGACATCACTTAATTTGTATGATGAGTGTAAGTGCAGCTGTAGGTCTCAAATCGGTAATAGATGAACTGGGTGGCACGATTCGTGTCTATGGCACACCAGCAGAAGAAACACGTGGTGCTAAAGTGCCCATGGCAGCGGCGGGATTATTTGACGATTGTGATTTTGCGATGATGGCACATCCTTATTATGCCTATGAAGAATCAGGGATTTCTTTAGCGATGGATGCTTTACAATTTGAGTATTTTGGCAAATCTGCTCATGCAGCAGCCAGTCCTCAACATGGTATTAATGCGTTAGATGGTGTATTACAACTGTTCAATGGAATCAATGCATTACGTCAACAGACACGTAGTGATACACGAATTCATGGCATTATTAATCAAGGTGGTGTAGCCGCTAATATTATACCGGACTACGCTTCTGCTCAATTCTATATCCGTTCTGCTAGTCGGGAGTATACGAATGAATTAGTAGAAAAAGTAAAACGTGTAGCTGAAGGTTCCGCTTTACAAACAGGATGTACACTAAAAGTATCCAATTATGAATATTCGTATGATGAATTAATAACGAATACGACGTTATCTGAAGCATTTACAAATAATCTGGTATCCCATGGTATTGCACGTTCTGATATTCATAGCGGTAAAGATGCAGGTTCGCTAGATCTAGGAAATGTATCTACACATTGCCCTGCTATTCACCCTTATATTCAAGTCACCACAGAAAAGCATGAATTGCATAGTATCGGGTTCCGTGATCGTGCTCAGCAACCGGAAGCTTTAGAAGCAATGATATTTGGGGGTAAAGTTCTGGCAGAAACGGCATACGATGTAATCAGTCAGCCTGAATTGTTACAACAAATTAAGCAAGAATTTGTAGCGCGATAAGTGACCATTTTAAGCGTATTTTTCAAAATCAGCTTATGTTAAAAGACAGGAGTGATTGTGAATGTCCTTTGATCTTTTATTACTATTAGCTTTTATCGTTTTGTTTATTATCATGTTCCGTAGAATCGCTCGTAAAAATTGGGGTCGATCATGGACACTTCAATCGGATCAACGCTTTTTCCAGTCTGCTGTTGCTGCGCCTACATTGATTGTGCCTGCCGGGCATCCTTGTGTACCGTTAGCTCTTAGACTCGAAAGAGCTTTACCTAATGACTATGCTCATCAATTAAGGCAACGTGTCTTTACAGAACATCCTGACATGACAGAGGAAGAATGGAATTGGCGGTGGGTGGAAATGCGTCGATATTTCCTAATCTGCGCCCTATTCAAGCAAATGCCGATGTTCAGTAGTAAAGTCGATGATATCTGGCATGAAATGTTGATGTTTACAAGAGAGTATCAGCAATTTTGTGAGCAATTTTTTGGATACATGTTGCATCATTCTCCGCATGGACAATCAGTATCCCAACCGGATCAACGTGCGCTTTTTGATTGGACGTATTCACAATTATTTCCGATGACTCGTGCAAATTCTAAATTATGGAATGGATTTTTCAATTATCCATTGCCACAGGCAACGATGAATAATTTGTATTCTTTTAATGAGTATCGAATTGATCATAGCCTATTTAACCGCCAAACGTTCAATAATGTTCCTGAAGCCAAAACGGTCATCCTTTATTTGAGTAAACAATTTCGAGATCATAATCAACAAGCAGTGCAAAAAACACCGCCTGCTAAGTATGATAAGCAAAACAAAAATCAAACCTATGATACTGGTAATTACACTTCACCTAGTGATAATTACGGTCTAGGTGTAGCCGGTTGTGCGGCGGTGTATTATTCTCAGAACGACGTACAGCATTTCTGTTCGTCTGTGAATACCTATTTGCCAGCAGATGTGCAGACCTTGCAATCGTATAGTTCTAGTTCTTCTTGTGGTACAGGTTATGTTTCCACCGATAACTCTAATCATCATAATTCTCATCATTCATCAGATAACCATAGTAGTCATGATTCAGGTGAGAGTTCATGTAGCAGTGATAGTTCATGTAGTAGTTGTGGTGGCGGTGGTGGTGATTAAGTCGATTGATCTTATTGTTGAACCCAAGGTTTCATACAGACTTGTTCTGTATATTTATTGGTGAGAGCGCTTTATAAAACATTTCTATACAATAAACAAATGATATGGTGGAGGATTATCGTATGGCTCGTTCTTTTTTTTCACGCTTGGAAGGCAACAGTCGCGGCTGTCTTGCCTTTGAACCTTTTTTTCTAATCCCTTATAGTATGTTTGCTACGTATGCGACATTGTATATGTATCAACTGGGAATTAGTGAAACGAATATTGGCTGGATCACGACGATCAGTCTAATATTTCAAGTATTTTCTTCATTTATTAGCGGTTATTTAACAGATCGCATGGGACGCAAAAAAGCACTGTTGTATTTTGATATATTTAGTTGGAGTGTAGCTACTCTGGTCTGGGCAGTATCCCAAAACTTTTGGTTTTTCCTTGTTGCTGCAATTATTAATGGGTTTCAACGGGTTCCTGCTACTTCATTTTATTGCTTGCTTGTCGAAGATACGAAGCCGGGGGATCGAACGTATATATTCACATTACTTCAGATTATTGGCGTTATCGGCGGTCTCTTCGCTCCTCTAGGCGGTCTACTGGTATATGAATATGGATTGGTATCTGGAATGCGGATTATGTATGTGATTGCTTTTGTACTGATGACCTTTCAATTTATCGGTCGCCATGTGACTACACGTGAGACAGAGATGGGTTATCGCAAAATGAAAGAAACACGTGAATTGGGACTCAAGCAAAGTCTGGTTGACTACAGCGGTGCGATTCATGATATTTTGCAAAGTAAAGGGTTATTGTTGATTTTCAGTGTGTATATTTTGTTCAATTTCCAGACCACTCTCAAAACAACCTACCTCTCGCTCTATCTTGCAGATTATCTACATATTGACGATGGGATCATTTCACTTGTTCCAGCAATTTCGTCATTGATTATGTTGCTGACCTTATGGTTATTGACTCCGCGTATACCGGAAGGTGCTGTATACAAATCAATGATGGCTGGCTTTGCTCTGTCTGTTGTTTCCAATGTAATGCTTGTATTCGGCCCTGTACACAATCTAATCTGGATTGGAATCAGTACCATTTTAGCAGCCATCGGTATCATGATCAGCTCTCCCTACTTGGAGACAGCTGTAGCCAATGCTATTGATGATGAAAAGCGTGCCAAAATCTTCTCTATGCTATCTGTATTAATCCTACTGTTCACTTCACCTGCCGGAATTATCGGAGGATGGGCATATACGCTTGATCCACGTATTCCAATCTGGTTGATTACAGGTGCTTTTGTCGGTTCATACTTGTTAATTTTGATGTATCGTCAAGGCGTTAAGCGTGTACGTGCAGTATAAATATGTATTAAAAAGGGACTTGATGATATATACAAAATATCTTTTTGGTTCCACGTATTAAAAGTCCCTTATTTTCAATTCAAAAAGCATCTTCTCCTCTGCATGTTAATAACAGAGAAAGAAGATGCTTTCTTTTAGTTTACTGAGCCGATCCTAATTGAATCCAAGCTTGTTGAATTTCTTCGACGGCTTGATCTTTGGTTTTACTTTTGCCAATATAGGCTTGCATGATCTCGCCGAATTTCTGGTGGAACGTATCTAAAGAATAGTTGACCGATAGATCGCCAGATTTTTCGGTTTTTAAGATTTCTTCCATTTCTTTAGGCATTTGCAAGTCTGGAAGTGGAGCATCTTTGATCGGTGGAATTACTTTGGCGACTTGAGAGAACCAGTTTTTACCGTAATCTGACGTATACAACCAGTTGAAAAATTCGATCGTTTCTTTGGCTACAGGAGAGTCAGCGTTAATACGCAACGCTTGATCTGCGCCTGTAATAATCATCGATTGATCGGCTTTGTGACTAACAGGGTAACCCATAATACCCATTTTGAAGTCAGGATTGATCTTAATAATCGCTTCTTCATCCCAAGCACCTTTACCTGTCATCATCGCTGCTTTACCTGAAGCAAAGTCACTTACTTCTGCATTGCTATCACGTTCTAGTGGCTTGTCTGTACCATACTGAACGGTCGTATCAATAAAAGCAAAGAAGTTATTGTATAATGCAGGGTATTCTTTAATCGTCGTTTCACCTGCAATAAATTTATTGACCAAATCTTTGGAAGTCACACCTGCATCAAGTGCCGCTACATCTACATAGTGTTGGAAAATATGTTTCCATACCCACCATTCTTTGTAAGCGTTCGCAAAAGGAGTAATACCTTTTGCTTCTAATTTCTTAATCGCTTCATCCATCTCTGCGATCGTTTTGGGCGGTTCTGTAATACCTGCTTTGGCAAATAAATCTTTATTGTAAATCAGTGCGAACAGATTGCCTTTCACCGGTAAGCCCAATACTTTACCATCGGTAGATGTCATATTGGTACGTACCGCATCAGTCATTGCTGCCGCAAGCGGTTCGTTGGTTAAATCTGCACTGTAATCAGCATACGTATCAATATCTCCACCTGCTGTCGTCTGGAATACATCCGGTGTACTTCCCGCTGCGATACGAGATTTGAGGATGGTATTATAGTCGGCTTGCATAATTTCTAGATTGATCGTCACATTCGGTTTTACTTTTTTGTATTCTTCGATATAAGCATTGAATGCATCGGTGTACTCTGGAGAAGCAGTGAACATATTGATCGTTACTGCACCATCTGTACTTCCTCCTGAAGAAGCGCTATTGTCTGTTGTATCTGTACTGTTACCACAAGCGGCTAACATGGATAAGCTCAGCACAAGGGTAATAGGTAAGACCATCATCTTTTTGAACATATATCTGCCCCCATCTTTCAAATTCGTACGCACATAGCATTCATCATTCAATGCCTCTGCTGTACGGTATAGTCTTATTCTAGTGAAACTCTATTCAGATAAAAATGTAGATAAGTAATCTATTAAGGGTAAAAAAGTGAATTTATGAATACGCTTACTTATTTGCTATTGTCGATAATTGAGATCTATATTCTGAAGGCGATAATTGATAATAATTGCGAAAAGCTTTACTAAAATAGTTTTTATCTTTGTAGCCCAGCATTTCGGATATTTCTTGTATTTTGAGTCCTTCTTCATTCAATAGCGTTTTGGCTTTCCCCATCCGTAACTGTTGTACATATTCATGAATCCCCATCTGATATTCTTGTTTAAATAACTTCATCAAGTACTCGCGGCTCAAGTAATATTTATCGGTAAACATTGAAATTTTGATGTCTTCAAAATAATGCTGATCAATATACGACCGAATATCACTGATATGAAAAGACTGCCGACTTCCTCCTGATTGGCGTACCTTTTCTGCATAATACGTAATAATATCGTGAACATGTTGTTCCCACTCAGCCATATTTATAATATCGAGTGAATACGTCTGTATTCGTTCTTTGCGTTGGCTAGCAATAGTTCCATCTGATTCTAATGACCTCTGATCCAATTCTCTCGTAATCTCATACAATTGCCCTTCCAAATCATCCAAACTATATTCCGCCATATACAGACTCAGATAAGGAGACTGCTTCATCATGCTGATACATTCATCAGCAATTCGATGAATTTGAGGAAAATGTCCATTTTCAAGCAACGTTCGTATCTGAGACATTCGTGAGCATAAGCTATGCGACTCTCCTTTAGAAGCACGTTGTTCATAAGGGATGATTAATGAGCGATTCAATTCCAAAATATTGACTTGCTCAATCATATGTTTTCCTTGCTCATAAGCAGTCGCTAACTGCTGAATATCATTAGACGGCTTGCCTGTACCTGCGATAATTTGAATGTCTAGCAACTGTTCTAAGTTCTGAATTGAACTCCGAACCCGTTGTTGCACAGCATAATGAAGTTCTTGAGGATATGCATGCCGGGCATGATAGATCAGAATCATTTCACGTTCGAGTCGCTGATTGGCAAAACAGAAATAGTGGATTCCATCTTCTGTACATTCATTCAGCACATTCGCAATCGCAAAGTGTAATAGACTGGTATCTCCATAAAAGCGCTGACGGCGTACTTGCTCCAAGTTCAAAATACGCAATACAACCGCTCCATGATAACAGTTCTTATCTTCTGCTCCAATCATCGCTAACATCTCTTCGTTCCCTTGCTTTTTGAACCGTTTCTCAACCAGCGATTGATAGATCGTTTCTTTTAACTTGGGTACAGACATATTAAGTGTGCGATGTTGTTGTATATTGTGCTGATTCTGTTGCTGGCGTTGTTGTAACAGATGAACCGCTTTGCGTAACGTATCATTTAATTCATGTCGATTGACAGGCTTGAGCAAATAATCTAATACTTTTGAACGGATAGCTTGATGAGTATATTCAAAATCGTTGTATCCACTAATCACAATCGTTAACATATCGGGATAGTCTTGTTCGACTTTTTGCAGAAATTCAACACCATTCATTCCTGGCATTTTCATATCGACCATCACTAGATCGATAGGATGTTCACGCAATATCGATAATCCTGCTTGTCCATTGATCGCTTCATAGATATGACTGATCTCAAGATTGTCCCACTCTCCCAATATGCGAATTGCTTCACGCAACGGTTCTTCATCATCCAGAATCAAAATACTATACATAAGATTTGCCCCCTTGTGGTATATACATGCTTAATTCTGTTCCTGTGTGATTGCTATCAATAAGTAAACCTGCTTGTTCTCCGTATAAAATTTGTAGACGTGTATGCAGATTTTGCAGCCCTATATGACTGCCTTCACGCTCGATAAATGTTTGTTCAAATGAAGACAGCACTTGCTGTAACCGTTCTGGCGAAATACCGGGTCCATTATCTCGTACCGTAATCAGTACATCTTGATGAGTTAAATGTGCTGTAATCGTAATCATCACGGGTTCAGACACTTGTTCAACCGCATGCTTAATCGAATTTTCAACCAACGATTGAATTGATAATTTGGGGATGGATAACTGAAGCAAAGAATCGTCCCAATCAACTGTCATCTGTAGGCGACTACCAAAGCGTGCTTTTTGTAAAGAAAGATAGCGTTCGATATGCTTGAGTTCTTCACTAGCCATCACTATATCTTTACCACCGATACAATAACGAAGTGTTTGCGCTAGATTATCGACCATATCCGCTATATCTAATCTGCCACTTCGCAGGGCTTTGGTTGAAATCGCTTGGAGAGCATTATAGAGAAAATGAGGATTAAGTTCAGCTTCAAGCGCTTTCAAAATCGCATTTTGTTCTACTAATTTCATTCGATAACGTTCATTAATAAGTTCATTGGTATTGCGCACCATATCGTTAAAATGTTGGGTGAGATGAGCAATCTCGTCTTGCCCTTTGACAGTGGCTTCAATCTCAAATTCTCCACTACTGAATCGATTCATCTGTTTGGATAAATGCCCTAAAGGACGGGTAATTTCATTTGCCAAAATCGTTACCAATGCAAATGCAATCAACAAGAATCCTGCACCGATCAAATAACTCAGATTACGTGTAGTATTAGCGACTTCATAAATCTGGCTATACAAAATAGGCTTCATTAATGTCCATTGATTGGGCTTCGATTGATTGTACATGACCATATAACGCTCATGATCGATTGTCGATGTTAACGGATCACTGGTTTGATTTTGCAACTGGGTAATCAGACCACTAACCATCATCGACTGATAAAAAGCAGGATCGTCTACATAAAAAGGAATATGATTAGCATCTGTAAAGATAAGATGTTCACCTTCATGGATCGAAGTATCTTGCAAAATCGTATCTCGCGCAGAAGGATTAACATAGAAGGTCAAAATCGCCTGCGGTTGGCGAGAAGCTATCGAACGTAGCACACGATGATACGCCATAAAACTATCTTGCTGTAACGAATCATTGGGATCTACAGGATTGAGCGCCAGCGATTGAAAATATTGATTATCGGCTTGTTGGAGCACATGGTTATACCACGGTTGGTTAACTATCTCGCTATCATATCCAGAACGAGAAGCGATATTATATGATTCACGACTGACCGAGTAATATTTCTTTTCTTTGACCATATATAGAGAAATGGCATTCAGATCACTACGTCCAAAATACAGTCGGCGTAAATAATTTTCCAGATACATCCGTGAAGCATACTCTTCTTTCTCATTCATAATCGCATGGATAAGGTCATCATATTGTAGTTGTGGCAAAGAATACTGAGCGATCCCTTCCATATAATCTTGTAAATTACGATTGACTAGCAGTAAATTATTAGCGGTACTGTCGATGCTATTTTTCACCGATTCTTTGCGAATCATCTGATAAGAGATCACTGTTAATGACGTCACCACCAAAATAATAACAGATGTGAATAAGATCACGAGCTTGTATAACAATCGACTGGATAATAGATTCCAGATAGCGGTTACTCGTGACTTCATTGCTATAGCATATCGCCTAAAATAGGGATGAGTATTCGTGAATCTACTGTTTACTTTTCTCCCCATTCCCTGTTCATCTCCTATCGTTGTATTTCTTTTGCTGTTCACCTTTTTACCCTTAACTGTTTCCTTAAATCCATTTTGAAGAGCGTAACGCCATTCTATAATACAAGTATCAGAAAAAGCTATACATTTTATGTAACCGCTTTATTCTAGAATACGATATCGGATATTATTTTTAGGAAAGAGGTATAGATAATGAAAATGGGACGAAAATGGTCTGATCGATTGCAATTTGGGATTTTTACTTTACCTGTGCTGATCTGTATTGCAGTTGCTTTTTATATTCCATTCGTAATGACCGTACGTTATTCATTGACCAAATGGAATGGCATCGCCAAGCATCCTAAATTTGTCGGACTCGATAATTTTGAGCGGATTTTTACAGGCGATGCGAACTTTAGCAGTGCAGCATGGTTCACCATCAAATATATGGTGCTTTATATTGTACTGGTTAATGTGTTAGCGATTGTACTCGCGTTAATTCTAGATATGAAATTACGTTCAACCACATGGCTACGGGCAGCATTTTTTGTGCCTTATATTTTGAGTCTGGTGATTGTCGGCTTTATCTGGAAATTTATTTTTATGCAAGGATTTGAATCGCTTGGAGCTACGACAGGCTGGGGTATTTTTGCGATGAGCTGGTTAGGTGAACCCGGGCTTGCCTTTATCTCGATTCTGGGAGTATCAATCTGGCAATCGGTCGGATTTTATATGGTGATCTATATTGCAGGCTTACAAGCAGTACCCGAAGACCTCAAAGAAGCAGCAACTGTTGATGGTGCAGGTGCTTTCCGCAAATTTTTCAGTATTACATTACCTCTACTCGCTCCATCGATTACGATATCGGTCTTTATGGCGCTCACAAACTCGATCAAAGTATTCGATGTGATCCTTTCGCTGACCGGTGGTGGACCTGGTGGAACCACATACAGTGTCGCTTATGATATTTATCGAGATACGTTCCAAAATAATCTATACGGCTATGGTACAGCCAAAGCACTTGTCTTATTTATAGCTGTACTTGTAATCACATTTATTCAACTCGGTATCTTCAAACGCAGGGAGGTTGAAGCCTGATGACATCTGCCAAAACAGGTCGTATTATTCTTGAAATTGTGATGATTATACTGTCACTTTTGTTCTTATATCCGCTTATTCTAGCGATTATTAACTCGTTCAAAAGCTTTTCCGAAGTGATGAGCGATGTGATTGCTATGCCTCAACAGTTTAATTTAGATAACTATGCGTATGTATGGAAATATATCAATTACCCTCGCTTATTTATCAATAACACTATTATTACTGTGATTGGTCTGGTCGGGATTATTTTGTTCTCGTCTGTAGCTGCTTACAAATTATCACGTACCAATTCCAAGTGGAGTAATACAATCTATCTACTCTGTATTGTGCCTATGTTGATTCCGTTTCAGTCGATTATGCTAACTGTATTGCAATTAGCCAAAAGTCTTCATTTATCAGACAGCACATGGGGATTAGGCATTCTATACTGGGGATTCGGCGCACCCCTTGCTATCTTTATTTATCATGGATTTGTTAAAGGGATTCCTCGCGAAATAGATGAGAGTGCTACGATTGATGGCGCTTCTGGATTTAAGCTATTTTTCTTAGTCATCTTCCCTCTACTCCAATCGGTGACTACCACTATTATTATTATTGATGTGATGTGGATCTGGAATGACTTTCTGTTACCGTTATTGATGGTGAATGGTTCTCCTGCCACCAAAACGCTAACTCTTGCCGCTTATACGTTTGTCGGACAATATACATCGGATTGGCAATATGCGATGACAGCTAT
Organism: Paenibacillus nuruki; assembly: GCF_963311185.1. NCBI lineage: Bacteria > Bacillati > Bacillota > Bacilli > Caryophanales > Paenibacillaceae > Paenibacillus > Paenibacillus nuruki. The sequence continues at coordinate 1,410,991 of NZ_OY725677.1, read as the reverse complement.
GGTTATGGCGGTGTTACCTTCGATTATTGTATTTGTATTATTACAAAAGTATATTGTTAGAGGCGTAGTCGCAGGTGCAGTAAAAGGTTGATTTGCGAAACATAGATGGATATCAATAAATACTTCTCCAATGCTTATCCAAAAGAAGTCATTCGTTAAATAAAAAAGGGAGGTATCGAGCGCACATAGGCTGCTCGATATCTCCCTTTCTGCTATATCTATCAATCTACTTATGAATACTCCATCTAATAGATCATTTTATAACTTTAAATCTATCAGATACTTCAATCCAATGAATATTCTTATTGATCAGATATGCTAAATTACTGGCTTTTCACTTTACCGTTTATAAAATCTAGTGCATTTTGTCCAATTTTCTCAGCAGGAGTAATCCCACGGAAGCGAGTCCAGATATCACGATCTACCATAAAGACTTGATTGTTTTTAGCTGCTTTCAAGTTTTTCCAAACAGGTGTTTCTTTCCACTTGTTGGTGATGGCTTCAGAATCATCGGTTGCAATAAAAATAATATCAGGATCAAGCGTAGTTAACGTCTCTAGACTTAGTTCAACATAAGGCTCATCTGTATTAGAGATGGCATTTTGGAAGCCCATTTCTGTCATAACTTGTCCAGCATAAGAATCGGATGTATGAACATCGAATCCATCTTTACGTGCTACACCGATCAATACTTTTTTGCTACCCATAGCTTCTACTTGTTTTTTCAGATCAGCCATAATCTGATCATGTTGCTTCACTCGTGCGTCAGCTTCTTTTTCTTTGCCGACTGCTTTGGCAATTACTTTGAAATCATCAATACTTTCAGCATAAGAACCTTTACGACTGTTCAATACAATCGTAGGCGCAATCTGATCCAATTGCTCTTTGATCTTCGTATGACGATCACTATCTGCAATAATCAGATCAGGCGAAGCTTCGGTGATTTTTTCTAAGTCTGGTGTCTCGCGTTTACCTAAAGGCATATAGTCAAATGCTTTACCTGCTAATTTGGTCATTGCTTCTGGCTTATCATCATCAGCAATTCCGATCGGTGTAACACCAAGTGCCAGTAGATCATCTGCAAATGACCATTCCAACGCCACTACTTTTTGAGCAGGTGCAGGCAATGTTGTTGTTCCTATCGTATCTTGAATCGTAATCGCATTGGCATTATTCGTTGTCGTTGCTACTGTCTGATTCGCTGTACTGGTATTTCCGCAACCTGCCAAAATTGCTGTAATCGCACCCACTGTCAATATCGTTTTTGTTAATTTTTTCAGTATCATGTTTCTGTCTCCTTCATATCCGTACCATTATCTTTTATATTTTTGTGATAATGATAATTATTCTCAACGTTTGCTATTATAATACGTTGTTCTTTTAAAGTAAACATGTAATGTAAATTCATGAAACAAAGCATTGCATATATTCAAATTCTTTAAGCATTTGTGAGATACAACTGTAAAAACTGCAAAAAGGAAGCCGACTAATACAGATCGGCTTCCTTCTACTTGATAGCGTAGACATGCTTAGTATAGAAATAGTCAGTCTACTTCTATCATACATAGCGTTATAGCTTTAACTTAGTTGGTATCTTTATAAATCGAGGTACTATCCCAATCACGGTGTACATAGGAGATTGGATTGTCGATCGTTCCATACCATTTGTTGTTTCTAAAGTCGCTAGACTCTGGGTACTGTGTCCATGGATAAGCCTGGTCTTGATAAAAGAAAGATACTTGTACATTATCATAGCGTTGATTCATTGTGCGACCTTCGATATTGGTACCGTCAAAAGCTTTCTTGGCAATCGAAGTTACTTTTTTCACTGAAGTCGAATTTGCATCACTATCCGTGAATTTTGTAGGCGCAATCGTGACTTGTGTGCCACCCACGACCATATATGCATTGTAATACGTATCCGATGTTGCTGTTTTGGCTAAATAGAACTGTACGCTATTGATCCGGTTACCATCATACTTCTGGTATGCGGAATCAGCATAGTAAAATCCATTGGAACGAATATACGGCAACCATCTAAATGTACCTGTCTGATAAGCATATCCAGCTTCTATTGAAGCATTATCAGAATCAAATCCATAATAAACCCATGGCTGTTCGCCTGCACCTAGACCGCTTACTTTAGGAAGTGTAATGTCTGATGTAATACTGTCAAAGCCAGAGTACGCCAATTGCTTGCGTTCAAAAGCTCCTGTTGTACCACCATTTACATCTTTGACCGCAGGGCCATTACCACTAATCGGTGGACTTGGTTGATCGCCAACACGCGAAGCTTCAATATCATCATCTTTTTTAGCGGCTCCTAGATAGCCACGTTTGGAACTATACACTTGACCATCTGTACTCATATACAAATAATCCGCATTTTCAAGCTTCTGCACTTCTTTGGATGCACTAGCATCATTACTGGAATTAGTTACCGTCTGATCCATCACGACTTGCTTTTGTTTTTCAAAAAAAGCATTATCGACTTTCAACGGATCAGCAGAAGCTGTATGTACAGCTGTGAGCGATGCTCCTAACATGAGCATGATGCTCATCGTTCGTAATGTCTTTACTTTTTTCATGCGTACATTCCTCTCTGTTGTGTAAATATAGCGTAATGCTTGCCTACTTTAACACGATTCGTTATCTTTCAGGATAATGACATTCATCATTACCGTGACTATTTTATAAGAAAACGAGTCAGATAGCAAAAAACACACTTTAAATGTTAAATCATCTATCCATTATAATCATAGGGATTTAGTAATTATTCTCTTTTTTTGATAATATTAGATTATTGCTATTGACTACTTATGGAAGGAAGATGAATCCTATGTTGTTACAACGTAAAGCAATTGCCCTCATTTTAACAGGTATATGCTTGATTCTTTTGGGGATGTACAGTAAAAATATGTTTGTCTATGCACCGACAATAGGTTGGTTCGGCGGTATATTATGTATGTCTTTAGCTACTTTTTTCATATTACGTTCTACCTCTGCGAATTCTAAATAATAGGAAATGGAGCATCGATGATGACGCGACTATTTAAAATTATCTTTGTGACTTGCCCTATTGTAGCTGTACTTAGCTTACTAATGAGATTAATTTATCCACAATCGATTGGTTTAGCTTATATTGGTTTTATATATAAGCAATAATACTTGGATCGTTACATAATAATTTATTGTATAAAACGTAGCATATTCGCATACAATTTCGCAGTAAGTGGTATACCTAGAGCAATTCCAACACCAGCCCCTGCCACTACTGCTATGACTAGCGTAGGGTTAGCTATTACAAAATACGAAGGATGGTAATTTGATGCAGATGGACTTTGGATACTCGCCTCACTTCGAGCTGATCCTATTATAAACACACCCCCTAATAATCCAATGACCATTACACTCACAATACCATTTCGTAGCCATTTTATTTTATGATTATGATGATTTGAAGAATGAATACTCATTGATTTCACCTCTTTCTACTCGTCGTTGTTCTGATATGCTTTCAACTTTTTAAGAATATTTGTGTATCTGTTTATATCCTTATAATCTATTTCAATGTTACTTTCAGTATTAAAATAACATAGTATAGAAAAAGCCGCCAATTTCTGACGGCTATCTATATAGTAATGCTTATATTAGAACACACACTTTTAACCCTTCGGTCCAACTCCTATTTGTTGAAGCAATCCAAGCAAGTCGGGTTGACCATATTCCTTAACAATTTTCCCTTTAGAAAATTTATAGAAATTCATTGCTTGAACTTGTATCTTCTTGTTTGTGGCTGGAAAACCATAAAAATCACCTGAGTGTGTGCCTCTCATGGTGAAGCGTGCTGCTACCATTTCTTCTTCTGCTACTGTCTCTTCCAATGTCCATTGAATATCTGGAAAGCCACCTCGCATCATATCGATGACTGCGAGGTAACCCATTGGTCCTATCATCGGATCATCTTTTCCAGGACTGTAGAATATTGCATCTGATACGATAAGCTCTTCAGCGAGCTTTGAGTCAGCTGTATTAATGAAATCCGTAAATCTCTTCATCTGATATTTATTGTTTTCTATTGTCATAATCAAATTCCTTTCTAATAAACCCAGTTTTATTTTTAGAAAATCGATAGATGTACTTATATCATTCATATTCAACTTGTAGACATCTCATTTTGTATATTTTTATCGGACATATGCTATATGTACCAGTCTCGACATAATTCCTAGATGTTGGACGAAAGACCAGTGTGCATTGACTGTACGCCACTTGCCATTGATCTGGCGAAAAACGGCTGTTGAGTTTCAAAAAGTCTGAAGTTGTTCTTCTCCATGTTCTCCTACTACAAAATTGCGTAAATTGTAACTGAGTACAGCGAGATCACCAGCTTCACTAATAGCTATATTTGGATCTATATATTCGCTTCGAATAATATTTGGATTTTTATAATGTGTCAAAATATGATTTTCTACAGCTACTTTACCGACGAGAAGTTTCGCAGCAATCGGATCAAAGTAACTGATATCATCACTATAACTATCGAGATAACCATAACAATCGCCTTGATTCCAACGCTCATTATTTGCGTGCTCGATATCCATAACAATTTCAGTAATTTCGTTATGGTTCATCGTATTCATTTTTCAAACTCCTTTTCTATGTTATATTGATAAGATGATATATGATCATTTTAGGTAATTTAGGATATGAAATAAAGGCTATATCAGGACTAAAAAAGATATAAAATGGACATTATATTTTTATACAACTTCTCACCGAAAGGAAATATATACTATGAATGTTCAACTAAATCATAATGTCAAAATAGAAGCTCTAGGATATAATCCACCTTCGCCTTATTTATACGACTTAGAAATTTTCAGTTTTTCCGAATTGAAAAAGCGTACACCTGAAGGAAGAATAGATATTAATCATAGATACAAATTCTATATGGTTATTTGCGTGACTCAAGGGGAATGTACTCAATCTATTGATTTTGAACCCGTTTTGTGTAAATCAGGAACTCTGTTTGTAGTCTCTCCTAATCAGGTTCATAACTTTGGAAAAGATGAAGATTGGGAGGGTTGGATTATTTTATTTCGTTCCGAGTTTCTTATACCTAGGTCTTCAACTTTAAATGAACACAAGCTAGCTTTTGATATTGAAAGACTACCCAAAGTACTAACGCTAACTAATAAAGAATTAGATCGAGCTGTTTATTCGATTGCTAGAATGATCGAAGATTCTCTGATCTCAGAACCTACCGAAGATGTCCATATGTTATTACGTTATCAACTTTATACCTTGATGACTTGGCTTCATATTGTGCACAAAAATACTCTTCCCATAACCTATACTCAATTATCACAACGTTTTATTCATTTCCATAAGCTTGTCGAGACACATTTCACTGAATGGAGTCATGTTAGCGAGTATGCGCACTATTTAAATTGTACTGAAAAAACATTAACCAGAGCTTCTATAGAAGCAACCGGAATGACTGCCAAAGCTTTTATTTCTGCTCGAATGATCTTAGAAGCGAAGCGATTACTTGTGCATACCGATCAATCGGTCAGCCACATTTCAGAACATCTTAACTTCAAAGAAGCAACCCACTTCAGTAAATTTTTCAAAAGAGAAACAGGATATACGCCTTCTGATTTTCGAGAACAAGCCGAATGGTAAACAAAAAAACTCTCTAACATTAAGAGAGTTTCTTTGTTTAGGTTGTATTATTTTCTATCATGCGTACGAATATACTCTGACCATTTTTCTAACTGTGCTTCAATATCAGTGATCCGAAGTGGCTTAGATACAAAGTCTTGCATTCCACTTTCCATACATAATAACTGTTCTTCTTTGCGAGCAAATGCAGTCACCGCTACAATAATCGGTGAAGATTGATGTTGCTGACGAATACGACGTGTTGCCTCCATACCATCCATAATCGGCATATTCACATCCATAAATATCAAATCATATATTTTACGACTGGTCGCTTCTACGGCTGCTGCCCCATTCTCTACAAGGTCTGCCTGATACCCTCGCTTGCTTAATATGGTTAACAATACTTTCTGATTCGTTGCATTGTCTTCAGCTACCAAGATACGTAAAGGACCGTATAATGAAGTCGGTACCGATGGCTGCGCAGCTATTTGTTGTGCAGTCATATCGATTTCAGGATAATCGGCTGCATTTAATGTTAGTGTAAATGCAAAAGTAGCTCCTCGATTAGAATTACTTTCAACCCGAATAGAACCGCCCATCAATTCAATAATCTTTTTGCAAATAGATAATCCTAGACCGGTTCCGCCATACCTACGATTGGTCGCTGTCCCGATCTGAGAGAACGGTTGGAATAACTTGGCTTGTTGATCTTCCGGTATACCGTGCCCTGTATCCTGAATAGAAAATTCTACAACAATCGATTGCGCATCAACTTGTGGCTTCAGATGAGCAGAAATCAATACACCACCATGCTCTGTAAATTTAACAGCATTTCCGACCAAATTGATCAGAACCTGTCGTAATCGATCTTCATCTCCAATAATATAAGAAGGTAACTTGGGATCGATATGTGTATTAATAAACAGTTTCTTTTCCTGTACTGGTGTAACAAAAATATCCGTCACTTGATCGAGTAAATGCTGAATATTGACTTCCCCATACTCTAGCTCCATACGCCCAGCTTCAATTTTACTAAAGTCTAACAACTCGTTTAGAATTTTCAATAATGCATTGTTGCTATCTATAATAATCTCAGCATATTCTCGTTGTTCTTGCGTCTCTAACGTATCGAACAACAATTCAATCATACCGATCATACCGTTCATTGGCGTACGCAATTCATGACTAATAATTGCCAAGAATTCAGATTTTGCACGATCTGCTTGTTCAGCAATCTCACGTGCTCGAATCACTTCATTTTCTTCCGTACGATCTCGAAAAACAATTACTGCACCTACGCGTTCCCCGTTATCAATAATAGGAGTCACACGGTATGAAGCTAAGAAGCTTGAATTATCTTGTCTCCATAATACGGCTTCCTCACGGTAAAGAGGTTGTCCATCTGACAGAGAACGCATAATCGGAGTATCTCCCGCCAGCGCTGGGCTTCCATCTGGCTGACTTTGCTCGATCTGCTTCAAATGATATTCATTCATCATGAGATTGACATCGTACCCTAACATTGCTGATCCGGCTGGATTAATAAACGTTGTATTGCCTTCCAGATCGACGCCGAATATCCCTTCAGATACTGAATTTAAAATAAGCTCTTGCTGATTACTTAAATTTTTTATTTTAGCTAAATACTGATTACGCTCGGTAATATCGTTAATAATCCCATACACACCAACCACTTCATTTTCTACATAAATCGGTACATTCGTAACATGTACTTCAATAATATGACCGTCTTTGTGAAAAGTGCGTATTTCGTACGTCTGTGTCTCACCTTTTTTGGCTAATTCAAAATGATAATTGGTTTTGGCTAGATCGTCAGGATGAGCCACAGGTTCAAATGGTTTATTTTTCAAATCTTCATTTGTATAACCTAGAAGATCCTCCATGCTTTTATTCATAGCCAAATAAGTGCCATCTATACTTAAAGCATTAATACCTGTAGGATTATGTTCAAATAACGATTTGTAACGACTTTCGCTTTCACGCAGTCTTTTTTCTTGTTCACGTCGTTCGGTAATATCCCTCGAGACAGCTACCAGATATTCCAATTCGCCTTGCTCATCATACGTATATCGACAAGTCGTTTCAGACCACATATATGTTCCATCTTTACGTTTAAAACGGAAAATAACCGCTTCTGGGTCGGATTGCACATATTGAACGGCTGTTAAGTAGTTACGTACTTTCTCTACATCATCTTCATGTACATAACTTAGTCCATTTTTACCCAACATTTCTTCTGGGGTATAACCAAGCAATATTTTACAGGCGGGTGAAGCATATAAGTATGTCACGTCACTATTGGCTACATGCCTAGAAATCAAATCAGATGTATGATCTGTAATAAGACGCATTTGCCACTCGCTGTATTGCAATTGTTCTTCAATCAATTTACGTTCTGTGATATCACGAGTAATAGATAGCACTTCTTTTTTGCGACCTTGTTCATCATACAAATAATGACAAGCAGATTCTGCCCAGAAAAACGAACCGTCTTTGCGCAAAATCCGGTATACAATCGTTACATGATGATTCATAATCAGACTGACATTAATATATTCAATAACTTGAGGAGCATCTTCTGGATGTATATAGAGATATCCACTGGTTCCTAGCAATTCTTCTGGGGTATAGCCTGTTAATGTATATGCTGCATCAGATACTGACAAATAGGTAGATGCTGTATTGATCTGATGACGACTAATCATATCGTTAGAATAATCCATAATATTTTGATAATGCTTTTCATTCGATAGTAATCGTTGGTATACTTCTTTGCTTATGGTTACTTCACTCATATCTGCCTAACGCTCCCTTATGTTGAGCAATGCTGTAGCCTAATATAATAATCGATTTAGAAGATATTTTTTAATAAAGCTTCTCTTATAGATATATCGTCAGAACAATGAGGACAATTCACTTTTCCTCCTAAATAAGCTAGCTGGGTTACCCGATATGTCATTTGCAATGAAGTCATATACGTATATAACCATTTCAGATCCTCTTGGTTCTGATATTCCGCATCCGGTCGTATTTTTTGATAGTTTGCTTCTATATTCATCACTGGATCTGTAGGATAAGCTCGCCATTCGGTGAGTTCACTATTTTGATCGGTCCATATATAGAGATCTTGATCACAATTAGGACATGCCCCTATGTATTCTTCACCATCACTGTACATAAGAAAACATTTCGCCCAATGTCGGTATCCTTGCAAAGCAGCTATAGCAGCTAAAAGATGAATCTTTTCACTCTCTTCAACCTCATAGATCTGTGTGATAATTTTGTCTAAAACGGACTCTAACCTTAGTATCGATTGTTGATACGATTGGTATACATCCACTACTTCTTCAGTATCTAAATCTGTAAAATAATCATACCACTCTTTAGATGGTTCATGAGTGTCTTCACCTATAGGCAATTCATTCCACGCTTCAAACATTCCACATACGATATAAATATCCAGTTGAGTCTGAAGATCAGAAGCTTCCAGTGCCATCTGTACCAAATACGGAACCGATACGTACGTACTAGGATAAATTGTGTTCTGATGATATAACTCTTCATAATATAATTCGTTTGCTTGCTCTTGATCATAATGTTGTTGTAATGATGTGATAAGTGAAGGAATATGTCCACCGTTACCATACGGCCCGTGGAGAAGTTCCCATTTTGTACTGGTTAGACTAAGCATATGTATTTCCACCTTTTACTGTTATTTAGAGTGTCTCATCGATAACTTAATCAAAAGCAAGAATCATCTCTACCTCTTGATTGATTTATCCATATAGATAATGCACGTTATAACCAAATCATCCTATACAAAATAAGAAAAGGCTACCCGTTATCATTTATTTTGCGGGTAGCCTTTTCTGGCTTCACTCATTGAGCTTAACCTACTATTTTGAATTATTATACGACCTTAAGATTCAGATGCTTTACGATACACTTCTAGATATTCTTGCGCAGATACCTGCCAGCTATATTCGCCAGTGATCGCATTTTTCACAACTTTTTTCCACTCTTTAGGTTGATTATAAATAGATAATGCACGACGAATAGTGAATAACATATCATGTGCATTGTAAGCAGCAAATGTAAATCCTGTACCTTCGCCTGTAAATTCGTTATACGATTGTACCGTATCATTCAATCCACCGGTTTCACGAACAATTGGAATACTACCATAACGCATCGCTAACAATTGACTGATCCCGCAAGGTTCGAATTTGGAAGGCATCAAGAACATATCACTACCTGCATAGAAACGGCGTGCTACGCCTTCACTGAATCTAATCTCTGCCGCAAGCTTAGTAGAGTGACGAGACAGCGCTTCACGGAACCAATCTTCGTATTCTTGCTCACCTGTGCCCAAGATAACAAACTGTACATCATCATAATATAATAGTTCATCAAGTACACGAGTGACGAGATCTAATCCTTTCGATTCAGCCAAGCGAGTAACCATAGAAATCATAGGGATTTTAGCATCAATTGGTAATCCTAATTCTTCTTGTAATGCCAACTTATTAGCTGTACGCTTCGCTGTTGCACTACGATAATTACTGGTTAGATACGTATCTGTTGCTGGATTATAACTCTTCGTATCAATTCCATTCACAATCCCGTGCAAGCGATCACCCAGTGAGCCTAACAACCCTTCTAATCCATAGCCATAATAAGGCATTTTGATTTCTTCCGCATAGGTTGGACTTACCGTAGTCACTTGATCAGCGAACACGATTCCACCTTTCATAAAGCTTACATTACCATGATATTCGATTCCCTCAGATTGGAAATAACGATCATCCATGCCAAGTAAATCACCCAATACAGAATAAGGGAAAATACCTTGATATAGCAGATTATGAATCGTAAATACGCTGTGGATATCTGCATAGAACGGGTTATAACGGTATTGTGCTTTAAGTAACATCGGTACCATGCCTGTATGCCAATCATGAGCATGAATAATATCAGGTTGGAATTCGATCACTGGTAAAATATCTAACACAGCACGGTTAAAGAAAGCAAAACGCTCCCCATCATCTCCATACCCGTAGATCCCATCACGTCCAAAATAATACTCGTTATCGATCATATATACGGTCACACCATTTTCGATATATTGCATAATACCGCAATATTGACTACGCCATCCCACTTGTACTTGAATCACTTTCAATAAGACAGACTTTTCACGAATGGGTGCAGGGATACTTTTATAAAAGGGTAATACGATCCGTACATCTGCCCCTTCTTTTTGAAGAGCTTGAGGCAATGCGCCAATAACGTCAGCAAGACCTCCTGTTTTGATAAAAGGATTCGCTTCTGCTGCTGCAAATAAAATATTCATCGTTTATGTCCTCCTTCTATGATTTGCGTCTATTGGAAGTGCGACGCTTTAATATAAGCACGCTAAGTGGTGGTAAAGTGATTTCGATACTTTGCTCTTGCTGATGGAACGGTTCTTTTTCAGAAAAGACTAATGATTCTGTTCGTCCACCTGTTCCGCCAAAGCGAGGCTCATCACTATTCCATATTTCTTCATATGTTCCTGCTTTCGGTACACCTACACGATAATTCACTTGTGGAATGGGTTGGAAATTAATCGCAATAATCAGTGTATCGTTAGTTTTCTTACCTTTACGCATATACGTAATCACACTACGTGCAGCATCGTCTGCATTTAACCATTCATACCCTTCCCACTCATGATCTTGTTCCCACAAAGCAGGTAATTGTAGATAGAGATGATTTAGCTCGCGTGTGTAACTTTTCATTTTCTGATGCATATCGTATTCAAGCAGTAACCAATCCAATTGATCTTGATCTTTCCATTCGATAAATTGCCCAAATTCGCCACCCATAAATAATAACTTTTTGCCCGGGTGGGTCATCTGATAAGCCAGTAACAGACGTAGTCCTGCGAACTTCTGCTCATAGCTACCCGGCATTTTATCAAGTAGCGACTTCTTACCATGCACCACTTCATCATGAGAAAGAGGTAACGTGGAATTTTCTGCAAATGCATAGGTAATCGGGAACGTTAACAGATTATGTTTACTAGGGCGCTGGTCGAAGTCTGATTCGACATAGTCTAGCGTATCGTTCATCCAACCCATACTCCATTTATAGTTAAATCCAAGCCCGTTTTCATGTGCAGGCTTCGTCACACCCGGCCACGCACTGGATTCTTCTGCCATCATCAGAGCATGAGGGTAATATTGAAAAATCGTTTTGTTGAGCTGTTGCAAAAACGAGATCGCTTCTTTATTTTCAGCTCCACCTTGTTCGTTCGGCTTCCAGCCTCCAACCGTTTCTCTACCAAAATCAAGTCGGATCATACTGGTAACTGCATCGACACGCAGACCATCAAAATGGAACATTTCCATCCAATATAAGGCACTCGATATTAGAAAAGAACGAACTTCTGGCTTACCAAAGTCAAATGATAATGTACCCCATCCGATCTTTTCAGCTCGATCTGGGTCAGCATATTCATATAGTGGTGTACCATCAAACATTCTCAGACCATGTGCGTCTTTGGTGAAATGTCCTGGAACCCAGTCTAAGATCACACCGATATTCGCTTGGTGACAAGCATCTACAAAATACATTAATTCTTGTGGTGTTCCATAACGACTGGTTGGTGCAAAATAGCCAGTACTTTGATAACCCCATGATAGATCATACGGATGTTCGGTTAGTGGCATCAATTCCAAATGCGTATATCCCATATCTACCAAATAAGGAATTAGGATATCTGCCAACTCACGATAGGTATAAAAGCTCCCATCTTCTTTTTGTTTCCATGTTCCAAAATGCATTTCATAAATATTAAGTGGTTTACGATAAGGTGCGCGACGTTTGCGTCTCCATACCGCATCATTCCATGTATATCCTGCTAATGAAGAAACAACAGAAGCTGTCGCTGGTCGAACTTCAGCATAATGCGCATACGGATCAGCTTTAAGAAAAGGCACCCCATTAGATGGAGTAATATGATATTTATACAGACTGCCTTCATGAACATTCGGCAGAAATCCTGTCCATACTCCTGAGTTGGGAAGCTTATGTAATGGATGATGTTCGCCATCCCAATTGTTCCAGTCTGCTGCGACTCCGACATGTATGGCATCAGGTGCCCATACCGTAAAGCGTACACCAGACTCACCATTTTCTGACGTCACATGAGACCCAAAGTGACGATACGTATGATAATTTGTGCCTTCATGAAAAAGATAAAGTTCCTCAGGAGTTGGTTCTCCATAAACTGTTCGTTTTTGACTCAAAAAATCACCCCCGCTACATAGTAGATGTATGTTTATTTTTTACATTATTTTATATCTTCTACTTCTATTCTAGTTTATTATCCTTCTGATTAGAATAGGTAAACGATTTAAGTCACTAACCACAATTATTACCCGTATTTGTTCTAGTTGAAAAGACCTTTCTACGCAATTAGGGGAACAAAGAATTGGTTAATGAAAAAATTTTACAATAAACTTGTTTCAACCAATATCTTTCAAGGTTATAAATTATTACATCATCACGAGCGTTGTCACTATACAGTTGGAGGGAAAAGTTAATGAAAAATCAAAAGTGTGTTGCTATGTTGCTGGCCGGAGGAGAAGGGCGCAGACTCGCACCACTTACATCAATTGTAGCCAAACCAGCAGTTCCGTTTGGCGGAGACTTCAAGATTATTGATTTTCCTCTCAGTAATTGCGTGAATTCAGGCATTGATACGATCGGTGTACTGACGCAATATGAAGCAGCATCGCTTCATGACCATATCGATCAAGGGGATGCTTGGTCCACATCCGATCTTCAAATGAACATCTCTCTGTTGTCTTCTGAAGCAACAGGTGAATATATGGGAACAGCCGATGCGATCACGAAAAATATCGCTTATCTTGATGCGCTTAATCCTGAAAATGTTTTGATTCTTTCAGGCGATCATATTTATCACATGGATTATAGTGATATGATTAACTACCATCAAGAACACAATGCTATGGCAACTATTTCTGTTATGGAAGTTCCATGGGAAGAAGCAAGTCGCTTTGGTGTGATGAGTACTGACTCTTCAATGAATATTACCAAATTCTCTGAAAAGCCTGCTCAACCAGAAAGTAATCTAGCTTCTATGGGTATCTACGTATTTAACTGGCAATATCTTAGACGTCATCTAATCGAAGATGCAGTCAAAGCAGATTCCAATCATGATTTTGGTAAAGATATTATTCCGCAAATGTTGGCAGAACACCAAATCGTGGTAGCTTACGAATTCCAAGGGTACTGGAGAGACGTAGGTACAATCGATAGCTTATGGGAAGCGCATATGGATATTTTAAGTCAAAATCAACAGTTTGAACTTAAAAATGAAGCTTGGCCGATGTTCTCACCTAGTTTAAATGCTACAAATACGATCGCTCGTGAACGTCAAGTCCCTCAATGCTCTATGGTTAGCGATCAAGCGGTATTAGAAGGCGATGTACAACGTTCTGTTGTATTTAACAACGCTGAAATCGGTAAGTTCGCCGATGTTCGTCATAGTGTGATTATGCCAGGTGCAATTGTAGGAAAAAATGCTCGTGTAGAATATGCGATTGTCGCTGAAGGGGCAGTGATCAAAGAAGGTGCAGTCATCAAAGGTACTGCTGATGATATCAAAGTTGTTGCTCCTTATGAGATTATCCATGCTAAGCCTGTTGTTCGTACACAACCTGCTCGTTTACTTCAAGAAGTTTATGATAAATCCACTAGATTGCGTGCTGGCGGATTGTAATTTATTACATCCTTTTGGTAAATATAGATTATTTCAATGATGATCATTACGATATACAACGTATAGAATAAATAAAAAGCGGTAGCCTTATGGCTCCGCTTTTTATTTTGCTATTGTAATGCTTTCCACTCGTGTTCGAGTATACTCATCTCGTATACACTGTAATACTGACCGTTTAACCAAGAAGAATCGCGCATTAATCCTTCTTTACTAAATCCACAAGACTCATACAATTGAATTGCTGATCCATTATAATCATACACACCTAAAGTGATACGATGCATTCCTAAAGTATCAAAACCAATCCGTAATAGCTCTTGAATCATTTGTCGCCCGTAGCCTTTCCCTCTCGCTTCAGGATCACCGACTAATAATTTGGATATACGTGCAGACCGGTTACTACGATCTATTTTACTTAACGCTACATGCCCTATTTTACGATTTGTCATGCGATCTACAGCTATATAGATCAACTGATCTGAAAATCGTGGATGATTCGCTCCTTTTATATGAGCATTAAGATCATCTTGATCTAGCGGATACTCCCAGCCTGATCCACTCCATTGTTGTAGAAACACAGCATCTCCCGACCATTCTAACAACTGATCGAAATCTTTTTCCAGAAAATACTCTAACCGAATCTGATGATCTTTGGCAGGCGCAAGCTTTTCATAAAGACTAGCTAGGCGACCTTTTACCTCATGTGTACCCATATAACGAAAATCTTGACTTTGATAAAAGCGATTCAAAGTAGGTAAATGCGCCATGCAATCTAGGCGAAGCCCTTTTTTACCCGAACTATGTGCATAATCACTAGCCCACTGAATAGCAATAGCTCCTAGCCCTACACTGCGAAAATCTTGATGTACCGTTAAACGATGCAAATAAAAGTAATCTTCATCATTCAGCTGTTGCCAGTACTCCAGATCGCCTGCTTGTAAAGTAAACATAGCGGCTGGTTGCTCTGCCATGTATAGAATAAACACTTCTCGTTCTAGAAAATAGCTATGAATCAACTCAGGAGTAAACATTTCCTTTTTCCATTGTTCTATGCCTTTAGACTCCATCCACTCTGCTGCATTCACTAACAAAGAGGTTACCTGTTCAGCATGTTGCTGATTTGCTTTAATAATACGAAGTGGCAAATCGTTAACTTGAGGTTGCTGTAATGTCAAATGGTGATCCCCCTTGTTTAGTCTGTTTTAAGTTAGTTGTAGTATTTCTTGCTGTTTGGTTAATGGAAGTTCTATCATAACTGTGGTGCCTTTTTCGATCTCACTATCAATATACATTTCACCATTATGCAATTGTACAATCTGCTGTGTAATCGCAAGCCCCAAGCCTGTTCCGCCCCGGTTCGGATTCACCTGGAAGAAGCGATCTTTTACTTTTTCCAAATGTTCCTGACTAATACCGATTCCTGCATCTTGAATCGATATTCGTACACGTTCAGGGGAGACTTCTGTAAGCATAATAAAGATTGTAGATTCTTCCGGTGAAAATTTGATCGCATTATCGACAATATTTAGAAAAACTTGCTTTAGACGGTTACCATCGGCTTGTACTATAAAAGGACGAGCACCGGGTTCTAACTTCAGCTGAATTTTTTTCTGCTCTGCTTTTGCCCAGACATTAAGCATCGTCTCTTGCAATACTTCTTTAAGATTAACTTCCCCGATCACCATTTTCATCTGATTCTGTTGCAATTTAGAGAAATCAAGCATTTCTTCTACTAATCCAATCAGACGATCGGTTTCTTTGGAAATAATGCTCATCCCAAGCTTAGTCTCTTCTGGATCAAATCCACCTGAGACTAGCGTTTCACTCCATCCTTTAATCCCGGTAAGAGGTGTTCGCAATTCATGAGAGATCGAAGAGATAAAGTCGTCTTTAATCTGATTACTACGAATAATTTCTTCAGCCATATAATTCAGTGTTGAAGCAAGCTCACCAATTTCATGAGGATAGTTCCCCTTGATTCGGGCGTTAAAGTCTCCTTTTGCCATCAATGTCGAGACACCGATAATATTGTTCAGCGGTCGTACAATTGAATTAGCCAGCCCTAAGCTTACAACCAGTACAATAATCAAGACTGCGGCTCCAACGCCTACAGCAACCATTGTAATCGTTAATAACTTCTGATTAACACGCTCTAGTGAAGTAACATAACGAACCAGATAATTATCACCATTCACTTGAATTTGTCTTGTAACCGCCATAACATTTTCACCTGTGCCAGCTTGCTTGCCAATCCAACGTCCAGTAGAGCCTGCTAATGCTTGCGGGATATCACCGGTCTGAATTGGCTTATCGACTCTAAAGTTGGTTGAGTTCTGCAACACATTTCCCTGTGTATCCAGCAATTGAACTTCAACCGTATCACCTAGCTCATAACGTTGAATAATTTCTTGATATTTCACAGGGCTAGACTGATCACTGATATAATTCTGTGGTACATCTGTCGAACTATTCAAATAATTGTAAATACTGTCGTAATAATATGTGCGCATAGAAAACAGAAATACCAATTCTACCAAGAGTAACGCCAGAAATACTACAATAAAGTAATGTAGAACAATCTGGCGGCTAATGCCTTTTTTGATCATTAGGACTCCCGGCCTCTCCATTTATAACCATGTCCCCACACTGTTTGCAGGAATTCAGGTTCAGACGGATTGTTTTCGATTTTTTGACGCAAACGACGAATATTTACATCTACAATTTTGGGATCACCCATATACTCTTTGCCCCATACATGATCTAAAAGTAGATCACGACTAAGCGGTGTATTTTCTTTTTCTAGGAAAAATTGAACCAATGAGAACTCGGTAGGTGTCAATTCGATTTGTTGCCCTTTTTTCTTGAACTGTTTGGAGATAAGATCCAAAGTGAAAGGTCCTGATTCAAACGATACTTTGGTATTGGATTCACGTTGTACATTCACACGACGTAACAAAGATTGAATACGAGCGATCAATTCTGTTGGGCTAAATGGCTTGCTAATATGATCATCTGCACCTACAGATAAAGCATAGACTTTATCTTGCTCTTGAACTTTAGCTGTTAGGAAGACAATCCCAATCCGTTCATTTTTTTCACGAATACGGCGACAGACTTCGAATCCGTCGATCCCCGGAACCATGACATCTAGTAAAGCAATATCGATATCCGGTACCGTTTCTAACATATGCAGCGCTTGTTCACCGTTCTCAGTCTCAATCACTTCAAATCCATTGCGCTTTAAGTTAATAATAATAAAACTACGGATTGACTCTTCATCTTCCATAATTAACACTTTACTCATAAAAAAGGCCCCCTCAATTCAATATCAGATTATTTTTTGTATTTTGCCAAAGTGCAATGTATTGATCATTAGAGTTGGTAATAAGCTCCCAATCTTTACTCGCTTGGTTGGCCCATTGGGTTGAAGTGAAGAAGCGTACTTCAGCTACTTTTTCTCCCGTATCTTTTAAAATAAAGCGTAAATCTTGATCTTTATTAGACTTGGTATCGAGCGTAATCTTATCATTCCATTCTGGCGCAAATTTGAGTACAAATCGTCCCGAATCATCTCGATATTGCTGACTGACTAATTTCAGACCATTATCTCCATCCCATTGATAATAATACGTAAAGTATGGAATTTCGCTAGGCTCAATATTTTCCCAGCCTAATGGAATTTGTAGCATTCCAATTTCCAATAATCCATCTCCATTAACATCATCACTATAGATCAGAGAGTCTTTGAATGTAGCCGCTCTGCCTAAAGGGAATACATCTCGAAGCTTATTATTTTCCATAATAATGAGGTGTGTGAATCCAGAGGAGATCCCTAGTAATTGATCCATAATAATACCATTCTGGTCTTTAGACACTTTGCCAGATACTACATTATAGAATCCTAAAGTAATCGTTGAATCCAGATCAATCGAATCCACTTCTTGAAAACCGTCTTTGTAGCGGAAATTAGTAATCGTCAAATAACTGTTACGACTCATGTACATCGTCGTTAGATCATCAATGCCATCACCATTCATATCTAATATCTCATAATAAGTGTATGGCTTTTTATCTACAATATTCAACTCACCTTTGTCATAACTATAAATAACTAGATTTTTCTGCATGCTATCTACGCCACTATTGATCGTATTGATCGCATTCGAATAACCGACGATCAGGTCTTTATGACCATCATGAGTAATATCTTTGATTTCTACACTTTCTAGCACATATCCTTGACCTTCAATATCTCTTTTTTTAACCCAATCAGAACCCGACTGTTCAAAAATCATTCCGTTAATTCGCGCATCTGACGTGGTGTAGAAAGCGATAGCTTCCATTTTGCCGTCTCCATCTAGATCTGCTTGTTGAATCCAATCGTTAGCATTCCCATTTTTGGGATTGGCAAGTTTGGCTCCTGGAGGTAATGCTGCTTGGATGGTGCTACTTAATGTCTGTTTATCCGAAGGAAGCTGTGGCAACTGCATAAGCCCTTTCGGATCTGAAATGAGTTCACAACCACTCAACAAGATCAGTAATGTAGTGACTGTCGCCAAGCGCACCCATAGATTCCATTTCAATAGTATCACTCTTTTCATTAACTAAATCTGTTATAACAATCGACGTTCTGAACTGGTCAATCGTCTACCTTTAATATCAAAAGCAATATGTCCTTCTTGTAATCCAATAATACGAGTTGCATATTTTTCTGCTAACTCTAATGGAATCACTGTAATGATCGTGACTCGTTCACTACTACATAGCGCGCGAAGTGTTTTGATAACATCTTCCCCTGACTTCGGATCAAGCCCTGTAATCGGTTCATCCGCTAAAACTACTTTGACACCATGAGCAAGCGATCGTGCAATCGCTACACGCTGACGCTCCCCACCACTTAACGTACTGGCTTTCTGATGTGCTTTATCTAATAAGCCCAGACTTTCCAGTACATCCATTGCGCCCATATAATCATCGGATCGCACCATACCTGTAAGCATACGCCAGATTGGGGTTTGTCCGGCTTGTCCGATCAACACATTTTTGAGCGCTGTTCGGTCAGGATGAAGTTGAGGGCTTTGTTCAACATATGCCCATTCACGCGATATTTTGCGTTTACCGCTAAAGCCTGCTTTCATAATATCGATATCACCGACCTGAAAACTACCATCTGTCCATGATTCTTTCATTGCCAGACATTTAAGTAATGTACTTTTACCACTACCGCTCGGTCCCAAAATAGCGATCATTTCACCATGTTGAATTTCTAGGTTAATCCGATCCAATACTTTGGTTTTATGTTCACCGACCGTTTTTGTAAGATTCTCTATTTTGATCATCGACATCTATTATGAGCCGCCCTTCTCTATCTAGTGATTGCTTAAGACTTATTCGTGTTTACTATCATCTGTATATACGTGAATACTGTTTGAGTGTTGAGGTGTAGCCATCACTTATTAGTTTAGGGGAAAAAGCACAGAAATGCCATCTACGGCACCGGATTATTTCGATTTTTCTTTAAATATAAAACCTGTTGCTGCAAAAATCATATAACAACCACCCAAAACCCAAAATAAACTAGCTGTTGAGCCCATCTCGATTCCTTTTCCGCCTAGCGCCGGTCCAATAATACTTCCTGCATTAAAATGGAACGAAGCTAAGACATTAGCTGCCGGCAAATACATTTTGGGTAACATATCTGCGGCATAAGCAAGTCCAAGTGAAAAGAAAGAACCGATCAGACCTCCAGCCAATGCAAAAATAGCTGCAATAGCGATCATATTTGTTTCTGCCATCGGAACGAATAAGAACAACAATCCGCCTAGCCCTCCACAGATCATAAGCATTTTTTTGCGTCCATAGCGATCGCTTAATATTCCCAAAGGAAGTTGAAGAATCAATCCTCCGATACCGATAAAAGGAAGTAAGAAGGCGATATCCCCTGTAGAAAAGCCGACTCTTAATCCATAGACAGGGAAATTGCTATTCATTGCCGCTTCCATATATCCGTATAGAAATGCTGGGATAAGTGCATACCATGCCCAGCTATAACTTTTAACAAAACGGCGTTGTGCAGGTTCATTGGTTGCTGTTTTTTCAGGAGTTCCATTCGGTAACTTCCAGATTACTAGCATAACTACGATTAGAAATAATCCAGCAAGTAAAAGAAACGGTGCATAGATACCCCAATCTAACAATTTAATACCAAGTGGTCCAATACTGAATCCTATACCATACGACATCCCGTATATCGAAAGGTTACGTCCTCTATGTTCAGACGGCGTGACCATAAGTACCCATAATTGAGCAGAATAATGAACAGCACTATCTCCGATACCGACTAATAACCGAAGCACGAACCAGAAGGCGATACTTGGGTACACTGGAAATAGAGGCAAAGTGATAAGGACTAACAATAATCCTCCTAGCATTAACTTTTTAAATCCTAAAACGCCTAACAATCGTTCTGCAACCAGTGTCATACCGAATGAACCGATATACAATACTGCGGCATTCAATCCATTTAACGTGGAAGAAACGCCCATTTTTTCTAGAAAAATAGCCAGTACAGGTAATAACATTCCCTGACTAATCCCTGCTACTATAATAGCAATAATCAAAATAGCAAAATGAATTTTGGATACAGAATGAATCGATTGCGAATGTTGGGACGATGTTTTGAGCACGACGGTTCCTCCAATTATGTAATGAAACAAGATGTAAATGAATCATAAAATCTTTTTTTTGCGAAATACCATCCGAACATTATAGTAGACAATGTATAAGTAAACAAGCCATAATAACAGGACGATAACCGATGGTATAACTTGATATTAGACGTACAAACAGGTTATATTGTTACACTATGTTGAATCTAAAATCAGATTCATTTATTGTTGAATAGATACTATTTGGGAGGGTTCTGGTTTCATGAGCTATGACGTGAAAATAGATGTGTCTCCGATCTACGATTTACTAGGAAGTTTTATGGTCTATGTGACCAAAAAATGGATTCGTGATATCGATCTGGGTTCAGAATGGATCAGAGACATCGACAACCAACTAAGCCCTGGAGTACGCTCTGCTATATTGGAAGCTTCTTCGTGGCCTTTTGATGATTTTGATGTATTGTATGCCTGGGCAAGCTGTCGTCATGCCGACGGTTCTGTTCGTGATTTTTTAGATCATTTAGAAAATGCACCTGAAGATGAAATGTGGAATGAGATTCATGAACTGCTCCCGGCTATGACATTAATTGATACAAGACGGATCCAGACCAGTTATGCTCCACTGTTAAAATTATGGTATGAGCATTATTTTCATCATATGGAAGCTGAAATTCTTGAATTGATCACAGAAGACGCTAAAGAGAAAAAAGGGTTGCTGGATAAAATGGACCCTACAGCTCTGATTGAATATGCTTCAGGCGGCTTAGTGGTAGATCCTTTCCCTGAACTGAACACGGTGATCTTATTCCCTACTGTACACAATCGTCCGATCAATACGTATTGCTTCTATGAAGGTGTATTATTGATTCAATATCCGGTTGATGTACCTGAACAAGACGAAGAAGATCCACCAAATGTGTTGCTACGTATGACACGAGCATTATCCGATCCAGAACGTCTGCGTATGCTGCGCTATATTGGCGGTGAACCGCGTTCTCTGCAAGATATGGCTCACTATCTATTACAACCGCAAGAATCGCTTATGCATCATCTGATGATGCTTAGAGTGGCAGGCTTATTACGTATCCACCTCGGTAGAGGCGATATTGAACGTTTTAGTATTCGACAGGACGGTGCTTCTGAGCTTCAACTGTTCCTCGAATCGTATATCCGTATTTAAGGAGTGACTCACATGAAAGATATCAGACATCAGCACCTTATCTTTGATATGGATGATACGCTGATCCATTGTAACAAATATTTCAATCTTATTTTAGACGAATTTATTAGCTTATTATCAGAATGGTTTAACAATCACGACATCACTATGGAAGCGATTCGGCAAAAGCAGATCGAAATTGATGTAGCTGGCGTTCACAGAGTCGGATTTGCTAGTGAACATTTTCCCAAATCATTAGTTGAAACGTACCATCATTTCAGTGAATTATTTGGACGACCTATTAACGAAAAAGAAGAAACTCAATTGCGTTTACTCGGCAATAGCGTCTATGAGAAAGAAGTCGAACCTTATCCGGGTATGGTTGAAACGCTAGAGATTCTTCAACAAGCAGGACACACCTTATATCTTTATACCGGTGGCGAAACGGTGATTCAACAACGTAAGATTGATCAGATGAAATTAACCTCTTATTTCGAATCCCGTATCTTTATTCGTCAACACAAAAATATTCATGCGCTCGAAGAAATTATTAATTCTCATGTACTTCCACGTCAGGATACTTGGATGATCGGTAATTCTTTACGTTCTGATGTTCAGCCGGCTCTACATGCTTCATTGAATACGATCTATCTCAAACAATCTCATGAATGGGCTTATGACGTTGTTCAACTTCAGCATGAAGATGATCTTCCGTTCTATACCATATCGCAATTGATTGAAGTACCTCAAGTTATTCATGACAG
Source organism: Paenibacillus nuruki (assembly GCF_963311185.1). Classification (NCBI taxonomy): domain Bacteria; kingdom Bacillati; phylum Bacillota; class Bacilli; order Caryophanales; family Paenibacillaceae; genus Paenibacillus; species Paenibacillus nuruki. The sequence goes on along the minus strand of NZ_OY725677.1, from coordinate 1,387,918 downwards.
CTTAACTCAACAGCAAAAGAAACGGACTTCGGGTTAACTCCCGGTCCGTTTTTTCATGTGTACATAGCTTATTCCTACAAAATAAATCTTAGATTTATTTCACAGCTTCTACAATTAATTTGCCTGATTCTTGATCCACTAACTTGATCCGTCCTTTATGTGTTTCATTGCCTTTTTTGAAAGCAAGTGCTTGAGTCTCACCTTTTTGCAATAACGTTTTGAGCATAGATACCGATATTTTTTTACCGGCAAATTCTTTCCAGATCACAAAAGTACATCCTTTTTTGAAATGCGAGCAACCGTACCCTTTGCGTCCTTCAATAATTTGTCCACCGCAATTAGCATTAGGGCATGTCCCCAGTGCGGTATGTTCTCCAGCTGCTCCCATCGATACAGTTGCTGTCGCTGAACGTGCTGTTGATGGAGCTTTGTTAGACGCTGACTTGGTAGTGGCTTGGTTAGCAGCACTACTTTTACTACGATTGGTTGCACCTGTACTTCCTTTACTTGAAGCCGTCTTTGTCGATGTTGATGAACGTTTACCTTTACTGTTAGAACGGGAATCATCGCCAAACCGCCCAGCAATCGCAGGGGTCTGTGTTTTTACTTTTTCAATCACAGAAGCGGCAAATTTCTTAACACTTTCCAAAAAACGATCTGAATCTGCTTCTCCACGTGAAATTTGGTTCAGTCGACGTTCCCATTGACCTGTCATTTCTGGAGAAGTCAGTAGTTCCACTCCAGCAGCACGAATCAATTCAATAGCGGCTCGACCTTTCAATGTTAATTCCATCTTTTTGCCTTGTGTGTTGATATATCCAACTTGCTTTAATCGTTCAATCGTTGCCGCTCGCGTTGCGGGTGTACCCAGACCCGATTCTTTCATCGCATCACGCAATTCTTCATTTTCAATCTGCTTACCCGCACTCTCCATCGCTTTGAGCAATGTACCTTCGGTATAGTGCTTGGGCGGTTGAGTTGCTTTCTCTTTCACTTCTGCTTTGCTACATTGCACAGATTGCTGATCATTGATGACAAATGGCTCTTGAACTTCTTCTTCAGGTTCTTCTTCTTTACCATTTTCACCTTTGCTTGCAGACTTGCTTGAAGATTTGGATTTATCTTTATCCGGCAATGTGGCTTTCCAACCTAGAAATAGTAGTTCTTTTACCGCCGTTTTGAATGTTTCCTGTTCTACCGTTGTCATTACCGTATGATGCTTGTATTCAGCAGGTGGATAAAATTGAGCTAGAAAACGACGTACAATCAGATCATACAATTGCTGTTCTTCTTTGCTAAGGGTGCCCGGCTTTTTTAATGTCGGCAAAATAGCATGGTGATCTTCCACTTTGGATGGATTACAGACTGCTTTATTGTTTATATGCACTCGTTTACCTTCTGCGCCTTCTGCTAATTGTTCATACGGTGTATTTTTGAGCATACCGAGAACTTTATGCATTCCATCAATATTCTGCTCTGTTACATAGTTAGAGTTGGTACGTGGATAGCTGATCACTTTATGTTTTTCATATAAAGCTTGCGCCGTATCCAATGTTTTTTTAGCAGAGTAACCAAACTTGGCATTCGCATCCCGTTGTAATAACGTTAGATCATACAATTTGTATGGATACTCTTTACTTTCACGAATATCGTATTTGGTGATACGACCTTCTTTACCTTTTACTTTATCTGCAATCGCTTGTCCCTTAGCTTGATCGGTAATACGATCGCCTTGCCAGACTCCAGTGTAACTTTTATCTGCTTGCTTAAACGTAGCGCGTACTTCATAAAACGTTTGCGAATCAAACGCTTCGATTTCTTTTTGCCGATCATAGATTAGCGCTAATACAGGCGTCTGTACACGTCCAACAGATAATAGATTATTATGCTTGATCGTAAATGCACGTGAAGCATTCATGCCGATCAACCAGTCTGCTTCACTACGTGCTCTTGCTGCACGAGTTAAATTGTCAAATTCTTGTCCATCTTTTAATTCAACAAACCCTTTGCGAATACTTTCTGGTGTCAGATCAGATATCCATAAGCGCTTGACAGGCTGTGTAAGCTTCAATTGACGCTGGATTAACGCAAATATATGTTGCCCTTCCCGTCCGGCATCACAGGCGTTTACAATGCGGTCACAGCGCTTGGCTAATTCTCCGATCGTATTCAATTGATCTTTGGTTCTTGGGTTAGGTACTATTTTGAATTGTTCTGGAATAATAGGCAGATCGCCGAAGTTCCACTTTTTATATTTGGGATCATACGCATCCGGTTCGGCTAGCCCTATTAAATGACCGATTGCCCATGTAATAATATATTGTTCCCCTTCCAGATATGTACGGTGATTGCGTGCTTTAGGCTCCATCACAGCAGCAATATTCCGTCCCATATCTGGCTTTTCTGCTACGATTAATATTTTCATTTCGTTCATTCCTTTCCGGGAATGGATTGCATCTTAGCGGCAAAAAGGGACCACACCCTGGAGTGTAGCCCCCTTGCCCACGTACTTGCTATTGCTATTTATTATACCATAGCCTTATTCAAATTTCGATTGAAGTTTTAGGCTTTTCTTTTGAGCTTAGACCGATATTTGAAATCAAGATTAGCAAGTTAAATACAATAAAAGCTAGGGTACGCCAGCAATATCTTCGGCACACCCTAGCTTTTATTATGATCTATAACAACGATATTAATCGATTGTGACCATGCTAACAGTACATATCACTTTATCGATTCTAATTAGACCAGAACTGTAGAACCCATCAAATATTTATCCACTTCACGCGCAGCTTCGCGTCCTTCATTAATCGCCCATACTACTAGACTTTGACCACGACGCATATCACCAGCAGCAAATACTTTCTCTACATTGGTATTGTATTTACCATAACGTGCTTTAACATTTGTCCAGCGATCTGTTGCCAGACCCAGCTGTTCAGGCAATGTTTGTTCAGGACCATCAAATCCGATAGCAATAAGCGCAAGTTCCGCAGGGAATACTTTTTCAGTACCCGGGATAGGTTGATAGATTTTGCGACCTGTTTCATCTACAATCCGTTGAATTTGAATCGTGTGTAACTCTTTCAAGTTACCATTTTCGTCTCCAACAAATTTAGTCGTCATGATTGAGAATTCGCGTGGATCACTACCAAATATCGCTTTTGCTTCTTCTTGTGCATAATCCAGTGTGTATACATTAGGGAACTGTGGCCAAGGATTGCTAATTGGATCACGTTCGAGTGGTGCTTTATCATGAGTACCGAACTGAGTTACTGTACTGCAACCATGACGGACAGAAGTAGCCACACAGTCAGAACCTGTATCACCGCCACCGATTACAATCACGTTTTTATCTTGAGCGGATAAGTAATTACCATCTTCAAGATTGCTATCAAGGAAACTTTTGATTGAACCGTTTAGAAAATCCATTGCATAGACAACGCCATTGAGTTCGCTACCTTCAATATTGAATTCACGCGGTTTCGTTGCACCGCCGCAAAGTATCACTGCATCATACTCATCAACTAATTGTTGTGCAGGAATATCTTTCCCGATTTCAGTACCTGTAATAAATTCAATACCTTCTGCTATCAAGAGATCCACACGACGTTGAACAATACCTTTATCTAATTTCATCGTTGGAATACCATAAGTCAATAATCCACCGACACGATCAGAACGCTCATAGACGGTTACCGAATGACCTGCTTTGTTTAATTGTGCTGCACATGCCAGACCGGCTGGACCTGATCCGATAACCGCTACACGACGACCTGTACGTTTTTCAGGTGGTTGTGGAACAACCCAACCTTCTTCAAAACCTTTTTCGATAATCGCTTCTTCAATCGTTTTGATCGTTACCGGTTGTCCGATCAGACCTACCGTACAAGAGCCTTCGCACGGTGCTGGACAGATACGCCCTGTAAATTCAGGAAAATTATTTGTTTTGTGTAGACGCTCTAATGCTTCTCTCCACAATCCACGATACACCAAATTATTCCATTCAGGAATCAAGTTATGAACCGGACAACCAAAAGTTCCACCTGCCATATCCATTCCTGTGTGACAGTAAGGTGTTCCACAATCCATACATCTAGCTCCTTGTGTACGAAGCTCATCTTCTGCCATATGTTTGTGGAACTCTTGCCAATCTTTTACGCGTTCAAGCGGATTGCGATCCGCGGGAATTTGTCTTTTGTATTCCATGAATCCAGTTGGTGTAGACATTTTAACATTTCCCCCATCCGTTCTGTCACTGCTGAGCCTGTGTTACAGATATTGTATGATATTCAAAGCTGGTTTCTTTCTGTATTTAGCTTACCTTGGATACATCTACAATCTTTGGAATGCTACATTTTACTTACAATAAGTTTATTTTCTAGATTATCATTCACACAAATGAATACCAAATGGATTATGCGCATGATTGTTTGTACTTTTTACATAGAGATTACACCGTGATGAAACATCTTGCAAGCATATTTCTGTTATTTTCCTACTTTTTCAAGCTTATATTTAGACTGTTTGCTAACATTTAAGCTGAAAATAAGTACTCATTCCTATGCTATACGTATACTTGTAAAGATAACTCATTTTTTATTTTCGCATAAATATCTCATAAAATGATTAAATATGCAAATATTCTTCAAATCGGTAATCGTAATCGTTTTTCTCATCGCGAATACCTTTAGTGATTGAGGCTTGTTGCCACTGAGACCAATCCACTTCTGGAAAATAAGTATCTCCTGCAAAATCATGATCAATTTTTGTCATCAGCAGACGATCTGCATACTGCAAAAACTGCTCATAGATCGTGGAGCCACCAATCACCATCAATTCATTGTCTTGTCCTGCCAGTTGTATCGCTTCTTCTACAGAATAAACTACTTCAGCATCTGTAGCTGTAAACTCCTGACTACGTGTAATAATAATATTGCGACGATTAGGTAGTGGCTTCCCACCAAACGATTCCCACGTTTTACGACCCATAACGACTGTCTTATGCTGGGTTTGTTGTTTAAAATAAGCCATATCACGAGGCAAGCGCCATGGCAGATCATTATCTTTTCCAATCACTCCGTTACTTGCTTGTGCCCATATCATTGTAATTGTCATCGCTTGTGCATCCTCCATCTATCCAGAATACTATTCAGACCAATTTATACTGTATCATATCATCAAAATGAATCATTGGCATCACATTATTATCCAATCCCGAACTATTCATTGGCTTCTATACTCAATCATTTGTAAAAAAGTAATATATAAAATGTTCTTTGGTTCCTTATTTATAAATTTGATCACTTATTTGATCACTTATTTGATCACTTTGTACTCTTACCTAGAATTTTACGATAACCTTTTACAAATACACCCTTTATATACAAAAAACTCTTACTATCTTTTCTCGTTACAGAAAAGATAATAAGAGTTCTATTCAAACGATATATCGTCTTATAGATATCAAAAGCTCATCATTCTATAGCTGATCTACGCTTAAACCGAGATCGGTGCTTTGATACCCGGATGATATTCATAATTTTCAAAAACAAAATCATCAAAATGATAATCAAAAATAGACTCCGGCTTGCGAGCTAGACGAAGCTGTGGCAATGGATAAGGCTCTCTTGTCAGCTGTAATTTCGCTTGCTCCATATGATTAGCATAGATATGAACATCTCCGCCTGTCCATACTAGATCTCCAACTTCAAGATCACACTGCTGAGCCACCATATGAGTGAGAAGCGCATACGAAGCCAAATTGAACGGCAATCCAAGGAATGTATCGACCGAACGCATCTGGAACATACAAGATAATTTGCCATTCGCTACATAAAATTGGAAAGCATAATGACACGGAGGTAAAGCCATTGAATCCACTTCTGCCGCATTCCAAGCATTCACGATATGACGACGTGAGTCCGGATTGTGCTTGATACTTTCGATCACCGATGTAATCTGGTCAATCACTTCGCCACCCGGTCCACGCCATGTTCTCCATTGTGCTCCGTATACGCGTCCTAGATTGCCTTCTGCATCTGCCCATTCATCCCAGATCGTAACGCCATTATCCTGTAAATATTTGATATTAGTACTACCACTGAGAAACCATAACAATTCATGTATAATCGAACGAGTATGTAACCTCTTCGTTGTTAATAAAGGGAATCCTTTTTGTAAATCGATACGCATTTGTCTACCGAAAACAGAAGTCGTTCCTGTTCCTGTGCGATCTGACTTTTCTACGCCTTCATCCAAAATATCTTGTAATAGCTCTAAATATGCTTTCATAATTCACCTCATTATAAGACTTCGCTAAACGTTCAATATAGAATATACTCATATCCGTATCTACTTAGCTTCTTATTATGATACCAAAATCAGATGATTATTCATATAGACATTTATACCAAGAAATGATGCTAAATATTCAATCTATGTTTATATGTAATACAATCTAATAACAAAAAATAAACTATAATCTCACCTTTATCCTAAAATCCTAAAGCAAACTGCAATTAAAAAACATCTTCAAAAACACAAACACCCATCTGCATAAACAGATGGGCGAACGTTTAGACGTTAATAAATATTAACGAGTTTCACGATGGATCGTGTATTTTTTTAGACGTGGGCAATATTTTTTCAACTCAAGACGTTCTGGATGATTTCTTTTGTTCTTGGTTGTAGTATAATTACGGTCGCCAGTCTCTGTGCATGCCATAGTTACGATAACGCGCATGTGAATTCACCTCACTTCACTAATTAATAGACAAAAATATTCAACTATACTAATGTACCCTAATTGTGAGAAATGTTCAACTTCAATTTTCAGAAAAACACTATATTCACTAAATGATATGTTAAATCTTTTCTCAATCTGTTCAATAACACACAGATTTGATGTCCAACAGCCTTTTCTATTATATCATAGATTGTTCAATATTTATATTGAGTACGCTTAATTTTTGAAAAGAAAATGCGTTGAATCTTTGAGTTACATTTCTACTACGATTACCCTAGTAAATGTTGTATCGCTTCATTCACATGATTCTCTTCCGGTTTTAACCATGGTAAAGGATTATAAAATGTTGACCAATCCTGTTGCATTTCATAATCAGTAAGTAGACATTGATCCAAATTAGATTCTATCTGTTTTTGATTTAACCCTATACCGATAAAAACAACTTCTGTCATACGATCTCCCCACTCTTGATCCCATTGCTCCAATAGTTCAGGTTCTTCCTCCAGAATCTGCTGGCGTTCTTGCTGAGGTAATGCTGCTACCCAGTTGCCAGCGGGTCCAAATTGCACTGATGGGCCTGCTTGACCTAATGTAGCTGCAACATCTTCACCTGTAGCTAGCCAGACCAGACCTTTTGCCCGTACAATCTGTTCAGGCCATTCTTCCATAAAATCGTATAATCGTTGCGGTTCAAACGGACGTCTACGGCGATAAACAAATGATTGAATACCATATTCTTCACTTTCAGGAGTATGATGATCTTTTTGCAATTCCTGCATCCACCCTGCTGAAGTGGCTGCTTTTTCCATATCAAATAATTGAGTGTTTAGAATCTCTTTAGGATCAACCTCTCCTTTTGTTGTACGAATAATGCGTGCACTTGGTTGAAGCTTATGAATAACTGCTTCTAATTTATTTAACTCAGATTCGGTAACCAGATCACATTTATTCAAAATCAAAACATCACAAGTCTCTATCTGATCGATCAATAGATCTACCACATCGCGTGTATCGTCTTCACCTACAGCTTCTCCTCGTTCTAATAATGTTTCACCCGACTCATAATCATGCCAGAAGCGATTACTATCGACTACTGTAACTAAACAATCCAAACGTGTAAGTGTCGTTAAATCAAAAGCTAGCGAGTCATCTGCATAGCTAAATGTTTGAGCTACAGGAATAGGTTCACTAATTCCTGACGATTCAATAAGTATATAATCAAATCTTCCTTCTTCTGCTAACTGCTTCACTTCTAATAATAGATCATCTCGTAGTGTACAACAGATACATCCATTCGAAATTTCAACCAATTTTTCTTCGGTTCGTGATAATGTACTGCCTGATTTGATCAGGTTAGCATCGATATTCACTTCACTCATATCATTCACGATTACAGCTACTTTTAAACCTTCTCGATTATTGAGGATATGATTGAGAACGGTTGTTTTACCTGAACCTAAATAACCGCTTAATACAGTTACTGGAATTCTGGACTGTTGATTGTTTATCATTAAAATTTCCTCCATCACACTTTAATCGTAATAATTACTATTAAATCATTATATACTGATGGATATAACTATTGTCAATTATTTTTATAATCTATCTTTGATAGACACGGATTTATCAACAACAATACAGGATATTTATGAACAGCAAAAAGCCGCCAGAAGTATATTCTGACGGCTTGGAGTAACCACTCATGTTAGCACAATCATATAGATAAACTTAATGATTATACATAACACTGATGTTTATTTATTATTTTTTGCGTGGAGCGATAACATGGATAGGATGACCCATAACCAATTCAGCAGCTTCCATCACGATTTCACCCAATGTTGGATGCGCATGGATAGTCAATGCCAAATCTTCAAGAGTTGCGCCCATTTCGATTGCAAGACCCATTTCAGCGATCATGTTAGAAGCTTCCAAACCTACGATTTGAGAACCAAGAACAAGACCTGTTTCTTCGTCTGCTACGATTTTCACGAAACCTTCTGTGTTGTTCAAAGAAGTTGCGCGACCGTTACCTGCATATGGGAATTTACCAGCAGATACTTTGTATCCTTTTTCTTTTGCTTCAGTCTCAGTGTAACCAACGCTAGAGCATTCTGGATCTGTAAATACAACAGCCGGAACACATTTATAGTCGATTACAGATGATTCACCAGCAATAACTTCAGCAACAACTTTAGCTTCATAAGAAGCTTTGTGTGCTAGAGCAGGACCAGCAACGATATCACCGATAGCAAAGATGTGAGGAATATTTGTACGTCCTTGGTGATCAATTTTGATCAATCCACGCTCGTCCAATTCCATTTCAATAAGATCTAGACCCAACTCACCATCAGTGTTAGGACGACGACCAACGGTTACTAGCAAGTAATCTGCTGTAACTTCTTTAGATTCGCCACCAACGCTGAATTTAACAGTTACGTCTTTATCTGTTTGCTCTGCGCTTTCCGCTTTCGCGTTCGTGAAGATTTCCATACCGGATTTCTTCATGTTTTTAGCAACAAGGCTAGTCATATCTTTATCGAAGCCTGGCAATACTGTATCCAGACCTTCAATGATTGTAATTTTAGTACCGAATTTAGCATACATTTGGCTAAGCTCAGCGCCGATGTAACCACCGCCGATAACAACCATGCTTTTCGGAATTTCAGGTAAATTCAATGCTTCTGTAGAAGAAAGAATGCGTCCACCGAATGGGAATGGTTTAAGTTCGATTGGACGAGAACCTGTTGCAATAATACAGTTTTTGAAACGGTAACGAGGAGATTCATGATCGTTGAATACACGTGCTTCATTTTGGTTAATGAACATGCACTCGCCTTGGAATACTTCCACTTTGTTACCTTTCAACAATCCAGCTACACCAGAAGTCATTTTTTTAACAACGCCTGATTTGAATTCTTGAGTTTTGGAGAAATCCACTTTAACATTTTCAGCTGTAATACCAAAAGCTTCGCCATGTTGTGCAGCTTCAAATTGATGAGCTGCGGAGATTAGCGCTTTAGAAGGAATACAACCACGGTTCAAACAGACGCCGCCTAGTTCGGATTTATCTACGATCAAAACTTTTTGACCCAATTGAGCTGCACGAATAGCAGCTACATATCCACCAGGTCCTGCACCAATAACTAAAGTATCAATATCGAGTGAAGCATCGCCTACTACCATTGATTACACCTCCATAACCAGCAACTCGGGATTAGCGAGAAGTGATTTGATAAAGTTCATAAAGTTCTGTGCTGTTGCACCATCGATAATACGGTGGTCAAAGCTTAGAGATAGAGCCATTACAGGTGCTGCTACGATTTCGCCATTTTTAACAACAGCTTTTTCGCTGATACGTCCAGTTCCCAAGATAGCAACTTCTGGGAAGTTGATGATTGGAGTAAAGAACATACCGCCAGCAGAACCAATGTTAGAGATTGAAATTGTGCTTCCGCGCATTTCATTAGCAGACAATTTACCTTCGCGACCACGTACAGCCAAATCATTGATTGTGCTTGCGATCATGAAGATACTCTTACGATCTGCATCTTTAACAACAGGAACGATTAGACCGTTATCTGTGTCTGTAGCAATACCTACATCATAATGTTTTTTGTATACAATTTCATTAGAAGCTTCGTCAATAGAAGCGTTCAATGCTGGGAATTCACGTGTAGCAGCAACTAGTGCTTTTACGATGAATGGCAAGTAAGTTACTTTGATGCCTTTTTTCTCAGCAAGTGGTTTCATACGCGTACGGAAAGCAACCAATTCTGTAACGTCTACTTCGTCCATAATCGTTACGTGTGGAGCTGTGTATGCAGATTTAACCATAGCGTTAGAGATCGCTTTACGAATACCTTTGAATGGTACGCGCTCTTCGTCTCCACCTGTTGCGATAGCTGTAGGAGCTGCCGCTGGTGCAACTGGAGCAGATGTTTTCTCTTCTGCTGCTACTTCTGCAGTTTGGGAAGAAACTTGTCCGCCACCTTGTTTGAAAGATTCTACATCTTCACGTGTAATTTTACCGTTGTTGCCAGTGCCACTAACTTGCGCTAGATCAACACCTTGCTCACGAGCAAATTTACGAACGCTTGGAGTAGCTAAAACATCTTTGTTAGGTGCTGCTGGTGTAGAAGCATTTGTTTCTTTGCCTTCTTTTGCATCAGCAGGGCTATCAGAAGCAGGAGAAGAAGTTGTGTCTACTCCGCCTTGAACGGATTCTTGTTCTTGACCGCTCTTTTGTTCTGGAGCTGTTTCTTCTTCGTCTTGATCTGGAATGTCACCTTCAGCTTCGATAATTGCTACCGTTTCGCCTACATGACAAACTTGACCATCTTTAGTCAATACTTCAAGTACTGTTCCGTCAACCGGACAAGGCACTTCAACTACTGCTTTATCATTTTGTACTTCCATAATGATGCTATCGTCTGTTACTTTATCACCTGGTTTGATATGCATTTTGATGATTTCGCCTTCATGCAAACCTTCACCAAGCTCTGGAAATTTATAAATAAATTTTGCCACTTGCAAAACCTCCCTATTTAGATTGCTGAACAATTGATTCCACTCCTATCATTCAGCAATATCTCTTTACATAATCTATTTAGTGCATATTTCAAAGCCAAAAGGCGTCCGCAAAATTATATTCTTCGATTTAACGAGTATCCAAAGGACGATCATCAAACTGAATGAATATGCTCATGTACCCGCCTTTTGACAATAAAAACTATTTTAGAATTGTACTACTTTTTTAACAGCATCGATCACGCGTTTAGGTGATGGCAACCAAGAATCTTCAATTTGTGCAAATGGATAAACAGTATCCGGTCCTGCTACACGCAGTACTGGAGCTTCCAAGTGCAAGATTGCTTTTTCATTGATTTGTGCAATAACTTCTGCTGCTACGCCAGCACTTTTTTGTGCTTCTTGAACAACAATTGCACGGTTTGTTTTTTGGATAGAAGCTACGATTGTATCAATATCAATCGGGCTTACTGTACGAAGGTCAATGATTTCTGCTTTGATTCCTTCTTCAGCCAATTGATCAGCCGCTTTAGTTGCTGTATGAACCATCATGCCGTAAGCGATGATTGTTACATCAGAACCTTCACGTACTACGTTTGCTTTACCCAATTCTACTGTATAAGCTTCTTCTGGTACTTCTGCACGGAATGCATGGTACAAGTTCAAATGTTCCATAAAGAAGACAGGATCATTATCACGGATAGAAGCAATCATAAGTCCTTTAGCATCATAAGGGTTAGACGGAATAACCACTTTGATACCAGGAGTTTGTGCAAGTAAACCTTCTAGTGAGTCAGTATGCAATTCTGCCGCTTTTACACCGCCACCGAAAGGTGTACGGAAAACGATTGGAGAATTGTATTTGCCACCAGAACGGAAACGCATACGAGCTGCTTGAACAACCATTTGGTCAAGTGCTTCAAAAATAAAACCTACGAATTGGATCTCAGCGATAGGACGGAATCCTTGGATACCCAAACCTACTGCCAAACCACCGATAGCTGACTCAGCAAGAGGTGTATCAAATACACGATCTTCACCAAATTCTGCTTGCAAACCTTCTGTTGCGCGGAATACGCCGCCAACATGACCTACGTCTTCTCCGAAAAGGATCACATTAGGATCATTTTTCAATTCAACGCGAAGCGCATCACGGATCGCTTCTTTCATATTCATTTGTGCCATTTGCTTCATTTCCTCCTTAAACATTTCACTGTTCATGTTCACGCATCAAGGATCTAGATTAACGCTCTATTGTTAGAAACCTCTTATTCGAAATCAGCTTTTTGCTCTTCCAAGTGTTGAGGTGTTTGTTCAAACATGCTATCAATCAAGCCAGAAACAGTCATTTTCTCTGTTTTCTCTGCTTTTTTGATTTCTTCATTTACTTTAGCTTTAGCTTCTTCTCTTACGCGCTCTGTATCTTCATCAGTCCAGAGACCTTTTTCAGCCAAGTATTTAGCAAGACGAGCGATTGGATCTTTTTCACTCCAGATACCTTCTTCGTCTTTAGTACGATATTTACTTGTATCATCTGACATGGAGTGAGGACGGAAACGATAAGTAACCGCTTCGATCAATGTAGCACCTTCACCATTACGTCCGCGTTCAGCAGCATCTTGGACCGCTTTGATAACAGCAAGAACGTCCATACCGTCTACTTTTACGCCTTTGATACCTGCTGCAACCGCTTTGTGAGCGATAGACAATGCAGCTGTTTGTTTTGCAAAAGGAGTTGTAATAGCATAACCATTATTTTGTACAAAGAAAATAACAGGCAATTTGTATACACCAGCATAGTTAAGACCTTCATAGAAGTCACCTTCAGAAGAACCACCATCACCTGTGTAAGCAATAACAACTTGCTTTTGTTTTTTCAATTTGTAAGCCATAGCAATTCCCATTGCATGCAAGATTTGTGCACCAATGATGATTTGCGGCATCAAAACGTTAACGCCATCAGGAATTTGTCCACCGTGTTGATGTCCACGAGAGTACAAGAATGCTTGATAAAGTGGTAATCCGTGCCATACCAACTGAGGAATATCACGGTAACCCGGGCATACGAAATCTTCTTTTTGCAAAGCGAATTCGCTACCAACCATTGTAGCTTCTTGACCAGATACTGGTGCATAGAAACCAAGACGACCTTGACGACCTAAGTTAACTGCACGATCATCCCAACTACGTGTGAAGACCATACGATACATAATTTCTTTCAATTGATCATCGTTAAGATCAGGTAATAAATCTTTGTTGACGATTTTGCCTTCAGGAGAAAGAACGGAAAGAGCTTCCACGTCCTCCGTATAAACTTCATAAGGAACCTTGCTCATTTTATTCACCTCAATAAAAAATTTGAATATCATGTCCCGCTGTTATAGAATTATTATACACCTGTTCTACTCCATTCGTCAAAACATACATTGAAATTTAGTAGATATGTGTATTATTGTATGTATAACAGCAGGTTAATATTTGTATAACAGTTTTACGATCTTGGTATTCAAAGACTTCACGACCGCACGAAACAATCTTAACGCATTGTGATACGCAATGCAAAAAATATTCCCGAAAAAGGTGATCACTGTGACAGATTCCCGTTATCTTAAACGGACAATACTGAAAGAACAGATCGAAAGCAGCCATCTTGGTGAAAGTCGTACATTACGGATTTACTTGCCGCCAGGCTATAATGAAGTATTAAGTTACCCTGTCGTGTATTGTCAGGATGGTGAAGAGTTTTTCAACTTTGGTCGCATTGCTACGTATGCCAACCAATTAATCCTTGATGAAAATATAGAACCTTTTATTATTGTAGGTGTAGAAGTAAATACGAAGATTCGAACACAAGAATATGCTCCATTTGGTGATCGCTTCGAAAAATACACCGCTTGTTTTGCTGAAGAAATCATTCCTTATATTGAACAAAAATATCCTGTACGACGTACGCCAGATCAGCGTATTTTGGCAGGTGACTCCCTTGGCGGCAGCGTTTCGATCCATCTGTCCCTGTTATATCCTGAACTGTTCCAGCAGGTGATTAGTCTATCCGGTGCTTACTATAAGCAAAGTCAGGATATTATCGCACAAGCTCAAAATCTTACAGATTTGAATGTATATATGATTGTAGGTCTGCAAGAAACTGATTTTGAGAGCGATACAGGTATTTACGATTTTGTACAATTAAACCGTGAGACTCGTGACCTTTTACAAGAACGCGGAGCCACTGTACAATATAGCGAAAAAGATGGTAAACATTTGTGGGGCTTCTGGCAAAAAGAACTTCCTGCTGCATTAAAATACTTTTTACCAGAAATCTAAAATTTGTAGCTCTTTATTACTTACAGTAGAAATCGAACTTTCAAACGGGTTATATTGATGTTTACGCTTTCACATCCAAAAAATCTATAATTCGTTTGATTGCTCGTCTTTTCTATTGTATCTGTGTGATAGAAAGTTATGCAACTACAATTTCAATATATCTTCTTTTATTTGATGAAACGAGGGCTGATTCATGTCGATGAAGCGTGCTATTATTTTCTCGGGTGGTCAATTACATCCTGATTTTGTACAACAGATTCAAGAAGACGATTTGATTATCGGTGCAGATCGTGGAGCATTATTTTTAATTGAACACGGTATTCACCCTCATGTCGCTGTAGGGGATTTCGACTCATTGACCAATCGTGAACATGATCTAGAGAATATCAAAGCTAATAGTGATCAGTTGATTGTCTATGACTCGGTGGAAAAAGATTGGTCTGATACTGAAGCTGCTTTTGAAATTGCGATGGAACGTCATATTCGGGAAATTTTAATTTTGGGAGCGCTTGGTACACGATTCGATCATACGTTAGCCAATGTACAACTGCTAGTCCGTGCTGTTCAGCATCAAGTGAATTGTAGCATTATGGATATGAATAATTATATTTCACTTACCAGTACTCAAGCGGTTATCGAAAATCGTGGTTTTCCTTATATTTCATTGTTGCCTATTACTTCTGAGGTGACCGGTATTAATCTCACCGGATTTCAATATCCGTTAGAACATGCTACTTTACGTATGGGTCAATCCCGTGGTATTAGTAATCATTTGATTAATGAAGAAGGTACAGTGAGTATTGAAGGTGGTTTACTACTTATTATTCAAAGTAGAGATTAATCGCTCTATTTTAATCATATAGGTTGTAATCGTACTTATGATCAGTTCATAGTATTACATACAAAAATCCATGTATGAAGAGAATATTCTCTTTGTACATGGATTTTTGTATACCTCTGTAAAGTTATTGATCGCTATAGAATCTGTTTAGTCATGATAAGCTTTCTTGTACGCATAATAAGATTAAGTTAATGAGACCGTTCTTAATGATGACCTAGTACTTTTTGTACGAAATCTGTTTTGGCTTGCGTATAGGCTTCTCGATCATCTTTGTTATCTACAGCCAGCTTTTGCTTTAATTGAGCATATTGCTCTGCCCATTCTGGATGTGCGATTAAGCGATCACGAAACAACAGTTGATTTTTCCATTGTTCTCCTTGTTGCAATACGATATGCAAATGAGCAACACGCTTATCATTGATTACTTTCACAAAAAATCTACGATGTTCTTTACCATCCAATTCAGGCGGTACATAATTCCAGTTTTCTTTTTCCAATACAGAAATGATCGCTGGTAATGAATCAAAAGAATCTGTAATTGCCATCATATCAATAATAGGTTTGGCTGGTAGATGTGGTATCGCTGTACTACCAAAATGTTGAATATCATTTATCGCAAACGGAGTTAATAATATCGTTAATTCGTTTTTGTACATCTGCCCCTGTTCTACCCATTGTGGATCAGGTTGAGCAATTTCAATAGCTTCTGTTGCCCAGACAGGCCAAGTTGATTCATTGTGAATATCAGTCAATATGATCCTCTCCTTTTTAACCAAAATATCTGTGATATAAAGTCCGCGCTTCTGCAATATCTTTAGTACCGTGCACCATTACACGTCCATCACGGAAAATAACAAGACGTTGTCCACTTTGCATCGTCATAGATACCAAAAAAGGAGTAACACTGACTTGATGTTCTTCCAATTTGGCTAAGCGCTGAGCAGTTTCTTGCAAGTCTACGGTTACTTTTTGTGCAGGACGAATCTGTACCGTGTCTCTACCGCATAATACTTCGGTTTTACTTTGACCGGCTTTTGTCAAATAAGGATACGTGGGTTCACTGCCACACGAAGGACAATGAGGTTTGCGTGCGCTGCTCATTTTGATCGAGACTTGTTCATTGTTCCATAGGTCAAACGATAACAATGTACCTCGCAGTTGATCTACATTACCACTAAGTAACTTAATTGCTTCTGTACATTGATGAGCTACAACCATCTGCACAGCTGGAGGAATAATACCTGAAGTATCACATGTATCTCCGCCAAGTGGTGCAGATTCCATTAAGCATTGCAGACAAGGAGTAACTCCCGGAATAATCGTAAATGTAATACCATAGCTACCTACACAACCACCATATATCCACGGAATATTATATTTTTGTGATATATCATTAATCATAAGTCTTGTCTCAAAGTTATCGGTTGCATCCATAATAAGATCTACACCTTTAGCTAGATCTTTCATTTCATCAGCAGTAACATCTGCAATATGTGCCTGTATATCTACTTCAGAATTGATCTGTTGTAAACGACGTTGAGCAGCGATCGCTTTGGGCATACGCTCTTGAGCATCTTGCTCTGTAAAAAGTTGTTGCCGTTGCAAATTGCTCCATTCCACATAATCACGGTCTGCAATAATGACTTTACCTACGCCTGCTCGCACTAACGTTTCTGCTGAACTCGACCCTAAAGCTCCAGCGCCTACAATAAGTACAGTAGCTTCTGCTAAATGTTGCTGACCTTTTTGCCCTAATGGAGCAAATCGTTCTTGTCTGGAGTACCGATTTTGTTGTTCAGGTTGTTGCTCTATGTTGGTAGTATTCACGTTCAAGTGGTAATCATCCCTTCTGCTGGGCTACTTGCCACAGCATACTCACGTACAGGAATCATGCCTGCTTCCCTTCCTAATCGACCTGCTTCTACCCCCAGCTTCATTGCTGTTGCCATTTGGACAGGATTGGTTGCACCTGAGACTGCACTATTTAGCAGTACTGCATCCGCACCTAATTCCATTGCATAAGCAGCATCTTTAGGAGAACGTATACCTGCATCTACAATCACAGGTACAGTCGCTTGATCGATAATCCATTGTAAAGCAGATGGATTGAGTATTCCTTTACCCGAACCGATCGGTGAAGCACCCGGCATAATCGCATGTACACCAAGTTGCTGTAGACGTTTGGCTAACATGTAATCATCAGAGATATACGGCAGAACAATAAATCCTTCTGCTAGCAAGACTTCACAAGCTTTGACCGTCTCCAAAGGGTCAGGTAAAAGCAACGTATCATCTCCGATAACTTCTACTTTTATCATATCACATAATCCAGAAGCTTTTGCTAAGCGAGCGATACGGATCGCTTCTTCTGCTGTTTTGGCGCCAGCGGTATTTGGGAGTAATTTATATTTTTTGAGATCTAACATTTCCAGAAAGTTCGGTTCATTCACTTGATCTAAATTCAATCGTCTGACAGCAAAAGTTAGCACTTCTGTACCTGAAGCTTCAACAGCTTGATTCTGAATCTGTAAATCTGTAAATTTCCCTGTTCCTAATAATAGCCGTGATGTAAATGTATGTGTACCTATCGTTAACAAATCAGCCACCTCCTACAAAATGTACAATCTCTAATATATCTTTGTCTGCCAGTGTAATATGCGGATGTTCTTCTTTTTGCAAAATTTGTTGATTATGCTCTACAATGACTGTTTTTTGACCGAGAGATAATGATTCTAGTAGTTTGGATACGGTATTGTATTCAGGTTCTACATATTTCCGATTGCCATTAATTATTAATTCCATGTAGACACTCCTTCGATTGTGGATAAAGATTTAGTTGATAGAGATTTCGACTTTCGTAAAGCTCGTTCTGGTGAAAAACAATCGGGAATATGAACTGTATGATTATTTATGAGTGCCTCTGCTATCCATTTTGCTGTGCCAGCAGCTAATAACATTCCATTGCGATAATGACCGGATGCTGTCCATAATCCAGCGAGCGGTTGAATTTGCCCCAAGTAAGGTAATTCATCCGGTGTTCCAGGTCGTATGCCTGACCAACAACGTTCAAACGTAGCTGATCCCACCGCAGGTAGAAATTGCTCCGCTCCAGACAACAACTGAGCAATTGCAGAAATATCTACTGTTGTATCTGTACGTTCTGGTTTACTCGTAGCTCCGATCCAGATTCGATAATCGCTTTTGGGAATCATATAAATACCTTCTCCATAGATCGTATGTCCAAGATACTGAGAAGGCGTACTAACTTCGATTAATTCTCCTTTAACCGGCACAAAAGGCAAATGATACTGCTCTGTTGCTAACAATTGTTGTGTACATAAGCCTGTTGTTAAAACTACTTGTTCAGCATGGATCTCTCCCTGATTAGTGATTATACCTGTAATATGATCTTTCTTTTGCGAATGTAGTAAGCGATATACTTCAGTCTCTGGATAAAAATCGACATGATATTGAATCGCTGCTTGAACAAGGGCTTGATTGAGCAAAGCTGGAATTAATTGCGGTTCATCTGGATTGTAGATCATGCCAGAAGGAGCATGAATATATGGCTCCACTTGTGCTAAATGTGAAGGACTCCACCACTCTTTGCGATCTACTTGGGAATCAGTATGTGTAGGAACAGCAGTCATGGGTAGCAAAAATCCTTCTGTTCGCAGTCCAATATCAATCCCTGTCTGCTCCAATAGATCAGTAGCCAGCTTGCTATAGAGCGATTGACTGTATAATGCCAATTGATACAACTCTTGATGAGCGAAATGTTCTGAATGAGCCGCTAACATTCCACCTGCTGCCCCTGACGCACCAGAAGCGGGTTGATTTTTTTCCAACAAAGCGACTTTGACTCCTTGCTGTGCCAGTTCATAAGCAAGCGCAGCCCCGATAACGCCAGCGCCTACAACGATCACGTCATAATGATTAGTCTTACCATTCGATAGATGAACCATCCGCCGATTCACTTCTTTCCTAATGATTGTGATTGTAGATCGGTAAAAGTAACTTGTTGAATACTTTCGTTATATAACCGACAGACATGCTGTGGATGTTCCGCTTCAAAAATACCCGACATGACAGCTATTCCTGTAGCACCTGCTTGATGAATGTCTTGGCAATGTTCGGGTTGAATACCACCTATAGCAATCACAGGTATAGATACAGCATGACAAAGCTTTTCTAATTGATCCAATCCTCGTGGACTCAGATCTGGCTTAGAAGTAGTCGCATAAATATGTCCATAAAAAAGATAATCGACCCCTTCATCTTGAGCTTGTAATGCTTGCTCTATGCTATGAACAGATCGCCCGACTTTCCATCTTGAAAGAGGATCATCTGTAGTTATATAAGACATATATTCACTCAAATGCACACCACCTATATTCAGATCCACTGCTAATTGAGGTCGGCTATTGATCCTGATTTTGGATGGTGGCACTCCTGTATGAATCAACTGCTGGACAGCATCAATGACCTGAGAATCAGACCACTTTTTTTCACGAATATGAATAGCGGTCGTCCATGAATAGATCTGGGAAGCTATCTTTACAAGCTGATCGATCGATTGTTGACCTGTACTGATGGCATGAAGCTCCATAAGATATATGCTCTCCTTCCTTCAAAATATGTATAAGTGAACGCAAAAAAGCCACTTCTTATGAATAAAGAAGTGGCTAGTATAAACTTAGAAAATAATGATTCTTGTCTGAGATCAAACAAGATTATTATTAGAATAACGGACAACATATCGACAATCGTCATAAGCTAATTCTGTATAAAATAATTTCTACTCCATACAGTCAATGACTTAATCGTACATGCAATATGATCTAACATTTCCGTAACTCTGCTACCACTTCCCTACGCTGGTATGATCCAGATCAGGTACAAAGGGTCCGAAAGCAATATCTACTTTCATCTCAGCCTCAAGCGGCCCCCCTAGTGCATTCAAGCTATTCGATTTGTTATTCATCTTAGCAAACAGATTTCGATAAAGCAAATTATTATAGAAATATAATATACAAATAATGTAAATCAAAAGTAAATATACATCTAAAATTATTATACATAAATGATATTGTTAGCTTTATTTATACATCTATTATTTTGCTTTAGCTTCAGACCATTGCTCAACATCCCAAATTTTAGTGACCCAATCTTCATAAAATTCAGGTTCATGAGAAACAAGCAAGATCGTACCTTTGTATGCTTTTAAAGCACGTTTCAGTTCGTTTTTAGCATGAACATCCAAGTGATTGGTAGGCTCATCGAACAGTACCCAGTTGCTTTCACGTAATAAAAGTTTGCATAAGCGTACTTTCGCTTGCTCTCCACCACTTAACATACGCATAGGACGTGTAATATGCTCATTTTTCAATCCACAACGTGCTAGGTGACCTCGAACTTCATTTTGACTCAAATGCGAAAATTCATTCCATACTTCATCAATCGGTGTCAATTGATCCGGGCGTACTTCTTGCTCAAAATAAGCCGAATGTAAATAATCGCCAAGATACGTTTTACCACTAACCGGTTGAAGTTTACCTAGAATTGTTTTGAGCAAAGTTGATTTACCTACACCATTACAACCTACGATAGCAATTTTCTCACCACGTTCAATATTCATAGTCATTTTAGGCAATAAAGCGTGAGTATAACCGATCTCGAAATCTTTACCTTCAAATACCGTTTTACTACTTGCACGTGCTTCTTTGAAATTAAATGTCGGCTTTGCAAATTCTTCCGGTTTGTCGATTCGCTCGATCCGATTTAATTGCTTTTCACGACTTTTCGCACGTCCTGATGTCGATGCACGTGCTTTATTTTTTTGAATAAATTCTTCTTGTTTTTTGATAAAATCTTGCTGTTTTTCAAACGCTTCAATATGTTGATGCTTTTGAATATCTGCCATTTCCAAAAACTTAGCATAATCAGCTGTATACCGATTTAATTTGGCAAATTCCAAATGATAAATAACATTAACAACTTGATTCATGAAATCCGTATCATGCGAAATCAATACAAAAGCATGTGGATAGTCTTGTAGATAACGTGTTAACCATTGAATGTGTTCTACATCCAGATAGTTGGTAGGCTCATCTAATAACAATACATTAGGCTTTTCAAGTAGTAATTTGGCAAGTAATACTTTGGTACGTTGTCCACCACTTAATGCTGTTACATCTTTATCAAGTCCGATCACATTCAGACCCAGACCATAAGCCATATCTTCAACTTTGGTATCTAGTAAATAGAAATCTCCAATTTCCAGTTGTTCTTGGATATCACCCATTTGTTCCAACAATACTTCCAATTGTTCAGGTGAAGCATCTGCCATCTGGTTAGTGACTTCGTTTAGTTGTTGTTCTAATTCCAGTAAAGGAAGGAAAGCATCTTTAAGTACATCACGTACTGTTTTTCCTTCAGTTAACTTCGTATGCTGATCCAAATAACCATAACGTACACGCGGAGCCCATTCGACTTTACCGCTATCTTTTAACAGTTTACCTGTCATAATATTCATTAGTGTTGATTTGCCAGCGCCATTCGCACCGACTAAGCCTACATGCTCTCCAGCAAGCAGACGAAAAGATACATCCCGAAATAATGTCCGGTCTCCAAAATTATGCGTTACATTTTCTACTGATAACAAACTCATGTTAAATAATGCTCCTGTCTATATTAAATATCTCTTTTTTAAATATGCACCGTTACAAAATTGCTACAGAGTGTATTGTAACATAAGCAGAAGCTGTCTAGAACTGAAAATTTTCATTTTTTTACATTCATTTTCTGATCAAGCAAATATATTTACTACTTTTTGAATAAATTTGAACACCGTTGTAAGTGAATTTATTACGAACAAATGAATAAAAACGATTAATAAAGCTTGTAAATAGGTAGCCATTCGCTTGAGCGATTCTTATTTATTGTCAAAAAGATAATACTCTCCAATTAGTAAATGATTAATGTATTAAAGGATTACGGCAATCACGTAGAAAGTATCCTGATTTCGCTGCTTCTTTGGCATCGGTGAATAAATCTTGAGCAGGCGCAGGTAACTTACAGCCATTAGGATACGCATATTTAATACCTGAATCAGGATCGACTGTTCCTAACCAAGAAGTCTTTTTCACTAATCGTCCTCCACCTAGCGCATAATTATTGTAATAACCGCTACCTGTAGGAATCCCCTGTAAAAAAGATAAAATACCGATATCATTGATACTATTATTCCATTCCTCTTGCGAGATCGTTGGCAACGTAAATGTATAAGAAATCCCGTAATGAGACGCATATTCATTGTGTTTGTTGATATAATAAGCCAAATCTTTTTGTATCGAACTCACGATAGCTGTACGTCTAACTTGCTCAAAGGTATCCATTTGATCTAAAAGTGCGATATCTGTCTCATTAGCTAACTGCTCTGCTTGTCCATCTAATACTTTGCCGGTATTTGCTTCTGTCACATGAACAGTATGATCTAATGTAAATTGTATACTGTTACCTTGCGCATCTGAATACACATACGGCTTTTTGGGATGCCATGTATGTCTAGCATTGGATGATCCATCTGCACCTATGTAATTTTCGGTGGCATAAATATAATACCCATCATAATCTATCACAACAATAGCAGGAATATAATGTAAAAGATTTTGCTGAGCCGATTCATCACCACGAATACCAAAGTTCAAATAAAGTGTATTCAGAAATGTCTGTAAAGCTAGTTCTTTGTCTGCTCGAAAAAACTTCTTAGAAGAATATCCTGCTTCATATTGTTGCTGTTCATTAGTACTCATAACCTGACCTGCGTCTTGAGAAGCAGTCCGAAGTGCTGTAGTGTACGAAATTTGTAGACTGGATGCTTGTGACTGTTCATCGGTATGTAGTCCACTTAGCCAAAATAATGGAAAGAAAATAATTACGAATAAAATTGCAAAATCAGTAATCTTCATTGAGCACCATGCCTCCATAACGTGCAAGTACAGCAGAACGATTCTGATTTCCTTCAATTCCCAGCATCCCACGTAAGATCGCTGCCATGGTTCGATTAGTACTTTCTACTTTTACGGTGAAATAATCACCATTTTGTAAACGATATTGTCTGCTTGGATCATCTTTAGCCATACTATTTTCTGGATACAATACAGGGAGTATCGCATTCTCATAATACCCTTCATATACAGTAGTAAATTTATTTTCAAATGTATTCGGATTCGCAGGATCTGTATATTCAGGATGATACGTTTTGTGCAAATGTTCTAATTGAATAGTGTACTGATTCCCTGTGGCATTCATTTCACGGGTAAAATCATTGTACATTGTTGGAGTCACATATCCTTTGGTACGTACAGCATCGGTAAATTGAACAACTGCATTATAAACCATCATCTGAGAAAGATCGTCTTGACGCTCTGCCGCCTGCATCGTCGGAAATACATATAATAAAGCTACCGCAAGAAAAGCGGCAAATACTTTGGACATCGAATTCATAGCGTTCTCCTTGATCCTTCTTAGCTAAATTGAATAGTCACTATATTCCCTTGCTGATCCGTCTGGTAAGTGACCTGATACGTACGCTGTACGTCTATTTTCAGTAATGCAGATGGTTCAGGTTGTATATGATGAGGATAAAGAGAATGATCTATTTGCATATCGACACCGATCTCTTGAATCTGAGCTATCGACTGCCTGACCTGTGCGCCTGTATATGTCAGCGGTTCTGAAATGCCAATATACTGCTGAACACTTTGTTTTTGACCCTGCATCACGGGTTCTGATAATTGAGTGACTTTCTGCATTCCACCGCTCAAGTAAAGCGCCGCTAGGCAAGCTGTTCCAAACAAAAATAATTGAACAGCCAGCCATAGCATACTTTTTGTACTATTATCCATAGATCATTCCTTACTGTTGTGTGAAAACAAGACCGCGAACTACATTAGAACGATCTTTGATAATCGCTGCTTTGAATTTACCACTTGGATTAACATACTCGGCACTTGATTCGGCCATTGTATTATTCATATCCCCATTAGCTTTAGCAGTTACGGATCCATACGAATCTGAAGTTAATTCTCCGCTTGTATTTAACGTATTGCCATACCATTGTCCGTTAGATCCTTTGTTTTTACCCGTTGTTACCTGAACACCGAACTGTTCTTTACCGCTAAATTTACGCAAAGCATTCGTTACTTGAGAACCACTAATAGTTGTACCATCATATACTGTATAAGAAGCTTGAGATAATTCAGTTTGGATATCCGCAAAGTTATTTTGTGCAGTTTTGGTAGCTTCTTGAGCAGAAATAAATAAAATAACAACAATCGTAATCAAAGCAATCGTTAAAAATATTCCTGCGGCTACTTTCAAAGCAGTTGAAGCATTATTCATTGTAAAATCCCCCGTTATTGGTTTTTTAGTTTATACGTTGATAGTTTATGAATAGCTATATTTTTTGAATCTGGTCATAATACACTTCCATCTGGCTAAAGCTCATACCGATTAACGGCAATACCAGATAAAGGAATATCAAAGCATACATAGGCGTAAAGCCAATCATTTTTCCCCATGTTGCTTTCGTTTCGATCATTTTTTCATATTCTTGACGACGCTGTTCAAAGTAATAAGACATATCACTTTCCAGATCATCAAATGCTTGTGGAATCGGAATTTTATCTACGGCTAGATGAAGTTTGTCGACTAGCTTACCGAATTCAGGAAAAGAAACTTCATCTTTGAGCTGTTCCAATGCATCTTCAGGTCCATGTTCATAATGAAGTAAACATTTCTGTAACGGTAATTTGAAGATAACGGCGAACCGATTCATCCATTCCAAAATCACTTCGACAGACATACGATCCATTCCACTGAGCATGGAGATCACGGTATGAAATTGATATACTTCGTGCTTCATATCCATACTTCGTGCTTTTTTCTGGAAATAAAGCATCCATACAGGGACTTGATAAGCAATCAAAGCCATCATAAGGGCGATCAGCAACTCCCACCAGCGAAAATATTCACTATCATATGCTTTGAGCTTGAGCAAAATGCGATCCGTTGTGGTATTGATCTGCTCTTGATCTCGAAACTTGCCAGAGTTGTTCACCTGTATTGCAATCTGCTCATAAGTCACTTGACTAGACAATCCGACAGAAAGCATAATTTGACGATCCAAGTCAGCTAATTCCTGCGCGTTTTTTTGTTCATCTATAGACATAGAGCCAAATAACATATCGTTTTTGACAGGTGCATATAGAATCATTTCTTTGGATTGATGATGTAGAATCATTCCTGCTGATAAAGTAACGACGAAACATAAGATGCAAAGTACTAATCTGCGTACTTGTAACCACTCCACTGTAATTCTGGCATTTACATCATTCAATAATTTGTCTAACCGATACTTATGAAGTGGATTTTCTCCTGCCGATGCTAGAAAAACAATTTTGCTAAACCATTTCCATTTCAACAATGCTTGTTCCCAGGAACGATAATCTTTCCCTGCTCGATACGTTGTCTCATCGTAAGTTTGTAATTTTTGAAGTAACAGATAACTAATGAGAATCAAGATGAAAATAAAAATACGTGCGATAAATCCTAATTTACTGGTATAAAAATCATCCATTGCTGGAAAATTACTACGTGCCCATTGTTCTATTGGATTGGTAAAAAAGATCGGCACAAGCACAATAATGTTTAGACTTTTAAGCAGATAATCCAGCTTATCTCTTCGTAAAATCTCTAAATGAATCTCTTTAGTCAGATTACTGAGTCCTCTAAGATACATAGAACCATCTTGTCTTACTTTATCCCCATATTCCATCACCATACCGGATATACCGGCAAAAGCCTTCAGAAAGCGGTTAGGAGCTGTCTCATAATACTGTTCTAATCGTTCTTCTGGATGTTGGTCGGTTAATGCTTCTACGATCAAGTTCGCATGGAGCGCAATCTCAGGAGCGGCATATTCTGACGCTTCATATAGAGATTCATCCACCATTCCATGACGGTGATAATGATGTCTGACATCTGCTAGCAAATCGACCATTTGACGCAGCAGTCTTCGTTCTAATCGACCTGCATAGGCTTCGATAAACATGCTATTGAGTACTACAGCAGCAATACAAAGCATAATAAAAAACAAAGGGTCAGGATTACGGATCATAAGGATCACTATCGATCCACCTAGTATACCTATAATCATCCATGTTACTGCCATCGTACGACGACGTAATTCCCATTCTTCATAAGCATGAATACTGGTAAGCCGTTTGCGAATCCGAAGCACATAACTTCCTAATAATGGAACTTTCATTGCTACCATATACGATTGCTGTAGCGTCTGATAATGCCATGCTTGCCATCTTTTGCGCAGATCATGATTTTTCTCAGAAGGCATCATTGCTGTTAAATGACGACTACGATTATGCTGTATCCGGTAAAGTATGATAACAACTGCCATTCCAACTGCACATATAATCAATACAGCGATAAGCAAATGCTTGATACTCATACCGCTTGCCCCCAATACGTATGTACAAAACGTTCAAACGAAACACGATCTTGCGTTGTCATTTGCTCTTGCATTTCGATCTTATTTTTTGTAGATAACGGATGAACAGCTACATATACACCATCATGGTATTCAATAATATTACGTGCAATAAACGTATAACGCTGGTTATGATCTTCTTCTTCACTTAGATCTGCTACAGGTACACATTCAGTGATACGTTCAATATAACGTTGTCCTTCTGCATCTCTTTTCAAATGAATATCAAAGTTAATGACACTAACGACTTGTTCTTCAGCAATCACTTCATTTTGGAAAACCCCGGTTTTGAGCAATGAGTTACGAAGCGAATAGATCAGATCACGAAATGTTTTGGCATGATGAGTAAAAATAGTGAATAAGCTAGCTACCTGTGCCATCTGAATCATCCATGCAGCGACTTCATCAGTAGCAACTTCTCCCAGAATATTAACTGTTCCATCGGTTTTTTTCTGCACATCTAGACCTTGTTGACCGGATACATTTTCAGTTTCACGGAAGCTCAAAATATTACGTCGACTATAGATTTCACGCAAATGAAGTTCTGACGCCATTTCTTGCACACGCAATGTATACGAAGCGTAGATATGCTTCACCAGTGCCATCAACAATGTTGTTTTACCAGAACCTTGAGCACCTGTTATCGATGTGATGCGTGCTCCTTTCATCAAGTAAACAAGCATTTCAATCACCATTGCTGATTGATCGCCACGAATCAATTGTTCTAAGGTAGCATTTTGCACGTCAAATTTACGTACAAAAAATGCCCATGATTCTGCAAAAGGAGGACGTACAACGACGATCCGTGAACCATCTTTCATTTCATTTACTTTGTATCCATTAGCTTCAGACAATTGCCCTGGATGATTGTATTTATAGATATTTTGACAGACCCGTTTTAATTCGCGCACAGACCCAAAGCTTAGAAAAGATAAGTGAATAGATTTACCTTTATAAAATAGCCATACGCTTTCCCATCCTTTAGCAGGTGGTTCAACAACTTCATCTTTAGGGTTAGGCATATACCGTGGTGTCAGTTGTCCTGAGTCTTCCAATACACCACTGACCCCGCCACTTACTCCATCCACTCGTTGATCTCTAATTTCATCAATAACAGAAAATCCTTTATAATGCTGATAGACTTTTTGCGTTACAATATCTAACTTTTCTTCAAAAGTTAACGGACGATATTCCTGTCTAAAAATCTGCTGAATATCATGATCTGTTATAGCATAAGATAAGCTATCTCCATCGGTTTCGATTAATTTAGGCGCTGCTAGATCATATGTATCAATCAGCATCGATAATCCATCACGTCCATATTCGCTAATATAGCGATATAACAAAATATCGAACTGTTCACCTGTTGTTAATCGTTCTTCTTGATCAAACGGAATAATCTGATTGATATTGGTTTCATTTAGCCCGTATCCTTTGTGTAAAAGACCTGCAATAAAATCTTTGACATAGCGCTTATCCATTACATCTCCAGAAATACAGCCTTTTAACGCTTGACGTAATTCGGTACGCTTTGCAATTCTACGTCTATACTCTTCTTCATTCAGACCATAATCTGATAAACGACTATGGCTCATATCATGCAATTGATCTTTAACATATTGAATCAATGCAGACAATGTATGCTCCTGACTATGATTGACAGCGATATCGTTACCTGCAAGAGCTGCACGACGATGACGTGCAAACAAAAGTACACCCAGAATCAGCAGAACGATAATAATCAAAGTCATATTGATTCCATTTTCAAATAGCATGAAGCTTCCCCTCTCCAAGCCGCTTATGATCATGTCCTTCATTTAACTGTTCGAGTACATGTTCTGTTAACATAGTCGCTTGCTTAAAGAGTTCCACATATTTACGCGGCTGAGCCACTCCCAGATTCCGACGAACAAAAGGAAGCAGTGTCTGTACATTCCATGCATCTCTAAATTGAGCATCATTTTCAATAGCGAATATATTTTGCTTCAAACTGTATTTGCGACGAATATTGGATATCGTGCATTTAGAATCTGGATCATAAGCACCTAAGACTGTTGTCCATGGTTGCTGATGAATCGATGCCCATTGCTTGCTAGTAGTAAAAAAGGATTCTAAATGATTGATATTCTGGCTCATATTGACGACTACACCATCTGCATACTTCAACAATTCCACTTTATCCATACCTGAACCTATATCTACAATCACAAGATCATAATATTCATTCGCAATATTCAAAATATCCTGCCAATCGGAATCGTTATCTGTCACTGTCTGGTTGGATTGAATCATTGTACCCGGTAGTAGGTCTAATCGATCTTTTAATAATGGAATCGTGTAATCAGATATATTATTTTTGTTCAGCTTGCGTGAAGATAACAATCGACGCACACTATCAATACCAATATCTGATTCCTGATAAGCAGTAGATACGAGAGTACCATGAGCCATTAATCCGCTCTCTATACTTTCGCCTTGAGCTTGATTATGGCAGACCAATATGCGTAAGCGATATTGTAGTGCTGCTGTCAAGGTAACTAATGCGGTATGTGAAGATGTTTTACCATGACCTGCTTGCGGACTCCAAAACATTACTGTACTCATGCTCTTTTCCTTTCTGCTTGTTTAAGCGCTCTTTTAATTTCTTTATTTTCCATTCCGCTGATCTGACCTGTAAGTTCACACAATCCTTTTTTGAACAAACGGGATAATGGACGAATACGTAACTTTTCTGCATATTCATTTTCTAACTTTAGAGCCATATCCGATTCTGTCCATGGAATAGTAACAATCTCTGTATTCCAAGCAATCGGTAAATGATCTAAATGACTGCGGATATATTGCGATTCTAATGAACAATCTATTGTATGAATAAACGTTAAATGAAATGAAGGGACAAAAGTGGCTTTATCTTGAGCTTGCATCTTTTGATACCACTGTTCGAACCAGTTAATACTTTTGTCGATTGTCAGTCGATCATAATCGCTTACCCAGACATGTTCCTCGGCACTAATCCATTGCTCACGATTATAAAAATTAGTCTGTTCTACATCACAAAGAATATAATCGTAGTGCATACAATCTTCACCTGTATGGGATAACTGTGTATTAATATGTTCAAAAGCTTCAAACCCTGTCGCTAAATCAAATCCGGCAAATTCAGTAATGGTCTGTCTATAATCCGAATTGCCACTGTAGTAGCGATAACGATGTTCTAAAGTCGCATCGATTAATAATACTTTTTGCCCGGCTGAGGTCATCAAAGCACAAAGGGATAACATTAAATCTCGCTTATCGCACAATCCTGTAAATATCCAGGTTTTCAAACTGCTCAATCCTTTCTTTTGGTAAAGGGTATCGTTTCTATTTTCGATCTATTGAGATGTAAAGGCTTCAGATGCGTTGTTTTTATATATTGAATTCTCAGTATTGGTAGAACTATTATCTGTAGTTGTCTGTTCGTTGTTAGATGTATTATTTTCCTGATTAGAATTGTTGTTATATGAACTTGCTCCACCTGACTGATTATAGGATTGTCTTGTAGATACAGCGGATTCTGCTGCCGATTGAGCAGACTGCGCAATATTGAGTCGTTGTTCATCGGATAGAGCTTTAAGATCTAATTCTAATTGCTTCCGTACATTGTCTAATAAATAACGTTCTGCTGTGCCTACGATATTAGGATCTGCTTTCATTAAATTTAATACTTCAGCGTTAGAAGGGTACGTAGGAATAGCTTCTTTTTGTAATTCTGGTTCTACATAACTAACAGCGTATAATGATGCTTTATGCAATAACGCATCTACGGTTGCACTGGATAATGCTAACATTTCGTCTTCTTTTAAAGTGGTCCATATGGTTGGATAATCTAAATTATTTAATTTCTTTTTGGTTAACACAATATAATCTTGCCCGGTAGGAAATTGAATCCTAATATCAATCGTATCTCCCTTTTTGATATCTGTAGGCATTAAGATGGTGTTTAGTTCACGATTACGCATATCATCTGTAGTCGGCTGTTCTTCATAGATCATCGAAGTGGTGATCGGCATATTACGGGTTAAATTAATTTTAGTTGTTTTACCGACTAACTCATTGACTGTAGGTAAGAGATGATCTGGCAAAGATTGCTTAGGCAAATTGATGCTAACTAGATCTTTTTTAGTGATTTCTTTGCCTGCTGTTACTTCTTGTGAAGGTACAAATACAGTTACACGTTCTGTACCTTCTTCTAACGTGCGTATCTGCTGTTCATAGCGTGCTCTAAGTTCATTCTGATCATGTTTGAACTGAATACTAGAGTAAATCACATACCCTGCAAAACAAAGACCAATCGCCCCTGCTCCGCATAAACCTGCATATATTAAATGCTTGGTGCGTTGTCTGATTTTAGACAATGTTATAATCTCCTTCATTTCTGCTTTTTAACGTAGACTAAAGCGAAATTTTTTTCTTTTGATAGGTGCTGGGATAATACTATTGAAAATAGTTTGTAGAGCGGTATCCATCTGCGCATGTTGATCAAAAGGATCAGGTTGCCATGGTAACGCATAGACTTGCTGAGTCTCCATCTCTTTGCTTATCCGCTGTGTCACTTCTTGTGTAGCCAAAGGTAAACAATAATGCCATTTGTTTTGCGGATGACGTTGCAATTGTTCTGCAAACTTCAAAATATCTTGATAACGCCATTCAGCTCCCGATCCTACTACAATCGGAATATCGGCTCTTAAAAACTCTTCTAAGCGCTCATTGTCTTTGTAGCAACCGAGATCAAGTACGAGAAAGCGATAACTTCCACCCAATAAATTCACTACTTCTGCACGTGCTGATTCTCGCCAATAATCTACATGTTGTATTTGAAATTTACGATCAAGCGGGTTGGAGCTTCCTCCTGCAACCGATTGAATTCTTGCAAATGTTCCAGGTACTCCATTCATTTCTGCTAGGGCAACGCCGCCTCCATGACGGGCAAGATAATGGGCGATTGCTATAGCTGTATGTGTTGTTCCTGTACCTGATGCTGTGCCAATTACAGCCACTACCATCGTCGCTTGTTGCATATTTACAGCGCTAGAAAGTGAATTCGGATAGATAGGCGCTGTATTTTCTTGCACCGCTCTTCGTATTGCTTCACGAGCTTCAGTAGCATTTTGAAAACGATCGATGGGACGCTGTTGTAGCATTTTGCGTAATACAGGGATAATTCCACGAGGAAGATCGCTACGAATAAATTTCTCCATACCGGGCATCCATTCGCTATAATGACCTCCTGTAGCTAGATACAGAATTAATGCTCCTAATCCATACAAATCAGAACGACTATCCGTTTGTCCACTACCATATTGTTCGGGTGCAGCGAATCCAACCGTTCCTAATTTCACTGTATCTTCTGTTTCTTCTGGCTTAAAGTTGCGTGCAATTCCGAAATCGATCAACCTCATATCTTGCATCGGTGTGACCATCACATTAGAAGGCTTCATATCTCGAAAAACAATCGGTGGTTCACGATCATGTAAATACTCTAGTACTTCGCACAATTGATCTGCACAGCGCATAATAAAAGATGCTGTAATATATTCAGGATGTTTTTTGAATTGTTGATCCAATGTAATACCTTCAATATAATCCATAACTAAGTATGTAAATCCTTCAGCATCAGGCTCAAAAAAATCTACAATTCTTGGTAAAGAAGGATGACTCAATGTAATTAACATCTGTGCTTCATCGGCTACATTTACAAATTGTGATGGCGCAGAGACACTTTCTTTGATCGCCCAAGATCGTCCAGGTAACTTCAAGTCATGAGCTAGATAGACATGACTCATACCACCACTGCCTAACTTTTGCTCAATCCGATAGCGATCTCCTAGTACCATGCCATATGCTAATTTGGATGAATGAATCATAGATATACCTCCTTGATTACAGTTTGTTATTCAGTCATATCGTCTCCATATCAAAAAATGCAACAAAAAAGGGAAAGCTTCCGCCACACTGAAAATAACCCTGTTAGGATTAGTTGTTTCAGTGGACGGGATGCTTTCCCTGTCCGTTGCACTTCAATTTGAATTTATTATAAATGATAAAGTCGGGATTTGTAAAGACTTTTTATAAGACTATTTTCCTACATAGTTCAATATGATCATTTTTGAGCAGCATAAGCGTCTCGATTACGTTGCACTTGTTTGACATGCAATTCTAAATGAGATACACAAAGTTTCTCTGCAATCATACGTGCAGACAGTGTTCCATCTTCTGTATGCTCACCTGTACGTTCCCAATCTTCATCACGAATCTGCTCCAAAACAGGTGCAAAAGCCCTACGCATTGCGATCAATGCTTGCAGGTGATGTTCCATATTAAGTGAACTATACTTTAGATTTTGTGCCCATAGATCTTGATCAAATGCTCTAATCACAGGATTTTCTTCAGCCAAGACTGATTTCAATCGGGATTGAAGCATAATTTCTACATCAAATAGATGAACAACGATCTCATGAATGCTCCATGCTTCTGGTGCTGGTTTAAAATCAATTTCTGCTTCAGGAATCGCGCGAATCTGTTCTACAAAATGCTCCATATCCGGTAAATAACGATAAATTGCGTTTTGCATAAGTACACATCCTTCTCCACATTGATCTTTATATTGATATATCCAATGATCTGACCAACCCTGTTTTATCAGTATTTGACCATATAGAGCGTAATCTCGTCACGGTTATGAAATAATTGCTTCGCACGTTGAACCTGCATACGCGCTTCTTCAAAGGTGCTGATGACTTCTTTGATCAAAGCCAGTGGCTTTTTGTTCATTAACTTCACTGTAACAATCACAGTTCCGCCCGGCACAACAGCATCTAACATACCAATAACCAATTTAGCTGTTAACTTAGGGCTCCAGCTCATATCACAAACCAGTAGATCGAATTCATTCGGTTTGAATTTGACATCAGCTGCATTTTTTTTGACTACTTTAAGATTAGGAATATTTTGTAGAGAAGGATCCATTTTAGCTGGATCTACTGCTGTCACTTGCAATCCTTTGTCCAGTAGAAAAGAAGTCCAGCCTCCCGGCGCAGCACCTACATCAACCGCAGAACGAAACGCAGTAAAGTCGATTCCAAATACACGTTCTGCTTCAAGTAATTTGAATTTGGCACGCGAAATCTGACCTTCTTCTCGTTGGAAACGAACAGCTCCACCATTCCAATCCGACAGATTATCTGTTGGCACCGAAATGCCTGCATACAATCGTTCTGCTGTCCAAAATACAGAGACTACTTTGTCTGCATCCTGTACTGCAAAATCAGACTGCAAGCCCATTAGACGTTGTTCGAGTAGATGACGTAATTCAGACGCATTTTCTTCTGGTGCAGCATCAGCTGTTTTGCGAATATGCACAGCTAGACGAATACCTTTCAATTCATCACGTTTCAATAGTAAATCGGCTAATACATCAAATGGATGTTGCGCTGCATCGATCTGATCCAATACCAGATCATAATGAACCGGTTGAATATGACGTAAGAACATAGGCGGTTCTGCTAATAAACGTTGTACCACTTGCTCACTAGCTACAGGTAAAGTTAATAAAAGCACTTCAGAAGAAACTAAAACAGAACTTTTTACAGCTCCGAAAGCTCTTTTTAATTCTTCTTGTGCATAAGGAGCAAAACCGTGATTAGCTGTTCCGATCCAGCGAGAATCGCTTTGTTGCTCTTGTTCTTTCGTATTGTTTTCTTGGTCATTCATGAGTTAATGTTCAGCCTCCAATAATTTATGCGATTGCACTACGGATATGTTCAAGTATACGTGGAACAGATTCCATACGGTATAAAAAACGTGGAGTTTTTTCTCTCCACGCTTCAAATACAATCAGACACGGTATACTGCTAATTTCGTAAGCTTGTACAAATGTAGGTGCAAAGTTAACATTTAAAGCATATACCGTTTGTTCTGGTAAAAGAGGTAACGTAATTTCCAACATCCGTCGCCCCATTTTACAAGTACCACAAAGCGGTGTATACGCATATATAGCTACTGCTTGTCCTGATGTGATCGCCATAGCTAGCGCTTGTTGTTCTGTCAGTTCTTCGATCATAGCCATCACCCTTGCCCTTGTGAAGCTTGGTTAGCGATATCACTCAGAAGTTCCGCAGGCATAGCACCATCATGCAGGATCACATGTTCAGGTTTTGCTTGATACAACAGTTCATACATTCGCTTACGACCCGACATACTTGAAGTATGCAAATAAATTTCATTAGCAAATAGACCTTCATGCACCATCGCTTTGACTACATCTGTTCCATCCATTTGCCCAAAACCAAGCTCATGATCTAGCGAAAGAATATGGACTTCGCTCTCTCTGAGCATCATCAGACATTCTTCTCCGTCTCTCGCTAGAGCAAAACCTTTGGGGCAAGGACGATAATCATCCAAATAAAGATTGATCATAAATACTGCCTCCTCGGTTCCTATGGCTTGATTTTATTTTTCAAATTGTGTAGCTGGACAATAATATGCTTTTTTACCTGAGACTTCGGTTTTGACAATTAAGTCTTTGGCAGAACGTACAGAAGGTTCACCTTCACGCTCATATACACGACGAAGTTCATGGAATCCACCTGTTAACGAATCCGTTACTGTTAACGGTTGACCCGCAAGATGTCCACCTGTTTGAATCGCTTCTTCTAGTACAGTCTGCATAGCGACATAAAGACGAGATAATGCTTCATCTTCTAGTTCTTGTACTTTGGCAGATGGTAATAATCCAGCTGTAAATGCGATCTCATCCGCGTAGTAGCTTCCAATACCTGCTACTAGATTTTGATTGGTCAATGCCGTTTTAAGAGAACTGCGACGACCTTTATATAATTTGATGAACTGTTCTTCCGTTAATTTGCGATCCGTTGCTTCAGGACCTAAATCTTTTAATTTAGCGCCTGCTTCTTTGGCAGTATACACATAGAACATCCCTTGACGTGCACCGGTAAAGTAAAGAGAATTGTGATCTTCGAATTGAATTTCAACATCAGATACACGATCTGCATTGTCTTTTGTTTTGCCATAAAATAAAGAACCACCTGCTGCAATACTTAAAAGCAGACGTTGTCCATTGTTGGTATGCAAATTTAAATATTTGCCGCGACGTTCGATAAAAGCAATTCGTTCGCCTACGATTTGACGATTTACTTGTTCGGATTCGAGATTAACAGCTTTGGCACGCTTAACCTCAATTTGAGTAATCGGTACATTTAAAATGTAATTGCTTAATTGCACTTTATAGTTTTCTAATTCTGGCAATTCTGGCATAAGAATTCTTCCTCTCTCTATATCAATTAATGGGATAATGACTGGAATCCAAGTGCCGAACTGACTTCGGCAAGATTCTGACATATGATATCTGCTTTGACCCCTGCTTTGGCTTCATGTATAGACATATTCGCCGTTGTTGTAATACCGCTTAAGACCAGTACTGTTACACAACCGGCTGCCGCACCAGCAGCAATATCTGTTAATAGATTATCACCTACTACAATCGCATCGCTTGCAGGTAGTCCTAAGCGTTCTAATGCATATTCCATCAAGATAGCTGATGGTTTACCTATCACAACAGGTTCTACACCTGTAGCGGCAGCAATGGATGCGCCAATCGTACCTGCTCCCGGCAACAAACCATCATGTGAAGGAAGCTGAAGATCGGGGTTCGTCAGAATAAACTGAGCTCCACTTGCGATCAGGCGTAATGCCTTGGTCAGCTTTTCATATGTAAATTGACGATCGATCCCTTGAAGGACATAATCCGGTTGTTCCTCTGTTAATTGTAATCCGTGTGCTGTTACGGCTTGCTTCAATCCATCTTCTCCAATGACATATACACTGGAATCAGGTGACTGCTCTGCAATATAATGAGCCGCTGCCATAGCCGAAGTACATACTTGTTCAGCACTAGCAGGTATGCCTAGATGAGTCAGATGATCTGCGACTCCTTGCGGCGTACGTGAAGAGTTATTGGTAACAAATAAATAAGGAATCTGCTTCGACTGTAAATCTTCTATCCAAGCACTTGCTCCTTCGATCACGGTATCACCATGATACAATGTACCATCCAGATCAATTAGCAATCCTTTACGATTTGTTGTCATATAGACACCCTTTCTATCACTCACAATCTTCATTGTAAAAAAAGTTGCGGCATAAGGCAAACGGTATCCTTATATGGCCGCAACAAAAATACTTCAAACCGACTTAGAAGTGATCGGAAATAGTACATGTTCTTCTGCTAACAAAGTATTTTCAAACACACTTTTGGCTTCTTGAAGCAAAGGCTCAAGCTGCTCACGATCTTTATAACGGGAACTAAAATGAGTCAAAATCAATTCGTGTGCATTCGCTTCTTTAGCTGCATGTGCTGCTTGTAATGTAGTACTGTGATAATAATTATGAGCAGTTTCTTCCATATCTTGCAAGAAAGTAGCTTCATGCACCAATACATCTGCATCTTGCGCCAGCAGACTTACATTAGGACAAGGTCTTGTATCTCCTAGAATCGTAATTATTTTTCCTTTTTTCGGTTTACCTACGACTTGATGAGAGTGTAATGTTTGTCCATCTGCTAACTGGATACTACCTCCGTTTTTCAACTGCCCGTAGAGAGGTCCTGGCTTAATCCCATGATGTTTTAATATTTCAAAATTCAATTGTCCCGGGCGATCTTTTTCAATAATACGATACCCGTAACTATCAATACGATGCTCTAATAATGCAGACTCTACGCGAAACATTTCGTCTTCAAAGACTACGCCGCCTTCGTGTTCCACAATATTCAACTCATATTCGATACGTGATTGACTGAGTTCGAGTGTGGTACGAATATATCGTTCTAATCCTACAGGACCATACACTGTCAGTGGAGTCACTCCTCCTTGATAAGCACGACTGGATAATAATCCTGGAAGACCGAATAAATGATCACCATGTAAATGAGTAACAAAAATCTTTTCTAATTTACTTAATTTGAGTAAAGAACGTAATACTTGATGCTGAGTACCTTCTCCACAATCAAATAACCATAAGGCACGGCGTTCTTCATACATTCGCAATCCAATAGAGGTCACATTACGCTGAAGTGTAGGGACCCCTGCATTGGTTCCCAAAAAATACAATTCCATCTCTCTCTACCTTCCTTCTGTGTTCGCCAAGTTCCGTAACAAAAATCCCCCGATGGGTCGGAGGATTCTGCAATAATAACAGATGATACAACTCAATCTATAGTTACGCCTTATCGACATTAAAATAACGAGCTTGTGGATGGCTGAATACCATCGCTGATACTGAAGCTTCTGGCTCCATCATAAATCCTTCGGTTAATTCAACACCGATATCTTCAGGTTTTAATAAAGCAAATAAAGGACCTTGATCTTCCAAATCAGGGCAAGCCGGATAACCAAATGATACCCGAATCCCTTGATAACGTGCGCCTAAGCGTTGCTTCATCGTCATGGTGGCTGGATCAGAGAATCCCCAACTATCACGCATCATATGATGAACACGTTCTGCAAGTCCTTCTGCGGTCTCTAGAGCTACAGCCTGAAGAACATGGGAACGTAGATAATCGCCTTTGTCTTTCCACTCTGAAGCAAGTGCACTAATCCCCTGACCGGCAGTGACTACCATAAATCCTACATAATCCATCATACCACTTTCTACAGACTTCAAAAAGTCAGCGAGACAGAGATAAGGCTCGACTTGTTGGCGAGGGAAAGTAAATGTATGCAAGATTCGGCTGTGATCTTCTGGATCATAGACGATGACATCATTTCCACTGGATTGAGCAGGGAAAAAGCGATACATACCGTGAGCCTGAATAATATGCTCGGTCAATGCTTTTTGCAATGTTTCGTCTACTACCGATTTGAGCTGTACTGCTTTCGGATCTTCCTTCGCTAACAATTGCTCTACAGAACCTTTAAGCCCTAAATGATGTCCTAGAAGCATCTGCATATTCACATACGGCAAAATATGACCAAGCGGATAATTACGCAATACATGACGATCTAGATCAGGCGGAATATAGATCTGTACATTAGGATCAATATCTGATTTTACCGCACGAGTCAGTACAGGTAATGGCGCAACTTCTACCGCTACTGCTGTATCAATCTCACTTTCAGCGGCAACTTCAGCTTCGATCACTGCCCGTTTTTCAGGATTCATCAGACGGTTGGCTATATCAAGACCATCCATTGCATCTTTGGCGTATAATACCAATCCATCATATTCAGGTCGTATACGGTTTTTGGTAAATTTACGAGTTAAAGCAGCTCCACCGACTAGAATCGGAATCGCAATACCTGCACTTCGCAGATCTTGAGCTGTGGTGATCATTTGTTGAGCTGATTTGACCAATAGCCCTGATAGCCCGATAGCATCTGCTTTTTCATTACGGTATGCTTCGATAATACGTTCAGGTGGTACTTTAATGCCTAGATTAATAATTTTATAACCATTA
Source organism: Paenibacillus nuruki (assembly GCF_963311185.1). NCBI lineage: Bacteria > Bacillati > Bacillota > Bacilli > Caryophanales > Paenibacillaceae > Paenibacillus > Paenibacillus nuruki. The sequence goes on along the minus strand of NZ_OY725677.1, from coordinate 1,348,392 downwards.
TTGGATAAAATGATCTCTACTAAATTTTTACCGATATCATGTACATCGCCTTTAACAGTTGCCAGCAAAATCTTACCTTTTACAGACGATTCATTTTTCTCCATAAATTGTTCTAAATAAGCAACAGATGCTTTCATCACTTCAGCACTTTGCAACACTTCAGCTACAATCAGTTCATTGTTATTGAACAATCGTCCGACTTCTTCCATCCCAGCCATAAGCGGGCCATTGATAACTTCTAACGAGGAATACTTTTGAAGTGCCTTTTCCAAATCTGGAAGTAAGCCTTCTTTGGTTCCTTCAACTACATAAGAAGCCAATCGTTCTTCAACAGTAAGATTAGAATCGAGAACTTTCTTTTCTACCTTCTTATTCCGAAAAGCAGCAACAAATTCAGCCAGTGTTGCATCATTGGTATTGTAAAGTAATTCTTCTGCAAGATGACGCTCATGATCAGGAATAGAAGCATACCGCTCTAATTTCTCCGTATTCACAATCGCATAGTCTAATCCTGCTTTGGTACATTCATATAAAAATACAGAGTTCAATACTTCTCGTCCTGCTTCAGGTAATCCGAACGAGATATTACTGATACCTAGAATCGTATGACAGCCTGGAACCTGTTGCTTAATTAAGCGAATCCCGTCGATAGTTTCTTTGGCAGAGCCGATATATTGTTCGTCTCCTGTACCCACTGGAAAAACAAGCGGATCAAAAATCAAATCTTCTGTTTTGAGCCCATATTTATCAACAAGCAATTGTTGTGAACGCTTAGCCACTTCTAATTTATCTTGCGCGGTTATTGCCTGTCCTCGTTCGTCAATTGTACCTACCACTACAGCAGCGCCGTATTTATGAATCAGTGGTGTAACATCTTCGAACTTTTCTTCACCATCTTCTAAATTGATCGAATTGATAATCGCTTTACCTTGCGAATAACGAAGAGCAATATCAATCACCGCAACATCGGTTGTATCGATCATTAATGGAGCTTTTACTTTTTTGACAACCAAATCTAAAAATTTCTCCATATCATAGGTTTCATCTCGATCGGGATCCTGTACGCAAATATCTATCACTTGTGCACCATTTTTAACTTGAGCACGAGCAATCTCAGAAGCTTCTTCGTATTTGCCTTCTACAATCAGTCGTTTGAACTTACGTGACCCCAGCACATTGGTACGCTCACCAACCATATAAGGACGATTAGCTTGTTCAATATAGACAGGTTCGATTCCAGATAAAGCAGGCGGATGTGTGCCGATCATAGGACGAGGTGGATACTGGGACAACAACTCATCCATCACTCGAATATGTTCTGGTGTTGTTCCGCAACAGCCACCTGCGATATTGAGCCAACCTTGTTCAGCAAAAGCTGCCATTTTGCGCCCTAGTGATTCTGGAGATTCATGATAATTCCCATTTTCATCCGGCAAACCTGCATTAGGATAACAACTTACTGCGGCTCCTGCCATTTCAGATAAAGAACGAATATGATCACGCATAAATTCAGGCCCTGTCGCACAATTTAGCCCTACTGAAATCGGATTCAAATGTTCTAAAGAAATATAAAAAGATTCTATATTCTGTCCGGCAAGTGTCGTACCCATGGGCTCAATTGTACCGGATATCATTAGAGGGAGATGAATACCGGTCTGTTCAAACGCATTACGGATACCGATACTCCCTGCTTTCACGTTCAATGTATCTTGCGAGGTTTCTAATAGAAGTACATCTGAACCGCCTTCTATCAAAGCAACAGCCTGTTCCTGATAACTATCCACCAGCTCATCAAAAGTCACTCCGCCAGTAACCGATAATGTTTTGGTAGTGGGTCCCATAGCGCCTACAACATAGCGTGGGCGTTCAGCAGTGCTGTATTTATCAACAGCAGCTTTGGCAAGCTTTACTGCTGCTAGATTCAATTCTCGTGCTTGATCCTGAATATCATATTCAGCTAAAACGACTGATGTTGCACCAAATGTATTCGTTTCGATCAAATCTGCACCTGCAGCTAAATATTGTTCATGGATTTCTTGAATAACATCGGGACGTGTTAAAACCAATATTTCATTACAACCGTCCAGATCATCGCTCCCAAAATCATCAGCTGTTAGATCTCTTTGTTGAATCATAGTACCCATAGCGCCATCCAAAATCAGAATACGCTGTTCAAGTCTTTCTTGTAGGTCAGGCTTCTTCATCTATTCGATCCTCCCCGCAAAACGTTAGGCTTTAGTTTAACAGAAACCTTTTAACTAGAAAAGAATCTTATTTGTCATGTATCGATATAGTATGCTTATAATGAGAGGGAACAACTTTATCTACACACAGGATGAAGTTTCTATGAAAGTATCGACAAAAAATGCTTTTTCTTTTATAATACAACATAAAAACATTGAAAGAAGGGTAATCCGATGGCTGAAATCAGAATTAGAAATACCAACGAACGAATTGCTGGAGATGACAAGGTTCTGGAGTTTTTGAACAAACATGAAGTGGTATATGAAAAATGGGATGCTTCCAAATTAGCTCCTGAATTGCAAGATAACTTCACTTTAACAGATGAGCAAAAACAAGCGGTTTTGGATACGTATGCTGAAGAAATCAAAGACCTTTCAGCACGTCGTGGTTACCGTACTTGGGACGTGATTACATTATCTGAGTCTACACCTGATCTTGAAGCGAAGTTAGCTAAATTCGAAGAGATTCATACACATACAGAAGATGAAATTCGTGCGATCGTATCGGGGAACGGTATTTTTATTATTAAAAGCCCTGAGCATGGATATTTCGATGTTGAGTTAGAACCAGGCGATGTTATTTCTGTACCTGAGAATACACCTCACTTCTTTACACTTGTTGACAATCGTAAAATTGTAGCTGTTCGTTTGTTTGTCGAAACAGACGGTTGGATTGCTGTTCCGTTTGAAGATAGCTCTTTCCAAAAAGCATAAGTATACACATACAAAATCCCTTACCGCTTTGATCGGGTAAGGGATTTTTGTTATGTGTTTGATACTATTAGTACGTAACCGATCAGTCTATTACACCAACTGAGCTGTAATCTGATGGATCTCAGTTAAGCTTTTAATTTCATAATCAGGCTTGATCTCACTATCATTGACTTTACCATTACGATTCACCCAGACAGACTTAATACCTGCTGCAAGTGCGCCTTTGATATCTGTAGTAAGCTTATCCCCGATCATCAGTGCATGCTCAGGTTGTACTTCCAACAAACCAAGCGCATGCTCAAAGATCTCAGCATTCGGTTTCCCTTTGCCAAATGCACCCGATACAACCACCTGATCAAAATAAGGAGCTAATTTGGGCACACCGTCTAACTTTTCTTGTTGCAAAGCAGGGCAACCGTTGGTCAGTAACAATAGCTTCACTTTACCTTGTAATTCATCCAAAATCTGAAATGTTTCTTCATAGATATGAGGACGGTTACGTCGTTCTTGAACGAATCGATCAGACAGTTGTAGTGCCAAAGCTTCATCTTCGATCCCCATTGCACTTAGACCGTTACGCCATGATTCTTTGCGATAAGTCGGTGCAATTGCTTGCAATTGACGGAATTCTGGTTGTTCACCTGCGGAAAATTGAGCCCACAAGCCTTCAAACGGATTAATTCCTATCCATTGTGTAAATGGAAAAGTCTCATAGGATTCATAAAGTGCTCTTGCTTCTCTACGTACAGCTTCTTCCAAAGCGATAGGATCTACCCCTGTCGCTTCCTGAGCCACACGACAAGTCTCTGCAAAAGCTTCTTCTATACTGCGTTCATCCCATAATAACGTATCATCTAGATCAAACAACACGGCTTCAATACTCACTGCCTGTACCTCCTCAACGATAATGATTACTTTGACTATACTAGGACTAGATTGCTTGCTCAGATATAGATGCTATATGCCAATCATTCTCCAAAAAGCTTACGCTTTTTCTTGAATCGTAATTTTGTGTTGTGCTGCAAATGTACGCAAATGCTCGCTCATTGCATCTGTATCATAACGGTTTAGAGTACGAGAGAATACCCAGCTTCCACCTTTGGAGCTATGTTCAATAACAACATATCCTTTTTGAAGACGGATACTTTTCACTTGAGATGAAGAAATCAGGCGATCACGATTAAATTTGGTTGTAATCAGTGAATCTCTACCAATTTTCAAGTACGGTTTGCGGAAATAAAGCATAACACCCAGTAAGATATACAATGCGACAGTAATGATAAAGATCGCACTAAATCCATCAGCTGTTGGATACATAATACCCATAACAGCATAAATAATTCCCAATATCACTAGAGCAGCTGGAAAAACAATATTTCTTCCTTTATATGCCGTATATTCGGAAATACTGGTTTTGCCACCGATAGAAGTCTGACCTTGTTTTCTACGTGTAGCATTGACTTGCTTTGAGTTACGTCGAACTTGCCTTTCCCAGGAACGGGACATACTTTGTTTCCCCCTAATAGATAATGTAAGCCTTACAATAAAAGCAGAAGACTTCCTTCTATCTTATCATGCCAGAACAAGCCCCAAATTTCTATAGCAAAATAGGATGCTCTGTTCCAGATCGGCTAGAGCACCCTTAATATCGTTCATTTTTCTTTTGTAGATTGAAGCTATTATATGTTCTTATTTCTGACTATTTTTGGTGTTATCCGATGGTTCAGTATCTTCTACAAATTCAATTGTATCTAATTGTTGACGGAAATTACTGCGAATATTATTCAAATAAACAGCACGTAATTCATCACGTTCTATCGTTTCTTCTGCTGTAAGACCTGAACTTTTCTTTTTACGAGCTAATTCATTGATGCGTGTAATCAGTGTATCAATATCCATAATTAACCTCCATGTGATCGGTGTGCTTTTTGCCCCACTAACTTTGACATGTAAAAAAAAGCTTGTCAAGATCTATAGATCTCAACAAACTTTGACGATATTGATCGTTCGATCACAATATTCATAACCCGATGACGTTATCCCATACACAAACTATCTGCGATACATGTATCCATAAGCCAGGTATATATATCAGTTCAGTATAGTGTATTAATCGTAAGGAATAACCAACACATCTCCTGCTTGGATTTCGCTTGAATCCAATTGATTTTTACTACGAATCTGAGCAATATAATCTCGTGTATCTGTCTGTACAGATTTGTATTCTTTCGCAATACTCCATAGACTGTCGCCTGCATGCACCACTACTTTTTGTGTAGGGCCTTCTACTTTGTCTGCAACTACGAAATTATGAATGACTCCACCGTATAACAATACGCCTGCAAAAACAAAACATACCATCAAACGTCCGCCTGATTTCCATTTTACTTTTTGCGCTGTGCTTTGGATAAGATGAAGTGTTTTTTGACGTAACGTCTTTTTGCCTTTTGGTTGAATTGGCTTGCGGATCTTCTGTACGGTAGGTACGTAAGTCCACTCATCCACAACTACATCTTTGTCCGCTCGTGTAGCATGAATAGCTTCTTGTTGCGCTTGTTTTTCCGAATAACCTGTTGATGTATGATGTATATCTGATCCTGATGTATCAATCTGTTGTTCATCCTCTTCAGACTGATTGTGGATGCTACGATATGTAGTATATTTTAACATTGTCATCACGCTCCAAACATTTGTTCTTGTTTTCTCAAATTCACTATAACACGAACATATGTTTTACTCAATAGTTTTTTACGAACTTTCGTTCGTGTTTTTTATCGCAACTTTTGGACTATAGATAATGCTATTTAGATGATGAATAGACTACGAAAATAAGCAAATAACAAATAAATATACAAATTTTAGAACTTATGTTTGTACGAACGGTAGTTCTATGTTATAATTTTGCCAAACGTTACTAGCATTGGGGTTGATAAGGTATGTCAAAAGTTTCAAGTCGCCAACAGGCCATTTTGGAATTTATCCGAAATGAAGTCAAACTTAAAGGTTACCCGCCATCTGTACGTGAAATTGGTGAAGCTGTAGGTCTTGCTTCTAGTTCTACTGTACATGGTCATCTGGATCGTTTGGAGAAAAAAGGACTGATTCGACGCGACCCGACCAAACCTCGTGCCATCGAGTTGTTGGGTCAAGAAGAGTCTGAAAGTAATATTCTTTTCGCTCAAACGGTATCTCGTGTTCCTATTATTGGAAAAGTAACCGCCGGTGTTCCGATTACAGCTACAGAACATATTGAAGATTACTTCCCTCTACCACAAAATTTTACAGGTGAAGGACAAGTATTTATGCTTTCTGTAGTTGGAGACAGTATGATTGAAGCAGGGATTTATAATGGTGATTACGTGATCGTACGTCAACAACAAACCGCTGATAATGGCGATATTGTTGTCGCTATGACAGAAGACGATGAAGCAACGGTCAAAACTTTTTACAAAGAAAAAGACCATATTCGTTTACAGCCTGAAAATCCTATGTATCAGCCACTACGTCTGACGCATGTTACGATTTTGGGTAAAGTTGTAGGTTTGTTCCGTAATCTGCACTAAATCATATGTATCATAAGAAAAGACCACTATCTTAATCGATAGTGGTCTTTTTTGTAGTTTATTACTATTATATATTTATTGTATATATTTCCATAGAGCCGTTTTAATAACATCTTCAGCTTCGATCTCACTAAAAGGAACATCTACTTCTTTTCCATTCTGCTCCATTTTATACATCCACACAGGATGATCGATTGGATTTAAATATAATGATTCTACAGCAAGTTGAGGTTTTCCTGGATTGTGTGAGCAACTATATTCTATATAAGCTTCTCCATGATAGTGCTCAGTCAGATTTTTTTTCACGGCATTGATCGTAATAACAACGAGAGCGATTGTAATGACTAATTGAGTTCCATCTTTTTTTTGAACACTACAATCTTCTTTGAAATTTTCTTGGATCTCTTCTAAAATCGTAGAAAACTTCATCCATAAATCTTCGCAGTGTTCTAAAAAATGTTCGTGGATTTCTAAAGAATAGGTATGAGCTTTTTCCTTCTCTACTTTCTCTTCTCGCGCACGTATTGCCGCAGACTCAATCCAACCCATAACCTCACCTCTCTCATAAGTTAAATTACCCTTTCATCATAACCTAATCTGAGAGAATGAATACCTTTTATTTCCTCTTACTATTATATTTTTTCAACTAATATCTTGTTCTACCTTATCCAAAAAGCTTAGTATCCATTAATTTAGCTAATAATGCTTTGAAATCTTTACTTTCTGCTTTTTCTGCTAATTGAGATTCTAATATATTGAATTTTTCTGCTACAAAATAAGCATTCAAAAATACGCTCAGATGATCTTTGGCAATCGCTTCTGCATTCTCTTTATCTGATGAATAACTTGAAATCACAGTATATGCAAATTTTTGGGGATCAATTTTCATTTTGGATTTCATTGTGTATTCTCCTTTCTGAATGTTTATTAGGCTTTATTAAGCCATACACGCATTTCGCCTATTTGTCGGTTCGCCCAGCAGTAATAAGGAATTAGACGTAACGCTGTAGACTTATACGTTTGAGGAGCTTTAGAAGCATACAATACATCTTCCCACTCTGGTTCTATATTTCTTTTTCGAGCTTCTACTTTAATCGTGCCTACTCCACCTAATAATTGTTCATCAAATTCATACTCATATGTCTGATCTTGCGTTAACTGAACCAAATGCAAATGCTCTCCATTATCAACCTCTTCTGCACAATACATAAATGGCCCTCGACCTATAGCGACTTTGCCTATATCCGCCCGTACTAATGGATGAGCGGTATATTCTTTGATCTCCATCGGTAACTTCAATTCTAGCTTGTCATTACTATGCCAGATTCGATCAATGTGTATATATCCGTTGATGGGGTCTGTATCTATAGGATTACCATTTAACAATAAAGAATAATGTTCAGCCCAGTATGGCAATCTAATGGCTAATGTAAACGAAGTGGATTGCTTCATCTGTGTGACTATAGAAATATCACCTTCCCATGGCAAATTAGTAATTTGCTCCAATTGCACAGGATGATCATTGATCTCTAACTCTGTTGTATGGGTCATAAATAAATGAGTGTATATCGTATTTGTGTCTGCTTGAACAGTATAAATATATTTGTGAAGTGATGTTAATAAGCGAGCTAGATTCGGCGGACAACAAGCACAACCGAACCATTCTGGTCTTGTAAATTTCACATGACTTTTCCCCGGATCATGACGGCTACTTTCTGGATGCACTTCTAGCGGATTGACATAAAAGAAATGCTTACCATCCAGCGCCATACCACCAATAGCAGTATTGTATAAGGCACGTTCTAGCACATCTGCATATTCAGATCTCGCTTCATTTTTGAGCATATTAAAGGCAAAAAAGATTAATCCGATCGAAGCACAAGTCTCACAATACATCGTATCATTAGGTAAATCATAATCGAGTGTAAATGCTTCTCCATCTACTGTTGATCCTATTCCTCCTGTAATATACATGCGCTTGTTGATTATATTTTTCCAAAGACGGCGACAAGCTTCTAACATCGCGGTATCCCCTGCTAATAAGGCAACATCTGCCATAGCAGTACACATATAGACTAATCTTACGGCATGACCTTCTGCGGTTTGCTGTTCTAAAATCGGTTGATGTGCTTGATAGTACTCCAGAGGACGATGATTCATACCTTCAATTACAGCTTTGTGACCATTATCTGCTGCTTGTTGTCTGGCAAAAAATGTTGTATCTGTTCCACGCTCATACAGAAAATAGCGGCTAAGCTCCAGATAACGTTGCTCTCCAGTCAATGAATACAGTTTGGTTAATGCTAGCTCTATTTCTTCATGACCATCATAGCCTTGAATCTGATGTTTTTCTTTGCCAAAATGAACATCTATACAGTCTGCTAATCGACAAGCGATCGTTAATGCTTTTTCATTGTGAGTCGATTCATAATAAGCAACAGCTGCTTCAATAAAATGACCTGCACAATACAATTCATGACTTTCTGCTAATTTTTTAAATCTACGCTCTGGTTCTTCGATTGAGAAATACGTATTGAGGTATCCATCTTCCTCTTGTGCTAGAGCAATCAGATCTATCACGCCATCTGCTAATTCTTGTAACTCTGTATCCGCATGAATCGATAATGAGTAAGCAACCGCTTCAAGCCATTTGTACACATCACTATCTTGGAAAACCCAACCATAATGATTACCTTGCTTCAATCCAGCAGCAATTTTGAAATTCTCTATCGCATGACTTTTTTCAGAAGGAATACTATTATCGTTTCTTTCTTTTTCAATCGTAATATTCGCATTATCGTTCAATACATTCCATTGGTAAGGAATCATTTCTGTACGTACAAGTTCTCGATAATGAGACCAGAATGGATCGGTAATCGTAAGTGATTTTAATTGTAAAGACATCGTATGTCTCCTCTCATGTTGTACATCATTGATAGTGATCGACCTATCCATCATTTTGTATTTACGTATTAGTATGATGTTCTTTAATTAATAATTGTCTGCGGATATAACCTTCATTTTTTTCAAAACGTCTATAAAATAACATTGGAATAATTCCTAAAGCAAACACGATAGCGGGTAACCAGATAAAGACGAACTGAATACCGGATAATGATTGTGTACTTTGAGCCACATTCGGGACATATCCAAACGAGGACATAAATTGTGTAGGAATAAATCCACCTAGCCCTGAGCCAGCTTTGATACAAAAAGCACTACCTATCGCTGTCAATATGCCACTTCCACGTAGACCTGATTTCCACTCGCCATAATCTACTGTGTCTGACAACATAGCAAACGGCATAGAACAAGCAATTCCTGATCCTATACAAGCTACAATCCAGCCTACAATCAATATGCTAATATGATCCCCTGCAAAAAAGAGAACCACTTGTCCGCAGACTGCTAATATAAATCCAAAAATCATCGTTGAATATTTATTCGAAACCTTTACAATAAACGGAATCATAATCATACCAATCACTTGAATAATCGAAATTCCGTTGATTAAAGGAACCAACTCTTTATGACCAATATTGTATTCAAAATAATAAACCAGTGTAGATGTACGAATCGTTAATGCAATCCAGAACAATAGATTAGCAATCACTAAAATAATCCATGGCCAGTTGCCTTTCATTGCTTTAAAGCTTGATTTGAAAGGGATCGTTTTGATTTTTTCTGTATTGATTTCTTTGAGATCTGCAAAAGCGATCAAAAACATAATAATAGAAACGATTCCAAATACACACAGCGTCCAAAAAAGCCTTTCTGATCATTGCCTGCTCCGAAAAAAGCCACTAACGGTAAAGTAAATGTTACGGCTGCAAAGTTACCTACATTTCCGCCCACCATTCGAAACGAATTCAAAACAACTCGTTCATCTGGATTTCTACTTAAGTTAGGTAAAATAGAAGTGATCGGCGTTGAAATTCCGGTATAGGCTATCCCTGCTAAAATATAAGTGACTGCCGCATAGATCACTTTCGATGTTCCATCCAGATTAGGCGTTGTAAACGTCAATATGGTAAAAACAGCAAATGGGAAACATAACCACAAAAAGTAAGGTCGACTTTGTCCATATTTGGATTTTGTTCGGTCTACGATAATGCCCCAAAGCGGAGCATCTACCGCATCGACTAGCCGAGTAACTAATAATAATGTTCCTGCTATGCCTACAGATAAACCAAACACATCGGTATAGAAATAAAGTAAGTAGGCACCTATAATGCTGTACAACAAATTACCGCCTGTATCTGTGAGCGCATAACTGATTCTACGATGAAAAGGAACTTTATCATCTAGAAGAGTAGACTGATGCTCTGGCGAAGATTGGGAAGTAGATTCCATAATATAGCCTCCTGAGTCAAATCAAATAATAACGATTTCCTTCTCTAATAGTAAGCGCTTACGTATGTAAGATAAACTTATGATTTCGTAGGAAAGGTATCTATTTCCGACTTCATATTATATTTAAAAAATTAGGTATTTGTATACATAGTTGTGCTATACTACCCTCAAAGTACAAATTATTTAGCAAATACATGATATAGGTATACAAATCCGACTTTTAATATCCAAAACTGACTTTTGAATAAGGAGTGTTTACATATGTTAGTAAAACCGATCTCCAAAATAAACATTGAACGGCCGCTTGCTTATTTTAAATGTGGGCAGTTTGTAAGCGATGAAGGTTGGAAACATAAACGCATGAAGCTAGAAAAAGATTATGAAGTGATTATTGGCTTAAAAGAAGTGATCTACCTTCAAGTAGGAGACACACAGTATGAAATCAAGCACGGCGATGTACTGCTTATTAAGCCTGACGTGGAATACTTTGGTTATAAAGCTTCCAAAGCAGGGGCTAGCTTCTTCTGGCTACACTTCTTCCCTCGTGATCTAACTCAAACAGAATCAGGCGATGAATTTATCAGTCATCTATTTAGTACCCTACTGACAGAACAGAAAAATGAGATTAATCGTTATGTATGCTTACCTGATTTCTTCTCACTACCGTATCTCGATAAACCTATTATCTTGATGAAGCAGATTTTGGATACGTCTAATACTTCTTACTACAGCACGTACGCAGTAGATTATCTAGTAACTGAACTGATGATTGAACTGACTGACAAGTACTTGCAACCTCTTATTCATAATGAGCTTCTACACAAAGAATACAATCAGAAATTTATGCAGATTTTAGAATGGATTCGAGTCAATATTTATCATGATCTCACTGTACAGAAAGTAGCAGATACATTTTGTTTTAACGCCGATCATTTAACTCGTTTATTTAAGAAAAATCTAGGAATGAGTACGATCCGTTATATTAATACACTCAAGTTAAGTCTGGTCAAAGAGTTATTATGCACCAGCAATGCGTCGATCAAAGAGATTGCGTATCAATTGCATTTTCGGGATGAAAAGTACTTGATGAAGTTGTTTAAAAATTATGTTGGGATGACGCCTACTCAGTTCCGTGACACTTATACCAATACCTACATGAATACTGTAACCGTAGACCCTGATATTCCTATTCCAAAGCATCTTTTAACAGAATAAATATAACTTATAGAAAAAATAAATATAACTTACAGACAAAAACGTGCTCACCCTTATTCTACATTCGAATATGGGAAGCACGTTTTTTATCAATGTAAGATTAGACTATTTAACTTCAATATAATCCAGTTCTGCATATCCTGTACCTTTATTGAATGCAATCGTATTTTCGCCTTGTTTCAACGTTACAGGAACAGTGATAATTTTGCGTGTTCCTATATTCGGAATATTAGCGATCCATCCTCCTGTTTTTGGATACGTAATGGTAGTGGATGCTTGATTATTTACAGATATATTTTGCGTAGAATCGCCTGTTGTTCCATTACCATAACCTACTTCCATCTTATACGTTCCACCTTTTGGAGCATATACAGAGAAAGTCACCGAACTATTTGGATTATCTATATTTCCTACAAACTGGCGATTAGAAGCAAAGGAACTTCTTGCCACTCTAGCATCATTGATTTTGGCATCTTCTGCTTCTACTCTTACTTTAAAATCGCCTACAGGCTGTAATTGAATATAATCTAGCTCCGCAGAACCTACTGTGCCTTTATTGAGTTTCAATACATTACTTCCTGCTTGCAAAGAAACTTGAGTCTGAGCTGTATTACTATTTCCTTCAGATAACCAACCACCTGTTGTTGGATATTGAACAGTTGTGTTCGCTTGATTATTTACAGTTAATTGCTGCGTGGATACAGCTTGAGTTCCGTTGGCATACCCAATATTCAGGCGATAATTACCTGCTGTAGGAACATTTACTTTAAATTGAACATAGCTATCCGGGTTGTCTATTTGACCTACATATTTGCTATCTGAAGCATTAATATTATTAAATACATTGGCTCCATGAACATCTGCATTTTCAGCTTCATATCGGCTAATAGAAGATTGATTTCCTGGAGTAATCACCAATCGATAAGCAGAAGATTCTTTCAAATTGCTTACGGGTACCGAGATCTGACCATTTTTGATCGTAAAGTTACCTTCAAATTCATTTGTTGGTTGACTTACTGCGGTATCTACTCCATACCAAGGTGTACTTTCTACTTTGACATGAGCTGTACCTGAGAAGTAAGGGAGCGCTTGGAATCCTTTAACAACTACATTACGATTGCCATTTCCCCCACCCAATACTACATCTGCTTCTTGCTTCGTATGATCTACACTGGCAATACCATCCAAATCTAAAGCTGTTGGATTAGCAGGTGTAGTCATCGCCATCTGACCAGACATATCACCATACCATTTATACATCCACCATGCTCCATTGGCAGCACCTGTATCTGTAATTAGGTTACTGAGACGACCTGGACGGAACCAAAATGCAATATTAGCTGTATCTACATCAGAACGTTCAAATTCAGCGATATACCGCAACATATTGCCTGGAACTGCTTGTTCTGAAACTACGCCATATTCATTAATGCTGATCGGCACATGCTTAATCCCTAGCTCTGTTTCCAAAGCACGATAAGCTTTCATATGATTCGAAATATACTGTGGTGCAGGTCCATCTAGATATTCGCCTTCAGGTGCTCCCAATTCATGCCAGGATATAATATCTGGTAATACATTGTTATCTCGTGCATAAGTTAAAAAGTCTCTCAGCCAACTTTCATTATAATTAGTAATACTTGGCCCTATAATTTTGGTGTTTTTGTCTTTAGCTTTGACGCGTAGATATGTTTTTTTCCAACCTTCATTAAATGATCCTGCGGCTGCTGTATTCCATGTTCCATCTGGTTCATTCCATAATTCATAGCCGTATATGTTCTTCGCACCTGACTTCAATCTAGCATCTACGATACTATCTACTTTCTTATACCAATCGTCCCAACCTACCCATTTATAAGGGAAATTCGGATAAATATCTGGCATTCGTATCGTCACTTGTGCTCCATTCCGTTCAGCGATTGGAGCGACTTTTAAGGCATCACCGATAGGTGTTGTTTCTCCATTCGGCAATTGTCCTCCATTTGGAGCCATTTGTGTAAACATTTTAGGCTTTGTGGGAGCAATAAGATGATCAGCCGGTCTACCTTCTTCTGCTAATCCATACAATGAACCCGAAGCCACATGGGTCACCGGTCTATATTGATTAGCCAAATCTACGGTAAATGATGCAGGTACAGCAGCAGTAGCTGGCGCAGGGGTAACAGGAAAAACAGTAAGTAATAATGCTCCACTCAATAAAACAGCTAACTTTTTCAAATGTCATCACCTTTTCTAGTTGTATTTTGAAATCTAGTCATTAAATAGAGCGCTTTCAAAATACGGTGGCCACCGTGGTATCCTTTTGATACAAGTTATAACTTATACTCTAAGGTTATTGGTTTTCCACAAATGAGTAAACTCAAAAAAACGTAGGAAGAGTGTCAATTACCGACTTGTTGAGTGAGGTGCACTAACATATATAAAAAGCAAAAACCCTTGAATATATCAACAAGGGTTTCATATTATATAACTAAATTAATATTTTCATGATCGAATAACAATCTTCACATAAAATCATTCAATTTAAAATTTCAATAGTTATTTACTCATTATAACTCTATTTAAAATAAATAATTTAGTTGATTCAAAGAATTTTGAAGTTTTATATCTGCTGGTGCAAAATTATATATTGGTAAATCTGATAAACTAATCCACTTATACTCACTATGATCAATAAGATTAATATTTCCATCTATCCATTTACACCAATAAGCTTTGAGCCTTATACTTCCTTCTGAATAAGTATAAATACTATCATCATAATGCTGAATAACTTTAATTTTCATACTGAGTTCTTCAGAGATTTCTCTTTCTAAACATTCCTCTAAAGTCTCTCCTTGTTCTAATTTCCCACCTGGAAATTCCCAAAGACCTTCTTGACTTCTTCCTGGGCCTCTACACGTAATTAAAATTTTACCTTCATGAACGATTAACGCAGCAGTCACTATTTTAACAGGTATACCTAAGTGGGCTTCTCTATGGCAATTTGGACAAACAGCAATAGCATTTTCTAATGTATCTTCGCCGCCATCAGCCAAGGGAATGATATGATGAACTTCCAAATATGCTGTATTATTGCTCGCTCTAATGAAAGGTGCTTTTTGAAGACAGTTCTCGCAAATACCATTAGCTCTTCTTAATACTTCTACAATAACATCAGCATTTCTTTTAAAAGCTTTTGTTACAACTGAAAAACTTTCCGGTATTTTAATGGCATTAGCTAAACGTATTTTACGTTCAACACTATCTGTATTTATAGAATACTCAACTCCAAGTTGAGTTTCTCTAATATATTCTGCATCTGTTATAAGGTTCTGTATCTCTAAAGAACTAATTTTATTTAAAATAAACCACATAGATCCATTTGCTAAATCACTATCATGACTTTCATATTCATATATACCATTTAAATTTAAGATCGTTCCTTCTTTTATAAAGACATAAATTGGTATATTACTAGCTTTGGAATTCAGAATTGCAGAATTATATACATATTTTTCACTAAACTTTCCACTTCTACTATAGAAATAATATTTCAACTTTTCATCTTTAATAATCCACTCATTTGAATAGTTTCCATTTAACAAAGTAGCTTTGATAAAAATGGCTTCTGGATTGCCATTTTTTCCAACCAAATAAATACCTGATCGATTATCATATGTTTTTGAAAAAATAGATATATCCCAAGATGTATAATCATTTCCAATTATAAAATCATTTAAAACAGTAGTATCTTCTAGATCATTCTCGAAAAGACTATAAAATTCAGGGTATATACTTTCATATGTTTCTAAACCTAGTTCATTAAATCTTTCATATAATTTAGATTCTGGAGTCTGTAAAACAGGTATATTCTTAAACCGCTTTAAGTAATTATGTAAATCTCCAACCTTCTTCATATTTTTAATAATTGATTCAGAACTTTTAATTTTATCTTTAAATTCCTTTTCTAGATCTTTATGTTGATAAGCAGGAATATCGACATTATTTAATACAAAATTAATAGCTTGATTGATTTTTGACATATACAACACTCCAAAATAATAAGATATTTTCCAATATAATAATTAGTTTAATATTCATTTATGATTTTGTATATCTACTTGAACTTATTATCAAAAAAAAGCCCTTAACGCTTAGAGCGCCAAGGGCTTACTTATCTTAATACATCGTCAAGTATTGGTCACGTTCCCATTGGTGAACCTGTGTTCTGTACATATCCCATTCAATTTCTTTTAATTCATAGAAATGAGCAAGAGCATGTTCGCCTAGTGCAGAGACAACGATCTCGTCACGTAATAATTCGTGTAACGCTTCTTTCAAGTCGCCTGGAAGACTAGGAATACCTTCGTCAATACGCTCGTCTTCAGACATTACATAGATATTACGATCTACTGGCTTCGGCAAGTTCAACTTGCGCTCAATACCATCAAGACCTGCTTTCAACATTACCGCTAATACTAGGTAAGGGTTAGCTGTTGGATCTGGATTACGTACTTCGATACGTGTGCTTAGACCGCGTGAAGCCGGGATACGGATCATTGGGCTACGGTTACTTGCTGACCAAGCTACATAGCAAGGTGCTTCATAACCAGGCACAAGACGTTTGTAAGAGTTAACTGTAGGATTCGTGATCGCTGCCATAGAACGAGCATGCTTCAGAATACCTGCCATGTAATAACGTGCAGTTTGGCTTAAGCCCAACTCATCACTTTCTTCATAAAAGGCATTAACATCACCTTGGAACAACGATTGGTGACAGTGCATACCTGATCCATTCATACCAAACAAAGGCTTAGGCATAAATGTAGCATGTAGTCCATGTTGACGAGCGATCGTTTTAACAACTAATTTGAACGTTTGAATTTGATCTGCTGCTTGAAGAGCATTGGTATATTTGAAATCAATCTCATGCTGTCCTGGAGCTACTTCATGATGAGATGCTTCAACTTCAAAGCCCATTTCTTCAAGAGTAATAACGATCTCACGACGGCAGTTTTCTCCTAGATCCATTGGAGCCAAGTCAAAATATCCACCTTGGTCATTCAATTCGTCTGTAGGATTACCATTCGCATCGGTACGGAACAAGAAAAATTCAGGTTCTGGTCCAACGTTCATTGCTGTAAAACCAAGTGCATCTGCTTCTTTTAGATTGCGTTTCAAAATACCACGCGGATCTCCTGCGAATGGTGTACCATCTGGCATGTATACATCACAAATCAGACGAGCTACACGATTTTCAGTCACCCAAGGGAAAATAACCCAAGTGTCTAGATCAGGATACAGATACATATCTGATTCTTCAATACGTACATAACCTTCGATGGAAGAACCATCAAACATCATTTTGTTATCCAATGCTTTTTCCAATTGACTCACTGGAATTTCCACGTTTTTGATTGTGCCCATCAAATCGGTGAATTGCAGACGGATAAATCGTACATTTTCCTCTTTCGCTATGCGCGAAATGTCTTCTCTTGTATAACTTTTGTAACTCACGCTACCCTCTCCTCTTTACGCTATTTATTTTTTGTTAAAGAATCGGGATAATTCCCCTTGGATAAGCGATACTTGTCCCGGGCGTTTGCCTGTGACAAGCTGCTGCTTAAGCATACGATGAAGTTGGGAATCTGACAATTCCCTACGACGTTCTTCTGTATCTGCTGTGATCACAGTTGCTTCTTCCGATTCTTTCGATACCGGATTCATCACTTGCTTGATCCCAGCGATATTCACGCCTTTTTCAATTAAAGCTTTAATTTCAAGTAACCGTTCTACATCGTTAAAAGAAAATAAACGCTGATTACCTGAAGTACGTGCAGGTACGATCAAATTATGCTGTTCATAATAGCGAATCTGTCTTGCCGACAAATCCGTCAATTTCATAACAATCCCTATAGGGAACAGCGCCATATTTCTCCGAATTTCATCACCCATATATTCATCAACCTTCCACTAATCTATTCACTATTCTGTTACCTATTGTACATATCCTGATATAAAGCGTCAATAACATGTTAACTTAACTTACAATAATTTTATAAAACACTAACATCTCCATGATAATAGCACTTTGCAGACACTATATTTTACAAACTTCTTGAATAACATGTCTCTTTTTTACATGGTATCAATATAAGTTGTTTTATAATAATCCACGCTCATGCATTGTCTGTAACGCCATAAGTACCCCTAGCTTCACATGAGAAAAGGTCAATCCACCTTGCATATATCCGATATAAGGAGCACGAATTGGAGCATCTGCTGACAATTCTAGACTCCCCCTTGAATAAAGGTTCCTGCCGCCATAATAACGGGATGATCGTATCCTGGCATATCCCACGGTTCCGGCACGACATGACTATCTACAGCTGCTGCACGTTGAATCCCTTGTACAAAAGCGATCAATTGATGTTCGTCTTTAAAAGAAACGGCTTGAATAAGATCGGTACGTTTCTCTTGCCATGCAGGTTTGCTGTTAAAGCCAGCCAATTCAAACATCGCTGCGGCATAGATACTCCCTTTAACGGCTTGCCCTACAATCGTAGGCGCCATATACAATCCCTGATATATACTGCGAGTCGTACCCAGCATTGCGCCTACTTCGCCGCCAATACCGGGTGCAGTCAGACGATAAGCTGCCAGATCAACATACTTTTGCTTGCCACAGATATAACCACCTGTTTCAGCTAAGCCACCACCTGGATTTTTGATCAACGAACCTGCCATGAGATCGACTCCAACATCAGTCGGTTCACGAGTCTCTGTAAATTCACCATAACAGTTATCTACAAAAATAACGGCTTGCGGACAAATCTTACGAATCTGAACAACCATATCTGCAATCTCTTCTATAGTAAAAGAAGCACGCCAATCGTAGCCACGTGAGCGCTGAATCCCAATCATTTTGGTTTTATTATGCACCAGTGATTGAACGGTGTCCCAATCCACTTGTCCTGATTCATCCAATGCTGCTTCTTGATAAGTAATTCCAAAATCAGCTAAAGACCCTGTACCATCTCCCGGCTTGCCAATGACTTTATGTAACGTATCATAAGGTCTACCTGTAATGTAAAGTAGTTCATCGCCCGGACGTAAAATACCGAACATTGCTGTAGCTATCGTATGCGTTCCAGAAGCAAAATGAGGTCTAACTAAAGCAGCTTCACTACCAAATACTTCAGCATACACACTTTCTAGAACTTCCCTACCTCTATCATTGTACGCATAGCCTGTCGAACCTGCAAAGTGATAATCACTAACCCGATATTTTTGAAAAGCTTCTATAACTTTCCATTGGTTGGCATCTACGATATGATCTACCGCTTGGATCGCCGATCCAATCATTTGTTGTGCTTGTTCTGACCACGCTTGAATCTGTGTATCAAAAACTGCCATACGTTGTCTCTCCCCATAGTGATAGCCCGCCGTATTAAGCGCTGGCGGGCTTCCACAAATTCATATCTAATTATTCATAATGATATCAAAGCTCACTTTATATTCAATATCAACAATATTAGTGTTTAAAATATAAACTTTCGCGCTTCATATTTTACACGTAACGGTAGGATGAAGGGAAGTCTATTATATAATTGTCGTAATTTTGTCACTTTATTTCATATTCTTGTAAGCGATAACCGTACTTTTCATAATCAGCAGCATTGATTTCTACTTTGATGATGGCTTCATTTTCTTCATACTCTTGTTCCAATACACTACTGAATTGGTAGAGCTGTGAAATAAGATCACCACGATCTGCCGGAATACGATACGTTTTGATGCCACCAGCTAATTGATCTTGGATGATGTTCAAAATACGCTCCAAATCACTTTCTTTATAAGCACTAATCCGCATATGAGTTTCATCGTCTGGTAACATTTCTAACTGTTCCGGTGTACACAGATCCGTTTTATTATATAAAACAACTTGCTGCTTATCACTTGAACCTAATTCTTGTAGCAGATCATCGACTACTTTCATCTGCTCATCTCGCATATCAGAAGAAGCATCAACCACATGTAAGATGAGGTCTGCTTCATTCACCTCTTCTAACGTTGCTCGGAAAGCTGCTATAAGATTATGAGGCAAGTTTTGAATAAAACCGACGGTGTCTGTTAACACTACTGTTTTACCGCCTGGAAGGTCTAGATTGCGTGATGTTGGATCGAGTGTAGCAAATAACTGATCTTGAACATATATATCTGCACCGGTTAACTGCTTGAGTAGTGTAGACTTCCCTGTATTGGTATAACCTACTAATGCAACTTGTACAGCACCCGCTTTTTTACGACGTTCACGATACAATGTACGATGACGTGTTACTTCTTCAAGTTGATGCTTCAAGTCGGTAATGCGTGTACGAATATGACGCCGATCTGTCTCTAGTTTGGTCTCACCTGGACCTCTTGCCCCGATACCCCCACCTAGACGGGATAAGTTACTACCCTGTCCAGACAAACGAGGTAATAAGTAACTATGCTGGGCAAGTTCCACTTGAATAATCCCTTCACGTGTTTTGGCACGTTGCGCAAAAATATCCAAAATCAACTGTGTACGGTCAATAATTTTAGCATCTAAAGCAGCTTCTAGATTACGTACTTGAGCACCTGATAATTCCTGATCAAAAATAACACTATTTCCGCCTAAAGAATCCATCAAAATACGAATTTCTTCTACTTTACCTTTACCGATAAACCATCTAAAATCAGGTTTCTCTTTATTCTGAATCACTTGTTCTAGCACTTCGACTCCTGCTGTCTTAGCAAGACTAACTAGCTCTTGCATAGAACCATCTGCATTAACACCTGCACGCTTATCATTCTGTGTCACTAAGCTTACGAGAACAGCTCTCGGTTGAATCTCTATTTCTACACCATGGGTTTCATTTTTCATTTGTATATCCCGCTCCTTGTAATCTTACCTACTTCTTGCTTGTATCGTGAAGTCTTATACTTGTCATGTTAACATACTTCTCACACTTTTTGATATTGAATCATGAATTACTATCTTTACCAAATAAACTTTGGCGGTGTTTAATCGATAATGTGAATAATGGAAAAGCATGAGCATCAATTTGTACCAGTAACTTTTGCGCGGTATGCTGTGCTAATTCATAATCTTGGTCTGTAATGATCTGTCTACGCAGAGCATCATCTAACTCATCTTCATCGAGTAAAAAGACTTGTCCATCTTTCATAACGACGATATCTAGATAAAGATCATCAAACCATGGTACGCCTTGATCGGTTAATCCTTGTGTTTTACAAATATCAATATACCACTCTATAATTTCACGTTTATCATCAAACATTGCAGTGACTACATAGTTCGCATGTTCTGGATAATACTGCATCCACGAATAACCTGCTGCTGCAATACAGAATCGCCGTCCTCCATATATTTTATATAAAGGTTCACGTAAACGATTCATACGGTAGAGAGTGACATACCCTGTAAATAAACTATTGTTTACATAGCGTCTTGAATAATTACGTTGAATTACTCTACGCCAGTTCGCTCGATCCGCAAATTTACGTTTCATGGAAGTATCCCTTTCCCAACAAAGTAACTTCAGAATAGCATATTTGCGCCATGCACTCAAAAAAAAGCCTCCAATGAATCACTGGAGGCTTTTTTGAGCGCCTATTTACGGTGTAGTAGGTGGCGTTGTTGTCTGTGGTGCAGTTGTTGTACCTTCGGTTGTTCCTGCTGCTGGATCTGTTGTTGTTCCCGGTGTTGTTGGTTCAGGAGTGGTTGGCGTTGTTGCTCCATTTTGTCCACTATTTGTACCACTATCTGGTGGTGTTGTCCCCGTATCAGGTGGAACAGTGCCTTGATCTGTATTCGGATCTGTAGGTGTTGTTCCTGTTCCTTGGTCAGTTCCTGTCCCTGTATCGGTACCCGGTACTTCTTCCCCTGTTGGTGGAGTTGTCGGTTCACCTTCTGGTGGAACCACACCATCCTCAGAATTTTCTTCCGGCTCTACAGGAGTCTCTGTAGCTTCATCGACTGTAATCTGAACCGTATCTGAAGCATCAGATTGCGATCCATCTTTCATCGTTGCTGTTACATAATACTCGTAAGTCTGTCCAGGTGCTGCTGCGCTATCTTGTGCAGAAGTGTCGCTTAACCCACTAGATATCGCAGTAAATTGACCATCTGTACTACCTTTACGATAAACCGTATATGAACTTGCATTTGCTAAAGCTTTCCAGGATAAAGCTACCACTTGATTGTCTTTATCGTAAGAAGCAGACATGCCTGTTACCGCAGATACTTCCGGTTCCGGTTCTTCCTCTACCGGCTGTTCTACAGGAGCACTTGGTGTAGGAGCTTCAAACTGTTGGACAGGATATCCTTCAAGCGAAGGTCCCATTACAGCTGCAAACATAGCTGCTGCCATACCACTACTTTGATTCAACAAATGCGTACGGTCTGGCTTGTCATAACCCATCCATACCGCTGCTGTCCATTCTTTAGTGTATCCTACAAACCAAGCATCGCGGTTCGCACTGCTTCTGAACCCATCAATACCATGCTGAGTTGTACCGGTTTTACCTGCTACAGGACGGTTAATTTGAGCACGTTTACCTGTACCATCATTAACAACATCTTGCAACATTTGAGTCATTTCATTCGCTGTCTGCTTGCTCATCACTTGAGAAGAATCAGCTTTGTTTTTATAAATTTCATCGCCGCCACTATCGACTATACTTTTCACAGCGTACGCAGGAGTGTATGTTCCTCCGTCTGCAAATGTACGATAAGCTTGAGCCATTTCTAACGTATTCGTTCCTGTACTTAGTCCACCTAATGCCAGTGCTAAGTTACGATCCTGATCGGTTAACGAGAATCCAACCGATTTGGCAAAAGAGAGCCCTTTATCGATACCGATCTGATTCAGTGTCCATACTGCAGGGATATTAATCGAATCTTGAATCGCTTCATCCATCGTTACTGTAGATGTGTATCCATGTAAGTTGGTTGGGCAATAATTGCCAAAACACTGCTTTTCATTACTAAGCAATGAATTCGGTGTAAATGTACCCGATTCTAGCGCAGGAGCATACGAAATAATCGGCTTGAATGCCGAACCCGGCTGTCTACGGCTAGTAACACGACTGAAGTTACCTGTATTGTAGTTACGTCCACCTAATAAAGCGACAATACCTGCGGTATCGTTATTGACGATAACCATCGATCCTTGTACAGGTACATCATCTGCACTTTTTTCGAAGAGCTCGTTATTTTTGAAAGAGGTCTCCAAGTTCTGTTGAGCTTTAGCATCCATCGTCGTGTAGATTTTATATCCACCACGGTTCAGATCATCCGATGTTAAGCCTGTTACATCTTCTGCTTCTTGCATCGCATATTCAATAAATGCTTCATAATTTTTGTCTTTATCTTTGTTTTGAGAATTGTACGCATAATCTACTGCTGCGGCTTCTTTGGCTTCAGCTTGCGTAATATACCCTTGATCTGCCATCAATTGAAGTACCACTCCACGACGTTCCTTGGATAGATCAGGATTCGATTGTGGGTTGTAACGTGATGGAGCTTTAGGTAAACCTGCCAGCGTAGCAATCTGCCACACTTTTAATTTGTTCAGATCGGTCACACCAAAATAAGTCTCTGATGCTTCTTTGATCCCATACGCACCTTTACCAAAGAATATACGATTAAGATACGTTGTAATAATTTCTTCTTTAGTCATTTTGCGCTCAATCGCTAAAGCAATCGATAATTCAGTTGCTTTACGGAAAAACGTTTTGTCATCATTCAAAAATACGTTTTTAGCTAATTGCTGTGTAATCGTACTTCCGCCTTCTACAGCAGAGCGTGCCACGATATCACGAACAGCTGCACGACCAATTGACCAGATGTCTACACCCTGATGTTCAAAAAAGCGACGATCTTCTGTTGCTACAAAAGCATCCACAAGCAACTTCGGAATTTCATCGTATTTTACAGGGTCCCCTGTCCTTACAGAACGTTCTTGAATCAATGTGCCGTTACGATCAAAGATTTGTGTAGGGCCGTTTATAGCCAATTTATTGATGTTTTGTTGATAGATTTTTTCGCCACTCACCATAATAAACATATAACCGGCTAGTGCACAAAATACGCCTAAAGCAGCGACAATAAACAATGTCCAAAAGACACGTTTACCTGTTATTTTCTTCTTTTTCTTTTTGGGTGTTGGCTTGGACTGTCCCGGTCTTGTTCTTGTTTCCGGCTTACTTTTGTCACTGCGGGATAGCTGCTGTCTTGGCATTTTTCGTTCTGACTCCCTTTCAGTAAAACAATTTGCATCATTTATCAATCAAATGATTTGAAATATAGATGGCTTGCTGTGGTGTCTAACCTTAGAAAGAAAAGAACAACCTATAGAACAGGTTGTCCGATTCTTTGTCCTATAGTTAGACGATGTTTGAGCATAAAAAGTTTCATTTAAATGTTAGTTATCGCTTTGATTATCCGGCATTAGGGATACGTTACGTGATGGTGTAAATGTAGATACAGCATGTTTATAAATCATTTGCTGACGTCCATCGCTATCTACCATAATGGTAAAGTTATCAAAAGCTTTGATCGTACCACGAATTTGAAAACCATTGACCAGATAAACAGTCACTGGAATATTTTCCTTACGCAATTGATTTAGAAACGTATCTTGAATATTAATAGACTTATTCATTAGCCGTACCCCCAAGTGATTATTAATTCAGCATTGATAAATGCTCAATTCATGTAAGAATGTAATCTCAGTGTAATCAATGATATTAGGTTGTTGATGTATATTCCATATCCGCAGGGAATGTTCCTGCTATGATATTCTGAACTTCACGGGTGTGTTCGTCGCTTCTGTCCACATCGCTAACATCAACCCAATGAATATTATTCATATGACGGAACCAGGAAAGCTGTCTTTTTGCAAAACGGCGTGTATCCCGTTTGAGCAGTACCACTGCTTCTTGAAGCGATACATGACCTGCAAGATGAGCAGCAATCTCTTTGTATCCTAGCCCCTGCATTGCGACCATTCCGGGGGTATACCCTTGATTCAAAAGGTTTCTTACCTCTTCAACCAGCCCTTCTTCTAGCATCTGGTCTATACGGGCTTCAATACGTTTATATAGCATTTCCCTATCCATTGTCAAACCTACAAAGCATAACTCATAAGGAGATTGCTTATTTTGTCCGGATAATTGATCGGAAAGTTTGACTCCTGTCATATGATACACTTCCAGAGCGCGAATAACACGTCTTTGGTCGTTGGGATGCAATCGTTTGGCAGAAGGAGGATCAATCTCTGCTAGACGGTCATGGAGCGCTTGAGCACCATGTTCTTCAGCATACGCCGCTTGTTCTTGACGGAATGCTTCATCTGCGCCATTTTCACTAAATTCAAATTCAAAACACACAGACTCGATATACAATCCTGTTCCTCCCACGATAAAAGGAAGATTTCCGCGGGCTGTAATTTCTGGAATCAATTTTCGGCAACGTTGCTGAAATTCTGCTACTGAAAATGATTCTTGTGGATCATGAATATTAATTAAATGGTGAGGAATACCTTGCATTTCTTCCGGTTTGATTTTGGCTGTCCCAATATCCATACCACGGTAGACCTGCATGGAATCACCTGAAATAATTTCACAGCCAAATAATTTGGCAATTTCTATACTGATTCCAGTTTTGCCAACAGCTGTTGGACCCATTAGGACCAGTAACCTTGGCTTTTTAACCGCTTGGGTCATGGATAAATCACTCCGTATTCAATTTTTGATGTTTTGCGTTGTATTCGTTTAAATCCAAGTCGTTCATATTCCGGACTATCCCATTTTTCTTTAAGCAAAACCGATTTACGAGCAACACGAATCGCTTGTTGAACGGCTTCTTCACTCAGCGCATTATTGTTGGAAAATCCTCTTAAAGGTGCAATCGCAGCTGACTGCTGAACTGCTTCACGAAACATAGGATCAAAATAGATCACATCTACACTTTTGTCAGGTTGCTCTCTCAGATACGTTAGATGATCTTGCGGAATCACTTCGATTCTACGCATGGCTTCATTCACAGGTTCTAACGCTGTGACATGACTACGCAATCCTTCGGTTAACAATGCTGCAAGAGGTAACGAGCTTTCTAATGATACTACTTTGCCTTTCTCACCTGCATACATGGAAAAGACAAGTGAATCGGAACCCAATCCAGCCGTACAATCGATCACCTGATCTCCAGGCTCAATCAGCGAGTGAGTGATCATAGGATCTGCTTCTCCTTTAAGCAATCGTTTCGCTCTGACATAAGCCATACTGGGGTGAAACTGCATAATAGGTTCCCCTGGACGCATAATTCTCACTTCTTGCTCGACCAGTACAATAAATTCAGTCTCCTTGTACTTAGCCGCAAGCTTGGGAATAGAATGTCCAGCTCGTTCAATATAAGGAACAGCGAATTCTGCTGCCAGCTGTTTGGCACGCTGGATCGTATAGTTTGCAGCATCATCGCCAGTTGTAATCATCATTCGGTTATTCTCCATTCTAGTGCTTCCCTATAAAGCGCGACTTCTTCTAGATAAATAGAAGAATGATTTTGCGAAGCAAAATATCTTACACTAACATACATACTCTATCTATTATTTGGGATAGAGGTATTTCTAGTTATTGTATGCCATAATACCATAACTCTGTGTTACATCACACGTTTGAACATTTTTTCCAAGTCATACGATGAAAAAGAAACAACGATAGGACGCCCGTGTGGACAGGTATACGGCTGACGACATGTAGCCAGACGATCCAATAACGATTGTGCTTCTGCTTCCGTTAGTTTCTGATTGGCTTTGATCGAAGCTTTGCATGAACAGAGGGTAGAAGCTTGCTCTCGTAACTTCGCTAGATCAATCGCTCGTTCACTAAGCACCCATTCTGCCATTTCTTCAATCACTTGTTGCTCTTCGCCTTTTGGTAACCAATAAGGATACGCAGTTACACGAAAAGTCTGACCCCCAAAATGCTCTAAATAGACGCCTACCCGTTCAAACCAGTGTAACCGATCTTTAAGCTTGTTCGCTTCTGCTAACGTAAATTCAAGTGTAATCGGTAATAGTAATTCTTGCGATACTTCTTCAGGACGACCGAATTTCTCATAATAAAATTCATAATTAATCCGTTCATGTGCCGCATGCTGATCAATTAGAAATAATCCTTCATCATTTTGTGCAACCAGATAAGTACCATGATGCTGACCAATCAAGTTCATATCTGGAAATTGAGGAATCTCTGGTTCTTCAGCAGTGCCATACAGCATTTCAGCATTAAATAAACGTTGATTAGTATTGTTATAGTTGCCTCGTTGCTGTGGCAATCTTGAAGACGAACCAGAAGTATTTTTAGATGGTGCCGCAGTACTTTTAGCATATTGAGCAGTCTGACTTTGTTCCTGAATTTGTGGAGCCGATTCAGCATGTACCGGAGCTGTATAAGCAGGTAATGGATGAGACGGCTGAACAGGATCAGACTGAACATCTTTAGGCTGCGTTATAGAGTCATTAGGACTCGCTGGTACTTTTTGCGCTTCTGTTACAGGTGATGTGATAGGTTGTTCCTTTTTCTTATACGTTATCTGTTGTTCATTTGAAACAGCAGGTAAATGAGTTGTCGATTCTGGTGGCAAATCTGCATCGGTAAATGGCGGAATATACGGTGCATCCAGATCGCCTAATTCAGTTGAAAGTTGATTGGTTTTTTCCGGTTCAAGATATTCTACAGGTGCTTTGCTGAAATTAAATTGCTCTTGAATAATCGATTCACTATTACCACGCTTAATCGTCTGCTTGGTCGCATGTGGAATCAATATTTCTTTACGCAACGTCTGCCGAATCGCTTCTTCGACAAACAACATTAATTCCGCTTCTTTACTAAAACGCACTTCCATTTTGGAAGGATGCACATTCACATCTACTAATGAAGGATGCATCGTCAATTGTAACACTGCTAAGGGATAACGATTGATAGGTAGCAATGTATGATAAGCACGCAAGATAGCTTGATTGACGGCATAATTACGAATATAACGACCATTTACTACAATCGACATTGCATTACGACTTGATTTAGCAATTTCAGGTCGCCCAATATATCCGCCAATCTGATAATCCAGATTTTCACCTTCTAATGGCAAAACCATTTTGGCGGCTGAAGTCCCATAGACTGCCGCAATCACCTGAAGCATATCGCCTGTTCCGGGCGTCTGAAGCAACAGATTGCCATTGTGCCGAAACGTAAACGCAATCTCAGGATGAGCTAAAGACATCCGGTACATTACATCTGAGATATGTCCAAGTTCTGTCTGAACAGTTTTCATATATTTTAATCGTGCTGGCGTATTATAAAATAACGAATTCACACGAAAATCAGTTCCACGTGGCGCAGCTTCGTCTTCGTTGACTTTAAGTGTCCCACCTTCAATCAATAGACGTCTGCCTGCACCATCATCTGTAGCGCTTGATAACAATTCGACTTTGGATACAGCAGCAATACTCGGTAAAGCTTCACCACGGAAGCCTAGACTTGTGATTTGATAGAGATCACGATCATCAACAAGTTTACTTGTAGCATGGCGGTAAAAAGCCGTCTCACAGTCGTCTGCGGCGATCCCTTGCCCGTTATCTTGTACACGAATATATTCAAGTCCACCTTCACCAATATGCACATCGATCCGACTAGACTGAGCATCTATTGCATTTTCAACCAACTCTTTAACCACTGAAGCTGGACGTTCGACCACTTCACCTGCCGCAATCTGGTTAGCGATATGTTCATCCAATACACGTATTTGACCCATATTTATTTCCTCCTTCCATATTCCATTTCTTATCCATTATCGTTACTCCATTACATTAATAGGTTGCTTTCACTTTGAGATCATTTAGCAATTGCATCGCTTGTAAAGGTGTCATATTCATAATGTCTGTATTTTGAATCAACTCAACGATTTGTTTGGCTACAGGGTCTTCTTTGATTATCGTCTGAGTCGTTTCTTCTTCATCTCCAAAAATAGACATCTGTACAACATCTTGTGCTTTATTTTTAGAGGTAGGCTTAGTATATTGATCTTCTATTTGTTGCATATCTATTGCAGTAAATGAAGTATCTGGCGAAAGCACAGCACTCTTTTCAGCAATAGGAGAAGATGACTCTTTATAGTTAGACGAGTAATGAGACGTCGTCTGATGCTGTTCCGTATGTGCAGGTCTAGTTGCTGATGATATAGTCGATTGATCGGCTACAACTGTGCTACTTGCTTGTTCCATCCGACTCAGTATGCCATTGGCGCGATCAATAATACTTTCCGGCAAACCTGCTAATTGCGCACAATAAATACCATAACTGGTACTTGCTGCACCTGGAACAAGTTTACGTAGAAAATGAACTTTATCTCCGCTTTCTTTCACTGCCATCGAGAAGTTTTGCAAATGTTCTAACGTTTCTTCTAGATGCGCTAATTCATGAAAATGAGTAGATACCAGCGCTTTACATCCAATCTCATGATGTACATATTCAATCACCGCTTGTGCAATCGACATACCTTCACTGGTCGATGTTCCTCGACCTAATTCATCAATAATAATCAGACTTCGTGGTGTCGCTCGTTCTGTCATCACTTGAATATCAGCCATTTCGACCATAAATGTACTTTGTCCACCGATCAGATCATCTGCGGCTCCAATACGGGTGAAAATACGATCGATCATCGGAATTTCAGCATGTTGCGCCGGTACAAAACATCCGATTTGTGCCATAATTGATACCAAAGCCACTTGACGCATATACGTACTTTTGCCCGCCATATTAGGACCTGTTATCAGTAAAATGTTCGCTTTGTCTTCTGTAATTTCGGTGCTATTTGATATAAAAGAAGTATTATTCATCACTGCTTCTACAACAGGATGGCGACCTTCTTTCACAATCAGATCATATCGATCCGTTAATACAGGTTTGACAAAGGCACGTTCTGCACTAATCGCTGCAAAAGACTGATAAACGTCAATCTCTGCTACTTTTTCAGCTAACTGTTTTAACCGTGGAATCTCGTTAGCTACTTGAGTTCGCAGATCCGCAAATAATTCATATTCAATATCAACCATTTTTTCTTGAGCTTCCAGAATCAATGCTTCTTTGGCTTTTAATTCAGGGGTAACATAACGTTCTGCATTGGCTAATGTCTGTTTGCGCTCGTATCTGCCTTCTGGTAAAGCATTTAAGTTAGAGCGTGTCACTTCTATATAATAACCGAAAATTTTGTTATACCCGATTTTGAGCGATTTGATGCCTGTTGCTAATCGTTCTGCTGCTTCAAGCTCAGCGATCCAACGCTTGCCATTTACACTAGCTTCGCGCAATTCATCCAGATGAGCATGATACCCTTCTCGAATCAAGCCTCCATCTTTAACTGATACAGGAGGATCGTCTACGATCGCTGTACTGATTGCATCCGTTAAGTCTGTACATTCATCCATCAATTGCGAGATTTGTTGAAGCGTCGAAGAAGAAGAATCGGTACATTGACGACGCAATTCAGGAATCTGAGCCAGTGAATCACGTAACGCTAACATATCGCGTCCATTGGCTGTTCCAAAAGCGATTCGTCCTACTAACCGTTCCAGATCATAAATACCTTTAAGCTGAGATCGCAAGTCTTCACGCAAAATTAATCCATGATGAAGCTTCTCTACTGCTTCTAAGCGCTCTTCGACTAATTTCCGGGATAACAATGGCTTATCGATCCAACGACGAAGCAGTCGCCCACCCATCGGTGTCTCTGTACGATCAAGTAACCAGAGCAAAGAACCTTTACGAGAACGTTCACGAACCGTCTCGATCAACTCTAAATTACGACGTGTAAATGGATCAAGAATCATATAATGTTCAGGTTCATAGGCACTGATATGTGTTAGCTGTCCTAATGAACGTTTTTGCGTTTCACTCAAGTACCCAATCAGAATCGAAATACATAATTGGCGCTCTTCATCCAACCTTGCCCATGCTGCTTCTCCAAATTGACGACGTGCTAATTCCTCACGTGCTTTGTCCCAAGGGGTATAGAGTACTTTGCGCCCTAACTGAAGTGCTTGGCGGTATGGCTCATCTATAAGATCAATTTGTCCAATAATTTCAGATGGTTCATATAGACCTAATTCATCACGTAGCCATTGCTGCGAGGACAATGCTGAAGTCACATGCAGTTCGCCTGTAGACAAATCGCAAGCTGCTAACGCCATTTTGCCTTCGCGCTCTGTCAGACAGATCATATAGTTGTTCGCTTTATCGGTTAAGCCTTTGCTTTCCATCATCGTACCCGGTGTCACGACACGAATAATTTCACGTTTCACAATGCCTTTGCTTGCTCCTGCTTCTTCTACTTGTTCACAGATCGCGACTTTGTATCCTTTTTCGATTAAACGATGAATATAATTTTCTGCGGAATGATAAGGAACACCGCACATGGGAATGCGTTCAGGTGCACCTGCGGCTTTGCCAGTAAGTGTAATTTCTAATTCTTTAGATGCTAAAATTGCATCATCAAAAAACAGTTCGTAAAAATCCCCCAATCGGAAAAATAAAAAAGCATCTTGTGCTTGTTCTTTTATTTTGAGATACTGCATCATCATCGGTGTATACGTAGTCATGTTTCCCCTCCAAAAAAGCATTCCAGAATATCGTTAAGCATAGATGTAACATGCTTGTTTTTTATCGAAATATTATCGTACTCATACTTGTTGTCATATGCAATCCCTTTTCGAAATGCAAATACGTGTTCGTCTCTTTATTATAACGAAAGAGCTTAAAAAGTGCTATGGATCAAAAAAGAAGTGCGAACCCCAAGTTAACGGTTCGCACTTCTTTTATTCTACTTTACAGTCATTTCTTATTGTTGTACTTCAGGTTTATCCGAAGTCAATTCAATTTCAGCTAGTGAATCATAGCTACCACCATAAGAAATATCATAATTTTTAATACGTTTGTTTACAGCTTGAACTTCATAACGGTAAAGACTTGGAATGACAGGTGCTTGGTCAATCATCAACTGCTGCCATTGATTGTAAATATCTTTACGATACGCCATATCAAATGATTTAGCAGATGCACCTTCTGTTAATAACTTGTCATTCTCTGCACTTACGAAGCGAGAGTAGTTAAATGAAGCTTTACTACCATACAATCCAGCAGGGTTAATATCTGTACCTGTTCCCCATGCTGCGCCATACACATCGATGTCTGGATCATCTTTTTCAATACGATCGTAGAAAGAGTTAAATTCTTGTAGACGGCCATCTAGCAATTGAACATTCAGACCTACATCTTTCCAATTTTGCAAATAGAACTGAGCACGAGCTTCTGAGATAGTGTCTCCACTCATAGCTGCATAGTTAATTGTTAATTTGTTACCTTTAGGATCTTCACGCAATCCGTCGCCATCTTTATCTACATAACCTGCTTGATCCAGCAATTGTTTTGCTTTCTCAGGATCATAGTTATATCCTTTGATGCTATCATCATGATATTGTGCAAATGCAGGAATAATCAATGAAGTAGCAGGTGTACGAAGTCCGTGATACAACTGTGTACCTACTTGTTCGTTATTCAAAGCATAACCCATCGCTTGACGCAATTCTTTATTCGCCATCTTAGCATCTGGATTCATAATGCTTTCGCCTTTAGCTTTATCAAATTTACCTAGTTTGAAACCAATATAATCATAAGACAATTCTTGTCTACCTAAGAATTCAACATTCGTCGGAACATTTTTACCATCATACAAACTGTTTGGGAATGAAGCTAAATCAATATCGCCTTTTTTCAACGATTCAATTACTACATTAGGATTCACTACTTTTAGATTAACACCGGCTAATTTAGGTGCACCGTGGAAGTAATCTTTATTTGCTTCAAATTGTACAGACTCACCTGTAACCATCGCTTTGATTTTGTACGGGCCATAACCGATAGGGTTTTTACGTACAGGATCAGAAGAAGACATATCTGCTACAGGAATATCTCCAAATACTTTTTTCTCTAAAGGATAAGACCATAAACCTGATTTTACAGAAGGATCTGCTTCTTTAAAGTCAATTTGTACTTCTTTATCATTTACGATTTTGATACCTGAGATTGTTTTTGCTTTACCTGCATGGTAATCTTCCATACCAACAATATTCATAAAGCTAGTATCATAACGTACACCATCATAGTCTTTGTTACCAATCACTTCAAAAGCAAAAGCATAATCTTCTGCTGTTACAGGATTGCCATCAGACCAGTTTAATTTGTCATCAATTTTGACATTAACTGTTTTGTTGTCGTTAGAGAAGCTAATGTTAGCAGCTCCGCCATCTTTTACATCAAAGTTCTCATCAGTAGCAAAGAAAGACGGATAGAAGAATTGAATAACTTCAAAATCCGGGTTACCACTGTAGAAAATAGGATTCAAAATACCTTCAAACGGAGTATCGGAAATCAAACCATAATTCATCGTTCCACCTTCAATTGCAGCAGCTGTGTTTGTTGCTGCTTTTGGAAACTTACCAGACTCTTTAACACTTTCATTGGTTGCTGGTGCATCTTGAGCCGTTGGTGTTGACTTTCCACTTGTACAAGCAGATAACACCAATACAAATGCAATGAACAAAATAGATACGATTTTTTTCTTTGTATTTCCCAACATAAATTTTCCTCCTTTTGATGATCGTACTGTAAATTTATTATCCTAATCGCTGTCTAGCATCTGTCGCACGCTTGAGGGCTTGACCGACAAAGTTAATCGCTAGAATAAGAACCAAAATCAGCAGCGATGCTGGTAACCACATCCACCAATAGTTTTGCAAAATATCAGGGTCTGTTGCATTACTTACAATCGTCCCTAGACTTGGTGTACTTTGAGGTAATCCAAATCCGAGGAAAGATAGCCCTGTCTCAATCCCGATATTACCAGCAAGATTCAATGTCATATTTACGATAACGATTGAACTCAGGTTAGGAAGTATACCAAAAGCGATAATCTTCCAGTTTGGCGTACCTAATGTTTTGGAGGCTTGTACATAATCCAATTCTCGTTCAGCAAGTACTTTGGCTCGAATCAAACGAGCTTTACCTACCCAGAGAAAGGCAGTCATAATGAAAATAAATGACCATATATTATATTTAGGTACAATAGTTACAAATACGATAACTAACATTAAAAAAGGAAGAACAAGAATAAAATCGATAAAACGCATAATAATATTATCTACGATTCCACCAAAGAAACCTGCGATTAATCCTATGCTTAGACCAATAACAGCAGCAAAAATGGTAATTGCAAACGCAATCGTAATCGAATTACGTGCTCCGATCATCACTTGACCAAAAATATCACTACCTGCTCGATCTGTCCCTAACCAATGATCTGCACTAGGTGGAGCCTTGATGGAGGTCAAATCAACTTTGGTCACAGCTTCTTGATCAATAAAGAATATAGACCCATAAATAACAATCAAAAATAATGCTAAAAAGACTAAGGAAATCATCGCCATTTTATCTTTGATTAATTCTTTACCTAAAATCGACCAACTTGAAGGTGATTTTTGAATCGTTTCTTCAGGTGCAAATGTTTGAGCTCTCATTCCCATTACAGGCTTCCTCCGTTCTTATGTCTGATGGTACGTGCCAGATTGTATAATGTGCTTCAGCTTAGCCAATCCGAATACGTGGATCAACCCAACTTAAAATGATATCCGACAATAATGTACCGATAAGAGCAAGTAAGCCGGAAAGCATAACCAGTATGGTAACTACAGAATAATCACGTTGTGTAATGGATTGTAAAAATAACTGTCCTAGTCCTGGATATCCAAAAATAGATTCAATAAACAGATTACCTGCCAATACGCCTGTTAAGTCATAACCAAGAAAAGCAGCGATAGGAAGTAAAGAGTTACGCAAAATGTGTTTTGAATATACTTTAGACTCAGGAACCCCTTTAGAACGAGCTGTTTTCACAAAATCTTTCAATCTTGTATCAATCACTTCATTACGAAGGTATTGAATCGTTGCTGTTGTACTTACTAATGCCCCTGCTATTGCGGGCAAGATCAAATGATAAAACTTATTCGCATAGTACGAACCGGAGCCTGGATCTATCCCTACATCTACACTACCACTTGTTGGGAACCATCCTAGTTGGAATCCAAACACGAATAGTATTAATAGTGCAAATATAAATAGCGGTGTAGCAAAACTGAGATACGTATAACCTGTAATCGTTTTGTCTAATAATGAATTCTGATAGCGACCACTCAAAATCCCCAGTGGAATCGAAATCAAATACGTTAAGACCAGAATTGCAACACCAAGGTAAAAGGTATTCGCCAGACGACTGCCGATTAGATCAGCAACGCCAATTTTATGTACATATGACTTTCCCAGATCCCCTTGTACTAAATTTCCTACCCAACGTCCATATTGCTGCCATGCTGGATCATTCAGACCTAATTTTTCCCGTTGTTCTGCTAAGACTTGTGGACTCACATTCGGATTGGCTTGCATAGCACCCGTTAACGCATCGCCCGGCATTGCTTTAGCTAAGAGGAAGATCAGCACGCTCAGTACGAACAATTGGGGAATCATGATCAGAATGCGGCGAAGCGTAAATTTCCACATAATTTAATTTCCCCCCTATGGTAATGCGACTTGATGTGACGAGCTGATCGACTTCAATGCCAATGGCTTGCCCTCTGGGTCTAAGAGATTATTAAGATCTTGTTGATATGAAGATAAAATATGTTGACGTGCCTGTGTACTCGCTTGGCGCTGACCTGGATCAATATTCGGAATCGCTGAAATCAATCGCTTGGTATACACATGTTGTGGATTTTCATAAATATCTTCTGTATTCCCCTGTTCTACCAGACGACCACGATACATAATCCCGATCTCATCACACATATGACGTACAATCCCTAGATCATGACTGATAAATAAGTAGGTTAGATTAAATTCTTTCTGGATTTCTTTCATAAAGTTAAGCACTTGTGCTTGCACCGATACATCCAGAGCAGATACCGGTTCATCTGCAATAATCAGCTTCGGATTCAACGTCAATGCTCTGGCGATACCGATCCGCTGACGCTGTCCACCTGAAAATTCATGCGGATATTTAAAAGCCGCTTCTGGATTCAAACCTACTTTTTCAAGCAAATCTTGCACACGTCTACGTTCTTCTTCTTTGGTTAAATTTTCAAAATTACGTAGTGGTTCTGCAATAATATCCAGTACACGCTTTCTACCATTTAGCGAAGAATACGGATCTTGAAAAATCATTTGAATATCCCGGCGTAAAGAATGCTGATTTTTGTGAGCAATTTTGGTTAAATCTTGCCCTTCAAAGGTTACATTTCCTTCTGTTATTTTATTGAGTCCGATAATTGCGCGTCCTGTTGTTGTTTTGCCACATCCGGATTCACCGACAAGCCCGTAAGTTTTACCTGCTTCGATCTGAATCGATAAGCCATCTACTGCTTTGACATGACTGACAACACGCTGGAAAAAGCCACCACGAATCGGATAATGTACTTTTAGGTTATTGAGTTCCAGCAATGCCATTCAATACAATCTCCTTTCCATCTCCCACTTCATCTTCAAAATGAAAATTCTGATAGCATGTACAACGCACCCAATGTTGCGGAGCCACTTCATTCAGCTCAGGATGCTCTGCATGATGCGTCTGTGGAATCCAAGGAATACGTTCTGAGAAGCGACAGGAACCGCGAGGGATATTCTGTAATGAAGGTACACGACCTTCAATCACATGTAAGCTCTCCTGCCCTACATTTGCTCCTGGCATTGAAGCCAATAGTGAGCGGGTATACGGATGTTTGGGATTGTTGAATAACTCGTTTACATCAGCAATTTCTACAATTTCGCCTGCATACATCACAACGACACGGTCTGCCATTTCAGCCACAACACCAAGATCATGCGTGATAAGAACAATACCGGCGTCATTTTCAGCTTGCAATTGCTTCAGTAAGTCCAAAATTTGAGATTGAATCGTTACATCTAGAGCTGTTGTTGGTTCATCAGCGATAATTAATGAAGGGCGACATGCAATGGCAATCGCTATCATAATCCGCTGTCTCATCCCACCAGATAACTCATGTGGATATTGGGCATACACCCTTTTTGGATCAACAATATTTACATTTTCCAATAATTCGATAACACGCTTTGTTTTTTCTTTTCGAGATAGCGACGTATGATAATCGAGATTTTCCTCGATTTGTTTGCCGATCGTCATCAAAGGATTCAACGCTGTTAATGGGTCCTGAAAAATCATTCCAATTTCGGAACCACGAATTTTGTTCATCTGTCCAGGTGACAATGTGTTCAAATCCTGCCCTTTAAAAAGCAGTTCACCTTCAATACGTGTGTTTTTGCTATCATGAAGTCGTGTCAGAGAAAGTGCCAAGGCACTTTTACCGCAACCCGATTCACCTACAATAGCCAAAACTTCGTTTTTGTTGATCGTTAAGTTCAGTTGATCGACAGCAGGGTAATACTCGTCTTTGATACGAAAAGCTACTGTCAGGTCTCTGATTTCCAATACCGATTCTGTGTTCAAATTTGGATTGCCTCCTCGCCTTCAATCTTTAACGCAATGTAAACATTTCTTATTAATTGTTATCATTTTATATTTATAATCTTCCAAAGGTCAATAAAATTTAACTTTTTTCCAAATTGGTGAAAAGAATTTAGCATAAAAGCTATCATAACGTGTGACGATATAGATAGCTTCTATGATTAAACTTATATTCTATTTTACCTTATTATCCATACCTAGCAAGGGGTTACGCAATTTATCACGTTTGGATATT
This sequence comes from Paenibacillus nuruki, assembly GCF_963311185.1. NCBI lineage: Bacteria > Bacillati > Bacillota > Bacilli > Caryophanales > Paenibacillaceae > Paenibacillus > Paenibacillus nuruki. The sequence goes on along the minus strand of NZ_OY725677.1, from coordinate 1,310,385 downwards.
TTTAGGTACTGACCCAATTCTCTGCATAATTGCAAGATAGCGGAACGCATTTCAAATTCTTCGCGTGTTGTCGGTAAATCCATATTTCGAAATTCTTCTTCCAATGCTAAAAGCAAATGTTCGGTTTTTCCAGTATAATACGGCGTTTTGACATCTCTGGATAATTGTTCGAACATTTCAGCAGCGGCATCGGCTTGAGGCATTTTACGATACACTTGAGCTACCAATTGCATCATATTCTGAATCGAATCCAAATGCTGTTTTCGCATATAAAAATAGACCGTCCATGACTCATCGGTATGCAACATCTGATTTTCCAATTCACGCTTCGATTCGGTCAGTCCTTGCTCTACTTTGGTATAGGCTTCGATCACTTCTTTTCCGTCCCAAGCAAAAGAAGGACTGCGAAGCGTTTTGGCGATCTGCTCACACATTTGAGACAATAGCTCATTAACTTCACTACGAATTGCATCTAAGCGCTGATGAGGATTAGGCATATAGATCAGATTGACAATAGCCGCTGATCCTAGACCGATCAATAACAGTTCAATTTCTACTAACATCGTATGTGCTGTTAACGTCGCTCCATTAAAAATATGCACGACTACCACAGAACTGGTAACAATACCTGCACTAAACCCAGCCCGTGTAATCAAAGGAAACGCCACTAAAATATATAAGGCAAATACCCAGTGATGAAATCCAAATAATGAAAATAAAACAAAAGCACAAATCATTCCGATCAACGAAGCAAAAAATCGCGCTGAAATCGTTTTGAGACTTCGTTTACGTGTAACATCGACTCCCAGTATAGCTAATAACGCCGCCGACATTGCACTTGGAACTCCTAAAGTGCTGGCTGCAACTACTGCTAATAATGCCGCAATAGCCGTTTTGATCACGCGAAAACCCATGCGTCTTTCTCTCCCTACTCCACTTCTTTTTCTCTATCTGTATTTTGTAATCTCATTTACTCTTTTGAGTATAGCTTTTATCCTACTTGATTTACCGGTATTCGACAATATCATATTCGTCTGTTATTAGATAAAAAAATAGCAAACAAAAAGCTTTCATCGGCTTAGACTACTCGCAGATGAAAGCTTCTTGCTATATTAATTTGAAGTTTGCAAATGATAAATCTCGTTATATTTTTCTTCCAAATAGTCGGCAAGATAATCCGGGTTCAAGTCTTCACCTGTAATCTGCTGAATCAATTCGGAAGGAGTACGGCTTTTGCCATATTTATAAATTTTATCTGTTAACCATTCTTTGATCGGCAATAGATTACCTTCAGCAATCCACTTTTCAAAGTCAGGCAGTTCTTTGCGCATGGTATGCGTCATTTGCGCTGCATACATATTACCGAGAGAATAGGAAGCGAAATATCCAAAGTCTCCACCTGACCAGTGTACATCTTGCAATACGCCTAATGCATCATTAGGTGGTGTAATACCGAGATACTCCTGATATTTACTGTTCCATACTTTAGGCAAATCTTTCACATCTAGACCTTCGTTAAATAACATTTTTTCAATTTCATAACGAATAATGATATGAAGGTTGTATGTTAACTCGTCAGCTTCGATACGAATCAATGTATTTTCTACACGGTTTGCTGCACGATAGAACGTATCAAGTGATACTTCTTTAAGCTGTTCAGGGAACAACTGTTGCAGATCACTATAATAACGATCCCAGAATGAACGACTACGTCCTACTACATTTTCCCAGAAACGGGATTGAGATTCATGAATCCCCATCGATGTTCCTGTTGCTAATGGAGTGCCTGCTAGATCGTGTGAAATGTTTTGCTCGTACAATGCATGTCCGCCTTCATGAAGAGAACTGAAAATCGCACTCATCACATCTTCAGGCATATAATTTGTTGTAATCCGTACATCTCCTGGATTAAGACCTGTAGCAAAAGGATGCACACTTTCGTCTAAGCGTCCTGCATCAAAATCAAAACCCATTTCTTTAAGCAACAAATGACCTATCTTTTCTTGTTGACCAATATCATACTGTTGCTTCAAAAAATCATTGTCGGGTTGATGTGCAGATTGCTTGATTTTTTCCAATAAAGGAACAAGACGTGCTTTCAATCGATCAAATACCACATCTAATTTGGCGACTGTCAAATCAGGCTCATACATATCGAGCAATGTATCATAACGTGTTTCTTTCACACCCCAGTAATCAATAAAATCACGTTTCATTGCTACAATCTCACTAAGTAATGGCTCAAAGCCTTGAAAATCATCATTATGTTTGGCTTCTTCCCATACCGTTTGTGCATGAGTCGTTAAGCTAGAATATTTTTGAATTTTTTCAGGTGGAATCTTCTCATTTAGTTCATACTCTTTACGAACATCTTGTACAATGCGTTTGTCATTGTCTTCTAATTGTTCAAATACATCTGGACGTGACAAGATTTCAATATACCCGCCCATTTCTTTCGATACAGACAGTTTGAAATGTTCTGTTGCTAGTACACCAATCGTATCTGCGCGTAGCTCTGCACCTTTACGTGGAGCTCCTGTACGCAAGTCCCATCCCATCAATGCGAGCGCTTCACCATAACTGCTAATTTTGCGAACCAATTGCCGGAATTGCGTCAACGTATCTTGTACATATTGTTCCATAATAGGGTTCACCTCTCTGCTTACATACACAACACTTGGGCTATGACATGTAATATTGTTATTTTTGTAAAAAGACACCTCTTGATGATACGTTCTTCTAGACGTATAATCAATGGTACACAATTAAATATTATAGACATCATTCATTAGATTGTGCTATACACTTTGATTTATGGGTCTATAAGAATACATTTAACCATTTTTGCTCATATCATAATACCTGTAACTTCTAAGGAGTGAATCGTAATGGTAAAAGTAAATGTAACCCCTCAAGCAGAACAGTATTTAGCACGCAAAATAGGAGATAACAAAGCTGTTATTCGAATTTTCGTAGATAATGAAGATTGCGGATGTACAGGTGGTATCCCGGCACTTCGTTTAATTGATGAGCCTGGCAAACGAGATACCGTTATCGAAAGCAATGTGTTAACACTCACCATGCATCAAAGTGGTGAATCGTATTACGATGATGATGAATTGACATTATCAACCGATGATGCAGGTTCTTCACTCAGACTCAGTAGTGCTTCTCAGTACTATAGTAGAAGTATTCGCGTTCTTGATGGACGCAAAGCATTAGCCTAATTTTTTATTATGAATCCGTAAGATGAGCAGGAGGATAATCAATGAATTCGATTACAACGATTATGCAACACAATCAGGAGTTCGTGACAAGTAAAGAGTATGAAGCGTATCTTTCCAGTCCTTTTCCTGAGAAAAAGTTGGTCATTTTGACGTGCATGGATACCCGTTTGACTGAATTATTGCCTAAAGCAATGAATATTCGTAACGGTGATGCCAAAATTCTAAAAAACGCAGGTGCTATTATTTCACAACCATTTGGTAGTGTAATGCGTAGTATTCTTGTGGCTATTTACGAATTAAAAGCAGAAGAAGTGATCGTAGTTGGTCATCATGGATGTGGTATGGCTTCACTGAACTCAGATCATATGATTGAGAAAATCCATGAACGCGGAATTGCGCCAGAAGTACTGACTACACTCGAAAATTCAGGGATTAAACTTAAAAGATGGCTTCAAGGTTTTGATAACGAAAAAGAAGGCGTTATGCGTAGCGTAGACATTATCAAAAACCATCCTTTACTTCCTGCTAGCGTTCCTGTACACGGCATGATTATTGATCCAGCAACAGGACAATTAGAGCTACTTGTCAATGGTTATGATCAGGTTGAAGTCCCTTCTAACTCTTAATTTTCAACCGATTATTCGCTTCAAAATACAGCATAAAAGGCTGTAGATATATCAGACGTGGAGGTCACTGATCCACGTCTTTTTGCTATTTATTTTTATTGAAATGAGCAAAATATCGCTTCATTTCAAAATTTGAACATTCTTTGTCTATCTTTTTTATATTTCAATAACTTTATATAAAATCGCTATGAGCTTCCTTGCGAAAGCATACAGTTGTAGTGTACACTTTATCTTAAATCGGCCAAATGGCTGTTTTAAAAGATAGGAGAGAATGCCCTATGAACACGCTATCTTATGGTTTACTTGCCTTGCTTGCACGCAATAATTCGTCAGGTTACGACTTGATGCTCAAGATTCAACCGTTTTGGCAAGCAAAACATAGTCAAATTTATCCATTGTTATCACGCATGGAAGAACAACATCTGTTATCCGCAGAATGGATTCAACAAACAGACAAGCCAGACAAAAAGATTTACGCAATTACCCCTCTAGGAGAGCAACGTCTCAAAGAATGGATGCAACTTCCTGCGGGTGAACCTGTTAGTCGTGATGAGTTGGTTCTCAAAGCATTTTGCTTATGGACAACCGATCGCGAAAACGCTATCTCTTTATTTAGTACACGATCTATTTATTACCAAGAACGTATTCATTACTTTGAGCAAGCGATTCACAAAATGCCTGAAGAAGTACGTCAATTCGGTACACGCGATTTTGGATTATACATTTTGCGTCAAAAAGCATTGGCAACAGCTAAAGCGAATTTAGAATGGACAACATGGGTGATCGACATGCTCAAAAATTCCACAACAACAGAAAGCTCCTCACAACCTCAACACCAATGAACAGTTTATACGAAGCCAATGGTTCAAAATAAAGAGAATCAATATTAAAACATTTTGAAACCTAATAATAAGTGCTTCGTATAATAATTATACTGTCATTGAAGACAACTACTAGGAGGATCATGAACACAATGAAAAAAATGCTGATGGTTTTTGTAGCATTCACATTATTCTTCACCTTATTTAGCGGATTTGCTAATGATGCAGATGCAAGACGTGGTGGTGGATTCAAATCTTCACCGAAGTCTTACACAACAACACCTAAAAAATCAACAGATAGCAATAGCAGTACAATGAACAGCACGAACCGTAGTAAAAATACTACAGCCGGTTCAACAGCTAATCGTGGATTTTTCAGCGGTGGTAGCTTTTTCAAAGGATTAATGATTGGTGGTCTTGCCGGTATGTTATTCGGCGGAATGTTCGGTAATATGGGAATGTTCGGAGACTTGTTAGGATTAGTTATCAACTTATTTGCTATTTATATTCTATTTATAGCGGCTCGTGGTATTTACCGTATGATTCGTCAACGTAAAAAATCCGCTGATCCGTACAACAGACGTTAATGCCTATGCGACTCAGTATGGATGAAATCATTAACGCAGTGTGCTTGAATATCGCTGAACGCAAAGGACTCAAACCTACGGATGTAACGGTTCAACTTTCCTGGGAAGAAGACACGGGTTACACCGCAGAAGTGTGGACAGAAGGACGAAGCCAATATTTAGTCGAAAGTAATCTGAACGAAGCGATCTTACGTTATATGTTCAGTGAGTATAATGCACGTGTATTTAAAGAACAGGTAGAATTAGTTATCAACGATGACGAAGAAGAAATTCAAGCGATTATTCGCGATAACTAATCTCTACTCTATTCATTTAATGAAGAATACTTTCCAAAAGCTTGCGATATAGACTATCATTTAGTCGACGATCGCAAGCTTTTTTTGTATCCAATCATACGCATATCGTCCACTAATCTCATGGCTACCTTCAAATAAATCATATGCAAATTGTTCTTCTGCATGATGCTGTAGATAGATCTGTTGTAACTGTGTTATCGCCTGCTCCACACCTTGTAAAGGAAAAATCGGGTCACCCTTTCCCCCTTCTACAAATAAAGGTCGTGGCGCGATCAGACCGATCCATTGAGGCAAGTCGGCATACACTGCCTGACCGGGAATATAATTACAGATACAGTGATGAATATGCAGAATACTGTCCTGATACGTATTGGTGAATCCTGTAAGTACTGTAGCACGTATCCGTTGATCAAGTACCGCTGTCAAATAAGCAATCAATGCTCCTCCTGAAAATCCCATAATCCCAATCCGCTCTGCATCCACTTCTGGCATTTCACTTAGAACATCTACTACTTTCAATAGTTCATGTACTCTAAATCCAGCCAACGTCTTCCCCATTAATAACATTCGACTCGATAAAGAATCACATGAATTAGCAACCTCTGCATTTCTAGCCATATCTTCAGCCAATCGTCTTTCTCCAAAACCAATCACATCAGGAGCTATAGTGATTAGCCCTCGGTTGACCAGTTGTACAGCATAATGTTGATGAATACCCGGTGTATTGAGATCGGTTTCTCCATTTGGCAATAGGCCTACAATCTCACGGCTACCGTAGCCATGACCATGAATAGCAATCACTGCGGGTGCAGGTGTCGTTAGATTTTTGGGAATTAAGACATAAGCAGCAAATGAACTATAAGGAGAAGCGGACAATTCTATCCGCTTACGAATATATGTACCACAATCAATGGTTTCCAAAAGCTTTACTTCATCACTATCATTTGATGAAAATGTACCGATAAGCTGTTGCAATAACGTCCTTCCTTGAGATGGACCCTGTCCTTCTTCTGCAAAAGATAATGAATGTTGTGCCGCAGTATCTGCATATAACTGCTTTAACAGTGTATCTCCCTGCCAGTCGCCCATATTTCTCCTCCTATGCACACGTTATCATTTTGAGTTGTATATGCTCTCTTTTTCCATAATGACCTGATAATGCCTTTATTATATCGCTAGTTTATATAAAAACAAGTTAATGATAGCGATATATATCTATCATTAACCTGCTTCTTCTAACAAAACATCAAACTCTAGCAAAATAGATGTTCCTTTTGAACTGGTATGCACCATAATTCGATCTGCTGAGGTGTACATCAATGCAAAGCCTTTACCTAGTGAACGCTTACTACTATATCCTGAGATCAGTATCATCTTAGGCAACTCATGAATAGGAATGCCTGAACCATGATCTGTAATATAAATTTGTAACACATTAGGCTTACTATACACAGACAATTTGCCGTGTGCAGCATGTTTAATCAGATTGGTAACTCCTTCAGATACAGCGAGCTTAATATGCATCAGTTTTTTCGGTTGATTGATTTTGAGCTCTTCTGGAATATACTCCATCACCAGTGAACGCCCTGAAGATACGTCGCTTTTAGTCATAATATCCATATTAGCTAGTGGACTACCCAGATGTTCTTCAATCTCTTGTTGTTCTAGACAGATATCAATTTTGCTTTTGGAAAGTGTTTCGATCACATCTTTATACGAGCGCATCGTACTTTGATGCAATTGTTCACGGTATTCTAACGCCGGTGTAATATCTGTTAATACAATAGCAACCCAATTATTTTCTGGATAAAAATGAGCTTCAAATGTTTTTTGATTACTCTGGATCACTTCATAGAAATTTTCAGAGACACGTAATGCATGTTCAGCCAGTGGCCCTAATTGATTTTTCAAATGAATGTCTTCCATCTCTTGCAGACTATGATGGTCTTTATATTTAAGCAATACAGTCCCACCAGTGAATCCACTCATTTCTTTGTGTTCATCTACAGATGGAAGTTCTGAATCAATCAGATCGGAACCTTCAAGTAACGGCTTAGTGATCACAAGCTGGCGCAAAGCGATAATAATCTCTAATGTGATCCGTTGTATCAACTTGGGATCTAATACTTTGCCTGAAAGTCGTTGTAATTGGTGTAAGACGTCTACATTATCGGAATGACTACTTAACAAATGTTCCAAATGATTGCAGAGCGCTATAATACGCGATTCATAAGGAATATCCTGACCTTTTAAGCCAGACGGGAATCCTTTGCCATCATAACGTTCATGATGATGAAGTACCCAGGCTGCCGCTTTTTTATCTCCACTAATCGCATAAATAATATTAGAACTTTCAGTAGCGTGAGACTGATACTCTTTTTCTTCTGTTAAAGATAATGCACCACGCTTCGTCAGAATCTCCATCGGTAATAATGATTTACCAATATCATGTAGTGTAGTGTAATTGACTAAATCTGTTCTTCTTTTTTTGGGATACGCCAGTAGTTCCAACATATACTGACAAAGAATCCCTGTGTTCTTACCATGCCCTTCATTACGCTGAGAAATTCTCAATTCGCTTAATCGAATAAACTCTTCTGAAGATTTCATTCGAATCTGTAATTGACGAATAAATCCATGCGATAAAAAAATAATCAGTAGCAAAAACAATAACACATACACCGTTTCGTATACGATATTGCCTAACGAGATATGTCTTAGAAAATGAGGAACGATAATCGTACATAACAATACAGGTACGATCAACTCTTTTAATTTGAGCACCATATCATTAAGAAAAGGTGTGCCGATAATCGTTGTAGAAGCACCTGCTAGTAATAACATATAGACCAGACTAAATACTAGAGCTCCTAGCCCTGCCTGAATATAGGTAGAAAAAGGATTCAAGGCTTCCATCACTTGATACGATAAATAAATACTAATTACACTTTTGCCTAATGCAGAGCAGATTCGAAAAAGATTCATTTGCCGAATATCAAAATTCTTTTTGCGTGTGTAAGATATAATCGTACTGATCGCTATCCCCAAAATAGCAGGATTATACCCAAAAGCAAGCGCAAGAATAAGAAACCCAACCAGACTTCCGCTGTACTCCTCACCGCTTAGTAATCTGACCGGAAACAGATCCAACAAAACGATAAGAAACAGAATCGGCGCAATCGCAAACAATGCAATTAAATGCCATTCGCGGATCATATATACGATACTTGCTACCCCTACAAGGCTGAGCAATATCGTATAACCGTTCTTTTCTTTCATTATCTAAAGATTTCCTTGCCCAGAATCTCATCCAGTTGAAGCAATTCAAAAACTTCCATAACCTCCGGTTGAGTTTGTTCAATATAGACATTACGCCCTAATTCTTGCAACACTTGTACGAGACGAATAATCAGTCCAATCCCAGAAGAATCTACAAAGAATACCTTTTCCAAATTCAATATAATATTCGTATACGGTGCTACAGCCGGTTCGATCTCGTCCTCTAATACATCCCCAGCATCAATATCAATATCACCTTCAAAATAAATTGTAGCTTGTACTTCATCGGTCACGATTTGATATGCAAACATTATTTTTCACTCTCCTACCATACAAATTGGCGATCCTCATTCAAGCGTGCTTTGACATTCAAGGTATCTTCTTTAAAGTGATGCATTTTGGAGCCGATCTGTAAAATCGTTCCACCTAGTAACTTGTCCACATGAATCACTGCGCCTTCTTTGACGGTTAATTTCGTAGAATTACTGCCTATCGTGCCAGCTTCTTGAATATGCATCCCTTTGGCGGCATAATAATCTCCACCACGTAGAAATCCTGTCACTTCAAGTAATCCTGCACAGCGCAATTGTGTGTTGTAACATCCTTTTTTCACTTGGACTGGCCCACCTACAAGAATTTGACTATTCTGAATATAATGAAATTGTGCAAAAATATGATCCAATTGAGGTAAAACAACTCGGTCTAACAAGTAGGCTGTTCGCTTAACAAAACGATCCAAATCCTGTGCTGTTTTAAAATGACTCATCGTTAGATTTAAAAAACCATTTTTGATTTCTTTGATATATTTTTGCCATTCTTCATTAATTAACGCTTTGTGTTCTTCTATAGTACGCATAAACAAAAGTAATTGCTTATGCAACTCTTTAAACCGTCCACGAAATAAAACGTCAAGCAAAGGAGCAAGCCCATGCTGATCAATATCTGTAATTTTAAAAGCTGCTGCGCGGTTCAATTGCTCGATTGCTGTCGTCAAAAATTCCGTTTGTTCCAAAATCACTTGCAAAATAGGTTCTGCTTGACCATAAAAAAGAAACAATTGTCCAACCGCCACTTCGCTTCCGATCACATTAGCAGTGACCATTAATGACTGAGTTGCTATAATTTCTGCCATATTCACATTGCCTTTAATATGAATATTACCATCTGCTTCGACTTTCATCGTATCTTGAACTGTACCACTAATTTCAACATCACCTTGAAAATGAATATTGCCTGTCTGAAGAGCAACATCTCCACGATGCTCAAGCTTCGGAATAATCGCAACCTTTACATGTCTTCCCTGTATAATCACTTCAGGCATTCCGGTACGTGTAGCAAGAATTTCCAATCCATCTTGAGATAGCTGTGTACCATGACCGGTTAACACAATCACACCTGTTACCGGTGGTGCTAGAACAGGTTCTCCAAATACATTGACTCCATTTATGCCAATCACAGGTGGATAGATTAGACCAATCAAATCACCATCATCGACACAAGGAAATTCTTTAATCTCACGATAATCGATTGTTCCATTTTCACGCATTTTGGGCTGTACTTTGCGAGTCTTGGTATCGACTTTAATCTCAAAGTATCCATTCGTACCTGCGATTGCCTGCTCACCTTCTGCAATCAGAAATGTATCATTTACTTCACTCAGGCAAGCTTTTTTGATCTCATCATGGTACAGACCGTAGACTACTTTTTGTTCGATTAATTTTTTGCGTACGGCTATCGGTTCAATCGGTGTATGTTGCTTCTGTTCTTCTGCTTTGAGAACCAATCGCAATGTTGGTGGAGTATCAACAACCTGCCGAATAATGCGATATCCTGCTTCAATTCGTAATTGTACATTCATTGCTTTATCATCAATATGAATGTCCCAGACCGGTTCTACCACTTTATCTTCTACTTCATATCGGACAATATCGCCAGCAGATAATTTTACTGTTTCCCCTGCGAGAATAGGTACTTCGTCAATCCAAAGAGATATCTGCTCAGTTGCACGAATACTAGGTTGATGGTTTCCTTTGGAATGAAAATAGACTTGCCCTGCTTCAATCCATACTTTACCTTCTGTATCATCTATAGAGGGGGTAGTGACTGGATGTTCGATTCTAGAAGGTGGTATATTCACACTGGCTTCAGCTATAGAGATCGGCGGAGAATACTCTGCCATATCCAGCGATTGATCTAGTATTTCTTCTGTTTTGAGTGTTACTTTGACTACAGCTTGCTTGGAATAAAGCCCAAGCATCCCTTTGGCTTCACTTTCCATCACTTCAATATGAACCTGTTGCTTGGTAGCATCTAGCAAAGTTAGAGCTTGCTCCACGGCATCTTGCACTGTTTTCGCTCTAGCAATCACACTACGCTCCATAGTGGGTACCTCCTCCATACCTTTCTCATGTCAATTCAATCGAAATAATGCAGACATCATCTTTACGATGCTGAATCAAACGTTCTAATTTCACTACGAACGCTTCATTTTCCAAATAGTGTAGACTTTGAGCATAGTGTTCTAACTTTTCGATTCCTGCATGGATAGAGACGCCAGGCTTTTCTACTAATCCATCGGTGTATAAGACAATGCGTGCAGGTGTCTCGTACGCCACTGTAGCTGTATCTAATTTCATATCATTTTGAATACCGATTGGGACGGTTGTGCCTGTTAATTGAGTAGGAAATTGATCTTTCAAAAATAATAAACCTGGTGGATGTCCTGCATTAAAATACTCAATTTGCTTTAACTCTAAGTCGATAAATAGATAAATCGCTGTAAAGTAAGCAGCACGGCGATTTTTACCAAATAGCGCTCTCATCTTTTTGTTCAATTCCTGACAGACCAGTTGAGGCTCTTTCACTACACCTACAATGCCATCAAGCAAGGAACGAATGGACATACTGATCAGTGCAGCCGATATTCCGTGACCAGATACATCAATGAGCAGTACACCACAATGCTGTGGATCGAACATTTTCCAGTACAACATATCACCGGATACTTCGGTCGATTGTAGATAGCTACTGTGCACTCGAATAGTAGGTTCATTAATTGGTGGACTGAGGACGCTACGTTGTAAATGTTTAGCCAATTGCAGTTCTTTTTGCACTTTTTCTTCTCGAATTTTGCGTGAATCCATTTCTTTTTTAAGTCGAATAGCGGATTGAACTCGTGCCAGTAGTTCATAATCAGGTCCACCTTTTTCAATAAAATCCATACCGCCTGCATTAAAAGCTTCTTTGAAATGAATCCGATCTGCGGTGAGGAAAATAATAGGCAAATCCTGATAAACGATACAACTCTTAATAATCCGACAGGCTTCAATTCCGTCGATTCCAGGCATTACAATATCCAATAAAATTAAATCAATCGCCGCTGCTTTACGAGGAGATACTTGGTCGTGAATACTAAGAATATCGAATGCTTCTTGAGCCGAAGAAGCCGTCTGTATATGCTTGTACCCTGCTGTATCGAGTACATTTTGCAAAAAGACAAGATTAAGTCTGGAGTCATCTACAATCAATATACTCATGATACTTCTCCTTCAGAGTAGTTTATATCTTTATTTTCGTCAGTTTCTTCCATTTATGTGATAGTTAACGATTACAATTATATTGAGTAAGCATTTAATTAAGAATTTTGAATAGATTTGAACAAAAAAAGCCTACTTTGCTTGAAGCAAAATAGACTTTCAATAAACCTACAAATGATGATATAAGGCTTACAACTACATATTTTTATCCATATTCAAAGGATATTCGGTCTGTGGTGGTGATTGAAATTGCTGTTCATATAAATAATTATCCAGAGTGCGGTTATTCACAATGTACGTATCTGCAATCATATCATGAATACCTTGCTTATACTTTGTAAATCCAACGATAATATATCCTATGCCTAAAGTGAAATTACATAATATTCTTAAGAAATAACGTGCTACTGCACGTCCGAATCCTATCGGTTGCATAGAACGATTTACTACTTTGATTCTGAGTATCATTTTACCCAAAGTCGCTTGATACTTCGACTTCTCAAATAATCCAAAGTATAACCAGGTTAACAAAACAGATAATAATTGAAAAATAATAGGCAGTAGATCGCCTATAAAGACTTCATTTCTGAATGAATGATCTGTAAGATGGATGATACCCACAATAATGACACTCAAAATAACACTTGAAATTAAATATACAATACTAAGAATAATTGCATCTATACATATAGCTGCAAACCTTTTCCAAAATCCTGCATACAATATAATCGTTTCTCCTCTAGCCCTTTAATTTTTATCTAAATTCGGGTTGATCTTTTTGCAAATAAGAAGACATCTCTGGTTGGTTCCAAGAAGCTGCTTGTTGCTGTTGCTGTTGTTGCATATACATGTATTGTTCCCAATCTTTTTTATTTACAACATAGGTGCTAGCGACCATATCATGTAATGCTTGCTTGTATTGTGTCCAACCTGCCATCATATAACCGATGCATAAGATCATATACGATAAATTTTTAGCCCAAAAGCGTCCTGTTGCTCGACCAAAACGAATCGGTTGGAAATAACGATCTACTACTATGATACCTAGAGCCATTTTACCTGGTGTGGCATGGTATTTCGATTTTTCAAATAAACTAAAATATAACCACGGTACGACTAATTCGGCAATAACATATAAAATGTAAAATACAATCAAAAAAGTAATATCGCCTGTCGTGTATTCATTTTCATTCTTCATCCATGTTCCGTTCACAAATCCGATGATCGTAGGAATTCCCAGCAAAATCAATAACACAAATCCGACAATAAATCCATCGATCAACGTCGCTGCTGTTCTTTTCCAAAATCCTGCGTAGCCGTGAGAACTGGTTCCTGCTTCATTCATTTCATCTAACTCCTATTCTGCTATGTATACATTTCTACCAACTTTGTTATTTTATACGATATAGTTGTAAATTACTAGATAATCACCTATACAAAAGAAAACCTACTCCACATGTGAATGTAGAATAGGCTCTCATATAATTGAAAATCTTATCTGCTAGATTACAAGTTGTTTAACTATTTTAGATGCACAGGGCGATGAACAGACTCACGCAGTGCTTCTACTGTCGTTAATGGCTCATGACAGACAAAACCTTCACAGATATAAGCGGTTGCCTGACTTTGTTGCATACCTTTGTCTTGCAAATGAGGAAGCAACTCTCTAATGGCTTCACCTGATGTACCATCTGCATGAATAATTAGAGAAGCAAATGGTAAATAAGCTTTTTGCACTTCAGCGATCATTTCTTGAAAATGGATATCTTCTACTTTCCCTGCGAGTACAATTTCTTGATTCCCTTGCAACAATTGCAATCCCGCAAGTAGTAACATCGAATACCCTGCTGGATATTGCTCAGCCGTGCCTGTAAATGTAGTCACAATTTGTTCGGCATATTGACGCAGTTCTATATCTTGCGTCACCGCAGCTAATTTGGCTAATGTCCATGCCGCAACAGAATTACCCGATGGCATCGCTCCATCATAAATTTCTTTTGTACGAGTAATCAATGCTTCTCCATCTTGACCTGTGAAATAAAATCCACCCTGCTCTTCATCCCAAAATAGAGCAATCAATTGTTCTTTGAGTGTTATCGCTTGTTGTAGATACTTCGCTAATCCAGTTGCTTCATACAATTCTTGTAAGCCCCAGATCAAATAAGCATAATCATCGACATAAGCACTATAAGCGGCTTCCCCATCACGGTAGCGAGCAAGCAGACGACCATCTTCACGACGCATATGTTCCCAAATAAAATCAGCCGCTTTGACTGCTGCTTGGGCATATTCAGGTTTTTGTAAAGTTTGACTTGCTCTAGCGAGAGCCGCAATCATCATGCCGTTCCATGCGGTTAACACTTTATCATCTTTAGAAGGATGCACGCGTTGCTCACGATAATCAAATAATTTCTGACGGGCTTCTTCCAGATCGGTGCGTAATGCCAGTTCATTGAGATCACGTTGCTCTGCAATTTCTGAGGTAGAGAAAGGAATCAAATTTGGAATATTTTTACCTTCAAAATTACCTTCAGGCGTTATATCATACACGTTACAATATTTATGCATCTCTTCCAGACCTAATACTTCTTCGATCTCATCGCGAGTAAATACATAGAACTTCCCTTCGACCCCTTCGGAGTCCGCATCTTCAGCACTATAAAAAGCTCCTTCAGGTGAAGTCATATCCCGCAATACATAAGTAAAAATAGATTCTGCGATATGTGCATATTTGGTTTCACTGGTCAAACGGTATCCATCCAGATAAGCAATCGCTAATAATGAATTATCGTACAACATTTTTTCAAAATGAGGAACTAACCACTTCTCATCGGTCGAATAACGAGAAAAGCCAAATCCGATATGATCATAGATGCCGCCACTATACATATGATCTAATGTTTTGCGCACCATATGTAACGCTTCTGGTTCTTGATACACATGAGAATAGGCACTGAGAAACATCAAATGATGTGGAGTCGGGAACTTAGGCGCTCCGCCAAATCCACCATAAACTTCATCAAATGAACTCTGAAATGTTTTGTATCCACGATGTACAAGTTCTTCACCAAACTGCCCAGACTTCGTAATCTTCGTCTGCTGGCGATTCATACGTTCTACAATATCATCACCCGATCGAACAATATTTTCACGGTCTTCTGTCCATTTATCACGAACCTGAGACAGCATATCCATCATACCGATTCGACCATATTTAGTCTCTTTCGGAAAATACGTACCCGCATAAAATGGCTTCTGATCCGGGGTTAGCAATACCGTTAAAGGCCATCCACCTTGCCCGGTTAATGCTTGGCAATACGCCATATATAAATTATCAATATCCGGCCGTTCTTCACGATCGACTTTGATCGAAATATAAGATTCGTTAAGTAACTGAGCCACTTCTTCGTTTTCAAAAGATTCTTTTTCCATCACATGACACCAATGGCAGGTAGAATAGCCTACACTGAGAAAAATGGGTTTATTTTCTGATTTAGCTCTGGTAAAAGCTTCTTCTCCCCAAGGGAACCAATTCACAGGGTTATGAGCATGTTGGAGCAAGTAAGGAGATTTTTCTTTAGCTAATCTATTGGATGTATTGCTCGTTGACATAGGACACCACCACTTCTAAATTTGGATTATATACTTGATATTATTTTACCCTAAATAGATGTTAGCAATCGGAAGAAGAGAAAAAAGATCATTCATTTCAATCTCAAATCTTCTATTTTTAAAAGCTTTTTAAGTTTTGATAAGGTTGAACTCATCATCCTCGGGCATACGTACTGATCATATCAGTCTTTATGTAAAACAAAGCAAAACTCTACTTACCTTCAAAAAAAATTCTCTCTCCTTAAAAAATGCATCTATATTCCTATACATTTACTTCTATTTTAAAATATTACAATTTTATACATTAAATGCTATATTTTAGTTGTAATCAAATATTTTTTTAGAGGAGAATGATACATATGAAAAAGGTAGTCCGAAAAACAACTTTGATTGTACTCGCTGTTTTTATGCTTCAACTGTGTCTGGTTTCAGCAGCGTTTGCTAAAAATACTTTAAGTCCGGGAGAAACGCTTGGTAAAGATCAGAAGTTAACTTCCAACAATGGAAGATTTAATTTGATGATGCAAGCGGATGGTAATTTAGTACTGTATAAAGATGGTGGTATATCGATATGGTCTACAAATACAGATGGTAAGCGGTATAGATGGCAAGATCCGATTAGTGGTTATGTCATTACAAGAACACCACAATTGCTTACTTTTAATCCAAGTAGCTTTCGAGTAACTGATCAATTCAAAGATTATACTTTCTGGTCTGCTAATCCTCAAGCATGGAGTAATAATTACTATCAAGGTAATGTTCCAGCAGGCATGGTTGGAGAGATACTTGCTATTCAAGATGATGGTAATCTAGTGATGTATTCTAGTGGTGGTAAAGGTCCAATGTGGGCATCGGATACAGCTGGACGTTAATAGCAAAATTTTAAAATAAAAAATCCCTTGAGATCGTAATGTAAAAGTCATAGTTTAATGGCTTTTATGTTACATTTCTCAAGGGATTTTTACATCGTCAATCAAATAATCTTAGCTACTTTTTGCGCTTGAATATCCAGCACCTGAGCGGATGAAGCGATATCTGTAAAAGCTCTCATTGCTGTATTGACTTGCTCTTGCCCTTGTTGCACACTTTGACGCACATCGTCTGTGCCATTAGAAATCTTCTGCACTTCTAGACTCATTGAATCTACACTTTTTTTCACTTCTATAATGGAGTCTTGTACCATTGAAGACAGTTTACGTACTTCTCTAGCAACTACATTAAATCCTCGTCCAAATTCACCTGCATGTGTAGCCTCTATCGCTGCGTTCAAAGCCAACATATGAGTTTGAGAGGCTATTTTACGGATCGTCTGCACAATCCCTTGAATTTCTAATGCTTGTTCTTGCAAATTAATAAGTGTGGTTGTATTCGTCGTCGATGATTCTACAATGGTGTTCATACTTTTTAGTAGTTCTTGACTGTGCTCAATGCCTGCGGATGAACGAATATTAAGTGCTTGTGCTGTTTTTTGGAGATCATCCACGACACAAGAAAGATCGCTTTGACGCTCGGTAATATCTGTAGCCACTTTGGTAACGCCAATGACTTCATTTCTATTTTTGTTCCATACCGGCATATAAGTTGCCTCTAGCCAGATTGCATTCCCTTTTGCATCTTTACGTTCTATTTTATCGTGAAATGTTTCTCCAGATAATAGACTATCCCAGAATTTCTCATACTCTATACTATTCGCAAATTCAGGAAAACATAAATTTTTATGATGCATGCCAATCATTTGATTTGGTGAATATTTAACGACTTCTGCAAAAATAGGATTAACATAAGCAATTTTACGATTCGTCCCAAAACGGATAATAGCTAAATTATCCTGTAGAGTGCGTATAACTAGTTCGTCCGTCACCATTTCAAGCTGACTCATTTCGTTCATGATTTCCCTCCAATGTATGTGTACAAGCGTGATACTTATTATTGTATAAAGTTTTTATTTTATTTCATAGTAAATATTAATCTAATGTGCAAAATTAACCAATTAAGTATTACTTATGTATATCGGATAAAAGTTAAAAATAATAAATTCTTGAACACAAACTAAAAAAGCAACAGAGTTTAACATCGATCTCACTCTTATTGCTTCTTTAATATGGTTTATATTTTACTTTTATAGAGACTCTTATCCAAGAAGTCCGTATTTCTGAAAGCTTAGAAACAGACCATCTTCTTCTACAGTCGCTGTAATATCATCTGCTAACGCTTGAAGCGCAGGCTTGGCATTTCCCATCGCTATCCCGATTGCACAGTACTCTAGCATCTCAGCGTCATTCATTCCATCTCCAATAGCAATCGTGTCTTCACGCGACATACTCAGATGTTCGAGTAAATCTGCTATCGCTAATGCTTTATGTATCCCAGGGATAACTAACTCTCCACTGCCTTCACCAAATATCGGAACAGTACATTGCATCACTTGGAACTTCCCTTCAAATTCTTGCTTAATCTGTTCAAAAGGAATCGTAGCACTTTCTAGAAAACAGACCTTATTGACATCATCTTTGTACAGATTGGCTTCACCATACGTTAATCCAGTGATAAAAGGATGAGGTTGAGATTCTTTTTTGGCTCGTGCTACCAGATCATTCTCAATATCGCCATAGATCCGTCGTTCTAAATGGGGCTGAAGATTAGCGCTTGCATACAATGCTGAATTGGATTCCAGATAAAAGTCGATCTGATGAGTATTGAAAAAATCGACCATATGTCGTACATCTTCTGCTGTTACCTTTTTGTGGTACAAAACATCTTCTCCAAACTCCACATAACCTCCCCCTGCTCCAATCAGTCCATCAAATCCGATATCCCAGATACTATCGTAAATCTCAGCTTTAGATCTTCCTGTACATAAATAAAGCAAATGTCCGTTGTTACGTGCTTGTTGACAAGCTTGCTGTGCAGAAAGAGGAATATGACCATCATCGTCTACCAGTGTGCCGTCTATATCGATAAAGACTATTTTTTGGCGAGTATTTTCTGTCATGATTTAACCTCCATACTGTATAAAAAAATGTATTGAAAAGTATATTACGAACAAAGTTAATATGCCTTGTAATTTTAGTATTGCTTCTATTTTCATGTTTTTTCTAAAAACTTTACTTTAAGCTTATTTAGCATATCGGATATTTTGCCTACGTTATAGTGATTTTCCGATCTTTTCGGTATTATTTGTTGTTTTGGACGTAGTACCTCACCTTGTTAGTATTCTGAATCTAACCTATTTAACATCAATCACAAGCAACAAAAGATGAATTTCTAGCGCATCATAACGTTTAATATAAAAAAGACCGCTCTTTCGATGCAAAGAGTGGTCTTTATTATTAATATTTTCATATTTTCGCAGTATACCTCTAGCATTTCAAAGATAGATTCTAAACTCAGCTAATAACATTCTTCATGTTCTAAAATGAGTTCGGCTTGCTGATCAACTGCATATGACAATCTCTAAGGGTTGAGTAGCATTCTGAAGCCCGTCATTCTTTTGGAATTGAAAAAGTAGCATCGTGTTCTCCTCTTACTTTTTAGCGTCTATAACCTCTTTTATCAATGCCGGCAACTGCTTACCGATCACTTTACGAATCTCTTTGAGATCGAATAAAGCAATCTGCTCGCTTTCTTCTTGAATAATATCTTCTACAATGCGTGAAGACAGTTGCTTCAAGATTAGTGCCATATCTTGCATACCAAAGTTAGCTTGAAGTGAACCTTCATCGATTAATTTATAGGTCAATCTGGTCTACATAACCTACTCATTTTCATAAGATATTGTTCGTATTACTGAAATGCTTTTGCTATACTGAGTACAATTCATGCATTCTATATTTATACACGAAAGGAAAAGATGATGCTACCTCAAGTTGGAGATATCTATTGTGTTTTTTCTCAAAAGCTACAGCAATATGTAGCCTGTCAGGTCACTCATATCAAAGAAAGCTCATCGCCCAAAGAACCTCCACTCGCTGCTATTCTAGAATTAGACTGGACAGGAGATACACTGCCTGATGAAGATACTTTACATACCATGAAGCCGTTAGTGTGCAACTTTTATTTTTGGAATGATCGATATGATCATAACTATGTTAGCGCCAACGTGCCTCCGGAATACTCATTTGTAGGGAATATTCCTCCTCTAGTGGATCAAGAAGTAACAAGCTACGCTGGAGGTTGGTATAACGGCAATAGCATCCATAACCAACGTCGCTGGGAACGTATTGATGTGACGAAAAGAAACCTATTCAAATCGGCTTCTCCAGATATCGAAGTAGTCGTAGGGGGTCAGACACTACCTCAAAATACGACAAGAATTAACGATATGATCTTGCAAAAGATAGAAGACTTCTCTGAATTGGACAAGCTTCCTTGTCTGATATCGATTGAGACTGAACAAGGTACACTAGAATTGGCACACTATATCAACCAGAATCCTCTTATTCATGAATTACAATGGAAATCTTCGATAGTGACTGAACTTGATTTGAGGCACAGCCATTTAAATCGTTTGATGCTAGAACCAGATCATCTTATTACTATTTATCTTAATGATGATCTTATACATTTTATGCTCAATAGTGAACCTTCTCCTGATCTGCATATTCATAGTGTGTCTGATGGACGATTTATTGATTTACAATGTTGGAACCATTTTTTCCAGTTTCATGGTCTAGATCATTTAGCCGGACTATCTCTAGTTCGTATACAAGAGATAGATATCAACACTATAGTGGAGCGCTTTCCTTATTTGACCGAACTGCGAGTATCAGGCAAGCCAGGTGTTGTACATCATATACAAAATCTAGCAAAACTACCTCATTTGCAAATTTTGAACACAGATGATCTATTCGGATTCGAAGCAGATGAGTTCCCATCTCCTGAGCAGTTACCCAAGTTATCGGCGTTATGGATGAGCAGTATTCCAGCCAATGTAGCCAAATCGGTCAAAACGAAATACAAAAAAGCTGCTACTCTCGGGCTGGATCTCTGGATCACCAAACCTCGTAAACCAGAATGGCTAGCTGAAAATTTACTTAATCCTTTCCGTGATTGGGATGGACGTGAACATATTTCGGCTGCCAATGCTAAGAAAGCTGCTCAATCTTATAAAAAAATGCTTACTACTACACGTATGATCGATGCATCGATTCAGGCAGATACAGTATATTCGTTGTTAGAAAAGATGGTCACTGAATATACAGAAACGTTTAACAAAATGGATCGGCGTAATCACATTATTGAAACGATAGAGCGTGAAGAAATCTACGCTGTGTTAGAAGAACTGTTAACAGAACTGCAACAACAACTAGGTGAACAAGGTAAATTACTTGTAGATAAAGATGGTTTATACGAACTGTTTGATAAGTTACGGGATTTCTAATCAACCTTTGATTATGATTGCTTATACGTTTTGACATAACCTAATTTGATGCCTTTGGTTACTGCTTCTAATGCTGAACTGACATGCAATTTATCAAAAATATGTTGAATATGATTAGATACCGTACGTTTACTAATAAACAGAGTATCGGCTACTTCTTCTCTTTTGTACCCATCGCTTAACATTTGCAAAATTTTAGTCTCTTGCTCAGTCAGTTGCTCGATCTCTTCTTCTTCATCGGGAAAATATGTACAGCCTGCATGAATATGAAGTAGGATATGTAACAACTGATCAGGAGATACATTTTTGTTGATAAATCCACGTGCTCCTGCTTTTTTCGCTTCATAACGATAGACTGGCAGGTCAAATCCTGTCAAAATCACAATATTCAAATCAGGATACTTTTTAGATACCGATTCAGCTACAATCAATCCATCTTGCTCACTAATATTGCTTAGATTAATATCTACTAATAAAATGTCCGGTTGCTTATCTTCAATCATCGTCATAACATCTGCCACTTCTTGTACCGATCGAAATGTACTCACTTCTGGATAATCTTCAAAAGCGATTTCCAAACTTTTGGCAAATAATATATGATCATCGATTAATAAAATATTCATACGAATGTTCTCCCTTCATTTGCAAGATAATCTGAATCTTTAATCCATGCGGCTTGCGCATACTAAAATTCATTTCACCTTCTAACAAGGCAATCTGTTCTTGAATCGAATGCAATCCCCGATGCCCTTGATTATGCTTATACTCAGTAGGATCTAGCCCTACCCCATCATCTTCCACCGTTAACTCAATCTGCTCCAGATGCTGTGTTAATTGGATCCAAATCTGACTTCCATGTGAATGTTTGAACGCATTAGTTGTTAATTCTTTGATCAGACGGTAAAAAATAAAGTGATACGGTTCAACTAAAAACAGATCATCTTTGCAGGTAAACGAAACATTGATCTGTTGATGAGCATACGTTTTTTTTATAATTTGCAGTAGATTCTCGTAGTTTTGCTTGAGTGTTAATGAGCTGAGTAAGGTTGGATGATACTCTTGCATCTGATTGCGAATCGATTTATTTAATTCAGTTAACGTTTCTGTAATCATCTGCTGTACTTCTGCTTTATTAGACTTATTCATCATATTTTTGACTGCTAATAAATCTTGTAATATCTCATCATGTAGATAATTAGAAAATTCTTTTTTAAGTTGTTCTTCTTTCGCCACCTGCGCTACTCGACTCACATAAGAATCGTATTGCTTCTGCTCTGTTGCTTGTGTGACTTCTAAAGACTGCTTAATTTGTTTGTACAACAATAGATAGTAAAAAATCAATAACCAGATTAGCGAATGAAAAACGATCATATAAAACAAAGGCCCTGCCCCGAACACTTGACCGATCAAGCCAACACCTATAACAGATACCACAATCATCAGCCATTTGTTCCATGTACTAAGCTGTGTAAGTTGTATAAATCCTTTAACATTATTTTGTACAATACTGTATACCGCATATAAAGGAAAAATAAAAATAAAGTAGAATACGAGATTGGTGAACACATTTTTTGCTTTATCCATAAATAAAATATATGTTCCAAAAGGAATAGCCGTCATCATTAGCGCATACGTTAGACTTTTCGATTGTTTGTTCAGAAAAAATTGTATTCGTTTTTTATTTTTAAATACCGTGACTGCAATTAGAATTCCACTAATCACCCATTGCCAGAAAAACATGATGGAATAGAGTTGCTTATCATAAATCGAAATTAACGTGAATAATGAGATTACTTTTAATATCCAATCGACTTGCCTTTTATGCATATAAGCAGAATTTTGAAAAATAAATCGTAACAAAAAACGTAATAATGTATAGGACACAATTACATTTAAAAAGATCACTATATAATAAAAGAGTGGATCTTTTCCAAACATCAAAAGAATTTGCCAAGAATATAATAATAATAAATTAGCAAATTGATTTAAAATCATACTCCCATTCAAATTTGTCATTTTAATATAAGATAATACATAGATAGCAATTGATATTACAACTAGCGACATCATATTTGAGATACTATTATTCAGATGCTGAATATATTGATAATATAAAAAAATAATGACTACTTTCTGATTAAAAAGGATAAATAATTGTTGTTTTATGTATTTGTCATGCATATAGAATACCTCTCTACACTTTGTCGTTAGCAATTTTATCCCACTTGTATAATATACCATTTATTTGTAAAAAAAGTAAAGCCGATATCATAAGATATCGGCTCTGTATTCTTTATTATTATTTGGTCACTTAACAACAAACAATAATAGAGTTAGGACAATCATCTGTCAAAGTTGTAATCCATCCATCGCCTGGAGCTACTGCTGCTTGTAATTCTGCTTCTGTGATATCCTCAACAGCCGACAAATCTACAAATAATTCTTTCATATTTAAACACTCCTTAGGATTGTATTGGTGAATCACTTTGAACCATATTGATCTCAAGTGTGTAAGTATGCAGTAAACTGCTATATTCCTTTAAGTTCCTCGCCTGACAACATAAAATTAACAACATACAATAATGGAGTTCGGGCAATCGTCTGTCAAAGTTGTAATCCATCCATCGCCTGGAGCTACTGCTGCTTGTAACTCAGCTTCTGTAATATCTTCCACTGCTGACAAATCTACAAATAATTCTTTCATATAGCACGCCTCCTCCCTGCATCATTTATAGTTATCAATAACTACATACTAAAAATAACAATAATTACATATTTTAGAATGAGTAAAAAGCGCAATCTTATTATTTATTTAAAATAATTTGGTCAGTTTAGATAATTTGCATCAATATAACAAAAAAAGAAACACACAAGTACTGTGTGTTTCTTCGTTAGATCTAATCACTAATTAATATAATTTGTAAAATTATAAGGAAACTATTTGTAACTACGTGCACGGCGCTTTCCATACGATGAAACATATTCTTTAGAATCAGGAGGTTGCGTTATCGTACGTGGTTTAACTGCACGACCCCAGATGACTTTGTATGAAGAATACTGAGTGATTAGATAATACACTCCATAGATTACTGTAAATATACCGATTGCTACAATCTCTGGTAACCAGAATGCACTGGCATCTCCAATCAAGTTAGGCATTAATGTCTTGAAGCATTCTAGAGCAAAAATACTATGAAGACTACCCAGAATATATGGAATAATCAGCGTGATAAAAATTTGGTAATTGACGATTTTTTTAATTTTCGATTTACGATAGCCTAACTTTTCTAAGATTCTAAAATCATTAATTTTGGAATACGTATTCGAAATATTAGTAAAGTACAAAATGCTACCTGTCGAAATTAAAAAGATCGTACTCGCAAAAATACTAATTAATAAAGATGAACTGTTCGCTTGTAAAAAGACCGTTCGTTTTCCAATCGCACTTTGAAAATAAACATTGTCTGCAAAAAGTGGACTCAACTGTGCATGAACAACAGCATCACTACGCAATCCATCACCATAAATACTCATAATCTGACGTGAAGGTACGCCTGTGGCTTGAATCTGCTGATACAAAGCATCCGGTAATACTAATGTACCTACACTATTTGCGAAAGAGATTGTATTTTCAAGTGTGGTGTACTTAACATCCACATCAATCGGCTTGCTTTGTGGAGGGGTTAATGTATAGACTTTGCCACGTTCATCTACATTATTTTGATTGTATTTGATAAAAATTGCTTGATTGCTGGTTAGATCATTCATATTTGGAGTGTCACCTTGTAATACTAAAGAACGTTGATAATCCGATGCGGAGATCAGATCAAAACCTGCTTTTTCTTTAGCACTATACTCAAACGGCAAATTTTTTGAAGATGATTGCACTTCCAATACGGTAGTCTGCTTGGATTGAATATGATCTGCGTCTGCTTGTTGCTTCACAATAGCCAAAGCCTTCTCAGTCAATACCGCATCTTGCATTGGAAATTCAAAAGCAGCTGGGTTGGTCCGTTCAATCGCTTTAACAGGATAATAAAACGTAATAACCCCAGCTCCCAATAATCCTAATGCTGTAGCAGAGATTAACGTAGAGACAATAAGTGTTCTCGAATTGCTAGTAATCCGCTGTACAAATTGAGGAATCGTAATAATCATGGTATCCCGATAAAAAGAATGTTTAGCGGCTTTTAATTTATTTAACGTATATGGCAAAAAAGAATGGATAGACAGAATCGTTCCGACAACAACCAGTATAAACGTCAACATGGATAACGGTGCAAATCCAATCGTCACCCATAACGAATCGGCTCCTCTTTTGATATCAAGTGCCAGTATATATCCAGCGACAAGAGCAACAAAACCGACAATCGCTTTCCACAATTTAAGTTGAATCGGTTTCTCACGTGTACCTTCCACTTTGACCAGATCCAATAGTGTATGCTTACGGATAAATCGATAATTAGAAAATAACAAAACGATTAGTGCCAGTACAACAAAAGAACTGGTCATCAGTACTGCATCACTGTTAAACCATACAATATTAGACTGATCCAAAGAAACACCAAGCCACTGAATAACGATCTGAATCAATACGATATACACAATACCACCCACTATAATACCAATACCGAGTGCCAGCAAACAAATAAAAATATTTTCTAAAAATAGAATCCAAATGACTTTACGTTTATTAAAACCAAGCAATGCATAAATACTTAATTCTTTCATTCTTCGCTTCATAAAAAAAGTATTCGAATAAGACATATAAAACAACACAAAAGCCATAAGTAGAGGTAATACCACTTTAATCATCGCTTGTAACTTATTATCCCCCATTAAGCGAGACAGAATCAGATCATTACTTCCAAAAGAAATAGAAAAGTAAAAAATCATCAGTACAAAAGCAACTGAACCTAAATATAAAGAGTAAAATGATAGATTTTTTTTCAAATTCTTTTGTACAATACGGAGCAAACTCACTTATAGACCTCCTTTAATCATCTTTTATCCTAATCTTATATACTGGAAAGTGTTCGATTGGATAGAGCAGCAATTTCTTCTAATATCTCTTCAAAAAAAGTTTGACGGCTTTTTTGAGCTTTGTGTAATTGCTTGATCGTCTGACCATCTTTTAAAATAATAATTCGATTAGCATAACTTGCTGAATACGCATCATGAGTGACCATTAAGATCGTTGTGTGTAACTCTTCGTTAATTTCTTTAAGCTTTTCTAATAGTTCTTGAGCAGAGTTGGAATCAAGCGCACCTGTCGGTTCGTCTGCAAATAAAATACTTGGATTTTTGATCATGGCTCTGGCTGCCGCGGCTCTTTGGCGTTGTCCACCTGACAATTCGTTCGGATATTTGTGTAACTGATTTTCAATACCAAAACGTGTGGCTAATGCTTGAATCGAGGCTTCAATTTCAGCTGGTTTCTTTTTGAGTAATGTTAAAGGAACTGCTATATTTTCCTGAATCGTTAAACTATCTAATAATAAATATTCTTGAAAAATAAACCCTAAATAATCTTTGCGAAAATCACTTGTCTGATTATCATTCAATCGACTGATCTCTGTCCCATCAATAAAAATTTCTCCATCTGAAATATGATCAATCGTAGATAATACATTTAATAATGTTGTTTTGCCTGAGCCTGAGGAACCCATAATGCCTACAAATTCTCCTTTTTGGACTTCAAGCGATATCTGATTTAGTGCTTTAACATGATCGTAAGATTTGACAATATTTTTGGCGATGAGTACAGCATTATTAGTCATCATCTATTCTCCTTTACGGTTGAAATGAATATCTTTAACTATTTATACTTGGGATTGATGAGGTAATTCCAGTGTCAGTACTGATGGAATATGATAAGGGTCTATAGTACGCAATAGTTGATATCCAATACCTGCTAAGCCAATCATTAGAGTCGGCACTTGAGCAGTCTGCGGAATACCACTATACCATTGATCTGCTTGAGCATTCTTCACCAGATCACCGACAATACGTTGAGCGATATCCATATGTTCCGATTGACCTAGATGTTGAGCAGATAACAATAGCAGGTCTATATTCCCCATCGATCCATGGCATAGACAATCGCTACCTCCGAATCCTTCTTGAAGTGTTTTCTGAATCGCTCGCTTAATCTCAATACCTGTTTGTTGTTCAGCAATAATATTAAATATTTTGACTCTTGCCATACCAATTCCTGGCGCACCATGACACCAATTCACAGGCTCTGGAAAGTTTTTTTGAATACGATGTTGACGATTGCGTAGATCAAACCAATTATTTTCCTCTATAGAATACAGTCCTCGTTCATAAGCGATGGCTTGATTGGAATAATTTCGGAATGTCTCGATCCGGGTTTCTTCATATAACTCTGCTAATGCCCATGCTATTCCTGCATTGCCATGTGACATACCTGTGAGTACACTTCCATCACCAATCGCATTTTGCCAGCCTATACTATAGTCGTTGACTTGAGTGGCATGCTTGATCAGATGTTCTCCACATTGAATCGCTATCGACAACACTTCATCTTTCAAACAATCCTGATATATTTGCAGTGCTACAAGAAGTGTTCCTGCACAACCTGCCATCAGATCATATTGGTCATCTTCCGCTATTTTTGTGCCACAATGTAAAATATGCTGTATCCCTTGATCTTTAAGCTCTTGACGCTCTAACAACATCCCCAGATAGTAATAGCTATACGCATAGCTCGCTTCCCCGGTAAAAGCAGATAACGATTGTGGTTTGTTGTACAACATCGTATCTAGATTGACAGCTACAAGAATTTTTTCTACTACATCCAGATAACGTGTTTGTTCGGTCACTTGATACATCATAGCGAAAAAGATGGCATTTCCAAGTAATCCTTCATATAAAGAATTATCTAACGGATTGATAATCCACTGTTCATCATTGCCGATCGTTACATTTTGCCAGCTAATATCGTCAAAATCGGTGGTAGTGGTACTAAGAGCAATCAGTTCATCTGCAATTCGGGTTGCTTCTTTAATAAAATAATACGCTGGTTTCCGTTCCAAATGATCTGTCTCACGATAATCTTTTTTGTATTGTTTGAGATCCCACTTTTTGATCGGCGTTGCTAATGCAGTCTTGATCATCTGTACTTGAAATGATTGATCTGTATGCTGTTCATCCATATTTTCTATACGTAGTATGACTCGATCTAACAATGTTTCTTGATGGAAATATTCGTATTCCAGATCACGACTATCATAGATCGATGTATGATCAACATAGGAGTAAAAGTACGGAATATCCATATGCAGCAAATCATAAATTTCAGCAGGAATAATAGGTAATAAACGGTGATTCCGACTAGAAATCGCCCACATCCGATCAAATAAACGATTGCGATATAAAGCATCTATCAAATAATTAGGATTGGTAGAAGCATTTAATAATGTACTGTAATCACTGGTATTACGAACAATCGTACGGACTTTATCTTTGGCAAAGTTTCGGATGAGTCCATGCTGTCCTATAAAATCAAGCTTATTCTGACAGATGATCTGATAGGCTTGTTCAAATCCTTTCAAAATTGAAGTCACGTATTGTCTTGGATCTACTCTTACTCCATGGAGCAAAGGAATATTCTTTTTGTGCGTAGTGGTATACCGGGTACGAACCAACTTGATCTGATCCGTATAATTATGTTCAAATGCAAATTTTCCTTTAGCAATCGTTTTTTCGCCTGTACCGGTAAGACCGCTAATATCCAGATTCGACTGTTTATCCAACTTGGCTGGAAATAAGCAAGTACGAATAACTGAATCTTTAATAGCATAGAGCACTTTTTTGTAAGCAGTCTCTTCCTGTAAATCTTGACTATCATATCCTTGAAATAAAGATTCCAAATCTACAAAATATGGATTATTGCCTGACATAATTACATTTTCTGCATGCATATCACTTCCCATAAGCACATGTAATAAGCAGAGATAAGCACCTACTTTGTAATATAATTCTTCAATCTCCGCTTCTGATGTACTACTCACTTGTTCAATATAAGCTTGCCATCCATAATCTTCATAAGCGATTACAGGCAATGGCTTGATTGGATACTCTAGTCCATGATTATTCATATACTCAATGATCTGATTCACATGGTTATTCACTTGTAATGGCTTCGGTTTATAGACTACTTTGCCATGTTCAAATGCACAGATCAGCACTGTTTTCTTGCCACAATGACTGTCTCCTTTATTCATTTCTATGCCTGTTAAAGCGCCCAATAATCCAAACTCGGCTTGAATCTGATTAAAATCAGACATTAAATGATCTACAGCTTCAAGTAAGAAATTCTTCTGCTGTATACTTTCTTCTATAATCATGCGAAACATAGTCGGATACTCATATACCAGCTGTGTAAAGTACTGACGTTGTTGTAATTGCGTACAAAAATCTTGATATCTTGCTTCAGGAGTATCCCCTTTTAGTAATGAATGCTTGCTCAGCTTATTAATTTCTACAGTTAAGACTTTTACTGATAATTTAAGTACTGTCTGTAAGGTGGCTTCCAAAATAACCGATTGAATCGCTTGTTGATCTACTTTGGGCGTCTGAGGCAGATCCATATCAATCATCTGTTGCATCCAGTATAAAAAAGGATATGTAAAACATAAGTAAGGATGTTCGGTAGGAATATGTCCTTTGACCGCATATAATATACTCTCATTTGCATTAAAATCGCTCATTAATTGTTGTAGATCATCAATCCACTTCTGTTGATCTTCTAATACAATGTCTGGAGCTAACGGATGAGTCAACGAATTGAATTCTTGTTCAGATTTGCTATAGCTTTCCAAAAACGCATGTCTATACTGGACAGGTAACTGAATATACTCTGTCCATTGTTCTAAGGCTTCATTGGTTATAGATACGGTAGATACAGGTTCAGTGATCATCCGCTCTTGCAGATAAGTGGCTGTTTTTAATTTGCAGATATCTAATAAGGTCATGGGTACTCGTCCCCTTTATGTTAGATGATAACTATTTCTTCCTGAAGTTATTATAATCGTCATCTTTTCTATTGGATTGAGTATTGCACGCACACTTGCAAATCCTACACTGCATCTTCAAAAAGAACGCACAAAAAAGACTTTCCATCAATATCAGGAAAGTCTCTACATCGTTATCATTCGTTTCATCTCATACTGAAATGCCAAGATTAGCAAACTCTGCTCGCAATTCTCGCTTTAACTTCGCTTTTTCACTTTCTTCTAGAAAAGCAGCATGCGCTCCATTCATAGCGATCTTACCTAATTCGGAAGCTGTAAATCCGAATCGTTCAGCTAGAATACTGTATTCTTTGGTCATACTTGTACCGGATACACCAGGGTTATCTGTATTCACTGTAATCATTAATCCACGTTCAAAATAATCACGAATCGGGTAACTTTCCCAGTTGGAGACGGCTTTGGTCTGGATATTACTTACCGGGCACATTTCAAGCGGAATCTGACGATCAATCATCATATCCATAATTGCCGGTGCTTCTTGTAGACGTACTCCATGACCGATTCGAGTCGCTCCCAGATTGGATACCGCTTCATAAATATTAGCTGCTCCAGCGGCTTCACCTGCATGAATCGTAACCGGAATATCTCTACGATGAGAAGCGGCAAAAATATCACGGAATAATTCAGGTGGATATGAAGCTTCATCACCAGCTAGATCGACAGCAACGAGACCTTTGCCTATATATTTGGAAGCAGCATGAATCACTTCAATATTTTGTTGATAACTGTGATTACGCATGCAGATCGCGATCCCCCGTGCTCTTACACCGAACTGTTGTTCACCACGCTTAAGACCTGCAAGTACATAATGGATCACTTCTTCAGTATATAGTCCACGTTCACGATGCAATTGAGGAGCAAACCGAATCTCGATATATTTACAACGATGTCCCATCGCTTTCTCAACAATTTCAAAAGCGACTCTCTCTAACGCTATAGCTGTTTGCAAAAATTGAGTTGTAAAATGAAATTTGCTCAAGTAATCTTGCAGACTACTACAATGTTCATTGACCTGCATATGAGAAAGTAACGCATGCTTATCTGTTGTTGGCAGTTCAACACCATGACTTTCTGCCAGATCCAGTACAGTCTGCGGACGCAAGCTTCCATCCAGATGAACATGTAAATCTATTTTGGGTAGAGAAGACACATCAAGACCGTTCAGATGATTGCTCATTATTATATCCTCCTCTATATGTTTAAATAATTTAAAATACGTCATTTAAATGTTCATTAATATAACATATAAACGAAATAAAGTATACTTTTAATTATTTAATGTTATATTAAATGACATATAAGAAGAGGTATAACTTTATATTTCATTTGCGATGGGAAAAAGATGACTTAATCTAAATCATCATCTTCGTCTATGTATTCATCTTCTTCAGGTTCGCCCAGTTCTAGACCTTCATTCACCCAACGAATAAAATGATCGGTGACATGCATACCATCATCAGGGCTCATACTCCCACCATCCACAATCCATACATCTTTGGCTCCTGCTTCAGCAAGCATAATTAATACTTTACCTCCACTATCGTCGCCTACAGCTACATACCCTTCTGCATACAGTTCTGTCTCCCATGTCTGATTACGTTCAGCAATTTGTTCTGCTCCATAGATCAGTACACCTTCATCGGTATATAAACCATCACTTTTTTTCCATAGTTGTTTTAACGCTTTGGGAAATGTAGTGTTCATCCATTTCTCTGCATCACGGATCGTACTATTTTCAGCCGGTGGATAAAATTCACAAGATCCTAATTGAGACAATTCTAATTCCATAGTCAACACTCCTTATTTGGATAACGGATATAAGCGATATCTTCTATTATAGTATAACTATACAGACCCTTGCATCTAATCATCAGCATAAGTCATGATCTACATACCGTATTTGCTATATTTATAAGTACAACGGTATCTAATACAAGATGATTAGCTTCATTAATTATTTCAGAAACTACAGGTAAAAATGCTATACCTGCCACTGGTGTCAAGTGATGGTTCTAACCCTTTGCCATACAGTAATATATCTGTTCTAGTAACGACCTGCGAGGTTAAAGCAATGTCTGTTATACTGTTTGCATTAGGAAATCTATTGCATACTATTTCCGATATAATAATGAAAGATTGAATAAAGAGAGGGTTACACTTATGTCCAAAAAATACTAATCGCAGATGATGAAGAAAGTATCCGTAACTCGATTGCTTATGCTTTGAAAAGAGAACATTTTATCGTAGAAACAGCTATAGATGGTGAAGATGCACTTGTCAAAACAAACATTTTCAAGCCTGATGTTATTGTACTTGATGTGATGATGCCTAAGCTTGATGGATATGGAGTCTGTCGTGAGCTGAATAATCGTAAAGGCATTGGTATTCTCTTACTTACTGCCAAGTCCGATATTATTGACAAAATATTAGGTCTAGAAATGGGCGCAGATGATTACCTTTCTAAGCCTTTCGATATTCGTGAATTAATTGCCCGGATCAAAGCATTAGCACGACGTATGGAACGAGAAAGCACACCTTCGGCTAACGATGCCCCTTCAATATTAGGAGCAGTTGAAGTGTACACCAGTAGTCGTAAAGTATTAGTTGATCAGCAGCCGATAGAACTTACACCGAAAGAGTTTGACTTGCTTGCTCTACTTATTGCGCATCCGAATCGTGTCTATACACGCGAAGAACTGCTAGAACTGGTATGGGGAATGGATTACTTGGGAGAAACACGAACAATCGATATTCATATTCAGCGATTACGTAAAAAAATAGAGCCACACCAAGCCTTACTGCAAACCGTCTATGGTATAGGCTACAAAGCGGAATATTTATCGTGAAGCGCTCTGCATCTAAGAATGCTCAACCAACTACACGTTCACATCTATTTCAATCACGCGGATGGAGTTTACGTTGGAAATTCCCACTACTTTTAGCGGTTTTGCTTTTATTTACGGTAGGTGTATTAAGTACGCTAGTACTGATCGGGATTCAATCGAATCAGAAGAACCAAATTGAAAACACACTCAAACGTCAAAGTGAAATTGTAGGGCTTACGATACGGCAAGAGTATCTAGCTAGCAATCCTTCCGATCCCGAGTCATTTATGAAATTACGAGCGACAGAACTTGCGGGTCAACTGGGAATATCCAGTAATATGCGGATTGTGTTATACGATGCTAAAGGACAATTAGTCGGTGATTCCTTACCTCTTGCTCCTCAAGCCCATGTAGAGCAGGCACTTGCGTATGCTTTAAAAGGTCAGATCGCTTATATTACAGCAGGTTCTTCAGTGATTTACTTATCTCCCATTCAAGGGCCGAACGGTTTACTTGGAGTGGCACAACTTCACCTTTCAATCGCAGAACAGCAAGCCTTTTATCAAGATATCGTACATTTATTGCTCTGGATAGGATTGTCTGTGTTGATGATCAGCTTTATCGTCGGATGGTTGTATATTCGCAAACAGACTACAGATATTGAGCGACTGACTCAGGAGACTATTTCGATAGCTCAAGGTCAATATCCTGTTGCTCAGACGACTCTTTTTACTCGTAAAGACGAATTAGGGCAACTTGGCGAAGGTATTGTACAGATGGGACATATGATTGCTCAAAGTATGAACGATTTGGAAAATGAAAAACAACAACTGGAACAAGCTGTCACCAAATTAACAGCACTGGAACAATTGCAAAAAGCGTTTATCGGGAATATCAGTCATGAATTGAAAACACCGATCACCTCTATTCAAGCGTATGCCGATTTGTTACATATGTATGGGGATGATCCTTCATTAGTGCAAGAAGCGAGCGAAAGCATTGCCAAAGAAACCAAACGTCTGATTGAATTGATTGAAGATTCGATACGTTTATCGTTGCTTGAGAAATATGATTTTGAATTACAATTGCATACGGTACAGTTAGATGAACTACTTCAAGATGTAGCAGAACGTACACGTGGTAAAGCATCCACTTCAGGTATTGATCTACAAGTGCAGACTGTGTCTGTGAACATGATTACCGATCCCAAGCATCTTATGCATATTTTATTGAATTTGTTAGATAATGCAGTGAAATATAATGATCGTAAGCATGGTTGGATTCAGCTATCGAATACGCTAGATGATCACAAAACGATCATCCGTATTGCCAATTCGGGAGCTATTATTCCCGAAGATCAATGGGACAATGTATTCGAACCGTATGCTACATTAAGCAGTGACCGTGCACGTACAGGTAGCGGAACAGGTCTAGGTCTTCCTCTTGCCCGCCGCCTAACAGAACGTTTGCAAGGTCAATTGTATATTAAGCAATCGAATCCATCAGGAACTGTATTTATATTGGAACTTCCTTTGTAAATTAAAATTATATATTAAATCAACAAACCCCTATTATATGATAACTGATAGGGGTTTGTTTACTAGGTATGATAGAATTATGAAGCTGAATATTCGCTTACTTCAAAAGTTAAAATCTTATTAAAGATCACATAATCTTTACGGTTCTTAAATGGACCTTTATTATTATCATGTTTATCAATAGCATATGTTGCTTTACCTGAACCTGCTTGTTTGTTCTCGTACCATGAAATAAATGCTTCTACTTCATTAATACTTAAATCAAATTCTTTTTCCAAGCCAGTATCCATAGTAACCACTAAAATAGCACGATCTCCACTTGGTTGCGGTGTAGGAGTTGGTTCTGGTGTTGGTTCTGGTGTAGGAGTTGGTTCTGGTGTAGGAGTTGGTTCTGGTGTAGGAGTTGGTTCTGGTGTTACAACTTTAGTTGGGATATAGAACATTTGCATTTCACCTAAAGTTACATAAGAAGTATTACCATTATTTTTAGTAATATTCAATCTATATTTTTTATAAGCGGTTTCGTTAGTAAATGTAAATTCTTTACTTACTTTTTTAACCCATCCTGTGATATCTGTTCTTGTATCGAGTACAACCCAATTAGCCCCATCCCAACCTTCAAAGCTCCAAGCTTTAGCAGCTTCTGTTGAAAAATCAGTATCATTATTACGTGGTTTTAAAGTATATTTGTTTACAGCTACAGGCTTGTCAAATTCATATGCGATCCATCCTGTAAGTTGACCTGCAGCAGTAGACCAACCATAATCTGAATCTTTTCCATCAAATACTTGGAATGGTTGATGATTAGCAGAACTCCATATGCTACTTGCACTAGCTATTCCAGAAGGTGCTGTATTAGAAGTCATAGTAGGAATAAGGTTTACAGGTGTTTCAGATTCAGCTGCATTTGTTGCTTGTGATGTCAAAACTACAAATAAAACTAACATACTTACTAAAATACTTAATTTAACTTTAAAACCTGTTTTCATGTAATAACCCCTTTAAATTCTAATTTATATAGTTTTTTTCTACAAGAATTATACTAACATTAAATGTAAATAATAAACAAACAATATTTTACTTTAATTAAAATTAGTAGCATAAAAGTTATTCATTTCGCATATACGAACTAATGACATATAGTATAATTATTTACAACTTGGATACAATTCGATATATTTACGAAACGTCTGCACCTTATAGTAAAGACATCGATCATATAAGGGAGATGTTCTTTTGTGAAAAAAATAAAGATATTCTATCGTCGAGATTCTATGTACTTGCTGATTAGCAGCATCCTATTCATGATGTTACTTAGTGCATGTAGTCCTTTAACCCATACAGGCGGACTTCGCTCATCAGAACCACAACTTACCGTGTTACCGCTGGATACATCTACGCAAAAAAAAGCCGACGAAGTGCTTCTTTCCACAGTAGATCCATTGAAAAATCGGTATGCACGTACATGGTTATCCGATACCGAACTGATTATTAACAAAAAAGATCGGCTGTATATTTATAATATAACAACGGCTAAAGAGAAATTATTTACACCTGATCGCATATCACCTCAATATCTTGCACTAACTTCTCAAGATGGTCAGCATGTATTTTTTACAGAAGGTGTAGATGGTGATCCGTATGAGATTCAAGGCTATATTTGGGAAGTATCGACAGGCAAAGTCACATCTATCGGTAGACTGGATATTACCAACACCGTTAGCTGGGCAGACAATGAACACTTAATTACAGATCAAATCGGTGGCGGTATACGCTTAATCGATCTAAACGGTCATTCTTCCGATGTTGTTCTACCCTATTCTATGCAACCACAGGATAGAATCGATAATGTGCAGAAAGTCGGTAAAGTGATTTACTTTTTAGGTTCAGATACTCATGTCTATCGGCTGGTACAATACGCTAATCAATCAGAGCCTACTATGACTGCGATTGCTAGCAATGTGAGAACCTTTACTGTATCTCCAGATGGCGAACGTATAGCAATCGAACAACGCCTATGGAATACAACTGAACCTGCTAAGTTGATCATTATTGATCCGCAAGGTGATGTGAAAGGCACATTAGCGCAAGGAAGTTTAATCAGTCATAGTGTATGGTCCGCAGATAGTCGTATGCTTGCTTTCGCAATCAATCAGGTGAATCAACAAGGGATGAACGGATTGTATATTTTCGATCAAGCTACAGGTAAAACAACTCCTGTGTTTGCCAAAATCCAAGATTCCAACGCTTCGATCCAATGGAACCCGTCAAGTAAAAGTTTGTCTATGTATGATGAGAGTAACGGAATCATGACGTATATTATAGGAATAGAAAAATAAGCTAAAGCCAACATGATCGTGATCGATGTGTGGCTTTAGCTTATTTTTATGATTTATTGTATATGATTTGATTCACAATATGAGATATACATGCCTCAGAGTTTACTTTATCTTCTCAAATGAGTTCTTGTACCCGTTAGAATATCCACTTGTGAACTATTACCCTTTTACTCCATTGTCATCTGGAAAAAATAATTGATACTCTCCATTCAATTGCTTAATTAACAAATTATGATCTGATGTCTCGAATACTTTTGTACCTTTATCTACAGCGTTAGACATCAGGTGTGCTGATGGATAAACCTCTGCATCGACTCGTTGTACAATTTCACCGACTGGTTGAATATCTGTATACTGCTTGATATCTACAGATTGTCCGCCTAAATATTGTTGTTCGTTATAATTAATAATAGCTGCATAACAAGCAGTACTCTCTGTGTTAGCATTACATCCTATTAGAAAAAAAGAATACCCTAGTATACAACAAGTTATGATAAATAGTCTCATGCTTCACCTCTTTTGTTCTGAATAGGTCGCTTTGTTATATACTCTACATTTGATTTCTTTGTGTGATTCCTTTACGCTAAAATCATGAATAAGCGTCGTTATATTGTAAAATTATAACATAAAAGTAATACACCTATTCCAAATATCTCTATACCTAAGGAGCGCCTAATCATGAGCGAACAGCTATATACCCTTTTCCAAAGTAAACAGATTCCTTACGAATACGATCTAACATTCGTGGATCAGTTGCTTCGGACTAAATATGCTGCTATTGAAGTCAGTAAACGTACTGTCGAGGATTTGAAAAAAGATCCTATGTGCGATTTTGATGCGATTTATAAGTGTTATGTGATTACAGATGCAGTGTTACTTGATTCTTTATTTACAGAAGAAGAACGTTCAATTCAAGCAGAAATGGCAAAAAAGCATTCTACATACTCAGAAACAAGGGAATATAACGTATGGGGAGATATCCAAGAAGGTCGAATGATTCGAGTGATTGTAGACTCGGATAATGGTAGCACGATGACAGGCTTTAACTTACAAGGTTTATGTGAAGTGTTAATGTATGAACTCTATGTACTTAAAGGAATTAAACCTGAAGCTTGTACCAATCCTAACGATCCTTATTTTGCTCATTATCTGGAGTGCTTGGATAAAGCCGGTTATCTTTAATTTTGCATGATAATAAGGACAGTTCTCGAAAGTTGGAGAGCTGTTCTTTTTTATTCGTTTATCGTAGTTGTTGTTATTAATGGTCTTGCTGAAAGCTTTGCAATTGCATGAGTTGCCGCCATGTACGTTCTTCGGTAATAAAGTTATCTGATGCAAGACCGATCACTTTAATCGCATAATCACTCGCGACTATAGCATGTTCTCTCATATGTCCCACAGCTACCGCTTGTCCGGCAGTTCTTGCTGCTGTTTTGGCTATTTCGCTCTGGCACTCTCTGGCAATATTGTGAATCTGGAATCCAGCTTGCCTTACTTGATGTACAGTAGCTTGTTCCACTTGCCATAGCTCATTTACTTTGAACGCTTGCTCCACTTGTTCAAGATTCAGTAATTCTTGCTCCAGATAAGGTAGAACATGCTTTGCTAGACTAAGCGCCCATTGTGCTAATTGAACATGACTCATCTTCTCGATCTTCTGTTCGATCTCTGCTCGCAGGGATAAGTCGTCTATAATCTTAATCTTAGATTTACTCAAGGCAACCTTCTCCTTTCAAGAATCTGAATAATGTGTACCCCTTTGATATCATGGAATAAGATGTCTTACAAAGTCAGATAGCTCCAAATAATATAATCGTTCTTCCTCTCAATCTTCATCCTTTATCTATTCGTTCCAAAAGCCTTGATATGAAGGGCAAGCTTCTAATTATAAATTTATCATTTGCTCTTTCATAATCACAGTTATTCCCCCTCCCTTTCTATCTAGTATAAAAGAAAAGCCATTGAAAAACTCAAGGGCTTTTTTACTTTTCCTACATTACTCCGGTACACTCGTACTTCCATCGCTATATGCTTCAATATCATCGAAATACAACGTGCCTGCTGTCACCGAAGAATTTTCACTTTTATTAACGTAGATCGAGAACATTCGCACATCTTTTAAGCTTGATGCTGTAATCACTTTATCTGCATTCGCTGTATCCCATGGTGCTGGCTTGAAGTCGGTAAAAGGAATCTCGATCATCCCTGCTTCTGTTCCATAAAGCGAAGGATAGGCTTCAAATGAAGTGCCATTGATGTTGATCTGAATGACTAGCTTATTATTGCTAGCATCTGGATTCATCCAGAACCGCACCGCATTAGTGCCTGACCAGTCTGCATTTTGCATATTTTTGGACTCACCTGTATAGCCTTGGCTATTGAGCGTATAATCATATTTCAGACCGTATTTGCCACTATTTTTACCATACGTACTGAGTGTGACTGTGTTCGGATCGCCTGCCATCACATACGCTCGATCTAGCAATTCATTGCTACCTTTATACGTTTCAAATTGGTCGACTACCCATGGATCGGTTGTTCCATCACTATCGCTTACATACAATTGCACCGTTTGGGTAAGAACATTGCCGTCTTTGAGATCAACTTGTACGGTTAATGTGGTTCCCTCTTCTGCAAGAGATGCATCAGGTGTCCAATCTGCCACATAATAGAATCCATCTGCATCTTTTTTCATTTTGTGCTTTGTACTATTGCCCTCCACTTGATACGTCACTTTAGCAATCTTGGCTTCATTCACTCGCACTCGAATGATTGTCGGCTTGCTGAGTGGAACTGTTGCATTGTTGATCGGTGAAACGATATGCATAAATGATTGCTCTTTGGCTACTTTGGACTTCTGCTGATACGGACGATCGGCTGCAACTTCTTGTTGGAAAGCAGTATACGGATCATTATAAAAAGCTTGGAAATCTGGTAACAGTTCATGATCGCCTAACCCATTCGGTGCATCCCGATAAGGTACAAAGATAGAATCGGTATTGAAGTTCGCCCATGTGAGCATGTACGCCATCTTTTTCGCTTGTGGATCAGATTGTAATGCTTTTAATAACTTGGTAAAAAACTGCAAATCCTTCGTACCTGTCGGCTTCACATTCGAATAGCCAAATTCGGTGAACGCTGAGATTTTGCCTTTCTGCTCTGCGATCTCAGCCACTAAGCGGGCATCTTGGAAAACTGCATCGTACCATGTCGGTGTATTGCCATCATAATACGTATCAAATCCCAAAATATCGACATAATCATCTCCGGGATACGTCTCCAAATAAGTATCTGCATCCTGATTGAATGGACTACCCGGTGAGAACGCATATAAGAAATTATGCACCTTTTTCACATCACGCAGATATTCTACCGTATACCGATAAATCTCAACGTACTCTTCTTTCGTCCGATAAGGCGCACCCCACCAGAACCAACCGCCATTCTGCTCATGGAACGGACGGAAAATCACCGGAATCGCTTGCCCACGGTCATCTTTAAGATGATGAGCAAAGTCGGCAACCTGATCGAGAAAAGCATTATAATCTGCATGCTTGTCTCCACCCGGCAAGATATGGCTAATCACATTTCCTTTGGTATCATAAAAATCATTTCCAGTTACAAAGTTAGGCATATGCGAACTTAAGTTGAGCACACTACCTTGCTCGTAAGCCGACTTCATCACCTTAACCAGATTGTCCCGATTCTCTGTAGCTGCTCCACCATACACTCCGGGCTTCTCAAATCCTTCTAGACTTAGCGTATCCCATCCAAATACTCCCGGCAGATCGCCGACAGATCGCTTCACTTCAGATTGCGTTCCATCTTCGGCTGTAATCCCGATCCCTTCCGTAGTCGCATGTTGGTGACCGAATAATATCTCTTTCCCTTCATTATTCAGTAAATAGGTAAATAGCGAACGTGTAGCTTTGGTTGCGTCTGCATCTGCTAGATTTACAATCTGCGATTGAGATGTTTTACTATTGACCGCTTCTACCTCATTTTCTGCTTGTGCCACTTGCCCTGCTGTTAGTGATACCGCCAGCAACATTGCCAATACCCCTATCACCCAACGCTTCCTCATAATTACAACTCCTCTGTGGTTGGAATAACTATCTGTATAGATAGCGCTTACAGAGTTAAATATACAAAAGTATAAGGAAGGATTATATAGGGAAATAAGGAAAAAATAGTGTTATAAAAAACATACTCTTTTCCTTATTCTTGGGTGTATCTTATTTATATGAAAATATGTATTGAAACGTTTGTAGGCATAACGATACTATACTTATCCTTCTTCAAGCATCTTATATACTTTATAATAATCCTTAACTTTAATAGCAAGTTGATCTATATGAACTGCATTTTTGACTTGATACATTTCCGTTCCTATTGGAAGTGTGGTAGACATGAACTCGGTAAAAGGTTCATCGTCTTTATGCTGTT
Organism: Paenibacillus nuruki; assembly: GCF_963311185.1. NCBI lineage: Bacteria > Bacillati > Bacillota > Bacilli > Caryophanales > Paenibacillaceae > Paenibacillus > Paenibacillus nuruki. The sequence goes on along the minus strand of NZ_OY725677.1, from coordinate 1,268,814 downwards.
GTTGAATCGTTCCTAACTTCTCTCCGATCTGGTCACTCTTTATGGTGAGCTGTTGATCCACAACATATACTCCATTCTTGAATATAAATAAATCTGCATGGGGTGAATCACGGATCGTTTCTTGGGCTAAAATTTCTGTTGTGCTGATTTCTGTAATGTTGTTAGGTTGTACTCCTTGCTGGGTCTGTGTGGCATTGGGACTACAACCTAGAAGTGTGGATAATAAGGTGATTACTATAGCTGATTTCAAATGAAGTTTCGCTCCTCTCTAATCTATTATCAAATGGGTATGTAGATTCTAAACAGATATAATACTTCAAACCATACTAGATTCTGCTATTATAAACAATAAATAAAGAGCCGAAGGAATTTACATATCTTGCACATTAGAAAAGCAACCCTTCAAGATGCAGAAGCTATTGCCAGAGTTCATGTAGACAGTTGGAAAACAACGTATACAGGTATCATTCCAGATGACTTTCTCAACAATCTATCCTATACCCAAAGAACGGATCTATGGACTCAAGCCATAGCACAACAAGATCACTTCGTTATGGTAGCAGAGACTTCAGAGGGTGAGATTGTCGGATTTGCAGATGGTTGGAAAAGAGAAACCAACACCATACCTCATTCTGGTGACTTAACCTCGATCTATATACTGGAATCTTATCAAGGTAAAGGTATGGGTAAGCAACTACTCCAATCTTTATTTAAGATATTCAAGCAATTGGGCTGGCAAAAAGTATTTGTTGAAGTATTAGAAGATAATAAAACATGTGATTGGTACGAATATTATGGTGCGATATTGTGTAAGACTGTGAATATCCAGATAGGTGGCGTGCTTCTCAATGAACGAATCTATGAATGGAATAATATTGATGATGTATTAGCAAGATGATCAAAGTAAATTGATACTACTTCAAGTAAAAAAGCCTATTCGAGAATAATCGAATAGGCTTTAGCATTGAACAGCATATGATGTAATACAACAGTAAGACTAGGCTTCAAGATCGGGTTGAATATAAAAAGGTTCCATATTGATCGTGGACAAATATTGGCGGAAGCGGGACAGTTCTTCGACTGCTCTTTCCTTCTGTTGAAACGTACCTACCGTAAAAGCAGATTCGACCGAACCGTCTCCTACGTAAGCGGAAAGAACAGTTCCTTCGGTTGATGTTTCTAGTGTAAGAGCAACAGATTTGACGATGGTTTGCTCATCTTGGCTTATGATCCACACGGTTGGTTTCTCCTCTCGGGGTATGTATTGTTCTATGCAACAAATTGTACACTTCAAATCACTTTTTAGCAACATTAAGTTTCTTTTATAGGATTTTAGAAACGATTTGTTTCCTTTTCTGTATGCAACAAAGAGTTGCATTATACTCCTCTTATAGAGGTGATATCGTGTTGAATGGTGAACGATTAAGAGAAGAACGCATTGCACAGAACTTGACTCAAGAAGATATGGCAAAAAAGCTTGGCATCACTCGCCAAGCTTATGGTAATTATGAAACTGGTAAAAGGGATGTAGACTCGCAAACATTAGTTAAACTTGCAATCACATTAGATGTTTCTGTTGATTATTTATTAGGTCTATCAAAGAATAAAAATAACAATACTGATAAAAACTCCGTTTTGAATAATCTAAATGATTTAAATCAAGAAGAAGAAATGCTTATCAAACTTATAATTTCTAGTTGGAGAAAAATGAAAACAGAATAATAAAAATAAAATATCTTATTTTTATTGTTCTATAAAATAAAATTTATAGAAACTTTAATATGAATTTTTAAACTCCTATTAAAGTTTTTATGATTCTTTTTAACAATATATTTTTATGTTTATTGTACTTATGATCTTTTCCAGAAATTTGAATCTTTTGATATTAACTTTCTTTATTTTAATATGAATATATCGACTTTCATTTTGTGAAGTTTATGCTATATGTTTTTCAATAATTATAGTAATTCACCTTACTTTGAGTTAAATAAAAATTCATTAGTTAACCCCCTTAGTATTAATTCAAACTAATCAAAGTTTAGTATGATTTGTTCATCTAGATCATTTAATTTTTTTTGCGTTTTTGCTTTGTTTAGTATAATTTGATTGATTGGTTTTCCGTATAAATAAAAATTGTCTAATTTAGGTGTATTCAACTTATTATATTTATCTTGTTCATATAAGATCAATTCTTCCCTTAATTCCATCAAAAGTCTTCCTAGGCAGTTTACACCTCGTAAAGTATCATTCTCATCAGCACGAGCTCCCCAAAAAATATCTCTATTTGATTCTTCTACTATAGGAAATTTTTCAGTAGATTTGAGTAGCATGCTAAATTCATCCCAATTTTGAAATAGCTTCACTCTCAAACACCAACGCATAATTTGTATTCTTACTTTTTCCCAATCTCTTCTAGTTTTTTCTCTGTACGGTTTACTTTTCATTTTAGCAGTCATGGGGCTACGTTCACTTATTATAATTTTTTGTACTTCTGGAAATTCAGGAAATCGACAAGCTTGATACAAGGCTTCTGAAGTTAAAATCTTTATATTATTTATATTTATTAAATATCCTCCAGCCATATTAGAAAGACCACCAAAATCTTCATTTGTTTTTCTAAAAACTATAGAATTACGCCTTGAATAGGTTCTTTCTTCCAATTGTCTGCCCCCTTATTGTGTAATGAAATTTAATAAAAGAGAATAGAAATAAATTCTATTCTCTTTTATTAAATTATTTCATTAATTATTAAAAAATCAAGCTTGTTTCTCAGTTTATTTTTCTTGGTAATAAAGGATGCCATTTACTAAATGGATGGCTTTCTTCTTGATCTAAGTCTCCCCACCATAAAACTAAGGGACAATTATTAGCAATATTTCTATAAGTAAAAAATAATGATCCAAACCCTAAACTATGATATTTTTCAAAACCTAATGGTCTCATTGACCCTTGTAATTCGTTTGGAAGAGTCGTTATATAAGCCCCTTTTTCTAAAAAAGCTCTTTCTAATACGGCTCGAGATTTTGTTGAAGTAAAAAGAGAATCATTTAAGTTGTTATTCGTTCTATATTTACGTGGTGGAATTATATTATTGCTTGATTGAAATTGATCTTCTAAATGATGCTCAAACCATAACAAATGTTCGCTTTTATTTTTTTCATTAATTTCTAAAGGCCAACAACAATCATAACTCGAATAATCCCTAGAAAAATTAATAAAATAATTATTCTTAAAGCAACTTACTTGAAATTTTATATCACGCTTTAATTCATCAAGTAATGCAGGCATTCTTTTTTTGTAAAACTATAATAACCACTTGCATAAGCTGCTAAAAATATAGTATGCAATTCTTCAATTACTAATTCATCATTTTTCTCTAACCAATTCTTCAAATCATAATATGCAGTATTACCAGAATAAATACAATCATCTATATAAATGTATTTTTTAGGAATAGTACCGCACATGTTAATATCTATTTCATAATCTTCTTTTAATATTATCTCAATGAGTTTTAATAAATCATTTTGACTAGAACCTTTTCGTGAAATTCTCACAAACTTTATGTTAGGATAATTTGTTTGAATATCACCAAAAATTCCATCTGTTTTTAGCATTTTTTTTAATAAATCTATAGTCGTATTTTTTGATAAATAATTTTTTTTATTATATGCTCTATTTCTTTTGCTATAATTAATTGATCAGTTCCATCAAATTGTTTAAGCCATTTCATGACATGGTCTTGATCAATTAGTTTAATCTCTCCAATTCTATAATCTTTTATTAATTCTGAAATATTGTTAGCACGCTCTGTTAAAGAAATAATAGGATCTTCTTTTATAATTTTATTCATATTTAAACATCTCCTTTAGTTTTAAAAATAGAATTAAAAACACTTATATTTTTAGCTCATTATTTTTTATAGCAATAGAAAAATGATATTTTATATTTTTGATTTATTGATAATATCTTTTAATAAGTCTTTTGTCTTAGCAGCTAATTGTATTATGCTCCCTTCCGCTTCACCCTCAAAATCATCTCAACCAGTTCCTCACGATCGACCAATCGAACGTTATTGGATCTTGCAAGGTTTATTGCAGATTGAGTATAGCCACTGTTTGTTACAACCCAACCGGCAGAAGCTTTATAGTGTGCAATAGCTCCATATACTTCTTGCACAGCTTTTAAATTTACATTCTTGCTGTACCGCTTCGCCTGAACAACAATCCGCTTGCCATCTTTGTTCAATACCAGATCAGCACCATAGTCTCCCTGTGCTTGAGTTACTGTTGCATTGTATCCTTGAAGCTTAAACAATTGTCCTAGATAATGCTCAAATTGTGTGCCTGTCATTTTGTCAATCTCTGCTATCCCTGATCTTCTCAATCTTTTTAATCTGGCTTCTTCAATCGAATGTATAATTAACGCTAAAACAACAATAACAACTATTAATGTAATCACAGAAATAACAGCATTTTTAGTTAGATAAAGTGCAACAAGACTACTGAGTATGCTAACTCCTCCTACTAGACTTACTGTATCATTCTGCTGTTGCTTCTTTTTGCTCTTTCTACGTGCCATGTGTAACTCCCCTTTGAGAATGTTCTAAAGTGTATTCTATGATTGGAATCGTTGTTGCTTCTTCTGTTCCACTGCATCACTTGCTTCGACAACCTTTTCCTCTAACCACCCTGCGAATCCCTCAACCTTGCTATAACTCAAAAATAACCAGTCCATCGCTCTCGTCATCCCAATATAAAATAACGACACTTCTCGCTCTGGATGTTCTTCTAGCTTGAACGGCATGCTGTCGATATTGACGATAAACACCGCTTTGAAGTCCAGCCCTTTAGAGCTGTCGAGTGTAGATAGCTTAACCGCTTCTTGTTGACGTTCGAATTTTCGCTTGGCGGCTGTATTTTCGGTAAACCAGTTGTAGGGAATCCCATGCTTGGACAGTTCTTTTTGCAATACATCGATATAAGAGTACGAATAGCGCTTTTGTACCCGATATAGAACAGCCATTTCGGCATAAGGTACTTTTTTCTCGTTATGCAATGTCTTCATCTGCTCAACTACCCATGAGACTTCTTCTGCAAAAGAAGCACAGTGCTTGATCTGTGGCTCTATTCCTTTGCGCTTGGTACTTTGTGGCGGAATAATCTCTACTCCTTCTACACTTGTGCCTTCTTTGACCTTTTCCCCTAAGCTAGAATGGGTACGATAGAAGTCCCAAGCGAAGTTCACGATCTGAGCGGTATTGCGGTAGTTGATACTAAGAATCTTGGAACGTCCACGGAAGTCCAGTCCGGTATTCTGGCTCAGACTGGTTTTGCGTTTGTAGATATTTTGCGCTTTGTCCTCTACTAGCAATAACGATTGGGTTTCCGGATTAAGCACCTTACTTAGTAGTTCTAGCCATGACGGTTCGAAGTCTTGTCCTTCGTCGATCAGAATCGCATCGTATTGCGGTAAGATGGTTTCGCCTCGATTAATCTTTTCCAAGTAGGGTTCGATCAGCTCGTCTTTGATACGCATGGTGCTCCATAGCCATTCATGGAAAGTGGCGATCTGTAGGTTAGATGGCTTTTCTATAGAAGGTGTAGAAGATGGATTCTCCTGACTGTTGGCAAAATCGAACAAATCTTCTGGCTCTTCAAGCATCCGATGGATCTGGCTATGAATCACACGGGATAATGGAATCCCATAGCAGAGAACAAGGATTTTCCAATCGGGATGTTCTTTGATTAGTATCTTCGCTCTAGCAGCTAGAATTAAGGTTTTACCACTTCCTGCCACACCACGAATTAAGCGGTTCTTATCCCCTAATTGTCTGGCAAGTGATTCCTGATGCAAGTCCATCGCTTGTATATTATGAAGCGATAGTAATAATTGATCTTGATAATAAGCAGGTTCACGGTACTGTGCACTGATCCGTACTTCGGGAAATAGATGATAACGAATCGCTTTGATATCTTCGTCGGTCAGCATCTGATTCATATGAAAAGGCGTATCGAACATATTGGTAATTCGTTCTAGTAAATGATCTGCGGTGCAATTGGCATCTTCAAGGTCTATTTCTTCTCGTGTCAGCATATATCTAGGATCGATCACCCGATGCAGACTGTGCTTCACGATATGCGTCTGCTTAAGACGTGTAAAGACAACTCCGTGTCCATAGCGGAATTTGAGATTATTTGCATAGATACCACTTTGTTGAGTCAGGTTCTGATCTTTTTTGAGCTTATTGTTAATGCGAAAAGCATAGTCTCTTGCTTGAAGCAGTGGGTTCTTGACCGTCTCCACTGATCCTGTTCCTTTTTGAGTATGTAGCTGCCATTCATGAGTATTGAGTTCGTAGAGAGTATTTTCGGTGTAGTCTTTGACTTCGAGTACAAGTAGTCCTAGATCGGGTCCGATAATTACGTAATCTGGTCGTCTGCCACCGATCTCTGGTTCGTAGTAGACAATATAATCGTCTGGAAGATGTTCTTTGAGGGTCTGGAAAAGAAGGCGCTCGCCTGCGGTTGCTTTTCTAGGAATAGTTTCTGGAATCGTATATGCCATAGATGTATTCTCCTTAGTGCAGGCAGAAGATATAGATAGAGTCCAGTTCTTCTGGAAATCTGCGATGAATTTACTTCAAATTAAAACCGTTAAATTTTTAGGTCTTAAGTTGGGAGCTTATTTACCTATATCATACTTTGTTTGGACGATATTGGAAATACTTTTTTTCAAAATAATGGTTCAAATCCAAAAAAGAAGGACATCCCCCATATGAGTCTGGAAATGTCCTCTTCATGCAAATCATGATGGCTGAATCCCTAGCAGGTATGCTCATTTCATTAAATATTTCATTTCAATCTTCTATAATTTTTTTACTTTAATTGTAATATTTAATAATCAAATATAAACAAACAGCGAAATTTGTCGATATAGATATTACATTATATGTTCAAACAATTATAGGGAGTGGAATTATGCGTATTAGTATTCAGACTAAATTATTACTTGGATTTCTAAGTGTTATTTTATTATTAGTTTTAGTTAGTATCCTATCTTTATGGAGTATGAAAACGATGGGTGATCAGACCAAAGCGATTGATAACAAATGGATGCCAAGTGTTACTTTGCTAGGCACGATGAATGGAGATATATCGGATATCGAGCGTTTGGTTCTCAATATGGTGATTGAAACGGATCCTACTGAACTGACTGCAATCAAATCAAGTTACGAGGAATTATTGAAAAAGATCGAAATCGAACGTAAAGAATATCAGGCATTGATTCAATCTGAAGATGAGAAGAAATTGTATGAACAATTTTCTACTAATTATGATAGTTATCTAACAACACTACCTGCACTTGTTCAGGCTGCTATGACTAATAATGCGGAACAATCTCAACAATTGCATCGCGCTTCTTATGATGAATGGTCTACAGCCAATAATACCATTTTTCAATTAATCACTTTAGATAATACACAAGCCGCTTTGATCACAGCCGAGTCTGTCGATACAGCTGCAACATCAAGCAGAAACATTATTATTTTGAGTATTCTAGCGGTTCTGATTGGTATCGCTATCGCTTACTTGATTGCTCGCTCGATTTCTCGCCCTGTCAAACAAATCCAGCAAGCAGCAGAACGTATCTCTGGCGGTGATCTTACAGGAGAAGCGATTGTTATTCGTAACAAAGATGAAGTGGGCTTACTGTCTGTCGCTTTCAACCAAATGGTAGCTAATCTACGTGGCTTGATTGAGTCAGTAGCCGCAACTTCCGAGATCGTTGCCGCTTCATCCGAGCAATTAACAGCTAGCAGTGAGCAAAATAAACAAGCTTCTGAACAGATCGCTGAAACGGTACAAGAAAATGCAAATGGTGCTGCCAAACAAGTCGATATTGCAACGAAGTCTTCACAAGCGATGCAAGAAATGGCAATCGGTGTAGAGCAGATTGCAGTTCGTGCACAGACGGTATCCAGCTCTGCTACCAATGCAGCAAGTAAATCATCTAATGGTAACAAAGCGATTCAACAAGCTGTTACACAGATGGATTCTATTCAGACTTCCCTCCATTCTCTAGGAACTGTAGTCAAAGAGTTGGGTAATCGTTCAGAAGAAATTGGGAATATTACTAAAGTCATCACTGGTATTGCGACACAGACCAATCTTCTTGCTCTGAATGCTTCAATAGAAGCGGCTCGTGCAGGTGAAGCTGGTCGTGGATTCGCAGTCGTCGCAGAAGAAGTTGGCAAACTAGCAGAACAATCTTCTCAATCGGCGAAGCAAATTATTGAACTGGTTACTTTTATTCAAAAAGACACGACAGAAGCGATCCATGCTGTTGAATTGAATAATCGAGAATTTGATAAAGGTCTTGCTTCAGTATCTATCGCTGGTGAAGCATTCGAAGATATCTTACAAGCGGTCAATCAAGTGGCTGGAGATATTGAAGAAGTATCGGCTGGTGCTGAACAACTATCTGCAAGCACAACAGAGATTGTTGAATACTCTAGACAGATCACTCATATTGCTGAAGAAGCTTCTAAAGGTATGCTTAGTGTATCTGCCGCGACTCAAGAACAATTAGCATCAATGGAAGAAATCACTACCTCTTCTTCTTCGCTAGCACAGACAGCAGAACAACTTCACGCAGAAGTGAGTGAATTCAAAGTATAATCATTTATTGACACTCTTTAATGATAAAACAATACCCCTTATCTTGTATGATCAGAAGATCGTTTATACAGGATAAGGGGTATTTTAGTTGTCTATATGCCTAATCGTTTTACATTTTGATCTTTTTACTTTTTTCCCTTTATCATCCAAAGTCGAGAGTTTGCCTTCTGCTCGCTCCATCTCAATAATCTTTTCTGCTAAAATTTTGCTAGAGTTCGCCAATACCGCCATTTTGAGCGAAAGATTACTGAGCATTTCTTGCTCTGTTGCTGCCGTCTGTCCCAATAGTTCGCTTTCGGCTTTGGCTTGTGCCATCGTATAGACCGAAGCTTGTTCTTGCTCAATCGCAAAGTGATCATAAACCTCGGCAAATGTTTTGGTCTGTAATTGAAACTCGATAATCCCTTGCACTACAGCCAAAGGCAAAACTGGCTTAAGTGTGCAGAGCATCATCAGATAAGCAATATGGGTACGGGAATAACGCTTTTTGATAGTAGGCGGAATAATCCCTTGTTTGACATAATTATTAATCATCGAAGGTGAGATCAACTTGCCTGCACTATCTCCTGGGAACTTGTGAAAATGCTTTTCCAGTAAGGCAATCACTTGATCCATATACAACTCTATATCTGGAATCTGCTCCCACCGAGGAAATGTATATGCTACTTTCTCTTTGCCCCATGCTTCTAATTCTTGAGCAAGTTTGTCTTCCATATGTAATCCTCCTTGAGCTGAATAAATATTGTAGGTTGTATAGTACGAAGTTTGTGTTTATATCTCTATATGGTTATAATAACTATATCACAAAGTTATTAGTTTTATATGTTAAAATTTTAATAATCTTAATATAGCCTTTCTACTATATTATATCCCTGTGTACAGAAAGAGTGGTTTGAATGAAATCGATTGCTTGGATAACAGACAGTACAGCTATGATTGATAAAGACTTTGCAGCAGAGAATCATATTTATATTGTACCTCTACGTCTGATTGTGAACAACGAAGCTTACAAAGAAAATGTAGAAATTACCTCAGAACAGTTCTATGAGAAAATGCGTCAACATGAAAGTGTCAGTAGTTCACAACCTCCCATTGGCGAGTTTATGGAACTCTATGAATCACTTAAAGGCAAGTATGACGATATTATTGTGATTCATTGTTCTTCTGAATTAAGTGGTACGTATCACACTTCTCTACAAGCGGCTGAGATTACCGAAACAGAAGTGATCGGTATTGATTCTAGAGTAGGTGCTTTCCCTTTACGTGAAATGGTCATGCAAGGAATCAAATGGCAACAACAAGGTGATACTGCCCTGGAGATCAAAGCCAAAATTGATATGATCATCGAAAATATGGACTTCTATCTCATTCCAGCTAGCCTTTCTCAATTGCATCGTAGTGGACGTGTATCTGGTACTCAACTGGTGATTAGCCAATTGCTACGTATTCATTTATTGCTACGTTTTGTAGAAGGTAAGATTATTGTAGAAGACAAAATTCGTACATTTAAAAAAGCCAAATTAAAATTGATGGATATATTAAAAAGAGATATTAATGTTGTTAAAAGTGTCTGTATTATGCATGCTAACAATATTGAAGAAGCATTCCAGATGGAAAAAGAAATTAGTCTTTTTGCTCCTTTCCTCAAAATCGAGATTGCTCCTTTTATTCCAGTTGTAGGTGTTCATGCAGGTGAAGGTACGATGGCATTAGCATGGATTCGTCAGAAGTAATTGTTTGGTGTACCGCTTTAAATTTATCGTAAAAAATGAAATATCAATAGCATAATCGAAAGCAATTTATAGGTAACCACTATAGATTGCTTTTTTTTGTTGTGGGCTACTCGCTTGCATTGTGAGTAATAGTACATCCCTAAAAATAAAGAATAGATATATTAATATGTAAGCATTTACAAATACAAACCTACGAACTACGCCCTTAGCACTAATATTTCCAAAAAAAACTAAATTATAAAAAAATTTTGTCGATATAGATAAAGTTAAGAACGTTACCATTACATATTGGGGGATCATATTATGAAACAATTACGTATCGGCAAAGTTAACAGAATCAAAATGAGTATACAAACTAAGCTATTAACTGGATTTTTGAGTGTAATCTTGTTATTAGTTATTGTTAGCTTACTTGCTCTAACAAGTACCAGGACAATGGGGAATCAAGCAACAGATATCAATACCAAATGGATGCCTAGTGTGACTTTGTTGGGTACACTTAATGGAGATATATCTGATCTAGAGCGTCTACTGATCAATATTATTATCGAAGATAATGCAGATGAAGTGACTAAATTAAATCAAGACTATACTGCATTATTAGCCAAAATCCAAACGGAACGTACAACTTATGAAAAATTAATTCAAAGTGATGATGAGCAACGATTGTATGAACGCTTCTCTACTCAGTACGAAGCTTATGTCAAAGTTTCTCCTAATGTACTAAATGCAGGTCTGAATAATGAGTTGAATAAAGCAATCTCGTTGCACCGTAATGCATACGCTTTCTGGTATAATGCGAATTCAACGATTGCTGAATTAGTCGCTTATGATAACAAGCAAGCAACGCAACTTACTAATGAATCTGTAGATATCTCTCGGACAGCAAGCTTTAATATTATTGTCTTGAGTGTCATCGCTGTTATTGTTGCTCTTGTTATTGCTTTCCTTATTGCGCGCTCGATCTCCAAACCTGCCAAATCATTGCAACAAGCGGCTGAACAGATCGCTGCTGGTGATCTGACAGGTGCTGATCTGGTCATCAAAAATAAAGATGAAATCGGTTCACTTGCCGTTTCCTTTAATCTAATGAAGCAAAATCTACGTCAGGTGATTGAATCAGTCGCTTCTACGTCCGAATTGGTAGCGGCTTCGTCCGAACAATTAACAGCAAGTAGTGAACAGAACAAGCAAGCAGCTGAACAAATCGCTGAAACGGTGCAGGAAAATGCGATCGGAACCGCCAAACAAGTCGATATTGCAACAAAATCTTCTCAAGCGATGCAAGAAATGGCAATTGGAGTTGAACAAATCGCTGTTCGTGCACAGACGGTATCCAGTTCTGCGGTAGATGCAGCAAGTAAGTCTTCCGATGGTAATCAGGCGATTCAGCAAGCGGTTGCCCAAATGGATTCGATCCAACAATCTCTTCATTCTTTGGGGTCTGTTGTGAAAGAGTTAGGTAATCGTTCACAAGAAATCGGTAATATTACCAAAGTGATCACTGGGATCTCTTCACAGACCAATCTACTCGCTCTGAATGCTTCGATTGAAGCGGCTCGTGCAGGTGAAGCAGGTCGTGGATTTGCAGTCGTAGCTGATGAAGTCGGTAAGCTTGCTGAACAATCTTCTCAATCGGCGAAGCAAATTATAGAACTGGTTTCGTTTATCCAGAAAGATACGTTAAATGCGATTGAAGCAGTTGAATTGAACAATCGTGAATTTGATAAAGGGATGGCTTCGGTGGCAGTTGCAGGTACAGCATTCCAGGATATTTTACAAGCTGTTAATCAAGTTGCAAGTGATATTGAAGAAGTATCTGCTGGTGCTGAAGAAATGTCTGCTAGCACAACAGAGATTGTCGAGTATTCTAGACAGATTTCTCATATTGCTCAAGAGTCTGCTGAAGGTATGCTTAGTGTATCCGCTGCGACACAAGAGCAATTAGCATCGATGGAAGAAATCAATGCTTCTTCGTCTTCTCTAGCCGAGACCGCAGAACAACTGCATAGTGAAATGAACGAATTCAAAATTTAATACAGATCGCTTACTGTAAAATAGATATTAAAACCTATAGATCAAACAGCCCTAATTCTCTAAAATGAAAAGGATTGCTTTTCAAAAGAGATTAGGGCTGTTGTCGGTCTGCTTGTAATGCTTCTTAGTAGTAAGATAGAATAAAGAGAGATTTTCCTTCTGACTTCTCGTAGAACCGTAACAAAAGTAGATTTACCACCGATATATACAATAAGTACTTAGAAGAAGTAGACATAAAAAGATACAAATGCATCCTACAATCAGTCTTTATAATAATTAAGCAACTTTGTAAATCATTCTGAATCAGGAGGAATAGTCATTATGAGTACATCCAAACAAGAACATTCTAAATCATCTAGCACTCCATTACATACACAGACACCTTCTGTATCGGAAATGTCTCATACCCCTACTCCAACAGATGAAGAAGCTCTATTCGAAGCCAAACGCATGCGCTCACGTTTCCCCTGGTTGGATGCTCGATTACTGGTTGTGGTCGGTTTTACCTCTGTTGTGATGTTGATCTTACTTATTGTGCCTATGCCTACTGAAAGTACCAACACTACCGCCTCTTCTTGGGGCAAATTAGAACCTTTTCAGCAATATCAATCGGAAGTCATTCAGAACCAAAGCTTAATCTCAGCTATCAAACATAATTATATTCAGTATGTGAATGAAAGCGCTGAGAAAGACGGTTATATTGTGACGGTCAATGCTGTAACAGCCGATGAGAATCAGTTAATCCTTCTGTATACTGCCAAAAGCTTAAATGGACAAGAAATCTATGGGATGAACAGTGTCAAATTAAGCAGCATCGCTACTGGCAAATCGTTAGGTCATTCACGAAATAATGGAACACATGATGCCGATCGGGAGAATGTATTCCGTGGCACGACCACTATTCGTTTGAAATCTAGAGAACCTTTTCCACAAGAAATTGCAGCCAAATTCCAAATCGCTTCTGTTGATGAAGGTCGACTTAGCGATCCGGTGACCAATACCAGTACAGAAGATATGCATCATTCACCTACCTTACTTATCCACTTCTCATTAGCCAGTCAATTCAAGCGACCTGAGACTGAAATTGTTTATCCGAATCATACGATTACTTTAGGAGATCATACTGTTGCTTTAGCTCGTGTAGAAATGTCTCCACTGGAGATGCGTGTACGCTTCACATCAGATCAGCCTTTCGAGCCGTACAACACCAGTAGACAATGGGTTGAGGCTACAGGTATCCTTGCTGGCGAAGGCGATCAGGAAGTGCTGTTACGTGCGCTTAATCGCAAAGTCGCTTTCGATGATCCCAACAGTTATGAATATATTTTCTATAGCAATTTATTAGATCAACCGAAAACATTACAGTTACAAGTCGTAACGCGAGATGCCGATCGTGTAGGAGATCCAACACTAATTCAGATCAAATAAATGAAGTATCGTTTCACTCTATAATGTCTATCATGAGAATCATGGAATAATACAAATAGACGCAATATAACTATCGGGTTGATATACAGCGATCCGATAGTTATACTGCGTCTACTTTTGGTATCTATTTATGGAATATTAAATATTCGCTTCTAACGTTTTTCTTAGTTGTACTGGTGTGGATACAGATGCTGTATGAATTTCAGCAGACAACGCCTGACATTCATGAAAAGCAAAATGCTGACAACCACGACACTGTTCTAGGTTCAGATGGTCTAATGCTTTGTTAATAGCCACTCCTGTACGCTCATAGAAATGGTTAGCTCCGATCATCGTATACAGACCTGTTTTGCGCATCAGTTCAAGTGGTTGCTGCTGAATACCTGAGATGATAACGATTCCGCCATAAGCTTGTACTTTATGTACCAATGTCAGTACATTTGCATCCCCTGTCGTATCAATCATCGGCACTCTAGCCATCCGAAGCAACACTACACGAGGTTGATTAGCGATAGCTTCATCTATAGCAGATTCAATTATATGGGTTCCGCCGAAAAAAAGAGCTCCTTCTACTGTATAAATACTAATCTGTGGGCAATCATGATTTTCGGTGACCATGTGACTGTGTACTTGTTGATGCTTGGAATCAGGATCAGGTAACACTTTAGTGATCGTTAATCCTTGACTCATCCGCTGGACAAATAAAACCACAGCTAACAATAATCCAACTTCTACAGCAGTCGTCAGATCAGCAAATACGGTTAGTAGAAAAGTGATTGCTAATACAAGCGAATCACTGGTTTTGATTTTTAGCATATGCATAAAATGCTTACGTTCACTCATATTCCATGCGACTAACATAAGAATAGGTGCCATACTGGCAAGCGGAATATGAGAAGCATACGGAGCAAAAAGAAGCAATACTAACAAAACCACTATTCCATGTACTATACCGGAAATCGGCGATACAGCGCCATTTTTGATATTTGTAGCTGTACGAGCGATTGCCCCTGTAGCTGGAATCCCGCCAAATAAAGGTGTAATCATATTGGCAATTCCTTGTCCGATTAACTCCCGATTACTATTATGACGCGTCCCTGTCATGCCATCGGCTACAACAGCGGATAATAATGACTCAATACTGCCTAACATCGCAATCACTAAAGCAGGACGAATCAAAAGTGTCATGTTGTCCAACGTTAAGTTAGGAATATGAAATTGAGGAAGTGCGCCCGAGATAGCGCCAAATGAAGATTCGATCGTAGACACTTTGCCTTGAAAAAAGAGTACCGCTACAGCTGTAGAAATACATAAGCCGATTAATGATCCTGGTACTTTGGGGAAAAATCGTGCCGTCAATATCATCGCCAAAAAACAGATTAATCCGGTGATTAAGCTGTAGATATTAAATGTATTCAAATGAGTAACGATTTCTCGCATATTTGAGAAAAAATCTTCATGCTTAGTGAGTCCTGTTAGACCGAGAAAATTAGCAATCTGTCCTCCAAAAATCGTGACAGCAATCCCTGCGGTAAAACCAATCGTTACTGGTCTAGGGATAAATGAAATCAATTTGCCCAATCGACATAATCCCAAAATCAATAAAAATACTCCTGCCATAAAGCCGGCTATCAATAAATTCTCATAGCCATACTGCATGACCACTGCGAACAATATCGGAATAAATGCACCTGTAGGCCCGCCGATTTGAAATTTGGAACCGCCAAACAAAGAAATACATATCCCTGCAATAATAGTGGTATAGATTCCGTATTCCGGCTTCACTCCTGAAGCAATCGCAAAAGCCATTCCAAGTGGAATCGCAATAATACCTACAATCAAGCCTGAAATTAAGTCTTTACGCAAACTATTCTTATTGTATCCTGCAAATCTCCCTGTCCACTTCATCCAGTTACCTTCTCTTTTTAGATATTTGATCATTATTTTAAATATCTGATTATTTGAATATACAGAGATAGTACGCCTATGTATAGATCATGTCAATGATATTGTGTACACACCAAAAAGTACCTCCAATCAAACGAGAGATACTTTATTTTTATCATTCTATTCTATTGATTCTATCCTCAATCCAGATGCTTGATCGATTCTGGCTCATTTCGCATTCCTTCAAGTAAGGAGATCGCATCTACAAGATGATTGTCAAAAATCTGCTTCGCCACTGCTAACAAATCCTGAATCAACGGATCACGTAAAGAATAGATCACAGACGTGCCTTCTTTCACACCCTGCACCACATTTTTACTACGCAATATTGATAATTGTTGAGAAACGGCTGATCCTTCTGAACCGACAATCGTTTGCAGTTCATTCACAGTCTTGTCTCCAGTACATAGAGCTTCTAAAATCTGAATCCGCATCGGATGAGCTAAAGCTTTGAAGAAATCAGCTTTGAATTGCTGTATATTTTGATTCATGAATCCATACCCCTTACTGTATTATCTTCAACAGATACGGATATCATAACACAAAATAATCATCATACCACCAGATGACCTCGCTTCTCAGCTAGACCGATCGTTGCTGTCATCCCTGAATTGAATTCTAGAAAGTCACTTTCTACCCCATCGCTAAAGATCACTCCATTTTCAGGCATCTGCGATATAATCCGTAACGGTTGATTCTGATTAATTTGTCCGAATACACAGTTCGTCGATGTAGTACGACTAGGAAAAGGTTCTCTGACTGTAAAATATAATTGTGGTGTATCCCATGCTAATGAAGTCGTAGTGACTGACTGTGTCTCCTCGTAATGGACACTGCCTGTAATCTGCTGATAACTTTCGCTATGCACAATACCACTTGCACCAGCGAGCACACTTTTGAACCATCCGGTGGCTCCCATCCCTGTAGATACAATAATCCCACTTGAAGATTGCTGTTCAGTATGCCCTGCTAACTGTAATTGATACCGTGCAGAGACATGCGTTTTGCGTCCGATAAATAAATCGTTGACTCCATACAATGTCTGCCCATCATTCAGCTCTGCTTTGGCAAGCATCACTTCTTGAATCGTACGACGCTTGCTCAATACTTCCGGTACAATCTTAATCAGATCACGCACTTGAAAAGGAAGCAATACTCCATCCCAGCGTAGTGGATCAGGATTCACGCCGATCAATGGTTGATGCGTGACATACTTCATCGTATTAGCGACTAATCCATCTTGACCGAGCACCACTACAATATCATCATCCCCAAAAATAAAGTTGGGTACATGTTCGCGTTCTAGCAATTGTACTCTGCCTATACTTTGCAATGTCATTACGGATTGCTCTACAGCATGGCGGTAATTCTGATCTTCTTGAATATAGTCGGTAAAATCAACACCCAGACGCTCAATATAAAATTGTGCTTGCTGGATCGTATTATAACGAACAATCAATTCTTCTAATCGTGTTTTACGCTTTACGAGTACAATTTTATTTTCGCTCATCCGGCTATTCATCTACTCCGACCTCCTTGCTGTTGTTGATGGTTATTCGATTCTGATAACAGTCCTTGCAATAGATCCGGCGTAATGTTTAGTTGCCCGATTCGTCCTGCATTTTCAGCTAATCCCTGGAAAGCAATAGCGATTAACTTATCAGGATTCATGCCCATATTCGCCATAGATTGTAACAGTGCAGGATTAACACCTTCAAGCGACTTCATCACCGCAGACATTTCGTATGCTTTGGCATCGGCTTGTGATTTGGCATTGGCAATAGACAATTCTGTTAACTGTTGTTTCTTTTCTTCCATCATCGTATCGAATTGCAATTGTTCTTCTTTGATTTCGTTCTTTTTTACACTTACTGAACGTTCAGCATCTAATTGTGTTTCACGAATTTGTTTTTTCTTAGTTTCTACTGCAATCTCTGTATTTAGTTCGTTTTCTTTGACCCGGCGTTCTTGCTCAATCGATGCATTACGTCGTTCATATAGTGCATCATCCGCATTACGTAGAATCTGCTCACGAGCTTGCGCTTCTAACGCTCTCATTGTTTCTTTATTAGGTAGAATCGCTAATACAGAGAAACCCATCAATTCAATTCCTAGCTTTTCCAATTCTTCATTTTGCATAATTTCGCGTGTAATACTTTGGGCTAATCGTTCACTGGATTGAATGGCTTCTCGTAGTGGCATTTGTTCCAGATGCTTTTTGGTCAATACTTTCGCAATATTAATCACCCGTTGAGCCAGCTTATTCGGATCATCTGAAATATATTGATTTTTACGTAAATTGTAAGTGTAGTTGAGAATTTGAGTTGTTTTACGATAATCGACAATACGGTAAGTTAATTGTCCTTGCACGGTTACCGTCTGATAATCATTTGTTATTTCTTCAAAGATAAATGGAACATCAATAGAAGATACAGGTACTACAATTACCGAAGTGGTCGGCGCATAATAACGGAATGATAAGCCTACGCCTTCTTTAACTATTTTACCGTTTCTTACTTTCATCACATATTCACTCGGTTGAAATTTGACGAAGCGGAATCCAAACATAATCACTCTCTCCTTTGTTATTTCCTTTTTGTTAATAACAATATAACATCCTTTATCGATATTTACAATATGATAATAACAAATTGTTAATTATTATTGTGATAACGGTAATTGTAGATCATGTTACAATCAAATAAGATATAGAGAAAGGGAGTGTTCGGATGATCTATCGCCCTATTCAGCCACCCAAATTGCAATCTCATTTGCTCCATTCCTATTATGATTATCAAGAATATGCTCCACGACTAGCATTGCAAAATACAGTAGCTTGTTACTGGTCATCCACTTTTCAGATGTCTTCTTCTACTCTATCTCATGCTTCAGAATACCGTATTATTCCTGACGGATGTATTGATATTATTTTCGATATGGATGCTGTGTCTGCAACTCAAGGTGCTTTTGTATCTTCATGGATGTCTACTTATGAAGTTTTTTATCCTCAACAATCAATGAATTTTTTCGGTATTCGAATGTATATTGAAGCCGTACAAGCTATACTTGGTTATCCTATTGCTGAACTACGGGGACAGATGTTGTTAGAGGAATTATGGGGTTACGCAGCAGGTGATTTTTGGGAACAGACGTTAGATGCACCTGATATAAAGTCTCGAATCGATCGTATTGAACAACGACTACTTCAAGTGCTGTATACATATGATATTCACTCTCGCTCGATTCATCCCTTACTTTCTAATAGTTTGCAATTGATGTACGCCCAGCGTGGACAAATGGATCTAGCCGCTCTTGCTCATGAAGTTCATTATAGTGAACGAACGATTCGTCGTATTTTCCAACAGGAGCTAGGTATTCGTCCCAAAGAAGTACTTGATATTATTCGTTTTCAGTCGGTTTTGCAGGCGATGTACCGTTTCCCACATCTAACGATGAGTGAATTAGCCACCTCTTATGGTTATTATGATCAATCGCATTTCATTAATAACTTTCAGCGTTATTATGGACTATCTCCTAGCCAACTTTGAAAAGGAATGAATCGTATGGACGTATCTCGATCACAAGCTTGTACATCAACGTTCGATATTGACCGTTTTTTCCAATGCTTATTCCATATAAGCAGGCATAATAGATATAGATTCTTTGATTGATAATGTCACCGAAGTAAATAAATAATAAGAAAGTTGGATGAGTAGATGAAATTAGCTATGAAGTATATTATTTTGTATGTTCGCAATGTAGAAGAAACGATGCATTTTTACAGAGATGTTTTGCAATTGCCAGTCAAAATGCAAGTCGATACTTATGTTGAATTCGATACAGGCATGACTACTTTATCGTTTAACACCCGTGAATCGGTTCGACAAGATATTGGACTGGATGTTGCTGAGAATTTGATGGCATCAAGTACATTTGAGATTGGTTTTGTCGTTGAGGACGTTGTTGCCACGATTGAACACTTACGCCAGCAACAGGTCGTTATTGCTAAAGAACCTGTCGTCAAACCATGGGGACAGACGGTTGCTTATATTACCGATCCTGATGGACATTTTATTGAAATATGTAGTGCTATAGAATAGTATTACAGTTGTTATCCGCATGCATTGATCGAATAGTTCTATTTATATTCAAGCTACAAACAACTTGTCCAATGATGGATAAGTTGTTTTTTTATTAGAAAGTGATTGAAATTCCCATTATTGCTTTATATAGTACAGGAACTTAATTTGAGCTATACAAGTCAATATTACTTATTATTATGTCTTAATACCTACATATTCAGGATTATTTTTATTTTTCGACAAAATTTGTGATTTTTGTGATATGTCTATTGTTATATTGTATGCTGTATAGTATTATGTACCTATATCTAAAAGACTAAAAAAAGATGTAAGGGGTGATCGTGTTGACTCTAATGGTGGATTATTGTTCAAAATGTGGTTCTATTTTCCAAAAAAATATGCGTAACTTATGTTCTTCTTGTAGTAATCAGTTAGATAATGCTCTGAAAAACTGTATGGATTACATGTGGAGATTTCCTAAAGCAACAACCGAAGCTTTAAGCGAAGCGACTAAAGTTCCACTAACAGAATTGCACGATCTGATTAAACAAGGTAAATTATCCAATGGTTACAAAAATTTGATGTATCCTTGCGAATGTTGCTTACAGCCTATCGCTCAAGGTCGCTTATGCTCAGGTTGCTCTACTTCGTTCAAAGATGCTTTCCAAGCTACACCAAAATCACAACCTCATGTGGTTCATGGTGCACCTAGCCTGAATAGCACGGGACAAAAAGTATTGTTTACTTCACAGACGCGTTCACCTCGTCGTTAATTTTATATACTTTTTTTATATACTTGTAGTTTATTCATAACATAGATAAAAGCCTGAATTCTGATAAAAGAATTCAGGCTTTTTGTTGTTTATTGTTCTAGATTATATTTATCATTTCAGCATATTGTCGTCTTTAATTAGTCTTAGTAAGCTGTCCAACCTGCATCAGCCACGATCACTGTACCATTCACAAAGCTTGAATCATCGGAAGCTAGAAACAAGGCTACTTTTGCAATATCATGAGACTCGCCTGTTTTGGGATTCAGATTCATACCGATCATGGCACGTTCCATTCCAAATGCATTTGGTTCATTAATCGTACTGCTAATATTCGTAGCTACTCCCCCCGGTGCAATCGCATTACAACGTATACCTAGTGGAGCATATTGGAATCCCACATTTTTAGTTAAGCCCACTACAGCGTGTTTGGAAGCGGTATAAGCGGCTCCTGCTCTAGATCCATTTAATCCACCGGCAGAAGCAATATTAATAATCACACCACTACTTTTTTCTGTGAAAATCGGTAAAGCTTGACGAATCGTACGCATCGTTCCTGTCGTATTGATTGCAAAAACACGTTCCCACAAATCGTCTGTTACATCAGCTGCCGGTACAAAATTATCCATAATGCCTGCATTATTTACGAGGATATCCAGTGTTCCATATTCTTCGACCGCTTTTTGAATTAATTGTTGTACTTCTTGCTCTTGTGTCACATTGGTAGCGATTGCAACAGCTTGTCCGCCACTGGCTTCTATTTCATCTACTGTGATCTGAGCCGCTTCTTTTTGAATATCAGATACGACTACTTTTGCTCCTTCTTGTGCAAATAATAAAGCAATCGCTTTGCCCATTCCTGAAGCCGCTCCTGTAATAACTGCTACTTTGTGTTCAAGTCTCATCTATACAACCTCCATGGCTTTTTTCTCTAATCTTCAACAGTTGTTGATTAACATACATCTGTTATATTATCTTAGAGCGAGACCCGTAGAGATACAATCAGCAAATCATTCGACTTTTGTTGAAAAATAAACAAATATCCTCTATTTTGTTCATTATGTGCCGATTGGACTTGCTTATGTCTGTCATTAAAGGAGCCTATCTATGAGTGATCGTCGTATTCGTAAAAGCAAGCAAGCTTTGACCACTGCTCTGATTGAACTGTTACAGCAGAAAGAATTTCGCAGTATTTCGATCACAGATATTGTAGCTGTCGCTGATGTGAACCGAGGTACATTTTACAAACATTATACATACAAAGAAGACTTGCTTGATGAGCTTGTAGAGAGTGTGATAATCGATCTTCGAGACTCGTATGAAGAACCTTATCGACATGTCACTACGCTTATTATTCAAGAATTAGTTGCTTCAGCTGTCAAAATTTTTGATCATGTATATAAACATCGTAGCTTCTATCAACTGATCTCTAATTCTAATGCGTTACCCGGTTTTCAGCAGCGACTTTGTAACGAGTTACAGAATCTATCCCTGCAAGATTACCGCAATGAAGAAGCCCGAAATGCCATGATTGAGCTAGGAATTAATCCAGAATTATATGCCAGTTATCAAGCGTATGCGATCTGGGGATTGATTATCGCTTGGATTCAGAATGACTTTGAGCATAGTACGCACTATATGTCTGAGCAATTGCTAAAGATCCTGAATCAACAGTCTACTTTCCGCCCTACTCATGAATAAGATAGCTTTTTACGATTGGTTACGATGATGGTGAAGGTGGTAATAGTATCGGCTGATACGCTAAAGCCTTATCTACAATTTCTGCGGCTGAGCAGTCTTTATCATTCCAGAAAATCAGGTTACTAATCTCCGGATGAGGGACATTTTGCTAAAGTATAACAAGCCATTGATCGATCTCTTGCTCATTACCTCGATCTTGCATAATTCGCTCGACAAGATCAATACATTCATTACGGGAAAGAGTCATCATCTACATCTCCTTATGTCTTTGAAGTATTACTCTCTACCATAACTTTCAAATTCAGGTATTGCAATTCTAAAAAAGAGGGATTATACTAAGCCTACGATTTTGATCGATCAATCGCTAATCGTTTTCTTTATGACTTATAATGATTTCACTTATAAATAATGATGAAGTATATACACATTCTATGACGAGAAAGAGTACGCTTTTAATCTGATCCACAGAGAGTTGGGTACGGTGCAAACCAACGTTCAGATGCTAGCTGAAGCCATCTCCGAGAAGCAGGCTGAAATAACCAACTAGGTGCTGCCGCATGTCCAGCGTTAACGGGAACACGTATTGATAGATACGTAGCAGAGTGTCACTTTGTGTACGCACAAAGTGGAACTAGGGTGGTAACACGGGTAAAAGACTCGTCCCTTTTTAGGGACGGGTCTTTTTTGTTTTCTTTTCCCTATTCCTCTACCGAATCTTACACATACGTGAACAGATGAGCATTCACTATTTAGAGACTTTTGAGGAGGAACAACCATGACAACTTCAACAATCAGCCAATTTTTGACCCCTTCTATTCAACAGATGCAACCTTCAGGTATTCGCAAATTTTTCGATTATTCTTCAGAACGTACCGATATTATTTCGCTCGGCATCGGTGAACCTGACTTTCCGACCCCACGTTTAGTTCGTGAAGCTTGTGTGCGTGCTTTGGAAGAAGGTAGAACGACGTATACTCATAATGCAGGCTTGCCTGAATTGCGTGAAAGTATCGCTGAATACCTGCATACGAATTTCCAAGTCCATTACAACCCTGCGCATGAATTGATGGTCACGATTGGTAGCAGTGAAGCACTGGATCTTGCACTACGTGTCTTGATCAACGAAGGTGATGAGATTCTAGTCCCTGCGCCTTGTTATGTATCGTATTCACCGATTACGAATCTAGGTGGTGGTGTCGCTGTCGAGGTGGAGACATTTGCTCAAGATCATTTCAAATTAACGCCAGCTTCTTTACTAGCAAGTCTAACACCACGTTCGAAAGTATTAATCTTAAGCTATCCCAGTAACCCGACAGGCGGGATTATGACGTATGAAGATTGGTTGCCGATTGCTAAGATCGCCGAAGAACATAATCTAGTGGTGATTACAGATGAAGTATATGCAGAATTAACGTATGGGCAAAAGCATGTTAGTTTTGCAAGTCTACCGGGTATGAAAGAACGTACGTTATTATTAAGTGGATTTTCCAAAGCTTTTGCGATGACAGGATGGCGAATTGGATATGCTTGTGGCCCTGAAGAGTTGATTCAAGCAATGCTCAAAATTCATCAATATACGGTCATGTGTGCGCCGATACTGGGTCAGATTGCTGCACTGGAATCGCTCAAACCTCATGGACTTGCTGCAAAAGATGAAATGATGGCTTCGTATAATGCACGCCGTATATCTTTTGTACAAGGATTACGTCAGATCGGGTTACAATGCCATGAACCGCTGGGTTCCTTTTTCGCTTTCCCTTCTATCGCTCATACCGGTTTAACGTCAGAACAATTTGCTCAGCGATTGTTACAAGAAGTCGGCGTGCTCGCTGTTCCGGGTACAGCATTTGGTAAAGGTGGCGAAGGATTTATACGTTGTTCTTATGCTACGTCCTCTGTACAACTGGATGAAGCTTTAGAACGAATGCGTCAATTTTTACAGACCCTTTAATCAGAGCATGATGAACGCTATTGAAATGATCTCTAGAGAGATGAATAACATCATACCTCTTCATTCTCTAGAGATCATCTATAGTGATTGATTTACATTATATGGCCTACTATTCATGGATACCTTAATCCGTTCTGTTCATGTTTCTTTTCTTCTATGGATAACGCCTTATACTTTGATCCTGTACTGTATTTAAGCTTCTAAGCGACAGATCATTTTCATTTAGCACTAGAGCGAAATTGGTCATAGCTATATAGCTTCTGGTATAATCGGTAACTATTATCAAGTATAAACCTTATTCGAAGATAGCTATCCTACAACTACGGGATGTGTACAAAAGAGATGTAGACCGAACTTTATTGAAATCCAGAAAAGGTAGGCGATATATATGAATACACAGACTTATATGCAAAAGCTTGAATTACTAGCGGAACGTTCTATTTCTTCTTACTCTTATATTCATTCATTATTAGAAGAATTAAAGCCCCTTCTTCCTTTTGCAGGTGCATGTTGTACGAATATTGATCCGTATCGTTTACTCTCTACAGGAGCTGTTGTAGCACATAATATGGAATCGATTCACCATCAATTACTAACATATGCGTATGGACAAGAAGGTATTCATAGCTATGATAATATGACTCTCTCGCATACATCTGTGATGACATTGCATTTTGCGACAGAAGGTCAACCGGAACAGAGTTCAAGATATCAGGATATTTTACAGCCTGCTGGATTCGGTGATGAGCTACGTGCGGCATTATTGTATAAAGGTAGTTGTTGGGGATATTTAACGTTATTTCGCAAACAAGATCAATCGTTATTCAGTGAGCAAGAATGTCAGTGGATGGTGGAGATTGCTCCTATCATCGCAAAACATCTGCGCCAGTTCAGCCTCGCGATTCCTTTTGTCAATGAAGTCAAATTACGTTCACCCGAAATTCTGATGCTGTCTCAGCAATTGGAATTATTATCTTCTAATTCAGATACACATCACTGGTTAGACGTGTTACGCCAACATGAAGGAATAACAACGTCTGCGCTCCCACGCTCTATTTTAACGGTTGCCAGTATGGCATTAACAGATGATACAATATTCGATCAACGATTACATACAGATTGCTGTTCATCTTCTCTACCATGTTCTCCTATTCAAGTGTGTGTGCCTGTACGTGAACATGACTATATCGATATTACAGCTTATGCGCTGTATAGTCACACCTCAAGTATTCAGTTGATGATTGCCATTCAATCTGCTTCTCCACTTGATATCTTGCCGTGGATGATGGAGGATTACCATTTATCTGAACGTGAAAAGCAGATCGTCGATCAAGTGATCGAAGGATTGTCTACACGCAAGATTGCTGATATTCTGCATCTTTCTCCTTGTGCTGTGGAAGAACATCTTCAATCTATTTTTGCCAAAACAAAAACGACCAGTCGTAGAGAACTGATCGCTCGTTTATTATCCCAAACCGATTGTATTATTTCCAGATAGCTGTTATATGTTTTGTTTTTCTTCTCATGTATCGTTTGAGTGCACCCTCACTTTTGCGAGACGCTAGTGTTTGTTTTACACCTTGCATGAGTAGTTTATAGCGCCAGTCATCATCATGGCTAATTTTGTGTAATTCATCCAAAAATTCTTCACTCATTATAATCACTCCAGCTCCAAAATATGAACTCTATACCTATAATATACCCAATGTATATGAATTCTTTATGGAAACTAGCTTAAAATAAGATGAAAAATGTATGAAGAATGTAAGGCTGATGTGATGATGTGTAAGCATATGGTTCAATAAACCTTCTGATTATCCGATATATAGTACTGAAGGTATACGAATATAATCAGGAGGCACGACCATGGATACATACCCACCTTACCAAGATCCTTACCGAAAAGAAGGTAGCAATCGTTTTGGATTGGCTTTGACTTCTTTTATTTTGGGGATCATTAGCTTTTTCACTTCTTTTATGAGCTTTGCTATTATTGGAGAATTTGGACAAGAAGATAGTGGCTTTTGGAACATATTACTTGCTTTAAGTGCATTTGTAGCGATTGTCCTACTTATTCTTGTGCTCACATTTAGTCTTATTTCGATTCGTACTACCCATGGTAGAGCATTTGCGATTACAGGACTTGTATTAGGATCCGTACAGATCCTTTTTGTACTGCTACTGATTTTTGTAGTCAATTAAGTCGATAGATATTAACCTTTGATCGCACCTTCTGCCATTCCAGCTAAGACTTGTTTGTTAAACACAGCGAATAAGACCACTGTTGGAATGGTAGCGATCATAATCGCTGCGAACATCGGCGCATAATCGGTTGTATACTCCCCTGCAAAACGGGTCAGTCCCACAGGAAGTGTTAATTTATCAGGATCAGAAATAAAGACAAGCGCCAATAACAACTCGTTCCACACCCCGACAAAACTCAGTATCGTTACGGTCATCAGAGCAGGCTTCGAGATCGGTATAACAATCCGCCAAAAAATACTATATACCGTACAACCATCCATCACAGAAGCTTCCAACATTTCTTTCGGAATACCTGTAAAAAATCCGCACAGTACCAGTACAGCTGCTGGCAATCCAAATGAAATATAAATCAGAATCAGACCGAACTGCGAATCGACCAATCCAACTTTCGTAAAATACACAAACAGTGGAATCAATGTCGCATGAATCGGAACCATCATCCCTAGTAGAAAATAAACAAAAGTCGCTTTTGATAATTTCCAACGTAACTTGGTCAGAGCGTATGCTGACATAGCACTAAATACCAGTACAGCAACCAAAGTAGCTGAAGAAATCCAGACCGAGTTCAACAGATATCTGCCTGTATTCCCTGTTGTCCAAGCATTCCAATAATTACTCCACATCCAGTGTTGAGGTAATCCCCATGGATTGGTATAGATCTCTGGGGTCTGCTTCAGTGAATTTAGCAATAACCATAACAACGGATAGACATAGAAAATCGCTACAAAACACAATACAGCATAAATCATGATTTTACCTATAGGAAAAAAACGTCGTGTATCTACGTTAGTTTGCTGTTTGGTTGTCTCTACATAAGGCGAAGATTTCATCCTTCCTGTTCACCCCCATCACGATACGATTTAATATTCAATACTTGATTTGCGGAAAATCATATTGATCAATACGGTTGCCACCAGACACATCAACAGCAAGATAACAGATAGAGCGTCTCCGTACCCGTATTCGAATTGACGGAAAGATCTACCGTACAAGTAAGAGGCTAATACCTGTGTCTGATTGGCTGGACCTCCACCTGTCATGACAAATACAAGATCAAAGAACTTAAGTGAACCAATTGTTATCAGAATTGTAGTTACTTTCATAATTGGTTGTACCAGCGGAATCGTCATATGCCAGACCACTTTCCACCCTACAGCTCCATCTATACGTGCTGATTCAAAGATATGTGCTGGAATATTCTGAATCGCCGCAATATATAGAATCATCGTATACCCCAGATATTGCCAACCGACTACAAAAGATACTGCCCACATGGCTGTATCCGGTTGAGATAACCAATCATTAGCCAGTGAAGACATACCAAGCACTTCTAACAATTTATTAAGCATCCCGATTTCTGGATTATAGATAAAGCTCCACATCATCCCTACAGCCACACTAGAAATAACAGCCGGGAAAAAGAAAATATTTTTAAACCACTCTTTGCCTTTGATCGAGCCGGTAATCAGAATGGCTAGTAAAAAGCCCAATCCTTGCTGAATAACCAGACTCACAAATAGTAGAATCATCATATTTTTGATACTGGTAAAAAAGACAGAGTCTCTGGTAAACATACGAGTATAATTATCCATCCCGATAAACTTCATCGGGCTAATCACATCCCATTTAAAAAAGCTAAAGTAAATCGAAGCCACAATAGGGATAAATACAATCGCTGTATACAGCAATAACGCTGGCAACAAAAATAGAATAATCGCTGATTTGTTCCGTAGCATTCGTTCCATGATTTTCCGCCTTTCCAGAACTTCATTCTTTGCAACTTATAGATTCGCTTAGAACATGTATCTGTTGAGAAGATCAGTCAGGAATCACTATCCACTGTTGCTACCTATCACTACAGTAACTTCGTTGTTATCATGATTCCTGACCTCATCTTTATACAATACTTACTAAGGAATGATTTACTCTTTATTATCTTGCGTAAACTGCTCTAGACTTTGAAACGCTTCTTCAGGTGCTTGACCTGCTAAGATCGCTTGGATCGTTGTATTGTATTCGTCCCCGATCTTCGCGCCCAGCCCTACATCGTAGAAAATAAACATACCTTTCATATCTGACATTTCTTTTTGCAGTTCTTG
Source organism: Paenibacillus nuruki (assembly GCF_963311185.1). NCBI lineage: Bacteria > Bacillati > Bacillota > Bacilli > Caryophanales > Paenibacillaceae > Paenibacillus > Paenibacillus nuruki. The sequence goes on along the minus strand of NZ_OY725677.1, from coordinate 1,240,120 downwards.
AGCAACCGCAGGCACTTTATCTTTGTTGAGTTTAACGTTGACCGCTGGAATATCACCATTTTCTTCAGCTAACTTTGTCTGAATATCATTGCTTGTCCATGCTTTGATATATTCTAATGCTTGATCTTTATTCTCTGTATTGGCACGAATGACTAGATTGTAACTCGGTTGCCCTAGCCATGTATCTAGATCGCCTTTACCACCTTCAAAAGTAGGGAATTTGGCTACGCCTACTTTTCCTTTGACTTTAGAGTCAGCGGCTTCTACTGAACCTACTGCCCAGCTTCCCATTACAAACATAGCCGCTTCACCATTTTTGAACATATTGGTAATGGCTGTATTATCCAATCCTAAGAATCCCGAAGGGAACGCACCCATATCTCGTAATTCATTCATCACATTTCCTGTCTGAATATAAGAAGGGTCCATCCAAGATCCTGTGCCATCCATCAATTTGTTAAATGGCTCGTCTCCACCAATTCGATTCGCTACCATTTCGCTAAATAGAGCGCTTGTCCATGATTCTTTCGCTCCAAAAGCAAATGGAGTTACGCCATTGTCTTTAAGTACTTTAATTACATTTTTGAGTTCTTCATAAGTAGTCGGTGGTGTTAGATTATATTTAGCAAAAATTTCTTTGTTATAAAAAAGCGGTACAGTTGCAAATGCAGTCGGGATCGCATACACTTTATCGTCAAAAGTCAGTAGATTAAATGCTCCAGAAGTAAAGCTTTTTTTCCACTCAGGATCTGCATTTAAAATCTCTGTCAAATCCATAATTCTACCGGAGTCAGCGTATGTTTTTAATTTACCGGCGGCATGACTTACAAATACATCTGGCCCTGCATTCGCAGCAAGTTCTGCATTTAATTTGGGATAATAACGATCTGTTCCCGGAATATGTTGTACTTTCATCGTCGTTGTAGCATCTTTGCGTGCATTGTAATCTTTAGCTAGTTGTTCCGACATCTTATACACAAAACTATCTGCATTCTGCCAATCATAGATCACCATTTCACCTTTAGCACCTGCCGAACCTGATCCTGTGGCTGATTCAGAGCTGTTGCCGCAACCTGTGAGTACACTACTCAATAAGAGAACACCTGTCAGCACACCTATACTTTTTTTCCAATACCCCTTTGCCATGACTCATTTCATCCTCTCATGCTTTCGGTATAGAATACGCTTTCATCATATAAGGTGTTTGGAATATCGACCATGTGGTATTTCTGACATTTAACTTGAAAATTCCGACCTCTTTTCCAAAAAGTGGTCTCTAGGAATATGCAATATAACGGTTGTTCCTTGATTGTCTAGACTTTCAATTTGTAGTCCATAATCTTCTCCATAATGCAGTTGGATTCGCTGATGCACATTGAGTAGCCCTATACCTGACAAGCTCGAATCTGAAGGATGATCTAGATAATGGCGTAATGTTTCCAGATGAGCAGTATTCATTCCCAGTCCATCATCGTGGATCGATAGGATTAAAGTATCTTCACTTTGATGTGCATGAATACAGATCATTCCATTTTCCATTTGCATTTCTAATCCGTGAACAATTGCATTCTCAATAATCGGTTGCAAAATAAATCTCGGCACAATCAATGATAAGACTGCCGGATCGATATCGTATTGCATATCGAACTTATCTACATACCGCACTTTTTGAATATAAATGTATTTTTTGACACTCTCTAATTCTTCACTTAGTGTAATAAATTCTTTCCCTTTGATCCCTTCACGCATCAGATCACCTAACGCTTTGGACAACTTGCCTACTTCAGGGACACCTTCGATCCGTGCCATCCAATTCATCGTTTCTAGCGTATTGAATAAAAAATGAGGATTGATCTGGAACATTAGAAATTTCAGTTGTGATTGTTGCCGTAGACGTTCTTCTTCATACACTTGATTGATCAAATAATGAATACGTGCAATCATTCGATTGAAATTTAGACTGAGAATACCAATCTCATCTCGCGAAGGATAATTAAAGCTAATCGACCAATTATCACGTTCCGTATTTTTCATAATAGACGATAACTGACGAATCGGTCTGGAAATACTGACAGATAAGGAATAGCCTAATATCAACGTGATAAGCGCAACAACGATAAACAAAATTAACATCCATTGCTGCAACACAATCGATTGTTCTGAATAACGTGCAGTCGGAATAATACTGACGATTTTCCAATCAGTATTCTGAATACGTTGATACGATACAATCTGCTGTTTATCATCAATATGATCTGCAAAATCACCTGTATCTCCACTGGTGATAATCTTCTGTAGATATGCTTCAGTAGGTGTATGATGAATACTTGCTTTATTTCCACTGGAAATAATCTGTCCATGACTGTCAATAATAAATAGCTCACCTTGTTCATTAAGCTTGATCTGACTGTACACTTTGTACAAAGCTTCCTCATGATAAGTCAACAAAAAATAGCCTATCTTTTGCAGGCTATCCACGTCATAAATAGTACTTACTGCGGCTACGACCGATTGCTGTCCTGACGGATTGAACCAGGTTAGATCGCCACGATTGCGCTGTAATACTTGCCAATTCTGATCTCGCAAATCTAACTTTCTTGGATAGGTACTCGTCTGAAAAGAAGTACCATCCAGTGCATATAGACTGACACCTTCAACATCTTCTCGATCACTTATTAACCCGTACAGAATATTACGTATGCGCTTATCTGCTGAGACATGTTGAAGTGGCGACCATTGCTGTCGATTAACAGCTTTGAGCGATTCACGAATCTCTTGATTGGTAAAAATAGCATAATACAGACGTTCAATATCATGCATATGCAGTTCAATATTTTTACTGACTTCACTTAACATATCCATCGTGTAAATATTCGTCTGCTCTTGAATCAGTGAACTCGATTTCTGATACGTCCAGACACTAATGACAGCTAATGGAATCAGATTAAGGACGATAAAGGCGATAAATAATTTATTGCGAATATTGAGATCACGAGCCGCTTGAATCAGTCGATGTAACCACACTTCAAGCATGGGATTGATCTCCTTTTTTACGAAATTCATTCGGAGTTAGTCCATATCTTTTTTTGAACACTTGTCCAAAATAACGAGCATCTCGAATCCCTACCTGCTCTGCTATTTTATAAATTTCAAGATGAGGATTGGCAAGCAATTGAACAGCTTTTTGCATCCGAATCCTTGTAAGCGTATTCAAGAAATTGTCGCCTGTTTCTTTTTTGAATAATCGACTAAGATAATCGGCATTAAAGTGATTTTTGTCTGCAATATGTTCTATCGTAATATCTTTCATATACTGCTTTTCCATCGTCTGAAGCATTTGCTGAATAACAGGATGTATCGACGGTGATTCTTGATGAGCAGTATGTTTGCCTTGTAAAGTCAGTGCATATTCTTCGAGTTGATCCCGTAATTCTTCTTCAGTATGCTGGCGTTGACGTTCTTCTAGAATCGTTGCTTTGGCTTTGAGACAAGCCGTTATAATTTCATCTGGATCTGTCGGTTTCAAAACAAACCCTAATGCTCCTAATTGAATCGCTTTGAGTGCGTAATCCAACTGATGATAAGCTGTAATAAAAATGACTTTAGGTGCACACAGTTGCTGATTAAGACTATCCATTAGCGCTAATCCATCCAGACCGGGCATCCGAATATCTGTAAGCAATAAATCTGGCTTTTGCGAAAGACTGAGTTGTCTGGCTTCGATTCCATTAGCAGCTATGCCGACCAATTGAAATCCATGATCGTGCCAGTTGAGCATTTCCAATCCCCGGCGAGTCATGACTTCATCGTCTGCGATCATTAGTGTAATCATGCTTTCTCCTCCTTAACTATTTTGATCAAACAATGAAAAGGGACACTTGTAGCTTCACTCCACAAAGGCGAACGTTCGATATGATCGTTATAACTCCATACAAATTTGAAATGATGTCCATAATCCCAATCTACACTGGCTAAATTCTGTTGCCAAAATCGTATATCTGTATATTCAAAAGGCGCAGGAGTGGCATACTGAAGAGGTAATCGGTCGACAGGAGAATACAACCCAACTGCTTCTACTGTACTTCCATCCCAATTCCAACTATACCGTAGAATTTTGACCATTTTCCATAAAGGATGTAATCCACGTTGAAATAATTCTAGTTGCCCCAGATCGTGTAATATATTCAGTGCATGAGCAAAAGTTAACGTATGTCCGATCAGATCATGATGTGCTTCTGCTAGATAGATCCGCTCTGTTGCTGCTAACTCCTGCAAAATAAAAGCAGATAACTCCGTAGGAGATGTTATAGCTGGAAAATGATCCTCTGTAGTGATTTCTAACTTTTTGACGTCCGATACTTTATATCCGATCCACGAACGTCCCGGAATCGTGCGATCAAAAGCAGTAATCAATTGCTGAATACGTTCTATATCTGCTCGACATTCCCATACGTTCTGTTCACGCATAGCGAGCAATGATACAGCGGCATAGATAACATTGTGACCTACCCAATGCAGTTGATCGATATTAGCTTGTAATGCTTCTAGAATGAACATGGACGCATCTGCATATGAAATAAGTCCGTCTGGAGCAGAAAAAGTAGATTTCAATTCCTGTTCTGGATTGTGTGAAGATAGCGACGTAGTGGAATCATGTATCGCCGCCTTTTCTTTGACCGATTGATCTTCACTTAAATACGTAGTAGATGTTAATTCATATTGAGTGATCATCTGCTCCGCTTGGTTCAATAACGCGGTTGCTACTTCCTCTGTGATCGTAGGCGATTGGGCTAAGAAGTAAGCGGCAATACTAGCTGTTCCATAATGAGCATCCCAGATATCTCCTGACTGTTGCTGACAATCAGCGATTATTTTTAATCCACTTGTCAAAAAAAATGAGCGTAACATCAATATCCTCCCTTTCTGAATCTCATGTAATGTTGACGAATCTATTTTTTTCGTTAATGATAAAAGAAGTGAGTTGTTAGCTTGGCTGACAATTCGATACTTAATCTACATACACAGAGGAGCGCTTATCATGAAATATCGTAATCTGGGTCAAACCGGTCTAAAAGTGAGCGAAATTAGTCTTGGAAGCTGGTTAACTTATGGTACGGCGGCAGAACAACAAGCAGCCGATGATTGTATACGTACTGCGTTTGATTTAGGGATTAACTTTTTCGATACCGCAAACGCTTACAACCGTGGTGAAGGGGAAAAAGCGATTGGATCTGCGCTTCGTTCGTATGAACGTTCAAGCTATGTACTAAGCACGAAAGTCTTTTTCCCGATGGGTGAAGGTCCCAATGATCGTGGATTATCACGTAAACATATTATGGAACAATGCGAAGCCAGCCTCAAGCGTCTGGGTACAGATTATATTGATATTTATTTCTGCCATCGCTTTGATCAAGAGACTCCTACTGAAGAAACATTGCGTGCACTAGATGATCTTACATCACAAGGTAAAATTTTGTATAGTGCAGTGAGTGAATGGACAGCAGCTCAGATCAGTGATGCGGCTCATATAGCAGATCGTCTGCGCTTACGTCCACTTGCAGCCAATCAACCAATTTATAATTTATTTGAACGTTATATCGAACATGAAGTTCTTCCTGTTTCTCAGCAACATGGATTAGGACAAGTCGTCTTCTCCCCGCTTGCTCAAGGTATTCTGACAGGTAAATACAAGCCGGGTCAAGCTCCCGCAGCAGGCACACGAGCAGCAGACGATTCGGTAAACCATGTGATTAACAGTTACCTACGAGACGATGTATTAGAGGTGGTTGGTCAGTTGGATCAATTAGCGCAAGGACTGAACATCAAATTGTCTCAATTGGCTTTAGCTTGGGTTCTTCGTCAACCGGGTGTGAGTTCAGCTATTATCGGAGCATCCAAACCCCATCAGATTCAAGAAAATGTAGAAGCGGTAAATATTACTTTGAGCGAAGATACATTATCACAAATCGATCAGATCATGGAAAATGTTCATGATTTCTCACCGATGCGTTAACATGATAAATGGGTCTGTGAGTACATCTGAATATTAGAAATTGCTCTGGTCCATCATTGTTAGGAGGATAAGAAGATGAATGATATTCAGATGGGACAGACACATATTGTATTGCTTCAAGGAGATATTACTGTGCAACACGTTGATGCAATTGTAAACGCGGCTAACTCCAGTCTGTTAGGAGGTGGCGGAGTTGATGGTGCTATTCATCGTGCAGGTGGTTCTGCAATTCTTGAAGAATGTCAACAGATTCGTAATCGTCAAGGAGGATGTCCTACAGGTGAAGCGGTCATTACAACAGCTGGACGCTTACCAGCCAAGCATGTAATCCATACGGTAGGCCCTGTCTGGAATGGTGGTTCTAATCATGAACAGCAATTACTGGCTCAATGCTATAGCCATTCTCTTCAACTGGCAGATGAACATCAACTGACTTCGATTGCTTTTCCCAATATCAGTACAGGAATTTACCATTTTCCCAAAAAAGAAGCAGCTACGATCGCTTTAAATACGGTAAAAGAGTATATCGAGCAACATCCTGCAACTTCCTTAAAGCAGATTATGTTTGTATGTTATGATGCCGATAATTTATCATTGTATCAACAACAACTGCAAGCGATGAATGTCTAGCACGCTATTCTTTTAGTAAAATAAAAACCCCCTGCTCTTTACATCACAGTTATTCTCTGTGAGAAAAAGGCAGGGGGTTTTATTTATTTACAGATATGATTAACGTTCGTCATTCCAGAAATTCACAGGATGATTTTGTTTGTTCAGTACTTTAAACGTATATCCATCTTTTTTGAGTGTTTCTAATACCAATGGTAATACTTTCAGTGTCGCTGGCTGATCATGCATTAGTACGACTGGAGCGGTACCACGTTTCTCAACGGAGTTAACTTGACTCATAATATTTTTGTAGACACGTTGATGATCTTTTTTGTATTTCCAATCCAGTGAATCGACGTTCCAATCCCATAAATGGAATCCACCTTGATTCAACATTACATCACGATAGCCTTGCTTCATATAAGGTTTACTGCCGTAAGGTGTACGTACAAGACTGGTACGAACGCCTGCCACTTGGAATAGACTTTCGTTAGCATCACGCATTTCTTTGTAAGCACTGAATGGTGAACTATAGAATTTTTTAACCACATGCGTTACACCGTGTAATCCAAGTCCATTGCCTTCTTTAACAATTCGTTTCGTTGCTGTCTGATATTGTTCCATATGCGGTCCTAACATAAAGAAGGTTGCTTTCGCATCATATTTACCTAAGATATCCAACAGTTGCATAGTATGTGCTGTTGGCCCATCATCGAATGTTAAATAAATAACTTTTTCTGCTTTTTCTGAACGTGTGGTAGTTGCACTTTTTGTAGCTGTTTTACTTGCACTAGCAACTGCTGTTTGTGTAGCCCATTGAGGAATTAACAATCCAATTAAAATCGTAACCAGTATCCATTTTTGATAGCGTAACATAATAATCTTCTCTCTCCCTTGTCCTATGTAATTTCGACATCTCTCGTCATTATTATATCTAATGTGCAGAGTCCATTTCATCCTTCAATAGCTACTTTCATATCACATTTTTGTTACGATTGAGAAAAACAAAAAACAATTTCGTAAATTAATTGTTATGATCATGCACAAAAAGGCTACATTTTGACGTGTAGCCCTTCTGTTCTATCCTATATATCGTACTTGATATTCAATCTGTTTTTGACCAATCTATAATATGATTATTTGCGTCTCATACTTCGTATATGATGTTTGGTCTCTGGGTCGATCCGGTAAGATTCTGTGATTTTCTGCAATGCTTTGTTGTACGTAAAGCGATCCAATTGATTATGTTGCAAATAGTGCATCGTTGGTTCAGGTAAATGAATATAACAAATCGAGATTGCCCATGCGACAGCCATTTTCACATAATATCCTTCATGTTGAACACGATCCAAATGACGCAGCACATCTTGAATATAATATTCGTCTACATAATAAGTAAGTAACATTACAACTGCAAATCTCACCTCATATTCGTGCTCTGAAGAAAGATAGGGCAAAATAAATTCCCATACTGGCTGTTGATGGGTTGAAGTGAATTTTAGTCCACCGCAGAAGCGATCACAGACAGACCAATTATCAATTTTCGGTACAAAATCAGTCATGTATTGCAATCGTTCTTCAATATCCATCTGTGCATACCCGATAACCATCCCTTGTAACATCACTTCTTCAAAATATTCATGATCGGCTTGTTGTAAATATATACGCCAATCGTCTTTAACAATCTGCTTGGCCATAATACGAAGTGCAGGTATGCGCACTCCTAATATATTGGTGATCGTAGGCAACAAGCTAGCTGAAAATTGCTGATAATCTGAATCGACTTTTGCTAAAATCTGCTCTCGGATCATAGAACCTCCTTACGTTTTTCCAAATCTAATAACGTTGTCTTCATATTCAATCCACCACGATAGCCTGTTAACGCTCCACTTTTGCCAATTACTCGGTGACAAGGAATTGTAATTAAGAACGGATTCGCACCAATCGCTGCTCCTACTGCACGAACGGCCGCAGGTCGCCCGATATGTTGTGCAATATCCGAATATGACCATGTTGCTCCATAAGGAATCTGTAACAACGCTTGCCAGACCTGTATTTGAAAAGAAGTGCCTTGAAAGTCATGTCTGATCATAAACTGTTGTCGTTCTCCACTTAAATATTGAATCATTTCTTCAATATAAGGTTGTAATTGATGCTCATCATGTATGATCGTGCTCCCTGGTCGTCTGGCGTGAAGCCACACTTCCATTTCGTCATAAGGTTGACCTTGTGAGCCGATATAACAAAGTCCCTCTGGTGTTGCTGCAAGATAGAATTGCCATTGATCATGTTCAATACGTGCCCAGTAGATGATAGGCTTGGTGGCTGTATTATGATTGTTCACTGCTGATTCCCTCCTTAATGCTATCTTTCTGTTGATGTATCTTTTGGTGTTGTTTACGATATTGCGCAGGCGTAATGCCCATTTTCTTTTTGAATAAAGTAACAAAATAAGACGTATTCGGTATGCCTATATTCAGTCCTATAGCCGTAATACTGTGGTGAGTCTCTTTTAATTCTTGGCATGCTTGATGGATACGATGCTGCTGAATATAATCAACAGGCGTGATATGCATGATTTTTTTGAATGTGCGGTGTAAATGATAAGGACTTCCATGACATATTTCAGCTAACTGATGTAGTGTTAACGGTTCTGTATAATGATGATCTATATATTCAGTCATTACTGATACCCACTCGCTATCTGGCAATCGCTCTCCTGTTGGTTTGCACCGTTTGCAAGGACGATATTTGGCAGTTATCGCTTGCCGAGCATCTGCAAAAATCGTTACATTTTGGGGCTTGGGTTCTTTGGATTTGCAAGAAGGACGACAAAATATACCTGTTGTACGCACCGCATAAAAAAACTGCCCATCATAAGAAGCATCATTATTAATAATCGCTTGCCACTGCTCGGTAGAAATCTGAGATTCATGATTGAACTGCGTTTGGATATCCGTCATCGGGTTCACCTCTACCTGTAGTATATCTTTTTCAATCCCCCTTTGTACGCTGTTTTGAATGTAAAAGCAAGATTACAACATTTTCAAACAAGCTTGAATCTCAAATTAGACAGCAAAAAAGCATCCCGATCATAATGACCGAAATGCTTTTTCAAGATAGCTTCTTATTTATCTAATGTTAATTCCAATTGAACACCGATATCATTCTGTGTGCTTAATACAACAGAGTGAGGATTTTTCATACCGAAATCTTCAAATGTGACAGTCGTTGTACCGGATAGTAGAATTTGTCCGCCTTTGTATACTGCTTTACCTGCAACAGTTACATCTTTAGCAATACCTTTAACCGTCAATGTGCCTTTCATGGTGAAATCATTTGTTGCGCCTTCTGTCCATGTTGTTGGCAAGCCTTCAAAAGAAGTTGCTTTGAATGTAGCTTGTGGGAACTTAGCAACATCGAAGAAATCGGCTTCTTTCACATGCTCATCACGTTGCGCTGTTCCTGAATCAATCGCGCTCATATCAATTTGTCCTTCAGCTACCATTTTGGTAGGATCATCTACATTGATATTCCAGTTACCTGTTACTTTGTTATCTACAAAGTTAACGGTCTCTTGTGAAGTGGTAACGGAGAAGTACACTTTAGAAGCATCGGTATTGATTTTCCAATCGCCATTCAGTTGTTCGCCTGTCGCACTTGCACCTGATGCGGTTGCACTGGATTCAGTAGACGTTGCTGCTGGTATGACTTGCTCGATTGCTACTTTGTTCCCCATATAACTCTTCATAAATTGATATCCACCAATAGCTACAACCACAATAACGATAGCTGCAATAATGATGATATTTCTTGTTTTTTTATTCATCGATTTAATCTCCTTTTGTAAACTGTTCTTGTACCCCTATCATAAACGGCGAATGTGTCGAGAAGATGTCCAAATCGATACGGAAGGCTAAAATAATAAAATATTATAAAATGGCTTGATCATTGAAGATCGGTATGTACAATAAGTAGACAACGCATTATGCTCTCATTAAACGATAGTGCAAGCTAAACGTAGATATTATGTAGATATAAGGAGCCTTTGAAATATGAACTTAATACTGATTGTAGAAGATGAAGAAGGTATTGCACGAGTACTTTCGGCTTATTTGAAAAAAGCAGGCTTCGAAACATTACGTGCAACGGATGGTCATCAAGCGTTAGAACTATTCAATTCTTCTGCTCCTGCATTGGTTATCCTTGATATTATGTTACCCGGCATGGATGGCTGGGATTTACTCAAAATTATTCGTAGTAAAAGTGCTTGTCCGGTTATTATGCTGACTGCACGCGATGATATTCAAGATCGACTCACTGGACTGGACGGTGGAGCCGATGATTATATGACCAAGCCTTTTATGCCTGAAGAAGTGGTCGCACGGGTCAATGCAGTACTACGTCGTCGTCCACACTGGAACGATGGAGGCAGTAAACGGAACTTTGGTAATCTAGTAATTGATATGGCTGCCAAACGTGTCTATCTAAATGGTGCTGAGGTGGCACTTAGTCCACGAGATCTATCATTATTACTCTTTTTATCAGAACATCCAAATCGTACATTTACCCGTGATCACTTGATAGAGCAAGTCTGGGGAATGGATTACGATGGAAGTGATCGAGCGGTCGATCTATCGGTCAAAAGATTGCGCCAGTCACTCTCTCACTGGTCATCACAGACGGGAGAACTTCGAACATTGCGCGGAATGGGGTATCAATTTTGGCTAAGCGAGTAAAAAAATCAAAACAAACTTCGATCTTATCGTATTGGACGATTCGTTATTTTCTAATACTGTGTGTTGGATTCTTAATTATTGCAGCTGCGGCGGTCTATTGGGTACGCGATACAGCCATGGATAACCGTTTGAAAACAGCGGGTTTACTCGGACAGGAAGTTGCTGATCGAGTCACTTCGGATAATGGGACTATCGTTATTCCTCAGAGGCTGGATGGTATTATTCAAAATCGACTAAAGTTTTTTAATTTAGATGAATATATGTGTATTATGATCGCTAATGAAAAAGGGCAATTCTTATTCTCTATGCCTAATCTTCCGCAAGATAAATTAAGTAAAAAGTTAACTCCTGATCTTGCCGAACCGACAGATAAACGGTATATGGCGGTAAACACACCTATTTTCAATGAACAAGGAGTTAAGATTGGACAAGTGACTCTTCTTCAATCCAAAAAGTCGTTAACGTATAGCCCAAATGAAATTATATTAGTAGTGGTTCTGTTAAGTACGCTTATTATCTCAGGGTGGCTTACCATCTACTGGCTGTCGCGCAAACTATCCAGACCGATTCAATTAGTAGCCGATGCCGCCAAGCAAATTCGTGCAGGTAACTACGATGTTAACTTGGATATTGATACACGGGAACAAGAAATCACGGAACTTGTGCAATCTTTTGAAGAAATGGCTCAACGGTTGAAGCAATTGGAAGAATGGCGTGCTTTATCGTTAGCTGGAGTTACCCATGAACTGAAAACACCTGTTACATCAATTAAAGGTCTGGTCATGGCGGTACGTGAAGAAGTCGTTACCCAAGATGAAGCCAAAGAATTTCTTGATATTGCACTGAAAGAATCAGATCGTATGGAACGTATGATTGCTGATCTACTGGATTACAATGCTTTTACTTCAGGTAGTGTAGAGATCCAAAGCGATCGATTGCATTTACAATTGTTAATCTCAGAGATTGCCTACCAGTGGAAAATAACACATGAATCATATCCTGTAGATATGATTCTTGATCTGCCTGAAGAACCACTATATACGATGGGCGATTCGCTACGGATTCAACAAATCTTTGTCAATTTATTAAATAATGGATTACAAGCTGTTGATAAAAGTATACCGATTCAATTTCGGATTCGGATGTATGCAGAACAACAATATGTTCATGTTGAAGTAACGGATAACGGAACAGGCGTAGCACCTGAAGATCAATCTCATATTTTCGAACGCTTTTATCGTGGAGATTGTAAAAAGCGTAGTGTACGTGGATTGGGACTCGGATTAACGTATAGTCAATTGCTTGCTCGTGCTCAAGGTGGCGAATTGCGATTGCGTCAAAGTTCTTCTGCGGGTAGTACGTTTGCTTTACAGTTGCCTCGATAATCACATGCTGATTCTGTTCGATAAATCTGCTAAATCAATATATGACTCCAAAGGTGAATCTTTAGATTCGCCTTTTTGGATTGCTATAAAACTTAAATGATATGGATACAACTACGGAATAGGATATATTCACTTAACTTATTAAGTAAGTTTACCTTTTTAGAGAGTTGGTTAATTTATTATATGATCCTAAATTATGGGATTATACTATGAATTAACATTATTAGGGGGCTGTGTCATGAAAAAGAGGCAGATAGGTATAAGTATATTATCGGTAATGTTATTGGGATGGAGCCAGATTCCTGCTCAGGTAGATGCTGCTTCTACGTCTTATCAAGCATCTAGCGACTTTGCTACCACACAAGGACAACATAATTGGTATTATCAACAAGGGTCTGGCAATACATACTCTAATCTCACTTATAATACGGGTGCGAGTCGTTGGGATTTGAATCAAAGTTATCCATGGGTTTCTGCTAATGCTCAGCATCCCGGCAATACTGCTGATGCTGTTCGTACATGGATATCTCCAGGTACAGGCACGATCACGATCTCTGGAAGTATCACTAAAGGCTCCGCAGATGGCGATGGTATCCAAGCTACGATCAAAAAAGACAACACTACTTTGTGGACGCAAAAAATTACAACGACTGCTGACCAAAACCCTACCGGAGTTACTCAAATTCCAGTGGTCAAAGGCACACAAATTCATTTTGTAATCAATAAAGTACAGTCGATCAGCTTCGATCATACCCTATGGAATCCAACAATTACGTATACCACTCCAGACAATCAGTATCTATCGATAGTCGATTTTGGAGCTATCCCCAATGACGGCAAAGATGATTACGCTGCGATTACCAAAACAATTACAGAAGCTAAAAAACAAGGAAAAGAAGTCTATGTACCGACAGGCAATTTTACACTAAGTCAAATTCTTAAAGTAGATAGTGTAGCCATTCATGGAGAATCTCAAGATAGCTCTATCCTGACTTCTACTGATCCTAACAATGGCTCGATTGATCTGTCTGGAACCAGCCCTGCTCTTCGCAAATTGACCCATACGTATCAGACGACCGTTGAACGTGGCAATGGTGCGAATGAGAAAAACAGTATTACTGTACATGGCGCAACTAACTTTACGATTGATCATGTGACTGTAGACAAATCGAGTGCTGCTGGAATGTTAATAAGAGGTCAAGCTAATCAAGGAACGATTACAAATAACATTGTACAAGACACAGGAGCAGATGGTATTCATACAACTGATGGGAGTTATAATATTACGATTGCAAATAATAAGGTCAATCGTACTCTGGACGATATGATTGCTGTTGTTAGCTACGGTGATGATAAAGATAGCTCAGGCAAATTACTCCCTACTCATGACGTAAAAATTCTTAACAATCAAGTTAATGGTAGTACAGAAGCACGTGGTATTTCTGTCGTTGGCGGTCATGATGTACTGATTGAAGGTAACTCTATTCAAAATACTTACATGGCTGGAATTTTAGTGGCTACAGAAGCGGGCGATTATAATACTCAAGATGTCAATCAAGTTACTGTTAATAACAACACACTAAATTCTACTGCTACTAATCTAGGCGGTGGTCATCCAAGCCTTTTGGTAACTACAGGACCGGGAAAAATCGATAATGTAACATTTAATGATAATACAATTAGTGAAGCAGGTAAGTATGTTTTCGGTACATTAGGTAGCGGAACGATGGGTACAATTAATTTTAATCGCAATAATATTATTGGAACAGGAAAAAGTGGACTATATATTTTTAAAAATGGGAACGTATTCGTAGATGGAGAAAAAAAGGTACTTACTTAATAATTAAAGACTGCATTACATTCACCATTAAATAAAAAGGAACCTTTGCTCCCTACGAGGAGGACAAAGGTTCTTTTTTTATTTTAATATAAAAAAGCTATAGACTATTCGCAAGCTATGCCGTCTTTATCACGATCTAATTTTAAACGGTATCCTGGCTCTCCTTTATACAAAGGCGCTTTACCTGCTTTGCGAACAGCGCTACAGTTTTTGTAAAAGACTGTTTTGGATTTGGTATTCACATAATTTCCAGCTTGACTGGATTGTGCTTGAACCGTTGGTGCAACAGCTACTGTTAATCCTGCTAATAATGATAATGCGATTAATCCTGAACATGCTTTGTTCATTTTTTTCATGAGTATACCCCTTTACATTATAAGTGTTATTATACTTTTTTGGTACTATATGGATTATATCGGAGAGTTAGTTAAATTGTTTAGTTTAATTTATAAGTTACTTTCAAAAAATAAAAAGCATACCTTATGATGGACAAGCCACATTGGTATGCTTTGGGATATATAAGACTTGAACTTTATCTATGGAGATTGGCTGAATCCATACGCTCATTATAGTGAAAATACTTTCTCAAAAGCTTGAATAACATGCTTCTTGGGGGATCGATCATACACAGCAAAAACAATCTGTTTAAATAAGAGTGCATATTTTTCTTCTAGTAGCACTTGACGGAACCACGCTGCTACTTCGTGCGGATCATTGCGAAATACACCACATCCGAATGCACCTAATACCAGATACTCGTCTCCCTGCTCTGCGGCTATAGCCAAAATATAGCGAATACGTTCTAACATCACTTCACCGATTCGATCTACATTTGCAGGTTCACGTTCTCTGACTACACCTGCATTAACAGCTGGTGCAGTAATCATAGATACTTGATAGGTCTGTGCTCTCAGCGAACCATCGTCTTCCCGAAAGACCGTTACTTGTGGTGAGTAGATCATATAATCTGAATACAGACAACTTTTTTGCTTACGATTATAATCATACATTTCAGTCATTTGAATCTGACTCGGATACAGAGAAGATGAACGTGCTAGACTTTCTTCTTGCGCCTGGCTTCCTCCTAGAAAGCCACCACCAGGATTACGTGCAGAAGCAAAGTTTAGACAAGCGACTTTGTCACGTTGTTGTCTCATGGTGAGTTGTTCAACTGCTTTGAGCGTTGAATAAGGATTTACAATAATCTTTGACGCACAGCGCTCATCATCCGACAATGACGACTCTTCCGGTTGTAATAAATCTGCTATATTTGGATTTCCTATGTGAGTTGTATGTTGTAAAAGAGTGTTGATCTTTGCGACTGCTTTTTCTTTGACTGTTGGTAATTTTTCAGGTGTATACAGAACAGAATGATTGATAGTATATTCAATCTCTGACTTGATCTCAATCTGTTTACCTGATAGTACTTTGTAATGACCTCGTTCTAAAATATCTAATGTTTCTTGCGCCCACTTGGAGCGAACTTCTCGTGATGTCATGATTGGCAACTCCTTACTTCTCTATTTCTAGTTAGACTTGAGACAATAAATCTTCTCGCAGTTGTATTAAAACTTCGCCCAGCCAATTCGTTCCCCGCCATGTTGCCCGCTGATGGATACGAGGATCATCTTCAGATAATCCAATACCCCAGATACGATCAGATGGACTGGCTTCGACTAAAGTCTGTCCAGCTGTGGCTAACAGTACCAGTAATAACTCCGGGTTCTGCGTAAACTTGGCATGATTGCCACGGTATACGATATTTTTGGCTTCTCGATTCCAAAGCTCATCATCAAATCGTTGAATCTGTCTACCTAACGCTTTTTGCTGACGCGGATGGTCGGCTTGCAAAATACGTGCAGCGATATCCCGATCACCGAATAATTGCGCTTTGCCATACATCATATATTGTTCTGCTGATGTAAATTGCTGCCCTTCCAACTCAAAAGAAGCTGGATACCACTGAGAGAATGGAGAGGCATCTCGGTAAAAAAATAAAAAACGTTCAGATTGAGAGCTTGATCTACTCATTGTATGATTCCTCTTTTCTTGATCTAGACGTTATTTGATGACCTCTTCCCAAGCGGGACGAAAACGAAAAAGTTGGGACGGTCGATGTCCTGCATCTTTGGTATATTCATTCGTAGCTACGACTTGTGAAGCGATTTTACGACGAAATGCAGGTGCTAATAACTCGCGATCCAAAATAATTTCATAGACTTGTTGTAATGCAGATAATGTAAATAACGGTGGCATCAAATTAAAAGCAATATCGGTATACTCAATTTTGCTACGCAAACGTTCTACACCATAAGCAATCATTTTGGCATGGTCAAAAGCGATTCCTTCGCTCTCTATTACTTCCCAGCGTACATCGTTGATCGTACCTCGATAGACATGAGTGACTCGAACCAAGCCAGATAATTCATGTTCGCCATGCTGTAAATGAATACGAATATCCCGCTCAATCTCGCATCCATCGGGTAAACGTACTTTCTTCTCTTGCATAATCTGATAATTAAGCTTAAACCATCTTGCATCGTCTGCGTCTTCTCCCGCTTGTACTTGCTGAGTTGTAGAATCGACCAGTGCCATGTAAGAACAACTGATTACCCGTGTGCGAGGATCACGATTCACTTCGCCCCATGTGTATAATTGCTCCATATAGATGTGCTCTAGATTCGTTTCACTCCGCAATTCCCGAGCCGCCGCTTCATCCAGACTTTCGTCGATAGATACGAACCCACCCGGTAATGCCCACTGCCCCATATATGGATGTTCACCACGTTGAATCATCAGCAACTGCAATGACTTTTCTGGTAATTTGCGATAGTTATCTTGCTCTTGATTCATGACTGTAAAAATCAGCATATCGACTGTAGCTGAAGGTCGATCATATATACCAGCATCATATTGTTCCAGAAATTGTTCTTCTGTAAGACCTTTATGGTTAAGAATGGGCGTCGCATCAGTTGGCGAATCAGACATAAATATAACCTCCGTATTAGAATTAGCTATTATTAGTATTTACGTTTATTGGTTAAATGTGTTCAGCAAAATAAATCAGATATATATTCGAATGATATTCACTTATTGTTATTAACATATAGTTATTATTAACTAAAATTACCCTCCAAGTCAACATTGATCATAAAATAAACCAAAAAGACTTTCTCTAGATAACAGAGAAAGCCTATAGTGCAAAATATCAAATCTACCGTTTATTTACGTTGATTACGCTTATTTTTACGATTCGTTTGGATAGTCATAAAACCAAAAATAATAAAGACTACTCCTGCACCTACAAGCATTTGTATCAAAAAATCCATTATTTCACCTCAAGCTTAGTCGTTATGTATACAGCTTACTTTACACTTAACCGATTACGCAGTACTTGCCACACTTTTATTAGAAAATATGCTGTAATATAGCAACCTATTAATGATACAAAAAAAGAATCTGTTTTAAAATATACTTTCTCTGTATGCATAGTGATAAACCATAGATTTTCATATCCTGTCAGATCATCACTTGTCTGCAATGTTAAAAAAGAAGAAAACTGACCAAACTGATACTGCTTTACAATATCTGAAGGGAAATTTCGTGTTATATGTACTCTATTAGGTATTAACATAAACAGTAACATCACAATTACAGTCACTAGCCAAACTCTTTTATGATCAAAAAAAGTCATATTGTCCTCCTTTCCTATCAAACGTGTAATATAAACATTGTATACCAAATAAAAAAGCCTGAAACATTATGACTCTCTCGCGATCGCAAATGGTTAGGCTATAGTTATAAGGTTATATACTTCATTTGTTCAAAATCCTTAACGTGGTATCTATAATATCTGTTAATTTCTGCTGATCTACAGCTGTTTTCACTGTGGTACGTAGACCTAACCAGGCATTCATAAAATAGTGAGCCAGCAGTTCAGCATCAAGGTCTGCTTGGATCTCTCCACTTCCTTGACCTGCCACCAGTAGATCCAACAAACATTGTTCAGTGTGTGTATAAGCACCTTCTACTAATGCAGAGACTTCAGGATCGAGTGTACCTAATTCTACACCAGAATTCACCATTAGACAGCCTTTCGGTAATGCTTGATTATCGACCGTTGTTTCCAGAAATATACGAATGATATCTGTAACAGGAACTTGCCGTTCCAATAAATGTTGCAGTCGTTGGGACTGAAGAAGTTGATAGCGTTGCAGCGCTTGAATAAACAGCGCATGTTTATCTCCAAATGTATCATAGATACTTCTGCGATGAATCCCCATCGTATCAACCAATTCTTGCATTGACGTCTTCTCATAACCTTGGGACCAGAATAGATACATCGCTTTATCGAGTACTTCATTGATTTCAAATTCTTTATGCCTTGCCATTGTTCTCACCTCGCTTATTTAGTATACATTGAAGTGAATGATCAGCAAACGTGAGATTGATCCCAACTCATTCCTAACAGAAACTGTTGAATCTTTAACATCATAGTATTAATCTTTTAAAATCATGCTATTATTCTTCAAAATCCAAATAATAATAGATATCAGAATTGCCTCGTTCAGATGTAAAATGGTAATCTCTTGTATTCAAACCGCCGATTTCAAAACCATATTTTAAATAGAATTTATTTGCAGCAAGATTATACGATTGGGCAATAGTACTCAAGCCCTTACAATTTTTTTCTTTGGATACGACTATTCCCAAATTAAGCATATCTGTAGAGACACCACTTCTACGATAGTTTTGATTTACTTTCAGATCACTAAGATAACAATACTTATTCCAATGGATCTCAAACACAGCGAGTCCAACACAGATATCCTGATCAAAGGCAGCTATAGCAAAACCATTCTGATAGATTTTGGCAAATGAATAATTTTCTTCTGGAAATGTTTTCTCCTGCGTCTGATCAAAGTACTTTTCTTGATACTCCCATTGATCATTAGGCTTGGTCACGATTAATTCACCGAATATCTGAAAGGTCTCATTAGGTAATTGCAGAGAATCTTTGGTTGCTTCTGTAATCAATTCAATTCTTATATGATTCAATTTGTAGCCTCCTTCGATCTCTAACTATTCAGCTTCCAGAGTCTACAAAACTGAACGTATCAGAATTGTATAATAACTTTACCTTTTGGTCGACCATTAGCTACAAGCTCTAACGCATAATTGATATCGTTGATCGTAAATGTCTGCGGATGAAGAAGTGGAACAATATGATTGGTTTCAACGATTTGAGTAATTTCTTTCAATTGTGTACCGTCTGAGCGGACAAAGATAAATCGATATTGTATGTCTTTCTTCTTCGCTTTGTTATCGTATCTCGCACCAACAGCACCAAAAAGCTTTTGTTTCCACCAAGGAAAGCCACGATCTTCTGCAAAACGTTTATTAGGTCCAGTACGAAGAGAAAGTAATCGTCCGCCACGCTTCATAATTTGTAATTCATTATCGAACTCTTCCGGTCCTAAAGCATCGATCACATGATCAATATTCGTTAGAACGTCTACATAATTTTCTTTCGTATAATCTAAATATTGATCTGCACCAATCTGTAACGTACGTTCGCGTGTCTGTGCATTGCCGCTTACAATAACTTTTAATCCCATAGCTTTGGCGATAGGTACAGCGATTTGTCCAAAACTACCAGATCCACCGGCAATAAACACAGACTGCCCTGATTTTGCTTCTAGTTCTTCATGTAGCCCTTGATAAGCAGTAAGTCCTGTCAATGCTACCGCTGAAGCTTCTGCATAAGACAAATTTTTGGGCATGGGTGCAATAGCCGCCGCATCTACAGCTACATACTCGGCGAATGCGCCTATTTTTTTCAAAGGTAACCGTGTGTAAATATCATCGCCTACCTGAAATTCACGTACATTTTTACCTACTTTTTCAATCACACCTGCTAATTCATTACCGATTGTCAGTGGAAAAGTGTAGTCCTGAATTAATTTGACACTGCCTGTTATGATTAACATTTCTAGTGGATTCACAGCGGCAGCTTTGACTTTGACCAGCACTTCATGATCTTCAATATCTGGAATCGAAATCGTATTCACCTGTGCTTCTATTTGCTTGGAATACTTGCTGATCTGAGCAGCTTTCATTGTTTTGTTCAAGTGTGAGTACACATCCTTTTTAAATTCATTTTAGAATTTATGTTTTTAGTCGTATTATACAAATATATACCATTTATGTTAAAAAATCCTATTTATACTTATTAAAATATTGAATAATAGAGAGCGTACATGGTTTAAATTGTACGCTCTCTTTAAGCAGATCAAAGGAATGACTGTGTTACTGTTTTTCTAATTCTTTTGTTTTTCTAATTCTTTTAACGTAGGATAATCCGTGTAACCCTCGCTACCTCCACTAAAGAATGCAGCAGGGTTTGCTTCATTTAGTGGTGCGCCTGTTTGAAGTCTTTCTACCAAATCAGGATTAGCTAATGCCCATACACCAACCGGTACAAGATCAGCTAGACCACTATCTAGATCTGCACTTATATTTTCTAATGTCCGACCTGCACGATTAACCAATAACGGATTCGTCCATATAGATCGAATATCTTTTAACAATTCTTCATTTCCAAGGTGCATGATATGAAGATAAGCCAGATTGAATTGTGCTAATTCTTTGGTCAGGTAACGATAAAGATCAGGACCCTGTTCACCTTCTTCAATACCGCCAAGTGGTGTATGTGGAGAAATACGGAATCCTGTTTTGTCGGCTCCAATCTCCTCTACAATCGCTTGGGCAACTTCGATAGCAAAGCGAGCACGATTTTCGATCGAACCACCATATTCATCAGTACGTGTATTTGAATTTTCGCCTATAAATTGATTAATCAGATAACCGTTCGCCCCATGAATCTCAACGCCATCTGCTCTAGCTGCAATAGCAGCAGCCGCGGCTTGACGGAACTCTTGAATCGTTATTTGAATCTCTTCTTGGCTCAACTCACGAGGTACAGGGATATTTTGCATACCATTTGCTGTAAACATATCGACGCCAGGAGCAATCGCAGAAGGCGCTACGGCTTGACGATGATGAGGTGTATTTTCAGGATGTGACATCCGTCCAACATGCATCAATTGTATATAGACATATCCGCCTGCTTCATGAACAGAATCAATCACTTTTTTCCAGCCTGCGATATGTTGTTCTGTATAAATACCGGGTGACCATAAGTATCCTTGACCATCGTCTGAAGGCTGTGCTCCTTCTGTAATCAGAAGCCCCAAAGAAGCGCGTTGCGTATAATACTCTGCGGCTAACTCTCCAGGGGTACCATCTTCTTGTGCTCTACTGCGTGTCATCGGTGCCATAGCTAGTCGATGATGTAATTCCATATTTCCTATTTTCGTGGGGGTCCATAATTTTTCCATTTGTCTTCCTCCGATATTTGATAGGTTATAAGCTGAATACCACTTAATTGATATTTAAAATTCTGAAATGACCGGGTAGATCGGTGCTGTTAAATTAAAATCGTAATTGGTATCAACAATACCTACAGTCTCTGTACCTTCATACAGATTCACCATAAATCCAGCCATTTCTTTTGCTGTGTGATACTTAGGCATATTGGCTTGATAATCATATTCTTCAATATCGTTTGAGTTTTTCACAAAATCGGTTTCAGTGATCGCTGGAGCCAATACTTTAGCTTTCAGATGCGCACCTTTGATTTCTAATTCTTTGGCAAGACCTTCTGTAAATGCACTTACATAATATTTAGAAGCAGAGTAGGCTACACTTCCAACAGCAATCGCATAACCAAGTGCTGAAGATACATTGATCAATTGAGTGCCTTCGATATTTGCATAATCCTTAACATAAAGAGTGGAAAGAATCGTTAATGATTCGATATTAACTTTTAACATCATTTCGACTTTACTTAGATTCTGATCGACGATGAAAGAACCTTCACCAAGTCCTGCATTGTTGATCCAAGTCTCGATTTGATAATTTTTTAGACTGTTGTATAGCGTATAGGCTTGCTGAGTGATAGAAAGATCACTCTCCACGATTACAACATCTAATGCTGGATGCAATTCTTTGATTTTGGCTTGAAGTTCTTCGAGCTTTTCTACTCTTCTGGCTACGATAATTAAGTTCTTTCCTTTAGCTGCAAATGCCAATGCGCTCTCATAACCAATTCCTGAACTTGCTCCTGTGATCACTGTATATTTCATTATTATTGCTCCCTTTAATCATATTTTTAATTTGAGAACGATCATTCTATAATTGATATAAAAGACCGTTTCTCTTTCTTTCGCCATAAGCATATCATTTCTAGAACGATCGGTAAAGTATTATTTTTAAAAATCATTTGTTGTGTCAAAAAGAAGTCATAGGCTGGAATTTAACCATTACTTAAATAATAAAGTGACTCTTCTGCATCTAAAATGTAACGCTTAATGGTTGGTGTTAGCTTGTGTAGATCTTACGAGACGAGTTGTCCATTTGCGTGGTAATAATCGTGGCATAAATGCTAATAAGCGATTGCGTGCTCCCGGTATAATCAACGTATCTCCTTTTAAAAATCCGTGATACCCTTCCTTCGCTACTTGACTAGATGTCATGACTGAACCGCTTTTTGCCATTTGCGGAGCTTCTTCCATACCGGAACGATTGAAAAATCCAGTCGCTGTCACTCCCGGGCATAATGCTGTCACAGTCACATCGGTTCCACGTAGTTCATTTTCAAGTGCTTCTGTAAAAGATAATACATAGGCTTTAGACGCATAATACACAGACATCAGCGGACCCGGAAAAAATCCAACAAGTGAAGATACATTCATGATCCCGCCATGTCCTCGCTTCACCATATCCGGTAGAAATAACTTGGTCATTACAGTTAAAGCTTTGATATTGATATCAATCATATTCACTTCTTGTTCTAGATCTGTTTCTAAAAACGTTCCATACAAGCCAAATCCAGCATTATTAATCAGGTAATCTACGACAATTCCTTTTTCCTGAAGTTCTGCAAAAACAGCTTGAGGCATTCCTGTTTCCGAGACATCTTTGGCGATGATTATCGAGTGTGTACCGTATTTTTGTTTGTACTCTTTCGCCATTTCTTGTAGCTTGGCTTCATTACGTGCTACCAACACCAAGTTATAGCTATCTCTTGCAAAAAGATCTGCTAATTCTTTTCCAATCCCACCGGATACGCCTGTGATCAATACGGTTTTTTTCATTGTCATGGCTCCTTATTCATATAGTAAGTGAAAGTTAAACGTGTTCGTTGTATTCATTTATAAGACTGTACAAAGGATAATGATTGCTAACATAAAAATATAAGAATGATCGTTCTAAAAATATCAAAAAAATAAACTTTTCTTTGAATATCTTATTTGCGTATAAACATTCTTTACATATGGTTAGTTAGCAACCTTCTGTTTTAAACTCTACCATATTGAGAACGATCGGTAAAGAAAAATATTTTTTATTTCTATATGTTAAAGAATTAGATATTAAAAAGCCTTTAGCCCGTATAAGCTAAAGACTTCTATTGGAGTGTAATTGTTAGATAAGCAAAGACTCGTTGCTTATCAACCTGTACTAACATTTCGGACAACATAGACTAATAGTAACCATAATACAAATATGATGCCGTAGAACTGCTGCTTTCACATTTTATCTAGCTTTTATATTCTTCTACATACCAGTCAATCATCTTACGTGCAATACTGACTCGCGGTGGAATATTTGGGAGTTCATCCGCATGGAACCACTTCGCTTCGGCGATCTCTTCACCATCGACTTGAATCTCACCGCTATCATATTCAGCGATAAAGCCGATCATGAGTGAATGTGGGAATGGCCACGGTTGACTGTCGTAATAGCGAATATTTTTGATCTTGATACCGACCTCTTCCATCGTTTCCCGTTGTACACAGTCTTCTAGTGTCTCTCCAGGTTCTACAAAGCCTGCGATCAGACCATACATGTTATTTGGAAAATGACCTGCACGAGCGAGCAGAATCTGATCACCTTTTAAAATAACTGTAATCACAGCAGGTGACAGACGAGGATAATGAGACAATCCGCAATTTGGACAAACTTTGCTACGTTCATGATCTGCATGATTCAGCGGATTGCCACAGCGTCCGCAGAACTGGTGTGTTGCATCCCAAGACAGCATTTGCAGACCCCGTCCAGCTACATGGAACAAATCTTCATCAATTCGGTCATATAGAGCAAAAAGAGGTAGAAAAATCATACCTTCCGGTACGGTACTGTCTTCTGCAACTTCAGCCGTATAACAGGAAGCACCTTCGATCGAACCGAGATAAAGTGTGCGGTTAGACGTTAATCCATACTTGTCCAGATGATCTCCAACCGGAACGGCTAGTAGGTCGCCTGTTTCATGAACAAGTAGTTGGTTCCCACGAAAGATAAACCAGTACCCTATCGAGTTTTCCTGCTCTGTAGGTCGAAGTGCAGGACTATATCGTTTATAAATGCTTTCAATGGTCGGTTGCATGGAATCAGAACCTTTCATGTGCGTACTTTTTACGTTATTTGTGATATGTTGTACATCATTAAGTTTACCCTAAGAACAGAATGGATCAAACGTCAATCTACAAATCTCTACATTATCTGGGAAAAGGATGTATCTATACATGAGCAAAATAAAATATACAGTTGCAATCTTTACCAGTGTAGCTTT
Source organism: Paenibacillus nuruki (assembly GCF_963311185.1). NCBI lineage: Bacteria > Bacillati > Bacillota > Bacilli > Caryophanales > Paenibacillaceae > Paenibacillus > Paenibacillus nuruki. The sequence goes on along the minus strand of NZ_OY725677.1, from coordinate 1,214,841 downwards.
ACTATTATCAGCCTGTAATCAGGGATCGCTCATTCTATGTGTAACTCACTACAACCTAATAAAATCCCCTTTATAATCAAAGGGGATACTTTTAAGTATTTGAGCTAACATCAGTATGTCTTACTCTCCTACAGTAATTAACACTTTACCGCGAACGGTTCCTACTTCTGCACGGTGATGCAGTTCTGGGAGGTCTTTAAGTTTTACTTTTTCAGCAATGACAGGTTTGAGTACACCTTCATCGACAAGCTTCGCAATATGAGCCAATTGTTCTCCGCTTTGTTGTACATTCATATGGACTACATTTACGTTTAACTCTTTAGCTACTTTTCCATCTGCCGGGCTTGTGATAGAGACGAGTGTTCCGCCTTCACGCAATAAGTGAAGCCAGTTGCTGACTTCATTAGAACCCTCTGGAGAAAGGTTGAAAATAAGATCCAGCTTGTCTTCGATTCGTTCTTCGACCATTTCTTGATTGTAGTCGATCAGTTCATCGATTCCGATTTCTTTGAGCATCGGGAAACTGGCTTCAGATGCGGTACCGATCACATGCGCACCTTTCCATTTGGCTAATTGTACCGCTAATGTACCTACTCCACCTGCGGCTCCAGCGATCAAGACACGTTGCCCACTTTCAAGCTGACCGTGATCGAATAACGCTTGCCATGCGGTTAACGCCCCTACTGGCATTGCAGCAACTTCTGGAAGCTTGATCTTTTTGGGTGCTACAGCCACATATTCTGCTTTGGTCGCCACATATTCGGCAGCTGCACCATTAGATAGAATATTCAGTAAAGCAAAAACAGATTCGCCTACTTTCAGATTCTTCACGCCTTTACCGATCTCAGTAATCGTACCGGATACTTCTACATTCGGAATATAAGGTAATTTATGAGGAAATGTTTCTTGCACGACACCCATTCGAATCAGATGATCCAATGGATTAAAAGCTGTCGCTGAAACTTTAATCAATACTTCATCCGCTTCAATCTTTGGCATTAGCACATTCTCATAGTGCATTTTTTCACTATTGCCGTAAGCATGAACTCTTATCGCGTGCATCATTTCTGGAGCTGGCATATTGAACACCTCTTTGGTTTTTTGAGTAGCACATTCCAATAAATAAGCGCTTACAAATATTTGCTCATTAGGTTTATCTTACGCTTAACTTTGATGTAATACAATGAACAATAAGATATACACGATGGATCGCCATTTGACGTATACTTGAAATATGTATTTTAAAGGAGGTTATTTCATGGAACATATCGATTACATACAGGATCTAGTCTATCGAATGAGTGTAAAAACCGATGAACATGGCCAAGCTGTAAGAAGTTCGGGCGATAGTGTAGGGTGGAAAGCTCGCAAAGAAGCCCAGCAATTGAAAGAAGAACATTGGATTGATATTGTAGACACGGTATGGACACAGACAACCCATGTAGATGATCGTAAACATCTCTTTTTTATATGGAGTCATCTTGCACGTCATACTCAAGGCACACGAGCGGTAGACAAAATGTTATTGTATTTCCAATCTATCCCTCCTCGTGAACAAATGATGCTTTTGCACACCTTTACCTATGTGCCCTTTGTTCCAGACGCTACGCCATTCTTATCTTTGTCTTATGCCAAAAAAGCTTCAGTACGTCATAATGCTATCGAAATATTAGGTCATTGTGATCGTGAAGTTGTTGGTGAACGCCTTATTGAACTATTATCGATATCCAAAAACCATCTTGATTTATTTTATATCCTTCTGGCTATTCAGGATGCAAACCTATATATTGCTGCTCCTTATCTGGTTCCTCATTTGCGTTCCAACAAAGTGGATATTCGTGCATTATGTATTCATATCTTATCTGCATTTGACGGTAAGCATTATCTATCTATTTTTGAACATCATTTAGCCAAAGACTTATCCTCTTCTGTCAAATGGAATGCTATGCAGGCTATTGCCAAACATGGTACTCCTTCTCAAGTCAAGCTAGTTCTTAAACGAGTTAAATCTATCGTTTCTAGACCTCGTGCAAGTAGACAACATCCTACAAGTGAGTTGATGTATGGTATATCTTTTCTCCATCGTGTGGCTAGCGACGATCCTGATGTTGTGAAATGGTTACAAGAAATCAGAACCACCAAGTATGATAATCTGTTTGAATATGAGCAAAAGTGGCTCAACGAATTATTGCCCGAGTAATATTGTAGTTACTTATTGGCTACTTATTGATATCCTTTTCTCAAGAAATCATGACTTCTTTACACATTACTTGAGAAAAGGATAACTTTTTTATATAGCCACTTCCCCGATCATTTGCCACTCCACTTTCTTCATTTCATAAAAGTATCCCTTTTTATCCATAAGTTCTGCATATGAACCGATTTCTACAATCTTTCCTTGATCCATCACCACAATCTGATCCATCTTTTCCAATCCAGTAAGACGATGCCCGATCAGAAGCAACGTGTCTTCAGCGCTGTGTGCCAAAATCTGTTGTAAGACAGATTGTTCTGTCACGTAATCAAGTGATGATGTCGGTTCATCGAGAAGCCATAGCCTCCCTTTGCGCAACATTGCACGTGCTAGAGCCAGTCGCTGTTTCTCTCCATCTGATAAGTTTTCGCCTTTTTCATAGACGATATCATTTAATAAAATATGAGGGAGTTGCATCTGATGCAGTACATGTAATAAGTGCTTATCCGAATATTCTTTATTGTCTAATAATAGATTGTCACGAATGGTTCCTCTAAAAAAGTGCCCTTGTTGTAATACCACATTCGCGTTCTGCCAAATACTGTTCTCATCCAGTTCCTTCAGAGCTACACCATTTAATCGTATATCGCCAGCTGTAGGGGTACGAAGCTTGAGCAACAAGTCGATCAATGTGGATTTGCCAGATCCGCTCGGACCGACAATTGCTGTTTTGGAACCTGCATCTAAATGTAACGATACTTTTTGTAGTGCAGGTCTCCATTCGTCTTCATATTGAAAAGTCACCTGATTCAGATCAATCGAGATGGCTTGATCATCTGACTCTATTCTTAGCGATGGTGCAGGTAGAGATGCCGAACTGCCTACTGTGTCTTGTAGACGTTTTGCGGCATGTTCACTATCTTGCTTGTACGCTGGTAATGTAGCCATCGCCGCTGCTTCTTCGAAAACCGTAAGTGAAGCCATAATAAGCATTGCTAGAAATACGCCTGCAAGTGCTCCATCAATAATTAAAAAAGCTCCTAGTGCCAGCACTCCCCACGAAATAAGATACGTTACAAATGTATGCATCGCTTGTCCACGTAGAAGATTCTCGGCTGCTTTTTGTTGTTCTTCTGTTAACGTAGCAGAAGTTTGTTGAAGCTGTTGTTCACGCTGTATCAATTGTCCATAAATTTTCAAATCTCGAAAACCGTACAATACTTCGGTTACTTCTGTAGAAAATAAAGCTCGCTCTTCGCGAACACGTCCATTGATTTTGCGTTGTCCGAATAATACGATGGATGGTACCACCAAAGCTGTTAATAGCATTCCTACTACAAATAAACCAGCAATCCAAAATGAAAAAGTAGACGTAAATATCATCGTTGCCAAAAATACGAGCACGACAATAATAGGCGGATATGCTACACGCAAAAAGTAGTTTTGTAAGCTTTCTACATCGCCTACGATACGTGCCAGTAGATCACCGCTTCGATTTTTGTTTAATATGCCAGGCGTTATTGGAATAAGCTTTGCAAAGAAAGCAGTACGTAATCGGCTAAGCATAGAAAATGTAGCTCGATGTGAATACAATCGTTCTGCATAACGACTTCCTGCGCGAAGCAGACCTAACAGCTTAACCATAGATGTAATAATAATCAACGTATATAACGGTGGCGCAAATACAGTCTGCGAGATCATATATCCACTTGCCGAGAATAGAGCCACTCCGGCGATACCTGCAATAAACCCACCCAGTATAGAAAGGATAATATCTTTGCGTTCTTGCAACATCGCTTTGGACATGATAGCTAACTCATTCATGCTATACCTCCTTTTTGTTGAACATTTACCATTTCAGCGTATAAAGGTAGACGATCTATAAGTTCATCATGACGTCCCGTATCTACGACTGCACCATGGTCCATAAATACAATTTGATCCGCATCTTGAATCGTATACAATCGGTGAGCGACTGTAATCATAGTTGCGGTTTGAGACAATAGTGCAATCGAACGCTGAAGTACCTGCTCGGTATGCAGATCCAACCCTACCGTAGGTTCATCGAATAAAATAATAGTAGGTCGTTTGAGAAAAGCGCGGGCTAGCGCAAGTCGTTGCTTTTCTCCCCCTGAGAGTCCTCTACCGCCATCTCCAATCACAGTCTCCAACCCTTGTTGCAACTGATCAATAAGTACCGTCAGCCCTGCTTCTTCAGCCGCCTGTTCAATCTCAGCTGTTGAAACCTGTCTACCTGCACCGATCGAGATATTTTCAGCAATTGTCCCTGCAAAAATATAAGGATGCTGTGTTATATAGCTAACCTGTCTGAACCACGCCGATTGTTGAGATTCCAATAATACTTTTCGATTCACCAATACTTCTCCTGAAGTAGGCTTTAGCAAGCCAGCAATCAAATGTAGCAATGTTGTTTTACCTGATCCACTTTTGCCCACAATAGCAATATGTTCTCCAGCTTGAAAAGAAATGTTGCCAGTCTGAATTTCAAAAGAATCAGTACCATAGTGAAAATGAACATCTTCCAGTTCAATGGATAAAGGTGTAGATTGATCTAAAGTGGTTGATATATCTTGGGATTTCGTAATCTGCTGATTAGAAGCACTTATTGATTGCCCGATGTCTTCTAGTTCATTTGTTATCTGTGATTCAGCAAGCATCTGATCGACTTTGCGGATAGCTCCCATACTTGTACGCCCACTATGAAAAGCAGTACCTGTATTTTTTAACAGACTATAGAACTCGGGGATCAATAGTAGAATAAGAAAAGCCGTGTGAAACGCCATGGATTTGAACACTAGCAATTGCAGAGCCAGTTCCAGCGCTACAATGCCTATACTTAACATCACAATCGATTCCAGCATAAAGGTATTGGTAAAAGCAATCTTCAAAATACTCATCGTCGCATCACGATACCCTAGACTGCTACGTTCGATTTCTTGTTGCTGATGATTAGCCCGTCCAAATATTTTTAACGAAACAAGCCCTTGAAGCGAGTCTAGAAAAGTACCTGAAAATTCAGCGAGTTGTGTATATTTTTCTTCAGACTTATTTTTCGTTTTGAGACCTACTAGAATCATAAACAAAGGAATAAATGGTGCAGTACACAACAGAATCCAACCTGTATTGGAATGGAGGTAAAATGTAACGATTAAAATCAGAATGGGAATCATAGCCGCTTCCATCATTCGAGGCATATATTGGCTAAAATACTGATCGGCTTCATCTACAGCATCCAGAGCGATACTGACTTTTCCACCGGTCTGTCCACGAAGAGTGCTTGGCATCGAAGTATAGATCAGACTTTGTAAGACAGCAGATCGCATATTGGTTTTGGCACGGGCAGCCATATGTAAGCCTACTTTGCCATTGCTATAAAAGAGTAATGTACGTATAACCATCACTGCGAGCAACAGACCGAGCAGTGTGATTACGGATGAGAAAGAAGCTTTTTCTACAAAAATTCGCTGTACTACTTCAGCAAGCAATACCGCCTGAGCGATCATCGTGATACCTAGTACCAACGAAATCATAGCAAGGAGAGTCCTATTTTTCCGTTGCAACGACATTTGTTCACTGATGAGACCGGATGTTCTACTCATTGCATTCTCCTCCTTTATCCATCAAGGCATACAAGGAATCTCCTCATATGCCACTATCCATTCACAAGTGTTATTTCTTTCCTTTTACATAATCTGCATCAAATAAGAACAGCTTAAATACCAGAATCAGTGAAGGAATTAACAGACATAGTCCTCCAATAAATACCACTACAAGTGCAAAGCCCATAGATGGCGAAGTGGCACTGCTCTGAATCGTAATGTATGGATCAAGAATATATGGATACTGCCCAATACCATAAGCGAAAAAGGCGCAGAAAAATTGTAACATGATACAAATAAACGCTAAGCCGTAACGACGTCCATTGTATAAAAGCCACATGGCGATCATAAAGAAAGCAACAGATAACGCAAGTAACCACCATAGATCCATCATATTTTGAAAATGTCGTTCATTGTGTTGACCGAGATAAATAAATGCTGTTAAAGCTAGCACAATCGTAGGTGTACTCCAAAACAAAGCGTATCCTCGCATCAGCTTCAATGCGGACTCATCTTCTGCACGTGAAGCATAAAAGGTTAGAAATGTACCACTAATAAACAACACTGACACAATCGCAAGCCCTACAATACTCCAAGATAATGGATTCGTGAATAATGCCCAATAATCCAGAGAAACAACGTCTCCTTGCTTGAGGATAAATCCACCTTCAGCCAAAGTTAGTGCTACCGATAATGAAGCAGGAATCAGCAATCCTGTCGCACCATACAAAAAGAGATAAACGATGTTGTTTTTAGAACCATAATTTTCAAAAGCATAGAACGAGCCTCGAATAGCCAGAAGAACGATCGCAATACTTCCCGGAACCAGTAATGCTGACCCGTAATAATAAGCCGTATCTGGAAAAAATCCGACAATACCAATATAGAAAAAGACGAAAAACACATTGGTGATCTCCCAGACAGGTGATAAATAACGGGAGATTAAGCGGTTAATTAAATGATCTTGCTTGGTTAAGCGTGCATAAAAAGCGAAGAAACCTGCTCCAAAATCAATCGAAGCGACTATTAAATATCCGTACAAAAATAGCCATAGCACCGAGATCCCAATCAATTCATAACTCATGATAAAGGCCCACCTTTCTCGCTTGGTGGCTCAGGCTGTTCTTTTAACCATTTCTCCATCTCAAGTTCAGCAGGATTATTATTGAACAATCGTCTTAATACAAGAACACATATTGTGCCAAGTACGATATAAAGAAGTAAAAATACAAAGAACAAAATGCGGACACTTGGTGAAGATGTCGCTGCTTCTTCGACTCGCATATATCCTCGAATAATCCAAGGCTGTCTGCCAAGCTCTGCGTAGAACCATCCCATTTCGACAGCTAGAAATGCTAGCGGTGCGCATAGTGCAATAATACGAAGCATCCACTTATTCAATTCATTGCGCTTTTTCCAGAATAACAATACGAAATAAAGACTGGAGATCATCAGCAACGTAAATCCGATCCCAGCCATCGAATCAAATAAATAATGTACCAAAAGAGGTGGACGTTCATCGATAGGGAATTCATTCAGCCCTGTAACTTCTGCATTAAAGTCGCCAAATGCTAAAAAGCTAAGAATTTTGGGTAAATGAAGTGCTCCTATAATCTCATGCTCTGCATTCAACCACCCCAACAGAACCAAGTCTGCTCCGCGTTCTGTTTCAAAATGCCATTCTGCTGCTGCTAATTTCTCAGGTTGATGCTCTGCCAAGAACTTAGCGGATACATCGCCTGCTAATGTATTCAACAGACTAAATAGTAAAACAACAGCCATCATCAGATTTAAGCCTTTTTTGTGATAAGCAGATACGCCTTTTCTTAACATAGCAAAAGCAGCAATGCCTGCTAATAACGCAGCACCTGTTAGATAAGCTGAACTTAATACATGGAATACTTTAGAAAATGTCGCTGTATTGAGCATCGCTTGTACAGGATTGACAGCTATAAATTGCCCGGCTTCCATCACAAATCCACCTGGTGCATTCATAAATCCATTCACTGTTGTAATAAATACAGCAGACATGCCTGCTCCAGCTACAATCGGAATAGTCAGTAACCAATGAATATACGGATTTTTGAAGCGATCCCATGTGTACAAATAGATGCCTAAGAAAATAGCTTCAAAAAAGAATGCAAATACTTCCATAAATAAAGGTAATGCAATCACATTGCCGGCTAATTTCATAAAGTTAGGCCATACAAGCGCCAACTGTAGCGATATCGCTGTACCTGTGACCACACCCACTGCTACTGAAATCACAAATCCTCGTGACCATCTTTTTGCCATAAGTATGTAATGTTGATCTTTCTTACGGATACCCATCCATTCTGCTATTGCAATCATGAGCGGTATCCCTACACCTAGTGTTGCAAAAATAACGTGGAACCCGAGCGTTAACCCTGTTACAAGTCTGCTCCATAACACCGTATCGATTTCCATACCTGTATTGCCCCCTTTCAAAATAGATCAAGCGACTGCACGTCTTGATAGTTAAAATTATTGTATTCTAATTTTCGACCAATTCAATCACAGTCACATTTTTGTCCCTAATCGTTCCAAGAAGGAACATATCTTTCTGACAAGTTAGTGAAAAATAGCGAAAATACTCGAATGGGCTATTGTGTTATTTGGCTTATCCCTTTAATGACAAAAGATCGTATCCTGAACACGCAAAAAAAGCCGCTAAGTTAGCGACTTTGCCTGATCAATATAATTTTCAACAGTCTTACATATGTTGTAGACCCCATTCTTGTAGTTGTAATAAAATCGGAGTCAACGTTTTTCCTTTGTCTGTTAGAAAGTATTCCACACGAGGAGGCATTTCAGCATAAGCGACTCGGTGTATTAATCCATCTGCTTCCAATTCACGCAATTGGCGTGTAAGTGTACGATGTGTCACGGTAGAAAGTGCTCTTTGAAGTTCATTGAATCGAATTTTATCGTTTTGCAGTAACTGATATACAATCAAAATCTTCCATTTCCCACCAATCGTATTGATTGCAAATTCTACAGGACATGATTTACAATTTTCCATTAATTTAATTTCCGTTACCTTCATTTCCATTGATTTACCTCCAACAGTATCCTTAAAGATACCTGATATCTTACATGTGCGTACTTACATAAAGTGTGTAACTTGATTATGATAAATATAACATTTCGTTCGATGTTGAACAAATGAACTGATGATAAGGAGCTGTTTTATATATGGAAACAATTTTGGTCTATGGAGCATCAGGTGTACAAGGTGGAGCTGTCGCTAGATTATTAACATCTAAAGGAGTTACTGTTCGCACACTTACTCGCCAAGAAAAAAATGTAGCGACTTTGAAGGAACAAGGAATAGAAGCATTTGTTGGAGATTTGTCTGTATTAGAGACTTTACATGAAGCAAATAGCAATGTAGATAAAATATTTTTAAATATGCCGATTGAGTATGATACAGAACTAATGAAGCAACAGATTACCAATGCAGTACAAGCGGCTCAGCAAGCTAATGTACAACTAATCGTTGTGAATTCGAATGGATTTTTGCCAGAACAACATACAGCCACTGCAACGTTAGAAGTTAAGCGCGAAATGATTCAATACGTACAGCAAAGCGGTATTCCGACTATTTTGGTAAAACCTACTTTGTATATGGAAAACTTTTTAATTCCAGGACTGATCAATCAAGGCATGCTTTTCTATCCTGTCCCTGCGGACAAGCCTATTCCGTGGATCAGTTCTGAAGACGCCGCTCAATATCATTATTATGCATTAAATCATCCTGAATTAGCAGGTCATACTCTTTTAGCTCCTGGGCCAGAAGCATTGACAGGTGAAGAATTGGGGCATCAGTTTACACAAGCTTTGGGAAAAGATATCACTTTCCAGTCTCTAAATTATGATGACTTTCAAGCTTCGCTTACACCTGTAATGGGTGCTCAACAAGCTACAGGTATTGCGAATTTTTATCGTTGGATTGGAGAAAATGTAGATTCTTTGAACTACTATAAGGTGGAGGATCGTGTCATCGTACCTGATCTTCAACTGACTTCACTCAAAGATTGGTTGCAACAACCGCATATACAATCTATTCTTCAGGCTTAAACAAGCTACCCTTAGAATAACGGATTATAATCACAATGTCTTTTAATATTATTCAAAAGGCACAACAAAAAGGGATGAACGACGTGTTATCGTCGTTCATCCCTTTTCTATTGCATATTTTTATACTATAAAGGTAGTCTAACAGACATTAAGATTTGGTGATATTGGATGTTCCTGTTTTGATCGCTTTGATATCATATTTGGCATTTATCGAATCAACAACATACTCGGGCTTAGGTTGACCTGCTTTTTGGCGATGTCCTTGTACATGATCATCACTTTTCTCCCAGTTCTTCCATGCTTCTTCAGACTCCCAACGGAATAAAAGAACCACTTCTTCTTCCCCTTTACGAGTCTGCTTCACCATAATATTCAAATCAACAAATCCAGGCTGTTCTTCCAAAATACCGGCTTGGTTAAAACGTTCTACGACTTGATGAGAGTTACCTTCTGTGACTGTAATACTACGCATAATTGCAAACATTGTTAAACCTCCTTCAAAGCATTTGTTCTTTTATTATAAATGATAATCATTATCATTGTCAAAACAACTATATTCACCTGACAATTTGGCGCATAAAATGACAGGATTAGCTTGAACTTTTGACTTATAATAAACACCAAGGAGTGAATAACTACTATGAACTGGATCGAATCTTTACAACATGCGATTAATTATATGGAAGAACATTTGTTAGAACCGATTACGATTCAGCACATTGCAGATCAAGCTCATCTATCGCCTTTTTATTTTCAGCGTAACTTTGCGTTGTTAACCGATGTGACCGTAGCCGAATACTTGAGACGAAGAAGATTAACTCTAGCCGCTCATGAACTGGTACATAGCGATCACAAAATTATTGATCTGGCACATAAGTATGGCTACGATACACCTGAATCTTTTTCCAAAGCGTTCCGTAGACAACATGGGATTGCCCCTAGTGAAACCCGCAAGCACAGTACTTCGCTTAAGTCCTACAATCGCTTGGTGATTCAAGTAAATCTGAAAGGAGTCGAACCGATGAATTACAAAATTATAGAGCACCCGGGATTCTCATTAGTAGGTATCAAGCAAACATTCTCTTATGAAGATGGAGAAAATCTACGTGAAATTCCAAAAATGTGGCAAAAAGCGTATCATGATGGTATCGAAGATCAGTTATTTGAACTCAACAATGGAGTGATCTCAGGAATACTTGGTGTCTGTGTTGATCAAAGTGAACTTCAAGATAAACAAATGGAATACTGGATTGCTACTGCTTACAATGGAGATACTCCAGAAGGATTATCCCACTTACAGATTCCTGCTTCCAAATGGAGCGTATTTGAAGTGGAAGGTCCGATGCCAGCAAGTATGCAAAATCTCTGGAAACAGATTATTTCAGAATGGTTTCCTTCTAATTCTTATGAACATGCATACTTGCCTGAACTGGAAGTATACGGTGGTCCTAACGTTGCTCCGCAGATCTGGATTCCAATTAAAAACTAGCAGGTAACGGCTGGGTATATTCCAATATATTTATCTTTTGTTCGACTGGTCGCTGCAAGCCCCTTTTACTGATTCATAGTATGAATGATTTATACAAAAAGAATTGCAAATCATTATAAAAAAGCTGTAGATCGCTCGTATTCCAACGATCTACAGCTTTTTGCTTTGTTATTTTTATGATAGTACAGATCTATTTAGAACATTGAAGTAATTTCACCTGTATTTTTATTTACATAATACCAGCCATATGTAGATGTATGACCTTCTCCTGTAGCTTCATCATCGACCACATCTTCATACACATGGACAACATACATATCGTCTTCCTCATGATCTACATCTGTCAACAGATATGAAGAACCATTTAACTTATATTTGTCTTTGACCAGTTGAATCGCTTGTGCTCTGCTGACTGCTGATGTACTTGTTGCTGTATTGGAATTTGAATTAGGTGTGGTTGGCACTGTCGGTACACTTGGAGTCGGTATCGTCGGAGTAGGTGTAGTCGTCGAATTAGAAGATGACGATGAACCTGTACTATTTGCCTGATTGCTTCCAATATACAAATTATTATTGGACAAACGAATATCTTTGCTCATTGCATTACTCATCGTTCTTGCCGGTACATACGTAGTGCCTTTATAAATAATGACATTAGCATCTGACTTTTTAACTTGATCGATGTATAACCCTACTTGCTTAAAAGCCACTTGAATACTGGTTGTATTAGCTGCCATCGCTACACCTGTACCTGTCAATAATGAACCGATCGTTATACCTAATACTAATCCTTTAACTTTGTCTTTCATGCCTGCTCACTCCTTTATAGGTAAATGTATTAATATTCGCTAGCGTACAAAATCTCTCCGGTGCGGGATAGATCATATCCACCGATCGCTTGTAATTCACGTTTGAAATCATCGGATGACAATATTCTTTTTAATGTAGCGATCCACTCTGCATTTTCTACTTTATTTAAAATAACCAGATCATATCGTTCTACTGTCAATGGAATAAATTCCACTCCGACCAATGCAGCGGCTTTCTCACTTCCTACCCCTACATCTGCTTGACCGCTTGCTACTTTACCTGCCACAGCAATATGAGAAGATTCTTCCTGCGTGTATCCTTGTAATTGAGAAGTACGAATCCCATTCAATCGTAATTGTTCATCCAATAATACACGCGCTCCTGCTCCACGTTCTCGATTCACAATCGTTATTCCATTTTGAGCCAAATCTTGCCATGAACGAATATCTTTTGGATTTCCTCTAGCCACATACAATCCTGCACGCCTTGAAGCTAGATTAATCACTGTACATGGATGCGAGACAAGCATTTTACGAATATACGGTAAATTATAATCTCCTGTATCCCCATCAAATAAATGAGTACTGACAATATCTGAATTTCCCATATACATCGATACTAGACTATCCATACTTCCGGCAAAAGAACGAAGCGGACGATAACGATTGTCCTCTTTTTCCATATAACGAGCTAGAATATCCAGACTGGTATCTTGCCCTGTAATCACGATTGTTTTGCCAGTCGTCGGTGGAGTGATCGGTTCTTGAGTAATCGGGTTCATCGTGCCTGTATTTCGCAAAATTTCTTCTGGACGTGCATAAGCTGCATGCACAAATTCAGGTGTCACTGTAGCGTCTGGATCAGGCGTATGATCTTGATAATCAATATGTGGAATATTCCCGATGCCAGGCTGAAGTGGAGACACTTCTGACGGCTCCGAGGACGAAGTTGGTAATATGCTATTTAGTGGGGTTGCTGTCATATGAAGCTGTCCCGCATTTTCTCGATTTTCACGAATCATTCCATTTTTCGCTTTTTGTTTATACGTTTCTAGATCATAATGATCCACTCGCATTTGTTTCCCTACACGATAAGCGGGTAGATCGCCTTTTTTGATCAGATCGTAAACGGTTAATTTAGAGACTTTAAGTAATTTGGCAATTTCTTCGGTTGTGTATGACACCTGCTCATTCATAGGTGGTTCCTCCCTAACAAGATACATTTATCTTAACGTGGATGATATGAGTTTTCAATTTAAACAATCGTACTATATCCAATTTAATGTGATGTTTAATTATAACTAGATATAATTAGAATGATTTAGTATGATCTAATATATACTATTCAGTATAATACATAGTTGTATTATAACTTTAAGGAGGAATATGTGTTGAAATCTATACTTTCTTTATTTTCACATCGAAATCATACTTCTACTTCCCGGATGGGTCTACCTGCGCTTCTGTTAGGTCTGATCTTAATACTTAGTGCTTGTTCGTCCACGACAACTACATCCAGTACAGATAGCGCCAACGGTTCTACACCTTCTTCTGAGACTAATGCTACAGCTACCAGTGAATCTCCTGTACAACTCACTATTTCAGCTGCTGCAAGCTTAACGGATAGTCTACAGGAAATCCAAACGTTATACCAACAGCAACATCCTAATGTTAACCTTACATTCAACTTTGCGGCTTCAGGTACATTACAGAAACAGATTGAACAAGGCGCTCCTGCGGATCTATTCTTCTCAGCAGGTAGTAAACAAATGGATGCTCTACTCAGTGCTAATCTTATTGATAAAACGCATGAGAAAGACCTGCTCGCTAATGATCTTGTACTTATTGTACCCAAAGATAGCGCATTAACATTATCTTCATTGCAAGATTTGACTCGTGACAATATCAAAAAATTAGCTGTCGGTACACCTGAATCGGTTCCTGCGGGTATGTATGCCAAACAAACATTAGAGTCGTCAGGAATATGGGACAAGTTACAATCCAAAATCGTGCTGACTAAAGATGTCAAACAAGTATTGTCTTATGTAGAAACAGGTAATGCTGAAGCAGGATTTGTCTACAAAACGGATGCCATGGATTCAGATAAAGTACAGGTGGCTTTGACAACTACTGTTGATAGTCATGATCCAATTCTATATCCAGCAGGAATCGTATCTGATACTACTCATCCTGAAGAAGCTGCTGCTTTCTATGACTATCTACAGACCGATGAAGCACAAGCAATTTTTGTTAAACATGGCTTTATGAAGGCTTCTGCGAGTTCATGAATTCGTTAAACTGGTCATGGGACGTTATCGGTTCGCCTATTCTGTTGTCTTTGCAAATTGCTTGTGTAGCAGGTTCGCTTGCTTTTTTACTGAGTATTGTGATGGCCATGTGGATGAGTCGGCATACCTTTCTAGGGAAATCAATCGTTGAAACGATATTTATGTTACCCCTGGTTCTGCCTCCTTCGGTTGTCGGTCTTTTACTACTGACTATACTGGGTCGGCGTAGTTGGATCGGTCAGGCAGCTGAATGGCTTACTCATCAGCCGATTGTGTTCAGCGCAACTGGAGCGATTATTGCTGCAACTGTCGTTTCTTTTCCACTGGCTTATCAGACACTCAAAACAGGATTCGCTCTGGTAGATAAAGATGTACTGGAATCTGCACGCTCTCAAGGTGCCAGTGAATTACAATTACTCTGGTATATGATCTTACCGCTTGCATGGCGTTCACTGGTAACTGGATTTGTGCTTGCTTTTGCTAGAGCCTTAGGAGAATTTGGAGCTACTTTAATGGTAGCTGGTAATATTCCAGGCAAAACACAGACATTACCAACTGCGATTTACTTTGCTGTCGATGCTAACAATATGCCACTGGCTTGGAGTTTAACCATCATTACGATTCTGATTTCATTTATTCTATTATTAGTCACTGGACGCATTCGTGGTTCTGCCTGATCGGTAGCTGCGGATGCTTTTTTTATTTGTAAAACTTAGATAGCTTTATCTAGTATATTCCTTATATAATTAGAAATAGATTGACCAAAAAGAAGATCGATTGGGGACGACTTCATTCCATCTCTTTCTATTAAATACAGAAAAAAGAGGTACCGCTATGCTCAAACTTCAGCAGTTATCAGATATATTAGAATTACAGGCACTTTGTGAAAAAGAAGATCATATTATGCTTAAATTAAACTGGGACATGCTCAAAAATCGTGCGCCTGGCAGTGTAGAAGATTTTTTCCATTACGAAGGTAAATTACTGATCGGTTTTCTAGGTATCTACCGAATGGGACAAAATATTGAAGTATGCGGCATGACACATCCTCTTTATCGTCGACGGGGTGTATTCACAAAATTGTGGGAACAAGCAGTCAGTCGTGGTCAATTGGTCGATGCCAATCAAGTGTTACTAAATGTGCCTCGTGATTCAGTTGCAGGTCAAGCATGGGTACATACAAGACCTGTTGTGCTGCAAAGTATTGAATATACGCTCAAGCTTGATAAAGAACATAACTCGTTACGTATAGACGAACCTGAATCTGCGGTATTACGTCCATTTAACGATAGCGATATTCCGTTGTGGATACGACTGGATGCAGATGCATTTGCAATTAGTGAAGCTTCTACAACAGCTACACTAGCCAATGCCAATCGTTCCAAAACACGCAAAATGCTAGTGATTGAACATGCTGGTATCGCGGTCGGTAAAATAGAAGTGGATTATGAGGGAGAACACAGTTGGATCTATGGATTCGTCATCGATCCTGCATTACGTGGACACGGGATTGGACGTAGTGCTTTGCGTCAGGTGGCTCTTGCTGAAAGTCAGGCAGGTCATAGTGTCTGGCTCAATGTAGTATCTGATAATGATCGTGCGCTCTATCTGTATGAATCGTGTGGCTTCCAGCATCAAGATATTCAAGACTATTACTTGTATTCTCCACCTATGCCTGAAATTTAAATCATTTATACAAACACAGAAAAAGCGTTTATACCAAGCACGGAGGTCCGGTCCATGCATGGATAAACGCTTTTTCTTAGAGAATCATCTATGTTATCGAATCATGTGACTGGGACGAAAAGATAGATGATCTCTATTCCCTGTAACAGGAAAGCCGTATGTTCGTTGGTCTTACTTATATTGTGAAAAGAATCCGGGTCAAAAAGATGGGGGGATTTTGACCCGTTTCTTGGTCCACCTACATGAGGCTCCACGAAGGAGCTAGGGATGTCACACCAGCGTTCTGTCTGCAATGTTCACAGACTTGAGTTCCGCCTGGTACGACATGTTGAAGCAAATGAAGATAATCGATTGATGCAGCTACTTTTTCCGGTGAAGGATAATGACGCTGTACCTTGCCTTCCATAATCGAAAAGATATCGATTCGTTCAGGAAGTCTACCAAAAGCAGACTGGCAAAACACGGAAGATAGATGAATAAAAGCTTCTGCTGTGTAAGGATCATCATCGACTATAAACTTCTGAACAATCAGGCTCTTGTGTCCGGCTACATCATCCGGTTGCGCTGTTTGTTCAGATACTTGCCATGCCACTTGAAAAATAACAGACAAGTCAGTTTGCAGTTCTGGAACCAAAGTCTGATGCTGTTCATACAACATCATAGGATAAGGTGCATATTCGTTGGCTGCAAGAAGCTTACGAATATTTGCCGTAACCAGATCTTTGACCTGCCAGTAATGCTGTTCATGATCGAAGTAAGAGATACGCTTGGGCCAACGGAAATCAACCAGCTGGCCAATATCTGTAATCCCTCTAAGCTCTGGTGACATACTGTAATAACGATTAATCGCATGTCCTATCGCAAATTGTACACGTTGCTTCCAATGAATCTGTGAAGCTTGCTTACGTGACGTTTGGCGTGTAGGTAGTGACTGATCATTTGTACGATAGGTCATCCGTAGCCATTCTTCCAGCTTGTAATCCTGCAAAACAGGTGAAGCCTGATCCGTAGAATAATTCATATATGCTTAACACCTGCTTTCCAGTCATACGAATTCTTTAATTACATCTACTCTAATGTGATCGTTTGATCAAGTAAGCTTAAATTACACTACGCTTACTGCTACGCCCGCAAATTTTTTGCCGAATTCACGACAAGTTTCCTTCTCGTCGGATGAAGGATTCAATTCGATCTTCAGCCCTTCTAACACGATATCTGCGCCACGCTCTTGTAACTTGTTCGTAAGAATATCGACTGCTGCTGCAAATTGTTCGTAACAAGTGTCTCCACTTCCAAATACAGCTGCTTTTTTACCAGTAAGGTCTAGCTCGTCCATATCTTCGTAAAAGTCGAGGAATTCATCTGGCAATTCGCCATCTCCCCAAGTATAGGCGCCAAGGAGTACTGCGTCATATTCCAAAAGAGTATCCGCATCACAGTCCATTGCTTGCTTGAGTTCAACCTCTCCACCTGTGGATTGTATTCCTTCGGCAATCAAATCTGCAATTTCTTCTGTATTCCCAGTCATGCTGGCGAACACCACTAATATTTTAGACATTGTAATCCTCCCGCATATGTGTTTTCCATGGATTGATCATACTTGATAATGATTCTCATTGTCAACAACGAATTTTAAATTTTTAGTTTATTTCTTTTCAAGTGTGTTTTATGCAAATAAAAAAGCCGCCTATTCAGCGACTTGTTTGTTGTATACCTTTGAATGAAGAATTTTGTTGATTCGAAAATGTTACTCAATTCTGTCGTGCTTTAATACTGTATGGTTGCTGGCGTAACTCCTTTTGGATACTCTTCTTCCCATACTGCTTGGTCTGTATAAGCCTGATACCACATATCTGCAATTATATCTGGATCATTCACTGTGCCATTACCTGATTCTTTGATAAATAAACCTAACGATCGATGACCTACAAAAATGCCTTTAGGTGACAATTCAGTATGCAGATTAGTGATATAATTTCGCAAACCTGCCATAATAATACCGACATTTCCCATCATAGGCACAGGGTATAATGCTGATAATCCTGTAGTAAAAAGTAAAGCTCCTTCTTTGCGTGCAAGCATATCTTGTACTACTGTATTCACCACATGAATAGCACTGAAAATATATCCTTCATATAGGTCTTTGATATTCTCTGCTGTTAATTCCAATACAGAAGTAGGTGGATACTTTCCAGCAGTAGGACTAAATTCCAACACATCAATCGAACCGTATTTGTTTTTAATGTTAGCAAGTGCCTCTGTCATTTGGTCTGCTTGATATACATCTGCTATAAAATAAGAAGCTTCTATATGATTTTCTTTTAATACGTTTATCATTTCTTGCAGCTTGATAGTATTGCGCGAGACCAAAGCTATTTGAAATCCTGCCTTACCAAATCGTTTGGCTAATGACAATCCCAAACCTTTTCCTGCTCCAATAATAACTAATGTTTTCATTGCTATTCTCCTCTATCCATCCATATATTGTATTCATGTAATGGTTTTTATTGTAGAATTTAAGCTTAATGCATTCAATGGTGGATATTCATCAATTTAACATTTAATAAGCAAATGTATTGAATCTGCTTATTATCTTGAAGAAAGGAATTTAGAATGAACAAACCTAAAATTGATTTACGTATTGTCAAAACAAGAAAAGCGATCAAAGATTCTTTTCTGACTTTAATTCAAACTAAAGGATATGATCGTATCACAATACAAGATATTGCAGATCAAGCGATCATTAATCGAAACACTTTTTATTTGCACTATATAGATAAACCTGATTTGATGGAGAAATTATGTATAGAACATATCGATCTATTGAATGTTTGCTTACCTGAGTATACTGAGGATGTTCAAAATGAAGATCCTTCATTTATGGTGATTGCGTTAAAAAGTCTATTTCTTATCCTAGAAGAACATGTTGTTTTCTTTAGAACGATGTTAACTCATGAGATTGAGCCTAGCTTTTCTAGTTATCTTAAAGACCATTTCAAACAAATTATTCTCTCTGGTCTTGATACTCCTCCTGATAATCTCAAGATACAGATTAGCCTTGAATATATGGTTTCAGGCTTAGTCGGTGCGATCTCTTTATGGATCAAAGAACCAGAACATTATTCTATAGATGAATGGATTGAGCAACTGAGTAACATTCATTTTAATAATATTTTGGATCTTATACGTAGCATCAACGGTCATAGTGTTCAATAAAAAGGAAAAAGAATCGTTTATATAACGATTTTTCTTTTTTTGCTTATTAAATCAAATATAGCTTCCTTTCATCTATTGTTATACAATGAAATGCGGTAAACTGATAAAGATGGCTTTTTAGGCTACTCTGTATATAGATGATTGTACTCTACAATATCTATCGAGAAATAAAATATAAGGATGGATTATTACATGTATATTGCTGATCAATGGAAAGATTATGAATTAATTGATACGGGCGCAGGTGAGCGTCTGGAGCGTTGGGGAGAAATCTTATTACGTCGTCCAGATCCACAGATTATCTGGCCTCTTCAATCCGCAGATAGAGACCCACGCTGGAATCAAGTACACGGTCATTATCACCGTAGTGCTTCAGGTGGTGGTGAATGGGAATGGAAACGCAAAATTCCAGAACGCTGGAATATTCGTTATGGCGATTTGAATTTCCATATCAAACCTACTAATTTCAAACATACTGGTCTATTCCCTGAACAAGCAGCGAACTGGAGCTGGATGATGGACAAAATCAAAAATGCTGGTCGTCCGATCACCGTTTTGAACTTATTTGCGTACACAGGTGGAGCAACAACAGCCGCTTCTTACGCTGGCGCTGATGTGGTACACGTTGATGCGGCTAAAGGAATGGTACAGTGGGCTAAAGACAATCATCAATTATCGGGTATTGGCGATCGTCCGGTACGCTTTATTACAGATGATGTGTTCAAATTTGTTCAACGTGAGCAACGTCGTGGTAACAAATACGATGCGATCATTATGGACCCTCCTTCGTATGGACGCGGACCCGGTGGCGAAATGTGGAAACTTGAATCCAGTCTGTATCCTTTCTTAGAGTCTTGCTTGTCGATTATGTCCGATAACCCATTATTTATGCTGATCAACTCGTATACAACAGGGATTGCACCGACGGTATTGTCTAATATTTTGAATATGACGATGCAACAGCGTTACGGTGGTACCCTTTCTTCTGGCGAAATTGGTCTACCTATCACGAACTCGGGTCTGAATCTGCCATGCGGTATTCTTGGACGCTGGGAAAGCTGAGGCATAACGATGGAACCACATTCAAACACTAAAGGTAGAGCGCCGATTCCTGTGTTATATGAAGACAACCATATTATTGGAGTTGTTAAGCCTGTCAATATTCCTTCCCAAGAAGATCCAACAGGCGATCCAGATATGTTGACTTTGATCAAAGAAGACCTGAAAGAACGTTACAACAAAACAGGCAATGTATATCTAGGATTGATCCACCGTTTGGATCGTCCGGTTGGTGGAGCTATGGTATTTGCCAAAACATCCAAAGCTGCTTCTCGCTTGTCTGAATCTGTACGTAGCCGCACAATGGTGAAACGCTATGTCGCTGTTGTACGCGGTATTCCTACTGTTACTAAAGCAACACTTAAAGACGTACTTCTTAAAAATGCACGTACTAATACAGGTGCCGTAGTTCCTCCCGGTACTACGGGTGGTAAAGAAGCTGTACTCGATTACGAAGTACTGGCTCAAAATGAGGATTTGAATCTTGCGTTGGTGTTGATCCATTTGCACACTGGACGTTCTCATCAGATTCGGATTCAAATGTCTCATGCGGGCTATCCTTTATTTGGAGATCAAAAGTATGGTGCTGAAGTGAACCGTCGTGGTGAGCAATTAGCCTTATGGTCTGTATTGACGGCTATTCCTCATCCTGTCGGCGGTCGCATGATCTCTATGATCTCGCTTCCTCCACAGACCAAGCCGTGGATCGAATGGTCGAGTGATATCTATGAGCAATTGAAGGAACGGTTAGAGCTTGAATTGGAGCAAACGAAGTTAAAGTAAGTGGTATAAGAGCGAGATAATGTATGAAATATTTACTTGTGTTTTATAAATAAGATGCAAAAAAGCTTTTCCGTTCCTTGATTACAAGGTAATGGAAAAGCTTTTTTCATTGATATTAGAAAACGAATTTAGAAGAGAATTAGCTTAAGGATTTGTGCTGGTGGTTTAGTGTAAAATCCGCTTCGAAAATAGATATTCTTCTCGTCGCTGTTAAGAACGGATATTTTGAATCACTGCTTATAGCAGTAAATATCCGTTCTTAAAGGCGAGCGCTTCGCTCTTTCAGAATCATCTATTCTCTCCGCTTCGTGTGTGAAGGTAGTTTAAGCTTTTCAACATCAAAGAAACAAAAACTGAAAAAAGATAGTTAGTCTATAATCCAAGATTCAGTTTTATCAATCCAAATTGGATTACCTTCATTAGATATTCTCCATATATGCCGAATAAATTGTCGAATATTTTCTAATGCATTCTCAACATCTTTCACGATTGTTTCAGAATAAACTTTTTCATTGTGAGCTGTAATATAATGAGCAACTTTATTTCTAAGATAAACAGCGGATTTATAATCATTAGGAAGTTCATCTACCTTTTCCAAACCATTTAATTCCAATAATTTATTGTATTTTTGCAGTACAGACCAAAATTCCTTTGGTGGTTTACTATCGGAATTTGCAGAATCATTTAAATAACTATATACTTCTTCTTCTGTCGCACTTCGATTTTCTTTTCCTCTTAGGTTAATGAGTATCAACTTAGACAAATCTGATTCCGCTGATAAACACATACTTAAAATAGAAGATCTAGTATTACGCCACATCAAAAATTTTTCTTCCTTTTTTTCTGCTTCTTTTGCTTGTTCCAAGTAATATAAAGCATCATTATAACTTTCTGCCCCCATATTAACTACAACTACTGATCCTTCCATTCTATCCCTCCTAAATAATTATCACTCAGTAATATAACATATAATTACATTTTTTCCATATGATAATTTTCACACTATTTTTTATTTAATCCAACGAAGAAAATCAATAATTCTGAAAGATTTTTAAGTTTGGATATCGACTGATTAGAATTCAAATCAAGATATTTAACCATAAATGTCGTAGGCAGAATAATTGATTTTTGCAGTATTCTAGCTGAATCATTTCTATATTTTCACTATTTAATTTATAATCTATACGATTGTCAACTGATTATTATGTAAAAACTTCTCTGACTATCTATAGATAGCAAGAGAAGTTTATTTTATAGCATTATTTCATTTTTACTCAAAGTCACACTGATCCACTAGAAGATAAATCTTCTAAGATACCAATAATCGTATCTGCCTTATCCATTTCAACAATCTGTTTACCGATATGTCTACGTTCATCGGTTTGAAGTGCGGCTTTGCTATTAAATCCGATCATACGATTTGGAGGTAAAATAGCCATAAATGAGCGATGTTCTTCGCAGATAAAAGCACCAATAATACGATTACCATTTGGTTTGGATCGTTTACCTTCTTTGAACTCAAAGGTAGATAATCCTTTACCACCACGGCTTTGAGTCTGGTATTGCAATAATGAAGTACGTTTGGCATATCCAAGATCGGTAATGACCATCAATTGTCCGTCTTCTCCATCTACCCATAGGACTGCGGCGACTTCATCTTCTCCAACCAGTTGAATTCCACGTACACCTGTAGCAACCCGACCCATTGGATTGACTTCTTCTGCCCGGAAGCGAATACTCATACCTTCTTTAGTAATTAACATCAAATCTCTAGCTTGACCTGAACGGGTTACAGAGATAACTTCATCTCCTTCTCCAAGCTTACAAGCGGCTACTGCTCCTGAACGTTTGGTCGCATACTCTTTGATCTCTGTTCTCTTCACTTGTCCTCGCTTGGTCACAAAGATCAGATCGGCTTGTTCTTCTTCAAAATTACGAACAGGAACCATCGTCACAATTCGATCTTCACGAGTCATCGGGATAATATTAACAATCGCTTTTCCTGTTTCTTTCCATTTGAAGTCAGGAATCTGGTGAACAGGAAGTAAGAAGTATTGTCCCCGCTGTGTAAAGACAAGTAGATTATCCAGTGTATTTACATTCATCACTTCGCGAATATAATCATCTTCTTTGGCACCTGATCCACTACGTTCTCCGCCCGAGCGATTGAAAGACATCATATTCGTACGTTTAATGTAACCGTCATTAGAAAGACTCACTAGCACATCTTCCGAGTTAATCATGACTTCCAGATTAACTTTTAACTCTTCAACTTCATCTTGAATAATAGAACGACGATTAATACCATGTTTATCATGAATTTCCATCAATTCTTTTTTGATCAATCCGACTAGCTTTTTATCGCTGCCGAGAATAGCACGGAAATTGGTGATTTTTTTCTGAATATCGTTTAGTTCTTTTTCAACTTGATTAATTTCTAAATTAGTAATGCGGTACAATTGCAAGGTTAGAATCGCATCGGCTTGGCGTTCAGTGAGGCCAAACATCCATTGCAAATTGTTTTGTGCATCTTGGCGGTTTTTAGACGCTTTGATCGCTGCAATGACTTCATCTAGTACATTGAGTGCTTTAGCTAGACCTTCAAGTACATGAGCACGATCTTCTACTTTATCCAGATCATGTTGTGTACGACGGGTAACCACTTCACGTTGATGCGCAATATACGCTTCCAGAATACTTTTTATTCCCATTTGTTGAGGCGCTTTGTTAACGATAGCTACCATATTAAAGTTATAGGTCACTTGTAGATCCGTTTTTTTGAGCAAATACGCTAGAATGCCTTGCGCATCTGCATCTTTTTTAAGCTCGATCACGATCCGTAGTCCATCACGTCCGCTCTCATCACGTACTTCAGCAATACCTTCTACTTTTTTCTCCAAACGGATATTTTCCATCGCTGTGACAAGACGTACTTTCACGACTTGATAAGGGATTTCGGTAATCACAATTTGCTGTTTACCGCCGCGTAGTGTTTCAATTTCTGTTTTAGAACGTATGTAGATACGCCCTTTACCTGTAGAATAGGCATCACGAATCCCGTCTCCACCCATAATCGTACCACCTGTTGGGAAATCCGGGCCTTTGATATAGTTCATCAGTTCAGGCAATTCCATTTCAGGTTTTTCCATCAATGCAATACAACCTTCGATCACTTCACGCAGGCTGTGCGAAGGAATTTCTGTTGCAAAACCTGATGAAATTCCGCTTACGCCATTGACTAATAAATTAGGATAACGAGCTGGTAAAACGACAGGTTCTTGTGTCGTATTATCAAAGTTGTCTTTAAATTGAACCGTATTCCGATCAATATCACGTAAGATCTCCATCGCAATTGAAGATAAACGAGCTTCGGTATAACGCATTGCTGCTGCTGGATCATCATCAGGTGATCCCCAGTTACCATGCCCATCGACAAGCGTATGACTCATTTTCCAAGGTTGTGCCATTCGTACCATACCATCATAGATCGATGAGTCACCATGAGGATGATAGTTACCCATCACGTCACCGACTGTTTTAGCTGATTTGCGATATCCTTTTTCCGGTGTATTGCCTGAATCGTACATAGCATACAAAATACGACGTTGTACCGGTTTCAATCCATCACGAACATCAGGAATCGCGCGGTCTTGAATAATATATTTAGAGTAGCGACCAAAACGGTCTCCAACGATTTCTTCTAGAAATGCTGGTAAAAATTTATCGTTATTTTCAATAGCCATCCGTTCACCTTACCTTCCGAGCTTATCGCCGGATAATTTTGAAGCCGCCGCAGAGTACAGAGGGAAGTGAATACCATTCCAACCAAGCACGGTATGATGCTCACTTCCATCTGCACTAAAGCAGCGGCTCATTTAGTTTGATCATCCATCAAGATTACTTTTCTATATCACAGATACAATTATTTACTCCACATATTCTGTAAAGTCTACATTTTCGACGATCCAACGTTTACGAGGATCAACTTTATCGCCCATTAATGTAGATACACGACGTTCTGCTTTGGCAGCATCTTCGATCTGTACTTTAAGTAATGTACGACTTTCAGGATTCATCGTTGTTTCCCATAATTGATCTGGATTCATTTCACCTAATCCTTTGTAACGTTGTAAATCTACATTTTTGCCGAACTCTTTCATCGACTGATTCAACTCTTCGTCTGTCCATACATAACGTTCTTGCGATTTTTTGCCAGCACGTTGAGAAATCTTGTACAGCGGAGGTTGAGCAATATAGATACGACCGTTATCGATCAATTGCTTCATATAACGATAGAAGAATGTTAATAGCAACACTTGAATATGTGCACCATCGGTATCCGCATCGGTCATAATAATGATTTTGGAATAATTGCTATCTTCTATGGCAAATTCAGTTCCTACTCCTGCACCAATAGCAGAAATAATCGCCCGATATTCTTCATTTTTCATTACATCTGCAAGTTTGGATTTCTCTGGATTCATCGGTTTACCTTTGAGTGGTAAAATCGCTTGAATCTTGGAATCTCGTCCTTGTTTCGCAGAACCACCTGCCGAATCTCCTTCGACAATAAACAGTTCGTTTTTAGAAAAATCTTTCGATTGCGCTGGACTTAGCTTACCGTTCAGATTCGAACTTTCGCTACGTTTGCGTCCTGTACGCATATCATCACGCGCTTTACGAGCCGCTTCGCGTGCACGAGAAGCTTGAACTGCTTTTTTGATCAGCTTTTGAGCGACTTGTGGGTTTTCTTCGAGAAAGCGTTGCATATTTTCAGCGACTACCGCATCTACTGCTCCACGTGCGGAAGAACTACCCAATTGGTCTTTGGTCTGACCGACAAACTCTACATCTGACATTTTGACGCTTATAACCGCCATCATGCCTTCTCGTAAATCTCCACCTTCGAGGTTTTTATCTTTTTCTTTGATCAGTGCTGTTTTGCGAGCATAGTCATTCAATACACGAGTATATGCTGCTCTAAATCCTGTCTCATGCGTACCGCCGCCCCGTGTAGGGATGGAATTTACAAATGAAGCAAGCGTTTCAGTATATCCTGCATTGTACTGCATCGCTACTTCGACTTCGATATCTTCACGTTCGACATTGAAATGAATCACATCATGAAGAACATCTTTGCCTTCATTCAAAAACTCTACGAATTGACTGGCTCCGCCTTCATAATAAAAACGATCTTCTTTATCATTACGATCGTCTTTAAGTAAAATTTCTAAGCCTGAATTCAGAAAAGCAATTTCTTGCAGACGCTCAGCAAGTGTATCGTAATTCAATGCAATTCCTTGTTGGAACACACGAATATCTGGTTTGAATGTAACTTTTGTTCCTGTAATTTTGGTTTTGCCAATAACTTCAAGACCACTTACAGGCTCACCTACATGCTCTTTTTCTTTTTTATCAACCCAATATTCAAAACGTTGACGGTGAATACCACCATCACGATAAATTTCTACTTCTAGCCACTCGGATAATGCATTCGTTACTGAAGCACCAACTCCGTGTAGACCTCCGGACTTTTTGTATCCTCCACCGCCGAATTTACCACCTGCATGCAAAATAGTAAATACAACTTGTGGTGTAGGTACTCCACTTTTATGCATTCCTGTCGGAATACCACGTCCGTTATCAAAAACCGTAACCGAACCATCTTTGTTCAGTGAAATCTCGATTTTTGAACAATGTTTTGCCAAATGCTCGTCAACTGCGTTGTCCACAATCTCCCATACGAGATGATGAAGCCCAGATGAACTTGTACTACCGATATACATCCCCGGACGTTTCCGTACGGCAACCAGCCCTTCAAGCACCTGAATGTCGTCAGCATCATACCCGGAAACTGGCGGATTAACATTACCACGGGATGAATTTGTGAGTGAATCGATCTTTTCGACCATTCATGGTCCCCCTCTTTAATCTAAATATTGCTTTGTTCTGTTTGACCTACGATTAGCATTATAAATCTTAGTCGAAAATTATACCATAGGTAAATCAATAATCGCGCTTGACCCCGAACCATCATATCATACGCTTTTATTTTGTCGACACTTTTGATTTACATAAAATGTAATTTATTCGATAGATAAATGTATAATGCAAACACATGTTCCTTTTATTCTTTAAGTGTAATCTAATCTTTTCATTTCGTAAACCCACTTGTCACATTATTCTACGATTTCCCATTATATTAGCTACAATGATCTTTTGTAAATAAACTTGCCTGCTGATCTTCATAAGATAAGCAGGCAATCATACTATACTTTTTAATTGAGCACATCTCTTTTGGTAAATACAGCAAACGAAACGATGACTGACGCTAATGCCCATATTGCCAATACGCCAAGCGAGAATGGTAATGTCATGCCTTCAATCGGTGCCGGGCTTCCTGATAAATAATTAGTCAGTCCCAAATTAACCATAAATAAATATTTAGCTGTGCTCCACGAAGCCGCCATATTGGTCAAAATGGTACCTGCAATCAATGCTGCCATCATAATAACGATACTGGCTGCGGTACTTCGTACTAACACAGATACCATAAAGGCAAGTAAGCCGACGGTCAAACCGACAAACCAGATCAATCCCATTTGCATCAAAATAAATTGCCACTGAGCTATAGCGTGTACACTACTCATATCGGTTCCTGTATCACCCGGCTGGAATCCGGTAAATACAGGAATGTTAAATCCACTGTATCCGAATGCTGCTCCTGAGATGACGTAGGAAATAATAAAGGTTGAAACGACAATCAGCGAGACAAACATCGTCAGCGTAATGAGTTTACTTAACAATACTTTCCACCTACGAATCGGCCTTGTAAGCAACATTTTGATCGTTCCGCCTGTTCGTTCCGCCGATACCAGATCAGAAGCAATCGTCATAATAAGCAGTGGGATAAATAAGCTACTGGAGTTATCCAGAAATTCGCGAGTAAATGTAACGCCACCCGGTTCATTCGGATTCACATCATTTTCTAAATAATATTGCATCTGTTGGACAAACACACGACGGTATTTTTTCCATTCTTCAGGTACACGATCACTACCTAATGAGTTCTGGTTATCTGTGATTGCTTGCTGTAATTCAACACGCCAATCTTCACCGAACTTGGTGCGATTTTCTTGGGCTTGACGCATCTGCGCATAAGTAAACATCGGTACCAGTACTAATAAAACCAATAGCACGACATAAAATCTTTTTTTCTTAATAATTTTTATCGTTTCATTCTGTACCAATGGCCATATACTATTCAATAAATTCACCTTCTGTCACGCCCAGGAATAGTTGTTCCAATGTCGGGCTAAGTTTGCGTACATTATGAATCTGAATCCCTGCTTGCACAAGTGTAGCAATCGTTGTCGAAATGTATTCTTCAGGGGTTGCGGTGATAATAGAATGCGGTCGAAGTGATGCTGCTGTATCGTTATCCAAGTTAGAACTCTCCAGATCAAGCACTTGAATAGAAGGTATTGATTGAAGAATCTGTTCTCCTTGTGCTTGAGGTTCTAATTCCCATATCACAAGATGCTGTGTATCTTCTACCAGCTCTGTTACTCCGCCTACAGCAATAACACTTCCTCGTCCCACAATTGCTACGCGATCACAAAGCAATTGAATTTCACTGAGTAAATGACTGGATACAAACACAGCCATACCTTGCGATGCCAGTTCGCGGATGAAAATACGCATATCTCGAATCCCTTTAGGATCAAGTCCATTGGTCGGTTCATCTAAAATAAGCAATTTAGGGCGACCTAACAACGCTTGAGCGATCCCAAGCCGTTGACGCATACCTAGTGAGTACTTGCTTACTTTATCGTGAATACGCTCATCCAGACGGACAATCTCGGTGACTTCTTGAATCCGCTTCTCATCGACACCGGGCTGCATCCGTGCAAAATGCTCTAAGTTTTCCCATCCTGTCAGGTAAGGATACATTTCAGGATTTTCAACAATTGAACCGACATAAGCCAAAGCCTTCTCCGGTTGCTTGGTCACATCGTAACCGCAAATATTGATCGTTCCTTCTGTAGGGCGAATCAGATTCACAAGCATTCGAATGGTTGTTGTTTTACCTGCACCGTTCGGTCCTAGAAAGCCAAAGATTTCACCTGCTTTGACTTCAAAAGTGACATCTTTGATAATCCACTTTTTGCCGATTTTCTTTTTGACATGTTGGACAGATAATACAATCTCTTCTTGAGATGCTACAGACTGCGAATTAGCCGTTGCTATGGGATGGGTTGTTGTTAATTTAGAATCCATTATGATCTAGCTCCTCTCTCATTTCCATACAGGGTATACCTCATTATTCGATACTCTGGACGACACGTTCTGCAATTTGTTCATAACCTGTACCATTAGGATGGAAATGATCAGAAGATAAATATTTATTTAGATTTTGCTGAAATAAATCAAACGTAGGAATAAGCGACATATTGGATTGACTGTTAATAATATTCAGTGCAGTAGTATTCCATGCGGTTACAGCTTCATTACCAGGTACACGTAGTTCAGGTAAATCAGAGAATGGGTTATACAGTCCGAGGTATAAAATATGAGCGTCTGGATTAATTTGAGCGATTCGCTCTAAGATTTGTTGTAATGTTTTGCTGGCTTTCGGTAAATTGGCAAGCAATTGTTGTTTGCTTGGCGCTTGTTGTGTATTACCAAGGGCTTCTCCAGCATTAAATAAATCATTAGCACCAATCGATACAAAAATCATATTCGATTGTTTCAATACATGTTGGACACCGGGCTCTTCTAATGAAGAAAGCACTGACGCTGTTTTCTGACCGTTAATACCTAAATTGGCGATTAATTTAGCTTCTTTGCCGTTTTTTTGCAATAAGTCTACGGTTCGACGAGCAAATCCACTACCGTCGTCATCTCCTGTACCTTTAGCAAGTGAATCTCCTAAAACAGCGATTTGAAAAGATCCGTCTGTTGCAACAGTCGTTGCTGGTTTTGCTCCACTTGTTGTTGAGTCGGATGTATACGTGCTCCCTACAGGGTTTAATACATCAGAAATGGCATAAATAAAGCCGCCAATCAATACAATCGTGGCTACAATGGATGTGATGCCTGTGATTCGCCAGATACGCACTGACGATTTGGATGATTTCATTATTTGGCCTCCTGTGTTAGAAATATGAACAACATCTGCCACTTGGTATGATGACTCGCGGTTCATTTTAAGATAGGTTATCTATCTATTATATACAGTACGTGCACAACTTCCAAACAGTTAGAAACTATCGCTTCTATTTTTAAATCTATACACAGCAAAAAGAAGATGGTTATATTATCAATCCACCATCTTCTATACATAGAACGATCTATTTGAAAGTAATCATTATTGTTTTACTTTCTTCTTTTCTTTTTTACCTTTTTTATCATTAGACGCATGAATCATTTCGATCAATTTGGCATATAATAGTTCTGGGGTTTCTTCGCATATCAGTGTCTTTTTCCCCACTAAAGCGATCGGTTGTTTGCGACAAGCTTTACACTCGCTTAAGCAACTTTTTTGCTTTTGCTTCACATCAGGGAACTCTTTTTTAAGTGTTTTATAGACTTTTTTTGTACCGAACTTTTCATTTTTTGTGCAATATTTGATCGTTTTCATCGCTTGTTGGCTCCTCTATCTGTTGCATTATTGCTATGGATATCATCTTATTTACCCTAATGAAGACCAATATGTAACGATTATACTGCTTATGAGCTTATAAAAATACCTGCTTCCTTCTAAAAACAAAGGAAACAGGCATTTTTTATTCTATAAATCCGATTTTCGACTGCATCTGTCACATTTCATTATTGCATTTTGTAGCGTATTATTTTCCGATAAAATCTTGTACCCATACTCCATTTTGATACCCTACACCGATTGATGTAAAGCTAGAACTTAAAATATTGGCTTTGTGACCGGAGCTATTCATCCATGATTGCATCACTTGAGCAGGAGATGTTTGCCCTTTGGCGATATTTTCTCCAGCTGCACGATAACTAATTCCATACGTTTTCATCATTTCAAAAGGAGTTCCATAAGTTGGTGACGTATGATCAAAATAATTATTTTTCACCATATCGATAGCTTTATCTTGTGCCATCGTTTGAAGCTTGGTGTCTACCGTTAATGCTTTTAGCCCTGCTTTGCTACGTTCTTGATTGACCAATTGCACCACTTCCGCTACAAAGGTAGAGGTGTCTGCGGATGCACTTTGACTGGCATATACAGGTTTGGTTGTTTTCACATGATGTGTAGTAGCCGCTTGAGCAGGAGCTGCTATCGTTACTGTTACAAGTACTGCTGCGGCAGCAGTTGAGGTGATTCGTTTTAGTAATGTACGATTGTTTTTCAATGGTGTTCCTCCTTTAAATTCAGAATCACCGTATATTTTACCATCTATTGGTATTTAATTGCTATTTTCGCTCTATGATTAAAGCAAAAAGGCACCAGGATTAACCTGATGCCTTTTCGAAAGGTGTGGCTGTGTATAGCGGAATTACATTTTTTTAATGTACCGGCATCCAATCTTCTCATAGCCCATATGTTGATAAAAAGAGCATGAGGATAGACGTTCGTCACGGTTCATTCCTGTTACATAGACAGAGTGATCTCCAGCTTCGTTTGCTTGCTTTTCAGCTTGAGCAATCAATTCACGTCCGATCCCTTGACCACGATAATTCGCAGAAATGATTAGACCTGTGATTTGTGAAGTCTGTTGACCTGTCTCATATGAAGTCTCACGGTACATAGCGATCATACCGACGACCTGTCCTTCACGTTCTGCAACAAGAGTCAAAAATTGCGGTTTGCCTTCCAACGCTTCCATACGGTCGCGCAGTACACTTTCCGTCATCGGATAACGAAGTTCACGCATTAGAGCAGTTAGAGCTTGAACATCTTTACTTTCGAATTTACGGACTTCTGCAACAGGCATTAATACACTAGTCGACATGTACATACTCCTCTTTTAGCAGAGCTGCCGCTTGCACGGCTCGCTTCCGCGCAATTTCCACACTTTCATCCGCACTGAGAGCTACCGCCATTCGGCGACCCGGCTTAGTCTCCGGCTTACCGAATACACGTACTTGCGTACGGGGTAACTTCAATGCCTCATCTATTCCGCCAACGACAAAATCTTTGGAAGCTTGTGTTGCTTTCAGTGTCGCTGATGCGCCAGGAGTTAACAAATGAATACTCGGAATCTCAAAACCAAGAATAGCCCGAACATGCAGAGCAAATTCTGATAAATCTTGAGTAATCATTGTCACCATACCTGTATCATGCGGTCTTGGCGACACTTCGCTAAATACAACACCATCTGGGGTTAAAAAGAGTTCGACACCGAACAACCCATATCCACCCAGACGTTCTGTAATGGTTGCAGCAATACGTTGTGCTTCTTCTAACTGTCCAGCAGTCATTGGGTGCGGTTGCCATGACTCAACATAATCTCCGTCCCGCTGAATATGTCCGATCGGCGGACAAAATAACGTTCCAGAGGCACAACGCACCGTAAGCAGTGTAATTTCACTTTCAAAATGTACAAACGCTTCGACAATAACACGAACTGATTTGCCTCTTGCGCCTTCAAGTGCCGCATCCCAACATGCCGAAGCATCTTCAGGGGTGCGACATACGCTCTGTCCTTTGCCAGACGAGCTCATAAGAGGCTTTACTACGCAGGGTGTTCCAAGTACAGCAACAGCTTCTTTCAATTGCTCCAAGTTGTCAGCGAACCGGTACGCAGCAGTAGGCAATCCAAGGGTCTCAGATGCCAGACGGCGTATCCCCTCACGGTCCATTGTCAATTGGGCTGCAACTGCGGTAGGCACTACATTGTAGCCTTCTTGCTCTAGTTCTACCAGTACGTCTGTTGCTATCGCTTCAATCTCAGGTACAATAAAATCCGGTTGTTCACTGATAATGACTGCTCGTAGCTTAGCACCATCAAGCATATCAATAACATGAGAACGATGAGCAACCTGCATAGCAGGTGCATCCGGATAGCGGTCTACAGCAATACATTCAATGCCGAGTCGCTGAGCTTCGATCACTACTTCCTTGCCAAGTTCTCCACTCCCAAGCATCAACATCCGTTTCGCTTGACGAGAATTTGGGGCCCCCCACATGATAGACAGCACTCCCTTATATACATGTTTTGCACTGCAACCTACAAGGTACTGCTTACGTCATTTTGCTTATCGAATCATTACCTATTCGACAATGAATAGCACATTGTAAAATTTCCGACGAATTTCCTTTTAAACTTTACAATGTGATGACACTTTCTATTCTCTTATCTAATGAGCAAGATTGCAAGTCACTTTGTCTAAATTTTTTGACAATTCTCGTATAATTCTTACTTTCAAGGCTTAATTAAGTCGAATAATGTCACAAAAAGCGGAATTGCGCTTCAATCAAACCATTGTAAATGCCTTGTTTTTGAATCAACTCTGCGTGTGTTCCTTCTTCTTTGATCTGTCCATGATCCAATACGACAATATGATCAGCATGTCGAATCGTAGAAAGTCGATGCGCCACGATAAAAGAAGTTCGTCCTTGAAGCAACACTTTTAGCGCTTCTTGTATACGTAGTTCTGTCTCCGTATCGATACTGGCTGTCGCTTCATCCAAAATCAAAATCCGTGGATCTGCAAGTAGTGCGCGGGCAAAAGATAATAATTGACGTTGCCCCATCGACAACACATTTCCCCGTTCTTCGACTTCTGTATCATAGCCTTTGGGCAACTTCTCAATATACGCATGAGCATGAACAGCTTTGGCGGCATTTTCTACTTCTTCATCGGTAGCATCCAGTCGTCCGAAGCGAATATTATCTCGTATTGTTCCGGAAAAGATAAACGTATCTTGAAGCACAATACTGATCTGTCCACGCAGACTTTCCAAAGTCACATCACGGATATCATATCCATCAATTTTAATCGTACCGCTCTTAATATCATAGAATCGACTAATCAGATTAATAATCGTCGATTTACCAGAACCGGTATGTCCGACCAATGCAATAGATTGTCCTGCGGTGACATGTAGATCAATCTCGCGCAGTGCAGGTCGATTAGCTACATATTCAAAAGTCACTTTGTCAAACACAATATCTCCGTTGATACGTGGTATCGGTTGTGCACCTGGCTTATCGGCTACAGAAGGCTTTTCATCCATAAATTCAAAAATACGTTCAGACGATGCCATCGCTACAAGCAGTTGGTTATACATATTTCCCAGACGGTTAATCGGGTCCCAGAAATTCCCTACATAACTTGCAAAAGCGACCAGTGTACCAATCATAATCTCACCGCTAGCGATCAATGTGGCTCCATACCAGAATAGAATCATAGAACCCAATCCACCCGTAATCTCGATCAACGGTCCGAACGATTGATTGAGTGCAGAAGCTTTATCCCACGATTTTTTGCTAGAAGCATTCATATTATCAAAGTACTTCATATTCTCTTTTTCTTGTGTATACGCTTGCGTTACACGGATACCTTGAATCGATTCGTTCAAGTGAGAATTGATACGTGAATTCTTCATTCGCACTTCTTGCCATGATAGACGGATAATTTTGCGTAACTTGGTGGAGACGAAGAACATTAACGGTACGGTCAGCATCACAGCAAGCCCTAATTTCCAATTAATTAGCATCAGAATCACCACGATACCTAATAGCTGAACACAATCGATCATGACGTTCACTGCACCATTTGTAAATAAATCTTGCAAAGAGTTCACATCATTGGTTACTCGTACTAATACAGAACCTGCGGGACGTTTATCAAAAAAGGAAAAGGATAAGCGCTGAATATGACTAAATAAATCCGAACGAAGATCATAGATCACACGTTGTCCAATAATATTCGTATATTTGATCCGATATGCATTCGCTGCCCACTGGATAAGATATAATCCCAGTGCCAATGCAGTAAGTCCGTATAGTAATTTGAGGCTAGGAGCACCCGATACAGGTTGAATCGCTTTATCAATCGCTGCTCCAGTAATATAAGGAACCGCCAATTTGGTAATCGTGCCAAGTACCATCATCAAAATAATAAAGGGTAGCAATTGCTTAGCATATGGCTTGATATAACCGAACAATCGTGCAAATTGAGACCAGTTAAATGCTTTATCAATCAACTCATCATCTTGATAAACAAATCGGTCTTCGACACGTGTAATAGCAGATGAATTGGATAGCTTTTGCTTTTCTTCTAGTGGTTCTTTGACGGATAGATTACTCATAGCTTCTCACCTGCTCGCTGTTGATCTCACTTGCTGTCTCGTGGGAAATAGAGGGCTCATCAATATCTTGAAGTCGCTGAATATGGTCTGCATATTGCACATGATAAATATCCTGATAAGCGCCCGGTACATGTATCAATTGCTCATGCTTCCCACGCTGTACTACCCGTCCTTCTTGCAGTACTAGAATCTCATCGGCATGGCGCAAAGAAGAAATACGGTGAGCGATAATAAATGTAGTTCTACCTTTCATCACTTCCTGAAAACCCGACTGAATCTCATGCTCGGTCTCCATATCAACAGCGCTGGTAGCATCATCGAGAATCAGGATTTTCGGGTTTTTGAGTAGTGCACGAGCAATCGCAATCCGCTGCTTTTGCCCACCGGATAATCCCATACCTCGTTCACCGACAAGTGTATCGTACCCTTGTGGTAGTTCCATAATAAAATCATGAGCTTTGGCAAGCTTGGAAGCCCGAATAATATCATCCATCGTGACCTCACTCATGCCGTAAGCGATGTTATTTTTGAGTGTAGAAGAGAACAAAAACGTTTCTTGAAAAACAGAAGCGATCTGAGAACGCAAGTCTTCAATTCGGATATCTCGGATATCGACTCCATCCAACTTGATGCTGCCTTCAGTCACATTATACGCACGCATTAATAACTGAATAACTGTCGATTTACCAGATCCTGTACCCCCTAGTAAGCCGATAACCGACCCTGGAGGGGCATCCAAATTAATATCAACTACAGCAGGTAATTGATTCCCGTAAGCAAATGTCATATGTTCAAATGTCACATGACCTTTCACTTCATGAATATTCATGTGACTTGTTGTATCTTTATCTTTAACATCTACATGCTGATATAGAATTTCCAATATACGCTCGGTAGAGGCTTTGGACTGCGTATAGTTATTGATATGAAATCCGAGTCCCCACATCGGTCCAATAATGTACCAAATTAAGGTGAAAAAGGCGACCAATTCACCAAGTGTAAGCGAACCTTGGATCACTAATGTTCCACCAAAACCAAGCAAAATCACGACACAGACCGAAGCCAGTAATTCCATAACTGGAAAGTAGCGACTCCAGAGTGTAGCGGCATGAATCTGATTGGTGCGATAACGCTCATTACGTATAGCAAATTTATCAACTTCATGAGGTTCACGAGCAAAAGATTTGACGGTTCGTACACCTGTAATATTTTCTTGTACAGCTGTTGTTAAAGACCCTAAAGCAAGCCTCATTTCTTGAAAAGCAGGGTGAATACGGGATTCGAATTTGAGAGCGACAAAGACTAAAAAAGGAATAGAGATTAATGTAACCAGTGTGAGTTGCCAGTTCATTGAAAACATGACGATCGAACCAAAGACCACCATAATAAATACATTCAATAACTGAGCAAAACCAAAACCGATAAAGTTACGAATCGCTTCGAGATCACCGGTTAAGCGTGACATTAAATCTCCTGTTTTAGCTGTGTCATAATAACGGAAGGATAGAAATTGTAACTTTTCATAGCACGCGTTGCGAAGTCGGTATGCAATATAATTACCTAGACGTCCTCCAAAAAATCCATGAAGAAATTGCATGATACCTTTCAGAATAGCGACACCAAAAATAGCTAGTGCCAACATTGGAACCTGATCAAATCGCCTCAGCTTGATAACATCATCAATCAAAATTCTAAGTAAATTTGGATATACTAGCCCGAGTGCGGTAGCGGTTGCAAGACATAAAATAGAGAGGTATAAATAGCTTCTTTTGCTCCGATAATAGTCATGCAATTGTTTGAGAACGTCCATGTGTATCCCCCTTTGATTCTCTTGTCGATGATTAGCATAATGAAGCTTACCACCGTCCTCAAAAGCCCGCAAAGTGGATACACGTTCGTTTATCGGCAATCGCTTTAAATTTATGCCATAATTTAGACATAAACCGTCAATTTTAATGAAATAATGCAAAATACTACATTTCACGAGCATTTCTTAACATTCATTTTATTTTGTAAACTTGTTTATGCAATAATTTGGTAAAAGCGCTATCACTTTTGAATATAAGTATTGTATCTATTTTCACATATATAATAATAAGGAAGTTATGTATAGATAAAAAAGAACGCCTATCTTCTGATAGCACGCTCTTTTTGATGATTAATTATTATTCGTATGACTTTTAAGTCTATATTTTATAAATCATAAGCTTGTTTGATTCTAGCTTCATCTTCTGCTGAAACAGAGTGAATTAATGTTTCTAGATCATGAGCTAATGCTGACCAGCGATCTGCACTCACATCTGTTTGCAATGAAGCTTCAGTTCCTTCGACCCACTCTGCAATTTGACGTTGCATATCATCAGCCGCTTCTTGTAGTCTTTGGTTCAGACCAACAATATAATATTGTGACAATCGCTCACGTTGTTCATCCAACATGCTAGCGATTAATTGGTCTAATCGCCCCGATACTTCTTCACGGAATTTCTCACGTCCACCTTGTTCAAAGAAATAACGAGGATTGCGGAATAACGACCAGAGTGACTTCCAATCCAGTACATCTGCTATTTTCATCTGTACCAGTTCTGGAGTTTGCCATTTGGTTAATTCAGGCTTAGATAATGTCAAACCTGCTGCCGCCGCTTCTGCTTCACGTCCATACACTTCTTGACGCTCACCGACTACTCGCTCAGAAGCTTTCTCCATGCGTAACGTTGTAGCCAGTACTTCCTGCTCTAATTCTGTAGATAATCGGCGTAATAATTCCCGTCCACAAGCAGCAAAATCTGCTTTGAGATCAGGAGATTCACTATTAAGCAAAGAAGGATTAAAGATTTCAGGCATCCAATCTAGCGCCTTCAAGCGTACACGTTGACGAACATGGAATAACAATTCGCCGCTTTCTTCTTGAATCCGTCGATCCGGTTCGGTCTGAAACATTCGCATAGCTGCCGCATGAGCAGCTGATCGTTCTTGCACCAGCTGTTGCATACGTTCTACTCGATAAGCTTCTCCACGCTTCGCCGCATCTTCCCATGTGAGTACTGTTTTGCGTACACGTTCTACTTCATCATAAGCCGCTTGAATCGCAAGTCCTGCTAATGTCTCATCTGCAAAGTTCATAAAATGTTGCTGGAACTGTCTGAATCCATCATCATTACCTTGAATAGCTCGACGACTGGATAGCGCATAAATATTAGGCTTGCGAATGCCTGTCGTATTAAGCTCATGTACTATACGTTCAACCACTTGATTCTTTTCTTCTTCCGAGGAAGCTAGATCGGATGCATTGACTACAAAAAACATATTATCTAATGCTAGACTTCCTTTGACCCGACCTAATTGCTCTAGTAACTGACGATCTCCATGTGTAAATGCGTGATTATAATAAGTCACAAATACCAATGCATCTGCTGACTTCATATACTCAAAAGTTACTCCAGTATGACGGGCATTGACGGAATCGGCTCCCGGTGTATCAACCAGTACCATCCCTTGAGCGGTCAATTCACAATGATAATACAGATCTATCCGTCGTACAAAGCAAGACTTGGTCTCTTCGGATACAAACCCTCTAAATTGATCCAGTCCGATCTTCAGATCTTGTCCAAGCAAAGGCTCTGCTTCTTGCCAACCTGCTGCTGCTGCAATCACAAAGTTATAATGAGCACGTGCAGAAGGATGAATACGTCCAGGCGATAAGGAAGCAATCTGTTTTCCCCAGTCCTGTTCTAATGTCATCTCTGGTAATCCTAATAAGCGAAAAGCTCCAGTAATATCTTCTTGCATTTCTGTTCTACTTTTCATAAAGACTTGAGCAGTTCCGTGACCATATTCCCCTTCAGGTGCCATGATCTGTGTAATAGCAGCTGTCATCGGATGAGGAGAAACAGGAAGTACGGCTTCCCCTAGTAAAGCATTTGCAAATGACGACTTCCCTGCGCTAAATGCACCGAATAAAGCCAACGTAAATTTACCATTTTCCATTACATGAGCACGACGACGCAATTCAGTAGCAGGTAAGCTTAATCCTTTGATATGTTCGATCATATCTGAAGCTTGACGCAACTGCACAGCTGTTTGGACAAGGCGCTCTTTTCGATGAGAAGATATTACTTTTTCTTTTATAGGTGGCATGATAATACTTGAATCAGTATCTGTGTGTGTTGAAGATCCTGAGCTTCCTACTAATGATTCAGATGATTGTAAAGTATCAGTAGAGGATGACGTTAGCTGATCATCTATAGCAACTGTAGAATCCACTTCACCTGTTTCTTCTAGGATAGCAGGTAACCACTGCGCTTGAAGCTGTGCACGGGCAGGCAGTAATTGACGTACCGCTTGATCATTTTGTTCTTTTTGCTGTTCTAATTGCTGTTGACGCATCAATGATTGATACCGTCCAGCTAATTGATCACGCTCTTGCTGTAATCCTTGTTGCTCTGCTTCTACCTTGGGCTCTAACTGTTCCAGTAGACGCTCCATCGCATCAAGTGCAGCTCTCCGATAGATAGCGACTGTTTTTTCACGTAACGCACGCGTGTAGTTCAATACATACTCACCTGAAATCGCAATATCTGAAGTTGCACCGGCTTCGATATCACGTTCTGTGATTTGTGGCAAAGACGATGTTAACAACGTTTCTTGTTCTTCAGTCCATAATTGTTGTTCTTGACTCCAGCCACGTAACAATCCACGTACATGAACATCTAGATTAGCAGCAACTTGTTCCCGGTATGATGTCAGAAAATTAGACTTGCGCTGCTCACGTTCTTGAGCCGTTTTGTCTTTGGAAGCAAAAAATCCTACTTTGAATCCAGGACGTTGACTTTCCAGATACAACTGAGCTAGATCACGTACAGGTGCAGGTGTGATATTGGCTTGATCTACCAATCGTCCAATTTCCCAACTCCATGTTTTGCGATAATTTTCTATTGTAGTCTGCGCAGTAACAATCTGTTGTTCAAATTGTTGAAGTTGCGCATTCAATTGTTCTATCGTCATTTCATCGTTCAGATCATGGTCTACAGTCGAAGATGGTTCTTCTTCGCTGTTCATTTGCTCTTGCAACCATTTGGTATGTTCTTCAGCTAATTCCCAGATCGCTTGAGACAAGCTATACATCCGCAAGGGTTCACGCTCAAGTAACAACTCACCAATAACGGTACGTAGACGCTCTAGCTTACCATGACGATGCTGAGGCTCCTGTCTGGATACATAAAGGATACCTGCTGGTTCAATACCTCGTCCGGCAAAAGACTGAGCGACTCCACGTTGATAGTCAGCAAAAGCTAATTCTGAATCATCATGTTTATCAATCTGATTAACGATTAAGTATAAAGGCTTCCCTCGCTCAGATAACGTTTTGGCAAATGAAAGATTGGTTTCCGATTGAACATGGTTATAATCCATCACATAAAAAACAACATCTGCACGATGCAATGCAGAGTACGTAGCCGCTTCATGAGCCGCGTCTGTAGAATCGACACCCGGTGTATCCAACAATACTCCATGAGCGCCTAGAAGCTTAATATCGTCCCATAGATCGACTGATTCGTACTCGCCACCATTTTTACAATATTCATCTAATGCATCCAGACCGATTTCAAAAGAAGGTTCCTGGCTATTAAGATGAACGATTGCGCGTGGTTCACCATCACGAATAGCTGCAATATTAGCTGTAGTAGGAATCGGGCTTGTCGGTAAGACCTGCTTGCCACAGAGCCAGTTCATCAGACTGGATTTGCCCGCGGAAAAGTGTCCACAAAAAGCGAGCACCAATTCTTCAGAACGATGCTTCTGGATTAAATCTTGCGCCTTATTAGCAGCAGACGTATTGCCTTGTTGTTGAAGTGTCGCTTTCAATTGTTCAAGTATATGATCTAAAGAATCTTTGGTTTGCGGTGTAATCGCTTGCATCAGTATGCCCTCCATCATGCATGATCTCTGTCCCAATCACTTTTCTGATATTGTACCACTGTGACCCACTGGATGTAACTATTGGATTATTCACTTGATCTATACCTACAAAAAAGGCTTTTTATGAATAGCTTCTATATACCTGACTCACAGATATATACATGCATTCATAAAAAGCCTTATGTTCTACTATAATGTTATCCGTACAATTAGATAACGCTAGCTTCTGTTTCAGCAACAGGTACTAGAATTTCAAATAATTTACCATGTTGTAAAATAGTAATACCTTTACCTTTGTCTTTCATAACAACAACATCACGCTTTTGTGCCATACGCTCGATATAATAATCAGGTACATCACCAGAATAGTTAACTGTAATA
The DNA here is from genome assembly GCF_963311185.1 of Paenibacillus nuruki. Lineage (NCBI taxonomy): Bacteria > Bacillati > Bacillota > Bacilli > Caryophanales > Paenibacillaceae > Paenibacillus > Paenibacillus nuruki. The sequence goes on along the minus strand of NZ_OY725677.1, from coordinate 1,173,015 downwards.
CCGTCAACTTCTTTTTCTTCGTTTTCAGCCAATTCCTCTGCTACCACTTGCTCAAAGATATCAGAAAATTGTTCAAAATTATCAGTATACACAGAAATGCATTTCATAACGTTCGACCTCTTTTTATGTTGTAGTGTTGTTTTTCTTTACTGATTTTGAGATTTTCGGTTTGACCTTTTTCTCTTTGATCACTAAAGACGTTTTCATTCTTTTTTTGCCTTCACGACAAATGTCCAGTAGTGGACATACCTGACAAGCAGGATTTTGAGCTTTGCAATGATACCGTCCGAAAAAGATAAAACGATGATGACTAATCGTCCATTCCTCTCGAGGTACACGCTTGTTCAGCTTGTTTTCCACTTCAGTCACATTGTCTTTCCAGTTTGCGAGTCCTAGCCTTTTGGATACACGTTCAACATGAGTATCTACTGCAAAAGCCGGCACATCAAATGCATTGGATACGACCACATTCGCTGTCTTACGTCCAACTCCTGGGAGCTGTACAAGCAGGTCATGTTCACCAGGCACTTCTCCACCATATTGTTCAATCAGAATCTGGCATAGGTTCTGGATATGCTTCGCTTTGTTGCGATACAATCCAATACGCCGTATATCTTGTTCCAATTCTTCAAGAGGTACAGAGATATAATCCTGTGGTGTGTGATATTTCTGAAATAAATCTGCCGTCACCTTGTTGACTGTTGCATCTGTGCATTGTGCCGATAGCAGTACAGCAATCGTCAGTTCAAACGCATTGTTATGATTAAGTTCGCAGTGCGCATCTGGGAACATGCCAGCGATGGTATCTAAAATATGTCTCACTGTAGTGGCATTCATTAGTATTCCTCCTGCAAAAAACCGCCTGTCCACGGCATTTTCCGCGACTCAGACGGTATCGTCTCACTGTACCTGCATGATAGGGATTGCTGCGTCTAGCATTAGATCTCGTACCCAATCTTCAATGACAATACAATTCGTATCTTAACATGTTCTGTGACGAATTGCACGCATCGTTTACATGAATTTTCAGTAATTTTTTACTTACGTCAACAAATCGTTAAAAGTTATCAAGGATTTGCTTTTTTCCAAAACAAAAGATCAGTCATCTATTTAAAATATAGATAAGACTGATCTTTTGGTACACATGTATTTTCTTTTAGGATACCCCTAAATATTCTTTGATTCCTTTAACGACACCTTCAGCAACAGCTTGTTGTCTGGATGCATCGTTCATTTTGGATTCTTCCGATTTGTTACTGATAAATCCAACTTCTAGTAGTACCGCAGGCATTGTCGTTTCACGAATAACATGGAAATTACCATATTGAACGCCACGATTTTTAAAACCTGTAGCTGCAACCAGATACTTGTGAATCGTCTGTGCTAGCTTTTTACTATTACTGCGTTGGTAATACGTTTCTGTACCGGAAGCCGCAGAAGAACTACTGCTGTTCGCGTGAATAGAGACAAATAGATCAGCATTTAGCTTCTCTGCTACTTTCACACGTTGTTTCAGTTCAAGGAACGTATCGTCAGAACGTGTAAGTACTACATCAATATTTGGATCTTGTTTAAGAATAGCTTCTACTTTAAGGGCTACAGCAAGATTCAAAGCTTTCTCTGTACTTACAGAACCAACAGCTCCTGGATCTTGATATCCATGTCCTGCATCAATTACGACTACTTTTTTACCGGAGTTCCCTACAGCAGATCCAGGTTGTGTTGTTCCTTCTGTGCTTGTTGGAGGTGTAGGTTTGGTTCCGTTATCCGGTGTTAGATCGACAATTAACAATCCGTCACCTTCGTTAAAGACTTCGTAATTCTGCTTATTGTTCAAATCAATTACAATTCGAATAGAAGATGGATCTGTACTGTACTGTGAGTAACGAATTTGAGAAACTTTATCATTGTTCTCTACAGCCAGTGTTTGAATTTGTCCTGCACTTGCAGATTGACCTTGAGCAAAGCCGCCACCAAAGTCAGAGTTAGGCAGATCAATAACGATTCGATTCGGTGAATCCATTTTGGATACTTTTGGTGTTACGTTTTTGTCCAGTGTAACCAATAAGCGGCTTTCACTAAAACTAATACCGTTCACCAGTGCAAGACCGTTCTCGGCGTTTGATCCTGATTCCGAAGTCGTTCCTCCGCCGGTGCTCGTGCCTGTTGTTGCCAACGTGACAATTTTGTCGCTGTTATTCCAGTTTACTTTGATCCCCATCTGTTCACTAACCAGACGAATGGGTACTAATGTAGTACCATTTTGAACAACCGGTGCTGTATTCAGCGTATACGTTTGGTTATCGACAGAAGCCGATTTTTTGCCAATATTCAATGTGATTGATTTACCTTCGCCATCAATCGCAACCTTACCATCATCTTGATTCCAGGTTACTTGATAACCCAGTTCCTGAGAAATCACACGAATCGGCACCATCACCGAACCATCCATATTCTGTACTTCTTCTGGAATACTAAGTTGCTGTCCATTTAATACAACACGTGTGTTCGTGGCAGCATCACCGATGTGGGGAAAGGACCACATAAACGCAAACAAAAATAACAAAAAAGCAAATTTCTTCATTCTTCACCCCTACCATTCCCGTTTTTTATTACCGAACTTCTTGTACGGCTCCTACCGGTTTTCACATACAACCCGACGATTGTTTAGACGCTCAACTTGGTCAAAAGTTGCGAGTCTTTTACAATCTTAACAGAATGAACGCGACCTTTCCTTAAATTTAAAAATGTTACGTCAATGTAACCTTAAAATTCAAGGCGATTTTAACAAAATAAAAATGCACAACCCGCTGTCATAAGTACTATCGACAGGGTTATGCATTTTTTTAAGAATTATACGAATAAATGCTGAGCTTTATTATTTTCGTAGGTTGTAATATCTGCTTCATGTTGTAAAGTTAGTCCGATATCATCCAGCCCTTGAAGTAAAAATTGGCGACGATGCTCATCCAGATCAAAATCAATCGTTAGACCATAATCATCGGACAATTGTTTGTTCTCCAAATCTACTTTTAGACGGTAACCTTCATGATCGGCTGTACGTTGGAAAATGTCTTGTACTTGCTCTTCAGACAATTTGACAGGTAAAATTCCATTTTTGAAGCAGTTATTATAGAAAATATCTGCAAATGATGGTGCGATAACACAACGGAATCCATAATCCATAATCGCCCATGGTGCATGCTCACGAGAAGAACCGCAACCAAAGTTCGCACGGGAAACCAGTACAGAAGCTCCTTCGTAACGAGGTTTATTCATTTCAAAATCTTGATTCACATTGCCCGCTTCATCCCAGCGCCATTCGTAAAATAGAAATTGTCCAAAACCTGTACGTTCGATTCTTTTCAAAAACTGCTTAGGAATAATAGCATCTGTATCGACATTTACGCGGTCTACAGGAGCCACGATCCCGTTTAATTGTTTGAATTCTTCCATGGATAATTACCCCTCTCCTAGTTCAATACTTCTGATTTGAAATTCCAATCACGTACATCGGTAAAGTGTCCTGTGATCGCCGCTGCTGCTGCCATTGCTGGAGAAACTAGATGCGTACGTCCACCACGCCCTTGACGCCCTTCAAAGTTACGATTCGATGTTGAAGCACAGCGTTGTCCAGGTTGTAATACATCCGGGTTCATCGCTAGACACATACTGCATCCTGCTTCACGCCATTCAAAACCAGCTTCTTTAAATACCACATCCAAGCCTTCTTTTTCCGCTTGAATCTTCACGCGTCCAGAACCAGGAACGACGATAGCTGTCAAACGATCCGAAACAGTATATCCTTTCGCTACAGCTGCTGCTGCACGCAAATCTTCTATACGTCCATTCGTACAAGAACCGATAAATACATAATCAACCGGAATTTCAGCCATCGGTGTACCCGGAGCCAAATCCATATATTCAAGTGCTTTTTCAGCAGCTCTACGTTCATTTTCAGTCGTGAAATCAGCAGGGTTCGGTACGGAAGAAGTAATATCTGTACCCATACCCGGACTTGTTCCCCAGGTTACTTGTGGAATTAATGTATCGACATCAAATTCAAGCACAGTATCATACTCTGCATCTGCATCTGTTGTTAACTGTTCCCAACGTGCTACAGCTTCTTCAAATGCTGCGCCTTGTGGAACATATTGGCGACCACGAAGATATTCGATCGTTGTTGCGTCTGGGGCGATTAGACCTGCTCTTGCACCACCTTCAATGGACATATTACATACAGTCATACGTTCTTCCATCGTTAACTCACGAATCGCTTCACCTGTATACTCCAATACATAACCTGTTGCAAAGTCAGTACCATATTTCGCGATAACGCCCAAGATCATATCTTTTGCTGTAACGCCCGGTTTTCGTGACCCATTAAAACGAATTTCCATCGTTTTGGACTTGGATTGCTGCAAACACTGTGTTGCCATAACATGTTCTACTTCACTGGTTCCGATACCAAAAGCAAGAGCACCGAAAGCTCCATGAGTTGATGTATGACTATCTCCACACACGATTGTTTTGCCCGGATGAGTTAGACCCAATTCTGGACCCATAACATGGACAACCCCTTGATCAATCGTATCAAGATCAAATAGTTTGACTCCAAAATCTGCACAGTTCTGACTTAATGTATCGATTTGTTGCTTAGAAATTGGATCTTTAATATTAAAACGATCTGTTGTCGGTACGTTATGATCCATCGTTGCAAATGTTAATTCTGGACGACGTACTTTACGATTGCTTAGACGTAAGCCTTCAAATGCTTGCGGCGATGTTACTTCATGTACTAAATGTAGATCAATATACAAAATACTCGGTTGATTTTCTTGTTGAAAAATAACGTGATTATCCCAAATTTTCTCGTACAATGTTTTTTTACTCATTATTTTCACCCCATCATAAGATTCGGACTAAGTCAGCGAACATTCTCTTGCAGCAGATTACGATGGCTGCAATGAAATCTTGGACCTGAGAATGAAGCACCGCTTTATATTGAATCTAATATAACATCCAGTGCTATATTGTTCCAAGATATAATAACTATAGAAGTTATAGGCTATACTTATAAGTGAACTTTTATTAAAATAGATGTATAAAAACAATAGATGTACGAAGGAGCAACTGAACATGGAACTTAGACAATTGCAATATGCGTTACAAATAGCCGCTGAACGTAACTTTTCACGTGCAGCCGAGAAATTACATATTGCTCAACCTTCACTTAGTCAGCAATTATCCAAATTAGAAAAAGAATTAGGGGTGCTTCTGTTCCAGCGGAATACCAGTACTGTAGAATTAACTCATGCAGGTGCTAATTTTGTAGAACAAGCGCAGAAGATTATTGATGCAGTGGAACAGTTACGTCAAGAAATGGCAGATATTTCGCAATTACAAAGTGGACGTGTTGTGGTTGGTAGTATGCAGATTACCGGTTCACATTTACTCCCTCATGTATTACCTGCTTTCCGTGCTGCTTATCCGCAGATTGAAGTCATCTTAATAGAAGATACTTCGCTGAATCTGGAAAAGTTAACTGCAAGTGGTAAAACTGATTTGAGTCTACTGGCTCTTCCACTGACAGAACCTTCACTAACTTATGAACCCGTTGGCGATGAATTGATCGACCTGGCTGTACCCCCTAATCATCCTTTAGCGCAGCGCTTTGCGAATGGTGATCATCGACCTGTACAATTAAAAGAATTAGAACATGAACCATTTATCGTACTCAAAAAAGGACAAGGATTCCGCAAAATTGTATTCGATGTCTGTAAAGAAGCAGGATTTGAGCCACAAGTTGTATTTGAAAGTAATAATATTGAGACGATCCAATCTTTAGTCGCTACTGGAATGGGTGTTACTTTTGTGCCTCATTATATTGCACGAGCACGACGTGGCGAGTTTTTACCGATTTATTTACCTTTAGCCGAGCCGATTCCAAGCCGTACTCTGGTCATTGCACGTCGCAAAGGACGCTACCTTTCCAAAGCCGCTGAAGCTTTTGTGCAGACTTTTAAAGAAACGATGATCAATGTAGTGAATCCTGAACAATAAAAATAAGGAGAAGACATGAACTGTCTCTCCCTATTTCTGCATTTGGATTTTTATACGAAGACTAGCACTTGATGAATCGTAAAATACTTTATCATCGAAAATCATCTTCTTAACGAAAAAGATTCTTCTTTTAAAGATTTTGTAGAAAATCAATATATCCTGAAATACTTTCTTCAATACGTACAGGAGTAGATTCGTGCTCTGCACTATAGAAAGCGGTAAAGCCTTGATACGAAGCATGAATATAATCGAATGTCATTTCAAAAGGAAGTAATATTTGTTCTAACGTATAACGATATTTTCCTTCGGGTTGATAATCAGCTTCACTGACGCCTACAGTTACTGCAATAGCGACTTTACGATCAGTAAATACTTTACCTGTTGAACCGTATGCCCAACCATATAATAATACTTCATCCAACCATTTTTTTAGAAGTGGCGGCGAATTAAACCAGTATAATGGAAATTGAAAAACAATGTGATCATGGGCTTCAACTAGTGCTTGTTCTTGCTCCACATTTATTTTTTCGTCCGGATAGACTTTATACAATTCATGGATAGTAAATTGATCTGGATACTGTTCCAGTTCTTTGACCCAACGTTTATTAATCACAGAATCCTCCATATGGGGATGCGTTACAATAACTAATGTTTTCATATAAACCTCCATCATGATTACGCGTATTTATGTTGCTTCAATCATTGTATGGTGGATTACATTTTAAAAAAAGTACGCACTTTAATGTTAGATACTAACCTAAAGGAGAGTATGTTATGCATATCGGTAACTATAGTCTGACAGGCGTTGACCTTAAAGATACAGGATTTGGCTACACCCTCTCACTGGTAGGTGGGAAATATAAAATGATCGTGATGTACTGGTTAGCCGGCGAAAATAAAGTGATGCGCTATAATGAACTCAAGCGCTCGATCGGTACGATTTCTTTCAAAACGTTAAGTGTTACACTAAAAGAATTAGAACAAGATCAGCTAATCATCCGTACGGAATATCCACAAGTACCACCTAAAGTAGAATACCGTTTATCTGCACGTGGACAATCTTTGATACCTATTTTGGATATGATGTGTGATTGGGGCGAACAAAATCAGTTAGAGCAGGATGTATTAGAATCCAATCCACTATAAAAAAACAGCAAAAACAATAGTAATCATATCTTAATTACAAAAAGTAATAAAAATACTATTAATAACAATGGATTGCGTTTATACTGGAGATAGTGCAACTAACATGATTACACCTTATAGATCGTTTTATTTATATTTATCAATGTGCATTCTATTTATTTTACTGGAGGATTATACCTATGAAAATTGAAGTTTGGTCAGATTATCAATGTCCATTTTGTTATATCGGCAAAGCACGTCTTAATAAAGCGTTAGAACAATTTCCGAATCGGGACGAAGTAGAAGTTAGTTTCCGTAGCTTTGAGTTGGACCCGAATGCTGCTAAAGATATTCCAATGAATATGTACGAAATGTTAATGAACAAATACGGCTTAACGTTAGAGCAAGTGAAGCAAAATAGCGCTAACTTATGGCAACAAGCCAAAAATGAAGGTTTAGATTTCCAATTTGATACGATGGTATTAACCAACAGCTTTGATGCACATCGTCTACTCAAATTTGCCGCTAAACAGGGTAAAGAAGCAGAAATGAACGAAGCTTTATTCCGTGCTTATTTTACAGATTCATTGCATATTGGAGATCATGATACATTGCTGGATATCGCTGAACGTGTAGGCTTGGATCGCACCGAGACACAGACCTTTTTGAACAGCGAACAATTGGGCAAAGAAGTTCGTCAAGATGAACAACAAGCGAATCAATTAGGTGTAACTGGAGTTCCTTTCTTTGTTGTTAATAACAAATATGGTATCTCTGGAGCACAACCGACAGAAGTCTTCCTAAATACATTGCAAGATGTATGGGCAGAAGATCATCCATTACAAATGATCAATAGCACTGAAGGCGATGTATGTGTAGATGGTTCATGTATCGTACCTGACCAAAAATCATAAGCTATATTCGTAGTAACATCTTTATTTCATAATAATCGGTCATCAAAAAACGCTTCTGTTATGTATTAACGTACAATCCTTGAGATAAGCCTAACCCATCTAGGAGTTTACGTTTAATACAGCAGAAGCGTTTTTTTAACTTTTTTTGAAATTCATGGTGAACTTTTAGGATACGAACTGTTGATTATACCATTGTACCGCTGCTTCCACTTCGGTTGCAGTTAATTGGTGTCCGTAATTTTCCCAATGCAGATGTAAATTTGCCTGTGCATCTACAAAATACTTCGCTAATTCTTCTGTTTCTGCGCGAGGAATAATCGGATCATTGGTACCTGAACCCATAAAGATCGGAATACCTGAAAGATCAGGCACGGTTACACTGCGAAGTGGAACCATCGCATGATGCAGAACAGCTCCTTTTAACGATTGATTATCATGGAAAAGTAAGCTTGCTGCAATATTAGCACCATTGGAATATCCTACAGCTACAATATTACGACGATCAAATCCATACTCGACTGCGGCTTCATCCAAAAACGTATTTAATTCATGCGTACGAGCAATCAAATCAGGCTCATCGAATACCCCTTCTGCCAAGCGACGGAAAAAGCGTGGCATTCCATTTTCCAAAACAGCTCCACGCACACCCAATATCGAAGCTGTTGGTGCAAGACGTTGTGCTAAAGGAATTAAATCATTTTCTGTTCCACCTGTACCATGTAACAATAAGAGTAATGGTTGTGAAGGGTCGCTTCCTTGTTTAAAAATATGCTTTAAAGTCAGTGTCATTTTCTATTCCTCCATTCTTTATTTACGATTGAGCTGATACTTTACGAACTTCGATCGGTAATAGATTGTTTTCGATCAATTCACGTTGTGGTTCATACCATTCAGGTAACATTAATTTTTGTCCTAATTGATCAGCTGGTTCGTCATTAGCGAATCCTGGAGGATCTGTAGCAATTTCAAATAAGATTCCACCTTCTTCACGGAAGTAGACTGCATTGAAATATTGACGATCAATCACAGGTGTAGGTTGGAATCCTCCTGCTTGTACTTGTTCACGCCATAGTTCATGCTCTGCAAAGTCAGCCGCACGCCATGCGATATGATGAACGGTTCCTGCTCCAGCAATCCCTCTTGGTAATTCGCGAGAATTGACATCAATAATATTACCGATCTCTCCATCGGCTTGAAAACGAACATATCCATCTTCTTCCGCAATTTTGGTTAATCCTAATATATGCTCTACTGTATGCAATGTTTTAGCTGGTGCTGCGCTAAATAATACACCACCACCGAATCCTTTGATCGCTTGGGCAGCCGTAATACCATCCCATTCCCATGTACTCTGTGCGCCGCCTTCACGTTCTACCAATTCGATCCGTAGGCCATCATGATCTTCAAATCGCAATAACTGTTCGCCAAAACGTTGAACCGGTTCAAAGCGAATACCTAATCGAGTTAAGCGCTCTTTCCAGAAATCAAGTGATCCTGTTGGAACAGCAAATACTGTAATTCCTAGTTGACCTGCTCCAACGGCTCCTTTACGTGCACCTGGTTGTGGGAAAAAGGTAACGATCGTTCCTGGACTACCGCCAGCATCTCCAAAGTACAAATGGTATACATCGGGTGCATCAAAGTTAATTGTTTTTTTAACCATATGCAATCCAAGTACGCCTGCATAGAAATCAACGTTACGTTGTGGATCAGATACGAAAGAAGTGATGTGGTGAATACCTGCTGTGCGAAGTGTCATAATAATAATCTCCTTTTTGTTAATTCATTTTTTTAATTTTGATTTTAAATGATTTTTGAATGACCTTATTTGAAATATCTTTAAGTTAAACTAATTACGTGTACAAGTGTCTAAGTTGTAAGCTCGTGTTGTATATCCTTATTATAAACAGTTTGCACAAGAACAAAAGACCTTTAGGGAAGAATGTTGCTGAACACCGAACTAACTAACTTTTAGTAAGTTAAAAGATTTAAATTAGGATTGTTTTCTTCTTTTATGCGAGATCGTTCATTTGTATGCTCATTTACTCTTTCTAAATGACAGCATAAAAAAAGCGGAAATAATAGCACATGATATATGCTGTATTATTTCCGCTTCTGTAGAATCTATGTGTTACCTCGTATGCTGTTTTACTTTTGTTCATGAATATATAATTCAGGACGGCGATCTGCAAATACAGGAATACGCCCACGTACTTCATCTGCTAGATCAAGATCTATCGTCGCACTAATGATTCCTTCTACTTCATCCCCTTCAGCTAATACTTCACCCCAAGGATCAATAATCATCGAATGTCCGAAAAATTCACTTTTCTCGTCCCGTCCGACTCGATTGCAAGCCACCACATACATTTGATTCTCAATCGCACGTGCAGTCAGTAGTGTACGCCAATGATGCATACGTGGATGAGGCCATTCCGCAGGCACGAACCAGATCTGTGCACCGGCTAGAGCTAGACTGCGTGCTAACTCGGGAAAGCGAAGATCATAACAAATCGAAGCGGCGGCCGTCACATCATGTAGAGGAAATAATGCTTTCTGCTCACCCGGTTGCATAAATTTCTCTTCGTTCATCAATTTGAACAAATGAATTTTATCGTATTTGGCAGTACGCTCGCCATCTGCTCCATACACATATAATGTATTATAAAAACCGCTCTCCCGTTGTTCTGATATCGAACCTCCTACCAGTACAATCTGATGTTGCTTAGCGATTTGACTCATCCATGCGGTCAGCTTGCCATTTTCACGTTCAGCTAATCCTTCTAAGCGATCGAGAGCGTAACCGGTATTCCACATTTCAGGAAGTACGATTACATCGGGTCTTGGCGCCGCACTCATCGCTTGTGTAATCCATTGTTCAGCACGTTGTTGATTAACTGTAGGATTCGCAAGCTCAATATCCATTTGAATCAAAGCAATATGTAATTGACGTGTCTTATTCATTGGTTATAATCCCCTTTATCACAGCTTGAGTAGCTAGCTGAATCTAAGCTAGTTTTAATGTAGCATGAGTTTATTATTTTGGATATCCTCTATATAGAATCAGTAACATAGAATGGGCAACGAACCCTTCTGACTTTCGATTCCTTTAAATCTCCTGTATACTGATCGGAAAAATCATGATAGATTAGGAACACTTGAGGTTTTTTTAAATTTTAACAATCATACCATGAATTTAGCGGATACGGAGTGATAACGATGACTACTTCTTCAAACTCAAACCCAAATACAAATGAATTACCAAGTATATCAATACAACCTGCCAGTGTCATGAATCAACTGCCTGAACAATTTTTTGCCAAGCTTGTTCAAAATGTTAATCGTCAGGTTGCCGCAGGGCATGATGTTATTAACTTGGGGCAAGGAAATCCTGATCAACCAACCCCTCCACATATTGTAGAAGAATTACGTGAAGCCGCTGGAAATCCACAGTATCATAAGTACTCGCCTTTTTCCGGTTATTCTTTTCTCAAAGAAGCGGCGGCACAACGTTATAAAGAAGATTATAATGTCGATCTTGATCCTGAGACAGAAGTTGCTATTTTATTCGGTGGCAAAACAGGTCTGATTGAAATTAGCCAAATTATGCTTGAACAAGGGGATGTATGTCTTGTTCCTGATCCGGGGTATCCTGATTACTGGTCTGGTGTTGCACTATCTGGTGCAGAGATGTCCTTTATGCCTTTGACAGAAGAAAATAAATACTTACCAGATTATGATGCAATTGCACCCGAAATATTAGAGAAAGCCAAGTTGATGTTTCTAAATTATCCGAACAACCCTACATCAGCGACAGCTCCTTACTCTTTCTATGAAGAAACAGTACAATTTGCAGCTAAGCATAATATTGTTGTTGCTAGCGATTTTGCTTATGGAGCGATAGGATTTGACGGAGAACAACCGGTGAGCTTTTTACAGATTCCGGGTGCCAAAGAAGTCGGCGTTGAGTTCTATACGTTATCCAAAACGTATAATATGGCTGGCTGGCGTGTTGCTTTTGCTCTAGGAAATAAAGAAATCATTCGTCTGATCAACTTAATGCAAGATCATGTGTATGTGAGTTTGTTTGGAGGTATTCAAGCAGCGGCAGCCAAAGCTTTAACAGAGTCACAACAATGTGTGACTGATCTGGTAGCTACCTATGAATCTCGCCGAAATGCTTTTTTTGCTGAATTGGAAAAAATCGGTTGGGAAGCTCAAGCGCCTAAAGGTTCTTTCTTCGCCTGGTTGCCTACACCTAACGGCATGGGTTCAGAAGAATTTGCCACTTTACTGCTAGAAAAAGCACATGTAGCTGTAGCACCAGGAGTTGGCTTCGGAACCAAAGGTGAAGGATATGTACGTATCGGTCTACTCACTTCTGAAGAACGGTTGCAAGAAGCGGTACGCCGTATTGGCAAGCTAGGATTATTCAAGTAAGTGATGCGGTGCTTGGCAAAAGCGCTTGATCATGCTATTCTAGTTTGCAACAAACAGTTAGCGTAAGCTTCATTGATACGCTATGGATACGAATGATTGTGATGACGGGAACAGTACGTAAACCTGCGGTGTGTATAGAGAGTGAATCCCAGCGGCTGAAAGGATTCGCCACCAGCTCTTACCGAACCTACCCCCGAACTTTTAGCGCCTATAACGCTGAACGGATACCTACCGTTATCTTGGATATTTAAGCCGGACAGAACGATAGATTCTGTCAATAAAGGTGGTACCGCGGAAGCTCAGACTTTCGTCCTTTGCATTGTATGTTGATGTAGAGGATGAAAGTCTTTTTTGTTTATATTGTAACTAAATATAGAAATGGATAGGCAGTTATAAAGGAGTGAACATATTGTCAAATCAGCGTATTGTTGTCAAGATTGGGAGCAGCTCGCTAACCGGACCACAAGGAGGACTTGATCATCAAGCTGTTGATTTTTTTGCAGATGAGATCGCCTCGTTACAGCGTGCAGGGTACTCTGTGCTTTTGGTCACCTCGGGAGCTGTTGCCGCAGGATTTAGAGAAATAGGCTATCCTTCACGTCCCAAGTTGTTACATGAAAAGCAAGCCGCCGCTTCGGTCGGTCAAGCCCTGCTGATGCGTGATTATCAACAAGCTTTTGCACGTCATGGCATAGTTAGTGGACAGATATTGTTAACCCGCAGTGATTTTAACAATCGGAAACGAACAGGCAATGCAACCATGACTATTGAAGAATTGCTGAAGCAAGGGGTTATTCCTATTTTCAATGAAAATGATACGGTATCTGTCGATGAATTGAAATTCGGTGATAATGATACATTATCTGCGCTGGTTGCTAATCTAGCGCGTGCTTCGCAATTGATTATTCTAACGGACATGGAAGGATTGTATAGTGCTGATCCCCGTCATGATCCAACGGCTAAGCGATATGATCGCATTGATGAGATTACCGATGAAATCTATGCGGTTGCTGGAGGTTCCGGTTCTGCGGTAGGTACAGGTGGTATGCGTTCTAAGATTGATGCCGCCAAAATAGCTACTCGCGGCGGTGTACCTGTATTTGTTGGTCGTGTACGTGAAGTCGGTGATCTCAAAGCAGCGATTGATCATCATGGTAAAGGAACGTATTTTGCGACGCATGTCTCTGCACTTTCGATTAAAAAGCAATGGCTTGGCTTCTTATCGACTCCACTGGGCACCCTTATTGTTGATGATGGTGCAGCTCAAGCATTGACTCGTGAATATCGTAGTCTATTACCTGTTGGGATTAAGCAAGTGGAAGGTCAATTCCATGCCGGAGATGTGATTGAAGTGGTGAATCTTCAGCGTGAAGTACTGGGGCGGGGTATCGTCAATTATGATCATGATCAATTACAATTAATCTGTGGTCTACCTAGCTCTGAGGTATCGAAGCGATTAGGTATTGAAGATATCCACCGCTTAGAAGCTGTCCATCGGGATGAATGGGTTTCATTATAATATTTGATTTATACTTTAACTTATTAGGATAGAGGAGGTTTTTTATTATGAGTGAAGTATTACACAAGTCCACTCTTGCCAAACAAGCTTCGACTAGACTAGGTGCATTATCTACTGATGACAAAAATGAAGCGTTATTGATCATGGCCAAAGCGCTCATCTCTCATACAGATGAGATTATTACAGCCAATATCGAAGATTTAGAACGTGGACGGGCACAAGGAACATCGGAATCGATGTTAGACCGCCTACGTCTGGATAGCGTACGGATTGAAGGAATAGCTTCTGCTCTACGTCAAATCGCTGATCTGGATGATCCTGTAGGTGATCTTTTGGAAACGTTAGAACGTCCTAATGGATTGATTATCGAGAAGCTTCGTGTCCCTATTGGAGTGATCGGAATTATCTATGAAGCTCGTCCAAATGTCACTGTCGATGCGGCAGGATTATCTCTCAAAACAGGTAATGCTGTTGTTCTACGTGGCGGTTCTGCTGCCCTTTCTTCTAATCGTAAAATGGTTGAAGTGCTTCATCAAGCGCTTGAACAATCTGCTATTCCACGTGATGCCTTACAACTGATCGAAGATGCAGATCGTGCTTCTGTCAATGAAATGATGAAGCTGAATGGTATTATCGATGTTATTATTCCACGTGGTGGTCATTCTTTAATCCAAAATGTAGTTCAAAATTCAACTGTTCCTGTAATTGAGACGGGAGCAGGCATCTGCCATACCTTTATTGATGCTACAGCAGATCATCAGATGGCATTAGACATAGCGATCAATGCTAAAGTACAGCGTCCTTCCGTCTGTAACTCGATGGAAACACTATTAGTGCATACAGACTATGACCAGACTGCTTTTATCGCGCTTGCTGAAGCTTTACGTGAGGATCAGGTAGAAATTCGGGGTTGCGCAGGAACACGTCAATTGATTCCATGGGCAAAAGAAGTGACTGAACAAGATTATGCTACCGAATATAATGACTATATTTTGAATATCAAAATCGTAGCTAATCTGGATGAAGCATTGCAACATATTGCAACTTATGGCACGATGCACTCGGAATGTATCGTTACCGCTGATGAGAATAATGCCAAACGCTTTATGCAAGAAGTCGATGCCGCTGCTGTGTACCACAATGCTTCTACTCGTTTTACTGATGGATTCGAATTCGGATTCGGGGCTGAAATTGGCATCAGTACACAGAAACTACATGCACGCGGTCCTATGGGATTACCTGCACTCACTTCGACCAAATATCGTATTTACGGAAATGGTCAAATTCGTCAATAATATAACTATGAATCATAGGTTCATAAAAAGGTATTTTGCTCTGCAAAAATCATATTTGATTTAACTAGAAGACGTAGCGCTTGTAATACCAAGTGCTTGAAAGGATGAAAATGATGAGTCACCCTCAATCTTTACAAACGTTAATAACAGAACCTCTTTGTTTTTATGGATCAGGATCTATGGCAGAAGCAATTTTACGAGGGTTAGTGAATCGAGCTGTTGTGGTTCCTGCTCACGTAACAATGCTAAACCGTGGAAATAAGGAACGTTTAGATTATTTAGTACAACGTTACGGTGTTGCTGTCGCTGGAGAAGAATCGACACGTACAGCCGCTTTGCAACAAGCCAAAGTGATTGTACTAGCGATGAAACCTGTCGATGCAGCTCATGCACTTCGTCAGTTAGGACCTACTTTGACAGAAGATCAATTGATTGTTTCTGTAATTGCAGGTTTGGAAGTAGGTACGATTCAGCACTTACTCGGTCGCAAGCAACCTGTAGCACGTACCATGCCCAATACTTCAAGTAGTATCGGACTTGGAGCCACAGGTCTAGTCTTTTCGGAAGAAGTGAGTCTGGAACAACGTCAATTAGTTCATCATCTATTTGAAGCTGTCGGTACGGTAACCGAGATCGAAGAATTTCAAATGGAAACGTTGACCGGTATTTCAGGAAGTGGCCCTGCTTATATTTATTATGTGATGGAATCGATGATTCGTGCAGGGATCGAAGGCGGATTATCTGCTGAGCAAGCACGTGAACTTACGATTCAGACCGTAATTGGTGCTTCTCATATGGTACAACAAACCGGTGAAGAACCTGCTGCTCTGCGTGCCAAAGTTACTTCTCCTAATGGATCAACCGCAGCGGCGATTAAAGTATTTGAAGATGCACATATGCAAGACACGATTGTACGTGGTGTAGAACGCTGTGCAGAACGTTCTCGTGAGATGGGTGCTGCACTCAAGGAGGACAATTCATGAGTTATTGTATAGCTTCTTATCGTTGTTATGATAGTAAAGCTGATTTTCATAAAAAAGCTTCTTCGATTGCAATTGGGATGACGGTCGGTAGCTGGACCGAATTACCTGCCGCCAAGCAAGAATCTATGAAAAAGCATCTAGGTGAAGTCATTTCTGTTGAGGTGAATGAATCCGAACAAGGTGAGCGTTATGCGGATATTCAGATCGCTTACCCTGATGCTAACTTCAGTTCCGATATTCCTGCATTATTGATTACGGTATTTGGTAAAATTTCGATGGATGGTCAGATCAAATTAACCAATTTACAATTGTCAGATACGTTTTTAAGTGCTTTTATGGGCCCTAAATTTGGCATCCAAGGTGTACGAGATATTCTAGGTATTCCTGAACGTCCGTTATTGATGAGTATTTTCAAATCAGTGATCGGTCATGATCTGGATGAATTAACACGTCAATTTACAGCACAAGCTCTAGGTGGCGTGGATCTAATTAAAGACGATGAAATTTTATTTGAAAATGAATTAACGCCAATCGAAAAACGTGTGGCTGCTTGCCGTAAAGCTGCCGATGATGTACAAGCACAAACAGGCAAAAAAGTACTATATGCTGCCAATCTAACCGGTCATACTTTTAAATTAAAAGAACAAGCCAAAAAAGCAATCGATTCAGGAGCCAATGCTCTACTTCTTAATGTATTAGCTTATGGATACGATGTGCTTCATGAACTGGCACGCGATCCTGAGATCAATATTCCAATTATGGCACATCCATCGCTTGCAGGTGCTTATTATCCATCGCCTTATTATGGGATTTCAGCTTCGGTGTTACTGGGTCAATTGATGCGTATTGCGGGTGCTGATCTTGTACTGTTCCCTTCTCCTTATGGCTCAGTAGTCATGCCCAAAGCAGAAAATATGGCGATTCGGGAGCAACTGGTATCCCCAGCCTTGCCTTTCCAGCATAGCTTCCCTGTACCTTCGGCTGGTATTCATCCAGGGCTTGTACCATTGATTCTGAAAGACTTTGGTCATCAGGTAATTATTAATGCTGGTGGCGGTATTCACGGTCATCCCGAAGGTGCTAGCGCGGGTGGTAGAGCTTTCCAACAAGCTATAGATGCTGCATTGGCAGGTACTTCACTTGCTGATTATGCCGCTCAAGGACATGAAGAACTTAGACAAGCATTAGAACTTTGGGGTGGAGAACGATGAGTGTAAGTAAACAACCGATTATTTTTTGTGATTTTGATGGTACGATTACCAATTCCGACAATATTGTTGCGATTATGAAACATTTCTCTCCTCCTGGATATGAAAAGATTATGAATGAAGTCGTCGGAGGTCAACGTTCGATTCGTGATGGTGTAGGTAAAATGTTTGCACTACTGCCTTCTTCACAAAAGCAAGAAATTGTGGATTATGTGATGAATACAGCCGGTATTCGTGAAGGATTTAGCGATTTTCTAGCTTTAGTTCATCGTCATCAGATTCCTTTTTATGTGACCAGCGGTGGAATCGACTTTTTCTTAAAACCATTATTAGCTCCTTTTGATATTGTAGAAGATCATATTTTCTGTAACGGTGCTGACTTTAGTGGTGAACATATTGAGATTGTATGGACTCATCCTTGTGATGAACATTGTCAAAATGATTGCGGAATGTGTAAAACGACGGTTATGCGTCAATTTTCGCCGGATCAATATGAGCGTATCCTTATTGGAGATAGCTTAACTGATTTTGAAGGAGCTAAGATTGCTGATCTGGTCTACTCACGCTCTGTCTTAACAGACAAATGTGTAGAACTAGGGGTCGATCATGTACCTTTCCATACTTTCCATGATATTATTTCAGATTTTGGACAACGAATAGGAGCGATACATTCATGAGTTTTGTTAATATTCCTTTAGAGCATAAGCAAGCGGCATTACAAGAGCTAAGTGGCATCAAAGAGCAATTCGCTGCAAGACATTGGTTTCCAGGTACAAGCGGTAACTTATCGCTTCGTGTAGGCGACTACACGCCTGAGAACTTCCATTTTGCCATTACAGCAAGTGGTAAAGACAAATCAGTAAGCACACCGTCTGATTTCTTATTTGTAGATCAAGATGGTCGTCCTTGTGAGACTACCGGGCTGAAGCCTAGTGCAGAGACATTAATTCATTGCGAAATCTATCGTGAAACCGGTTGTGGTGCCGTATTCCATGTACACACCGTATTCAATAATCTAGTAAGCGAATATTTTGGTGAACAAGGTGAAGTGCCGATTCAAGGATTAGAATTAATAAAAGCATTCAATATCTGGGAAGAAAATGCTGCGATTACGATTCCTGTTCTTCCTAACTATGCTGAAATTCCTAAAATTGCCGAATTGGTATCGGGTGTGTTGAATCAATCGATTCCAGGTATTCTGTTACGTGGACATGGTATCTATGCTTGGGGTCAAAACGCATTTGAAGCCAAACGCCATCTAGAAGCATTTGAGTTTATTTTTGAGTACATCTATCGTGATTTGCTACTAAGAAAATAAAAAGGGTCTCTGTGCCTTTTAAAAGATCGATGAAGTGATGATTTCGTCTATAGGATTAGATGATTTACTCGTATAGACGAAATTAATCTCTCTCTTACATGTCATCCGTTCGTGTTTGAAGATATAAAAATCAATATTAGGGTCATTTTTCTTAAATGAAGCGTTATCATTTTGGAAATATTTGAAAAAAACGTACAAAAAAGCTGACATTATGGTTAATGTCAGCTTTTTTTGTATGTAAAACACAATTTGTTGTTGCCCTTCATCACAAATACCCGTATACTGATTATAAATTAACAACAAGCGTACAGATGAACGAATTGATCTGCATTGCTTCACTTGAATATGTTGCATTTCGTATAAGAAATACCATAATAGAAACCATCTATGGCAGTAGATGGCTTCATGTATATCTTTATTGGTATTTTTCTATCCTATGCTCTTGGCCGATCAGATGGATAAATCTTATTTTTGCGGAATAGTCAATTGGTATCCAGCTGGAAGAAGATTGTTAGCAGCAATCAACTCATCTACAGTTACACCATATTGAGCAGCGATTTCAGTAAGGCTAGCACCTTGTGGAACAACTACAGTTACATTTGTTTTAGCTTGTGCTTCAGTAGCAGGTGTCTTAGCGGCATCTGTTTTTTCTTGTTCTGGAGCAGTTGTTGTTTCGTTAGAAGAACCGAACATTGCATTTACTTGTGCAGATACAGCAGCTTGGTAAGCAGCGTTGTCAGCACGTTTTTCTGCTTTGTCTTTGTTTTTCTCATGGTTAGAATCGTTAGTTGCAGCAGATACTTGGTGTGCTCCCAAAGGTGCTACTACGGATACTGCTCCCAAACTTGCTGCTACTACTGTAGACAATAATACTTTTTGAATTTTGCTGTTCATCATTTTGTATCTCTCCTAATTGAATGTTTTATTTTGTATTACTATGTGTTACGTGTTTGTGTTGATTTTAGATCACTCTATACGCTAACCACTTTAGCTTCTTATGAATAATTATGAGGTAGTAGTCATGTATTTGTAAGTATTCAGTACTTGTTTATCAGGGCAAAAGTAACTTTACTCCTATTTCAAATAAATTGCAACCCTACTGAAATGATTTTTATTATATTTTGCAAAATTAAATGTAACTACATAATAGAAACATACCTAATTAGTTTAGCGCTTACATTTTTCATAAACTTTTTACCATTTTAATATTTACTGTATATTTTTTCACATTCCGTTTACATTTCTGATTTGCTTCTTTTTTGTACATATTCTGTACACATTTTAGTAATGATGTTATATTAATTGACATATCAAGCGTTATTTATATAAAAATATTATCATATAAATACTTTTGGAGTTATAAATCCCTCTCTATATTCTTACATTTAACTTGAAAAATATCCTTTTTAGGTTTGCTACCCTATGTAAATCCCTTGGTTACTCTGTAATCAGTTGTTTTTATTTTTACATTTCTCTTTTATCATTTATACTAGCGATCAATCTACTACATCACTCTTCATGTTATATATACCTCACACCTAACTAGCTAGCTATAATTTTCAATCTTCTTTTATTACAGACAAACTCCTTTTTCCAAATATAGGATAATGTATATTCATGCTTTTTATTGAATAAATAATCTTAAATATTTTCTTTTAGATCCTCCTTAGATTTATATCAAAATGACTTCAAAAAAGAAGATTTTGAGCATAAAAAAATATTTAAAAAGTTTTTAGAAAATCTTCTTTTTTACCTTTTTGAGTCTATTTTGTTCATATAGATTCTCCAAATATTTTCTAAAATATGTACTTCTTTTATCTATCCAAATGAGTACAAATCTTCTCTTCTTCTATTTCATAAATTTCTGCATTTGATCTCTCTATACATTAGATAAATAGATCTAACACAAAAAAGACTGTTTCCCCAAATACTATCGAGGAAACAGCCTTTTGTTTTTTTACACTTTATTTATTAATAGCCATGAAACAGATCCTACCAACTTAGCGTTGACGGAATTTCTGTGTGTGTGCTCTAGCGTCTTCTACTGTACGTACACGGTTGCGATTCCATTCCAGTAAAATACGATCAATGTATCTAAAATGAAGCTTACCTGCAAATACAGCTTCTTTGAGCGCCATTAAAATCAATTCTTCAGCATACCGATCCTGATCGATCCAACTGGAGATCGTTTCGCATTCCATTGGAGATAACGGACGAGCAAATTCTTTTTCAAAAATAATAAAAAGGTTGCGCTCATTCTCTGCTTGCTTATCTGCTTTGGACATCGGTTTGACAGGTTCAGGTAAGACGTCTGAAGAATCAATCATATCCTGCTGCTCTGTAGCCAGTACAGTACCCAGTTTCTCATACAATCCGCTTAGATCATAACGCTCATAGCGAATGCCTGTTAACGGGTCTTCTTCATCTTCAATTAATACAAACCCTGACTTCATTAACTTCTGGATACGAGTAGCGATCAGAGAAGCATCTGCTCCTGTTCTCCATTGTAGTTCTTCAAGTGTCGGGAATTCATTATTTTCAACTTGTCGAAAAGATAGAATTTGAATGAGCAACATTGCTTCCGCATCATCCAGATCTAATGCCTGATAATATTTGAGCAATGCATAAGGCACATTCGCCGTCTGCAAGCCCAAAGCAAAGGCAGCACCTTTAGACCAGGACTTCCATTGTTCTCCGCCCATGTGATTCACCCTTTCTATTGCTCTACGATTAGACATCATCCTACGCAGAGACTAAGGGTACAGACGGTACAACATACGTGGGAATGCAATGGTTTCACGGACATGATCCAATCCACAAATCCATGCTACCGTACGCTCTAGACCTAGACCGAAGCCAGAATGCGGTACGCTTCCGTAAGTACGTAGATCAAGATACCATTTATAAGCTTCTTCAGTCAGGTTATGTTCTTCAAAACGCTGCTTCATTAGCTCTGGATCGTCAATACGTTGTGATCCACCAATAATCTCTCCATATCCTTCAGGTGCGATCATATCCGCACACAATACCACTTCAGGACGTTCAGGATCAGGTTTCATATAGAAAGCTTTGATATCTTTAGGATAGTTGGTAATAAATACAGGCTTGTCATACGCTTCAGCAATCGCTGTCTCGTGTGGCGCACCAAAGTCATTACCCCAAGGAATATCAAAATCTTTACCTTTTAAGAATTCAATCGCTTCATCATATGAAATACGTGGGAATGGCGCTTGAATATTTTCTAATTTAGAAATATCACGCTCCAACGTTTCCAATTCAGTGCGACAATTTTTAAGTACAGATTGTACCACATAAGCTACAAACTGTTCTTGTACACGTAAGCTTTCTTCATGATCTGTAAATGCCATTTCAGGCTCAATCATCCAGAACTCGATCAAGTGACGACGTGTTTTGGATTTCTCTGCACGGAATGTAGGACCAAATGAATACACTTTACCCAATGCCATTGCTGCTGCTTCCATGTACAACTGTCCACTTTGAGTAAGATAAGCATCTTCATCAAAGTATTTGATATGGAACAATTCTGTAGAATCTTCTGCCGCAGATGGAGTTAAGATAGGTGGATCGACTTTGGTAAATCCATTGTCGTTGAAAAATTCTTGTACTGCACGAATAATTTCTGCACGAATCACCATAACAGCACGTTGTCTGTTGGAACGTAACCATAGATGACGATGATCCATCAAGAAATCTGTACCATGCTCTTTAGGTGTAATCGGATAGTTTTCAGTCAAATGGATAATTTCAATCCCTGTAACAGTCATTTCATATCCAGACTTACTACGTGGTTCTTCGCGAATAATCCCTGTTACATACAAAGAACTTTCTTGCGTTAAGCTTTTAGCATCATTCCACAATTCTTCAGATACTTCGCTTTTTACAACAACGCCTTGAATGTAACCGGTACCATCACGTAATTGTAAAAACTGGATTTTACCGCTAGAGCGCTTATTGTTGATCCATGCGCCAATCGTGACAGTCTGTTCAACATGCTCATTTACTTTTTTTATAACGGTTTTGGTCGACATTTATATACTCTCCCTTTTGTTTATTGAGCCATATCAATGAAATAGGTATATGAAAAAGGTCATTCTCAGCAAGAAATCAAAGCAAAAAACGACTTTGCTTTGATTTCTACTGGGAATCTCTTATGTTAACATGATTTAAATCATTTGAATAACATCCATTTACCTATTTTAAATCATTATACAATAAACATCTGCTTGTTTATAATCTGTAGTTTTTCTTACTTTTGAATCAACTTGTACGTATCGCGTGCAATCACAAGTTCTTCATTGGTAGGAACAACCAGTACTTCTACTTTAGAATCCGGTGTAGAAATGCGACGTGGGTCACCAGAACGAATTTTGTTCAATTCTGGATCTAATTTCACACCAAGATACGTTAAGTTTTCGCATACTTTTTCACGAACGATTGCAGAGTTTTCACCGATACCTGCTGTAAAGACGATTACATCTACACCGTCCATAGCAGCTACATAAGAACCGATGTATTTACGCAAACGATATTCAAACATTTCAAAAGCAAGTGTTGAATTTGCATCGCCTTCTGCCATCGCATCTGTAATCTCACGCATATCACTGCTTGAACCTGAAATAGCCATCAGCCCACTATGTTTGTTCAACATAAAGTTAACTTCGCCAATACTCAGTTCTTCTTTGTTCATGACATAAGGTACGATCGCTGGATCTAAATCACCACTACGTGTACCCATAATTAAACCTTCAAGCGGTGTCATGCCCATAGATGTATCTACAGAAATACCATCTTTAACTGCTGTCAAGCTACCACCGTTACCAATATGGCAAGTGATGACTTTAAGTTCTTTTAACGGGCGTTTGAGGTATTCAGCTGCTGCAAGACTTACATAATAGTGAGAAGTGCCGTGGAATCCGTAACGACGCACTTTGTGTTTTTTGTAAAGTACTTTAGGAATAGCATACAAATATGCTTTTTCAGGCATCGTTTGGTGGAATGCTGTATCAAATACAACCACCTGTGGTACATCAGGCATATTCAATTCAACAGCTTCAATCCCCATAATATGTGCAGGGTTATGAAGAGGTGCTAGATCGAATAAGCGACGAATTTCTTTTTTTACATCTTTGTCTACAAGAACAGACTCTTTAAATGATTCTGCTCCTTGTACTACACGGTGTCCTACAGCGTCAATTTCATCTACAGATTTCATAACACCATGTTTCTCATCTGTTAAGCTTTCTAGTACACGACGGATTGCAATCGTATGATCTAGAATTTCGCTTACTGTATTGTATTCTTCGCCGCCTGTAGGCTCATGCACAAGGATAGAAGAATCCATTCCGATTCGCTCTACACGTCCTTTAGCTAGAACACTTTCGTCTGTCATGTTATACAGTTGGTATTTTAGAGAAGAACTACCTGCATTAATTACGAGTACTTTCATATCCGGTCACCATCCTTGTCATACTTGAAGAATCCTTCGCCTGTTTTCACGCCAAGACTACCTGCACGCACCATTTTTTTCAAAATGATTGCCGGGCGGTACTTCAGCTCTCCATATTCACGGAACATACGCTCAAGTGCTGCATTGACTGAATCTAATCCGAAACGGTCAGCCATTTCAAGCGGACCATATTGGAATTGGTAACCAATGCGCATCGAATCATCGATATCTTCAGCAGAAGCTACGCCTTCTTCAAGTACATGCAATGCTTCATTGATCAATAAACAGATAATACGGCTTGTTACAAATCCAGGAGATTCATAAACCATGATTCCGCGTTTGTTTACTGTTTGCTCAATAAAGTTCTTCGTCACTTCAAACGTTTGATCCGATGTACGAAGACCACGAATAATCTCCACTAGATCAATTTTGGATACTGGATAAATAAAGTGCATCCCAATCACGCGTTCTGGGTACATTGTAGAACTAGCCAATTCTGTTAAGCTCAGTGTAGATGTATTACTTGCCAGAATAACGTTGCTTGGACATACTTGATCCAATTGAGCAAAGACTTCTTTTTTCGCTTCTGGATCTTCGCTGATCGTCTCAATAACCAATTCACATGAACTTAGATCTGCAAAATGAGTCACTTTAGCGATTTTGGACAAAATCAATTTTTTCTCTGCATGAGTTAATGCCCATTTCTCCATTTGTTTGTCTAGACTCGTCTCAATCATATCCCAAGCATGGTTCAGCTTGTCCTGTGTTTTCTCAACAAGTAAAACCTCAATGCCCTTCTTAGCAAGCATTTCAGAAATACCTTGTCCCATTGTACCGCCGCCGATAACGCCGACTTTTTTAAAATTCATGGTTTCTTTCCACCCTTCCAATATTCATAAAGTGTATAGACTCATTCTACTTCGTCTATATCCTTTGAAGCCTTTAATTAGTTATCTTCTTTTCTATAGCTTACGTTCATACCTAATACATCGATCGATTGCAATTGATCGAATGTACACGTATATTAAAGCTTAAAAAATCAAAACGTAACGTCAGGCTTTGATATGCTCTCCAACATCTAATAATAGCGTAGCGCAGGCAAAAAGTAAAAAAAAGTACCAGCATTTTAAATTATGCTGGTACATTTGAACTTTTCTTGAACTGTTGTCGAAATTGTTCGCCAGATAACACTTCTTCTTTTAACAAAATGTCTAAAGATGTGTCAAAAATAAGACGGCGACTATCTAGAATTTCCTTGGTACGTCTGGTTAAATCTTCAAGAATTGTATTATTTTCTTTCATTAGTTGTTCTTTAGGAACCATATTCATACTTACAATTCCAAGTCTGGTCAATCCCGATTCCATCATCGTTTGTACAATACTGAGTGCCTGATCAAAATCGCCTCTAGAACCTGTACTCCGTCCTTCATAATACATTTCCTCAGCCGCCGCTCCAGCTAGAGCAATCATAATCTGCTCTTCCAAAAATGGCTTCGTATACAAGTATTGTTCTTGCGCAGGATTATGACGTACATAACCCAGTGCTTGTCCACGCGGACTAAGCGCTACTTGTCCTACACTGCCCGGACGAACCACTTCAGCCATAATCGCATGTCCTAGTTCATGAATAGCGACACGACGCTTTTCTTCGACACTGGATTCACGATCTGTTTTTTCACCCATCATGACTTTATCAATCGCCATAGATAAATGACTTTGCAAAATATGATCTGCATTCTGACGCATCGCATAGATTGCACCTTCATTCATCACGCTTTCTAATTGAGCCCCAGAGAATCCATATGCTTCTTCTGCTAATTTATCCAGATCCGTTTCTTCTCCAAGCGGTTTGTTTGCTGCATGAAGCTCTAGAATATGCTTACGACCTTTTTTGTCAGGTAGATCCACTTGAATATGACGATCAAAACGACCCGGGCGTAACAATGCACTATCCAGCATTTCTTTACGGTTGGTTGCTGCAATAATTAGGATACGTGGAGCTTCATTACTGTAGATCCCATCCATCTCGGTTAACAGCTGGTTCAACGTCTGATCATACTCACGTTGTTGTCCACCTTCACGTTTACCACCAATAACATCTATTTCATCGATAAAAATAATCGCGCTTTGCTTATTTTCTTTGGCGGCACGAGTACGAGCGTCTTTGAATAGATCACGGATACGCCCTGCACCAACACCGACATACATTTCTACAAATTCACTACCTGAAGCACTTACAAATACAGAATCGGTATAATGAGCAGCCGCTTTGGCCATCAATGTTTTACCTGTCCCCGGAGGACCTGTCAGCAAGATACCTTTTAACGGACGAATTCCGAATTTGTTCATTTCATCATGACGAACAAGAAAATCAAGGGCTTCACGCAATTCGCGCTTAGCATTGTCCTGACCACCAATTTGTTCAAACGTTAATTTGAGCGGACCATTTTTTTTACGTTTTCGTTCTTGAGCAGCACCTACAGCTAATCCACCACGCATTTGCAGAACCAAAAATGTTCCACCAGCCAGAGCAGCAATCAATAGTAATGGTAAAATATTATACCCTATAAAAATAAGAAAAATGAGTAATACAGGTACAAATCCAATAACAATCTCTTTTGTTGATTTAGGCATTAGGCGCTTCCTCCTGTGACTTGGGAATGACGTGGCAAGATCAGGAATTTGCTTCCTTTACCATTGCTCAAAGATACGTATACATTACGTTCATCCATTTCTGCTTTCACTTGAATATCTTTATTGGCTTGCATAATATTTTCAACCGTTTGCGGAATTTCAGTGTATTTTTGAGTAGCCATTGCTTGAGAGACAGAGAACATTGCATTTTCCCATACTTTATCTAGTTCTGTATTGGAGTGATCAGTGACTTCAAGTTGAAGTGTACGTTTTCCCCAAATATCTGTTCCTTGCTTATTCAATAGTTGTACCAAACCACCTAAATCTGCGGAAGGTGCAAGATCGAGTTTCAACATGACTTCTTTTGGGTTAATACTAATATGAGAGTTATTGACCCCAGGATAGTTCTGTACAATTTTTGTTAGCGGACTGTAGAGAGTCAGCTGACGATACGTAAACCATCCACCAAAAAGTAAAGTGGCAGATACGATTACAGTAATAAAAATAGGCATGATACGGAGTTTCATATACGTCCTCCTTTAATGTAGTCAACACGATGTACATAGCAACATATATTTTATTTCGGCATCTTCTAGCCTATCGGTAACAGTTAATGGATAGGTTTTTTTGTTATGTTCACATTTATTTATCTATATCTAGTATATCATATGTGTTTTTTGATTTCTAATAGCACTACTTTTAGTAATATTCAGCCCTTTCTCTTTTCCCCTTTAAAATAAATAAAACTCCCTATTATTAAAAATACACCCTGTGTCGATATACTTTATATCTTGTCACATTTTGTCCTCATTTAAATTGTTTTCAAAATGTAAACGTTATATATTTCTAAAAATGAATAGTATGGAGGTTAGGCAATGCGCGTATTTTTTCGGTTTCCCCCGCTCTTTTGTTGATCGCTCTGATTGTGCTTATTTCGGGTTGTACTTCTAGCCCTTCTGTAGCTCCTGTTACAACCGATTCTACTGCCTCTTCTACAACTACAGCAGCAACAACTCCTACAACTACGACTAACACAGCAGGAAAGATCACTATTGGTGTATCTATTCCAGATATGAATGATCGCTTTATCAGTTATGTAGAGGCTGGTATGGAAGACTATGCCAAAACACAACCTGATGTCACTGTCACTTATGCGGATGCCAAAAATGATCCTTCTATTCAACTTCAACAAATCAAAGAATTTATTGCTCAGGATGTCAAAGCAATTGCTTTTTTACCGATGGACGCTACTATTTCCAAAACGATTGTAGATTTAGCTAATCAAGCGAATATTCCTATTATTGCGGTAAATCGTACATTTAAAGAATTAACAACTACCACATCTTACATCGGCTCTGATTCTTTGACTGCCGGTACACTTCAAATGAACGAAGTGGCTAAATTGTTAGGTGGCAAAGGTAATATTGCCATTATGGATGGCGATATGGGTAGTGATGCCCAGATAAACCGTACTCAAGGTAACAAGGACGTTATTGCCAAATATCCGAATATGAAGATCGTTTTTGAAGAAACCGCTAATTATGATCGTGCTAAAGGTATGGCATTGATGGCTAAATGGTTAGCATCCGGTCAAAAAATTGATGCGGTGGTAGCCAATAACGATGAAATGATTATTGGCGCTATTTTGGCGGCACAAGTGGAAGGTCAAGATCAAAATATTATATTTGCCGGTGTCGATGGTACGATGGATGCTCTTAATTTTATGAAAGCCAATAAGTTAAAAGTCTCTGTTTATCAAAATGCGGCTGCTCAAGGATCTCAAGGACTCAAAACTACGATTGAAGCTGCAAATGGTAAACAAGTCGAAAAAGAAATCATTATTCCTTATGAATTAATTACCGAAGCCAATACAGAAAAGTATATTGCCAAATGGAAATGATTATATATAAAGGAGTGGTCTCTGATGCGTCTATCTATCCTGCATAAGCTTTTAGCTGGATTTCTTGCCATTGCCCTGATTGCTGGCTGTGCAGGAGTCATTTATATTATGTCTCTACAACAAATACAAAAATCAATGAGTACAATTCTAGATCGTTATGTCACACTTAAATCGCAAGCCGATAATTTGAAATTTTATGCGACCAGTCAAAATGGATATATGCAGACCTATATGTTAAGTCGTGATTCTTATTATGGTTCTCAATTATTAAGTACCAACGATCAGACGACTCAACTTTTAACAGATATGAAAAGTCTAGTCGTCTCTACTGAAGATACTGAAAAAATAGATTACATGCTCAAAATGAATGACTATTACAAAACACATGCTCAAGAATTATTTAACCTTCCTCCTACACAGCTGGATCAGTCTTATCTCGATATCATTACAAGCGTTATTCCTGTAGGTAGTGTTATTGTTAAATTTGCTCAACAATTTTCAGATCAGCAAGATGCTCTTATGGAAACTGCTAAAAATGAAAATCTGCAAAAAGTATTACATGCTCGTCAACTAGCAATTACGATCAGCGTTATTAACTTTGCTCTAGCTATTATCATCGGTATCATTATTTCTCGTCTGATCTCCAAGCCATTACAGAAATTAAATAAAGCGGCTAAAGCGATATCTACAGGTGATCTTAATATTGAAGATGTAACCGTCAAGCAAAAAGATGAACTAGGCGAGCTAGCGTTTTCTTTTAACAGTATGAAAAATAATCTGCGGCATCTCGTTCATGAAATTAATGATAATGCAGCACAAGTCATTTCTATTTCTAGAGATGTAGCAAGCGGAACATCTGAAACAGGCAAAGCAGCAGAACATGTAGCTGATATTATGTCAGACCTCTCAAATAGTACCCAAGATCAGGTCAAAATTGTTGAAGGTGGTCTACAAGCTGTATATGATGTGAATAAAGATATTCAGCAGATCGATCAAAGCAGTCAACAAGCAATGAATGTCGCTCAACAAGCACAGACACAAGCTTTACTAGGTGATAAAGAAATATCTCATGTTATGAATCAAATGGATCAAATTCAGCAGCGGATGAGTAAGCTGGAAATCATTATTTCGTCGCTTAACAAACGCTCTAGTGAAATCGAAGAAATCAATAATGCTATTTCTTCGATCGCTTCTCAAACAGGTCTATTATCACTGAATGCTGCGATTGAAGCGGCTCGGGCTGGAGAACATGGACGTGGATTTGCTGTAGTAACCTCCGAAATTCGCAAACTATCCAATGAAACCAATGATTCTGTTAAACGTGTTAAAGAACTCGTGAATACGATTCAGAATGAGACTAGAGGTGCAACTGAATCGGTTGAAAGTATGGTTAAAGAAGTGAGTCAAGGTATCACGGCTGCCCATTCTGTAGGCAATCTGTTCAATACGATCAAAACTTTGACCGATCACACTACTGCCGAGATTAAAGAAGTCACCGATTCGCTTCATCATTTATCCGGTCATTCGGAGAAAATTGTAAAATCGATGGAAAATATTTCAGGATTAACCGATCATGTCGCTTCAAATACCGAAAGTGTAAGTGCGGCTACAGAAGAGCAGTTAGCTTTCCTTGAAGAAAGCACAGCGCATACGGCTACACTTCATGCGATGGCAGAGAAATTACAGAGTACTGTTTTACAATTCCGCTTATAATCCTATATACCTCCACTGCAACAAAAAAAGCATGATCTGGATGAATTCATACGCTGAATTCAAAAGATCATGCTTTTTTGATTTACTCTTCTTGTGTCAATCTTCTTGACCTGTTCCTTTTAATGTTGCTGGCAGTTCCATGGGTTCACTTAATTTAGCTCCATCACGGAAATTATAAAAAATATAATAGTAACGTTCATTGAGTTTGACAAAGACTTGCCATGCATATTTTCCTTTGAATGAACCGGGAACAATACGTACAGCTTCTGCTCCAGGCAGATCATTTTGTAGTAAAGCATTTACTTTTTCATATGTCACTGTACCTGCTGTTTTCTCAACATGTACGGCATTAGCACCTTCAGCGACTGAGCCATCAATATTGAACTTTACCCAGACCATAAGGTCTTCTTGTGCTGTGTTCTTACCTTCAACTACCCAATACGTTGAAGTATCTGTCCAGACAGAATTAAATGTACGTGTCACAGATACGATATCAGCCTTTTCCTGTGCACTGTTGATCGCCAGCTGCTCTTTACTCCATGGCTGCGCCATAACATGAACATAAAATTGATTAACACCTAATACAAGCAATCCTACTACTACAATAATGATTGCGATCCATTTTCCACTTCCCAAATTTCGCAAAACACGCCATCCTTTCCTGTCGACTTCCGGTTAGCGTTTGAGCAAACCTTCAAAAGCACTTTGGGCTTCATGACGAATTTTTTCTTCATCCAGTGTTAATGATATACCATCTTTGATTAATTGCTTACCATCTACCCAGACATGCAATACATCTTTAGCTGATGCAGAATAAATGGTATGTGAGATAAAATCAGTACGTGGCAAGAAATGCGGTTGATCTACATTTAATGCCGTAATATCGGCTTTCATACCGACAGCAAATGTACCTACGTCATTCAAAAATACAGATTTCGCACCGTATTCTGTACCCATTTTCAATGCTTCTAATGCAGGTACCGCTGTTGGATCTCCGGATACTCCTTTATGAATAAGAGCTGCCAAACGCATCTCTTCAAACATATCCAAGTTGTTATTACTTGCCGGGCCATCTGTTCCTAAAGAAACGACTACACCTGCACGCAATAAATCAGGAACACGAGCAACACCACTTGCTAATTTCAGATTACTACCCGGATTATGCGAAACAGCTACTTTATGTTGCGCCAGCATTTCGATCTCTTCATCATTCAAATGAACAGCATGTGCCAAAAGGGCTGGACGCGTGAAAAATCCTAATTTCTCCAAATGAGCTACAGGACGTAATCCATAATCAGTTACATTTAATTGTACTTCAGCTAACGTCTCAGACATATGTGTATGCAGCGGCAAATCCAAGTCATGTGCTGCTTGTACAAATTGTTCGATGTATGCAGGAGGACATGTATACGGCGCATGTGGAGACATCATCGTTGTAATACGTCCATCAGCTTGACCATGCCAATCCCGTGCAAAGTCGATAGATTGTTGTAACTTTTGCTTTTGCTCTTCTTCTGAACATAAGCCGATAACACCACGCATCAATACAGCACGCATTCCTGATTGCTCTACGACTTCAGCAACACGTTCTGAACGATCATACATATCCAGGAATGTCGTAGTACCGCCTTTTAACATTTCAAGTACAGATAATGATGTTCCCCAGTATACATCGTCACTTGTAAACTTCGCTTCCATCGGCCACATTTTTTCCTGTAACCATACTTGTAGTGCAAGGTCGTCGCCATATCCACGTAGCAAAGACATTGCCGCATGACCATGACTGTTCACTAGACCCGGGATAAAGAACAAATGATTACCATCGACTACTGTTGTTCCTTCTTCAATCACAGGCTCTTCTTCTCCAAGATAAGTGATCCATCCATCTTCAATCACCATATGTCCGAAAAGCATCGATTTTTCTTCACTCATTACAGCAAACATACCGTTTTTGATAACCCATTTGTTCGAGGTGTTATTCATTAGTTTCATGTTCCTTTCCATCTTCCAGATAATAGGCAAGGCTTAGTAAGTCCGTTGTAAAATCAGCAGTGTGTACACGAATATGCGGTGGAGCTTTCAAAATAATCGGTGCAAAGTTCAAAATGGCTTCGATCCCTGCTTCAATCAATTGATCTGCTACACGCTGTGCTTCAATATTAGGCACAGTAATAATACCAATACGAATACTTTTCGCTTTGACTGTTGCTCCAAGTTCTTCGATCGGTTGTACAACTAATGTATTGATCATCGAACCGACTTTGGGTTCAAGAGAATCAAACACAGCTACGATTTTCATCGTTTCTTTCAAATACATATTATAGTTCGAAAGGGCATGCCCTAGATTACCTGCACCTACAAGTGCGACATTGATCTGTTGATCTAATTTTAAAATATGACGTATTTTCTCAATCAGATAAGATACATCATACCCGATTCCTTTACGTCCAAAATCTCCAAAATAAGCTAAGTCTTTGCGAATTTGTGCTGGATTCAAATCTAATTTTTGTCCCAATTCTTGCGAAGACACTGTGGGAACTTCACGGGTGTGAAGTTCGTTCAGATATCTAAGGTATACAGGTAGTCTTCGCACGACTGCTTCTGATATTTTGTCGGATTTCATGCTTGCTCCCCCTCTTGATTTACAGTTTCCTTTTCAGGTTCGGCCTGGCTAAGCCATTCTGTAATACGGGGTACCATCTGCTCTGTCGGCATATGTTCCATTTTGGGACCGGGTAATGAATATAGAAAATGCTTGCCATAATAGGACTCGATCACACGAGTGTCATAGACAATAACGATTCCCCGATCACTAGATGTCCGTACTAATCTACCAAAACCTTGTTTGAAACGGATAACTGCTTGCGGTACAGATAATTTCATAAATGGATTTTTCTTTTCTTTTTTAAGCCGTTCGCTTTTGGCTTCTAGCAATGGATGATTGGGCGGTTGAAAAGGTAATCGTACAATCGCCAGACATGTTAATGCTTCGCCCGGAATATCGACACCTTCCCAGAAGCTACTTGTTCCAAGCAATACAGAAGCAGAACGCTCCTGGAATCTACGAGTAAGCTTCGTCCGACTCCCTCCATCAACGCCTTGACCAAATACAGCAATATCACTATGTGATAACTTCTCTTTTAATGGCTCATACACCTGCTTGAGCATTCGATATGAGGTAAATAAAACCATCATTCGTCCTTGCGTTGCTTTGGCAGTCTCTGCTAACGAGTTCGCTAATGTATCTACAAAGAAGGCATCACCGACACTGCCTTTGACACTTGGAAAGTCACGTGGAATCAACAATAGCGATTGCTCACGATAATTAAAAGGTGAAGATAACTGTTCAGTCATCAATCTGCCTTCTTTTTCCGCTTCGACAAGTCCCAGTTGTTCAATCATATATTGGAATTTCTTTTCTATTGATAATGTTGCAGATGTTAGAATAATACTTTTCTTTTTATCGAAAAAGTACTCTTTCAATTGCTTGCTCACATCCACAGGCACAGCATACATCTGTAAAGACTTACTACGATAATTTCCATTAGCTTCATACCAGTAGACCGTATCTGTACTTTCCAGCTTCACAAATTGACGTAGATCGTCTCGAACGACAGTCAAATCTTTGAATAGACCCGATACATCAGTCACCAGACTATCTGTGCCCAACTGTTCATCGCTTTCTTTGATCTGATTCATTACTTGTTCGCCTTTACGAATCAATTGACTCAGTCCGATATGGATCTGATTCTCCAAATCCGTAATTACCGTCCATTCTGTTGGTTGCTTCTCAGGTAACAAACGTAATGTAAATTGTCCAGCTTCTCCCGGAGCAGCATCACTACGCTGAGGTAATAAAGCAAATAATAATTCACTCAATTTGTCCCAGTTTTCTTTGACATCTACAATTTCAGGATATAGATTATCTATCGCTATCGCCCAATCCATACCACGCTCATTACCAGATGAACCTAACTGTTGACGCAAAATAGCCAGCTGACCATTTTTACTGTCTTTGAACAAACGAAGTAACGGATGAACCAATGTGAAATATTTCATATGCATACCCAAGTGCTTACCTGCTACATCTTCTAAATGATGCGCTTCATCAATCACCAATCGATCATAAGCAGGCAATAATTGGTGCCCTGCTTTGACATCGGTAAATAATTTGGAATGGTTCGTAATAACGACATCAGCTGTACCTGCTTCATGCTTCGCACGATGGTAGAAGCATTTGCGGAACCACGGACATGCACGACCAAGACAAGAATCGGTATCACTCGCTACCGTCTCCCAGAAATCGGCTCCACGGTTACCCATATTCAGCTCTTCATCATCACCGGTTTCCGTCGAATTTAACCAGACAATCATTTGAGCTGCAATCAATACATCTTCTTTAGGACTTTGAAATTCTTTTGTATTTATTTTATGCTCAAATTTGCGCAGACACAAATAATGCTGGCGTCCTTTAAATACGGCAGCACGAAATGCAAATGGAATCACTTGAGTCAGTAATGGAATATCCCGTTCTCGTAACTGTTCTTGCAAATTAATCGTATGTGTACTTACCATCACACGATCGTTTTCTTTCACGCTATGATAAATCGAAGGTAATAAATAACCTAACGATTTGCCCGTTCCTGTTCCTGCTTCGATCAATAGATGTTTATCATCCGTCATCGCTTTGATTACTTCTTCAAACATCCGATTCTGCGGTTCACGTTCTTCATAATGAGGAAGTAAATTACGCAAATTCTGTTTGACTTGCTCCAAAAATTCATCAAAGGACACATCGGCAAGTGGCATATTTCCACGCTCTTCATGAGCAGGTAAAATCTCATTCCAATCGCCTACTTTTAACGCCAATTGACGGAAAAAGCGATGTTCGTCTAAATCTTGAATCGGTTGTGCTTCTTTCTCCATCCGTACTCCATCAAAATACCAACCTAGATCGCTATCCTGATTATCAAATAGTTCGGATAATCGTTGTACCGTAATCAATGGGAGGTCATTCAATTCTTCCAAACATTTCAGAAATACATGAGCTGTCGCTAACGCATCGCTATCTGCTTGATGAGGACGATCATGGACAAATCCTAAATCTTTACTGACCATACTTAACTGATAACTTGAAAGATTCGGAAAAAAAATACGCAATAAATCCATAGTATCTAATACTCGACCTGTAAAAGCCAAATATCCGGTCTGATCCAAAGCTCGTTGTAAAAATCCTAAATCAAATCCAACGTTATGCCCAACAAGCACAGCGTCTTCTAGTAGAGGAATCATCTCCAAAATGACATCATCCAACTCTGGAGCGTCGACTACATCTTCATTTTTAATTCCAGTTAAACCTTCTATAAAAGGAGGAATAGGCACTCCTGGCTTCACCATAGAAGAATATACGGTGGAAATACTTAAATCATGATCTATAATGGCAAGCCCAACTTGAATAATATCATCGGTGGACTGAGTACCTGTGGTCTCAAAATCCAGTACGGCAAATTTCATGGATGTCTAAATCCTCTCCTTGCTGTCGTCTCAACCTGATGTCGAAATGTTCACCTATCAGCATACCAGAAGAAGACGGTTTTGAAAATCAAAGGGTGGGTGGTTATTTAAATTTTAGCTTTTCTAGGGGTGGCGCTGCGAGGAGAAAATCGTTCTTGTCGTCGCTTGTTGTAAATGAATCCTTTAAATGACTGCTTCACAGTCAGGATTCATTTACAAAGGCGAGCGCTTCGCTCTTTCAGAATGATTTTCTCCTCTCCGCTGGTGTAGGTGGATAAGCATAATTTTGAATAACTCGTTTAGGAAGAAGCAGGAAATGAGGAACATATATAGAGTTACATAAAATATCATATAGCTTTAAATTGTGTGAATTTTAATTTACCCATATTGAGTAGCATCTGTTATATTAGTAAAGGATTTCAATATAATTATAAATGGAGGGAATTAAAGTAAAATGAGAAAGTTTATGATGATGTTTTTGGTGTTGGTGGTGACATTAATGGGGTCAGCGCCTGCCACGCTTTTTGCAAGTGAGGAAGGAACAAGTAATTTGATAGCAAGTAAAGAAAGTCAGGATTTAAGTTTCTTAAATTTATTTCTTTATGGAGACTATAATATGACATTAAAACAGGGAGAAGCTTTTATTGAAGAAGGCTGGAGTGTAGCAGACAGTGTATATAGTGAAAATGAGTTAAAAATAAATATTACATATACATTAAATTCTGTTCCAGTAAATCAAATTGATACTAATATACCTGGAATATACGTAATCACATATATTGCAGAAAATCCAGCTGGAAAACGTTCTTATCCTCAACAACGTACTATTGATGTTGTTGCTACTGAAAAACAGAAAGATCTTGATCAGCTAAATATCCGTGGTGCGTTAGGTATGGCATATCATAATGGTTCTGTCTATATTGCACAAGGCAGTTCAGGAATATCAAAAGTCGAATTAAGCTCTGGAACAGTTACTTCTATCGTGTACGGTGGATACTATGCCGATAATGTTGTTACTGTTGCTTTCAATCAAGCTGGCGACCTATTTTATACCTTAGAAAACAAATCACTCATCAACAAGATAGATGCTCAATATTTACAGGATGCTGCGTTAACTCCAGAACAATTTAAGAAATATAGTTCACTTTATTTAGATCTTAGTGACAAAGCATCTGATGGTAACGATCCTATAAAAAATATTTCTAATATTGCATTCAATTCTCAAGATCAGCTTTACATTGCTGTTCCGCTTGATTTTTTTGACACTACTCTTTATAGATGGAATTCAAATGATCAATTGTTGGAAAGAGTCACACAAGAAGACCTTGAAGATTTACAAGTGATGACATTCGACGAAAATGATAATCTATTCTTTAAAGCTACTTTATATAAACCAGATTTTTCAGACCGTGGATTTTTCAAAATTTCTGCCAATGAATTAAAAAACTTACCAGTAGCTGATACATCTTTCAAATCATATCTCGAAATTAATACAATGAATATTAATTCAGACGGCATCGTTTTTTTACCTGATGGTCGAGGTTATTATAGTGAAAATGGTAAAATAAAAGCAATTTTCCCTCGCTCCGCACCTTTAATTGCCTTAAAAGGAAATTATAATCCTGTTCTTTTTGCTGGAGATACTTATATTGAAGAAGGAGTAACAGTACAAGATGCTACCTATTCTAAACTGGATGTAAAAGTCACTTATACTTTGGATAGTAAAGCTATATCTTCTATAAATACGTCTATTCCAGGCGAGTACACGGTTCATTACAACGTGACCAATCCTGCAAATATCTCAGCGCTAGAAGTAACAAGAAGAGTAACTGTTAAACCTCTTCCTTTAAGTATAGAAGGATTAGATATTCGCAAGATAGCAACTATGACTGCTTGGAAAGATCACTTATATATTGCAGATTTTCAAAAAGGATTTTATGAGGTTATTAAAACCAGTACTGGTTACAAAAGATCGTTGCTTGCTGCCACCCCTCTGGCAAATGCTGTAGCTGTAGATCAACAAGGTAATTTATTTTTCTCGATGATTGCTTATCACTATATCTTTAAATTAGATGCTAAATATTTAAATCGTTCAACCCCATTAACCCAAGAAGAGCTTTTGACATTAAGCCAACCTTATTATCATTTTAAAGATACAGGACCGGTTTATATAGATGGGTTAGCTTTTGATCATCAAAATCAGCTTTATATGTCAGTAACTAAAAATAAGATGAGCCAAATTTTGAAAATGGATGGTTCTACTGCTACCACTCCGACATTAGTAATTGATTACCCTAATCGCACAAATGATATTGATATAAGTCCTGCTGGAAATTTATATATTAATGCAGATAATAGAAATGTATTTCAAGCAAAATCTTCATTATTAAAAAAATTACCTCTTGATATTAATGATTTAGTAGATATGGGAAGAAATGATAATAATAACAGCATCGTTTTCTTACCTGATGGTACTGCTTATGGAAGTAGTATTCAGCGCAGTGTAACTGGAGAACAAGTTATTCAAAAATTAGACTTTACAGATCCTAAGCAAACTGTAGATGTTACTGGTATTACACTAAGTACTTCTACACTTACAATCAATAAGAAAGATCAACCTGTAACTCTTCAAGCAACCGTTGCTCCTGTTAACGCAACTCAAGCAGATATCACTTGGATGAGTAGCAATGAGAAAGTAGCACTGGTGAAAAATGGAATGGTTACACCTATCGCTAAAGGAACTGCAATCATTACAGCAACTACTGTAGATGGCAATTTTAAAGCAACTGCAACAGTGAACGTCAAAGAATCCGATGATAAAAATACCAATTCATCGAATACAAATGGTAATTCTAATGTAGCAACCAATACTAGTAAATCAACTGTACTATCTGCTAATAATATAAGTAGCACAACACAAATATCTTTAGCAAATGGACAGCCGCAATCCAGTATTTTATTTTCTACAGACAGATTACAAACAGAAATTAATAAATTACAAGCAAACAATCAAAAAACAGCAACTATTACTATTCCAAACACTGCTAATTCATTGAAAATGACGATGCCGCAAACAGCTTTAAACAGTCTAAATCAAGCTAATATGAACTTGGATTTTAATACAGAACATGTTCAATTGGCTATTCCAACAGCATCATTACAATCGTTGAAAAACGATTTGCAATTTCAAGTCATTCCTTTAACCTCTTCTACCGATCAAAATGCTGTGAAGTTACGTGCACAACAACAATCACTTGTTAAAAATGTATCCAAAGATGGAAATATCACAGTCGTTGGTACACCGATGAATATTGAAACGAATTTGCAGAATCAGTCAGTAGATCTGGTTATGCCTGTAGATACTAATACTATTCCTCAAAATGCAATTGCTAAAACAGAATGGTTACAAGAACTTCGCATTTTTGTAGAACATAGCAATGGAGAGCATGAGTTAATTCAACCGATTGTAGTTAATGAAGCTAACGGTCAGACGGGTTTGAAATTTACAGTGACTGCGTTTAGCATATTTACCATATTGGATATTCCATCTTCCAAAGTGGAAACAACGACACCAATCCAAGCTAATCCATCAACTGTTAGCCAAAATGTGTACCAAGCTTATATTCAAGGATATAGTGATCAAACATTCCGTCCGAACCAACAAGTGACTCGCGCTGAAATGGCTTCTATGCTATCTCGATTAAGTACACATTCCACATCTGAGCAATCTATAACTTCTTACTCAGATGTTCCGAGTTCGCTGTGGGCTCACCAAGCGATTCAAGATGTACAAACCAATGGCTTGATGAGTGGACTACCTGATGGTACATTTAAGCCCAATCAAGCGATTACACGCGCTGAGATGGCAACGATCATCAGCCGCTGGCAAAAACTAAGTGGCACAGGAACATCAAATGCTACAGATATTCAAAACAACTGGGCTATTGCTGATATTAAACGAGTGAATCAAGCTGGATTTATGCAAGGTCTAACGCCAACAGCATTTAAACCTAATCAACCACTCACTCGTGCTGAAGCCGTAACCACTCTTAACCGTGTACTCAAATTAGATAAAACTCAAAACTCAACAACCCAATGGACTGACGTTCCATCCACCCACTGGGCAAAAGCAGCTATTATAGCCGCTTCATCTAACTACACCATCACTGATTAACATATATCCTCTATCCATAAAAAAAGAAGAAGCATCCTAAAAAGGATACTTCTTCTTTTTGCATTATCGACCAACCTCATTTCTATCATTTCAAAACAAAAAAGAACCTAGTCCCTTACCCACCAGATCCTCCCACTAACACAATCCTTCAATCTATAAAATGTTCTCCTACCAAGAATGCCCTTGGCAAGCCAACCTGAATAAACTATTTGTGAACAGCGTATTAGCTACCCGCTCTAGCGAAGGTAATGGAAATTGTTCTGAAAGAGCGAAGCGATCGCCTTTTGACTATAATCCCTATCGCTATGCGGTATATAACAGGGATTATAGTCAATCAGCGACGACAAGAACAATTCCATTCCCGAAGCGAGGTAACTAAAAACGCCCCCACCAAGCCTTATTCAACCCTCATTCTTACATAATCGTTGCGTGAACTTCTTTGTGAGCTTCCATAACTGCTTTGTTCGTTTCATCAACGAATACTAGCGTCGGACGGTGAGTGGCTAATTCCTCAGCACTCATCATCGCATACGAAATAATAATCACAGTGTCACCCGGCTGTACTAGACGTGCTGCTGCACCATTTAAACAGACAACTCCGCTCCCACGTTCACCTACGATCACATACGTTTCCAAGCGAGCACCATTGTTATTGTTAACAATTTGTACTTTTTCATTTTCAAGCAAATCTGCCGCATCCATTAAATCTTCATCTATCGTAATACTACCTACATAATTCAAGTTTGCTTCCGTTACTGTAGCACGGTGAATTTTGGATTTCATCATTGTTCTATACATGTAGCGCAACACCTTTCGCTTCCAGAATAACATTATCGATCAGACGGGTACGTCCGAATTTGACAGCCAATGCAATAATCACTTCATGATCCAACTCAGCTAAAACAGTATGCTCTGCCAACGATTCTAACCGTGGAAAACTTAAAATATCTGCATAATCAACCTCAGCAATGGTTGATTGAGCAATCGATGTACGCAGGAATTCACGTACTTGTCCTGCTGTCATATCCTCTTGATCACGAATCTGTTGCTGTACATTATTTAAGGAACGTGAAAGCACTAATGCTTGTTCGCGTTCTTCACGAGATAGGTACACATTACGAGAACTTAGTGCCAGTCCATCTTGTTCACGAACAATCGGACAAGGGACAATGTCCACATCCATATTCAAATCAGTCACCATTTGACGAAGCACAGCAACTTGTTGTGCATCTTTTGTACCGAAGAACGCATAATCAGGCTTTACAATATTGAAAAGCTTGGTGACTACAGTCGATACCCCATCAAAATGACCTGGACGCGAAGCACCACACAGGGTATCTGTGAGATCAGCAACAGTGACATGGGTTTTGATTGGTGTAGGATACATATCTTCAACATCTGGCATAAAGACCAGATCGACTCCATTTTTTTCAGCTAATGCAAGATCACGCTTCTCATCACGAGGATAACGTTCGAAATCTTCATTCGGTCCAAATTGAATCGGATTAACGAAAATACTGATCGCTACAATATCGCTCATTTCTGTTGCTTTTTGCATTAGACTAGCATGTCCATCATGCAAAAATCCCATTGTTGGAACAAGTCCAACTGTTGCTTCATGATCTATCGTCGAACGTTGTTTGCGTAATTGTTTGACTTCGGTTCTCATTTCGGTGATGCTACGTACTACTTTCACGATTGAGTCTCCACCTTCCGTTTGGCTCCATACAATGATCCTAATGCTTCTTGATCTCCACTAAACACATGCTGTTCTGTTGGGAATGCGCCGCTTCTCACTTCATTGACATACTCTTGCAAAGCCGTACGAATGGTATCGCCTATATCCGCATACGTTTTAACAAATCGTTTTTCACGGTAAGACGATGTGTATTTCACTGCATCGTGGAACACTAGCACTTGACCATCACAACCACGACCTGCTCCAATACCAATTGTTGGAATCGATAACTTTTGGCTAATGGTTGTCGCTGCTTCTTCGGTAACAAGCTCTAACACAATTCCAAATGCGCCTGCCGCTTCTAATGCCAGAGCATCGTCCAATAAACGTTGTGCATCTTTCTCGTCTTTCCCTTGAATCCGGTATCCGCCAATCTGATGTACCGATTGTGGAGTTAGACCGATATGCGCAATAACCGGCACACCTGCTTGTACAATCGCTTTGACGGTATCTGCAATCTCTGCACCACCTTCAAGTTTGATTGCATGAGCATGACCTTCTTGCATTAATCGACGAACACTTTTTAATGTCTCGTCAATACTTCCGTGATACGTCATAAAAGGCAAATCAGCTACGATAAACGTAGATCCTGCGCCGCGAGCAACTGCACGCGAATGGTATACAATATCATCTATAGTTACAGGAATCGTCGAATCATATCCAAGCACGACATTACCTAACGAATCTCCAATCAATAACATATCTACTCCTGCTTCTTCGGCAAGCTGAGCGGTTGGATAATCGTAGGCGGTAATCATCGTAATCGGATGACCTTCCTGTTTCATTTTTTTCATTTTCAAAATATTAAGCGGCATTTTGGCTGCCATGGTGACATCAAGCTCCTTTTAAGTTGGGTATAGTCTTTCGGACAAAATAAAAAACCTTTTAGTCTAGTCGTTCACTAAAAAGGTCCTGAGTCCAAAAAAGAGTCACTTTGCGATCATCTCTCCTGTCTCGGTCCTATAAAACGGCTCAGAGCAGAATTGAATGTAAGCCAACACCTCGCTTCACATGTGTATCCTGGATGGGATACCTATTCAGTTAGTACTCTAATCTGCGACTCAAAAATTGTAGGTTTATTTCTGCTGAATAACAGTGATCTTTTCAACAGACAGATAACCTCGGTAATTGAGTGAACATTAGAGTGGCTTGCATAATGCGCTTATATTGCCAAGCGCTGATAGAAAGATATTTTGCTTCGCAAAAATCATTTTCTCATTGAACTGGGGCGCGCTTATATTGCCAAGCGCTGGTAGAAAGATATTTTGCTTCGCAAAAATCATTTTCCATTGAACTTGGTCGCGCTTATATTGCCAAGCGCTGGTAACATCAAGTTAACATCAAAAAGTACGGTTCGGTCTTGCCGATACCGTCTTCCGATATAGTATAACAGAACAAATACTCAAATTCACTAGTTTGGCTCACAATTATTTTTAAATTAAAATTCGATATCTCCTGAATAAATAGGAACCACCTGATCATCAGCAAGACGTAGTAACAGTTCACCGTTCATCCCTAGACCTTGAGCAATCCCTTGTAAAGAACCTTGTGCATTGTGGACTTGAATCGATTTGCCGATTGAAATCGCCATACTTTCCCATAAAGCTGCAATGGGTGTGAATCCTTCTTCTGCATACAATTGATACAATGTTTCTAGTTCAGAGATCACTTCAGCAACAACAACTGTACGATCTACAATCTGACCGGATTCGATTCGTAGAGAAGTGGCAATCGACTGTAAATGTTCTGGCAGATCTTCTGCTGTTAAGTTAGCATCTATACCGATACCTGCAATCGCATAACGTACACGTCCATCTTCCGCTGCCGATTCGATCAGAATACCGCATACTTTGCGTCCATCTATTAATAGATCATTCGGCCATTTAATGCCGATATCTAATTGTGTGATGTTACGTAACGCTCTACATACCGCTACAGCAGCCAGTAATGTTAATTGAGACATATACTGTAATGGTTGTGTCGGACGCATCACCAGACTCATCCAGATGCCTCTACCGGATGGGGAAAAGAAAGGTCTTCCTTGTCTGCCACGACCTGCGGTCTGTTCTTCAGCAATTACTAAT
The DNA here is from genome assembly GCF_963311185.1 of Paenibacillus nuruki. Taxonomy (NCBI): domain Bacteria; kingdom Bacillati; phylum Bacillota; class Bacilli; order Caryophanales; family Paenibacillaceae; genus Paenibacillus; species Paenibacillus nuruki. Next base: position 1,128,926 of record NZ_OY725677.1, on the reverse strand, counting down.
GTCCCTTCAGCGGTCTGTTGTTCTGCAAGAGTTCGTGCTTCATCCTGTGTAGAAAGTACAGATTCGAATAAATGTAGAGGCTGACCCCACGAACCTTTTTCACTTAATGCTAATTGTAGAGCTGTGACATCGAATCGATCCGGACGACGTGTGATCCGATATCCTTTGCGAGAAGTCGAGTCAAATTCATACCCTTTTTCTTTCAAACGATTAATTCCTTTCCAGATGGCTGTTCGACTCACCGACATGCGGCGACTGATTTCTTCACCTGAAATATATTGTCCTGGATGTTCATTCAGCAATTGAAGCAGATGTTCATCATTCATCGTAATCCCTTCCTTACTAAGGCCTGATCTGCATAATGTAATATAGCCTCTTTGTTATTTTCCAATTGCCCTGTAGCAACAACAAGTAGAATCTCATTAAATAATTCGCCCAACCATTTTCCAGCGGGAATCTTTACATATTCCAACACTTCTTGTCCTTTAATCGGTAGATCAGCTAGACTGTAAATCGTTAACTGCTCTAACCAACTATCTGCTTGCTGTCCGATGGTAGATAATCGTTGTTGATATGTGGATGGTAAAACAGCATACAGTGTACGCCAGTGTTGCGCAATCTCTTTCCCATAATCCAATACACAACTGACAAATCTCACATAAGACTGATCGATGCTGGATGTTGACTCTATAACCACTTCATTCTCTACCAGTGATACAGATTCTTGTTCTACTATTCCATCATATAAGCGCTGATTCATTCGTATGATTTTAGATGCTTGATCTGTGATTGTATTTGGAAATGTCCATGATTTGAAATATTGCTTGATCTGTTGTTCATCTATACCTAACGCTAATGCAATCAATGTCCAACGCAAAACCAATGGCGATGAGGGTAATGATTCTAATGAGCGTAGTAAATCAAGATTCAACTTTTCGCAAGGTACATCGACTTTCATATAAGGAATCAATCCACTGCTTAACAGCAATTCAATTCCATGATACGGATATGGACCTGCTATCATTTTTTCCATTTCGACACGAATACGTTCAGTAGCAATATGTTTGATTAAAGCTTGATGATTGAAAAGCGCTTGCCATGTCTGCTGTTCAATCTCAAAATCAAACACCGAAGCAAATCGAATCCCTCGTACCATCCGTAATGCATCTTCTTCAAACCGTTCATCCGCTATACCTACACAGCGAATAATTCCATTGCGTAAATCTTCGATGCCATGAAAAGGATCGACGTACTCTCCATCTATCCCCCGTGCAATAGCATTCATTGTAAAATCACGTCGGCGTAAATCTTCACTCAGTTCACGCACAAATTGTACCTGTTCTGGACGACGATGATCGACGTATTCCGTTTCCGTACGGTATGTAGTCACTTCAAAAGGCTCATTTTCAATCAAAACGGTAATTGTACCGTGTTCTAATCCTGTCGGAATGGTACGTTCAAATAAAGCCATCACCTGCTCTGGTGTGGCATTGGTTGCAATATCCATATCATTGACCGGTCGCCCCATTAATTCATCACGTACACATCCACCTACAAAATATCCTTCATATCCCTGATCAGTCAAACGGCGGAGCAGAGATTGTCCCTGCTCCGCCGTTTGCGGATCTACCCATTTCCATTGCATGGTATAATCCCCTCAACCACATACCGGAGAAGGCTGAGACAATTCACGTCCAAGTACCCGGTAGTAAATTTGTTCATATTCAGCCATCATGCGTTCGTTGCTAAATTCACGTTGCGAACGATCCAGACAATTTTTGATCATCGTCTGCATCAACTGATGGTTGGTTAATAATTCGATGGCATGTTCTGCCATTTTGTCTGTATCACCAATCGGCGCAAGATAACCCGTTTCTCCATGAATAATCAATTCAGGAATACCGCCTGCTTGTGAACCTACAGTAGGTACACCGCATGCCATAGCTTCTAACGCTACCAAGCCAAAGCTTTCTTTTTCCGAAGGCAGTAACAAAATATCAGCTAACGAGATCACTTGCGGGATATCATCTTGCTTACCGAGAAACATCACACGATCCGTTAAGCCCAATTCTTGAATCTGAAATTGAATTTTAGGCAGATCAGGCCCTTCACCTACAAGTAACAATCGGGAAGGTATCTTCTCATTGACTTTGGCAAAAATCTCTACCACATCGCTAACACGTTTGACCGGGCGAAAATTCGATACATGCATCAGTACACGATCATCACCAAAAGCATAATCTTTATGCAATTCAGTCGTATCTCGTGGATAATACATTCGTTTGTCTACAAAATTGTACGTCAAATCAATATTGCGTGTAATATCTAACAATTCGTGCGTCTCACGAATCAAGTCTTTCGATACAGCTGTTACAGCATCACTTTCGTTGATCGCCAATCGAATCAAATCTTTCAAAGATTCATCTTGTGCGAGTACTGTGATATCTGTTCCATGCAAAGTCGTAACGACTTTCAGATGATCGCCAACCATTTGCTTCGCTAGAAAAGCACATACCGCATGAGGCACAGCGTAATGCACATGCAGAACATCCAGCTGTTGCATTTTAGCGACTTGAGCCATTTTGTTAGCCAGTGTTAGATCATACGGCGGATATTTAAACACGTAATAATCATTCACTTCAACTTCATGATAAAAAATATTTTTGTGAAATGTTCCTAATCGAAAAGGAACACTGTGCGAAATAAAATGCACTTGATGCCCTTTTTCAGCAAGTAATTTGCCTAATTCTGTTGCCACGACGCCGGAGCCGCCCAGCGACGGATAACATGTGATGCCGATTTTGAGCATCGTGTCCATAAGGGCTGTCTCCTTTCACTTACATCATTTATCATGATGTAAGCTCTACGTTTTATATCAGGTAAGTTCATTACTTTATATTATATACATACTCTTTATAATTGTGTTAGCAAAAAAAAGAGATTTTAGCGAAAAAGATCAACGACAAAAGGAGTCTTCGTTACAAATCCTTCAGCAAACTTAATCTGACTGCGTTGACCTGCTAAGCTATCCCGATAACGTACTCGTTCGACATACCCTTGTGTTAGCGGTGTCTCAACCATATCGATATCTGCACCTAATCCACCAAATTGAGAACGATAACAAAGTAAAGCTTGTTCTTTCTGCTCATATACATCCGTGACATCTATAAGCAGATCGGTAGGCGCAGGATCATTGATAAAATAATAATAGGTCTGCTGCACAGTTACTGGAGGAAGTTCTGGCATATAACGACGCAACTTCGCATTAAATACAGCTTCTTCTACCAGTTGACTACAGATCATATGATCTGGATGACGATCGATCCAATACGGAGCAAATACAATTTTGGGAGATAGCTTACGAATCTCAGCAGTAATCGCATCCAATTGCTCTGTAGAACGTGCCAAACGGCGATCAGGCAATCCTAAGTTACTACGATAAGCTAATCCCAATACTTTACCTGCGGCCTCTGCTTCTTGCTTACGCAACTCCACATTCCCATTCGAAGACATCTCTGCTTCTGTCAAATCACAAATGCCTACTTTTAGACCTGCTGCGGCATGCTTAGCGATCGTACCCGCCATGCCAATCTCTGCATCATCTGCATGCGCACCAAATACAAGAATATCAACAGACTGACTCATTACAGTGCCTCCGGCTTGTATTTATGAACAAGCTCACGCCATGCAAAATCGCCACGATCTAACGCTTTAACCAGAATCTCAGCAGTTGCAATATTGGTAGCTACAGGAATCCCTTGTACATCACAAATACGAAGCAAAGCACTGATATCCGGTTCATGCGGCTGTGCCATCAATGGATCACGTAAAAAGATAATCAAATCCATATCATTTTGCGCAACCATAGCACCGATCTGTTGATCTCCACCTAGTGGACCTGATAAATAACGATGAATTTTCAACTGGGTATGTTCCATAATACGCATTCCTGTGGTACCTGTAGAATATAATTGATGTCCATCAAAAACATTTTCATAAGCAATCACAAAGTTGACCATCTCATCTTTTTTACGGTCATGGGCAATAAAAGCGATATTAAACATCGAAATCTCCCCTACTCTTCAAATTAATCGATAAAACGCTCAAATCCATAGATCATACCGCTGTATTCCATTACTTTTTGAACCCCTAGCTTTACACCTGGCATGTAGCTAGAACGCTCATACGAATCATTGCGGATTTTGAGTGATTCTCCAGCACCGCCAAAAATCACTTCTTGTTGTGCAAATACACCTGGCAAACGAACACTGTGGATACGGAATCCGTCATATTCTCCACCACGAGCACCTTTTATATTTTCTTTCTCATTTGGATTACCTTGTTTCATCGATTCACGAACTTCTGAGATCATTTCTGCTGTTTTGACAGCTGTGCCTGAAGGCGCATCTAATTTCTGATCACCGTGATATTCAATAATCTCTAGATTCGGAAAATGTTTGGCGGCTTGTGTTGCAAAACGCATCATTAAAATAGCACCGATCGAAAAGTTCGGTGCAATTAATCCACCTAGACCAGCTGCCTGACATTTCTGATCTAATTCCTGAATTTGCTCGGTTGTATATCCTGTTGTACCCATCACTGGACGCACACCTGCTTCGATAGCTAATGAAGCATGCTCATATGCATATTCAGGTGTCGTAAAGTCTACTAATACATCTGCTGGATAGTCTGCTAATGCTTGCTTCAGATCAGCAACGACTTGGATGTGTGCTGTAGGCAGACCAACTAATTCGCCAGCGTCTTTGCCCGCATCAGAGCGACCAATTGCCGCTGCTAACTCTAATTGTTTGTCACCTAGTACTAATTTCAAGACTTCTTTACCCATACGCCCGCCAGCTCCGGCGACGATTACTTTGATCAATGTTGTCATAACAGACTCCTTTTACTTTAAAATGCTTGATTGATATTATTGTTCTTCAGTGCTACTTTCGTCTATACGTGTCCAGCGATCTTTATCGCGTGTGTTAAATTTATGCATCACTTGATTATGTGCTTGTGTAAGATCAATTCCTAATGAATTGGCAAAGCACATCGTAATAAATAAAATATCACCCAGTTCCAATTCGATAGAATTATCATCTTCATCATTTTTTTTCGGTTTTTCGCCAAAAGAATGATTGACTTCACGTGCCAACTCGCCCACTTCTTCAGACATGCGTGCTAACATGGCGAGTGGAGAAAAATAACCTTCTTTGAATTGTGAAATATACGCATCGACTTCGCGCTGCATTTCTGCTAAAGATTTCTCTGTCATTAATTATAGCCTCCATTACACATTTTCAATCTTATGTACCCGGTATTTCCAACAAATTAACGATGTTCATTGTTACTACAATGTTATCCTAAAGCGATTTTGAACACAAATCAATATTTGTGACTATACTCATTGCAATAACTTTTATGCAATTATGCACGAAAAAATGTATACTGTTAAAGGTTAGTTTATTTTACGGAGGTATTGGCGATGTCAAAGCACAAATATTGGAATCAACTTCGATTGATTATTCCGATTATATTCGGAGCCGGCTTGTATGCATTTGGTTTGCTCTATTTTATTATTCCCAACACCTTGATGGAAGGTGGAGTCACAGGAATCACCGTACTGCTGAATTATGCATTTGGTATATCGCCCTCCTTATCTACACTTATTTTGAATATTCCTTTATTTCTAATTGGTCTTAAATTATTAGGTAAACGTCAGATGATCTATACTGGCGTAGGGATTGCTTCGCTTACCTTTTTCTTATGGTTATTTGAACGAATGATCAAAATGGGTTGGATCGGTACATTTCAGACCAAAAATGATTATATTTTAGCTGCGCTTTATGCAGGTGTAACGTTAGGTACAGGACTTGGGATTGTATTCCGCTTTGGAGGTACTACCGGTGGTTCAGATATTATTGCTCGTATTCTTCATTTAAAGTTCGGTTGGAGTATGGGTCAGATTATGTTAGTTATTGATATTGCGATTATTGGATCTTCATTATTTTTTATCAGTAAAGAATTAGTATTGTACACCTTAGTGACTGTCTATATTGCCTCCAAGTTAATCGACTTTATTCAAGATGGTGCGTATTCAGGTAAAGCGTTTACTATTATTAGTGATCATGCCGGTGAGATTGCTGAAATTATTATGAAAGAATTGGATCGTGGAGTCACTTTAATTCCAGCGATTGGCGCTTATTCTAAACACGCCAAAGAAATTGCGTATTGTGTCGTATCAAGGCAAGAGATTCGACGGGTGCAGATGATTGTTCGTTCTGTGGACCCGCGTGCTTTCATGATTATTAATGAAGTAAATGATGTACATGGTGAAGGATTTCGTGAGGATAGCTGAGTTGGTACCATTCAAGTCATAGAAGTAGTCGCTTTTGCATCATCCACTCCATCAAAATCATTGTTCTTATGGTCGCTATAAAACAAAAGAACCACAATCCTTAAAAAGGTTTGTGGTTCTTTTGTTGAATATACTGTTTTAGTGAATCTTTTTAACGTGTTCTTTCATTTACAGATTTTTTCGACGTATACAGATATAACAAAGTCTATTAATCAAACAACCGTATTTTACGGGCTTGTCTTAATGCTAGAGCTCCTGCCAAAGCAGACGCGAAAGTAAGCATGACTGTAAAATTCCGAACTTGATCTAATCGGTCGACAAGAAGCGGACTGAGCCATGGATAAATATGTTGCGAGTAATCCATATAATCGTTTAGCAGTGTCCATGCCAAAGCGATCAGAAGGTATTTCCAGCCAAAAACAAAAAAGCGTACAAACAATAACGATTCGACTGCCATCGTTAAATGAGAAGCGGTTAACATCCAATCTTGCCAGTATAATGGATCACCTAACGCTACGCCCCAGAAGATCATTACCACTGCCCAGACTCCATATTTTACAGAAGTGACCACTGCGAGTGCTTCGAACAATTTCCGAATCACAATCCATGCTTTTTGCTTGGGTGGATATAAAATAAAAGCTAAAGCTACCGTAAAAAATAAGCTTGCGGTTGGACTATCAGGTACAAAAACGATCATCCATGTCGGCTTGATCTCCAATGTATATTCTAATTGCAATCCATACCATATGTATCCATACACTGTCCCCAGTGCATTACAGATAAGTAGTAACCAGAGCACTCTACGATCTGTTAACAGTGCTTTACTCCACAATAATGAAATCGACATCAACATTCCCCTTTATCTGTTACCACTCTGCTGTATTCTTGGTTAGCCATGAATCTATATCATTTTAATAGGATGTGAGATCAGGCGCAAGTACTATACCTAGAGCCAACCGTTTTATTTGCGATTCATGTACACAAAAAAGCCTGCCTGATATAGGCAGACTCCGACAGTTAGCATACACTAACTTTTTATAATCAAATTCCGTTTCTTCCTTATGTCCGACAACGGCATCCATACGAATTATTATTGTTCTGCTTGCTACGCTTACAAACAGATCAGGATCTTACACACTTTTTGATTAAAAAGATAATGATTTTCGTTCAACGATTTCTAACACCGGTTCTTCCACAACAACTGTAGAAGCAAGAGTACGTAACTCATCGGTTAGACGTTGAAAAGAATCTTCATCTCTTTCCGCAAGTGCTTGATCAATTAAAAGATGTAATTCATTCATCCGATGCTCACGTAGTACTTGATCCCATACCATTTCAGCCGCTAGTCCCAGCATAACTTCATAGGTTACTTTCATCTTGTACATAGGGCGCACCTCCATAATGCTATTTCATGGATTCCTGAACTCTGCTCCTTTGTCCACATAACTCTGTGTAGTACGTGCCATCCGTTCCAAATCTTGCTCGGTAAGCTCGCGTATTACACGTGCTGGTGAACCTAAAGAAAGAGTATAAGGTGGTATTATTGTGTTCTCAGTGACGAGTGAACCTGCACCAATCAAAGCATACTCTCCAATATCAGCACCGTTCAGAATAATAGCTCCCATTCCAATGAGAGAACCTTTACCTATTCGGCAACCGTGTACGATAGCGGAGTGTCCGACAGAGACATCATCTTCAATCCATAACGGATGTTTCTCATGTACATGTCCTACAACTAAATCTTGAATATTACAACGCTCTCCAATGATTACTGGAGCTAGATCGCCACGAAGTACAGCGTTGAACCATATACTGCTGTCTTTGCCGGCAGTTACATGACCAATTAATTTGGCACCTTCTGCAACAAAAACAGTGGGATCGATATTCGGTAGTTGATTATGATAAGGCAATAACATGTGATTAACTCCTTAATGGCATTTAACCAATTTATTTGTAAGCGCATCACTAATTATACAAAAAAATAAAATAAAAAATAACCCGTCTAAAGAAGGGTTATTGTAAATGCTGTATATTGTTATATAAAATGGTCGTCCACTCCTGCTCTGTACGCTCCAAAACCGTCAAAGAAAGATTGCCAATTCGCTCGGTGTGAGCTTCTTTTAGTAGTAATGTAAATAACTGTGATAAAAATCCACCATGACTGACAACGAGAATATTTTGCTCTGGATATTGTTCCATCGTATGATTCAAAAATTCCAATCCACGCGCTTGAATATCTTCTACTTTTTCTTGACCCAATTCTAATGTTTCCCAATCAGCGCCCCACTTTTCTTCTCGTTCTTGCCATGTTAATCCTTCCACCTGTCCAAAAGAACGCTCTTTCAATCGTTGATCCGGTTCCAACAAAGGAATATGTAAACGATCTGCTATAATTTGAGCGGTTTCTTGAGCACGAGACAATTCACTTGCTACGATAAAATCCCATTGTACGGATTCACGTTCATTCACAAGACGTTCTGCTAATAATCCCGCTTGTCGTCTGCCTTCATCATTTAAAGGAATATCACTATGTCCTTGAATCCGTCCCAAAGCATTCCAATCAGTGAGTCCATGTCTTATTAAGCCTATACGCATTAGTGATTACCCTACTTTCTATTTTTATTCCATGTCACTTTAAATACAAAACAATAATCTATACTAACACAATTTACATGTATTCCAAACAAAAAACAGTTCACAATCCCCATGTTCCGTTCATGGTTACGATTGTGAACTGTTTTGAATATCAGCAAATGATTAATGACGCGCTTTGGCAAGCCAGCGTAATGACAGTAAAGCAAGCATCATACCTACTACCGACAAAATCATCCAGTATTGAGGATGGCTTGGGTTCATAGGAATCACCAAAGGATCGATTAGACCACGTTCAGAGCCTACAAAATGTAGAGAAGAATTAGCTACTGTTGCGCTATCGCTTGTGGCAATAGCCGTAGGTACAATCCCTGATACACGCTCTTGCGCCGCATCTCGATCAAATGTGCCTGAAAAATCAAGTGTTAAATATAACGAACTACATATAAATATAGCAAACAAGCAGAGAATCCAGGCCGATAAACGACGGCGGAACAAACGCAAAATAGGCCCATGCTTACGATCGGTCTGTAATACCCATGGAGATTCAGCGTAAATACGATCCATGACGCTAAGGTTTACTTTCTCTGCCTCAGCATTCATCATCAGCTCAGCAGCTTCATCTTCTGCAACCTGAGCTTGAATTAAATCATAACTTTCCTGCCATATTTGAAATTCCGCCGCACAAGCCGGACACTCTTCTATATGACGGTCAAGTGCCTGGCGGCGCGAATCATTTTTCGGAAGATCGTGATAAATCCCGAATAACTCTTCGGCCTCTCTGCAATTCATTTTCTTTTCATCCCTTCAATAGGCTCATCATAGACCGAATCATAAAAATACGGTTCTAACCGAATTTTTACACTCGCTCTTGCCCGGAACAAAAGAGACTTGACGGAGCTTACGCTCTGAGAAAGGATTTCAGCGATTTCCTGATAATCCATCTGATCATATTCGCGGAGGATCAATGCAGATCTTTGCTTTTCAGGTAACAGATCAATTGCTTCACGTACCATTTGTACACGTTCATTACGCAATGCAGCTTGCTCAGGCACCATACTATTCGGTGCTAATGGAACAAAACCACTTTCTTCAAGCGGTACACTGCCATTTTTTTGTTTGCGCAGTTCACTAAGTACAGTATTGCGTGCAATTGTATACAACCATGTCGAGAACGAAGCATCTACTTCCCGGAAGGAATGAAGGCTTTTATAAGCCTTGTAGAACGTCTCTGAACATAAATCCTCTGCCATCATTTCGAGACTGGAGTTTTTGAGCATGTGATACACAAATGCCAAAATTTTGCGCTGATAACGACGCATCAGCTCTGAATATAACTCCACATCACCGTTTTTAATTTCCTGAATCAACAGGGAATCATCTGTCATTCTAATGCGACCCTCCTCGTTGCTGCCGCCGCATCTTTCCGTTCCATGTATACTATGTAATACCGAAACGAACGGCAAAAGTTGCGGTAGAAAACCAAGTTTCCACAACTTTACAACAACTTCTCTAGTTTGAAATGTATTTGAATGATAAAAATTACGAATGTCATTAAACTGCAATATAATAAGCGATGAATGATCGTCAGCTGTTACGATTGAGAGAGCTTTATTGATTTAAAATAAGCCTCAGAAAAATGCCCTTTTATAACCTATCTAATTATCAGACGGAGCATGTACCAAAAAGGTTGCTGATTTTAGCAAAAAAATTAAAAAAATTCGAATTTATTTTTGAAAATCGATTTGAAGATTGGAGTAGGTTCGTCTAACAGGTACTCAATGCCTTCAATTTGGCTACTTTTATGCTTCTTTATGTAGTGTCTCCTTTTGACTATATATAGTTATCGGTTAGACCTGTATATCTGATGAAGTTATTTAGCAAGGGTATATGTTCAATTCACACTTATTATACTTATATTGCTTTAGTCCCCTTCTATACTTTCTTCCCAATTCCAAAGACTTAAGTATCCTTTAGCTGGAATAGGCTTTTGTAGTATGTTCATTTGATCTAATTCCCAAGCATATCGTCCTTCGGTATAATCTCCTACACATTCTTCAAAAGCAGTAATGTTTTTAATTCTGCCTGCTGATTCAAGTACAACTTGAGCTTCCTGTGTAAAAGATTGCCAACAATCCATTAACACTCCTGTAGCAATGACTGCACCTATTGGAAGATCGTTAGGTGTAGGATATCCATGCTTTGACAGTATCGTTTTTATCGCTGGATGTGCACACGCTTTTTTGTCTACTGCTTTACCTGCATGAATCGCTATGGCTCCGCGATGCTTGGTTGCCCAACTACGGGTTTCGAATCTTTTTTCTCCTAGCGCAATCAAAGTTGCCCACGGTTGTCTAATCGTTACGGCTCTCATGAATTGACCTCCTGTTACGTTGATACACTAGAATCCACAATGATTATAATTGATATATTTTCGATGTGTCTATTCTTAGTCATTGTATATTACCATAGCTAATTTTCCCTCAAAACACAAAAAGAAACCGCTAACATAAGTTAGCGGTTTGTTCCCACCTAATAAGGGGGAGCTAGTATTGGATAGGAGTGGAGAGAAACCATACTGTACTTTCAGTATACTGTATACGCTTTCATTCTGTCAACACTCTTAGCTAATTTTTTCATATTTTTCTAAAATTATTTTATCCATCCATATTTGGAAGCCAGTTTACTATAAGAGGTAGACTGGTTTCCTTGATATTTTGCTTTAGATATTTCAATTACTTTTCTGAACAAATGCTTGCTATTATTCTTTACACAAACACACTATATTGCTGATCTTGTAGCATAATCTTCGCTTTTTCCATATCATGTTCTTGTCTAAAGGATAACCGCATTACACCCGGTACATCTTCTCGACTCTCCACAATCTGAACATTGCTAATGTTAATGCCTTGATTACCAATTTCAGTTGTGATTTTACCAATAATCCCTGGATGATCGGGTACTTCGAGATAAAGATCATAAAGCGAAGCAATCATACCTTTACGACGTTCAGGCAATTGATCACGGAAAGCGCCTGCTTTTTCAAATTGTTCTTCAATCCCACGAGAGTCTTGTTGATTCAATAATTCAATAAAGTCAGCTACACCGCTATTCCAATCTTCTAACAAAGACAATATAATCTGTCGATTATTCAGTAAAATATCTCGCCATACGATCGGATCACTGGAAGCGATACGTGTAATATCACGGAATCCACCTGCGGCTAACATACGATACAATGGATTATCTTGATTGTATTGACGAATTTGATTGACCAGTGCGACTGCAATGACATGTGGTAAATGACTAATCGCCCCCACAATTTCATCATGCATAACCGGTTCTACTTTTACAATTTGTGCTCTTGTCGTCTGTTCCAAAAGATGACCTAAACGGTCTACAACGTCCTGTGGTACATTTTCTGGAGGTGTAAGTACGTAATATGCATTTTCAAATAAAAGCGCTGAGGCAGCTCCTACCCCTGCACGTTCTGAACCTGCCATAGGATGCCCACCTATAAAATACACGGAATCCAAATTCAATTGTTCTGCATGAGCAATTACAGATGCTTTAGTACTGCCTACATCTGTTATAATACAACCCTTTTTAAGTGGCAAATGACTTAACTTGTCCAAATAAGTACCAATCAAGCTAACAGGCACACATAAAAAAATAAAGTCGGCATCTAACGCCGCCTCTTCTATCGAAAGTGTAGCATGGTCAACAACTTCCCGTTCTTGATACGTATGTATTAATTCAGGGAGGTGCGTGTAGCCCGTTACATATAGATCAGGCTTGCCTTTAAAACATAGTGCAAGCGAGCCACCAATCAGCCCTACACCGAAAATTGCAATTTTAGTTGTCATCACATATCCCACTCATTCTTTATCTGATATCAAGTATGGTTCATATCAGGACCATGCTCAGCTAGATCTTTTCTGCTTGCATTGATCCTGATACGAACGCACTTGCTTACGAAATTAAACAGTTGTTGATTGTTCTTGCATCGACTCTTCTAATGCACGAATAAAGATTTCATTTTCACGTGCTGTTCCAACCGTAACACGAATATACGTTGGATATTTCTGATGCCCTGCACGTACAATGACTCCACGACGAAGCATCGATTGGAACAATTCTAATGCTTGATGCTTCACATCGACCATAATGAAGTTTGTCTGTGTTGGGAAGTAATGAAGTCCTAGACGGTCAAATTCAGCCGTTAGATACTCGATACCTTCTTTATTCTTGTTATGACATTCTTGTACGAAATCTTGATCTGCCAAAGCTTGACGTGCAGCTGCTTGACCAATACGTGAAGTATTGAACGGCTCGCGCACTTGATTGATCAATTTAATAACATCGGCATGTCCTACACCATAACCAATTCGGAGTGCAGCCAGACCATAGATTTTGGAGAATGTACGTAAGATCACTAGATTTGTATATTTTTCAAGCAATTTAAGACTTTGTGGGTAAGCCGCATCGGTTACATACTCATAGTATGCTTCGTCCAATACCACCATTACGCTACTAGGCACTTGTTCCAAAAAGCCAATTAATTCTTCATGAGATACAATCGTACCTGTCGGATTGTTAGGATTACATACCCAGATGATTTTGGTACGACCATTCACCTGTGCCATCATCCCTTCAAGATCATGTACGCCGTCTTTTAAAGGCACTTCATGCACAAGTGCTCCTTCGATATCGGCATTACTTTTATAGACTGAAAATGTCTGATCTGCCATAATCGTCTCGTCGCCGGGCTCTAAAAAAGCACGTGTGATCAATGCAATAATCTCATCTGATCCACAACCGAAAATAATCTGATCCGACTGAACACCTAGATGCGCGCCTAATTGTGCAGTTAGTTCTACAGCTCCACCATCAGGATAGATATGTAGTTGCGTTAATTCTTGAGCAATCGCAGCCTGAACAGATGGAGCAGAACCGTATGGATTTTCATTCGAAGCTAACTTAATGACTTCACTTAGACCTAATTCACGCTTTACTTCTTCTAAAGGCTTACCTGGTTGGTATACAGGAATATTGACAATACGAGATTTTGGCTTCATGGTTTTTGACTCCTTCATATAAAAGGCGGAGCCACTAATATAGGGCTCCATCTTTATTGGATATAGTAATGACTATTGTTATTCTTTTAATTCTGCCACAAATTTGCGAATTTGCAATAATCCTTCGATTTTGCGTTCTGGATTAGTTAGAAGAGGTATTTGTGATTCGATCTGGCGTACAATCGCACTACCTACAACAACACCATCACAGAATTTTGAAAATTCTCTCACTTGCTCACTACTTGAAATACCGAACCCAACAGCAACGGGAAGATCGGTATTGCTTTTCACATCACGGATAAATTGCTCTACGTTATTATGAAAAGAAGCTCGTTCTCCTGTCACTCCAAGTGAAGATACACAATAGACGAATCCTTGCGCACCGTCTAAAATGGCTGCAATTCGATCATTCGATGTAGGAGCCACTAGCGGAATTAAGCTAACACCTGCGGCTTTGGAACGCTCTCTCATTTCACCGGATTCTTCAACTGGTAGATCTGGAATAATCATGCCACTAATGCCATGAGCTTGCATCGTTTCAAAAAAGCGTTCCAGTCCAAATTGCAAAATCGGATTATAATACGTAAACAAAATAAACGGCATTTCTACCCCGCGTTGACGTGCTCCGTCAGCAACTTCGAGGCAAGTGTTGATCGTTACATGATGGGTAAGCGCACGCTGAGAAGCACGCTGGATGACAGGGCCATCTGCCAGTGGATCAGAATAAGGAACGCCTAATTCCAAAATATCGGCACCTGCTGCTTCCAATTCTACAATAATATCGATCGTTGTCTGCGGATCAGGATCGCCTACAGTGAGAAAGGGAATCAATGCTGTTTTGCCTTCTTCTTTGAGTCTAGCAAATGTAGCATCCATACGGTTCTGACTTTGATCAGTCATACTCATTGTACGCCCTCCTCATACTGCATAATTGACTCTACATCTTTGTCGCCACGACCGGAAAGGCAGATCACTAGCAACTGATCACTATTCATATCTTTAGCCATTTTAACCACATGGGCAATTGCATGTGAAGACTCGAGTGCAGGGATAATACCTTCGGTACGACACAATAATTTTAGAGCATCTAGCGCTTCTGCATCGGTTACAGGCACGTACTGAACGCGCTTGATATCTTTAAGATACGAATGTTCAGGACCTACACCCGGATAATCCAGACCAGCTGAAATCGAATGTGCAGGCTGTACTTGTCCATATTCATCTTGTAGTAAATAACTCATAGAGCCTTGAAAAACACCTTTGGTTCCCAGACTCATCGTTGCCGCATGCAAAGGCGTATCAATTCCACGTCCTGCTGCTTCTACACCGATCAAATTAACCTCAGTATCTTCAATAAATGGATAGAACATACCGATTGCATTACTACCGCCACCGATACAAGCTACGACTGTATCCGGTAAGCGATGTTCAAGTTCAAGTATCTGACGGCGTGTCTCATCTCCAATAATACGTTGGAAATTACGCACCATCATCGGATATGGATGAGGGCCTACCGCTGAGCCTAGAATATAAAACGTATCTTCAACATTACTTACCCAGTAGCGTAATGCTTCATTTCCTGCATCTTTAAGTGTCATCGTACCTGAAGTCACAGGAACCACTTCTGCTCCCAATAACTTCATCCGAAATACATTCAATTGCTGACGGCGAATATCTTCTTCACCCATAAATACTTTACACTCAAGTCCAAACAATGCGGCTACCGTCGCTGTCGCCACACCATGTTGCCCTGCACCCGTTTCAGCAATAACTTTCTTTTTACCGGTACGCTTCGCAAGCAACCCTTGAGCAAGCGCATTATTGATTTTATGTGCACCTGTATGATTTAAATCTTCACGTTTGAGATAAATTTTAGGACCGCCCAATTCTTCACTTAAGCGTTGTGCATAATAAAGAGGCGTTTCCCGACCTGAATATTCTTTGAGCAAATATTTCAGCTCAGTCTGAAATTCTTCATCTTCTGCATATTGATAATAAGACTGCTCCAATTCGATAAGTGCATTCATAAGAGTCTCAGGCACATATCTTCCTCCGAAATCGCCGAAACGTCCTTTTGCATCTGGTAATGTAGTCATTATGCCTTCACCCTTTCTACAAATGTTGTTATTTTCATGATGTCTTTGATACCATCCGTTTCCACGCCGCTCGATACATCAACGCCTTCAAGCAAATGGTTGTCCAATAGAGAAGATATATTCTCCGGTGTTAATCCTCCAGCTACAAGCAATGGAATCCCTTGTTGCGCTGTCCACTGGTGATACGGTTGTATCTGATCCCAAGCAAATGTCTTACCTGAGCCTCCTCCATATAGAGGGTCATACGTATCTAATAAAAAGGCATCGACTACGCCTTTATAAGGTAAAAGTTGTTGTTCTACCGGTTGTGGTTGGTCTGTCTGTGTGAGTGAAACCACTTTGAATACCTGCTTATGCAATTGTTCCTTGATCTGTCTGCATAGCTCAGGGCTTTCTTGACCATGAAGCTGAATCACATCAAGTGGAGCGATCTCAACAATCTCTTTGAGTTGTTCCAGCGTCGGGTTAACGAACACGCCAACACTTTGAGGAGCAGGGTAATCTTCCCATTCCTGAAGTGTTTGAATCAGAATAGAGGCTTGTTCAGCATTCACCTGACGCTTACTTGTAGCAAAAACGAAACCGATGTAATCAATCGGTAATTGTATCATAGATTTTAGCACTTCAACGCTTTGAAGTCCACAAATTTTTACGTATTTTTTTTCAGTCATGATTTTGTTTTTTGGTAGGTTCCATAAGTGTTTTTACAGCGTCACGAATATCGTCTTTACGCATAAAGTATTCGCCTACCAATACTCCTTTAGCTCCTGCACCCGATAAATAGACCATATCGTCCACACCAGAAATACCACTTTCACTGATCAAAGGAACATTTTCAGGAACAAGATTAATCAGTTCAACCGTTGTCGCCAGTGAAGTTTCGAATGTTTTGAGATTGCGATTGTTTACACCAATCAATCCATGTTCAGCAGCACCTTTTATTTGCAGGACGGTTGCCAATTCTTCATGATCATGCACTTCAATCAATACATCTAGCCCAATTGATAATGCTAGATCGAAATAGGATTGCAATTGTTCAGGTGTCAAAATAGCCGCGATAAGTAAAATAGCATCTGCACCGATTAAGCGTGCTTCGTAAATCTGTACTTCATCAATAATAAAATCTTTACGCAATAACGGAAGCTTTACCGCTTGATGAATAGCCGTTAAATACTCTTTACTTCCTTGAAAATAGTCAACATCAGTTAATACAGAAATACAATCAGCTCCTGCATCTTCATACGCTTGAGCAATCTGAACAGGATCAAAATCAGGACGAATCAAACCTTTAGACGGTGAAGCTTTTTTCACTTCTGCAATCAAGCCCATTGAATGATGAGGATGCTGAATTAAAGCTTTGCGAAAACCTTTAGTTGCAGGCAATGCTTTAATCTGTTCTTTGACTTGTTCTACCGAAAATGTTTTTTTCAATAGTTCTACTTCCTGCTGTTTGGTCACTACAATACGATCAAGATACATAACTTAATCCCTCCGTTGTGTCTATTAATTGTTGTAACTTATGAGCAGCCGCACCTGAATCTATCGCTTGTGCTGCTATAATCGCTCCTTGAGCCAATGTTTCTGCTTGCCCTGAAAGGTAAATACAAGCTGCGCTATTCGCTACGACTACATCTCGATAAGCACTTTCTTCTCCACGAAGTACACTACGAATAATATCTGCATTTTCCATGGCGTCTCCGCCTAATGTATGTTCAATCGGATGAGTCGGTAATCCAAAATCGCTAGGACTGATCTCATATGTGTGTACGTGTCCATCTTTTAATTCAGCGACTCTTGTAGGTGCAGATATACTGATCTCATCCAGACCATCCAGACTTGCGACAACCAGTGCACGTTTTAGCCCTAATAAATGAAGGGTATGTGCTACGATCTCGATTTTTGTAATATCATACAGTCCAATCAATTGACGATCTGCTCCTGCTGGATTGGTTAAAGGCCCTAACATATTAAATACCGTTCGTACGCCTAATTCACGACGAGTCGCTGCGGCATGCTTCATCGATGGATGAAAGACCTGTGCAAACATAAAGCAGATGCCGATATCTTCTAGACATTTAGCTGCTTGATCCGGATTAAGACTAATATTCACACCCAAAGCTTCTAATACGTCTGCACTTCCAGCTTTACCTGAAGCAGAGCGGTTACCATGCTTTGCTACCCTTACACCGATCGAAGAAGCAATAATCGCCGATACGGTTGAAATATTGAATTTGTGAATCCCGGAACCGCCTGTTCCACAAGTATCTAATAATCCATCGGATAATACAGGAACACTCCCACCATTTGTACGCATTGCTTCAGCCAAACCTGTGATTTCTTCGACCGTTTCTCCTTTAATACGAAGAGCTGTCAGTAACCCTCCAATCTGTGAAGGTGTCGCAATACCGCTCATAATCACATGCATCACTTGATTGGATTGTTCTCGTGTTAAGTGCTTGCCTTCTATAATTGTAGCTATCGCTTGTTGCATCAGTTCATTCCCAACCATCTCTGTCTCTCCTTTAACTCTTTTATCTTTTTATACCTATGGGTTTAATGCTATTTAACGATCATATCCGTACATATAATCTTGATTAATTTCAGAATCATGATCTTGTGGTTTAGGTAAAAACATCGCTTCAGCTACACGAATCGACTTCAGCATCCCTTTTGCTTTATTAACAGTTTCTTCATATTCTTTTTCTGGAACCGAATCCCATACAATGCCTGCTCCGGCTTGCACATAAGCTTTACCATTTTTGAAAATAATCGTCCGAATCGTGATACAAGCATCCATATTGCCAGAGAATCCAAGATATCCGATAGCACCTGCATATGCACCCCGTGCTTCATTTTCGATCTCAGCGATAATCTCCATCGCTCTTAACTTAGGTGCACCTGATACGGTTCCTGCGGGTAGACAAGATAAGAAAGCATCGAAAAAGTCTTTATCTTTATGCAGTGTACCTGATACTCCAGACACAATATGCATTACATGCGAATAACGTTCAATTTCCATAAACGTATCTGTTTTGACACTTCCGAATTCAGAGACACGTCCTAGATCATTACGTCCTAGATCGACAAGCATAAGGTGCTCTGCACGTTCTTTTTCATCTTGAAGCAATTCTTCAGCCAAAGCTTGATCTTCCGCTTCTGTTTTACCGCGAGGACGTGTGCCTGCTATCGGTCGAGTCTCTAAGCGATCACCCGCTACTTTGACAAGCGCTTCTGGTGATGTCCCGACGATAATCTCATCATCCATTTTCAAATAATACATATAAGGCGACGGGTTCATCGTACGTAACACCCGATACACTTCAAGTGGTGAAACTTCAGTCTCGATATGAAAACGTTGTGACAACACCACTTGAAAAATGTCACCGGCACGAATATATTCTTTGGCACGATGTACACCATCTATATATTCTTCTTTGGTCATATTGGATTGAATTTCGCCCATTTCTACATCTTCCGATACCGGGCTACGTCCCATCGTGCTTATAGAAGGTTGTGTTTTCAACAAATCTTCTGTTGCTTCTAGCTTACGACTAGCTTTGATATACGCTTCACGAATCTGTTGTTCTGTTGCGTTATCCGGTACATGTACATTACCAACTAGCAAAATATGTTGCTTCACATGATCAAAGACGACAATCTGATCACAGAACATAAACTGAATATCGTCCATCTGCATATCATCTATGCGATGAGCAGGTAATTTTTCATAATATTGCTGTAGATCGTAACCGAAGAAACCAATAGCTCCACCTGTAAATGGAGGTAAGCCTTCTACTTTTGGACTGCGATAACGCTGTAATAATGTTTTGAGTTGTTCAATCGGCTTACCTGCTAATTCAGCTTCTTGACCATTGATTTCAAGCTTGATTCTGCCCTTTTTCCCGGAGATCAATAAAAATGGATCACTACCAATAAATGAATATCGCGCCCATTTGCTACCGCCCTCTACGCTTTCCAACAGAAATGCACGCTTATGATCAGCATAACGTTGAAAAATCCGAATCGGTGTCTCCATATCTCCTAGCAAACGTTTGACAATAGGAATCAAATTATATTCTTTCGATGTTGCAATCACTTGTTCGATATTAGGTTGAATCATAGAAGTCGCTCCTCAGATTTGTATTTTGGGTACTAAAAAAGCCTTCACGCGTGTTGACGCATGAAGGCTACAATAGACGTACAAAATGTACAAATGTCAGAATCGACTACCTCAGATTCTGGCAGACCCGAAGTATTACACTACAAATAGTATAAAGAAAGTAGCAATCGTATAACATATCTATGTATACGGCTGACTTATAATCTGTTAGCGATCAAGTTAGCATCTATGAATCTCTTATTGTTTATTTAGCATAACAGCGATACACTCTTGTACCTCTCGTTATCTATAAATAATGAATACAATAATAATCCAATCGATGATGACTATCTCACCATACAGTTCTTTCTATGATTCTATTTCTAGCTATACTCCGTTATACTGCTTGAAACGTCTTCGCTGTTGTCTTCCTGCTGGCACACGATCCGAATTGAATAACATACAGTGTCTTCACACCTATGGATCAATCCGCTCTGCCCGCCGACAAGGCTTACGTTTCATTCTCATCTATACTCTTCTCTACCTCTAACTTGCATCTCAGCTCATTACACGGCTCTTACTATTTATCTTAACGACTACTATACAGCAAAAGAAACGTCTAACGCAACCCTTACATCTTATCCCTATTCTGAAAGTGCCAAATCAGGACGTAACCGCTTGGCTTCGTTTAAATACACATGTCTGATTTCTTGTTGTGATTTCGTCGTATTCACTTGAATCATTAACCGGATACATTGAGGTAAGCTGTTCTGTACCGCTGCTTCTACCGCACACATTAAAGGAACCATATTCCAACCTTCCATCTCACGAATAGCAAGTGCTGGAAAAATAGCATCCAGATCAGGGGTCATCGTAATCCAGATACAGCTGATATCTTCAGGTTCAAATTGATTACGGTCTACAATCTCCTTCAGCAATACTACGGTTTCATCCAATATTTCCTTTTTGTCGTTATTGATCACTGTAGTAGCCCCACGAATTCCTCGATTGTACATCGTTTACACCTCTTCCTTTAATTGCTCAACAACCCGGCGTACCAGATCATAATCTACGTTGTGATTGATTTCCACAACACCGATTGATTTGGGAACCACAAATGTCATTGATCCTTCTTGGAATTTCTTATCATGCATCATTGCTTCCATAATCTGATCGACATCTAAACGCTGAGGCAATACTGTAGGTAATCCAAGAGCTGTCAACATATGACGGGTGGTATCAACAAGACCCTGTTCTCCACCTAATTGTTCACCGATAAGCGCAGAACCAACCATACCGATAGAGATCGCTTCACCGTGAATAATCTCGCCATATCCTGCTACAGCTTCGATGGCATGCCCTATCGTATGTCCCAAATTAAGAATAGCTCGCAAGTCGTTCTCACGCTCATCACGAGAAACCACGATCGCTTTGATAGAACAGCCTTTTTCCAGACCATAACCCATCGCTGTCATATCGACTGATTTCAGTTCGTCAGCGTGTTCCAGACACCAGTAAGCAAATTCTTTATCCCAGATTAAACCATGCTTCACCATCTCTGCAAGTCCGGCATAAACTTCACGTTTGGGTAATGTTTGAAGTGTTGTCAGATCATATAATACGAACTCCGGCTGATGAAAAACACCAATCATATTTTTCGCTAGACGATGATTAATCGCTACTTTACCACCCACACTACTATCATGAGCAAGTACACTGGTGGGCATTTGGATAAAACGAATCCCGCGCATATATGAACCAGCTACAAACCCAGCTAGATCGCCCACTACGCCGCCACCGAGTGCAATTACAGTCGATTTGCGATCCAGACCGCCTTGAATGGCTTTGGTCATCACTTCTTCAAATACAGACATCGATTTGGATTGTTCACCTGCACCTACAATCGCTGTCACCACTGTAAATCCAGAAGCAGTCAAAGACTGCTCCACGATAGCAAGATAAGGATCAGCCACATGTTCATCGGTGACGATCAGTACCGGGCTTTGCTTGGAAATGCGATGATTGTCTAAATACGTTCCTGCCTGTTGTAACAAATCTTCTCCAATATAAATCGGATAAGAGCGTTCGCCAAGTTGGACATCAACGGTTCTCACCGCAGACATTAGTATTGCTCCACTTGAGCTAAATAATTTTTAAGATTATTACGAATCTCATCCATCGAATCGCCACCAAATTTCTCAAGGAAAGCCTTGGCTACTTCCCAAGCAACAACACTTTCAAGCACAACACTAGCGGCAGGTACAGCACAAGCATCTGAACGCTCGACTTGAGCTGTAAATGCTTCTTTGGTATCGATATCTACACTTTGTAGCGGTTTGTACAAAGTAGGAATAGGTTTCATGACACCACGAACCACGATAGGCATACCATTTGTCATTCCGCCTTCAAATCCGCCTAAACGATTGCTTGCACGGTGATATCCACGCTCTTCATTATATAAAATCTCATCATGCACTTGTGAACCACGAAGTTCACCTGCTTCAAAGCCTATACCAATCTCTACGCCTTTAAAAGCATTGATCGACATTACAGCTTGAGCGATACGTGCATCGAGCTTGCGATCATATTGAACAAAACTTCCCAAACCTACAGGTACGCCCTCGATAATACATTCAACTACACCACCGATCGAGTCGCCTTCTTTTTTGATTTGCTCAATATAAGCTTCCATTTTTTGCTCGGTTTCTTTATCCACTACACGTACAGAAGACTCTTCTGTCTGAGCAACCAGCTCATCCAGTGGAAGATTGTGAGGTGGAGCTACAATTTCACCGATACGAATGACTTGTCCAGCTACTTTGATTCCGAATGCTTCAAGGAACTGACGTGCTACTGCTCCACAAGCTACACGAATAGCAGTTTCACGCGCACTGGAGCGCTCTAATACGTTACGCAAATCTTTATGATTATATTTAAGACCGCCATTCAGATCCGCATGACCTGGACGTGGACGGTGTACACGACGTTTTTCTTCATCTGTACCTTCCATCGGCTCAATATTCATAATCTTTGTCCAGTGTTTCCAATCATTGTTCGCTACAACTAGAGCTACAGGCGCTCCTGTTGTGTATCCATGACGTACACCGCCTACGATATCAGCTGTATCTTTTTCAATTTGCATCCGGCGACCTCGTCCATACCCTTTCTGACGACGTGCTAGTTGGAAATTCAATGCTTCAAAATCCAGCTCAAGCTGGCTTGGTAATCCTTCAATAATCGCAGTCAATTGGGGACCATGTGTCTCCCCTGCTGTTAAATAACGTAAACTCATTGTTGCGTTCCCCCTTTAAACTGTTAAACTGTGCATTGCTAAAATCCGTAATTATCTTTGCTTATTATAGTACAGCATCTAGCGGTTTGACAAGAAAGCGCAAAACATTGATTTAAAGTGTTCTTTCTCCCTGTGTATCATAAAAAACACGCTACCTTTTCGTCATCGACGATACAAGCAGCGTGTTTTTATTTAAAGTTATTGTATCGTTTTTCTGCATGTAGAACATAACAGATCACTCTATACATAGATAAGTATCGCGTAGTACTAGCCTCAATCATGTGCACTTTTTCTATTACAGTCTAGGCAATAATTAGCCTTTTTTGTAATAGAAGAATGTTTCTGATGTCTCAAACCCATATTGTGCCGGAGAGAAAATCTGCTCCGTACTGCCTACAAATAATACTCCACCAGGACGCAGACTGTTAGCGAATTTATGATACAGCATGTTTTTGGCTTCTTCTGTAAAATAAATCATAACATTGCGACATACGATTAGATCGTATCCTGTTTCAAACGTATCGGTCAGTAGATTACCTTTACGGAAATTAACCGCTTTTTTCAGCGAGTCACTAATATGGAACATATGACCATCTGCTGTAAAATGACGTTTGGCTACATCAGCAGGAACATCTTTAAGCGAACGTTCTAGATACATTCCTTTTTTAGCTTTTTCCAATGCGCCATCATCAATATCCGTAGCATGTAAAGTTGTACTGGACAACAGATTTTTGTCAGCAAGGATCATAGACAATGTATATGGCTCTTCACCTGTAGAACATGCTGCGCTCCATACTTTCAAGTTTTTACCGTTGTTTTTTTGCAATTGCGGTAAAATGGAATCACGCAATACTTCCCAACGGTTCGGGTTACGCCAAAATTCAGATACGTTGATCGTCATACGATCCAAAAATTCATAAAATAACGTTTTATCTTTTAACATTGCATCGAAAAAAGCGCTAAATGTAGAAAAACCATTTTTGGTACGTAATGTAGTCAGACGACGCTTCATTTGAGCTTCTTTGTATTGAGACAAATCGATTCCAGTATTATCTTTTACTTTTTTTATAAAACCTACATAATCCGAATCTGAATGAATAGTATCATTAATAAGCATGGGATCACTTCCTTGATCATCATTATAAGTGCAGTCCATGCGAGGGTATGTTTAGATCCATGCTGAAATATTTTTGTCGTAAACGCTTAGTTCGTTCTCGTCAAAAAAATTAGCAATCTCCCGTTCAGCACTTTCAACTGAATCGGAACCGTGAATCAGATTGAGTGGAGTATGATTAGCAAAGTCACCACGAATCGTTCCAGGTTGTGCTTCAGTTACTTTGGTTTTGCCGATAACCATGCGAGAGATTGTGATGATATCATCACCTTCCCAGACCATAGCGAATACCGGACCTGAAGTAATAAAGCTAATCAAATTATCATAGAATGCTTTGCCTTCGTGCTCAGCATAATGACGTTTTGCCTGTTCCTCTGTTGCGGTTACGAATTTGCCACCTACCAGCTTAAAGCCTTTGTCCTCCAAACGACTGACAATGCGTCCTATTAACCCCCGCTGCACACCATCAGGTTTAATCATCAAAAATGTGCGTTCCATTGGTTCACTCTCCCATTATCTACAATGTGATCTGCATTGGACACGATTGGTAATTATGCCCACCTGTGTATTCTAACAGAAACCATTGTTTACAGAAAGGAAGCGTTTCATAGCAATTTTCGACATTTTCTGATTGTACTCAAACCTGAGTAGCATACATTACTGGACATATCGAATATTTGAACAAAATATAGCTTTGAACCGCTATTCAATATGCTTTGTAATGTATATATCGACCGTATGATCCCACTCTATTAGTGATTAAGAAATATTTTACGTATCCAAAAGACTTTTATTTTACACAATCTTCTATATTGTGCCATAAAACATTAAATTGTCGAACATTGTTGTAGGTTAATGTGAACGATTAGCGACAAATTTAGCAATCTCTTGCAAATGCTTTTGGGTTCTACCCGCTGGCAATTGACTCAGTGCATGCATTGCTTTTTGAATATAACGATCAGCTAACAATTCAGCTTCTTGAATACCCTGACTTTCACGTACCATACGTACTGCTGTCGTTACATCTGTTTCACCGTTGGCGTTATGAATTCTTGTAATTTCAGCAAGTAGCGGTTCTCTACGTGATTCATCTTGAAGAGCATACAGAACAGGGATCGTAATATTGCCTTGACGCAAATCACTACCCGGTGGTTTACCTAATTGCTTCTCGGTACCACACAGATCAAGTACATCATCACGAATCTGAAAAGCCATGCCTACGTTGTAGCCATAACGATACAACTCGCGAGTGACTTCTTTGGGTGCATTCGCTGCAATTCCACCTAATTGGCAACTGATCGCAATCAATAGCGCTGTTTTACGACGAATACGCAGTAAGTAGCGACGAATACTTTGCCCTGTATTGAAAAAGTCTCTAATCTGCTCCATCTCACCAATCGACATCTGTACCATCGCTTTAGATAATACCTGATGAATTTGAGGATTTTCCAGACGAGCAACAATCATCAATGCTTTGGCATAAATATAATCGCCTGTATACATCGCTATCCGGTTATCCCATTTGGATTTGACAGTGGGCTGACCACGACGTGTATCTGCATCATCAATCACATCATCATGTACCAGTGAAGCCATATGAATCAATTCCAAAGCTACAGCGACATTACTAAGACGATCTAGATCATACGTACCATACTTGCCTCCAAGTAACACAAAAGCGGGACGAAGTCGTTTGCCTCCCGCTTTGAGCAGATGCAGTGATGTCTCATTCAATAAAGGATGTTCACTGTCTATACTATGACTAAGCTGTCTTTCTATCACATTCATATCTTTTTTTAGTGTCCCGAAAATATCCAGTAGTTTCATTCGTTCACCCGTATCAGTGTATTGTCAGTCCATAATTCCATGTGTACTTCATGATCTAATAATTCTAGTTCATACGCATATTTAAAATATAATGCTAGACCTTGTTGCTCTTTTTCTCCAAAATCATACCATAATTGCTGAAAATAATGTTTCCAATACGCATGATCGCCGCCCATTTTTTGCTGAGCTTCTTGAATCACTGGATTCAGATCAGCGATAGAACGTTGTTTACTTTTCACTAATTGTTGCGCTGTTTCGGTTACAAACTCAGGATATGTAGCTGCAAATTTCTTGTTAACAGCCCATACAGCAAAAGTCATACTAAGTCCTGTCCATGACTTCCACTCTTGCCCTAAATCGGTCACAATATAACCTGTTTCTTTTTGTGCCGCTGCAATAGCATGATCGCCAATCAATAATGCTGCATCTGCTTGTTCCATCATTTCATCCAAACTTGGATCCATCGAAATATATTCTGGTGTCAATTGATAACGTTTATGCAGAATAATTTTGAGTAGATTGATCGAAGTAGCTGACGTATTGGTCAGTGCGATCGTTCCATTTCCCAGTTCCGCAATAGGCTTTCTGGAAAACAGAAGAATCGATCCGACTGCATTTTTAGCACTCACTGATAGATCAGGCAATAACCAGAAATCAGATGAACGCGTACCATAAGCAAATGAGGACACAGGGGTAAGATACAATGTTTCTTCTAACAAACCACGATTCAAGTTAGCAGGAAGATCGCTATGAATCTCTGCGGGCAAGGATAGAGCCGACGGATCAAAATGATGATACACCGGCCAATCGTTTGTATATTCTATTTTACCAATTTTGAAAGGCTGTTCAAAACTTTTCACGACCATTCCCCCATCGTTCAAATAATTGATGTTCGATGTCCAGAATATCGAGCACCTTGCCAACCATGAAGTCGACCGTATCATCCAACGTTTTCGGACGATAATAAAAAGCAGGCATAGCCGGAACAATACTCACGCCCATACGTGCTAGTTTTAACATATTTTCTAAATGTATCGCTTGAAGCGGAGTCTCTCTTGGTACTATAACCAGTTTACGCTCCTCTTTAAGCACCACATCTGCTGCTCGTGTCATTAAGTTAGCAGACATTCCCCCTGCAATATTCGCCAGAGTGCCCATCGAACAAGGAACAATGATCATTGCTTTGACCCGAAATGATCCACTCGCTATCGTAGCTCCGATGTCTGCAAAGGAATGATAGACTAATTGTGCTGACCATGTACTGAAATACTGCTCTAGCATTTCTTCCCGGCTTGAGGCTTCCCAGTCCATCTCTTCTTTAAGTACGCGCCAACCCGCATTCGAGATCACTAGATGAACAGTATAACCGAGGGATAATAATACCTCGGTTAGTCGAATGCCATATATCGAACCACTAGCACCTGTAATTCCTACAATATAGCGTTGATTCGCTGTATGTTCTGTAGAATTTACCACCACTGTTTCACCACCAGATCGATCAATGTAAATACAAATACGATCAGACTCAGCGTACTATTTAATGTAAAGAATGAAGTCTGTAGACGACTTAAATCTTTAGGTGTCAAAATATAATGTTGATAGAACAAGATAGCAAGTGCAATCACAGCACCGGCGAAATACCACCAATCCAATCCTGCCATAATACCAATCGCAATCAGACCGACTGCTGTAATCACATGGAATCCTTGTGCAATTTTGAGCGCTCTAGCAATACCAAAGCGACTTGGAATCGAATATAACCCTTCTTCACGGTCAAATTCTTCATCTGCACAAGCATAAATCACATCAAAACCAGCTGTCCAAAATGTAACTGCAATATAAAACACAATCGCTGTCCAGCTAAAATGACCGGTTACTGCAATCCATCCACCTAATGGAGCTAGACCCAGCGTCATACCCAGTATCACATGACAAAGCCATGTAAAACGTTTGGTGTAGGAATAGATCACCAGCATGAAGATAGCAATCGGTAATAATTTCAAAGCTAACGGATCTAACTGTGTCACTGCCCAGAAAAAGATCACTAATGAAATCAGTGTAAATAATACCACTTCACTTGAACGCAACAGACCTGCTGGAATCGCACGCATCATTGTACGTGGATTTTTGCCATCAAATACCTGATCTATGAGACGGTTAAGACTCATCGCAGCTGTACGCGCTCCGATCATCGCTAACAAAATCCATCCAATCTGTGACCATAAAGGCAAATGACCATTAATCACATAGGATCCTAAGATTGCTCCCATAAAAGCAAAAGGCAACGCAAATAGCGTATGCTCTATTTTAATCATTTCTAAAAATACTTTAAATTTCTTAAACATTCTACTTCTCCTTGATCCCAATATGAAGTGCCGCAATACCACCTGTTAAGGGGTACGCCTGAACATTATCTAGCCCAACATCTCGGAAAATTTGCGCCAGTTCTGCACGTCCCGGGAACAGCTTGAGTGAATCAGGCAGCCATTTGTATTGCTCGTAATGTTTGGCTACAAGTTTGCCCATAAGTGGCAATAAGTTTTGGAAATAGAAATAATACAGCCCTTTAAATGGTTGCCATGTGGGTTTGGATAATTCTAAACAAACTACCATACCCCCAGGTTTCACAACACGCTGCATTTCTTTTAACACTTGAACCAGATCTGGTACATTACGTAATCCGAACCCTATTGTGACATAATCAAAAGAATTATCTTCATATGGAAGATCCATTGCATTCCCTTGAGTCAACGTAATATTATCTTTCCAACCATCACGGTTGATTTTGTGCTGACCAACTTGCAACATATTTGGACTGAAATCTAGCCCTTTGATTTGACCAGTACCGCTAGCTTCAGCAATACTTAGTGTCCAATCACATGTTCCGCAACACACATCCAGCGCCGAAGTCCCTGGTTGCACGTTCATCTTTTTCATTGTAAATTTGCGCCATGCTTTGTGGCGACGGAAACTGAGCAAATCATTCATCATATCGTATTTTGGAGCAATAGACTCAAAAACAGATTGTACAAATTGCTCTTTAGGTTTGACAGCTTCTGGTTTACTCACGATACAATCACCTCATTTTAAAGTAACTACTTTGGGAATATTATGATTTTAACTAAAAGACTTAGCGATTTTTAGTCGATGCTATATCCTGATAAGCCTCTGTCAGCTGTACAATTTCAGTCTGCAATTCAGCATAACCGGCTTGCGCTAGACGTTGCTTAATATCTGTCAACACAGCATTTAATTCTGAACGAAGATGTTCATTAATCTGATACGTCTGATCCCATTTATTCCAATGGTCTGTAGTGACGGCATCACTCATCAGATTCACTTTATTTTGCTCTTGTACATGTGCAAGCACTTTATACAGAGCATAGCTACCAAAAGGCCCTTGTTCTCCATGTGCGCGTGTCAATTCATTAGCTAGTATCTCTGCACGACTAAAATCAACCAATAATGATTGCCATAATTCAGCTACTTCTGTAGGAATATACGGTGTAAACAAAATAAACAGCTCCATTTTAAGCTGTGTCAGCGACTCTACATATTGCTCTGCTGTAAATTGTTCACTTTGAACATTGTGATACAGATTCATCTTGAGACGATTTGTTTCACAAATAGCTGCACTTAGTAATGAGATCATTTCAATCTCGCCTGCTTTGGACAACAATTCGTAAAAACGACTACTGAAAAAGTCGCCTGCTAACACATTTAACTGTCTAGCACGCATCGCTTCTTCTTCTTGATGAACAGCCAGTGTATCGATCATATCATGGGTATCCATTGCCATCTGTACAATACCTGCTACAAGGGGGAATAATTCTCCACGATGTGAGACAGTATCATCCTGATCTTTCATATTCAAAAAGGCATGAAGTAAATGTACACGAGTGTCTGGAAACTCGGGAACTCCTGTATGCTTTTGAATCATATCGTATTCTGTGTATTTTCGGGATGTTTCCAACAAACGGTATGGTTTCATCTCAGCCTCCGACGCCTTTATAGTGCAAGTCTTTATTTTCACAAACATAGTATAGCCTAAAAGATATCTTTTCAGCCATTTCAGTTCATTATACCATATGTTTTTTTGACAAGACAGGGCTAGTGAAGATTTGTAAGTTCATTCATGACATAGAAAAATACTGGTTTCCTCAACCTTAATCAACTATTAAACATGAGGAAGCCAGTATTTAAGTACATTACGTATTCAAGATTAGATGCCATATTGATTATACTTCTGTATCCATAGAGCCATGTTTAGTCATGACTTCCGCTTTACCACGCACTTTAATCGCTGATGTATTCTCTGTAAATTGAACAACCATAATTTCGCCTTTGTCCAATTTCTCTGTATGATGAAAACGAGTATCACGTCCACGAGTCAAGCCAATTACCTGTACTCCGTTATCTTTCGCTTTGATCACAATATAGTCACTATTGGTATAATTATTGTCTGGTGATTCCATAAATGTTATCCCCTTTTCGTATTCAACGTAGATCAGATATGGAAAAGACCGTGAACATGATCGTCACGGTCTTTCCTGCACATGGAATATGTAATAACTTATTTAATTCCATCTTTCAATGCTTTACCAGGTTTAAAAGCCGGGATTTTGCTAGCTGCGATATCGATCTCTTCACCTGTTTGTGGGTTACGTCCTTTACGTGCAGAACGCTCACGAACTTCGAAGTTACCAAATCCAACTAATTGTACTTTATCACCACTTTGTAGTGCACCAGCGATAGCTTCAAAAACAGCATCAACTGCTTTAGTTACGTCTTTTTTCGGCAAATCAGTTGTTTCTGATACTTGCGCGATCAATTCGGATTTGTTCATATGTTTCACCTCCTAAAGTATTTGTATCGATTGCTCCACTTGCTGCTAGGTTTTTCGTTTGCACGAAATATACGTAAACACCGCGGAATTTTCGAAAATATCACCAACTGCCTATAGAGCGCAGAAGGCGGAACAAACCTATAGTAATATACTCACCCTTTAATTTCAAGCATTTTACGCTTTTTTATCTACCAATCACTCAGATCTTCGTTTTGTTGCTCCATTTGTTTGCGAATCGCGGCTTTCAGCCGATCTTCTGGAACTTCTACCGTCAAATCACCGATCACTTTGGCTTGACATGACAATCGTACACCCTGACCGATCAAAACTCCTAATTTGCGTGTTTCGGCAGGTTCTGCTGTTGAAATACATGACTGATTCTCTTCATCATAGGGATGAGCAATATTTACTTTGCACATCAAACAAGCAGCTTTGCCATCGCAACGCACAGCAATATGAACACCTGCTTTACGTGCGGCTGTAAGTACTGTGGTTCCTGAACTGACCTGTATCGACTTACCAGATGGCAAAAAGGTGACTTGAGCTTTGTCTGTTCTGGACATTATTTTCTCCTTTTAACCGTTTATTCCAGCTAATCTACGTATACGCTGCATAAATTGAGGATGAAATCCATTATGTTGAATGATCTGTTCAATCAGTGTTGCATGATCCTGTGATTGCTCACGAATACGCTCACTAATAGGTTCATAACGATCCGGTCGATCACGCAATAGATTAAAAATCAACTCATGGGCTAAAGGCATCAAATGAATACTACCACCTGATTCTAGCGTATATACAGGAGCAGCAGGATAAAGCACAGGCTCTACATGCACACGATAATAGGACTCTCTGGCTCGAACTTCAAATCCACCTACCAATTCGATTGTATAAGTACCTAACTGATAATGGCTTAATGTTGAGCGATAGGTTCTTGTCTCGTCAAGTATTGGTTCATCCAAAATAGAGAACTCACTCGACAATTGTTTGTGAAGCGTATCTATCCGAATCTCATCGGTATATAAATCAATATCGCGTGGAGCTTTGTCTAATTTCACACCATGCAGTAAAAGACCACAGCTTCCACCAAGCAACCATGGAGATTGCTCCTCCAAAGGTTGAAGCAGACGAACAAGCTGCTCCAGAGACGGTATCAGCTCTTTTTTCTGCTGTACCTGCTGCTGCGTTTCCACCATGATTTCCTACTCCTTCCTGTGCAAAAAGAACGAAAGGATGATATCTACCCCGTCGTTCCTGCCTATTTCTTTTTTTAGGAATGCCATTGTTGCCATGTTTCTAGCTTCATGACTTCCATTTCATTTTTGGGATTACGTCCCATTAACGTTTCTACTGCTGTACGAGGATCGCTTTGCTCAAATAAAACATGATACAATTGCTCAGCTATCGGCATTTGTACATTGTATTTTAAAGAGATATCCCGTGCTGCTTCCGTCGTACGTATACCTTCAACAACCATATTCATCGAAGCCATCACTTCATCGAGTGATTTGCCTTGACCTAACATATAGCCTGCTCTCCAGTTACGACTATGTTGGCTACTAGCTGTGACCATCAAGTCACCAATCCCGGCAAGTCCTGAAAAGGTTAATGGATTCGCACCCATTTCACTACCTACACGTACCATTTCAGCAAGTCCACGAGTCAACAAAGCGGCTTTGGCATTATCACCAAATCCGAGACCATCGACCATTCCTGCGCCTAGCGCAATAATGTTTTTAAGCGCACCTGCAAGCTCTACACCAACTAGATCTAGATTGGTATAGACACGGAAATAATCTTCATTCATAAATAAAGACTGGGCTGCCGCTGCTGCTTTGGCATTGTGAGAAGCAACCACTACCGTAGTCGGTAGACGTTTCACCACTTCTTCGGCATGACTAGGGCCAGATAGAACAACCACATCTGACTCTAAACAGCCTAGTTCTTCGCTGATGACAGTAGACATGCGTTTCAGTGTCTTAGTTTCAAACCCTTTGGTCGCATGAATACAGAGCATATCAGGATGGTAATAAGGCTTAAGATCACTACATACTTGACGCATTGCTTTGGAAGGGGCAACAATCACAACTGCTTTTGTTCCATCCATTGCAGCAGCAAGATCAGAAGTTGCTGTAATTTGAGTGGACAGAACTGCATCTGGTAAATACTTTGTATTGGTGTGCTGTTGATTCATCTCGGCAACTTGCTCTTCACTACGCGCCCATACGGTTACTTGTAGACCATTGTCTGCAAGCACAGAAGCAAGCGCAGTTCCCCAACTACCAGCTACTAGAACGGTCACTTTTTCAGACAACTTTGTTTCCTCCCTTGTCTGCTTTGGATCCGATTTTGTTTTCAGTGCCTTTGAATATTTTTACAATATTCGTCTGATGGCGCCATACTGCAAGCAACCAGATAATTACACTGACTGTAACAATCGGTGCAGAATATCCTTGAATCAGTAATACAATAGGCGTTAACGTAACAAAAATTAACGAACCTAATGATACATAACGAGTGATCACAATCGATGCAATAGCGAATACGCCTGCAATCAATGTCGGAACAATACATAACGTGGCGAGAACACCAATCGTTGTTGCAATTCCTTTACCTCCGCGAAAACGGAAATAGATCGGCCAGTTATGCCCCAAAATAGCTGCAATTCCGCATAAAGCAGGAACCCAGTACATCGTATGTCCGGATAGCCCGATACTGAACCAAACGCCAAGCCAAATAGCTGCCACACCTTTGAGCGCATCTAACAAAAGTACAAATATAGCAGGTCCTTTGCCTAGTACGCGCAATGTATTGGTTGCTCCGGCGTTGCCGCTTCCGTGATCACGGATATCGATTCCTTTCAGCCATTTAGCAATAAGTACGCTAAAGCTGATCGAACCAATCAGATAACTAATAATAATAGCCACGACTGATAAAATCACATGCTTCTCTCCTTAATTATCTGATGCTGATTTTCGGCGTGTAAATATTCGAATCGGTGTACCAATAAAGTCGAACGCCGCACGAATTTTATTTTCCAAATAACGCTCATACGAAAAGTGCATCATTTCCGGTTCATTCACAAAGACAATCACTGTTGGTGGCTTAACTGCAACCTGAGTTACATAGTTAATACGCATCCGTTTCCCTTTATCTGTCGGTGGAGGATTGATAGCAATCGCATCAGAGACTACATCATTTAATAAATGAGTTGGAATACGTAGTGCATGTTGCTCAGCTACTTGTTGCACAACCGGTAATAATTTGTGAACACGTTGCTTCGTCAATGCAGACAAGAATACAACAGGAGCATAACTCATAAATAAGAAATGATCACGGATATTGGATTCAAATTGACGCATGGTTTTGTCATCTTTTTCTACAACATCCCATTTGTTTACTACGAAAATAGCTGCTTTTCCTGCTTCATGTGCATAACCTGCTACGTGTTTATCCTGGTCAATAATACCTTCTTCACCATTGATAACCGTTAACACTACATCTGCACGTTCAATCGCTTTCATCGCACGCATGACACTATATTTTTCTGTATTCTCATATACTTTACCACGTTTACGCATACCTGCTGTATCAATTAATACATAACGTTGTCCGTCACGCTCAAAAGGAGTATCAATCGCATCACGTGTTGTACCTGCTACACTACTTACGATAACACGTTCTTCACCCAAAATCGCATTGACCAACGAAGATTTACCTACGTTAGGACGACCGATTAGAGCTACACGAATTACATCATCGCCATACTCATCATCAACAGTTTCAGGCAATTCTTTCACTACAGCATCTAGCAAATCACCCATACCGCTACCGTGACTTCCTGAGATTCCAATTGGCTCGCCAAATCCTAAATTATAAAATTCATAAATATCATTCATACGACCCATGTTATCTACTTTGTTAATAGCAACAATAATCGGTTTACCTGAACGATAGAGTATTCCAGCTACTTCTTCATCGGATTGAGTCAATCCGCTTTTGACATCACACATAAATACGATAACATCTGCTTCTTCGATCGCAAGTTCAGCTTGCATCCGAATCGACTTCAGCATCATATCTTCCCCATCTAATTCGATACCTCCGGTATCAATCACACTGAATGCTTTACCATTCCATTCAGATGTTCCATAGATACGGTCACGCGTAATACCAGGCTTATCTTCAACAATAGCTAGCCGATCACCGATCATGCGGTTAAATACTGTGGATTTCCCCACATTCGGGCGGCCCACGATTGCAACTACAGGTCTTGCCATACGATCCATTCCTCCTGTTCATTCTTTCCGCTTTTCATCATAGCAAAAAACATTGCACTTGGCTAACATTATGATGAAGTTTACGACTGTTTCATTTATTCCTTTAAAACCAATAATCGACGAATCCATTGCGGATTCGCCGATTGATTGAGTGACTTTTACTAGAAAGGCGGTCGCTTGACTATCAATGGACCGTCCATAAAAAGCCCGTACTATGATTTAAATAATGAAGTGAGAAAATCACTCGCTATCGTTTTGAAGTTCAAAACAGTGCAAACATTATTAAAATGTTAATGTTTGCTTAAGCGAGGAAATCACTCGCTCATGATCACTTAAATTTGCTTAATTTGTCACCGAAACGTTCGCCAAGAGTGATGCTTAATCCTTGGTTGCTTAGAGATACGTTAGGGTTGTTCAATTCTTCTTGTTTAGGAGCTCTGTCACCACGGTTGTTGCTGCGTTCTGGTTTAGCAGATTGTGCAGGAGCTTCTTCTGTTTCTTTGATACTCAAGCTAACACGTTTTTCTTCTGTGTTAACATCAAGCACTTTAACAGAAACCGTTTGTCCTTCTTCAAGAACTTCTTGTGGAGTACCGATGTGTTTGTGAGAGATTTGAGAAATATGAACCAAACCTTCTACTCCTGGAGCGATCTCAACGAAAGCACCAAAGTTCACAAGACGTTTAACTTCACCAGTTACGATATCACCGATGTTGAATTTGTCAGAAGCTGAATCCCAAGGTCCTGGTTGAGCAGCTTTGATACTCAAGCTGATTTTACCTTTTTCAGGGTCAACACGAAGTACTTTTACTTTTACTTCGTCGCCTTCAGACAATACATCAGATGGTTTGTCTACGTGATTCCAAGCGATCTCGGATACGTGAACCAAACCGTCTACGCCGCCAACGTCTACAAAAGCACCGAATTGAGTCAAGCGTTGTACAGTACCTGTCAATTCTTGTCCTTCTTTAAGACTTTCCATCACTGTGTGTTTGTTAGCTTCGTATTCAGCTTCCAATACATCTTTTTGTGAAAGAATGACTTTGTTGTTTTCGCGATCCAATTCTTTTACTTTAACGCGCAATGTGCGTCCTTTGTAATCGCTGAAATCTTCTACGAAATGACGTTCTACCATAGAAGCCGGGATAAAACCGCGTACGCCAACATCAGCAACTACGCCACCTTTAACCACGTCTGATACAGTCACTTCAAATATTTCGCCTGATTCAAAGTTCTTTTCAAGAACTTCCCAAGCATTTTCGCTGTCAATCGCACGTTTGGAAAGAACCAATTTCTCTTTCTCATCGTCGATACTTACAACTTTACATTCTACTTCTTGTCCTACTTCAACAGCTGCAGAAGCATTGTCTACTTGTAGTGAAGAAAGTTCACGGATCGGAATGATACCGTCATATTTATATCCGATGCTTACATAAGCTTGGTTATCTTCAATTTTGACGATCGTTCCTGTGACAGTGTCACCTTTGTTCAGTGAGACGAACTGATCAAGCGCCTCCTGATTTGTAACTTCGGTAGTTTCTTGGTTATTATTTTCTTCCGACATGTCAATGCCCTCCTCAATTCAAACCCCATTTATTTAAACCCGCAAAATGCAGGGTTCAAAACTTCATTAAACATTATTGATTTTCTTGAATTAATTGGCGTATCGCTAGCATAATCTTGTCTGTTGCTTCATCTACAGTACCTATTGCCCCTTTACCCCGATAATTATCGAGATTAATAGGTGGACCATAGACGACTTTCGTTTTGCCGAACAGCTTGTATTGACCTACAATAGCGACAGGTACTACTGCTGCATCGGTTCGTAGTGCAAAGCTTGCAGCGCCATTTTTGGCAGCAGCATCTCCTGCATTACGACTACCTTCAGGAAAAATCCCCAATACACCGCCTTCACGTAAAATCAAAAGGGATGTTTTGATCGATTCTTTGCTTACACCGCCACGTTTGACAGGATAAGCACCGAGCTGTCTAATCAATGGACCCAGAACAGGAACTTTGAATAACTCTTCCTTTGCCATAAAGCGAACTTTACGGTTTAGCAGAATGCCTACAGTAGGCGGATCCAAATTACTAATATGATTAGAACAAAGTAATACTCCACCTTGCTCGGGAACGTGCTCTTTACCTACAGCTTTAAGTCTAAATAGAAAAACATACAAGATGCGTAAAATGGTGCTACAGATGGTATATACCATGAATCAGACTCTCCCTGACTGCACACTCTGTGCCATTGCAATAATACTCTCGACCACTTCTTCAATAGGCATGAAAGTAGTATCAAGCACTGTGGCGTCTTCTGCACAAACGAGCGGAGAAAATTCACGCTGTTCATCCAATTGATCACGCGCTGCAATTTCACGTTCAAGTTGCTCTAATGTAATACTTTCCGAAGCATTCATTTCTGCGTATCTGCGTCTTGCTCTTTCTTGTACAGTAGCAGTCATAAAAACTTTGATTTCTGCATCCGGAAGCACATGAGTACCGATATCGCGTCCATCCATCACAACGCCTTTACGCAAAGCCATTTGCCGCTGTAAAGCTGCAAGCTTCACTCTCAGCCCCTCGATTTGCGCATATCGTGAAACAATCCGGTTTATGGCAAGGCTACGAATATCTGCTGTAACGTCTACTTCATTAGCAAGGACTTTTTGCCCTTCTTCATCCGGTATTAATTCAATCACCAGATTTTGTGCCTCTTGAAGCACTTCTACAGTATTTTCTGGATCGATATTTCGTTCTAACATATGCCATGTTACTGCTCTGTACATTGCACCGGTGTCCACATATACGTAACCGAGACGTTTAGCTACCAACCTGGCTATTGTACTTTTACCAGCCCCAGCAGGGCCATCAATCGCAATGTTCATTTTCCCGCTATGTTCTAATCCTTGGCGCACCAATCGGGAATCCCCCTCAACACTTCATACTACAACTCACTAAAAAAGCAGGCATTGCCTGCGACAAGCAAATTATACCACAGTACAATATAACATGCAAAAACCATACGTCATTTAAAGCACTCTAAAATCGAATTGACGTTCAAAACAATACCGTATCATTTTTTGTCGATCCATTTCCGATATCACAGTGTACTCTGCTAAATATCTAGGAGTCAGCGATGTAGAATCAATCACACTCATCACTTTGGCTGTTAAAGGAATATGATCAATCTTCCCATTTTTCATATGAAGCAATAACCAACATTCTAGCAGATCATTTTTCTGTATTTTATTCATGACATCTGTTGTAAAAGAAAGCCCACCTGCACTTACGTTGTCCGTAATAGCCACAAAGCGATGATCTTCTTTTTTGATTGCAACTTCGATTTGAGCTTTGACACGCAAATATTGCCGTCTTTGAACCACTGAAATTTCTTCTTGATGAGGTTTGCGAATACGACTGAATGAAGAGGTGGAATCGAAGCCTGTTACGATGGTGCTAAAATAATGTTTGATCTCATTATCAATCAAATAATAAGCATACAACTCTTCACCTAAGA
The DNA here is from genome assembly GCF_963311185.1 of Paenibacillus nuruki. NCBI lineage: Bacteria > Bacillati > Bacillota > Bacilli > Caryophanales > Paenibacillaceae > Paenibacillus > Paenibacillus nuruki. The sequence continues at coordinate 1,089,824 of NZ_OY725677.1, read as the reverse complement.
CTAATTTTTTAACAGAAGAAGACTTTTTGTGACTGAGCTGTCCGATATACAAAGAATCATCATCTACACGTCCTACGATCGCTTGATAAATCTCTGTCTGATCTCCTTCTACCGCTTGAAATTGAAAATAAATAATATCCCCCGATTGAACCGACATACCTTCTTCCTCCTTGAACAATATCCAACCATTTCTACTGATATCCTGATGTGATCAACACCGTTTATAGTTATACGAATTATACCATTTTGCGCTATAAATGATACGTATTAATTTGCCACTTTACACAAAAAAAAGCAATCAACCTTCTCTGCACTATAGCAACAGATCGATTGATTACTTTTTATGAAAATACTACAAGTTAACTTCTTCCTCACGTTTGATAAAGCGGAAAGGTGAACGGTTACTTGCTCTTGTGATCTTACTCATTCCTCCATACCAGAGAACAATCATCAACGGAATAATGTACCATAACCAGTATTGGCTCATCATATGCAAAATCAAATCATATAATCCATGCCAGAAAATAGGAAGTATTAATCCTAAAGCAAGAAATATATTACGTTTACGCTTTGTTGTCGTAAATTTGGCTTTGCCGATATAATCGCCCATAATCACTCCAAATAAAGCATGTCCGGAAACAGGAAGTAATCCTCTTAATAGTAAAGACATGACTGACATAGAATTGTATAAGGCATATAGTACATTTTCTAATGTCGCAAAACCAAGTGATAGTGCGACAGTGTAGAGTATTCCATCATAAGGTTCATCGAACTCTGTATGGTTATACAAAATATGATAGATAATAAACCATTTGGCGAATTCTTCGACTCCTGCTGACGTTAAAAATGAAAATACATAAGGACTATCGCCGAGTCCAAGCACCATAGTCCGTTGTATGATCATAAGCGGAAATACGATAGCTACGCCCAAGAAAAAAAATTTGATCACCAAATGGAGTGGTTCTGGTTCATATCTGTCCTTGAGGTAAAAATAGATCAACAGAGCAATACCCGGAGCTATTGCTGCCATCATGATCGAAAATAAAGACACTCGATATTCTCCCTCCATTCTTGCGTAAACCCCGTCCGACGTTGTGCCAAATGCTGATACGATTAGGAACTCCTTCCGGTCGGTTCACGCTATACATACGAAGGATATACCTGAAGTGCCTTTATATAAGGCTTAGTCGTTACGATCAAAATGTTCACAGATTGTTGCGATTGCATTTTCAGCCATGACGACTTTGCCGTATTCTTCTAAAACAGCTTCTGTTAATGATGTGGTATCACCAAACTCAGCCAATACAGCGATCAATGCAGCGTGTTTTGTTAGATCAACATCAGCTGGATCCATCGTCAAAATCCATTTATCTTTATAATGGTACAGCCGTCCGGCTTCAGTGACATTTTTGGAGAGAGTATGAGCTGCTTCAATAAGAACTTCAAAATCTTTGAAAGAGTACGCTATAAAATCAGTTTCTTCAAGCGTAACTTCCATTTCATATATTTCGTCAGCCATATCTTCTTCATTGATCGTGCCCAAGTGTTGGTCATACTTGCCACGCGTCACGATAACAACCATTCCTTGTGCAGGAAGTGCAAATACTTCCACTGCAAGCGGACCGGTAGCATCAAATCCAAGCTCGCTATAAGCTTGATCCATCATTTCCGTAAAAAGATCATGGACTTTAGGAATTTCCTGCCACATGTCTTCTTTTTGAATTCCACGCTCAGTGAGATCATCAAACGTAAGGAAAATCCGTATTTTGTCTGAGCTCAATCGTTCTATTTTCATAATAGGATCCCCCTTGGAAAACATAGGTCATAACCGCTATATTAGTATAGGTTATGTCACTGCCTATTCATATCGATGATAAATATAGCAATGCTATATTAGGTATGTTACCATTTATTATCCTTAAATGCACGCACTAAAACGCTTGATTACGAATAATACATAGGGTAGACTATTTTGTCTCAAAAATGTTTCAGTGACTACCTATTTTGTTTAAAGAATAGTTTGTGCTTTTTAGGTCTTGTCCTATTTATAGCTAGATTGTAACTTATTGTTTTATATTTGTGGTTGACCTTGCACAGGGTTTAAGGATTTAATTTACATATGCGGTATTTTGCACCACCGTGTTTTTGATGATGTTATTTTCTCACAATTCAGACAGAAAAGAGCGTGAATGTATGTTTAAAAAAACAGCAAGTTGGTTGTTGTTATCTGTGATTATATTGTCTGCTTGTAGCAATCAAGCACCGGCAAATACTACAGAAACACCTACCACAAGCACAGAACAAAGTAATACTAGCACTCCAGCGGCAACAACACCTGAAAGTAGCGAGACAGCTACATCAGAGACTCCGGCAACTCCTGCGACTTCTACAGAAGGAACGACAACTGGACAATCTTCTGAAAGTACATCTGCCAAAGACAGCGAAGCTACAGCTCCTGCTGAATATACATATCATATGAACAAAAATTATGATATCGTACCTAACAAAGAATCAAAAGAAACGCCTAAAAAAGTGATTCTTTTAACTTTCGATGATGGTCCGAAAGAGAAAAAAATGATCGACAGCATGATGGATACGTTAGACAAACATAATGCTAAAGCGATTTTCTTCGTTAACGGCTATCGAATCAAAACTCATCCTGAATTGCTGAAATTGATTCATGATCGTGGTGGAATTATCGGTAATCACACACAAGATCATATCGTGCTCAAACATGAATCCAAAGCCAAAGTTACTCAACAAATCGAGGACACTCAGAAGCTGATCGAAGATACAATTGATGAATCACCACGCTTCCTTCGTGCTCCAAATGGTGCTACCAATGATACTGTGCATGCCTTAGCGAAAAAACATAATATGCTGTATATGAACTGGTCTGTAGGTTCACTGGACTGGGTAAATCAAAAAGATCCAGATGCTGTGATTTCTAACGTAATGGATCAATTACATTCAGGCAGTATTATTTTGATGCATGAATTGCCATGGACTGTTGAAGCATTGGATGAACTATTAACCAAACTTGAAGCCAAAGGATATACTTTTGTTGATCCGAATGCGATTGAGCCTAAAGCGCGTTAATACCATTCTTTTGAGCGAATAATGAAAAAGCAAGAGTTACAGTGTAATAACTGCGACTCTTGCTTTTTTTGTTGGATGAATTAATGTGTTCCACAGCAATGATGTTATAGACCAGAACGACCTGCTAAATTTTGAAGCCAATACCAATTCGGCATAAATCCAGATAGCTTAATCCCCCACCATAACAACATAATCGTCAAGGCAACAAACAAGAAAATAAGATAACCATAAAAAAACTTAGCAATTTTGATTTTGCGAGATGGATAAATTGTACTTCGAGGTACATATTCTTTATCTTTTTCGTTCTCTTCTTCATCGGTTTCGCTAACTTCGCCTGTTCTAGATCGCGTCAATACCCCTTGTTCATTTACAGCTCTACGAACGGTATGTGCAGCATTCTTTTTACGACCTGCTGGTAAACGAATACGGCCTCCTGTAAGAAGTCCTTCTTCGCCACTACTGTATTTGGCTACTCTACTGGATTGTTTTGTTTCTCGTGTTGTTGCTGTATTACTATAACGTTCTAACCTACTTAGGCGCTCGCTCATTTTTCCCTCCGCAATGAAATAATTAGACCGGATATCAGGTCAATCGCAAAGTGACATAATATAGGTGCCCACAATGTTCCGGATTCAATATATATATACCCAAGTGCGTAGCTACTGACGAATACCCAAGCTGTAGGAATCCAATGTCGTAGATAACGGAAATGAATAGCTGCAAATATAATGCTAGTCCAATAAGGACCTACTGCATATTGAATAGCTCCCCGAAACAAAATCTCTTCGCAGACCCCTACCAGTAGTGTAATGATAATAATATGCCAGATTGGACGATTTTTGAAGATCATTTCGTTAATTCCGCCATCGTCCATACTATTTTCAGGCACGACTTTGGAAATAAACAGATCAACAATTAACATTAGCGCTGCAAGTCCTAATCCCCAAAAAATAAATGTAAGCTCTTGTGGTAACTTTAACAATGTAAATGGATTACGACCTTGTAACCATATCCATATCAGTCCCACAAGTAGTGTTAATCCTTGAGTTAAATACAAATTAATCAATAATAATTTATCGGTTAATTGTTCAGGTTGTACTCGTTTGATCTTGAATGAACGAAACTTGCTTTTTTTCATAATCACAATCCTTTAGCTACGTAAAATAGTGTATCTGTCTATTATATCATTTTATCGGATACAAGCTTCTATCTCTGCTCCTAATTATTTACGATTGTATTATCTCACATCTTTACGTTCGAATACATTTGTCGTTTCAGATAAAATTCATTTTGGACTTTTGTTATGACTTTCTCACTTTGCTGTATTGACATGATATGTAACCCATGTTACATTATGAAAAATTAAATGATTCTAACGTCTATGAAGGAAAAAAGGTACATGATGGTTTTCAGAGAGCCGATGGTTGGTGCAAATCGGTAAGCCAAATGTTATCTTTGAGCGATCCTGAGTCACTGTATTGAACTCAAGTAGGTACAGTCGGTTGATCCCGTTAGCGATCCGGTCAATACATTGACCATAAGGCTGATTCTTGTGAAAGAACAGCGAATTAGGGTGGTACCACGACAGCTCTCGTCCCTTTGCTACAGTAGTAGTGTGCGGATGGGTGCTTTTTTTGTATGATTTTCACTTTCATGCGGTAGTGCGTTCACTCATTGAACTCGCCAAAAAGAATGTGTACGATAGATATTAGCATAGCATAGCTGTTTTCAGCGCTGACAGCAGATGCGAGTGTTTATATAAATGACAAATAACGATTGTACAGAGACTGACCATTTTGGAGGAGGAAAGAAATTATGTTTAAGGTATTGGTATCAGACCCGATTAGTGATCTAGGAATTCAGCAATTGGTAGACGCTCAAGATATTATTGTGGATAAGCAGACTGGACTTAGCGAAGATGAATTAGTGGCTATTATTGGCGACTACGATGCTTTGCTTGTACGTAGTCAAACAACTGTCACTAAAAAAATAATGGACGCTGCCACCAAGCTCAAAGTCGTTGGACGTGCAGGTGTAGGCGTAGACAATATTGATCTGAATGCTGCAACAGAACGCGGTATCATTGTTATCAATGCACCAGACGGTAATACAATCACTACCTGTGAACATACTTTTGCAATGATGATGGCTCTAGCTCGTCATATTCCTCAAGCATATGCCAAAACCATCGGCGGTACTTGGGATCGTAAATCTTTCCTCGGGGTTGAACTTCGTAACAAAACGTTAGGTGTACTCGGTATGGGTCGCATCGGTAGCGAAGTGGCGAAGCGTGCCAAAGCATTCGGGATGGAAATTTTGGGATACGATCCATTCTTAACGCAAGAACGTGCAGATAAAATGGGTGTAACTTTAGCCAGTGTAGACGAAATTATCCGCAATGCTGATTTTATGACGGTACATACACCGTTAACGCCAGAAACAAAACATATGATCTCTACTGCTCAATTTCAGGTCATGAAAAAAGGCATGCGTATTATTAACTGTGCACGTGGTGGGGTTATTGATGAGACGGCTTTAATTACAGCTGTGAATGAAGGTATTGTAGCTGGTGCTGCTTTTGACGTATTTGAAAGCGAACCTCCTCAAGCCGATCATCCATTTTTGAGTCATCCGCAAATTATCGTAACTCCGCATTTAGGTGCATCTACGATTGAAGCACAGGAAAATGTAGCGATTGATGTATCTGAGCAAGTATTGCACATTTTGCGTGATGAGCCTTTCAAAAATGCTGTTAACATGCCTCCAGTCGCAGCAAGTGTGATGAACAAACTGCAACCTTACTTCTCCCTCGGTGAGAAATTAGGTAGCTTTGCGGCTCAAATGGCAACACAAGCGATTCAAGAAATCCGCATTGATTATGCAGGTGACCTATCTGAAGTCGATACTCAACCGTTGACTCGTTATATTCTAAAAGGTATTCTTTCCCGTCATATGGGAGACGAAGCAAATATCGTGAACTCGATGCACCTTGCTAAAGTACGTGATCTCAACGTGATCATTACAAGTGCTCCATCGACGAAAGGCTTTACGAACTTGATTACGGTGAGTCTTAAAGGACAAAACGGCGAAGAACCTCGTGTTGCCGGTACATTGTTAGCTGGTTATGGCGAGCGCATCGTGCGTATCAATGATTATTCTGTCGATGTATTGCCAAGCGGTCACCAAATTCTTATCTCTCATACTGATAAGCCAGGTATTATCGGTAATGTGGGTTCACTACTTGGTCAAAAAGATGTCAATATTGCATCCATGCAAGTAGGACGTAAGCAAGAAGGCGGCGAAGCAATTATGATCTTGACGGTAGATAAAGATGTCAACAAAGATGTATTATCTGCACTTGTCGACTTGCCTAACTTGAACAAAGCACAAGAAGTGGTATTGGTATAATTTATAAATATATAGGATTAACAAAAAAATAGATTTGATAAATAAAGCTGTTCTACACAATAACATATTGTATAGAACAGCTTTTTATTTTGGACAAAAAAATCCCTTTCAGTGTTAAGTCATATTTACGACATCTCTTTTTCACTCTCTACTTTTAGGAGATCATATAAAACACATTATTTTTATAATTAATTTGAAAATCCTATTTTTTGATTTACAGTTTGGTCATTAATAAGCATTATACCTTTAATATATTCGTATCTTACTAAAACACTTAGTTCCTCTTTTTTACTTACTTGATTGTTCTCAGAAATAGGGTTTCCTTCTGTATCATAAAAGTAAGTTACGTTATGAAACCCTTCAAGCCAGATTCCTATTGAATCGACTCCAAGTAACTTATCACCAAGAAGGTCTTGATGACGATCTACATCATACACCATCTTTAAAATCTTATCTGCTTTTCCTTCTTTAGTTAAATCCACATAAATATTTTTCCCAACATATTGTTTTAAATATTCCATATAAAACCTCCAAAATATTATATTTATCAGAATCATATTGAATTAAAATCAAATATATAATTAAATTTCAGATACACCAGGTACAGTAAGACCTAAAACACCAAGTACAACGAACACCACACCAACACCTCGTATCATCCAAGAATAAAATGTAGATGGTTCTGTAGCTCCATTAGATTTCCATTGTTCTGTTACCATCCAAACAATCGACGGTCTTATTAACATCAAAATGCCAATAATAACTAAAATAATAGATAATATAAACATGAAAATTCCTCCTTTACTATTACTATCTAGAATAATTTACCCATTTTAAAAAAGGTTTCACAGCAATAAATTCGTTTAATATATATATGTATATATTAAAAAGGTGTTATATACAATCATACTATAAGGAGTTGTTTGAATGAAGTTTAAGAAAAGAATAATATTATCTTCTGTATCTGTTTTTCTCATTTTCTCGTTAGCACAAGTCTCTTATGCTGAAACAAATTCAACAAATGAGACTACTATGGATCAAGAACAACAACAAATTATTGAGATTTTTTCTGAATTAGGAGAGCAAGCTGCAAAAAACGGTCTTCCTCAAAACAACAGTTTAACCGATAAACTTCAAACATCTTCAATTTCCACTGATTCTGAAACAAGAAAAGAGTTAGAATCTCGGTTATCTGACTTAGGTGTTAAAGAAATTTCTCAAGAAGAAGTTAATCGTCAATTTGGAGGTTCAAATAGTGGAACAAATCATCCAAATGTGGCATTACCACCAACAACAAGTTCAGTAAAATGGTATTCTAAGAGTTCCAATGTAAACAAAAATGGAAAAACATATGTTGTGCAAATGTTGTTCGCCCAAGGTTTAAGTCCAAGTTCTAACCTTTATAGTGCTGTAAACAATGCAGTACTTTATTCTAATCAATCTGTTGTTGCTAAAAATGTAAAATATCTTATTCAAATGTATGCTCAAAAAGCTATTGGTACTATTCCTATTGTACAATGGACACCTTATGAATTACTTTTCGGAGATGCTGCCCAAGCTACTAATAATGATTATTTAATCACACATCGTGAAAGTACTACAATGATTTATTCCTATGTTAGAGAAAGCACTCAACCCACAAGTTATTTTAAAAATACTTATGTTTCCAATATGATTTCAGTAGCTTCAACTCATACCTTAGCTTATTACGATAAGGCTGTAAACAAACCAAAAACAAAATCTACAGACTTCTCTAATACTAGCTACGATGAAAATTTTGGTAATACTACAAAAGCAGTAGATTCTTTTGTAAGTGGAATCAAAGGAATATCTAATATTACTTCTTTTACCTTCTATAACCATGATAAAACAAAAAGTTTAACTTATCCTATTAGTACACCACTTACAATATTACAAGTAAATTAACAGATTTATCAAATTACATTACCTACTAAAAATAAATATAAATAAAACAAGCATACTGATAATATTATCAGTATGCTTGTTTTACGATTAAATAATATAGAATTATTTATACTACCATTTACTTCACTATATTTTCTTCTGAAACATATAACCACAAAAAATCCCCTTCTAGCTTTCAGCGTTGAGATCATTGAATGATATCTCTTTTTTCACTGTCTACTGGGAGGGGATGATACTCAAAATCAAATCTGATTAGACTTCATCAGGATGCTTAATTGGAAGTAATAATGTAAATTCAGTACCTTTACCTAATATACTATCCGCTGTAATACTTCCATGATGGGCTTCTACGATATTACGTACAATCGCAAGACCTAGACCTGTACCGCCAGCTTCGCCGCGTACACGAGCTTTGTCTGCTTTGTAAAAGCGTTCAAAAATAAAAGGAAGATCATCAATCGGTATCCCTGCACCTGTATCTTGGAATACGACACGAATCACTTCTTTTTCTTTATGAGCGGTTACTGTAATGATGCCACCGGCAGAAGTATGACGAAAAGCATTATCTAGCAAGTTGGTGAAGATCTGCTCTAACCGATCAACATCTGCATACAACTGTAGAGAATCGTCCCGTACAAAGTTCAGCTTGAGCTCTCGTTCTTTGGCTCGCACTGTAAATTTACGATATACTCGATCCATCAATTCATTCAGATCAATCTGATCGAAGTTCATATCAATATGTCCGGCTTCCATACGCGCTAGATCTAATAGATCTTGCACCAATCTCCCCATACGTAGAGATTCATCGTAAATGACCTGCACCAATTCATCGCTTTCTTCTTTGGATGTTGCCATCCCATCAAGCAATGCTTCACTATACCCTTGAATCATCTGTAATGGTGTACGAATCTCATGAGAAACATTAGCGACAAAATCACGTCGCATCTTCTCTGCTTTCACTTCATCCGTTACATTACGAAGCACAGATACCGTTCCACGTACATCATCTCCTGAGTACAATGGAGCCATATTAACAGACCAGACTTGTTGTTTGACATGGATATTCGAACTTTGATCCTGACGTTCACTTATCACACTCTGGAACATCGGATACAGTGGTTCGGGCACTTTGGTATCAGCTGTGATTCCATCTTGTTCTTGACGTTCCCAGCCTGCTTTGTGCCATGTATCCATAATCATTTCGCCTGGCGGATTATGCAGAATCATATTTCCAGATTTATCGAATGTAATCACAGCATCTCCCATACTGCGGAGTATACTTGCCATTTGTTCTTTTTCCAGTTGTAAATTCTGAATATTCTTTTCCAATTCTTCTGCCATATGATTAAAGGCGCTCGCTAATTGCCCAATTTCATCACTGGTTTGCAAAGAAACACGTGTATTGTACTTTCCTTTGCGAATCCCGTCTGCGGCTTGAATTAATTGCTGCATCGGTTGTGTAATTTTGGTCAATAAAAAAAGAGCGAAAAAGGTAGTCATCGAGAATCCTACGATAGAGACATAGGTAAATAAACGTTTGATTGAACCGGAATTGGTAAATGTGCTATCAATATAAGGCAACAAAAATAAACCAAGTGTTAAAAGTACACAAGCCACTAATGCGCTAATCGTCAGCCACAACTTACCGACAAGCGTTCTCCAGAAGTCCACTTACTTTGGAACCTCTAACTTGTAACCAACGCCCCATACCGTAGTGATCATTGCGGCTGATTCAGGTGATACTTTATTTAGTTTTTCACGCAACCGTTTTACATGGGTATCTACAGTACGCAAATCACCAAAAAATTCATAATTCCAGACATCTTTGAGCAATTCTTCACGTGAAAAGACTTTATCCGGTGATACCGCTAGAAAATGTAGCAATTCGTATTCTTTCGGAGTCAAGCTAATCTCATGCCCACTTGCAGTGACACGATGCGCATCATGCTCAATAATCAAATTCGGGAATACAATATTATTACTTGAATTGTTTTCTTGAGACAGATAAGCGGTTGCTGAAGAACGACGCATAATCGCTTTGACCCGATAGATCACTTCGCGCGGGCTAAATGGTTTGACCACATAATCATCTGCACCGACTTCAAATCCTTGCACACGGTTCACTTCTTCGCCTTTGGCGGTTAGCATCAATACCGGTGTTGATTTCACTTGGCGTAAACGACTACATACTTCGATTCCATCTATACCGGGAAGCATCAAATCAAGCATAATTAATCCGTAATCTTCTGCGACTGCTTTGCGTAGAGCGGTTTCACCGTCTTCCGCTTCATCAATTTCATAACCTTCTTTTTCCAAATACATGCGTAGTAAACGGCGAATACGTTCTTCGTCATCTACCACTAAAATGCGATTCATCTGGTCACTCATTCACTAAAGCCTCCTAGCTGTCATCAATGGATATAAATGATCTCTATGTTATGCTTTACCGCTGCTTTTTAACTTATCAATTTCTTCTTTGGTCAAATGGCGATAAAGACCACGCTTCAAATTACCGATCAGTAACTCGCCAAAAGAAATACGTTTCAAACGCACTACTTTATGAGATAACGCTTCAAACATACGACGAATCTGACGGTTTCTACCTTCATGAATCGTTACACGTATCGTAGCTTGTTTCTTCTCTGTATCGATATCATAATAATCTGCTTCAGCAGGTTGAGTCATACCGTCTTCCAATTGAATCCCTTGGCGGAACTTCTCTAGTGCTGTACCGTGTGGTACGCCTTCTACGGTTACATGATACGTTTTGGGTACATGATGTCTTGGATGAGTTAAGCGATTAGCTAATTCCCCATCATTGGTCAAAATCAAAAGACCTTCTGAATCATAATCCAGTCGTCCTACAGGATATACACGCTCACGAACACCTTTAAGATAATCGCCTACAATTTTACGTCCTTCTGGATCAGAAGCACTTGTAATTACACCTTTAGGTTTGTTGAACATAATGTATACTTTTTTCTCCGCAGCAATTGATCGTCCGTTGACAATAATCTCATCCACTGTTGGATCTGCTTTGGTTCCAAGCTCAGTTACTACTTCGCCGTTCAGAGTTACCTTACCCGCAACAATTAACTCTTCACATTTGCGTCGGGAAGCTATACCTGCTTGTGCTAATATTTTTTGCAATCGTTCCATAATAGTTAATTCACCTCACACTAATGATACTCATCTATGCACAAAATCACAAGACACTCCCCAAGTTTATTGTGATTTTAGGGAGTTTCATGTGATTTTGAAAGGATATATTTAAAAGTAAAACTGTCGATTCAATCCATATAGATCGCTTCTTATGAAAGATGAATAAAATCTGCCATCGATTGAATCTGCAAACCTTCTGGCTTAACAGGAACAAAATGAGGTAAATGAGGTACAGGTTTGTGCACAATATTAGACTCTACATGGCTATGAGCGGCTTCTTCCACTTCTTGTAGTGTCTGTAACTTCTTGAATTGAACAGTCTTCGTCACGCCAGGAATCAGATCAAAGAAGTTATCACTAAAGATTCCTTCATTTTCGCTAGATAACCAGATCTGACGTGCTAATACATCAGTAGTCAATTGATAGGCAACCACACCATCGACTTCTGTTTCTACGATCTGAAGATGTGGCTGTTGCAATGCTAGTTCAGGTGCAGACACAAAGTAAGCGATCTCTGCATGAATCAATTGATCTTCATGCTCCAATTCGGCTACCAGTATCGCTTCAGCTGGATGAACATCTCCAAGTAACTGTTCTGTCGTCACAGACAATACTTTGATCGCTTCTCCACCTGCAAGTGTAAGAGATTGCGGCATTTCTTTGTACAACGTTCCATCCAGTCCAAGTACTTTCACGCGTACAGTGAGTGACTTGGGTGCAATCAGATCCGAAACTAGATGAATATCAACTTTGCCTGAGACCGATTGATCGATCGAGATCAAAATATCTTCAAAGCTACGTTTGGCATAATATTGAACTGCTTTCCAGCGACCATAGTAATCCATACTTGACCATGATGCTACAGGCCAGCAATCATTCATTTGCCAGTATAATGTTCCCATGCAATAAGGTTTACGACGACGGTGAGCTTCAATCGCTGTTTTCATCGCTTCGGCTTGCAGAACTTGGCTCATATATAAGAAGGAAGGGAAATCTTTAGGTGCTGGTAAATATTTATCCATATATTCTTTGATTAGTCGATTACCTGCACCATTTTTCTGATGACGTAGCATTACTTCAGATTCCAATTCCAAATCTGATTCTTCAGCATACGTACGAACAGACTTGTATTCTGGGAACGATTGAAAACCGTACTCACTCATAAATCGTCCAATATACGTATTGTACCGTTCAAATGGTTCGCTGTTATGCCATACTCCCCAATAATGAATATCTCCAGAATCTGTAATACCATGGGTATGCTGTTTTTCGTTATTTGTCACTGCAACTATAGGTGAAGAAGGCCAATATGAGATCCCTGGATGTTCGGTTTGCACGACTTCTGGTAATAACTCATGGAACAGCGCTTCATAATCTGCCCAGATTTGAGTACGTTGTTCTGCATTATAATCTTTTTTCCAACCCCAACCGCCATCTTCAACATATTGAGACCAAGCAGAATCAATCTCATTATTACCACACCAAAGCACAATACTTGGATGATTGCGTAGACGACGAATATTATCTTCTGCTTCCGCTTGCACACTATCTAAGAACTCTTCATCACCCGGGTACATACTACAAGCAAACATAAAGTCTTGCCATACTAGAATACCGTACTCATCACAGAGGTCATAAAACTCATCATTTTCATAAATACCGCCGCCCCATACACGCAGCATATTCATATTCGATTCCACAGCAGTCACAATCTCATGACGATAGCGCTCTAATGTCACTCGTGGTGAAAAGCTGTCATTTGGAATATGGTTAGCTCCTTTGGCAAATACCGGTACACCGTTCAGTTCAAAATAAAACGAAGTTCCTGGATAATCAGGATGTGGTTCGGTAACCAGACGAATAGCGCGAATACCTGTGCGTTCTGATTTGACAGCTAGTGTCTGATTCTGCTCTAACACTTCGACTGTAAACGTATACAGATAAGCATCGCCGAGTCCTCTAGACCACCACAATTTAGGATTATTTAACGTTAAAGGAATCTGTACAGCATCTGTGCCTTCAGCCAAAGTTACAATCTGCTCCCAATTTTGTCCGTCAGCATAGACACGCAAATTAACCTGACGTTCTTGTTCGGAATAAATTTGCACCACTGCTGTTAGATCGGCAGATTCGGCATGCACTTGATTTTGACGAATATATACATTTTCGATACGCACATCTGACCATGCCACTAATTCGGCTTCACGCCAGATTCCACTCGTAACAAAACGTGGACCCCAATCCCATCCATAATGATAAGGCGCTTTACGAGCAAAAACGCTAACTCTTTTGTCTCCTAGCTCGCCGACTTCAGATTGATCATTGGTTGCTGGTAATCCGTAACCTAAAGCTTCAAGCTTCGGTAAGTCTTCCATAATTGGGGAACGGAAATGAATACGAATATGATTGGCACCTAATTGGATGTAAGGCTTCACATCTGCACGCCATGTACGGAACATATTATCGGCTGACAATACATGTTGTTCATTTACATATACTTCTGCATAGGTGTCCAGACCTGCACAAACAAGTTCAATATGCGAATGATTCATCACATTTTCTTCCACATCAATTGTTGTTATGTACTCCCAGTCCTTTTTATCAATCCATTGCACGTCTTTCTCATTGGTACCATAAAAAGGGTTCGAAATTTTACCATTATCTAATAAATCAGTATGCACTGTCCCTGGCACAGTAGCTGGTAACCACTCTGATTCATCGATAGCTTTGAAAGTCCATTGCTTTAATGATTGACGAAATTGTAGCGCTTGCAAATTAGTCATAAGACAAATTCATCCTTCCAATATTAGGTTATGAGTACACCTTACTACGACTAGATTTAAGAAGCAAATCGGCTGATATGCTATAAAGTCTATGTTGCGGTATTTCATTACTAAATACGGCAGTTTGCAATAGAATACACCGTTTTGCTATTTTATATACTAGCTTATCCAATCTATTTGGCTATCTGTATTTCATCTGTAGTATTTACCATATTTAAGCGTTATTTTAGGATCATATTTAAAATAAATATTGACAAAAAAAACGCTTGGATTTAAAGTTTGAGAGTCATTGTATGATAATGATTATCAATTTCATTCTATCTAAAAGGGGAATTAACGTATGAAAAAATTGTTGTTACCATTAATGATGGTGATTGTGTTGGTATTAAGCGCATGTGGTAATGCGTCGGAAAAGCAGGCAACTACAGGCAATACAGCAAGCACTTCTACTCCAACAGCTACAGGTACCATTACATATCAATCTGAGACAGGCCCTGTAGAAGTTCCAGCTAACCCACAACGTGTTATTGCTTTAGCCGGTTATGCAGGCAACTTGATCGCTCTTGGTGTTCCACTGGTTGGTGTGGATTCATGGACCAAAGCTGATCCTAACTTTGCAGAACAATTAAAAGATGTCGCTGAAGTATCAGATGAAAATATAGAAAAAATGATTGAACTCAAACCTGATTTGATTATTGCTGCAAGCGATACTAAAAACATGGATAAATTAAAAAAAATTGCTCCAGTTGTTGCTTATACGTATAACAAAGTCGATTATTTGAAACAGGTTGAAGAAATCGCTAAAGCGGTGAACCAAGCAGATAAAGGCGCTGCATGGATCGCTGATTTTAAAGAACGTGCACAAAAAGCAGGTACAGAAATCAAAGCTAAAATTGGCGATGATGCTACTGTAACCGTGATGGAAGGCGATTCCAAGCAACTCTATATATTCGGTAGTGCTTGGGGACGTGGTACTGAGATCATTTATCAAGCAATGGGTCTCAAAATGCCTGATAAAGTGAAAGAAATGACCTCTGAAAAAGGATATTATGATCTATCGCTTGAAGTATTACCTGAATATCTAGGCGATTATGTATTCTATAGTAAAGACCCGAGCGTAGATGCTTCATTCCAGAATACAGATACGTACAAAAATATTCCTGCGGTTAAAAACAAACATGTATTTGAAGTCGATGCACGTGGATTCTATTTCAATGATGCGGCATCTTTAGATTATCAGTTAGACTTTATTACGAAATCGTTGCTAGGTCAGTCTTAAATCTAAATTACAAATGAAAAGAAGGGGCGCCTAGCGTTCCTTCTTTTCTAAATACAGAGAAGGAAACGATCCGTATAATGAAAAATGATATGACTGCAAAACATTTCCGTTCTTTTCTTATCAAATTGGTACTGATGATATTGTTATTTGTTGTTGTGTTCGTCGTCGCTATTATGGTGGGTGCTAAAAGTATTTCACTATCTGATATCTGGAATGCGATATTTCATCCTCAAGTGACCGGTGGAGATATCTCTATTATTCGTGAACTTCGTCTTCCACGCGAAGTTGCAGGTGTCTTGGTAGGAGCAGCACTTGCTGTGGCTGGAGCGATTATGCAAGGATTAACTCGTAATCCTTTGGCTGATCCCGGGTTGCTTGGATTAAGTTCCGGTGCGAATGCAGCACTTGCTATTGCTTTAGTTTTTTTACCTTCGATTGGATATTTTGGTATTATGATCGCTTGTTTTATCGGAGCAGCGGTAGGTATGCTTCTCGTATTTGGATTAACCGCTATTCGTAAACGCAACATGTCACCGCTACGTATGGTGCTAGCAGGAGCAGCCGTTTCAGCTTTGTTATCTGCTGTGGCTGAAGGAGTTAGTCTACAATTCAAAATTTCGAAAAGTGTCACGATGTGGACATCTGGCGGATTGATCGGTACAACATGGGGACAGATTCAAAGTATTACACCTGTTATCGTGATCTGTATTGTGATTGCTATTCTATGTTCAAGACAACTCACTATCCTTAGCTTGAATGAAAGTACTGCTGTGGGATTAGGACTGCAAACGCAACAGATCAAAATGGTGTTGTTTGTATTAATTACATTACTTGCAGGTGCATCCGTCGCATTGGTTGGAAATCTAGCTTTTATCGGGCTAATGATTCCTCATCTGGTACGTATGGTTGCAGGTACTGATTATCGAACAATTTTGCCACTATCTGCGATTGCAGGCGCAACATTTATGGTATTTGCAGATACATTTGCACGCATGATCAATGCTCCTTTTGAGACACCATTAGCAGCGATTGTCGCGATTATAGGTCTACCTTTCTTTCTACTGATTGTACGTAAAGGAGTGCGATCATTATGATAAAACAATTACAACCTGCCCGTTACCAAAAAATGATTCTTGTTGTATTCACCGTTGTTATTTTGATTACGATGGTAATAGCTCTGAGTGTTGGGTCTTCTTCGGTATCGTATGATCGGCTGATTCCAACATTGCTTGGACAAGGTACTTTTGTAGATGAGTTTGTACTCTTTTCTATTCGATTACCCCGTATGTTGGTGACTTTACTTGCAGGAATGGCACTGGCTTTGTCTGGTTGTGTATTGCAAGGAGTCACCCGTAATGAACTTGCTGATCCGGGTATTATCGGGATTAATGCAGGAGCAGGTCTAGGGGTTACTGTATTTTTCTTATTTGCACCGCTTGAAGTGGGAACATTTGTCTACATATTACCTATCGTAGCTTTTTTAGGGGCATTGATTACAGCGATATTCATTTATCTATTTTCGTATAATCGTGTAGAAGGCATGCAACCGATGAAGTTTATTATTACAGGTGTTGGATTTTCTCTCGCCTTATCCGGTGTAATGATCGTATTAATCTCCTCGGTAGATCGGGTAAAAGTCGATTTTATTTCAAGATGGTTAGCTGGCAATGTATGGGGAACCGATTGGCCGTTTGTCATCGCCTTATTACCGTGGCTGATTATTCTGACTCCCTTTATACTGTATAAATGTCGCTCGCTGAATCTGTTAGCGCTAAATGAAGGTACTGCGATTGGTGCGGGGGTACCGATTCAAAAAGATCGTATTTTACTCATGTTAGCTGCTGTGGCGCTTGCTGCATCTGCCGTATCTGTAACAGGCGGTATTGCTTTTATCGGACTGATGGCTCCCCATATCGCTAGAGCGCTTGTCGGGCCACGTCATCAATTGTTTGTGCCTGTAGCTATTCTGATCGGTGGATGGTTATTACTGGTTGCAGATACGATCGGTCGCAACCTGTCTGATCCTGATGGGTTGCCCGCGGGGATCGTTGTAGCCTTAATCGGAGCTCCTTATTTTCTTTATTTGCTGTTAAAAAAGTAAATCCTAAAAAAAAAGCAAAAACCATTTCGGATATTCTCGAAATCGTTTTTGCTTTTTTCGTTTATGAGATGATATTGCTCGGATCGTATCCTTTTATGAGGATATACGATTTAGTCTTCGATCGATGTATCTTTGGAAGACGTGGATGATGGTAGTGTAGTCTCTTTTGATGATGATTGCTCTGTACTCGAAATAGATTCTGAAAGAATATCTTCTGCAATTTCAGTCAGTTCTTCACCTAATTCTTCTAGCTCTACTATATCTTCACTATGCACTTTCTCTTCCAAACGATCGAATAATAGCTGCGTTTCCCCTTCTAAATCATCTGCATTTTCAAAAGCAGACGCATCAGGGAGTTCACGAATATTACCAAGACCAAAGTAATCCAAAAACGATTTGGTTGTACCGTATAAAATAGGTCGTCCAATCGCTTCAGCCCGTCCTGTTTCTTGAATCAAATCTTTGTTCACTAACGTATAGATCGCACGCTCTGATTTGACACCACGAATTTCTTCAATCTCGATACGTGTAATCGGCTGGCGATACGCTACGATAGATAACGTTTCAAGTGCGGCTTGAGATAATGAAGAACGTGAAGGCGAATATGCCAATCGTTCATAATATTCCGCATGGGCACGTATCGTTGATAACTGATACCCTCCTGCAATATTAACGACTTGAATCCCCCGTCTTGCTTTTTTCAGATCAGCTTGCAATTCTTCAATAGCGATCTGTACCGTTTGTACCGGTTGATCGGTTACTTCTGAAATTTGCTTCGCATTCAATCCTTCTTCTCCAGCCAGAAATAACATACCTTCAATAATCGACTTCAATTTCTGGGACTTCATTGTTACTTATTTCACCTCTCCACTCCATCACGATATCGTCAAAAAGCCGGCTTTGGTAGCAGGAAATTTGCTTCATTTTCATTAATTCCAGCACAGCCAAAAAAGTCACCACGATCTCATGACGATACATTTCCTGGTGTAGCAGTTTGGAAAACAACAAGCTTTCTCCTTTACCTAATCCTTGAAAACGGGTAGAGACTTCACGTATCCGATCTTTGACCGAAATCTCATCGCGCTGAATCCTTGTGACTTGTGTACGACGAACGACTTTACGAAGTGCTTTGCGAAAAGCTTCCATCAAGTCTAACGTGTGCAGTCCTTCTACTGGATTCACATCATCTTTCGGCATAAAAGCAGTTAAGTCTTCCGGTTCTTTTGTAAAAATCAGGCTACGCTCGGTTTCCATTTCCCGTAAATGAACTGCAATGCCCTTGTACTTACGGTATTCTACCAGCTTGCGTACCAACTCTGCACGCGGGTCCAGATCGTCTTCCTCATAATAATCAAAATCATCCATCTCTATCACAGGCGGACGTGGCAATAGCAACTTGCTTTTGATCGACAATAATGTCGCTGCCATCACTAGAAATTCACTGGTCACTTCAAGTTCCAATTCTTTCATGCTATGAAGATATTCCAGATATTGATCTGTAATTTTGCTGATCGGAATATCCTGGATATTAATTTCGGATTCATCAATTAAATGAAGCAACAAATCGAGCGGCCCTTCAAACGTTTCCAGTTTGTACAGTACAGTCGTCACTGGACCACTCCTCTTAATCAATAGATTCTCATCTCTTATTGTATCTCAATCGCGCACTTTTCACAGTATATATTCAGCAAAAAAAGGGCAAATCCTGTTTCTGCCCTTTTTTTACTTTCTATTTGATTATTATACGGTACATCTTATTTCATCATTTTCGTTAAATTCGCCATTTCGATAGCTGCATTTGCGGAATCCCAGCCTTTGTTGCCTGCTTTGGTTCCTGCACGTTCAATCGCTTGCTCGATACTTTCAGTCGTTACAATTCCGAAAATAACAGGTACACCTGTTTTTAAATTAATAGCAGATACGCCTTTGGCGACTTCATTACATACATAATCATAATGGGTAGTAGAACCACGAATCACAGTACCCAGTGTAATGACTGCATCGTATTTTCCACTTTCAGCCATCTTTTGTGCAATCAAAGGAATTTCAAATGCTCCTGGCACCCATGCCACATCAATATCATTTTCAGCGGTTCCGTGACGTTTGAGTGCATCCAGTGCTCCGCCTAGAAGTTTGGTCGTAATAAATTCATTAAAACGTCCAACAACAATACCAAATTTAAGATCCTGCGCGATTAAATGTCCTTCAAAAATATTAGCCATAGTGTTCATCCTCTTTTCGATAAATTAGTTAGTATGAAGCGTTGGAGATGTCTGTTCCAAATAGGTAATTAACGCTTGAATGCTGATCAATTTGAGCTGATGTTGTGTTGCGATCTTCTGTAATTCTGGCAAACGTGCCATCGTACCATCGGTATTCATAATTTCACAGATCACACCGGCAGGTGGAGCATCACATAAGCGAGCCAAATCAATAGCGGCTTCTGTATGTCCTGGACGTTGCCGTACACCGCCTTCACTCGCAATCAATGGAAACATATGACCTGGACGGCGAAAATGAGATGCTGTTGCTTCTGGATCGGTCAGACCGATGACGGTCATGGATCGCTCTTGTGCAGAGATTCCTGTAGATGTACTGATATGATCTACAGATACTGTAAAAGCCGTGCCATGATAATCGGTATTCTGCGCAACCATAGGGATCAGTTCTAGCTCTGTCGCACGCTCACTCGTGATCGGAGCACATACCAGACCACGACCTTCAGTGACCATAAAATTGATGACTTCAGGAGTCGCACGATCAGCTAAAGCGATAAAGTCGCCTTCATTTTCCCGATCTTCATCATCAACTACAATAATCACTTTTCCTTGCTTCAGATCTTCTAATGCTTCTTCGATAGAATGTAAGTGGGTAGATGCATGATTCATTGATATAACCTCCTTTTGAACTCTCTCGCGCTTTTACTGCCAAGCGCTTGCTGTAAGATATTTTGCTTTGCAAAAATCATTTTTTATTGAACTCTTTCGCGCTTTTACTGCCAAGCGCTTACTGTAAGATATTTTGCTTTGCAAAAATCATTTTTTTATTGAACTCTTTTGCGCTTATACTGCCAAGCGCTTACATATATCCATTTTCCTGCAAAAATTGACTGGTGATTGATGGCTTTTTCTGATGGGTTGCATCATTAGCTGTATTCGATTGGTACTGTAATAAATGTTCGACATATTTACCAAGCACATCACATTCAATATTGACCATGTCGCCTGCTTTGCGGTAAGCAAGCACTGTTTCTTTAAGCGTATGAGGAATAATCGAGATTGTAAACGAAGTGCTGGTTACCGATACTACCGTTAAGCTGATTCCATCGACTGTGATTGAACCTTTGGGAATGATATAACGAAATAAATCATGATCTGTCGGTGCAATCTGGAAAATCACAGCATTCTGGTTGCTCTGTATCTGCTCAATATGCGCTGTTCCATCGACATGACCTTGTACAATATGCCCTCCAAAGCGTCCGTTGGCGATCATCGCCCGCTCTAGATTAATCGGACTGCCTGTCGTCAGTTCTTTAAGACTGGACGACCGATAAGTCTCTGGCATTACGTCTACTGTAAACATCGAACCTGCAATCGTGGTTACTGTTAAGCAGACCCCGTTACATGCTACGCTGTCTCCAATTTGAAGCCCGTCCATAATACGTGATGCGTTAATACCCAGAACCATCGTTTCACCACGTCGTCCATTTTGTCTCAGTGTTCCTATTTCTTCGATCAATCCGGTGAACATAGATAGATATCCTCCTTTCGATAAAGCTGATCTGCTCCAAGGTTATAGGTGATGATAACGTGGTAATCCACTGATATAAACATTGTCCTCTAACGTCTCTATTTCGAGTTCATCTAAAGTGACTGCTTGATTCATTTTTTCAAATCCGTCAAATGCAAAAGTGGATAATGTACCCCCGATAATTTTGGGAGCAAAAAATAAAGTGATTCGATCGATCAATCCAGCTTCAAGCATCGAACCGTTCAGCGTACCTCCACCTTCTAACAGAATCGAAGATATCTCCAGTTCGCCAAGCTTTTTCAGCGCAAAAGGAAGATCCACATACGGGCCGCTACCACAGATAATGACTGTGATTCCACGTTCTTGTAGTTCATGGATACGATCTCGATTCGCTTGATATGTTGTGACAATAATCGTAGGAGCCACTTCTGTATTTAATAGTTTGGCGGTATCAGGAATACGAAGTTGCGAGTCAATCACAATTCGAGTCGGCTGAACACCTGTCACTTCTGTACGTGTGGTCAGCTCAGGATCATCAGCCAATACTGTACCAATGCCTACCATAATGCCTTGATGACGATGACGCATCGTATGAACGATCGTACGAGCATCGCTATTGGATATCCATTTACTATCTCCTGTGCGAGAAGCCAGACGACCGTCTAACGTACTAGCTGTTTTGAGCGTTACGAAAGGTAGCCCTGTTGTAATATATTTGTTAAATGTTTCGTTCAGTCGTTCCGATCGCTTAGCCAGTACTCCTGTCACCACTTCAATCCCATGACTGCGTAACTTTTCGATACCTGAACCAGCTACCTGTGGATTCGGATCTACTGCTGCCACCACAACCCGCTTCACTTTTTCTTTGATCAGACGATCACTACAAGGAGGGGTTTTGCCATAATGACTGCATGGCTCTAATGTCACATACGCTGTTGCACCTTCTGCTTGATCTCCTGCCATATTGAGCGCATGGACTTCAGCATGTCCGGTTCCACGTTGTAAATGGGCTCCCATCCCTACAATTCTGCCGTCTTTGACGACTACGCAACCAACAACAGGATTGATATCTGTCTGCCCTTGAGCCTTTTCTGCTAAATCTAGTGCTAGTGTCATGTAAAATTCATCATTGATTACGTTCATGATTAAGGGCTCCTTCGATACAATATATCTTTCATACCGCAACATGCAATGGATCATCTATACGGTAATGATTTAACATATTCGTATCCTCATATTTAGTTACTATTCATAATTTAATAACTAAATTATAAAGGTTAAAATGATACAATGACAAGCAAAAAGCCCTGTAAACCGGAATAATATCCGAATGTTTACAGGGCTTAACATCTTCATGTATAGGAGTAAGAATGGAATGTGCTTATTTGATGGCGATCGTATGTCTGTAAATGTACAGCACAAAACTGTATATCTACTATCGGCTCAGCTTGATCCACTGATCCAATATCAACATATTTTCAATATATAGACTATCATCAGAGACCAAATAAACCTGTTATCCACAGATTATTGCTTCCTGAAAATAGTAAACTATACACTCAAATAAGTGCATCTTAATTCAGAAATCGCTATGCAAGCGACTTCTGTATCCCTCTCCCATCCAGACTATACTGTCGGCTCCGGATTCTCACCAGATCCACCGTCTATGGTTATACAACACATAGCCGGGTCACGGACTTAGAGACCTATACAAACTTGATCTCAACACCGCCGGTGGGGAATTGCGCCCCGCCCCGAAGGATAACGTATGAAATTATAATCACGATTTTGCTGTGATGCTGAAATCATATCATCGAAACAATTAAAAATCAAGAAAGCTCCATTTTCACCTTTTTTGTAGATAGTCATTATGAATATTATTCTTTTGAAAATGACTTATCGCATGACTTGTCTATTACTAATATTGTATAATAAATTGACTTTTTTATAGTTAGATAATGTATGTTGTTGCCCATTGTAAGTTCTTTATTATTCACATAGAAAGGTGCTTGATGATGCTATTTATCCACAAAAAGCTTATTCGCAAACTGACTACACCGTACATAGAAGCTAATATGCAGATCTGTTATGCCCAGTCTCAAAGTTTTGCTTCCTATTCTAGTAAAACGATATTGCTCCTAAATCACGATAAGCTAATCATTTTATTTCTTAATTTTTTCTCATCAAAAGTCATACATACTCTAGAGATTCCAGTGACTGATCTACAGGAGCAGAATTATAATACAGGCAGTTTGCTGGATGCTTTATGGTCATTTCAAAGTAACGGTCAACGTTGGCGGCTTCGAATCATCAAAAAAATCTTGCCACTCGGCACCATGCAACAAGACTTTTTAGATTTTTTGCAACACCATATTATTCGTTAATCCAATATAACAAAAAAACACCTATACATAAGCTCTGTCCAAAAAAAACAGATCATGTATAGGTGTTTTTTGAGTTCATGATGTGCTAAATAGAATAACTACAGTCTACTAGGCTTCATAAGCGATATGTCCATTAACAATGGTCATCTTAACTTGAGTCTGTAACAAAGACTCTGAATCTGTTGCGATATCTCGATCCAGTACTGTAAAATCAGCAGCTTTGCCAACTTGAATACTACCTCGCTCTTGTTCTTCGCCTGCCGCTTGTGCACTACCGACTGTAAATAAATGTACAGCTTCCGCTATAGTCAGTCGCTCCTGCGGTAAATAGCCTTCTACAGGCTCTGCACTATGAGGTTTGCGACGAGTGACAGCCGCATGAATACCAAGCATGGGATCAAGTGGCTCGATCGGTGCATCACTTCCACCAGCACAGATTACGCCTGCGTCTATTAACTTTTTCCAAGCATACAAATAATCTGTACGCTCTGCACCCACACGTTCCATCACCCATGGGAAATCACTGGCTACAAATCGAGGCTGAATATCTGCAATCAGTGGCAATTGAGTCATACGCTTTAGCAATAATTGATCCAGTACTTGAGCATGAATAAATCGATCTGGTAAATGGGAAATGCCTTGTAGTGGATGAGCTTCCATCGCCGATAAAGTAAGGTCAGCTGCTCCATCCCCAATGGCATGTACCGCAATCGGATAACCAAGCGAACGTGCATACGATGTAATTTCATTCAATTGAGCAGTTGTATGAATTGCCATTCCTCGTGTGTGAGGTGCATCGCTATACGGTTGTCGGAGTAGCGCCGTACGTCCACCAATCGCTCCGTCTGAGAACAATTTGGCTGCACCAATGCGCAACCATTCATCTCCGTCCCCTGCTCGTAATCCTAATGCTTGCGCTTCTTGTAAATGAGTATAAAAAATCAATTGATGTGTTCGGAAATGTAGCCCTTCTGCATGCAATTCACGATAAATCTGCAACATGGTCTCTATACTTCCCAAAAACCGTAAATCTTCCGTATGTGACGCTGTTAATCCCAATCGAAGCGCATCCTGACAAGCACGCCGAATCGCTTCTTTTTTGGTATTATAATCAGGTTCCGGTTGTACTGCGGTAAAAGCTGCTGAAGCTTCTTCATAAATCCAGCCATTTAATTCTCCTGCTTCATCACGACCATAGGAGCCTGCTTCAGGATCTGGTGAAGAAGAGGTCACCCCTGCTCTGGCAAAGGCTAGACTGTTGCCTAGAAAAGCATGAAAACACGTTCTCGTCAGGTAAATAGGATGCTCCGTCGTAATCTCATCTAGCTCTGTTCGTAAAGGCGGAATCGGTGGGTTAAAGTTATTTTCATTCCAGTTCAAGCCTACAATCCATTGCCCTGCTGGTGTCATAGCTACACGCTGACGAATCAGGCTGCTCATTTCTTCTTTGGATGTCACTTCTGAGAAATCGAGCATCGATAACTTCATTCCGTGCATCGACAAGTGCATATGAGAATCCGTTAATCCGGGCAATACATGAGCACCATCCCAATCCACTTGGTGATAGTCTTTGCCAGACAACTGTAGTGATAATTCTGAAGTGGTACCAATCGCCTGAATAATGCCATTGTCTATGTAGATTGCATCTGCATCGGATTGAAGATGAGTGCTAAATGCAAATGTTCCATGTGTAAATAATGTGCCTGCCATTAATCATTCTCCTTTATTTCATAGATCCATTTATTTAATGTACTTGATAGAGTTTTCTTTAGCAATCATATACATATTGCTCACTAGATGTTGCCCTCTATATGAAGTCGACAAATCCAAATCTTTTTCTTTTACAAGACAGATCACATGTTTACGATACTCGGGATGTTCACGTTCTTCTTCTAATGTATGCTCTGAAATGATGCCTTTTAGCACCTGTCTTCCGGATACAAAAAATAGTGGGCATGAAGAGATCGTATCTGTTTTGACATACACGGAAATAATAAAAATAATCACTAATAAAGAAAGAGCTACATTCATGATTGATGAATAATCTAATGCAATACGAGGCAATAATAATGTGATCAAAAAGAAAGAATATTCGCTAGCCGATAATTTCTCAAAGTGGCGCACAGCATATTGATTTCCGACCTTTTTAGACAATAACTTTTGTTCTATACCAGCCAGCAACCATACAATCACAATCCGGTACAATACAATAGACAACACCAATACAATGATGATAAACAGTGCTTCACCTGTCCATTGATGAGCAAACCATAACGCTACATTTTTCTTCTGAAGCCATGAGGGTAGAAGATTATTTTCATACAAAAATCCAGCGACAATTAAAAACAGAAGTGGAAAATAAGCGGTTATCCATAAAATAAGTTGCTCTTTTTTAGACCACATTATCAGTCTCCTTCTCTAATTTATAAACTATGAATCATTCTCTAATGGATCTATATCTACAGCAATACTAAAGTTTTTAGTTAAAAAAGATTGTTTTATTTTATCAGCAAAAAAATGAATTAAAGTGGTTGGTTTTTGATCAGGTTCATATTTGATTTGGTAATGTTCCAGATCCAGAAATGAATATAAATCCCAGATCGCGGCATATTTTTTTCTATATTCTTCTGCTTTTTGAGCATTTCGAGGTAACCTTTTTCTAATTAATTTCAGCTCATCACATCGTTCTTCAAAATTATCCTCTAACGCTGCTATATTGTCTGCGCTCAATTGTGCCAGACTTCTAGAATACACATGTTGCTTGCAATGTTGCTCAAATATGTCTTTATTGGACTCTTCTGCGGCAAAAAAAGGAAGATTCACAATTTGATGCAGATTATAATCTCTAGCTTCGTTAATATGATCACGATAATCAAACATATTTTCAAAAGATAACAGATTGGAAATATAGATCTCATTAGTGAGGATAAAAAAATCTATCTTCCCACCTAACTCTAACAAATCATCGCTGACAAAATGAAACACATTGGAGTCTTTTATCGCTAATCTTCTCTTTTTTGTTCCTACTTTGGGTTTACGATAAAAACAACAATATATTTTATATTGCTCTATATCTAATCGTATGATTTGAAAATGGGTATCCCGTTCTTCGATACTTTGATCTGTTTCTGTTAATGCATGCAGTAGACCGTTTTTGCGCGCATTCAATGTACTATGTTGTTCTTGGATCACTAGCTTAGCCAGTTGCTCATTTTTTTGTACTTCTAAATGATAATCACTGACCGCAAACTTAGATTCATCACCTTCTGGTTGCTGAAAGCTTTTAAAAGAACGAATTAACTGATCTTTTAACCAGCTGGTGACTTCTTCTGCTAATGTAATCACTTTGCTCCGGTAATAATGGTCAGCTTCTTTCTCTTTGCGAACAACAAAAAGTTTGAGATCGATTTGAGATTGCTTCTCCTCGGTATCACATGCTATTAAAAGCTGTACAGGATGTTCAGCATGATTAATATTCATCGGCTCGCCTTCCTTTTTTATCCAATTGTTTCGATACATACCATTATTCACATCAAAGGGAATAAAGTCAAAATGAATAAAAAAAGAACCTGCTCTCTAAAGAGAACAAGTTCTTGATGATAAAAAAGTGAAGCTATTGTTATTGAAAAAAGCTTACGCTTCTACAATTGCAACAGTTTCCATTTTGTCGCTGCCTTTAAGAGCATCAACATATTCCAAACCTTTAACTACTTTACCAAACACAGTGTGTTGTCCATCCAAGTGTGGTTGTGGTTGGTAGCAGATGTAGAACTGGCTTCCGCCTGTGTTGCGTCCTGCATGAGCCATAGCCAAAGAACCGCGCTCGTGTTTGTTCGGGTTGATTTCGCAGTTGATTGTGTAGCCTGGTCCACCAGTACCTGTACCGTTAGGGCATCCACCTTGAGCTACGAAACCAGGGATTACACGGTGAAATGTTAATCCGTTGTAGAAACCATCATTTGCTAATTTTTCAAAGTTAGCAACCGTATTCGGTGCATCTTGATCAAACAGGTCGATAACGATCTCTCCACCGTTTGCAAGTTTGATGTTCGCTTGTTTAGACATAATATAATAAATCTCCTCTCAATTAAAAACAGAAATTAGGACGCATGCCTCTACTTCACCAGAGTACGATTAAGCGAGAAATAGATCTGTAGGACAGCATCCTCTTTAGTTTACTATGAAAAGCGATTCTGCGCAAAGGCATGTTCACTTCTTTTTCGCTACATTCCGTTCATGATACCGACATATAGAGTCACCATCTGTACAATCATGATGAACATTTTCATACATTAGATACTAATCATATAAATAAGATTCAGTCTCTACGTAGTGATCGTTGTACGAGTTAGGCGAGCTGGAATCACATCATTGCTTGTAATATCTTCAAATGTTTCCCGCTCTACAATCACATCACTTTTGCCGTCTTTAACTAATACGACTGCCGGGCGGCGAATCCGATTGTAATTGCTTGCCATAGAATAATTATAAGCCCCTGTACATGCTACTGCTAACAGATCGCCTGCTACAGGTGAAGCCAGTTCAATATCCCAGATGAGCATATCGCCACTTTCGCAACATTTGCCAGCGACCGATACCAATTCTGTTGCTTCATCATTGGCACGATTGGCAATCACAGCTTCATATTTCGCTTCATACAGAGCTAGACGTGGATTGTCTGTCATACCGCCATCAACCGATACATATTTGCGTACATTGGGAATATCTTTGTTAGAACCTACTGTATATAACGTTGTTCCTGCATCCCCGACAATACTACGACCAGGTTCTACCCAGATTTGTGGTAATGCTCCTTCTAATTTGGAAAAGTGCTCTTTAACCGCTGTGGTGATCGCTTCTACATATTCAGATACTTGAAGCGGCGTATCTTCGGATGTATAGCGAATACCGAATCCACCACCCAGATTAATGACTGTAAATGAAATGCTTTCTTGTTGCTGTACTTCAAGTGCAAATGCAGCTACACGTTCAACGGCTACTTGAAAACCATCCACTTCAAAAATCTGTGATCCGATATGAGAATGAATCCCTAATAATTTGACATGTTCCAGTGAATGAGCTTCTTTCACCGCTTGATAAGCTGTTCCGTTCCCGACATCGAATCCAAATTTGGAATCTTCTTGACCGGTTGAAATGTATTCATGAGTATGTGCTTCTACACCCGGAGTCACCCGTAACAGAATATTAGGCATCATTTTTTTAGAAGCCGCAATCGCATTTAACACTTGTAACTCCACAAAGTTATCGACAACAAAGCACCCGATCCCTGCATCCAAAGCCATTTCTAATTCATCTGGCGTTTTGTTATTTCCGTGAAAATGAATGCGTTCAACAGGGAATCCTGCTTGCATTGCTGTATACAGTTCTCCTTCAGATACTACATCCATCGACAATCCTTCTTCTTCTACAATCCGACACATCGCCATCGTGCAGAACGCTTTGCTAGCATACGCCACTTGAAAAGTTAACCCTGATGCTTGAAAAGATTGCATATAGTCCTGACAACGACTACGAATTAAATGCTCATCCATAATATATAAAGGCGTACCATATTGTTCTTTAAGTTGAACGGTATCACAACCACCGATCACAAGATGACCTTGATCATTAATTTGACTTGTTCCATGTAAATACATCTGTTGTCCTCCGTTCATTCACTTGAAGTGTATAGTCAGTATAACCATTGTGCATATTATAGCAGAATGGACTATTTTGCTGAACATTTGTGTTTTATGTGAGATTCCAATGAATGGATTTGCTTATTAATGTACTTACATATGGAAAAAATAAGCATTTACGTCACTTCAAATAAGATGCTACTATTCTTGAGAGAGACACTCTAATATACCGTTAAATCAAGGATTTTAAACATTTAGGGTACTAACAATTGTATATCATTTTTCTAGAGGAGGATGGCATTGAAAAAGATTGGATGTCTTATGCTTGCATTTATACTATTTGTCCCTACTCTGCTGTTCCAAAACCAAGCAGAAGCGGCAAGTAGCACGGTAGTTAACCCGTCTGTCACGTATACATATGCAGCCATGACCCGACATATTCAGTCATTGGCTCAGAAATATCCTGACTTGATTCAGTACAAATCTATTGGCAAAACCAAGTATGGTCGTGATATCTGGGCAGTTGGACTTGGGCATGGACAAGCAACCGTATTTATTAACGGTTCTCATCATGCTCGTGAATGGATGACAACGACAATCAATATGTACATGTTAGAACAATATGCGATAGCGTATACCGCCAATCGACCTTTTGAAGGATATAATACTCGCCAAATTTTAGATCGAACCACTATTTGGTTTGTACCGATGGTTAATCCTGATGGAGTAACTTTGCAACAACAAGGAACAAGTGCTTTTCCGGCTTCGGTTCGACAAGCTTTAGTCAAAATGAATGGGGGTAGTACTAACTTCAAACGCTGGAAAGCCAATGCACAAGGTATTGATCCGAATCGGCAATATGATGCGTATTGGAGCACGATTGAAGATAATATTCCATATCCATTTTGGAAAAATCATAAAGGAACCACTGCTGTACAGACTGCTGAAAATCAAGCAACCACTTCATTCACCTACGATATTGATCCTGAAATCGCCGTATCGTATCATTCAGCAGGTCGTATTCTCTACTGGAACTTCCACACGCTTCCGCAGAATCTAAGTCGAGATAAACGTTTGGCTAATATCTTCACTACGTTTACAGGTTATCGCCAAGTACGTCCGAATAATAATCCTTCGGGTGGCGGATATACCGATTGGTTTATCACTACATTTGGTAGACCTGCTTTTACACCGGAAATTGGTATCAAAACAGGTGAAACCAACTTGCCCCTATCTGCTTTTAACGAAGAATGGCGACGAAATAAAAAAATCGGACTTTGGGTTGCGCAAGAAGGCTATTCACTCTGGTTGAAAAAGAATCCAAATACACCTGCTTCACCGACCACACCAACGCCACCACCATCTAATCCGTCACGCCGATCTTTAAATGTCACTTTAGATGGAGTGAATGTCAAAAAAGAAATCCCTGCTTTTATTCAAAATAAAGTCACGTATATCTCATACAAACCTTTGCTGACTCCATACGGATTTGCTTTTTTCTGGGATCAAGCGAACCAGACCATTACAGCAACATCCAGTGCTTCCGGTACAGCTACATTTACATTGAATCAAAAAGCAGCGGAGATCAACGGCGTATCGTCAACTCTTCAAGGCACACCAATAAATCTAGACGGAACCGTATATGTCCCAACATCATTAATCAGTCAGCTTACAGGGATAGCCGTTAATATTAATGACAAAGGCGACACCTTAACACTAACCAGCCCAGACACTGCCGCCCCATCACCAGCAACAGAAATAACAACAGAAAATTCCAACCCTTCTCCAACACCTACACCAGAGTCCGTACCCAATCAACCTACAGTAGCCCCTGACCCTGATGTAGGAGAATCATAAGTTTATCAGTATTTTCTCCATCTAACTCAAACTCTCTCAAATACTACACCCTTTCCATATCATCCAATAACGAAAAAAGCTTCTGAATCCTATACTATAGGATTCAGAAGCTTTTTCACATGACCATATCGTTTATTTACTCCCACCGCACTACCTGCCAACCCACCAAAAAGTTGGCGTTTATCTCATGACTGTGCTCCCACCTCGGAGCGAAAGGAAAATAATTGTTCTGAAAGTCGCCTTTGAAGTGGAATCCCGACTGCCTAGCAGTCCAATCAAAGGATTCCATTTCACCAGCGACGGCAAGAATAATTCTTTTCCTATAGCGGTCTAACTCCCCCGCACAGCCATCTTCAACCCAACCACATTCAATTACATTTGAGGAATAATCGCCAATACCAATTTCAAGAACTGATCTCGAACACGGTCTGCTGTTTCCATGACTTCATCATGAGATAACGGTTGATCCAGAATACCTGCCGCCATATTGGTAATACAAGAAATACCGAGAACTTCAATCCCTGCATGACGCGCTACAATCGTTTCTGACACGGTAGACATACCTACTGCGTCTGTACCTAATGTACGTAGCATAACGATCTCAGCAGGCGTCTCATACGTTGGACCAAGCAATCCAGCATAGACACCTTCTTGAATTTTTAATCCTTGTTGTGCAGCTGTTTCTTTGAACACCGCACGTAGACGACGGCTATACGCTTCTGACATATCAGGGAAACGTACACCTAGAGCCGAATCGTTAGGTCCGATCAATGGATTGCGACCTGTCATATTCAAATGATCGCTCAATACCATCAAATCACCTGGCTCATATGAAGTATTTACTCCGCCAGCTGCATTGGTTACCAGCAATGTAGAAATACCCAATTCTTTCATCACACGTACAGGGAATGCCGTTACTTCAGGGCCGTATCCTTCGTACATATGGAAGCGACCTTTCATCATAACAACAGGACGACCTTGAATCGTACCTAGCAATAATTCGCCTTCATGACCTTCTACAGTCGATACAGGAAAATGTGGAATCTGATGATAATCAATCGCTACGCTATCTTCGATCAAATCCGCCAACACACCTAATCCTGATCCCAAAATAAGTCCGATCTCTGGTTTGATATCACTTTGACTGCGAATATAAGCAGCTGCTTCTTGAATCGTTGCTTGTGTAATAGTTGTCATTAAAGTATCCTCCTTGAATATCTATGCTATATAAAATGAATATCTTAAATCCGTAGTCAGATCAATCTTACTTTAATTTATCTAAAAAGCTTTCACCGTGCAATGGACCACCTGTTCTAAAATTATCTGCGATCGTTGCACCGATATCACTGTACGTCGTCCGGATACCTAGATTAACAGACTGTTGTAGTGATGGACTGTAGACTAACAAAGGGACATACTCGCGTGTATGATCGGTTCCTTTGTGTACCGGGTC
The DNA here is from genome assembly GCF_963311185.1 of Paenibacillus nuruki. NCBI lineage: Bacteria > Bacillati > Bacillota > Bacilli > Caryophanales > Paenibacillaceae > Paenibacillus > Paenibacillus nuruki. The sequence goes on along the minus strand of NZ_OY725677.1, from coordinate 1,056,983 downwards.
ATTCCCATGATCTGCGGTAATAATCAGCAAATCTTGTTCACCGATAGTAGATAATATATCAGGTAACGCTTGATCGAATTGTTCCAATGCTTTGGCATATCCTAGTGGATCACGACGATGTCCATATAACGAATCAAAATCAATCAGATTGGTGAACAATAATCCGTTAAAATCTTGACGTAACACGTCCATCGTCACTTGAATTCCATTTTCATTACCACGGGTAGGATGGGTAGCTGTAATCCCATGCCCTGAGAAAATATCATTGATTTTGCCAACAGAAATAACATCGTATCCAAAATTCTGCAATGTATTCAATACCGTAGGTTCAGGTGGATTGACAGCAAAATCACGACGGTTCGCTGTCCGTACAAATTGCCCAGGCGCTCCGCGATAAGGACGTGCAATAATACGTGCTACCGAATGTTCAGGCGACATCGTAAGTTGACGTGCTATCTTACATGCTTCATACAGTTTATTCAGTGGAATAATATCTTCATGAGCCGCAATCTGCATCACACTGTCAGCAGAGGTATAAATGATCCATGCTCCACTTTTCATCTGTTCTTCCCCGTATTGTTCAATCATATCTAACCCTGTACCTGATTTGTTACCGATTACACGTCTACCGGTAAGCTTCTCTAGCTCAGTGATGAGATCCTGAGGGAACCCGTGTGGATACGTATTAAAAGGAGAACTGATTTGCAAGCCCATCATTTCCCAGTGGCCGGTCATCGTATCTTTGCCAATAGAGGTCTGTGCCAGTTTACCATAAGAAGCTTGTGGGTGTTCTGCTGGCTCAAGGGGTGCCAAAGACGTAATATTCGCCAGCCCCAATTGTTGCAAATGAGGAATCTGGATCCCTGGAACTTGTTCCAAAATATGACCTAATGTATGTGCACCTTTATCACCAAACTTCGATGCATCAGGTAATTCGCCGATTCCTACGCTATCCATCACGATAACGCTAATTCGTCTAAAACGTGTGTCTGATTGTGTCATGATCAATGCCTCCTTATTCGATGATGAATCAGGTTACATTGGCACGCGGATGATGAGCTTCATACACATCTTTCATATTCTTCTTGGATACCTGTGTGTAAATCTGAGTTGTGGAAATATCAGCATGTCCTAACATTTCTTGTACCGAACGCAAATCGGCTCCACTCTCTAACAGATGGGTCGCAAAAGAATGACGCAATGTATGAGGTGTAATATCTGCCTCAATCCCAGCTTCACGAGCATACTTTTTGATCATTTTCCAAAAGCCTTGTCGTGTAAGTCTTGTGCCAAGCTGATTCACAAAGAGTGCCAGTTCTTCAGGATGATTACGAATGAGTTGCTGACGACCCTGTTCTATATATTCACCTACACGCTTCACGGTGACTCCTGTAATCGGAATAATCCGTTCTTTGCCTGCATTATTCGCACAGCGTAAAAACTTCAAATCCAGACGCACATCGTCCACATTGATCGAAATCAGTTCAGAAACGCGTATCCCTGTAGCATATAACAATTCCAGCATCGCACGATCACGTCGACCTTGCGGTGATTGGCGATCAGGTGCATCAATCAAATGTCCGACTTGTTCAATCGTCATCACATTCGGTAGACGCTTTTCTGCTTTGGGCGCTTCCATATGTATTGAAGGATCTTGCTGAATCATGCCCTGTCTCACCAGATACTGGCAGAATGAACGGATCGAAACAGTCATCCTTGTAATCGTGGATGATGCTTTGCCCATCTGTCTCATTTCTCCTAGGAAAAGGGCGATATGTGTTTTACGAATTTGATCGGGTAATTGCAAATCACGTTGTCTAGCAAATTCCAGAAATTGATTCAAATCTCGTCGATACGATTCTAATGTATTTCGAGATAATGCTTTTTCTTCCGTCAAATAGCGGATAAATGTCTCTAAATGTTCATTCATCAGAAATCAGGTCCCTTCATAGGAATGGTTACGGCAAAAAGACTCTCTCCCGAACAGCCAAATATCGGGCGAGAGTCTCTGGTATCCATTTTAGTTGTCAGGTTTTTCGTCTTTGTTGATATCGTTTTTGTCTTTACAACGATAACAAATTCCGTAAAAATCGAGTCTGTGGTCCAGAACCGTGAAATCGAATTCTTTATCCAATCGTTCTTCTAGTGGTCCTAGCCAATCTTCGCGGATCTCATCCATACTTCCGCATTGCACGCATATAAGATGATGATGATGGTGCTTGCTGGTGTCGGTACGCAAATCATAACGCGCTACACCGTCACCGAAGTTGATTTTTTCCACGACATGCAGTTCACTCAGAAGTTCAAGGGTACGGTAAACAGTGGCAAGACCGATTTCGGGAGCTTTCTGCTTCACTAACATGAAGACATCCTCTGCACTTAGATGATCTTCTTCATTCTCAAGAAGCACTCGAACGGTGGCTTCCCGCTGGGGCGTTAATTTATAACCTTTGGATTGTAATTGCTGTTTAATCTTATCGATCCGTGCTTCCATTCTATACCTCCCCCTGTGGAAATCACTGCATCGTGTAAATGCTCACTTCTATTATTATAGGGGGAATTCTTTGACAAAGTCAAACTTTTTAGAACACATGTGTTTGCTTCCAATTCAAAGCAAATCCCTGATTTTGTAACGTCTATATTCTGTTCTCTGACTTCGTCATAACTTTGCCATATGTTCCGCCGCCACCTGAGCTTAACTGTAGTTCCCCGCTTCTTGCTTGTACAATTAACAAAGCAATTTCAGCACCTACGATATCTGTTAATTGCTCTATAGAAGTCTGATGTAAGATATTCATCTCTGTACCGTATTCTGCAAGCAAACGGTTCATCTTAGCAGGCCCTAGCCCTGGAATAAACGACAATGGCACCTGATAATGATACGGTGGACGATGAGCATTCACAACAGGTTGCTCACGATCGGCAATCTGTAGAATCCGATCCATCACACCTATAGTAAGCTTGGTACTACCGCAATAAGGACAACGCTCAATTGCAGGAGAAGCATCATCTATAATACTGTTACAGTTGGTACAATACGTACGATGGTATTTACCAAGTCTAGGATCAAGTCCGTAATTAGCCATAATATGGCGACCGTTTTCTCCCCGAAGTACAGCCACCCATTCATCAAAGCTTGCTTCACGCATCGCAAAAAGGTTGTATTCACGTCCAATTTTGCCAAGCGAGTGAGCATCTGAATTGGTAAGTAACGGATACGGATCAAGTTCACTAATATAACTGGACATTGTCGTATCTGCACTTAGTCCCAGTTCTCCACCATCGATGCTATTCAAGTCCAATACTTCACTCATCTGCGCTACGGTACTTCCATAGATGCCTTTATGCGGAGTAAACATATGAGCAGGCATAAAAATACCATTTCGTTGTTTGACCTGCTTTTGCAGTTCCTGAAAAGACACATGTAGACGTTGAGAGCTTAATTGAACATTTTTCATATGCTTGCTCATCCATTGACTAAAGTCCGTGATTGTGGCTAGATCGCGAAAATAAACCAACACATGAGCTTCATGATAACCAGGCTCACGTATCTCGATTTCTGAACCGAGTAGAATGGTAGTATCTTGATAACGAATGCCACCACCAGCGATTTCAACCATTTCACCGCTGGCAATATAGTTACGGATATCTTGTTGTACTCCAGGTGAATGACAATCGATAATTCCTGTTAATCCGATTCCTTTGCGTTCTGAAGATTCTTTGGCGATATTAGCAAAAGTCAGATTACGGCTACCACTGATCTTCACCGGTTGTCCATCTTCACTTCTACCGATATGAATATGAAGATCAGCATAGATCGATTGCAATTCACTCACAGACTAGGTTTTCCTGTAACTTTGATCAGATGCCAAGCTTGTACCGCCATAATCGTCTTCGCATCGCTAATACGTCCTTCACGAATCTGTTCATATGCTTCTTCGAGTGTAATCTCAGTCACTTCTAGAAATTCATCGTCATCTGGATTCAGTTCACCCGCTTGTAGATCTTCAGCAAGATAGAGATGGATAATCTCATCCGCAAAGCCGGGCGATGTATAAAAAGAGTTCAACAAAGTCACTTGCTCACAGCGATATCCTGTTTCTTCTTCCAGTTCACGCTTGATGGCTTCCTCTGGCTGTTCCCCTTTTTCCAATTTGCCCGCAGGAACTTCCACTTCGGTACGACCGAGTGCTTGACGATACTGCTCTACTACAAGCATACGATCGTTATGAATAGCCAGTACTGCTACCGCTCCTGGATGGCGAACAATCTCGCGCTTACTTGTATTTCCATTTGGAAGTTCTACAGTATCCACTTGTAAAGATATGACTTTCCCTTCAAAAATCGATTCGGTGGATAGTGTAATCTCGTCTAAAGCTTTATTCGCTGTCATCTCAATTCCTCCACGTATCATTTATCGTTGAATGCTATATCGTCTTATTTCCACTTCGTTAACTGGGATGTTTCACGTACAATTTCAGTTACTAGATGTGCCGCACGTACTAATTCGTCTTTGTGAATACGCTCATCTGTTGTATGAATAAATTCATAACCGACCGCTAGATTGGCTGTTGGAATTCCAAAGCTATTGAAGATATTAGCGTCACTGCCTCCACCCGTATGAAAAATATCATTCGGTACACCTAATTTACTTGCGGCACGTTGCGCCAATTGAACAACAGCATCATCTTCTGTAAATTTGAAGCCCGGATATACAATCACACTTTGAAATTTACCTGTAGCGCCAAAATCTGCACATGTATTTTCAAGCGATTCTTTCATCGCTGCTAACTGTACTACTACTTTTTCGTGCACCAGACTGCGTGCTTCTGCTTCCAAGCGTGCATAATCGCAAATGACATTGGTCGCTTCGCCGCCTTCGAATTTGCCAATATTCGCAGTCGTCTCGTGATCGATTCGTCCTAATTTCATTCGTGAAATCGCTTTGCCTGCCACTTGAATCGCACTAATGCCATCTTCAGGATTGACACCTGCATGAGCCGATTTGCCGAAAATCTCCATCACGATACGTGCTTGCGTAGGCGCAGCAACCGCAATCGTTCCCACTGTTCCGTTAGAATCGAGTGCATAACCGAAATCTGCATCCACGAGAGAAGAATCCATAGAACGTGCGCCCATCAGACCGGATTCTTCACCTGCGGTAATAATCAACTGAATCTGACCATGCTCTATATTTTGTTCTTTTAACACTCGAATCATTTCAAAAAGAGCAGCGATGCCTGCTTTGTCATCTGCTCCTAAAATGGTATCCGTTGAACTGGTAATATAACCTTCTGCATCCATCACAGGCACGATTCCAATACCCGGTTTTACCGTATCCATATGAGAAGTGAAAAATAATTTAGGAATAGATTTATCCGTATTAGCCGGTAGTGTCGCAATCAAGTTACCTGCGGCATGTCCTGTTTTGGCAGCTGATTCGTCTTCGATAACGGTAAAGCCAAGTGCAATTAGCTTTTCTGTCAAACGATCTGCGATTGCACGCTCTTGTTTGGTTTCACTATCTATTTGTACAAGTTCTTTAAATTCTTCAATTAAACGGGATTCAGATATCACAATATTCGCTCCTTTGAGTTTACGTAAATATACACATATTGCAGTGACTCCTTTTGCAAAATAGCCTTATAATCGGTATGATGAAGAGAATGGGTTCTGTTGACCGATCCCTATTTTATAGACATAAAGGAGTACACTTATGGAAAAGAAAAAATGGTTCAAAGTCTTTATTTATATCATGTTGATTGCAATGGTCGGTTCTACTTTACTGATGGTCATTCAACCGTTTTTATAAGGATAATGGTTCTTCCGGCTGTGCATACTCAAAATGGCGCATAAAATGTGGCAATATCTCCTGTGCCACTTGCTCAACGGTAAAAGTACGGCCGGTAATATCTTCAAGCGAAGTCACTCCATATTGTTCAATGCCACAAGGAACAATACCGCTAAACCCTTCATTTTGAATCCCCGAAGAAATATTAAACGCAAATCCATGACTGGTAACAAACCCTTTACGATGACGACATTTATTAAATTTAATGCCTATCGCCGCGATTTTGAGATCACCAATCCATACGCCTGTATATTCTTCTTTGCGTCCGGCTTCAATGCCTTGTTCTGCTAAATAATCAATAATCACCTGTTCCAATGTTCTCAGATATCGGTGTGGATCTATGCCTTTGGCGGCATCCAGTAACAGAATCGGATAACCGACTAACTGTCCAGGGCCATGGTATGTAATATCACCGCCTCGATCAATCTGAAACAGTGTAATGCCTCGCTTTGCCAGCTCTTCTTCGTTCCATAACAAATGCTCTGGATGACGCTGAGAGCCAATAGTATACGTCGGTGGATGCTGAAGAAGCAGAAGGTGTTCCTCTTGCTCACCGGTATCAACCCCGCGAACAATCTCCTTCTGCTTCTCCCACGCTTGCGCGTAATCCATCGAGGGCGTATAGGAGACTTGAATGAATTTACTCATATGCAGACACGTCCCTTCCCTGATGACTATTCTATTGTTGTGTACCTTTTATCTTAATTTACCGTATTCAAGTTCTTAATACAACTTTGTATCGGTATTATAACTTTCCAAATTATCTTTAACACGTTGTAAGAAACGTCCGCAGATGACACCATCGAGAATACGATGATCTAAAGACAGACATAGATTAGCCATCGAGCGAACAGCAATCATATCGTTAATCACAACTGGTTTTTTGACAATCGATTCAAAGGTCAAAATCGCTGCTTGTGGATAGTTAATAATCGGATACGACAGAATCGAACCAAATGAACCTGTATTATTAACTGTAAATGTACCACCTTGCATATCGTCCAATTTGAGCTTGCCATCACGAGTACGGCGTGCCAAATCTTCTACTTCATGCGCAAGACCTGCGATATTTTTTTGATCCGCTTTGTGAATAACCGGGGTCATGACTGAATCTTCTGTACCTACAGCAAGCGCAATATTGATATCGCGTTTGACGATAATTTTATCCACTGCCCAGACAGAGTTCATAATCGGATAATCTTTAATCGCGTTCACAACGGCTTTGAGTAAGAACGATAGATACGTTAAGTTAATACCTTCTTTACGCTTGAACTCATCTTTTACTTTGTTGCGCAGCATCACGAGGTTCGTTACATCGACTTCAATCATTGTCCATGCATGAGGAATCTCGGATACACTTTGGCGCATATTACGTGCAATCGCATTACGAAGTGGCGTGACATTGATCAAATGTTCACTTTGACCTAATTGATTCGCCTGATCTTCTTCCATCACGATCTTAGCAATAGCTGGTGTCTCTGATAAATGAATACCTGAATGACGCACTTGATATTCTGTGGAAGCCGCAGGCATACTTGCCGCTGTCGGTGCAGTCGTATTACTTGGTGTTGAAGGTGCTTGTTGGGCTGCATTGCTATTATTGGATGCTGATGCTACAGGAGCATGAGCAGTTCCATTTTCTAATGCTTTGAGTACATCACGACGAGTTACACGTCCACCTGCGCCTGTACCTTGAATACCGGATAGATTGACTCCATGTTCAGCAGCAAGAGACTGTACAGCAGGTGAATAGCGTCCACTCATCGATCCATTTCCAGATTCAGCAGAACGTGGAGCAGAACCAGCAGGACGTGCTGATGCTACAGGTGACGAAGATGGTGTCGTAGCAGGTGTAGCTACTGTCTCAGCAGGTAGATCATCATGCACTGTGATTTCTGGTGAAGCGGGTGCAATATGGTCGGTATCCGCTGATGCAGCTTGTTCGGTAATGATCTGACAGATCACTTCGCCCACTGCTACTTCTTGACCTTCTAATGCTATAATATCGCCCATAATTCCTTCTAATACAGAAGGAATCTCAGCATTCACTTTATCGGTAATGACTTCACAGATCGGTTCATATTGATCTACAGATTCACCAGGCTGTTTGAGCCATTTGGCAATCGTTGCAGATACGAGAGATTCCGCCAGTTGTGGCATAACCACATCTGTTGGATTTCCTTTTGCAGACATATGATTTCACTCCTAAAGGATTAGATATTTTGCTATGCAAACATCTTTTCACATTTTGTATAGATACGCTAGATATCAATCCGCGCTATCGTTGTTTATTTTAAAATAAAGCAAGATCACGCATAGCGACTTTGACTTTATCTTTGTTGAGCATAAAGAACTTTTCTTGAGGTGGGTTAATTGGCATCGGTGGTGTGTCTGGCCCTGCAAGGCGACGAATCGGCGCATCCAGATCGAATAGACATTCTTCCGCAATAATCGCTGCTACTTCTCCGCCTACACCGCCTGTCAAATTATCTTCATGCACGATTAATACTTTACCTGTATGACGAGCTGCATCAATAATCGCTTGGCGATCCAATGGCTGAATCGTACGTAGATCCAGAACATGGCTAGTAATGCCTTCTTCTTGTTCTAACTCTTCTGCCGCTTGCATAATAAAGTGTAACGGTAAGCTATAGCTGATGACAGTAATATCATCGCCTGAACGTAGCAGATTCGCTTCACCGATCGGCACCACATAATCATCATCAGGTACATCACCTTTGATCAATTTGTAGCATTTTTTATTTTCAAAAAAGAGTACTGGATCAGGATCGCGGACAGCGGCTTTCAGTAGACCTTTAGCATCATACGCTGAATAAGGAGCTACAATCTTCAAACCTGCTGTACCAAAAAATACCGACTCCATACATTGCGAATGATACAGACCACCGAATACACCGCCACCAATAGGAGCACGAACAACGATCGGACAACTCCAGTCATTGTTGGAACGGTAACGAATCTTCGCTGCTTCACTAATAATCTGATTGGTTGCTGGCAACATAAAGTCTGAATACTGCATTTCAGCAATAGGTTTCATGCCATACATTGCCGCTCCAATCGCAACCCCTGCAATCGCAGATTCTGCAAGCGGAGTATCCAATACACGATCTTCGCCAAATTGTTCTTGTAACCCTTTGGTCGTGGTAAATACTCCACCTTTAAGCCCTACATCTTCTCCCAAAACAAATACATTATCATCCAGCGCCATTTCTTCTTTCATCGCTAGACGAATGGCATCAATATATTCCATCATCGCCATTACTGATTACCCTCCTCATCGCCTGCAAACACATGCAGTAATGTATCTTCAGCACGCGGATAAGGGGCATTGTCCGCATATTCCGTAGCTTCTTTCATGATTTGAACGTATTCTTTGCTTAGTTCTGCATCTTGCTCTTCACTCCAAATACCGCAGTCGATCAGGTATTTTTTATAACGAGGCAAGCTATCTTTTTTCCAATTCTCATCGACTTCTTCTTGAGTACGATAAGCTAGATCATTATCTGATGTAGAGTGTGGAGAAAGGCGATATAACATCGCTTCAATCAATGTAGGACCTTCACCGTTGATCGCACGTTCACGCGCTTCTTTAGTTACACGGTACACTTCTAACACATCATTACCATCCACTTGGACACCCGGGAATCCGTAACCCAGTGCACGATCACTAATTTTACCACTGATCTGCTTATGTGCAGGTACAGAGATCGCGTACTGGTTATTTTGACACATCATAATCACTGGCAATTTATGTACGCCAGCAAAGTTACAACCTTCATGGAAATCACCTTGGTTACTTGAACCTTCGCCAAACGTGACAAAAGAAACCAACTTTTTCTTTTTCATTTTGGCGGCAAGTGCTACGCCGACCGCATGAGGAACTTGCGTGGTTACCGGGCTGGAACCTGTCACAATACGTAGACGTTTGCTACCAAAGTGACCTGGCATTTGTCGTCCACCACTATTCGGATCTTCCGCTTTGGCAAATGCAGACAACATCAATTCGCGTGCTGTCATACCGACAGACAGAACAAATCCATAATCACGATAATACGGTAAAAAATAATCTTCTTCCCGATCAAGAGCAAATGCAGCACCGACTTGCGCTGCTTCGTGTCCAACACCGGATACGTGGAAATTGATCTTACCTGCACGTTGTAGTAAATGACAACGTTCGTCGAACTTACGTGCTAAAAGCATATATTTGTACATCTCGATCGCTTGAGCGTCGGTCAATCCAATTTGTTCATGTCTAGTTTGTTGGTCAATAGTACCTTCCGCTTTCATAGCAGGTACCTCCTTAAAATTAGACAAGCTCTGTATTAGAGATGGCTTGTCATTTTGATAAAAATAGAAGATTGTACAACATGCATCCGTCACTACAACAACCTTGATCAGTTATTTTAAGCTACTGGAACAGATTATTCAACAATCGGATAATGAAGCTTCAAGTACAGGTTAGTGCTTGTCTTAAAACCTGGTACTAAGACTTGAGCCTAAACCTATTATAATCACATCCCGGGCAAAAAGAAAAGACGGATTTCTCCATCTTCGCTTATGCATCGTTGTATATAGGGTCAAAAAGAGTAAAAATCAGACTACATTCCGAGCGCTTTGCCATCTACAGCTAACATTGCTTCGCCTAAAATTTCAGCAAGTGTTGGATGAGCATGTACAGTCTGAGCCACTTCCCACGGCGTTGCATTCAGGAATTGTGCTAATGCCGCTTCACTGATCAAGTCTGTGGCTTGTGGTCCAATAATCTGAACACCTAATAAATCATCGGTATTGCGATCTGCAATGACTTTCACAAAACCGTCACTTTCTCCGTAGACCAATGCTTTACCGATCGCTTTGAAAGGAAACTTGCCTACTTTGACATCGATTCCTTGAGCGGTAGCTTCTTGTTCTGTAATACCTGTACTTGCGACTTCTGGACGTGTATACACGCAACGAGACACTTGAAGCGGATTATAATGGACTTCTTCTCCGCAAATATGATTGACTGCGGCAATACCTTCATGACTTGCAGCATGAGCCAATTGCAGTCCTCCAATCACATCACCGATTGCATAAATATGAGATTCTGTCGTTTGCATTTTGCTGTTTACTTTGATAAATCCGTTCACAATCTGTACATCGGTATTCGCAAGTCCGATACTTTCAGCATTCGCTTGACGACCGATCGATACGAATACTTTGGATACCGTTAACACATGCTCTTGTTCTTGATGACGAATCGTAATCGATAGCTCCTGTTGATCCGCTGCTGGCGCATATGTATCTGTTAACAGGGTGGCATCCGTATAAATCGTTACACCACGTTGTTCTAACAATTTGCGTAATTCGCGAGCGACTTCTTGATCTTCCGCAGGCAGAATTTGAGAAGCGGCTTCAACCACTGTAATCTTCACGCCAAAATCATTTAACATCGAAGCCCATTCCATTCCGATCACACCACCGCCAACAATCAGCATAGATTCAGGTAAAGATTCCAATTGAAGTGCATGATCACTATTGAGGATCCATTGACCATCTGCTTCTAGACCTGGAAGTACACGAGGACGTGAACCTGTAGCGATAATCAGATTTTTGGAAACGACCGTTTCCATTTCGCCATCTTCATATTCCACAGCCACTGCCCCACTTTGCGGAGAAAAGATCGATGGGCCTATAACGCGTCCTTTACCTTGTACCACTTTGATTTTATTTTTACGCATCAAATACTGTACGCCTTGATGCAATTGATCGACAATACCTTGTTTGCGAGCCTGTACTTTGGCAAATTGTAATGTGATATTTTCTGCGGCTATACCGTAATCTTCACTGTCTTGCATCAATGCATAGACTTCTGCACTACGCAGTAAGCTTTTGCTTGGAATACACCCACGATGCAGGCAAGTTCCGCCTAATTTATCCTGTTCGATGATGACTACTTCTTTACCTAATTGAGCAGCACGAATAGCAGCGACATAACCGCCTGTTCCTCCACCTAGTATTGCGATATCACAATTAATTGTCATGGTTAATAGTCACTCTCTTTTCTATATAAGTACAATCTTTATCATTAAGTAGGCTTGACCTGTCATACTTACACATACTCTAAGCCACAGGTAACAGTGATCATCTTTAATGTATGATCTGATTTAAGGCACGTCTATTCTACCATATCTTGAGCATTGTTAACATGTAGGGTATAAAGGTAGCTTATTCGTACAACGCATCACGTAAACGACTAGACATTTTCGGTTGTTGCGCATTCGCTTTAAGAAGTGCTGTACGCAGGCGTTTATTTTCAGCTGAAACGGTCTGTAATGTATGCAATAATTGTTCAATTAAAGGAGTATCTGCTGCTGTCCATTCTGAGCGTGTTAATAACTCATTTAATTGTTGTTCCAAAACTATACGTTCTTCTTCCGTCATAATGATTCTCCTCTGTCATACATTATTATTCATCATTGTGTATACCTATTACGTTTGATTTATTTTTAAAATATGATGTTATGGTAACAGCAACAAACCGGGCAACAGTATGCGCCCGGTTCAATAGTAAGTTACAGAAATGCGAATTAGGTACGCTAACCATACCTTTTATAGTTCCACAAATGATCATAATCGTCAATCTATTTACGTGACTACTAGATAGATCATACTCTTAATAAGCATCGGGTGTAAATAACCCTTGCTTGCCTTGAAGCTTCACTAACGCTTCTGCAAAAAAGTAATCTCCATAAATAATCGAGACATTCAAATATTTCTGCTCTGGATAATGCACGGTTCCTTTGGCAATTAATCCTTCGCCACCTATTTCTTTCGAGGAAAATTGTTCATACAATCCTTGCACGATCAATTCCCCTGCGCGCTGATAAAACGATTGTTCATTCTCTGGTACATGACGAGCCAATTCTAACAATCCACTAGCGGCGATTGCTGCGGCGGATGAATCCCATGCAATACGATGTTCATCCGGTGCTCGAAAATCCCAAAAAGGTACAATCTCTTCGCCTAATTCAGTCAGAAAAAATTGCGCTGTTTGTTTGGCAATATCCAGATACCGTTGTTCTCCTGTATAGGCGTAAGATAACGTAAATCCGTGAAGCGCCCAAGCGGTTCCTCTAGCCCATGCTGAGCCTGGCGCAAACCCTTGTCCACCATGTTCTTTCAACTTTTCCCCTGTCCAAGGATCAAATTCAACTGCATGACAGATGGAATGATCTTCCCGTACAAATTCTTTGGCTACGGTATCTGCATGTTCCATAGCAAGTGCTTGATAACGAGGGTCTCCTGTTTCTTTGGATGCCCAATATAACAAAGGAAGGTTCATCATACTATCTATAATTGCCACTCCACGTGTATCCATCAAAGGAGAACCAAAATTCCATGCCCGAATATAACGACCACGTACATTATACCTTGCTGCTAAAAGATTAGCCGCTAACAATCCACGACGACGTGATTCTGTGTTACCTGACAATCGGTAATGGGCAACACCGCTAAGTAACCATGTGAATCCAAGATCATGATCGACTTTTTCAGGATCATGAAGACATTGTTCCAGTTGTACTTCACAACTTTCCGCCCAGGATGATAAGGCGCTACTTGACTCTGTAGCCTGTTCGCCAGTAGACCTTTCTTTATCGTAGGCTGAATCTGCTTCTGTGGCTAACGTTAATGACGAAGGTGTCGATTGAACTAACCATAACAATCCCGGCCAAAAGCCTGCTGTCCACCACTCTGCTTCTCTACGATCATATTCACCTTGTTCAGCAACATGGGGGAAATGGTCTTGAATCGCTTGTGCGGTGGTGGATGTTTGTTGAACGACCCAATTCCATGCTTCACTTTGCCAGTGAGTGGGTGCTGTTGTATTCATATCGTATCCCCTTTGCTTTTGACAGGAGTATGTCCTGTATACAATTTGTATAGCTTCAGAAAATAGCTTTTGTACTGATAGCCTAACATCTGCGATACTTCATCTACCGTCCCATTGCCTGCGGTAATCCATTCTTTGGCACGTTGCATTTTGACCCGTGTCGCATATTCAATAAACGTCTCACCTGTTTCTTTTTTGAACAAACGGCTGAAATAACTGGCATTCAAATGCAAATGTTCAGCCACTTCTTCTAACTTCACCAGACGATTCATATGTTGTTCGACATAGTTACGCGCATGAATAATTTCTGAACGACAATTGGCCTGTAAAGTCCAATCACGTGATAGCACTGCCAGCGCTCCAAAACGGATATTCATCCATTCAGTCAATTCATGGATATGACGAATATGTCCCATTTCACGATGTAATTCTTCTACAGAAAACGCAAACGGTCGCTCGTGCAATTGCTGTTGCTTCAATTGCCAGTCAATCGCTAATTTGAGCATAAATGTTTTGACCGTTTCGGGATGATACCGTTCTTGCTTTAAGCGCTCAATCCAGTTGTTAATCCAAAGATTAATTTCTCCATCTGGCAATAATGCAAGTGCTAATGATTCTGCTGCTGTTCCATAATTAGCAAATAGATCACTTTCTTTTTGAAAATCTAAACGATGCGTAGAATCACATAATGTAGAAGGTGGTAAATAAAAATAACGATCTGCTTGCGCTTGTAATTGAATCGCATCGTTCATCGCTTCTTGCCAGTGTAGTGTCTTCGAACCACATACCGTCACAATCTCGGCTTTGGCAAATTTCTGCACACTATAAATCAACTGGTACATCACTTCATGCACAATCATTTCTTGTTGCGCACCTGAACGAACAGGCAAAGCAAACCAGACAAATCCTTCACCAGGACTTTTACTTAAATGCACTGCTGTTCCTGAATGTTCTACAATTTCTTCAACGATATTTTCAACGGTAAATGAAAGCAAATCCAGATCATGGAATCGCTGTTTGCGTTCTTCATTGGCTGTTACGGTGTAATAGACTGGCAGAATCATTTTACCGCGCGTATCCAATCCAAAATGAGTCAATCGCTGAATACCATACTCTGGGTCTTGAATACTGCCTGACAGCAATTCACTGGTAAATTTGCGCTTAATTAAGAGCCGATGTCGTAAATGATCTTCTTGTAGACGTTGATGTTCACTGGAATGCGATTGTGCTTGATCCAGACGTTGCCGAATCTGCTCCAGAATAGGTACTAATTGATCTGCTGTTAGATTTTCTTTGAGCAAATAATCTTGTACTCCTAACTTTACCGCCTGCTGAGCATAGGCAAATTCTCCATGACACGAAATAATGACCGACATCAGCGATTGTTGTGTCTGCTTGAGTGAAGCAATCAATTGAATACCGTCTATCTTGGGCATTCCGATATCGGTAATTAATACATCTGGAGCATGTTGCTGTCCATAAGTAAGCGCTTCCTCTGGATCGCTGAAAGAACCTGCTAATTGAAAGCCAAGTTGCTCCCACGGTACAGCACGAGACAAATAATGAAGTACGGGCATGCTATCATCGACCAGTATGACACTATACATCATCATAAACCTCCTTTACTCTTACCATATAAAATACTATTCCTGCTATGGATCAATTCTATTGTCTATGTGGCAATCCGATCTTAATTTCTGTGCCTTCACCGGGATGACTTTCTATGTGTACTAGTACCGAAGAACCATAGATCATTTGCAGACGGCGTATTACATTCGTCAGACCAATTCCTGAAATAGCAGGTACAGGTGGTGAGCTTGATTGGTGTTCTAACGGGATTGAATCAGATGATGCTTTTTCGGATAAATCAGTATGTGTAGATTCTGATCGTGATAAAGGATGTAGAGCATATTCTATGTTTGGTTTTTGAATCTGATCAATCACTTGTTGTACAGCTTGCAAACGTTTTGCATTCATACCTTCTCCGCTATCACGAATACTGATCCAGATATATGGATCTTCTAACCAAGATTGTATCCACAAAATACCGCCATACTTCGATAACCCATGATGGTAAGCGTTCTCAACAAGCGGTTGAACGATAAATCGGGGTACGTATTTGTCGATTGTATCTGGCGATAATTCCATGTCTAAGTGCACTTTCACTTCTCGCTGAAAATCAACCAGACGAATATAATGTTGTACGGTTTCCATTTCTTCTTGAAGCGAAATACATTCGTTACCTCGATTGACAGTCATTCGTAGTAAAGAAGAAAGTGAACCCAATAATACAGCGGCGTCTTCAGAACCTTTTAACAACAGATCCATCCGAATCGCTCCCAAAATATTAAATAAAAAATGAGGGTTAATCTGTGCTTGTAGCATTTCTAGTTCTGCTTTGCGACGTTCACTTTGTTCACGTTCGATCTGGATAATCATCTCTTCGACACGGTCTAACATGGCATCTAGCGATTGACCGAGCACACCAGCTTCATCTTCTCCTCGAATACCGGAGCGAATACTGAGATTATCATTATCAATTTTGCGGACGACCTGCGTTAATTTGACAATCGGACGGGTGAGACGAGCAATCCCTAGCACTAATAAAATCAGGAATACGATCAGTACCGCCATCTGTACAAAATTCGTCACTTGATAGATTCGGTTAATCTTTTCAGCAGCAACACCATAAGGCACTAATCCTTCCAATCTCCATCCAGCCACAGACATATCTCTTTCCAGTTCTAGAATACCTTCTTGTGGATGATACAGTTGACTAAAATCATTACCGATCATCTGGCTATTGGGATGAGAAATAATCTGATTATCTTCGCCTACGATCATCATTTGAATGGTAGAATCGTACTTATTCAGTACCGCTTTGAGTTGTTCTTCATTCATACTAACAATTACATAACCATAGACTTTGCCTGATAATAAGCGTAAACTGCGAGCCACCGAGAGCATGTGGGTGGTTGGTTCGTCTTTGGATTGCAGGTACGATGGATGTAGCAAAAAGTTAAGCTTACCCCCTGTGATAAATGTACCGCTATGGGTCAGTTGATGGATATCCAACTTATCCAACTGGTATTGATCTGACTGGAAATTGCTATAGATCATTTTACCATTTCCTGTCCAGACCGAGATATAGACTTGTTCTCCTGCATAAGAAAGATTATCTAGTTTCTTGGTCACATCCGAAGCTTCAGTCTGTCCTACATAGATACCACTACGTCGATATTTGAGTGCTAGATTGAGTTCTTGATCCAAGTACAGATAGTTGGAAATATAGATCAGGCGATTGATCTGATCGGTTAAATACAGATTCGCCGCATCAAGTGAATTGCCTGCATTCTGCAAAACGGTTTCTTTCATCATGTCTTTGGTCAGCCAACTGGATAACATTGTGCCTGCGCCGATCGTTAACAGCAAGCAACAGGCCACGGAGGCAATCAGCTTGCCCCTTAGTGAAGTATGCCAGATTCTCCTCCATGCCTTCATGCTCATATGACCTTTCGTTTTGGATTAAAAGTTTAGATCAAAAATGGAATGGGGCTTTGGGGCATCATCCGCTGCGGCAGAGGTATTGTCCTTGTCATCGCTGGTGAACAAAAATACCTTGATTGACCGCTGGCGGTCGGTATTTTTATTCAAAGGCGATCGCTTCGCTTTTTCAGGACAATTCCTTTGCCTTCGCTCCGTGCTCCCTAGCCACCACTCTATTTCTTGATGTAAAGCTTTCTTAATTTAGGGTAGCCGTGTTAGTGCTAAAAGAATTAGTTGGTTTGTTTTACAAGAATATTGGTTTTGTAGTGATTAAAGTATGGTTTGATAGTGATTGGGATTTCTTTGTTGTAACTTTAGTATAGAGTTTTTGGTTATTACATAAGAATATTTTAGATGAATTAGTATGATCTTATTTTAGTTGGTATACGGGCTTGTTTTCTTGTTTTATAGTTTAGGAATTTTTTTCTTTTCGTTTTGGTTTATGATTTTCGGCTTAGTGTCATTCTTTAATAGATGCTACGGATTAGCTTTTGTTAGCGTCTATGATTTGTTGGACAATGGCTTTGGCGTTGGTGATGGTGGTGTCGATGTCTTGTTTTTGTAAGATATATTTTTCGAATTCAGCGTTTACTTCTTGTTCGATTTCGCTCAGGTATGGAACAGCTGGCGCTTTGTTAATGCCTTTGCTGACTTTGAAGGTGTAGATGAGTGAGTCTAGATCGACATTTTCTGGATGTGTACCGTTATTGATAATACTTTCTAGTGCTTTACTAACATCTGCTTTTTGCCAAGAGGAGATATCTGTTCCTTGTGCTTGGATACCTTCTGTTGTCATCCAGCGGATAAATTGCATAGATGCGTCTTGTTTGTCTGATCCTGCACCTATTCCATAGTAATCATAATCATTGCTTGAATAGATTTCTTTGGTATCTGCGTTATTTTTAGGATAAGGTGCTACAGCGACTTTGAAGTCAGGTGCAGATTCTTTGCTTCCTGCGATATTGGAGTTCATCCAGCTTCCCATAACTAACATGCTGGCTGATCCGCCTAGAAATTGATCACGATAATTTAATTTTTGTGAAATCGCATCGCTATATGGAACGGCTGAATGATCTTCGTGTTCTGCTTGATAACGCAGTTCGAAAGATGCACGGAAGTTAGGGTCGTCCATGTTGGATGTACCGTCTGCTTTGAGATAGCTATTATTTTCAGGTTGATTCAATAGTTCAAGTAACGTCTGAGATGCCCATGTATGGAAGTATACACCATAGTAGCTATGATCCGGTGCTGTCAATTTTTTGGCATATTCACGGAATTCATCCCATGTCCAATCGGTAGGTACTTTTAAGCCTGCTTTATCCAGACGATCTTTGTTCAGTAACACATACGTAATCGCACGTTTACCCGGTAATGCATAACGTTTACCATCGACTGCGAAGTCAGCTAAGTATTCATCTTCATATTTAAAATCAATCAAATCGTCCAGTGGTGCAAACATGCCCATATCCACACGTTGAGCGTACGTATTCGCATTATTGACCATCACCACATCAATAGGATCGCCCGAACCTGCGGCAAGGTCTAACTTTTTGATATATTCATCGGTATCACTTTTTTCAGATAAACCTACATATTCAACTTCAATATTTGGATTCTTTTTTTGCCATGCGGCATAGACATCATCCCAGTGGAATTGATCTTTGGTATACCATGTGTAAAATGTGATTTTAGTTTTGCCATCTGCTGTTGTGGCACTTTCTTTGGCTTGTCCACAGCCTGCGAGTACTAATAGTAGGCAACAACTCATGATGATCATCGATTTCCATTTTAGATTCAGCTTCATTATAATCCCCCTTAGGATATATACATTTGATATAAATGAATAACAGTTACCCTTTCACGCCACCGAGTGCAATTCCACCGATAACATGTTTTTGTGCTAATAAAAAGACGATCAGTAAAGGTAAAATCGCCGAGCATGTGCCTGCCATAATGAGTGAGTAATATTCGCCTGTAGCATCGGCAAAGCGGTTAATACCTAATTGAACTGTAAATAATTCAGGAGAACGTAGGAAGATCAATGGTGCTTGATAGTCATTCCATGTCCAGATAAATCGTAAAATGGCATAGGTTGCAATAAAAGGCTGGACTAAAGGCAAAGCAATTTGAGCGAAAATACGTGCATGCCCTGCTCCATCAATCTTGGCAGACTCGATAAATTCACTATGAATCGACATAAATGCTTGTCGTAACATAAATGTACCAAGCGCACTGAACGATTCAAGCAGTACCAATCCGATATGCGTATCGAACAATCCTAGACTGCGATACATAATGAATTGAGGCACTAATACCGCTTGCCCTGGAATCATAAACGTAAGTAACACGATAATAAATAATGTATCCCGACCTCGAAAGTTAATTTTGGAAAAAGCATAGGCTGCCATCGCTGAAGTGATTACTGAGATAAGGATGGTCATCACCGAGACTTTGATCGAGTTCCAGTAATACAACATAAATGGTGGATCACCGAACCATACGGCACGATAATTTTCGACTACATTCCATGTATGTGGAATCCATTGAACCGGATATTTGAACACATCGGCTTCTGGCTTAAACGATGCTGATAACATCCAGATAAAAGGTAGTAAAAAGATAATCCCTATCACCAGCATGATAACGGTTACAATTATTTTCGTCAAAGACAGCTTGGCTCTTTTGGGACGATGCGTTGACGATACATTTGGAGCTGAAATCGGATGTTCCAACAGCTACACCTCCTTATCGATCCTATTCATTAGTAGTTGACCCATTTTTTCTGACCCCAGAATTGAATACCGGTAATCAGTAAAATAACAGCAAACAGAAATACCGATTCTGCGGCGGCATAACCCATTTTCAAATTCACAAATGCTTGATCGTAAATTTCATATACCATCACATTGGTTGACTTGGCAGGTCCGCCCTGCGTAAGAACAGCAATTAGATCAAATGTTTTGAACGAATAAATGATACCGGTAATCAACAAGAAAAACGTAGTCGGTGATAACATCGGTACGGTAATGGAGTGAAACTTACGCCATGATGATGCACCATCAATATCAGCCGCTTCATACAGATCTTTCGGAATCGATTGTAACCCTGCGAGATAGACCACCATATTGAAGCCAATCGATGTCCAGACCGTAATCATCATAATCGACGGTAATGCATACGTAGGATCGGCTAACCATTTCGGCGGATTGGTGACACCCAGCGACATTAAGAAACCATTTACAGGGCCTTGAGAAGGATGAAATAAAATCTGAAATACTATCGCTACAGCTACAACACTTGAGATATACGGCATAAAGTAAATGATTTTGAAAAAGCTTTTAAAATACACTTTCTCATCGACTACAATAGCGATCACCAGTGAAAATAATAGAGTGAACGGAACCGCTAATAACAATTTGATATTATTGAGCATAGAGACGAAGAATGATTTGTCTTGAAACAAATGACGGAAATTATCTAGCCCTATCATTTCAACACCACGGAATCCTTGAATAAAGTTCCATTTGGTCAAACTAATAAAAAATAACGACACCATCGGGATCAGTATAAAAATAGTCAGTCCGATCAACATGGGTGCCGCAAATAGATACCCTGCAATCGTTTCTTTGGCTGTGGTTGATAGCCAGCTCTTGGACTGCGATGAGGCTGTAGATTGAGATGCAGAACGCTCCACGAGTCGTACCTCCTTGTAGAATAGTGCAACAGCCGCGGACTGTAGCCTTATTCGGTTAATATCTTATGTTCTAAGTGTATCGTGGAAAGCCTGATCATTTAAGACACAGAACTGACCTGTTTCCAAACAATTTTTACCTATTGTGGTTAAAATAATGTTTTGAGACGGTAGGATTGTTTGGTTAACATGCTCTACTGTTCTTATTGAAAATAAAAAATAGACAACAAAAAATAGCCCGGTTATGCTACCCGAGCTATTTCTTTATCTTTTTATGCTGATCACGTTATGGATCATGACTCATTTCTACGGTAACCAGATTTCAAACGAAATGCGCTGACCTGGCGCTTCAATTCTCGCTCCGCGCAACAGACCATTCCGACTAGCCACTTGCTCTGCTTCTTGGGGAAAAGTAATCATTGAGTGCGGTGTTACAGGTACGATTCGTAATTGTTGCCCCCGATACGTCAGTGTAATGGCTTCGGTAGATTCTTGAGTAGCTGTTTCTATCACAGAAGATTCTTGTCCATCCGATTGAAACAACGGAATCCAAGCACCGATATGATCAATCTGTTGTGTGGATTGCTCGCTGTCTTGGTCATGCCCTACTTCATACGTGATTACGATATGCCCGGGAGACTGTTCATAGGTCGCTATCACATGGTCGATTCCTTGTAACGGCCCTTGCCACTTGATCACAAGATGACTATGATCCGAGGTGGTTGCTGACTCCGCAATCGTATACGAACCTCCGCCATCCGATGGATCAACCCCTGCATCTCGGTCGAATGGAAACACCGTTGAGAATCCTTCTGCTAGATGATGCCATACCTCATCCTTTGTCTGCCATGCCGGCATATGACTCAGCGGAAAAATAGCACCTGTAGCAAACTCTGTAAATCCTTGATTCTGATGCCCTGAAGAAGAAGTGGCTAGATTCGCATGTAAGCCCGCTCGCTGAATACGGGCTACTCCCGGAATCATATATGGATCATTAAGTGCCGTATGGATTACCAACTGCTGACCGGGGACAGAACTAAATACCGTTTCAAACCAACCATCTGCCTGAAGTGTACGGCTGCCTAGCTCTACTGGAATCGGATAAGGCATGATCTCCTCCGCCTGTTCATACCAGAGCGTATACGCCAGAGCGGCGGCTGTCCATAGATTGTAAGTCGTATGATTGCTGTATACTTCATATCCATGCCGCTCCTCTGCCGGGTAATGATTACGTACAATCTGTACATAACCATCAGGCATTTGCCATTTTGCGATTGCTTCCCATGTCAGATCTGCCGCATGACGAAATGCACCTGCCCACTGTACTTCTCCATCTGCATAAGCTTGTTGCGCTTGGATCGTAAAAATAAATGCGGCTGCGGCTTCATTCCATTGATGTTGTGCACTACGTCCTCTTGGGGGTAATTCTCCAAGTGGTGATAGAGTCAATAACGAACTTATCGCTCCATGTTGCAACTGAGTCTGTAGTTCAGATGCAGTGGTTCCTTGATAACCGGATAACATCATCACACTTAAATGGTACCTTGTAGCAATATCGTAAGCGAATGGGCTATTCGGTCGATCTAGCGGGCCATCTTCGTACCATCCCAGTGCAGTGAATCGAGGCAGATGATATTGTTGCAAATAATCATCTATCCATGTCGTATCAGTAGGTGCTATTCCTTCGGCTTGTCGGATCACTTCTCCAGATAACATAATCGCATTCCAGTTAATCATTCGATTAGGATTTTTCATTTTGCTCATTGTAAATAGATAGGTCTGTTCAGGCTCAATCGTAGCTAGCGATTGCTTCCATAATTCAGCTTGTTCTGGCAGTCTACTTTTCAAGATACGATAAGCACCCATAATCATAATAATAAAAAAGTCAGGATGTTGATCAGGTGTGCGCTCACTTATCAGTAACTCAATACTATGAGTCAAAGCTTTTGCCGCAGAGTCTAGTAAGTCTTCTCGCCCACTGCTCACCAGAACAGCCGCCGCCAGTGCGTACGAAGGTGTCGAATAATAACGTTCTGCTTCAGAATGGGGATCGATAATCGCTCCGTTATCTTGCTGATGAGTGGCATAATAATCTACCATTTGACTTAACATGTGTACTTTTCGCTCTTTCGTCCAATCTGAAGCTGGTAAAGGCTGACTCTGTTGCAATTGCTGTTCATAAGCGAGAGCTTCATCTGCCCAGCCATAAGAAGACGGATTCCATCGATTCCACTGTTTCAAAATAACCCCTTCTTTCGGTATTTTGATAATCATGATTGCGCTTACTTCTTCATGAGTTCAGTGTAGCATCTTGTTTTCTCCGATACGATTCACAGATTTGACCGATTAAGCGACAATCTTGACTCTACTGCTACAAGCATAGATTAAAGAGGTCGGATCACAAATGGCAACTCCACTACTACATCCAACCATTCGGATTGTTGTGGCTTTACATCTTCTGATACAAGTTCTGATTGAGCTATATCTGGTCTAGATGTACTCTGTTCTATAGAAGACAAATACTGAATAGATGTCCGATATAAGACTAGCGCTTGTCCTTCATGATCGACATGTTCGATCACTTCTACATTTACTTTATCCTGAGCATGCAAAAGATTCAGACACACTTCTGCTTTTCTTCCTTGCCAGCGTACTTGATCTGCTTCGACTATCGGCTTAATTTTACTAATTAAACGTTCTATAATAGGTGTTGCTGTAGTATAGTTCTGATTTGAAAAGCTTGATGTATCCAAACTACTTTCATACGAAACAGAATGATTCTCGTCTAGATTATTATTCTTATAGAAGCGAAATTGATCTATACAGTCTATCGTCACTTCTTCTTGACCGATCGGAACTTGCCAATCGAGACTACGTGTATATTGGTGCAACGACTGATGGTCATAAGCATGAGTCAGATCTACTTTCCATACCGCATATTCTTTCTCTTCTTCTTTCCATACCTGCGGTTCTACCACGCTAGCATAAGCTTCACGTCCACTTTGTTGTTCTTGTCCATCAATCTGTGGTACAGAATGTCCTGCTGACGAAATATTAAGAATCTGTTCTCGACCATGTGCAAAATAAGCTTGTGTATACAGCCCTGCTCCAAGATCAGATAATATATTTTCTCCACCTGCATGAATAATAAAAGAACCTAGATCATTATGGTTATGCGGTTCATCGTTATGCCCACCTTTTGTGGCTAAAGCGACCGTGATTTGTGAATCTGGAAGTTCATTTTTACAGATCATCCACTGGAGATCAGGCAAATATATACTTACATTGTTAAAAGGTGTTGGTACTACATTAGATGCAAAATAACGCGGGTCTGCCCACAACACATTACGAATCAAATGCGCCCAACGGCGACAAGGATCATCCATCAGTCGATTCATTTGAAAAGGTAACGAATAATGATGCCCTGTCCATTCACTTAATCGAGATAATAATCCTGCTGGTAATATCTCTTCCTCATCACTATCCGAGAAATTAACAAATACACCTTCTGACAAATGGATATGCTCGGGAAAAGCCGCCATCTTCATCATCTTTGTAGATCTCAATCTCCATTCATGCTGTGGCTCATATCGAACAAGCATATCTACAAAATACGTATAATAACCGAATCCATACACCCAATACCCTAGCCCTTCTGCACACCCTCCATCTTCTCCATAACCAGATAGAAAATGATCCATAGCCCCGATCACTCGTTCCAGAATCTGCCCACGTACAGGATCATCTGATTTCAATAACAACAATGCCGCTATCCCACATCCTGATCCACAGACCGCTGACCAATTATGATCTGCTGTTTCCCATGTGAAAAGTTGCTCAGAATCACTCATCGGCTTAAATATCCGTCGCTGCACTTCAAGTTCTATCCGCTTCATTATGCGAGTATCGAGCCGACCCTCGAATAAGGTATACAGTTCTGCTACCATGGCTGCTGTCTCTGCTGCAAATAAATCTATCTCTTCCCATACGGCTCGCTCTGTACCTTCATTCGACGGAGGCAAATGCGCAGGCAAGCACCATGTGTACTCATTGCATATATCCCATAATGCTTCTTCCAATGCTTCTATGTAACAGGTCACATCATCGGTTGTATTCAAGCTGACAATAGCCAGTGCTCCAATACGTCCTCTTTTTTCAAAATAAAGTTGCTGGTACTCTTCACGTCCTCCATGATCAGCAAATTCACGAAATGCTTCAAAGGTCAGTACCGGAATAGGTGTAATCAATGCTTGATTGGCTAGATTCTGTAGCTCTCTCCACCATACTTCATAATCAGGATCTGTTAATGTATCTTGTAATCGTTGCTGTAAATGATCTACACCCCACGCAAACGTTGAAGCGTTGGCAGACATGCTCATTCAATTCACCTCATTGATATTGTGATTGTTGATTGTTGATTGTTGATTGTTGATTGTTGATTGTTTTGAAGATACCGCTTTCAACGATAAATGTATATCTATTATGAATTTTTCATATAATGAAATAATTATAAATGACTGGATATTTGACCATTATAGGTTATGCTATATAAAAATAAATATGTAGTTGGAGGGATAACCATGAGTGTAAATACAGAATTGGAACAACACATCACTACATTGACGGATGAAGAAAAGAACGATTTTATCAAACATATCTACTTAATCTTAAATAATCGCAGTAATTCCGATCTAATCGTACGTGCCAAAATCAGTGAATTGGTAGGTCGTTATATCAATATTGCTAAATAAGATTATGGTAGACGGATAATGGATCTTGCTATTCGAACTGCTGATCCTTTTTACTTTTCGCTATACTTACATCTACTATTTTCTGCATACCAAAAAGTCGCTTCTTTAATACAAGCGACTTTTTGTGTTGACTGCTATGTTTGACTTGCCTACTTCTAATTACAGATATTTAACGGAAACGCAGTCCACTTTTTTTATGTTTACGTTTACGAATCCAGATGTACATCATCACCACTACCACGATTCCGATCCCATCGACTAACGTATCTTCAAAATGCCCGGTTCTGCCAACAATAAAGGTCTGATGCCATTCATCAGATAGCGCATATAGATAAGAAACTATCCCTGCCCATATCAACGGCATATACTGCCTACGGCTCCACGGCGAAAATACTCGACATAGCAAAAACGTTAATAGCGCAAATTCAACCACATGAGCTATTTTGCGAATAAAAAACTCAAAAAAATCATATGGCGATTGGCCACTTACCAGATAACCATCATAAGAAAATTCAATAGTCGGTGTAAATGTGGTTAATGTAGATTCTGGAATCAAGTTGGCTAGAAATGGCTTCAAATCCTGCTCGGTATAAGGCTGATGGGATTTATAAAAAATAAAAGCCATCCAACCTAAAGCCAGTATCGTCCATATGATCCACCCTACAGATGGAACTTTTCTACTACTATAGATAGAACTCATTAATCTTATCCCTCCAAACATATGCAGCATAGTATATCATATCCTGCACACTGGATCATCACTCTGTACAAAACAACATATCAAAAAACAGCCTGATCTATACCAGACTGTTTTGGTCATTACAGTATGTATTTCCTAGCACATACGGCTATTCTAGTATGTTTTTATCTTATCGACCCTATCGTGTCTTTAATCAAACATACTAGCTAGTCGTTAACTTATTGATCATTTTCACACTTGTCTAGACAAACAGTCATTTTTCACGTTGCAATGACAGAACTATATTCTATTCGATAGGAGCACGTTCTACAAAATATTTATTTGTCATATAGAAAGCTTCACCGCGTGATGTTTCCACTTTTCCTTTTTTCGGATCGAGGAAGACAATTTCTTTACACTTCGTGCAATACCATTTGGTACGCATAAACGGTGAATCTGTTGTATAAGCTGTTCCACATTTACAATCGACTTTAATCAAAATCTCATTCGCTTTATAAGCAGTGCTCAAGTCCTCAGCAGGATGTTGTTGTTCTTCCGGCTGAATCGGAACAATCACACGTTGATGATCAGAGAATTGATTTTGTACTTTAAAGTCAGCAACTAATTCTGGATTCAATCCAAAAAATTCTTTACCTATATTAGTCACATAACGCGTATTGCTTCTATAACTTTCAAGCCATTCCTCAATTTGTTGGTTAGATAAAGGTACAGTACCCTTAATACCACTGTTCAAGGTATATGTCATGATGTGCAAAGCATCGCTTGTTCTGCTTGAGTACATTAGAAACCTCCTCTTTCTTCAAAGCTAATGTACTATAAATCATCGTTTTTATCAAAGCACGAAATTAACTAAAATCCCATGTTCTTGAATTCGCTAGTACATATATGCCGTTTTATTCCCGGTAAAACGGATGATTACATTTTTGTTACAAATAAGTCAGCAAGCATCGGACCCTACTTTCTAGCCTATCCCCCCTATTCGCGATGATTATGTATCATTGCTTAACTTATATAATCGCCCAGATCGACATGCCACTTTATCTGGTTGCGGGCAATCCACAATTGAACAGCCTCATGAAAATGCTGAGCATATTGCTTACGGGATACCTGATTTACAGTACAAAAATGCTCTATTAATTGATATTTTTCTACCCAATCTTTCATCGTAGCAAAGCCAATATGCTTGATCATATGACATTGAAAGCAAAGTGACTGAAATCCAGTAAGAGACTGAACTTGCGTCTGGTTATCAAATGTCCATAATTCATGGCAATGTAGCTTATCGATCGTATCCCCTTTGATACGTTCACAGATACAACACGTATACTGATCCCGTCTCTGAATATCCTGGCTGAACTGTCTCCATTGATAGGAAGTGAACTGATTACGAAGATTCAAATGCATCGTCGATTCGGGAATTAATTCTATTTGTAACTTTAAATCATTCAGATTCATAGAAGTTTCCTGTCATCTAAGAGATTTTAAACTTCCTTATATTATAACACTAATGTTAATAATTTATAACACTAATGTTAACATTAAGGCAAGTCTAGAATCAGTTTTGAATCGCATAGTTAATGCGATTAAACTTTTGATCATTATATATCAATTATTCATTTTTTGAAATCGTTAAATCTAAGAATTATGGATTTCGATTATTTAGTTTAGCGATTAATTCAAATTTTCCATTGGTATTATTACCGATTTCATAATTATTAATCGTAAGATAGACCACTGTATCTTTATTCCATGTTGGTAGAAATTCTCCTTCACCATAATAATCTTGAACATCCGTAATCATCTGTTCACATTTCACTTTCAATTGCTGATCCGGTAAAGTGTATACTCCTTGTGCGCTATAACTAGCTTCCATATTCGGCTGGTTGTAAATATCAATATAGAGATAATCCAAATGATGGGATGTATCTTTGTAAAAATAGACTTTGTTTACCACAAAATCATCTGTGGCTAGATAATCTTCGATCTGATGGGTCATATCGTGAATAGCTGTATCTTCTCGAAGATCAACGTAATTGTTCTGAACATGGGTTAACTTCTGCTGATACTGCTCCAGCTTCTTTGCGAGTGCTAGATTATTTTGTTCACTATGATCTATGGCTATATTTAATCTGGCATTGCCCATCCACAATAGACTGGCTATAGCAATGATAAGCAAGATAAGAACAACTACAAATACTCCTCCACGAACACTTTTTTTGCGGCGAATCATTGCAGTAGTCCAATCCTTTTCTAAAAACCGCATAACGACCTCCTTAAATATATTCTCGTTTGCATTATACCTGAAAGTGTATGCTTGTGATCTCTTTTTGAGTATTTATGAGTAATGAATCAAGACTTTGGAATGAGGAAATAAACAGGCTAGGTCTATTCACTTATTTTATAAAAATTTGTCAAAAATACTAGCTGTTTATGTAAACCTATGGTAATATTAGTTCATACAGAAAGGAGGTGCGTCAACATTCAGATTAACATGTTGAACGCGTCCTTTACCCAATCCGAGGTTCTTGTCTAAACCACACGAACTTCGGAGGCGCGGGATGCGGATCAAAGATTTCAATTAGCGCCATCGGGTTAGAAAGACCACCTTCGGGTGGTCTTTTTATGTGCCCTTTTATAATGAAGATACGCTACTCTGCTTCATAGGGAGCATCCAATTCAATAATATTGTGATCGGGATCAAGAATATAGATTTGTGCAAATCCCGCCAGACTATGAGGACGTGCCTCGTAAAATACCTGTTGTTGATCTAACCACTCCAATGTCTCCGAATAGCTTTTCACCCAGATCGCCAAATGCCCATCTGTCGAATCAATACCACCCTGACGCAATGTCTCTCCTTGCGGTTGCTCAATCAAATGTAACTGCTGATTCCCAAGAGCATACCAGATGCCTACAGAATCAAATGGTGGACGCTCAATCTCTTGAAATTGGAGCACATCAGAATAAAATACACGTGATACTTCAATATTGCGTACAGCAAGACTCATATGGTGAATATATTGAAATTCAATCATAAGCGGTTCTCCTTTGTTGTTTTTTTCATTGTTGCAACATTCTTTTTCTATATTAGCGGTATGTATCTATAAAGTAAATTCAGTTTAGAAAAAGAATTGCCAATCATTAAGAGAACGCTTACAATATGAAATATTAATATCCGCTTGTCTACATACTTTCTAAACCAGGAGGCATATGTAAGATGATATCCAGCGAAAATGAATTGCATCCTTTTTCTCAAAAACCGATTCGCTTTATTCTAACTCCTTCTCCTGTCGCTCAATCCACCTACCTGTATGTTCAAGAAATCGGTTATACGGATATCGAAGCCTCTTCTTCTATTAAACATGCTCGTATTGCTTCGTATCTATTTTTATATACGTTATCCGGTACAGGTCATCTGTATTATCAAGGGCAATCCTATTCATTACAAGCTGGAGATTTCTTCTGGATCGATTGCACAGAAGAATACCGCTATGAAGCAGATGCCGGTCAACAGTGGGAAACATTATCTATACATATGTATGGCGCTACGATAGAAGGTTATTATCGTCAGTATGAAGCCAATCAATTGCCTATTTATCATGCCCCATCATCTTCTATTCTGCTAGAGCTTGGACTGCAATTGCTCAACTTACAATATACTCGTACGCAAAAAACAGAGTTACTGAATGCGCAACTCCTCACCCAATTATTAACCGAGATCATCATGACGACGATCTATGCAAGAGACAATACCTACACGATCCCATCCAAAATACTCAATATACAGACCTATCTCGAACACAACTATACTCAAGCGATCACACTGGATCAGCTTGCCCGACAATATGGGATGAACAAATTTCAATTAACCAAAGACTTCAAACAATATATCGGACTCCCTCCGATCGAATACCTGATCCATATTCGGATCAATGCTGCCAAAGGCTTGCTACAATATTCCGACAAAAGCGTCCAAGAAATCGCCAATGAAGTCGGCGTAGAAAATGTATCTCATTTTATCAATTTATTCAAAGCCAGAGTCAACTGTACCCCGCTTAGTTATCGGAAAGAATGGTCTTAACAATGCTTATTTCGAACAGTCATTTGTCTATTCGTGCTCTTCGCATGGAAGATAAAGATATACTGGTTAAATGGATGTCTAATCCTACAGTACTCCAATATTATCAAGGTCGGGACGAACCACTGGATATGGAAAAAGTGACTGAAATCTTTTACGATCCAGATACTGAAGATGTGCAGTGTATCATCGAATATGAAGGTGTACCTATAGGCTATATTCAGTATTATCTATTAGATGAAGAAAGTAGACAGGCATACGGATATCAGGATGCTGACGAAATCATCTATGGGATGGATCAGTTTATCGGAGAACCGGAGTATTGGAACCGAGGAATCGGTACTCTACTTATTCAGACGATGATTACCTTCTTGACACAGCAAAAACAAGCCCATCGTATCGCAATGGACCCTCAGACATGGAATACGAGAGCACTCCATTGTTATGAAAAATGTGGATTTCAAAAAGTAAAATTATTGCAAAAACATGAATGGCATGAAGGACAATATCGGGATTGCTGGTTGATCGAATATAAACGGTAAGGAAAAGTTGTAATGAGATTAGACACATTTGAAAAATATACAATTGTACGTTATGATTTGGCTGATATACATAAATGAAAAACGTGTCTGGTAGAGGATATTCGAGGTCAATAACTGTACAGCACCTGACTCAATTGCAAGCCGTCTTTGACCCCCTGCTCATACATTGTCGATTCTGCCAATCCTTGAATCAACGTAACCACTTCTTCATATTGAGTGAACAGAATTTGGATGTCTGGTGGTAGTTGATCATAGATGGTAGCGAATAGTTCGGTGCATTCAGTAGTAAGTGCCTGATATTCAGGTGAAGGCGAAATAGCATCTTCACTGACTTGATCCATACGTGTGGATATGAACTGATTGAAGGCTTCTTTGATTTGGGCTTTTCTATGTAGTAGTTGGGTCATTGTTTACCTCTACTTTCTGCATTATTAATTACTTTTCAAGATTATATAAGCTTTAAATAAAATTACATAATTTAACGATTCCAATATACCGATATCGATATATTTTCTTCTCCCAAATAATATCACGATATCGGTATATAGTCAATACTTTTAGGAGGAAATATGGTCAAACTTGTTATCAAACTAAAACAAGCATTAAAAGATAGATCAATGACTCAAAAAGAACTTGAAGCTCTTTCTGGTGTCCCTCAATCTAAAATTTCAATGCTTTGTAATAATAACTATCAAGAACTTAATATTGCTAATATTGAAAAGATTGCAGATGCGATGGGTATTATAGATATATCTGAGCTTATGGATTTTGTCGAAGATGATAGTTTTGAAAATTAATATACTTTTAAAAAATATACGAGAAGAAGAAATCTTACTCAAATGTAACTATCTGAATTCTTTTTATCAAGTAATTATATTGGAATCTTAGAAATAATTGATTTAACAATAAAGTTATTAAAAAAGGTTAAGAATTCTTGACCTTTTTTTAGGTATCTTCTTTCTTAAATCTTTAGCAATTATAATCTCAGGTATATATCCTAAAGTTCTAATTTTAATTAGCCATTCAATAACTTCTATTTTAAAATATATAGATGAATTCTTTGAGAAATCAATAGTTCCATCTTCCAAAATTACTCTGAATGATTAACATTATATAATTAGAAAAATTTATATAAACAAAAAAGACCAATACTATGATCAGTATTGGTCTTAACTCTACCTTACTTATAATTTCAACTTTTCTCCAACTGTATTCCCTGGTATTCCTAAAGCTTGAGCTAAATGGACAACAGCAAATTGATTAGCGGATACGCCTTCTTTTTTAGCAGCATTGAGCAATTGCTTGTGCATTGTTTTAGGCATACGCAAAGGTATTTGTCCAGATGGCAAATCTTCGTTTGGCTCTATAATTTCTGCACCAGATTCTAACTTGATTTCTAAATAATCACGTTGTATTTCTTCCAATTCAGCGATTACTTCTGCAATGGTAGGTGCATCGGTGTGACAGCCAGAAAGTTCTTCAACTCTAGCGAAATAATAGATACCATCTCCGTCATTTCTTTTAGTAATTTCTATAGTATAAGGAAGATTCATATAATACTCTATATCTTTACTCATTCCTGTTCACTCCTTTTATTTAATATCTATACGATTTAAAGTCTAATCTTCTATCAATCGATCTAACATTTCTTTTATGTATGAAATCTTTAAAGGATTTTCTTCTTTTAAAACAAATACATTTCCATGGGGATCACCATATATCCTGTGAGAACCTCTTTTACGTTTTAATTCATAACCATAATAGATTACACTTTTGCCGCTTCACTATACGATATACCTCTTGGTTGATTTCGCATTTTATCTATTATTTTTTCAATAGATGCCATAAACAACAACTCCTTCTTTGAAATAATGATATCATATGTGATATCATTATTTCAATATAATACTAGATTTATATACTAAATAGCCCTTATTTCTAAAATACTGTTCCTTAGAAATAAGGGCTATTTTTCAATCTATTTCATCGTATATTATAGACAATTAATTCGGAACCTTATGCTCAATTCTTAGCTTATCCGCTACCATCGCGATGAATTCACTATTGGTAGGTTTGCTTTTACTAATATTGATCGTATAGCCAAATAAATGACTGATACTATCAATATTCCCTCTTGTCCAAGCCACTTCGATGGCATGACGGATGGCACGTTCTACACGGGAAGGGGTTGTTTTGAATTTGTCTGCAATCGCAGGATACAATGTTTTGGTGATCGATCCTAGAATCTCGATATTGTTGTAGACCATCGTGATCGCTTCACGTAAGTATTGGTAGCCTTTGATATGTGCAGGAACGCCGATCTCGTGAATGATCGCTGTAATATTGGCATCCAGATTTTTACCTCTGGTTACAGGCGGTAGACCGTTATTCACTTTATTGCCCATGCTGTTGCTGTTATTACCCGGTTGCATATTGCCACCGCTATTGGTAATCGGTGATCCTACCAATTGGCGTACACGACTCACCAATACTTCCATATCGAACGGCTTGAGGATGTAATAGGATGCACCCAATTGTACGGCACGTTGTGTGATATTTTCTTGACCGAATGCTGTTAGCATAATAATCTTCGGTGCTGGAGATAGATTCATGTCTCGCAAGCGCTCCAATACACCCAATCCATCGAGGTGTGGCATAATAATATCCAAGATCAATACATCTGGAAGCTCTGGTAATTGATCGATCATTTGCAATACTTCTTCTCCGTTAAATGCTATACCTGCTACTTCCATATCTTCTTGACTGGAAATATATTCAGCAAGCATATTGGTAAATTCACGATTATCGTCCGCTAATAATACTTTAATATCTGACACGTTATAATTCCTCCTTATAAGTTCTCTGTTACTATGGCATAGCGGTTTGTTGTACTTACATTCATAGTTTTGGGGGACAAGCAGAAAATATATTTAAACTTGAAGTACTGTGATCATCAAGTCGCTACAGAAATTTGACTGTTTTGGACTCTTTATTATACTTTTCGACACCAACAAGGGTATTCCTGCTGTCGAATGTAAAAAAGCGGATTATTTTTCCATATTTGCTAACTTGGTTGATAAACGTTCCTTTTCTATATGTATAACACAAAAGGAAGAGCGTTAAGCTCTTCCTTTGACTTGAGCATCTTATTTCAAGATTGTTTAATGTACCGCATACGTAGAACTGTCTTTGCGAGCTTCCGCTAGCTTCAACATTTCATGAGCATGATGATTGGTTTTCTCTGTAATCTCTACTCCACCAAGCATCCGTGCAAGTTCATCTACACGTCCATCTTCATGAAGCGAAGTCACACGAGTCGCTGTGCGATCTCCAACAATATGCTTTTCAATTAGATATTGATGATCTGCCATACAAGCTACCTGAGGTAAGTGAGTAATCGAGAATACTTGGCAATCGGCAGATAATTTGAACAATTTCTCTGCGATCGACTGTGCCGCCCGACCACTAACCCCTGTATCCACTTCATCAAATACCAGTACAGGAACTTGATCATGACGAGCAAAGATGCTTTTCAGAGCAAGCATAATACGTGACAACTCACCACCAGAAGCGATCTTACCCAGTGAACGTAACGGTTCACCCGGGTTCGGAGAGATCAAAAATTCTGCATTATCAATTCCCTGACGGGTAATACGAATATGACGTCCATTCCACTCGGGTCCATTCGCATCATCAATATAATCCATATTGACACGCAGCGAAGTACGCTCCATTTGTAGATGTTTGAGTTCTGCTTCGACTTGACTGGCAAGTTCGTCTGCCGCTTTGCGACGAACTTTACTTAGTTTCTCACCGGTCTGAAGCAATTTATCACGTAAACGATCACGACGTTCTATCATTTCAGCCAGACGTTCGTCTTTATTTTCAAGCAGATCTGTCTCATGTTGAATCTTCTCATAGTAAGTTAGAATTTCTTCTACATTGTCACCATACTTACGACGCAGACCTGAGATTTGATTCAGACGAGTTTCTACTTCTTCTAGACGACCTGGATTAAATTCGATATTCTCCCGATAACTCCGTAATTGGTAAGCTGCATCTTCCAATTGGTAAAAAGCAGATTGTAACTGCTCTAGGATAGGATCTAACGCTTTGGAATCGTAACGAGTGACATCTTCCAGTTGAGAAATAGCGACCGTTACAGAACCCATACCTCCGTCTCCATTGATTGAATGATATCCACCTACGATAGCTTCCATCATTTTTTCACTATGAGAAAGACGTAGACGCTCTTCCTGTAATAGCTCATCTTCGCCGATCTCTAGTCCTGCTGAAGAAATTTCTTCAAGCTGGAAGCGATATAGGTCAAGCATCTGGTACGTTTTCTGGCTTGTTTCTTGCAGATCACGTAATTCACGTTCGATTTTGGCATAGTCTGTATATTGTTGTTGATATTGAATTTTTAATGGATTAATATCTGCAAATCCGAATGTATCGAGTAAGCTCAGATGACGTTCTGGCTTCATCAAAGATTGGTGCTCATGCTGTCCATGAATATTGACCAGTTGCTCACCGATCTCACGCAACATCGTCAGATTCACTAACTGTCCATTAATACGCGCAGTACTCTTACCACTCGCTGTAACTTCACGGCGAATGACTAGATGTTCTTCTGCGGTTCCCTGAATGCCAAGTCGTGACATCGTATCCCATACGGGGTGATCGCCACGTAACTCGAATAACGCTTCCATCTCAGCTTTATCATTTCCGTAACGTACCAATTCCGCTGAACCTCTACTACCTGCAATCAGACCTAATGCATCAATAATGATTGATTTACCCGCACCTGTCTCACCGCTCAGTACATGGAATCCTTTATGAAAATAAACGTCGATTTCTTCAACAACAGCCAGGTTTTTAATGCTCAGCATAACTAGCATGAGCCTCACTCCTCTTCGTATAAAAGACTATGGAGCAACGCTTTAAGACCGATATGGAGCAAGCTCATGCGGTTAAGCTGGCAACTTGTGTGCCGAGCCGAACATTAACGTATCAATTACAACGACATCAATGATTATGAAATAAAGCTCATAATTTGATCAATGACCTGTTGGCTGTCTTCCGGTTGACGACAAATAATCAGTAGCGTATCGTCTCCTGAAATAGTTCCCATAATCTGAGGCCATTCCATATTGTCGATCAGCGCTGCGATTGAATTTGCTGTACCTGGTAAGAACTTCATAACCACCAGATTAGTTGTAAAATCTACTTGCAAGAAATTGTCCACTAATGCACGTTTTAACTTTTGCACCGGGTTATAACGTTGATCCGTTGGTAATGAATATTTATACCTTCCGTCATCCGTTGGAATTTTGATTAGTAATAATTCTTTGATATCTCTTGATACCGTTGCTTGGGTGACTTGAAAGCCTGCATTACGCAATGCTTCCACTAAATCGTCTTGAGTTTCAATATCTTGATGGGTGATAATCTCCCGTATTTTGATATGTCGTTGTCCCTTCATAAAGACCTCCGTTTGTGATGTGCTCTCTATAGTGTTAACCTTCCGCTATCTCTATCTCTGTGTATTTATGCATCGTACACAGAATATGCTCATCCATCTTTATTCGTGAACATATACGTAGATTCCTTTTTGTGAATGGAAAATACTGTAGATATGAGGATCATTGATCATTAGCCGAACAGATTATCCTATTGTAACATCCAGAACGAGAAGGTCCAAGCCTAAGCGATATCGATCAGATCGATTCACCATTTGGCAGATAGGCTACACATGTAGTGTTAAGCGCTATAGTCGGAACGTTCGTTCTCATTATATAGGAATACCTGTTCGTAAATCAATAGTCTTTTGGAATTAGTTTTTTCTTCCAGTTGAATCGCTTCATGCGAACAAAAAAACCTGAGCTCAGTAACATACACCGAACATCAGGTCTTTGTTGTGCTTGCATAGATATAGGTCATGCTGTATGAATGTTTTACTTTTTGGCTGAACCACCGCGGAATGTATGAGCGGCTTCAAGGGCTGTCTGAGAAGCAAGCGCAGGAATATCAATAACATCCAATTGTTCGATCGTATCGTCCCCTTCACCGGAAGGTAGATACCAGTGAGCTAGAAATTCGATATTGCCTTCTCCTCCTGTAATCGGGGAGAACGTTACGCCTTTGAGTACATATCCGATCTCTCTTGCAAACGTAAGAACATGCAGTAATACTTCTTCATGAATCTTCGGATCACGCACTACGCCTGTTTTACCGACTTTGTCACGACCGGCTTCAAATTGAGGCTTGATCAGCGCTGCAATATCAGCAGGACGATTAAGCAATTCTTTCAGCGGCGGCAACATCAATCGTAACGAAATAAATGACACATCGATACTTGCAAAATTAGGTCGTGGTCCTTCTAGTTGATCCGGTGTCATATAGCGGAAGTTGGTACGTTCCATCACTTGTACTTGCGGATGATTGCGAAGCGACCAATCCAGCTGATTGTACCCTACGTCAATCGCATACACGTATTCTGCCCCATGTTGAAGTGCACAGTCGGTAAATCCTCCTGTAGAGGAACCAATATCAAGCATGGTACGTCCTGTCATAGGAATTTCAAAATGTTTCAATGCTTTCTCTAGCTTCAATCCACCGCGGCTTACATACGGATGAACCGAACCTTTGACATTTAGATCGGTGTCACGAGCTATCTTCATGCCTGGCTTCTCCAGACGCTCTGTGCCTGCGTAGACCAATCCAGCCATAATTGCTGCCTTGGCTTTCTCACGACTCTCGTAGTAGCCTTGTTCGACGAGTAAGACGTCGATTCGTTCTTTGTCACTTGCCATGATTGGATATCTCCTAGCTTGCAAAATGAAATAACAACATGAAACGAAGCGGAAAGAATGCCCTCCGCTTCGCTTCTGTTGATCTTATGGTGTAGAGATACAAATGTTAAACTGAGTTTTTGTGAAAAGTAATTGCTTCGCCTGGCGCAAGCGCTTTGAGAGCGGTAGCGATATTTTCAGTGGTTAATCCAGCTTCACGTTGCTGATCTTTGATACTACCGTGTTCGATAAATTCATCCGGTACACCCATGATGCCTACAGCAACATCGTGTAATCCTTTAGAAGCAAAGAACTCAAGCACAGCACTACCCATACTACCTGCTTGTGAAGCTTCTTCAACTACAAGCATACGTGTACCTTTTGCTGCTAGATCAAGCAACAATTGCTCATCTAATGGCTTCATAAAGCGAGCATTAACGACAGATATGTTCATACCGTCACGTTTCAGTTCATCCGCTACTTCAAGTCCAAGTTGAACCATCGGTCCAGAACCTAGAATCGCGTAACCTTCACCTTCACGTACCGTTTCCCATTGTCCGATCGGAATCGCTGTCAGCACTTGATCCAATGGTACACCTAAGCCACTAATCCGTGGGTAACGGTAAGCGATAGGGCCATCATTGTAATCGACAGCTGTTTTCATCATATGACGAAGTTCATTCTCATCCTTCGGCATCATAATAACCATATTCGGAATATGACGCATAAATGCGATATCGTATACGCCTTGATGCGTCTCGCCATCTGCGCCGACAAAGCCAGCACGGTCAATAGCGAACATCACATTGGCATTATGACGACAAATATCATGTACAATCTGATCATAAGCACGCTGCATAAAGGTAGAATACACTGCATATACAGGCTTCATGCCTTCCATCGCAAGCGCCGCACACATCGTTGCTGCATGTTGCTCTGCAATCCCTACATCAATCATACGATCCGGGAAACGAGCTGCAAATGGGAACAATCCAGAACCACCAGGCATTGCTGGCGTAACTGCCACAATACGCTCATCTTGTTCTGCAAGTTCGATCAATGTCTGACCAAATACCTCGGTATACATCGGATGACCGCCTGCTGCTTTGAGCACTTGACCGGATTCAATTTTGTATGGTGTAATACCATGCCATTTGTAAGAATCGGCTTCAGCTGGTAAGTATCCTTTACCTTTGATCGTCACCACATGGATTAATACAGGTCCTTCTACATTGTCTGCTTGTTGCAACGTTTCCAACAATTTCGGTAGATCATGACCATCCACAGGTCCCAAATAGGTAAATCCTAGTTCTTCGAACAATACGCCAGATACCATAGCATATTTTAGTGTATCTTTAAGCTTTTCAGCCGTTTTAGCAATTTTATCGCCGATTGCTGGAATCTTTTTGATCAATGATTCCATTTCGTCTTTTGCACGCAAATAATTTTTATCCGAGCGAATCTTACCCAAATATTTATGCATTGCGCCTACGTTTGGAGCAATCGACATTTCGTTATCATTCAAGATCACTGTCAATTTACGTTGTTCATGACCGATATGGTTCAATGCTTCGAATGCCATACCGCCTGTTAACGCACCATCACCAATAATAGCGATAACTTTGTTATCTTCTTTTTTGAAATCACGTGCAAGTGCCATACCCATAGCTGCGGATAAAGAAGTGCTGCTATGTCCAGCTTCCCATACGTCATGTTCACTTTCATTACGTTTTACAAATCCGCATAATCCTTGGTATTTACGTAATGTATCAAAACGATCCATCCGTCCTGTCAATACCTTGTGCACATACGCTTGATGTCCAACATCAAAAATCATTTTATCCTTTGGACTATCATACAAATAATGAAGTGCCAGGGTGAGCTCCACTACACCCAGATTAGAAGCAAGGTGCCCGCCAGTTACTGACAATTTTTCGATCAGAAATTGACGAATCTCGCCTGCTAAATCGGCTAATTGTTCCGTTGTTAGATCTTTAAGATCACTTGGTTGATGAATCTGTGGAAGCAGCACACCATTTCCCCGCTTTCCTTGTTGAATGCTTATCGACATCCAATTGGTTTTAAAATTATAATGTTTACCTTGTCCAACTTTTCATCTATCTTTTATATTATTATTCACTATATCACAACATTCCCTTTTTTTCGAAAATGCATGTGTGAATGCTCCTGAATAGTGAATGTCTATCCTATATACGTATAGACGAACTAAAATGATCATTCCTTACGATTAATGGTCCCTTTTTACCAGATAATCAGCAATCTCGGTTAATCGTTGTGAATCTGCCAGATTGGCTTCTGCTAGAGCTTGCTTCGCGCTTTCGGTCAAGCGTGCTACTTCTGCTTGTGAAGCTTCTAGTCCGATAAAATAAGGATAAGTCACTTTTTGAGCTTTAATATCGCTTTGTGTCTTTTTACCCAGTAATGCTTCGTCTCCAATCACATCCAGAATATCATCCTGAATTTGAAAAGCTAAACCGAGATCAGAACCGAAGCGACGCAAAGCATCCAGTTGTTGCTGCGTTGCACCTGCTGTACGTGCGCCAGCCGTTAACGAGAACATAAATAGATCAGCTGTTTTGTGCAAATGGATATATTCGAGTTGAGCAATCTCAGTCATTCCTTGCTCGCCTTCCATATCAGCCACCTGACCGCCAACCATCCCACGAGGCCCAGCATATTCAGACATATCGCTAACAATCGCAAGTAGTGCCTCTGCGGATACTCCTGCTTTGGATGCTTGAGTGACTGTATAAAAGGCTTGCGTTAACAGCGCGTCACCTGCTAGAATCGCCATCGCTTCGCCATAAACTTTATGATTGGTAAGCTTACCTCGACGATAATCATCATTATCCATTGCCGGTAGATCATCATGGACAAGCGAATACGTATGCACCATTTCTACAGCGCAAGCTACAGGCAAAGCCGCTTCACGACTACCACCTAACGCTTCTGCTGCTGCAATCACGAACAATGGACGCAGTCTTTTTCCACCTGCCATTAACGAATATTGCATCGACTCTTGCAGATTCACCGGTACACTCCATTCAATCGGTAACACGAATTTCAATTGATCGCCCACATAAGTAGCAATCTCTTGCATATATGTTTGTAGATCCGGACGACTAGTCAATACTGCCACCGCTTTCTGAGGTATCAAATGGCTTTTTACGTAGTTCGCCATCTTCCTCTACGATCATTTCGATTTTACGTTCCACTTGCTCTAATTTCGAACCGCAGATTTGAGATAATTTCATTCCTTGTTGAAAAAGGTCGATCGCTTTTTCCAGTGGAACATCTCCATTTTCCAGTTCGGAGACGATTTCTTCCAGACGATCCATTGCTTCTTCGAAGTTTAACTCTTTTTCTTTTTCAGCTTTTGCCATCGGTTGCCGCCTCCTTGATCTCTGTCACCTGACAATTCAATTGTCCATCTTCTACGTTGACGATAATGTGATCACCTTGTTGCACTTGTTGTACCGATTTGACCAGTTGTTGCTCTTGTTCGTCATAGACCAGACTGTATCCCCTTGCCATGACTTTAAGTGGACTTAATGCATCCAGTTGCTTCATACCAAAGCCTAACTTTTGTTGCTTTTGCCGTAAAATACTACTCATACGAAGCTCCAATTGTTGACGTGCCGTATCGGTACGACGACGAGCATAGATCAATTGTTCTTGCGGATTATGACGGGCTAATCGCTGATTGAAACGTCCCAGACGATCACGCTGCATATGCGCACGGCGCTGTAGACTACTGGTTAGCCGTCTTTCAAGCATATCTAATCTCGTCATATGTTGTACCAGATGACGCTGAGGATGTAACAATACAGGTGCACGGCGTAGACGTTCTAACCGTTCCCGTTGACGCTGAGATAGACGCAACAGCCCTTGATTGAGCTGTCTACGACGTTGCTCTACTTGCGCACGTAATTCATTGATATTGGGTACGGCTAGCTCTGCCGCCGCTGTAGGCGTTGCAGCACGAAGATCAGCTACAAAATCAGCGATCGTAAAGTCCGTCTCATGACCGACTGCTGAAATGATCGGGATTTTAGAAGAAGCAATCGCACGAGCAACGATCTCCTCATTGAACGCCCACAATTCTTCCAGTGATCCACCACCACGACCCACAATCAGTACATCGGCTTCTTGCATACGATTGAAATTCTGAATCGCTTTGACTACCGACGGACCTGCACCTTTTCCTTGCACAAGTACAGGGTAGACTTCAATCTTAACAATCGGATAACGTCGACGAATAGTCGTCAAAATATCCCGCACCGCTGCTCCTGTCCCCGATGTAATCACACCGATCACTTTGGGAAAAGCAGGCAACGGACGTTTGCGTCCATGATCAAACAGCCCTTCATGTTCTAGCTTCTGTTTGAGCTGTTCATACGCCAGATATAGACTGCCGATGCCATCAGGTTGCATCTGTGTGACATAGAATTGATACTGACCATCCCGTTCAAAGACCGATATATTTCCTTTTGCCATCACTCTAGCGCCTTCTTTGGGTATAAAAGGAAGTCGCTGGTTATGAGAAGCGAACATAATCGTTTTGATACGGCTACTTTCATCTTTTAACGTGAAATACATATGTCCACTAGAATGATGAGTGAAATTCGAGATTTCTCCGCGTAACCATACTTCAGATAGCAGTTGATCCGATTCCATTTTCATCCGAATATATTTGTTTATTTCTTTGATTGAATAGACTTTTTGCTGCTGCATACCATCAGCCGCCTTCCTTACTTCAAGCCGTGAGCGCGTTTGGCAGCGACCAGAGTGTTCTGCATTAACATCGTGATCGTCATTGGACCTACACCGCCAGGAACAGGTGTAATCGGACCACATACTTGTGTAGCACTTTCAAAATCAACATCACCGGCAAGCTTACCATTTTCCAGACGATTCACACCTACATCGATTACGACAGCACCTGGCTTGATATAACTAGCATCGACAAAGTTGGCTTTACCAATCGCTACAACCAGAATATCTGCTTGCTTCGCTAACTCTTTCATATTGCTTGTACGGGAATGACACATAGTCACTGTTGCATTCTCACGTTGTAACAACAAAGAAACAGGTTTCCCTACAATGTTACTACGTCCAATCACCACAGCATGTTTACCCGAAATCTCAACGCCTGCACGCTTGATTAATTCGATAACGCCCGCAGGTGTACAAGGTAACAGACTATCATCACCAATGACCAGATTCCCTACACTGATCGGATGGAAACCATCCACATCTTTTTCAGGAGCAATCGCATTAATAATTGCTTTTTCTTCGATCTGCTTCGGTAATGGAAGTTGTACCAGAATACCATTGATATTTTCTTGCTTATTCAGTTGATCTACCATCGCTAACAATTCTTCTTGCGAAGTCGTTGATGGCAGACGGTGTACTTCAGAATAGTAGCCAAGATCATGACAAGCTTTTTCTTTATGGCGCACATATACTTGTGAAGCAGGATCTTCACCTACAAGTACAACAGCGAGTCCCGGTTGGAAACCTGTTGTTTTCAATTGTTCCATTTCTTGACGGATACCTTCACGAATGTCTTCTGCTATTTGCTTACCATTGATAATTGTTGCTGTCATGATAATCGCTCCTTTACCTGTTCGGAAAATTAAGTTTTATCGTTCAACTGCTTGACGTTTATCGTTGATGTCTGATGATCTTTTGTATTCCAATTTCTTATTCGGCTTCAGCTTGTGTTTCCGTTTCTGCCTCAGCTTTGGTGTGTGTTTCTTTGAGTTTATCCAAGTCTTGAATCATTTTACCCAGAACACCGTTAACGAATTTACCGGATTCTTCTGTACCAAAATGTTTGGATAATTCAATCGCTTCATTGACAGCGACTTTGGCAGGTACATCATTATGGAATACCATTTCATAGACCGCTTGACGCAAAATCTGACTGTCTACACGAGATAGACGGCTGATCTGCCAGCCTTTCAAATATTCTTCCAATAGATGATCGATCGCTTCTTTGTTTGTAAATGTACCATTTACGATATCAAGCACATATGATTTTAATTTAGCTTCGTCACGAATTTCAACTTCAGATTCGTTTTCTTGAGCCGCTTCTTCCAAAATCATTTCGATTGCTTCTTCTGCTTTTACATCGTTCATTTCCATCTGATACAAACTTTGTACAACGATCTCACGTGCTAATCTTCTTTTCATTCTTGGGTTCCTCCCGGTATGGATAAGCAGCTATTGCTATTGTCAGCTTACTATCCTGTGTACCTTATTATTTTCAATTCATTATATTTTACTCACGACAACCTATTCGCATCTATCGATTCATAAGTTCATTCCTCTAGCATACCAAAAAACCTGTCGTACATCATGCCCGGCTGTATAATTTATAATCCAATACGTGGTCCGGGAATGATGTATGACAGGTTCATTTAAACGGGCGCCAGCGATCCGATATCCATGCATTCACCCGTTCCCAGGGAATCACAGAGCCTAATCGCATATCTTTGTGCTTGCCGACGCTATAGCCTATGAACACTAACAGTGCAAAGAACAACATATCCCAAAAGCCAACTACCAAATACAATACTCCGCACAATAGACCTGCGGCTACACCTGTTATCCGTCCTCCGTGAGTTTCCCAGATGGCTTTCCATATCATAAGGAGAACTCCCTTCTACTCCACTCTGCTTTTGAATGCAGGGGATTGAACGATATTTGCTATAAATACCGATACCGAGGACACTGGAATACCGGTAATTTCTTCCACTTGATCATGAACGGTTTTTTGCATATTTTCGGTCAGTTCAGGAATCGAACTTTCACCGTCTACGATCGCTCTAATCATAATTTCAAGTCCGGATTCAATTACACGCACACGTGTTTTGACATCGCGCACACCTTTTGTACGTTCTGCTGATTTGAGGCACATATTTTCAATCGTTTCCAGTGATATCTGAATATCGCCAAATTCTGTCCGTTGATGTACAGAGTGATGATGCC
Source organism: Paenibacillus nuruki (assembly GCF_963311185.1). NCBI lineage: Bacteria > Bacillati > Bacillota > Bacilli > Caryophanales > Paenibacillaceae > Paenibacillus > Paenibacillus nuruki. The sequence goes on along the minus strand of NZ_OY725677.1, from coordinate 1,012,119 downwards.
CACGCTCTGAACGCACTGATAGATAAAAAAAGCGGATACTTAGCAAAAATAAGATAACAGCTACAATCACGATCGTAATGTATAGATTCTGCTCGTTCTGATCATTTAATTCTACAGGCACTTTGCCACTTAGTAAAAGGATTGCAAGCACAGACAAGATTCCAATGCTCAGGCTGTAAATAAACAACAGCAGTCTGTCTATAATTTTAGCCAAGAGTGTGCAGCCCCTTTACATTATAGTAAACCCCTGACTGTTACGTCGGGGGTTTATGATTGCTTTTCGTACTTATTTGACCCGTTGTGAAAATTCGACTTCTTCGCTTCTGTTCTTCTCCGTTGTCTCTAAATGCACATCATGAATCTGCACATTCACTTCGACTACGATTAAGCCAGTCATCGTTTCGATCGAGCGTTTGACATTACGTTGAATCTCAGCTGCCACTTCTGGCAGACGATGTCCATAATGAACAATAACAGACACGTCTACAGCTGCTTCACGTTGTCCCACTTCTACTTTTACACCACGGGAAAGATTTTTGCGACCTAGTAATTCAGCAATGCCACCGGCAAAACCACCACTCATACCTGCTACACCTTTTACTTCAATCGTCGCTAGACCAGCGATGACTTCTATCACTTCAGGAGCAATCTGAATCTCACCTATATCTGTCCGCTCAAATTCAGTCGGTAACGTACTCATATTTATCTATACACCTCCTGCTAAGTAAACTAAATATAACATGTGAATGATTCATTGACAAACGAGCTTAAACTTCATTTTCCTCAAGGAATTTGATGTCAAAATCGCCACGTACAAATGTCTCATGATTCAGTAGGCGCATATGGAAAGGAATCGTAGTATAAATCCCTTCAATCGCAAATTCATCTAATGCACGCTTCATTTTCGCAATCGCTTGTTCACGGGTTGGAGCCCAGACAATCAACTTAGCGATCATGGAATCGTAGTAAGGGCTAATTGTATATCCTGGATAAGCACCACTATCTACACGCACACCTGGACCACCTGGAGCAAGGTAGAAATCAATTTTACCCGGACTTGGCATAAAGTTACGCTCAGGGTCTTCTGCATTGATCCGACATTCCATCGACCAGCCGTTAATAACCACTTCATCTTGACGGAACGAAAGTGGATTACCTTCTGCAACAGAAATCATTTCTTGGATTAAGTCGATTCCTGTAACCATTTCTGTTACTGGATGTTCAACTTGAATACGAGTATTCATTTCCATGAAATAAAATTGTCCATCTTGTCCGAGCAAGAACTCAAGTGTACCTGCGCCCGAGTAATTAACAGCTACTGCTGCACGTACAGCCGCAGCGCCCATTTCTTCGCGCAATTCAGGAGATAATACAGGACAAGGTGCTTCTTCGACAAGCTTTTGACGACGACGTTGTACAGAGCAATCACGTTCACCTAAATGAACAGCATTACCATGCTTATCCGCAATAATCTGTACTTCGACATGCTTCATCGACGTTAAATATTTCTCTAAATAGACGCCACCATTACCAAAAGCTTTTTGCGCTTCTTGTTGTGCCGCTGTGATTTGTTTGATCAATGATTCTTCATCTTCTGCAAGACGAATCCCTTTACCTCCACCACCTGCGGTTGCTTTGATAATAACAGGGTATCCAATCTCACGAGCGATTATAATCGCTTCATCCATGTCTTCCACAATTCCGTCAGAACCCGGGATAACCGGTACGCCTGCGGCAATCATTGTACGCTTCGCTTCAGACTTATCACCCATACGTGTAATCGCATCTGGAGATGGTCCGATAAACGTAATATTGCAAGATTCACAAATCTCTGCGAAATCTGCATTTTCAGCTAAGAAACCATACCCTGGGTGAACCGCATCACATTCAGTCAATGTCGCAACACTCATTAAGTTGGTTAAGTTCAAGTAGCTGTCTTTGGATAAAGTGGGTCCGATACAGTAAGCTTCGTCTGCTAGACGCACATGTAATGATTCGCGATCTGCTTCAGAATAAACCGCTACTGTTGCTATGCCTAACTCACGGCAAGCACGGATAATACGAACCGCTATTTCGCCACGATTCGCTATCAGTATTTTATGAAATTTCATTTTACGTTTCCTCCTCCGGGATTTGGCAAAAGCAGTTCCTTGCTTATTCCGGTTTTACTAAAAATAATGGCTGTCCGTATTCAACAAGTTGTCCATTTTCTGCCAAAATCTCTACGATTGTTCCGTTTGTCTCTGCTTCAAGCTCATTCATCAGCTTCATCGCTTCGATAATACATACAGTGGATTTATCGTTGACTTTATCACCCGTACTTACAAAAGGAGCCGCTTCTGGTGAAGAAGAACGATAGAACGTTCCCACCATAGGCGATACAATCGTATGTAGAGAAGGGTCTACTTCCGGAGTCGTTGGTGCAGAAGTTGTAGTAGGTGCATTAACTGGCGCTTGCACGACTTGAGATGTTGCAGCAGGTGCAGTTGTCGCTTGCTGTACATATACCGTTTCAGCTTTGCTTGGTTTGCGAATCACTAGACGTGATCCTTCATTTTCGATTTCTACTTCTTGTACAGATGTCTCGTCTACCAATTGAATCAATTCTTTAATTTCATTTAAGTTAAACATCTATTTTTCACTCCTTTGGCTTCATCGCCCGTTGTACACGGAAAGTTACACATAACGCTATGTATTATAGCACATCCTAGCCGTTTTCAAAATTCGTTTTATTCGGCGCGATAGCTTCTCGCAAAAAAGGGCAGAAACACTCTTTCTTTTCGAATGTTTCTGCCCTTTTGATATACGATTAACGACGATCTTGAGGACCGCCTACAAATGCTTGTTCTTCGGTATCCAGACCGTATGCTGTATGAAGTGCAGCCACGACATCTTGCAAGCGACTGGCTTCGATGACACAGGATACTTTGATCTCAGATGTACTTACCATCTTGATACTTACACCTTGTGCAGAGATGGCAGCGAACATTTGCGCTGCTACACCCGGGTGACTTACCATACCTGCACCCACGATCGATACTTTAACTAGATCAATTTCAGAAGTAACTTCACTGAAAGGAAGTTCGCTACGTAAGCTTTCCATCACAGCAAGCGCACGTTCACGATCCGCCAGACTCACGGTATAGGAAAAGTCTGCTTTGCCATCTAATACACCGCTCTGTACGATCAGATCGACATCGATCTTGGCCGTTGCTAGTTCTCCGAACATTTTTGCAAGTACTCCCGGTAGATCAGCAACACCACGGATTGTAAGACGTGCTACATTTTTATCATAAGCAATGCCGTTGACGACTGCTCCCTGTTCCATAGTTGTCTCCTCCTTCACAACGGTTCCTTCATTATAGTTAAAGCTAGAGCGCACAACGAGTCGTACATTGTTATGCTTCGCATATTCTACAGCACGCGGATGAAGTACCGCCGCACCTAGATTTGCCAGTTCTAGCATTTCGTCATAAGATATTTCTTCTAGTTTGCGAGCACATTTAACAATCCGTGGATCGGTAGAATAAATTCCATCGACATCGGTATAAATCTCGCAAGTATCGGCATGGATTGCAGCTGCCAATGCAACAGCTGTCGTATCCGAACCTCCACGTCCAAATGTTGTAATCTCACCTTCGGCTGTAATGCCTTGGAATCCAGCAACGATCACGATCTTACCTGCGCCGATTGCTTTCAGTACACGTTCAGGCTGAATATTCCGAATGCGTGCCTTACCATGTTCTGCTTCTGTCTCAAAACCTGCTTGCCAGCCGGTGAAAGATACCGCTTCTCGACCTAGATGCTGAATCGCCATCGATAACATCGCCATCGAAATCTGCTCACCTGTTGTCATCAACATATCCATTTCACGAGCAGGTGGATTCGGATTGAGCAGACGTGCCTGATCAATCAAATCATCTGTTGTATCTCCCATCGCTGAAACAACTACTACACAGTCGTGCCCTTCATCTTGCTTCTCAACAATGCGCTTTGCTACACGTTGCATGCGCTCGGTATCCCCAACGGAACTACCACCGAATTTCATAACATACAAAGCCAAGACCTCTTCACTCCCTACATGATACGGGTATGTTATCTCTTCCATATTCTACCCGGATTGAACAGCGTATTTAGGCGTTTCATACATAATAATGCATGAACATGCTTAGTCTTTAACAGTATAATACGAGAACGCGTTAAGTACTACCCGTAAATAAAAAAAGCTATAACAGATTATTATTCTGCTTTATATGCTGTCTATTCATTCTCCATTGATCCATAATCGATTGCGATAGAACAGTATGTTCTGTGATCTCAATCAAGCACATATCCTTATCTGTAGCAGGTTCATGTCCAAATGTGATAGCGTTTATGTGATATGGTTCTATCCATTTTTGGAAGTAGGTAAGCATATGTAAGCATTTCTTCGAGTCTAATACACCCTCATACATCAACTCTGTATCTCTAAAATTAAATTCTATCGTAATATATTCTCCATCTGATGAAATAACAGTTAATACTTCTTTTAATTCTATACCTAGTTCAATGACTTTAAACAATATAGTTCCTGTACCTGCACGTAATAAAAAGGTTGAGAACGAATCAATATCGTACCATTCTATATCTTTCGCTGTAGCTTGATCATAAAAATGAGAAGATTTTATATCGGCTGACGTGATGTCTAGCTCATGTTGTAATAGTTGATCTATATAGGAAATATGTATATCAAAAAAGACTTCAAAATTGTCCATATAGGCACTCCTTATCGTAATTTGATTCTAAAAAAAGAATGAGCAGGCATCAAAGCCACTCATTCTTTCACTTGTACAATAATAAGTTCTATGCGCGAGAAACGTATTTACCTTCACGAGTATCGATGATTAGAATGTCACCTTCGTTGATAAACATAGGCACTTGAACCGTATGTCCTGTTTCCAATTTTGCATTTTTAGTTGCGCCTGTTGCAGTGTTACCTTTGATTCCTGGCTCTGTTTCTGTAACAGCCAACTCTACGCTTGTTGGCAAGTTAATTCCAAGAATTTCACCTTGATAGCTAACGATGTTAACGGTCATGTTTTCTTTCAAGAATTTCAATTCCCATTCCAATTGTTTGGAGTTCAATTCGAATTGATCGTATGTTTCGTTGTCCATAAATGCATGCTCGTCACCACTTGCATACAAATATTGAACGCCACGGTTTTCGATTTGAGCACGAGCGATAGTTTCACCTGCACGGAAAGTACGTTCTACTACGTTACCGTTACGCAAGTTTCTCAATTTAGAACGCACGAATGCTGCGCCTTTACCCGGTTTTACGTGTTGGAATTCCAAAACGGAATAAATATTTCCTTCTACTTCTACGGTCAAACCTGTTTTAAAATCATTTACTGAAATCAAAATAACGCCTCCTCAGATGTGGTAAAGCTGGTCTCTTGCATAATTCTATGAAGCCTATATATTGTACTATACCCCATATCAATCGGATACTATATCATCATATACAGGTATTTTATTCGGCAAATGATAGTCATCATCCTGCATAACAGGATAAACTTTTCGTTATACCGGTAAAATCGTAAATTCTTTGGTCGAATGCGTTAACACACGAATACCGTCTTCTGTTATCAACACATCATCTTCAATCCGTACTCCACCGAAGCCTGGAATATAAATTCCCGGTTCTACAGTTACCACCATACCTGGAGATAATACCGTATCGCTCATTTTAGAAAGGCGAGGTTCTTCATGTACTTCCATACCGATACCATGACCTGTACTGTGTCCAAATGCGTCACCGTAACCATGAGAAGCAATCACATCACGTGCTAGTGCATCTGCATCTCTACCGCTCATACCCGGTTTTAGGTGTTTAAGCGTATTCAACTGTGCTTCCAGTACGATATTGTAAATTTTGCGATGCTCATCTGTCGGTGTACCTACAAAAACAGTACGTGTAAGATCCGATACATATCCTTGATAAATCGCACCAAAGTCCAAAGTGACAAATTCATTTGCCCCGATAACTTTTTCACTGGCCACACCATGAGGTAAAGCAGAACGTTCACCCGATGCAACAATCGTTTCAAATGAAGTGCCTGTAGCTCCTAGACGGCGCATAAAGGATTCCATTTCGAGTTCGATCTCTTGCTCGGTTACCCCTGGCTTGATGTAGTTCAAAATATGACTGAATGTACGATCTGCAATATCTGTTGCTTTCTCAATAATTGCAATCTCTTCAGCATCTTTGAAATTACGAATTTCTTCCATGATGCCAGATACAGGAACTAGCTCAACAGGTGCTAAATGCTTGCTGTACATTGCGTATCTGCTATAAGGCACCAAATCTTGTTCAAATCCAAGTTTGCTGATATTGCCTTTAGCCAACAATTCTTTCATCGTATCGACTACATTTGCAGAATGTTCTACCACTGAAAAAGCAGTAGCTTGTTCTGGCGCTTGAGTCATATAACGGAAATCAGTCAATAAGTAAGCTTCTTGCGCAGTGACAAGCACATAACCTGCCGAACCTGTAAACCCTGTCAAATATCTGCGGTTCACACTACTTGTAATTAGTAAGGCTTCTAACTGTTGTTCTTGCATCGCTTGACGTAACTTATTTAAACGTTGTGTACTCAATTACATCTCTCCCCTTCAGCATTTTAGAATAAAACACGATATCTGCTTGGTTCTGTGTATCCTCGTATTGTGATCATTTTGGACAAATGTAAAATGAGAAATAGCCAAAAATTATTTTACCATACCAATTGCAATTTTGAGAATAGGCAGTAGAATATCTTATCTATTCTATCTAGCTTGCTGATAGCGTATTCTGGTAAAAATCAGCCAAATCCGCTACAATTAAAGGATAGGCTTATTTCTAGCAATTATAGATCAATAGATAAGCTTGATCAGGCATTTCGTAAATAACGGTAATGTCGAACTACGGAAGGGTGACTGTACTTGTCAAAACAATCTGCTCCTCCGAGCTATGGCGGCCAAGCAGTAATAGAAGGCGTTATGTTCGGCGGAAAAAATGTGAATGTGACAGCTGTAAGACGTAAAGATGGTGAAATCACCTTTTTAGAAGTACCTAGACAAGATAAGTCATGGGTCAAAACATTACGCCGCATTCCATTGTTGCGAGGAATTATAAGTTTGATTGATTCAAGTGCCAAAGGCTCCAAACATCTCAATTATGCAGCCGATGCGTATTCAGAAGATCAGATGAGCCCTGAAGAATATGCAGAACAGAAGCAAAAAGAAGAATCCAAAATGAGTCTTAGTATGATGCTTGGTGTTGCAGTAGTGGGTATCCTTTCACTCATTGTAGGTAAGCTTGTATTCACACTCGTTCCCGTATTTGTAGAAAGTTTATTATTTGGTAGAGCCTTCGATAATCATGCACTGCATACCTTACTTGAAGGTGTTATCAAAATTATTTTGCTCTTAATCTATCTCTGGGCGATCTCACAGACACCGATGATTAAGCGACTCTTTCAGTATCATGGTGCTGAACATAAAGTCATTACAGCTTATGAACACGGCGAAGAGTTAACCCCTGAAAATGTACAAAAATATAGTCGTCTACATTATCGCTGTGGAAGCAGTTTTATTATATTAACCGTTATTATCGGAGTCATTATCTACGCACTGTTTAGTTGGGATAGCCTCACCGAGCGGATTATACAGCGTATCGTTTTGTTGCCTGTCGTTATCGGAGTTTCGTTTGAATTTTTGAAATTTACGAATAGCTTACGTGAAGTACCCGTTCTACGGTATTTAGGATATCCGGGGTTATGGTTACAATTGTTAACGACCAAAGAACCGACACTGGATCAGATCGAAGTTTCAATTGCTTCATTTAACCGTATGCGTGAATTAGACGCTGCGCTTGAACAACAACATGTGCGTTCGGCAGTGACTACTGCTTCTCCTGACCCTGTGAAAGGATGATGATAATAAAATGAGAAAATCACCTGTTCAACTGATTGTATTTGGAGTTGCTATTCTGCTAGGTGCGGTCGGGCTGTTTCTTGAAATATTCCAAATGGTGGCTTCTCCTGCAACGTACAATTGGGCGAATCTCATTGTACCGATCATCTTGATTGTCGTTTTATTTTTGGTAATGCGGTCAGCTTCTGGTATGTCTGGTCGAAGTTATCAAGGGCCTAAAGTCAAACCTTCTGCACGTACCATGGCCAAGATGAACGGCTCACAAAAAAACAATTACAAAACCACTTCTGCTAGACCATCGAATAGTCATCAATCCAAGCCGAAAAAGAATTATCCTTTTCAAGTTATTCAAGGTAACAAAGGTAAAGACGATGATGAAGCGCCTAAATTTCATTAAATTAATAAATAGAATGTAGATCAGTTCTGTATAGCTATTGTTGCAATAAAGCTGATTATATCTATCAAGAAAAAGCATGACTTTTCCTTCTCACAGAGGAACAGATCATGCTTTTTCTTTGCTGTCTGACTATGATGCTCTCAAATTTTAATGTTCTAATTTATCAATATTTCTTTTCCAATCAAACAAAGAGATTCCATCGCCTATTGTAACGGCTGATGAAATCTCTTTTTCTACTCTTCTGCTATTTTACAATCCCCAGTATGAACGCAATTTCGCTAATACACCTTGCGGATTCTTTTTCAAATCTTTAGCGCTAAAGAAAATACTGCCTTTGATATTACTGTATTTCTCGTTGTATTTGAGCTGGTTGATGATCTCATTAGAACTGCTCCAGCCAATTTCAGGAGTGCTGATTTTGTAAAGGGCGTGACCGATATACAGATCTACACCTGTATTTTTAGTTTCATTTGCCCACCAGTCTACCACTTTATCATAACGAGCTACAGGAAGTGTCATACTCCAATAGACTTGCGGAGCGATATAATCGATCCAGCCGTTTTTGATCCATGTGCGTGTATCTGCATAGGTAGTGTCATAAGCAGTTACACCTGCTTTAGTATCTGATCCTGTGATATCGGATGATTTATTACGCCATACACCAAAAGGACTGATTCCGAATTTCACAGCAGGTTTGGAATTATGAATCGATGTGTTGAGCTGTTGCACAAAGCTATTGATATTACCACGACGCCAATCCGCTTTGGTTTTGAATTTACCACTGTTATAACTAGCATAGGTGCTGTCATCACCGAATTTGTTAGAAGCTGTCTCTGAATATGGATAGAAATAGTCATCTAAATGTACACCGTCGATATCGTAGTTGTTGACGACTTCCATCACAGTATCAATGACTGATTGACGTGCAGCTGGAATCCCCGGATTGAGATAATATTTATTATCAAACTTAATCACCCAATCAGGATGCTTTAATACTACATTGTTGCTTGCAAGCTTACTGGTGTTAGCATCTGTTGTAGCACGGAACGGGTTAAACCATGCGTGGAACTCCATCCCACGTTTATGAGCTTCAGCAACCATATATTCTACAGGATCATAACCCGGATCTTTCCCCTGTGTTCCTGTAAGATATTTCGACCATGGCATAAGTGATGATTTGTATAATGCATCTCCAGCAGGACGAACCTGTACGAATACTGCATTGATGCCCATCCCTTGTAGATCATCTAACAATTTTGAAAATTCTTGTTTTTGCTTGGTTGCACCTGATGTCGCTGGCCAATCTAGATTGTACACGGTAGAAATCCATGCACCACGAAGTCCGTCTTTGGCTACTGTGCTTGTTGGCGCTTTGCCACTGTTACTATTATCTGTTGTTCCTGTATTGGTAGTAGCTGGTGTAGAAGGCTTGCTACTGTTATTTTTACTGCCTGTACCTTGATAGCTACTTGTCGCTAAATTTACGGTACGATTGGCTTGATCCCAATTCACATCAAGACCCAGACCTTCACCGATAAACCGTAGCGGAACCATGACACGACCGTTTTTCATTTCAACTGAAGCATCTAAGCTTACTGACTTGTTATCAATCGTTGCTGTATTCTGACCTGAAGTCAGTACCAGTACTTGCTTATCACTCGTGATCGTGACTGTGCTTGTGGATTGATTCCAGGCGATTTTGGCTTTCAAATTTTCACTCACTAGACGTAAAGGAACCATGGTTACATTGCTCTTGCTGGTTATGTAAGGAGCAGCATCCCCTTGTATCTGTTCTCCATCGAGCATGATCTTAATATCCGAATCTGCGGCATGAAGTGTACTACTGATCGAAGGGACAATCATCAACAATACTAAAAATACAGCGATAACACGAACCATTTTCATAAATTTAAAACCTCCAGTAAATCGTTGCTTGGTGCTTATATCATTAGACGACTGACGGGTACCAAAGTTGCGAACAAAATAAAAGACATCTGCCAAGTGATCGACAGATGCCTGCCTTACGAGTCGCTAATCAGCTCTTTTTGCAGATTCTGTAGCGCTTCCACACGTGAAGGATCACGACGGAAGTATTCTAACAATGTTTCGATTTGAGTAATCGAATTCCAACTTAAATGATGCTCTATACCTTCTACATCTTTGTATATATAATCCGGGTTAACACCGATTACATTCAGGAAATCTTCAAGCAATTGATGGCGTTCTACAAGACGTTTGCCCATCTTTTTTCCTTTGCTTGTCAGCACTAATCCCCGGTACTTCTCATAAATCAAATATTCATCTTTATCTAATTTTTGGATCATTTTTGTAACGGACGAAGGATGTACTTCTAACCCTTCTGCAATATCCGAGACACGCGCATATCCCTTTTGATCGATTAATTTATAAATGCGCTCTAAATAATCCTCCATACTGGGCGTTGGCATCTTGCTCCCCCTTTTTCACTACATACTGTATTCATTTGGCAAATATTGATTCAATAATCATACATTTAATTCGCATGAGTTGGCAAGTTTTGCACATAGTTCAAACGATAGAAAGAACCTTCCATGTGTACACCATATATGCTGTTCCACGGAAGGCTCTACCTGATCATTTAAGCCTTATTTATTTAACAATTGCACCGTTAGGCATACCGTCTGGAACCGTCGCTAGTGTCAATTGATCGCCATGAGAAGCTGCCAAAATCATACCTCTAGATTCTTCTCCGCGTAATTTAACAGGTTTGAGATTAGTTACACAGATGACTTTGCGTCCGACTAATTCTTCCGGTGTATAGAACTTCGCAATACCGGATACCACTTGGCGTTGCTCTGTTCCTAGATCCAATTGTAATTTAAGCAGTTTGTCTGCCTTTTTAACAGGCTCTGCTGAGATCACTTGAGCTACGCGTAGTTCCACTTTAGCAAAGTCGTCTATACTAATCTCAGGCGCTTGTTGCTCTTCTACCTCTACAGGTGCGGAAGTCGTTGGAGCTGTTGGTGTTGCTTCAGCAGCAGCTGTTGGTGTTGCTTCAGCAGCAGCTGTTGGTGTTGCTTCAGCAGCAGCTGTTAATACGCCACCCATTGCTTCTACGATATAAGCCACTTCTTCTTTGCTATCTAGACGAGGAAAAATAGGATCGCCTTTCACTACAACTGTACCTGCTGGAATCTGACCATACGAACGAATACTTTCCCAAGCGGTAAGTTCGCCTTCTGCTATTCCAAGTTGTGCCCAGATTTTTTTCGGTGCACGTGTTAAGAACGGTTGTAATAATACAGATACAATCCGCAATGTTTCCACCAAATGATACATTACCGAATCCAATTGTGGTTGGTTAGCTTCGTCTTTGGCAAGAACCCACGGTTGTGTCTCATCGATATATTTATTGGTACGACTAATCAATTGGCTAATTGCCGTCAAAGCTACAGAAAACTCTAAGTGTTCAAATGCATTTTCTACTTTTTCTATCGTTTGTGCAGCAATATCTTCTAACGTACCATCGACTTCAAGCACACGACCTGGATAAGCAGGAATGGTACCACTACAATACTTATCGACCATAGCTACCGAACGGTTAAGCAAGTTACCTAGATCATTTGCTAGATCTGAATTGACACGATCGACAAAGCTCTCCGGTGTAAATGTACCATCTGAACCGAAAGGCACTTCGCGTAGCAAGTAGTAACGCAGTGAATCTAGACCGTAACGCTCGATCAATGTGACTGGATCTACTACATTCCCTTTAGACTTGGACATTTTGCCGTCTTTCATCAGTAACCAACCATGACCAAATACTTTTTTCGGCAACGGTAGATCAAGTGCCATCAACATAATCGGCCAATAGATCGTATGGAAACGTACGATTTCTTTACCTACCAGATGAATATCTGCTGGCCAGAACTTATTAAATAATTCTGGATTATCGGTTCCATATCCTAGAGCTGTAATGTAGTTAGATAAAGCATCGATCCATACATAGACGATATGCTTAGGATCACCTTTGACTTGTACGCCCCACTCAAAGGTTGTACGCGAAACGGCTAAGTCTTCAAGTCCTGGCTTGATAAAGTTATTAATCATTTCATTTTTGCGAGATTCGGGTTGAATAAATTCAGGGTTGTCTTGATAGTATTTTAATAAACGGTCTGCATATTTGCTCATACGGAAGAAATAAGATTCTTCTTTCACCAATTCTACAGGATGTCCACTATCCGGGCTTTTGCCACCGATAATCTCACCGTCTGCATTACGTTCGATATCTACAATTTGCGTTTCTGTGTAATACGTCTCATCTGGAATACTATACCAGCCTTCATATTCACCTTTATAGATATCACCTTGCTTCAGCAATCGATCAAAGATTTCTTGTACCACAATCTTATGGCGTTCTTCTGTCGTACGAATAAAATCATCATATGAAATGTCTAATTGATCCCATAACTTTTTGATGCCTTCTACTACACCATCAATAAATTGTTGAGGAGTCTGTCCTTTTTCTAAAGCTTTACGTTCAATCTTTTGTCCGTGTTCATCTGTTCCTGTTAGATAGCGAACTTCATATCCTCTTAAGCGCTTGTAACGAGCCATAGCATCACCGGCTACGGTTGTATAGGCATGACCGATATGCAATTTGTCACTTGGATAATAGATAGGTGTTGTTAGATAAAAAGTAGGTTTGGCTGTCATTATAATTCCTCCTTCAATATTGTTAAATCACTATCATGTTATTTCCATATCTGGACGCAAAAAAGCCCTCGCCCCTATATGGGACGAGAGCATAGACTCACGCGTTACCACCCAAATTCTCTACTTCTTTGCAAAAGTAGACTCTATCAGTCTTTAGCAGACTGCCCATTAACGCTGGTTCACGCTGAAGCCTTACATATCGATACAACCGAATATGCTTGACCACAGTTCCTCCCGGACCATATTCGATGACGCTCACCATACCGGTTCCCAGCTACTCCGGCTCTCTGTACTGGCGCTTTTTCCATCTACTTATCCATTCACAGGAAATGATATTTGATGTTATGAATATACCGAACTTCCAAATCACCTGTCAAGCATTTTGCTGTTCCTGATTGGTGACTGATGAGGCTGATTTCACTTTGGATTTAGCTGGTGGTACAGGATCAAACCCTCCCGGATGAAAAGGATGACATTTTCCTATCCGTTTAGCAGCTAATCCGATGCCTTTGGCCACACCATGAATCTCGATCGCTTCGAGTGCATATTGAGAACAAGTCGGATAAAAACGACATGTTGGAGGTTTAAGTGGTGAAATGAATTTGCGATACACATGGATCGGCGCCTGTACCGCACGACGACTCAATTTTGGCTTCACTGGCTTTTACCTGCATGTTCATGTGTATCATAATGAGATTGCTTTAGATGTAGCGTTGGACCTTCTTTACCATCTCCGGCACCCATTTCTTTACGACAGTCTTTGCAATAACCGAACACTTCAAATTTGTGTTTAACCACTTCAAATTGTTCCGGCATATCTGTCATATCCATCGGGCAAAAAGCAATCGGGTACGTTTTCTCACATTGTAAGCAGATCATATGATGATGATGGCGATCCTGACTACAATGGCTTTTAAATTTAACACCATCTTCGAAAACGATCTGTTCTAACACACCTAGCTCCTGCATCACACGTAAATTACGATAGACTGTATCAAAGCTAAGTCCACTGTATTTTTTACCCATATAGTCATATACATCTTTAGCGGTCAGATACCCAGGAGCTTCTGCAAATAAACGAGCTAATGTACGACGTTGATCGGTTATTCGCAATCCCTGTCCTGCCATGGTATCGATGATTTGTTCTGTCGACAGCATGAGTTATTCCTCCTGTCCTAATCTATCTTTTCTATTCTAAACTATTTATCTTATTATTCGTAATAATAACTATTATACAACATAACCGTATACGATGCGCAATAATTCGTCAAAAGTTTATGGCGATTACGTTACTAATTGAAGCTTACTTCCACCTGCATACACATTTCTCCATCATGCCTTATTTAGGCTCAATCGTCAATTGATTCTGACCAAAATCAGCAATTATCGTAGCACATCAAAAAAGCTCGAATCAGCATTCACTGATTCGAGCTTTTGATTTGAGAATTATTGTTTTTTAGCTGGCAATTGTGTGAATAACAAGTTAACTGGCAAGTTACTACCAGGTGCTGCTGTAAACCACAATTCCACGGCTTCTGTATCTAATGTTCCTGTACGATATAGAACAACATTATCATTTGCTGTTGTTGCTGCACCGTTATTTTTGATTGCTGTTACTGCTCCGTTTACATACATGTAACCTGAGTAACGACCACCACGAGCATTAAAGGAAATCATCGTGTTTGGCGCAACCATGTCTAGCTTGATTTTGTACAATACACCAAAGTTACCTGCGTTAGAAGCTTCAGTCATTGACAATGGATCTGTACCCATTAAGTTAGGGTCACTGTTGTTGTCTCCGATTGGCATACGAATCGTTGTGTTACCGATCAAGTCAGCAACATGGATATTACGTACAGCATTGTCATACGTACCACGGTTGTGGATACCATCGCGGTCTAGCTTAGGTTCTGTAGCTAATGCAGCGATCGGATCTTGATTTTCATCAATCATCATCACTGTATATTGTACATTAGAATCACTTACTAGATCGCCGAACAATGAAATAACTGTATCGTTTTTCATTGCTGTAGCACTAAGTTGGTTAAAGATAACTTGGCTTTGTCCAGGTTGTAGAACAACAGATTGTGCTTCTGCACCTGATTGCATCGATTGGAAATAACGTTGAACAGAAACTTTACCTACTGCTGTAGCATAAGGATTCGGTCCACCAAAACCAAGAGCTTGAATATTCAATGTTGCTGGTGTAGCATTCGGATTCGTTGCTACAACATACATTTTTTTGCTACTACCGGTTTCGTTCAAATGATGCACCATAAAGCGTGTAGCGCCAGTAGCGTATTCTTGATACACAATACCTTTAGTCAATACACGTTCAGGACTGTTACTACGAATCAGACGACTTGGATCATCATTGACTTGAGCATTGGTTACGGTTGCCCATGTTGGAACGACAGAACCGTTAAAGTCGAATGAATCTCCGATTGGTGTAAATAATGGATAGAAGTCTTCAGCCGAATATAATGTTTGATCCGTTACATTAATCGTTTTGCTATATGTTCCTGTTGCACCGTGTTTGTCGGTTACAGTCAATGTGATTGTCTGTGGACCTGGTGTAAAGAACGCTAATTGTTTGTTATCCCATTTAGTTAAGCCTGCATTGATAGCATTCTCATCATCAGTACTCATATCTGTATAAGTAACCAATTCACCCATACGATACGTTTCTTGATTGGTATTGAACATCGCTACAGGGGGTTGGTTAGGAGGAAGCACGTTGATGGTAACCGTGTAAGGATCACTCCATTGTCCTGACGAATCCATAACAGAATACGTGATCACATGAGGACCTGCTTCTGCAAAAATGTCTTCGCGTCCTGTCCATGTTTCATTAGCAATAGGACTGCCATCAGACGTTTTAGATTGTGTTTTGTACGTTACTAATGTTTGACCTGCATAAATCGCAGTAGGGGAAACTGTAAAGGAAGCTGTTGGTTTAACAACCAAATCCAATACAACTAATTTACCTTGTACTGTATAAGGAATATTTAGAGCTTGAGTAATAGAAGTCAAAGGAACCATAAATACATTTTTCTGTTGGAATGCTGGACCTTTCATCAAGGTGTTCACACCATTTACAGTGTAGTACTTACTGTCTGTTTTGAAACGTAATTCTTTACCATCTTTTTGCATGATCGTTTCTTTGGTCTTAGCGTCGTATGTAAGCTTCAGACCGACACGGGTCACAAGTGCGCGAACCGATACGTAAGATACTCCACTTTTCACAGCCATAGGTTGATCTGAAAAGTATAATTTACCATCTTGATAAATTTGATTAGAGTTCATCATAAAAATAACTTTGTTAGGTCCAGCCGAATACACATCATTCACCACGGTAGGTGTTGTTGGTGTAGTTACTGGCGGTGTAACTGTAGTAGGTGGTGTTGTAGGAACCGTTGGCACTGTACCATCACCTGTTGTTCCAGCAGGATCTGTCGTCGGATCAGTCACTGCGTTAGGATCTGTAACTGCATTAGGATCAGTTACTGTAGTATCATCTCCTACAGTCCCTTGAGTATCATTGTAGACATCTTGTACGATACTGCTATCCACATCGCCTTCAGCAGCATGCACTTGCGCTCCTGGAACAGTCGCAACAGTCTGAGCTACAGCGAGTAATGCAATTAGTAAAGTCTTCTTGAATTTCATTATTAGGCTCCTTCTCATAGCAATTTACTGTAATTCACTTCTAAAAAGATGGTGTTTCCCCCGAATTGGCACATTAATAAGACGCGCCAAACCTTGAAAAGTTTCTCTCTTCCTTAAGAAACCTTACAACATACGTATCTGTTCACACTTCAGTCACATCTATTCCGCAGAAAAATCACATAAAAAACAGCCTTATCCATCAGCGATGAATAGACTGTTTTTGACTACATGATGTGCTCAGAAAACGTCATTAATTATACTTTACCACAAATAAATGCAATAACCTATTTTGACAACTACTCTTCTATATTTGAACCTGATATTGCTCATTTAAGCTCACTGGTAATTTTCCTAGCGCTGGCTTAACCCCTGCAATTACAGCTGCCAAAGCTTCTACCGCATACTTCCGATTTTCATAACTACAGATATACGTCTTGATCTCAGGAAGATCATTCAGATCATAAGGATTACGTACAGAAGCCACAATCAATGCAGTATCTGTCAAAAGAGACAATTGACGGGCGAGTTCTGCTTGACCGAGTGGTAACAGACCCGATGATGTATACGCTGCAAAGATCACTTTGGGATAATGGATTGCTTCTGCTAATACTTGCTGAATCTCTTCCGGTTCCGGGCGAGCATCTATCGTAATCTGAGTTGCATCGATCCCATAGCTATTAAGAGCTTGAGCAAAACTGACATCATGCCCTGTCGGCTCATCCACTTCGGTTAGACGCGTCACCTGTGGCCATATAATGAGTACCTTATCATCCGGTTGCAAAGGCAATTGCCCTTCGTCTTTGACTAATGTAATACTACGCTCTGCAATTTCACGCAACACCGGTTCGATCGGTTCAGGTTCTAAGCGCTGTGTCCACTCTTCTATCGTATAAGGTGCTGCATCCATCTGATGTTTGGCTTTGAGTGATAGTATTCGCTCGACTGAAGCATCGATTTGAGCTTCAGATAACTGACCTTGTTGCACCGCTTCTTTAATCGCTTCAATCGCAGCGATCTGGTGCTCTAATGTATGACTCACCAGCAATAGGTCTGCTCCGGCTTGAGCTGCCATAACAGTCGCTTGTGGTATCGGAAAATGCTTGGCAATCGCATGCATTTCCAGACAATCGGTCACAATTAATCCTTCAAATCCCATCTCGATACGAAGCAAATCGGTTAGTACTTTACGCGACAATGTAGCTGGAATAGGCTCCGGTTCAAATGCAGGGAAAATAACATGAGCCGACATGATCACATCGACTCCTGCATCTATCGCTGAACGAAAAGGTAATAATTCAATCTGTTCTAAGCGTAATTTATCATGAGGTACAGAAGCTAATCCATAATGAGAATCCACCTCAGTATCTCCATGCCCTGGAAAATGCTTGGCTGTAGCAGCTACATACTCTTGCTGAATCGCTTGAATAGCGGCGGCTCCATGAATAGCTACTACTTCAGGCTTTTCAGAATAAGAACGGACGCCAATCACTGGATTACGAGGATTATTATTCACATCGACACAAGGCGCAAAATTCAAATTAATTCCTAATGTACGTAATTCACGCGCACTGATCGCTGAAGCGGCTGCCGTTAATGCCACATCATTTACTGCCCCAAGAGTCATATTGCCCGGAATCAGACTCATTCCATCTTGATCGATTCGGCTCACCATTCCGCCTTCTTGATCGATCGCTATCAATAACGGTGGTAATCCCTGCCTCTGAGCAATCTGCTGTAACCCTGTGGAAAGGTCTGTAATCTGGCGAGCTGTTCCTATATTACGCCGAAAATAAATCACTCCACCGACATGATATTTTTCGATCAATTCTGTAATATGTTCGTTCGGTACATTGGTATGAAATCCACATACAAATAATTGTCCGATTTTCTGATCTAATGTTAAGTCTGATAATTGAATAGTGTTCATAGATATCCTCCTTGTGCTGGAGCCTATTTTGAAAAGATGTCTGAACAAGATACATATGATATAGATAATCGATATTCTTATTTAAGTATAGATAACGAGGTCGCGTGCAACAAGCGGATAAAGTTTAGGTTTTGGGGAGTTTTTTAAGAAGAACTGATATTACAGATAACGTATCACTACTCAACTATGTAGATACCAAAAAGTCCTTCCCTATGGATCAGGAAAGGACTTCTGGCTTCACGTTCATATACCCTTTTTGCTTACTATGGTTGTTATTTATCTATTTTCATAAAGAGGAGGATTAGACACAAGAGACTTGACGACGACCTTGCTCAATCAGACGATACGCACGTTCTACTTCTTCTTCGGTTGGCGAAGGAACCCCATCCAGCGGATAGATGCGTCCCAACGCTTCCCATTTGTAGATGCCCATCTGATGATAAGGTAAGATTTCGAATTTCTCTACCCCTTTTAATGTGCCGATAAATTCTCCTAAAGCGATCAGATCTTCTTCAGCATCATTAATGCCAGGTACAAACACATGGCGTATCCACATTTTGCGTCCATTATCAGATAGCCATTGTGCTGTGTGTAGAGTGCGTTCATTTGATACACCGGTTAATTTTTTGTGCTTTTCATTATTGATATGCTTAATATCAAGCAAGACTAAATCAGTAACTTCAAGCAGTTCATGGATTTTGTTAGGTTCATTGAATCCATTGCTGTCCAGTGTTGTATTCAGGTTCCAACGGTCTTTGACTGCTTTGAACAATTCTCTGACAAAAGGAGCTTGCAACGTTGGTTCTCCACCAGATACCGTCAATCCTCCACCTGAAGAACGGTAGTAACTCAAGTAAGGTTCAATTTCAGCTAGAACTTCTTCTAGCTCCATCACTTTACCTCCGTCCAAATTCCATGTATCAGGGTTATGACAGTATTGGCATTTCATCAGACAACCCTGCATAAATAGTACAAATCGTATGCCCGGGCCATCGACGGTACCGAACGTTTCTAGCGAGTGAACACGGCCTTTTACCATGATCAATCACCCCTTTCGTCTGAGTTGATGTATATAAATGAATAGGATTTCGAGAGTTAGAGTTACACCGCTACGCGTATGAATTATTCTTACGATCGCTGTTAAGATCGGATATCTGGAATGAACTGCTTTCGCAGTCGATATCCGAATCTTAAATGCGAACGCTTCGCTTCTTCAGAAACAATTCCTACTCTTCGCTCTGCGGTGTGACTCCACTTTCTCAAATGCTTCATTTATATCATTCATTGTTGGTTAGCAGTTACCATCTTTGATTACTTTACTTTGATTAGCTTCATTACTTTGAATATTGTTAAAAAGTTTTTATTACATTGATCCGTGGAATGTGCGGTTGATGACATCCATTTGTTGTTCACGAGTCAATTTAACAAAGTTAACAGCATATCCAGATACACGGATGGTTAATTGTGGGTAGTTTTCTGGGTGCTCCATTGCGTCTAGTAATTGCTCACGAGCGAATACGTTAACGTTCAAGTGATGGGCATTGCTACCGAAGTATCCATCAAGCATAGATACAAGGTTAGTTTTGCGAATTTCTTCTTCTTTACCTAATGCTTTTGGCACGATAGAGAATGTGTTAGAAATACCATCTAAGCTATCTTCGTATGGTAATTTCGCAACAGAACTTAGAGATGCAAGAGCACCTTTAGTATCGCGTCCGTGCATAGGGTTAGCACCTGGTGCGAATGGTTCGCCAGCTTTACGTCCATCTGGTGTTGTACCTGTTTTTTTACCATATACTACGTTAGAAGTAATTGTTAATACTGATTGTGTTGGTGTAGCACCACGGTATGCTTTGTTTTTGCGAATCATACTCATAAATGTTTCGACCAATTCAACAGCAATCTGATCGACTTTATCATCGTTGTTACCGTAGCAAGGATATTCACCCTCGATTTTGAAATCTACAGCAATACCGCGTTCGTCACGAATCGGTGTTACTTTAGCGTATTTGATAGCACTTAATGAGTCAGCTGCTACTGATAGACCCGCGATACCGCAAGCCATTGTACGTAAGATATCACGATCATGTAGTGCCATTTCGATACGTTCGTAGCTGTATTTATCATGCATGTAATGGATAACGTTCAATGTGTTCATATACAATTTGCCTAACCATTCCATCATGGCTTTGAAGCGTTTCATGACTTCGTCATATTCAAGCACTTCAGAAGTGATTGCAGGGTATTCAGGGCCTACTTGAACGCCTGATTTCTCATCACGTCCACCGTTGATTGCATACAATAATGCTTTGGCAAGGTTCGCACGAGCTCCGAAGAATTGCATTTGTTTACCGATACGCATAGCGGATACACAGCAAGCAATACCATAATCGTCGCCATAGATTGGACGCATCAGATCATCATTTTCGTATTGGATCGAACTGGTTTCGATTGAAACTTTAGCACAGAATTTTTTGAAAGCTTCTGGCAATTGTTCTGACCACAATACAGTCAAGTTAGGTTCTGGTGCAGGTCCCAAGTTATACAATGTATGCAAGAAACGGAAGCTGTTTTTGGTAACTAATGTTTTGCCATCGACAGCCATACCACCGATTGATTCCGTTACCCATGTAGGATCACCACTGAACAATTCGTTGTAATCTGGAGTACGTAAGAATTTAACGATACGCAATTTCATAACGAAATGGTCAACCAATTCTTGAGCTTGTTGTTCTGTCATTGTGCCTTCTTTAACATCACGTTCGATGTAGATATCAAGGAAAGAAGATACACGTCCTAGAGACATCGCTGCACCATTTTGCTCTTTGATTGCTGCAAGGTAACCGAAGTATACCCATTGGAACGCTTCTTTTGCTGTTTGTGCTGGTTTGGAAATATCGAAGCCATGCATTTCAGCCATTTTTTTCAATTCGCCTAGAGCACGAATTTGTTCTGATACTTCTTCACGAAGACGAATCACATCTTCATCAATCACGTCAACTTCCATATCATTCAAATCTTGTTTTCTTTCATTAATTAGGAAGTCTACACCGTATAATGCTACGCGGCGATAGTCACCGATAATACGTCCACGACCGTAAGCATCTGGTAAGCCTGTAATAATACCTGCTTTACGTGCTGCTCTCATATCAGAAGTATAAGCATCGAATACACCTTGGTTATGCGTTTTACGAATGTTTGTAAAGATATCAATGATTTGTTCTGGTACTTCAAAGCCATATGCTTTACAAGCATCGATCATCATTTTGATACCACCGAACGGTTGTAATGAACGACGGAAAGGAGCATCTGTTTGAACACCGACGATTTGTTCTTTGTCTTTGTCCAAGTAACCAGGACCGTGTGAAGTGATTGTAGAAGGTGTTGCAGCATCTACATCCCATACGCCACCACGTTCGATTTCTTCTTTAGATAGTTTGGAAATGATATCCCACAAGTCTTTTGTATTTGAAGTAGGGCCAGCTAGGAATGTTTCGTTTCCTTGATACGCACTAATATTTTGTTCAATAAAGTCGCGAGTATCTACATGTTTTGCCCATTTACCTGATTTGAAATTGCGCCATGCGTCTTGTTTTAAATTATCCTGTACATTTCTTTCGATAACTGACATTGATAATCCCTCCATTATTTGTGAATAAAATCACAAAACCATTTACACTATTGCTTGTCTCGCCTACACGATACCGGAAGCTGCTGTTTTCTCCCTCCGGCTATGTCTTTATTATGATGCAATTCATAAGCAGAGTATGTGACATTTATCACAAAATAGCATCTTTATTATGATTTTTATCACATTCTGTATCTATAACAGTTTTTATAAATAACTATTACAGTTTACAATTAAGCCTGTTACACAATAAGTAAATAACGATTTACACAGTGAATACAGTGATACGAATCTACTAATACAAAAATACACATCAGCATTCACTCCAAATAGCTGTAGCATCATACAAGAATTTACGGCTTATAACAACGAAATACATCACACTATTTCTGTATTATTCTATATACAAGCTATAGAATAATGTTGGACATCGCATCACTCCTCTCTACAAACAAAAGAACGGTTCTCTTTAGTTCTGCTAATATCGCAAACTAGGAGATCGTTCTTTGGGATAAGGTGGCATTCCATATTTGCTTTGTTTTTTATTTTCAACCATATATCTTGAAAGTATATTCCTAGCGATACAAGTTAAATAAGAAGGAAAAAGGATCAACTCCAACGTACTGCTATAACAGCATGTGTGGAGTGATCCTTTTTTCAAACTATCATTTTACTTGTCAGACAGGTCTATTTATTCAAATCGACCATAGAATGCGTTGCGGTATACATCAGCTAGTTCAGTCACTAAAGGTAATTTAGGATTCGCTGTTGTACATTGATCTTCGAATGCACGGTCAGCAAGGTAATCTACACGAGATTCAAAGTCTTTTGCATCAAAGCCCAATGCTTCAAACGTTTCAGGAATACCTAGTTTGCGGTTCAAGTCACGAATAGCATTGATTAAGCTGTTCACGCCTTCTTCGGTTGTGCGTGCTGGCAATCCCAAGATACGAGCAATCTCAGCATAACGTTCGTGAGCAATAAAGTGAGAATATTTAGGGAACGCTGCGAATTTAGTTGGTTTTTTCGCATTGTAGCGGATAACGTGTGGCAACAAGATCGCATTGGTACGACCGTGTGCTGTATGGTATTGTCCACCCCATTTATGTGCCAAGCTATGGTTAATCCCTAAGAATGCATTCGCAAATGCCATACCTGCAATCGTAGAAGCATTATGCATTTTTTCACGAGCCAGTTTGTCGCCTGTTAGAGCAGACTGTTCTAGATATTGGAATACCAGTTGAATCGCTTTGATCGCTAGTCCATCAGTAAAGTCACTTGCCATTACAGATACATAAGCTTCAATCGCATGAGTCAATACGTCCATACCTGTATCAGCAACAGCTACACGAGGTAAAGAGTATACAAATTCAGGATCGATAATCGCTACGTCTGGTGTTAATTCATAGTCAGCCAAAGGATATTTTGTGTTGCCTTTTTCTTTATCTGTAATAACTGCGAACGATGTTACTTCAGAACCTGTACCTGAAGTCGTTGGAATTGCTACAAATTGTGCTTTTTGTCCCAAATGTGGGTATTTGTAGATCCGTTTGCGGATATCCATGAATTTTTGTTTTAGGTTATCAAATTCAGTATCAGGATATTCGTAGAACATCCACATGCCTTTAGCAGCATCCATAGGAGATCCACCACCAAGAGCGATAATGCAGTCCGGTTGGAAACGTTCCATCATTTGACGACCACGTTCTACAGTAGCAGTTGATGGATCTGGTTCTACATCAGAGAACACTTCAACAACAACTGGAGTCTGGCGTTGACGCAAGTAATGTTGTACTTTTTCAACATAACCAAGTTGTACCATCATCGCATCTGTTACGATCACTACACGACTAATATCAGGCATTTTAGCAAGGTATTGAGTTGCGCCTTTTTCAAAATAAACTTTAGAAGGTATTTTGAACCATTGCATATTCACAGTACGACGAGCCACCCTTTTCACATTAATCAGATTCACAGCACTTACGTTAGAAGAAGTAGAGTTACGACCATAAGATCCACAACCTAGTGTTAAAGATGGTAAGTTCGTATTGTAAATGTCACCAATTGCACCATGTGTAGAAGGAGAGTTCACGATAATACGTCCAGTTTGTAGACGATTAGAGAACTTCTGAATAACTTCATCATTATTAGAATGGATAGCTGAAGAGTGACCCATACCGCCAAATTCTACGATTTGTGCAGCACGTTCAATCCCTTGATCCGCGTTTTTAACTTTATAGCAAGCCAGTACAGGGCTTAATTTTTCAGCAGATAATGGGAATTTAGTACCTACGCCTTCCAATTCTGCTACCAGTATTTTGGTATCGGCTGGAACGGTAATTCCACAAAGTTCAGCAATTTTGACAGCAGATTGACCTACGATAGAAGGGTTCACTGCACATTTGTCTGTATTCATTGCACCGTTCGTTAATTTGCCTGCTTCTTCTTTAGTTACAAAGTAACAACCGTTATCGATCATTAATTTTTTCACTTTTTCATAAACAGGTTCTTCAATAACTACTGCTTGTTCAGAAGCACAAATCATACCGTTATCAAATGATTTGGAAAGAATCAAGTCATTCACTGCTTGTTGCAAGTCAGCACTTTTCTCTATAAAAGCAGGAACGTTACCAGGACCTACGCCAAGTGCAGGTTTACCACAGCTATATGCTGCTTTAACCATTGCGCCACCACCAGTAGCTAAGATTAACGCTACATCAGGATGATTCATTAATGCATTTGTTTTGTCCATTGAAGGAGCATCGATCCATTGGATACAATCCGCAGGTGCACCATGTTTGACAGCCGCTTCAAGTAAGATGCGAGCGGATTCTTTACTACAATTCTGTGCAGATGGATGGAAGCCGAAAATGATTGGGTTACGTGTTTTGATTGAGATCAAAGATTTGAACATAGTAGTCGAAGTTGGGTTCGTTACCGGTGTAATCCCCATGATGATTCCGACAGGTTCAGCAATTTTTTGGAAGCTTTCATAATCGTTATCTTCTATAATACCGACTGTTTTTTCATTTTTGATACCATGGTATACATATTCAGTAGCGAACATGTTTTTGATAATTTTATCTTCATATACGCCTCTGCCTGTTTCTTCAACAGCTAGTTTGGCAAGATACATATGTTGATCCAAGCCCGCTAATGCCATTGCTTGTACAATGTTATCAATTTGTTCTTGATCCATATTCATAAATGCGGCATGTGCTTTATTCGCTTTATCGATTAACTTTTGAATTTCTTCCTGTGCACTCAATTCCACGTTACGACTAGCATCATTTTTAACAGCCATTTCTCTCATCCTCCTCAGAATGTGTATCGCTTTTGTCTACACACCGATCATAGCATAGAGACATAAATCATAATGTGATATTTTTCACAATCAATTTTTATTTTTTAAATTTGTTTTATTTTATTTTTTCCTTTTGCATTTTAATATAAAAAGATGTATGATAATAGTGAAATTAATCACAAAGTATAGATTACTTTTACGTATACATGAGTTCATTATCTTTCCTATATAACGTAGAATTTAACTAATCATTTAATTTCCAGTTTTTTTCCTAAAATGTTATGCATTATGATTAATTTCACGTATAATTGAAACAAAAAGGGGCGAACCATAATGAACAATTCTTTAGAACATACTCAACCACGTCATAATACAGCATGCTTTTCGGAAATTAATCAGGAAAGATTACTTAATCATTCTACAGAACGCACGATTGCAGCAGGTTCACATTTATTCTGGGAAGGCGACTTATCCGATAAATTATACTTCCTTAAAAGTGGACGGGTTAAATTAACCAAATCTACTGATGAAGGTAAAGAATTGATTTTATATATGTATCAAGCAGGCGACATGATCGGTCAAGCAGATCCATTTTCAGGTACACGCCTTGGATTTACAGCAGAAGCATTAGAAGATACTGAAGTCGCTGTTATTGAACACAAAGAATTGGAATTGATGATCTGTCAGTATTGTGATTTTGCTATCGACTTTATGAAATGGATGGGTACTCATCACCGTCTAACACAGACTAAAGTGCGTGACTTAATGTTATACGGTAAACCAGGTGCTCTCTGCTCCACTTTGATTCGTTTAAGCAATACTTATGGTCAAGATTATAACGATCAAGGTTCGATTTTGATTAACAAAAAAATTACACATACCGATTTGTCGAATATGATTGGTGCTACTCGTGAAAGTGTCAACCGGATGCTTAGTGATTTGCGCAAAAAAGAAAGTATTGAATATGAGCACGGGATGATCATTATTCATGATCTTGAAGCGCTACAAGAAGTATGTCACTGCGAAATGTGCCCTAAAGAAATATGCAGAATTTAATGAATATTCAGGTGTGCTTATGCATTTACCTGTTGAGACAATTAAAATACCAAAAAAGCTTTCCGTGTGTTACTCATAGCGGAAAGCTTTTTTTGGTTAACACATCGAAATCTACTCGACCCAATGCTCTGCCCAGTTCTGAATCTGCTCCATCACTGGCTTAAGTGCACGTCCTTTGTCCGTTAGCTCATACTCAATTCGAACAGGTGTCTCTGGATAGACCTGACGAATCAATATTCCACTACCTTCTAAGTCTTTCATCCGCTCTGACAACATTTTGTCGCTCATCATAGGAATAAGATTAGAAATATCTTTGAAACGCTTAGGTCCACTCATTAATGATTGAATAATTAGACCGTTCCATCGTTTACCTAAAAATGAAAACGCGGTCTCAAAACGGGGACATAATCCCAATTGGTGTTGCTCCATGTTTTCTCACCTCTTCAATTGTTCCGAAACACGGGATCGGATAGTCATAAGCTCGTATTTCATCACGTTGTGATGTTAACTTACGATTAGTTAGTACATATATTTTAGCATATTTTACCTGAAAAGAGAACGAAAACATTACATAATTAAAGAATACTGAATATTATTTAAAATTCAGGTCATCATTCTTGAATCTCATCTATACATTTACGCAAAATAACGAGATCATTCGCAATAACATCAGTCAGTGATCTATTATACAATACTGCTGCTGGATGATACATAGGAAAAATCCAGTATTCTTGATCAGACCAGTGATATCCTTGATCCATATGATCAGCATCTACTTGTTGAATACGACTTCGATAAGCTTGACCATGCACATTCGATACCTGATGCCCTTTGCCAAGTAATCGTTGCAATGCAATATTGCCCAGCGTAATAATGATCCGAGGTTGTACTGCCTCAATCTCAGCATCCAAAATAGGTGCAAATGCAAATACTTCGTAAGATGTTGGTGTGCGATTAGAACGACTTGAACGTTCGGCATGATGCTTTCCTTGAATGATTTTGTCTTTATAAGGACGACTGCGTACAGCACTGGTAATATACAGATCGTTTCTAGTGATATTTAGCGCTTCAAAATAACCATCTAATACTTTACCTGCTTGTCCGCAAAAAGGAATCCCTTTTTCAATTTCATTCGCACCGGGTGCTTCTCCTACCATTATCAGCGATCCCGGAAATTTGCCATAACCACCCAAAAATCCTTCTAATCGATGTCCGGCGACTCGTTCCAAACATTCACTAATTCGTGCTGGAGATAGCTTCACATTGCCGATTTGTGATTCTATTTGTGCTTTAGACATAAATGCACTCCTTTCTATATCTAACTATATGTTAGAGTGCCTAAGTATTATGGATACTGGATCTAAAGGGATAAATCTCAAAAAAAGTACGCCTGTAGGCTATTAACCATACACGCGCACTTTTGAAATATTTATTTTTTATGATTAACACAGTCTGGAATTCAGGATCAGGCTGTTCAGGTAGACAGTTACACCATTACTTTACTACCGAGTGCACGCGTAGGTTCTTGGCGTCCGAATTCAGGACGTGTATTAGTTGCAGGATACGCCCAGCGTACAGCATTCGAGATAATGTGCATAATATCCTGATTATAATATGTTGGATATGTCTCATGACCTGGACGGAAATAGAATACTTTACCATGTCCACGGCGATACGTACAACCGCTACGAAACACTTCTCCGCCTTCAAAGTTGCTTAGATATACCAATTCATCAGGAGCAGGAATATCGAAAAATTCACCGTACATTTCTTCTTTATCCAAAGTAATTGAAGGGTTCACGCCTTGAGCAATCGGATGCGTAGGATTCACACACCATAGAATTTCTTGCTCGTCTGCTACACGCCATTTCAGATCACAACTGGTTCCCATTAATTGTTTAAATGGTTTGGAGAAATGTCCAGAATGCAGAACAATCAATCCCATGCCTTCATTTACTCGTCTTGCTACCGCTTCTGCAATATCATCATCTACTAATTCATGAGCCGTATGTCCCCACCACAACATTACATCAGTAGAGTTCAAGACAGACTCTGTCAAACCATGTTCCGGCTGATCGAGTGTAGCTGTACGGCAGGCAAAGCCTTCCTTCGATAGCCCATCCGCCAGAACAGTATGAATCCCATCAGGATATACTGCTTTGACATCATCACGGATTTTCTCATGTACAAACTCATTCCAGACCGTTACATTAATCATAAAAAACTTCCTCCTCTATATTAGACCCACCACATCTCACCAAGTTCTTCTTCAATCAAAACCTGCTTCAAGTTATGGACAGCTTTTGTAAAACCTTCATTCACCGACATCAAACCATCTTCGTGCTCTATACTTACAACGTAATCGTATCCAACTAAGCGTAACGTGCTGATAATATCAGCCCATGTTTTGTTATCATGTCCAAAGCCTACTGTACGGAACTGCCAAGCACGATCTTGCATTTTTGTGTAGTCTTGCATGTCTGTTACACCGTGCATATTAACATTATCGGTATCTACCAGCGTATCTTTAGCATGAAAGTGATGAATTGCATTATTTTTTCCTAAAATTTTAATAGCTTGTACAGGATCGATACCTTGCCACCACATATGACTTGGATCAAGGTTCGCACCAATCACTTCGCCAGCCGCTTCACGTAGACGTAAAAGTGTACCCGGTGTATGAACAGAGAAGCCTCCGTGCAGTTCCAGCCCTACTTTCACATTATGATCAGCAGCGAACTTACCATTTTCTGTCCAGTATGGAATGACTTTTTCTTCCCATTGCCATTTCATAAGATCCTGGAAATCATTTGGCCACGGTGCTACAGGCCAGTTCGGATATTTCGCATCATCACTATCTCCCGGACAACCGGAGAATGTATTAACAACTGCTACATCTAACTTCTGTGCCAGTTGAACGGATTTGATAAAATCTTCATGCGATTCTTTCGCAATCGCTTTTTGCGGATGAAGCGGATTACCGTGACAACTTAATGCACTAATGGTTAATCCACGAGAATCAATCGCTTGTTTAAATGCTCTAAGCTTGCCTTCATCAGCAAGTAACTCATCTGGTTTGCAATGAACATTACCCGGGTTACCACCAGATCCTAGTTCTACCATTTTAACGCCTTTTTCAGCTACATAATCCAATGCTTCTTCAAAACCCATATTGTTGAGTAATACCATAAATACGCCTAATTTCATTTGTCCATCCTCCAGCTTCATTCATTAATTTTATGAACGCAGTCTGGTGAACTTATCACTTGAATCTGATTTCAATAGAGTGAGCTGTAAGTTCTGTATTCGTCCAATCGAACAAATGAGAATGTAGTAAAAGCTCTATCTATTAAATAATACGTCGAAACATGTCATAAGGTTCACCTAAAATGCGATTTATATCCATTTTAGTATAATTATTGGGATTGAACAGTAAGAGTTTGATTATACACTTACTTTTCCACTTTTGGCACCGTAAGATTTCACCCAGTTCATGCTTTGCTCAATACTTTGTAAAGGCGGTTGTAAACATGAGTCTTGCTCTACCACTAACCATTCAGCTCCTGCTTTTTCAGTAGCATCTGCAATAGCGGCTACAGGCACTTCACCTTCACCAAGTTCGACCGTCTGTGCACCTTTATCTGTGCGTTTGAAATCTTTCCAGTGAACAATCGGTAAGCGTCCAGCGTATTTTTGAATATATTCAACAGGATCGTAACCACCATACTGTACCCAGCAACTATCTAATTCAACTTGCAATAACGATGCAGGTACTTCTTCATACATAGCATCAAACACAGTGTGTTCGCCTAATTTTTCAGTAAATTCAAATTCATGATTGTGATATAACAACACCACATCATTTTGATTACACAATTCGCCAAGCTTACGTAGATTAGCGAAAATATCAGGCCAATTCTTACGGTGCTCATCTGATAAGAAAGGGACAATAATATAACGATTGCCTATTTCTTTGTTATAATCGATTAAAGATTGAGCATCTTCCAGTAGTTCTGTATATTGAGTATGAGAACCAACGACTTCAAGATTGTGCTTTTTGAGTAATTCGTTGATTTGGGTAGAAGTACGTCCGTAGAAGCCAGCGAATTCAACACCTTGATATCCAAGTGCTGCTACTTTAGCAATCGTACCTTCAAAATCTTTTTCCAAATCATCTCGTACGGTGTATAGTTGCAATCCAACTTTAACCATTGCTCCATTCACTCCCACAATTTATGATAGTTGTAATAGCATCATTCATCTTTAATAACTATTGCCTTGTCTGTATCCTGCACGACTTTTGATAATCACATGCTTGCCTTCTAGAGAAGAACGTTGAAAAGCATGCATTGCTTCAAGTACATGATATGCCAGTTCACCACTAGCACGATGAGGTTGATTGTTACGAATCGCTGTAACCATTTCGTTTAGACCTTTACCACGTTCATTACGAGTCCCTTCAAAAACAGGAGGTACAATCTCAAACTCTTCTGAACCTGCGCGTCTTATACGAACATCACCATCGAAAAAGTTAGGATCAGGGATATCCAGTGTACCTTCTGTACCGTAGATTTCAATTCGAGGCAATTGAGAGCCTCCTTTGATATCAAAACTGGTCACCATGGTAACGATTGCACTGTTTTCGAAATCAATTGTTCCTGCCAGATGTGTAGGTGTCTGTACACGTAATGGTGTACCTTCTTTAGGACCACTCGCAACATGTCGATCAGGAATCTGAATACCAGCTGACGAGCTTATTCTTGTCATCGATCCAAGTAAGCTTGTGAGTGCCGTTAGATAATAAGGTCCCATATCGAACATAGGTCCACCACCAGGTGCGTAGAAGAATTCAGGATCAGGGTGCCATGATTCAGGGCCACCGCTCATCATAAAAGCAGAAGCTGCAATCGGTCGACCGATTAATCCATCATCGATCGCTTTGCGTGCTGTTTCTATGCCTGAACCTAAAAATGTATCCGGTGCACTTCCTACACGACGACCCACTTCTTTGGCTCGTAATAGTGTACGTTGACCATCTTCTAGCGATACAGCAAATGGCTTTTCAGCATATACATGTTTGCCTGCTGCAAGTGCTGCTAGATTCACCGCGGCATGTGCGGCAGGAATAGTCAGGTTGATAATCAATTCAATATCTTCCTGTGCAAATAATTCCTCCGGCGTGAATGCGTTTGCAATGTTAAATTGTGAAGCTCTTGCTTGCGCCTTCTCGATCACCATGTCTGCACAGGCTACGATCTCAACGACTGGACTTGATTGTAGATTTTCCAAGTAAATTTCACTGATGTTACCACATCCGACTAAACCAGCTTTCATTCGTTCCACAGGTCATCCTCCTTTGGGCATGTATTTTTCTAGGTGCAGAAAAGCTACTCCTCTGGTTATAAGTAAACGTAGGATTGTCCTGTCAAACGACAATCTAGCAATGCTATGATAAACCCTTTATGTATGATGGACTTATACATACCATTGTCCTTTTTGTTTATTGTACGATCATGATGATTTATAAGCTCGTTACAATAGTATTACTATTTCGTGTCAATTAAAATGAATAATATGATTAAAACATGAACTATTTGGTCAAATTTTAAATTTGTTGCTGAAAAGAGGATTTTTAATGGAATTAACTGGAGATATTTGCAAAGTTTACACCGCAGGTTATTCGTTTCATCGAAAACCTTTTTATATGAATGAGCCCGAAGGTGTCAAAAGTTACTTATTCCGTTTTCAAACTGAAGGCAATTGCTTGCTTCGTTACAAAGGCGGTATGGACGAAGTGGAAGTAGGCGATCTCCATCTATATGCTCCAGACGAGCCGTATGAATTGAAAATCGATTATACGCCGAACGCAGCAGGTCTACCGATAGTAGAAAGCGGAGATTACCATATCTTTTTCGGAGGAGAATGGGCTGATCGATGGTGGAATCATACCGAACGCCCGGCTAAAGTAAAAATTCCGCTTAGCGATAATATCGTGGATCTATTACGACAGATCTCGATGGAAAAAAGAAGAATCGATGATCCTTATCCTGAGATTTTATCTTATTATATGAAAATTCTATGCTTATCAATCGATCGGTATTTATCAGAACAACCGATCAGTGGTCCCAAAACGTATCTAGCTTATCAAATTAAAAACTATATCGAAGAAAATGCATCGACTGCTTTTAAATTAGACGATGTAGCTATGTATGTGGGGATTAGTGTCTCTAGAGCTGTTCATTTGTTTAAAGAAGCTTTTGATACCACGATTATGCAGTATGCGCTTGATGTTCGTCTCAATATGGCACAAGAGCGAATTGTCTTCAGTCCGATGCCGTTAGAGGAAGTGGCTGAATCTTCAGGATTTGCCAATTATACGTATTTCCATCGTGTATTCCGTTCTCGCTTTGGCATGTCACCCAAAGAATTCCGTATTTCCAAACGTGAACATATCACTTAAATTAGTCTTCAATTGGCTGATAACGCTTAGGGTAGATAATCAATGACAGAGAGATTCTTTGATCTAAAGAATCTCTCTTTTTTCATGTATAATAAACAGAATATAACTATAGCAAATATAAGTAGATATACGATCATTTTTGATCTTTATAAGGAGTATATAACTATGAAAACGATTATTGATATCGCTCAAGCTGCTGGTGTTGCCAAAAGTACTGTTTCTCGGTACCTCAATGGCGGCTCGGTGAGTGAAGAAACCAAAGAAAAAATCGAACGCATTATTAAACAACATCAGTATGTACCGAATACATTTGCTCGAAGCTTAAAAGCGAAAAAAACAAGTATTATCGGCATTATTGTACCGCGACTGGATTCTTTTGCTGTTTCTCAGATGTTAATGGGCATCGATGATACATTACGTCAAGAGCAGTACCAGATGCTACTAGCTAATGCTAATCAAGAAACCACGCGTGAGATTGAAGCTATTTATGAATTTTCTCGGCAAAAGATTTCAGGCTTACTATTTATGGCGGCTCAAATCACAGATGAACATCGTCAAGCGATAGCCAAATGCAATATTCCTGTTGTCTTGATTGGTCAAGATGATAAACAGCTACATAGTGTTATTCATGATGATCGTCAAGCTGGTTATCTACTAGGCAAATATGTACTGTCCAAAGGGCATCGTCAGATCGCTTATCTAGGGGTCACTGAACAAGATGATGCAGTAGGTATTCAGCGTAAACTTGGCTTTCAACAAGCTCTTCAGGAGTATACAGATTATGATATTCGTTATTACGAATCAGGATTTCGTATGGATCAAGCGGTCATTGCAGCCCATCATCTACTTGATCAGTGGACTCCTTCTATTGTGGTTGCAGCAACCGATAATATAGCTATTGGTGTATTCAAAGCCGCACTTTCTAGACAGATTGATATTCCGACTGACTTATCAGTGACCGGATTCGGTGGATACGATATCACTGAGCTTATGCATCCTGCTTTGACTACCGTCAAATTTCATTACAAAGAAGCCGGGCAACTCGCAGCAACTAACCTGATTCAAATGATTCAAGGGCAATCTGTACAAAACACATCCATTTCAACATGCGAACTACTTGTCAGAGAAAGCGTTGACAATCGCTAAATACCGACTTATAATACATTGGAACCGGTTCCGATGTATTTTTTTGATCTAATTTGGAACCGGTTCCGTAAAAAGAATATGATGAATAAGTATGGAGAACACACTATGAAAATGAACAGAACTCAGTTATACCGTAAGCTTCATGAAGCAGAGACTGGCGAATGGGAAGCCTTAAAGCAATTAGCCGATCAGAGTCCGTGGCGACAAGCTTTTCATATTCAACCTGAAGCAGGGTTACTAAATGATCCTAATGGATTTTCTTTTTTTAATGGAGAATATCATCTTTTCTATCAATGGTTCCCACTAGGCACACAACATGGTATCAAATACTGGTATCATACTTCTTCTACTGATCTGGTGCATTGGAATAATAAAGGGATCGGTATAGCTCCAGATACGATATATGATTCTCATGGTGCCTATTCTGGAAGCGCTATAGAAAAAGACAATCTACTGTATCTAATGTATACCGGTAATACGCGTAACACAGATTGGAAGCGTTATCCATTTCAATGTATAGCGACTATGGATCAACAAGGTGTGATCACCAAGCTCCCTCCTGTTATCGACAAAGTACCTGCTGGGTATACCGATCATTTCCGTGATCCTAAAGTCTGGCAAGATGGAGAATATTATTACTGTGTCATTGGAGCACAGCGGATCGATCAGACAGGATGTGCAGTTCTTTATCAATCACCTGATCTACAAGAATGGACTTTTCAAGGGGAGTTAAATACGGCGTTACCTTCATTTGGCTATATGTGGGAGTGTCCGGATTACTTTGAATTGGATCAGCAAGGTGTATTTTTATTTTCTCCGCAAGGGTTAGCAACCATCGGAGATCAGTTTCAGAATATTTATCAGTCCGGTTATATGATCGGTACTCCGCTCGATCTGAATACGCGACAGTTTGATCATGGAGAGTTTTATGAGTTAGATCATGGATTCGATTTCTATGCTCCACAGACTACACTTGCTCCCGATGGACGCAGACTGCTCGTCGGTTGGCTTGGAATGCCAGAGATCGACTATCCTACAGATACTCAAGGATGGGCACACTGTCTCACGTTGCCACGTGAATTATCAATTGAAGATGGTCAGCTTAGACAGCGTCCAGTTGCAGAACTGAGTCAGCTACGTGGACAACAGTCTCATGTACATCGCACTGTTCATCATCATCGTGATCTGATTTCTTCTATAGAAGGTATTCATTACGAAATGCTTATTCAGATCAGTGATATTCAAGCTGATAAAGTAGGGATCGAAGTACGAGTCGGCACAGATGAAAAAACAGTTCTGTATTACGAACCTGCACTTGAAAAACTAACGTTAGATCGCACCTTGTCCGGTCAATCCCTTGCACTGGAGTATGGAACGACTCGAAGCTGTAGTTTACCGCTAGAAGAAGGAATAGTAACGCTACATTTATTTATGGATACTTCTTCGATTGAAGTTTTTGTCAATGATGGTCGTAACGTATTCACTTCACGCATCTTTCCACAATTGAACAGTACAGGATTTGCTTTATTTGCAGAACATGGGAGTGCTTGTTTTGATGTTACACAATGGGATTTGATCGATAAGGGGGAACAGTAATCATGTCTGAAAATCAAAAAATTGCTCAACAGGTGATCGAAGCTGTCGGAGGTAAAGATAATATTGCATCTTTTGCTCATTGTGCAACCCGCTTGCGGATTATGGTACATAACGAAGAGCTGATTGATCAGGAGCGCACTGAAAATATTGATAAAGTTAAAGGTGCTTTTTTCAACTCCGGACAGTACCAGATTATTTTCGGTACAGGTACAGTTAATCGTATTTTTGAAGAAGTTGAGAAATTAGGTGTCGAAAGTACTTCCAAAGACGATATTAAAAGTCAAAGTAAAAATGCCGGCAACTTTTTCCAACGTTCTATTCGTACATTTGGCGATGTGTTCGTTCCTATTATTCCGGTTCTTGTCGCTACCGGTTTATTTATGGGATTACGAGGATTATTAACACAACCTCAGATCCTAGCTTTATTCGGCATTACACCTGATCATATTCCAGCTAACTTTCTTTTATTTACACAAGTTTTAACTGATACTGCATTTGCCTTTTTACCTGCACTTGTTGCCTGGTCTGCTTTCAGGGTGTTCGGCGGAAGTCCTGTATTAGGGATTGTACTTGGTCTTATGCTCGTCAACCCTGCTCTACCTAATGCTTATTCGGTCGCCGATGGGTCTGCTCATCCATTAACGATGTTTGGATTTATTCCTGTTGTCGGTTATCAAGGTTCTGTTTTACCGGCATTTGTCATCGGTCTGATTGGAGCCAAATTAGAAAAAGCTTTACGTAAGCGGATTCCTGAAGCAATTGATCTAATCTTAACTCCATTCCTGACATTACTGATTATGATTACACTTGGGCTGTTCGCAATCGGTCCTATTTTCCACTCACTGGAATCTGTTGTTTTGAATGCTACGATCTATGTATTGGATATGCCTTATGGAATTGCAGGGCTATTAATCGGTTCTTTACATCAAATTATTGTAGTTACAGGTGTGCATCACATTTTCAACTTCTTGGAGATTCAATTGTTAGAAAGAACAGGAGTTAACCCATTTAACGCTATTATCACCTGTGCGATGGCGGCTCAAGGTGGAGCTTGTCTAGCTGTAGGTCTCAAAACCAAAGACAATAAACTCAAAGCATTAGCTCTTCCTTCTTCGTTCTCTGCTTTTCTAGGAATTACAGAGCCTGCGATTTTTGGAGTGAACTTACGATATATGAAGCCATTTATTATGGGATTGATCGGTGGCGGCGTAGGTGGATTTATGGCTTCTTTGTTCCATTTAGCAGGAACAGGTATGGCAATTACAGTGATTCCAGGAACATTGCTGTATTTGAATAGCCAACTTCCACTTTATATTTTGTGTAATGTAGTAGCGATTGCAATAGCCTTTACGTTAACATGGTTATTTGGTTATAAAGACAAAGTAGTCACAGCATCTACAGCAACAGTATCAGGAACTGCTTCCGGTTCTACGCCTACTGCTGTACAAGAAGTACATTCTACTTCTTCTGTTGAATCTGTGTCATCTGCTTCTAATGATAATCAAACAGCTACATCTTCGCACTCTAATCAAGTAAATACTTCTGCTACAAGCACTAAGGTGTTAGATATAATCGCTCCTATCAGCGGTACATTGGTTCATCTCGAAAATGTACCTGACCCTGCTTTTGCAGGCAAGCATATGGGTGAAGGAATTGCGATTCAACCGGATGAAGGCAAGCTATATGCTCCGTTCGATGGAACAGTCGCCCATGTGATGGATAAGAGTAAGCATGCGATTATTCTTGAGCACAGTAGTGGTGTACAATTATTAATTCATATTGGACTGGATACGGTTTCTTTGAAAGGACAAGGATTCACCCTTCATATACAATCCGGGGATACCATTCAAGCAGGACAATTATTGATCGAATTCGATACTGCTATGATTCAATCTTCAGGTCTATCTATTATTACACCTGTGATTGTGCCAGACGGGATCGAACATATTCAGAATATTCAACCTGCTGAACTTCAGCAAGTACGTGCTAATCACGATTCTATTATGCAAGTCAGCTATACTATTCATTCATAAAAATCAAAAAAGAAACCTGATTCTACGCATATACAAATGTTGCGTAGGATCAGGTTTCATATTATTTATAGCCAAAGTTGAATCTTAACGTTGAGTACGGTAAGCTTCCATCAACTCTTCAATAGCATTACGGCTAATCATTTTACCTTTGAAATAGATCAAGTCTTCTGAATCGCCTGTGAAGATGCAAGAAGGCTCATATTTTTTCAAAATAATGCGATCACTATCGACAAAAATCTCCAAACCGTCTTTTACATCGATATTCATGACACGACGCAATTCGATAGGAATAACGACCCGTCCCAATTCATCTACTTTTCTTACAATACCAGTTGCTTTCATCATGTTATTTCTCCTCCAATTATATATTTATATAACCCCTATATGACACTATTATATATCATTCTACAATTTTCTACATTTTTTTCAAATCGTAATAGTTATTATTAAATCATATTAAGTGTCATATGCCAAGTTAAAATTTAAAAATTTGCAAAAAATAAATAAAAGCTTCTGCTATTTCCTTTAATTTTCAGGAAATAACAAAAGCTTTGTACACATGGGTATTCTACTCTTTTTCTGTTTCTTGGGAAGCAAGTCGGCGCTCTGTTGAGGCTCTTGTCTCTATCGCTTCACTAATTACTAACGCTAAATCTTCATTTCCATACATCGACAACACACCAAATAATGTGTCATCAGGAATATCGCCTGCTTCTTCTTTAGGAACGGTAAGATTAATCCCTTGTTGCAGACGTGGATTGTCCACTTGATCAGGATAAGCCGTCTGATATAATTCTTTGGCATCGAATCCACGATTCACACACCACTGAGCGAATACCAGAATCATCATATCTTCATCTTGACGATAACTCTGTACAATCTGCTCTTCTCGTAATTTCTGTTGCTCTTTACTTGTTAAATTGTCGTAATCATAATCATCCATCTTATTGCATCCTTTCTATATTGACGATTTCTTTTACAAATCTGATGTTAATCGGTCTGCTAAAATATGTGATTCTAATACCAAGTCTGCACGTATACTGCATTGTTCAGGTGTCGATAAGCGATCTAGAAAATGATCAACCACGCCCATAAACCCGCGCCGTTCCCATATCGTTTCCCAGCTTCCAAATTGTTGATGCTGAGGTAACA
This sequence comes from Paenibacillus nuruki, assembly GCF_963311185.1. Lineage (NCBI taxonomy): Bacteria > Bacillati > Bacillota > Bacilli > Caryophanales > Paenibacillaceae > Paenibacillus > Paenibacillus nuruki. Next base: position 973,103 of record NZ_OY725677.1, on the reverse strand, counting down.
TATCTTTTTCATATAAATAAGCGCTATCCATATTCATCACTTCTGCAGAACGCCCGCCGCCGTGCAAAATCAATCGTTCCATATCGATCCCTGCACTGCGTGCCATCGTATAGCTCCCATAACGCCCGTTCCCTAACGAAAGCATTCCCGAAGCATGAAGCATAGGGCCATTGCCGTTCCCTTGCTGACGAAGCTGATGCGCCATTACAGCATAAGTGTCATTACCCAACCACATTAATAAATCCAACATATGAATCAGATCATCATAGACCGTTTCTTTGGCAGGTAAACTTTGGAGACGGGTACGATGTTTGACCACTTCACATAATTCGAAACCACCTGCTTCTGCCAGCCAGGCATAAGCATTCATATATAATGGAGCAAACCGACGATTAAAACCTACAGCTAGCAATAGATCTTTCTGCTCTGCTGTTGCAGTCATATGACGGGCTTCTTCAATTTCGTAAGACAATGGCTTATCTACATATACAGGCAATCCGTAACTTAGACATTTCATTACAATATCATAATGAGTGAATGTAGGGCTATGTACAAATACAGCATCTAATTCCCATTTTTCAATATCTTCGACTCTAGTACTCCCCTGTGTTAAGCGAAAAGTATCCATCGTCTGACGCACAGTCTGCTGAGAATGGCTGACTACACCGACTACTTCTATATCTACACGATTGATAAGTAATGGTAAATATACTTTACGAGCAATATCCCCTATACCGATCAAAGCAATCCGTTTACGCTTACCACTTTTGTGATCGTGTTGTTTCATACTATAGATTCTCCTTTGATCATAAGTATAGATATTATGGTTACATCTTATTCTACTATAGAGGTAACCGATCGAATATAAAAGTCACTTTATTTTATCTTTATTGGATTTATATTGAAATTTCATATGGTTTTAAGCTATCACTCATGTGAATTTAATCGCAAAGCTTATAATAAGAGTATACAACACGATAAGCAAACCATTTAAAAATAACATCAAGAAAATATACACAATCTATTGCAATTGTCGAATGATGGTGGTATATTTATATCATAAAGTTACTAAATGAAAGTAAGTTATAAAAAATTATGTAATTACAGAGGAGAAATTAATATGAAATCCACATTTAAAAAAGTTTTATTGTCTACTGCTTTAGCTACTAGCTTGGGTGCTGTTGCTTTGGTTGCACCACTAGGAGCAAGTCAAGTATCCGCTGCTGCAGATACAAGTAATCACCAAAAAGCAAAAGATAAAGCAGAACAACGTGCAGATAACTTAGCTTACCAAACAGCAGTTTCAAAACAAGTAGAAGCTATGTTCGGAACAGCTAACACAACAACTGAAGAAACAACTCCAGCTGTAACACCTGCTAAAACAGCAACAACTGTGATTGTTCCTCAAGGTGCTAGCTTGACTGAAATCGCTGCTCAATACGGTGTCACTGTAGATGAATTGATTGCTGCTAACAATCTTTTGCCTGCTGGATACCAATTGACTATTCCGCAAAAATAAGAATTATCCATCTGATCGGCCAAACGGATAATTAATAACAATTAAAATATAACCACCAACCGCTCACATGGCTACATGTCGGCGGTTTTTTCTCCCTGTATTTATAAATAGATATCATCCAAATCAACAGTTTTTACGTACCTAATGTTTGAATGCACTGTTTTTTTGGGTTTTATATAGTGTAAGATATTATATATGATTTAAATTTTAATTATTTATTTAAAGAAATGGAGTGAACGATAAATGAGCAACTCACAATATGAAAAGGCTACTTTTGCAGGCGGATGTTTCTGGTGCATGGTATCTCCTTTTGAAGAACTACCAGGCATCATCAGTATTCGCTCCGGTTATACAGGTGGACACACCGAAAATCCTACGTACAAAGAAGTATGTACTGAAACAACAGGTCATGCTGAAGCTGTACAAATCGTATACGATCCAGCTATTTTCCCTTATACCAAATTGTTAGAATTGTACTGGCAACAAATAGATCCTACCGATGAAGGTGGACAATTCTACGATCGTGGGTCTTCTTACCGCACAACGATCTATTATCACACAGAAGAACAACGGGAGTTAGCAGAAATCTCCAAACAAGAAGTAGCTGCTAGTGGTCGCTTTGATAAGCCGATCGTCACACCGATCGAACCAGCTCAAACATTTTATGAAGCTGAAGAATATCATCAAGATTATCACAAAAAAAATACAGGTCATTACAAACGCTATCGTAAAGGTTCCGGTCGAGATGCTTTTATCAACGAGCATTGGTCTACCAAACTTGATAAAAGTGATCTAAAAAATAAATTATCCGAAATCCAATATCATGTTACACAAAAAAATGGTACAGAACCTGCTTTTAAAAATGAGTTCTGGGATCATCATGGCGAAGGTATCTATGTCGATATCGTATCAGGCGAGCCATTGTTCAGTTCACTAGACAAATTCGATTCCGGTTGCGGATGGCCAAGCTTTAGCCGTCCAATTCGTGATTATCAAGTCAAAGAAAATATGGATTTGAGCCACTTTATGGTTCGTACCGAAGTACGTAGTCGTGAAGCTGATTCTCATCTAGGTCATTTATTTGACGATGGTCCGGGACCGAATGGTCTACGTTATTGTATTAACTCGGCAGCTCTACGCTTTGTTCCAAAAGAAGATTTGGAAGCTGAAGGATATAGCGAATACAAAGCGATGTTCCAAGAAGCTTAAGTTTAATAGATGAATAGCTAAAGGCTCTTACCTCTAAGGTGAGAGCCTTTTTGTTTGATCATAGTACCGTTTCGTCTGATCTGAAAAGGGTAAAATGAATACATAGCATCTTTTTTTCGATGCAAACATGTTTATGGAGCATGTGATTACGTATTCTATCTTATCTAAAGGAGTGTTTATAATGCCGTGGACTAACGGAGATTATCCCCCATCTATGAAAAATTTAGATACTCGTGTACGTCATAAAGCGATTGAGATTGCCAATGCTTTACTTGATGAAGGTTATGAAGAAGGTCGAGCGATCGCTATTGCTACTGCCAAAGCTGAAGAATGGGATAAAGATCATCCTAAATCAGATTAAAACAATCTTAATACTACCTAACGAGGGATAATGAGTATGAATATTCATTATCCCCCGTTTTTTTGTAGAAAACGTTTTTTTAATCGATCATAAATAGAAATAATGAAAAAGCACAGACTATATAAGCCTGTGCTTTTTTGTTGCTTTGATATGATAATAAATTCAGCTGTTTACTTCAATATAATATTCTTTTATACAGATTGAATCGCTTGCTCAACTGTATCGTCACCGGATACAAGATCAAACGAACGGCGGTACGTACTGGACTGGTCTAAAATGCTAGCAATCACTGAAGCAACATCTTCGCGTGGAATACTACCTTTTTCTCCTAAATGTTCAACCAGTTTAACTTTACCTGTACCTGCATCATTCAATAGTCCACCCGGACGAATAATCGTGTAATCCAGTGAACTCGCTTCTAACATTTTATCCGCATAATGTTTGGCTACATAATAGGTTTTCATATCATCTGGCCATTGTGTACGATCTTCTGCATATAATGCACTGACTAGAATAAAGCGTGAAATCCCTGCTTTTTCCGCAGCTTCCATACTCTTGACAGCTCCATCCAGATCAATCAGTAACGTTTTGTCTGCACCTGTACTTCCACCAGATCCTGCTGCAAAAACAACTGCATCTGCTCCTTGAAGTACTTTGGTCAGATCCTCTACCGATCCTTCAAGATCAGCAAGTACAGCTTGTGCACCTACTTTTTCTAATGCTTCTGCTTGTTCAGGCTTGCGAATAACAGCACTGACTTTATGTTGATTTGCTGCTAATTGAGTAGTTAAGATTTTACCAATCTGTCCATTAGCTCCAATAATTGCGATATTCATTGTTATTGTCCTCCTATAGGCAAAAAAGATTCGGTCTTTACTATGTATACCCCAATTACACACTATTTATTCTATATCGCTTTAAATTGTCCTCACAGAAGTCATATGCTAACGATCATATACACTTTTTACATATAGCAAAAAGCGAGCATACACGGTCATTAACTACCGATCTCTGCTCGCTTTTATTGTACTGACTTATATTTATTCAGTTTATAAATTAATTCCATGAAGCAGGCTTGATCTCCACAGGTTCGATCTCTGCCACATCCATATAATGTTTGCCCCAGTTATACATCGCATCCAAAATTGGCATCAATGTTTCACCCATTTCAGTTAACGAATATTCTACTTTAGGCGGAACAACAGGATAGACTTCACGATGAACAATCAAGTCTTCTTCCAGTTCACGCAATTGACTGACTAACATCCGTTGAGTGATTCCAGGAATCAAAGCTTTGAGTTCGCCGAATCGTTTTGTACCGCTTTTGCCCAGATGCCATAAGATTAACATCTTCCATTTTCCCCCGATGACCGATAGAGTTAATTCTTTCTCACAATTAAATATACGTTCACGCATGATTGAGATTCCTCCAATTGGGATAATAACATATGCTCTAGTATAGTCTGCTACACAGTTCTATTTTCTTTATGATCTCTCTATTATAGCTAAAAAAGTGCTGACAGTATACTTTTAGACACTATGTAATTAAAAAGTGCGTACTTACGGAAATAGCACCTTTTGATTTATACTAGCAATACGTCGATGATGGCTATCCACTTTGTGTGGAATAATGATCTGATCATTAGGAGTCATCATTGAACGATAGGTAGAACGAACGCAACATACAACTAGGAGGAATTATATATTATGGAACTTCAATTAGCGTTAGACTTGGTTAACATCCCTGAAGGTATTGCTCTTGTAAAAGAAGTAGCACCTTTTATTGATATCGTAGAAATTGGTACACCGATCGTAATTAACGAAGGTCTTCATGCAGTTAAAGCTATGAAAGAAGCTTTCCCTCACTTGAAAGTATTAGCTGACCTTAAAATTATGGATGCAGGCGGTTATGAAGTAATGAAAGCTTCTGAAGCTGGTGCAGACATCGTAACTGTTCTAGGCGCAAGTAATGACCTTACAATCAAAGGTTGTGTAGACGAAGCTAAAAAACAAGGTAGCAAAGTATTGGTTGATATGATCAATGTTAAAGATATCGCAACTCGTGCTAAAGAATTAGACGCACTAGGCGTAGACTATATCTGTGTACACACAGGTTATGATGGTCAAGCAGCAGGTCAAAATCCATTTGAAGACTTAGCTACAATCAAAAGTGTAGTTAAAAACTCTAAAACTGCTATCGCTGGTGGTATCAAATTAGAAACATTGCCAGAAGCAATCAAAGCTAACCCTGATCTAATCATCGTTGGTGGCGGAATTACAGGTCAAGACGATAAAGCTGGCGTAGCTTCTAAAATCCGCGACTTGATCACTCAAGGGTAATACGATGAGTAACCAAGCAGGAATCTCCAAACATTTCGACCGTATTATTCAAGAATTAGAACGTACACTTGCGGCTATTCCTGAAGTCGAAGCAGAAGCACTGGTACAACAGATTTTGTCAGCACGCCAAGTCTTTGTAGCTGGTGCAGGACGCTCCGGTCTTATGGCAAAAGCATTGGCTATGCGCTTAATGCAATTGGGACTGAAAGCTTATGTGGTTGGTGAGACGGTTACTCCGCGTGCTGGAAAAGGTGATCTGCTGATTATCGCTTCCGGTTCAGGAGAAACACAAGGTCTCGTGTTGATGGCTGAAAAAGCACAACAAGCTGAAGTAACGATTGCCGCAGTGACGATTTTTCCTGAATCAACGATCGGTCAGAAATCTGCATTAACGGTCAAATTGCCTGGTTCTCCTAAAGATCCTGCTGATCATAATCAATATGAGACGGTTCAACCGATGGGTTCATTGTTTGAACAGACTGTATTATTATTTTTCGATGGATTAATGCTTCGCTTAATGGAGCATCGTGGTGGCGACTCCGCGGCCATGTTTAGCAATCATGCTAATTTAGAATAGAACAATGTAAATATACTCTTTATTTGATGTCTTTAATCCACAGAAGGATCCCCTCCTTTTGTGGATTTTTTGTGTGCGATGGGACAAGACAGACTATTTAGGTTACACTATTAAAGTAACGTAGTATTGAAAAGTTACAATGATCATACTTTAATCCTACACAGAGGTGACTATATATGTTGAAATTAGGCGTACTGGATCAATCCCATATTAACGAAGGCGAAGATGCCAAAGATGCTCTAGCCAACACATTAAAATTAGCGCAAGAAGCAGATCGTTTAGGCTTTTCAAGATTCTGGATGTCAGAACATCATGCGTCTCCAAGTCTGGCTCATTCAAGCCCTGAAGTATTAATCGCTCATGTAGCCGCCCTGACTTCACGGATTCGTGTTGGTTCAGGTGGTATTATGCTTCCTCACTATAGTGCTTACAAAGTAGCTGAAAATTTTCGTCTACTTGAAGCTCTGTACCCTAATCGTATTGATCTGGGTGTAGGTCGTGCTCCTGGAGGTATGCCTTTAGCTACACGTGCTCTTCAAGAAGGCAAATTCCCTTCTATGCATGCATCAGATCGTTATCCTCAACAGATTGTTGATTTGATTGCTTATCTGAATGATGCTTTGCCAGCAGATCATCGCTTTCCTGGATTGATTGCTGAACCAAGTATTGAGACTGCTCCTGAATTATGGTTACTCGGTTCTAGTGGCGGAACAGCTGATCTAGCGGCGATGACAGGTGCTTCTTATGCTTTTGCTCAGTTTTTTGGAACAGTAGGTGGAGAAGATGCTGTAGCTCATTACAAAGAAAGCTTCAAACCATCACTCATGTCTTCTATACCCAAGTCATTAGCAGCAATCACGGTGTCTTGTGCAGAGACAGAAGAAGAAGCAGAATATCATATGCGTAGTAATGATCTCTATTTCTTGATGTTGCGTGAAAATCGTCCGATGCCTTATCTCCCTTCTGCCAAAACAGCAGCAGAATATCCGTATACCAATTCTGAAATCGCACATATTCAAGATACTCGTCGTTTTCGTGTAGTGGGTACACCTGATCAAGTAAAAGAAAAAATGCTTCAGTTTGCCAAAGATTTTCAGACTGACGAATTGCTCGTCGTATCTGCTATCCACAATACGGAAGCTCGATTAAAATCATATCGTTTACTAGCAGAAGCGTTTGAACTACAAGCTTAAGTCTTTTCGACGATCTAATAGATTACAACTTAAAATGATAAAGGGAGCGATGTATGATCGCTCCCCTTTTCTTTGACTTTTATGACGTAGATTGAATTGACTTATCCCTACATCTATATGATTAGCCCTTAGCTACACGTGTAAGACAATACGCAGGAATGGGACCAGACAACCAGACTTCATGACCTGCAAAATAAAACGTTACACCTTCTGCAATCGCTTGAACCGTATCTACTTGTAAAAGCACTAATGATCCTCTACGCTTCCCTGCTAATTCTGCAAAATGTGTACTGGCTGATAAATGGACATACTGACGATTCATAGGCAAAAGACCTTGCTGCTCTATTGCTGTTACTGCTTGTTCATGAGTGCCATGATATAGGATCACTGGTGGTGTTCCTTGTTCGTATTGAACTTGGGTATGGCTATGCCCATATCTTGCTTTGATCCGATTATCGTTGATTTCAAAACGCTGTTTGTCTGATTGTTCAACAACCTGACGAATATCGGCTTCTGTAATATCGCTCCATCCTTTTTGCTCACGTAACACATGTACTAATTCTTCTAAAGGACAAGAACCATCACGAGCATCAAGTACAATGCCGTATTGCTCAGGCGTATGTCGCAAAATCAAACTCATATATTTACTTAATTGCACCTCTTGTTTGGCTGTTAACATTAGAAAGCTCCTTTAAGTGGGATTTGAGTACATCTATACTCACTTTGAATTTTAAATGTTACTATGTACATACAGAAAATATAGAGAAAAAATAGCACATTTCAGAAAATAGGAGAGAATGTATGCAACCATCTGTTACGCAAGAACAAGTTTCACCGCAAAATGATCGTTTCCCGGCAGCACTATTCTGTCTCACTGCTGGTGCTTTTGCGATCGGCATGACTGAATTTGTGATCATGGGTTTACTGCCTAATGTAGCCAGTGATCTTCAAGTCACTATTCCACAAGCAGGTCAACTCATTACCAGCTATGCACTTGGAGTGGCTGTAGGCGCTCCTGTACTGACGGTATTAACGCATCGCATTCCGCAGAAACAATTGCTCTGTCTGCTTATGATTATTTTTATACTGGGTAATGCACTTGCTGTCATCGCTCCAAACTATAGTCTGTTAATGGCTTCGCGTCTAGTTACTGCATTAGCACACGGTACTTTTCTGGGAGCAAGTTCATTGATAGCTGCACGATTGGTACGACCGGAAAAACGAGCCAGTGCCGTCTCCATGGTTCTCGCTGGACTTACCATTGCTAATATTATCGGCGTTCCTTTCGGTACCTTTATCGGACAATATTTAGGCTGGCGTGCTTCTTTCGGTGCGATAACGATTATGGGAATGATTTCGCTAGTCGGTATCTTTTTCTTAATTCCAAAGATCGAGCAATCAGGGCCTTCTAGCCTTGCCAAAGAATTCCGTAGTCTGATCAATCCGCAAGTTCTGCTTATTTTATTCACCGGTGCTTTTGGCTGTGGAAGTATGTTTACTGTATTTACCTACATTACGCCTCTACTCACTGACGTGAGCGGATTCCAAGAACATAGTGTCACATGGATTCTAGTGATGTTTGGTGTAGGTGTAACATTAGGTAATATTATAGGCGGTAAGCTAGCCGATTGGAAGTTAATGCCTTCATTGATCGTAACATTTACCATTCTAGTGATCTTGCTGGTTATTCTATCTACTGTTCTTCACAATCAGATCTTAACGCTTCTATTCGTATTTCTCTGGGGTGCAGCGGCCTTTGGTATCATGCCAGGTATTCAGATTCGTATTATGAATCTAGCCCATGAAGCGCCAAGACTTGCAGCCACTTCCAGTCACTCTGCATTGAATTTGGGTAATGCAGGTGGCGCTTTTCTCGGTGGCGTTGTTATTACCCATCTCGGCTTACCTTACGTTCCACTGATTGGTGGCGCTGTTGCTGTAGTCGGTATTTTAGGATCTATCCTTAGTTATTATTTGGTTGAAAAAAGAGCACTTGTCAAATAAATAGCAAAAAGCCGTTCAATGATCGTTAAGATCTACTGAACGGCTTTTATTTATACTTTGATGCTCTTATTATTGATTTGTAGTGACTGTGGAGTAGATGCTATAGGTTTTACAGCTGCTTTACTCACAGATACAGCTAATGTGGAAGTGCGCTTAATCGGTAGTACATAACGTATTTGCCAAGATGTTGTCATTGTCCATGTGATCACTTTACCAGCAATCCATACTGCAAGAACAGTATACATTGTTTCTTTAAGCGGTAAATAGAACAAACAGATCAATAACACAATCGCATCACTTGCAAAAAATACATTACCGATCTTCCAGCCACTCCAATCACTGATTAATTTGGACAACACATCATCGCCTCCGGTCGCCCCACCATATCGTAGAACGATTCCTGCTCCTAGACCGGTTAACAACCCAGATAAGACTGCGGCTGCTAGCAGGTTACCGTGCAGGTCCACCACAAACAACGATAATTGCTCAAATAATGAGTAAAATAGTGAAAACGATAGTGCTCCAATCAGTGTAAATAACATGAATCTGCGACCTTTCAACCACCATGCAAGTAATATCACTGGAATATCCAACAACAAGGCTGTCCAAGCTGGTGACCATCCAAATGCATATTTACCTAATAGGGCTAAGCCGACAAATCCGCCTTCTGACAATTGATTCTGAACATTAATGTGATAATAAGCAAACGCTAAAATCAAAGTTCCAAGCAGTATTATGGCAATCTGCCTTAATACTGTTTTATCCATTTGTTTTCTCCTCATACAAGCTCCCTCTATTTCTCGTAAGTTTGATCGATATCGACCGACTCCTACGTGAGGCAAACTTGGAGGACTTTGTCCTTCGCATACATGATTCCCTCTTCCGTTAGAGTTGGTCTATAGTGACTTGTTCTCTACGGAAGAGCTAAGTATAAGAGAGATCATAACGTTTCCAAACCGTCCTTTGGGGAAGTATCCTTCGGGGACCCATGGTATCCTGATCCTTTCGTTAATAGATTCTAAAGCTAAATTTATTATACCACAAGAAGCTTAATGCTAAACAGCTTGCTTGTGTAAAAGATTTTCTAAGATTGTATATTCCATGTAAAAAAAGCCTACACATTAAAAAGATGTAGGCTTTAAAGATATTTACTTTTTGATCGTTGATTTGTGATCATTTGCTAGTTTCTTTTTACCATTCATCAAAATAAATTTGCGTTCCCACAGTCGTTCAGCACGCATAGCGACTTTGAACCATTTGAGAGAAGCACAACGTTTCTGTGCAGAGACTGCCAATCCCCAATGAATTACTCTTGTTAAAATAGGAGATACTTTGTTCATATCACGCAATGGCTCTAATGTATCATGGAATAGACGCTTAGGTACATCAATCGGTGCTTTACCCTGACAGCAGAAATACAATGTAGCAGCCAAACTATAAATATCCGATACCGGTCCTTGTACCGAGCGACCTGAATAAAATTCAATCGGTGAATATCCTGCTGTCGTCAGAATCGTATGCGTTCGTTCTTGATAACGCACAGCCGAACCAAAATCAAGCAACTTGGTCTGTCCATCTTCTCCAATCAGAATATTACTTGGTCTCACATCACGATGAATATAACCAAGACTATGTATGTATTCCAATGCCCGAATAACAGGAACCAGTCGTTCTACCAGAAAATCATTGGTTACTTCTGTAGGATGTTCTTCCATAAATTGATCCAATGTGATGCCTTTGCAATATTCAGTGACAAGATAAGCTGTACCATTTTCTTCAAAATATTGTACATAGCGAATAATACCTTGATGATTGATCTGACTCAATATTTCAGCTTCAGAACGAAATGTTTCCAACATTTCTCTATATTTAGAACCCAGACCAGGTTCATGACAATCAATATGCCGACGATCCTTTTTACGTTGTACCAATGCACTTGGAAAAAATTCTTTGATTACATGAAGTGTACCCTGTTCTATATGTCTGGCTACATAGACGATAGATAATTCACTAACCGATAATGTCCGGCGAATCTGATATGTATTCGCAAGTGTATGGTTTCGGGCAAGGGCCGGATTGACTATTATTTTATTCATTCTACACCCCTTCGCACCTTCCCACAGCATAGCGGTTCCCCATGTATATTACGCCCTGCCGGTGAAGAATATGGATAACAGTCATTGATTATGGCTGTCTACACAAATATTTTAGCATGAAACTTGACAATTGTGAGCAATTTCTCTGACAAATTTCATTAATTTCAGCAAATGTTCTGCTTTTTTCTTAATATCGCAGAACATTTGCTGTTTTTCCCACTACTTTTCGGATTTATTTATAGTATCTCCCATTTCATGAAGGTTATCAACGTTACTCGATAATACTTCAATTGAGCTACGACTCATGCGTATTAAGCACGTTCTGAGATCCAATCGCTTTCTCGCATAATCCGTAAAGCACTCTCAGCTATTTCGGCTACTCTGGAATCAGGATCATGTGTAGCAGTATAGACTAACATATCCTCAAACTCTCGCCAGCCGATAAAACTTGTAGCAAATACGGCGGATTGACGTACACGTACATCGGGATCACGAAGATATAATTGGAAAATGTCTAACACTTCAGATGAAGCTTCATCATACGAAGCAATACCCAAACGACAAATCGCATCGATTCGATCATCAACATGTTGATCATGTAGACAACGATATTGAATATCTTTGCTTGAATACACCATACCACTTTGATATAAATGATACGCTAATTGCCGATGATCTGGGCCTGATAATAATAAATAAGGAATACTGGTCGATTGATCATTAATAAGATGTACCAAAGTCGACTGATCATCCATAACAAATGTGAAATATTCAGACGTCTGTTGCTCCTTTGTTTTCTGTGTTCCTTCTAAAGTAGATAAACATTGCAATTTTGATAGCGCTTCCAATATATCAAAAAAACGTAACTTAGGTTTCGTGCACAAACGAATATCATTCATACGAATACCTCCTCCTTTAATCTTGGGATAGAGTTAGTCTTACTTAAGTTATAACGATATATGGATATAAACGAATCATTATAGTAAAAATTGTAAGAAAAAGTAATCATACAAGTTACATATTGAGGCGAAATAATATTTAAAAATCAAAAATCGGTATGATTGTTCGAAGATTACTTAACACTTATAGAACCTATAGAAAAAGCGTCTCTTAGTGGATAAGAGGCGCTTTTAGATTTTACAATGATTGATCAATATGACATATATGATTATTTGTATTTCCATAATCATATCTACATCTTACAAGTACAATAGAGTATGCCTATTAACTACGTGCTGTATGCGGTTTGGCACTCCATTTTTTCTCGTCTGCGGTTTGTTTTTCTTCGGTTGCACCAGCAACTGGAGGTTTGATCCACAATGCAATCAAGAAGGAGACGATACATAACATGCCGATAACGATAAAGGTTGGTTTGAATCCACCCATCCATGCTGCGATAAATGAACCTGCTAATGCACCAATACCAAATCCTTGATAGACAATACCATAGTTTTTGCTGTGATTTTTGAGTCCAAAGAAATCACTCACAATCGCAGGGAATACGGTAATATTACCACCGAAGCAGAATGCAATCGCTGCAACAGCTGCGAAGAAGATACTGTATGTTAATGGGATAAAGCTTAGAACCGCAACTGCTGCTGCTGTCACCATAAATGTACCGCAGATCACTTTCATGCGTCCTACTTTATCAGACAATGCTCCCAAAATAATACGTCCTGCTGTATTGAAAATAGCGATCATAGCAACCGCATTAGCTGCTGTAGCCAAATCCAAACCTGCTAATTGAACACCGATATCTTTGACAATTCCGATTAAGTACAATCCACTCATACATGCGGTAAAGAACATAATAAACAGTAAGTATACTTGTTTGGTTTTGAGCATTTCTTTAACTGTATAATCATGAACAACTACTGTTGCTGTTGGTTTGATAGAAGATGGTTGGCTATCACCTACGCGTTGTTGTGCTGCTTTTGCTTGTGGAGCTGGTGCCCCGGATACATTTGCTTCACGAATAAAGCGTGAACCAATAACGATCATTAGTAGCACAATAATGCCCCAGTACAAGAATGTTGCTGATACACCTACAGAACCGATAAAAGCACCATTGATATATTTGAAAATGAGACTGCCTGTTCCATATGCTCCTACAGATATTCCGGAGATTAACCCTTTACGTTCCGGGAACCATTTGATCAAGTTAGATAGCGATGTAATATACGCTGTACCATCTGCAAATCCAACAATCACCCCTGCTAACATATACAGTAAAGGTAATGAAGAGACTTGCGAACTAAGCATTAAGCCTACACCGAGTACAATACCCGCGATACCAATCAGACGACGGATACCCCATTTTTCTTGTAATTTCCCTGCAAATAAAGTGGAAAAAGCTAAAGCAAAACTGGTAATCGAAAACGTAATCGCTACTGAACTGAGACCCCAACCGAATTTATCAACAAGAGGCTGGTTAAAAAGACTCCATGTATAAATCGTCCCCAGACCCATTTGTACAATAATTGTACCGAGTGCAATCAACCAACGATTGACTGGAGGTTTAGTGGTTTGTAATTGAGCTGTACTGGCTTGATTGGATACGTTTTTCATGATCGATGTTCCTTTCCGTAAGGACCGCAAATTGTAGTGTTATATGGTTCGGAGAATTCTCTGTTTCCTATGACCAAATTATAACCCTACCTTTGATGTAACATTCCCAAAAAGGAATGAAATGCAGTATATACGGAATGAAATGCCTTTAGATACTCATGATCTGCCTGAACTCTTTGACTTTACTTCGGCTCACCGGAACTTCATAATCCAGATCATGTAAACGAAGTAAATAAGTGTTATTAAACCAGGGCACAATTTCACGGATTTTGGTGATATTTACGATATAAGAACGATGACAACGAAAAAAATATTCTTCTGGCAATGTATTTTGAAATTCTGAAATGCTTGAAGACACTGTATATTCAGCTCGCTTGGTAAATACATTCGTTACTTTCTCACTGGCAGACGCATAATACACATCATCTACAGGAATCACCTGAATTTTATCATTTTTCCATAAGCTAATCTTACCTTGCAATACATGTGCATGATGAGGAACATGTGTTGTACTGGCTGTTGTCGATTGACCTAATGTAGACTGATCTGCATTAGAATAAGTCACTTCAGCATGTTGCTCTGTTGATTCTTTTTCAGAAGGCGGATTAGATAGAGTCTGCGAACCTTGATCACGTTCATACGTATTTTCTAATTTGCGTAACATTGATGTCATACGAGATTCACTATAGGGCTTCAAAATATAATCAAACGCTTCGATTTCAAATGCTTCTGCGGCATGTTCTTTGTACGCTGTAATAAAAATAATATAAGGTTTACGTGAAAATTTACTAATCGTATGCGCCAAAAATACACCATCTAACGAAGGAATATTAATATCAAGAAAAATAGCATCTACTTCATGATCTTGTACATATTTTAAAACATCCATTCCATCGTCAAAGCTACCTACAATCTCAATCTGACTATGTGTACGGATATAGTATTCTAATTCTTGTCTCGCCAGAAATTCGTCTTCCACTACGATTGCTTTCATGACATCTCCTTTTTTCACTTTAAACTGGATACGTGTGCCTCGTTCAAGACGCTCTATTTGTAATCCTTCACCATAGATCAATTTGACCCGTTGATGCACATTTGAAAGCCCGATTCGATTTTCAGGCATTTTACCATTATAGACATTCGTAATAATATCTTGATCGATTCCTGCTCCTGTATCTTCTACACTGATGAGTACTTGATCGCCATGATCTTTAACCGACAATGTTACTGTACCGGAACCTTTACCTTTCAAAATGCCATGCACTATCGCATTCTCCACTAATGGCTGAATAATAAGACTGGGGATTTTCACTTCTACTTCTTCATCCACATCATAGATCACCGTCAATTTATTACCAAATCGTGCTTTTTCAATCTCGACATAATTTACAACCTGACCGAGTTCTTTATTAATATCGATCAATTGGTCACTCCATTCCAGACTATGACGAAGATAACCGGATAGATTGATAATCATTTCACGGGCATAGTTAGGATCGATACGGATGGATGATGCTATCGCATTGAGAGCGTTAAATAGAAAATGAGGATTGATACTGGTCTGTAATGCTTTAATTTCAGCTTTGTTTGCCATTTCTTTCATCTGCTCAATCCGAGACACTTCCATCAATGTAGAAATGATCTGGGAAAGACCTACAGCTAATGTTTGTAAAGAATATGTTATTTTATGCGCTTTGCGATAATAAATCTTGAGTGCACCTGTAACGATCCCTTTTTCAGTCAAAGGAATAATAATTAACGATTGAATATTAGGTACTTTGCCTTCCATATCGTTATTGCTAATCATAATCTCACCGCTACGAATCGTCTGTTTGGTCGCATCAGTAATAATCTCATGCCCGATATTGTAGTGATCTTCGCCAAGTCCTACATAAGCTAAAATAAGCTTGGTATCTGTAATCGCTACAGCATCCGCTTGAATATCTTCTTTGATAATACCGCATATTTTGCGCAAAGATTCGCTATTAATGGACCTGAAATAAGGAAGTGTTTTATTGGCAATATCCAGAGCTAACTTTGCTTGTCTTGCAGCGATATTTTCCTTTTCCCCTTCGACTCCTTGTACAAATAGAACGATTAGACCTACACTCACCTGACCTAGAATCATCGGCAAAGCAATAATAGATACGATTTCTCGACCTAGTTGAGCCGGTTCTGCCATCACTAGAATTAAAAACATGGTTAATGCTTCACAAAACATGCCTGCTGCTATACCAGCAATCCAGCGTCGATTACGCTTTACTTTTTGATGAATATATCCTGAGACAATTCCTGCGGTAATACTGGTAATCAGACAAGGTATTGAAGTAACACCATCTATATCAATCAAATAGCGATGAAGCCCTGAGACGACACCGGTGACGATCCCGACCGGCCAACCAAATAATATACCGCCAGCCATCACAGCTATAATTCGTACATTGACCAGGGAACCTTCTACATTTATACCTGTATACGTACCAAATACAGCAAATCCACTAAAAATAATCGAAATAATCAACAAATCTTTTTTGAATAATATATCTTTCTGAAAAATCTGTCTAAAATGCGATAACCTCGTTAAAAAGTATAAACAAATCAGTAACAATGCTGCACGTTCAAACAGCTGTAACAGGATAATTAACGTTACATTATTATTAAGCATGTATGCCTCCACTATAAAGTTAAAAAGGATATAGGATATACTTTTTTATTCTTTCGTTTTCGTTTAGATTATGATTGAACTACATTCTTTTTATTTTACACTATTTTGCTTCTTTTGATTGTGACACCTTTCAAAATAAACCCAATCGCTCTGTAGATCACAGAATGATTGGGTTTATCTTCAAATATTTAATATAGGCCTTTAACCAAGTACCACACGATCATCTGCCATTTTAGTCCCGCTGATTTGCTCAAATTCAGACATCAATCGTTCGATCGTTAGATCTTTTTTCCGTTCTTCATCAATATCCAAAATAATTTTGCCTTTATCCATCATAATTAGACGATTACCAAGACGTATCGCTTGCTCCATATTATGTGTAACCATCAATGTCGTTAGATTCATATCACGTACAATTTCTTTGGTCAGTGATGTAATCAAGTCGGCACGTGCAGGATCAAGGGCAGCGGTATGTTCATCCAGTAAGAGTATCTGTGGGCGAGTAAATGTTGCCATTAGTAGACTCAAAGCTTGGCGTTCTCCACCTGATAACATCCCCACTTTGGCACGTAGCCGATTTTCCAATCCAATCCCAAGACGTGATAACTCTTGTTTGAAAAGATTACGTCTTGCTGTTGTCACGCCAAATGAGAAGCCACGATTTTTACCACGACGATACGCCATCGCTAGATTTTCTTCAATCGACATATGAGGAGCTGTTCCAGCCATTGGATCTTGAAAAACACGTCCGATCCAGCGACTACGCTGATATTCTGCTAAATGTCCTACCGATTGCCCTTCGATATTAACCAGACCTGTATCGGGTTTTATTACCCCGGAAATAATATTCATAAGTGTTGATTTGCCTGCACCATTACTACCGATCACAGTCACAAAATCGCCCGGCTTCAAATGAAGCTGAATACCGATCAAAGCAATTTTTTCATCGACAGTACCCGGATTGAACAATTTAGATACATTTTCGATATGCAACATTACTGTTCACCTCCGGTTGGTTTGGAATAAGGCGCTGTCTGGATATTGCTTAATAGTTCAGCAGAGCGCTTTTTGGCTAATCCTTTTTGTTTCACTTTGCTTCGAACAGCCGGGAACACAAGTGCAATAATAACTATAACCGCTGTAATTAATTTGAGATCAGATGCTTCAAACCATTCGATTCGTAGAGCAGCTGTGACCACAATCCGATACACAATCGAACCTAAAATAACAGCCAATGTAGCTCTAAATACCGTTTTGGCACCGAAAATCGCTTCTCCTATAATGACCGAAGCCAGTCCGATCACAATCATTCCAATACCTGATGTCGCATCTGCAAAAGTCGATGTCTGAGCAACAAAGGCACCTGATAAAGCCACCAGTCCATTGGAAAGACTTACTCCAATAATGGTTGTTGTATCGGTATTAGCGCCTAGACTGCGAATCATTTGCTTATTATCGCCTGTTGCTCGCAGAGCCAATCCCATATCTGTACGCAAAAAGGCATCTAGCAACAATTTACATGCAATCACAATAATCAGCATCAATGTGATTGGAGAAATATGATCAAATACCATATCGCTACCAAAAATAGACACGTTCGGACTACCTAAAATCCGCAAATTAATCGAATACAATGCAATCATCATCAGAATACCAGATAATAGTCCATTAATTTTACCTTTTGTATGAAGTAATCCTGTACAGGCTCCTGCTACAAGTCCGCCTGCAAAAGCTCCTAGACAAGCTAACCACGGCGAAAAACCATGAACAATCATCACTGCTGCAATCGCACTGCCTGTGGTAAAGCTTCCATCCACCGTCAAATCAGGGAAATCCAAAATACGAAACGTAATATATACACCTAATGCGAGCAGAGCATACAACAAACCTAGTTGTATCGATCCTTCGCCTATTTTCAAAAATAACTCCATACTCTAGCCCGCCCTTTCTTCATGTTGCTTCGTTGCTGATCGCTGGTGCTGACACGGATAGGATCAAGCCTACGGTAGCAAAATGGGATGAACTCAAAAGAAGCTCACCCCACTCTGTGTGATCCTATTTCACTTTTAGCTATAGTGCTCGCTACTATACTATTATTGAATCAAATTGTTCTCAGGATCTTTGACTTTGGCTTTCATTTCATCAGTCACTTTAATACCTTGTGCTTCAGCTGCTTTCAGATTCAAAATCAAATCTAGCTTTTCTTGCATAGCTACAGGTAGATCACCTACATTTTTGCCATTTTTCAATACGTCTACAGCCATTTGACCGACTTGATAACCATGATCATAATATTTGAAGCCTACTGTAGCAAAAGCTCCTTTTTCAACGGTATCGCGATCACTAGAGAAGAAAGGCATTTTGTTCTCATTGGCTAATTGAATAACAGTATCTACTGCGCTCACTACCGAGTTATCCAGTGTAATATAAAAGGCATCTGCACGACCGACTAATGATTGTGCAGCTTGCTGAACTTCAGAAGTATTGGTAACTGCTGCTTTGATCATCGTAATTCCGTGCTTTTTGAAAGCTTCTTCTGCACGTTGTGCCATAATTACAGCATTAGGTTCACCTTCATTAATCACTAATCCAATCGTTTTGATATCAGGTAATTCTGTACCGATAAAATCAGCTAATTCTGTGATTGCTTCTGGATTCGTATCCGATGCTCCTGATACATTTCCACCCGGCTTTTGTAGATCGCTAACGATCTTGGCACTTAATGGATCTGTTACTGCCGCAAATAAAACAGGTGAATCTTTAACCTGACTGACAACAGCTTGCGCTGAAGGGGTAGCAATCGCTAACACGAGATCATTGTCACTTTGAGATAATGTCTGTGCAATCGATAAGTTATTGGTTGAATCGCCCTGTGCATTTTTATAATCGACTGTTAAATTCTGACCTTCTACAATGCCCGCATCTTTAAGTGCTGCTAAAAACCCTTCACGAGTCTCATCCAAAGAAGGATGCTCGACAATCTGCGAAATGCCGATTTTGTAGGATTTACTATCTGTACTGCCTGCCTCTCTTGAAGAAGCACCTTCACTTCCACTGTTACTACACCCTACTGCGGTTAAGATCATTAGCACCATACTTAGAGGTAAAATCCATTTCTGCTTCATATTCATTTGTCTGTAACCCCTCTCGTCTCTAGTCTCAAGCTGTATATGTTCAGTAAACTAAACTGCATCATTCAAACTACAATGCCGTTTGAATGCGTTGCAACTTTACTTAGTAAAAGTCCCAGTATAAAAAAGGGTAGATTCCTTATACTTTACATTCTATGAAATATTCTTAGCGTATTTTAATTTACTTTTAAGAGTATTCTCATCTACAGCAAGTATGCTAAGTGGATATCCTCAACGTAAAGTATCAAGTTAGAAAGGTGGAGAGAGCCTGATGGATATCAAAAAAATAATGGCGACCAGTTCAATGGCAATGGCGCTAGCTGTAAGTGGAACCTTACTGATTATTCCACAAGCTCATGCAGCGACAATCAGCAAAACCATTCCTAGCCGACTGGAACGTACGATAGCGAATCCATTATCCGTTAATCAGACTCCAAGGCGTGATATGCACCAACTTATGCAAAGAGAACGTATACCCTCTGCTTCCCATGCTATATTAACAACAAGAAGTCTATTATCTATTGATACGACAGCAAATATAGGCCATTTATTTGATGAAATATCCAGTTTACTTGGCATGAGCAGTTTGGAATTAAAACAGTATTTACAAGATGGAGATACAATTGCTCAAATCGCTGAGCATCAAGGTATGGAAGAAACGAAAATTACCGATTTGTTGATCAATAACATAAGCATCATCTGGCAGCAACAATTAGCTGCTGGTCAAATTACACAAACACAATATGAACAATATAAGGTAGAGGCAAAAGATCAAGCACAGAGGATTATTAACAGTGCTATGTAAGAATATATTTGATATCGAAAATGTATATTAAATCTATATTAAAGCTCTATCCTATACACCGTCAATCTATAATTAGAGATATCTTTGTAAAAAATAATATTTGCTGCTGAGATATCGATTTGTACATGTTAATCATATGTATTTTATAACGTATAGCAAAAAAAGGAGAATACGATCATCGTATTCTCCTTTTTCATATCCAGTTTGAGTCTATTGCGTTTAATCCATTAACTCGCCTTGAAATACTTGCTGACGTTCCAGATAATCCCGCAAAGCAGCGTATTCGGGTGAAGTCCAGAAAAATTCGTTGCTTACTAATTTAACAGCATCTACACGAGCAATTTCTAATACTTCATAATCGCTCATCATATCGGCTACTTTAAATTCAGGCAATCCACTTTGCTTGGTACCAAAAAATTCACCAGGCCCTCGAATTTCCAGATCACGACGAGAAACTTCAAATCCATCTTCGGTTTCAGTCATCGCACGCATCCGCTCTTGTCCATTTTCAGACTTCGGATCAGCAATCAAAATACAAAACGATGCATGTTCACCCCGACCAACCCGTCCTCTTAACTGATGAAGTTGAGATAAGCCGAAGCGATCAGCATCCATAATAATCATCAGTGTGGCATTAGGTACATCTACTCCAACTTCAACAACCGTTGTTGAGACTAACAATTGAATATCGTTACTGTAAAAGTGACGCATCGTTTCTTCTTTTTCTGCTGCACTCATACGTCCATGTAATAATCCTACTTTATAATTAGGAAAATCTTGATCCATTTGTATATACAGATCAATCGCATTCTGTACATCCAATTTGTCGGATTCTTCTATAAGTGGACAGATGAGATAGGCTTGTCGTCCTTGGTCAATTTCGCGCGCAATAAATCCTTTGACACGATCCATCATATTATGTTTCACCCAATACGTGCTGATCGGTTTGCGACCTTTAGGACGTTCTGCAATCGTCGACACATCCATATCTCCAAAGGCGGTAATAGCTAGTGTACGTGGAATAGGTGTAGCTGTCATCGTGAGCACATCAGGATCGAATCCTTTGCGTCTTAAAATACTACGCTGATTGACACCAAAGCGATGCTGCTCATCAGTGACCACTACGCCCAGACTGCGGAAATACACTTCATCTTGAATCAAAGCATGGGTACCTACCAGAATATCTATCATTCCCATTTGCAAAGAAGCCAGTAGATCCTTCCGCTTGCGCCCTGTGACACTACTGGTTAACATCCCGACTGTAATATCAAAAGGCTCAAACATCCGCTGGAGCGAGCGCATATGCTGTTCTGCTAGAATCTCGGTCGGTACCATCAGTGCACCTTGATGCCCTGAACGCACAGTTGCAAATAAAGCGATCGCAGCGATTACTGTTTTACCAGAACCTACATCTCCTTGAAGCAAACGATTCATACTATAAGGCTCACGCATATCTTTGAGAATTTCCAATTCCACTTGCTTCTGCGCATTCGTTAATTCAAATGGCAAGCTACGAACAAATTCACGAATCGTCGCATTATCTGTGGTATGGACAATTCCGCTATTACGCTTACGATTAATATTGCGATACGCTTGTAATTTTAATTGGAACAGAAATAACTCTTCATAGACCATGCGGCGACGTGCTTGCTTACCTTCTTCAATATCACCAGGTTGATGCAAATGGCGAATCGCTTGCTTGCGTGATACCAGCTTATACCGACGCATAATCTCTTGTGGCAAAATCTCAGGAATCATTTCACCGTATTGGTCGAGCGCTTTACCAATCGTTTTGCGCATCCAACCTTGCGTGATATTACCCCCGACCGAATAGACAGGTTGCAGACTACCACTACGTTGTGTTCCCTTATCAGGAAATTCAGAATCAAGCACTGTCATTTGTGAGCGGCGTTGATCCCATTTGCCAGTCAGTATAATTTCACGACCGGAAGTTAATTGTTCTTTGAGATAATGACGGTTAAACCATGTCGCTGTAACCATCCAATCGTCGACCATCATTTTGCAGGTCAGACGTGACTTTTTACCATAACGTTGTAGTACAGGTAGACCTACTATTTTGGCTTGAACGGTTATTTTTTCGCCATCTTTGACTTCTATTAATGATCGTAAACGATAATCTTCATACCGGAATGGAAAATATTCCAGTAAATCAAGGATCGTATAGACGCCAAAGGCGTGAAGCTCTCCTTCTTTGAGAGCACTCACGCCGTTCACTTGCCGAACTGTAATCTGTTCCAGACTGATATTCATGTTCATCCCTCGTTTATGGCTGATCCGGCCACGCGAAGATCCCTAATGTGCGCGCTCCTGTATGACTTCCCACTACAGATCCGATGTCTGGCAATACCAGTTCACCAATCTCATAATGTTCTTTGAACAGCGCTAACAGTGGCTCGGTAGACTGTGGATCAGCTGTATGTCCCAAAGCTAGGTTAATTTTATCAACTTTTAATTCTTGACGCATCATTTCAACGATACGTGCCATTGCTTTTTTCTGACCTCTTACTTTTTCAACCGCATAGATTTGTCCTTGTTCGTCGATCGATAAGATTGGTTTCACATTAAGTAATGTTCCGAGAACAGCCGATGCTCGTCCAATCCGTCCACCTTTACGCAGATTTTCCAGATCATCTACGATAAAGTATAACGAACGACTTTTCAAAATATGTTCAATACCTTCTACAATCTCATCTACTGTTTTGCCTTGTTCCGCAAGTCTTGCAGCGTGGACCACAGCCATACCAAAACCGTATGATGCTGATTTGGAGTCCAATATCGTTATATGATCATCTTGATCGATCATTGATTTCCCAATAAGTGCAGATTGATACGTCCCGCTAAGTCCAGAAGACAAATGAAGCGAAATAATGGAAGCCTCTGGATACTGCGCATGAATTGATTCATACATTTCTGCAAATTTGGCAGGAGAAGGCTGTGATGTAGTTGGTAATACTGATACAGACACCAGACGACGGTAAAACTCGGTCGCCTGAATATCTACACCATCTTGAAACGTTTCTTCACCGAAAAATAAACTTAACGGGATAATCCGTATACCATACTGTTCTGATAGAGCAGCCGGAATATCTGCTGTACTATCAGTCACGATTATCGTATGTGCCATCGTTTCTCCCTCCTATCGTTCCTATTTTCAAGATTCTACCGAGAATAAGTAATGGTAAACGGGTTGACCACCTTCATGCATCTCAATCTCTGCATCCGGATATGTCTCTTCTAACCAGCCCATAAGTGCACTGGTGTCTTGATCATCTGCATCGTGCCCTACTAACACAGTCACTACTTCTTGTCCTTCTTCGATCATTTTGGACAGTAGTTGTTGACAGGTGGTTAGCATGAGATCACTAGCGGCTACAATTTTGGAATTATGAATTCCGATATATTGTCCTTCTTTAATATTCATATCTTCAATAACAGTATCACGTACAGCATTAGTCACTTGACCGGACTTCACATGTTGCAGTGCTTCATTCATATTGCTCTGATTGACACTGACATCTTCATCTTCTTGAAAAGCAAATGCCGCAGCAATCCCTTGTGGAATACTTTTACTTGGAATAACTGTGATGTGATGTGTTTCTTCTAATAAGTCTTTGGCTTGTTGAGCCGCCAGTACAATATTAGAGTTATTTGGCAAAATAAAGATATGGTCAGCTGACATACTTTCTACAGCTTTGACGAAATCTTCTGTACTCGGATTCATCGTTTGCCCGCCGGATAGAATAGCATCTACACCTAGACTTTTGAAAATATCAGAAATACCGTCTCCTGACGATACCGCGATAAATCCATAAGCTGCCACTTCTTCTGCTGGAGGTGTAGCTGTTTCCTGAGCAGTCAGTGGTTGTGGTGGCATTTCAGCAAATACGTCTGGTGATGGCGCAATATCTAGTCCTGCTGATAATAGATCACGATGTTGCTCACGCATATTCAAAATATGAATCTGTGTAATCTCACCATAACGTAATGCCAGGTTCAATACTTCACCGGGTGCTTTGGAATGGACATGTACTTTGACGACTTCATCATCGGCAATAACAATAATTGAATCTCCATTCTTAGAAAGTTCCTGACGGAAAGATTCTTCATTAAAAGCAGCATTTTTGATATCACCGATCTGACGATTGATAAAAAACTCCATATCGTACAAGAACTCGATATCTTCGGTCTCCATACGAGATTGAGCAGAATGATCAGGAGTAGTGGTCGCTAATCCTTTAGCTTTATCCAAAGCTACGCTAGAACCTTGTACCGGAACACTTTCTCCAATATTCGCATAGATATCCGCTTGCTCTTGATTCACTTCATAACCATGTTGTAAGTAGTTATAGAAGCCTTCATAAATATAGACTAATCCTTGTCCACCTGAATCCACTACGCCTACTTGCTTGAGGATCGGTAACATTTCTTGAGTCTGTGCCAATGTTTCTTGAGCACGCTTGAGCACTTCGCCCATCAACTCGGTAATATCGGTCGTGCGACGTGAATAATAGAGTGCATGTTTGGCAGCTTCTTTGGCAACCGTTAAGATGGTTCCTTCTACCGGTTTCACGACTGCTTTATACGCTGATTCCACTCCACTTTGAAGAGCTGCTGCAAATTGATTCGCATTTAATTCTTCATATGAAGCCGCAGAACGACTGAATCCACGGAATAATTGAGATAAAATAACACCTGAATTACCACGTGCTCCCATCAGTAACCCTTTAGATAATACGGTTGCAGTTGATCCAATAGCAGCCGAGTGATTACGCTTTAGTTCTGTAACGCCCGCAGTCATCGTCAAATTCATATTAGTGCCTGTGTCTCCATCAGGTACCGGAAACACATTGAGGGAATTGACGTGCTCTGCATGTTGTTGCAATCGCTCCGCTCCAGCCAATACCATAGCGGTAAAATCAGTCCCATTTAAAAAACGCTTACTCAATGAAAATTCCCCTTCCTCATCATACCTATACATCCTGCCGGATCATATTTCGGTCAGGATATTCATTTTTAGTTGTAGTTAAGATTGTTGAAAAGCCATATTTGTATTTCATAAGGACTATAACAGACTATTCTCTATCAATGCCACTCTATCCATTACCACCATACCTACAAATTAGAACCTTGTCCTTGTACCAAGTACCAAAAATAGGCGAGAAGGTATAAAGAATAGACGATTTCTTATAAACGATCCAGAAATCATCAAGTCAGTTACCTTTAAGATCCGACAAAAAGATATACGTCGGACTATTTTACATTGTACTATAACCTACCATAGAAATAAATAAAGTATTTGACACTGTTGACTATAGTCAAATCGTTATGCTAATATGGTAGAAGTGTTGTTTTCATGCAGTTTTTTTGGAAATAGGAGGTGTAACTATGGCTCGCAAATGTTATGTAACAGGTAAAAAACCTGGTAGTGGTAATACTGTTTCTCACGCTAATAACCGCAATCGTCGTACTTGGGGCGTGAACGTTCAAAAAGTTCGCATCTTGGTAGACGGTAAACCAAAACGCGTATATGTCAGCACCCGTGCTTTGAAATCCGGTAAAGTGACTCGCGTATAATTTACGGCTAATACATTTGTATTATATGTAATGATGAAAAGCATCTCTAGCGATAGGGATGTTTTTTTGATTTCATTTTTAAATTATGGCTCAAACATTCCAAATATACATATACACCTATATAAAAAAACCAGTAACTATTATCGTACTGATAACGTTACTGGTTTTTTTATGATATATACGCAATTACTACAAGATCATGAGTTGGTTAGTTCAAGCTATCTCGAATACTTTGGATCGCTTTAGCACGATCAGGAGCTCCAAAGATAGCACTTCCTGCTACTAACACATCTGCACCTGCATCCACGACCAATTTGGCAGTTGTTGCGGAGATGCCTCCATCGACTTCGATATGAAAAGCCGTATGACCTTTCGCGTTAGCCCAATCACGTAATTGTTTTACTTTATCGACCATACGTGGGATAAACGCTTGTCCACCAAAACCAGGGTTAACGGTCATCACAAGCACCATATCCAAATCATCCAATACTTCTTCAATCGCAGAGATCGGAGTTGCAGGATTCAAAGCTACCCCTGCTTTCACACCATGCTCTTTGATCAAATGAATAACACGATGTAAATGTACACATGCTTCTGCATGCACAGTAATCATATGTGCACCTGCTTTAACAAAATCAGCAATATAATTTTCTGGATTTTCGATCATTAGATGCACATCTACAAACAATCCTGTATGCGGAGCCACCGCCTGTAATACAGGAGCACCGAATGTAATATTAGGTACAAAATGACCATCCATTACATCAACATGCAACCAATCTGCTCCACTACGTTCGATTTCTGCGATTTCTGCACCTAATTTGGCAAAATCAGCAGACAAGATCGAAGGCGCAATTTTGATAGGATTCATCGTTCAATACCTCCGTTTTTCATCTTTCATTTCTTGATAAAATAATTGATAGTGCTTATAGCGACTTTCTGCGATTTCACCTTTAGCTAATGCTTCGGTTACTTTACAGCCCGGTTCGTGTAAATGAGTACATCCACGGAACTTACAACCGTCTGAGTATTCATTGAACTCACGGAAACATGATCCCAAGTCTTCTAAATCTACACCAAGCTGTGTAAAGTTCATCTGACTGAATCCCGGAGTATCGGCTACATAACCACCGCCATCAAGCTCTATCAGCTCGACATGGCGTGTCGTATGCCGTCCACGTCCCAGTCGCATACTGATCTCGCTAGTATTGATTGTACTTCCAGGAATAATAGCATTCAGTAAAGAAGATTTACCCACACCTGATTGTCCTGCAAACATACTGATTCGATTCGATAATTCTGCACGAATCGATGCTGTACCTAAACCGTCTTCCGCACTGGTCAAAATGACTTTATAACCAATTTGTTCATACAGTAGACGTGCTTGCTCTACTTCAGCTAATGTTTGAGTATCGTCTGGATCGATCAAGTCCATTTTGCTAAAACAAATCAATGGTTCTAGATTCGCATCTTCCACATGAACCAGAAATTTATCTAATAAATGTAGACTCAAATCCGGTTCTTTCACTGAAAACAGAAGGACAGCTTGTTCAATATTAGCTACAGGTGGACGAATCAACTCTGTTTTTCGAGGCAATAATTCTTCCACTGTACCTTCTCCATTTTCAGTTAACGAATACAACACTTGATCGCCGACTAAAGGCGCAATCCCTTTTTTCTTAAGAATACCGCGTCCACGACACTGAACTGTTTTCCGGTGATCCCCGCCCGAGGCTATATCATCGACTTGTTGTTGTACATAATAGTAGCCGCTTAAAGCTTTGACGATTAAGCCCTGTAGCATGTGATTACGTCCCCTCATGGATAAAGCTTATTTCTTTGGATTGTGCATTCTTATGGTTACTGGTTTATACATGATCACTATTACGGTGTACTGGTATCTCCACTATCCGCTGTTCCTTCTTCTGTTGTTGGATCAGTCGTCGCAGTTCCATCTGTAGCTGGATCAGTCGGTGTAGTGCCTTGACCGTCTACTGGTGGATCTACGGCAGGATCATCTGTTCCCGTGCCTGTGCCTGTACTTCCACTATTATCGACCGGTGGAACTTCAACAGGAGCGTCTGGTTCGACTACAGTTTCTTGTACAGTACCTTGCTTCGCTTCGTTATACCCAATCGCGTACGTATCAATAAATTCACCATCACGATAGATTGATACAGCGCCATCTCGATTTGGTCCCAAAACCATATTCACTTTTAGCGATTGACGTGAATTGATTGTTTTGGTTCCCCAATCTTTGTTTTCACCAGTAGCATCGGTATATTTAATATTGATTTTGCTTGATTTGCCTGCTGTAGCTGGCGGAATAGATACGGAGTACGTATAGTCGAATGCTTCTGGCGGATACCCAGAGCTCACCCAGAACGATACTTTACTTCCTTTGCTTAATGAATTACCGGAAGCAGGATTTTGTCGGGTCACTTTACCATTCGCTACAGTATAGCTAGTTTCTTGCCCTACATCGCCTACAGCAAATCCGTTAGAAGATAGTTTGGATTGCGCCTCTGATTGACTCATACCGGTTAGATCAGGTACTGAAGCTGTAGCTGTTCCTTTACTTACAGTCACCGTGACTGTTGTCGTTGCGGGATCAACATCTGCATTCGCTCCTGGAGTCTGATCAAATACGGTTCCACTATCTACATTGTCATTATTTGCATCTATACGTGTTATCTGATCTTCTTTGAATCCTTCAGCAAGTAAAAGTTTACGTGCATCTTCATATGTTTTGGCATTCAGATCAGGCATTTTGGATAACTCTTTTTCAGCGGTAACCGTAATATCAATTATAGCGCCCTCTTTGACCATCGATCCCGCGTCTTTACTCTGGGCGATAACAATACCGGCAGGCTGTCCTTCTTTGTATTCACTTGTAACCTGACCGATTTCCAACCCCTGAGCATCGACTAGCTTCTTGGCGTTATCCTGTGTCTGATTGATCAGATTCGGTACAGCCACATCTGCCACTTCTAAAGTCGAGCGAACATACATCGTCGCAATCGTCATCAGTGCCAGCAAGACGACAACCGCAGAGATCCAGATCGTCGGCTTCACCCATCTACGCTGTTTCTTCGAAGGCGCAGACGAGCGTGACATTTCACGATCAGACTTACGATCATCATCCCCAACAGGAATCGAAGTCGGGCGAATTGCGGATATAACTCGTGTCTGTTCATCATCATCAATCGTAGGGAAATACACTTTGGTTTCACTACGACGTTCTGGTAAAAGACAAGTGTCCAAATCTTGCAACATTTCATGCGCCGAGTTATAACGTTCCGAAGGATTTTTGCGCATAGATTTCAAAATAATATTTTCTACACTTTGCGGAATCAGCGGATTGATCAACCGCGGTTCTTCAAATTCATCTTGTAAATGCTTAAGCGCTACACTAATAGGACTTTCGCCCAGAAAAGGAAGTCGCCCAGTGAGCATTTGATACAATACAATACCTAGTGAGTACAGATCAGACTTCTCGCCTGTAGTCACACCTTTAGCATGTTCAGGTGAAAAGTAATGCACCGAACCGACCACAGAGCCTGTCTGTGTAATCGTTGTAGAGGTAACTGCACGAGCGATACCAAAATCGGTTACTTTGACCCGGCCATTACGTCCAATCAAAATATTATGCGGTTTGATATCACGATGAATAATCTGATTATGATGAGCATGATCTAGTGCATCGCAGATTTGGGAAGCAATTCGTATCGCTTCATCTACAGGCAAAGGCGCACGTTCTTTGATCACTTCATTTAAATTGTAACCTTGTACATATTCCATCACGATATAGTGAATATCGCCTTCTTGTCCGACATCATAGATGCTAACCACATTAGGATGTGATAAGGAAGCCGCCGATTGAGCTTCACGACGAAAACGGCGAATAAATTCTTCATCATATACAAATTGCTGGCGCAAAACTTTGATGGCAACATGACGATTAAGCAGCACATCGCGCGCATTATATACAAGCGCCATACCACCGCCACCGATTTCCTCGATGACTTCATAACGGCCGCCTAGCGTATGTCCGATCATTGTTCCCACCCCTTCGTGCTTAACTCTACTGTAGAGTCATCCATTTCGAACAGGGCAACAGTAATATTATCTTCGCCACCAGCTTCTAGGGCTAATGCTACTAAATGCTTCGCGCGTTCTTCAAGTGCAATACCAGCTAACGCAACGGTCTCGATCTGCTGATTACCAATCATATTGGTTAAGCCATCGCTACATAGTAATAACACTTCGCCAACTTTAAGCTGAATATCGTCAATTTCAACGACAACTTCTGCATCTGTACCCAGCGCACGTGTTAATACATTACGGCGCGGATGAACAGCTGCTTCTTCTTGGGTGATCTGATGATTTTTGAGTAATTCATTGACCAGTGTATGATCTTGCGTTAATAGACGTAATGCTTCTTCGCCTACCAGATAAGCGCGGCTATCACCGATATGACCGATAATGCCGCTATTACCGCGTAGCAATACAGCTACAACAGTCGTTCCCATATTGTGGTAACTGTCGTCCATTTGAGCAGTATGAAAAACAACATTATTCGCATGTAAAATGGCATCATGTAATGCGGCACGACATGCTTCAAGCGATAAGCCCGCTTCTAGCCCTTGCAGATCACCAATAATCGTCTGCACTGCCAGTTGACTTGCTGTATCGCCAGCACGATGTCCGCCCATACCATCAGCAACTATACCTAATGTATATTCCTGTTGAATTGAACCAATCCATACTGAATCTTCATTCACTTGTCGAACGTGTCCCCTATCACTATGTTGCGCTGTTCTAATCAAATGTGATCACCTCGCAGTCGACTCCATGTGTTTCGCTCGTAATTGTCCACAAGCAGCAGCGATATCGTGTCCTTGCTCACGACGGATCGTTACATTCACACCTTTGTCTGATAAAATACGCTGGAATTCAAAAATATCTTTGCGCGGGGTACGCACATAATCACGTTCTGGAACATAGTTAACAGGAATCAAATTGACATGACACATCATTGTTTTGAGAACATCTGCTAATTCTTCTGCATGCTCAGGTTGATCATTAACGCCACCAATCAACGCATATTCAAACGTAATCCGACGACCTGTTTTCTTCAAATAATAACGAAGAGATTCCATCACATCATCAAAAGGAAAACGACGGTTAACCGGCATTAATTTAGAACGTAATTTATCATTCGGTGCATGAATAGAGATCGCTAGATTGATCTGCGTATCTTCATCTGCAAATTTGTAAATATTCGGTACGATTCCACTTGTAGAAACAGTAATATGACGTTGACCGATATTCAATCCTTTTTCATGAATCATAATCCGTAAAAAGGTCATTGTTGCTTCATAATTTTCAAAAGGTTCACCTGAACCCATAATAACGATACTGCTTACCCGTTCATTTGTCTCATCCAAAATCTTCTGTGCTTGAACAACCTGAGCAACAATTTCACCTGCTGTCAGATTACGTTTCAATCCGCCCAGTGTGGATGCACAGAATGTACAACCGATACGGCAACCTACCTGTGTCGTTACACAGATACTATTTCCGTAGTTGTGACGCATAATAACCGTCTCGATCGCATGAGCATCATGCAGACCAAATAAAAACTTAACCGTACCATCTTTAGACTGCATTTTTGTAATCTCATCCAATAGAACAAAAGAAAACTGGTCGTCTAGTTTAGCGCGAAGTTCCTTGGAAAGGTTAGTCATTTCCTCAAACGAAGTCACACGCTTCACATACAGCCAGTCGAAAATTTGTCCTGCACGGAAAGCAGGTTCATTATTTTCTTTTGCCCAGTTCTGTAGATCTTCCAAAGCATAATCATATATAAAAGGTTTCATTACAATTATCACACCTATTCTCAAATTCTTTTCATTTTTTGATACTACTGATTACATGACGGTCAACATTGAATTTCATCCTTACTATTCTAGCATAAAACAATCAAACCCTAAAGAGTCTGTTCATTAAGATATCGTCATATTTATCACAACTTTATTCATTTTACAGATTATAGACTCTTATTTATTTATAAACATAGCAAAAGTTGCTTTATTCAAGGCATATTTCGTTATCCTAAGATATCCAGCCAAGATCCATTACGATAGTTGCTGAATCAGAATTTGTGCTGCTTCACGAGCATGAACAGCTGCCTCTGGCTCTGTTTGTAGCATATAAGTCATTATAGCTCCTTCTACTAACATATATAGAGTGCTAGCTAACATTTGCGATTGTTTAACATTGCACTGTTCTACCAGTGATGCAATATAATCACGTAGATACACTTTATATTGATGAGAAGCTACAAAGTAAGGATGATTATCATCTGAAAATTCCGAAGCTGTTTTGATAAAAGCACAGCCTGTAAAATCTGGCGCTACAAACCATTCTCCTAACACATCATAGACAGCTAGCAAACGATTTTGTGGTGTACCTCCGCGACGATCAACAGAAGATTCGAACCAATCTCTCCACTGTTCATCCTGTCTTTTCAGATAAGACAATACAAGTTCATCTTTGGATGGAAAATGATTATATAACGTCATTTTGGCGACTTTAGATTCGGCGACGACTTGATCGACACCTGTAGCACGAATCCCCTGTTTATTAAAAAGTTCAGAAGCGACTCGCAGAATCTGTTCTTTTTTACTTTTATTAACCATCACATAACCTCTATTCCCAAAAGCTTTTGCAATTGATTATCAATATATACAGACCTGTAAGTTTATATTAAATCGACTCCAATGTAAATACAAATAAAATAGCTTGAAACTATACAGACCTGTATGTATAATTTAAAAAGTGATAGCACCATTACACATTGCAATTCAAAACTAAAACTGAGGTGATCTCTATGAACGTGAAGCATAAATATGCGCTGGTCAATGGTTTAAACATTTTTTATCGAGAAGCAGGTAATCGCAATCATCCCACAATTTTGTTACTACACGGATTCCCATCTTCCTCGCATATGTACCGTAATCTTATGATTCAACTTGCTGATCGTTACCATGTTATTGCTCCTGACTATCCAGGGTTTGGTAACAGCGATCAACCGCCAATGACTGATTTCGAGTATACGTTCGACAGTATTGCTCATCTGATCAACGATTTTGTTGAACAATTAAACTTGGCTAAGTACAGTATCTACGTACATGATTACGGCGCTCCAGTTGGCTATCGTCTAGCCGTTATGCATCCAGAACGTGTTCAAGCGATTATTTCTCAGAATGGTAATGCTTATGAAGTGGGGCTCGAATCTGCATGGGCACCTATCCAAGCTTTTTGGAAAAATCCTAACGATGCTGCGATTCGTCAAGATGTGCTTGACATATTAACAATCGAAGTTACAAAACATCAATATGTAAATGGAACGCGTGACCCTGAATCGATTAGTCCAGACAATTGGAATAACGATCAGATTCATCTGGATCGAGAAGGTAATCAAGAGATTCAACTGGCACTCTATTTTGATTATCAGAACAATCTGAAGCAATATCCAACATGGCATGAATACTTCCGTACTTATCAACCACCTGTTCTTGTCGCGTGGGGTAAAAATGATATGTTTTTTGGAGTCAAAGGAGCCTTAGCGTATATGGATGATCTTGAAGATGTAGATGTTCATTTGTTGAACACAGGGCATTTCCCACTGGAAGAAGATTTAGCGATTAGCATTGATCTGATTCGACACTTTTTAGAGACTCGATTAATCGGTTCATCCTTATAAATATACAGACCTGTCTGTTTAAAAGTGGATTTCTTTTCCAACAAAGAAAGCGCCCAAAAGGCGCTTTCTTTGTATATCATTTATGTTAGTGACTGTTTTTACGTAGTGCTGCAATATAGAATCCATCTGAATGAAAATCTTGCGGTAAAATCTGTACACCTGTTGTAGCATGATTGGTAGTGATCGGTGCAAAAGGAACCACTTCAAACTCTTTATTTTGGTGTAAAAAGGATTCCACAATTGCTTCATTTTCACTACGTTCAATCGTGCATGTACTGTATACCAGAATACCATCTGGTTTGAGCAATGTAGAAATATTCTGCAACAATTGTTGTTGTAACTGTACGATTTCTTTGATATCCGCCATACTTTTATTCCATTTGAGATCAGGTTTACGACGAATAACGCCTAGACCGGAACATGGAGCATCTAACAATATCCGGTCAAAAGAACCCGCAGGATAACGTTCTGCTAGTGTTAAGGCATCACCAACGGTCGTTTCGATAATCGAAAGTTGTAGACGTTCTGCCTGATCGTCGACTAACTGACGCTTATGCTCATGAATATCGTTAGCGATAATATGACCACTGTTCTTCATTTTCTCTGCCAAATGAACACTTTTCCCACCGGGAGCCGCGCAACAATCGAGTACATTCATTCCAGCTTGAACTTGTACCGCTTCTGCCACTAACATCGAACTTTCATCTTGTACCGAAATCAATCCTTCTTGATACCATGATGTTAACGCCATATTACCACCACCATGTACCAGAATACCATCTGGAGATAATGGAGAAATTTCTACCTCGTATCCTTCACTTTGTAGCAATTCCAACATCGCTGTACGAGAAGTACGATGCGTATTTACACGAATACTTACCGATGGAGCTTCATTATTAGAAATACAGATTTGCTCTGCTGTCGCTTCATCATATTGCTTGATCCAACGTGCTACCATCCATTCAGGGAATGAGTGTTGCAATGATATTCTTTTGGCTGCTGACAAATCTTGCGGAATAACTAATTCTTCACGACGACGAATTACATTACGCAAGACACCATTAACCATTCCTGATATACCTTGATGTCCACGACGCTTCGCAATATTAACCGCTTCATTTACAGCCGCATGCGCAGGAATACGATCAAGATAATAGATTTGATAAAAGCTAAACCGTAACAGATTACGTACCCATGGTTGAAGTTTATTTAAGCCTTTAGCTACAAATTGTCCAAGGAAATAATCAATCGTATTCAGACGTGAAATCGTACCGTACACTAGCTCTGTGGCGAGTCCAATATCGGCACGTTCCAGACGAATACGATTGAGCATTTGATTGAGAACAAGATTACTATATGAACCTTCTTCTTCCACAGCAGTAAGTACTTCCAAAGCCACTTCACGAGCTGTTGTAGGACGAACCGATTTGCTTTTGGGATCCGATTTCGTTTTGGTGCTATTTGCTAACGGGCTATCTGCATTCGGTTGACGTTTGGATTTGTTGTTATGATTTTGATTATTCACCCGAGCACCGTACCTTTAGTCATTGACGTTCCGCGTACAAATTCAGACGCTTTGAGCGCCTTTTTACCCGCAGGTTGAATCTCTGTAAGTGTCACTGTGTTATCGCCTGTACGAACAACGATACCTTCTGGAGACAAGTCTAAAACAGTTCCAGGTTTGGCATCGAGTGCAGCACCTGTTAAAGTGACATCGGTATTAGGTTTACTCATTTTCCATACTTTGAATACTTCACCGTTCCATAACGTGAATCCACCGGAAAACGGTACAAGACCACGCACTTGATTATATAATTCACGACTGGTTTTCGACCAATCCAACTGTTCATCTTCACGAGTTAGGTTCGGAGCATAGGTTGATTCATCATCATTTTGCGGTTCTGCGTCAACTTTACCTTCTAACAAACGTGGCAATTCTTGACGAAGAATTGTTGCTCCCGCTTCACTCATTTTGGCAAATAAGGTACCCGATGTATCTTCATCCGTAATCGGAACTTCAATCTTGGAGATCATATCCCCTGTATCAAGTCCCTCTGCCATATACATCAGTGTAATCCCTGTTACTGTCTCACCATTAATAATACACCGCTGAATCGGTGCACCACCACGATATTTAGGCAACAAAGAACCATGAATATTGACACAACCTAGACGAGGAAGATCAAGTACTGCTTTGGGCAAAATCTGTCCAAAAGCAGCCGTTACGATCAAATCAGGTCCATAAGCGGCCAGTTCTGCAATAGATTCTGGATTTCTCATCCGCTGTGGTTGAAGAACAGGAATACCATGTTCTACAGCTGCCGCTTTGACAGGCGTAGGTGTTAATACTTTTTTACGACCTTGAGGACGATCGGGTTGAGTTACGACACAGACTACGTTCATGCCTTCTTCAATCAGAACATTCAAGCTATGCACAGCAAAATCAGGTGTGCCCATAAATGCAATTTTCACGATAGACTTATTCCCCTTCCTCATCTAGCTTACGGTCATAGACACGTTCTGCGATATCCGTAAACAGTACACCATTCAAGTGATCGATCTCATGTTGAAAAGCACGTGCTAATAGATCACGACCTGTGATTGTCACTTCTTCACCATTACGATCTAACCCTTTAACCGTTACTTCCAACGCACGACGAACTTGACCATTTAGACCTGGAATACTCAGACAGCCTTCAGTGCCTAATTGCTCGCCATTGCTTTCTATAATTTCAGGATTAATGAGTTCGATCAATCCGTTATCATCGCCTACATCAACTACAATCAGACGTTTCAAAATCCCAACTTGTGGCGCAGCAAGACCTACACCATCTGCATCATACATCGTGTCCGCCATATCGGTTAACAACTTTTGTACATTGGGTGTAATTTTAGTCACTTCTTTTGCTTTTTTGTGAAGCACGTCATCCGGTTCAGTTACAATAATACGTATAGCCATTCTTTATCCCGTCCTTTATGTCATCTCTCTACTTTTGCGTTGTTACTATTTTGCATAAACCCTTTTTACATTAATACCTGTGGATCGACATCGATACTGATTAATAATTCTTTATCACGTACACTGTCTTGCAATTGTTCTGCCACATGCTCTGCAAGCTTGGCAACGTCCATATCTCCACGCCATTTTATCATACATTGGAATCGGTATCTATTTTTTAAGCGTGGGATTGGCGAAGCGACAGGACCTAATACATCCAGAGCTTCATTTGAAAATCGTTCCAGACTACCTAACCAACCCAATTTAGAGGCTTGATCTTTAATCATCTGTGTATAATTTTCAGCAATTCGTACTAACAAAGCCAACTTCTCATGAGAAAAGGTAATCAGTGCTAGACGGCAATAAGGTGGATACCCTAATGTCTGACGATGCTTTAATTCTTCACGTACAAATGAATGATAATCGTGATGACTGGCATGTATGACCGAATAATGCTCTGGATTATACGTCTGCACAATCACTTCACCCGGTAAATGATGACGACCGGCTCGACCGGCTACCTGTGTAAGTAGTTGGAACGTTTTTTCCGCTGCTCGAAAATCAGGTAAATGTAACGCCGAATCGGCAGCAATAACACCGACTAATGTCACATCTGGAAAATCCAATCCTTTCGCTACCATTTGGGTACCTAACAGTAAATCCGCTTTTTTATCTCGGAATTGATTTAATAATTTCTCATGTGACCCTTTTTGCGTGGTTGTATCGACATCCATCCGTACAACACGAATACCGGGAAATAACTTCGCCAATTCTTCTTCAACACGCTGTGTTCCTGTGCCAAAATAACGAATATGCTCGCTACCACATTCCGGGCATATTTGCGGAGCCGGTTCAGCATGTCCACAGTAGTGACAACGTAGACTGTTCGAGCGCTGATGATAGGTGAGCGAGATATCGCAGTTCGGACATTCAGCTACATATCCACAAGTACGACACATAACAAAAGTAGAATGACCACGTCGATTAAGCAAAAGAACCGTCTGCTGCTTTTTCTCTAGCCGATCTTCTATCGCTTGGTGAAGCGGTCGGCTAAACATCGAGCGGTTGCCTTCTTTCAACTCTTCACGCATATCAATAATCTCTACAGCTGGAAGCTCACTTCCAAGTGCACGTCCATGAATTTCCAATAAGGTTGGCATAAATTCATCATTTGCTTGGGATCTAGCTGCATAATAACTTTCCAATGAAGGGGTAGCTGATCCCAAAATAACCACTGCATTATGCTGATGAGCACGATGAATAGCTACATCACGAGCATGGTACTTCGGACTTTCTTCTTGCTTATACGAAGTCTCATGCTCTTCATCCATAATAATTAAGCCCAGATTAGAAAAAGGAGCAAAAATCGCTGATCGTGCCCCAATAGCAACTTGCGATTTGCCTTCACGGATTTTGCGCCACTCATCATAACGTTCTCCACTAGATAAACGGCTATGCATCACTGCTACACGATCGCCAAATCGACCTTTGAATCGCTCAACCATTTGCGGAGTCAGTGCAATCTCAGGTACCAACATAATCGCTTGTCGATCTTGTTCAATCACACGCTGAATACATTGCAGATACACTTCTGTTTTACCACTACCTGTAATCCCGTGAATTAAATATTCACCTTTTTCCCGCTTGTTAATCCTACTGATGATCGAGTTGTATACCTGTTGCTGTTCATCGGTTAATGTAAATGGAGTAGTAGGTGTAAAGTTACGATCTTGATAAGGATCACGATACACTTCCATATCCATAATAGCGATATATCCTTTGTCAGCTAAAGCTTTCACTGTACTGGCTGTTACGCCAAGCACCGTCATAATTTCTTTCAACGGTACATCGCCGCCTGTATCTGCGATATACGTTAGTACTTCTTGCTGACGTTTGGCTTTGGCAGGAAATTCTTCAATAATCGTACGAATCTCATCTTCTGGCAAATGTAAAGAAACCGTTCGAACAGTTTTCTTTTGCACTTTATCACGTATGCTACGGCTTTCTAATAATATGCCTCGTTGTAACAACGATTTGATAATATGCGCTTGTTCACCAAAACGTCGACTTAACAATTCCATTCGCACTTCTTGTTGCTTTTGAATATGAGAGATAATCTGTTCTTCTTCATCGGTTAATAAAGATGCTGTAGCATCAAAAAGAGAATCTTCGCCTACCCAAGATTCACGTTCAGCCACTCGAATATACCGTTCTGCTTTACCTTTCAAAGCCGCAGGTAACATCGATTGAAGGGCAGTAATGCGGTGACACGCATATTTGGCGCTCATCCATTCAGACAATTCTACTAATTCTTCTGAAAGTGGAGGCACAAGATCAAGTAATTCCTGCAATGCTTTGAGCTTTGCAGCAGGTGTCTCTGATGTTCCACTTAATCCAATAACAAATCCTTGTAATGTACGTGGGCCAAAAGGAACACCGACACGACTCCCTACTTCTAACCATCCTTGCATCGATTCCGGCACAATATAATCAAATGGACGATCTGTGCCCCGGCTAGGTACATCAACAATCACCTGAGCAATAAGCGTCATGAGGTAGACACTCCATTCAGCCGTTTGGCTACTACACTCAACAATTGGATCGCTACGTCATCTTTACTCATCAAAGGCAGATCCATTACTAATCCATCAGCATCATAAATCTGAACTACATTGGTATCTGTACCAAAACCAGCTCCAACTGTAGTGACATCATTAGCGACTAATAGATCACAGTTTTTGCGTTTTAATTTGCCCATAGCATGTTCAGCCACATCATTCGTTTCTGCGGCAAATCCAATCAGAAATTGTCCCTGTT
Organism: Paenibacillus nuruki; assembly: GCF_963311185.1. Lineage (NCBI taxonomy): Bacteria > Bacillati > Bacillota > Bacilli > Caryophanales > Paenibacillaceae > Paenibacillus > Paenibacillus nuruki. The sequence continues at coordinate 933,454 of NZ_OY725677.1, read as the reverse complement.
TGCGTTGACCTAAGCTTTCCAAAATATCGACTGTTTTTTCGAGTTCTAATGTAAGCCCCTCGTCTTTTTTCTTCATTTTGGTATCGTATACAGTACGTGGACGATAATCTGCAACAGCTGCTGTTTGAACCATAATATCGGTGCTGTTCCATTCTCCTAATACAGCTTCATACATATCTTGAGCAGACTGAACACGTACAGTCTCGATCCCTTCAGGTAAAGGTACTTGAACCGTCCCTGCGATCAGTCGTACCGATGCACCCATATCACGAGCCGCTTTAGCAATGGCAATCCCCATTTTGCCGGAAGAATCATTCGTAATAAAGCGAACAGGATCAATCCGTTCCACGGTTGCACCTGCGGTGACTGTTACTTTTTTGCCTGCTAATGCTTGACTTAACTGATTACGATGAGCCTGAGCTTGAAAAAAGTCTTGTACTACTCTAATAATCGTCTCCGGTTCTTCCAAACGTCCTTTGCCAACATAACCACAAGCAAGCATTCCACTTCTAGGCTCGATCATTAGCACACCTCTACTAACCAGTGTATTCATATTCTGCACCACGGCTGGATGCTGGTACATGTGTACATTCATTGCTGGAGCTACCATGATTGGAGCCATCGTTGCAAGCAAAGTTGAAGAAAGCATATCATCTGCTAGTCCATGAGCCATTTTAGCTATTGTATTTGCTGTGGCTGGAGCAATTAATACCAGATCGGCTAGATCGGCTAGATTAATATGCGTGACTACTTCTGGATCACGTTCGTCAAATGTATCTATATGAACCGGGTTACGAGAGAGCGTCTGTAGGGTAAGTTCGGTAATAAATTTGGAAGCTGAATGTGTCATAATAACATGTACATCTGCTCCTTGTTTTACCAATCCGCTACATAACGCTGCCGCTTTGTAAGCAGCGATTCCGCCAGTAATCCCTAGCACAATCTTTTTACCTTGCAGCATCTCTATCTCCCCGCTTTCGTTTAGTTTGAGCAATTATTCATCCCTTTATTATACCGCTTTTTGTAGTAAAAAGGGAATAACAGTGATCATTTCGAGAACTTTTCAAAAAAAATAACAACCTTTCGGTTGTTAGCAAGTGGCGCCGGGGACCGTATTTAATTATACATTAGATAGCGGACCCCTTTACCTAGACCCTTACTTCTTACTCGTCGTCATACTCTGTTTCTGTTCTGCGTTCAATGCGAAGAATATCGTTATAGATTTCTTCTAATGCAATACCTACATATTTGCTCGCATGAGCATCTTTCAATTCACTAGTGCTACCTTCGCGCAATTGTCTTGCACGACGGGAAGCTGCAACAACAAGAGAGTACTTACTGTCGACTTTAGTCATCATTTCATCAATAGAAGGATATAACATTAGATACACACACCTCTTCGTGTTCTGCGAAATAAACTTCCGCAGGACTTATTTTGTAATCTTACAATGTTCTGCGACAATAATACTCTGGATTCGCATACATGCTAGATCAATTTCATCATTGACTACAGAGTAATCATAATGCTTCATCAATTCCAACTCGTCAGCAGCTACCGTCATCCGATTCATAATCGTATCTACGGTTTCAGTTCCACGCCCATGCAGACGTTGTTCCAATTCTTCAAACGAAGGTGGAGTCAAAAAAATAAATACGCCTTCTGGAAACTTCTCCATGACTTTCAAAGCACCTTGTACTTCGATTTCAAGGAAAATATCGTTACCCGCATTCAGCGTATCTTCTACAAAATCACGTGGAGTGCCATAGAAATTACCTACATACTCCGCATGTTCCAGCAATCGATCATTTTGGATCATTGACTGGAATTGTTCATGACTTTTGAAAAAGTAATTCACTCCGTCCACTTCACCTGCACGAGGCTGACGAGTGGTTGCAGATACAGAATAGATCAACTCAGGCATGCGCGTCCGAAGAGCACTGCATACCGTCCCTTTACCGACACCAGACGGGCCGGATAACACAAATAATAATCCTTTAGACATGGTACACTCCATTTTAGGCTGTTGCGTCTTCCGGTCTGTACTGGATTGATCAACAGCCTCTTTTTGTTTATTCGTCGTGATCATCATCTTTGGTAGATAGACGATGTGCTACGGTTTCCGGTTGCACTGCGGAAAGAATCACATGATCGCTATCTGTAATGATAACAGCACGAGTACGACGACCATATGTGGCATCAATGAGCATATGACGATCGCGTGCTTCCTGAATAATTCTTTTGATTGGTGCAGACTCAGGGCTTACTATAGAAATAATCCGATTAGCGGATACAATATTTCCGAAGCCAATATTGATAAGTTTGATGGCCATCTTCAGGTTTTTCCCCCTATACATTTGACTCATTTACGCCGAAATGAGGTCGCTGACTTGCATTCATTCCAAATTTGCAGCTTGTTCACGGATTTTTTCCAGTTCCGCTTTCATCTCAACCACATGATTAGTCAGAGCCAGATGATTTGCTTTGGAACCAATTGTATTCACTTCTCTATTCATTTCTTGAATCAAAAAATCAAGTCTACGCCCTATTGCATCATTACTTTCGAGCAATAACCTGCACTGCTGAAAATGACTATTCAAACGTGTCAATTCTTCATCAATATTTGAACGATCTGCAAATACGGCGATCTCCATGCTAATTCTGGAATCATCCCAATGATAACTTCCATCCTGAAGTTCAGATAATCGCTGTACCAGACGTACACGATGTTCTTCTACTACAGTAGGTGCTAATTCACACATCTTCCGATAATGCTGCTCTAGTAAATTCAGACGCTCCCGCAAATCGTTAGCTAAATGAATCCCTTCTCGTGCACGCATTTCCAGTAAATTATGAAGTGCTTCTTGTAGCCCCTGACCAAGAATCTGTTGCCACTGTGCTTGTCCTTCTTCATCTGCCAATTCTGAAGGTTGCTCAGTCGTCATTACTCCCGGTAATGCAAGCAATTGGTTAATATCCAACGTTCCATTCATACCATAACGCTCTGTTAGCTCTTGACCTGCTTGTAAATAAGACTGGACATTCGCATGGTTGAGCTTCAGAGACGGAACTTGCCCTGTATCTTGCTCTTTGTTCATAAATACATCTATCCGTCCACGCTTGATCGCATCTTGAATCAGTCGTTTGAGACTGTCCTCCATTTGACCCCATTCGCGTGGTATACGCATCACGATTTCGCAATAACGATGATTGACGGATTTGACTTCAATCTGGACTTTGTAGCCGCCAAATTGCACGGCGGACTGACCGTATCCGGTCATACTGAATGACATCGGCATCACATCCGTTATCCTATTGTAATTGATTATCTAGTGTGAAACAAGGGGTTTGGACGGCGCTTTGCTTTTGTCCATATATATTCAGTTAGCTGTACGCTCATATCATAAAACATAAACGGAGTCATAATATATATTCCATTAAAATGTTCCATAGCGACATCCAGCAGTTCTTTAGCGATCACTACGCCTGTAGCTCTGCCTTCTTCACCTTCGAGCCCAGCCATTCGTCCACGTACTTCATCCGATAATTGGATACCCGGAACTTCATTATGAAGATATTCAGCATTACGACCGCTCGCAAGTGGCATAATGCCGATAAAAATAGGAATATCCAAATGTTTGGTCGCTTCGCGAATATCAGCAATCAACTGCACATCGTAGACAGGCTGAGTCATGATATAATCAGCACCGGCAGCAATTTTCTTTTCCAGACGAACGACTGCTTTGTCGAGATGTTTTACATTCGGGTTAAAGGCTGCCCCTACAACGAACTTGGCACGTTGTTTGAGTGGTTTACCTGAGAAAGCAATGCCTTCATTCAATTGCTTGATCATTTTGATCATATCAAATGAAGTCATATCGTAGACCGAACTTGCTCCTGGCAGATCACCAAATTTAGACGGATCACCTGTTACCGCTAGAACATGATCAATACCCAATGCATCGAATCCCATCATATGCGATTGACTACCAATCATATTGCGATCACGACAAGCAATATGGATCAAAGGGCGAATACCCGCTTCACGTTGCACAATATGTCCAAGTGCCATATTACTCATTCGAGTAACTGCTAGCGAATTGTCTGCTAGAGTTAATGCATCCACTCCTGCTTCTTTAAGCGCAGCTGCTCCTTTGAGAAAGCGAGTGATATCCAGATCACGAGGCGGATCCAGTTCAACGATAACGGTTGGACGTTCGCGCACCAGATCAACCAGTGTTGGCGGTACATCTTCCCCATTACGATCACTTTCATCCATAATTGCATTTTCTATGGTTACACTGATCTGTGGAGTAGGTTTTTGTACATTTGAAAAGTCTAATGTCTCCGGTGTATATCCTTCTAGTGCTCTTGCGATTGCAGCGATATGTTCAGGTGTAGTTCCACAACATCCACCGATCACTCTGGCACCTAACTCGGCAAATCGAACACTCCGTTGACCAAAATAAGCCGGGCTTGCTCCATAACGATATTCACCATCAACGTAATCAGCGACACCAGCATCTGGATAAACAGATAACGGTAACGATACTTTTCCTTGAATCGCTTCAAGTGCATGTAGTGTTCCATTAGGACCCACACGGCAATTAAGACCAACCATATCTGCTCCTGCATCCGTCAACAAAGCAAACGCATCTGGCAAAGCAAATCCATCTAACGTCCGAATCGCATCTTCTACTGTTAATTGGCACATGACAGGAATATCAGTAAGTTTGCGTACCTGCCGTAAAGCAATCGCAAGTTCTTCCACTTCAAAAAACGTTTCTAACAAAATTCCATCTACACCTTCATCTAATAACGAAGATACTTGTTGTCTAAAATATTGGCGTAATTCAGACCTCGGAATATTGGTACGTTTACCATTGCGAATCGCTCCGACTGAACCAACGACATAAGCTTGATCCCCAGCTGCTGCCCGGGCAATACGTACCCCTGCGCGATTAATTTCATCGACTTTATCTTCAAGCCCATATTTAGATAATCGGTCATAATTAGCAGAAAATGTATTGGTCTCAATCATTTGAGCACCTGCATTAACATATTGACGATGTACATCTTCTATAATATGTGGACGAATCAAATTAAGTTCTTCATAAGAGATCCCTACTGGAAATCCTAATTGATATAAATAGGTTCCCATCGCTCCATCACCTATAATCACGCTATCTGTCCATTTGGAACGCAAATCTGGCTTCATTGTATAGTCCACCCCACTGGATTCATTTACGTTCTAATGTAGCACAAAAACAAGAGCTATAAGACGTTCAAACGGTGATATAGCTAAATTATATAACCAGACTGTTTGTAAGCTGTTATTCGGTTGTTTCTCCTGTATAGACCGTAGCCGCAGAACCAGTCATATAGACTTTGTTACTGGACTCATCCCACTCGATATATAAGTCTCCACCTTTAAGAGATACATATCCACTACGATCTGAATATCCATTAAGCACCGAAGAAACTAATGTTGCACAAGCACCTGTTCCACAAGCCAGTGTTGGCCCTGCTCCACGTTCCCATACACGCATATCCATACGATCACGACTTTGTACAGTTGTAAATTCTACATTGACTTTGCGTGGAAATAACGGATGATTTTCAAGCAGTGGCCCCCATTTATTCAGATCAATATTCACTGCATCATCAACATAAATAACACAGTGAGGATTACCCATTGATACTGCTGTAAAATGGAAAACCTGTCCTTCCACTTCAATCTCTTGATTCATCACAGGATTACCTTCTACTGCCACTGGAATTAAAGTGCTATCCAGAATGGGTGCTCCCATATCGACACGAACGGTATGAGCAACGCCATCTTCGGCTTGAACTGTTACCGACTGAACACCTGCACCCATCGTTTCTATTGTAATTTCAGTATGCGGCGTTAGACCGCGATCATATACATATTTGGCAACACAACGAATCGCATTTCCACATTGTTCTGCTTCTGATCCATCTGAATTAATAATACGCATCATAAAGTCTGCATTGGCGGACGGCAAAATATAGACTAAACCATCTGCACCGATACCAAAGTAACGATTGCAATGCTTAATCGCCAATTCTGCTACATTTGCTGGCAATGATGGCTCTCCATAAACAACGATAAAATCGTTGCCCAGACCATTCATTTTGGTAAATTCCATCTCAATCCTCTCCTCCGAAAAACACATTCTATTGGGTAAGCATACATGATGGCACTATAAATTGCTATGGGTTTGTGGCATGATAGAAGATGATTATGATAGTAAGAATAGGAGAATATTAGATATGGCATTAGATGGCATTGTTACCCGTGCGATTGTTCATGAGCTTCAGTCTCTACAAGGCGCACGTATTAATAAAATTCACCAACCGACAGGTAATGATATTGTTTTTCAGATTCGTGCACAGCGTGGGAATCGCAAATTAATTCTAAGTGTGAACCCTACTTATCCACGTGTTCAATTTACCGAACAATCATTTATGAATCCGCAAGAAGCACCGATGTTCTGTATGTTACTCCGCAAACATTGTGAAGGCGCAATTATAGAATCCATTGAGCAAGTAGGTATGGAACGTGTCATTCATTTCAATGTGCGTCAACGTGATGAATTAGGCGATGTTTCATTCAAACGGTTAATTATCGAAATCATGGGTCGTCATAGTAATATGATTGTAATCGATCCGGCAACCAATACGATATTAGACGGAATTCATCATATTACACCCGCTATTAGTAGCTACCGTGTCATCATGCCTGGATTCAGCTATGTAGAACCGCCAGATCAGCACAAATTGAATCCGTTAGAAACAGGCGAACAACAGTTTATGGAACTGCATCGTGAAAATATTGATCCGCCTGCTCGTTTTATTTTGAATACGTTTAGCGGTCTAAGCCCTTTGATTGCTGAAGAAATTGTATATCGTGCTCAGCAAGCTGATGTGAGTGCTAATGGAGCAAATGAAAATCCGTATCCAGATGTACAGTATATCTGGCAAGCTTTTTCTACTTTAATGGAGCAAGTATCCAAAGGAGAATTCGCTCCTGTCAGTGGTCTGAATGCTCAAGGTAAAATCGTATTTTCAGCAGTGCCCTTGACTCTGATTCAAGAGGAAGAAAAGCATTACGATTCGATCAGTCAATGTATCGAGGCTTATTATGGTGACAAAGCAGAACGTGATACCGTAAAGCAGAAGACAAGTGATCTATTACGTTTTCTTCAAAATGAGCGTAGCAAAAATATTAAAAAATTAGACAATCTACAAAAAGATATTCAAGAAGCTGAAGGTGCTGAAAAATTCCGTATCCAGGGTGAATTGTTATTCGCTTCACTACATGAACTAAAACGTGGCGATAAACAGATCGAATTGATTAACTTCTATGATGAAGAACAGCGTCCAATTACGATCACTCTTGATCCGCAATTGACACCCTCTGATAATGCACAGCGTTATTTCAAACGGTATAACAAATACAAAAACAGTCTAGCGGTTATCGATCAACAATTAATCAAAACACATGCTGAAATTCAGTATTTGGATTCGTTGCTACAACAATTAGGCAGTGCTTCTTTGCAAGATATTGACGAGATTCGTGAAGAATTGGCGGAGCAAGGATATGTACGTAATCGTAATAAACGTGCCAAAAAGAAACGTAAAGACAATCGTCCGACTCTTCATGTCTATACGTCTAGCGAAGGTATCGAAATGTATGTAGGTAAAAACAATTTACAAAATGATTATATTACCAACAAATTAGCTCACTCCAATGACACATGGTTGCATACCAAAGATATTCCTGGTTCTCATGTGGTTATCCGTAGTCAACAATTTGGTGAAGCTACATTAGCAGAAGCTGCACAGCTTGCCGCTTATTTTAGCCAGGCTAAAGAATCCAGTAGTGTGCCTGTCGATTACACATTGATTCGTCATGTGCGTAAGCCCAGCGGAGCGAAGCCTGGATTTGTCATCTATGAGCAACAGACTACTTTGTTTATCACTCCGGAAGAAGATGTCGTTAAAAGTTTGGAAAGTTCGATCAAATCTTAATCCGTATGTTTTAATGATATTTTAGAACTATCCAATATTGCTTTTGCGATGATGATTTACAAATAAAGAACGGCTTGAATCACCTTTGTTACAGGTGATCTTCAAGCCGTTCTTTTTCTTATCATTTTTCTTATGATGCAGAAATATTCCATTTGATTACGTTGTGATTATTCTGCTGTAATGCCTGTCTCGATCGCTGTCTGTAATTGACGCAATTGAACTAATGTAGACATCGGTACATTTTTACCGCCTAATGGGCCATGAAATACTTTGCCTTGGCGCTCCCCATGATAATCAGATCCACCTGTGACAATCAGATCACGACGTTGTGCAATTTCCAAATAGCGTTGTTCATCTTCAGGTGAATGATCGGAATGATATACTTCCAAGCCTGCTATCGAACTGTGATCCAGAATACGCTCCACTAATGTATCATCACCATAAATACCCGGATGAGCCATTACAGGAACTCCATTGGCTTCACGAATCCATACTGCCGCATCAGCAGCAGTAATACGTGGGGGTGAAACATAAGCGGCTGCACCTTCTGCTAAGTACTTGTTAAACGCATCTTTCATATCGGTTGCATATCCTTTGGCAACTAATACATCAGCCATGTGCGGACGACCAATACTTTCGTCAGGCATTAATTCTCTGCCTAACTGTTCAATCACTTCTTCCATTGTAATCTCCACGCCAAGGTCACGTAAGTTTTGCAAAATCTGTACATTACGATGATCACGAACTTCACGCAATTGTTGCAGACGCTCTAATAATATAGGATCTTCTGTATTCAGATAATATCCTAGAATATGAATATCTTTGTTAGCTTCTCTTGTACTAATTTCCACACCGGCAATCACTTCAATATCATATAGCTTGCCTGCTTCGATTGCTTCAGCTACACCTGCAACAGTATCATGATCTGTGACAGCGATCGCACCTAGTCCTGCTTCTACAGCCAATTTCACGTTTTGCGATGGGGTATTCATCCCATCAGATGCCTGACTATGTGTATGCAAATCTGCATAACGTTCTTCTGAAGACATATCCATATCTTATTCACTCCTCTTCTATTCCTTTATATATTGATTACACTTTCCTATTCAGACCCACTCATACTCTTGCACAAATTGTAAAAAAGTCACTGCTGGAATGGTTAGCAATGTCGATTTGAGATGAATCGAGTAAAATTGCCGTTGAAAGGAGACCCCTTCAATCGTTAGTACTTTCAGTAACCCTAATGCTACTTCATGCTTTACGGATGATGGGGATAAAATTGTAATGCCTAATCCTGCTTCTACAGCAGATTTAACAGCGCCTGTACTTCCAAGTTCCATGACAGTCTGAATTTGAGAGAGATCGACATGATGTCTAATCAATTCTTCTTCCATTACCTGTCGTGTACCTGATCCTTTTTCCCGTAATACAAAAGGATACGTTAGCATATCGGATAACTGTACTATCTCCTGCGTGGCTAAAGGATGATTACCTGGCACAATAAGCTTTAGTTCATCTTGCATCACAGGCTTAATTGTCATATCAGGATGTTCAACAGGAGCTTCGATTAGACCAAAATCCAATTGATTACGACTGATCTCATCTAAAATCTGAGTCGTATTCATCACTTTAAGCATCACCTTCATATGTGGATATCGTTGCCCTAGTGGACCTAATAGACGTGGTAATACATATTCGCCAATCGTATTACTTGCCCCTAATACCAATCGCCCTGCTAATGTATCTGTAAAGCGTGACATGACCGCATCTGTTTCTCGCATCAAATGGATACCTTGAGAAGCAAATGGCATCAAAGCATGCCCTGCTTCAGACAATTCAATTTTTTTAGTTGTACGGTGAAATAATTTCGTGCCAAAATGATCTTCCAACGACTGAACTTGCATCGTTACCGCAGGCTGAGTCATATGAAGCGCTTGGGCTGCTGCTGAAAAACTTCCTCGTTCAGCAACTGTATAAAAAATATGCAATTGATGAAAATTAAATGCCACTACCGTTTCCCCTCCTTGCTATGTATATAGTGTACCATTTTCAAATAAGCATACAAAAAAGAAGCTTGCTTGAATAGCAGCTTCTTCTCAAAGTATACAGACTCTATTTATAGTGGATTGGATATTCATTGCATGATTACGCAAATGGCTATAATGGGTTCATAACATCCATTAAGGTAGGTTTATCATGAATGAAGTTTATCATCCTTATTTACGTTTACGACTGTTTTTGATCAATGTCATACGGCGAGAGTGTCTTAACCAAGAATAGTAAGATTTAAGATCGCGCAGTTCAATCGTTTCGGACATTTTACCCAAAAATGTAACGATAATCATTTTGTGCAGTGGATTACCTGTAAGATCGTATTCACCCGGCAGATCAGCAAATTCAGCGACAACAACAAGGTCTTCATCGATCAAATATACATCTTCTTCTTTACGGTAATAAGATATAATCCGATTTTGTTTAAGTGTTTCCCACATGAAGGAAGCGATCTCTTCTGGCTTGGTTTGAGCTTTGGCAATACGGTCATTATAACGACTGATCGCATGATTCGTGATCACAATATCAGCTACCTTTTTCTCGCCCAATTCTACGTGAAAAGGTTCGTACGTGCTCCAGCGTTCCATTACTTTATCTCTCATTAACTATTCACTCCCCATTCTGTATGGGTCTTTCCGTCTAAGTATTTATACCTATTAAGATATATATATCGTTCGCCCTACACAAGACGAAAAAGCTACCATTTTTAACGTTTTTTACTAAATATTTGACATTTTTAAAGTCATTTCATGTTATTAATTTATTTGTCTTTGTTATCTTACAGTTCTGTAGTCCCACTAAATATTATATCGACAGCTAGTCACGTTTCTTTAACCCATAAATGATAATTCTTCAAAATTATCGTAAATAATACTTATTAAATACCTTTAACCACTCATAAATGAAACCGTTTGCTGCAAATTAAATATAAAAAAGCGACCATTTAAGGTCGCTTTTTGTTTATTGCTAAAGGTAATCATTCCCAAAGGGATTAATTAAATACCGTAAAATTGAGTCTGATCCGGTACTGCTTTGGTGTATTCGGTCTTAATTTCATTACGATAAGAACGTTCAACTTTACGTACATAAGAAAGACGACGGATATTTTTGAGTGTTTCTTCGGCTTTTTCAGTGTACAGATACATAACCACATAATGCATGCGACGTGAAATATAATGAACACAGCCATATTTTTCAAGATTGCGCGCTGCTTTGACATCGTTGACCCAGATAATATAACCGATACGTTCAGGTAGAGCTAACCCTTGTTCCTCTTGTTCTGGAACTTGTTCTTGCTGGACTTGAACTTGTTCTTGTTGCTCATTCTCAACTGCATCCACATGATCCTCCACTACCACATCCGCCTCCTTTCGGTAAAGGGTTGTTACTTGGAACTTTAATACTTTCAGAAACGGAATGTGCAATCAGTTCTGACATTTCGTATAACATTTGATCCAAATTATTTTCAGCGTCTTTGAAGCGCCATACCGCTTCAATTTGTTCCATTTCCCGTTGAACCGCTTCCACCTGTTCTTTGGCTTCATGGAAGTTTGGATGGAAATGACCGAACCGCTGTGTTTCTTCAAATAATTCTTTTTTACTGTTGAGCTTGTGCATCAAGCTTATAACGTCCGGGTGAGCCAGCATACGCTCTTCCCAATATAGGTAATTCGCGACTTCGATAGAATTGTTGATCATATCGCCTAATTCATAGGCGTTTGTCAAGACTTCGGCCATATCGACCGTCCTAATCTCGGTTACGCTCATGAAATTCATCTCGTTTCTGTATATAAAGTGGACAACTATCTTCTTAGTTGTCTCTATTATCATAGCATAAGCCTAGAACAGATTAGAAGTGCTTTTCCAAAAATGGTATTTCATCCTGCTGTTCCAGATAATTTTCAGCCATAGAGACTAAGATTTGGGCTGCATTCAGCATCGCTGCTTCATCAATATCGAATCTAGGATGATGATGAGGATAAGTAATCCCTTTATCTTCATTACCAGCACCTACAAAAATAAAACAGCCCGGCACTTGTTGAACATAGTAAGAGAAATCTTCAGCAGGCATCATCGGTGGTGTCACCTGAACTTGTTCTTCTCCAAATACGGCTTTAGCTACTTGGAAAAAGCGTTCTGTCTCTCCGGCATGATTCACAAGCGGTGGATATCCCATCATATAATCAATTTCTACTGTTGCTCCATTCATAGCGCAAGTATGCTGAGTCACTTCTTCGAACCGTTTGCGAATAACAGCACGGGTTTCTTCATCAAACGTCCGCACTGTCCCTGTAATCCGGCACGTTTCGGCAATAATATTTTTGGCTGTTCCACTATTGATCGTTCCGATCGTTAACACAGCAGGTTGAAGAGGATTCACATTGCGACTGACAATCGATTGTAACTGTACTACCAATTGCGCGCCTGTTAATACACTATCCACCGTCACATGAGGAATACCGCCATGACCACCTTTACCTGTAATATCGATCACAAAGTCATCTACAGATGCCATGATCGGCCCTGCTGCACTTGCTAACGTGTGTACTGGCAAAGGCGACCATAAATGAACACCGTAGATGACATCGACTCCTTCAAGCGCACCTGCCGCAATCATTTTTAACGCTCCACCCGGACAGACTTCTTCTCCCGGTTGGAAAATAAGACGAATTTCGCCTTTCAAAGTATCTCTATTTTCACTGAAATAACGAGCTACTGCTAATAATCCTGCGGTATGACCATCATGTCCACAAGCATGCATGACACCTTCAACTTGTGAAGCATACTCACATTCTTTTTCATCTTGAATCGGTAATGCATCAATATCAGCACGTAGCGCTACTGTTTTGCCGGGCAGACTTCCTTTAATTGTACCTATCACTCCGGTATCGCCAACACCGGACTGTGTGTCAATACCAAAGGCTATTAATTGGTCTGCTATAAATTTCATTGTATTGTGTTCTTGATAAGATAACTCAGGGTGACGATGAAGATGCCTGCGCCATTCTACCATATCTGGAAATAAAGCTTCCCAATTATAATTCCCCATCTGCTCTTCATCCTTTCAATGTGATTCTCGTTATTTCATTATACACATATTGGTAAGTTTCAATACCTGTGTGTTGGTTAAATAATAGTTTATATGACCAATTTCTGTTTAACCGTAACATATTTGCTTGATAAGTGCGTCAATACAGCTTTTCAAAGCTTGCGCCTACCTACAAAACGTACTATCATGAAAAGTGAACTTAACCATAATTTTATATGATAATACAACATATATACGTTTTTTATTACAAAAGGAGGATTTGTGCATGAAAATTAGCAGTTTGTTAACTGCCTCTATGAATGATGACCTGTACATATCCGTTCTATCCTTGGAGACTCGTTATGAATAAAATCAGACATACTTCGCAACGAACACTAAACAACCAGACTACAGCCAATCGCTATCGGAATACAAATACCCAATCAAGTTCCAATGTGCGTAATATACAGCAACCTGCGCAGACAATCACCAAAAAAGGGGCTCCTGATTTTCAATTGTTAATCATGACCGTCATTTTGGTCTGTTTCGGTATTATTATGGTCTTTAGTGCAAGTTCAAGCATCGCATGGACGAACAAAAACTATAACTTCGACTCCTTGTATTTTACGAAAAAACATATTTTATACGCCGTTATTGGTTTGGTCGGTATGTTTTTTGCTATGAAAGCTCACTATAGTAAATATAAAAAATGGTTTGCGCCCTTTTTTCTGATTACTTTAGCGCTATTGGTTATCGTTCTTATGATAGGTAAAGAGTTGAACGGTGCTCGAAGCTGGTTGAATATTTTTGGATTTTCACTTCAGCCTTCTGAATTTGCCAAATTAGCTGTTATTTTGTATTTAGCGGCTCTGATCTCCAAAAAAGGAGATAAACTTAGAGATTTACGCAGTGGTTATATTCCAGTCATGGTTGTTGTAGGCTTAATTGCTGGCTTAATCTTTTTACAAAATGACTTAGGTTCTTGTATGATTTTGGTCGCAACAGCAGGTTTAATTATTTTTGCTGGTGGCGCTAGTGTCAAACATATTATGGCTTCTGTTCTTTTATTGGTTCTGGGAGCATCACTTGTACTCGGTATAGGTGCCCTCTTTAATCATGATGATAACAGCAGTAATGAAAGTAGCTACAAAGCAGGACGGATTGAAGCGTTTCTTGATCCCATGGCTGATGAAAAAGGAAGTTCTTATAACCTTGTTCAATCGCTAACTGCTATTGGAGTGGGTGGATTTACAGGCTCAGGCTTTGGTCAAAGTATTCAGAAGCTTCACTATCTTCCTAACCCTTACAATGACTTTATTTTTGCCGTCATTGGTGAAGAATTCGGATTTATAGGCACCAGCTTATTCTTATTGTTATACGGGTACTTTATCTGGCGAGGCTTGTTTATCGCTTTGCGATGTCCCGATATCTTTGGAACACTCGTTGGAGTCGGTATTATGAGTCTGATCGCTATTCAAGCGTTTATTAATATCGGTGGTGTTACGAATACGATTCCTATTACAGGGGTTACATTACCATTTATCAGTTATGGAGGTACATCATTAATTATGATGATGACCAGTATGGGGATCATGTTAAGTATTTCTCGCGAAACGAATCGGGTAGCTAGTGAAAAAGCACAAACAACAAATTCACGCATAAGTAGTCGTTCTTCGGTCTCTATGCGCATGAAATAATAAAATAACTGCATACAAAGTAAAAAAAACGACGGAGATCATATCCGTCGTTTTTTTATATGGTTAGACTTGAGATTTCTACAAAATATCGTCTTTAAAAGCGACGCCTTCTACTTTTACATTCACTTCAACCACTTTAAGTCCGGTTAAATTTTCTACAGCTTCACGTACATTTTGTTGAAGCATGCGGCATACTTCATGAATCGGAGTTTCGTAGAGAACAATAATACGCAGATCAATCGCTGCTTCCAATTGTCCGACTTCTACAGTCACACCTCTTTGTACATTTTTACCACTTAGACGTTTGGCAAATCCATCGGATAATCCTCCAGACATAGCAGCAATACCTGGCGTTTCTAACGCGGCCATGCCCGCTACTTTTGCTACGACGTCATCGGCAATTTTGATACTACCCATTTCCAATTGTAATGATTCGGTCATGTCCCATCCTCCTCTAAAGCTTAAAACTTCATCTGTCTAAATAACTTCATATCGAGCTGATGTTTTCTTCTCTATTGTATCAGCATTCGAGCAAAATCTAAACTTTATCCGATACAATCGGTTTAAATACCCTACTGTTTTGGTTATAATGTTAAAGAATTTACATAAAATATATAGAAAAAGGGGTGCACAATGAAGAAACATTTATCTACTATTTTATTAGCCATCTTTTTTGTGTTTAGTGCTATTGCTCATTATGCACATTTGAATCCTATTCTACAATTTGTAGTATCGGCTATTGCAGTTATCTTAGTCGCAGGATTTCTAGGACGTGCTACGGAAAGTGTAGCTCATTATGCAGGACAACGTTTGGGTGGATTTCTGAATGCTACATTTGGTAATGCCGCTGAGCTGATTATCGCTATTATGTTGCTACGTGAAGGATTATACGATATGGTCAAAGCCAGCTTAACTGGTTCGATTATCGGTAACCTATTGCTGGTATTGGGTCTTAGTATTTTTGCAGGTGGAGTCAAACATAAAGTACAGAACTTTAATGTGGCATTAGCTAATATGAATGGTTCATTGATGATCGTAGCTGTGATTGCATTATTTGTTCCTGCTTTATTTTTAAATACTCATTCTATTACGCCTCAAGAAGTCGATACACTTAGCTTAATTGTCGCAGGATTGTTGATTGCTGCTTATATTGCATGGTTGATCTTCTCGATGGTGACACACAAAAAGTATCTGGAAGATGTCAAAGATCCCAAAGCACCTGAAGATCATGAGCAACCAAAATGGTCTAAAAACAAATCAATCTTGTTTTTAGTGGTGGCTACAGTGATGACTGCATTTGTCAGTGAATGGCTTGTCGGTACACTTGAGACATTTACGACAGACTTTGGATTCAGTGAACTATTTGTCGGTGCATTCGTTGTTGCCATTATTGGTAATGCGGCTGAACATAGTGCAGCTATTATGTTAGCGATGAAAAACAAAATTGGTGCATCGGTTGAAATTGCAGTAGGTAGTAGTCTACAAATTGCTCTGTTTGTTGCTCCTGTACTGATTTTTGTTAGCTTTTTCCTAGGCAATACGATGGATATTGTATTTACGACACTTGAACTGGTCGCTATTATGGTGTCTGTATTTATCGCCAAATCCATTATTCAAGATGGTTCGACCAACTGGTATGAAGGATTACTATTATTAGTCACTTATATTATTCTGGGTGTATCGTTCTATCTCGTCTAAATAATATTCCAAACCAAAAAACGCCTGTACCCTCAGATGAAGGTACGGGCGTTTCTATGTAACGAAAGTCTGCTACTCAGCAGACTGTTGTTTATTATTCATAGCTTCGTACAATACAGATAAATTACGTTCCAAGTTGCTGATTAACTGTTTGCCTACAGGCTCAGAAACAAATCCGGCACGAATCGCAAAATCTACTTCTTTGGAAAAGCCGTATACTTGAGTATCCAGAACTTCCTCGTACAGAGGACAGTAACGAGTATCCAAATTCTCCATCTGTATTTCAATTAATTTTTCAATTTTATTTGCATCTTCTTGTAGAAGATTCAATGCTTTTATATTCAACTGTTCTTGTAAATCAGATGAAGTCATGCTCTTCCCCCCCATGTTCGAGAATCGTCAGTCACTACTACTCTTAATATTAGACGAAATTGGAGGCTAATACAAGAACCCCTAACGAAATTAAAGGAATTTACCTTAGATTTTAACAATTGATTCGTAAATCTATTTAAGATCGATTCCAACAAAAAAATGCTGACAATCCACAAGGGATCATCAGCACTCTTAATCATTGACCTTCTGCAAGTTTTACAGCAAGTCCATGTTTTTCAAAAGCAGCAACGACTGCTTTTTTAGCTTCTTCTTCGTCTGGTCCATGTACATGAAGCTCATAATCTTGGTTTTTTACAAGTGTTGTAAATAGTCCCAAAATACTTTTAACATCAATAAATTTAGATTCATGTTGTAAAACAATAGAAGAAGTGAACTGACCTGCTGTCTGTGCGATTTCAACTACTGCGGCATTATTCGTATTACTTGTTGCCATTTGAGAACCCTCCTACTCCGACTAAAATTTTTCAACAATTCAGGTTTTCCATTTACATCATAATTGAATACGCTTTCTTATGCAACCCATTTCTTACTTCTGGTAAGAGTGATAAATAGAGGTTATCTTATCGGGTTAGCACATAAGATGCTCACACCAATATATAACCTCTTTTACCATTTTCAATCTTTTACTGTAGATTCAATCCAAATATTATTTTAAGTTCTCTGGATTAAGAGCTTCCAATTCTGGTAAAACAAAGATTCCATCTTTACGAATCAATACATCGTCAAAATAAATCTCACCGCCACCGTATTCTGGACGTTGAATAAATACAAGATCCCAGTGAATCGAAGAACGATTACCGTTATCTGTTTCTTCATACGCTTGTCCTGGTGTGAAGTGGAAGCTACCTGCGATTTTCTCGTCAAACAAAATATCGTTCATTGGATGCAAAATGTGTGGATGGAATCCAATCGCAAATTCTCCGATATGACGAGCACCATCATCTGAATCCAAAATGCTATTTAATTTCTCTGTATCATTACTTGTTGCTTCAACAATTTTACCATTTTCAAAACGGAATGTGATGCCTTCAAACGTCGTTCCGTTATATACAGTTGGGGTGTTGTAGCTAATAACGCCGTTAACTGAATCACGAACCGGCGCGCTGAATACTTCACCATCAGGAATATTACGTTGACCAGAACATTTTTTAGCGCCGATATTTTTGATAGAGAAGCTCAAATCTGTATTTTTGCCGACTAGGCGTACTTTATCTGTACGAGTCATCAATTGTTCCAAAGCATCTTGAGCTTTATCCATTTTAGCGTAATCTAGATTACATACATCAAAATAGAAATCTTCAAATGCTTCTGTGCTCATACCTGCGAGTTGCGCCATACTTGCATTTGGATAACGAAGAACGACCCATTTAGTATGTTTAACACGTTGCTCACTATGAACCGCATGTTGGTAAATGCTGTTATATAGCTTTTGTTTGTCATCAGGAACATCGGATAGATCATTAATATTCTCACCTGCACGAATACCGATATACCCTTGCATCTGCTTCATACGTTCCAGATCAAGTGCAGCCCATGTATTCATACTTGCTTCTGTTGCATTCATCAACATAGCACGTTGTACTTTGCGATCTGTTAATTGAACAAAAACATTACCGCCTCTTTCGCCAATCGCATGAATCACTGCGTTCAGTAGATCACGCTCTGTACCGATCATTTCGACCAATACATTTTCGCCTGGTTGTACATCAATTGAATATTCAACCAAATTTTTGGCTAATACTTTTACTCTAGGATCTTGCATAGTATATCTTCCCCTCTTGGTGTTTTTTTCAAAACATTTTTTTGAACAACGGTTAATTATTCAAAAAATATTGTATCATGATGTTAAGTTTCTTGTCTTCATCTGTCCTTATAAAATAAAAAAGTAGCTCTATGATCTATAGCTATTCGCCATATACCGTTAGAACTACCCTTTGGTTATTCTCTTGGACTCTCATCAATACATATACGATTCCGTCCGCTTTTTTTCGCTTGATACAGTGCCATATCTGCACGATAGAACAAAGATTCTACACTGACTTTTTGATCTTCTCGATCCCACGCAGCAATTCCGCAAGAAACGGTCACGGTTGGATGAGTTTCATTTTCGATTTTTTCACGAATACGTTCAGCGATCACTTCTGTCTTCTCTGCATCAATCTGTGGGAAATACACGGCTAACTCTTCTCCGCCCCATCTTGCCGCAATATCACCTTCACGAATAGAAGACTGAATGATTAAGCTCACCTGTTTGAGAATCTCATCACCGATCTGGTGACCATACGTATCATTTACCTGTTTAAATTTATCAATATCTACCATTAGCAAAGCACCGCTATCCTCTTTACTTTGATAGCTTTGAATCTTTTCATCCAGATAGCGACGTAGATACAACCCTGTAAGCGCGTCACGGCTTGCCATACGTCTTACTTCATCATGTAGAGTTGCATTATCAACCGCGAGCCCAATATGCGTTGTAATGACTTGTAGCAGCTTAAAATTGCCATATGAAAAATAATGACTTTTACGGTGGCCCAAAAAGATCGATCCTTTGACTTCGCCACCACCGATTAAAGGAGAAGCAATCATTGAGCAAGAACCCGATGCATTCATAAATAAAGATTCCAGACTGGGATTGTTACAATAATCTGATAAAATCACCGGTTCTTTGGTACGGTAAAGTAAACCGGTATATCCATGATCTTTGCCTACTGACTTACCTTCCATACTTGGAACGTTGCCTGTTACGACTTCGAACTGTTCGGTTTCTGGATTCAGATGGAGTACAGCCACCGTTTCTGCTTTGAATACGTCTAATAACTCTTTGCCTGCGATATCAAAAATTTCATTCAATTGCAGACTTTGATTTAACCTTCTAGTGATTTCATTGATCAAACGTAGATCTTCATTGAGCAATTGCGATTGTTCGTATAATTTAGCATTTTCAAATGTACGTCCAGCCGCTTCTGCCATAATGCGCATCAGTTCAATATCTTCTTCTTCTAAAGGATAATCAGACAACAAATGAAAAACGCCATAGATCGCTTGCTTGCCACTTAAAGGAATCGCTACTTCCATTCGATCAGACAGCCCTGAAGATTCTGAATGCACTTCAATCAAGGGCTGACCTGCTGTAAAAGCACGCACACACATATCCTCTTTAGGATTTTGCAATAATAAAGGTTTGACCTTGGGATTGTTACTCTTATTGTCCTGAGATACCAGCAATTCAAATTCGACTTGCGGATACATCTGACCCACAATAGCAAACAGTTCTGTAATCAACGCATCGACTTCAAATTTGTCATGCATACGTTGAATGACTTGGAATAAGACGGAACGGCGCTGGGCTTCACGTTCTGCCAGCGTTTTGGAATGTAGCATATCGGCTATAAATGTATATTCAAAACGCCGATAAAATAAACTTTTATAATGTAAAACAAGCATGTTAATTTCTTCTTTAGATAACAACTGGGATTGATTACATAATTGAATACAACCCATCATTGCAAATGGTTTTTGATGATGACGTGTATAAATAGGAACAATTGTAAACTGATACTGTTCCTGTTGATATTCAATAAGATGCTCATTAGAGATTGAACGATCTAAGACTGCTATATCTATCTGTGGTATCAAGTGATCACTTGTCTGATCTCCGCCTATATATTTATGCATATGGTTAAATAAAAACCAATGTGCATTACCTATCCGTGTTTGAGAACTATTCTGTTGTTGCCAATCACTAAGGCTTTCTTGCAACAACGGTTCGATATACGGAAAATCTTCAGGACTAATATCCAGATTTTGAAGCCAGAATGTGTTATCAGTAGTTGATACGACCGGATAGGAGGCATGTCCTTGTTCGGTACGCCAGGCTTGCACCGGATAATTCCATTGATTGTCTGACATATAAAATGCCTCCTCTCACAACGAATGTAAGTCACTAAATGTCTTAACATTAATACACCCATTCTACAATTTTATACTATAGTTTGCACTCAATATTTAAATTCAATACTACCTCCATAAAATTTTACATAAACAATATCAACAAACCTATTGACGACAGATGATTGTTTCCTATATAATTTATTATTGATGAAGACTGGATAGACTTTAATTTGGGGTAACGTTGTTTCACCCTCACGCTTTTTGTTGCTAGCAAGACTGCGGCTGAACATTTTTGCTAGTAGTACGCTTCCTATCCAAGCCTACGACAAACAAAACGCGGCAACATGAATCACAGACCCAAAGCCCCGGAATGTTTATTTTCAAAATAAAACTTTAATTACGAAGGAGCTTATTATAAATGTCACGTTACACTGGTCCTAAATTTAAATTAAGTCGTCGTCTTGGTATTTCCCTAAGCGGCAATGGTAAAGATTTGAAACGTCCTTTCCCTCCAGGTCAACACGGAGCGAACCAACGTCGTAAAATGAGTAACTATGGTATGCAATTACAAGAAAAACAAAAATTGCGTCACATGTATGGTTTGGGCGAAAAACAATTCCGTACTTTGTTCTCTAAAGCTCAAAAAATTCAAGGTATTGCTGGTGAAAACTTCATGTTCTTGCTAGAAAGCCGCTTGGATAACTTGGCTTACCGTATTGGTTTTGCTAACAGCCGTGCTGGAGCACGTCAATTGGTATCCCACGGTCATATCACTGTTAACGGTAAAAAAGTAGATATCGCTTCTTACTCCGTAAAACCAGGTGATGTTATTGGTCTTCGTGAAAGAAGCCGTAGCTTGTCTTCTGTTAAAGAAGCTATCGAAAACCGTTCACACTTGCCTGCTTATGTTGAGTACAACGAAAACGCTGTTGAAGGTAAATATATCCGTTTGCCAGAGCGTTCTGAATTGTCTCAAGAAATCGACGAAAAACAAATCGTTGAGTTCTACAACCGTTAAGATTTAAATCCAAAGCTATCAGAGTTCGCTCTGATAGCTTTTTTATTTGTCTATATACGTGAATATAGCAAACCCCCATCAGTAATCACCGATGGGGGTTTTATATTTCTTTTATTATATGATCTCACCCTATTAAATGTTATTAAGTTCGGAACTTGGAAATCAATTCATTTAAAGAATCCGAGACTGCATCTAATGATTGCGCAGAAGCTTCAAGTTTCTGTAACGATTGCGATTGTTGTGTAGAACGTTCTGTTGCACTGGCTGCTCGTACTGCTGAAGATTTAGCAATATCAGCTAGATTATTGAGAGAAGCAGTAACTTCTTCTGCTCCAGCTGACATCTGCTCGGATGCAGAAGATACTTCTTGAATCTCACCCGCTACACTTTCGATATCCTCACTAATCGAAGCAAACATCTGCTTCGTATCTTCGAGCATCGTAATTCCTTCTGTGACTTGTAAAGATCCGTCTTTCATCCCACTGACTACCGCAGACGTCTCTGCTTGCATAGAAACGATCTGCTCTGTAATCAACTTGGCAGAGTCTCCAACATTATTAGCTAGATTACTGATCTCTGAGGCTACTACAGCGAACCCTCGACCTGCTTCTCCTGCTCGCGCCGCTTCAATAGAAGCATTTAACGCCAGCAATGTAGTCTGCTTGTTAATCGATTGAATCATATCTATAATACTGCTGATTTGTTGAGAGCGTTCATTAAGCGAAGCTGCCATACGTCCTGCTTCATCCATTACTTCTTTGGCTCTATCAATCTGCTCTACTGCTTTGTTCAGACGATTATTCCCTTGTTCAGCTTTCTGTTCAATCACAACTGTAGCTTCCGATACTTCTTGTACCGATTCAGCGATCCGTTGTACGCCAATAGCCATTTCTTCCATTGCGACTGTACTTTCATCTGCTGCTTTTAACTGCAAGTCGGCTCCATTTTCCATCTCATGCAATTCTTTTACATTATGCCCTGCATCGGTTGCCGCCATAGCTGAATCTTGAGCAATCTGAGCTGCGGCATTTTGAACCATGGTGGATTGTTGATTAAGATGCGCCATGATCCCACTTGTCGATTCTAATACTTTATTAAATTCGGTAGCCATTTGTCCAAATTCATCCGCTCGTTGATTAGACAAGCGTTCAGAATAATCGCCTACAGCCATTTTACGACTTACGTCTACTACTTTACGTGTTTCACGAATCAGTCCTATATTATTCCACAAAATAGCAGCACTAATTACAATAATACCTATGGCTCCTACAATCAGTAGAATATGTAACAATTCTTGAGTTGGCTGTTTAATTTCAGAATCTGGTAAAATAACAGCGATTTTCCAACCTGTCTCTGCAACAGTTGCATAGAAAATCGTATTCAACTCTCCTTGAATATTTAATACGGTATTGCCTGTTTGATTTTTGTTCATCAAATTAGCTACGGTTTGAATACCATCTATTTTCTCATCTTGTAACGGAGTATCTTCTACAATCTCTTTTCTTCCACTTGCAAGTACTTCACCTTTACTACTGATTAAGAATGCACGACCTGCTGTGCCTATTTTGAGATTGTTAATATAATCTTTAATATTATTCATACTCACATCGGCGGCTACTATTCCTAATACTTGCCCATCATTATTACGAATCGTTTTTCCTGCTGTAATCATCTTCATTTTGCTCACAGAATCGGTAAAAGGTTCTGTATAATAAATCTTATCAAAATTGTTCAGTGTACCTGTATAGTAAGGCTGTGTTAAATAATCATAAGCTGGATCATCATATTCTGTAGTGGTATTAATTTTGTCTCCATCTCGTACCGCATATATCGAACGATACTTTACGCCTTGTTCATACGCATTCTCAGCAAAGAAAATACCAGTTCCATACGTAAATGAACTTAACATTTGCCAGCGTTCTGCTAGCTTGAAATAATCGGGAACGCTAATTGTATTCCCTAACTCTCCAGTAGCGGCGGCGAGTGATGATACAATCATCGAATTCTGTTTTAACTGACTGTTTAAATTTTCGTTCAAGCCTGTTAATGTTGTTGCAGCATTAGTGTTGATTTCGGTATTGAGTTTTTGTTTGGCAAATTGATACGATAGCGCACTAATGAGCACAAGAGCAATAATAACAATCGGGAGTAGCGTTAACAGTGTGCGAGCTTGGATGCTTTTAAACTTAAATCTACGCAATGTAATTACCTATCCTCTCTATATCTATAATAAAATCCACATTCTACTTATATCGACAAATTGATACATAAAGTTAACAGTTTCATTTTGAGATATTGAACGAACAATAGATAAAATAAGGAGTATATGCTCAAAAATCTATAAACAAGTACAACAAAAAAACCTTTATCATCACCGAAGCGATCATAAAGGTTTTTGTTTTTGAATTAAGCTGGATTAAGCTTTTTTGATTTTAGCAAATTTACGTTTACCTACTTGAACAATATCACCATCAGCTAGTTCAATACTTGCATTTACATCATCATGCTTTTGTTCGTTGATTTTGAGTGCACCTTGTTGAATACTGCGTCTAGCCTCACTCGTAGATGTTGCAAATCCAAGCGTCATTACCAGTTTGATCAGCCCGATTTGTCCATTTTCTAGTACACTCTCGTCCAATACTACTTCTTGAATATCATCAGGTAATGCACGTTGCTGGAATACAGTTACAAAGTGATTTTTTGCAGCTACTCCTGCTTCTTCATTATGGAACATACGTACATAATTTTGTGCCAGATTCATTTTGGCATCACGTGGATGTACAGAACCATCTGCAAGCCCTGCTTTGAGTGTAGCCAAATCTTCATTCGAAATATCTGTTGTTAACTCATAGTACTTAAGCATCAATTCATCCGGTACACTCATTGATTTACCAAAGATTTCATTCGGCTCTTCATCAATGCCAATGTAGTTACCCAGACTTTTACTCATTTTTTGAACACCATCTAGACCTTCGATAATAGGTAAAGTAATCGCAACTTGAGTAGCTTTACCGTATTCTTTTTGCAGTGTACGTCCCATCAATAAGTTAAACTTCTGATCGGTACCCCCAATTTCAATATCACTTTCAAGAGCTACCGAATCCATCCCTTGCATTAGTGGGTAGAAAAATTCGTGAATACTGATCGGCTGACCGCCCTGGTAACGCTTCGTAAAATCATCACGCTCTAGCATACGGGCTACTGTAACTTTAGCTGCCAAATTTACCACATCGGCAAAATTCATCGGACTTAGCCATTCCGAGTTAAAGTATACTTTCATTTTACTTGGATCAAGGATTTTGGTGATCTGTTCTTTGTATGTCTCTGCATTGTGTTTAACCTGTTCTTCTGTTAATTGCTTACGTGTCTCTGACTTACCTGTAGGATCACCAATACGTCCTGTAAAGTCACCGATAATTAATTGAACATGATGTCCCAATTCTTGAAATTGACGTAATTTCTGCAAAACAACAGTATGACCGATATGAATATCCGGTGCAGATGGATCTAGACCTAATTTGACTGTTAATGGCTTGCCTGTTGCTACAGACTTGATCACTTTCTGACGTAATGCATCTTCAGGAATAATCTCTGCTGTTCCTCGCTGAATCACACTTAATTGCTTTTCGACTTCTGCTTGTTGCGCTGACGTTAATTCTTCCCATTTCATTATTCATTTGCTCCCTTATTCGATAGTATACGGATCACTTCCGCTGGAGTGCCTGCTTGAAAATGCGCATCAAAAAAGACCTACCCATCCCCATAAAGGGACGAGCAGGCCTCGCGTTACCACCCTAATTAGAAGACTGATCCTATACCTATATTGATAAAATCATAAGATATATTCAGCTTCTCACTTCATTATATATAACGGAATCTTCATTCCGGCTTGATATTATCAATAAAACTACTAATATCAAACGACTCCAGACCTGTAATTCAAAGGAAGTCCGCTTGCCGATTTGCACCAACCATCGGTTCTCTGAGAACGGTAATCTCCACTTCTACTGGGTGTCTTTCTTCGTCTTTGTGTTATGTAATTGTAGATTGCTTCAACGTATCACTTTTATAACATACCTTTTACAAACAAGTCAATGCTTGTTCACATCCGACTTTGTGCCCATCCTGCTTTTATCGGTCATAAGAAACTGATTATAGCGTAATTTTTATGATATAATAGTGGCTGGTAAAAGGGGGAAGTTACATGGCTGAAAAGAAGGACAAGCGTCCAACAAATAAGTCCACTAGCAAGCATGCTAGATTCCGCAAATTACTCACTATTTTGAAATGGGTAGTTATTGCTGGGTTTGCCATTTGCCTGTTTGGTGGAGGTATTTTGATGGGCTACGTTTCTTCGATTGTAAAAGACGAACCGGTGCGTTCGCGTGAAGAAATAGTCAAAAAAATCAACGAAAATGCAGTGACCGGTTTTGCTTATTTTAATGACGGTTCCCCGATCGGACAACTTCGTACAGAAGAAGATCGTCGATTGGTGACTTATGAACAGATTCCTCAACCTGTCATCGACGCCATTATTTCCATAGAAGATAATCATTTTTATGAACATAAAGGTGTTGACATGAATGGTACGCTGCGTGCTGTCAAACAGCGTGTACTGAATGAATCCGTCCAAACCGGAGGTAGTACACTTACACAGCAATTGTCGAGACGGGTCTTTTTGAACTTGGACAAAACAGATGATCGCAAAATTAAAGAAATGTTGCTTTCTCTTCGGATCGAGCGCTTTATGACCAAAAATGAAATTTTGACTGCTTATTTGAACAAAATGCCTTTTGGTAAAGGTTCAAGCGGATACAATATTTTTGGGATCAAAGCAGCAGCTAAAGGTATTTTTGCTGTAAACGATCTCAGTAAAATCAATATCGCGGAAGCCGCTTATATTGCAGGTCTACCTCAATTGCCAACCGCTTACTCTGCTTTTGACAGTAGCGGTAAATTCAATGAAAAAGGATTTAAACGTGCAGTCGGCAGACAACAACTGGTTCTTGAACGGATGAAAGAGCTAGGTAAAATTACAGCTAGTGAATATAATGAAGCAATTAACTTTGATCTCAAAAGTTCACTCGCCAAACCAACAGCCAAAGCGTATTCTCAATATCCTTACTTAATGATGGAAATTGAACGACAAGGCGCGCAAACAATTGTAAAAATGGAAAATCCAGATTTGGATATGTCCACTCTGTCTTCTGAAGAACGAAATCAACTGTTTGAAGATGCACGTCAGAAATTGTTAACTGGTGGTTATCGTGTCTATACAACGATTAACAAAACAGTCTATAACACGATGCATGAAGTCGCTGAAGATAGTAGTAATTTCTCACCCGACAGTAATACCAAAGGCAAAGAGCAAACTGCGGCTATGATGATTAATCATAAGACAGGCGCTATTCTTGGTATGATTGAAGGTCGTAGCTTCCAGGAAGAACAGATGAATTATGCTACTCAGATGACAAGGCAACCGGGTTCTACAATGAAGCCGATCGCTGCTTATCTGCCTGCTCTAGACGCAGGTCTGGTGCAACCGGCAAGTATTCTGGATGATGCACCAATTATTTTGAAAGACGGCGGTAAAGGCTATCATATCCCTGCAAACGCGAACGGACGCTATCAAGGTCTAGTCACTGCTCGGACTGCATTAGATGAATCGCTAAATATACCTGCCCTCAAATTATTTAATCAAAAAGTAGGTATTGATAAAGCTTGGGCATTTTCCAAAAAATTAGGTATCACTACGATTCAAGATACCGATTACTCTGCTCAAACCGGAGTACTGGGCGGTCTTAAATATGGAGTGACTGTAGAAGAATTAACCAATGCCTATGGCTCCATTCCGAATCAAGGGATATTCAATGATGCTTATATGATCGATAAAATTGTTGATCCGTATAACAAAATCGTTTACAAACACAAAGCTGATCCACAACGAGTCTTTTCGAAGCAAACCGCTTATCTTATGACCGATATGCTTCGCAGTGTTATCACAGATTCTCGTGGTACAGGGAGAACGATGCAGACCTTATTTAATAAATACGGAAAAATACCGATTGTCGGTAAAACCGGTTCTACTCAGAACTATGCTGATGTCTGGTTTATGGGCTTCACACCGGATATTACACTTGGTGTATGGGCAGGTTATCGTGAGCCTGTAAATACCTTGTCCGAGGATGGTAAAAAGCGTGCTCGTACCTTATGGGCAACGATTATGAACAAAGTTACTGATAGTGATCCCGAGTTGTTCAAAACCGATGCTTTTAAAAAGCCAGATGGTATTGTCACACAGACAGTGTCTGGATTTAGTGGTAAATTACCAACATCGGCTACACGACAATCCGGTAATCTAGTGACCGATATTTTCAATGCTAAATATGTACCTAAAGACTTTGATGATGGTGTAGCTTATGCGAAATATATTACGTACAATGGCGTAAATTATATTCCTCAAGATAGCACACCAGATGATATGGTCAATCAACGTACAGTCGTCAAACGGGAAATGCCTATTTCAGAATTAATCAAAGATCTGCAACATGCTCTAGCTAATATGTCAGGTCCTAAATATGCGCTATGGCGTTATCTTCCTGAAGATGCAGGTACAGATGCTCCAACTCGGATCGATCCAAGGCAAGATGATGGTGGGTCACCAAATCCACCAACTAATGTGCGCTTATCGACCAGTGGTAGCGATGCGCGAATTACCTTTAACTCAGGTGGTTCAGGAGATGTGGTAGGTTACCGTCTGTACCGTTCATCCGGTGATGGTTCTTATCAATATCAGAAGTCTGCACAGCTAGGTAGTAGTCAATTTAATTCATTTGTATCTGCAAATGGTAACTTCTCTTTCTATGTAACAGCCGTTGATGTCGGTGGACATGAATCGAGTCCAAGTAATACGGCGGATTACAGTGCAGCACCAGTACCGGTAGAAGAGCCTGATGAAGGCACCTTATTACCAGATGGAACGACTGAAGAACCTGCAACGGATGGCACGACGCCACCAGCAGAAGGCGAATCGACTGAGCCTGCTACAACTACCGAAGAAGCGGCTCCTGCTAAAGCAAAAGCAGCGCCTTCGGCTCCGTCTTCACTTAGCGCTAAAGGCGCAGGTAAAAGTGCAGTCGTGATCTCTTGGGGCGCTCCATCGCAGACTGCCACTAATTACAAAGTATACTTTAGCAAAACAAGTGGGGGTCCGTATAATCTAGCTGGATCAACACCAGATACCAAGTTCCAATATAATTCCAGTCGTAAAATTGATGGTTGGTTTTATGTAGTAGCTGTTAATGAAAGTGGTTCTTCTTCTCCATCATCACCTGTTCAGTATAAAGGGAAATAAACTAAAAATAGATTAATTGAACAGCGAGTACCGATTTAATATTTATCGGTACTCGCTGTTTTTCTTTTATTAAAAATTGTAATCAACCATTAATATCTATCAAGTTAGTTCCGTTGGGTAGGTATAGTCTAAAGATATAACAAAAAAAGCATCCTCTCCTTAAAGGAAAAGATGCTTTTGATTATTGCGGATATTCAATATTAGTTTAATTGATTGACAGACAAGCGTAGGATGGTTTCGTGTGGCAAAATAACACGAGTGTTCTCTACGTTTTCTTTTTTCATCAACTTCGTTAACAAACGCATAGCTACAGCACCTAGATCATACATCGGTTGAGCTACAGTCGTTAACTGTGGACGTACCATCGAAGCTAGACGAATATTATCTACCGAAATAATAGAGAAATCGTCTGGTACTTTCAAGCCTTCATCTTGAATGCTGTGAATCGCACCAATCGCCATTTCATCTGTTGCTGCAAAAATAGCCGTTGGGCGCTTTTTCAGACCGATAAAATATTTCATAGCTTCTACGCCAGATTCGTAACGATAATTACCGATACGTACCCAGTCTTCTTTATATTCAATATTTGCTGCTTCTAATGCTTTTTTGTATCCTTGGAAACGAGAATATCCATTTGCAGGATCTTGTAATGTACCACTGATCATTGCAATTTCACGATGTCCATGACGAATCAATGTATTCACAGCATCAAAAGCAGCTGCTTCATGATCGATATCTACAGATGGAATCAATCCATTCTCATCACGAGTGGCACACAAAACGATAGGTACAGCTGAAGATTGGAATGCTTGCAAATGATCTTCTGTAACGGTTCCGCCCATAAATAACAGACCATCTACTTGCTTCTCTAGCAATGTATTCACTACACGAATTTCTTTTTCTTTTTTCTTATCTGCATTACAAAGAATAATATTGTAATGATACATATTTGCGATATCTTCTATCCCACGTGCAATTTCTGCAAAGATAGAATTTGAGATATCCGGGATAACAACGCCTACTGTTGTTGTTTTCTTACTAGCAAGTCCACGTGCTACTGCGTTAGGGCGATAACCCAGACGCTCGATCGCTTCATAAACTTTTTTGCGCGTTTGCGGCTTCACGTTGGGATTATTATTCACTACACGAGATACTGTAGCCATAGATACTCCAGCTTCACGTGCCACATCGTAAATGGTTACTGTCACGGTCCTTCTCTCCATTACCAATAAATTTTCTTCATGTTTTCAAGAATTTGCTTCATTTTTCATTTAGATTCATGATACGCTAAAATACTATGACTTGCAATCATTGGTTATCGCTTAAGATAGCGCTTCACGTAGCGAACTGACTGTAATCTTAGAATGAGAGGTGTTCCAGATCGGCTCGCCATTTTTAACCAAAATCACTTGTGGTGATTCGTGCTTCAATTGCAGACTTTCTGCTACAGCGTTAGATACATCGCGATTCTCCACTACATAGACCAAACCATAATCAACATCTTCGCTTGGATTACTTTCCAAATACGATTTAAATTCATTATAAGCGCCAGCGCTAATCGGACAACGAGTACTATGTTTAAAAACAAGCAGTGGTTTTTGTGTTGTATGATTCAATGCTTCTTGTAACTGATCGGTTGTAGTCATCTGAGTTACACTTGCCATTATGCACACATCCCCTTTTGCTATTAATTAATGTAAGAACGTTTTCATGAATAACTATCATAAGTATCTTAACAAATAACAGTGTAAAAATCCATTTTTTTGTCATTGTTAACGTTTTTTTAGCTGAATTTAATGAAATGTAATTTTCATATTCACTTTCTTTTCATAGTTATACCATTGCTTTTCATTTGACCTCTTTTGATCCATGTTCATTATTTTGATACAATGAAGCCGAATAAACGCAGTTGAGCTATCGGTATGATGATCATTAATCAATATAATTCTGAAAGGAATGAGAATATGAGATTAGCAGGTAAAAAAGTGATTGCTTTGGTCGATGAGGAATTTGAAGATTTGGAACTATGGGTTCCTGTATATCGTGTACGTGAAGAAGGTGCTGAAGTTCATCTAGCAGGTGCAGATCGTGGTAAAAAGTACATGGGTAAATATGGAGTGCCTGCTGAAGCAGAATATAGCTTTGACGAATTAGACAGTGCGGATTATGATGGCATTCTTGTTCCCGGAGGATGGGCACCAGATAAATTACGCCGTTATCCTAAAGTATTAGAATTGGTACGAGAAATGCATGAAGCTCGCAAGCCGATCGGTCAAATCTGTCATGCAGGTTGGGTACTAATCTCAGCAGGTATTCTACAAGGAGTGACAGTTACTTCTACACCAGGTATTCGTGATGATATGGAAAATGCCGGTGCTACTTGGAAAGATGAAGCTGTTGTTGTGGATGGTCATATTATCTCAGCTCGTCGTCCGCCAGATCTTCCTCCGTACGGTAAAGCATTTTGTGATGCTCTGGCAGCAAAAGTGTAACTACAAACTCTCTTTTGGAGCAAGCATATTAAATTGGAATCACCGTACACTCTAAAGTAATATACAAAAAAGAAGCAGACCTTAAACTACATGGTCTGCTTCTTTTTGTATCATTTGATATGGTACTTATTTATGAAGTTGAAGAAGCAAATGAAGCATCCGAATCTGTTAATGTATTCATATAGTGTTGAATGCCTTCTTCGATCGCTTGCGATGTTTTTAATTTCATCCATGACAATGCTTGATGAGAAGCTTGCTTGGAATCGGTATTCAATATGCTCTGTTTGACCCGCAATAACGATTGAGGTGACATGCTTAGATGATCGACACCCATCTGTAACCAAAATGGAATCGAACGTTCATCTCCAGCCATTTCTCCGCATACACTTACAGGTATACCTTCTGCATGAGCAGCTTGAATCGTACTCCGAAGCATCCGTAGCACAGCAGGATGATACGGATTATACATATGGGCAATATGTTCATTCATACGGTCAACAGCCAGTACATACTGAACTAGATCATTGGTACCGATACTGAAAAAGTCACATTCTTCAGCCAGCAGATCAGCAATAGCAACAGCCGCAGGAATTTCGATCATAATACCGACTTGAATATCACGGTTATATGGCATTCCACGTTGATCCAATTCATCCATTGCTTCACGGAGAATTACATTCGCTTGTTGTACTTCTTCTACCGAAGAAATCATCGGATACATAATTTTGACTGCACCATAAGCACTTGCACGTAATATCGCCAGTAATTGCGTTTTGAACAAGTCCGTATGTTCTAGACAGATTCGAATCGCTCGATAACCGAGGAAAGGATTTTCTTCTTCAGGTAATGGGAAATAATCCAGTTCTTTATCTCCACCAATATCGAGTGTGCGAATAACGACTGCTTGTCCTTTGGCTTTTTCAGCAACTAACCGATACACTTCGAATTGCTCACGTTCACTTGGAAAAGAAGTGCGATCCATATACATAAATTCAGTACGGAATAATCCCACACCTTTAGCTCCATTTTTCAAAGCAATATCCAGTTCTTTAATCGAGCTGATATTCGCTGAGAGACGCATAGGAACACCATCTCTAGTAACTGAATCTACTGTAGACAACATCTCTAACTGCCGTTTACGGCGATCCTGAGCAGTTCTAATTAGCTTATAGTGTTCGATTGTTTTTGAATCAGGGTGAACAATGATTTTACCATTATCCCCATCGACAATAATCATTTCACCGGTCTGAATTGGTGGATCTAATTGACTTTCCAATCCAGAGACAAGCGGAATCCCGATCGCTCTTGCCATAATAGCCGAATGAGATGTTTTTCCACCTAAAATGGTAGCAATACCGAGTACATTATGTGGATTCAAATGCACCAATTGCGAAGGTGATAATTCTTTAGCTACCAGAATATAAGGTTGTGTATCTGTAGGCAACGTCACTTCAGGCGCACCTAGTAGATGTTTGAGTAGGCGGTTACCTACATCTTTGATATCAGCAGCACGTTCTTTCATATATTCATCATCCAGTAAATCAAACATCGTTACAAAATGGTTAATCGCTTCTTGTACAGCCACTTCTGCCGCTTTGTATTGACGTTCAATAATACCGCGAATCTCATTCATAAATTCAGGATCTTCCAAAATAGCTAAATGAGCATCGAAAATGCTTGATTCTTCGGGGCCTGCGATTTCCTCGAATTCATTTTTCATGAGCTCTATTTCCGTTTTGGATGTACGAATCCCTTCATATAAACGCTCAAATTCTTGTGCAAGGTCTGTTGGATCTAGACACTGATCCGGCACATCCCATTCCCAAGTTGGTAATACAAATGCTTTTCCTATCGCTACTCCACCAGCAGCTGCAATTCCTTTGATCATGTTTAGTCCCCCCCACCGCTCTTATCATGCAATACTACCGACATTACAGCCCCTTGTCCTTTTTTCACATTTTTAAATGGAGCATAACTCCATGATCTGACACGATCAGGGTTAGTAATAACCATCGGAGTCGCAAGTGACGGTGCGTTTTTTTGCAATGTTTCCAAATCAAATTTGATCAATAACTGTCCGGCTTCGACAACATCTCCAGCAGCAACAACCGCTTCAAAACAGCCTTTTTGCTGAGAGGTATCAATACCGATATGAAGCAATATTTCAACACCTTCGGTTGTGCCAATACCTATCGCATGCATTGTAGGATACAAATGCATAATCGTTCCGGCTACCGGTGATACCAATTCACCACTTTCAGGTAAAAAGGCTACACCTTCACCGACTAATTTACCTGCGAAAATCTGATCAGGCACTTCAGATAAAGCAATCATTTTACCTTGTACAGGTGCACAAAATTGAACATGTGTCAGATCGCGATCCATCAACTTCCGAATCTCTTCACGAATCAATTCAGAATACGTGCCGAATACGATTTGTACATTACCGCCACCTAATTTGATCAGTCCGGCTGAACCTAACGACTTCAGCGCACGACTATCTATCGCACGGTCATTGACTACCGTTAATCGCAATCTTGTAATACAAGCTTCCACTCTGACAATATTTTCTTTGCCACCTAATGCTTGCAAGATAAGCGGAGTCTGATAAGGTATATTACCCACCCAATCGCCTAATGTAGAAGCTTCTTCACGACCAGGTGTTGGAATCCTAAATCGCCGAATCGCAAAGCGGAAAATAAAGTAATATGCCAGTCCATAGGCTATTCCAATCGGAATCAACATCCATGCATTGCTGGACAAATGATAATTCAGCACATAATCAATCGCTCCTGCTGAATAGGAGAAACCATGATGAATGTCTAATGCATAGGTGATCCACATCGCTAGTCCAGATAACACAATATGAATACCGAATAACCATGGCGAAGCAAATAAAAATGCAAACTCAATCTGCTCGGATACCCCTGTCAAAAAACAAACGAGCGCCGCCCGCATAAATGTTTTACGCACTTTGGGCTTCAAATCTTCACGTGCTTCTTGAATAATAGCAAGAGCTGTCGCTGGTAATGCAAACATCATCACAGGATATAAGCCTGCCATATAGATACCTGCTGTCGGATCCCCACTGAAAAACCGTGGCAAATCACCCTGAACAATATCTCCATGCGTCTCATAAGACCCAATTTGGAACCAGACAATATTATTTAATAAGTGATGCAATCCAAAAGCGGAAAGAATACGGTATAACGCTCCATATAAAAATAACCCGAACCCGCCCATCGTAGACAATCCCCAGGTGAGTCCATTTAAAAGATGTTGTAATATCGGGGCGAACCATAACATGCCATAAGCAAATACAGAAGAAAATAACCCCATAAACAGCAAAACAAAACGCGATCCGCCAAAAAACTGGATCGCTTCGGGAAGACGTACATTTTTGAATCGCCTGTACACTGCCCCGGCTATGATACCCATCATGATTCCAATCAATGTGGAAGGCTGTATCAAATCACTGCTAAAATGCTTGGTCACCTGATCATATAATGCCATTCCGGCAAAAGCGGCAAGTCCTGCAGTTCCGGCTTGATTAGCCAGTCCTAAGGCAACACCTATCGCAAAAATAAACGGTAAATAATGAAAAATACTTTGACCTGCTATCGTAGCTACCTCAGAAACGACAGGTAAGCCCCATGCTCCCCATGGAAGGCCTCCTACACTGAGCAAAATAGCCGCTGCCGGAAGTACCATGGTAGGAAGCATAATTGCTCTTCCGAACTGTTGCAGGGAACCTAGCCAATTCAACGCGCCCTCCCCCTTCCTATACCTGATGGTACGCTGTAGGCCATGTTTTGTCAAAGCGGCTCCATATGATAGAAATGCCATGATTTCCTCATTTTTATATATAACATACACCTAATTGTTCATCTATTCTATATCTATTATGCAAAAGATATCGAAAAGACAAAAAAATATAGAAAAGCCTGAGATTGGATCAACCGGCTTTTCTATATTTTGATGGAGTACTTCATTTTTATCGTATATTTCAAGACACTTATCTATAATTGATTAAGCTCGTACAGGACGTACAATCGCTTCTTCTACTTTGATGCAGCGATCCATAATCATCTGGATACCCTTTTCTTCTGCTATTTGTGCGGCTTCGTTATTCACTACACCTAATTGTAACCAGATCGTCTGGGCATTGACCTCTACCGCTTCTCTAGCGATGTCCGCGCAATACTCACTACGGCGGAATACATTGACCATATCAATCGGTTCAGGAACATCTTTAAGGCTCGCATAGCAGGTTTCGCCTAGAATCTTCTGCCCTGCTGCTTGTGGATTAACAGGAATAATACGATAGCCTCGATTTTGCATCGCTGCGGATACCATATACGATGTACGATCCATTTTGTCAGATAATCCAACGACTGCGATATTGCCTACATTTTCCAAAATCGTTTTAATTTCTTCTCGTGAAGGATTAGTAAAAGCCATCTTCATCTTCCTCCTTGATCTGTATTTAATAGAGAACAGTACGCTGATTAATTCAAGCTATACCTATTGCTTATATTAACCTTGTACCCATTCTATATTAGCGCCAAGCGCTTGGATGTGATCAAAGTACTGCGGATACGACTTCGCTACATGATGAGCATCACGAATAACGATCGGTTGTTTGGCACGTAAGCCTACAATAGACAGCGCCATAATAACACGATGATCATAATGAGCATCAATCGTAACGCCACCTTCTACTCCTTCAGGACGACCATGCACGATGATCTCTGCTTGACGCTCTTCTACATTAGCACCTGCTTTGCGAAGTTCTGTTAAATAGTCTGTGATCCGGTCGCACTCTTTATAACGCAAATTTTCTACATTATAGAAGCGTGAAGTGCCTTCTGCAAATACAGCCGCTGCTACCATCGCAAGTACAGCATCTGTAGCCGCATCGCCATCAAATTCAACCGCTTTAAGTACGCCTGTTCCTTTGACATGTACAATATCATTTTCATGGGTTAATGGAACTTGCATCATTTGTAATACATCTACGACTGCTTTTTCCCCTTGCTTACTTTCTACAGGTAAGCGATGAATAATCACATCAGACTTGGTGACTGCCGCTGCTGCAAGTACAGCTGCTGATCCCGGATAATCGCCTTGCACCGTGTAGGATTGAGCTACATATTTTTGACGACCTGGTACTTTGTAAGTCATCAAGTTTTCACTTGCTTCAATCGTAATACCAGCTTGCGCTAATACTTCAAGTGTCTGTCCTACAACGACTTTGGACTTGAGATCATGTAGTACTGTAATTTCACTATCTTCTTCTAATAAAGGAGTCAAAAATAACAATGCACTTAAATACTGTGAGCTGACACTACCCGATACAGTAATCTTGCCACCACGCGGCTGACCTCCACGTATCGTAATTGGTAGTCTTCCATTCTGGTGTTCTACTTCGACACCTAATTGACCCAAAGATGTAATCAGATCATCATGTGGACGTTTCCCTAGTGAATCTGGATATGTATTCACAAACGTCACTTCAGGGCATAATGCAGCAATCGCCATCAAAAAGCGTAATACCGCTCCAGCATTACCTACATTTAACTCTTTCACATCTACAGGCTTGCTCCCGAATCCAGTAATCACTATTTTCTCATCATCTTCTTCTAAAATGGCTCCCAAATCACGAATACAACGACGCATTGCATCACTATCTTCACTGTGTGCAGGGAAATGAATCGTACTTGTTCCTTCTGCTAAAGCAGCTACTAGCAAATAACGTGTAGTATAATTTTTAGAAGATAACGCTCCAATTTCTCCTTTGAGTTCAGGGGTAGGGGTAACAATAACATCCATAGTTTTCTGCTCCTTTAAATAAAATAATATTGGTCATTATAGTTATACTTCTTTTGTTTAACTCATTTTCTGTGCTATGCTGTCACTTCAATTGACAGTAAAGATCACGCTTCGGTATGATAAAGATGTTAAAAACACATTCAGAAATGAGGGTATAACCTATATGTCTAATCCTACTCAGATCGACACGGATGAACTGCGCGAACGCTTGGCGGCAGGAGAAAAATTGCAATTAATTGATGTACGTGAAGATGAAGAAGTGAACCAGGGTATGATCGATGGTGCCAAACATATTCCTTTGGGTCAAATTCCTGATCGTCTGAATGAAATCGATAAAACAATACCGACTGTTTTAATTTGTCGTAGCGGATACCGTAGCGAACGTGCGCGCGAATATCTACAACAATTAGGTTACGATCATTGCTTAAATATGTCTGGTGGTATGATTGATTGGGTTGAAAATCAATCTTAATTGAATATTCTTTATCTGTATCA
Source organism: Paenibacillus nuruki (assembly GCF_963311185.1). Classification (NCBI taxonomy): domain Bacteria; kingdom Bacillati; phylum Bacillota; class Bacilli; order Caryophanales; family Paenibacillaceae; genus Paenibacillus; species Paenibacillus nuruki. The sequence continues at coordinate 895,448 of NZ_OY725677.1, read as the reverse complement.
AAGACTTGTTGACTTCATGTAACAAGTCTTTTACTTTCGTACCTAAACATTAAAAAGCTTGAACGCGGTAACGTGTTAAAACATGTGTAGCCACTTCATCTGGATTCAAAAGCGATGTATCTACAGTGACATGGGCAAATTCATAAGCGTGTTTACGCTGCTCCATAATACTACTGACTCGCTCATATGTGTCTCCTGCTAGCAATGGACGGTTATCGTCTCCACCTACACGTTGTACAATATGATCAATATCAGCGGTCAAACATACCACAAGCCCTTTATTGGTCATGAGCTGGCAATTGGTATCCCGCAACACTGAACCTCCGCCTGTCGACACGATTTGCCCTTTTTGCTCCAACACTTTGGCAAGCATTTGGCTTTCAAGTTCACGGAAGTACAATTCTCCTTTGGAAGCGAAAATATCCTGTACACTCATACCTTCTGATTCTGCAATCACTGCATCAATATCAACTAATGGATATTGCAGTAAATCAGCTAATAATGTACCTACGGTTGTTTTGCCTGTACCCATCATTCCAACCAGAATAATATTGGAATGCAACAAATCTTTTGGTTGATGCACTATGTCTACACCTCTTTCAACAACTATGCTATTCCACCCATCATATCATAGAGGTAAAACATAAGACAATCATTCGTTTCTTCGATGTAATCCCTTTAGAAGCAGACAAAGTAGACATCAAAAAAGCGCACTGGCTTTTCCTATCTGCATAGGAGTTCCAGTGCGCTTTAAAATAATGATTATCAGATATTGTAGACTATTCTTGCATCCATTCGTGATGGAATGTACCTTCTTTATCCAAACGTTTGAACGTATGTGCACCGAAGTAGTCACGTTGAGCTTGTAACAAGTTTGCTGGCAATCTTTCTGTACGGTAGCTATCGAAGTAAGCCAATGCACTAGAGAATCCAGGAACCGGAATACCGTATTTCACAGCGATAGATACAACTTCACGCCATGCATCTTGATATTCTTCAACTACACCTTTGAAGTAATCATCAAGCAATAGATTTTTTAGACCGGAGTCTTTGTCATAAGCATCTTTGATGTTTTGCAAGAAACGAGAACGGATAATACAACCGCCACGGAAAATCATAGCGATATTACCGTATTTCAAATCCCAACCGTATTCGTCAGAAGCTGCACGCATTTGTGCGAAACCTTGAGCGTAAGATACGATTTTGGAAGCAAACAATGCTCTGCGAACTGCTTCAATAAATTCAGCTTTGTCGCCTGTGAAAGCCTCTGTTTTAGGTCCGTTTAGAATTTTACTTGCTGCTACACGTTCTTCTTTCATTGCAGACAAGAAGCGTGCAAATACAGATTCAGTGATCATAGACAATGGAACGCCTAGATCTAATGAACTTTGACTTGTCCATTTACCTGTACCTTTTTGTCCAGCAGAGTCAAGAATAACGTCAACCATAGGTTTGCCAGTTTCTTTATCATATTTAGAGAAGATATCAGCTGTAATTTCGATCAAGTAGCTATCTAGTTCGCCTTTGTTCCACTCGCTGAAAATAGATTGTAATTCTTCAGCAGAAGTTCCTAGAACAGAAGTTAACAAGTTATATGCTTCACCAATCAACTGCATATCGCCATACTCGATACCGTTATGCACCATTTTTACATAGTGTCCAGCACCGTCTGGTCCGATATATGTACAGCAAGGATCGCCATCAACTTTAGCAGAAATTGCTGTAAGAATAGGTTCTACCAATTTATAAGCACTTTCTTGTCCACCTGGCATAATAGCAGGTCCTTTAAGTGCGCCTTCTTCACCACCGGATACACCTGTACCGATAAAGCGGAATCCTTGAGCTTCCAAGTCTTTGCTACGACGTTGCGTATCTGGGAAGTAAGCATTACCACCATCAATAATGATGTCACCTTCAGCTAAGAAAGGAATCAATTGTTCAATCGTAGAATCTGTTGCAGATCCTGCTTGAACCATAATTAGAATTTTGCGTGGAACTTCCAAAGAATTAACAAACTCTTCGATAGAAAATGTTCCAGTTAGATTTTTGCCTTTTGCTTCTTCAAGCAAATCGTTCGTTTTTTGCGGAGAACGATTGAATACAGATACTGTAAAGCCTCTGCTTTCAATATTTAAAGCTAAGTTCTTACCCATAACGGCAAGACCGATTACACCAATTTGTTGTTTAGACATTTCTGGTTCTCCATCCTTTGCTTCAATATTTTGTATTCATGATTTTGCATAAAATAAGTAGGTTCAATTCATCATTTTACAGGTTTTAATGTCATAAGGAAAGTCTCAAAACGTGATCTGACCAAAATTCATAGAATTGTTGAAAGAATTGTGAATATTTTGGCTATCTCAACAAATTATTTTGGAGATCACGTTTTAAGGTTTACTTTTCCAAACGAATAAGTTCAAAACGAAGATTTTCCAACACTTTTTTACATTCATCAATTTTTTCAGTATCGCCTGTTTTGATCGCTTCATTCAATCGATCTAACGATTCATCAATTTGCGTCTCTATATTTTCCAATCTCTGTTCACCTTCCGTCGATAAAAAAAGTGTGTGTAATGCTTCATGCGTTAACGTCGATTCTTTTTGATACAATACACGCTGTTCGAAACCCGATATTTCGACCATACGAATCACTTCACCAAACAATATGTTTTCAACAAGAATCTGTTGATCTTTAAATCGTTTGACGATTGCATGTCCACGTGTATCACCGATTAACTTCTCCATCCATTCAGACAAACGCGAATCATGGATACGATAATCTCCGATCAATTTGTATCCTTCTTGTGTTTGTTGAAAACGTAATTTGGTCATATGATCATCTGTACGGATCGATACGATAAATGAATCCTCGGTTTCTCTCCAATACAGTGAATATCCTTCTTTGATCAAATCACGAATCAAATTTTGAATATCACGCCGCTCAAAACGCAATTCCAAGTTACAATATTCCACTTCATAACTTTTATTCATCATAATCCCTCCTTTTCAAACAATTGGTTGATCTGTATGTCATTCTATATATCTTTCTAGCTGTTCTGTGATTAATTGATAAAATATACAAAAAAAAGTATAAATAACGAATTCTATTTTGGAAATAAGCACTATAAAGAGTATTGTTGTATATGCAAACTTTAGTACAATGTATACTTATTATAATTTTACCCCTTTACAAGGTTGTCTAAGCACTAAAGCATACAGATACATGTAATCTTCATGAAATAATCGTATGCTCTTATGCTATAATAAACGCGGCTTATCGGTACACTTATATGGATGGATTTGGAAAGAGGGGCATTTTAAATATGAATAATGTTGAATTTAAAGGATTTGATTCGAAAGACTTTGATGTATTTACTATCGATGGTTTGGAGCCACGTATGGATGCGTTGATTCAGACGATTCGACCTAAACTCACAACAATCGGTGAACAGATACAGCCTTATCTGGCTACACTATGTGGTGAAGAAATGTATGTACATGTTGCCAAACACGCTCGTCGTACGGTGAATCCACCTAAAGATACATGGGTAGCATGGGCATCGAATAAACGTGGATACAAAGCATTACCTCACTTTGAAGTAGGTATGTTTGGCAGTCATGTCTTTATTGTATTTGCAATTATCTATGAAAGTCCACGTAAAGTAGATTTTGGTAAAGCATTACAAACCGATTGGAAAAAAGTAAAACAAATGATTCCTGATGAATTCTACTGGTCTACAGATCATATGTCACCACAAGCTAATATTCAGGGTGAATTGGATGACCAGTACTGGTTGGATACCGCAGAACGATTACAACATGTCAAAAAATCCGAGATCGTATGTGGATTACGTATCGAAAAAGATGATCCATTGCTTCAAGATGGTAAAGCTTTTATCGAAAAAGTAGAACAAACTTTCGAACAATTACTTCCGTTGTACCGAATGGCATTTTAATATCGACCTTCATATGAATCTATAAAAACACCTTATCTGCGATGTAAGCACATAAGGTGTTTTGGTATGTTTATCTAAGATTAGGTCGATGACGTATCATGATCCAATGAATACAAAACAAAATAAACATTGAACTAGCACTGACAAAAAAAGGAGCTTGTGGACTAATACTATCCCATAACTTTCCAGAGACTAGAGGTCCAATCACAAGCCCTGATCCTTGTAACGTCAAAAACAACCCCCAGATCATACCTCGTTCTTGCGTAGGCACAAGCTTGGCGAGTAACGAATTCCAAGCGGGCAAAATCATCGCATAACTCAAACCTATACCCACTACAAATATCCATATCCAAAATAAAATTCTAGTAGAAGCCATTCCGACTAATGCCGTACCTGCAAGTAAAAACCCAATATGCAGAAAAAAGCGACTGCCAAAACGATCGATCAGGCGACCTGCTGGAATCAGACCCAGTGCTGTCACACCGCCACCTACAATTAATAAGCCGTTAAAATACGCAGGCGTTAATTCGAGTTGGCTGATCACATACAACGTGATAATAGGCGTAAGAATACCTAATGCAAAAGATTGTAGAAATAATGCCGGATATAATAACGGGTGGATATGTAGCGAACGAATTAACGATACATATTGCTTTATCCGTTGCTTACCTGTAATTCGAGAAGTTGATCGGTGCTGTAGCTGTTCATCCGATTCAGGATCAGCTTCTAGAGCATAGACTTCTTTTTTACGACCCGGTAAGCATAAAGCAATTCCTAGCACTACAGTCATACAGACTAACATCATCCAAAGTGTTGATTGATACGATGTGCCACTGATCCAATTGACAGTTACGGGTCCAAGCCCGGCGCCTCCAAGAGAAGCTATTTCTATAATGCTCATCGATGTTCCATATTTGCCATCAGCCTGTGAAAGACTGGTAATCTGCGACATCACACAAGGCCATAGAGGAGCACTTCCTATCCCCATCACTGCACAAGCAAAGATTAGCCAGCCTGTACTTTTTTCGGTTGCCATAATAAAAACAGCACCCAGTACAAGAATCACACCGATCGACATAATCATTCGGAAGCCCAATCGTTCTGCTAACCAGCCAGCAGGACCTCGAAGTGCATTGTCCCCTACATATTGCAGTGCAAAAGCAATACCGATTGCAAACGCAGGTAATCCAAGTACATGGCCCATATATACAGGCAGTAAAGTGACTAATAATCCACCTTTAACAAATTCCACTAAAAAAATAAGGAGCCATAGGCATACAAATACAAAAATATGACGTTGACGCTTTTTTGCTTGATTCTGCTGGTCTGTGATAGAATTCGAAATCGATACCATTAATGAAGATGACTCCCTTCAAGTCTAACCCTGAATGTATACCTCTTTATAGATCATGCATTTTATCTTATCATAATAACTATTGCATTCCCTCCACGTTTTGCTATACTCATTTTGTTTGGCAAAATGTTGTATAAGCATTTTAGCCTATGAATCATTATTTGACATCAGAAAGGTTGTGACAGCTTTAATGGATCATCAGCAAACGCCGCTTTTTACCGCTCTTCGAGAACATGCGGCAAGCAATCCCGTCCAATTCCATATTCCAGGGCACAAAAAAGGAATCGGAAGTGATCAGGAATTTCGAGAGTTCGTGGGTGACAATACCCTTTCTATAGATCTGATCAATATCGCACCACTGGATGATTTACACCAACCTATGGGTGTGATCGAGCAAGCACAAAAATTAGCTGCTGATGCTTTTGGTGCTGATTATACGTATTTCTCAGTTCAAGGAACAAGTGGTGCTATTATGACTATGATTTTGTCGGTCTGCTCACCCGGTGACAAAATTATTGTTCCTCGTAATGTACACAAATCAATCATGTCTGCGATTATTTTTGCAGGAGCGAAGCCTGTATTCGTGTCTCCAGCACGTGATGAGAACTTGGGGATTGATCATGGTATTACGACTTCATCGGTACGTCGTGCTCTAGATCGTCACCCTGATGCCAAAGCTGTTCTTGTGATTAACCCGACTTACTTTGGTGTGTGTGCAGATTTGAAAGAAATCGTGGATCTTTCGCATAGCCGCGGTGTTCCCGTATTGGTTGATGAAGCGCATGGTGTATTGATTCATTTCCACAAGGACTTACCGGTCTCTGCGATGGAAGCCGGTGCAGATATGGCTGCTACCAGTGTACATAAGCTAGGTGGCTCGATGACTCAAAGTTCTGTCTTGAATCTAAATGTAAAAAATGGTCATGTGAATCCTCACCGCGTACAGACCATTATTAGCATGCTGACTACAACATCTACTTCATACATCCTACTCGCTTCTTTAGACACGTCACGTCGTAATCTAGCGCTACACGGACATGATATGGCAGAGCGCACGATCAATCTGGCACAAGAAACACGTCAGAAGATCAATGATATTCCTGGATTATACTGCTTTGGTAAAGAATTGCTTGGTGGTGAAGCTACCTTCAATTACGATCCGACGAAGCTGACGATTCATATCCGTCATTTAGGAATAACAGGCTATGATGCAGAGAACTGGTTGCGTGAGCATTACAATCTAGAGATTGAACTTAGTGATATGTATAACATTTTGTGTCTGGTGACTCCAGGGGATACACAGGATAGTGTAGATATTCTGGTACGTTCGTTAACGGATATGGCTTCTCAATATTACAGCACAGACGGTTCCAAAGAAATTCATGAACTGGTGGTCAAAATTCCAGAGATTCCGCAATTGTCACTGATTCCGCGTGATGCTTTTTACGGGGATACAGAAGTGGTTCCTTTCAAAGAATCCGCAGGACGCATTATTGCTGAATTTATTTATGTATATCCGCCGGGTATTCCGATTTTGCTACCAGGTGAAGTCATTTCACAAGAAAATATCGATTATATTACCGATCATGTAGAAGTCGGTCTGCCTGTTAAAGGGCCTGAAGATCGTACGGTTCATCATGTCAAAGTGATTGTCGAGACAGACGCTATTTTCTAAACATTCAATTACCTTTCTATAACATACAAAAAAAGCCGGAGCGAATACTGTATAGAAATATACAATATCCATTCCGGCTTTAGTTATAAAGTGATGAATCTTATTCTGATTCTTCAATAAGCTCGCCGTATGCTTTCTCTACAGCTGCCCATTCTTTTTCGTCTTCGATATTTTGCAATTCGAATCCGTCTTCTTCTTCCTCAAGACGCATGATATAACCATCCGCTTCAGGGTTGCCACGCTCTAGTAGAAGTGCATACAATTTCTCGCCCACATCAAATGTTTCAACAAGAACCATTTCTACATCATTACCTTCATCGTCAGTCAATGTTAATACATATTCTTCCGCTTCGTGGTCATGGTCGTGATCATGATTGCAATTTTCATCATGTACATGTTTATCGCTCATTAGGATAACCTACTTTCAGTATAAAATTGAATGTCATTTAGGTTCATAAATAGGTACAATACCTTGGATTCATGAAATAATACTTGTGTATCTTACCACTTTCCCCTAGACAGGTCAATTGAGAGTCATACCTTGAACAGATCCTAACGGATGAGAGACTAATCAGATATCATGATTATTGATTGAGCGCCGTAATTACCTTTTGGGATACCAGTACATAATCGCTAGCTTTGGACTTTTTCATATAAAATCCGACTGTATACTTGCCTGCGCTATTAAAGTCGTATGTGAAATCATATGTGCGGAACCAGAAGTTATCTTTTTGTTGTGTAATATCCTGACTTTGGATATCTTTTTGATTCCCTGAAGGATCGATAATCGCTACTTTCACAGCTACAATATCCGTTTGTAAATTGTCGACTTGACTAAATACGTTGAATTTGAGCTTTCCTTTACTGACGTTACCAAACGCCGTATCATTTTTGAATAAAAAGATATGTACGTTAGGTTTGGTAAGTTTGACCGTTTTGGCATCATTATCATAATCGACAATGCCTTGAATTTCACGCAAAGGCACATAGGTTTTGCCATCGATCATGTACGCTCCATCACTAACCTCACTTCCATTGATCCAGACTTTAATCTTTTGACTTACAGCATCTGCAAATAGCACTGAACTGCTCATTAAGAAAAAGGCTAATGCACAGACTGCAACTCTTTTCCATATCACGTAAGAACCCCTCCTTTTATATTTAGAAAAAGCTTATCGACTCCAATTCTTTCTGTATTATAAAAGCATTGTATCTCTATGCTGATCTTCTTATACATATATACTCCATTAGTCCCGTTCAGTTGCGGTGAAAAAATTGTAACCTTTTGACATATGGTCACTCTTCTGCATTTTCACTTTTAACTCTTATTAAACCAATGAATTAAAGTTGTATCTCTGCGGGTTGGCTATAACAGTATTATATTCATCATTTCCCTTCTTGGTTCTATTCATGGTACATTGAGAAGGAAGAATGTCTAATGACTATATAAGACATATCTAGATCATACGTACAATACAGACAGGAGGAATACTGTGTCTATTGAACTACAAATGCTAGGAACAGGTAATGCTTTTGCCAAAAATTATCATAATAACAACGCCCTTCTTCATGTAGGCGACTATACGTTGATGGTGGATTGCGGTATTACAGCTCCACTGGCTTTACATCAATTGGGCAAAACGGTCAATGAAATAGATGCGATTCTAGTGACTCATATTCATGGAGATCATGTTGGAGGACTGGAAGAGCTAGGCTTTCAAATGAAATTTATCTATAATCGTAAACCGGTTCTATATATTGCAAGTACATTGGTTCGTCCACTATGGGAGCACACGTTGTCTGGTGGAATGACACAAGAAGGAATAGAACGAATCGAAGATGTGTTTGATGTGAGACCGATTGTGGCTGAGCAACCGATTACTTTAACCGAAGGACTGGATATTGAATTGATTCAGACTCCGCATATCGATGGCAAGAATAGCTATTCCTTTTTACTGAATGAGACTATTTTTTATAGCGGAGATATGAAATTCCAACCTCATCTGCTGGAACATTTGGTATATGAGCGAGGGGTACAGACCATTCTGCATGATTGCCAATTACATCCTCCGGGTATTGTTCATGCCACGTTAGATGAATTGCTGTCTTTACCAGAACAAGTACGTTCGACTATTCTGTTGATGCATTATAACGATGATAAAGATGATTTTGTAGGCAAAACAAAAGAAATGACATTTTTAGAACAGCACAAAATTTACACGTTAGGATCATAACCCTCCTATCGATAGATCAACAAAACAAAAAAACCGTGCCCTATGCAACTGGCGCGGTTTTACTACGTTCATTCATGTCTATACATAGGTGAAAAGATTAGATCGTGACAACAAGTTGCTTTTTCATACTAACATGAGCAATACCTGCATCATCAAAAGGCTCTTCAGAAATCGTGATATATCCCATTTTATTGTAAAATCCTTCAGCTTGACATTGAGAATCAAGTAAAGCTTTTTCAAATCCATTTTGACGCGCATAATTTTCCATACCCAAAAGAATAGATTTGCCATATCCACCTCTACGATAACCAGGCAACACAGCAATACGTTGCATTTTAGCTGCTCCATTTTCATAACGAATCATACGGCCTGCGGCAATAACTTTCACCATCTTTTTGCAATAAAAAGTGGTAAGCTACACCGTCATTAGGCAAATGATCGTACTGATCTATTTCTCGACTCTCAGGAACTTTCTGCTCTACAACAAATACTTGTTTCCGGATTTTTAAACATTCTTCCAGTTGTTGTTGAGTTTGAACGCGTATCACTTCTATCGCCATTTTGTTTTGCTCCTTCGATCTTTCCATTGTGGACTCTTTATAATTGTATCATATAAATGGAAGATATAGACGGCTATTGTTGGGATATGGTGGATAAATTCTATTTCTATGCTGATCCAAAACAGCTTGGTGACAGCAAAAAACAGCCCTTTTCCATAGCGAAAAAGGCTGTTTTATCTACAAATTAACGTTGATTATTTACAAATGCTTGATTCAATATTTCGATATCTTTAGCTAACATTTCTTCTGTATATTTACCCTGTCCAAAGTTTACCATAGCACGTAAAGGCATTCCTTTGACCATAGCAGACATCATATCATCACTAGGATCAAATAATTCGCCCATTCCTGAACGTTCTAACAATTCTTTAGCCAGTTGTTGAGTCGTTGGGTGTGTTGTAATATCACCCATCGTTGTATTACGGTCAATCGTAATCGGAAGTTCTACTGTCGATTGTATCTCTACTGATTGTTGCACACGAATATCACGAGAAGAAGAACCGATTAGAATCTCAAATGTTCCTGATTCTACATGCCAGTCCGCAATATCTACATTGTAATAAGCGAAAGCACGTTTATCGAGGGTAAACTGTACTGTCTGACTTTCCCCTGCTTGTAGATGAACTTTCACGAATCCTTTCAATTCTTTTTGCGGACGTATCACTGTACTCTCATGATCGCTTACATACAATTGCATAATTTCTTTGCCTGCTGTCTTACCTGTATTGGTAATCGTCACACTCACTTTTACTTTATCTTGATCGCTGTATTGCTGACGATCTAACTGTAGATCACTATATTCAAATGACGTATAACTGAGTCCGTAACCAAATGGGAATAAAGGCTCTACTTGCTTGGTATCATAATAACGATAACCTACAAAAATACCTTCACGATATTCGACCCGATCTTTTTCCCCCGGGAAATATAAAAATGATGGATTATCACTTAAATGCATAGGGAACGTTTCTGCTAATTTACCGCTTGGACTCACTTCGCCAAAGAGTAGATCCGCAACTGCACCTCCAAATGCTTGTCCACCCAGATATCCTTCTAGCACAGCTTTGGCGTGGTTGATCCACGGCATTTCTACAGGTGAGCCGTTACTAAGAACAATAATGAGATTAGGTTGTACTTTAGCAATTTCTTCGATTAATTGTTGATGATTTTGCGGAATATTGAGATGAGTTCGATCATATCCTTCAGATTCATACCGATCAGGTAAGCCAGTAAACAAAATAGCTACATCTGCTTCTGCTGCTTGTTGTACCGCTTCTTGGACTAATGCGGTTTGGACATCATCGCTATCGAGATCATATCCAGCTGCATACGATACCTGACCTTGATCGCCTACTAATTGAGTAATTTCGTCAAATGCTTTATCCAGTTGAGTTGGATTCACATGGGAACTGCCGCCGCCTTGATAACGAGGATTTTGTGCAAATTCACCGATCACCGCAATTTTTCCTTTTTTAGCAAGAGGTAAAAGGTGATCTTCATTTTTGAGTAAAACCATACTTTCTTGTCCTATTTTGCGCGCTAGTGCATGATGTTCATCTGCATTATACGTAGCATCTGCTTGAAGTTGCTCGACCGCTTTGAAAATAAATTCCAAAATCTTGGTAACGGCTTGATCTAATACCTCTGCATCCAATTGTCCTTCTCGAACAGCTTTGACAATTTTGGCATCACCAATACCATTATTAGCAGGCATTTCAAGTTCTAATCCTGCACGAAGACCGTCTACACGTTCGTTCACAGCGCCCCAATCGGAGACTACAAACCCTTCAAATCCCCATTCTTCACGTAATACTTTGGTTAACAGAAATTCATTTTCTCCTGTATATGTTCCATTTAATTTATTGTAAGAACACATCACGCTCCAAGGTTGAGATTGCTTAACCGCTCCTTCAAAGCTAGCTAGATAAATCTCACGCAATGTACGCTCATCGACAATCGCATCTACACTCATACGACGTTCTTCTTGATTGTTAGCGGCAAAATGTTTGAGTGATGTACCGACACCCTGACTTTGTACCCCTTGAATATGATGAGCAGCTAATTCCGCAGAAAGATAGGGATCTTCAGAAAAGTATTCAAAGTTGCGTCCACATAACGGCGAACGTTTGATGTTGGTTCCAGGTCCAAGCAATACAGCTACATCTTCTGCTTGTGATTCTTGACCTAGTGCTTCCCCTACTTGACGGATAAGATCACGGTTCCATGAAGAAGCCATGCCTGCTGCTGATGGGAAACAAGTCGCAGGTACACTATCGTTTAACCCTAGATGATCAGCTTCTTTCCCTTGCTTACGTAATCCATGCGGTCCATCGGTCATCATGACAGACGGAATATTTAAACGTTCGATCGGTTGTGTGTTCCAGAAATCAAGACCTGAGCAAAGACTCGCCTTTTCTTCAAGCGTCATTTGAGATAATAATTGTGGAATATTAGTTTTCATTATGTCCTCCTTGAATAACTGTACTTATCTATAAATCGTTATCACTTCACTTACCCAATATAAGCATAGACTGAAATCAATAGTTCGTATGGTACGATCCATATGTAATTGGTACTTATCTGAATGATTATAAATAAGGCTTAAATAACACTTGAAAAAGAAACGTATGTTCGTATATAATAAGAATATAAATAAGAACAAATGTTCGGATGGGAGAATACGATATGTTATCTAAATATATAGGCGAAATTGTAGAAATTGTGTATATGGATCGTTCGAATCAATTGACTCAACGACGCATAGAGATCAAGCATATTCGTAAAGGTCTGGTATATGCAGACTGTCTACGTACAGGAAGTCCACGTACATTTCGTGAAGATCAGATTTTGGCATGGCAACCTGCGAAGTCCAAGCTGAAGCCTACGATTAAGCCTGTTCAACCGCTTCATCCTCGTCTAACAGGATACACTGCTTCTCCGACGAGAGCAGAAGTTATTCCTCAGACGTTCACTAGCTCATCCTCTCATGCTGTCACTACATCTGTGGTTAGACCTCCTGCAACCAAACGTAAATCTATGTCGATCAAAGCTACCCGTTCCCTTCGTCATTCTACACCGTCTGCTCTTGCTTCTACTTCTCCTACTCAGGTTTCTTAACCAAAGCTGTGGAAAGTGTACTCCATTTTTAGAATACTGCTTATCCAAAAAATATTTGCTGATGTACACTACATCTTATGCTGATTAGTACAGCAAAAAGCGCAGCTTATCATGATAGGCTGCGCTTTACTTGGTATATATGAGGATAGAATCATTTTTTAGGATGAGCGAAATGGTGATGGGGACGATAATCTGACTAACAATTGATGATAAGCCTCTAACTGCTCTGCCTCATGAATAACTTTGCCAGATTCTACATACATTATCTTACCTGTTCCTTCACCGATTGAAGAATGCTCTTGTAATATACGGTATAGATTTCGTGCTGTGCCTTCTCCACCATCAATAATATCTACTTCTTCTGGAAAGAAATGATGCAAGTGTTCTCTAAAATAAGGAAAATGAGTGCATCCTAAGACGATAGTTCCGTATTGATTGGGATCAAGTCCAGATAGCGCTTGTTCCAAATAAGACTGCACTTCTTCCTCTGCGAATTGACGCTTTTCAGCTAATTGTACCAACCCTGGCAAAGCCAAACTTTCTACAATATCAGCAGTATCAATAGAGCGGACTAAATTTTGAAATTTTTCTTCTTGTAATGTTAATGTGGTTGCGAAGACCAATACCTTTTTGCGCTTAATCATACTGTTCTGAACCGCAGGCTTCACTGCTGGTTCTATACCTAGAATAGGAAAATCATAAGCTTGACGTAGATCATTGACTGCTATACTGGTAGCTGTATTACAAGCAATCACCAGCGCTTTAATATCTTGCGCAGCTAAATAATCTACCGCTTCAAAAATATACTGACGCACTTCGTCTTTCGGCTTTTCACCATAAGGCACATGCTGAGTATCTGCATAAAAAATATAGTCTTCCTGTGGCAATACTTTTAACATCTCATGTAAAACAGTTAATCCACCAATCCCCGAGTCCAACACACCAATTTTCAATTTATTCACTCTTCTTTCAAGACGGCAACTTGTTGTCTTTGTAATAAAGTCGTTCTTTCATTATAACTTTTCTTGTTTATTTTTTAAAATCAAACCTTATTTAATAGATAATGCTCACTGTTCGACTTTATTCCTTAATATTCATTCTTCTTGGTCTTGGTCTTGTTCTGTCGATTGAATATAAGTTACCGATTCGTGTAATAACTGAGCGAAAGATTCAGGATAATCATGATCCAGTTCAGGAAGCTCAATATATTGGTAATCTACATGCGCTTCTTGTAGAGCTTCGATCAATTCCATCGTACCTGGTAGACAATCATCGTCCCATTCTCCACACATAATCGAAAGTTTAACACCAGCTTCCTGTAATCCCGCTAGCCCTTTCTCCCATTCTGAAGCTTCTGGTAACCACGGTGCGACCAGAATCAAGCCACTGAACGCTGTAGGGTCTTGAATCGCAGTATATAGAGACACTCTTGCTCCTGCTGAGAATCCACCTACAATCGGCTTCAAGGATGTAGTTGAAGGGCTTAGAGCATCTTCGGTCATAATATCACTAAGATGCCATTTCAATTCTTCTATACCTTGCTCTACATCTTCCCACTCATACGCATCGGTGAACAGAATTTGCGAAGATTGAGGTAAAGCTAGACGATAATGATGATCTAACAGACTGATCCAATAAGGTTCTGCAATTTCGATATTTTCCTGATCACCATGTAGAGCAATAATTGTCTGTTGTATTGTATGATCTTCTTGATCATTCGGGTACAGAATTTTCAATTCAGGTGTAGACTCTTCGCGTGCTAACGTTTCTCGTTCTACACATAGTTCAACTAATTTTTGAAATTCATCTTGATCACGTAAAGACTTCAAATCTTCTTCTTCCAGTAAGTATGTGGAAGAATACCAGTATCCTTTTTCCAAAATAGCTTCTTGTAGTAGTTGTAATGCTTCTGTATTCATACCTGAAGCAGCCGCTAAAGAATAACGGAAATTATACACTTGTGCATCGTTACCTTTTACTTCATTCGCATGTTCAGTTATATAAGTATAAGCTTCTTGACTGCTCTGCTCTGCCAAAATTTCAAGTGTCCGGTTAATAAGACGTGTGTATGTTAGTGTAGTCATGTCTTCAGCTCCTATAATGTCAAAATAAGAAAAACCCTTGAAATGATGATTCAAGGGTTCTTGCATACGTATTGTACCAAATTCTGATACGATAACCTATTCTATCTTATTGTGCGGTTACAGCTCCATCAATGGCATAGACAGCACCGTTGATATAAGGTGCTTCATCCCCTAATAAGAAAAATACTAGATTCGCAATTTCTTCGGGTTTGCCTAATCGTCCCGACGGGATACTATCAACGGTTGCTTTCATTGTCTCTGGATTCTGTCTTCCGAATTCAGCTACCATCGGTGTCTCGATTGTACCGGGTGCAATTGCATTCACACGAATATTGTTTTGACCGTATTCAATCGCAGCGGTACGCGTCAAACCGATAATCCCATGCTTGGTAGCGGCATAAGGAGCTACTGTCTGTACACCGACTACACCTGCGGTAGAAGCTGTATTGACGATAGACCCGCCACCTATTTTAAGCATTTCAGGAATAACATATTTCATCCCATAAAATGCTCCACGTAAATTAATATTAATAATCTGATCAAATTGCTCAATACTATGATCAGCTAATTTGAGTCCAGGACCGGAAATCCCTGCATTATTAAAAAACATATCGATTCGTCCAAATGTAGCTACTGTTTGCTGAACAAAATGCTCTACTTGTGGTGCTTGGCTAACATCAGCAGCAATAAAAAGCGCTGTGCCTCCTTTGGCTTCGATCATCGATACCGTTTCTTGCCCAGCTGTTTCCGAGATATCTACCACGACGACCGTAATGCCGTTACTGCTTAATTTGAGAGCAGTGGCTTGACCCAGTCCACTTCCTGCACCTGTAATAATAGCTACTTTTGATTGTGTATTCATCGTACGCCTCCATCAGATCAGTCTTTATGATTACGATATGATCTTAGATGAACCTACTCTGTTCCGCAATCCTCAATTAGCCTGCTATCTATTACTGGCTCATTAGACTTACTTTTCTACTCGACTTAAAAAAGCTTTGGTACGATCTAACTGTGGGTTGCCAAAGATTTGAGCAGGTGTACCTGATTCTGCAATTTCACCTTTGTCCATAAATATAACTCGATCAGCTACATCTCTAGCAAAATTCATCTCATGTGTGACCACAACCATAGTAATCTTTTCTTGCGCCAATTGCTGCATCACTCGTAACACTTCACCTGTCAATTCTGGATCAAGTGCTGAAGTCGGTTCATCAAAAAGCAAAATATCTGGATTTAGCATCAATGCTCTTGCGATCGCTACCCGTTGTTTTTGCCCGCCAGATAGATTAGCTGGTAGTACATTCGCTTTATCCAACAATCCTACTTTATTCAGAATCACTTCACTGCGCTTACGGATATCTGCGACACTTTCTTTTTTCACCGCTTTGGGCGCTAATTCCAAGTTCTGTTGTACCGTTAGATGAGGGAATAGATTAAAGTGCTGGAATACCATCCCCATACGTGATGTTATTTTTTTGATCGTGTTTGCATTCGTATATTTGCCGTTCTCGACTAATGCTTGACCTTGAAATAAAATACTACCGCTGTTCACTTCTTCCAGATGGATTAGACTCCGTAACATCGTACTTTTACCTGAACCAGAAGGTCCGATAATCGCAACCACTTCACCCGGTTCAACTGTAAAATTTACACCTTTTAATACTTCGAGATCGCCAAAACTTTTTTTGAGTTGTTGTACTTCAATCATTGTCATAGATAGACATTCCTTTTATTCAAATTTAAATCGACGTTCTAATCCTTTGAATAGCAACGTCAATACTAAAGTCATTAATAGATAAATAATACCTGCCAGTACAAATGGAGTGATCGTAAAATCACGATTGACTGCTGTTTGTGCAAAGTGAAGCAGTTCTGGTACCGCTACAGCATAGAGTAAGGCGGTATCTTTGACCAGTGTAATCGACTCATTAGCAAGTGAAGGTAACGCCACCCGAATCATCTGTGGAACAATCACTTTGGTCATCGTTTGCCATTTGCTGAGTCCCAGTACTTGCGCCGCTTCATGTTGCCCTTTATCAATCGACAATAATCCACCTCTGAAGATCTCTGCGAAATAAGCTGCATAATTCAGGACAAATGCAAGCCCTGCCGCTACAAAACGATCAAACACCAGATAATCGCCTATAATCGGCAACATCGGTAATCCAAAGCAGAAAAAGAGTAATTGTAATAGTAATGGTGTTCCACGAGTAATATAAATAAACGTATGCGCTAACCACGATAACAATTTGATGCTGCTATTGGCTAACAATGTAATTCCAAATCCTAGAGGAATAGATAACACAATTGCAATCAAAAACAGAAGAATTGTATTTTTAGCTCCCTCTAGCATGGGTCCTATAATTTGTAATAAGTAATCTACACTCATCGTATTCGACTCCTACATCTCAACATTTTTAATTTACATCTGATTATTTACAAAAGAAAACCGGGTTGTATCACTCAACCGGTTTTCTAATGACTTTTATATGGGTGTACTCTTGTACGCTTTGCAAAACATGTATACATCATCTTAATGATTATTTAAGAACTTTGTCTTCACCAAACCATGTAGTTGAAATTTTGCTAGCTGTACCATCGCTATTTAATTCATCTAATGCTTTTTGCAGACTATTAAGCAATTCTTCATTACCTTGCTTCACACCAATACCATATTCTTCAGGCGATAATGATTCATCCAATAATTTAAACGTATTCGGTTCTTTGGACATATAGTAACGAGCAACCACTTCATCAATAACGACAGCATCCAAGCGACCATTTTTCAAATCACTTAACGCCAGTACGTTATCCGGGAACTCACTTACTTCTTTCAGCTGTGCTTTGATCGGATTAGCTGCTAAAGCATCTGAAGCAGAAGATAGCGACTGTAGTCCGACCGTTTTACCAGCTAGATCATTGAATGTAGTGATTGGCGAGTTAGCAAGCACAGCAACTACTTGACTATTCGCTAGATAAGGTTTGGTGAATAGTACTTTTTGCTTGCGTTCATCTGTGATTGTATATCCGTTCCAGATCAGATCAATTCGACCACTATTTAATTCAGATTCTTTGGCAGACCAATCAATCGGTTGAAATTCGACTTGCTTACCCATTTTAGCTGCGGCAGCTTTGGCATAATCAATATCAAATCCAACAATATTATTTTGTTCATCACGGAATCCCATCGGTGCAAATTTATCATCAATTCCGATGACTAGCTTGTTATCATCTTTGTTAGCTCTACTAGAACATCCTGCTAATACCAATAAAACCACACTAAATATCAATAATAATCCTGCTATTTTTCTCTGTTTCATATGATCGCTCCCCTTACAATTTACCGAACGCTTTAGTTCGTTACCACGTTATCAGAACCACTATAATAACATAGCATGGAATTGAAGTCGAGCGCTAGAGTAGAGAACAAAAAGATATTTGGTGATTTCACGATTTATAGTATGTATTCAACCACTAGTAGGAGTTCTAAAGATTAAAATGGCATATAAAAAGCACCCATTTCAGGGTGCTCATCACATCAATATTATACAGCTTCCAATGCGTTCATAAAACGCTGGATATAATAAGTAGGAATATTTTGTTCCATCCAGTCTGTAATATCTTGATACACCAAGCTATATTTTGTATTTAAATATTGAGGATGTGGCAACACTTCAACTTCCTCAAAATAATTTTTAACTTTGCGACGCAAATTACGCAGAACTTGCTGTTTGGATTCTACATCTTCGCGATCTTCGATTAACAAATGATCTTCTAATTGATTACCATCATTCATCATAATTTCGCGACTATACATATAACGTTCACCTACACTTAATTCGCTTTCATAAAAGTTAGCATATACTTTATTGTCTACAATAATACGTCTACTATAGATACGTTTCAATTCGCCCATGACACGATCGAATTTTCTATATTTTTCGACTCCGATGGTATCAATCAATTCACAGATTGTTTTTACCGCTTGTTGGTGATTTTCTTCTTTACTATCAAATAACTCAAAGATATCTACTTTTTTGTAACGAAAACGGATATACGATTTGGATAACTTACCATACATATAAAAAACAATACTAACATCAAGAATCTGGTCATTGTACTGCACATCCATATTGACATATCGGTGCTGTTGACGCATAAGATTCTACCCCTTTTCTTGTTGAATTGATTGGGCTAGTAAATCGTTTATTCGACAAGGTGGATACCTTTAAAATAAATGTACTAAGCTACCATCGTATCCAAATAAATGTAATCTATACAAAGATTTAACCTTTAAATTACAATTCAAATCAAATGAAGCACAGTTATTAACAAATATATTTACAACAAGCCAAAATTTAAAACCTTTTTTTCTTCGATTATGTGGATATTATCTGTTATTTTGTTGGAGTATCCAGAGATATCAAGGTTTTTTTTCATCTTTTTCTAGATAAGACATTGTCGTATTTGAAAAGATCATTCTTATCATGTAAACACCTAATGTAAAAGAGTGTACTGATCTATTGTCTGCTTATGATCAAATCAATCTAGTATGAGGTAAAGAAATAAGGTATGTAATTTATTAATATACACAGGTGAGTCATTGTGTAATATATCTATACACATGAAAAAACAGGCGAACAGTGAAGTTCAGCCTGTCTTTATATAGGGTACGATTTTATAGTTATAATTAAGTCGTATAGTATGAAGTTTAGTTAGTAGTGGATGTATATCTGCTTACCAATTCACTAATTTTACCTCTAACGGCTAAGTCGGAATTCTGACGGTTTTTCAAAATAGCATGTACTTGATCGACAAAACTATTTTCGGTATCTTTTGTTTCCATTAAAGGTGTTGTTGCCATAGATTCTAAGTTCATCATTATTCCTCCACATCAATTAATACGTTCTCGAATGATACGCTTATTTAATATGACCCCGATTACAGACGTTTAAAACACATTTTGATTAAATTATTGGAAATACTTAGCAACTCTTTCGATACATAAATTGATTGTAATCGTTATCAATTCGTTCCAATCGCTTGTTTAACGAATATTTTGGTAACAAAAAAAGTCCCAAAATAATATTGGGACTTTCTGTTGAATACATTAACCTTCTGCTATATCTGCTCGTAATGCACTAGCCACTTCGATCATTTTCGGGATCACTGCTTCATTGGTACCTGAGACGTACAGATCGCCTTCATAATGACGGAAAGGGATCGAAGCTGTACCAATATCCCATAAGAAGAAATCTCCGTCTATCGACATTGTCGCTTCTCCTTTAACAGTAAACACTGGAGTGTATGTGAAATCAGGTTGAAGTGCAAAGTAAGCCTTGCACTCTTCTAAAGTAATTGGATCTACTTCACCTTCTGGTTGTTGCATTTCTCTTGTGATACGGTAACGCTGAATCATATGATGTCGCTCCTTTTATTCAATAAATATATAGTTCAATTCATACCATAAAAAAATAAAAAAGCCCTTGATAGACAAGGACTTTCGGTTATGACCTGTAGTGGGATCGAACCACTGACCCCTACCCTGTCAAGATAGTGCTCTCCCGCTGAGCTAACAGGTCAAAATAAGTATGACAACTTCCATATAATATCAAGAATTTATAACGTTGTCAATCACTTGCTTGGGTTCGTGTATGCGCTCGATATGTAATCTTCTAATACTGTGTCCAATACGATTCTGGAAGAGGAAGTACGGTCTTTTCTTTGCGCTCCCAACCCTGAATCATGACAACACTATTTACTTCAAGTTTGTTATCCCAGTATATGTATTGTTTATGTTCGAGTGATAATAAAATCTGACTCAACTCTTGAGTCGTCTTGCCTGTTTTGAAAGATAATTCTCTCCATTCTGGCATACGACGGTACAGCGAAAAAAAGTTATACAAAATACGCAACAACTTACGTTCATTATCTTCTAACATGATGTATCTCTCCTTCTGATCACAAATCCAATAGGCATGTAATCATATACGAACTTTTGTTCTTATTTTAAATGAAGTACTGCCTTTTGGCAAGTTTAGTTAACAAAAAGACTCTACCTCATGAGGTAGAGTCTTCCTATTAGCTAGATCACATCAAGTGAATACATTGATTATTATTGTTTAGCAGGAACAACTTCTTTTACGTTCACAGTAGTCGACAATTTTTTATCGCCGTATTCTACTTTAATTGTTGTTGTCCCTTTAGCAAGTGCTGTAATTTTACCTTCAGTAACTGTAGCGATATTGGCTTTGGTACTTGTCCATGATGCTTCTTTCGTTACATCCACTTTCAGACCTGTATCATATTCAGCTACGACCTGAACCGATTTAGCATCGCCAACAGTCAATTTCAAAGCTTTCTCAGAGAACGTTAATTTTTTCAACTTCGCTGTTACATTGACTTTAACTGTCGATGTTAAGCCCTGGTATGATCCTGTCAACGTTGCTGTTCCTAGATTCACGGCTTTGATGCTTGATCCTTTAACTGTAGCTACAGAAGGATTAGAAGACACCCAGTTCATTTTGGTAGATAGGTTTACAGATTTACCTGTTGCCGCATATGTTCCTACCGCTTTAATAGATTTGCTCTTTTTGATATTCAATTCAACCACTTCTGGCGTAACTGTGATTGATTTAATTTTTGGTTCCATCGTTACTGAAACTTTAACGATTTTGTTAAGGTAAGTTCCTTTAAGCGTAGCTTTACCATTTAGCAATGCTTTTGCTGTAGAACCTGTTAACAATAAGCTTTCAGAAGAAGAAGTCCAGTCGATATCTTTACTTACATCAATCGTAGAACCTTCTACTGTCATTGCTTCTACTTTAGGCAAGCTTGAAGATTCACCAACAACAATACTTAAAGTCGTTACATCTGGTGTTAATACAAGCAATTTCGTCTGAACGGATACCGGTACAGTTACTTTAAGGTCACCAATCGTACCCACTAGATTGACCTTACCTTCGCTTTCAGCTTCTACTTTAGTACTTGTAACTGAAGCAATACTTCCGTCACCTGCACTCCATTCTACAAGCTTAGATAAGTCTACTGTTGTTCCATCTACTGCTGTACCTGTTACTTTAGGAAGTGTAGCACTATCTCCTGTAACCAAGTCGATTGAATCTACACTAGATTCTACTTTTTTCATAGTTTTGTAGACTGTAACTTTGAAGCTCTTTGTATAATCTTCATACTCTGCTTTGATCGTAGAAGTACCTTCTACCCACGGAGTAAGCAAACCTTTATCTGCTGTTACGTTGATTGCATTAGATGAAGTCCATTTCACATCACTCGTTACATCTGTATTTACGCGAGTGGCGTCAGCTACTTCTGCTTTGATTTGTTTAGGAGTATCACCGATAAACATCACTTGATCTTCTTCAGGTGTTAGTAACAATCCTTGGAAAGAAGAACGTACATAGATCGTTTGTGTATCTGCTAATCCTGCATATCTAGCAGTTACTGTTGTTGTTCCTTGTTTGATTCCTTTTACCGTACCCAGAGATACAGTGGCTACTGCTGCACTGTATGTAGACCATGTTACTGAAGAAGTGACATCTTCTGAACTACCGTCTGTTTTGGTAGCTGTTGCTGTAAATGTATAAGGCTGTCCGATCGTTACATTTGCTGCTGCATCTGGTGAAATTTTTAATGCTGTATAGGGTGAGTTCACTGTTACTTTTTTAGTAGCAGATAGATCGCCATACTTAGCAGTGATTGTCGTTGTTCCTGTGCCAACCGGCGTAATACTTCCTGCTTTAACTGTTGCTACTGTAGATGCTGAAGAAGTCCATTTCGCTTCGTCAGATACATCTTCCGTATTGCCTGCTCCGTCTACTGTGGATACTGTCAAGTCAGTAGCATCATCATCTAAAGATAAAGTTAACGCATTATCGTCGGCGAATTTGAGTGATACGGCAGTCGTATTTGCTGCGAAAACTCCGGCTGGAAATAGTGTGCTTGCCACGATTACAATTGCAAGCATCCATTTTGCCATTTTTGCAGTATGTGTCATTAATTTCTCCCCTTGTATACAATATTTGTGTTCAGCTCTGTCCATTCCTGTATTAATATCGGTTGGAATACTATATTTTTGAAGATAAATGATCCAAAATAAGGCTATAGTCCTGTAAATTCTCTTCTTTTTCTGGAAAATCAAGGGGTATTTTCATCACTATGTAGTTCAGCATCCACGTAGAGAACGTACAATAAATCGATAATCGGATTTACGCAAAATACGTCCATTTCCCAAAACAACTTGTTGATGATCGTGTCTGACGATCTGCGCTTGAAGTTCAACCAGTCGATCACCTTGCCAGATCATAACTTGGGAGCCGAAAAGAATAGCATTATCGAATTGCACAGGTAATTTCATAATATACCCGATATGATTAAGTTCTGCTGCGGAAGACTCTAGCTCTTGTGGTAACTGTTCTAGTTCTTTAATATACAAAATATCATTGAGCAGAACATTGATCGCACCCGGTTGCAGAATCAATCTATTTTTACTTTCATCCCAGTACTGGATCGTACCGTACAAGCGAGAAGAATATTCATCATCTCGGGTGACTACTACTTTTTTACCTTCCCAATGCTTCATCTTTTCACCTCCCTGAATGATTAATCTTTATGTGATATTAGGAATACGCCAGTCGATTGGACGTTCACCGTGCTCCTCAAGAAATTGATTGGTACGTGAAAAAGGTTTGCTTCCAAAAAATCCTTTGCGAGCAGCAAAAGGACTTGGATGTGCTGAACGAATCACTAGATGACGCTCTTGATCGATAAAAGCTTCTTTTTCACCAGCATGATTGCCCCACAGTAAAAATACCATTGGCTCTTTTCTATTATTAAGCGCATGAATAACAGCATCTGTGAATTGTTCCCATCCTTTGCCTCGATGAGAAGCAGGCTTGGATTCTCTGACTGTTAATGCAGTGTTGAGCAAAAGAACACCTTCTTTGCCCCATTGTACAAGGGAACCGTGATTGGGTGTCGGTACATCGATATCTTCTTTTAGCTCTATGTAGATATTACGTAAAGAAGGTGGTACTCTTACCCCTGGCATCACTGAAAAGCTTAATCCTTCTGCTTGTCCTGCGCCATGATAAGGATCTTGTCCCAAAATTACAGCTTTGACTTCTGCATAGGGAGTCAGACGAAAAGCTTGAAAAAGCAGGTCACGTGGAGGATAGACGACCTCTTCTGCATACTCTTGATCTAGCCATGTCATCAACTGTTGAAAGTAAGGCTTTTCGATTTCTTCTTTTAATACTTCATCCCAATCATTACCGAACATATCCAACACCCTTTCTTCATTATTGATCTGTGATCTGACAAAAAAAGGACCGACCCATTATTCATGAGTCAGTCCTTTGTACAATAGGTGTACTTATGATAACCACGTATACCTACTTGAATGCTAAGGATCTCACCGTTCACCTATGAGCAACATTTATAATAGAAAGTAAACTATGCTATGCGTCTGTATTATAGCGTATTCTAGGTTCTAAAGGCAAGAATCTAGAGGATCTATTATCGTGAACGAATGGATGCTATTCTTTATATTTTTTCTATTTATGAGCAGGTACATTAAAGTCATCGACATTAATATGTCCGAATCCTCCAGTTGATTGATCCACTACTTTAATGTAGAGTTCTTCGCCTAAATATGCGGATGCATCCCAAATTTTTCTTTGATACTCTTCATAGTTAGTCGCTGTTTCTTTAAATAACTCTTTGCCGTCTGATGCTCGAACCAGTGCTACATATAATTTATCGATATCACGACCTCCACTGAGTAAGAAATTGATACGTCCATTTCCTCCCAGAATAAAACGTTGTGATTGTAGTGTACCGGTTAAGCTATCTCCTCCAGCTTGTTCATTGAATCCCCATAAATGGTATCCACCCGGGATTTTTTGGGAAGGATTGAAATAAATCGTGTCCCAGAAAAACTTTTGATTGGTGACATGTACATTTTGGAAAGCATTCCCTTCGCTAATCCATCCTGTAAGATCACCTGTAGCAAAATCATGATTAGGCAAGTCTTTAATATTGGTGTATTTGGTATTATCCCAATCCTCTGGTACATCTACAGGTGGAGCAGGTTCACCTGTCAAAGCATTCATATTCCATACTTCCATCGACTTCACTTGGATATCCTGATCTGCCCAGACTTGTAAACCAAGCGAATCGTATCTACCCACATAGACGCGAGTGGTCAATTTTTTCTTATCGTTGGCAAAAGCTTCAACAACCGAACGATCCAAGAAAATATGCAATTTCAGATTTTCTCCATCAAGGTCTACATATCCGCCTTGGATGCCATCGACACGTACATCAGGATCTACACTGCTTTTATTGCGATCGACGTTAAAGGTTTTATTAGTTTTATCATAATAGATTAATGTTTCCTCTTCACCTTTGTCAGAGCGTCTGACTTTCAGTCCAAACTTCTGAGATTGTTTAGGATCGATTTCCATTACAATTTCTAACGTATCGCCTTTGACCGATTGAATAGCTTGATTAGCAGCTTGTAGATTTTTTTCTTTGAAATTGACTACTTTCGCACCCCGTAGACTCTGTAATTCTTCTATCGGTTTAATCTGTAATTGATCCTTACTATCCAGACTCAGCGAAATCGGCAATGCCAAATTATGAGCCCAGCCTGCCTGATATTCAGCTTGCGGTGTTCTTACATTTTGCACCATCGAATAAATGACTGTTCTACCGTCAGGTGTGACCATTCCACTTTCAGCGGTTAAATAGCCGTCGCCTACATCTAACTTAGAAGGCGCTTCTTGATCCGGAATAAATTTGAAATGTTCTCGATCCCATGTGCCTATCCAGTAAAAGACTTCAACATCTCTTTGCACATCGTTAGCTGGAGCAACATGCTCTGGTTTTTCATGCGGATTGATAATAAAAATATGTTTTTCTTTGCCTGCACTATTTTTACCTAATGGTAACAATACAGGCAATTCCCATACTGTACCGAGTTCAGGATAGCGAGTTCGATCACTTTCATATAGTGGACCTTTGTACTCCCAGTTATACATATCATCCGATACATATACCAGAGCTGTACCACTGCTAAAATCTTTGATACCAGACGTGACTAACTGATACCACTTGTCAGTTTCTTTGTCATACCATACAAAAGGATCGCGGAATTCATTCGGAATTCCTTTACCGTTCTGTTCAGTCACCGGTGTAGGATGTTTCACCCATTTCTCCAAATTAGGATCAGCCAAATTCGCAGGTTTGGCTAGAGCTGTACGTTGATTAGGAGATAATGCATCATTTCCAGCTGTATAAAATAACACAGGATTACCTTCGCGATCATAGGCTGCACTGCCTGACCATGCACCATCAGGATCCAGACTACCTGCTTCTGGAGCAAGTGCAGGTCGTACATTTTCCCAATGTACCATATCATCACTCACCCAATGACCCCAATGAA
The DNA here is from genome assembly GCF_963311185.1 of Paenibacillus nuruki. NCBI lineage: Bacteria > Bacillati > Bacillota > Bacilli > Caryophanales > Paenibacillaceae > Paenibacillus > Paenibacillus nuruki. The sequence goes on along the minus strand of NZ_OY725677.1, from coordinate 869,001 downwards.
TCTGATGCCAGAAAGGTCCTTGCGGATTATGTTGATAAAACAAATGATATTTTCCGTTAAAATAAATCGGTGCATGCGCTTCATTCATCCAATTTTGTGGAGGCATTGCATGATATTGTGGACGATGTTGATCCCCATCAAAAATAGCAGGATCTTCATCAATATCACCATTTGGAATAGTTGGAATGTTGCCACCATGCAGAGTTTTCACACTCTCATATTCAGCTAAAATCTCTTGAGAAGTTAGTGCTTTGTTGTATAGCTTTAATTCATCAATCAATCCGCTAAACATATTAAATGAAAATAAACCTGCTAGCTCGACTGGATTGTTATTTTTTCCGATCACTAAATCTGCTGAAGAAGGAGTAATCGGAACGTTCGCAGGTGTTGCCTGAGAGGCTACTTGCTTACCGTTCAAGTATAACTTGATAATACCTTCTGTTTTGTCAAAAGTGGCAGTGACATAATTCCATTTGTATTTCTCAAGCGGGTGATCTTTAACCCATACTTGAACCCACTGACCCCCGATTCCTAACTGCATCGACCATGTGCCATGTCGATACATTCCAAGTGCAAAACCTTCTGCTTTATCCGGGTTAGACTGATTGATAATCGTAGATAGCTTATTGCCATCTCCCCATTCATAGCTACGTGGAGCTACCCAAGCTTCGATTGTTAATGCATCATTGACAGTAACAGTATCTTTGGCTTGAATCTGAATATCATTCGAATAGCCATCAAATAGTAAGGCTCCACCTTTCACTCCACGTGAAGTCCATCTAGGATCTTTGGAATCCATATATCTAGCGTTGTTAAATACATAATTCACATCGTGTTCGATATTGGTGACTTTTTCTAATGCTTTCTTTCCTGTACCTTCGTCAAAATTCATATCAAAAATAGTACCTACATTGTTAGCTCGAAAAGCATCAACAGCAATACTAGCTTGATCAGATGAATCGATAATCTTCAGATACAGTTGCTTATTGTAATATTTCTGGAGTTGCCATGAGATCTTCTGATTGGCACTGACAGTCTCTGTCTTTTTCAGTAGCACGTCTGTCTGTGCATCATATAGGGCAACATAAGCATCCTCTGGATGAACGATATCCAAAATAGTAAAGTTTATCATGCCTGTTCCTTGAAGTTTGAAAGTACTGGAAGTTAATGAACCGATTCCTTCCAGAGAAGACTTGGCATAATACTGTCCTTCTTTGCCCGCTTTAGATTCATCAGTTACTTGAAAAGGAGTCCCTTCTACTGTCCAACCTTCAATATTCCCTGTCTCAAAGCTAGGATTTTTTATTTCACCGGGAATAGTAGCCACTGGAACCCTATTTTCTGCTAATATGCCTTCTTGAGGAGCCGTTTTATACAATGTTTGGAAATCATCTGCGAAGATCAGTCCCCAATCGGAGGTTGCATGATCCACAATCTCAATATACAGTTTTTTACCTACATACTTAGACAAATCTGCTTTATACTTTTCCATATTTGCAAGTCTTAATCCTTGATTGGGATTGGGGAATCCAGATTCATTAAAAGCAGAATTTCCGTATTTGGCTACAGAATTTCCTGTATCTGCATCAATAATGTTCACATAGGCTTCATTATTATGCTTACCTCCGCCCAATCTAAACGTAATCCAACCTGTCCCACCAAGCTTGAACGTACTCGAACGAAGTGTACCTGTAGCCGATTCATCATATTTCCAACCGTTTAGATGATAAGAGCCTTCTTGATTGTATGGAATTTTTTCAGCCCACCATGTCGTTTCATTGGATACACTGTTCGGGCCGAATGCATTACCTTCAACCACCGTCCAGCCCGTAAGATCTCCTGTCTCAAAACCTGGATTGGTAATCCCATAGACTGCTTGTGTAGCTGATAATGTAGGATTTTGATAAACTGCATCTGTCACCGATGATTGGATGTCTTTCTGTGAAATCGAAATATCGCTTATCGTAGATTCAGGTGCTGCTGCCGCTGATATTTCAGGAGCGATACATTGAAGAATCATAATCGGAATAATCAATTTGGAAATCCAAGATTGTCTACTCTTGATATTGTTCATTAAATAGCCTCCTTCATCGTATAAAGCGCTTCTACCAAATCGATTGCATATCCCATACTTCCATCGAGATCACTTCTAACTCTCCATCACTCCAAAGTTCCATTTCCAAAGCATCTGCTCGACTAGGATAGACTCGAGTCGTTAAGCTTTTCAATCCATTTGCATAGACTTCGATCATAGAACCATCCAGATAGATATGAAGCTTCAACGGATCATCATGAATGTCTAACGTACCCCCTTGAATGCCTGTAGAGACCTCTTGAGGATTCAGTGTTGATTTGGTACGATCAACCAACAATTGAGCATCCTTTCTATCGTAATATAGCAATGTTTCTTCTGCTCGATCCGGTGTACACCGAACTTTAATCCCTATGTTTTGAGCTGTACTGGATTGCAGTTCGACCTGAATCTCTAGTCGGTCACCTCGAACATGCTTCAGAAGGTCATTAGCTTCTTGTAACGACTTTTCTTGAAACGATACATGCTTCTTCCCACGCAGGGATTGAAGCTCTTGAATAGGTTCTATGCCTAATCGTCCATCTTCCCTCAAATAGATGCTTAGCGGTAACCCAGCATTGTGAGCCCAACCTGCCTGATATTCAAGTTCCGAAGTACGATCACCCTGTGCAATAGTGAAAATAATTTTTCGATTGGTTTTGGGATCTATCATTCCGCTCGGGCCTGTAAAATGAAAATCTCCTACATCAATTAATTGAGGTTCTTCTTGATCCGGTATAAATGACATTTGTTGTTCATCCCATTGCCCGATCCAATAGAACACTTCAACATCTGCGCCCTCTCCTACAGGGCTAACTAACAAAATATGCTTATGCTGACCCTGCTGATCGATTCCTAATGGAAGAAAGACAGGCAACTCCCAAATCGGCCCAAGATAAGGATATTTCTGTAGATCCGCTTGATAAAAGATACCTTTGTACGTCCAATTCAGCATATCTTCTGAAGAGAAGGCAAGTGCTACTCCGCCTACATCTTCAATACCTGATCCTACTAAAGCTAACCAGCGATCACCTTCTTTCCATACAAAAGGGTCTCTAAAATCTCCAAACGCACCTATTCCATGGGGTTGCACCATCAGAGAATCTGGATATTTAGTCCATTGCACAAGATCTGGATTGTGATCTTGCAAATAAGTGCTTTGTGCAAGGGCTACACTTTGATTGGGAGAAAGATTATCATTGGCTGCTGTAAAGAACAAAACAGGTAGCCCGTTGGCATCATAAGTAGCGCTTCCAGACCAAATTCCATCAGGTGAAAGGTCATCATGTTCAGGAGCTAGCGCTACCGGGAGATCACGCCAGTGTACAAGATCTTTACTCACCCAGTGCCCCCAATGAATATGATAAAAGAACGGGCCCAAAGGGTTGTGTTGATAAAATAAATGATATTGCCCGTCAAAATAAATCGGTGCATGGGGTTCATTCATCCAATGAGCAGGCGGACTCGCATGATACTGTGGTCGATGCCGATCTTGTAATAATGGTGTTCGATCTAGCTTGATCTCGTCATATTCTAGCTGTGGATGTGTACCTTCAGACGTACTGTCTAAAACATGTTGATACGCAGAAGCAATCTGCTCTGTATTCAGTGCTTGATTGTATATTTTGAGTTCATCGAGGATGCCACTGAACATTTGAAGATGGAATACATCAGCCAGTACACTGCTATGATTGTTTCTACCAATAAGCAGATCGGTATCGTCAGCTTGAACAAGTCGAGCGCCCACAGGTACATCAGTACAAGCTATTTCGCTACCATTCAAATACAATTTAAGTTCTCCACGATCACTGTCAAATACAGCATGGATACAAGACCATGTATTTTTGGGAAGTTCATATCCAGCAGGTGCCCATACTTCTTTCCATTGCCCGGTAGCCAGCCCTACTTGAAAAGACCATGATCCATGTCGTGACATTCCTAGTAAATAGCCTTGTTTTTGCTCCATATCATGACGATTCACAATAGCTGTTAGCTTGCCTTCATTGCCCCAATCATAAGAACGTGGTGCTATCCAGACTCCTATCGTAAGTGCAGAGAAAGAGACAGCTTCACGCTCTATACCTGTCTTATCCAATGAATGAGCAATATACGTTGAATATCCATCGAAGCACAGCCCACTTCCGACAACGCCTTTTCTCCACTGTGGATCGTGCTGATGCAACTCTGATGAATGAAAAACATAATGGATCGAATCTTGGACTTGAGAGATATTCTCTACCGTGCTTGATCCTTTACCTTCATCAAAGTCCCAATACATTATCAATCCACGATCTTCTGCCAGGTGACTCATGCATCTGCCCCCCATGCAATAGCATCTTGCATTGTCACCGATTTCAGGGTATGCAATTGAAGAGAAGTTAGCGTCGTTTGACCTGATTTTGTACTGATCTCGATAGATTCAAGTGGATCAGGGAAAATCTGATCGGTGATAGCGACAATACCCTGATTGGCATACACTTCTATCGAATTGCGATCTACCCAAATATGCAGATGTAATCGCCCTTCTTTTATCGCTAGAGGAGCACCGTGTTTGACAGCAAATGAAGGATGAAAATCCGTTATTCCTGAACAAGAACGATCGATAAATAACCACTGTTGCACAGGATCGTAACCGATAATCACTTCACTTTGTTGCGAAGATTGAAGACGGATATGAACTTCATCTTGCGAGCGGACATCTAGCTCTACTTCTATTTCGATGAGATCATTACGGCTATGCTCTACAAAAGGAGTTGCAGGTGTAATCAAAATATTTTCCCAATGTCGAGATTCTTCACGTAACTGTTGTAATTCTTGTACAGGCATTTGCTTGAGTATTGTATGTCCGTTGTTAGAAGTTAGAGATAAGACACGTGGTAGCGTCATAGCGCCACGCCACAAATCAGTAGGGGTGTCGTTAGCATATTTCCAATTACTCATCCAGCCGATAATCACCCGGCGTCCATCTTGTTCAGGTATATCTGACCAAGTCACGCCTGCATAATTATCTCTACCATAATCCAACCACATGACATGATCTTTAGGGTTATCATTGCTGAAGGTATGACCGTCAAAATCTCCAACAAAATATTGTGTTCGAGATCCTTCAGGGTATTCAGGATGATCTCCTATACTTATTATCAGCACCCATTTGGAATACCCTGTATCATCTATAGGTAATTCAAATAGATCAGGACATTCCCATACCCCATCATGTGAGCCTTGACCTTCGCCAAATGTGCTGGTTAACGACCATTCCAATAAGTTTTTGGATGTATAGAATCGTGCATGATCGCCTGCAACAATCACCATAATCCAGTGAGCACTTTGCGAATGCCAGAACACTTTAGGATCTCTGAAATCGATCAAGTCTTTTTCCGTAATCACAGGATTCCCAGCGTATTTGTGCCAGGTATGCCCTTGATCGCTACTATAAGCTAGACTCTGACGTTGACGGGGTTGATCGGTGTCTGGATGGGTATCTGCATGGGTAAATATAGCGATTAATCCATGAGTATCTTCAAATAATCCGCTACTATTTTGCCAATCTACAACACAGCAACCCGAAAAAATCGCTCCATGTTCATCCGGAAATAAAGCAACCGGCATATGTTGCCACTGAATAAGATCTTCACTGACAGCATGCCCCCAGTGCATCGGTCCCCATTTCGTACTGTACGGATGATATTGATAAAAAAGGTGATACATGCCTTCGTAATACACTAATCCATTCGGATCATTCGCCCAGTTAGCGGCAGGTGCAAAATGAAAACCGGGTCTGAATACATCTGTAGTATGCTGTTGATTTAACTTCATAAATTGCTCAATCTCATCTATTGTTGGCATCGCTTCAAGAGCCCCTTTTCGTGTAGTCACTAATGCTCCTCCAGCGTTCGCAAAAGTAAGCATACTTATCATTTGTGGCGTTGTTACATGTTCCAAAGCACTATCACTCTTCAGAATGTGATATAACAAGCAACCTAGAAAAGCATCACCAGCGCCTGTAGTATCAATAGGGTCAACTTGGAAACCCTTTACATATCCCTCTAGATGAGATAAACGGTAATAACAACCTTTTTCAGCTAAAGTTACTACGATCAAGGGAATATTGAATTGACGTTGTAACTCTAACGAACCTTTTTCAATATCAGTGGTGTTGCAAATAAAACAAAGCTCTTCTTCCGATATTTTCAAAACACTGGCATGATTCATTCCCCACCATATCTGTTGCTTAGCTTCTTCTTCACTTTCCCATAAAGACATACGCAGATTCGGATCAAAAGAAAGAAGTACTCCTGCTTCTTTGGCTTGCATCACCGCAGTCTGAGTCGCACTACGTGCAGGTTCATGACTCAACGATACCGAACCAAAATGCAGCACTTTACAATGTTGAATCCGCTCGAGTGAAATGTCTTCTGATTTCAGAAAAGTGTCAGCCCCTGGCTTGCGAAAAAAACTAAACGATCGATCGCCTTGATCATCTAAATGAACAAAAGCCAAGGTTGTACTCGCTTCGTCTGTAAAAGACACTTCAGATACATCCACTCCAGCATTTAACAATCGTTGATGTAGTAACGAACCAAATGGATCACCTCCTACCTTACTGATTAATGCCGTACTCGCTCCTAGACGAGACAATGCAGTCACTACATTAGCAGGTGCCCCTCCAGGATTGCACTCAAACAATTGATGATGTTCAGCTGTATGTCCAGCCGGGGTAAAATCCACTAGCAATTCTCCAATAGCAATAACATCAAGCACAGTTGTTCTCCACCTATTCTCTATTTATTTGTAAGATTAGCATTGTAACGATCAAGTCCGGTCTGATAGATGCCCATCAATTCATTCAGACCCATTTTCTCCAATGTTTTTAAATAATCATTCCACTCTTCATCGGTCACACCGTTCACAATAAATTGTCCTCTTTTCGTGTTGACATATCTCATTAATTCAGGCTCAATTCTGTTGATCTTATCCAATTCTTCTGCTGCAAAAAAGATATTTGGGTACTTCTCTTTTTCCATATAAGGAACATAGTATTTGGCTAAATCTTTAGCACGATTCTGAGCACGAGGCTCCATATCTACAACTTTCCCAAAATCAGCAGCCGTAATGACGCCCGGTCCACCTGATCCTGGTGTTACTTTTTGGCGATACTCTCCTGCGGATGCTCCTTCTGGAAGTGGCAGATTGACTAATTTACCATTTTTGTCTTTTTTAAATATGATATCTAACGGACCCCAGTGAATTTGGGCAGCCATATACGGTTCATATTGTTGATCAATCCAACGCATCGTCAATTCGGGATTACTGTTGACGCTAGTAATAGCAAAAGCTCCGCGCCCTGGGCCTCCACCGTTAGCACGTCCAATCAATTGATCTCCTTGCGGTCCTTTTAGTGGAGATAGAAGAACATAATCTTTAGCACGCTCTGTTCCAACCACTTCTTCAGCTTCCCACCAGATATACGATCCAAGCGTCTCATCAATCGTTTTACCTTTAGATAAATACTGCGCGGCATCTTGAGTAAATGATTCTGGATCAATCAGACCTTGCTTGTACCATTTCTCATGGAAATACGTTAATGCTTCCTTGTATTGAGGCTGGGTAGCGGTAAAGATCACTTGTCCATTGCGAACCACTCTGTGCTCCAAATTGTCAGGAAGCCCAAAAGCTCCAAAAAGACCTGCAATATCCATACACCATTGCATATGCATAAAGCTTAATGGGATTTCATCAGGCTTGCCGTTTCCATTAGGATCTTGTGTTTTGAAAGCCAATAAAGCTGCTGTATATTCATCTAACGTTTGCGGAACAGGAAGCCCTAATTGATCCAGCCATGATTTATTAATCACATGAAAGAACGGGTTGATTTCAAGATTGTTTTCTTCCCAAGAAGGTAATCCATAGATATGCCCATCTGTTGCTGTAATGGCTAACTTGATATCAGGACGACGTTTAAGCAGTGCTTTCAAGTTAGGCGCATATTGATCAATCAAATCTTCCAACGGAATAATCGTGCCATCTTTTCCATAATTGATTAACTCGTAATCGGTAAATCCTGCTGCATAAAAAGCATCTGGTAAATCGCCACTAGCAATTAGCAAATTTTTCTTTTCTGTATAATCAGTATCAGGAATATTCTCCCAATTGATTTTGACATGTGTCTTCTTTTCCAGACGTTTGAAGATTTCCATTTCTGAAAATTCTGGAGCTAAAGCAGACTTTGGAGATACCATTCTTAACGTTATTGATTCATCTACAATAGGAAGACCTGTTTGATGAAAAGCTACTTTTTTACTGGGATCACTACTTTGATTGTTGGAACCATTATTGGTTGAACATCCACCCAGTATTAACGCTCCACTCACCATCAAAATGACGGTACTTTTTAATACAGATTTCACAATTTCTAACCTCCTTATACTTTCCACAAGCTACAATCTGGTATCACATGTTATGAAAATAGATCTCTTTGCGATCATCACTTCTGTGTAACTCTATTTCACTTATCCTTTGATTGATCCGATCATGACTCCTTTAACAAAGTACTTCTGCAAAAATGGATACAACATCAGTAAAGGTAGACTGGATACCATAATCACGCCGTATTTAATCAATTCAGTCACACGCATTTTCGCTGCATACGATTCGACATCAATCATCATGCCCGAGTTGACCTGATTCTGAATTAGAATATTGCGAAGGACTAATTGTAGTGGATACTTCTTATCGTCACTCAAATAAATCAAAGCATCGAAGAATCCATTCCAAAAGCCGACTACATGATAAAGCACCATAACCGCTAAAATAGATTTGGATAAAGGTAGAACGATACTCCAGAAAAATCGAGTATTGGAACAACCATCAATAGAAGCGGCTTCCCACATTTCATCTGGAATCGATGATTGAAAAAACGTTCTGACGATAATAACGTTAAATACGCCACCTGCTCCAGGAAGAATAAGCGCCCACATGGTATTTAACAAATGCAGATCTTTTATTAGCAAATAGGTAGGAATCAACCCTCCACTAAAAAACATAGTGATTAGCAAAAACCACATAATAAAAGACTTTCCAGCTAGATTTTTACGAGCTAAAGGATAAGCTGCAAATACGGTAACTGCAACTCCGATCAGTGTTCCGAGTGTGGCATACAAAATCGAATTCGCGTATCCAATCCATATCGAAGAATCATTAAAAATTCGTTCATATCCATCTAGAGTAAACCCTTTAGGAAATAACCAAATCTCACCCGAATAGATGTAATTAGGATCACTGAATGAGGCAACCAATACAAAATACAATGGATATAATACAAGCAACATAATAAAGGTCAGTAGAGCATAATTAATAATGTCAAACCACATATCTCCTCGACTTTTACGCTTCAGCAATGAATTCAAAGTAAACTCCTCCCTACCAGAGACTGGTTTCTGTCATTTTTTTGGCAATTCGGTTGACTGTAACAATCAGAACAATATTGATCAGTGAGTTGAACAAACCTACTGCTGTCGAAAAGCTATATTGTGCTTTCTGAATTCCCATCTCATACACATAAGTTGGAATAATATTAGAGGTCGCATAATTCAAATCACTTTGCATTAAGAATGCTTTTTCAAAACCTATACTCATGATATTACCGAGGGCGAGAATCAGTAAGATCACAATCGTTGGCAAAATACTTGGAATATCGACGTACAATACACGTTTCCATTTGCTTGCACCATCCATTGTTGCCGCTTCGTGAAGTTCAGGGTTAACCCCCGCTAGTGCAGCCAGATAAATGATCGTGGCAAACCCTGTTTCTTGCCAGATCCCTGATAAGATATACAGTGGTCGGAACCATCCTTCATCCGCCATAAAGAGAATCGGTTCTCCGCCAAACATCGTAATGATATGATTGATCATTCCACTATTGGGAGATAGAAAAACGTTAAGCATACCGATCAGTACTACTGTAGATATAAAATGCGGTGCATAAATCACAGTCTGTACAAATTTTTTGTATGTTTTCCCTAGCATTTGATTGAGCATAATGGCAATAATAATCGGAGCAGGGAATCCAAATAATAAGGATAAGAAGCTAAGTGAGAGCGTATTCATAATAACTGTCCAGAAATTATAGGAATTAAAAAAATCGATAAAGTGTTGAAATCCTACCCATTCACTTCCCCATATTCCTCGACTGGGTGAGAAATCTTTGAAGGCAATCTGTACGCCATACATAGGATAGTACTTAAATAGAAGATAAATAATAATGATCGGTAGTAAAAATAAATACAATTCATAGTCTCGTTTGAAGCGACTCCATCTTTTTTGTTTGGTTTTGGTCGGTTGTTTGACCTGACTGGTTATCGAATCCACTCTCATTCTCCCTTTCATTTCTATCGTTTTTGAAACGTTTCCAACTTGGTCTAAATAAAATATTCACGTTTCATTTTATAGGATTGATCATTTTTGAAACGTTTCCAATTTTAAATAAAAAACAGCAAGTACTCCTTATTACGCAGTATGTACTGAAGTTTTTTTGATCTAAACAAAGATCATGTCGTTTCACCTTGTTTGAACATTACTGGAATACGGTATACTTGTTGCTCCAAAGAGACACCTTCCATTTTGCTATACAGGAGTCTAATACTCGTGCGCGCCATTTCTTCTACTGGTTGTCTGATTGTTGATAATATAGGATGAAAATAAGGACTATCTTGAATCCCATCGTATCCAATCACTTTTACATCTTCTGGAACTGAGATCCCCTGTTTAGTTGCTCTGTCGATATAATTCGCTGCCAACATATCTGTAATTGCAAATACACCATCAATATCAGGATATGTACCAAAAAACTCATCAAAATACGCTTGATCATCTACGATCGGATCTGCCTTTTCATAAATAACATAATCGATTCCTAGTGCTTCTGCTTCATCGATAAATCCTTTTCTTCGATTCATCGTTTCGCTAAATACAGAAGTGATACTTCCCATAAAAGCTGGCTTTTGAGATCCTGCTTTAACCAGTTCTCTTAGAGCTAAGCGCCCTCCTTCATAATTGTCTGAAGTGACACAGGTGATCTTCTTATTAAAGTGTCGATCAATACTTACAATCGGAATATCATTACTGACACTACTTTCGATATCGTTATACGTTATGCCTACAATACCCGCGACTTTGTTTTGTCGTAGCATATCCAGATAGTACAGTTCTTTTTCAGGTTTCCCTCCACTATTGCATAACATTAACTTAAATCCTTCTTGATCCAATTCATCTTCAATATAATAAGCTAATTCAGAAAAGAAAGGATTCCAAATACTCGGAAGCAATAAGGCTACCATTTTAGATTTTTGCATTTTGAAATTACGAGCGACTTCATTCGGGAAATAATTAAGCTCTTGGATAGCTTCTTCTACTTTTCGACGTGTGATTGGTTTAACAGCTCCAGAGTTGTTAATAACTCTAGAAACGGTTCCTACAGCAACGCCGGCTAGCATAGCTACATCTTTAATGCTGGTCATTTAACACCTCCGACCTTTCTTATGGAATTTATAATAGCACCAAATTGGAAACGTTTCAATACTTTTTTGGAAACGTTTCATTTTAAATAAAAATTGAACAAAAAGGACTTACTCTTCCTTCTCGAGTCAGCCCTCTTCTACTACAAATATAACGGTTATCTAGCTAGCTATTTAATTCAGTTTGTCGTTCGTTAATACTAGCATGTTGTTGAAATGCGCTAAATACGATCTCAGGGAATCTCTCTCCATCTATTACAGAGTGATCCGTATTCTCTACCGATAATGGCTCTGTTGAAAATAATTCAGCTTCTTGACGACAGCAAGTCACGGTAATGTGTTTGGATTCACCCGGGAAAAGAGTAAAATAAGCTTCACTTGCTGTGATCCAATAACGGTCACTGGATTCATAAGGATAGATATGCAAAGCTACACTTTCCCCTTGATTGGTTACTTTATAATCTCTTGTCCATAATGTATAAGCGATACTATCAGATACAGAAGTACTCCACTCTTGATCGGCTTCTACCTGTAAATAAGAATTGCCTTTTTGAAGCGCAGGTGCATAGATAGACTGTTGCTTCGTTGAAAAAGTATACATATTATCTGCAATCGATTTCTCTCCACATGTAGACTGCAAGCGAATATAGAATAACTGATCTTCAGTCTGTGGAATCGTACAGCGGAACAAAGCAGGCGTTACCGCATGATTGGAATTAGTTGTTCCAACAATATGGCGTTCTTGCAATATCTGACCTTTGCTGTTCAGCAATTGGATATTCACTTTAAATGGTTGGTCGTGATCATGACTAACAATACGCATAGGAAATGCGACAATCTGCCCTGCTTGATAATGTAGACTACGATAATCGATACTTGCTCGAAAAGGAGCAAACGCTTCTTTCACCCAATAATAAGCCATTTTCGTTTCATAATAATAATCTACTAGATTTGTGCAGCTCACATTAGGCCACGGTTCATTCAATTGCCAGACAAGACTACCACTATTGTTAAACTGCCGGCTTCGATTGGAATCCAAAATAAAGCGTAATCCTTCAGCTTGAATCCATTGGCTACAATTAACAAACGTTTCTAATGTCTCTAAAGAGCCAAATAAGTCAAGATCCCGACTATACGTATCCCACCATTCTCCATGATGCCGCCAGACCAGACTCTCTTCCATCGAAGTCGGTTGCCGATAAGACTCACTTAGAAATTTATGTAGACTGCGAACAGGACTCATCCCGTCTACGCCAAACTCACTATGAAATAAATGATCTGCTTCTCCATACAATACATAATGTTGCGGATTACCTTCATATTTCCAGTGACCGTGTACATCATGGCTGACACCTTTTTCATGGGTAATATATTGCACAGGTCCTGAAGCAGATGTTGGTAAAAACAACCGCTGTGCGTCATATTGCTGAACAAGTTGCTTGAGCATCGCTAAATTAAGATCATCATATGTCGAAGGAATATTAGGTGCACTCATTAATTCATTACCACCACTCCAGATCGTAAGGCTGGTATGATTGCGACGACGCTTTAGTGCAGAGATCGCATTGGTTTGTAATAAAGTCAAAAACTCTGGCTGTTGAGAAGGCCTATTATCTATTCCAGAACTAGACTGGATAAATTCTTGCCAGATCATAATACCGTGCATATCACATAGCTCATATAAAATACTTTTTTCTATAATACCACCACCCCAGATGCGAAGCATATTCATATTCGCTTCTTTAGCAAGGTGAATAAGCCATTCATAACGACCATCCGTAATATTGCCGTACAGATGATCCAGTGGAGTGATATTTGCACCGCGAATATAGATTTTACGCCCGTTAATTTTGACAGTGTAAGGTAAAGCATCTGCTGGGCTTTCTTCATTCGCTATATATTCTAAGCGCCGAATCCCTATACGACATGTATACAGATCACATTTCATATCCTGCTGAAGCAATATAACCTCTACAGTATACAAAGGCTGATCTCCATATCCATTGGGATACCATAACTGCGGAGAATCAATAACACTTTGAATGTTAAATGCAGACTCATGCTCTGTAAGTGACTGTTCTAATTGAACAACCGAATTTCCTGCTGAATCCAAAATAGATACTTGCACTAGCTTAGCCTCTTTACTCTCCCCATGTTGCTTGATCTCTCCAACAATCTGAATAAGCCCTTGATGTTGCTCATTTAGATCTGTCTGTACTTGAATATCCTGTAATGAACAGTTTTGATAGGACTTGAGCACAAGATCATCCCAGATTCCAATATTGATCAGACGGGTTGAAAAGTCCCATTTGTAATTGAATCGGCTTTTCTGAGTAAAGGTTGTAGACGTTTTGCCGATTTGCCCCATTTCATCAGGAGGATGTTTGAGTACAATTAGTAATTCAACAGTCTGACTTTGCTTCAGACATGCGGTGATATCCAATACAGCCGGTTCATACATCCCGATATGTTCTCCTAGAAATTGCCCGTTCCAATAAATAAGGGCTTCGTAATCAAGCCCTTTGCAGATCAGTTCAGTTCCAATAGATTCTGGGTTTACACCCCATACATCTGTCCAGTCAAAACATGTCCGATACACCCACCAGCGATTCTCCACCCATTCACATTTTAGACTGTTCATATCAAGATATGGACTCTCTATCCAACCTGCACGATAAAGATCATAATGAACACCACCAGGTACAGTTGCTGGCATCCATTCGGTCACACCCATTAATTCATTCCCAATCTCCATACTTGTTCCTTTGATCGGAACCCAGGGCCAGAATCCTTTCAGTTCCCATGTCAACTGACGCAATGAATATTCTTGATCTGATGTATACATACTTGCCAATAGAATCATGTCCTCTCTTACCGTATGATTATCCTTTTACTGCACCACTGGTCACACCTGAAAAGATATATTTTTGCAGAAATAAATATAATAAAACGGTTGGAATCATAATAATCAGAATCGCCGCACAGATATTTGTCCATTGGGCTTGATTGTTTCCCGCAAACCGCATAATAGCTGTAGAGACCACCACTAAGTCTTGCTTGGGCATATACAGAAATGGAATATACAATTCATTGTAAATATTGATTGTTTTTAAAATAATTAACGTAGCTGTTGCAGGCCCTAGTAACGGTAAAATAATACTGCGATAAATCCGTAATAAACTGGCTCCATCCATCATGGCACTTTCATCTAATTCGTACGGAATATTTTTGATAAATTGCAAATAGATATAGATCTGGATCACATCGGCTCCTACAAAAAGCAAAATAGGTGCATACAGCGTATTATAGATTCCCATCGCTTGAATAATAGAAAAGGTAACCACCTGAGTCGTGATCGTCGGGATAATCGTAGCAATCAAAAACGCCCCAATCACGAGTTTCTTCCCTCTAAATTCGATTCGTCCTACAGCATAAGCCACCATCGTACCCAGTATAATATTGCCGATTAACGCGACCATAATAATCAGAAATGTATTGAAGAAAGCATGCATAATATCTGCACGATCGATTACATTTGCAAAATTGTCAAAGTTCAAAAAGCTAGCAGGTAACGAAAAAGGGTTACTGCCTTCATCTTCATTTTTAAATGCATTTACAAATACAACATACAGTGGAAAAAGAACGGTACATGTACCCACAATCAAAATGACATATTTGAGCATATGCACAAGATCAAATTTTCGACTCATTAATGATCAGTCCCCTTTCCGATTAATGACTAGATTTTGAACTAACAAAATAATGGCTGTAAATAGAAGTAACACCACACTCATCGCTGAAGCTAACCCATAATTGTTAAATTGGAAAGCAGTCTCGATCGTTTTGAATAAGAACGTTTCACTCGCTCCAGCAGGGCCGCCTTTGGTTAAAACAAACGGTAAATCGAATACAGCCAATGCACCACTAAGCGTTAGGAACATATTTAACGAGATGATAGGGGTTAGATTAGGAATAGTTAGTGACCATAACATTTGAAAACGACTGGCTCCATCAATTTTAGCGGCTTCGTACATATCACCCGGAATCGATTGTAAAGCTCCTAGATAAATGACCATATTGTAGCCCATAAAGCGCCAGAAGCCGATCGAAGCCAGTGCATAGTTAACTAGCGAAGCATTACCGAGCCAACTTTGTTGCCATGACTCTAATCCAACAAGCCCTAGCAATCCATTCAACGATCCATTAGTGGTATCGAAGACATACTGGAACATAAATGCAACTGCAACGGCATTCATAATAAAAGGAAGAAACAACATCACTCTAAAAAAATTACGTCCTCGCAACTTGGAATTCAAAATAACAGCAAATACAATCGCTACGATATTTTGAATAATACCAATCAGTACATATGGAATCTGATGTAGAAAAACACCAAACAAATCTGGATTGGTGAAAATCTCAATATAGTTCCCTAGTCCAAGCCACTCTTTAACCGGACTAATACCATCCCAACTGGTAAAGCTCAAGTATACTAATCGCATCGCCGGATAATACGTAAATAGCGCTAACAATGCCAAAGGGATCAACAAAAACGATATTAAAATGAATTTGCGTTGTAACGGATATGAAATATGACTCATCGTTCCACTTCATTCCCTTTCTATAACAGCTTCATAGAGCAAAGTAGACTCGTTTACAGATCGATGCTACTTTGCTTCTATTTAGTTCAACTTTTAATTTGGATTTAGTTACCTAGTGATTTTTTGGCATTTGCCCAGGCTGCGTTGTATTTATCAATAATCGTTTGTGGGTCTGAAGCTAGCACAAATTCTTGTACAAAAGCTTCTTTGGTGATCTGCGCTTTATTCACAATTGCTGTCACTTTAGGATCATCAGATACAGCTTCAAGATACTTCGGTTTGAAGCTATTAAATTCTGTTAATTGAGTAACCGCCGGCTTTTTATCTTTGAGAACTGGAATAAATCCTGCAAAATCATCAAATCCTGAATCTTCCAACATCCATTTTACAAAAGCTTTAGCTGTTGCCGGATGCTCACTGTTTTTGTTTACTCCATAAGCCCAGTCTGGTGCTAATGTCACATTGTGTTTACCAGAATTATCATAAGGGAATGGGAAGTATCCGATGTTAGCTGAATCGGTTCCACTTTCAATCACTTGCGGAATCGCCCAGTTGCCGATTACATACATCGCAAATTTACCACTGGCAATATCTTTTTTGGATTGCTCCCAATTGGTCGAATTAATATCCGGTTCAAGATAGCCTTTCTCATACATATTGCGAATAATGCCCATCGATTGACCATAAGGATTATCCAATTGATAAGGTGCATCACTTTGAAGACGATTGTTATTGAGGTTAGCATCTCCTGCGATAGCAGTCGGAATCTCTGAAGACCACGGATATAATGTCCATTGATCTTTAAAATTAGAAGCAAGTGCTACTTTACCGGCTGCTTTCAGCTTATCTGCTGCTGCATAAAATTCATCTAACGTTTGTGGCACTGTAGTAATCCCTGCATCGGCAAAAGCTTTTTTGTTGTACAAAATACCTGTTGTCGTAGCACCAACTGAAATGCCATACACTTTGTTTTCAAATGACTTGTAATCTTTAAAATAAATACGATCATTCAATCCTAGATCATCTAACGGTGCAAAATATTTAGGAAGATCAGAATTAGGGATGGTCGGAATTAACACTACATCTGGAAATTCACCTGAACCTACACGAATCTTAGTCGTTTTATCCAAATCGGTAACCGCTTCAAATTCGACATGAGCATCTGGATACTTTTCATTAAAGCGTTTAGCATAATCATCGTATTTCTCACCGATCATATCTGTACGATTCGTTAAAAAAGTGATCGTGCCACTAATCTCATTTTTGTCGGCGGATTGACTTTCTGTTTTACCACAAGCGGTGATGAATACAGATAATATGACAAGGAGTACAACAGGTAAGTATACTTTTTTCACTTTGAATCCCCCTAATATTGATATCGCTTACATCCAAACATTAACATATTTAAATTTTTATTTCAACAAAATAATTATATTTAATTCAACTTTATAAAAATTGTTGAAATGATTCGACTGTAAACATAGCAAAAAGACACCTTCTACACATGATGTGCTGGATAGGTGTCTTTAACAGGTAGCTATTCAATGGATGATAATAATATCCAATTATTCTTTTGATTGCTTTGGTGCTGTAATTGATGCTCGTTCAATCAATTGAGTAGACATTAGTATATGTTCAGGAGTCACATCAGGATTTTCAATACGTCGCATCAACATTTGTACTGCTCGCATTCCAATATCATTTTTAGGAACACGAATTGTAGTTAGCTTAGGATTCATCAGCTCGGTTAATGTCAAATCATCAAACCCGATAATAGATACATCTTCCGGGCAACGAATATCCCATTTTGATAACAGACTAAGTGTCTCTAACGCTACCACATCATTTCCACAAAATAGTGCTGTTAATGCTTGATCAGATGTTGTGTGCGTTTTCAAATGTTCTGAGAATTCACCAGTGATATACATTCCTGTACCACTTACACCGATCCCAGCAATAAACGTTGCTTGTATATCGTCAGTATTCTTTTCGTTAAAATCACGAATGGCTTCACGAAATCCCCGGCTACGTTCACGAAAGCTCCATGAAGCATCAGGATCACCAACAAACCCTATGTTACGATGACCTTGTGCAAATAAATGATTGGTCGCTTGATAGGCACCCAAAAAATTATTCGCCAGAATATGATCAATCGAAGGATCTAACAAATTCGCATCTAACATCACAAAGGGAAAATGGATCGAACGTAACATTTCAATATAATTATCCGGTAAATGCCCCATTACGATAGCACCATCCGCCTTGCGATCATAGATGCTTGACGGCAATCCTTCTTTGGGAAACAAACTAATATCTATCGTCGATAAAATCATACTAAACTGATGATTGGTCAACTCAGCTTCGACGCCTTGCATCACTTTACCCCAGTATTCAATATCATCAAGATACGCTCTAGGCATTAACACTACAATATTACCTGTTTGAGCATCTCCAACTTTTTTGCGAACAGGCTTAATCCGATAACCCATTTCTTCTGCGGTCTGCCATATCTTTTCTCGTGTGCCTTCATTAACAGCCGGATCATTAGATAACGCTTTGGAGACAAGCGCTTTAGATACTTTTAATTCATCTGCAATCACTTGCAGTGTAATTTTTTTCATGGAGCTTATAATCCCCCTTTATGTATCGTTTATCTGTGTTATGGATTCACTTGCTTTAACAATAAAGCTTTATTCAACAAATTTCAACTCTATTCCTATACGATGTAAGAACAAAAAAATCCAAACAATAGCTAAGAAATCTCTCTTAGTCTACAGTTTGGATTTTTCATCTGGACTGTGTCAGTTACGCCTTACTGATATAATCCTGAATCTTACTTAGTAATGTCTGGTACTTTATCTTACTTTAACTTCGGTAATTCATCACGTGTGATCACATTAGAAGCATTATAGACGGTTTGAATTTGTGCATTTGTATTTTTTTCAAAGGTGAGTTCTGCCCAGCTCATCGCAAATGCCCACTTAGGCTGAGCCGCTAACTGGCTCGGAGTCGGTAATACATCACATTCACCAATAGAAATCGGTTTGCCATTGGCTACACTCAAAGCGGTATTGTATTTCTGCGTTGTAAATCCATCTGGATTGTATACATCTAACGCAAAGATATCCCAATAAGCACTACCCGGATTATATACATTCCAATTCAGATCCAAATCTTGCATATCCCATACCCAGACCAGATTAGTCAATCCTTTAGTTTTAACTAGATAATCATGTGTTAAGCGATACAATTCAGCTGTACCTGTACTTCCCGGACGACCTGCCCACCAGAATACTCCTTGATTCATTTCGTGAAATGGACGGAATAAGACAGTCACGTTATTATCTTCTAAATATTGAAGGTATTGAGCATAGTTATCTAAGCGAGCTTTCCACGCTTTGTTTAACGTACCTCCATTAGTCGTTAAGTCTTTCCATTGTGTATCACTAAGATGACTGACTACGCCACCTTCCCAATTGCCTGCATCTGCTTGTGTAGGAGGTGTAACATGCATCATCACCTGAACGATTGCTCCGTTATCCCACTGTTTTTTGGCTTCATAGATCATATTCCAACGGTTATTGACATCATTTGCTGAAAATAATAAATCACCACTCCACAGCCCTGGATATTTACCTGTAATGCTTTTTATTTTCTCAGTTTGTACAGCAGGCGTAGCATTCGGTTCACGATTGTGCATGCCGATCACTGTCTGCTTGCCACTGATACTTTTAATATAATCAAGGACTCCGGTAGAAGCTTGTGTACCACTACCGTATATTTCAAATTCATATAAAGAATATCCATACGTTGTAGCTCGTTGAAAAGCATACATTTTCACATATCTAGCTGTAGTCGATGGAAAAGTAATCGTGTTGGTTCCACCAGTGTTACTATAATTCGAATAGACCGTATTCCAGTTTATATTATCGGTAGATGTCTGAATTTGGAATTGCTTCGCATACGCAGCTTCCCACCGTAAAATAACACTTGATACCGATTGAGCCGCTCCCAAATCAACAATATAATATTGTTGGTCTGCGTTGGTAGATGCCCAGCGTGTAGAGGTATTACCATCTACAGCATTAGAGGCTATATTGCCACTGGCTTCAGTCGAAGAAACCGTCACTTGTTTTCCTCGTGCCAGATTCACACCTGCCGCTTCCACCTTAGATGACGAAGAAAACGATACACTTCCAAACACCAAACTGAACATCACTAGAACGATTAACAAAGTACGACTCTTTTTCACCATCATATTGCCTCCTCTATCAAGTTCAGTGTTTTCTTTCTACTCCTACCCTGTAATTCATCTTGTGTAGCATACATTTACAATCGTGTACGGTAATAAAAAGCATTTTTTAGAGTACTCTATCACCTCCTTCAATATTTCAAATAATATAATTATACTTTTATTTAAATTTTAAAATTTGTTTAATATACATATATTACATAATTTGAAAATAAAAATATATAGTTTTTCACAAATTTTAAAAAAGAATTATAAACAAAACAGACTATCCTTGATCATGGATAGTCTTCTTCGCACATATATTCAGCTATTTTAAATGCTGTATAAGCAACAACAAGGCATTGATCACTTTGATAAAAGTAACTTGAAGTAGAAGGTTCGATCTTTCTGTATTTCTATTTTTATATACTTCTCATCTTTAATCTTCACCATCTTTTTTAAACAGCTCAAGAAGCGCTAGAAATGCTTTTATAGACGATTCAATTATAAATACGATTACTTATATAAAACGTATACAAACATAACTAAAAACCGATTCTAGAAGCTCTAACCAAGACTGCGGTATGACTGGATTGAACCTGATTATGTCTAGAAAACAAAAAGAGCGCTTCTACCGTTATACAACGGTGAAGCGCTCTTTTATCTGTACATCTCATAATGCCGAGAACCGGAATCGAACCGGTACGGTAGTCACCTACCGCAGGATTTTAAGTCCTGTGCGTCTGCCAGTTCCGCCACCCCGGCACATTAACCCTTAAGGGTTATACATGTGCTGCTCTTCTTTATGTAATACGTGTATGGCTTTTACTTATATCAAAAATATAAGTATGCCGAGGACCGGAATCGAACCGGTACGGTAGTCACCTACCGCAGGATTTTAAGTCCTGTGCGTCTGCCAGTTCCGCCACCCCGGCAAATGATGAGATGAATAAATTCACCTTCATACTCATTGCCTCAATCACTAGCAGTGATTGTTTCGCCAACATTTAAGATCATACCATGCTAAATATATAACTGTCAACACTTTAGATTGGATTTTATTTTTAGCTGATCAAATCGTCGATTTTCAAGAGACAATATCTATATTTTCCAAAGAAATAAATTGAGATAATCGCAAGTTAAAGCGAATCGAAGTGCCTTGCTCTCCACTATTGATTTCAAATTCACCTTTGAGTAAATGGATCAATTTTCTACTTATTGCAAGGTTAAGCCCTATACTACCGTACTGCTGATACCATGACATATCGTTAACTTCATTCAGCGAATCAAATAATTGCTCTAATGTTTTGTTATCCATAATCATGCGCGAATTATGAATAGAAACATCCAAAAATACACTGTTATCTAAAGCATGAATCACAGTAGAGATAGATAATGTTAATTGTCCCACAGAGTTGTAACGTAAAGCATTAAGTGTATTAATCAATGTTTGTCTTAGTCGTAAAGCATCACCATAGATTAACGGCAATATATTCTCAGCCGTATCGACTTTTACAATAATAGGATTCTCTTCTAAAGGGGTCTCTAGTGACGTAACCACTTCATGAATCGTATGCATCAGATCAAAAGGTTCTTGATCAATCTCTGTTGCTCCTTCTTCCATATGACTAAAGCTTAAAATGTCTTCTACTAATGTCAGCATCGATTGATTACTGGACTCAATAATATCCATATAGACCTGTTGTTGTGGATCGATTTCCGAGTCCATCATCAGATCCGCTACGCCTACAATATTTGTCATTGGTGTGCGAATTTCATGCCCCATGATCGCTAGAAGATTACGATTAACTTGTGCAGACTTTTCTGCTTTGAGGCGTGCTTGCTCAAGTTCTGTTTCTTTTCGCTTCAGATCTGTAACTGTTCGTTCCAACTCTACGACGTATGCCAAGAAAATAGTCATCGTTTCTAACGTTTGGATATCTGCTTCACTAAATTTATACGTATCACGGTCTAGCGCACAGATCGTTCCATAAATACTACCATCTCGCAAACGTACCGGTAATCCTATAAAAGAACCTCCACCAATAGAACTTGTTACTTCCATATTGCGTGTCAATTCGTCTTCATTGGTATTTTCGATAATTAAAGGCATCGTCTTATTCTCATTATTGATCACAAGACTGCAATAACTTAATTCTAAAGGAAGTACGCTTCCCTGTTCTACTAATTGTTCATCACGATTATAAGCTCTCATAATGACATTGTTTAAGCCATCATTACTGGCAATAAAAATAGTATTGATATGGATAAGTCCACCGATTATTTTAATAATGTGGTCTGCTGCATCGCCCACATTTTGATATAAAATGGTATTGATTGAAGAGGTATTCATTGTGAACTTCACCATCTTTCATTAAGAAAATTGCAAGTATAGTTCTATATACCCAATTTATACTTAAGTTTATTATATATTAAATTTTAAATAAAGTATTGTGAATTTTTGTACTTTTTTAGCATAAGATATATGTTTTAATAAACATATAAAGATAGAGAGAATCTAAAGATGTGATTCATCTTGCTCTACAATGGTTTATTTCGATAACATAGCCTTTATATTGTATTGCATATCTGTTATGTCGAAAATAGCAAGATAGACGAAAGGGTGACTTCTAATGAGTAAACCAGATGAGTATAAAAACCATGAGGAACGCGGCGCAGGTGTAGATCCTATACCAGATCCAGATTCTAATAAAAATCATTCTGCAGAAAATTTGCTTGAGGAAGCAGTGAGTGAATCTGTAGATAAAGTGAAAGAAGATTTCAGTAAAGATTCCAAAAAAGATTCTTCTACTGATCATTCTGATCATAAATAAAAATAATTCTGATTCTTTTGAACTACTTGGTCAGTGATAAAGCTTGGAGGTTATACGCTATGAAATTTATTCTAATTGTTGTTATTGTTGTACTTTTAGTGATGCTGTTTATGCGACGCAGAAAACGGTAAATATAGCTACTTATACAAAAAGACCCTTACAGATGTAAGGGTCTTTTTCTAATGGGCCCAGAGGGACTCGAACCCCCGACCAACCGGTTATGAGCCGGTAGCTCTAACCAACTGAGCTATAGGCCCGCATCTCCAAAAGAACGATTTCTATTGGAAAGTAATATAAACAGCGACTCAACTAATATACCGTATTTCACCATTTCACGTCAAGTGAATTTTCTGTATACTGTATACATCCATGTCATATACCTTATCATTATCACGTTCTTATTTTACAAAATATGTAGAATGTGTATTAAAGATCAGGGCATACACCATGATGTATACCCTGATACTCATCAATTCATTAATGAATTATATTTAGCATTGAGTTACCTATTGATTAAGACTAGCTTATTTGCCAAAAGCAGATGGATCTTCACGCCATGAACGTAGCAATTCCAAATCTTCTGCTGGAATTTTGCCTAATTCTACTGCTTTGTCGATCAAGGCTGTATAGTTGGAAAGCGTTTGTAATGGAAGATTCGCTTCTGCAAAAGCATGTGTAGCTTTATCCAACTGGTAACTAAAGATAGCCAGTACTGCTAATGGATCTGCTCCTGCTTCGCGCACTGCTTCAGCAGCTTTAATTGAACTACCTCCTGTTGAAATCAAATCTTCGATAACAATCACTTTCTGACCTGATTGAATTAATCCTTCGATCTGATTGTGTTTGCCATGTCCTTTGGCTTTGTCCCGAATATAAGCCATCGGTAAATCTAACTTCTGTGCTACCCATGCCGCATGAGGAATACCTGCTGTAGCTGTTCCTGCAATCACTTCAGTATCTGGATATTGTTCACGAATGATCATAGCAAACGCATCTGCAATCTGATCGCGTATGTATGGATATGACATCGTCAGACGATTATCACAATAGATAGGTGATTGGATGCCTGATGTCCATGTAAAAGGCTCCTGTGGACTTAAAGCGACCGCTTCAATCTGTAATAATGCAGATGCAATGTGTGCTGGAATCTCTTCAATTGTTAACATGTACACTCATCTCCTCTATAATCTGTTGTGTAGCTTCTCTAGGATCATTTGCTCCTGTAATCGGACGACCGACTACCAAGTAATGACTACCGCCTGCTATCGCTTCTCCTGGTGTCAATATACGCTTCTGATCACCTAGATCACTGCCTGCTGGACGAACACCTGGCGTGACTGTAGCAAATGATGTCCCACATGCTTGTTGAATCATAGACACTTCTAATGGAGAGCATACTACTCCGCCTAATCCACTTTGCTGTGCTAAGCGTGCATAATGAACCACAGCTTCTTCTACCGTTCCTTGAATACCAATTTCTTGATTCATCACTTGCTGGGATGTACTGGTTAACTGTGTCACAGCGATCAGTAAAGGACGTGCTAAGTTAGAATCTGTAGCTAACGCAGATTCCATACCTTCTACTGCTGCTTTCATCATCTGTACACCACCTGCTGCATGCACATTAAATATATCTACGCCCAGTCTGGTGATGCTGTTTGCTCCACCTTTAACAGTATTCGGAATATCATGCATTTTCAAATCCAGAAATACAGAATATCCTTTTGTTTTGAGTTCACGTACAAAATCAGGACCTGCACTATAAAATAATTGCATCCCTACTTTGATCGTACATGGAATGCCTTGAAGATGTTCAATCAATACTCGTGCTTCTTCTACATTAGGATAATCGAGCGCTACAATCAAGCGCTTCGCAATTGCTTGAGATATGGAATGTGTCAACTGGCTATACCTCCTTGATGATCGAATTCTTTATTTCATATCCGTACCTAAAGTTCAATTATATGCACACAAATGACGGCGGACACGAGAATGATCCGCCGTACTTTAATTGTGTGATCGGGGTCGCTGGTATTAGCTTAAAATCGTTTCTTGATCTTCTAATTGACCAACAACAACATTGTTAATGACTTCATCTTTTTTGCCTGCATGTACAGTGTTAGTCAATGACGGCATCGCGTACGAAGAGAAGTTGATCGTATCTAGCATCGTGAGTAGTGCTTCAACAGTATCCAGTGAGGTCATACATACCACACCATTTTCAACCGCTTCACGGCGGATACGGAATCCGTCACGAGCAGGTGTTTTGCCTTTAGTAAAGGTATTTACAACGAAGTGTGCTTGTCCACTGCGGATAAGATCCAGAATGTTCGGCACGCCTTCTGTTAGCTTATGAATAACAGTAACTTTGATCCCTGCTTCTTCTAGTGCTTTTGCTGTACCGCTTGTCGCAATAATTTTGTAGCCTAGACGATAGAATCCTTTAAGCAAACGAACCGCTTCTGGCTTGTCTTTGTCTGCTACTGTAGCAATCAAAGCACCAGTGGCTGGTATTTTCATACCTGCTCCGATCAATCCTTTATACAGAGCTTTCGCATAAAGTAGATCGCGTCCCATAACTTCACCTGTTGATTTCATTTCAGGGCCTAATGTAGGTTCTACACGACGTAATTTGGCAAAAGAGAACACAGGTACTTTTACCGAGATATATTCGCTTTCTTTCCACAATCCTTCGCTATACCCCAAGTCTTTAAGCTTAATGCCTAGAATTGCTTGTGTCGCAATTTTCGCCATCGGAATATCAGTTACTTTACTCAAGAATGGCACTGTGCGTGAAGAACGTGGATTCACTTCAATCACGTAGACTTCATTTTTGAAAATAACGAATTGGATATTCACCAAGCCGACTGTTTTAAGCTCTTTGGCTGTACGAATAGTGATATCGACCACTTTCTGCTTCAGTTCTTCAGACAGATGTTGCGGAGGATACACAGCGATTGAGTCACCGGAGTGAACTCCTGCACGCTCGATATGTTCCATGATTCCCGGTACAACAACGGTTTCTCCATCACAGATCGCATCGACTTCAACTTCTTTACCTAGCATGTAACGGTCAATCAATACCGGATGTTCTGGATTTACTTTGACTGCTTCTGCCATATACAGTAATAGCTCTTCATCAGAGTAGACAATTTCCATTGCACGTCCACCCAGTACATAAGAAGGACGAACCAAGACTGGATAGCCTAATTTCTGTGCTGTTTCTACTGCTTCATCTATCGATAACACGGTGCTACCTTCAGGTTGAGCAATATTCAAGCGAGAAAGTAAAGCTTCGAACTTTTTACGATCTTCTGCTTCATCAATACTTTCTAAGCTTGTTCCTAGAATTTTAACGCCTGCTTTGCTTAATGGTGCTGCAAGGTTAATCGCTGTTTGTCCACCGAACTGTACGATAACCCCGATTGGATTCTCCTGTTCGATAACATTCATGACATCTTCAAAGAATAACGGCTCAAAGTACAGTCGATCTGAAGTGTTGAAATCTGTTGAAACAGTCTCTGGATTGTTGTTGATAATAACCGCTTCATAACCAGACTCTTGAATTGCCCAGACAGCATGTACAGTTGAATAATCGAACTCTATCCCTTGACCGATACGGATCGGGCCGGAACCTAGAACAACGATTTTTTCTTTCGCACTTGGAATCACTTCATTTTCAGTCTCAAATGTTGAGTAGTAGTACGGTGTAGTCGCTTCAAATTCTGCTGCACAAGTATCTACCATTTTGAACACAGGCATCATGTTATTTTCTTTACGATATGCACGAATACTATGCTCGTTATTCATAGGATCTTCTGGATGATTGATATTGCGTAGTTCAGCAATCGAGCGATCTGTAAATCCAAGACGCTTCGCCATATATAATGTATCATCGCTTAGTGTATCTTCTGAAGAAATTACAGATTCATAAGCGACAATACGTTCGATTTTATCTAAGAACCACCAGTCAATATTGGTGAGTTGTTGAATTTGTTCTAAGCTATAACCACGACGGAATGCTTCTGCGACTAAGAAAAGACGCTCATCATCTGCTTTGGCTAGACGTTCATCTAATACGCTATCTTCGATATGTTCTGCATCTTTTAAGTGGATACGATGAACACCGATTTCAAGTGAACGGACTGCTTTGTGAATCGCTTCTTCAAATGTACGTCCAATTGCCATCACTTCGCCTGTTGCTTTCATCTGTGTACCTAGCTTACGGTTAGCACTGATAAATTTATCGAAAGGCCAGCGTGGAATTTTAGCTACAATATAATCTAATGTTGGTTCGAAGCAAGCGTACGTTTGTCCTGTTACAGGATTCACGATTTCATCCAATGTGTATCCCATTGCGATCTTCGCTGCCATTTTCGCAATCGGATAGCCTGTTGCTTTGGAAGCAAGTGCAGATGAACGACTTACCCGTGGATTTACTTCGATGACATAGTATTGATAACTTTGTGGATCAAGAGCGAACTGTACGTTACATCCACCTTCGATATTCAGTGCACGGATAATTTTGAGAGAAGCAGAGCGTAACATCTGATATTCACGATCAGAAAGCGTCTGGCTCGGTGCAACAACGATACTATCGCCTGTATGCACACCTACTGGATCAAAGTTCTCCATGTTGCAGACAACGATACAGTTATCATTAGCATCACGCATAACTTCATACTCGACTTCTTTCATACCTGCAATACTTTTCTCTACCAGACATTGTCCGATCGGGCTATAACGAATACCAGCTTGTACCGTTTCGCGTAATTCTTCTTCATCAACACAGATACCACCACCTGTACCGCCCAATGTATAAGCAGGGCGTACAATGATTGGATATCCGATCTCATTTGCAAATACTAGCGACTCTTCAAGGGTGGTTACAATAACACTTTCAGGAACCGGTTGATCTAATTCGCGCATCAAGTCGCGGAACAGATCACGATCTTCCGCTTTTTCAATCGATTCTAATTGTGTACCTAGTAATTTAACATTTTCGCTTTCTAGTACACCTGCACGTGCTAATTCTACAGCCATATTCAAGCCTGTTTGTCCACCCAGTGTAGGCAGTAGACCATCAGGACGTTCTTGACGGATAATTTGAGTGACAAATTCAAGCGTGATTGGCTCGATGTATACTTTATCTGCCATATTTGTATCTGTCATGATCGTTGCAGGGTTACTGTTGATCAGTACAACCTCTACCCCTTCTTCTTTCAGTGCCTGACAAGCTTGTGTACCTGCATAGTCAAATTCAGCAGCTTGACCGATAACAATAGGTCCGGAACCAATCACAAGTATTTTTTTGAGTTCATTATTTTTGGGCATATCAGTTAGCTCCTTTCACAGCAGCCATCATTTCGGCTTGACGCGTTTTTTGAGGGTGTTGTTCTTTATATTCACGAATCATCGTTAGAAATTGATCGAATAGATAGCCGTTATCAAAAGGCCCTGGTGCTGCTTCTGGATGATACTGTACTGAAAATGCTGGATACGTCTTATGCTTTAATCCTTCAATCGTTTTATCATTGTTATTGATATGAGTCACTTCAAGTTCTGTTCCTTCAATAGAAGCTTCTTTCACCGTATAACCATGATTTTGCGATGTAATGTAGCAACGACCTGTTTGCAAATCTTTGACAGGATGGTTACCACCACGATGTCCAAATTTCAATTTGTCTGTGTCTGCTCCGCAAGCCAAAGCGAACAATTGATGTCCTAAGCAAATACCGAAGATTGGATATTCGCCAAGTAATTCTTCAATCACTTTAACCGCAGCCGGTACATCTTTCGGATCTCCTGGACCGTTAGATAATTGAATACCATCTGGATGCAGACGGCGAATCTGTTCTGCTGTTGTATCTTGCGGTACAACCACCACATCACAACCACGTTGAGACAGTTCACGTACAATCCCTGTTTTTGCACCATAATCGATCAGTACAATACGTTCTTTCGGTCCTGGACTTGTATAAATATGAGAAGTTGAAGTGTGACTTACTTGGTTCGTAGCCGATACGCTACTGTTCAGACGCTCCATCAATTCTTCTGTTGATAATGATCCGCTTGTCAAAATGCCTCGCATTGTTCCTTGATGGCGGATACGACGTGTTAACATGCGTGTATCAATATCACTTATTCCGATAATGCCATGTTCGCGTAGCAACTCATCAATCGTGTATTGAGCACGCCAGTTACTAGGTACAGGCTCATGTCTACGAACAACGAATCCATTAATGTACGGACGAACCGATTCAAAGTCATCACGGTTAATACCATAGTTGCCGATCAGTGGATACGTCATCGTGACGATCTGTCCACAATATGAAGGGTCAGATAGCACCTCTTGGTAACCGGTAATTCCGGTATTAAATACAACTTCTCCAGTTGTTTCGCCTTCTGCTCCGAAACTACGGCCTG
The DNA here is from genome assembly GCF_963311185.1 of Paenibacillus nuruki. NCBI lineage: Bacteria > Bacillati > Bacillota > Bacilli > Caryophanales > Paenibacillaceae > Paenibacillus > Paenibacillus nuruki. The sequence goes on along the minus strand of NZ_OY725677.1, from coordinate 839,326 downwards.
TAAATAATGTTCCATCTTCTAATAACAATTTTGCCTGCATCCCGTTTCACTCCTCTATCTATCTTAAAAGTTTGTTATATTAAAATGAATATTTATATCATTTTTTAGTATATTTATGCTTTGAAAGCCGTAGCTTCCTGCGACCATACGACTTGACCGTCTACGATCGTTGTCTGTGGCCAACCTTGTAATGTCCAGTTGGTAAATGGTGTATTTTTTCCTTTTGTAGCAAACGTAGTTGGATCAACCACTTGCTCTGTTTCCAGATCAATCACAGTTAGATCAGCAGGAGCCCCTTGTTCTAAGCGTCCTGTTGGTAAGCGGAATACTTTAGCTGGATCAGATGTCATGCGATCTACAAGCATTTGTAATGACCAGCGTCCTGTTTTTACAAATTTGGTATATAACAATGGAAATGCGGTCTCGAATCCGACGATACCGAAAGGTGCTAATTCCATTCCTTTTGCTTTTTCCTCTTCACTATGAGGAGCATGGTCTGTCACGATAATATCAATCGTGCCATCTTCTAACGCTTGAATACAAGCTTCTACATCGCGTGGTGTACGTAGAGGCGGATTCATTTTCCAGTTCGCATCCATACCCGGAATATCTTCATCCGATAAGATCAAATGATGCGGACATACCTCAGCAGTCACTTTGATACCGATCGATTTGGCTAAGCGGATCAAGCGAATTGATTGCTCTGTACTGACATGACACACATGATAATGAACACCTGTAGCTTCAGCCAGTAAAATGTCACGTCCTACATGGATAGCTTCAGACTCATTTGGAATCCCTTTAAGACCATGTTTACGAGCAAATTCGCCTTCACTGACTGATGCTCCAACGACCAGTGAATCATCTTCACAGTGAGCAATCACTGGCATATCCATCGAAGCGGCAAGTGCCATCGCATTTTTCATCATTTGTGCATTTTGTACACCTACACCATCATCGGTGAATCCGATAGCCCCTGCTGCTTTGAGTGCGGCAAAGTCTGTTAATTCTCTGCCTAGCTCATTTAAAGTAATCGCTGCATAAGGAAGTACTTTGACACTGCCTGCTTCTGCTGCTTTGTCCAGTACAAGCTTCACCGTATCCGCATTATCTGTTACCGGGCGTGTATTAGGCATACAAGCAATCGTTGTAAATCCACCTTTTGCCGCTGATGCTGTACCTGTTGCAATTGTTTCTTTGTGTTCAAAACCAGGTTCACGTAAATGAACATGCATATCAATTAATCCCGGTGTAACTAGCTTACCGGATGCATTAATTTCTGTTACTTCTTTGCCTGCTCCATATCGGACAAGCAATTCTGCTGCATTTTGATCGCCTGTAAATAGGTGTTCAATACTATTATTTTCGATCCATATATGTTTGATTTCCAGTTCGTTATTTCCGTTCAATACATTTGCGTTTTTGATAAAAAGTGTCATTGTTAACCTCCGAAGTTGTATTGTTGATCATCGTAGTGCTTAGTTACGTAAGGCTCTTTCAATCACAGCCATCCGAATCGGTACACCATTTTGCATTTGTGGGAAAATTTTTGATTTAGGACTTTCCACCAGTGCATCATCGATCTCAACATTACGATTGACTGGAGCCGGGTGCATAATAATCGCATGCTTTTTCATCCGGGCAGCTCTTTCTTCGGTCAATCCATATTGTAGGCGATATTCTTCTGCTGACTTGAGCATGCCTACTGCATGGCGTTCAAGTTGTACTCTTAACATCATCACTACATCTGCTTGCAATGCTTCTTCCATACTGATATAAGAAACATCTCCCATATCATCGGCACGCATATTGTTCGGTGCGCAGAAGCTTACTTTGGCACCCATTGTCTGCAATGCCCATAGATTCGAGCGAGCGACACGGCTGTGTAAGATGTCTCCAACAATTGCTACATGCAGACCCTTTAATTCGCCAAACTCTTGTCGCATAGTATACAGATCAAGCAATCCTTGTGTTGGATGCTCATTGTTACCATCGCCTGCATTAATAAGCGGTACATTTACTTTCTCTGCTAATTCTTGCAACACTCCTGAAGGTTTCAATCGAATAATTCCTGCATCGATACCCATACTCTCAAGTGTGCGAACTGTATCGTAGATAGATTCACCTTTTTCAACACTGGAGACTGCCGAAGTAAAGTTAAGTACTTCTGCACCAAGCCTTTTCTCAGCCATTTCGAAAGAGAATCGTGTACGTGTACTATTTTCAAAAAACATATTTGCGACAAAGCGTGATTGCAAAACAGATACTTGTTTCTCTGTATGTGCATCCCAATACGCAGCACGATCAAGTATAGACACTAACTCCGGTTGACTCATACCTTTGAGACCGAGTAGACTGCGTTGTTTCACTGTAGTGTTGGTCATAATCATGCAGTCACCTCACGATGTTGCATAATATTCACTTGATCACTACCGTCGATTTCGCTAAGTCGTACTTCAATCTCTTCTAATTTAGAAGTCGGTACATTTTTGCCAATGTAATCCGGGCGGATCGGAAGTTCACGATGTCCACGATCTGCCAGTACAGCCAGTTGAATCATTTCAGGTCGTCCACAATCCATTAGTGCATCCATTGCCGCTCTAATTGTTCTACCTGTGTAAAGTACATCATCGAACAAAATAATTTTTTTGTTGCGAATGCTTAGATTCGCTGGTGTAAGCATCGTGCTACTATTGATATCTGTAGGACGTCCATTGTCTTGGTCATCACGATATCCTGTAATATCTAGCTCTCCACAAGGAACAGGTTTGCCTTCAATTTCTTGAATACGCTCTGCAATCCGTTGTGCCAGGTAAATACCACGTGTACGAATACCGACCAGAATACAATCTTCAATCCCTTTATTTTTCTCCAAAATCTCATGTGCAATACGTGTAAGTGCGCGGCGGATTGCTGTCTCATCCATGATAATGCGAGTCTCTGTATTCATTATCGTTAGCCTCCTCAGGTTGTGTACACCCTGGGCCCCGTGGTCAACATCATAACGCGTGTCTGGTCATACTTGATTTCCTGACTAGATTGCACGTTCTAAGACAGGGTATAAAAAAGACTCCCTGCCCTAAAACGGCAAGGAGTCTGTAGTCATAGACACACGTCATGACAGTCATACTCAGACGCACTGTAGTATGCACCACTCCACACAGAGGGTGTCCTACAGTGAACATCGTTCACGTTACCTTGCCAGTCTCACGGGACTGAATTAAAGGTGCTTATTCATCTGAAATGAATTATGACAGAAACTTGAGTCACTGTCAACCGCACAACTTACCGTGGGATGATGAAGAAATCATTATATAGTTGTAAAAGGATTATCACACTTCGTTTTAATAATCATAATTATACAATATATACGAATAAATATCCACAATTATAAGTAAAAATATCATTTTAATCGATTTTTATTCATTATTTATTCATGATGCTCCATTACATTTTTCTATTGAATTAGTTGTCGATAGGATATAGACATAAAAAAGAAGCCATTCTAGTGATAGAATGACTTCTTTGACTTATTCATGGCTTAACGATTACGTAGTGAAAACAACACTTGTTCAAGATCATCAGGGATCGGTGCTTGGAATTCTAAATATTCACCTGTTGTAGGATGAACAAACCCAAGTACTGCTGCATGTAATGCTTGCCCATCCAGTGTGGATGTCTTGGCTCTTACACGTCCATACATCGGATCTGCCACTAGCGGATGATCGATAAATTTCATATGCACACGAATTTGATGTGTACGTCCTGTCTCAAGGCGAAGTTCGACTAATGTAAAATCACCAAAACGCTCTGTTACTACAAAATGGGTCACTGCATGCTTGCTGTTCTTCTCCGTAACCGTAAACATTTTACGATTCTGTGGAGAACGACCGATCGGTGCATCTATTGTTCCTTGATCATGATCTACATTACCATGAACAAGCGCTATATATTTGCGGGTAACCGTATGATTTTTGAGCTGTTCTGATAATGAAGCATGAGCTTTATCATTTTTGGCAGCCATCAATAATCCTGTTGTATCTTTATCAATACGATGTACGATACCCGGACGCACTTCGCCATTGATCCCTGATAAGTCTTTGCAATGATACATCAAAGCATTAACCAGTGTATCGGAAGAATGACCGACAGCAGGATGGACAACCATACCACGAGGCTTATTAATCACGATTACATCTGAATCTTCATAGACGATCTCAAGCGGAATATCTTGTGCTTCGATTTCTACAGTAGATAGACTTGGAAGTTGAACGATAACCTGTTCATTTTCTATCAATTTATGATTCGCTTTAATAACTTTGCCATCTACAGTCACTAAGCCATCTGTGATCCACTGTTGTACTTGAGAACGTGAGAAACCTTCTGGCAATAAGTCTGTAATGTATTTATCAATACGAGTTTTGGCATCTTCAGCATCGATTGTCCATTCCATCATTTGTCCAGTGTTTACTTCTGCCTCATCATCACCGATTTCTTCAACATGTTCCAGATCAGGCATATCCTGCTCTACCGACTGTGTATCTTGAACTTCATTTAACTCTGATTTGTCTTGCTTACTCACTAAACATTCTCCTCTTCATGACCGGCAGCTTGTTTCTTCTGACGGCTCATATCCAGCAGTGCGTCTATAATAATCAATGCCACCCCAACCACAATACAAGAATCGGCTACATTGAAAATCGGAAACGTATAACTACCGAAGTTAAATTGTAAAAAGTCTACGACTTCTCCCATACGTGCACGATCAATAAAGTTACCAATTGCTCCACCTAAAACAAGTGACAAAGCAACAGGCAATAATTTATCCGGTTGTGATTTTACTTTTTGGATATACCATATAATCGCAACAACGACTATTAAAGTAACAACGACAAAAAACCAGCGTTGATTTTGCAAAATACCAAAAGCAGCACCTTGATTACGGTGGGAAGTAATCAAAAAGAAATTGCCGATCACTGAAATCTGATCTCCTCGTTCCATCCCAGTAGCGATCCAGTATTTGGTTAACTGATCTACAATAATCGCTATAATTGCAATCACATAATATATCACAATAATCCTCCACCCTATTGATATCTTATCCATGTGCTTCGTCCAATACTACCACTAAACACAGCTTTGTTTATTGTAGCACAGCCTAGAATCAGTCGTCTATTGAGAAGCCTGATAATAAAAAGCATGAGTATCATTTCACTACTTTAAAAGTAGATTAATGATGCTCATGCGTATTGAATATATAACCTAGCATGTGATTCGTATAGCCGTTATTTAAGAAATACGGATACCTACATTTTGACCCATTAATTCAACTTGTTCCATGCCTTCTTCTCTAGCAAACGATACATCATTAACCAATACATTTTCACGAAGGACATGATCAAATGTTTGGATTGCTTGACGAAGATCATCATTCACAGACAATGTTAAATTGACATATTTCTCGATAGGTAAATCTAATTTTTTACGATAGTCTTGGACAGCACGTACAATCTCACGTACCCATCCTTCTTGCTCTAGTTCAGGTGTTACATCTGTATTGAGTGCCACCGTTAGACCATAACCAGATGCAGAAGCAAAACCAGACTTCGCTTTTTTCTCAACTAATAGTTCTTCGTTCGTCACTTGTAATTCTTCGCCTTCTGGAGAAAGAATATGCAAGAAGCCATCTTCAACCACTTTACGCGTTTCTTCTACAGCCATGCCTTTGAAGAAGTTTTGCAAGAAACCTACGTTTTTACCGTATTTCTTACCAGCAACTTTAAGATTTAATTTAAGAGTGAAGTCAACAAATCCAGAATCATCGGTCTCCGTATGGATACCTTTGACATTGATCTCATCTTTGATGATCTCTTCATAACTATTCAAATCAAAATCTTTGTCCAATGAAACGATCAGCTCAGATAGCGGTTGACGTGTTTTAAGCCCTGTTTCGTTACGTACATTACGTGCTAATTCAACAATACGACGAGCTGTTTCCATATCACGTTCTAGCTCAAGGTCGATCAGATCTTCATTGGCAACAGGATAATCATCCATATGCACACTTTCACCACTGCTTAGGTTTAGATAGATATCTTCAGCTAGCATAGGTGTAAATGGTGCAATCAATTTGGCTGTTGTTAATAATACTTCTGTTAATGTGCGGTAAGCATCTAATTTATCTTCAGTTAGACCACTACCCCAGAAACGGTCACGCGAACGACGGATATACCAGTTACTGAGTTCATCAACAAAAGCTTCGATCGCTTTGGAAGCATTTAAGAAGTCGTTAACAGCTAATCCTTTTTCTACTTGTTTGATTAAACTGTTCAGACGAGATAGAATCCAACGATCCAATTTATGTGCTGACGGTTGGAAAGGATGTTCTGCTGGATCGAATCCATCAATCGTTGCATACAATGTCATAAAGGCATGTGTATTCACAAGAGTATCAACCATTTTAGATTTGGCTTCGCCGACAATACCTTTAGAGAAACGTTTGCTATTCCATGGTGCACTATCGGATAACAATGCCCAACGGAACGCATCTGTTCCATACTCATCAATGACTTCCCACGGATCAATAACATTACCTTTAGACTTGGACATTTTCTGTCCTTGTTCATCCAAGACATGACCTGTCGCCATAACAGCTTTGTAAGGTGCTTTGCCTGTGATTAACGTAGACACTGCTAATAGACTGTAGAACCAACCACGAGTCTGATCGATACCTTCACAGATCATATCTGCCGGGAACTGTTCTTGGAACGTATCTTGATTTTCAAAAGGATAATGTTGTTGAGCAAAAGGCATGGAACCACTATCGAACCATACGTCGATCACTTCAGGTGTACGAATCATTTCATATTGACCACATGAACTGCGTACTTTGATATCATCTACATACGGTTTGTGTAGTTCAATATTTTCAGGAACATCACCAATCGCACGCGCGCGAAGTTCAGCGATACTATGTGGCGCAAATTGTTCACCTGTCTCTGCACAGACCCATACGTTAAGCGGTGTACCCCAGTAACGATCACGACTGATATTCCAGTCTACTAAGTCTTCCAAAAATTTACCAAAGCGTCCATCACGTATATGCCCTGGATACCAATCCACTTCTTTATTGTTAGCGATCAGTTGTTCTTTGACTGCTGTCGTTTGGATAAACCAGCTGTCCATTGCATAGTATAGAAGTGGTGTATCACAACGCCAGCAGAATGGATACGTATGCTCATATTTTTCTTTGCTGAACAAACGATCTTTTTCAGACAACAAACGCACGATATCAATATCACAATCTTTAACAAAACGACCTGCAAAATCAGTTACTTCTGCTACAAATTTACCTTCTAAATCCACCATATTCACAAAGCTGATTCCATTTTCACGGCAGACACGATAATCATCTTCACCATGAGCAGGCGCCATATGAACAATACCTGTACCACTTGCATCGGTAACAAAATCTGCACCTAAAATGATATTAGCTTTTTCTGCTGTAAAATAGTTAAAAGGCGGCGCATAGGTTTTGCCTACTAATTCTGCACCTTTTAATGTACTAAGCACTTTATATTCGCCTTTACCATCTTTCATCACATCGTCTACCAGATTTTTGGCAACGATATAGACGCTTCCATCTTGACTCACACGTACATAATCCATATCTGGATTAACAGCTAATGCTACGTGAGAAGGTAATGTCCAAGGTGTAGTTGTCCAAGCTAGAACATATTCACCACTATCATCTAATTTGAATTTTGCGGTTGCGCTCAAATCTTTGACATCTTTATATCCTTGAGCCACTTCATGAGAACTTAGTGTCGTCTGACAATCAGGACAATATGGACTTACACGGTGCCCACGATACAATAGACCTTTGTCATGAATCGTCGCTAGATTGTTCCATACACTTTCGATATAGTTATTTTCAAGCGTTACGTATGGATGATCTAGATCTGTCCAGTACCCAATAGCAGATGTAAGATCACGCCATTGTTGCTCATATTCAAATACACTTGCTTTACACTCTTGAATAAATTTCTCTACACCGTACTCTTCAATCTCAGGTTTGTGAGAGATGCCTAATTTTTTCTGTACACCAAGTTCTACAGGAAGACCATGCGTATCCCAACCTGCTTTACGAACAACACGGTATCCTTTCATCGTCTGGTAACGACCTACAAAATCTTTGATAACACGTCCAAGAACGTGACCGATATGAGGCTTACCATTAGCTGTTGGTGGACCTTCATAAAAAACAAAGTTAGGTTTGCCTTCACGATTCTGAATAGAACGTTGGAATGTATTTTCCTCATTCCATTTATTTAAAATCCGTAAATCACGTGTACGTGCTTTTTCTTTGACATCTACTCTTTGCATGATTTTGTCATCCTTCCCCATCTACAGATATTTAATACGTTATAACTATTCATTGTGAAAACATCAAAAAACCCCATCCCAGAAAGGGACGAGGTTGCTCGCGTTACCACCCTTGTTTCACTTCAATCCTTCATCGTACCTACTCAAACGAAAACCAGTTATAGATACTGTTTTCCTTTGGGTACAAGGTGAAGTGACACCTTAGATCCGCACAAATGATGCGGTGCCTCTGTAACGGTTGGCAATCCGGCTCGGCTTACTGCATTATGGTTCAGCCTCGCTTCTCCAGGGGGATATTCTATCATACGATGTTCATTGGCTTGCACCAACCGCCAACTCTCTGTGAACACATGTATGATGTACTGACCCTATCAACGAATGGTGATGTTCATATTTATATTCGTCTACACGAACAAATCGAAATAAGTTATAAAATATTTATAGCGCTTTAGGCTTTAAATGTCAACTTACAACATTGATCTTAATACAAATCGCCTGAACTGTGCTGTTCTTCATTATCGCGATCTCGTTCACGATCTCTGTCTCTATCGCGGTCACGGTCGCGATCTTCTAGACGATCTCTTTCACGATCACGTTCATTGCTTGTACGTTGCAGTTCACGCGTTTGATTTTCCAAAGCATCCCATCCATCTTGACTAAGTAGCTCTAATTGAGCTTCTACCAATGTACGGAAACGTGTGCGGTAAATAGAAGCTTGTTTTTTGAGCTCTTCTACTTCCATCGACACTTTGCGTGATTTGGATAATGACTCATTGATAATACGATCCGCATTTTTCTCGGATTCTTTAATAATCAATTGAGCTTCTTTTTTCGCATTATTACGAACTTCATCGGCAGCTTCTTGAGCAACGATAATCGTTTTACTCAATGTATCTTCCAGATTCGCAAAATGATCGAGACGTTCCTGAATAGACATTAACTGACTTTGCAGTTCTTTGTTTTCACGGATCGCTCCCTCATAATCCTTGATCACCTGATCTAGGAATTCATTTACTTCGTCTTCATCATAACCACGCAAACGACGCGAGAATTCCTTATTATGTATATCAAGCGGGGTTAATGGCATGTTGGACACCTCCTGTAATGTTTAGGCCGTTGAATTGCCTCGTTACTGCTATGATACTTCATTTCGACGCATAAGGATATATCCCTGCCAAAGACACTACAAAATAAATAAATTTGCTATATAAAGAATACATTTAATCCCGGTGTGTTCTATTCTTTATCAAACAAATTTACCTACTTTGACTCGGTATCTTCCTTTTTTTGTAATTCCATCCATCTCTAATACTTTAAAACGACCTAATCCTTGAATAGAGATCATATCACCTTGTTGCAAAGCATAAGAAGGATTTTCTTCCACTTTCCAATTGACACGACAACGTCCTGCTTTGATCGGGACTAGAATTTTACTACGACTCATCCGATAGACATCGCTTGCTATCCCATCCAAACGTAGAGAAGCTACGGTTAGCTCCATCGACTGCAATTCTGGAGTAGCCACTTGCAAATCGGTAATCGGTAAAATCTCAGTCATCACATGAAGACGATGCACTTGGGTTAAATTTAGATGCAAATAAGAAGCAATCTCAGACGACACCACTGTATGACAACCATCCGCCAATGCGTGGATATCTCCAATCTTACCTCGTTTCATACCCAGTCCTAAAATAGAACCCATATAATCACCATGCTCCAGATCAGCGAACTTGCGTCCTTCTGGTGTGATCGATAATACTGATAAATTCATATCTTCGTTGTCTAAATCCATATAATCTGGTCCAATAAGAGCACGCTTCCGTTCAGAATGTTCTGATCCTCCATCCAATCGGATATGCACATCTAGATTACGAGCAGCGAGAATATGGAGAATATAAGCCTGACGTGGATCCAAAAAATCGGTCAGCTTTAGCTCATGATAACGGGCTGCGTTATCGATCCACTCCGCAGCCCGTTCCACAAACTCTCGCTCATCTGGATGAAAATGATGATAAATATTGCTTTGCATGATGTTGTTCATACCTTTCATATTTAGAGCAAGTGTAATTTTTTTGTTACATCATTATTAAATTAGTAGATAAGACTTCTCAATAAAAATATTAATCCACTAAATGCTAATTGTAGTACGAATAATGCTACAATCGGAGATATATCAATGGCTCCCATAATTGGTGGTATAAAGCGACGGAAAGGAGCAAGATAAGGTTCTACTAATCGTGCTAGAATTTGCCCGAAAGAACTTTCACGCGCGCTAGGCAACCAAGAAAGTAAAATATAAATAATGATCATATACGTATAAATTCGATATAAAGCATTTAACACTGCAAAAGCTGTTTCCAAAATTGCGTCACCTCGTCTTGTTATATTCGTAATCTTCGCCTAAGATTTCAGCGATAGTGCCTTCAATTTCGACGGTATCCGGTGTACACAGAAAAATGTTGCCCCCGATTTTTGAAATACTGCCTCCAAGTGCATAAACGGTTCCGCTCATAAAATCAATAATACGTGTCGCTTGATCGATACGAACACGTTGTAAATTGACAATAACTGAACGATGAGAACGCAAATGGTCTGCAATATCTTGAGCTTCATCATAACTACGAGGCTCATTCAAAATCACTTTCACATTTTTCTGAGAATGAATACTAACGACATTACTGGCTCTATTGTTCTTACGTAATTCTGTGCCAGAGGTTTCACGAGGTTCTTCATCATCATCCATAATCTGTTCGCGCTCAACAATTTCCTCTTCTTCTTGAAGTCCTAAGAAGTTCATAAAGCGATTCATTACACCCATCGTTAATCCTCCTCTTTACCTACTAATATGGAGCCAAGTCGCACAAATGTGGCGCCTTCTTCAATCGCAATTTCAAAATCACCCGACATGCCCATAGATAAATGTGTAAGTGGATTTTTCGTTAATCCACGATTATTAATATCATCTCTTAATTCACGAAGTCCTCGGAATACAGGACGTGTCATTTCGGCATGATCTACTTCTGGAGCCATCGTCATCAAACCTACTACTTCTAGATTAGAGAAGGCAGATATTTGTTCAAAAAAGGAATCTACTTGTTCTGGTGGCAATCCGTATTTGGATTCTTCACCAGAGATATTTACTTGTACCAATACTTTAACACGAATATCCATTGAACTCGCTTTTTTTTGTATTTCTTTTGCTAACGACAAGCGATCCAGTGAATGAATATATTCAAATTTGCCAATCACATCTTTGACTTTATTCGTTTGCAAATGACCGATAAAATGCCATATGCCACGTTCGTGTAATTGATTCCATTTATCTTCAGCATTTTGCCAGCGATTTTCGCCTAGATGCAAAAGCCCTGCATCTAACACTTGAGCCGTTTTGGCAACAGAGACATATTTAGTGACTGCTACAAGTTGAATCTCTTCACGCTTGCGTCCACTTCGTTTACATACTTCTTCAATACGCTGTTCTACATGCTCTATTCGATCTTGTAATCCCAACTGCATTTCACTCCGTTTCTATACCTATCCAACTCGCCATTCTGCCGGTTACTCCTCCGTCAGCCCGATACGAGAAAAATAGATCGTGGTTACGGTAAGTACACCAATTACTCATTTCGATATGTTCAGCAGGTATTCCTGCAAAAATCATGAATTGTCGATTTAATTGTTTGAGGTCTAGCCAAGTTTTACCATTATCGCCCGGACGGGCATAAAGAGGTTGTTCACCATTACCCATTAACTTGCTTTCCCAAACGTTTACGGCATCCATGACTTTATGGTCGACTTCATAACTTTCTCCACCGATAGAAGGACCAATAGCCGTATGGATATCTGATATAACACTCCCATACTGCGTTCTCATCGTTTCAATCATTTCGCCTGCAATGTTAGCTACTGTTCCTTTCCAACCTGCATGAGCAAGCCCTACAACTTGTCGAACAGGATCTATAAAATACAGCGGTACACAATCTGCATAAAAAGAAGTTAACAAGATACCTGGTACGTTAGTGATTAATCCATCTGTATTTTGAAAAGCACTTTCACGATCAAGCCAGCCTTTACCTGCATGTTCTGCTGTAACGATCTCTATATGATTACTATGTACCTGTTCTCCCGATACCCAGTGAGTATACTCAAACTTTAATTCATCGCATAACAACTTCCGATTTTGCAACACATCTTCTGGTTGATCATTCACATGATAAGCCAGATTAAATGAATCATAAGGCGATTGACTGACTCCACCTTTGCGTCCTGTAAATCCTGCTGTAATTCCATGACTATATGCAGAAGTATCTAACTCAAATAATTCAGGTCCGCTACTTATCGTACGGCTTACAAACTTCTCCATGTATACACCTCATATTAAACAAAATATTTTAAAGGTATTTGACTATACCTATACCTTTATCTTACTTAGATCATACCATTATTCAACTCAATATATAATCAAATGAAAAAGACCTGTTTTCCGTAGAAAACAAGCCCCTCGCATAAATCATTATATTGCTAGTACCTAATCGTTTTTGTGACGAGAACGATTGCGTAGGAATGTTGGAATATCCAACTGATCTCCACTAGGTTGTGTAGTATTTGTATTGTTGTACGGACGCGATGTCGGCGCTTTGTCTTTGTCTTCTACATTGTTGGTTGGTGCTGGTGTAGATTCATCGACAGGCTGAGACGGACGACGTACTGGTGGCAATGGTTGTGCCGGTTTGTGTTCAAATCCTGTTGCGATAACAGTGACTTTGATCTCTTCTTTCAGATCTTCATCAATAATCGCACCAAAGATCATATTCACTTCTGGATCTGATGCTGAAATTACGATTTCTGCTGCTTCGTTAACTTCATACAATGAAAGGTTGTTACCGCCTGTAATGTTCATAATCACACCACGTGCACCTTCAATGGAAGTTTCAAGTAACGGACTCATAATCGCTTTACGTGCTGCTTCTGCTGCACGGTTCTCCCCTGTTGCTTCACCAATACCCATCAATGCTGAACCACGCTCAGTCATGATTGTTTTTACATCGGCAAAGTCAAGGTTAATGAGTCCTGGTACTGCGATCAGATCCGAAATACCTTGTACAGCTTGACGCAATACATTATCAGCTTCACGGAACGCTTCTAACATAGGTGTCTTTTTGTCAACAATTTCAAGCAAGCGATCATTAGGAATAACGATCAATGTATCTACTTTTTCTTTCAATCCTTCAATACCTAGCTCTGCTTGTGAAAAACGCTTGCGTCCTTCAAAAGTAAATGGACGAGTGACTACACCGACTGTCAATGCGCCACATTCTCTAGCGATCTCAGCAATAACAGGTGCAGCACCTGTTCCTGTTCCGCCACCCATACCTGCAGTAACGAATACCATATCAGCACCTTTAAGAGTGCTCATGATCAGGTCACGAGATTCTTCAGCTGCTTTTTTACCTACATCTGGATTAGCTCCTGCACCCAAACCGCGCGTCAATTTATCACCGATTTGCAATTTGTGTTCAGATTTAGCTAAATGCAATGCTTGAGCATCTGTATTAACCGTTATAAATTCCACGCCTTGAACACCATTCTCAATCATACGGTTAACAGCATTGCTTCCGCCGCCACCTACACCGATGACTTTGATCTGGGCTAGGCTTTCCATTTCGAAATCAAATTCTAACATACTTTCCCATCTCCCCCTCGTTGTCCATGAATAGCTTGTTCCCATTTAAAATAGAACGTTAGCTTATATAAACTCACTGAACATATTTTTTAACCGTTCAATCAAGCCCGGCTTGGCACTGCTTTCCGGGGTCGAGGTTGTTTTGTTACGTGCTGGTGCTTTTTTGTTAGTCCCAGCCGTGCTTCCACCACCACGGATATTGCGGATGACATTATACAAAATGCCTACCCCGCTTGTATAAGCAGGATCACGTACACCAATATAATCAGGAACTGCTATTCTTACAGAAGCTGCCAGTTCTTCGCGAGCGACTTCTAAAACGCCCGGCATTGAAACTGTACCTCCTGTGAGTATATAACCACCAGCAAGCTCTTGATAACCGAGTCTTGTGACTTCTTGACGAATCAGTTGAAAAATTTCTTGAACACGAGGCTCAATAATAGCTGCTAAATCTTGTTGTGTGAATTCTTTGTCTACGTTACTGCCAATACGCATCACTTTGAATACCACATCAGAAGCAGCATCATCTATCAAAGCACAGCCATACTTCAGCTTCACTTTCTCAGCATGTTCTGTTAGGGTACGTAGTCCATAAGCAATATCATTAGTGACAAACTCTCCCCCGATTGGCAAAGTCGATGTCGCTTTAAGCGAACCTTCTTCAAAAATCGCAATCGTGGATGAACCTGCACCGATATCCACTAGAATCGAACCCATTGATTTTTCATCTTTAGACAAAGCCAATTGACCTGCACCTAAAGAGATTAATACAAGATCCTTAATACGAAGATCTGCTTTTTCTACACAACGAAGAAGATTATGAATAGAAGTTTTGGCTCCTGTAATGATCGTAGCTTCTACTTCTAGACGAACACCAATCATTCCGCGCGGGTCCTGAATTCCTTCTAACCCATCAACCACGTACTGTTTAGCGACAACGTCAATAATTTCCCGTTCTGGTGGCAGAGCGATTACTTCTGCCGCTTTTAATACACGTTCGATATCTTCTTCACCAATCTCACGATCTTCATTGGATACGGCAACTACTCCGTGGCTCGTTTGAAGTCCGATATGATTGCCTGAAATACCAACGATAACTTCAGATATCTGAATGCCGACCATACGCTCGGCATGATCAACAGCACTACGGATGGATTGTACAGTTTGATCAATATCTACGATCGCACCTTTACGAATTCCTTCCGAGTCGGCAGATCCAACTCCAATAATATTAAAGGTTCCATTGTTGATTTCCCCGATAATAGCACGAACTTTGGATGTACCGATGTCCAAACTAACAATGATGTCATTGTTGCTCAAGCCCTAGGCACCTCCCGCTATCCTGTAATAAAAATGATGTATCTAAATCCTTAAGAATAACACCATTATGTGTTGGAAATTGAATTTCCGAAATAAATTGGTTCCCAAAATTGCTCTCTACATTAATATTCAACATTACCTATGCTTTCCCTCTTTTTTCTCCAAACTTTTTGAACACTGGTTTGCATTATAAAAAGGTTGAAGAAAAAAGGATCAGGTCAGCTATTTTCGTCATAAATTTTTAAAAGTTTACAAAACTTTAATATCTACAACTTTCATTCTAGCATCTTTCGGTCATTGCAGAAAGTATTGTATCGATATGATTTTACAAAACGTTCGTATTTATGAGTTACAAACGGTCAAATCCTAAGGTGCAACTTCCTGCTCTGCTACGTCTTCTGGATTAAAAGGAGTATATGCATCGGCTTCAAGCATCGTAATCACACCTGGTGGTTGAGTCTCGATAACCTGATTTAAATACTCTACTTTATCAGCCAAAAGTGACACACTTGTGATCACTTCAAAGCGAGAACGTGTATAGATTTTGATTCGGTCTGGAAAAGAAGGCGTTGGTGATGGACTAATCTCAGAAATATCAGAAGACAACTCGTTAGGGATCGTCCCTAATACTTTGCACAATTGTACTTTCTGCGCTTCGAAATCATTCCAACCTGTAAGCACTGGCTTCTCCACAGCAACTCCGCGTGTATCGGCTCGTACTAAAGCTCCACTTTGCAAGATAGCTGTTAGTTCTCCGGAATCTTGTAGTTCATATGCCACTACAGGATACTCTTTGATTGTAATATCAATTTGACCTGGAAAATGCTTAATGACTTCTGCATCTTCAATCGAACGAATCGTTAACAGCTTTTTCTCGATTGTTGTTGCCGATGTGCCAAAAAAGGCATTTCCCTTAGCCAATCCACTTACATTCAATAAATCTGTTTTGGCTGTGAATGTATTTCCTTTAAACGTGATTTGCGATATTTTACCAATAGGCGAGAACCAGAATACAATTCCGATGACGATTATCAGTATAAGCGATAATAAAATAATCAATCGCGTTTTGCGAGTCATTTTTGGGTTAAAGGAAGGTCTGCGATTGCCAGTCGATTTGTTATTCGGAATAACAGTTAATTTTTGCTTTACCATAGCGATCTCCACAAATCTTTTTTAGGTTCTATTCATTAAAGTCATTGTCATTATATCATGCAGAATGCTGAATACCTAAATGTGCTTTAGCTATCGCTGTATACGGCTCTATTTACTTTTCACCCATCAGATAAACTTCCGGTTGAAGCTCTATACCGAACTGCTTCACAACTTCTTGTTGCACATGCGAGATTAACTCTAATACATCAGCCGCAGTACTTTGTCCCACATTGACAATAAAGTTAGCATGTTGAGTCGATATTTCTGCTCCACCGATTCGATATCCTTTAAGACCTGCTGCTTCGATCAAGCGAGCCGAGTGATCTCCAGGTGGATTACGGAAAACACTCCCTGCTGAAGGTTGCTGCAATGGTTGTGTAAGACGTCTGCGATCTTTATGTGTATTCATTTCAGCCATAATCGTAGTACGGTCGCCTAATTTCATTTGAAAAGAAGCTTCCACTACGATTCCAGGTTGCTCTTGCAGGATAGAATGACGATACGCATATTGCATGTCTTCTACACTGTATGTCACGATTTGACCATCATGAAGAACAATACGAGCAGACTGCAAAATTTTAGAGGTATCTGATCCATGAGCTCCTGCATTCATATAGACAGCACCGCCTACAGAACCTGGAATACCGCCGGCAAATTCAAGACCAGACAATCCTTTTTTAGCCGCTAAAATACAAAGCTTAACTACGGAATGAGCAGCACCTGCGATAATACGATCTTCTTCAAACGTAGCATAATCAAAACCTTCGCCTAATTTGATCACGACTCCACGAATGCCTTTATCAGCGACTAACAGATTGGAGCCACGTCCTAGCTGTGTCCATGAGATCTGATGTTCTTTGAGAACAGTCATCAATGTACTTAGCTCTTCTTGATTGCTAGGTATAACCAGTACATCAGCAGGTCCACCAATTCTCCATGTTGTATATTTTGCTAACGGTTCATTGACAAGTACTTGACCGACAGCATGCTGGGATAATAGATTCATCCACTGCTGCATTTCGTTAACTTCCCCCTTCTAGCGGGACAGAACACCTGACAAACGCTTCATTTCTTCAACAATCAAAAATGCAGATTGAGGTGTACCCAAGCTGGTTGCTGCTTTGGACATGTTCTGTCTAACCTCTTCATCACTCATAACTTTGTCTATTCGAGCTAACAACGATTCTCCTGTTAACTCACGTTCTAGTAATACTTCAGCCGCACCTGCTTTTTGTAGTGCCCAAGCATTGGCTTCTTGATGATTATTGGTAACATTAGGTGACGGTATCAATATAGATGGTGTACCTAGTGATGTAACCTCAGCCAGTGAAGAAGCTCCTGCACGTCCTACTAATAGCGAAGTAGCCGCTAGCACTTCTGGCATATTCGGAATATAAGGAAGTACGTGAAGATAATAAGGAAATGATCCTACCGCATCCCGAATCCGTTCACGAATTTCTTCATAATAGATTTCACCGGTTACAAATACATAATGCATCGATGAATTGTTTTGCTTGAGTAAAGGAGCAATCTGAACCATGGCTTCAACCAATGCTCTAGCACCTCGACTACCTCCAACGACTAATACGATCTGTGCATCAGCAGGTAGACCCAAGGAAGCAAGTCCACGTTCACGATTGGCATTTTGTACCATCGTAGCTCTTGGATTCCCTGTAAACATCACATGCTTTGAACGTGGAAATCGATTCACTGAATCTTGAAAACTGACAGCTACTGTACTTGCATATCCACTCAAAAATTGATTCGTTAATCCTGGAATCGCATTTTGTTCATGTACAATCGTTGGGATTTTAAGCTTAGCTGCTGCATAAACTACTGGCCCACATACATAGCCACCTGTTCCAATAACAACATCAGGCTTAAATTTTTTAAGTAGCTGTTTTGAAGTTTTCACACCCTGAATGAAGCGATTTATCGTTTTAATATTTTCTAATGAAAATAACTTACGTCTAAAACCGGTAATATCAATACTTTCAAAAGGGATTTTTTCTTCAGGCACAATCTTATTTTCCAATCCTCTTTTGCCACCGATATACAAAAATTCCGCATCTAATCCTTCGGTCTCACATTGCTGAGCAATCGCAAGTGCTGGATAGATATGACCACCTGTACCTCCGCCGGTCAATACGACCCGCATGATAAATCACCTCCTTGATTCAAATTTCATTATTTAAGTTCGTAAGTTAATTTGCTGAATGACCTATTGTAAAGGAGAAGCCCTATTTAAGCTAGTCTATACAATCCATTTTATAATTGATGTACTGCTTCTTTAAACGCATTTCCACGTTCTTCATACGAAGAGAACATATCCCAACTTGCACACGCAGGAGACAATAAGACAATATCCTCTGCTTCAGCAAGCGCTGCTGCTTGTTCTACAGCTTGCTTGATAGCTAAGTTAGCTTCCTCTGATTCTTCGATAATCTTCACTTGGCTAATACCTGCCAGTTCTGCAACTTTAGCTAATTTGTGGCGAGTCTGTCCTAACACCACTAATGCTTTAACTTGTTGCTGAAATACAGGTAGCAAATCCATATAATCAGAACCACGATCCAGTCCACCCGCAATTAAGACAATACCTTTATCTTGAAACGCAGATAATGCCATCATGGTCGCTTTTGCATTGGTTGCTTTGGAATTATTATAATACTGTACCTGATTGTGATCCTGTACATATTCTAAGCGATGTTCCACGCCACGAAAATCACGTAGTGAATCTGCAAGGTTTTGCGGTAGACAACCCGCAGCAATTGCTATTGCACAAGCAGCTAACGCATTTTCGATATTATAACGACCTTTGATACCCAGTTCACTAACAGGCAAGATAGCTACTTCTCCATCTTGATCACAATACATCATCGTACGTGGTAAATCATCTTCCATTTCTGGAATATAAGCAGGAGATACATACAATCCCGCTGTTAATGCTGAATCCGTTGATGATGCCTGTTTTGCTGCTGTTATATAATTGCCTAGATTCTCTGTAATGGAAAATGGAATCAAAGTACCTGCTTGGATATAAGGCACAAGGCTACGACAGTAACTGTCATCCCAGTTAATGATGGCTGTATCGTCTTTGCCTTGATTTGCAAAAATCTTACGTTTAGAAGACACATAATCATCCATTGAACCATGATAATCCAAATGCGTCTCAGCTACATTCAACAAACAAGCAATTTTGGGATTGAAATCAGTCGTTCCTTTTAATTGAAAGCTACTTAATTCGGCTACGATCCAGTTCTCTGGCTGAGCTTCACTTACAGCTTCACATAAAGGAATTCCAATATTCCCACCTACGATAGGATGTAATTGATTATCTTCAAGCATTTTACCGACCCATGTTGTTGTCGTTGTTTTGCCGTTTGAGCCTGTAATCCCAATCATAGGCACATCCGAAATACGATAAGCTAATTCCACTTCGGTAATCACTTCTATGCTTAGATCTAGCGCTTGCTTGATCGGAGGAGCTGTATACGGAATCCCTGGATTTTTGACCATTAAAGTGATACCCGAATGAATCAATCCTTCTGGGTGTCCTCCACAAATCACTTGAATATCCAACGCTTCTAATTCTGCTGCTTCTGGTGATTGTTCTCTTGGTTTCAAATCATTAACAGTTACGATTGCTCCTAAACGATGCAAAGCTTTGGCTGCTTCTACACCGCTTCTCGCTAATCCGATAACGATGACTTCTTGTCCCCGATATGTCTCAGGATCATTCATATATTACAACCCCTTGCTCAAGTAGATGCCGATTACAGCTAATACTAGACTAACTGCCCAGAATGTAGTCACGACGCGCCATTCTGACCAACCTGACAATTCAAAATGATGATGAATAGGCGCCATTTTAAAGACTCGCTTACCGTTTCTTGTTTTGTAGGATACCACTTGTATCACAACAGATAGCAGTTCAATAACAAAAACAGCTCCGATAATTAAAAATAGCAATTCGCTTTTGGTTACAATCGCTATACCACCAATAGCTCCACCGATTCCTAAAGAACCCATATCACCCATAAATACTTTAGCCGGATGCATATTAAAAATTAGGAATCCAATTACAGCACCGATCATGGCTGCTGCACATACAGCCGCCGCAGGTGAAGTTGCTTGAACAGCTACCACTGCATATGCAGCAAATGCGATTGCACTTACACCTGATAACAATCCGTCCAATCCATCCGTAAAGTTAACTGCATTACTAATTGCCAGCAACATAATAACGATAAATGGATAGTAGAACCAAGGACCCCAATCAAATGAGAACGATGTCGCTGGAATACCTAATGCTGTACTGTGTCCACTTTGGATCAAAATATAACAAACAATTGCAGAAAATAACAACTGTCCAAACAACTTCTGCTTCGCTGTTAATCCAAGTGAACGCTTCAAGCCGATTTTGATAAAATCATCCAAAAATCCAACTAATCCGAATCCGAGTGTGGCTACCAGTAACACCCAAAAGTTCGTATCCACTACAGAAAATTTCACGTACGCTAATGTAAAAGCAATCATAATAATAATACCGCCCATAGTCGGCGTGCCTGCTTTTTTCAAATGACTCTGTGGCCCGTCATCACGTACTTGCTGTCCAAATTTCATACGGCGTAATACCGGGATCAGAAGCGGTGCAGCAATAACTGCTAATACAAATGAAACTCCTGCTGTTAAAAATAATATTCGAAAATCCATGTCGTTTTACTCCTCCAGCGCCTTTGCGTTACTTGTTGAATCAGGCATCAGCGCCTGTACGACCTCTTCTAACTTCATGCCACGAGATGCTTTGAACAAAATAGCATCTTTGTCCTGTGCTATTTGTAATAAATCGTTGATCAGTTCTTGCTTGGACAGATAAGAACGAATCTGAGAAGCTTCTAATACTTTAGCTGCTCCTTCGGCAATCTGTTGTCCAAGCTGACCATACGTAAACAAAATATCTGCTTGTCCATCAATATATTGACCTACTTCTTGATGATAAATCGCTTCGTCTTCACCTAACTCTAACATATCTCCAAGTACTGCAATTTTACGCTGATACCCTTTAAGATTGCCCAGTACATCGATTGCAGCTTTCATTGAAGTCGGGCTAGCGTTATAAGCATCGTTTAACAATGTTATACCATTACGTCCCTGAATGATTTCAATTCTCATCCCTGTCAGTTGTAGCTTGGATAAGCCTTGACGAATCTGTTCAGGAGTGACTTGATAATGTTGAGCTACAGTGATTGCAGCTAAAGCATTGATCACATTATGCATGCCTAATAAAGGTAATGTCCATGCTTCATCAGATTCACTATTTGTTGTGAAAACAGTACTTTTCCCCTGAAACATGACACCTGTTGGATATACATTATTAGTATGATCCAGTCCAAATGTTATTTTGTTCATTTCTTTTTGCTCAAATGCTGATTCTGACAGAATTTGTTTGAGTAAAGGTTCATCACCCAAATACACAAGCAGTCCGTCTGCACGTAGTCCACTGACAATCTCTAATTTAGCACGAGCGATTTCTTCTCGACTTCCTAACTGTTGAAGATGCGATTCACCGATATTGGTAATAATCGTTGTCTCTGGATGAGCGATATTCGATAGCAACTCAATCTCGCCACGTCCACTCATGCCCATTTCCAAAATTAAGATTTCGGTATCTTTAGGCATAGCTAGTATAGTTAAAGGGAGTCCAATATGATTATTGAAATTTCCTTCTGTTTTATGAACACGGTATGCTTCTGCAAGCAAAGCATAAACGATATCTTTAGTGGTTGTTTTGCCATTAGATCCAGTAATACCTACTACTTTAACACCTGTTTGTTGTACGTAAACTTCTGCAAGCTGTTGTAGTGCTTGTAGCGTGTCTTTCACGATCACAATATTTCCAGACGGTGGAGTGCCATGATCTTCTTGCCATAATGAACCTAATGCTCCTTCTGTCAACGCAGATGTCACAAATTCATGTCCATCAAATTTTTCACCGACAATAGGAACAAATAATCCGCCTTGAACCAACTGACGGGAGTTAATACTAACGCCTTCTAAACAGGTATCTGATGAACCTTGAAGTTGTCCACCACATATATCGGCTATTTGACCGAGTGTTGTATTTATCACTTGTTAAGACCCCTTATCGCTTCTTTGGCTACCAGGCGATCATCAAAATCTAATGTTTGTTGACCGATAATCTGGTATGTCTCATGACCTTTGCCCGCAATCAATACTACATCTCCTGGCATCGCCATTTCAACCGCTTTTTCTATCGCTTGCTTGCGATCAATCATACATTCATATTTTTCTGTAGCCACATGATGTTCTTGTAGTCCTTTTTGAATATCTTCAAGAATTGCTGCTGGATCTTCTGTACGCGGATTGTCTGAAGTGATCCATACATAATCACTATATTTAGCGGCAATCTGTCCCATCAAAGGACGTTTGGTACGATCACGATCACCACCACAACCAAAGACAGTAATAATCTTACCTTCTGCAAATTCATTGATAGTACGCAACACATTGTCTAATCCATCCGGTGTATGAGCGTAATCTACGATCACTGCGAAAGGCTGACCTTCATCTACAGACTCTACACGTCCATCTACACCAGCAATCTGTTCTAGACTCAGCTTAATCTGTTCTAACGATATATCTTCGATTAGAGCGGCTGTGATCGCAGCTAGAGCATTATAGACATTGAATTTACCGACCATTTTCAGAGTCATCTCTGTGTTGCCTTTAAATGTATCCAATTGGAACGTCGTACCTTGAGATGTAATTCGGATCTCTGACGCATGTACATCGGCAGGATGATCGACTCCATATGTAATCACATCTGCTGCTGTAATTTTACGGAAATACTCAGCGGCAGGATCATCGTTATTCAACACCGCATATTTACGCTTTGCAGGGTCTATTTCATAACGGTTCCCCAAACGTGCAAAAAACAGCCCTTTGGCTGCAATGTACTCTTCCATCGTCTCATGATAATCCAGATGGTCTTGACTTATATTAGTAAAAATAGCTGTACGGTAATCTGTACCTTTGACTCTACCTTGCTCTAGAGCGTGAGAAGATACTTCCATTACACAACTTTTCACATCTGATTGCACCATTTCATGTAACAAACGTTGCAATTCTAATGCTTCTGGTGTTGTACGAGGCATAGGTGTAGCTTTGCCGTTATAACGCATTTCTATCGTTCCAATTAACCCTGTATTGATATGAGCATCATTCATAATACGCTCAATCAGATAAGAAGTTGTGGTTTTGCCATTAGTCCCTGTAATTCCTATCATCGTTAGTGCTCTACTTGGATGATTATAAAAATGGTCGGATAATACAACCATAGCATGACGACAACTACTGACTAGCAATTGAGGAATGTCCAGTTCCAGTCGACGTTCTACGACTAGAGCAATAGCCCCTTTTTGAATCGCTTGAGCTGCATAATCATGTCCATCGACTGTAAAACCAGGCAGACAGATAAACAGATCACCTGACTTCACTTTGCGAGAATCAATCTCCATACCGGATATTTTTGTGTGAACATCACCTAGCACCTGAGACGTGATCAGCAGATGTGCTGCTTCTGACAAAAGCATAGTTTTACCTCTTTTCTAAATATTAATAACGATACCCGACAAATAGCAGACAAAAGATAGAGCCACTTGCACTCTATCTTTTCTGATTATGCCGGGTGATCGTAGATTACATTAATTCGTAGGCGCACCTGTAGGCTCTGGAATTTCTAGACTGCTTGCAGGATTTTGATTAGCACTGCTTTCAGATGTACTACTTCCAGTTTTACCCTCTGTAGTACTTGAATCTGTTTGAGTATCCGAAGTTGTTGGATCTTTGGATTCAGTAGCTTTCGGATCAGTAGAAGTTTCTTTATCTGTTGACGATCCTTCTGAAGTTGTTTTGCCATCAGTTTCTCCGTCTTTCGGCGCTGTTGCTTCTTCCGAAGTTGCTGGATCTTCTTCTGTATCATCTACACCTGTTACTGTTGCTCGCGCAGATTTAAGAGTAAGCGTCACAGATCGTCTCCCCCCACTAGAAGCCTCTACTTGTTCAGATACATACCCTTCGCCTGTCGCTGTGACTTCTACTTTCATCAGCGATAGAATTTGTAATGCATCACGCAGTGATTCTCCTTTTAGATCAGGAATACTCATTTTGGTGGGATCTTCTGTCATCAAATAAATGGTTTGTCCACCTGTCATTGCTACTCCACTGGCAGGATATTGTTTGACTACTTTCGTTCCTGAACCGACAGTTGTATATGAAATACCATCAGCAAGCAATTTTTTCTTCGCATCTGTAAGCATTTTACCTGTTAGTGTAGGAGCCGTATATGAAGCCATGAGTTTTTTAGAAGCAACTTCTGCTTTAGGTTTGGTTTCACCATCATCAAACACTTTGGAAATACCCATATAAGGTAATACTTGGCTCACTATTTTTTTAAATACAGGAGCCGCTGCTGTACCTCCGCCTAGCTTCGAATCTGACGGTTGGTCAATCACCACGATCATAGCGATCTTAGGATCATTAGCAGGTGCAAACCCTACAAAAGATACCACTTGCTTCGTATAATCATATTTACCATTGATAACTTTAACAGCTGTACCTGTTTTACCTGCAACACGATAACCGTCAATATAAGCATGACGACCTGTTCCGATGTCTTGATCCGAAACCACTTGTTCCAAATAACCACGTACTTTTTCAGAAGTTGCCGAGTCAATCACTTGACGAACGACTTTAGTCTGTGTATTTTCAGTAACACCTGTATTGGGATCTGTAATCGATTTGACTAAATGCGGTGTTAATAATTTCCCGCCATTCGCTACTGCTGAGATCGCTGCTAACTGTTGAATAGGTGTAACTTGCACCAACCCATGACCGTAAGCTGCTGTTGCTACTTCTGTCGGGATATTAGGATGGAAATTGATAGCCCCTTTAGCTTCACCAGGCGTTTCTATTCCTGTCTGTTCTCCGAATCCAAAAGCATCAATATATTTACGCAAACGTTCTGCACCAAGCATCTTATAACCAAGATTAACAAAAGCTACATTACTTGAACGTTTCAGACCTTCTAAGTAACTAATCGTTCCCCAGCCACTATGATTCAAGTCATGCAGTGTGGTGCGTCCTACTTGAATAGAACCGGATTGATACGTAGCATTAGGATTAAACAGATTTTCTTGTACTGCTCCTGAGAGCGTAACAATTTTAAATGTTGAACCTGGTTCATAGATCGCTTTGACAGCCAAATTACGGAAATCTTTAGGATCAGTCACTTCATTAAACTTATTAGGATTAAAAGTTGGCATATTTGCCATACCTAGAATTTCCATCGTATTAGGATCTGCTGCAATCACAGTGATACTTTCAGGTTTCAATTGTTCATAAGCATCTTTCATAGCTTGTTCAATATAATACTGAATCGTCTCATCAATCGTTAACGTTAGATTATCTCCATTTTTAGCAGGAGTATAGACATCTTTGGAATCAGGTAATTTATCTCCTTGTTTATCACGAAGATATTGAATATGACCGTCTGTACCTTTAAGCTTTTCATCGTAATAAGCTTCAATTCCTGCAACTGCATTACCATCTTTATTCGTATAACCAATAACATGAGCTGCTAATTCATTTTTAGGATAATACCGTTTGGAATCAGCACTTAAATAAACGCCTACATCCCATTTTTGTCCCGTTTTTTCTTTCAACTGCTTAACAAAAGCGTTAATTTGATCTGCTTTTTCTTGATCGATTAGACGACCACCTGAATTAAGTTCACGCCACGTACGAAGTTGACCTATTTCATCTCCACTGGTTAATACAGAAGTGGCTTGCTTTTCAATTTCTGTTTCATCTGTGCCAAGAATAGCATGAAGTTGACTTACAACATCGCCTTTAATCCCATACTTATCAATAACTCTAGGATTAAGGGCAACATTATAAGCTGGAGCATCCATTGCCAGATCATTACCATTACGGTCTGTAATCGTACCACGTTTAGCCGAAATATTACTGTTGGCTGTCCACTGTTTAATTGCTTTATCCGTCCAATCACCTGATTGAACAACTTGTAGCCAAAATACTTTAGTAATCAGTACAGCAAAAAAGAGGGTAATACATCCCCCTATAAATAAAGTACGAAGTTTTATTCTCTTATTCACTGTTGGTTCCCCCGTTTACTTGCCTTGTGTCTCATCCGTCGTCGAGGTTGTTGCTTCTGTTCCCTTTACCCGGGATACTTGAATTGGAGCTGTATCCGTAGGCTCTATGTAACCTAGAGCAGTGGCACGTTCAACAATTTGATCTTGTAACGAATATTTGCGAATTTCATTTTGTGTTGTTTGCTTTTCAATACTTGCCGTTTCACTATCCATACTTTGAATATTTTTGTTCACTTCATAGATATGTGCATATTGAAAAACAATTACACTTGCTACTGTCGCACAAAAAATAATAGTCATCAAATAAAGCAGCTTTTCTTTCGTTGGAAGCGCGCTACGACGTACAACTACTTTGGTCGTTTCACGATATCGTCGAGCCGCTTTTTCAGCCGATTGTTCTTTGACAGCTAGATTGCCGCGCGTATAAGCCATTGATCCGTCTCCTCTAAATTAAGTTTTCGTTGGTTTTTCCACCTTTTCGGCAACACGCAGTTTGGCCGACTTTGCACGCGAATTCTCTTCCAATTCTTCTTCCGAAGGAAGGATTGGTTTGCGATTGATCAATTTTAGTTCTCCACCAGTACTGACATAGACCGGAAAACCAGGTGGTGAGACGTTTTTCTCTACGTATTCTGCAAAAATTTGTTTGCAAATACGATCTTCTAAAGAATGGAACGTGATAACCGCCGCTCTTCCTCCTGGCGTTAGACAACGTATTGCTTGATGAAGAGCTTCTTCAAAAGCGCCCAATTCATCATTTACAGCAATACGAAGTGCTTGAAAACTCCGTTTCGCAGGATGTCCCCCTGTTCGTCTTGTTGCCGCCGGAATGCCTTCTTTGACAAGCTCAGCCAGTTCCCCCGTTGTTTCAATCGGCTGGATACTTCGCTTGGCAACGATCACTTTAGCAATCCGTCTTGAAAACTTTTCTTCCCCATATCGATATAAAATGCGGGCGATTTCTTCTTCCGGCCAGGTATTCACTATAGTTTTGGCTGTGAGTTCGGCAGATTGATCCATTCTCATATCCAAAGTTGCATCATGGTTATAGCTGAATCCTCTGTCACCGTCGTCAAATTGAGGTGAAGAAACACCAAGATCGAATAAAATGCCATCTACTTGCGGAACTCCATCTTTGACCGGTACTCCTGCTGCCAATAGCGACTCTTCCAATTGACGGAAATTGCTTTTGATCAACGTTACACGATCTTCATAAGGTGCAAGTACTATTTTCGCATTGGCAAGTGCCGTATCGTCTTGATCAAAAGCGATCAGTCTTCCGCCTGCTCCTAATTCAGCAGCAATGACTGAACTATGACCAGCTCCCCCGAGTGTGCAGTCAACGTAAATACCATCAGGCTTAACCTGAAGTGCTTTTGTGGCTTCTTCTTTTAATACTGTGATGTGATGAAACAAGATGTAAACCTCCCGGACGATTACAGGTCGAAATCAAAATCAACCAGCTTTTCTGCAATTTCATTAAAAGATTGTTCAGAATGATCATAATATTCTGACCATGTTTCTTTACTCCAAATCTCTACCCGATTCGAGACGCCAATAATAACACACTCTTTTTCGAGCTTAGCGTACTGCCGTAAATTCCCTGGCAGATTGATTCTGCCCTGCTTGTCCCATTCGACTTCGGTTGCACCGGAGAAGAAAAAACGACTAAATGCACGGGCATCCGCTTTCATCAGCGGTAGAGATTTGAGCTTTTGCTCAAGGAGGGACCACTCCTCCATAGGATAGACGAATAGACAATGATCCAATCCGCGGGTGACTACAAATGAAGTTCCGAGTAATTCGCGAAATTTGGCTGGAATAATAATCCGGCCTTTTTCATCAATGCTATGTTGAAATTCTCCCATAAACATTGACGTTTCACTCCTCTAAACCATAGTCTCCCACTTTGTCCCACTATCCACCACTACCATAAGCATAATAGATTCGACGCAGAAAATCAAAATCCTTTTTTTATATCATTATTTTTTAGAAAAATACTGAAAAAATTTGTTTTATGTAAATCAGCCATTTCATTTGCAAAAATAGGCGCAAAAAAGGACTGATTTCTCTTTATCGGAAAAATCAGCCCTTTTTATTATGCATGAGTAACTTTTATTTTAATTTTAAAGCAATAATTCAAAATTCAATGATTATGACCAGCTATCTAGATACAATTTTTGTTCTTCAGTTAATGTATCGATATGAATACCTAGACTTTCTAATTTGAAACGCGCTACTTGCTCATCCAGTTCATAAGGAACACTAATAACGCCTGCTTCCAGTTGTTCATAGTTTTCACTTACATAACGAAGACCTACTGCTTGTAGAGCAAAAGTCATATCCATAATTTCAACAGGGTGACCATCTGCTGCTCCCAAGTTAACCAAACGACCTTCTGCTAATAGATAAATGCGGCGTCCATCTGTTAATTTGTATTCTTCGATATTTTTACGAACTGTACGAATCGATTGGGAACGAGCTGCCAAATCAGGTTTGTTAGCTTCCACATCAAAATGCCCGGCGTTCGCAATGACTGCGCCATCTTTCATTACATCGTAATGTTCACCTGCAATAACGCTTTTATTTCCGGTTACTGTGATAAAGAAGTCACCATGCTTAGCCGCTTCATTCATCGGCATCACACCAAAGCCGTCCATATGTGCTTCTACTGCCTTGATTGGGTCAACCTCGGTAACGATAACATTTGCACCCAAACCTTTAGCACGCATCGCTATACCTTTACCACACCAGCCATAACCTACTACCACGACTGTTTTACCTGCAATAATCAAATTGGTTGTACGAATAATGCCGTCAAATGCTGATTGACCTGTTCCATAGCGGTTATCGAATAGATGTTTACAGTAGGCATCATTAACAGCAACCATCGGAATTTTCAATGTTCCTTCTTTTTGTAATGCTTTTAGACGAATAATCCCTGTCGTTGTTTCTTCTGCTCCACCACGGATCGTCGATAACAAATCAGGACGTTCTCCATATAAGAAAGTAATCAGGTCGCCACCATCATCGATAATCAGATCTGGCTTCGCTTCTAATGCTTTTAAGTTCAAACTTTTATATTCTTCTACACCTGGATTATATTTCGCAAATACGGTAATACCGTCTTCCACCAAAGCTGCACATACATCATCTTGTGTAGACAAGGGATTGCTACCTGTAATGGTTACATTAGCTCCACCGGCCTGAATAACTTTAGCTAAGTATGCTGTTTTAGCCTCTAAGTGTAAACAGATCGTTACATTCAATCCTTTGAAAGGCAAATCTCTTTCAAATTCTGCTCGAATACGATTCAATACCGGCATATGGGAAGATGCCCAATCAATTTTAAGATGTCCCTCAGGAGCAAGTGCCATATCGGCAACAATACTTGCTTGAATAGATGATGTCATTGTACAGTTCTCCTTTGTTGGTTGAAATAGATATCCAGCGTTATTTTATAAATAAACAAGGCGATGTGAACCATTAAAATCAGGTTCAAGTGTTAACAATTGATCAATCCAGTGCTCTCCGTAACGCCCTAGATAGTAATAACTGTTGATCGTACGTTCTTGTGGCTTACCAAACGGATATAAAGCATAAGCAATACGATCTAGACGCTGTAATCCAGTCTGATGTTGACGTGCTATCGCATTCTGACTTTTGCGATACAAATAATCAATTTGCAAATCAATTTTATGTTGAGTAGTTTCTCCTAGATGCGGTAATGAAGGATCAATCTCACGTAAAGAATCTACAAAAGGTGCATACAATTGTTGAAATTGCTCACGGAATGTAGTGAATCGTTTTTCCAAATGATAATCTTCTTGCTCACTTAACCACGTCTGACGAATATCATCAAACCGTTGTCTTACATCATCAAAGGTTAACTGATACTGTTGCATCAAAATTTTAACCTTTTCTTCCACCATTGTAAATAACATCCTAGGAACGATCGGAGGCATTTGCATATTTAATACAGGAAATGCTTGTTTGGTTAAAGCCCAGTATGCAATCTCGCCTGTTCCCAAAATGGTACTAAGTACAGGGAATAATGAATCTTGCATCAAAGGACGTGTTAACACATTATTACTGAATCGTTCAGGGTGTTGTTCCAATAATGTTAACAACTCTTGTTTGGTAAATACAACTAATCCTTTGCGATCAGTAAATAAACCATTTCGCTTAAATAATAATAATCGTTCATTGGTATACACTTCATCACTATGGATATAGAACAAATTAGCACTTTCTTCATCGACAGTGGCTTGTTCTTCATAGCCATACTGCCTTACTTGCTCAGCAGCAGCGACATATGCTTGAGTCAATGCATCATTATGTTCTATCAATTGACGAAATACAGGAATTTCTAGACGACGAATAGCTGCATCATCGGAATCCATCAACACTAATCCGAAACGTCCAAATAATTGACCCAATTGCTGAGCAAAAGCACTACTCAGATCAGTCGCTTGTTCCATAATATTTCGTAATGTCTGTGTCCACTGATTTTTATTTGCAGTATCTGGCAACAGACTCTCAAATTGATTCAAAATATGTTCGGTATTGAGCTCATTGATAAATGTACGGCTTACTGGTGAATGTCCACCACGTTCATGATCCAAACGAATTTTGACAGCTGCTCCGTCTTGATCAGGTAGATACGTATGATTGACTTCATCCCAGTCATGATCTTCACCTGCAATCCAGAATACAGGAACAATTGGACGTTGTAGGCGATTTGAAGCTTCACGCGCAGACGTTAACAATGTGATCACTTTGTAAATGACCAATAAAGGTCCTGTAAATAGACCACTTTGTTGTCCACCTACCATCACAAGTGCTTCATCTGTCCGTAAGGCTTCTAAAGACTGCTGTACCGCTTCATGATTATTATACTGACGGTTATATATGGTTAGGCAGTCAACTAAGGCTCCACGTTCGATCCGGGAGTGCTTACTCTGATCTAGCCATTCTGCGCGTTTGATCCATGTTTGTGGATCAGAGACATTCATATTATACAAACTGCTTACCGATGCAAAATCATTGATGTACCGCTCAGCGAGCGGCTGATTCGCGGGTAGGCTCTCCGGAATCACATTCATGGGGTGAAGTCCTCCTCATCGCTATTGCTTTTGATTGTTACTAATCGTAACTTATTAAATCTTATTTGATTGTAACGAAGTTAGTACTGTTTAGTCAAAAGCTATTCTTAAAATATTTAAATATTTTTAGTAACAACCAAAAAACCGCCAATAAATGGCGGTTTACAGGTTCGAACACATGGATTAAGCAGAAGGTTGAGATACCCAGTGACCTTCAGACACTTCGATCAACTGAGAATTTTCCAAATTAAACGGATCTTTAGCTGCCAAAGTGGCTGCTGCTTCTTGAGAAGCTGCAAGATGCTCTTCAGGCAATAAGATTCTACGTTTATTTGCTTCCACTTCAGGATCAGGAATTGGAATCGCAGATAGCAATGTTTTGGTGTAAGGATGTAGAGGATTTGCATAAAGTTCTTCACTTTCAGCCAATTCTACAATTTTACCCATATACATAACAGCTACACGGTCACTGATATGTTTTACCATTGATAAATCATGCGCAATAAACAAATACG
Organism: Paenibacillus nuruki; assembly: GCF_963311185.1. Classification (NCBI taxonomy): domain Bacteria; kingdom Bacillati; phylum Bacillota; class Bacilli; order Caryophanales; family Paenibacillaceae; genus Paenibacillus; species Paenibacillus nuruki. Next base: position 806,967 of record NZ_OY725677.1, on the reverse strand, counting down.
TCAATCCAAGACGTTGTTGCAATTCTTCCAACAATTTAACGATCTGTGCTTGAATCGATACGTCCAAAGCAGACAATGGCTCATCACAGATAATAAATTTAGGATCTACAGCCAATGCACGTGCAATCCCGATACGTTGTCTTTGACCACCAGAGAATTCATGTGGATAACGAAGAGCATGACTTGGATTCAAGCCTACCATATCGAGCAATTCTTCTACACGTTTTTTACGTTCAGCACGGCTATTCACTAGACCATGAATGTCTAGAGACTCACCAATGATGTCCATGATATTAAAACGCGGGTTCAATGAAGCATACGGATCTTGGAAAATCATTTGCATATCTTTACGCATGTTTTTCATTTTGCGTGGAGACAGATCATAAATGTCTGTTCCGTTAAACTTCACACTACCACCTGTTGGTTCATACAGACGAAGAATCGTACGTCCTGTTGTTGACTTACCACAACCGGATTCTCCTACTACGCCTAATGTCTCACCTTCGTAGATGTTGAAGCTAATATCGTTAACCGCTTTAAGAATATTACCTTTACCTAAATTGAAATGCTGTTTCAATCCTTTCACTTCAACCAACGGTTTACGTGGATCAAGATTAAGTTTAGCAGAAGCTAATTTAGGTTTTTTAGGCTCATCCAAGCGTGGCAAAGCATTTAGCAAACGTTGTGTATATGGATGTTGAGGGTTTTTGAAAATTTCAGCTGTTGTTCCTGTTTCAACAACATCGCCTTCTTTCATAACAACCACGCGATCACACATACCTGCTACTACACCAAGGTCATGGGTAATCAAAATGATCGAAGTACCCAATTTTTGTTGCATATCTTTCATCAGATCAAGGATCTGAGCTTGAATCGTTACGTCTAGTGCTGTTGTAGGCTCATCCGCAATTAGCAAAGATGGACGACAAGCTAGAGCGATTGCAATCATCGCACGTTGGCGCATACCACCAGAGAATTGGTGAGGATATTGATTAAAACGAACATCAGAATTTTTGATACCTACCAGTCGTAACATTTCAAGCGCACTTTCTTTTGCTTGAGAAGAAGACATGTTTTGATGTTTACGCAATACTTCAGTAATTTGTTTACCCACTTTAATGGTTGGATTCAAGGAAGTCATCGGATCCTGGAAAATCATTCCGATATCTTTACCACGAATAGCTTCCATTTGCTTATCGGTTTTAGCAAGTAGACTTTGACCTAGGAATTCAATCTCTCCACTTTTGATCTTAGAAGGCGGAGAAGGAATCAGACGCATAATGGTTTGAGCTGTTACACTCTTACCACTACCGGATTCCCCAACAATACCTAGCGTTTCGCCTTTGCCAATTTCAAAATTGACATCTTTTACCGCATCAAATTCACCAGCACGCGTTTGAAAGGATACGCTTAAATTCTTTACTGTTAAGATTTTCTCCACTTGTTCCACCTCCTATAGATTTTATTTTCTCAATTTTGGATCCAAAGCGTCTCTAAGACCGTCGCCTAGCAAGTTAAATGCAAGCATTGTCAAACAGATTAGAGCAGCTGGGAACCACATACGCCAAGGATACAAGTTCCATCCTGTTAATGCATCATTGATCATTGAACCCAATGAAGCGACAGGAGCCTGTACACCTAGACCCAAGAAACTCAAAAATGCTTCAGAGAAGATAGCACTTGGTACAGAAAGAGTTACAGTAACGATAATAGGACCCAAAGCATTAGGCAAAAGATGTTTGAACAATTGACGTCCAGCACTTGCGCCCATAGAACGTGCTGCTAGTACAAAGTCTCTACTTTTCAGCTGCATAATTTCACCACGAACGATCCAGGACATTGTAATCCAACCTGTTACCGTCAAAGCAACGATAATCGTTCCCAAACCTGGCTCAAATACAACCAATAATAGAATAACAACTAGCAAATAAGGAATAGAATAAAGAATCTCTGAGAATTTATTCATGATAGTATCTACACGGCCACCAAAGTAACCCATGATCCCACCATAAATAATACCGATGATTAAGTCAATTGCTGCTGCTGCCAAACCTACAATAAGAGAGATTCGTGCACCCATCCAGGTACGAACCCACATATCACGTCCAAGGTTATCTGTACCGAACCAGTGAACACTAGAAGGCGCTTTATTCGTATTCATCAAATCATTAGAGTAATAGTTAAAAGCAGAGATCATTGGTCCAACGATTGAAGCCAAAATGATAACGATCAATGTTCCTAAGCTAAACATAGCTACTTTGTTACCTTTTAAACGAATCCAAGCATCCTGCCATAAAGAGATACTTTCCTGTTGCAGTGCGATTGGTTCGCCGACCACATCTGTAGTCGCATTTTTATTGTTATTGTTTCCGCTAGCTGACAACGTTTAGCTCCCCTTCCGACCTGATAATTTGATCCGTGGATCTACCAGTACATATAAGATATCTGTAACAAAACGAGCAAGCATCAACAACACACCATAGAAAATAGTTACTCCCATAATCATTGTATAGTCACGGTTAGTGATACTGTCTACGAATACTCTACCAATACCACCGATACCGAATATTTGCTCGATAACAACGGAACCCGTTACGATGTTTGCAGTCATAGGACCTACATACGTAACTACCGGAAGAATACCATTACGTACAACGTGTCTAGTCATAATGGTAAATCCATTTAGACCTTTAGCTTTAGCTGTTTTGATATAATCTGCATTTAACACTTCTAGCATACTAGAACGAGTCAACCTCGCTATAAATGCAATCGGTTGAACAGCAAGTGCTATAACCGGAAGTACAAAGTCACTTGGCTCATTAAAGCCCATAACATCAAACCAACCTAATTTTAAAGCAAAAATATACTGGATCAATGTTGCCAATACAAAGCTGGGAACAGCTATACCTAATACAGCAATAATCATAGCTACATTATCAATCAATTTACGATGGTAAAGTGCAGCGATTAGACCTAATACAATACCGACAACAATTGAAATAACAATAGCGAAAATACCAATTTGTAAAGATGGAGAGAATGTATCAGCAATACGCTGAGAAACCTCTTGATTTTGGTATTTCATAGAAATTCCCAAATCACCTTTAACTAAATTCCCTAGGTACTGCAAATACTGTTCAGCAATTGGTTTATTTAATCCATACTGCTCCATTAGACGTTCTTTAATTTGAGGCTGCACATTTTTTTCTGACATAAACGGATTACCCGGTATAGCTTTCATCAGGAAAAATGTAGCTGAAGCCAAAATGAACAAGGATAACAGCATATACAAAAATTTACTGGCGATATAACGAACCATTTCCCCAAGAACCTCCTTTATCACATTTTGTAGTTTATTGAACATGGTCAAAAACAGCTCGTCATTATTCAACAACTTTTTCATTTTAAAACTTCATCTAATAGATAACAAGTAGAACTTGAAATTATCATGTTTAGAATAGCAATATATGGAAAAACGATAAACACGCAAAAACGGGATATATATGGATGGAGAATCCACACATACATATCCCGCTGCAATCATTAAACCGAAATCTTACTTAATTATTGGAAATAAGCACGAGTAAAGTCAATTGCACCACTAAAGTCTACAACGATACCTTTAAGATTTGGTTTAACCAGTGAAACGCTAGTGTAGTAATAAATTGGCATCATAGCCATATCATCTTGCACTAAGATTTTTTCTGCTTTAGACATATCTTCCATGCGTTTAGCGTTGTCTTGAGTTGCTTGCGCATCTTTCAACAATGCATCGTATTCAGCATTATCATATTTAGCGTCGTTGTTGCCATTACCTTTCATCCACATATCCAAGAAAGTCATAGGATCATTATAATCCGCTGTCCAACCTGCACGTGCGATTTGGTAGTTACCACTTTGACGATTATCTAAGAACACGCTCCACTCTTGGTTTTGTGTTTTAACACTTACACCAAGATTGTTTTTCCACATATCAGCAATTGCCAAAGCAATTTTTTGATGAGCTTCACTAGAGTTGTAGATCAAAGTAATTTCAGGAAGAGTTGTGTAACCTTCTTCTTTCATACCTTCAGCTAACAATTCTTTAGCTTTAGCTGCATCTTCTTTGAAGTAGCTATCTTTGTATTCTGTACGGAATTCTTCAGTGTTACCTTTGATTCCTGGTGGTACATAACCGTAAGCTGGAATTTGTCCACCCAATGTTACGTTGTCAACAATCGCTTGACGGTTGATTGCCATAGAGAATGCTTGACGGATTTTCAAGTTGTTAAATGGTTTTTCTTTAAGGTTGAACAAGTAGTAATAAGTACTTGCAATCCCTTTAGCTTGGAACTGATCTGGATATTGTTGTTTTGCAGCTGGAATTTGGTCTGTTGGAATTTCACCAGTTGGTGCTCCAGCATAATCCAATTGTCCACTTTGGTAACTTGAGAACTCAGTAGCTCCAGAGTTAACCAATGAAGAAGTAATTGTATTTAATTTAACACTAGCAGCATCCCAATACTTAGCATTTTTTGTCCAAGCCAATTCTTGACCTGTTGTCCAAGTTGTTAAGTTGAATGCACCGTTAGTAATCATTGTATCTGCTTTAGAAGCCCATTGTGCATTAGCTTCTACATTCTTTTTGTTAACAGGGTAGTACGTGTAGAAAGAAGTCAATCCCAACCAGTAAGAAGTTGGATTAGCCAAAGTCACTTCTAGTGTTTTTTCGTCTACGACTTTAACACCAACATCAGCGAAATCTTTAACTTTTCCTTCATTGAATTCTTGTCCATTTTTGATGTAATAAAGTTGGTAAGCGTACTCAGATGCTGGAGTTGTTTTTGGACTTAGAACGCGTTCCCAAGCATAAGCGAAATCTTCTGCTGTTACCGGTTCACCGTTACTCCATTGTGCGTTATCACGAAGATGGAAAGTGTATTTCAATCCGTCTTCAGAAACATCCCATTTTTCAGCAACGCCTGGAACAGGATTACCATCTGTACCTGGACGTGTAAGACCTTCATACATTAGTCTCAAGGCAGTATTTGTTTGACTATCTTTTGCCTGAGCTGGATCAAACGTTGGAGGCTCAGCACTCATGTTAATGTGTAAGTCTTGAGCTGCTGTAGCGCCATCTCCTGATTCTCCACTTGTTCCTGTGTTGCTAGAACCGCTGCCGCAAGCTGCAAGCAAAGTTCCGAACGCCATGACAAGCGCCATAAGTACTAACCAACTTTTTCTCTTCATCTAGCAGTTTCCCCCTAAAAAATGTGGTATATGCTTTTAAATTATACAACCAGTGGTCAAAAAAATCTATAACTTATATTTAAAAAATCATGTTTTTTTCGTTATTTTATATAAAACTGTCACATTTAAGCGTATATTATGCTTCACGCTACGGTCGAATACCTAACATCAAGCAAATATATTCCAATTTTCGACAAAGTTACTGTGTTATGTATTGCAAAATTCCAGTAATCAGTAAAGCAATGTAACCTATACTCAGTAATAAAAAAGAAACTCTCCATACTGCACGAAATAATCGTTTATAGTCCACTTTTCCTTTTAAACGGTTTTGTGCACCTCCGATGAGTCCAATACCAAGCAATAAAATAAGTAAAAAGATATAAAATCCTGTTTTGGTATTAAACGTATTATTGAATAGTGCAGCTACAGCAATATACAAAAATGGTGTTGTGACATCCATCGCCATACTGATCGCTGGCTTTTTTTCTTTTCCTTTTAGCCTATTAATAGTATACGTTAATACAAATGGAATAAACGGAACTAGGCTTAAGAAAATAAATCCATTCAATAATAATCCCAAAAATACCCCCATTAATGATCCTCCTGTCTATTCATAGCTTCAATCAAATGATATACACAGTCATTTGTTGGTGTAGATATGTGATGATCTTGACCCATTTTAATAATACTACCATTGATCCACTGAATCTCGGTTGTTTTACTTTGCAAAACGTCTGCAAGCATAGATGATGTATTATTAGAAGTCGCTTGGCATATGGCTAATATGTCTTCCCACCACAACGAAGAAACTTCGATACCATTAGCTTCGTATACTTCAATCACTTCATCATATAATTTTCGCATGACAGCTAAGCGCTGCTTAGATACAAGCAATTCACCATTCATTATACGCCAGATCGCTGTTAATGGATTGATTACAGCATTGATAACAAGCTTCCGATAGATATCTTTATCGATATTATTCGACAAGACGATATCAAGTCCTGCTTTTTGTAGTTCATTTAGCAAGAGTTGTATAGATAGTTGCTCTTCTTTATCTATTGCTTTAGATTGATCAACGACTCTAGTACTAGAAAGATTGGTTACACGACCTACAACTGTTTTTCCTATTCCTGTATGACTGACTTCATTTGGAGATATTCTTTTAGCACCTTCTGTTGTAATTGCGGCATAAACCTGCCATGGTGAATCCCACCATACATCCGTTCTTACCCCATTTTGCAAACAGATAATGCGAGTATGATGATCTGCTCTTTGTTTCAAATAAGAAACAAAATCAGCAGTGATATCTTTTTGTTTGACGGTAACCAGTATATAGTCTGCTTTTGGTTTATTTTCGTTATCAGTCATATCATAGATAGCACAGGCTTGATGTAGCTTACTAGGAATATAAGTTTGCGCTTCTACATTGTAATCTGTAGTGGATGTTTGGGCAGTAATCCCTTGTTGATTGATTAAAGTTGCTTGTTCTGATGTTCGAGTCCATAGATGAATCGTAGCTACCGAGCTATGACTAACTAATTTGCTGTAAAAAAGTAATCCTATAGCTCCTGCTCCAAAAATATCAATGATCAATTTTGTAACCTCCATACGTTTTTAAATAGGTATAATTAGAGTATATTCAACACTAATGAGTACGATGTTATACTGATAGTAAGTCATGAGTAATGGTTAACATGTATAGAAACAAGTGCTAATACTCTGATGTTTTACTTTGTAAAATCACTTTGATTTAATAATAATTGCGCTTGTACTGCCAGGCGCTATAGGAGGGACGATCAGTGAGATACATATATCCGGTCAAAATCGTCTGCTTCTGTTTGACTTTAGCTCTAACTTCTCAGCTTTGGTCTTCTTCTGTGAGAGCACAATCTGTACCTGCACCTCCGCAATTAGACGAAGCGACACGACAGTTATTAGAAAACAGTCTATCTGTGAATGAATTAGATCAAGAAATCAAACGGATTGCAGATCAGCAACATGTAGCTCAAACAAAATACACGACATTGGAAAAAAGTTTGGTACAACAAGAAAAGTTACTATCACAAGCAAGACATCAAGCAGATTCAGTGCTTGTTTCTTATTATACAGGAGAACGGGATGATTTTTGGGCTCTTTTTTTCTCGACAGGTAGTCTTTCAGGTATGATTGCTTTTTACGATTATTATAGAATGATTATTGATCATGATCAGTTGCTCCTTAATGATTATCAAGAACAATACACATACCTTACTCAGCAAAGAAATGAATTATACACGACAGCGACTGAATTAGGAGAAATTACTACCAATTTATCGAACCAACGTACACGAGTAGCTAGTCTGCAACAATCGATTCATCAAAATCTTGCTACCAGCTCTGATCCTGAGATTGCTCGGCAACTTATGAATGAAATGAATGAATATTGGAACAATATTGGACTCTATGAAGTCAAAAGATATTTTAAAGCGATTGCTCTATCTATGCAGCAATTCCCGGATTATCTTAAATCTCAACCTGGAGCTATCCAGATTAGAGGTACACATTACACGATTTCTATAGATGAACAACAACTCAATCAATTTTTGCATATACAAGGTCAGTTACCTGAATCTTTTCAATTTAAATTTGCGCAGGATCAATTAAGTGTACATGGCAAAGAAGGCAATTTAGACTTGGATATTACAGGACATTATGAAATTGTCGATCAACCTCAAAATGCGATTCAATTTTATGTGGATAAACTTGTATTCAACGGACTTCAATTACCTGATACAACATGCCGAATGTTAGAAAATGAGTTTGATCTTGGCTTTTATCCACAGCAAATTGTATCTTATTTGAAAGCAACTTCAGTCACTACAGAACCACAATTGATGAAAATTGAACTTGAACTATCGTTAAACTAATTTCATCATACACAATAGATACAATGATGATGAAAGGATTTTGGATGATGAATGAAGTTAAAGTTCTACATTTATTCAAATTCTATACAACAATGGCTAGAGAATTATGTCATTCTATGTATCAAATGCTTCCAGATGATCAAAAACCTATAGTGTTACACCAGCAGGCTTCTACTCATTTTGAATGGTTATTTGATTTGATTTATGAGGTAGAGTTATGTAAACCATTTGTGATATACTGCAATACCCATTGGACTTGGGATCTACATGGGGAACACTGTTTATTTGAAAGTGATCAAGGTATTCAGATTGAAGCCAATATCTATAATACAGACTTTGTTGATATCGCCTTTTTTAATGTTTTTATCAAAAGTTATACCGATGCTCATTCCTTGTTCGAATCTATAGAGGATATTGATTTTAAATTCACAGCTACTTTATTTGATCAATGGGCTAACAAGAATATTTTGCAGCAACAAAGTGGTACTGAATTTAGTCTAGTGCATCCTATAGATCACTAAAATACAAATATATTCACCATTTATATGTAAAAAAAGACTCTACTGTGCTAACCATGCACGGTAGAGTCTTTTGCATTGTATTTAAAACTATGTTATAGCAAATCAGCAGCCAATTGAGCCAGTTTAGAACGTTCACCTTTTTCAAGGGTTATATGACCACTGATGCCCTCTTGCTTGAAATGCTCAACTACATGCGTTAATCCGTTACTGATTGAATCCAGATACGGATGATCGATTTGATCAGGATCACCGACCAGCACAATTTTACTGCCTTCACCTACACGAGATACAATCGTTTTGACTTCATGGCGGGATAAATTTTGCGCTTCATCAATAATAATAAATTGACCTGGAATCGAACGTCCACGTATATAGGTTAAAGCTTCAACCTGAATACTACCAAGCCCCATTAAAATTTTATCAATATCGCCAGCTTTTTTCGTATCAAACAAAAATTCTAAATTATCATAAATCGGTTGCATCCAAGGGCGCAATTTCTCATCCTTCTCGCCCGGAAGATAACCGATATCTTTACCCATAGGTACCACAGGTCTTGCAATAAGCAGTTTTTTGTATTTTTGTTCATCTTCGACTTTGGATAAAGCAGCAGCCAATGCAAGCAGTGTTTTACCTGTTCCTGCTTTACCTGTAATCGTTACTAAAGGAATATCATCATTTAATAATAGTTCCAATGCCATCCGTTGTTGTGCATTTCGAGCAGCAATCCCCCATATCGGATCATTACTTAAAAATAACGGTTCTAACTTCGTAGAATCGGCATTTACTTTAAGTAATGCTGATTTAGCACTTCCTAATTCATCTTTTAATATCACAAATTCATTTGCATAAAAAGAATGTTTGATATTTAAGGATTGGATAGGTAAATAACGATTGCTGTAAAATTCATCAATCACAGCTGGATGGACCGTTAATGTGGTATAACCTGTATACATTTCATTAGGATCGGCTGTGCGATCAGATAGATAGTCTTCTGTATTTACACCTAGCACGTCTGCTTTGACTCTCACCAATACATCTTTACTAACAAGTACAACTTGAGAACGTGCCTCTTGATTTTGTTCTTTTTCTTGCTCCTCTAACTCATAATTCAATGCTACAGCCAGAATACGATTATCATTCGAAATCTCTCCGAACATATCTTGTACTTTGGCAAAACTACGATGATTCAATTCAACACGTAATGTCCCACCATTTTCTAAGTGGACACCATCATGTAGATAACCTGATTCTCTTAAAGCATCGAGTGAGCGTGAAATACTTCGTGCATTACGTCCAATCTCGTCTGCATTCCGTTTTTTAGAATCAATTTCTTCGAGTACAACCGCAGGTATAATGACATCATTTTCTTCGAAAGCAAAAATGGCATTTGGATCATGAAGAAGCACATTGGTATCCAGTACAAAAATCTTTTTCATCGAGAGTTCCCCCTTGAGTAGAAAGTCTTATGATCTCTGATGCCATTTACTTAGTGGATAACTATGCTTATCCCTTCTTGATCGGCCAAGCCTCACCCTCCTCTTAAATACACAAAAAACCAGACGCTATATCATAGCTAACTGGTTTTTTTTATACAATGATTCATATATGCACTTTGTCCACGATACACCAATGTACATAACAGTATAGAGCCTCTCCGGCACGTATGTGTGAAATATAGCATACGATCAAGCATCATCATGGATTCCGGCATCATAGAGACCTCCAATTACTGGCATGAATATACTGGTGTTTCTTCATTATAGCATAGGTTAATTTCATTTCAAATCCATAATCTGGAGAACCCCGTACAGCAGATATACATAAAAAAAGAAGCCTTTGCTTAAGCAAAGACTTCATGATTATTGACAAACTACGATTAGCTTTATCTAGCTACAAGAGTGATATTACTGACTTACTTTGCTTGTACCTGCTGGTTGATCAAATTGATCGGTATGCGTAGCTGTACCTGCTAATTCATCTTGTAGTGCCTGTTTAGCATTTGCTAATTCAGTTTCGTTGATATAGACGTAAGGACTTTTCCAATCACCAGTTACTGGCATGTATTTAATATTCTGCTTAGGAATATCCCAATACGTAGTCAGTAAATTTTTAAATTGTTCACCTTCAATATCAGTCTCCATATTTTTATCTACAGATTCGATAATCGATCCCAATTTAGTTACACCGCTAAAAGATTGAATTTTGTCTACGACAGCATTCAGTACTTGGTTTTGGCGCTGGTTACGACTGAAGTCATCAGACCCTTGTGTACGAGGACTACAATTTGATTTACGGTAACGTACATAATCTAGAGAGTTTGCACCATTTAGATGTTGTTGACCGGTAGACAAATTAATATTCGTACCATCTGCTTTATCCACATAACACATTTTCATATCTACATTGATATCAATACCACCTACTGAATCGACAACATCCCGGAAACCCTGGAAGTTCAACACAGTTGTATACTCTACATCTACACCCAAGTATTTACCGAGTAAAGTTTTCATTTCACTCATCGCTAAATCTGTACCCTCTTTTTTATCTTTAGCATAAAACTTCGGATAATAAGAGTTTAGTTTATTAGGAATGTACCCTTCGAGTTGTAGATACGTATCACGCGGCAAAGAAACAATTGTGGCTGACTTGGTATCTGGATTAAGTGTAGCTACCATAACAACGTCTGTTAAACGTGTTCCTGTTTCTTGACGATAATCAGTTCCCAAAAGTGCCATCGTAATCGGTTTTACTTTTGCTGATTTCTCAGGCGCAACAGGTTGACTTATAACAGTACCACCATTGTCTTTAGGACCTACTCCATCAAACATACCTTGAACCTGATAATATAAATATCCGGCATAAGCCATCACGCCAACAACAGCTAAAAGAATAACAATAAGCAATATTTGCATAAAGCGCTTAAAGCCACTTGCTTTTTCTTTTGCTTTTTTTGGGATTGGGATTACCGGATTTTTGTGTTTTGGCTTTTGTTCCTGCACGCGGCGGAAGTCCACCTGTTGTCGTACTCATTGCTCTCAACACCTGTTCCATCATTTTAGATAATGAAGTTATAGTCTTCAATTATGTTGCCTTCATCATACGTTCCGCTTCTGCATAGAGTATGTAATGGCATGTACTGTAGCAGAGATTCGATCTATTTCTTAGCGACCGAATCTCAGAACAGTATTTAACCTGTTGAAACAGGTACTTAAGCGCAGTGGTCTATCCAACAATATATGATATTAAGATTGCATTGCAGATTTACGTTGTTTTTCAGCACGTTCGCGCTCACTCTTATTCAAAATCTTTTTACGCATACGAATTGATTTTGGAGTGATTTCACAATACTCATCTTCATTCAAATATTCCAATGCTTGCTCAAGAGAGAAGCCACGAGGAGTTTTCATTTTGACTGTATCGTCTTTAGTCGCAGAACGAACGTTAGTTAATTGTTTTTCTTTACAAATGTTAACAACAATATCGTTATCACGTGTATGTTCACCAACGATCATACCTTCGTAGATTTCAGCACCTGGCTCAAGGAACAATGTACCGCGATCTTCAACAGACAAGATACCATACAAAGTAGAAGAACCACTTTCGCTGGAAACCAATACGCCTTCATGACGTCCGCCAACTTGACCAGCAGCAACTGGACCATAGCTATCGAAGGAATGGTTCATAATTCCGTAACCTTTAGTCAATGTTAGGAAGTATGTTCCGTATCCGATCAAACCACGAGCAGGAATCAAGAATTCTAAACGAACTTGACCACTACCGTTGTTAATCATGTTTACCATCTCAGCTTTACGTGAACCCAAGCTCTCCATAACTGCGCCCATGCTTTCTTCAGGCAAGTCAATCAATAGATGCTCGATAGGCTCCATACGTTTACCATCGATTTCGCGCACGATAACTTCTGGTTTGGATACTTGCAATTCATAACCTTCACGACGCATGTTCTCGATCAAGATCCCAAGGTGAAGCTCACCACGACCAGATACGATATAAGCATCAGGGCTATCTGTTTCGTCTACACGTAGACTTACATCTGTTTCTAATTCTTTGAACAAACGGTCACGAAGACGACGGGAAGTTACCCATTTTCCTTCGCGTCCAGCAAATGGACTGTTGTTTACAAGGAATGTCATTTGCAATGTAGGCTCATCAATTTTAAGAACTGGCAATGCTTCTGGGTGTTGTGGATCAGCAATCGTTTCACCGATGTTGATGTCTTTAATACCAGCGATAGCAATAATATCACCAGCACCCGCTTCTTCAATCTCAATACGTTTTAGACCTTGGAAACCAAATAACTTCTCGATACGAGCTGTTTTCTTTTGGCCTTCACGGTTAATAACGGTTACGGATTGACCTTGACGGATAACACCACGGTTAACACGACCTACTGCAATACGACCCAAATATTCGTTATAGTCCATCAATGTAACCAAGAATTGCAATGGCTCATCAATTTTCTCTTTTGGTGAAGGGATATGTTCGATAATCGTTTCATACATTGCTTGCATCGTTTCGTCTTGTTTTTCTGGATCAAGACTAGACGTACCATTCAACGCTGAAGCATAAACAACCGGGAATTCCAATTGCTCATCATTTGCACCAAGTTCAATAAATAGATCCAATACTTCATCAATAACTTCTGTAGGACGAGCAGCCGGACGGTCAATTTTATTTACGACAACAGTAGGAGTCAAATTTTGCTCCAATGCTTTACGCAAAACGAATTTAGTCTGAGGCATACAACCTTCATAAGCATCAACAATAAGAAGTACTCCGTCTACCATTTTCATGATACGTTCTACTTCACCACCAAAGTCGGCGTGACCTGGTGTATCCACGATATTGATTAAATAGTCTTTATACGTAATAGCTGTATTTTTTGCAAGAATCGTAATACCGCGTTCACGCTCCAGATCATTGGAATCCATCGCACGCTCCTGTAAAGTCTCGTGATCCCGGAAAATACCTGACTGTTGCAACAATTTGTCCACTAACGTTGTTTTACCATGGTCAACGTGGGCAATGATTGCGATATTGCGAATTTGTTCTCTTGATTGCATAAATTTCTCCAAATCCTCTCCATAAAAGGAGCGTCGGTCAACTAAGCCGACGCTCTACTATTTGTTAACACGGTGGTCAAAAAATCGGCATCCATAATCTTGCTTATTATAATTATACGTCATTGTTTCTATAAATCAAGCAAATTCGCATTTTATTACCAACCTGTTTTTGAATTACTACGGCTAGCAAGTAACCACAATCCAGATAGAATCAGGATCATAGCGATAAAATAAAAACCTAAAGTACCTAATAAACTGAAAATAAGCAGAATAACTGATAAACAAGTAAGGACAATAGAAACAAAACCAACATTTCGTGAAGCCGGTGAAGCTGCACAGACATAATACTCATACAGTCCTATCGCAATTCCCAAAATAAGAACAGGCCATAAATGAGCCATTATCTCCCATCCCCATGTATTACAGAGGAAAAATAATACTCCATATACTGTAAGTATTCCAGCCGGAATCAATACAATAGCAGGTGCACTGCGGCTAAAATACAGCAATTGCAATACAATACCAGGCAAAAGAATAGCAAGTGGCCAAAAAACGTGACCAATAAAACTGAATACGCCCAATTTGCCAAGTAGGATAATCAAACCTGCAAATAAAACAAAAAGTCCGATTAACCCTTGATTACGATTGGTCATTCCAGCTTCCTCCTTCATCAATCTGTCCCTATTTATATCGGTTGACTTTTGGCTATTCTGAAGATGTAAGTCATTTAACCTGTTTCCGCTTAGAACCAATCCTCATTGATTGTAGCGGATGCAAGTTGTAATGGACTTCCCGCTTCAATAATCATTAATTCTGTCTGCTCTACTGCACGTTCAATCATAGGCTCTAACTCCAAAAATGATTCTACTTTTTCAATAATTCGTAAATTAGGATTTGTTGTTGGTGATTTTGGTATAAATAATGTACAGCAATCTTCATAAGGCAAAATAGATAAATCGTACGTGCCTATTTCTTTGGCTATCTGAATAATATCATCTTTTCCAGTCATCACTAAAGGACGCAAAATTGGTAATTCTGTCGCACGCTCAATAGCGTTCATACTCGATAATGTCTGACTGGCTACTTGACCCAAGCTTTCGCCGGTAATCAAGGCTAATCCTTTTTGCTGTTCAGCGATCTTCGTAGCGATTCGCAACATTGCCCGGCGCATCAATGTAATCATTAAATTATCTTGCCCTGTTGTGGTAAAGGCGGTCTGTATCTCTGTAAAAGGGACTACATGCAATTTGACCACTCCAGCATATCCAGCCAGTACACGAGTCAGATCGACTACTTTTTCTTTGGCACGTTCACTGGTAAATGGATAACTATGAAAATGAATACATTCGACTTCCAGTCCACGACGCATTGATTGCCATCCTGCTACAGGGCTATCTATACCGCCGGAAAGAAGCAACATCGCTTTACCATTGCTACCCCGAGGAAATCCTCCTACTGCCGGAATCAGTTCACTATAGATATACGCGGCTCCATCACGAATTTCTACCCGTAATTCAATCTCTGGTTGTCTTACATCTACTTTGAGTAAAGGATAAGCACGCAATACAGGTGAACCGACTAAATGATTCATGTCTTGTGACGAATGAGGGAATTCTTTCCAAACCCTTTTGACAGACACTTTAAATGTAGTCAATTGTTCAATTTGTTGTTCACCGATCAATTCTACAGCGGCTGCAATAATATCATCCAATTGAGGCAACGTCTGCTTCACTGGAATAATATCCATAATGCCAAAAACATTTTTTAATACTTGAATTAATTCTTCTACAGATTCTCCACCTGTTTCGACATACATTCTACCGTATTCACGGCGAACATGTGCTTTAGGATAAGGGCGTAATACTGCACGTACATGTTCTGAAATTGTTTTTTCAAATCGGGATCTATTTTTTCCTTTGAGTGTCATTTCACCTAATCTTAAAATCAAACGATCTATATTTTGCATACTTAATGGGTTCTCCTCTCCAATGGGCGAAGCTGTGTAACAGTCTGATGAAGTGCTGTAATCAAATGTTCAATATCTTGCTTCGTATGTTGATCTCCTAAGCTGATCCGTATACCGCTTGCAGCATGTTCTCGCTCAATACCCATCGCTAACAATACACGACTAGGTTCAGCTTTACGGGAAGAACAAGCAGACTGTGTAGATACAATGCAACCCTGTTGTTCTAGACTATGCAATATCACTTCAGACTTCATCCCCGGGTAGCTGAAATGAACAATATGAGGTGCAGACACTGAAGGATTCGTTAACACTAATCCTTCAATCGATTGAATCGCTATTTTTAACTGTTCACTCCATGCTAGCAAGCGTTCTAACAATGTTGATTGTTCTGTGGATGCTAAACGTAACGCTTTGGTCATCCCTACAATGCCAGCGACATTTTCAGTTCCTGAGCGATATCCATTTTCTTGTCCACCACCTGCAAGCAACGGGAACAATTCAGTCCCTTGTTTAACATATAATAAGCCAGTTCCTTTAGGCCCTCTTAATTTATGAGCAGATAAGCTATATAGATCAATATTCCATTGTGCGATATTTACAGGCAATTTACCAAATCCTTGGACTCCATCGACATGAATCAATGTGCGCGGTTGTACTTTTTTGAGCCAATCGGCTAGTTGTTGAATCGGCTGGACAGCACCTGTCTCGTTATTCACATGCATTATACTGACAATAATAGTATCTGGGCGTAAAGCATTCTGAATATCTTCTACACGCACAATACCATCTGAAGCAGGATCAATATAACTAACATCAAATCCGATCTGCTCTAATTGACGACAACATTCATACACAGAAGGATGTTCGATCCGTGTGGTAATAATATGTCCTTGTGTACGTCCGCCTCGCATAGCGGCTCCTTTAAGCGCAAAGTTATTACTTTCTGTAGCTCCTGATGTCCAAATGATTTCGCTTGGCTTGACTCCAAGAATCTGAGCTGTCACTTCTTTGGCATGTCGAACCAATCGATCAGCTTCTTCTCCATATTGATGTAAAGAAGATGGATTACCAAAATGCTTTTGCATAATTTCAGCCATCGATTGTATCACTTCAGGATAAGGAGGAGTGGTTGCTGCATAATCAAAATATTTCATCGTTTCTGTATCCTCCTTTTCCTGTACATTTATATTTTCTATCCATTAAAAAAAGATCAAAAAACGGAACCTACGCTCCGCTTTTTGATCTATCTCATATGGAACAATCTGACTCTATATGATGATCAAATCTCTGTATCGCTAAAACGTTCGTGTACTATTATACCATGTACTTAGGTACTATGAACGTTAATTATGATTATAATTCGTATTTGGCTTGTGCATTTTCAATCTTGCCAATATAGCGTTGTGTTTCTTTTGGCAATTGGCTTAATTTCGCCATCAATTCTTCATCATTGGAGATACCTAAACGTTGTAGTCGACCGGGTCCTGCATTATAAGCAGCTAACGCTGTTTTCACATTACCATCATAACGCTTGATCTGATAAGACAAGTATTTAGTACCACCATCTATATTTTGCGCCGGGTCAAAAGAGTTACTCACTCCCAAGCCAGCTGCTGTACCATCCATCAATTGCATTAATCCTTTTGCACCCGCAGAAGAACCAGCATTAGGATTAAACGAAGATTCTGTATCAATCACAGCTTTGATCAATGATTCTGAAATTCCGTATTTGCTACTGGCTGAACTGATCAAATCATTATACGCTGTTGGCTTACTAGCACCCGTGCCTGTAGCATCAATTGCAGAAGCAGCATCTGCTCCGCCAATTCCTGCTGTACCTGTGGCTGGAAGAGGTGTATTCACTTTAGCCGTTGTTGTTGAAGTCGATGGATCGACAGGAGCCAATTGATCAAATTGATACCACGGATCACTTTGACCTGCACCACTCGCTGCATAGGTATTACCTGTAACTGAGCTTGCATCCACATCGCCAATACTTGTTGCAGAAGGTAAAACACTTGCAAGGCTTACCGCACTCAAATTCGAACCTTTGGATTCAGTCGAACTCCCAATATTTTGTTGTAACATCATATCAAATAATTTATTGCTGTCACTGGTATTAGCGGTCACTTGGTCTGCACTACCCACACCAGACGAATTCAAATATTTTAATTCAATTAATTGTTTTGCCACTTTTGCATCAATTTGCATTCTGCTCGTGACTCCCATCTATATAATGTACATAATGTCCGTCATCTATATTTATCTTTGTCTTTATTATAGTTGTACAAAGTGTTCTATTCTATAAGAAACAATACTCATAACTGTACCTTCTTCAGAAAATAGGAACAATCTCCTTCTATACTCGAAATCATGGTTAGTTAAACATTTTTATAAGTCTATATACTACTTTTCGACAAATAACTTACTTTTGTGAATAACAAGTTTATTAATTTTTGTAACGACTGTATTTTATATTGTAAACAAATCATTAAATATGGGTAATTCATTAAATTTATATGTAATATTTTATATCATTTATCGTTATATTATATCTATAAAAAATAAAAAGATGCCCCGAAGGACATCTTGGTTTACTGATTTCATAGTGAGATCAAAATTAAGCGTGGCGTTGATTCATACGACGTTGTGTCAAATAATCACTTTCGTAGTAAGCTAAATCATCGCGTAATTCTTCATAAATTTTGGTGATTTCTAAAATAATGTCTCTAACCGGTTTGACAGGAGTCTGACGGAAACGAATCGCTTCCTGACCTGTATAAGCATAACGTCCATCTTCAGAGTAGCACTCATTTTTGGGATAAAAAAAGCTATTGATACAATGGTGATACGCATTATAAAGTGCTTTTTCTGCAAAATCCATATCGAAGTTTGCACGACGGATCACTACACCTAATTTTTCGTAAGAAACTTCGGAAAACACAAGCAAATGACGTAAATCGGACAAAAATCCTTTGTAGAAAACAACACTGTCGACCCCACTTTCAGCGGTCAATGCTTGTAAAGAGTATTCGTTTAGGAACTCTTCCATCTTCTCCATTGCTGGTTTCAATTTTTCCCTAGTGCTTTCACTTAACTTTTGGACATTCGCTGCTAACATGTCTGTAGCTCCCCCTTAAAATTGGTTCCTTAGAGACTGGGATGCCCCTCGAGAAAGGAAACATTACCCTGATTTTTAATTACAATCCTACCACAAAAATAATACTTATGGTATCTCTGATGTGTACAAAATCTTCTTAACTTCATTTTAACCATATTTTAAATATTAAAAACGTCTCCTTGTGAAAAGGAATCTCATCAATATCCCCATTGATGAATGGTTTATTATCATATAGATTACTTTGGTTTTTACAAAGAAGCAAGTTTGTTATTAGAATATCAATTTTAACCGCATCAAAAAGCGGCGTGCTCTCCAGAGATGGAAAAACACACCGCCTTCTTCCAGCGGATATACAACCGGTACAGAGTGTCTATAACTCTATATCGGATCATGATCAATACTTATAAATGATATCTGTATACTGCATCAAATAAATAGTAGCGTTAGTGGGGAAAGCTTCTCGTAAGCCGGGTTCTGTGCCTTTTGTGGTTCAGACGGGAACTACCCTCCCACTTTAGGCGACAATCATCTATCTAGGCCAAACATTACTGTTTGGCTCCAGCGACCAACCTCGATACACCTCGGGCAAAGGCTGCTTTTTCGAAAAAAAGCCGTATCTCTTTAGGTCTTGCTCCAGATGGGGTTTACCAGGAACGAAGTCACCAGCGTTCCTCGGGGTCTCTTACACCCCGGTTCCATCCTTACCTGTGCATAATTTCCGAAGAAATCAGCCATCGGCGGTCCATTTCTGTGGCACTATCCTTCAACTCGCGCTGACTGGATGTTATCCAGCACCCTGCCCTGTGGAGCCCGGACTTTCCTCCCGTGACGATAAGTCACCGGCGATTGTCTGTTTAGCTTTCCGCGAACGCAACACTTCACATTATATAATCATTCTATAAGAGTGTAAAGCATACATTACACTTTTTAAGAGTTTACATTACAAAAATGCAGATTTGATTGCATTCTCTAGCTATTTCGATACATTTCGCACAGTACATTTTGTAAAGCACACGATAATTAACTTAAAGATATACGGCTTCAAATCTTTAAATACAAAGATTAACATAACTTTTGTACCCGATTAACTTTTATACAAATTGAAAAGGTTCCGTATTGATTGTAGAAGCATGCACTTGAGTATCGTACTTATCTGCTTGTAGTCGCTTACGAATAACCTCAGCCAGTCCTGACTTCATAATCTTCTCTGTATTATGCCCGGGATCAATAATCGCTATTCCAGCCATCAATGCATCCTGAGCAGTATGATAATCGATATCTCCTGTAACAATTACATCTGCACCTTTAAATAAAGCCTGATTCACATAGCGACTACCTGATCCACCAAGCACTGCTGCTTTTTTGATCGTACGCTGAAGATCACCGGTTACTCGTACAATCGATACATCTAATCCTTGTTTAACCGTATCGACAAATTGAGCAAGACTCACCGGAGCATCTAATTTACCTACACGACCTAGACCATATACTTTACCGCTATCTGCTAACGGATACAGATCATAAGCGACTTCTTCATAAGGATGCGACTTGATTAATGCTTGAATCACTTTATTGCGCAGACTGGAAGGAACGACTGTTTCCAGACGAATCTCAGATACCGATTCTAATTTACCTGTAGTCCCTATGTAAGGCTCACTGCCTTCTTCCGGCTGAAATGTACCTGTACCTTCCAAAGTAAACGTACAATGGCTGTAATCACCGATATGACCGCCACCAGCCGCAGTGATCGCCTTACGTACACCTTCTACATGAGTATCAGGTACAAAAGTGACTAATTTGAATAAAGAATCTGTAGATGTCTGTTCGATCGGTACTGTCTGACGAAGCCCTAACGCATCAGCCATCCAATCATTGACTCCACCTTCAGCGATATCTAGATTCGTATGACTGATATAGACTGCAATATCATGCTTAATAAGCTTTTCATACAATTTGCCCATTGGCGTACTGGTATTGATACTTTTAAGAGCACGGAAAATAATCGCATGATGAGCAATAATCAAATCAACATTAAGAGCGATCGCTTCATCGACTACTTCATCAGTCACATCAAGAGCAACCAGAATGTTACGAATATCCTTTTGTAGTGTTCCTAATTGCAGACCAATTCGATCATCAGGTACAGCGATACTTTTAGGTGCAAATTGCTCCATATATTGAATTACAGTTTGTCCTTTTGCAAGCATACTAGAACCTCCTTCACAGTTTGAAGCTGTTGGCGAAAAGCAGCCGATTTGGCTTGTGCTTCTTCATTTTCAGACTTACCTGTTGAAGCAGCTACTTTTTCAAGTTTATTGATTTCTTGAGACCATTTGTATTGAAAAATGACAGACCCTTCTTGAATTAAATAAGGTCCAAAACGTAGCAAGCTATCTTGATCAACATGATAATCATTCACTTGGTGATCTGTACTGTGAGCAGTTAACGTTATCCCTGCATATAATTGTTGATTTTGCGTACTCGCATCAGGCAGACGATCTGCTGTTAAAATTTCATAAATACGTCCGTCTTCTTCTAAAATTTGTTCATGGCTTAAAAACCAATCATGTTCTAGTAACCAACGACGTACGTTTTCTTCGCCGACATTAGGTTGAAGTACAAGACGTTGTACACCTGCTAATTTATCAATGCCTTCCGATAAGATAGAGACGATCAATACGCCGCCCATTCCTGCGATCGTTACCACATCCACTTCGCCGGGCTCGATCACAGCAAGTCCATTACCTAATCTTACATTGATCTTTTCTTTGAGCCCTGCTTCATTCACCTGACGCTGAGCCGCATCGCGAGGCCCTACATTGACTTCCCCTGCAATTGCTTCTGTAATTATGCCTTTACGCATAGCAAAAACCGGCAAAAGGGCATGGTCGGAACCAATATCCGCCAACCGGCTTCCTGTCGGAATTTGCTCTGCAATTTTTGTTAATCGTGTTGATAATTTCATGCAGCCACCCACGCTATCCATTTTTTTCGAAGTACAAATAAAATAATACATATCAATGCCACTTTTACCATACAAAATAGTGCGAATGCTTCTGGCATTTGTCCCCGTAGAAAGACTTCATCAATCTCCGGCATAAACCAGACTCCAAGACTACTTGTAAAATAAACAGCCGCCATTTTTTTGCCACGATGATGTACAAGCCAGCAAAACCACATTAATAACAAACTAATAGGTAACCATAGCCCTTGTAACATCAACCATGAAGCTTTAGGTTGAACCTGAGCAAAGAACCCTGCATATAATAATACAAAAGCACCAAACCCTATATACAATAACACAGGACTCGAAATAATATAACCGAGTATACACCATATTATCGCGCAAACCAAAATTAACAGCGTTGTAAAAACACGTTCATCCATGCCCTGTTCACGAATCAAAAATATACCTAATCCCAACATGAGCAAACTACCTATCGCTAATAAAAATGACGATGCCAGCGCATTACGTGTACGCAGACGAATTCCGCCAGTATAACATAAAGCCGTAAATAACGGTATACATACCAGCTGTACTAAAAATGGAAATGTAGCAAAATACAAAATAGTCAAACAAATAAAACATACCACGATAAAAGTAAACAACCATGTGCGAATATTGCCCTGTTGTAATGAATTCATCGACAGTACTTTTTTGTCACTCCGCTCTTGATCCACATCGTACAAATTCATCAAAAAATCGCAATAATGCCCTGGAAGCAAGCGATTTTCCCGCCAGTATTCAATTTCATCCAAAATAACTTCCCGTTTCCCCCGATCCACGACTTTCCCACTCCCTATTCATCACTAGGCCATTGCTCGATCTATGCGCTGCCAGCCGATTGTAACCGATTATTAGATACTGATAACAGCTATACTTGCATTATAGCCTGTTATGTTCTTCTATAGTTATATATCGCTTAATTGGGAGCAAAAGTAAACCCCTTACATAATGAATCTGTAAAAAACGAATTTTGACTGATATGTAAACCAAAAAACATCGTAATACAAAAAGAGACCTTACCGCTATAAGCAGAAGGTCTCTTTGTATACTCTATTCTAAGAAATCTTTCAGACGTTTGCTACGGCTTGGGTGACGAAGCTTACGAAGTGCTTTTGCTTCAATCTGACGAATCCGTTCACGCGTAACACCAAATACTTTACCAACTTCTTCAAGCGTTCTCGTACGTCCATCATCTAAACCAAAGCGTAGACGAAGTACATTTTCTTCACGCTCTGTCAAAGTATCCAGAACATCTTCCAATTGCTCTTTTAACAATTCATAAGCCGCAGCATCTGCTGGAGCCAAAGCATCTTGATCTTCAATAAAATCGCCCAAGTGAGAATCATCTTCTTCACCGATCGGCGTTTCTAACGAAACAGGTTCTTGAGCAATTTTCATAATCTCACGAACTTTTTCGACACTTAGTTCCATTTCAGCAGCGATTTCTTCTGGTGTAGGTTCACGTCCTAATTCTTGTAGCAATTGACGGGAAACCCGAATCAATTTGTTGATGGTTTCTACCATATGCACAGGAATACGAATCGTTCTTGCCTGATCGGCAATTGCGCGCGTAATCGCCTGGCGAATCCACCAAGTAGCATACGTACTAAATTTGTATCCTTTTGTATGGTCAAACTTCTCAACCGCTTTGATTAGACCCATATTACCTTCTTGGATCAAATCAAGGAACAACATTCCGCGTCCCACATAACGCTTAGCAATACTAACTACGAGACGTAAGTTAGCTTCAGCCAATCTACGTTTTGCTTCTTCATCGCCATTTTCAATCCGTTTAGCCAATTCCACTTCATTATCTGCTGATAATAGAGGAACACGACCGATTTCTTTCAAATACATACGAACCGGGTCATTAATCTTGATACCTGGTGGAAGCGCAAGGTCATCGTCGAAATTAAATTCGCTATCTGAACTCTCACGATCGGTACTAGGGCGCATTGTAATTTCTTCGTCGCCTTCATTGACCACTTCGATACCTATATCACCCAATTGCTCGTAAAACTCATCAATTTGCTCAGAATCCTGGTCAAATGGAGCCAGTCTTTCCATAATATCTTTGTAATTCAGAGAGGATCTTTTTTTGCCGACCTCTATTAATTGTTCTTTCACCTGATCTAATGTTAATTCGGTTTCTAATTCAGTATGCTGATCGTTCGCCATCTTTCGACTCCCTCCTCCCTAGAACTATCCGTACAAGACAATTACTGTCTTTCTAGGGCGATAATCTCACTTGCAATTTGTGCAGCACGTAAAAAATCACCTGACTTTTCAACGCGTAGCATTTCTTCTCTTTTTTGCTCTACTTGTTTCTGTTGTGGAAACTTTTTGATCTGTTGAATACAATCTTGCAAAACTTGCGTACTGTCACCATGAGGGGTATCCATCATAAGGATCGAAGTCGCTGTCTTTTCTAGCCGATCATCCTGAAGCGACGAAATAAATCGGCTTACATCGGGTGGCTTACCTTGCGCATAATAAGCATAAATATAGGAAGCAATCGCAGCATGATCAGCAATATTAAAAGCATCTCCTAGATGTTCTGATACATACGTTGCCGCTTCAGCATCTTGTAGCATCATTGCAATGAGTCGACGCTCTGCCGCATGATAAGCCGGTAACAGAGTAGGTGTACCCTGAGCTTTTCTAGAATTACCATTTCCAGAACTGCGATTCCCATTCTGTCCTTGCGGACGAGTCCTATTCAAAGTCTGACGCATCAAATTACAATCTTGTTTAAGACTTTCAAGCGATACACCTACCTCGGTTGATAACTCTCTAAGGTATACTTCTCGCTCTGTCGGTGAAGATAGCTGGGCAATCACTTTTAATGCTTCTTGAGCATAGGACGCTTTGCCATCTTCTTCTAACAAGTTGTAATTTCGTTTCACATAAATAAGCCTGAATTTGGTTGTTGAAACGGCACCATCAATCACTTGACTTGCAAAACGTTCGGCTCCGTATGTTTTGATATACTCATCCGGATCGAGCCCATTTTGCAATAAAGCGATCTTAACGCGCATGCCTGCTTCTTCCAAAATCGGAATACTTTTGAGCGCTGCTGCTTGTCCGGCATTATCACCGTCATAACAAATCACAACTTCTTCTGTGAGTGTTCTCATTAAAGAAGCATGATTCTCAGTAAGCGCTGTGCCCATCGTCGCTACACTATGTTGTACCCCCGCATCCCATGATGCAATCACATCACCGAAACCTTCCATCAATACCAGCTGCCCTTGTTTACGAATAGCAGACTTAGCAAGATTCAGATTATAGAGAGTACGACTTTTGTTAAATAAACGACTCTCAGGTGAATTGAGATACTTGGGCTGCCCTTCTCCCAAGATTCTACCTGCAAATGCAATAATCCTGCCGCTTCGATTCATGATTGGAAACATAACTCGTCCGCGGAATCGATCAACATATCCAGAACCATCTTGTTTGGAAGAAAGTAAGCCGCCTTTTTCCATTTCTTTGAGATCAAAAGAGCGTTTTTCAAAAAATTGAACTAGCGTATCCCAACGATCAGGCGCATAGCCAATTTGAAATTGATCAATCAGCTTATCCCCGAATCCACGGGCACGTAAATATTCCATTGCTGGTTTGCCATGTTCCGTATTTTTCAAAAGGTAATGAAACAACTTGGCTGTCCATTCATGAGCTTGTAATAAACGCTCAAGCTCTTGATCACGAGGAGCCACTCCTCCACCTTTACCATCCTGAAAAGGAATATGTGACTCTTCTGCCATCAACTTTACAGCCTCTGGAAAAGAAAGCCCGTCAATCTCCATTCTAAACTTGATTGCATTGCCACCTGCTCCGCAACCATAACAATAAAAAATTTGACGATCAGGCGTCACTGTAAAAGAAGGCGTCTTCTCCGAATGAAATGGACAGAGGCCTTTCATATATTTCCCCTGTTTGGTCAAATGAACATATTTGCCTACCGTATCAACAATGTCATTGTGCTGAAGTACAGCTTCAATCACTTCGTCAGGAATACCACCATTATGTCCGGTGCTCATTGTTACCACCTTCATCTCTTTTCACACGATACATAATATTCGATAGCTAGGAGTCGATCTCCTGCAAATTTGTTAAAAGTTTTGTTAATTGGGACTGAAAATTTTTCTTATCTTCTGTTGTTAAAGGCTTAGGACCTTTACCATACTTGCCACTACGACGTGCTTTGGCTTGTGCATGTCGGCGTGCCAACAGGAATTCTATATTCTCACTATCAAATTCCATTCCTCGAAAAGAAAGAATTCGACATTGCTTTGCTAGAGCAATCGTTGCCAAACCATAATCTTGTGTAATCACAATATCTCCTGGACGCACATGATTCACAATATACAGATCAGCACTCTGATCACTGCGATCCACTTGAACCACAGATACACCTTCTTCTGCATAAATCTTGTGATCAAAAGAAGACACCATTAAAACAGGTGTCTGAAATGCTCGTGCCGTCTCTGCAATTTCTGCTTTGACCGGACAAGCATCTCCATCCACCACAATCGTACGCGGGTGGAATGGCTTGTTACTTTCCAATTTCCATCCCCCCTCTCATTGGGACTTCCTATGGAGCATACGTTCGTTTATAAAAGTAGAAAATACGGAACGACAAGACATAAATGCCGTCGTTCCGTATAGCTGTATTTAGTCGTTCATTTAAAGTTATATCTGTAAATCTGTTGTTATCTTTTATTTAACCAACTTCGAGAAGTCTGCATAGCTACGAATATCTTGATCGACCGCTGCTAGTAAAGCAAGGCGATTTTCCCGTACAGCTTCATCTTCTGCCATAACCATCACTTGATCAAAAAAGGCAGTGATTGCTGGACGTAAAGAAGACAATAATGCTAAAGCTTCTGCTGTGCGATTAGCTGCAAGCAGTGTGCGATATTCTGTAGTAGCGGCTTGCCATGAAGCGTATAATTCACGCTCTGCTGGTTCAATAAACAATGCTGGTTGTACAGCTACACCAGAAGACTTCGCTGCAAGATTAGATACGCGTCCAAAAGACTCGATCGTCAACTTGAAGTCTGGTGTTTCTTGAACCACTTTCATCAAATCATGACCACGAGCAACCACAGAACCAATATGATTGAATCCTGATGCGATAACTGCATCTACAACATCATAACGAAGATGCTCAGACAACAATTTTTTCACACGAAGTCCAAAGAAGTCATATAGTTCTATACGTATTATATCGTAAGAACGTTTCATATTCCTTAAATTTTGATGAATATTTAGGGCAATATCAAATAATTGTTCTAAAGTCAGTGATAATTGATGCTCAAGCAAGATTTGTACAATCCCTGCTGCTTGACGACGAAGAGCATATGGATCTTGCGAACCTGTAGGAATAATCCCGATTGAGAAACAACCTACAATCGTATCCAGCTTATCGGCAATACTGACAAGTGCTCCTGTTAATGATGCTGGAGAAACTTCGCCTGCAAAGCGTGGTTGATAATGTTCAAAGATTGCACGCGATACTTCTTCACTTTCGCCTGCTTTGCGTGCATAGTCTTCACCCATAACCCCTTGTAATTCAGGGAATTCGTAGACCATTTGAGTGACCAAATCGAATTTACAAATATCTGCTGCACGACTAACTGCTGTTGCTTGCTCAGGCGTCACATGAAGTTGTACGGCTAATTGATCTGCGATTTGACGAATACGACGTACTTTATCGCCTACTGTTCCAATCTCTTCATGGAACACAATATTTTCTAACTTGGCAAGTGCTGTATCAATCTGTACTTTCTGATCTTCTTCATAAAAGAATTTGGCATCAGACAGACGTGCACGCAACACTTTTTCATTTCCTTTAGCAATAATATCTAAAGAACGATTATCTCCACTACGTACGGTTACAAAGTAAGGCAATAATTGACCCGCTTCATCCAGTACAGGGAAATAACGTTGATGTTCACGCATCGAAGTGATCAATACTTCTTGCGGAATATTCAAAAATGCAGGATCAAATGCTCCGTACAATACAGTCGGCGTTTCGACTAGGAATAATACTTCTTCTAACAAGTCTTCTTTGACATCAATATGCCAATTCTTTTCACTCGCTAAATGAGCGATCTGTGCACTGATCATCGCTTCACGTTCTTCAATATCAGCAATAACATGTTGATTGCGAAGAGCTTCTAAATACAATGTAGGCTCAGCAATCTCAGTCTCACTACCTAAGAAGCGGTGACCGCGTGTTGTGCGTCCTGTGTGTACGCCTGTAATTTCAAAGTCGATCACATCATGTCCCCATAATGCAACGATCCATTTAATAGGACGTACAAATTTGAAATCATGTGTACCCCAACGCATATTTTTAGGGAATGTCATTGTCGTAATAATGTTACGCAATGCTTCAGCAACAATACTTTCTGTACTGATACCTACACTGCTCTTTTGAGCATAGATATATTCAACTCCGCTCAGTTCACGGAAAGTGAATGTTTCGGGATCAACACCTTGACTACGTGCAAATCCAAGTGCTGCTTTACTCCAAGCACCTGTCTCATCTTGAGCAATTTTGCGAGAAGGGCCTTTCACTTCTTCATTGATATCTTCTTGCTTTTCAGCGACATCTTTGATCCATACTGCAAGGCGACGTGGGGTTGCAAAAGCTTTTGCTTCTCCATGAGTCAATCTAGAATCGTCTAACCATTTGACTGTTTTATCAAGCAATTGGTTCATCGCTGCACGTAAAAAGCGTGCAGGTACTTCTTCCAGTCCAATTTCAAGTAATATGTCTTTTGCCATGATTAAGCATCTCCTTTCTTCAACATCGGGAAGCCTAACTTCTCACGCTCTTCCAGATACGTAGCTGCCACTTGACGTGCTAAGTTACGAACACGAGTCAGATAGCCTGTACGTTCAGTGACACTGATCGCTCCACGTGCATCCAGTAAGTTAAATGTATGTGAACATTTCAAAACATAATCATAAGCAGGGAATACCAAGTTCTGATCCATAGCACGCTTCGCTTCTTGCTCATACGTGCTGAATAGATTAAGCAACATCGCTACATCGGAGACTTCAAATGTATACGTAGAATGCTCTACTTCAGGTTGATGGAATACATCGCCATACGTAATGCCATTCACCCATTCTAGATCAAACACATTTTCTTTATCTTGAATATAAGAAGCTAGACGCTCCATACCATACGTAATTTCAACAGCTACCGGATTTGTCTCAATACCACCGACTTGTTGGAAATAAGTGAATTGAGTAATTTCCATACCATCTAGCCATACTTCCCAACCTAGACCTGCACAGCCGAGTGATGGATTTTCCCAGTTGTCTTCTACAAAACGAATATCATGATCTAACGGATTAATCCCTAATTCTTTGAGGCTATCCAAGTATAATTCTTGAATATTATCTGGTGAAGGCTTGATGATTACTTGGAATTGATGATGCTGATACAAACGGTTAGGGTTCTCACCATAACGACCATCTGAAGGACGGCGGGAAGGTTCTACATAAGCCACATTCCACGGTTCAGGTCCAATCGAACGTAGGAACGTCATTGGATTCATTGTTCCTGCACCTTTTTCAGTATCATAAGGCTGTACGATAATACAGTTCTGAGCTGCCCAAAAATTTTGCAGTGTCAAAATCATTTGCTGGAAATTCATTGACATTACTCCTTTATCTTCATAGTTGATAGGTGATTTCGCTGAATATGTATCATCTGCATCGCACGCAAAAAACTCCCGTTCCTACGCCTGATGTACAGACATAGGGACGAGAGTTGTATTCCCGCGGTTCCACCCTATTTGAAGACATTTGCATGTCATCCACTTTTCTATTCAGCTCATATGCTCACGGATGCCATTGGGCATAAGGTCGTCATCAGGCTTACACTATCCCTGACTCGCTATCCAAAGACGATAATCTTCTGCTTACTAATCCGGTCAACGCATCATGTGTGTATATAATACACAAGTTATAACCTAGATCATATCTGACTTTAGACTATTCGTCAACATGGTTTTGAAGTGAAGTTTCATACTTATCCAATTGATCTAGGAAGCGGCGGGATTTCAATTTAAGCCCTAACTGAACTTCCATAAAAGCATCCATAATTTTTTTCAGCTCTGCTTTGGTTGAATCTTTGACATCAATATTACCAAGGCGACGAATATCCAATCTAGAAAATAATCGCAACAACTTGAGCGTTCCCGGAGAAACTGCAAAAGCTGCTGGATCTTGACGACGTTCACGTTCTGATAAAATACCACCAAGTCCTGGACTGAGGAAAAACTTCCCTTCAGTTTCGCCTGAAAAAATACAAGCATCCACTTGCGGAGAGTATCCAGTCGCTTGCAGAATTTTCATTTCGAACAACGTAGTGAGTACGACAGGATCTCTGCCTTCGCCTAGAAAAGAAAGAAAAGCTTTGAGTTGATCGAACCAGAAGCGTCCTGTTTCATTTTCTTGGAGTGCTTTATCGACCATTTCACAGCCATAAGCCGCATAAGCTGCTAAAAATACATCTTCACGTAACTTATGATTCGATTCGATGATCTCACCTTGATTAAGAGTACCCAGACCTGTTCCATTACGAATAAAGGAATATTCACCATACGTAAACGGCTGTACCATAGCACCGTGGCGGCTTTTGGGCTTTTTGGCTCCGCGTACAAAAATACCTATCTTACCGTGTGTTTCTGTACACAACGTAACAATTTTATTCCCTTCGCCATAATCCATGCTGCGGATGATAATCCCTTCCACCCTGTATAGCATGTCTCATCTCCCTATCTGATTATGAATATAGTCCATTTTGAATTTAAAAGAAGCAGAGCATACAATTCTATGCTCTGCTCTTCGATCCTGAATCTGTATTGAAGTGATATAAAATAATTAACCCGATTTAACTATAGATTAAGCATTACGATGGAAACCAAGATCTTTCAACACACTATCTTGATTACGCCAATCTTTTTTCACTTTTACCCATAGCTCTAAGAAAATCTTAGAACCTAGCAAATTCTGAATATCCATACGTGCTTGTCTACCTACTTCTTTCAATAATGCTCCTTGTTTACCGATAACGATTCCTTTTTGAGAATCACGTTCTACAAAGATCACCGCTGAAATATTAACTACACCGTTAGGCTCTACACTCATTGCTTCGATGGTTACTGCAATGGAGTGAGGAATCTCTTCGCGTGTCTGATTCAAAATTTTCTCACGAATCAACTCAGCACATACAAATTGTTCTGGATGGTCTGTAATTTGATCGTCTGGATAATACTGAGGGCCCTCTGGTAAATACTTACCAATTTGCTCCATCAGTGTATCTACGTTGTTACCGAGTTTGGCAGAGATCGGAATAATCTCAGCAAATTCATGCAATTTACGATATTGATCAATAATAGGCAACAACTGCTCAGGTACCACTTGGTCAATCTTGTTGATCACTAGAAAAACAGGTGTTTTTACTTTTTTCAGATGTTCAATAATAAAGCGATCCCCGCCACCTAGTCCTTCAGCTGCATCAACTAAAAATAGAACAGCTTCTACTTCGCTAAGTGTGTTCAGTGCAGTTTGATTCATATAATCGCCCAATTTGGATTGACGCTTATGCACACCCGGTGTATCCAAGAAAACGATTTGTTTATCATCTCTTGTAAATACGCCATGAATCTTGTTACGTGTAGTCTGTGGTTTGTCAGACATAATCGCAATCTTCTGTCCAATCACCTGATTCATTAGTGTGGATTTCCCTACATTTGGTCTGCCGACAATAGCCACAAACCCTGATTTAAAATGTTTTTTCGACATATCATTCTCCGTTCCAAGAGTTATTCTTTAGAATAGCTCCTGTCATATTAAAGTGCTTTTTGGTAGTACAAGTCTGTGTATATAAAGTTCTCAACGATTCCGCTTATTTATTTAAATTCCACGGTCCAAACGCATGTGGCAACAATTCTGAAATTGTCGTCAATCGCGTATCGCCTTTCATATTTCCAAGCAATATAGGCATATCCGGTTGACATAGTTCAACCATCACCTGACGGCATACTCCACAAGGAGCAATCGGTTCATCTGTATCTCCAACAACAGCCATCATTTGAAAAGAGCCGGGTTGTTGCCCTTGCGCAATCGCACTAAACAACGCTGTACGTTCTGCACAATTACAAGGAGTATAGCCTGCATTTTCAATATTACAGCCGTGATGCACTTGTCCATTACGATCAAGCAATGCTGCACCGACAGCAAAGTTGGAATAAGGTACATAGGCTTTGGCACGAGCAAGAATAGCTTCTTGTAATAATTGTGATGATTCCATGGTAATCCTCCTGAACATGTATCGTATTGATCGTTTCCATACACTGCCTATTCTTATATATTACACGATTTAGACGTTTACGCCCACTAATCTACATGATGTTCTAGAACTTTTTGCATAAAAAAAGATAAAATCCCCTCCTGACTCTATACCTCAAGTCATTAGAGGGGAACGTATACGTTATAGTCATGCACACTATTTATCGGGTGAACCATGATAAAAAAGGTTCTACAAACACAATAAGACCAATCACAATCGCAACGATGGAAGAAATAAGAACAGCTCCTGCTGCGGCATCTTTTGCTTTTTTGGCAAAGGGATGCCAATCGGGAGAGCATAGGTCTACAGCAGCTTCAACACCGGTATTCATTAATTCCGCTCCGAGCACCATACCTATCGCTAATGTTAGCAGCATCCAATCTACAGCAGATACATGACAAAGGATTCCGGCGATAATGATAATACATGTAATCAATACATGAATACGAAAATTACGTTCTGTCCGAAAAGTGTCTGCAATTCCTTCTGCCGCAGAAAAAAATACGGCTCTCCACGTTCTTTTTTTCATCAGCGTGTCAATCCTGCTTGTTGTAATACCGCTTCTTGCTTGCCCATCATTTCGGCTTCGGTCTCATCATCTTGATGATCATACCCTAACAAATGCAGAAAACCATGAACAAACAAAAAACCAAGTTCCCGTTCTACCGAATGCCCATAATCTTCGCTCTGAGCAATAGCACGTGGCACCGAGATAATAATATCGCCTAACATATCGCCTGGAAGTGGTGTATCCTGTCCAGTTAATGCAGGATCATAGATAATATCTAATTCATCATCAAGCGATTCATGCATGGCAAAAGACAACACATCTGTTGGACGATCAATCCCACGATACTCTTTATTTAGCTCATGAATTGCTTCATCGTCAACAAAAGTAAGAGCAACTTCACCATCATTCACTTTTTCTTGTTCTCCTGCTTTTTGCAGAATCAGTTCAAGTGTAGTGATTAGCTCATCTGTAATCTCATATTTATTTTGTTCATTTTCCCATGCAAGCTGTAAACTCATGCTTTATTCTCCTTCTGATCCGGTTTCTTGATGTCTTCCGGATATTCAATACGAGAGTGGAATATCCCCATTACGGCTTCTTTGAGCGTTCTGGCGACCACATCTAGTTCTTTCATCGTTAGATCACATTCATTAAATTGATTATCATCGACGCGACCTTTAATAATTTTCTCGATCATCGTCTCTACTTGTTCTACAGTAGGTTTGCTAAGTGAACGTACTGCCGCTTCTACACTATCTGCAATTCCTACGACAGCCGCTTCTTTGGTCTGGGCTTTGGGCCCCGGATAACGGAAATCATTTTCAGTGAAATCCGGTTCGATCTCTTGTTCTTCTGCTAGCTTCAATGCTTTGTGATAAAAGTAATGCAAAAAGGTTGTTCCATGATGCTGTTCAGCAATATCACGGATCGGTTTTGGTAATTTGTACTCTTTCTGCATTTCTACGCCATCACGAGCATGAGCAATAATAATTGATTTGCTGAGCTTAGGATCAATACTATCGTGTGGATTACCAATATTGTTCTGATTTTCGATAAAATAACCCGGACGTTTGGTTTTGCCAATATCATGATAATATGAACCGACCCGACATAACAATCCATCGGCACCAATCGCTTCTGCGGCGGCTTCGGACAGATTCCCTACCATCACGCTATGATGATAAGTACCTGGTGTCTCAATTAATAATTTACGCAATAACGGATGATTTGGGTTCGACAATTCTACTAATTTAAGCGCAGATAAAATACCAAAAGTCGTCTCAAAAAACGGCATTAATCCAAGCACCAATACAGTAGTGATCAGCCCTCCAATACAAGCAAATCCAACAGCATACATCATCGATATACGTGTCCATTCTCCATCATTCAGTAATACTAATGTCAGAACCGCTATGGCTCCAAAGAAGCAACTCATAATACCTGCTTTGAGAATAGTAGAACGTTGACTAGCACGATGAATACATTGAATCGCTGTAAATGAAACCACTAATGTGAAAAATCCAAATTGATAATCGAATAATTCATGCTGACTCATATTCAAAATAATACTTGCTAAAATACTCATAATAATCGACGAAATATACGCCAATTGAATATCAAGCAACAATGTAATTAACATCACCACGATAGCCGCTGGTACAAGGAATCCAAAGTAAGGTGAATTTCCCATTTGCAAAATACGTACCAGATGCAAGCAAATCACACCAATCGCAAAAATAACGATCAACATGAACAACTGCGCATTATTGTAAGTTCGACCTTGATGAATAGACTGACGTAGATACATATACAGCCCTAAAGTAATCAAAAAGGCAAACAGTACTAGACCCAGTTGAGGCCAATAATTCACATCGTTTTTGAGCAGATCATTTTCATCCAGCAATGTATACATTTCCTGTGTGATCTTCTCGCCTTTAGGAACAAGTACTTCTCCTTGCTGAATATAGACGGTTGGTGTATTCTCACGAGCTTCTACTTTCGCCGCTCGGGTCGCTTCTTCATCATAGAACTTGTTAGCTGTGAGTGTGGCACGGACAAGCTCTTGCACCACTTCACGAGCTGTACGGCTACTTAGAGAACTGGTACTGACCAATTCAGCGACTTTAGCACGTGCAGATTGCGCATCTGTTATCTGATCGCTCATTAAACGAGACATAATCGATGTAGCGACCTGACGCATATCTTGTATTTCAGATGTGGATAGACGTGGAATTTTGAGAAACGTTTCTTCAGGAATACTGTACGTTTGCTCGCCTATCGTTTTTTGCAT
Source organism: Paenibacillus nuruki (assembly GCF_963311185.1). Taxonomy (NCBI): domain Bacteria; kingdom Bacillati; phylum Bacillota; class Bacilli; order Caryophanales; family Paenibacillaceae; genus Paenibacillus; species Paenibacillus nuruki. Next base: position 771,951 of record NZ_OY725677.1, on the reverse strand, counting down.
TTCATCTAACATCTTATCTGAATATTTACCTGCTTCACGGTTATTCCGAATAAAGTTAGCGATAGAATTTTGGGCACGTTGTGGAATCTCTTCGCTATAAATCTGTGCTTTATCCGCATTGGTAATCTGATCATCTTGATTCAGAGATTCAATTCGATCTAACATTTGTGAAATAACCGTTTCTCTACGCATCGATACAATCGCGTATACAGATTCTACTTGTTCAGCAGCAGCCTCCTGCGCTTGAAGCGTAGTTTTGTTATTCGGAATCTGCATCGGAGCAATAATATCGCTATCACTCACGGTACCGACTTGAATATCAAAGCGCTGTGGAAGCAGATTGGGTGCCAGACTGACATAAAGCACTACAAATAGCAGAGCAAACATTCCGTAACGGGTCATTCTGCTATTTTTCCAACCTGCGATCATAGAATCAAGTAAATTGCGTGTGGACGGTTCTTTGGAAGTCATACATACAGCCCTCTCACTTCTGAATATTCAAAATGTGCGGTTTCTGTTTTCTCCGCTGACCGCCGACTACTCCAGATTTTCCGAAGCTTTATCATAAGCGACAATAATTTTTTGTACCAAGGAATGACGAACCACATCTTGCTCGCCGAAAATAACAAATCCGATTTCTTTGATACCATCCAGAATCATTCGAGCTTCCACCAGACCGGACTTTTTACCACGAGGTAAATCAATCTGTGTAACATCACCTGTAATGACCATTTTGGAACCAAATCCTAAACGGGTTAAAAACATTTTCATCTGTTCGGCTGTACTATTCTGTGCTTCATCCAAAATAATAAAAGCATCATCTAATGTACGTCCACGCATATAAGCAAGCGGAGCAATCTCGATCAGACCACGCTCTAGCGCTTTGGCTGTCTGCTCAGGTCCCATAACATCATATAAAGCATCATATAACGGACGTAGATAAGGATCTACCTTTTCCTGTAGATCGCCGGGTAGAAACCCTAGGCTTTCCCCTGCTTCAACCGCAGGACGAGTCAGAATGATTCGTTTGGCTTTGCCTTCTTTAAGCGCTGCAACTGCTAAGACTACAGCTAGATACGTTTTACCTGTACCTGCTGGTCCAATCCCGAATACAATATCTAGCTTTTTGATTGTCGATACATAGTGTTTCTGACCAATCGTTTTGACACGAATTGGTTTCCCACGATACGTCTGTGTAATTTCACCTTTATATAAGTCAAGCAGTTGGTCTGCTCGAAGCTCTTTGGCAAGTTCTATTGCATATAAAATATCACGTTCTGTAAGTACATAGCCATTGCGAACTAATTGTAATAATACTTCGAAAAGCTGAGTCATCTGTTCTACTGCTTGTGCAGGACCATGAATCGAAATCTCTGCTTCACGACTACCAATTTTGGCTTCCGTTTCGCGTTCAATTAATTTTAGAAAACTGTCCTGTGGTCCAAACAGTGACAATCCTTCTTCTGCATTAAGCAGTGGAATTCTGGTGCTTTGCGTTTGCTCTAACAAATAGCCTCAATCTCCTCATTAATAAAATAATATAAAACTGCTGTGTGCATTTATACTATAAAACTTGAGTGCAATATCTTTACCCTAAACTTTACCATTGTATGGTTTGTCATGCAAAATTTTTTGCACATTATTTATCATTACCATACATCGGTCAAGATAGAAACAAAACGAAGATAGATTAGAAAGAAACCGATCTCCATATAGAGATCGGCTGATACCTTACTATTTCTTGTCTACTGCATATTTATGATGGTTATAAGGACGTTTAGCACGTGGTTCACCTAAGATTTCTGCCCAAATCACGCCTTTACGAAGTTCATCCGACCCGATTGCATTTTTAGAAGTCGATGCGGAATCTAATTCTTCGATAACTACTCGACTTCCTGCGTTCAAATGCATTGAGCGTGCTTGAATATCTTTATGCATAGCATCCAAACGTTTTTCTACTTCACTGCGATTAGCAGTGACCGGCTTCGGTATTTGAGGCTCTTGCATAGATGAAGCCGATCTAGTTGCAGAATCTTCATATCCTGGAGCATTTTCAGACGTATCTGACTCATCGTAACGTTGCTGAGCCTCATGATACCGTCGCTGTGCATCATCTAATGGTCCGGGTTCAGCAGATGTGCGTTCAGGTTCATTGAACCATCTTTTTTTGTGATCACCATTTCCACCAAACGTCGGCATCCCAGAAGGTTGCCCGCCTGATTTCTTTTTTGCTGAACGCGTTTTGACAAAAGAAAAGATAGCAAAAGCAATAATGGCGACAAAATATAAATTACCCATAAGGAAATCAAGCATCAATTATCGCACACCTTTATTTATTTGACTTGTTATCTGAACTACTATCGAAATCTTCTGATTTACCAAGTGAGCCTCTCATTTGAGTATCTGCTTCGATATTTTTGAGGTTCATGTAATCCATTACACCCATTTGTCCTTTACGAAGAGCTTCTGCCATCGCAAGCGGTACATCGGACTCGGATTGAACAACACGCGCTCTCATCTCAACAACACGTGCTTTCATTTCTTGTTCTTGAGCTACAGCCATTGCACGTCTTTCTTCTGCTTTAGCTTGAGCAATACGTTTGTCCGCTTCTGCTTGTTCTGTCTGTAGCATTGCACCAATATTTTTACCAACATCTACATCCGCAATATCGATCGATAGAATTTCAAAAGCAGTTCCTGCATCTAGCCCTTTTTGCAATACTGTACGAGAAATCATATCTGGATTTTCTAAGACTTGTTTGTGAGAATCACTAGAACCTACAGTTGTAACGATACCTTCACCCACACGAGCAATAATCGTTTCTTCCCCTGCACCACCGACCAAGCGTTCGATATTCGCACGTACGGTTACACGAGCTTTAACTTTTACTTCGATACCGTTACGAGCCATAGCAGCGACAACAGGCGTCTCGATTACTTTAGGGTTAACACTCATCTGTACAGCTTGTAGTACATCACGACCTGCAAGGTCAATGGCTGCTGCACGTTCAAATTCCAACGGAATCTCTGCACGTTGTGCTGCAATTAGTGCATTCACGACACGGTCTACATTACCACCTGCTAGATAATGACTTTCCAATTGGTTCATATCAAGTCCCAGACCTGCTTTGTGCGCTTTGATCTGTGGATTCACAATACGTGAAGGTGTTACACGACGAAGACGCATCGCTACAAGTGTAATAATACTTACACGTACGCCAGAAGCGACAGCCGAGATCCAAAGCATAACCGGGAAGAAACTGAAAAATACACTTAAAATAATAATAGCGACAACAACGATAAAGAGAATACTTAATACACTTGTACTCATTATTCACATCACACTCCAATTTTTATAGTTCAATCTGTGTTACCTGACTTGCCCATTGCCTGTATTCTTGGATTCAATGAATCGGTTATACGGCTAAATATGTAAACGTACATGACCCCTTTTGTCTACATATGTGTATATGAATCCATAATGAAGACGAAGCAATATCATTTTAAAATGATCAAGGTATGAATAGAAAATGAAACGGTTTATCCATACCTTACCTATGGAATAACTTCTATATTTGAAATTATTCTTTCAATAATTGTGCGTGCAGAGCCGATTCTTCTGTTATTTCTTCGACAATAATACGACTGCCATCCACTTGCTTGACTCGAATCGGACGATCACTCGCAATAAAGTTACCCTGTGTAACGACATCGATTCGTTCATCGCCGATCAGTACTGTACCTGACGGACGAAGAGGCGTTACACTTATTCCTTCTTTGCCCAAAAATTGTTCTCTCGTTAAGCGAGACATAAAGCTCTGTTCTGAAGAAAGTTGTTCTTTGAGAATAAATCGATTCCAGACGCCACGTTCTTTGAGCAAAATAGCAATCAGTGTGACGACTACAGCAGCGGCAGCAAATGCGATACCTAAAGATAACAAAGCATCGCTTGTATCATATGCGGCTTTCACTACCCCTGTAATCAGACTGGCTGATCCTAAAATACCCAATATACCAAAGCTTGGAATAAACAACTCCAACACCAGTAAAATAAGTCCTCCTAAAAACAGTAACCATGTGGTAGATCCTGAGAAACCAGCTGCATAACTACCGAAGAAGTACAATGCAAAAGCAACAATACCGACGATACCTGGTATACCAAATCCCGGTATAATAATCTCCATAGCTATTCCGACCATTCCAATAAATAGGAGCAATGTGGTTACAATCGGATTAGTTAGCACCCGTGCGATATTTTCGCCAGCACTTGGTTGTACTTTTACTATATCTTCAGGTGAATGCCCTAATTCAGTTACAACCGCATTGGTAGAAGAAAGAATCTTGTCTGCAAAGCCTACTTTCAATGCTTCATTACTAGAAAGAGAAATAATCTGTCCTTTTGTTTTGGTCTGATTAATCTCTGGCATAGATACTACCATGTTCACATCTGTCATACCGTCAGCGATATCTGCGTTACGATTATGAAGCTGTGCGGCAGCTCTCATTTCACTTTTCCAATAAGCGACCTGTTTGGGATTATCAATCGGATTGCCTTTACCATCTACAATAGCAGCAGCACCAATTGTACTTCCAGGTTGCATAAAAATCTTATCTGCATTCAAAGCAATGTAACTTCCTGCTGATGCAGCTTTGTCTTGTACAAAAACAGCTACAGGTACACTGCTATTACGTACCATCGCTCCAATATCACCAGCCGCTTGAAGTTCTCCGCCCGGCGTATTCATTTCCAGTACAATCCACGATGCTTTCGCTTGCTTCGCTTCTTCAAATCCTCTTACCAAAAACTTTTGTAATCCGCTTTCAATTTGACGGTCAATAGGAATCACGTAGACGGCACCATCATTATTGCTAGTAGCGGGTGCAGATGCGGCACTAGCAGATTGTGGATAAATCCCTGCCACGATAAGCATCGCCATCAGTGAACCTAGCAATAATAAACTTAGCTGACGCTTGATACGGCCAATCTGGTCAAGCGATGAGTTCATTCGATCTTAGCCCCTTTCAGTTCAGATGTGTTTTGTTTAATACAGTCATAACAACAATATTAAACAATATACATATAAGCATGGTAAAAGGTAGTCTATACATAATACGTAAACATCATGGTTACGTTTCAATTATATTCCTTTTTGATAAAATAAACATAGAAAAAAGCACCCCACTTTATAAAAAAATGAGGTGCTTTCACATATGTTTATTGCAGAAATTGTTGAACCGTTTGATTCACAACTTTTCCGTCTGCGCGACCTTTTACTTTAGGCATCAGGGCGCTCATCAGTTTTCCCATATCGGCTTTTGAAGAAGCACCGGTTTCCTGGATGGTCTGCTTTACAAGAACTTTAATTTCTTCTTCAGACAGCTGTGTGGGAAGATACTCGGAAATAATCTCAATCTCCGCTTTAAGGTTGCTTGTCAGGTCATCACGACCTGCTTTTTCAAATTCTTGGAGGGCATCTTTGCGCTGTTTGATCTCACGACTAAGAATATCAAGCACTTCAGTGTCGTCCAAGTCTCTTTTCAAATCTATTTCGAGATTTTTAATCGTTGAACGAACCATGCGAATAGTCGACAATTTGAATTTCGCCTTGTCTCTCATTGCTTGCTTCATATCTTCGTTTAATCGTTCGCTAAGATTCATAACGGGTAAATCCTCCTAAAACTTTCTTTTACGAGCAGCCTCAGATTTTTTCTTACGCTTAACGCTCGGCTTTTCATAATGTTTGCGTTTTTTCACCTCAGCCAGAACGCCATCTTTAGCGATGGAGCGTTTGAAGCGACGAAGTGCTGCATCAATTGTTTCGTTTTTGCGAACTTTCGTTTCAGACACTAGTTTTCCCTCCCTCCGACCAGACCGTCCAAGAACAATAACACGGTTTATCAACTTTCATTATAGGTGAAAGTTGAATGAAGTGTCAATATGATTGGCTAGTTTTGCCTGCAATTTTTTAATGTTCTATTATATACCCGTTTTAGACTGTATTGGAACATCTTTTTTTATTATTCTTTTACACGTTATTTTGACTTATGCGTGAGAGCTCGAAATGCCTGTCAGGGCGCCAAGATTGGCTCCACCTAACAAATGATAATGAAGGTGTTGTACCGCTTGTCCGCTATCCGGTCCACAGTTATTGATCAGACGATATCCACTTTGATCCACGCCCAATTCTTTGGCTAATTGTATCGCTACGCCATGAATATGACCGATAACTGGCAAATCTTCTTGAGATACTTCATTCATCGAGTCGATATGTTTTTTGGGAATAAGCAATACATGAACAGGGGCAGCAGGTGTAATATCGTGAAAAGCTAGTATCTGATCATCTTCATATACTTTTTGTGAAGGAATCGTTCCTGCAACAATTTTACAAAATAAACAATCGTCTTTAACCATAATCTTCAAACACTCCTTCAATTCTTTTTGTGTATTTTGTTTCCTATGGGCATAGTTTCAAATCTACATGCGTTCAAGGACTACTTTGGAGCCACTTCCTGCTTGCTCCGCAGGTACAATCACTAATTTACGAGGCAATCTCATCCGTAATTCAGGAACATGGCTAATAATACCCACCGATAGTTGATCGTTATGAAGCTTCTCCAGTGAAGTCACCACTGTATCCAAAAGTTCGGGATCAAGCGTACCAAATCCTTCATCCAGGAAAAAGAACTGAAGCGGATACTGACCGCGCAACTGAATCTGAGCCGATAAGGCTAATGCTAATGATAACGAAGTTAAAAACGTTTCTCCACCGGATAAAGAAGATACCGGGCGACGAATCCCACCATTGCCATTATCACAGATTACAAATCCTCCACCAGAATCCACTTCCAATGAATACCGTTGTTTGGTCAAAAAGCGTAATCGCTCAGAAGCGGCTAGACTGACCTGCATTAATTGTTCTTCTGCAATATATTCGACAAAAGCATTACCACGCATACTGGCTTGTAATTTGGATAAATGCTTAGCCTCTTGCGCTAAAATGACTCGTTTGTCTTCTAGCTCACGCCAGCGTACATGACGCTCTTGAAGGTCTTCACGATCACGAGTGGCTTTGGCTCGTTGTTCTAATGCCATCTCATCTGCTTGACGGGCTTCTGTATATTGCTGTTGTATCTGTGCCCATTCTTCTTCACTGAGACTCTGTCCGTTTAACTTGTTCTGTACTTCTCGCAAATGAACAGATAATTCATGTTGTTGATCACGATGCTGTTGAATCTGCTGACGATACAACTGAATCTGATCTTCTGCCATCCGTGATTGACTGACACTTTGCTCATTATCAAAAGGAGAGGCTTGTAATGCTTGTTGCCACTTCTCTGCATGCTGATCGACCTGTTGTTGTAACGATTGTGCTGATTGCACAGCCAATTCAACTTGATGTGTTGCTGTCTGCTGCTGCTGTAGCGCTTTACGCCACAAGTCTGCGGTCTGCTCTGCTTGCTGTCGTAATTGTTGTTGTTGCTGTTGCGTCTCTGTAAGTAACTTCTCAGCCGATTGATCGCCGATCCACTGTGTAAGACGATTTTTCTTTTCTTGTAAAAGTCGTTGATTCCCTTCTTGACGGGTCTGATCTTGAATACGTTGCTTATCCAATGTATTGATCTGTTCTGTACCATGCTTGATGGCTTGTTCACGCTCTTCGATATACGGAACACTTTTATCCAATCCTTCACGGATCTTCTCTGCTTGTTCATCCATCTGTGCTAGAGCTTCAAATCGCTCACGTGCCGACTGTTCTGTTAGATGCGGTAAAGTCTGTTGCCACTGTTCTAAAAGTTGCTCTAACGTCTGTGTAGCGGCTTGGAGACGAGTATTGGATTGTTCTGACAGGCGAGCAGATGATTGTTGTTCAGATTGAGCTGTAACTTTACGCCCTGACCATTCTCGTTCATTTTGACGCCATTGTCTTAATTGTTGTTGTAATTCTCTAGTCTGTTGCTCTAAATTCTGATTATGAGCTTGTATATCTAGCCATTGTGCTTGCAGTTCTTGATCCGATAAAAGAGTCGCTTGATCAGAAGAAGCAGTTAATGAATCTGAATCTTTTATCTGCCAATCCCATTCTTGCATATGACTGTCTAGCTCTATTTGACGACCACGAACATGTTGCTGTACAACTTGAAGATTTTGTTTCATTTGTTTGAGCGCTTGAGTCTGCTCAGTTGTTGTATCCGCCACTGATTGATTATCTGCTGTGACTTTATGTTCGATGTCATGAGCAGGTTGAGGATGATGAGTAGATCCACATACTGCACAAGGTTGACCTTCTTGTAGTTCTACTGCTAACAGACTTGCCAGACGATTCGATTCTGCTTCTCTGGATTGTTGTGCATACTGTTCTTCCAGTTGTTCCGCAGATTGGTGTGCTTGCTGTAGCACATGTTCAAGTTGTTGATGCTCTTGATACAACGAAAAAACATGTTGTTGTAATTGCTGTTCTTGCTCAGATCGAGTGGCTTCTTGCTCAATTAATTTTTGCCATACTTGATTCGCCTGTTGTGCTGACTGAGTATAACCATCATATTCGGTTTGTTGTTCTTGTAGACGGGTTCTAGCTGTATTCAGAGCAGACAATTGTTGCTGGGCTTCTTGTAATTCACGCCGATCCTGACTGCGAACTTCACAAGCTTTGAGTTGCTTATTCAGTTCTTCTTGACGCTGTCTTGCCTTATCCAAAAGCATCTGTTCACGCTGTACTTGATGAGATGCTTCTTCCCATTGTTTTTGTATATTTTCCAATTGCTGATGAATCTGCTGTTGATCTTGTTCTAATGCTACACATTCCTTTTGCAATTGTAGTGCTTGTTGTAGTTGTTCGATCCGTGTCATTAATTGCGGTTCTTGCTCGGTTAATTGTTGTTTGGCTTTTTGTTCACGCTCTACAGCTGTCGCTACTGCAATCTCTGCTTGTTGTAAATCTTGCTGTAATGTAGTTACACGTTGTTGTTCTTGTATGGCTTTGGCTTCATGAGTACGCCATGCATCTAATAATGGTAATAAGTTCTGCGCAGATAACGCTTGTTCAATCTGCTGTTCTTTGTGGGCAATCTCAGCTTCGTGTTGTTGTAATTGAGTTAGACGTTGCTGTAACTCAGCTTGTTCTCGTTGATATTCTCTAATCTTGCTCCATTGTTCGGTACGAGCAGTAATATCAACCAGTTCTTGACGACGTTGTTCTGCTTCTTGGATCGCTGTTTCTAAGCGCTCTATTGCTGTTTGTAGCGCTTCTGCTGAGGCTTCGCCCAGACCTGTCTGTTCGGCGTACAGTTTGCCTAGTACGTTGTCTGTTTCTTTCACACGCTGGCTAAGCTTCTGCATTAAGCGGTCACCGTATCGTTCCAGATGGAAAAGACGTTGCAACATCTGTCTACGGTCACTACCTTTAAGAGATAAAAATTCAGCAAATTTACCTTGTGGTAATACGACTGCGCGTGTAAAATCATCCATTTTCAGCCCGATATAATCTTCTACACAACGTGTGACTTCTGCTAATTTGTCAGCAACCACAACATCGCCATCTGCACGCATTTCGATAAAACGGCTCATCGCATTACTTACTGTATGATCGCCCGTACGTTTAAACCGGCGTTCGACTCGATACCGTTGCGCCCCTTCAGCAGATAACAATTCAAAAGAGAACGATACAAATAACGAATCTTCCGAATGATTCATGATCCCCTGTGTACCGTTGTAAGCTCGTTCCACCTTGCCATACAAAGCAAGTGTAATAGCATCAAGAACAGTTGATTTCCCACTCCCTGTAGGTCCAAAAATACCAAATAGGCCTGTTTCACACAGTGCTTCAAAATCGATTTCTTGTTGTTCACGATAACTTTGTAAACCGGATAATTTAAGTGTGATTGGCTTCATGATGATTGTTCCTCCCCGGTTTCTTCTTCATCGATCAGTTCCAAAAACAGCTCAACTAATCGATCTTCGGGCACGGCTCCACCTGTCTGGCGTGCATAAAACGTACGGAACAATTCATGGACAGGCAATTGAGCACGTTCTGCAAAAGATTGCTGTGCTTCTGTTTCTGGATATACAGGACGAATATTGACAATGCCACTATAAGCTTTGCGAATCGATTGAATATCAGACATCGACAAAGCTTCTAACAATGAAATTTCCAGATCGATAAAAGCATTGCGATCTCTGCCTTCCTCTAACCATTGATGGACTTCAGTCAGACCGCCTTTCGCTTTCCAGCGCACTAAAGGACGACCACAAGTTAAAAAGATTTCTTCTATCTGTGGAATACCACCGGGTACAACATCGAGCATCGTGACAGATTTGGCTTGCCCTGCTTCAGAAAAACTATAAGCTAGCGGAGAACCACTATACCGAATCATTCCTTCTCCTTTGACTGCTTGAGCACGGTGTAGATGACCTAGCGCTGTATATTGAGCTCCTGTATATAATGCAGAAGGATCAACTGTATACGCACCACCTACTTGAATAGGGCGCTCTGAATCCGATTCGACTCCTCCAAGAGCATAGATATGGCTCATAGCTAGATTGATCGTATCCGAACGGAAGTCAGTCGCTAATTGTCGCATTAACATGCCTACACGTTCACTATAGGCACGACGTATTAAATCTTCATCATGTTCCTCGGTTAATAATTCATTCAGTCTAGCTTCGGATGGATAAGGTAATGCTGCCACTATAGCTGTCTCCGAAGTACGAGGTACAGGAATAGTTAAAGCCTGTGCAGCAGGTGTACCTAATAAATAAATACCTCGCCCTTGAACCAATGGTGTCGCTGACGCAATACGATCAGGTTGATCATGATTCCCTGCGATAACAGCAAGTGGACGACCATTAGCTGTTAATCTAGCGGCGGCTTCATAAAATAATTGTTCTGCTACAGCAGGTGGATTCACAGAATCATAGACATCGCCTGCCATCAGAATAAGATCGGCTTGTTGATCATCTGCAATCTGAACCAATTCATCGACAAAAGCGATTTGTTCATCGAGACGACTTCTGCCTTCTAATGTTCGACCAAAATGCCAGTCAGCTGTATGTAAAATACGCATAGCTTTCTCCTTTTTAAGTGATGCTAGAATTGGGTGTATATCGAATCAAAGGAAGTTTGTCATCTCATAGACTAGCTTCAAAATGCCATTAGTCTTATGGACAACAAACCACCTTTTTGGTTTACCATTTTAGATTGATGAATGAAAAAGAGTTAGGTTATTTAGTATGTTAATCCTGTTTAGATTTCTATCGCTTCGTTAATGTCGAAGAAATACAACCATAATTGATCGACTTTCCAATGCAAAGAATCTTGAATCGCTTGCGCATACAGCTGAAGTTGAATACGATAACGATCTTTCAGCGCTTCTATACCTCCATGGGTATCTACTACACGATCGGTTTTGTAATCGACAATGATCCATCGATTATCAATCTGGAAAATGCAATCGACTATTCCCTGTGACAAAATCTTATCACCGGCATCATTGATCGGAATACCATAACTAAAGGCTAATTCTCGTCTGATCTCTGTAGCTTGCAACATTTGTTGACCGAGCGATGTTGCGAAAAAAGCAACGATCTCATTCGCATGTACGCTATCCGCTTGATCCTGACGTAGAATTTGGCGCTGAACCAGATCTGCTTTGGTCTGTTCAACTATCTTGACATCTACATATCCCTGATCTAAAGGCACTCGCTGCATGACAGTATGATATGCGGTTCCACGTTCTGCTCCGCTTAGACCACGTTGTTCCATAAATTTAGGACGTTGCAATTTGAGTGTACTTCCATCTGCTTGGTGATCGATCGCACCAGACAAAGTAGCTGATTGCTGAGAAGATACATCTGTTTGCAATCTATTCGATACAGGCCCAGCTGAAGAGGTCTGATCATCTGTCTGATTTTCCAGCAGTATACCTGCCCGCTGTAAAATAGTGCTCATCAAAAATGGATTAGCCCCTTTGACTTGTGGGACATCTATTATGGATTGATCTTGATGCTGGTCAGTATAACGTCCAATCATAACCCGTTGATCCAGAGATTCATGGATACCGTCTACAGCTGGAGATTCTTCTGAAACCAATTGTCGCTTGATTTCACTAATCGTTGTTTTGGCAGCAATATGAGTCGATAATTCATATGGATACTGCCATGACAGTCTTTGTTCGACTTCTTTCGCGTTCACAGACGTATCAACATCTTCAACAGCGAGATCATGATTATTTTCAAAATCAGTCACAGGCTGTACCTGTTCCCCATCTGCAATCTGTTGCAAAGCAATCCACTTGGGATCATGTTCGCGCAAAGCTGTTATCGATTGCTCGGTATCTTCTGTTTTCGATTGTAATTGACGACTATCCAGAATGGTAATGCTCCACGGTGTTGGATCATCTGCCAAGCAAGCTGAATAAGGCCCTGCCGCAATTTCGTTACGCTCACGGAATACAGAAGCCGTACGATGACGCATTAATGCTGGACCCACCCAATCAAGATACGTCCGACTTTTGGCTAATACATAATCAGGCAGTTGCAAATGATCAGAGTTCTGAACCTGACTCCATGCCGAGATTTTTTTGTCGATATCTTTGACTGTTCCGATCATAATCAGTTTGTCCCGAGGACGAGTTAATGCTACATAAAGGACACGCATTTCTTCTGCTAATAACTCTGTGGCTGTACGACGACGAATCGCCAAATTCGGTAATGTTGGATAACTCACACGTGTATCTTCATCTACAAATTTAGGGCCGAATCCTAATTCTTTGTGCATCAAAAAAGAAGTATTTAAATCTTGCATATTGAACATTTTGGACATGCCTGCTAGAAACACAACTGGAAACTCTAGACCTTTACTTTTATGAATAGTCATAATTCGAATCGCATTTTCTTGACCATCGACCGAAGCTGTAGCTCCTAGATCACCATCTGTATCTTGCAGACGACGAATAAAACGCATAAACCGAAATAGTCCTCGTGAAGATGTAGACACTTCAAATCGGCGAGCACGATCATATAGTATTCGTAAATGATGTTGACGTTGCAATCCTCCAGGTAAACCAGCTAACCAGTCGAGATAACCTGTATCCCGGTAAATACGCCAGATCAGATCACCTAGCTCACCTTCTCGTGCTGCTAGTCGCCATTGATTCAATTGTTCAAGAAAATGAAGTAACTTGTAACTCCATTCTTCCGGTTGTTCTTGCATATGTTCAGCCGCTAACATCATAGCTTGATAATACGAAGTGTCTTTGCCAAATAAACGAATGGTCGCCAATTGATCTTCATTCAAACCAACAATCGGTGAACGCAGTACAGAAGCCAGTGGGATATCTTGTTGCGGATTATCAATTACAGCTAACAAAGATAGAATAATCTTTACTTCCACTGCTTCAAAAAATCCTTGATTCAATTCGCTATATGCAGGGATACCTTCACGTTGCAATTCCTCTAATATGAGTGGTGCCCATGCTGCGGTTGATCGTAGCAAAATAACCATATCGCGATATTCAGCCGGACGTAACCCATCGACCGATTTATCATAAATCATCAATGGTATGCCATCAGGCTCTACCATTTCACGTACTCGTACAGCAATCGCTTGTGCTTCTAAGCGAGCAGATTCCATTTCCGAGACTTCGCTATTGCCATATCCCTCACTATCATTACTGTCATCTGCATTGTTGTAGTCAGAACTTGCTCCACTTCCTGCACGATCAATAATCCAGCATTCTGGTGCATAGGCAGTTTCGTCACCCGGTGGATAAGTTGCACCAGCTACTAATTCTGCTCGCTCATCGTATTCAATTTCTGCTACTGTTTTATTCATAATCTGTCTAAAAATCATATTAACAGCATCGACAACTTGATGACGGCTACGGAAGTTACGAGAAAGATCGATTCGTCGTCCTTCTCCTTCCCAATCGTCTTGATACTTCTCATATTTATCTAAAAACAGCCCCGGTTCTGCCAGACGAAAACGATAAATACTTTGCTTCACATCACCAACCATAAAGCGATTTCCTACCGTGTCTCGTGAAATGAGCTGTACTAATTCTTCCTGTACAGAGTTAGTATCTTGATACTCATCGAGCATCACTTGATCAAATCGTTCACGATATTCCAAAGCGACTTGTGAAGGAATCACATGCTCAGGTGTAGAATCGGCATGACGTAATATATGAAGAGCGTAATGTTCTAGATCGGCAAAATCGACCCATCCTTTACGCTGTTTCTCCTGTTGATACTTTTGACTAAAACGAATTACCAATTCTGTTAATTCTTTCATCAATGGAAATGTTTCACGTAATTCTTGAGCAAACTCATCAGGAGTTCTACCGAAAAATAAATTTTTGATCTCAGCTAACGATTTTTTCGCATTTTCACGCAATTGTTTAACAGTTTCTTGTAATTGAGGATCGATTCCCTCTTTGCGTACTGCTTTTAATTTACCGAAAGCCGCGCTTTGGAAAACGGTATACAATTGCTCCCACGGCTGCACAGTCATTGCAGATTGAAGAGTATGAATCACTTCCAGATCATCTCGTAGACTATCTGCATAAGCTACAGGTCCACCCGGTAATAATGCTGTATCTATCGCTTGATGTAGCACCGCTTGAATACCTTCTAATGTCAAAGCAATATCAGTCATAATATTCTGTACCCATGACGTATTTTGCAATGAAGACCCATCGGTTACATCGAATTCAGCCGCTGTTCGCTCTAACCAGTATTCAGGCCATGGATGACTACGTGCAAAATGATAAAGGCGCTCTACCAACACCAAAGCGGCATCATCACTTCGCTCTCCACCGAACCAGTTCATTAAGCGGTAAAATTGCTTATTATCACGCTCTTCTTCTTCGGTATACTTTTCTTCAAATAGTTCAGTTAACAATTCTTCCCGCAAAATATCACATTCATTAGCAGTCGCTATCCGAAACCCCGGATCTAACGGAATCATCGAATAATAACGTTGAATAATTTCTAAACAAAAAGAATGTAGCGTCGTGATCGATGCTTGGCTTAATAAAGCCAATTGTTGACGCAAATGATCATCTTCCGGGCGACGCAATACTTCTTTGTCCAGAGCAGCACGTATCCGTTGTCTCATTTCAGTTGCGGCTGCTTTGGTAAAGGTAGCTACTAACATCCGATCCACATCCATTGGATGAATAGGGTCGGTTACTTGACGAATAATACGCTCCACAAGAACAGCTGTTTTACCCGAACCTGCCGCTGCTGCAACCAGCATATTTCCACCGTCCAGAGAGATCGCTTTCCACTGATCATCGGTCCATGTACTCTGTTCAGGCTTAGGCATTTCATTTCTAACAGGCAATGGTTGATCATGATCTGCGAATAAATGATCTATCGATTCATTATTGTCGTTATCGTTGTTATGGATCATGAAGGTGAATCTCCTTTCTGGTAGTCATGACGGTTTTGTAAAAGTTCCCATGTCTCGTTTTTGCCCGGTTTTTGTAGTAATTTATATTGATTATCTTTTAACGTTTCATCGAATTGGCAGACCGATTTGTAATCACAGTAATCACATGCTTTTTCTTGTTCTATACGATAAGGTGTAATCTGTGTTGTACCATCTGTGATCTGCGTCCCAATTTCTTGAGCCGTCTGACGCACATTACGAAGCAATTCTTGCCACTGCTCTCCTGTGGCTACTGCTGAACTGCTGTAAAATCCTCCATCTGCTTTGACAGCTACAGGAAGAATCGCAGAATATCCTTTATCCAGTTCTGTATCCATTTTGCCAATCACATCACGGTCTGCAAGAAGTAATCCTTTCATTTTGAAACGCTTGAGCATTTCTTGTTCGGATTGTTGCATACTTAGCCCGTTCCCTGCTTGTAGCATCGGATTATGCACATGGAAATAAAGAGCACCTGCTGGTTGTGCCGATTGACCTAATTGTTGTTCTGCATGAGTTAGCAATACATCCAGATACGTCAGCATTTGCAAAGCAAGTCCGTAATAGACTTCATGCAATTTGAGATCGGTTTGACTGGATTTGTAATCGATAATCCGTAGCAATAATGTATCATCACCTTCAGCAACATCCACCCGATCAATTCGTCCTACAATCTCCATCGTACATCCATTTTCAAGGGTAAAACGAAGCGGTGGCCATTGTCCATTCGGTCCAAATGCCAGCTCTAAATAAAGTGGCTCAAAATCTCCACGGCGTGCTTGCTCTCCCAACATAATCGAAGCACGACTCACAATCTCACGCAATTTACGTGAAATATAATTGTATCGTTTGGAACTGGAAAGAATCTGTCCTTGCAGACGTGGGATATGCTTATCTACAGCTTCATAAGCAATTTCTACACACTCTTCACGAGTCAATTCTCCCCATGCCCGTCCTTGCTCTTTCAGTGTAGTGGCAAGATCGGTTAATGAAGCATGGAATAACTGTCCAATATCAGGTGCTTTCAACCGATACTCTTGGCGTTCTCGCAATCGTAATCCACGGGAAGCAAAGTGAGCGAAAGGACAAGAAACAAACTGCTCCATGCCTGATACACTGGTACGTAACGTCTGCCCGTATAAATGCCGACTGGTTTCCGTTTCTAATAATTCGCCTGTATTTCTATAAAATAAAGATTGAACTAACATACTGATCTGCGGTCGCCATGCTTCACGTGCTGTATACCAATTCAATACATGCCACCATGAATCTGCAATCGTTGTTCCACGACTCCATTCCCGTAACTGTGCTATTACATGTGGTAACGTTGTAGTTGGTGTAGTCACATATCGCAAAGATTCTATATCATTAGATTGAGCAGATAATGGAGTAGTAGCAACTTGTTCTTGTAAAAAAGGAAATAATTTATGCACATTCGTAATCACTTCAGAAGGCAAAAGTCCTTTATCTTCATCGTCTGTCAATGCATAACTAAGCCATAATTTGGAACTGGCTACCGTTAACGCATGATAGATCAAAAATTGCTCATTTAACAAAAGACGCTTACTACCTGGAGACAGCTCTAAACCACCTTCCAACATATTGGTTCGTTCCGGTTCACTCAAAATACCACTGTCTGGAAATAGTGAAGGCACAATCCCTTCATTCATGCCCAAAACGAATGCATATTTGATATCCATCGGACGAGTACGATCCATAGAACCGATCAACACCTGATCAATCGCTGGAGGAACAATCCCTAGACGGATGCCGCTTAATCCTGTTTCCAGTAAGCCTGCAAAAGTTCCCAGATCTATAGCATCTTCTGCCATAATATCCACCATCTGATCCAGTAAATCGATAATTTCTCCATAGATCTGTATATGTTCACGCGCACGTAATGGATTGCCTTGCGCCGTGGCTGTTGTACTCATATGTTCCAAATGCATCGCAATCTGACAATCTTCCAGTAGCTGATACAGAGCGATACACATTTCTTTGGCATGTTTTGCTTTTTTGATTCGTTTTTCAAATCGGTACAATGGTTCCACTACTAACTGACGTGCTTGTTGCATGCGTTGTCCTTCAGCTAATTCACGTTCGCTAATTTCTTTAACTTCATCCCCCGCTTCGAGTGAAAGGCTAGGAATACCTTTCCACGGATGTCCATCTGTCCAACGTGATCCATGAATCCCAGAAGCCAACACCACATTTTCCAAACGATCAATATCTTCTGTAGTGACACGTCCATCATCTGGAAGTAATAGCCCTGTCTTGATACAGCGGAATACATCTTCATACCGCCAAAAATATTGCACAATATCCAGTGCTGAACGTATAAACTCTGCTAAAGGATGTTGTAAAATGCTACGTTTCTGATCGAGAAAATAGGGAATTTCATAGTCTTGTAGTAGTGGTGCAATAATATGTTCATAATCTACTAATTGACGTACAAAAACGCCCATCTCTTGCCAGCGTGCACCTTCTTCACGAGCCAAACGAATCATTTCGCGAAGCGCACTCTCCACTTCTGAACGACGATCAGGAGCAGCATACGTATGAATATCTTGACGTTCATTTACCTGCTTCACATACGGAGCTTGTTGCCAGCGGTGAGATGAACGATACGCATTTTCCAAATGAGCAAGCTGTGGACTGGATTGAAAACGAACAGGAACATCTATAGGATTCTCCGAAAGATTTTCAACATCTATAGTAAACGATTCATCAATCGCTGTAGCGTACTGCTTTAACTTGATATACGTTGTAGCAGTCTGATGGAAAAGCTCTAGCTCATGAGGAGGCTCACCATCATAAGGACGATCCAATGTTAACGCAATCGTGACAGAATTGGCTTTTTGCAATAAAGCTGTAATCACAGCATATTCTTGTGGAGTAAAGCTATGAAATCCATCTATCCAGATATCGATATTATGCAGCACCTGTGATTCTGGAATCGCCAAAGCCAGATCTGTTAACGTATTTTCCCCATCTACATATAACCCTTGCAGATTCTGTTCAAAATCTTCATAAATACGTTGTAGATCATGCAATTTATCAATTAACAACGGTGAGCGCGCCGAAGTGGATAAACGTTCACTATATTCCGTTAACTGTTCTAATGTAATTGTATGACGCTTAAATTCATTATATAATTCGCTTAATTTGCCGATAAAACCAAACTGATCGCTAGATGTACCAAACATCCGTAGTTGCGATTGATGTCGCTGAATTAATCGATAAAGAAGCATTTTTTTACCTTCTTCACCGATCGGTGTTTTGGCACTGCCACCTACATCTTGAAGCACCCAATTAGCTAAGCGTCGAAAACCGTACGTTTGCACACGTACATTTCCTTTCGATTGATTGGAACGAACAAGTGCATATTGAGCTTGAAAAGAACCCTGTTCAGGAACTAATAACAAGATAGGTGGCCCATCAGGTTGTTGTGTAATTTGATCAATAATTCGATTAGTAATTGTGGTCGTTTTGCCACTTCCAGAGCGACCTAATAAAAAATGCAATGGCATGTGAGTTCACCCTTATTTATTGTAGTATAGTCTTCACGATGCATAAAAATTGTTCCACAAGACAAGAACAAATGTTCCCTTTATTATAAAGGAATAGATGTAGATATGTAAATCCCCTCCGGTTCAACCGTACAGTGTGTACATGTTTCACAGAAGGGGATATTGTAGATCATTGCAAATGCAGTTATATATTCATCATTTGATACCGAAAAACATGAATTACAGAGCCTCAATATATCTACAATCTATAGTTTATTACACTCCAAAGCTTATATATTAACAACCGATATATAATATACAATTTCAGATAACATATAACTTTAGATTCAAAAACAAGAAATAGATTATTCAGCTCATGATATGACTTTTATAATAACGAACTTAACCTTATGATTTAAAATGTTTTGCTACGCACTTCAAAAATAGCGAATTTCAAATAATGCCCTTCTTCTACACCCAAAATTTGCGGATGATCTTTACCTGCTGCACGCCATTCAATGAGACGTAATACTTTACCCGCATCTTTAGCTGCATCTTGAATCGTCTCCAAAAATAGATCAGGACGCATATGATACGAACAACTAGCAGTGACTAGATAACCACCTTCATTTACAAGCTTCATTCCGTGTAAATTGATATCTTTATATCCACGAACAGCACCAGCTACAGCACTTTTCGTTTTGGCAAAAGCAGGCGGGTCCAAAATAACAACATCCCATGAACGTCCACCAGAAGCAGTCATCGGTTTGGACGTATCTTGTTTGCTATCTGTGCTACTACGTAATTGACGCTCATCTAATCCTTTAGCATTACGGCGCAAATAATCAAAAGCATCATCCACTACAAATTCAACACGATCTTCAAATCCATTTAAACGTACATTTTCTTTGGCACTTTCGATTGCGTGTGCTGAGATATCAAGGCAAGTTACTTTTTTGGCTCCATAATGACAAGCATGTAGCGTAAAGCTTCCTGTATGTGAAAAGCACTCTAACACATTAGCTCCATCCCAATAAGGGAAATCGACAATTTTACCATTGCGATTCATAGGCTTATGCGTCATATGCCCATCTACTTCAACTTCAGTCAGCTCAATTCCACTACGATCTCCCCAACCTAACATCAGTGGAGCAATTGAAGCACGATTTTCACGCTGATCGAAGAAATAACCTGTTTTTTGACCTTCTACAATATCCACTTCAATCAATAGACCATTTTCTGTAACCGTTACATGGCGAGGACATTCTCCATATAACACACCGGTGACTTCTTCTAGCCCTTCTAATTTGCGTACAGATACATCGCTACGCTCATAGATACCTAATGGCTGCATAACTTGTACCAATGCATCAATAATCGATTGACGGCAAGCATCCATACCTAACGTCAATAACTGGACAACCAATACTTCTCCAAAGCGATCTACGATTAAGCCAGGTAAAAAGTCTGCTTCACCGTAGACTAGACGATATGCATTTTCTGTAGGCAAAAAACGATGACGATGCTTAAGACAACGAGTGAATCGCTCTACAAAAAAAGCAGTATCCATTTCTTCTAAAGGCTGATACGACACTACCCGCACTGTGATCTGAGAAGCTGGATTATAATATCCAGTTGCCAAAAAGCGCTTCTGATGCGTCAATACACTCACTAATTGCCCGGGAATAGGATCTCCTTCAACCGAAGCAATCTCATTTTGAAAAACCCACGGGTGAGCTTGTTCTAATCTTTTTTTACGCTTGGGTTGCAATATAACACTTGCCAATAGTATTCCACTCCTTCTTCTATACCTGTTTATTGTTTAAGCTCTTTATACGTTGTTAGCGCTCATTTCGCCTGTTTCATACATGATACAGGCTAGTGCTGTCATGGCAGCGGTCTCTGTACGTAAGATACGTCTTCCTAGACCTGTAGCTACTGCACCACTTGCTTCGGCTGCTGCTACTTCTTGCTCGCTGAATCCACCCTCAGGTCCGACAACAATCATGACACGAGTCACTTGATTAGAAGCATGATGATGATCTGCTGTTAACGATTGTGCAAAAGGTTGAACCACATCACGAAGTTGATGCCCGTTCTCTTTTTCATAACAAAAACAGATCAAATCGTAATCTGCAAATTGCTTCAATAATTGTTTCCACGATACAGGTGATTCGACCAGCGGAATACGACTACGATGACTTTGTTCTGCTGCTTCTTTAGCTATTTTGCTCCAACGCTGAATCCGTTTTACTTCTTTACGTTCATCATATTGAACAACTGTACGTTCAGACAAAAAGGGTAGAAAAGAAGATGCACCGATCTCTGTACATTTCTGAATCACACTTTCCATTTTGTCTGCCTTGGGCAAACTCTGAGCAATCGTCACAAATAGATTAGGCTCTCCATGCTGTTCTAATGTTTCTACGATCGACGCAGTAACTACGCCTTCGGCAAGTTCTGTAATTTCAACCAATACATCTAGAGATTGACCGTTACAAGCAATCACTTGATCGCCTACACGGGATCGCATCACTCGACTAATATGACGCGCATCTTCACCAGTAATACGCACTTCTTGTTCGTCAAACTGGTCTGCGGGTACAAAATATCGCTGCATACTTCATCTACTTTCTATGTGCATTTGATAACGTGCTAACTCAAGTTAATATCATACAACTTTTAAAGGGACAGGGCTAGGTGTAATGTATCGTTCACCTGCTTCTGTCCCTTTATGATGATGCTTATTACTCATTGGATTGCATAACTATATCATTAGCTTTAGCCACCGAAAATAGTTCTGGCAAACGTATAAAAGCTACCTGACATTTGTCCTGCCAAATCATATAACGGAGAAATAGTAACTGCACGTAGAGGCTGTATAAATACAAGGAGCAAAAATAATAACATCGCCCATTGTTCTAGCCGTTGCAATTTAGCACTTTGACGTGGTGGTAACCAATCGCTTAGTATCCGATAGCCATCTAAAGGTGGTAAAGGAATCAAGTTGAATATAAACAAGAAACAGTTCATTAACACCATATATTGTACAAATGTAAAAATAGCTTCGTCTATACGAGTATTAGCAAAAGAACCGATCACGCCAAAATAATTCAAAGCATAATAGACAATAATTGTAACAAGTGCTAATACTAAATTACTGATTGGCCCTGCCGCAGAGACAATAATCCCCATCAGACGTGGATTTTTGAAATTTTCACGAGTGACAGGTACAGGCTTCGCCCAACCAAAACCAGCAATCAATAACAAAATAATACCTAACAGATCAATATGCACCGCAGGATTAAGACTAACCCGTCCTAACAAGCGAGCAGTTGGATCGCCGAACTTATTGGCAAAATAAGCATGCGAAAATTCATGTACTGTAAATCCGATTACTAATGCCAATACGTAAAAAGGTAGTACATCTAACCGTACAAATAATAAGTTGTTCAAAAAATCCATTACTTACCTCTTTCTCGCAACAAAGGCAATCCAATCTTCATCCCGATGTGCGCCTTCAATAATAAATCCGGCAGCTTCTAAAGCTTCACGAACAACATCTTCTTTATTTTTATAAATACCTGATGCGATATATACACCATCTGGTGTTAGTGCTTCATACACATCTTCAATAAATAACAAAATAATTTCAGCTAAAATATTAGCCACTACCACTTGCACAGGTAAAGTTACATTCAGCTTGGTTGTTGCATCTGCTTTGAGCACAGATAACAGATCACTTTCAAATACAGTGATTTCTTGCTCTAATCCATTCAAATGTGTATTTTCTTTGGCACTAGATACAGCTACCGGATCAAGATCAAGGGCAAGCACGCTTTTTGCTCCTAATTTGATCGCTCCAATTGCCAGAATACCTGATCCTGTACCGACATCAATAACTTCTTCTCCGCCTTTGATAACAGTCTCAAGTGTACGTAAGCAAAGTGATGTTGTAGGATGGGTTCCTGTACCAAAAGCCATACCGGGATCTAATTCAATAATCTTTTCGATATCACTTTCAGGAGTATAATCTTCCCATGTTGGCTTAATCGTTAGACGCTCAGACACACGAATAGGCTTGAAATACTGTTTCCATGCATTTGCCCAATCTTCTTCGTCTACTGTTTTGAAAGACATCTCTGCTGTACCGACTTCAATATCAAATTCATGAAGTTGTGCAATACGTACACGCACTTCTTCCATCAATGTATTCATATCCGTTTCTTCTGCAAAATAACCTTGCACCACTGCTAATCCTTCTGGAATATCGTTAAGCGGAAGTTCATACCATTGTCCATATGAAGTATCGCGTGGCTTATTCAGTGTGCCTGATTCTTCAATCGCTACACCACCAGCTCCAGCTTCATGCAGAAAGTTGGAAATCATTTCTACTGCTTGCTCTGTTGTATGTATAGTTAATTCATGCCATAACATTATTCATTTCCCCCTAATAGTGAAACATACGTACGATTTATTGTACTACATCTGGACTGAACAATTCAAAATTCTCTTTCATACCTTGTAAATGCCTGAATGAAAAGCCCGGCTCATAAAGAACCGGGCTTTCTATTTAGACATGTTAGCACTTAATCACCGCGGAAAGCACGTTTTACACGATCAAAGAAAGATTGCTCATTTTCATGAGTATGCTCACCATTAAGCGCTCCAAATTGACGAAGTAAATCTTTTTGCTCTTCGCTTAGATTGCTTGGTGTAACCACAACTACCTTAATATGTTGATCCCCTTGACCTACACCACGTAGACGAGGAACACCTTTTCCTTTAAGACGGAAATACGTTCCTGTTTGCGTACCCGCAGGGACTTTGATTTTCACTTTTTCATTCAATGTAGGAACTTCGATCTCATCACCCAAAGCAGCTTGAGCAAATGTAATCGGAATTTCACAGTAAATATCATCATCTTCACGTTCGAAGAAATCATGCGGTTTAACGCGGAATACGATATATAGATCACCTGGAGGACCTCCACGTGAACCACCTTCGCCTTCACCGTTAACTCGCATTTGTGCGCCATCATCTATACCCGCTGGAATGCGAACATTGATTTTGCGTTGTTTTTGTACACGACCTGTACCGCTACAAGTATTACATTTCTCTTCAATGATTGTACCTGTACCTCCACAGTTAGAACAACTGCGACGGTTGACCATACGACCGAATGGTGTATTTTGTACCACTTCTTCTTGACCACTACCATGACATACAGAACATGTTTTAGGTTGAGTCCCTTTTTTGGCACCTGTTCCATTACATGTATCACAATTTTCACTACGGTTAATTGTAATATCTGTTTCTTTACCGAATACAGCTTCTTTAAATTCAATAGTCATCGTATATTGTAGGTCATTACCACGTTGTGGAGCGTTCGGATCACGCTGTCTTCCACCGCCACCAAAGAACATATCGAAGATATCGCCGAATCCTCCGCCACCTGCTGAGAATCCGCCTCCGCCCATACCTTGGTTCGGATCGACATGACCAAATTGATCATATTGAGAACGTTTAGAAGAATCGCTTAATACATCATAAGCTTCTTTAACTTCTTTAAACTTCGTTTCTGCATCTGCTTCTTTGTTTACGTCTGGATGATATTTACGGGCTAGCCCACGATATGCTTTTTTAATTTCATCATCGGAAGCACTTTTGCCTATACCTAGTACTTCATAATAATCGCGCTTATCTGCCATCGTTCCACCTCGACTCCTTGTCATATAATCGTATCAATCTCACACAGTATTCAAGTGTATCCTTATAAACAAACGAAAGTCAAAGCACGGGATGCCCCGGCTTTGACCTTCCCACTTCATAAATGTTATTTATTCCGTGCTGTGGTATAGATATTTTGCTTTGCAAAAATCTTTCTCTTATTACACTTTGTTGCACTTATAATGCCAAGTGCTATTACTCTTTATCTTTTTTCTCGTCTTCGTCAACCACTTCGTACTCAGCGTCAACAACGTTATCTTTTTGAGTTGTTGTGCCTTCAGCACCTTCAGCTGCTTGACCTTCTTGTGCAGCTTGCTCATACAATTTAACAGCAAGAGCTTGAGCCACTTCGCTTAGCGCTTCTGTAGCAGATTTGATTGCTTCTACATCGTCGCCTTCCAAAGCAGTTTTCAATGTTTCTTTCGCTGCATTTGCTTTTTCAACTTCAGCCGCATCTGCTTTTTCGCCAAGATCTTTGATTGTTTTTTCAACAGAGTAGATCAATTGGTCACCACTGTTTTTAACTTCAACCAATTCTTTACGTTGACGATCTTCGTCAGCATGAAGTTCAGCGTCTTTCATCATGCGTTCAACTTCATCATCGCTCAAACCGCTAGAAGAAGTGATCGTGATTTTTTGGCTCTTACCTGTACCTTTATCTGTAGCAGATACGTTAACAATACCATTCGCATCGATATCGAAGGTAACTTCGATTTGCGGTACGCCACGAGGAGCAACAGGAATATCACCCAACATGAAACGACCCAATGTTTTGTTACCTGCTGCCATTTCGCGTTCACCTTGAAGGACATGGATTTCTACGCTTGTTTGGTTATCAGCATATGTGGAATATACTTGTGATTTACTTGTAGGGATCGTTGTATTACGCTCGATCATTTTAGTAAATACGCCACCTGCTGTCTCAATACCAAGAGACAATGGAGTTACATCCAACAAGACAACGTCTTTAACGTCACCAGTCAAGACACCTGCTTGTACAGCAGCACCCAATGCTACAACTTCATCCGGGTTAACGCCTTTATGAGGATCTTTACCTGTTAATTTTTTGATTGCTTCTTGTACAGCTGGAATACGTGTAGATCCACCAACCAATACAATTTTATCGATTTCGCTAGCGCTTAGACCAGAGTCTTTGATCGCTTGACGAGTAGGTCCAAGTGTACGCTCAACCAATGGAGCAGCTAATTCTTCGAATTTAGCACGAGTTAAGTTTACTTCTAAATGCTGAGGTACGCCATCTACAACAGTGATAAACGGAAGAGAAATGGTTGTTGTTAATACACCAGACAATTCTTTTTTCGCTTTTTCAGCTGCATCTTTTAGACGTTGTACTGCTGCTTTATCTTTGCTCAAGTCCAAGCCTTGATCTTTTTTGAATTCACTTACCAAATAGTCGATAACCACTTGGTCAAAGTCATCACCACCAAGGTGATTGTCACCACTGGTTGCTTTTACTTCAAAGAATCCGTCGCCTAGTTCAAGGATCGATACGTCAAACGTACCGCCACCAAGGTCATAAACAAGGATCGTTTGATCTTCTGATTTTTCCAAACCGTAAGCTAAAGCTGCTGCTGTAGGCTCGTTGACAATACGAAGTACTTCAAGACCTGCAATTTTACCAGCATCTTTAGTAGCTTGACGTTGGCTATCGTTAAAGTAAGCAGGAACAGTGATAACGGCTTGAGTTACTGTTTGACCCAAGTATGCTTCTGCATCTGATTTTAATTTTTGCAAAATCATTGCTGAAATTTCTTGTGGGCTGTAGCTTTTCTCATCGATCGATTCTTTGTGATCTGTACCCATATGACGTTTGATAGAGCTGATAGTACGGTCAGGGTTAGTGATGGATTGACGTTTTGCTGTTTCACCAACAATACGCTCACCGTCTTTTTTGAAACCTACAACAGAAGGAGTTGTACGTGCACCCTCTGGATTTGGGATAACGACAGCTTCGCCGCCTTCCATTACTGCTACACATGAATTTGTTGTACCTAAGTCAATACCAATTACTTTACTCATCGTAAAACTTCCTCCTAGCATCTATTTAATATATTTTTAAAATGTTGGTAATTATTAATGTATAAAAAGGATATAGCCAATTAAAAGTTTGTATTAGCTACTTACTTTAACCATTGCCGGGCGAAGTACTTTATCTTTCAGTACATAACCTTTTTGTAATTCTTCAACAACGATACCTTCTTCATGCTCGTCAGACTCAACTTGCATTACCGCTTGGTGAAGTTCAGGGTTGAATGGTTGCCCTACAGCGTCCATTTGTGTCAAGCCTGCTCCTTTAAGCACTTCGTCTAATTGACGGAAGATCATATCAATACCTTTGTTAAATGATTCCAACTCAGGGCTTTCTGGCTTAGTTGCCATTGCGCGTCCAAAGTTATCAACAACCGGAATCAACTCGGTAATCAATTGCTCGGAAGCATATTTCGCCAAGTTTTCTTTTTCTTTCTGTGTACGACGACGGAAGTTATCAAAATCCGCTTGAGCACGTAGAACACGTTGTGTCTGCTCGTCTAGTTGCGCCTGTACACGTTCTAATTCAGCTTTGGATACCATTTCATCAGAACCCATATCGGCTGTTGTAGAACCTTCTGTTGCCTCAGGAGCAGGTACTTCGCTCTCTACCGCTTCAGTTTCTGTATGATTAACCGGGATTTCTTGCTCCGATTGATTATTTTCTTGAAAGGATTGCTCTTTATTCAAGATTGTTCACCTCCTTAAAATACTTAAATACAGATCATTATTTATATTGAAATAGTATCTACTAACGATACCAGTGATTCAAAATTTTAGTCATATCACGAGATAACACATTTAAAATACCGATTACTTTGGCATATTCCATTCGTGTAGGTCCCAGTATACCAATCGTTCCTAACGATTCGCCATTCACTTCATACGTAGCTGTAATCAGACTACAATTTTCAAACGCTTCATGTCGATTCTCTGTACCTATACGTACTTGAATACCATTTGGTGCCGAAGCTTCTGTAATTATTTTGGAAAGTGTCGGGGTTTCTTCTAACAAATCAAGAATACTTTTCACTTTATCCATATCTTTGAATTCCGGTTGGATCAGCATATTGGTTGCACCGCTCAAGAAAATCTTCTGTTCTTGATCTTGATCAAATGCAGCATTCAGTGTGCTCATTACTTCTTCATAATGATTCATATGGCGCTGCATCTCTTCACCAATTTCGGAAAAGATACGTGATTTTAATTTATACAGAGGCACACCAATCAATTTGCTATTTAGTAAATTGACGACTTGTTCCAAATCGGAAACAGCTACACCTTCTGGAATACTGATTTTACGATTTTCAACTTGTCCGGTATTCGTAACTATAATCGCAAGTGCCGTCTGGTCATCCAGTGAGATTAACTGAAAATGACGTAATGATGTATTAAACACTTCAGGCCCTAATAGAATCGAAGTATAGTTTGTCATATGGGACAAAACCATCGCAGCATGTTGTATAACCTGCTCTGCTGCTGTTAATTTCTCTGTAAAAAATTGTTTGAGTTCTTTAACATCTGAAGCGCCTACCGGTTGAAAAGGAGTCAGATGATCCACATAATAACGATATCCTTTATGAGAAGGAATACGTCCAGCTGAAGTATGCGGCTGTTCTAGAAAACCTAACTCTTCTAGATCCGCCATTTCATTCCGAATCGTAGCCGGGCTGTATTGCACATCGCCACGCTTGGATATACTACGGGACCCGACAGGCTCTGCCGAACGAATATAATCATCCACTATCGCATTTAGAATCATCTTTTGACGCTCGGTTAACATGTAGTTCCCTCCTTCTAAACATATCCAGTTTGATATCAATCCAAGTTCATTCTGCTCTATCATCGTTAGCACTCAATCAACATGAGTGCTAACGACTAATACAAAAATACCAAACTGACTCGATTATTGTCAAGTTAGTTTGGCTGATTTTTAATATATATTTGATGAATATGCTTACTTTTTTTGATTATACGGCAATAACTTTCAACACAGCAATTTCATCGCAACAATGTTGTTTGGGACAATGCACACAATCCGTCCATACCTTTTCAGGGAAAATGCTGGTATCTACGACTTCAAATCCATTCTTTTTGAAAAAAGAAACTTCATACGTTAATGCCATCACTTTAGGCAATTTTCTAGCTGCTGCATGTTCAAGCAGAGTATCGACTAACTTTGAACCTATTCCTTGACCTTTATGTCCATCTGAAATACCCAACGAACGAATCTCAACCAAATCTTTGCCTAATTGACAAAGTGATCCACAACCGACTAATTCATTATCGATTTCAGCGACAACAAAATGTCTCAATTGACGTTGCAATGCCTCACGAGAACGGGGAAGCATAATCCCTTGCTCGGCATAACCTGCAATCATCTGATACAGTGGCTCTACATCTTCAAGTACTGCTGCTCTACAAGTAACTACGGCAGGCATATAGCTTTCCTCCTCATGAGGTAATGCGGATCAATCGGTATCATTTAGCGATTTTCTTATCATCCGTATAACCGTTTCATTTTTTAGTTTAGATTTTCATTCATTTATTTTTAAAATAGCTTTGATTTGAAATAGAAATGTTTATTTGAATTTGGTTTGTAAACTGTAGCTATTATGCTACAAATTTGAATCTTATAAGAGAATACGTATAAATATACATTAAGATGAATGATATTTCAATAGATTTTCAGAAGAAAAAGATATAAATATTATCGGACAAACACTCTATTTTTCTTTATAGCTGAATTCTTTATATTCTACCTATTTCGAGATAATATTCATATTTTCTATATTAAAGCTCAGATATACAAGTATTTTCTGTATATCATTGCTTCTGCTTTCGCTATACTTGTACAACAAACTTCAAATGAATGCAATAGGTTATATACCATTTAACCAAATGAGTACTAATTATTCATGTCACTGCATAATTTTTATGTTATTTTCGATTTTATGATCTACTTTTATGTAAAATACAAACAAAAAACCTGAAGAATTTCTCTTCAGGTTCTTAATTTAATGAATATTATTTTGCAGTTTCTGCTTCTTGTACTAGACTGCCTACAAATTCACCGAACACATCATTACCAAACAGCAGACCTTTTTCGCTTAATTTATACCCTTCTGCTGTGGGTTCTATCAATGCTAGACGTAACAATTTCTCAATTTGTGGGCGGAAAATATCATCTAGCTGTGCTCCGTTAAATTGACGAACAAAGCGTTCTTTGGAGACACCTTGTAATAACCGCAGACCCACCATCATAAAGTCTTCCATCGCTTCTTCACGATCCACTTCAAAATGTTCTAATCGTGGTAAGCCTTTCATAGCCGCTTCATTGTAAGGATTTACGCCTTTAATATTCATATGACGTTTACCTCCTACATAACCATGTGCTCCTGCTCCAAGACCGTAATAATCTTCATTATGCCAGTACGTAGTATTATGCCGACTACTATAACCCGGTTTGGCAAAGTTACTGATTTCATACTGCTCGTAACCGGCTTTTTTCATCCGCTCCATCAGAAGCAAATACATATTCAACTCATCATCTTCATCAGGCAAAGGAAGTTGGTTTTTTTGGAACATGGTATGGAACAATGTGTTTTCTTCCACTTTTAAGCTATAAATTGAATAATGAGGCAAATCCAATTCTAGCGCACGATCAATACTGTACGACAGCATTTCAAGTGTCTGATTCGGCAAACCAAACATCAAATCAATCGATAGATTATTTAGCCCCACTTTACGTGCATTTTCCAGACTGCGATACACATCATCAATATTATGAATACGTCCGATACCTGTTAACAGCTCATTTTGAAAAGCCTGTACGCCAAAGCTTACTCGATTGACGCCGCCTGCTTTCATGATTGCCATTTTTTCCAAATCCGTTGTACCTGGATTGGCCTCCATCGTAAATTCTATATTTTCTGACCAATTTGGAAAATGCTTACGGATCGATTGTAAAAAGTATTCCATTTCATCGTTTTTGAGAACGGTTGGTGTTCCGCCGCCGACGAAAATCGTATCAATGACTCCGGGTGGAGTCTGTTGTACTGTATATTCCATCTCACGTTCTAACGCCCGTAAATAATCCATTACCGGCTGATCTTTAAGAACATAAGAATTAAAGTCGCAGTAAAAACACTTATTGGTGCAAAAAGGAATGTGCATATAGATCGCACGGGGCGCGTCGTTTTGTACATTACTATTCATGACTCTTTTCCTCCCCGTTTGTGGATATTTGGTAGTGCCCAGCACTTATGGTGCCAATTGCTAGGACAAAAGGGAAAGCCTTGCGGCTCTCCCCGAATGATCCTAGTATTGCAGTTGTGGTAAAAAAACTAAACGAACGTAAGATATTTTACTTTACAAAAATCACTTTTGATTCAAATAGAGAAAGTCACGCTTATATTGCCAAGCGCTTTAATCATCGATTTTCAGTACTGCCATAAATGCTTCTTGAGGCACTTCGACATTACCGACTTGTTTCATCCGTTTTTTACCTTCTTTTTGCTTGTCTAGCAATTTACGCTTACGTGAAATGTCACCGCCATAACATTTAGCCAATACGTTTTTACGCATCGCTTTAACGGTTTCGCGGGCAACAACTTTGGTTCCTACTGATGCTTGGATCGGAATCTCAAACATTTGGCGAGGAATCAATTCACGTAATTTTTCACAAATAATCCGTCCACGATGATAAGCACGCTCACGGTGAACGATAAAGGACAAGGCATCAACTTGCTCGCCGTTTAGCAAAATATCCATTTTTGCCAAGTTCGACTTACGATATCCAGACACTTCATAATCAAATGAAGCATATCCTTTAGTACTTGATTTCAATTGGTCAAAAAAGTCATATACGATCTCTGACAAAGGTACTTGGTACGTAATCGTTACACGTGTAGTATCCAAATATTCCATGTTGATAAATTCGCCACGCTTGTTCTGACACAATTCCATGACTGTACCTACATAATCATTCGGCACAATAATAGATGCTTTCACATAAGGCTCTTCTACATATTCGATTTTACCCACTTCTGGATAGTTCGAAGGGTTATCAATCGTCATGACATCGCCATTGGTCAATGTTACTTTGTAAATAACACTTGGAGCCGTTGTAATCAATGGAATATTGAACTCACGCTCAATACGCTCTTGAATAACATCCATATGCAGAAGTCCTAAGAATCCACAACGGAATCCAAAACCTAATGCACTTGAAGATTCAGGCTCAAAACTTAGCGACGCATCATTTAATTGCAATTTCTCCAACGCTTCACGTAGATCGATATAATCGGATGATTCGATTGGATACAATCCGCAATATACCATCGGATTGATTTTACGGTAACCTGGTAAAGGTTCTAACGTAGGATTTTTAGCATCGGTTACCGTATCACCTACACTGGTATCGCCAACTGTTTTGATCCCGGCAACGATAAATCCTACATCTCCAACATTCAATTCATCGACTATCGCCATACGTGGCATAAATGCCCCTACTTCGATAACTTCGAATTCTTTTCCTGTTGCCATCATTTTAATTTTGGAACCTGATTTGATTTTGCCATTAATGACACGAATATAGACAATAACGCCTTTATACGGATCATAATGAGAATCGAAAATCAATGCTTTAAGCGGCTCATTCGGATCACCTGTAGGTGCAGGAACTTTTTGTACAATCTGCTCTAAGATGTCTTTAATCCCGATTCCTGCTTTGGCAGAAGCCAGTACAGCATCGCTTGTGTCCAGTCCAATAACATCTTCTACTTCTTTCTTCACCCGTTCAGGATCAGCACTAGGAAGATCGATTTTGTTGATGACTGGCAAAATTTCTAAATTGTTATCTAACGCTAAATACACGTTAGCTAACGTCTGAGCTTCGATACCTTGCGCCGCATCGACGACAAGCAAAGCGCCTTCACAGGCTGCCAGACTACGAGATACTTCATACGTGAAATCGACGTGTCCCGGTGTATCAATCAGATTTAGCAGATACTCCACACCATCATCTGCTTTGTACACAAGACGAACGGCTTGTAATTTGATCGTGATTCCACGTTCACGTTCCAAGTCCATTTGATCAAGTACTTGTGCTTGCATCTCACGCGAAGTGAGCGCGCCTGTATATTCCAAAATACGGTCAGCCAAAGTGGATTTACCGTGGTCTATATGCGCAATGATTGAGAAATTACGAATTTTTTGTTGTCTTACTGACATATCAGTCATGCCTTACCCCCAACACAAGCCTGAAATATACTGCTGATTATTGAAAAAAATCAACAATCCCATTAATCCATTTATTATAGCAGTTGAGCGATTTTACAGCAATCCCACATCTCAAATATCATTGACTATAGTCAATAATGGTATTGCATTTGATTAGGGTACATGATAGAATATTTAAAGTTGTGAAGAATACGTATATGCTCTACAGGAGGTGAATGTAATTGCCTAACATTAAATCCGCGGTGAAACGTGTAAAAACTAATGAAAAACGTCGTATGTTGAATGCTTCTCACAAGTCTGCTCTTCGTACAACAGTTAAAGCTGCTGATACTGCACTTGTGAATACTGATGTAGAAGCTGCAAAAGCTGCTGTAATGGCTGCTTCTAAGAAGCTTGATAAAGCTGCTACTAAAGGTCTTGTCCACAAAAATGCGGCTGCTCGCAAAAAATCTCGTTTGGCTAAAAAACTAAACGCGATTTCTAGCCAAGGCTAAATTTCGTGCAACAGATTGTTGAATGTATTCACAATCTGCATATAATAAACCCCTGCATCGGCCATTCCGAGCAGGGGTTTATTTTGTTAGTTTGCTAGGGTGAGCTTGGGATACTGATACTATCCATGCACATCTACTTTTTATATTTACCAAAATATGATTGTAACAAAAAAAGGCTGCACCACAGATAATATACATTCTGGGTAAGCCTTTTTTGTGTGAAATAAGATAAATTTATGATAAACAGTAGTGCCTACCTCAAAAGGATCAAGCTCCTAAACGCAACAAAAACATTTCTAACCCTAATACTTTGTCGATCGCGCCTGTTTTCATCTGATAATCCAATCTACCCAAATGTGCTAAAATCGAGCGTAATTTCTGACTATCAAATTTACGAGCTTGTTCACCGGCTAACTTAACGACATAAGGATGTAGGCTCAGTTGAGAAGCCATCTGTTGTTGCGAATAATTCTGCCCCGCTAGCTCTTTTACCTGCAACATAATCCGAAATTGACGAGCAATCAGAGCCGCAATCTTGATCGGTTCTTCACGCTGTTTCAGTAGATCATAAAAAATAGTCAATGCTTGTTCTAAACGAACAGCTGCAATCTGTTCTACTAAAGCAAACACATTTTGCTCTGTACTGCGCGCAACAAGGTGCTGTACATCCTCTACCGTGATGACACCGCCTTTGCCAGCGTGTAAGCATAACTTGTCCATCTCGGCAGCTAGAATACCCAATCCAGTACCCGCAGACTGTACAAGTGCTTCTGCGGCTGTTGTAGAACATTCACATTCTAACTTTTTGGCATGACGAATCAACCATTGTAACAATTCATCTGCACCCATTGGTTGAAAAGGCAATATACACGCTGATGATGATTTAAGCGCTTTGACAATTTTTTTGCGCTCATCTAACTTTTCGCCCTGTACCCAAAAAATAATAATGCTATATTCAGCGGGGTGTTCCATGTAACGAAGTAAAGAATCGATGCGATGCTCGATTTTGGTATCTTTGCCTGCTGTTAGTACAGAAGAGTCTCTGACAATCATCACTTTACGAGGCACCATAAAGGGAATCTCTTCTGCTTCTTCGATAACGGTCTCTAGCGGTGTTTCTGCAAGATCATATTGAGCTAGAGCAAAATCTTTATGCTCGGGTTCAATTAATTGCGAAGTCGCAAAATCAATAAACTCACGAATACGATATTTTTCGTTGCCATAACATACATAAATAGCGGCTGGATTATTATTTTTAATTTCTTTACTTGCTGTTTTTAAGTCCATCTTCCGTCCCCCCAAGTTCGTCCTTTTTATTTTAACGGAAAAAGGAGTATACGACAAAGAACTTTCCTAAATACTCGGAAAGTTCTTGATTTACATTTGTTATCATGTACATTGATGTTATTGAAGTCCAGCTGTAGAAAGTTTATACCATTTGGTTTTGCCTTCTTTAGCTACTTGATAATTAAATGCTTTTCCATCTTTAGTCCATTGACCATTTAACCAGGTACCATCAATTGTAGCTGTAGCCACAACTGTGCGACCATTAATATTGTTTTTGGATAGACTATCCAATCTCAACGTATTGGATGTGGTTAATACAACTGCAAATTGCGAAGTGGGAGATACCCATTCTTGCTCTTGCTGTATGGTATTGGTACTAAATGAACGAAGCTTACTATCGTCTTTAGGTTTAGCATCTGTTTCTGGTGCTATACTATACGTTTTTGGTGCAACATCACTATCGGATGTATCCGGTGTAGTACTAGAAGCATTATCTTTAGACGATGAACTATCTTTGGACGAACTATCATCTGCACTTGATTTGGGTGCTACTGTAGATGAAGATTCATCGTTATTTGCTGTACTTGGGGTAGTGCTGTCTGACGATTTGGAACTGTTCGAAGAACTACTATCTGTTGTTCCTGAATCGGTTCCTGTTGCAGATGATGATTCGCTTGTGCCACTACTATCGGTATTCGGCGCAATTTCTTGCTGTTTCATCAACTGATCTTGATTACTGCTTGGGTCACTGCTCGAACTCGGCGGACTTGCTTCTGGTCCAGTCTGGGAACTTGCTGGAGGATTGCCTCCCTTGTTGCCTGAAGAAGGAGTGCTTTCCTGGCTAGTGCCTGTACCTGTATCAGGAGTCGCTTTATCTGGCGGTGTCGCTTGTGAATCTAGTGTTCCACTGTCAGGCACCGTAGTTTCTGGTGATTGATCCGACTGTGGTTGTGTATTACTTTCAGGTGAAGTTGTTGATTCAGGCGTATTTGTTACAGGTGCTTGTAAGGTAGCATCTTGTTCAGCATTGGATTTCGCTGCGCCTTTTTCTTGCTCTGCTGCTTGTTGTTCCATACTGATACTGGTTGGTGCTTGTCCTGCATCTGAAAGTGTTTTGGGTTCGTATGTTGCAATCGACACTCCAAGAATAACACCAGCAGCGACTAGCCCACCGATCGTACGTACAGGCAGACGATCTCTCCAAGAACTTCGCTGTCTACGACGTTCAGTGAATTCATCTTTACTTTCATGTTGCGGTTCCATAATGCCGATATCAGAAGCAATCTCAGCACGACGTTCTGCATCGATATCATCTAAAGTAGGCAATATAGAATCGACTAGACTAAACCGGGGCTTAACATCTGGTAATTTCTCAAGCTGTAAAGATAAAGCGCTCATTATTCGAAATGTATCCGCATCATCAGGATTATTATCGATATGGCGGAACAGGATATCAGCATCTTCCTCGCTTAGATCACCGTCCAAATAGCGGTTCATCCATTCTTCCGCTACTTCACGTTTCATCCAGTCACTCCTCCTTTCTCATAATCTGCAAGCAGACTCTGTAATTGTTGACGGGCACGAAACAAATACGATTTCACAGTATTCAATGGCAAATCAAGACAATCTGCTATTTCGTTATAGGATAAATCTTGAATATAACGGAGTACAATCACGGTTCGGTGATGCTCTGGTAGTTGATTAATCGCTTCGCGTACATCTTCTGATGTATAAGCACGCATAACATCATGCTCTACATTATCGCGACCTTCAAAAATCATTTCATGCTCATCGATCGAGACCGTTGGTTTGTTACGTCTAAATTTATCAATACATACATTTGTCACGATTCGTTGTACCCATGTTTTAAATTGTGCTTTTTCTTCATAGGAACCGATTTTGGTATAAATACGGATCAAAGCTTCCTGAGCCGCGTCTAGAGCATCTTGTTCATTATTTAAAATGTAATATGCCGTTTTGTAGACATGATGTTCTATCTCTCTTAATAGGGTGATTAGAGCATCCCGGTCTCCCGCTTGGGCGGCCTTGATGAGTCCCTGCTCCACCACGGAGGATCCCCCTCTCCTTACAACTATTCAGACGCAAAGAGTTGCCTAATAGTTGCAGTTATTTTCAAATTAATTTTAATTAATTGATTCATTTGAATAATTAGTGGTCTACGCGCTTTATCTTGCATTACGGAAAGATGTGAACTCTGGTGTTATAAAGATTTACCCTATGTAGGATTCATCCGAATCGAATGTCAAGATGTAAACGGTTCAAGACTGTATTTAGAATAACAGAAACACTTGTATTCGTCATCCCGACAGTTGGTATGGATTAGAATACACGTCTAAAGAAAGGCTGTAATGGAGGATTAAGGTAAAGGAAACATCACTCGCTCTAACATGTCTCCATCGGGTGTCACTTGAATCTGTATTTCTCCTTGCAGATCTGTACGAGCAACTTCCGAGTCTACTTGCTCTATCCGTTGCAATACTTCTTCTGTAGGATGACCGTATGTATTTGTAGCTCCTACAGAGATTACAGACAAATGAGGTTGCCAGTAGTGTAACCATTCACTAGAAGACGATGTTTTGCTACCATGATGACCGATTTTGAGCACATCAATAGGAAATTCGGTTCGTGATGCTACAAACGCTGAGTTAGATTCAAACGTAGACGACTGCTGAAGATGATATAATATGCCTTGTTCTTCTGCTTGATCAGCGTCTCCTGTAAATACAAAGTTACGCTTATTCATGGTCAGCAAAAATACAACCGAATAATGATTTTGATTTTCTTCACGTGGTAATCCTTTGAGCTGATTATTCTTTCCTTGATGTAATGATTCAGGAGCTAAAAAGGTCAATGTAGTCTGATCGTCGATCTGTAATTCGCTACCCGGTGTAGGTGTAATTAAAGGAATCTGTTGATCTAATAGCGTCTTCATCAATGGATTCAAGCTATCTCCATCTGGCAATGTGCCATTAAAAATAAAATGATTAACCGGAATCTGCTTCACTACAGCAGGTAAGCCTCCTGCATGGTCATGATCGCCATGTGTTAAAAGAACCGCATCTAATTGATGTATCCCTCGCTTTTTGAGCAATGGAACCAGTAGCTTGTTACCAATCTCATACGGATTTTTGCGTTTTCTCCATTCTTGTCCCGGACGTTCAAATGTCATTGTGCCGCCACCATCCACTAAGATCTGCTTTCCTTGTGGAGTCGTAATCAAAATACTATCGCCTTGCCCTACATCTAAATATTGAACGATTCCGTTACCTGAAGTGGTAGGCTGAATATAACCATAGATGATCAAAATAGTGACTAAACATCCACTGATCCAACAAGCGATATATCTTCGCTTGATCCATGGAGATTGATAAGATATGGCATACCATTTAGAATGTATAGTCTTTAAAGGCTGTGTGATTGCAGATTGTAGATCCGTTGAATGATCTGAAGAATCAGCATGTGCTGACTGTTCTCGAAATTTCCACTGTATAATACTTTGATTACAGCGCAATCCTATATAAAGCAGTACGTAATATAATAAGATCCATAACATAGAAGGCGAATACCAGATCGTTAACATGCCGGGTATAACATCGATCCAATCTACCAGATGAAATGTCCATGTGTTGATCCATGAGACTCCATTTCCAAGACTATTCGCTATAGGCAACCATACATAACTAAGAGCAAGTACGATAGATCCGATCGGCAATACAATCAAGCTTACAATCGGAACCAAGATGAAGTTAGCCACCGAGGATAATATAGAAAACTGATTAAAATAATAAATGGTTAAAGGAAACGAGATCAGCTGTGCTACCCATGTTACAGCTATCGCTCCTGCCCATTTGGACGGTATCTTTTGAAGTAAAGGTTGAACTAAAGGCACAAAAATAATTAATCCCGCTGTTACGATAAAAGATAATTGAAAGCTCACATTCAGCAAATAATAAGGTTCATAGATTAACATTCCTATACAAGCAGCACATAGTATATGCAGTCCATCTTTGAGGATGCCACGGCTAAGTGCATATAGACCAATCATGCCCATAATACCTGCACGGACAGCAGATGGAGAAGCTCCTGTTAATAAGACATAGATAGGAAGAAGCACAATCACAATCAAACAAGCCCGTTCTCTGGTCACTCTCATCTGGCGTAACAGCCATAATAAAATAGCTGTATAAATGGCTACGTGCAATCCAGATATCGCCAGAATATGCGTTAATCCTTGTCTGGAAAAAGAAGCAAATGTCTCAGGATCCAGATCACCCGAGTCTCCGATCAACAATCCTTTCATATATCCACGATCATGATCATCAAATAATGCATCAATGCGTGCTCCAAGATCCGCTCGAACCTGATCGTTATAACGTAGTAGTTCCCATTTCCACTGTGTTATTTTGGATAATGGCAGTGTAGTCTTTTCCAGTGAATGGGCACCTTTTGCGCTAATGATCCAATGGACGTATTGTGTACGTAGATAATCTCTGTAGTTAAACGTATTAAAATTACGAGCTTCTCCGGGTACTTTCCATACACCTTGAATCTGTATCTGATCTCCTCGTTGCCACAAAGCCGCTGTTTGCAATTCGGATTCTTTTGCTAATTTGAGCTGAATTCTTACTTTTTCTGGTGTAGCCAGTGATTGATCTTTTTGAAAATGATATGTATTCATCAAAAAAGTAACTAGATCACCATCTATTTTGATAGGACTAATAATGATACCACTACTTTGAACGGGTTGATCGATCATCTGTGATGCTTGAACTTGAAGGGTAGAAGGGATTCTGCTGATATTATTCACTTCATTCCAGTGCCAGTAAAGTAGCGCAATCAACATAACAGAACCTAGAATAATGATCGAACGTCGATTTTCCGGTAATAACAGATAACTTGAGCATAAAATCAGACTTAACCCTGCAAGTACCCACCCTATATATTCACTGGTTAGACAAGCGATCATACTGCCTCCAACCCATACTGCACATAATGCGACAAGTGGACGTGTTTGCAATCCTGTTCTCTCCGTTCTTGATTTATTGTGTTCAAAAGAACTATTTTTCAAGACCATCTCGCCCTCTACGCACAAAAAAAGAACCATTACCTGTATAAGTTCACACGCATCTTCAACAGATGTGGTGTACTTACAAGATAATGGTTCTTCCATATATCGTTCCCTAATTTGCGATGAGGGCAGATGAATCTTATGAAATTAGCTGATCACTGTGGTGTCAGGTGGTGGATTATAATGATCCAACTGACGGAAAATAATGCCTTTTTGCTTCATCATAGCTGTCACTTTACGTGTATCTTTGGGATAAGGACGATAATAGACGATCTCGATAATCCCACTATTGGCTAACATATTGGCACATGTCCAGCACGGTTCGTCTGTAACATACACTACTGAACCTTCACGGTCAGCACGATCGGTAAAAAGGAGTAAATTCTGTTCGGCATGAATGGTGCGAATACAACGTTGCTTTTTGACCATTGTTTCTACACCATCCACATTGACCACTTCTACTTCTTCTGAGATCATACAACCATCTTCAGAACAATCGGGTACACCCATCGGTGCTCCATTATATGCGGTACCAAGTAACTTTTTCCCTTGTACTAAGACTGAACCGACATGACGACGCGGGCATCGTGAACGTGTCGAGACCATATGAGCAATATCCATAAAATACGTATCCCAATCTTTACGTACCAATCTTACTCCCCCTTATATCCCCTAAAGCTGTACATAAGGCAACATCTTCGCTAACATTTTGCTACCGATTCCTTTGACATTATCCAATTCATTGACACTGCCAAAAGCTCCATGTGTATTCCGATAATCGATAATCGCTTGTGCTTTCTTTTCCCCGATGCCAGGTAATTCAGTCAGTTCCGACAAACTGGCACGGTTAATGCTAATCCGACCATCTTGCACACTAGCAGATGACTCAACCGTCTTTGATACAGGTTCAGTCTGCGGTGAGCTTGAACCTGTAGACTCTGCTGAGTTCATTGAAGTTGTGGTGGATCGTTTCTCACGGGTAGAAGCAGGTTCAGTTGTGATACCCTCAGCAGCTACCTCAACCGCACTCTCTTTGAGAGAAGCTGTTGCAGAAGTCGGTTCATCTCTGGAACGATCTCCTAAGTTGGTTGGTGTAGCTATTGATTCTTGTGAAGTAGAATCTTTCGTTTTGGGAGCAACTGCCTGATCTTCTGTCAGTGAAGCTTGTGCTTGTTCATTTAAAGCTGTCCATTTCGTTTCTTGATCACTGGATTGTAAAGTGCCGAACCCAATCAATCCTACACCAAGTACAGCGGACACTACCGCTGTCCATATGATATCCCGTCTCATAATTACACCTCTGCCGTCGGGACTCCAGTACATTACCGGAATCCCGGTAATAGACTCCCATCGCATAGGAGATTAAACGATTTTACTGTTAAATCAATTCATCCTATCGTAGTTAATCTATTCACTGGTTCGTGATTAGTTAGCTACAATATTTACTAATTTCCCAGGTACAGCAATGACTTTACGAACGGTTTTACCTTCGATGGCTTGTTGCACCGTTTCTAAAGACAATGCCGATTCTTCCATGGCTTTGGCATCCAAGTCTTTTGCAATTTTGTTACGTTGTACAATTTTGCCGTTCACTTGAATCACAATTTCCACTTCAGATTCCGTTGTCCATTGCTCATCAAATGTAGGCCATTCCACATACGTAATACTGCCTTCATGACCCAAACGAGTCCACAATTCTTCAGCGATATGCGGAGCAAGTGGAGATAACAATTGTACAAACTTCTCCATTAAATCGCGTGGCAATACTTCGGTTTTGTAAGCATCATTTACAAAGATCATCAACTGACTAATCGCTGTATTGAAACGAAGTCCGTCTAAGTCTTCGGTTACTTTTTTGATCGTTTTGTGAGCGGTACGTTTGAAAGCTTCATCACCTTCACTGTCAGTGATCTTCGGATTCAATTGTCCTTCATCATTGATAAATAGACGCCATACACGAGATAAGAAGCGGTACATGCCTTCTACACCATTTTCATTCCAAGGCTTCGTTGCTTC
Organism: Paenibacillus nuruki; assembly: GCF_963311185.1. Taxonomy (NCBI): domain Bacteria; kingdom Bacillati; phylum Bacillota; class Bacilli; order Caryophanales; family Paenibacillaceae; genus Paenibacillus; species Paenibacillus nuruki. The sequence continues at coordinate 730,106 of NZ_OY725677.1, read as the reverse complement.
CAGTGGTCCCATAAACATTTCATATAGACGTAATGTATCTGCGCCATATTCATTGACGATATCATCTGGATTAATCACGTTACCACGAGATTTACTCATTTTCTCGTTATTATTACCTAAAATCATGCCCTGATTCACAAGTTTTTGGAAAGGCTCTTTCGTATCGACTACACCGATATCGTATAGTACTTTATGCCAGAAACGAGCGTACAACAAGTGAAGAACAGCGTGCTCTACACCGCCGATATATAGATCAACAGGTAACCATTCTTTTTGCTTCTCTGGTGAACACAAAGCATCATCATTGTGTGGATCGATATAACGCAAGTAATACCAGCAACTACCTGCCCACTGTGGCATTGTATTTGTTTCACGGCGTGCTTTCATTCCTGTTTCAGAATCAATCGTCTCTACCCAGTCCGTGATATTAGCGAGTGGTGATTCGCCTGTACCTGAAGGTTTGATTTGATCAATATCAGGAAGCAATAAAGGCAATTCAGATTCAGGAACAGTCTTCATCGTCCCATCTTCTAAATGCAAAATAGGAATAGGCTCTCCCCAGTAGCGTTGACGGCTGAACAACCAATCACGTAGACGATAAGTGACTTTACCTTGTCCTTTGCCACTTTCTTCAAGCCATGCAATCATTTTAGCAATCGCATCGGTTGTATTTAATCCATTTAAGAAATCAGAATTTACATGTTCGCCTTCGCCTGTGTACACTTCTTCTTGTACACTACCACCAGCTACCACTTCTTTAATTTCCAAATTGAATTTCTTCGCAAATTCCCAGTCACGAGCATCATGGGCAGGAACAGCCATAATAGCGCCTGTACCGTAACCTGCAAGAACATAATCAGCGATCCAGATTGGTAATTTTTCTCCACCTGCTGGATTAATCGCATAAGCACCTGTAAATACGCCTGTTTTATCTTTTGCCAAATCAGTACGCTCCAGATCACTCTTATGCGTTGCTTGGTCTTGGTAAGCTTTAACAGCCGCTTTTTGTTCAGGTGTTGTAATCAGGTCTACTAATTCGTGTTCAGGAGCTAATACGCAGTATGTTGCACCGAATAATGTATCTGCACGAGTTGTAAATACCGTTAGATTCTTATCTGTACCTTCGATATCAAAATGAACTTCTGCACCGACAGATTTGCCGATCCAGTTACGCTGCATATCTTTGATACTTTCTGTCCAATCCAATTCTTCCAAATCATCTAACAGACGCTCTGCGTATTCAGTGATGCGTAACACCCATTGACGCATCGGTTTGCGGACAACCGGATGTCCTCCACGTTCACTTTTGCCATCAATAACTTCTTCATTCGCAAGTACTGTTCCTAATGCTTCACACCAGTTCACAGCTACTTCGTCTACATAAGCAAGCCCTTTATTATACAGTTGGATAAAGATCCATTGTGTCCATTTGTAATACTGTGGATCGGTTGTACTGATCTCACGATCCCAATCATAAGAGAAACCTAGTGATTTAATTTGACGACGGAAATTATCAATATTTTTGAATGTAATATCACGAGGATGTTCACCTGTATCCATCGCGTATTGTTCTGCCGGTAGACCAAAAGCATCCCAGCCCATTGGGTGAAGAACATTAAAACCGCGCATCCGTTTGTAACGAGACACGATATCTGTTGCTGTGTACCCTTCAGGATGCCCTACATGTAGTCCTGCTCCAGATGGGTAAGGGAACATATCCAAAGCATAAAATTTTGGCTTACCTGGTTCTTCTTGTGTTTTAAATGTTTTGTGCTGATCCCAATATCCTTGCCACTTTGGTTCGATCTGCTGTGGATGATAACCGGGTTGAGCTGTTTTTGAATCTGTCATCAATGTGTCCTCCTTCGGTCTTAAAGACCGTTTGTGTCTGTGGTGTAGATTAATTTCGTTCTGTTTTACTGCGCATATGCGACAAAAAAACCTCTCATCCATAGCGCATAATATCGCTAGGGACGAGAGGTTGTGTCTCGCGGTACCACCCTAGTTAGTGAACAAGCATACTTTGCTATTCACTCACTTAGTTGCCTGATAACGGTAGGAAGCCGATGTCGTTCAGAACTATCATAACAACGCTGACTATGTATCGCTAACGATCACAGCGTGCCACATATTCTTGCAACATATCTCCAAGGTGAGTTCATACCAGTATCATATCGACTTGCACCACCCGTCGACTCTCTATCATTACATGCTTACTGATATTACTATTCCTTTTCACTGAGCATTGTATTATAAAATATAACAATAGTTCTATTTTAAAAAATTCACCTGTGAAAGTCAATGATTACGCAATATTCTCTTGCACTTTGCGTTTGCCTGCTAATTTGGCGGCATCTTCTTCAGGTGTTGTAATAAATTTGGTAATAATTGCGCTGATAAAATAAAGGATAGCAAATATCCATACGACCCCTTCTGCACCGATCGTACCAATAAAAGCAAAAGCAATTGCAGGCGCAATAAATGCAGATAACCCCGCACCTAGATTCACGATCGACATGGCAGGCCCTTTATTTCCACCTGCAACCGATGGAGCAAGTGCAGCGATTGGAACATAACCGGCTAATAATCCACCCCAGATAAATCCAACAATCGTTGTAATCCACAAATTACCGTTCGTCCATTCAGGAACATAGAATAGTAATAATGTGAAAATTCCACATCCCACTCCACCAAACCACATCACCGTCTGTCTCCAACCAAACTTGTCACCGATAATCCCGAATAGTAGATTGAATACGATATTACCTAAAAAAATCGTTCCCCAAATATTGAGCCATGTACCGGTTTGTATACCGTACTGTGCCATATGTAATGGTAAAAATACAGGGAATCCGTAGGAACCTACACTATTGATAACCCGTACGATCCCACTCAATCCGACTTTGGGATGCGTTTTGACAATGGTTAAGCCTTTGCTGAGTTCACGTAATGTTTCACGGGCATTGCCTGCTTTTTTCGGTAAGCGATCACGATTGATTAACAAAGCAAAAATAGCTCCGATTCCTGCAAGTACTACAGCACTCCATAATGTCTGCATATACCCTAGATGTTTGATTGCATAACTGGAATAATAAGCTCCCAATACAAACATACCTCCGGAATAAGCAACCCAGAACCAACCAATCGCAGTACTTAATTTATTTTCAGGACTACGATAAGTGACCCATGTTAAAAAGGAATACGCAAATAATGGATATCCGAATCCTTTGACAGCATACGTTAACAACATTATTGGATAGTTCAAATCAGTGATGCCAAAAGCGATAAAAGCAGACGTACCGATTACATAAGCGATAAATCCAATCAACATCGACTTCTTCGCTCCAAATGCTTCTAAAAATACGCCTGAGAACCATGAAGCTATTGCAAGAGTGACTCCGTATACAGTAAATAGTAGACTGGCTTGTTGTACACTAAGTCCTCGTTCAACCAAATAAGGACTTAACCAACCTGCTTCTAACCCATCTCCCATCATAAAAATCAATACTCCGAGATAGCCCCAGACTAGTGTTTTGGGGATACCGACTCGATCCAATATATTCATACTCCACACTCCTTTTCTTTTTTGACTATGGATATTGATGTGTACCATCAAAAGTAATTATTTTTTATCCAGAAGGGGTTGGTGCTGATTCTGCTAATTGTAATTGTGCAAAAAAGAGCTGTGCCGCATGCCATTGTTGATAATCTTTTTGCAATTGATCTGAAGATTGAGGATAAAAAGATTCTATCTGTTCTTCTTGCGTTGAATCTATACTCAAAGCTTCATTACAGATATAAGCGGCACCGACAATAGATGCATGTTCGAACCCAGCACGAATCCGAATTTCTTTGCCCAACAGATCCGCAATACTTTGGATCAGAGTACGGCTTTGTAATCCTCCGCCACATGCCCAGATATACGAACGATCTAGTGCTACCACTTGTGCCAGTTGATCGAAGTTCACTTTGATTGAAAATGCAATCTCATGTAAGGCGGATCTGACAAAATGAGCACGACTTAATTGATCTGATAATGGAGCATCAAATACAAATCCACCACGTACACGTGCATTTTTGGCAGAAGATAGATAAGAACCTAAGGCTGCAATACATTGACTTTCGCCAAGCGCATCCATCTCTTGCTCCATCACGTCATATCCTTCATTAGGATAGAAAATAGATTGCAATTTCTGATAATTCAAGCCTGTAATGCCTGGATTGGTTTCGATCAAAAATTGATGAGGTGTCGTATACGCATTAATCCATGCTTGCGCTGAATCATCAGTAGTAAATGTACTTGTAATCTTAGCGATAGGTGTCGTAGTGCCTGATACGATAACAATATCTTCAGCCTCTGCTTCTGTACTATGAATAGCCAGTTGTGTATCTCCACCACCTACGATCACAGGTGTATGTATAGGTAGATTTAACTCTGCTGCTATAGCGGGTATGACTGTCCCAAGTACACTGCCTGAAGACACCAACTCTGGCAATACAGTAGGTGAGATTCCAAGTACACTACACATCTCGTCTGACCAGTTTCCTTGCTCTACATCGTATAAAAGAGTCTCACATGCTTGAGAAGGTTCATAACTTAACGATCCACTGAGCGTATATGTCACCCAATCACTAATACTTGTCAAACGATGTAACCGTTGATACTGCTCCGAACGGCGTTCACGTAACCCGACTAATTTCATCGCTGAAAATAAAGCAGATGGTGTTCTTCCTGTTCTATGATAAATAGACGATAGATCTGTATACTGTTCTTCCCACTCTCGTCCACGGTTATCAATATTCGGTAATCCTAAATACGATTCTCCTGCTTCGTCGATCAATACAATTCCTTGACGTTGACTGGTCGAAGTAATCGCTGTGATATGAATATCAGGTACTCTAGATAATGCCACCTTCGTCAACCCGGCAATCTGTTCCCACAATACTTCAGGTACAAAGTGACGTGCATCTGGATACTGTTCATCATTGTGATAGACAATATCAGCACGTTCGATCGATAATACGTTCCCATGGATATCAACAACGGCTACACGGGCATTACCTGTACCAATATCAAAGACTAGATAAGCTTGTTGTGTCATTGTTCATATCCTCCAAGATTGCTTTATTGTAGAGCACTTTCACATCGGTCTGCTGATGTTCGAACCAATCAATTAACGCGGTATTCATAATCTCTACATGATGATCTTCTACTTCATAAGTAGCACCTGCTAGATGCGGAATGGCTAATACATTCGGCAATGAAATCAATTCATAATCTTTGGGAAGTGGTGGTTCTTGATCAAATACATCAATAATCGCTCCACGAATCTGATTCTGTTGTAACCGTTCAACCAGTGCATCATGATCTACCACAATCGAACGAGCCGTATTTACAAAAATAGCGTCGCTTTTCATCGATTGTAATAATGTTTTATCGATCAATCCTTTGGTATCTTCAGTGACCGGTAAATGAATTGATATGATATCGCTGGTTGAAAACAACTCCTCTAACGATACTTTCTGATCACGTGGATCCGGGCTTGTCACATAAGGATCGTAATAACGAATATCACAAGGAAAGCTACGTAGAATACCTGCGGTACGCTGAGCTACAGCTCCAAAACCGACCATACCTACGGTTTTCCCTGCTAGTTCATTACCTTTGAATTTGAGATAAGCGGTTAAACTGCCGCTTTGCCATTGTTTGTCTTCCAACCATTGGCTGGATGGAATAATACGACGTAGAAAAGTAATCAGACTGCCTACAACCATTTCTGCTACAGCCTGTGCATTACGGGCAGGCGTATAAAAGACTGGAATACAGTGTTTGGTGGCAACAGGAACATCTACATTGGAAGGTGTTCCCCGGCAGACACCGATAAATTGTAGATTGGGCACCGATTGAATAACTTTTTCAGTCACCAGATCAAGTTCTGCAATCAGTCCATCTGCTTGTGTTTCTTGTAATAAAGAAATTAATTCGTCTTCTTGATAGGCTTGTCCATGATCTTTCCAACAACGATAGATGACTTCTCCAAAAGTATCCGCGAGTTGCTGACGACCTTGTTCGTTATAAGGGGCAGTAATTAATATTTTCATTATTGAATCTCCTTTGGTACACTTAGGTGCAGTGTTATTTAAGTGAAGCTTTAAAGTAAGAAAGTATGAACTTATAGCATGTTCTCCTTTTGATCCAAATGGAAGGATCATATGAGATATAGATATGATGAGTAAAAGGATAAAATATAAAAAACCTCTTTCCCAAATCAAGGAAAGAGGTTATCTAAATATTCACTATACTGTTGTATATTTACAAACAGCTAATGCAATAATTCATCCTGCTTTCCTATCTCCCAAGCGATTCAAGCTTGCTGGAATTGGCACGTTTTTGCCGAGGTTTCGTAGGGCCAGTCCCTCCACCTCTCTGGATAGAAAATCTAATGTATGCAGTTGTCGAAAAAACTTGCAAATCAGGATCAGACACGATAAGGTATAAAACATCTAATTTTGTCGAATTCGAAATAATTTTCTTAATTCTAATTAAACCTAGTAAAAAAGTCAACATTAAATCTAAAATTTGATTTATGATAAACACAACATGTACACATCGTATGTATAATTTAAATTGTTTGATGTATTTTGAAAGGAGCTTGGTATATGTCTACTTATATTGATCAACAAGATGGGGTATTTCCTTCTGTCTGCTCACTCGATTGTCCCGATCAATGCGGACTGCTTGTTCATAAAGAAAAGGGTAAAATCGTCAAAATTGCAGGCGACCCTAATCATCCTGTTACTAAAGGCAATATCTGCAATAAAGTTCGCAATATGGCTGAACGTATCTATGATACGAAGCGTCTGACGACTCCGCTTAAACGTGTTGGTGCTAAAGGAGAAGGATCATTTGAGCCTATTTCGTGGGAGGAAGCTATCTCTATCATTACATCGAATTGGAAACAAATGATTGCTACATCCGGTCCTGAAAGTATTCTTCCTTACAGTTTCTACGGAAATATGGGCAATCTGTCAGCAGAAGGTATGGATCGTCGCTTTTTCCATCATATGGGTGCCAGTCTACTAGAACGTACGATTTGTACAGCTGCCGGTTCAGCAGGATATAAATATACAATGGGTGGCAGTATCGGTACCGATCCTGAAGATACTGTAGATACACAGCTTTTTATTTTCTGGGGAATCAATGCAGTAAGTACTAATATGCATCAAGTCACTTTAGCTCAACAAGCTCGCAAAAAAGGCGCTAAAGTGATTGTTATCGATGTTCACAAAAATCAAACCGGTCGATCAGCGGATTGGTTTATCCCTATTTTGCCGGGGACGGATAGTGCACTTGCTCTAGGCATGATGCATATTTTATTTGCCGAACATAAAGTAGACCAAGCTTTTATGGAGCAATATACTGTAGGGCATGAACAACTTCGTGAGCATGTGAAACAATACGATCCAGCCACAGTATCTGCGATTACAGGCGTACCTGTCGATGATCTGTATCGTTTAACACGTATGTATGGAGATGCCAGCCCTTCTCTAATTCGCATCGGAAATGGATTACAACATCATGATAATGGTGGTATGAATGTACGTACCATTACGTGTCTGCCTGCGATTACAGGGCAATGGTTAGTACGTGGCGGTGGTGCAATCAAATCCAATACATTCCAGCTTAGCTTTAACGAAGAAGCATTACAGCGTCCAGACTTGCTCATCAATCGCAATACACGCTCTTTCAATATGAACCAATTGGGTCGTGTATTATTAGAAGAATCTGAACCTGTACAGTCTCTGTATGTGTATAATTCGAATCCTGCTGTTGTCACTCCTGAATCTAGTAAAGTGCGTCAAGGATTAGCGCGTGAAGATTTATTTACAGTGGTTCATGATCTCTTTTTAACCGAAACCGCTAAGTATGCAGATATCGTTTTACCAGCTACATCTGCTTTTGAAAATACAGATTTCTATGCGTCTTACTGGCATCATTATATGCAGATTCAACAACCTGTTATTGCTCGCTATGGTGAAAGTAAATCGAATACTGAAGTCTTTCGCTTACTTGCTACAGCTATGGGGTATGAAGAACAAGCATTACAAGACAGCGATGAACAGTTAATTCGTCAAGCGCTCGATCACCCTGCGAATCCTGCACTTAAGCCGATTACGTATGATTCGTTAGTCCAGCATCAATATGTCAAAGCAGATCGACAATATATTTTCCCGGATCGCTTACCTACACCTAGCGGTAAGATCGAATTGTATTCTAAAGATATGGAACGTGATGGATTACCTCCATTGCCAACCTATACACCACTTCAAGAACAAGGTACCCATCCTTATATTTTTGTGCCGGGTCCTAATCATAACTTTTTGAATTCAACATTCTCTAATAATGCCAAGCATATCGGTCTTGAAAAAACACCGAAGCTATTTATGAATACTACTGATGCACAGAATGCAGGTATCGAAGATGGAGACTGGGTCACCGTCTGGAACGAGCGTGGTTCTTGTGAATTGCTTGCTACGGTAGGTGAACATGTATTACCGGGCGTTGTCGTCAGTCAAGGACTGTGGGCAGATACAGATAACAATCAAGCGACACATCTAGTGAATGCTCTAACACCTGATCGCTTAGCCGATATGGGTGGCGGTGCGACATTCTTTTCCGGTCGAGTCGATGTGATGAAGAAGTCCAGTTAATATTCAAATATTTATCCATCAACGACCATAGATATTAGACACTACTGCGTTCGATTAATGTATAGGGAATAAGCCGTTTGGCTGAAGTTAATGTAGGATCAAGGCTACGTTCATAAAATAAAGAAAAAGCTTGTCTGCCGATTTCTTGCAAATTCTGATCAATCGTCGTGAGTTGCAAGCCTGCGGAGATCGGCTGATTATCATAACCGATAATCGCTAATTGATCTGGAATACCTAGACCATATTGCCGAGCGCCTAACATCACACCTGCGGCAGCTTCATCCCCTGTAACGATTAATGCAGAAGGTGGTTTATCCATTTCAGCAATCTGTTTCGCAATTTGTTCGCCATCACTCATATGAATACAATCTGGAAAAATCCACTCTGAATACACTTCAAGCCCTGCGGCATGGAGTGTATTTTGATATGCACGGAATCGCGCTTGACTGCTGGCACTTGTTTTGCGACCGACACAATAACCGATTCGGGTATAACCACGATCTAATAAATACTGAATTCCACTACAAAAAGCATCATAATGATCAGTATAGACTGCTGATAGATTAGACTCTTCTGTATACTCACAGACGACTATAGGCCCTGATTCACTGTAGGACTGAAATTCTGCCCACGGCAATACACGTGAACATGAAATAACGCCATCCACTTGTCTTGTACTGAGCATATGTAGATATTCCCGTTCTTGATCTGGATTATATGAAGTCTGACATAACAATACATGATATCCATATTGATAAGCTTCTTCCATCACTCCTGCAATAATGGCATGATAATACGGATGATGACTAAAAGGCAAAATCAAGCCCACTGTACGTGTTTTGCCACGAATGAGGCTGATCGCTTGTGAATTAGGCGTATAGCTATTTTGTTCGATCACTTGCTGAACACGCAATCGCTTATCTTCACTGACATAAGGATGATGGTTGAGCACTCTGGAGACTGTAGTGACGGATACGCCTGCTTGTTTGGCAATTTGTTTGATATTGACCATGAGGTAACTCCTTTCTGTTTATACCCTTTCAATAAACTTTGTGTATTATTTCTATCATAACTTATAAATGATAAAAACGATAAAAACCGTTTATTCTTCTTAGTCATCTAACGAAGAATAAACGGTTTATTTAGATATAAAGGAATCTTATTACAATTGTTCGCCGTTGCTTTCAATCACTTGTTGATACCAATAATAGCTTTTTTTCGGAATACGACGCATATCTTTTTCACTGTCTTCATCACGGTTAATATAGACAAATCCATACCGTTTCTGATAGCCATTCAACCAGCTTAACAAATCTGTAAATGACCAGCTACAATAACCAATCAGATCAACACCATCAGCTATAGCTTCACGGCATTGTTCGAGATGTGAACGTAAATAATCAATACGATAATCATCTTGAATACTTCCATCGGCTTCTAACTTATCGAATTCACCTAATCCATTTTCAGTAATAAAGACAGGCAATCCATAACGACTTGTAATACGGCGTAATCCTATACGAAGCCCGATCGGATCAATCGCCCAATCCCAGTTCGACGTTTCTAAATGTCCATTAGGTGTTGTTTTGTATAGCCCTGGTCGCCCTGTATCTTCATTGCTTCCTTTTTGACCGGTCGTATTCATTTTACCTTCAGCGACACCATCAATCGGATTGAACTCATAAGTGATCGTCTGATAATAATTAACACCAACAAAGTCAGGAATACCTTTGGTCAGTAGTTCAATATCACCTTCTTCAAACGTTGGTGCTAGATCATGTTCTTGCAGATAACGAAGTGCTACCTGTGGATAATGACCGAGACAATACGTATCCAGCCACCAATTATTTTGAAACTCTTCCGCATTCTCATACGCTAACATATCACGAGGTTGGCTACTCGCTGGATACGAAGGAGAATACGCAAAGCTAGGTCCTATTTTACCGTTTGGTACATATTGACGGAATGATTCGATCGCTTTGGCATTCGCAAGAAAAGCAATATGGTTCGCTTCGTAAAATCGTTTGCGATCATGTACACCGGGTGGATGCATCGCTGTAATAAAAGCATGATTCGAGTTATAATTTTGCTCATTTAAAGATACCCAATACTTCACACGATCTCCATAACGCTTATACAATGTGATGCAATACTGGTTGAAATCTTCAATCATTTCTCTGGATTCCCATGCTCCATACTCATCGGCAAGCGCTTGAGGTGCATCCCAGTGATATAGCGTTAATACAGGTTCGATCTGATTCGCAATCAATTCATCAATCAATTGATCATAGAACACTAAACCTGCTTCATTGACTTCCCCTTTACCTTGCGGATAAATACGAGGCCAACTAATCGAAAAGCGATATGCTTTAAGCCCTTGCTTTGCCATCAAAGCAATATCTTCTTTATAACGATGATAATGATCTACCGCTACATCTCCGTTAGTTCCTTTAAACGTTTTCCCTGGAATTTTGGTAAAAGAATCCCACATCGAAGGCCCTTTACCATCTTCATCCCAAGCTCCTTCTACCTGATAGGCTGCTGAAGCAGAACCCCATAGAAAATCTGTCGGAAACGCTTTTTTCTGTTCATGATGCATATATACTCCTCCTTCAAGCTGATCATGCTTTTATGATAAAGTATGAAATGCATTTCAGATCAAGCACTGTTTATTTCAGTGGTTCAGCTAACTTCACCTGATTACGTCCCGAAGACTTCGCCACATACAATGCTCGATCTGCTTGTTCAAACATATTTTCAGGCTGATCTTGCGGATAACAACTAATTCCTATTGAGATGGTGACCTGAATAATCTGTCCATCTTCTAATTCAAATGGATGAACTTCGACCTTTTTACGAATAGACTCTGCTATCTTTAGCGTCTTTTCTATAGTGCAATCATTCAAAATAGCAGCGAATTCTTCTCCGCCTTTACGAGCACAATAATCATTCGATCGCATAGTCATCTTTAATAACTGAGCCACTTGGATCAAAATAACATCACCATTCAGATGCCCGTACGTATCATTGACTTGTTTAAAATGATCAAGATCAAACATAAGCAAACTAAAAGGCTGTGCTTGATACGCTATATTCATTGTTTTTTGCTCAAACATTTTCTCAAACGCCCTTGGATTATGAAGCCCTGTTAAGAAATCGAGATTGACCGCTTCACGCATCAGTAGTAATGCATCATCCGTACGTTTCATATAACGAAGCAAATAGTAGACGAATAAGACCGCAGGAATATAAAAAAGGGAAAAGATAATAATCGTAAAAAAGGCTTTCTCACCCAATACAGAAAAAACAGATAAACCATATACAAGTAAAATACCAAACATCATACGAACCCATTGCGATAAGACTAACTCTTTGCCTTTTTTGATAAAAAATCCAGTCACAATAAAGGTAAAAATCGCATTAAAAAAGCCAATAAATGAACTAAAATTGATCGGATCAATCAAAAAGAGTCGATATACGCCAATAATAACAGCAGTCACCAAGCTACTTAATGCCCCGCCAAAATAAAAGGAAAGGATAATAGCCACTTGGCGAAGATCCAGCACGATCATATCTGATAAACGAAATGAAAAGTATTTGGTAAGCATAATACCAATCACACCAGCAAATACACCAGATACTAATTTGACATACAATGAATGGATATCGATTCGTTTACTAAGCCATTTTAATATTAAATTACCAAAGAAAAGAGTAGTGGTTAGAAACGTAAGATTGTTCAGCAGGGATTGAATAATAGTTATCATCTCAAAATCCTCATCTATGAATTTGAAAAGCATTACGTGTAGATCAATCAAATAGATAGATCAAAAAAGCTCCCTATACTGGGAGCTTCTTATAAAGCATATCATATTATTTAATCGCTACAAAGAACAATCTAGACGCATCATTACCAGCTTCAACCCATTCAAAGTCAGCGTAACAATGTACATCTCGAAAACCTGCTTTGATTAATTCTGTTTTCAGCCATTCTGGATCATATGAACGCTGAACATGCGTTTCTTCAAATCGTTCATATAAAGCATTACGCTCTTCACCTGCACGGGCAAAAATCGTCAAATGATGCTCGATCTCAGTACGAACTTGATCATATTCACATGTCCATAAATATGAAACAGAACGCTCATCTAACATAAAAGGTTGCTCTTCATCGTAACGGCGTAGGGTCTGCGGATGATGAACATCAAACACAAACGTACCACCTGATTTGAGACCTTTATACGTAGATTGGAATGTATCTACGATATATTCAGGTTCTGTTAAATAATTAAGACAATCGCAAAATGAAATTACACTATCCACAGGCTCTGGCAGTATCCAATGCGTCATATTTTGACACACCCAATTGACACTCCCGTTTTGGAAAAGACGGTGTCCTTGCGGAGTCGATTCTAGCTTGTCTTTAGCAACAGATAACATATCCGAAGATAAATCGATTCCTGTCACTTGAAAGCCTGCATTGACCAGTGGAATAGTAATGCTCCCTGTTCCACAGCCAAGCTCAGCGACGGTACGAGGCATACCATATTTATCCCAGACTTCACGTACAAAGCGTAACCAATCTGGATAGGGCATGTCTGCCATTAATTCATCATATACATAAGCAAACTTCCGGTACGACAATACGCTAACCGTCCTTCCGTACATCTGCAATATTGATTACAGAATGATCAATTCATACTACAAGTTATCTATTAAGACTGTTGTTCTTCGTCAGGCGCAGAAGCTTCAGCAGCATCCGTTGGCTTGACTAACATCGTCCAGTTTTCTTTCTGCTCGACAATGCCTTCACGCATCAATTTACCAAGTGCACGTTTGAACGCAGATTTACTAATGCCAAAACGTTGCTTGATAATATCAGGTGTCGTTGTATCCGAGTAAGGCATCGCTCCGTCAGGACGCTCGTTTAAGAATGCAAGTAAACGCTCTGCATCTAGATCGCGACCGACTTCTTTACGCTGAATCATGGATAGATTGACACGTCCATCTTCACGAACTTGAGTCACACGTACATTGACTTTTTCACCTAGACGAAGCATACGACTGCGTTCGCTTTGGTGAATCATACCCAGTGCACCGAATCCAAGTACGCCACCTTCTACAATCACAAATGTCCCCATTTGTAACGGACGATAGACTTGTGCATCTAACCAGAGGTTAACCCAAGATTCAGGAGCGTGAAAAGTATGCTCCATAAATTCAAGTTCACCTGCTAATTTGGCACGAAGACGACCTTGACGATCATGCTCCATCATCACATAGACTTCATCGCCTATTTGCGGACGAAGTTCTTTGAGTTCAGGCATTTCGCTTAGAGGTAATAACAACTGGCGACCCAGTCCCATTTCAAGAAATGCACCCAGACGAGGATGAAGATCAGCAACTGTTAATTTCGCCATTCCACCTAACGTTAAAAATGGCTTTTTCATCGTTGCGGCTAGACGATCTTCGGTATCATGGAAAATAAACACTTCCAGATGATCGCCTATCTTGATTTTTTTAGTGATTTCACTGTAATGAAGCAACACATCGTTTTCTCCATCAGACAGAAAAAAACCATACGGCGACACTTCACGCACTAATTCAAGCGTTAATACTGTACCTGATTCAAAACTCATACGTTCTCCATCACTTTAGCATCTGACCACAGACGCTCGATGTTATAGTATTCACGCTCATCACGATGGAAAATATGCACGACAACATCGCCCAAATCCATCAATACCCAACGAGCTGCATTTACACCTTCCATACCACGAATCTCAGCTTTAGCATCATGCATCACTTTACGAATTTCGCTAGCAATCGCTTGTACTTGTGTATCCGAGTTACCGTGACAAATCACAAAATAATCAGCAATCATAGAGACACCACGTAGATCTAGTGCTACTAGATTGCTTGCTTTTTTACTTTCAGCTGCTTCTACAGCAAGTTGCAATAATTGTTCAGGATTCAATTTCATTAAAGTTCCCCCTCGAGTTGTAGCTGTTTGACTAAATCGTTGCGAGATAATACGGTCAAAGGAAAAATGATCTGGCGTTTGGCAACCAATAACTGAATCGTTGAGTCAAATCCAGCGACTAACCCCGCTTCAAGACTGTGCTCAGCTAGACTACGAATATGATCAACTCCTGGAAAATCACGTCCAGGCTCTATATAATCAGCCAAACAAATCACTTTTTCCAAAACAGTCATACCGACACGTCCAGAAGTATGATAACGAATCGCATTCAATATCTCTTCATCGTCTACACCATATTCTACTTGTGCCGTATATGCTCCCACTTCAGCATGCCATAACGGCTTATCATACAATAATAATTCATCATTCAAAGCATGTTCACGTAACACTTGCTCCTGGCGATCACTGGTCCAATATTTAGCGACATCATGCAAGATTGCAGCGATCTCGGCTTTGACAGGATCAGCACCATAACGTTTGGCAAGTACAATCGCTGATTGCATCACACCTTCGGTATGCTTCCAGCGCTTTTGTGGCATTTGAGCGGATACTGATTCCATCAACTCATCTCGTGTCAGGTTCATAGATTCCGCTCCTTTTTATATATTCATTCACTTGATCATGTACCATATAACGAACAGATTGCCCTGTTGCTAGACGTTCACGGATATCGGTCGACGAAATGTCTACTTGTGGCATCTTAACCAGAACAACTTTTTCCTGCAAATAATGAGGTAAATCTTCTTTGCGAATCACAGAACCTGGACGACCGACACCGATAAAAGTAAGCACCTGTGCTAGCTCTTCAATTCCATGCCATTGTGTTAACGAATTTACCATATCTGCACCGATAATAAAAAAGAAATCATGTTCTGTATAGCGTGCTTTTAATTCACGGATCGTATCAATTGTATAAGATACACCTCCGCGTACAAGCTCTATATCCAATGTACGAAAAGCAGGATTCGTTCCTACTGCAAGCTCCACCATCTGAAGACGTTCATCTCCTCCGGCTCCTGCTTCGTGCTTATGCGGTGGAATATGTGACGGCATAAACCAGACTTCATCTAAATGACAACCTTGAAGTGCTGCTTCTGCTGCTAACATATGACCGATATGCACAGGATCGAATGTTCCACCCATAATACCGACTTTCATGAATACACCACCGAATACGATTTTATAATAGAAATAAGATCAATTAAGCTTTTGGTAATTCAATTTGTTTGTGGTCTTTGGATTCTTTGTACAAAATAATCGTACGTCCAATCACTTGTACCAACTCGGATTTTGTACTTTTTGCTAATTCTTCAGCCAAATCTTTTGGCTCTTCTAGACAGTTGTTTAATACTGAGATTTTCATCAATTCGCGCGTTTCAATCGCATCCAGTACATGACGAACGATCCCGTCATTCATACCGCCTTTACCGATTTGAAAAATCGCATCTAAATGATGTGCTTGTGAACGCAAAAAGCGTTTTTGTTTTCCTGTTAACATATATTTCTCCTTCAATACCTATTCTTTTTGATGATTCATCGCTTCAAGTAAAGCACTACGCATGACAGATACCGGCGCAGGTTGCCCTGTCCAATATTCATAGGCATATGCTCCTTGATATACAAACATACCGAGTCCGCCAACTACCGTACAACCACGACTTTTAGCTTCGCGTAGAAAACGTGTTTCTAACGGATTGTAGATCAAATCACTGACAATAATTCCTTCTGGAATGCGTGACTGCTCTAGTGGAGTCTCGTCACTATTCGGTGACATGCCGATCGAAGTGGTATTAATAAGTATATCGGTCTGTGCAAGAACTTTATCGAGTGTATCATAACTGCCACTTTGTACTTGTAAAGTGTCATGACTGAACTCTGTTGCTAGCTGTTCAGCCTTGTCTACTGTACGATTAATAACCGTTACACTTGCAGGTTGTTCTCGCAACAAAGCATAGACCACTCCACGTGCAGCACCACCTGCACCTAGAATCGTAATGTGCTTACCGGATAACTCACTATTCAATTCTTCTTTTAATGAACGGACATAACCGATACCATCGGTATTATATCCTTTTAATTTACCATCTTGAATAACCACTGTATTCACAGCACCACAACATACCGCAGATTCATCAAGCTCATCCATCAACTTCAGCATTTCTACTTTATGAGGAATCGTTACATTGAATCCGCTGAAGCCTAGCGCTTTGGTGCCTGCTACAGCTTCTGCAAGTTGTTCTGGTTTCACATGTAAAGGAACATACATCCCCGGAATTCCTGATGCTTCTAACGCAATATTATGCATAGCTGGTGACTTCGAGTGTCCGATTGGATCTCCCATAACCCCTAATAAAAGCGTATGATGTGATAAATCATTTTTCCGGTCTGTCATGATGTACATCCTCCTGTGAATAAGATGGGTCTTCGATTAGATCAATGATGGACGCATCATTACTTTGACACCTTTAGGCAAATGAATAGCAGCTAATGCGCCTGTGTCACCGTTAACTTTGATCCAACCCAAGCCTGAAATAAATAGATCATATTGTGAACCGCGTGGAACACGGAATTCATGACGTGTCCATTCTGGCAAATCAGCTAAATGTTCTTTGGTTGGTGGTGCAAGCATAACTCCTGCATGATCTGCAAATAAGTCATCTGCACGTTCCAACTTGGTACGATGGATTTTGAGACCATTATTAATGAAGCAAGTAAATGATTGACGACCACCTTCAAGGTAATCAAATCGTGCCATCGCTCCGAAAAATAGCGTCTGACCTTCATTTAATTGGTATACCATCGGTTTGAGTGGTTTGTCCGGCATAATCGCAGCCAAATCTTGCTTGGTCACCAATTCTGTATAACGAGATTCGTATACAATTCCTGGTGTATCAATAATAAAATGTCCATCATCTAATGGAATATTGACGGTATCCAGTGTTGTTCCCGGATAGCGCGAAGTGGTTAATTCTTCTTCCAGATCACTATAATCTGAGATCAGACGATTGATCAATGTAGATTTACCTACATTCGTTGCACCGACCACGTACACATCACGGTTACCACGCATCTCGCCAACCACTTCCAAAATACGTTCAAACCCTGTATTTTGTTTGGCACTACAAAGAATGATTTCCTCGGTTTTGAGTCCGATTTCTTTCGCTTCTTTTTGTACCCAATTACGCAATTTGTTCCAGTTGGTTACTTTAGGCAACAAATCGATTTTGTTTACAGCTAGAATCACAGGATTATTTCCTACAAAACGTTGCAATCCTGAGATCACGCTACCCTGAAAATCGAACAAGTCGACAATATGGATAACCAGTGCATCCTTTGTGCCCACTTCACTGAGCAATCGCAAGAATTCGCTCTGATCTACCGTTACTGTCGACGATTCATTATAATTGCGGATACGGAAACAGCGCTGGCAGACTAGAGGTGTTCTTTCTAGTGCTTGTGCTGGCAAATATCCTGGTAATTCAGGCGCGTCCATCTGTAGAGCAATACCGCATCCACTACATTTCGCACCCGCGGTAAGACCGCTTTGTTCTGTCATTTATTCTTTTCCTCCTCGGACCATAGTCCTTTTCTACGCAGTCGTTTTCTTGCAAACCGTTCGACCTGACGGTTAACTTTGGTTCTCCAACCTTCATCAGCAGCAGCGATAGGTAAGACTAGAATTGTAAATAAACCCAGTCTGTTCCCACCATATACATCTGTTAACAATTGGTCACCGATAACAATAGTCTGTTCTTCGCTCCATTTCATCAGCGTCATTGCTTTGCGAAATGGTGCATTGGACGGCTTGCGTGCCGCATGCACAAATTTGATATCCAGTGGTGTAGCAAATAAGGATACCCTGCTCATATTGTTATTCGAGACAATAATCAGCTCGAAGCCGTATTTTTTTACTTTAGCAAACCATTCGATCAATTCCGGTGTCGCATTTGGCGCTTTAGCACCAACGAGTGTGTTGTCTAAATCTGTAATGATTCCACGATAACCTTTGGCATACATTGCTTCTAGATCAATATCAAATACAGTATTCACGCGCAACTTGGGTACGAGCATCTCAAACAAGCTTTATTCACCTCGGTTTCATACGACAAACTATATCATAAGTGTAACCTATCTGACAAAAAGAAACGCCGCATAAGCGGCGTTTTTTGTAGGATTTATAAATAGTTTGTCCAACGTTTTGAACAATCGTTCAGCCATCCATTATTATACTACTTTGTGGACGTTTTGCGCCATCTTTTTCGCAAGTTTTGTAGATGGTGTTGCATTGTTGTCCACTCTTCCTCTGTAATCTGATTCGGACTGTATTTGGCTTTTTCAAACAATTCAAGTAATGGGGTTAAATGTATCGCTAAATCTGGACGTACCTCTTCCCATCGGATCACCGATTCACGCAATGTTTCATGAGGACGACGATCCATTCCATGGCGTTTCATCCAGGCGAACCAGCGTTTGGATTCAGCCATCATTTTTTGTTGCGGTGTCAAAGCTTCACCTTGACGCATACGCATAATCATAAAGCTCAGTTCACGACGGTAGCGAATCAACATCACGATTGCCCAAGCAGCAATCACACCACTTGCTATCCAGATCACAGCAGCAGGTACAGCAGGCTCATTGTTTTGTACCGGTGCTTGCGTTTCTTCTTCCTCTGGTGTCTGTTCTTCTTCCTCTGGCTCAGGTGTTGGTGTATCATCTGCTGGTGTCTGAACAGCCTCTGTAATCATCGGCATATCAAATCCTGGTGTGGCTTCAATCGGAACCCATCCATAATCAGCAAAATAAATCTCTGCCCATGAATGTGCATCTGCATTAGTTACTGTATATTCTGTAGCACCATCTGGGAAATAATCACTGGTTACATAACCGGACGCTTGCCCGGGTGCATACCCTTTAACCCAACGTGCAGGGATATCTAATGAACGTGCCATCATCACCATCGCTGTAGAATAATAATCACAATACCCTTCTTTGACTTCAAATAAAAAGCTATCTACAAAATCACGGCTTTTTTTCTTCGACAAATCAGGATTGTTGGTATATGCAAAATTGTTTTGCAAATATTGTTGTAATAACTCTACTTTCTCGTAAGGCGTATCTCCTGATGCGGTTACTTCTTTGGCTAGATTACGCACACGATCAGGCAATTCCGAAGGAACTTGTAGATACCGATCTAACGATTTATCGGCATAGAGTTGATTAAATGTTTTCTTTTCCAATTCTTTGACAGGTACGATCGGCACTCTGGAAACCAGTGAATACGATTCTGGGAATTTACGATTCTGACGTGTAGGGCTCCAGTGCACTTCGCCCGGGTTACTACGCCAATCCAGTTGTGACGTATCTGACCCGCCATCGACATCGGTTACTCTTCCTATCGTATAAGCACCAAATAATACAGGATATGTCACATTATCTTCAGATAACATTTTTACTTGTTGCTTAACGGTTTTCTTTTCTACATCTGACGATTCATCCAGTGGAAGCTCGGTACCTGCTTCGACCGATTGCAGTTCACTCCAACCATTACTAGAGCGATCGATCCAACCTTCGCCTGAATAGACTAATCGTGTCTCGCCCCGCCAGTAACTACGACTGGTAGTGCTGACTGTCATCACCGGTGTATAGTCAAAATTAAAACCGCCACCTAGATTGGAATCTTCACGACTATATCCAGAAGAAGCACCTTGTCCATTTAAAGGATTAGAACCATTGATCGTAATAACAGCTTCACCACGCCAATTTTTCCATGCTGTATATGGATCTTTAAGTGTAGGTTGAACTTCCGGTACATTGACACCTACCAGTAAAATGATGGAGAAAATAACAGCAATATTAAAAATGATTTTGAGCGGATATCTACGTAAATGTTTCCATCCTTTGGGGAATCGTTGCTGAAAATAACGAAAATGATTACTTACCAGCCAACCCATTCCTGCAAAAACAACCCATGCGACTTCTTCCCACATCATCGAGGTTGTAAAAGAATCCAAAATCGACAACGCCGCAATATTCGTACCGACAAACATAATAATGGCTCTACGTGAAGAACCGATTCGAGCAGAGACTTCGATCAACACCCATGCCGATAACACAAACCACAAGTAAGGCGAGACAGTCTGAGTAAATGTTTCTACATTATCGGTGAGTGAGCCTTCTTGCCAGCTATAAAATCCATAATGACTGAGTACATAATAGACTGCACCCAGTACAGCAAATAATTTGATCACTAGACGATAGATCATTTTGAGCGGTATCAAAATATCAATAATAGCCACCACAGCCATCGTCGCCAGAACAAGCGGTGTCGTTTCTTGATACCAGACTCCATTGGCATAATTAATCCATTGTAGCGCAATAATAAAAACCCATACTAAAGATAACGAATAATACCAAGAGCGACTTATTCCATCCCACCATTTTTTCAAATCGCTCCACCTCCTAACACAGCTGGCAATTGCTCTAATGAAGAGATTGGATAACAAGATACTCCGCGTGCATGAGCAGATTGTGACCAGTTGATTACAGCTTCTTTATTTTTTTGCATCGTAGGGTTAATTAAAAATTGAAGAGGAGTCATTTGACGAATACGAGCAAATTGAAAAATCTCCCATACTTTTTCATTCATTAAAGGCGTAATCAAAATAAATAAAGTACCTGCTGGAAACATACGCGCATGATCTTCAAGTTTATCTAATAAACGTCCTTTACCATCTGCCATCACATCGACAAGGTGTAGACGCATTCTTTGACGTTCCCCTACATGATCGGATGGCAAGAATACTCCGCTATTCTGACCGGTTGTAAATAAACCCATTCCCATTCGTTCCCGTACCCCATAATCAAGCATTGATGCCGTCGTGGATACTGCTAATTCAAAAGCTTCATCTGATTCATAATGATCAGCGATCGCATCAAGTACCAGTACAGTTTTGGGTAATGATTCATGTTCAAATTCTTTTGACTTCCAATTGCCTGTACGAGCGGTAGCAGACCAGTGAATTCTTGAAATTCGGTCACCATATACATAATCACGTACACCATTAATCTGATTCGTTTCCGGACGGGACATCAATTGCGAGGTCTGTTGACCTCCAAGTCTAGAATACCGTGATCCCATTTGCCAGTTCGGAATAAAAGCAATTCGTGGTAATACTAAAAATTCACCGGACGCTGTAAATCGCCCTTTATTTTCGATTAATCCAAAAATATCTTCACTGATACATTCGGTGCCATAAAAGCGGTAACGTCCTCGCTCTAATGGAGGGGTCTGAAATAGTAGTTCACCTTTGCCCCGCATACTTGGAATCAGACTTTCTTCAAAAGACCACGATTCACCATTGTGACGCTTAAGCGTTTCACGAATAATCACATATGGTAATGGCAGAAATCCAGGAATCGTCACATCCAGACGTACCTGTACTTGATCACCTGCCAATATCATTTCTCCTTGTTCCCCTGCTGTCGATAAATGGCGCTGACCATGAGCGCGTCCAACACCACGAAAGCCACCGCCAATTAAATATAGCGACAGCAAAGAAACCATCACAAATAGCATGACCGATGTTTTACCACCTTGAAAAAGCACATAAAATAAACATCCAATCCATACCATAAACACCAACCATAATTTAGACGGTTGGCGTTTCCACTGCAAATTCAGACGCAAGTATGAAAATAAGGCTCTCATACTTATTGTCCCATAGATACAGGAGCATGAATTTGCTCCAAAATCTGCGCTACAATTCGTTCAGAACTCATGCGCTCCATCCGTGCTTCTGGACGTGGAAGTATACGATGTGGAATAACATAAGGAGCTAACTTCTTCACATCATCAGGGAGTACATAATCACGATTCTGTATAAATGCATAGGCTTTGACAGCCATCATAAAGGATAATGTTGCACGTGGACTGGCTCCAAGTAATACCGATCCATGTTCACGTGTATGGCGAACCACACTTACTAAATAATCACTTACCGATTCATCCAAATGAATCTTACGAATCTCTTGTTGAATATCAGCGATATGTTGCATATCTGTAACAGGTTCTAAGCGATCCACTGGTTGTCCGGCAGCACCATGACGAAGCAAATTGCGTTCAGTCTGCTCATCTGGATACCCTAGTGTAATTTTCATCATAAAACGATCCAATTGAGCTTCAGGCAACATGTATGTTCCTTCGAAATCAATCGGATTCTGTGTAGCACATAACATAAAAGGATGAGGCAATGGATGAGTCTCTCCATCTACAGTGACACTGCGCTCTTCCATAACTTCTAATAAAGCAGATTGTGTCTTGGTCGTTGCACGATTAATTTCATCCGCAAGTAGAATGTTCGTCATTACTGGACCTGGACGGAAATAAAACTGCTCATCCCGAGGATGAAAAATAGAAACACCTGTGATATCACTTGGCAAAATATCGGGATTACATTGAATACGACGATATTGACCACTCATTGATTTAGCAAGCGCTTTGATCATTTGTGTTTTACCTGTTCCCGGGACATCTTCTATGAGTACATGTCCTCCAGCAAGCAAAGCGGTAAGCAACAATTCGATTTCAAATGATTTGCCTAATATACAGGATTCTAGATTGGATCTTACAGCTGCAATGACTTCCATAGATTCTTTGCGTGCCGACATATATATAAAACCTCCTACTTCTGGTTCATATTCTTATATAATGATGTAATGACTCTAACTTTGTTGAAAATGTGTATATAGTTATATTGTACATGAACGATAAGTCAGAGTCACTTCAATAGCTGATTACAATTTGAAGTCAGCGCGAATGATTGGACATTTTTCGACATGAAGTTCATACTGTATCAAAGAATAACACTGTTAAGGAGTGACCTACGTCAATGGATAAGCAGACGCTTCAGATGTTTAAACAATTAACCGAATTCCCCGCAGTATCAGGGTTTGAAAGAGAACTTCGTCAATTCGTTAAAGAAAAAATGGAACCGTATACCGACGAATTTGTACAAGATCGATTAGGTAGTCTATTTGGTGTTATGCGTGGTGATGAAAATGGCCCTAAAATGATGGTCGCTGGTCATTTTGATGAAGTTGGATTTATGACAACAGGCATCACTGATCAAGGTCTTATCCGTTTTCAACCGTTAGGCGGATGGTTCAGTCAAGTCGTGCTTGCTCAACGTCTACATATTATTACCGATCAAGGCCCTATCGTGGGAGTTGTTGGATCTACCCCTACTCACTTACTTAGCCCGGAACAACGTAACAAACCTGTAGATATCAAATCCATGTATATTGATATTGGTGCTGATGATCGTGCAGAAGCAGAACAAATGGGGTTACGTCCAGGACTGCAAATTGTACCGATCTGTGAATTTACACCAATGGCTAATCCCAAAAAAATTATGGCAAAAGCTTGGGATAATCGCTATGGAGTCGGTCTAGCGATTGAATTATTACAAGCTCTTCATGGAGAGAAGCTTGGTGGGACTTTGTATTCTGGCGCAACTGTGCAAGAAGAATTGGGATTACGTGGTGCACGTACTGCTGCACAATTGATTCAACCAGATCTATTTTTCGGACTTGACTGTAGTGCGGCTAACGATATGACAGGCGATCGCAATGCATTCGGTCATTTGGGTAAAGGTGCATTATTACGTATTTATGATCCAACTATGTTTACTCACCGGGGTATAGTTGAATATATTCAAGATACTGCAAGTACACACCAGATTCCAGTACAGTATTTCATTTCTGCTGGTGGTACAGATGCAGGTCAAGTTCATGTCAGCGGAACAGGTGTACCTTCAGCTATTATCGGTATTTGCGGACGGTATATCCATACTTCATCTTCGATTATTCATACCGATGATTATGATGCTGCCAAAGAATTGCTCATTAAATTGGTAAAAGGCATGAATCATTCTACCTATCGTACCATTTTGGATCGAGCTTAATCTATCGACTGATCATGATTATTCCTATGTTTTTACTTTAATGATACGTAAATATCCGGTTGCCAGATCTCTTAATAGGAGAAAAGTAACCGGATTTTTTTATACATTTCCTTCTTTTCAAAGTGATTTATATACTAAATAACTACAAATTCGTCCCGACTTTTTCTTCGCTTAATCTACATCACTCGCCATTTTCAGTGCATAAATGAGACTTTGCAAACGAACGGTTTAACCCTATCGGCACATGTAATCTAGTGATATACCATTTATAATAAGCAACAAAATAGATAGATAAAAGGAGAGAACTAATGAATTTAAAGACTGTACTGTACCAAAAATGGTCTAAAAATCTGATGTTATTGACTGTATTTTTGATGCCTCTAAGTTCGTTTATCTACTCGGTACCTGTCACTGCGGAAGAAAGTTCTGCATCTAACAGCGAATCGACTCTGTCCAATCTGTCTACAGTGACTCAAAATGTATATGTGTCTCCTAAAGGTAGTGACTTCTTAGGATCAGGGACTCTACAGGCTCCTTATCGTACCCTTCCCAAAGTTCGCTCTGTTTTGCGGGATACGTATGCTGAACGACCGGCTGGCGGAACAACAATCTGGTTGCGAGAAGGCGAATATGAATTGTCTTCTACCTTAGAATTAAATGAACTGGATTCAGGTACAGCCGACAGACCAGTGACATATCGCAACTATCCTAATGAACAAGCGGTGATTACGACTGCCAAAACAATTGATCCCACGCGTTGGAAACCGCTTAATTCTGAAGCGGCAGCTCGTGTTCATCCGGCGGTCTATGCTGATCAATTAGTCGAATTGGATGTACAATCGTTAGGACTCAAAAATACGTCTGGGTTCCCGGGAGGGACTTCGTTTACAAAAGAATGGGGTATTGTCGATCTGATTGTAGATGGCGTACGAGAACCGATCTCTCAATGGCCTAATCCTCAGCAAAAAATAGGCAAAAATCGGGTGGGCTGGGTAACGATGAATGGTTCGGCTGATCCTCAATCTTTTTATTACGGTGAAGGTGGACAACCGAAAGATGGAATAACCACAGATGAAGTGAATGCCGATCAGACCGATCGTACTGCACGCTGGCAACGATCTATCGAACAAGGTCATGATCTGTATCTCAAAGGATTCTGGCGTACTGATTTTGACCCTGTTACTAGCAAAGTAGAAAGTATTGATAATACACGTCATACGATTCGTCTAGTTGATATCCCAGAAGGCGGAATGGGTTCCAAATGGAGTAAAGATGCTCCTGTAGCTGATTCTACAGGGACAGGGACAACTACATCTACAACTATCTCTACTCCCCTGCCAGCTCAGTCTCCTGTAACTATTCACGGGGATACGTATGTTACGCAAGATGTCTATGTAACCGATGACGTTTATCATGCGTCCCTGTTTCCTGAGCCGTTGCTAACTGCTACTTCTGTTACATATCAAGTGTATCGGGTGGGAACAGGAACCGAAGAATGGCAAGCACTGAACCTGTTGGATGAGATTGATGCGCCGGGAGAATGGGCTTTGGATTTTAAAGATCAGAAAATCTATTATTATCCTGATGGCGATATCAACAAACAGAATATTATTATTGCCGATCGTACAGGCCCTATTATCAAATTAAATAATGCTTCGTATCTGAACTTTGTCGGTCTGACGATTGAAGGTGGCTTAAATAACGGTATCGAGATGCAAAGTTCTCATCATATTTCACTGGATAACAATACGATTCGTAATATCGGTGGTGGTGGAATTCTCGATTATTATGGTCATGACAATCGGATACAAAATAATACCATCTATGAAACAGGAAGTTTTGGGATCAGTATTGGATATGCAGGGAATCGAGATACATTGACCCCTGCTGATTCATGGATCACCAACAATCATATTCATAACACAGGTACACTGATTGCTTTGGAAGGATTAATTATTACACAGTCGATCGGAATGACGATCAATCATAATCTAATCCATGATGTGCCTAAGCATGGTATACGCTATGTGTATAATAATGATCTGCTTTTCGAATATAATGAGCTTCATCATATCTCGCTTGAAGATGGAGATGCAGGAGCTTTCTATACCGCTCAAGATTGGACTTCATACGGTAATGTATTACGTTATAACTATGTACATGATAGCCCGCGGGCAAATGGATTCTATGCAGATGACGGGGATAGCGGAGATACATTTACCAACAATATTGTCTCAGGAGTATCCAAAGCATTTCTGTTTGGCGGAGGTCATCATAATCGAGCTACAGGCAATCTGATTATTAATGCCACATCTGGTATTCAGATTGATGATCGCGGTATTGCACGCAAATATACAGCAGACAGTACTCATGCAGAACAATTAATTGCTAAGAACCCTTCTACCGGGCCTTGGAAAGAGTATGGTCGTGTGTTGGCAGATACGTATGGATATGATACGAATCTATGGAAAAACATGTTGAATCCAAAATGGCATCCTGAATACCCGAATGGAACTCATTTCAAAGATAATGCTATTGTTCAATCGGGTACACTGGTTATTCCTAAAAAAGGGGCTGTTATTATCCAAAACAACCCAAGAATCACAAATACTCAATCGGCTGGACTGAATCCGAATACAACAAATGGATTCTACACTCAAAATCCTACGATTTTGGCTATCTTTCCAAATATCAATACCATTTATCCACAGATTGGATTGCAAAAAGGAGATGTTATCTCTACCTCCTCTTCTGATTGATAGATCCTATTTAGGTTAAAAGAATACCTTCTCAATCCAAATAGCCAAAAGCTTCAGACATTGATCTGAGACTTTTGGCTATTTTCTTATGTCCTATATAGCTATCGGGGCTATTGCTTGCTGACTGAATAGGAAGGACATACTAATATAATTTGATTTTCTATCGCAATAGATACCTTCAAGAATGAGACATTAAGGCGGTTATCAGTTGTTGGAACATATACTATACTGAGGGTGGCTAAAGAAACACCAACACTTTCAATTTATTCTTCTATCTATCTCTTCTACTTCTTCCCACTCTTTATTCTACTACCTAACCTACTTGTTTACGTTATCCCTACTTCATTACATTTTGCTTTCCTTGATCTTCTTTCTAATACGAGTATATCGAAAGTTGAGATCACGGATTAATCCAATACTATATCTGACCTAATAACCCTACTCAATTATAAGAAAACAGCTACAGTTAGCCATCTTAGAGTACATCTATTCGTTCATCATTTATTTGATAACAATAGCATTCAGGATATTTAGGAGGAAAATATAATGGTAACAACTACGAAATGGGTAGCATGGATACTTTCACTGAGTCTTATGATTACTCTTCTACCAACAGGGCAAACCAGTTATGCTGCAACAAATCAAATGCTTAGTAGTGGTAACACGGTTGCAACTAACGTTAATCTATACGTCGATCCAACAGGTAATGATACAACAGGGACAGGCACTAAATTAGCACCTTTCAAATCATTATTCAAAGCTAGATCAACGATTCGTGCTTACAAAGGCAATTTACCAGCAGGTGGTGTTACCGTCTGGGTCAAAGGCGGAACATATAATCTAGCCACAACATTCGATCTCAATGCTCAAGATTCAGGAACACCCGATAAACCTGTTATTTATCGCACGTACCCGGGAGAGACGGTTACCTTAACAACAGGTAAAGGCATTGATCCTACATCATGGCAACCTTTAAGTGCAGATGCAGCGGCACGTGTTAATCCTTCTATTCAACCAAGTAAACTACGCGAGCTAGATGTAGCTTCGCTCAATATACAGAATATTGCTGGCTTTGCAGGAGGTACAACATTTACAGAACAATGGGGTATTGTTGATCTGATTGTAGATGGTATTAGACAACCGATCTCTCAATGGCCGAATGAAAATCAAAACATCGCATCAAATCGTGCAGGTTGGGTCACTATGAATGGATCCGCAGACTCCAAATCCTTTTATTATGGTGAAGGCGGTATTCCAGAGAACGGAATTACAGACGATGAAGTCAATCAAGACGGTACCAATCGTATTCAGCGCTGGAAAGCTTCCATGGCTAAAGGGCATGATCTGTATCTCAAAGGATTCTGGAGAACAGCATGGAGCCCTGTAACGAGTAAAGTAGGCGCTATCTACCCTAACGATCATATTATTTCTCTATACGATATTCCAAGTGGCGGTATGGGCGATAAATTTAGCAAAACGGTTGTTACAACCAACACACTCAAAAGTTCAACGGTCAGTATGGATGTTTATCGTCCTAATCTAATGTCTTCTACTTCAGTACAAAAAGATGTATATACTCCAGCATTTTCTGTTCCAAGTGCTAATGTGAACCTCTTCAATGTGACTGCTAGTGTCTATGGATTGGCTAACGATGAACCTTTTATTCCAGATACAAGTGTGAGCTATAGAGTCGGCACAGGGAAAGAAGAATGGAAAGCTATTAATTATTTAGATGAAATCGATGTTCCTGGGGAATGGGCACTTGATTTTAAAGACGGCAAAATTTATTACTATCCTACAGGTGATCTTACTAAACAGATGATTACCTTATCGGATAACAAAGCATCTATTATCAAAATGAGTGACGCTTCTTATATTCAATGGCTTGGATTTACGGTTGAAGGTGGTATGGGTAACGGCATCGAGATGCAACGTTCTCATCATATGAAGCTTGCTGGAAATACAGTCTGTTATGTAACAGGCACAGGTATTGTTGATTACTACGGCAATAACAATCTGATCCAAAGTAATGATGTATTTGAAATTGGAGCTGCCGGTATCTCTATGGGGTACTCAGGAGATCGTACTACTTTGACAGCATCCAATTCTAGAATCAATAACAATCATATTTCAAATATCGGCACATTGATTAGTCTTGAAGGTATCGTGATACGCGAATCTGTAGGGATTAAAGTCGATCATAATCTTATTCATGATACACCCAAAGCGGCAGTTAAGTATACTTCAGATAACAACCTGTTGTTTGAGTATAACGAAATTCATAATACGTCTTTAGTTGAAAGTGATTCTGGTGCTTTTTACACACCACAAGACTGGACTTCTTATGGAAATGTACTCCGTTATAACTTTATTCATCATAACAAACGGTCTCATGGATTCTATTTTGATGATGGAGATAGCGGTGATATTGTCAGCAAAAATATTATTCAACAATCTCAAATCGCTTTTATCATGGGCGGTGGACACGATAATCTAGCGCAAAATAACCTGATTATCGCTTCTAGAGCAGCAGGACAAATTGATGATCGTGGTATTACACGTGGATATACGGCTACAAGCACGTATGCTCAGAATTTGATTAGCAAAAATCCAACTTCTGGCGCATGGCTACAGTACGGTAAAGATTTGAAAGCAACTTATGGCTACACTACTAATCTATGGGCAGATATTCTTAACCCTGAATGGCATCCAGAATATCCAAACGGTTCTTCGATTTCCAATAATGTATTTGTACAAACAGGCGCAGTCACTACACCTAAAAAAGGATCTTTTACTGTAGCGAACAATGTGATTCTAAATACGATCGCGGATGCTCAATTTTATAATGCTAATACAATGGATTATCGTACCAATAATGCAAGTATTCTGAGCAAATTTACAGATTTAAATACGATTTTCCCACAGATCGGATTATCTCAAGATGAGTATAGAGTGCAAGTCGTTTCTAGATCAGCATCAGGCGGAATGAGTAATCATTAAAATGAATAGGAATTTCCATATTATTGTGAACTTTTTATGAATACAGTAGGTCTACCCCTTTTACTCCTCCTACTAATGATTCATAAAAATAACTTTTATTCCGGGGATAATTAGTAACTAAATATCTTAATTATCCCCTCTTTTATCAAAAAAAGTCGATTTTTCACTTAAATTAACCAAATTTATCTATAACCATTACAAAATGGGCAAAAGTATCCGACAAAGTAACTAGTGAGCCTAATTCGATAATTATAAAACCAAATATCCAATTCTAATACAACTATAGGTAAACCATATTACAGTATGAAAGGATGTTTTATAATGTTCAGAAAGACACCGTTAGCCATGTTAATGGTGATAACTACACTAGTTGTAAGTACTTTGTTATCACCAAGTTCCGCTTTTGCAGATCGTACCGTAAATGGAACTGTTGTTACCCTAAGTAGTGGAGCAACGACCAATACAGGTCTCAATATCTATGTAGATGGTTCTGTAGCAACTGCTGGAACAGGGACAAAAGATGCTCCCTTCAAAACACTGATCGAAGCTAGAAATGCGATTCGTGCTAAAAAAGGAGTTTTACCTGTTGGAGGAATTACAGTATGGGTCAAGGGCGGCACATACAAATTCACTTCTACAATGGATATGAATGCTTCTGATTCTGGAGCACCTGGTAAATCAATCGTTTATCGTACCTATCCTGGAGAGAAAGTTATTCTTTCTAACGGTACATCTGTTGATCCTACACTTTGGAAACCTTTAAATAGTGAAGCACAATCCAGAGTTAATCCAAAAGTTAGTGCAAGCAAGCTAGTTGAACTGGATGTAAAAGCTTTAGGGCTTACCAATATTAACAGCTTTCCTGGAGGCAATTCATTCTCCGATAAATGGGGCATTATTGATCTGATTGTCGATCATGAACGTCAACCGATCTCACAATGGCCGAATCCAGGCGAAATGGCTGGTTCCAAACGGGCTGGTTGGACAACAGCTAACGGTTCCGCAGATGCTAAATCTTTTTACTACGGTGAAAATGGAATCCCAACAGATGGTAAGACTGATGATGAATTAAATGCAGATGGAACCAATCGTTCCGAGCGTTGGGCTGCTTCTGTGAATGCAGGACATGCTCTATACCTTCAAGGCTTCTGGAGAACAGTCTGGAGCCCGGTAACAAGCAAAGTACAAAGTATTGATAATGCAGAAGGCAGTATTTCTTTGTTAGATACACCTACAGGCGGTATGGGTTCCAAATGGAGTAAAGATATTGCTAACTCTAACCCTGTCTACCGTACAGGTGATGGAACAGAAGAATGGCGTGCAGTGAACTATCTAGATGAGATTGATGTTCCTGGCGAATGGGCACTTGATTTCAAAGATGGCAAAGTATACTACTACCCTGATGGCGATATCAAAACAAAAGATGTAGAAATCGCTGATAATGCTACACCTATCATCAAAATGTATGCGACGTCCTACCTTCAATTGCTAGGCTTCCAATTAGAAGATAGCATGAGTAACGGGATTGAAATGCAAAAAACGCACCATATTACAATTGCAGGTAATACGATCTTAAACGTAAGTGGTGGCGGTATTGTCGATTACTATGGCAGTTACAATTTGATCAAAAGTAATGATATTTACGATACAGGTGAATTCGGAATAAGTCTTGGTTATGCAGGTGATCGCACAACGACATTTACCAAATCCAATACACGTGTAACCAATAATCATATTCATCATACTGGTCTACTTTCTCACCTTGCAGGTATTATCGTACGGGATTCCAATAATGTATGGGTCGATCATAACTTGATCCATGATGTTCCCAAAGATGGTATTCGTTATGTAAGCAGTACAAATCTAACGTTTGAATTTAATGAAATTCATAATGCTGCTCTAGTTGAAAGTGATACAGGAGCTTTCTATACAGCTCAAGACTGGACTTCATACGGAAATGATCTTCGTTACAACTTTATTCATAACAATGTACGTGCCAACGGATTCTATGTGGATGGCGGCGATGCAGGCGATAACTTCTACAACAATATTATTCAAGGCTCTGATCGTGCATTCCAATTTAACGGTCATCATAATATTGGTCGTAACAATGTCGTGGTTGCTTCTTCCAAAGTACAGATCGAAAATCGTAGTGATGTACTCACAACTGATGTGGTAGCAAATGCGATTATGACGAAAAGTTATGGAGTCGGCAGTAGCTTTGCAGATGGATTGCGTGCTAAAAATCCTTCATCCGGTGTCTGGGCAGGCTTTGCAAGTGAGCTCAAAACACGTTACGGATACACGGATAATTTGTGGACAGATATCCTGAATGCTAACTGGCATCCAGAGTACTCTAATGGTTCCAAATTAGTAGATAATGCATTCGTTCAAGTCAATAGTATTATCAAACCCAAACTTGGAAATATCACTGTTGAAAAAAATAATATTCTGTCTAAAGTAGCAGATGCAAGCTTCTTCAATTACGGTCAAATGGACTTGCGTACTAACAACAGACAAATTCTTGAGAAATTCCCGAATTTGAATAGTATTTTCCCTCAAATCGGATTGCAACAAGATATGTACCGTATCCGTGTGGTAACTCGTGCAGAGACAGGCGGATTCACCAATCACTAAGTTAAATGGCTAGCATACAGCCGAACTTCTTTTGTAAAGAAGTTCGGTTTTTTGTTGTGTTTAGCTCCAGCTATACTTGTGCATGACATGAACCTATTTGATTAGTTATCCAAGCGAACGGGTAAATGCACTATGAATCCGAACGACACGAAGACGATACAGAACATACAGGAGGAATTCATCATGTTAG
Source organism: Paenibacillus nuruki (assembly GCF_963311185.1). NCBI lineage: Bacteria > Bacillati > Bacillota > Bacilli > Caryophanales > Paenibacillaceae > Paenibacillus > Paenibacillus nuruki. The sequence continues at coordinate 696,863 of NZ_OY725677.1, read as the reverse complement.
GTAAAAAAACAATTTTTATTACAGGTGCTGGTAGTGGACTTGGTAAAGGTGCTGCATTAGGTCTTGCCAAAAAAGGACATAAAGTGATTGCTTCCGTAGAAATTATTCCTCAAGTGACAGAGCTTCGAGAAGAAGCCAAAGCTCAAGGACTCGATATTGAAGTACTCAAATTAGATGTAAATAAACCACTTGATCGTATTCAATTGGAAAAATATGATTTTGACGTATATGTAGCGAATGCAGGTATTGGTGAAGGTGGTCCACTTGCTGAGATTCCAGTCGATAATATCCGTCAAATTTTCGATACCAACGTTTTTAACTCATTAGAAATGGTACAGATTGTCGCTCGCCAATTTGTCGCTAAAAAGAAAGGTAAAATCATTTTTGTCAGCTCTATCGCTGGACTAAGTGTGACTCCTTATCTTGGTGCATATTGCGCTTCCAAACATGCTGTAGAAGCGATGGCTCAAGCGCTTAAAGAAGAACTGAAAGAGTTCGGAATTCAAGTCGCTACAATCAATCCTGGCCCTTACAAAACAGGATTTAACGATAATATGTTTGAACAAAAAGAGAAATGGTATGATGAGAAAACCAACTTCACCAAACGTGCTGATTTGTTAAAAGGTGAAAAAATGCTAGCTCAACAGTTCGATCCTCAAGATATGATCGACAAAATGGTGGAAGTCATTGACGCGAAGCACCATCCTTTCCGCAATGTGTATCCAAAACCATCTGAAGAGCAAGTAAAAGAATATCAAGCAAAAATATGGGAAGAAACAGTATAAATCTTTCTTTTCTACTCACTACTATCATGTATCCAAAGCACACAGAATGGGCATTTTGACTGCCTTCTCTGTGTGCTTTTATACTGCTAGAGCACTTTGAAGTACCTATCGCACTTCAAAGTGCGTACTTCTCATCTCTTCTATTATGCTGCAAGCTAATCATGTAACCTATCATGATTAAAGGAGAGCTCAAGATGAATACATCGATCAATCATTCTCGTAAAGTCGCTCTGGTTGTTGGAGCCAACGGAGTTATAGGTAGTAACCTGATTGACCACTTAATTACACTCCCTGATTGGGATATTATAGGGTTATCCCGTAGAGGCGGTATTTCAACAGATCGTGTGACTTATGTATCGGTAGACCTTTTACAGCGAAGCGAAGTTGAACATGTTTTAGCATCATTTCCCACGACCACACATATTTTTTATGCGGCTTATCAAGATCGTCCAACATGGGCAGAATTAGTAGAACCTAATCTGAATATGCTGATTCATATTGTAGAAAGTGTAGAAGCCACTTCTCCTCAACTTGAACATATCAGTCTGATGCAAGGCTACAAAGTATACGGTGCCCATCTGGGTGCATTTCCAACCCCTGCCCGTGAAACAGATGCGAAGCCGATGCCACCTGAATTCAATATGGCACAACAGGATTATCTAGTGCATCAACAACAAGGTAAAGATTGGACATGGTCTGCTCTTCGACCTTCTGTAGTATGCGGATTTTCAGTAGGTAATCCGATGAATCTAGCTATGGTGATTGCGATCTATGCGACGATTTCTAAAGAACTGCAAATCCCTTTGCGCTTCCCTGGCAAGCGAGGAGCTTACCATAGCATTTTAGAAATGACTGATGCAGGCTTACTCGCCAAAGCAACGGTATGGGCAGCAACAACGCCTGCATGTGCTAATCAGGCGCTGAATATCAATAACGGAGATGTATTTCGCTGGGAATCCTTATGGCCTAAGATTGCTCATTATTTTGATATGGAAACGGCTCCGCCTTTGTCGATGAACTTAAACGATATGATGAAAGATAAAGAAGCTCTGTGGGATTCGATCGTTAGTAAGTATGGATTAACAGCATATACTTATGCAGAGGTGTCTTCATGGGCTTTTGGTGATTTTGTATTTTCGTGGGATTATGATTTTTTTGCAGACGGTAGTAAAGCACGTCGTCTTGGCTTTCATGAGTATGTCGATACCGAAGAAATGTTTATCACTATTTTTGAGGATTTCCGCAAGCGTAAGATTATCGCCTGATCTTCTGTCGTTTGTATCGATATATCAACAAAAGCCGACCTTAGGTAAGACAAAGGTTCGGCTTTTATTGATTTACATCACTTGAGGAGGAGACGATAAAATACGCGCTTGATCGCCATAGTGTTTATTCACATGCACTTCTCCCCATTTGCACATTATATGAAGTAACTCTGTTAGAGTCGTTCCGTATGGGGTTAATTCATATTCAACTTTGGGTGGCACAACATGATAAGAAGTTCGCAATACGGTGCCTGCTTCTTCTAATTCACGTAATTGCTGGGTTAGCATTTTTTGCGTAATCGCTGGAATTAACTTTTTAAGTTCACTGGTGCGTTTTTTACCAAATGTAAGATGGAATAAGATCACGGGTTTCCATTTACCACCGATCACTTCCAACGTGACTTCAACAGCAGTATGATATACTTTTTCTTTTTCTTCCATTATTGTTCCACCTTTCTAAGGTAGTTAATTATTTAGTATACTTACATCTAAGGTACAACACGAGCGTATGGTATAGTTCTTTCTACTGTAACATAGCCTATGGATAAGAAAGGTAAGCTATTTGGTTTGGTAAACATTACTTTTTTATTACCATGAGTGTATTGCTCAAACCAAGTGCTGTTTGACAGTAGTCCTTTGTTCTACCTATACTAATGCCAACTCAATCTATACCCAAGCATATAATATAAGGAGGTGGTCGCTTGAAAGCATCAAACTCGCGAATGATCCTTTTGGGGCTCGCTTTATTCGCTTTGTTACTAGGAGTACTATACTACAGTTTTCATACGAAAAACGATTCGTATCCGTTAAGTAGCGGTGCTGTGAAGGAGTCTGGAATGAATATCTATGTCGCCAAAACAGGGAATGATCAGACTGGAAATGGTAGCAAGAACAGTCCTTATGCGACTTTAAAACAAGCTCAGAAAAAGATTCGTGCCTATCAGGGCAAGCTTCCTCAAGGAGGCATAACGGTCTGGGTGAAGCAAGGAAATTATCTGATGGATTCTAGCTTACAACTGGATCAAAAAGATTCAGGAACAGCCAGTTCTCCAATTACATATCGCACGTACACTGGAGAACAAGTAACGTTATCTACAGGCAAAACAGTAACGGACTGGCAACCACTCAGTCAAGAAGCTCAAGCTAGAGTTCATCCGAAGATTGATCCCAAGCAGTTAGTAGAATTGGATGTACGCAAATTAGGATTTAAGCATATTAATGGATTTGAAGGTGGTACTTCGTTTACAGAAAAATGGGGTATCCTGAACTTATTTGCAAATAATCAAATGCAACCTATTTCCCGCTGGCCGAATACTACAGAAGTCGCTGGTGGACAACGTGCAGGTTGGGCGATTGCTCAAAGTGTCTATAATGCTCAATCTTTTTATTATCAAAAGCCCGGTTCGTCTAGTGTTAATATTCTGGATGAAGATGGTACTAATCGTTCCAAGCGCTGGCAAAATGCGATTCAACAAGGACATGCGATCTACTTACAAGGTTTCTGGCGTACACTATGGAGTCCAGCCAGTATCCAGATCAGTCAAATTGATCCTGCTCAAAAAACGATCAAGCTTCTCGATACCCCTCAAGGCGGTATGGGTTCTAAATTCAGTGCTCTCGTGTCTCCTTCTGCTATATCGAGAACAACGAATGAGCAAAATGATAACAGTAGTACACCTTCTACTTATCGTGTCGGTGATGGCTCTGAAGAGTTCCGAGCGCTTAATCTATTAGAAGAAATTGATACGCCCGGAGAATGGGCGCTTGATTTTAAAGACGGCAAAATTTACTACTATCCACCTTCTGACATTCATAAATTGCAGACCGTGATTGGCGATCAAGATTCACCGATTGTCAGTATGGATGGTACATCTTATGTGCAATTTAAAGGATTTACGATACAGAATAATATGGGCAATGGTTTTGAAATGAAACGAAGTCATCATATAACGATAGCAGGCAACAAAATTCATGATGTAAATGGCGGTATCTTAGACGTAGATGGTCATCATAATACATTCCGCAGTAACGATATTTATGATACAGCTAGCTTCGGAATCAGTCTGAATAGTGCAGGTGATCGGTCTACCTTATCGTCTGCAAATACTCGCATTACCAATAATCATATTCATCATATCGGTAAGCTGATTCATCTTGAAGCGATTATTATTCGAGATTCAGTCGGTGTGCGGGTAGATCATAATTTGCTACATGATGTTCCCAAAGATGCTGTTCGTTATGTATTTAGCAATAAGCTGTTGCTAGAATACAATGAAGTTCATAATACATCTCTGATTGAAGGCGATACAGGAGCTTTCTATACCGCTCAAGATTGGTCTTCGTATGGCAATGTATTACGATATAACTTTATTCACAATAACAAGCGCTCCAATGGATTCTATGCAGACAGCGGTAGCAGTGGGAATACGTATCAGTATAATATTATTCAAGATACTTCCCGTGCTTTCCTATTTGAAAATGGTCATCATAATGTAGCGACGAACAATCTATTAATTGATGTCCAATCGCTTGAAATTAATGACCGTTCCAATCAACTCGATTATGGACTAAATAGCGACAATGCAAATCGTCTACGTGAACTACAACCTTTAACCGGAACTTGGAAAAAATACGGTGAACAACTTGCTGAAAAATACGGACTGCAAGGCAATCTATGGAGTAGCGTATTAAGCAAGAAATGGAATCCGCAATATCCAAACGGCAGCAAGCTCAATCATAACGTTATTGTAGGTGCAGATGGACAAGTGAAATTACCGAAAAAAGGTGATGTGACAGCCGTAGGGAATACTACTGTGAGTAGCACATCCAAAGCTGGATTTTATAACCTAGCTACACTGGATCTACGTACCAAAAATGCGAAGATTCTAGAGAAATTCCCAGACTTGAATACCATTTTCCCAACGATTGGATTGTACAAAGATGATTATCGCACTCAGCCTTTTAATCGTGCAGATTCAGACGGTCTTTCCGATCATCAATCGACTTCTTAAATCAAACTTTTCTTGATATTACTGACTGATCAGTTGTGCTTCGGTGCAATTGATCAGTTATCTTTTTATAGATTAAGATTTCGTCCGACACACTTGACAAGCAATCTACCAGTATGCTCAAATGGTTACAAAAAAGAAACTAATTTATGAATAAATTGAAATTTTATTAAGAAAGTATGAAAATAGTCTTTGCTAAATATGTATCTGTATTTTATTATATAAAAGCATCTAAAGAAATTACCAAATTATATGTATTTTAGGGGGTGATTAACTAATTAAAACAATGATCTACACCATAGCAGGGATAAACCATCATCCCAACGACATCAGTGTATCTAGAAACGGAGGGAATTTATATTTATGAAGAAGTTCCAGAAAATGATATCGCTCGCAGCTATTCTTGCTTTGAGTAGTGGTATAGCAGTTCCATATGCATCTGCTGACAAAGTTGGAAATCAAGAAGTGATTAATCTTGATAGCGGTGCTGTGACAAAAACCGGTTGGAATCTATATGTAGATACTGCCGGAAGCGATACCGATGGGAATGGCACAAAAGAGAAACCATACGCCACCCTCGAAAGAGCACGTGATGCGATTCGTAGCCTCAAAGGCGCCCTACCCGATTATGGAGTAACGGTCTGGGTCAAAGGTGGAGAATATGAATTTTCCAACTTGGAATTTACAGATGCAGATTCAGGTACGCCTGATAAACCGATTGTCTATCGTACCTATGCGGGAGAACAAGTAACGTTAACCAATGGTATTCGTATCAATGCGTCAGATTGGAAGCCTCTTAGCGCTGCTGCCAAAGCTCGTGTTCATCCTGATGTAGATGCCAATGCTCTGTACCAGTTAGATGTAAAATCGCTGGGCTTGAAGCATATTAGACATTTTGAAGGTGGCACTTCATTTACCGAAAAATGGGGAATCATTGATCTGATCTCTAACGGTATTCGTCAACCGATCTCACAATGGCCGAATATCACCGAATCGGTAGATGGACATCGTAAAGGATGGACAACTGCTAACGGTTCAGCGGATGCCAAATCTTTTTATTATGGTGAAGGTGGTATTCCTGAAAATGGAGATACAACGGACACATTGGATTTGGATGGTAGCAATCGTGCAGCACGCTGGCAGAAGTCTTTGTCAGAAGGTCATGCTCTTTATCTCAAAGGATTTTGGAGAACGGTCTGGAGTCCATTGACCAGTTCTGTACAATCCGTCGATACCAAGCACAATGTAATTACACTTAAAGATATTCCAGATGGCGGTATGGGTTCCAAATGGAGTGCTACCGTATCTGATTATGCATCTGCTACATCCGCTACAGCGAATACGTATGGAGACGATGCCAAGTCAGCTAGTGTGGCTCCATCTACTTCTGCGACAAGTGCGCCTGCGGCAGATGATGCTTTGCATGATACTGATTCTACGCCTCAATCGTATAAGCTGTTTAACGAACAAGGCGAATCAGGATCAGTAAGTTTGAAAGAAAATGTGACAGACGATTCTCAATTAACGACCGAAGCGACGGACTCGGAAAACAGCTTATCGTTACCTTCAGGCGTAACGGAACATACAGGTACCGATGCTACTGTGACAGAACATACCGCTGACTCCGAATCAGCCAACGTTTCTTCATCTGTAAAAAATGATGTCTACAAAACAGCGACAGCCAGCACGTATTTCGCACCTTCATCGTATTCATCCAAAATTAAAGCGCCTTATCGAATCGGTTCCGGTTCGGAAGAGTGGAAATTGATTAATTATCTGGATGAAATCGATGTACCGGGTGAATGGTCACTCGACTTCAAAGATGGGCAAATTTATTATTATCCGAAAGGCAATCTAAAAAGCCAAACGATTATTATTGCCGATCAAGAAAACCCGGTTGTCTCTATCAACGGTGCTTCCAACTTGGAAATGTTAGGGTTCACTGTTGAAGGCGGTATGGGGAACGGAATTGAATTGAAAAATACCGATCATATTACGATTGCAGGTAACACACTTCGTAATCTAGGTAATGGTGGGATTCTGGATGTAGATGGTACCAATAATCTTTTCCAGAGTAACGATATTTATGAAACAGGCGGATTCGGGATCAGTATTAACGATGCTGGCGACCGTAAAAAATTAACAGCAGCAAATAGCCGCGTTACTAATAACCATATTCATAATGTGGGTGATCTTACTCACCTCGAAGCGATACTGGTGCGTAATTCAGTGGGAGTCAAATTCGATCATAATTTACTGCATGATGTACCCAAAGATGCTGTCCGTTATGTGTACAGCAACAATTTAACATTTGAGTACAATGAAGTACACAACACTTCGTTGATCGAAGGCGATACCGGAGCATTCTATACCGCTCAAGATTGGGCTTCGTATGGTAATGTGCTGCAATATAATTTTGTTCACCATAACAAACGTTCTAATGGATTTTATTCAGATGGTGCAGATAGCGGCGATAATTATCGTTACAATATTGTACAAGGTTCCACAAAAGGTATTTTACTCAATGGACATGACAATATCGCAAATAACAATCTAGTGGTCGATTCCAATATGATTCAAGTCGATCAACGGGGCGATAGTAATTCTCATGGTGTGAATAGTATCTATGCAGATCAACTTCGAGAAATGAATCCAACCAGTGGTGTCTGGAAAGAATACGGAGCAACATTACAGAAAACGTATGGTTACGATCATCCGTTATGGAGTAGTATTCTTGATCCGAACTGGCATCCTGAATATCCTAATGGTACAAAAATGAATAACAATGTAATGGTCAATACCCCGAATATTGTGGTTCCCAAATTAGGCGATGTGAAAGTTGAAGGTAATCAATTTATCTCTACGGTCACAGGTGCAGGATTCTACGATTACAGCAAAATGGACTTACGTACCGACAATAAGACTATTTTAGCGAAATTCCCGAATCTGAATGAAGTCATGCCTAAAATTGGATTGAGTCAAGATGAATACCGTATCAAAGTCGTGACTCGTGCCGAATCAGGCGGATTAACCAATCACTAATCTAACCAGCTCTTCTATGCTTTGACCAAGTAGAACCTTTGAATCAACAGGCTGTTTGCCTACGATTCAAAGGTTCTTTTTTGTCTATACATTTCTTTTTTACATAGTTACTATATTTTTTTCATGGAAATGACTTGTAATTATTTTTGTCCATGTTATAATTATCTTAATATTAAGATTTTAAATATAAGCCGATTATGATTCATTCATATATATATTAGGAGGTTGACGATTATGGAATTATTAGGTATTCATCACGTCTCAATTATGACAGGTAAAGCGGAAAAAAATTACGATTTTTATACCAAAACAATGGGTATGCGTATGGTCAAAAAAGGAGTCAATCAAGACGATACCACTTCTTATCATTTATTTTATGGGGATGCTGTTGCTTCTCCCGGTACCGAACTGACTTTCTTTGATCTACCAGGTATCGGACCTAGCTATCAAGGAGTATCTAGTATTTCAGCCACTTCATTACGTGTAGCCAATACAGAAGCGTTGCAATACTGGTCTGATCGATTTGATCAATTGAATGTTACTCATGAAGAAATCAAACAACGGGCTGGACGGGATACTTTAGCGTTCCAAGACTTTGAAGGTACACGTCTTATTCTTGTAGCCGATAATGGCGAACAAGGTGTTGCTCCCGGCAAAGCTTGGGATCAGACTGAAGTTCCTGTTGAATACGGTATTCTTGGACTTGGACCTACCACATTGACACTTGCCAAACCAGCTTCTACAATTATGATTTTGACTGAAGTGATGGGATTCCGTCACACAGGCTCGTATCCTTCGCTTGCAGGTGACTTTGCAGATATTGAAGTCTACTCTACCGGTCAAGGCGGAGCAGGTGCAGAAGTCCATATCGAGACACGCCCTGATCTTCCGAATGCTCGCTTGGGTCGTGGTGGTGTGCATCACGTAGCTTTCCGTGTACCTGATGAATCCGAGTACGAACGTTGGGCAGACAAATTATCCAAATTAGGCATTCCTAATTCGGGTAAAGTCGATCGTCACTATTTCCGTGCTCTTTACTTCCGTGAACCCAATGGGATCTTATTCGAACTTTCTACAGATACACCGGGATTCGATATCGACGAATCTATGGATTCATTAGGTGAGACATTGTCTTTACCTCCTTTCCTTGAAGGTAATCGTGCACAGATCGAAGCTAATCTTCGTCCGCTTGTACTTGATGAAGCTTAATGTATTAGATGAAATAGTATCGTTATCATAGATTTATAACACAAAGAGCAACTCTTAACAGAGTTGCTCTTTTATGATTTAAGCATATTTTTGTAGCTGTGTCTCTTACTTCCCTTGAGAAGACGTCTGCTCAAGTTGCTCTGCTTGCTTCCGCTCTTCAAGATAGGCTTCAAATCGCTCAGGATGAACCACTTTACGCATCAAATGCATCGGTCCTTCTCCTTTACCTGCATCTCTAGAACGGATACTTTCATATCCTCTACGTTCATACATTGGCAGTAACCATGGATGTTTCTCCGCAGTACCCAGTGTAACCGCAGGCGCGCCTACTTCATCACGGATAATATGTTCTTCTACCCAATTGAGTAATTTGCTACCTGCACCTGTTCCTTGTACATTCGGATCCACTGCGAACCACATAATAAACGGTAAGCCCGTCTCAGCAGTTAACTCTTTGACCCGTTCAGGATCAGCTAAAGTCACTGTCGCTACGATCAAGCCATCTTGTTCTAATACATAGCATTTATTGTGCGTAATATTATCTTCAATTAATGCTAGATCAGCATGAGCTGCTGGCCACGTTAATCCTAATTCACGAATAGTCACATATGCTTCATATGTGATATGAAGTACACGCTCTGCATCTTCTACGGTTGCCAAACGATAAATGTCACTCAATTCTGTCACCTCTTTATTCCGACTATGTTCATCAGATTATTAAATATAATCTAACATTGATTATACCACTTTTCTAATTGATTTTTTTTATAAGTAATTTTCTATAAGTAACGATGGATGATATGAATCCTTATTTTATATGATCTACTTATCGACAATCGTTAGACGATTCCATGTGTGTTGCCAATTTTTTTGTTGAACACGTTGCTGATAAATATGAACGTCTCCGCGTGTCTGAAGAAAGCGTGGATTGACACGTATCTTCATTTCAAATACATCTTCAAGTCCACAAGGAGCGACAAGAATCACTTGATCATCTTCATCTAACCGTACTCCTAATGCTGTCGCAGTTTCGGGAAAGCATGAGATAGCATCTACTGTAGAGGTGTAAGGCTCAATACGATTGGCGATATGCATTCTTGCTTCATTTTTGACTGACCACGGCACTGCTGGTTGCATACAGGATAATTGGCGTTCCCACTCTTTTTCATTATTTTCATCCAGCTGGTTGGGATCGTAATAGACTACATCAATATCAGCAAGTACTGTGCGAGAGTCAATCTGATGTAACCTATCCCAGATCTTCGAACGGACAAATCCTGCACATACCCAGCTATCCGGCAGATCCAGATGTCGTACACTGCGCAAAATATCCATCATCCAACCATCATCTTCAATCCATTGAACAATCGTCTGCTGCCTACTTTGCTCTTTGTCACTATCATATGTAGACATGTCTGTAGCTCCTTTATACCCTGAATTGTGCTCCTATTTATACGGTTGAATCACTAAGCTGTTGTTGGATTTCATTTACCATATATTCGGCAAATGCTTGTAACTGTACAGGTTCCAATCTTGGATCATCTATACTGCCACTATACATATCAAGGCAATTACGAATAAGCTCAGAGTAGGTAGAAGGCAATGCAGAGATTCCCCATTCCCCTCCTTCTTTTTTCGATGACACCATATGTTCTTGAAGAAACAGCAAGATCCGACACAGGTTAAGGGTGTAATATACAGGTGAATCTATTATATCTGTAGATACATGTTCTATATCTAACAAAAGTGATTGAATATACAAATGAGGGTCGATTGGCGCAAATACTGCGGAGATCTGTTTACCATATAAGGTTAGACCTCGCTGATATGTAACAAAAATATGGGCTGCTATATCGGTATCTGTATCCCCTCCGCAAATATAATGCGTATCTGTACGATACTTTTCGCGGTGATGGGCTGAATAATGGAATTCAAATGGAGTCGGGTATACAAAAGGGTTTATATCTTTTTGCAATAATATACTCAACTCGAGCCCGTTGCCGTATATTAAGTCTTCTTCTACTATTAGAAGTTTTTGAGCGATATCTAATTTCAATTGCTGACTGATTGCATCTTGTACCACAATTAACAAATCAATATCACTCTGTTCAGGATTGAACCCACCCATCGCCAAAGAACCATGTAGATAAATACCGACTAGATTATCTTCTAATACTGTTTGAAATAACTCTGTAATACCTTTAAGTTTATAGGCATGATCTGAGATATGAGGCTGAATATTCAATATGATCGGCTCCTTTTCAATACCCTATTTCACCAAAATATCCTTCTATCTTCTTCCTTTTAGATGGTATCGTCAACCATAGACAAGGATCTATCAAAAAAAGCATCCCTAATGATCTAGGAATGCTTTTTGCTATACTATTTTACTGATAATCTACATCTTCGGTGAAATGAATCTGTTGCAATCGTTCTTGAATCCGCTGAATCTCAGCTGATGTTAACGGTGCGTTAGGCGCAATCTTATAATTACGTCCAGTCACATAACTAACTTCAGTATGACTGTCAAAAGCATATGGGGTCTGCGGAACAGGCGTTTTTGTATAATCAGTAAAATCAATCACCGACCATGCTTGATCTCCATCGTGCTTGCGCAAAATTAGACGCTGATATTGATTCTCTGTCCATAGATAACGAGTATCAGCTGGAGAGTTATTACCATCTAGTGCCGTCGTATAACCGGAACCTCTGAACATCAATGTAAATTGAGCTTGATCATTGGTAGAACCTGACTTCGTTCGATACGTTTGCCCAAGTTCGTTGATCCCTACAATATGCACATTACGTCCTGCTGGAAAATGATCAACAAAGTCTTTCCATCCATTTAGCAAATTATCATGACGTAACACCCAGTTTGTATCAATCACAATAGATAGATAGTTAACGGTGTTCATCATTTGATAAGGATTATCGACATATTGCTGCGCAGTATACAATTGCGGTTCAGCATTAGAGTCTTTGACATACGGATCACCCGGATGAATCGTCCACCGGGAAGACTTTTCTACATAACGTGAACCGATAGGATCGATTGTCACTGGATTCATAAAGACGGCTCCACTATTATCTAGACTTCCCTGTGCAGGCACCAATGGATTATGCTCATTCGACCAGTAAGGCATCAATGGCGAACCTTCTCCAAATAATTGATTTACATTATATTGCGTCGCTGCCCAGCCCATATAGGATGTAATCTCAAAATGATCTTTGAGCCATGTCACTTGCTCGGGATTGACAGCAAAGCTAGATAATGAAGTTGGACGATATGCCGCTGGAATACTTTCAAATACTGATGGTTGTCCGACTGTACCTGATTCATGCAAGGTATTCATAGCATTATAGCGATACATATACAACCACTCATTCATCTCATTGCCCCACTGTGCTAACGTATAGTGATTGTTCGGATAACCAGACAAAATACCGACTTCATCTCCATACAGATCAACATACTGTAAGACTTGATGCAATTGAGGACGATTGCTTTCTTGAAAAACAAAATTATTATCGATTGCCCATGTCAGATGTACATTCGGATCAATCTGAGCAAGCATACTGCGCATCTGTTGCATTTCAGCTAGGGTAGTTGATGAACCTGATCCACCTTCTAACATCACGGATACTGCAAAATATTGTTTTCTACGCTCACCAGCCACTACGTTCAACTCAAATTCTTTATGGAGATATACGCTAGTCGAAGGTGATGTCACACTGATTTGGACAGGAATCGTGCTACCTACCGGTGGGATATTATGCACATTGATAATCCGTCCTTGCTCATCAATAATACCCGTATTATTTTCAAATCGAATATGAAGATCGGCTGGCAAATGTTCAGAAGCAATCGGTTGACCATATACATCTTGGAGCACATACCGGATACGCCATGAATCTGGCTTAATCGATACCGATTGATCTAACGTATATGTGTCCAGATAGACAGAACGAATCACATAATCTGGCTTGTATTCCGGTTCTTCAACAGGTGGAGTCACTGGTGGTGCTTTGATTGTCACCATTATCATGGTCTCGATCTTAAGATCAAGCTTCGCTTGTGGTGAGACAATATGAAGTTGAACAGGAATTAATCCGCCTGTGGCTGGAATATGTTCAGGATGAATAATTTTGCCCTGTGTATCAAATATATTTAATGGATCTTCAAATTGGTATGTCAGATCGGATGAGACTCGTTCAGGTAAAGCAATCTTCTGACCCTGATACCAGAAATAAAACGACAGTCGATATGCACTATATGTTGCAGGATCATTCCACAGTACAGGCGCTTCTATATTCACCCGATCAAATACAAATGAAGGTTCCACTGGAGGCAACACAGGAGGTGCGACGGGTGGCACAGGCACTTCTGGATTAGGACTAGGGTTGTTGCGATCATGGTCTTTGTCTTTAGGATTTGCCCGGCTACCTGTCAGTTCAGGCGTACTATCTACAGAATTTGATCCAGACGTTGGTTCAGAATGATCTTTTTCTATTATTACAGGTGGACGCTCGGGAGTCAGTACAGGTGGAGTTACCTCTGTAGAGCGGCTGGCTAACAACTGCTGTGCACGCTCCTGTAAGTTATCTCCTGATTGCAGTACCCGATAGGCTACCAAAATAGCCGCTTGACGTTGTACAGGTTGCTTGGGTGCAAAATGATGCTGCTCATTGCCTTGCATCAGTCCTAATTGCTCCATTAACCACACACTAGATTTGGCATAATCTGAAATATCGGCTTGATCTTCAAATGTCGATACATTCGTCACCTGTTGCTGATCAGTCAAGCCAAGATAACGAGCATACCAGACAGCGACATCTTGACGACTAATCGGTTGCTTTACACCGAATTCGGTAGCACTGATTCCTTTGGTAATATCATACTGATATAAAGCACTAACATAAGGAACTGCCCAAGGTGATACATCGGTAAAAGGGAGTACCGTTCCAGGTTCTGATGTCCAATTTAAGCTTTTAACAAATACACTTGCCCATTCTTGTCTAGAAATAGAGCGTCTCGGCTGAAAGCTGCCATCCTGATAGCCTGTAATGACTCCTTGTGCTGACAATGACGTAATAGCATCAACAGCATAAGATTGTCTAATATCTGTAAAGGCTTCTTTGCTCATCGCTGATATATCGGTGGCATTCGTACAGAACAGCAATACAATCAACAAACAAGCTATATATTGCTTCATATGTGTTGACCCCGCTTTGGATATCATATAATTAGTTATAACCTGTTCTACTTCAAACAAGCTATAACGTTGTATTCACCTCCAAACACATCTTATGAACCTATAATTTGAAATTAAATTCATACTTTAGACTCATTTAATTAAGTAAATACATCTAATCTAGGGTAAAAGTTGAGCAACTATACTACTAATTTATTTACGTATATATCGAATTATACAACAATTTATCGGAATATTAAGGAAAGGTTTGAAGAAAAATCGAAAAAAGTCGTTTTATTATAAACGACTTTCTTCATTTCACTTCAAATAGTTCATGTGAGGAAGTTAATTTTTATTTTCTTGTCTTCTGCGTCTTAATTCTTCAGTGATTTTGCGTCCGGTTGGTGTCTGTGCTAATCCTCCGCGGGCCGTCTCACGATGCTCACTTGGCATAGAACGTCCGACTTGTAACATCACATCGACCACCTCATCTGATGGAATAGCGCTACGCACTCCAGCAAGTCCCATATCTGCCGCTGCTAACGCATTCACTGCACCTAATCCATTACGAACAATACAAGGAATTTCGACAAGTCCAGCGACTGGATCACAGATTAATCCCAATGTATTTTTGAGAGCCAATCCTACAGCATGCATAGCTTGCTCGGGTGTACCGTTACGCATCTCGACCATCGCTCCTGCTGCCATCCCAATTGCTGAACCGACTTCTGCCTGACATCCACCTTCTGCGCCTGAGATCGAAGAATTGTTGGCAATCACATAACCGATCGCTCCTGCTGCAAATAGTCCTAGAACCATATGATCATCATCCCATCCAAAACGTTCTTGCGAACTGACAAATACGCCAGGAATAATTCCACATGAGCCGGCGGTTGGTGTAGCAATAATACGACCCATCGAAGCATTGACTTCAGATACAGCTAGCGCATACGCCATCGCACGAGTAGCATCACTGCCTGAAGAAGTTTCTCCACTTAACATATACTCATGCACACGGCGTGCATCTCCGCCCGTTAGACCGCTTCGTGAAACGGTATCTTCTGTAATTCCGCGGTGTACTGCTTCTTTCATCACTTGATAATAATCTGCCATCTGCTGGATCACTTCAGGTTCACTAACCCCTGTTTCTTTTACTTGTTCTTCAATCATCAGTTCCGCAATCGTGAGTGAACGTTCTTCACATAACCGAACAATATCTTTTAACGTGCGAAATTGCATATTCTATACTCTCCTTTGTCTTTCATTTACTTCAAGTCTATAACAGCCGCACGAGTTACATAAGGCAATTGTAAAATACGATTCAACACATGCGGATCAGGCGCAGTATCCAATTCGATAACAGTCATCGCTTCACCACTACGAGCTTTGCGATCCACATCCATAAATCCAATATTGAGTTCCGCATCACTAAGTGTACGTGTAATATCAGCCAGTACACCTTTACTATCCGTGTGTTCTACAGCAAGCATCGGATACTGACCAGAGCCTCGTACATCGAATCCATTTAATTCATGAATCTCAATATTTCCGCCACCGATCGAAGCACCTGCTACTTCAGCTGTTTCTGTTCCATGCTGTACAATAATTCGCACAAAGTTAGGATGCGGATAATTGCCTGTGCCTTTATCAAAAGAAATCGTTATCCCTTGACGATCGGCTTCTTCTGCTGCATCTGGTAAGCGATCATCATCGGTATCATAATCAAGCAGACCACCGACAAGTGCTAGATCTGTACCATGTCCCCAGTACGTTTCTGCAAACGAACCATACAAAACAATCTTTACATGCTCAGGGCATGCTCCTAAAAAATGACGAGCCGCTCTTCCTAGGCGAGCTGCTCCTGCTGTATGTGAACTAGACGGTCCTACCATCGCCGGCCCTATAATATTGAATACATTTTTAAAACGCATAAATTCCTCTTCTCCCTTATCACCAAAATATGCGCGCACAAAAAAAGACAGGGAATAGCCCGCGCGTGGCTTATTCCTCTGTCCTCGTTACCTGAGAGTTTGGACCGAATCGTATCGGTTGTACTCCTTGGGTGGCTGGTATGCTCTCTCCAGAGTTGCATCCGATAGCGGTTCGGGTACCTGAGAGATTAATCAATCATCGCCAAATGATTAACTTGCTCCTTCGGTGGTGGATCACATACATCCACAGACTCTCCCTCTATCTTCATGTGCAGTTATTTATTTGAATGGTTCGTTATTAGTTAAATCACGTGAATACGTTCGATACCTTTAGCTTAATTCAGCATACCTGACACTGTCAATTGATTGATTTGAAAAAGGATACTTTTGTGCATAAAGACAACAAAGTCCTTTCCCGATATGCTCGAAAAAGGACTTTGATTGGACTATCATAGTATCATTTATCTATCTATACTTGTAGATACAACTATCCTCGTAATAACGATTCTGCGCCATCTACAAATATCTCTGTACCGGTTACATGTGAAGCTTCACTAGAAGCCAAGAATAGCACTAGATTAGCCACTTCTTCGATTTTACCAGGTTCGCCTTTAAGCGGATGATCGCCTTCTGGGAATTCCATTGGAATTTCGACTTCTTTTAGATCGTCACTTGGATACGTATTGTCGTCGATTTCGGTATCGATCGCTCCCGGACAGACCGCATTAACTCTGATTTTATAGCGTGCAAGTTCTAGCGCCGCCATTTTCATAAATGCTACTTGCGCTGCTTTGGTTGAAGCATATGCAGAGAATCCTACATTAGAGAATACACGATTACCATTGATTGAACTTGTAATAATAATACTACCGCCCTTTTCTTTCAAATGAGGGATAGCGTATTTTACAGTTGCAAATGTGCCTCGTAAATTAATCTCTACCGTTTGATTCCAATCATCTATTTCTAATGTTTCGATAGGGGATTTGCTACCATTGATTCCTGCATTCGCAAATACAATATCCAATTGACCTGCTTCAGCCACTACTTGTTTCATAGCACTTTCAATCATTTCTGGTTTGGAAATATCGCACTCAATCACATATGCTTTTCCGCCAGCTTTTTCAATTTCGGCTTTGGTTTCTTCTGCATTTTCAGGCGTACGATCTAACATATATACAACAGCACCTTCTGCCGCAAATCGTATCGCTGATGCTTTACCTATTCCTGATCCGCCACCTGTTACTGCTGCTACTTTACCTACTAATTTTGTTTCTGCCATGTGGATAAGCCTCCATATTTCAGAATGTGTTTGTACTAGATAACTGTTTTTTGATACTCACAACGTTATCTGTTTTCCTATTGTAAGTACCCTAGCAGACAGAACAATGAAACAGATGATAACGTATTATTCGATAGAATGTGCAGAATCATTCTTTTTGGGCTTCGGTAAAAGAACAGAAAAGACAGAACCTTCATTCGGTCTCGATACAAAACTTAATTCACCCTTATGATCGTTAACAATTCGTTGCGTAATATATAATCCAAGCCCCGTTCCTTTGATTTGATGTTCAGACGCAGAACTTGCTCGGAAAAATTTTTGGAAAATACGAGCTTGATCTTCAACAGGAATACCTATTCCTGAATCTTCTATAGATACACGAATCTGATGAGGTAATTCTTCAATCACAATATGAACAAACGATTCAGCAGATGAATATTTAAGCGCATTGCTGATTAGATTCTGAAAAACTTGAATTAAACGATGATGATCACCGGTAATAAAGACTTCATCAACCCCTTCATGATGAAGAATAATACGATCTCTCGAATCTGGATTCCATTGATGACAGATTCCTTGTAACAGTTCATATAAAGGAATATACGTCATATGATATTCGGCATGATCTGCTTCGATGCGCTGAATATCGAGGAAATCATCTAACAAATGAGACAATCGTTGCCCTTCTTGATGAATCGTTTCTATAAAAGTATGTCTTTTCTCAATCGACATATCCTGATAGATCATTAACATTTCGATATATCCCATCATCGCTGACAAAGGAGTACGCAATTCATGAGAAACGACACTAATTAACTCATTTTGCATTTGTTTGACCTGTTCTTCTTCTGTACGATCCCGAAAAACAAGAATAACACCATGTTCAATCTGTTGTACGGTATCGGTCACTGGAGTGACATAAAGCGATAAAATCTTTTCATTTTTCAGCAATACAAGCTCGCCTTGATTCCAATGAGGTTCACCATTTAAGAATTGTTCTAACTTTTCAATCCATGATGATGTGCCTTCAATCAGTTGATCTTCAATATGATGTAACAATTGCTGTACCGAGTAGCCGGTATAATCTTTGATTTTGAATAGCGATAACATCGTAGGATTGATAAAAGAAATGATTCCTTTTGAATCACACATCACAATACCTTCTTGTACCGATTCAAGTAGATTCCCTGTAATACTTTTCTGCTTTTCAGCTACACCCTGCTCTTCTCGCAAGCGATCATTAAGTGCTTCTAATTGACGTTCATGCTCATTGCGCTGTGCACGTTCTTTTTCCTGCTGGGTTAAATCATGTACAAAGAAAGTCTGAAAAGAAGATTCTTCTGCCAAAATTTCACTACGTGTCAGTTCCACCTGAAAAGGCGTATCATCCGAACGTATCGCTGTAATAGAATGATTGGAGTCTTCCTGCTGACTTGTGTCGATAACCAATAGATCTGATAAAGGCCTGCCAATGACCTGTTCACGACTGTACTTGAACATCTGCTCTGCCGCAGGGTTAAATTCTGTAATCTTCATCTGATGATCGGTTGAAATAATACCGTTAATCGCATATTTGAGAATAGCCCTTTTCTGTGATTCACTTTCAGCCAGATCAAAAGTACGTTCGACTACACGAATTTCTAGATTTTCTTTATCCCGTTGAATTTGCAAAAACTGATTCTCCAACACAAGCGATACCAATTTGAAGTTCTCGATCAATGCATGAAATTCGGAAATATTGCTGTTAGGCCAATCAATAGGCGTATCTTTAACCAATTTACGTGGAATATTGTTAGACGCTTTGGCTAATTCCAGTAAAGGTTTGGTAATTTTGCGACTAATCGGTCGTGCTAACAAAATCGCAATACCAATAACGATCAGAATCGTAATAATACTCTGAATATAAAATATATAAATACGTTCTAAATAAAACGCCGCTGTCAATTTTAAAAGTAATCGATAATTATGATTTAGTGGAATATCCATAACAAAGTACGACTCCTGCCATCTCTCGATCAGGGTTAACCGATTTAACGGAAAATGATGAAAAATTCTTGCTCCGTCTGCTGTTTCTTTAATCATCAACGATTCATAACTTCCATCTTGAACGAGTTGTTTTGTTGTCTTATTATCTAGTGTGCTGTACATGGACGAACCTAACGGACTAACCAGAACAGAATCAATATAGAAATTTTTTTTATATTGATTCATTAACGGTTTGACTGTACGCATATCCGAAAAACTACCTTCAATATCTTGCTTATAAATATAAGAAGAACGTTCCAAATACGAAGAATACAATCCTCGAATATCTTGAAATTGCTGATGACTGCTAACGGTTAATAATAGCAATGACGTAAAGATAACAAAGGCAATTAAATACTTAAAAATAATTCGCCCCAACGAAATCGTATACGTAGGCTTAATATCTATTTTGATACGACTTATAATACTTTCTAACAAAATCGAAGCGATCAATAAATTGATAATACTGTTAAAACTTTGTTCCAGAATAACCAGTGTCATCATCTTGATTCCCATTTCATCAAGACGGTACTGGTACATTAAGAATACTAAAGGGAGTCCGATACATCCCCAGAATAAAAGATCGCCTTTAAACAAAATACCTTTATTAAACCACTTAAAATAAAAGTACAAAAACAAAATTTCCAAGCCAAACAAGCCGGTCATGAAAAGATAAGACCCGCCAAATCCAAAAGGTATATTTATAGCGAGTAAAGCAGGCACAGCAAATCGTAATCCGTAGAGACGAAAAATAATCAAAAGTGCTGCGCTGCCAAGTGCAAATCGTAAATTTAAAGATAAATCCCATTTAAAATAATTACCTGCTATGCCCAAGATCGTTAAGATGATTGTTCCAATCCAAGGCGATCGGAACCAAAGAAGTATTCTGTATTTCATGACTAACGGTCCTTTCTACCACGGACAGCAGGTTAACCCGAAAGACCTTCTGATAACAAAATATCTGGATTCACTCCAGGATATTCGTATCTAAAAATGTCAGTCTCCGATACAGCTTTCCCTATCTGTGACTCAATAAATTCCAGTTCGCCTTCTGAAGCGCTAATATAATGTCTTATCTCAGGCTCTACGACAATGACATCACCTGGAGATACTATAGTTAGGACTCCATCAAGGCAAATCTTGCCTATACCTGATACAATAGTCCATACTTCTTTACGTAACTTATGTTCATGATAACTAATCGATCTACCTGACGTGATGACTACACGTTTAGTCACTGTTTCAAGTCCACCTTCATCTTTACGATGAGAAAGAATTGTTTGTTTTCCCCAGAATCGTTCTTCAAAACGTGGGGCAATTTCTACTTGCCCGACCATATCTTTAATGCCTGTTGCATCTTCCCGATCGGTAACTAATATGCCATCAGGTCCGGCAACCACGATAATACCTGGCACATTCCATACACTCACGGGTATATCTAATTCGTTGATAATTCGCGTCTTATCAGATAACGGAGAAATGTATCCTGAACCCGTGACATCAAAATCCATTTCACGAATTAAAGAGTCCCATGTTCCCAGATCGCGCCATTCTCCATTAAACGGTAATACTGATATATGACTTGTTTTTTCTACAACAGCTACGTCAAAGCTTGTTTTTGGTAACGACAAATAATTGCTTAGTAAATCATTATAATTGGAATTCCATCCTTGATGATCCATATGATCTAGCAGAAATCCTAAGCGAAATGCGAATACACCGCAATTCCACAATGCCCCTTTATGTATTAAGGATTGGGCAGTGATAACATCTGGTTTTTCTATAAATGAACAAACACCAAAATATTCCTTATCCACCATATCAGACAACAATGGTACAATATATCCGTATTTGTCTGAAGGCTCGGTAGGAGAAGCACCCATAAGAACTAAGTCATCACCAGAATTCTCTAAGATAGATGGAAGCTTACGCAAATGCTCAAAAAATTCATCACCGGCATAACCGTCTACTGGCATAACTCCTATCATTTCATCACGTTTGGCACCGGCATGATGATATAAATATGAAGCTGCTAAAGCGATTGCTGGAAAAGTATCCCTTTGCGCAGGTTCTTCGATAATGGTAGCATTTATACCAATTTGTCCTCGAATCAAGTCAGCTTGATGCCCGCTAGCCGAAAAATAAGCTTGCTCGGATAGCCCTGCATCTTGTAATTGTCGCCATATGCGCTGAAGCATACTTTCAGGCTGACCTTGATGGCGAAGAACGGGAAGAAATTGTTTGGGACGATTAACGTTCGATAAAGGCCACAGACGTTTACCTGACCCACCGGACAACAATATCATGCGCATATATGAAACCTTCTTCCAAAAAAATTGTAGTAAATCTTAAAAAACTGTTCATTTTAACTGATTATGCCGAAAATAAATGTAAAGATTCGAATGATACTATAGTCCTATTCCATTTTCTCATGTATATTTTAAGAAAGTTCTCTTTTCTGTATAAAATTTCATGCTAATTGATTCGCATTTTTTTAACATTTGGATTACTTTCATTATATTCAAAAATGAAATAGTACTATTTTATTGAAATTCTGTTCTTGATTATTCTATACATGGTATTTAAATATTGTCCTATTAAACATGTTATAGAATAGGAAAAGGGAGATATTCAACAAGCCTATTATTTTTCATACAGGAGAGTGACAGCGATGTCTATTAAAGTTCTTCTTATTGAAGATGAGAAAAGTCTGGCAGATATGATTGCATTTTTTCTTCAAGAAGAAGGTTACCTTACCGAAATGATTCATGATTCCAAAGACGCTATTCAAAAGTTGTTTCATTTCAAACCCGATATTATCGTAACCGATCTTATGCTTCCTGATATGGATGGAAGTGAATTAGTCAGTCAAATCCGCAAACAATCTACCGTACCTGTATTGATGATATCTGCCAATACGATGCTGAATGAACGGATCAAAGCACTGGATAATGGTGCAGATGACTTTTTGTGTAAACCATTCAGTCTCAAAGAGCTGGATGCTCGGATCAAAGCCTTATTACGTCGAAGTGGCCCGACCATTATTAATGAACCTAAAGTCAATGTTTCGAAAGACAAAAAAGGTCGTATTTCTGTGAATGATTATCGTCACAGTCTGTTTGTAGAAGAACAAGAAGTTGAAGTGACACATATTGAATTTGCGATTATGAAAGAACTTTATAATTATCCAGGTAAAGTATTTACCCGCAATGAATTGATGGATCGTATTAAAGGAGGAGATCGCGCTTATCTGGATCGTACCATTGATGTACATATTTCCAGCTTACGCAAAAAGATAGAACGCGATCCCAAAAACCCTCAGCATATCCGCACCGTCTGGGGTACAGGATACAAATACGTGATGTAACGAAAAGCACATCATTTTACATTTTATTACCGTCGTTGCCTTCGCTTTTTCCAGCGCTGGTAAGGAAGAATACAAGCAATACCTGCTACAATACCTATTGCAAATAGTATCCAGCCTATCCGGTAAGCAGAAGCAAGAATAATAACAACTGTTCCACTTCCGTTTCCTTCGGTGATAAATCCGGTTGTGACTCCGTTAACAGCCAGTCTGGCTCGCTGAGTCTCTCCGTTTAATCGGAATTCCCAGAGTGGATTAGGCGATTCAGTCTCACGAATCAATACTTGATCATGCGCTGGATTGCTCAAGATGAAGCTTCGTTCCATCGAGTTCTCACGAGTCGCTTGGACTGTTGCTTTGAGAGTAGGAACTGTAAAGAACTGATTGATATCCTCACCTTCAAATAACATGAATTGATCGACCATAATCATCGCTTTATACGGAATAATGGAGTAGTTTTTCATTTGAAAAGAACCTTTTACTTTTTGATCCGCATGCGCCAGCACTTGGAACTGCATCATTGCAGTTTCGGCTGGCGCTTTTATGATTTGATCATAATGATTCCACTTGTTTTTATCCTCTTCTTCTACTTCATTGATATAGGTAGTCTGTAGAATTTGAGAATTAGCATTGAGGAAGACTAATTTCATATGACGCTGTTTGATCTGTTGAGACACAGCATCCAAAGTGACTGAATATTCTTCCAATGGTTCAGCTTTCATTTTCTGAGAAGCATAAATATTCCAATCGCAAGAGTAACTAGGGGCATACTGAATGGTGATCCCGTCTTTAGATATCACTTTGCGTGTCTGTCCGGGCTGAATATCTGTCATACATTCTGCTGACGTATTCTGAAGTAAACTTTCATTATTCTCTTCACTTGGCAGTACTTTGACTTCATCCGCTTTCATCAAGTGAAGATCTTGCTCATTGGTCAGCGATGGTACTTGACTATCCAACACTAATTTCAATTGATACGTACCTTTGGTTAGCAGTAAATGATTCCATTCAATACGTCCATAATTACGAAGTAAATGAGGAATACTTAACTTTTGTTTGGCAAATCCATCTTGATCCGGTAACGTTTCGATCACTGTATTTTTGATCGTGTCTGGATCGGTTGATCGGGTATAGACTTGATCGCTTGCTATTTTGCGAGAAATGACTTCTCCTGTTTGTTGATTGATCCATTTCATCGTCAAGCTTCCTTGATAGCCTGAAGGAATATTTGCCAGAATCGATGTCGAATACTCTGCTGTTTTGAGAATATCTACTTTTTTCTGCAATGTTCCTTGTTGATAACTGATTCCTTTTCCCATACTTAATAAAGGAAAAGCACGCTCAGTCTGCGTATTGCCCTGTCCTGCAAAATCATTCTCTGCTTCTAGAGTGAAAAATAACTTACCTCGCTTCACTGCTTGCTCTACAGGGAATGATAATTGATCCTCTCGATCGGTTGGAACAACAGCCAGTAGATTGATTGCATTGAAGCCTTTAATATTGTTTACTGTAATGGCTGAATCGCCCGCAGGGAAATGATGCTCTCCCAAGTCAATCCATTCAAATTGATTGCTACCTTCATGTTGTGTATTGATATTGACTTGCTTATCAGGCATCCCAAATACCAATTCTCCACCTTGCTTATTCATAAATATTCGAGCATATACATGAGCTGTCTGCTCTTGATCTAACTTTTTGTGCATTGTAAATGTATTAGGCTTACGATATTGCCCTAGATCAAGTAACTGAATATCATGAATCCACCAGTAATTTTTTTGCTCCGGACGCTGTTGAGTTAACAGATCAATTCGCATCCATTTGCTACCCGGTGGTGATACATATTCCCCGTAGAAATTAACACCGTTAAAGTTATTTTCTTCCGAAGGAGCAACGACATAACTCACTCCAAGTTCATCCATATGTTCATCGTAAAATCTCATTTTGACATGCATTTTATTCGTGCCTCGACCTGAAGCGGTGATATTGAATTGATAAGGATTGTTTTCTTTGGCTTCGATCATGCCAGATTTGGCAACTTGCCAGATATTATTGGCATCGCCTTTGATAATTTCTCCGTGTAGTGTAGGCACATCATTTAACTCATCTAATGGATTCGCCTGTACACTGAACATTTGCGGATTATCAGGTGTAAAAAACTTTTCAGTACGTAATAATGAATCAAAATCGACGACTGTTCGTCCTTCAAGCTTACTCATCTCATAGGGTTGTACATCTAATTTTTCACTGGCAAAAGTGACAGCAATTCCTGCATCCATTTCCATATCAAATGAAAAGTTTTTAATATTTTGTGAGGACAGATACCAGAGCCAATCATTCGTTGAAGCAAATGTTTTGGACCATTTTAGAAAAGCATTACCATCTTCAATCGCATCAAATGGGAGTAAATAATCTTCTTCTGGTAATTGTGATAAAAATAAATCGTTATATGATGAAGCTTCTACATAATCACCTTTGTTTACCGTCTGAATCGTATCAAGCTTGGGATTAAGTGTACTGAACAGCACTCCAAATTGATTGAAATTAAAGCCGGGCTGATGACTATAACTTTCCAGTCGACTATATCCATAAGGCGTAATCACTTTAGCAGGCAAAATATTCATATATTCAGGAGCTTGATCCAATTGGAATATCGAAAAGATCGAATTCTGGTAGGTGCGCTTCAATCCTGCTTGATCTTCCAGCATGGATAACTGGAATTGTTGCCGCTTCTCCTGTCCTTCATATTCGTTATGATAGACAAGTTGATTGATACCAAACGTTGAAAACAATGAACCCATTTTCGAACTTAATCCATTGTCCAACATATACTGCAAAAAGTTCATATAATACGTAATACTCGGGTCATTACCTTCATGGTGAAAGATTGTATTTTTGGGCGAAGAATAGACTTGGAAATCACCTGTTGCTTTTTGCATCGATGTCTCGCCTTTATTCCAATAAGGTGTGGCTACCCCGTTAAAACCTTGAATCATATTATCTGCAATGGGGAAATATAACGCTTTGCTATCATAGCGATCAGGATCGGTTAATTTGTTCGCCATTTCGGCATACTCTGCGGGTACTGTCACAGGCTTATAATACCCTTCTACAAATTGAGTCCGTAAAGGTGTAACATAAATCGCCAGACATACCACTACAGCAACAAAAGCAGTATGTTTGAATATACGTTGTAATCGTGACGAGCCGAACCATTCAATCAGCTGAATGATCCCAAACGTCAACAACACACCAAAATTCAAAGCAATCAAACCGATAAACTTATTCGGATCACGGAATATAGAACCGATTACAGGTGTCTTGGTGACTAAAATGACAAAAAATCCAGCAATCGAAGGAAATGTCGTTCCAGTAGCAGCAATTAAAAAGAATAAAGTTAGCAAAGTAAAAATCAAAATAATCGGATTTTTGTGTGAACGTGTAACCATTGCATAGCCGATCAGTAATAACAGAAATCCACCGCCGATATAGAAAATAAGCGGTAAACTGGATAAAGGAAACATAGGCCACCAGTAACTAAGTAAATAAGCTACATTTTTGAGTGTACTGTTACGACTGAATAATGATAAGGTATCAACCACATTGATATTATGTTGTGACGCTTGCGCATCCATAAGAATACTTCCCATATACAAGGACAACCAGTAAAAGCTTAACAATCCAAAAAAGCAACCAAAAATAAGCCATTTACGAGCAAAGTTAAGATACAACAATTTCAAAAATCCCCAACCATTTTGTTTATACGTCCATGTTAATTTGATTAATAACAGACCGGTAAAAAATGCTAGATAAATCATTCCAAAAAAGAAATAATGAATCGCAGCAGCACTTACTGTAAACACAGCCGCTAACATAAAAAGATCGATCCAATTACGCTGATATAACTTATGTAGGTTGTAATGATAAATCTGTTGTTTCTGAAACTTCGGATCAAAACTACTAAAGAAAAAGCGCAATACTAAAGGAAACAGGCTATATCCACACAATAAGTAGATATGTTGAATACGAAACACTACCCACGGATTCAGCGCGTAAAATAAAGCTCCGATCACAATCGCAAAAATACGTGTTTTAGTAAAACTAGGTGAATAGTACACACTGACCAGACGCTTTGCAAAAGCATACATGGAGAACGCAGATATAAATAACAAGCCCGTAATAAACGACTTGAGCAAAACCGGGCCACTTTCGCCAAAAGCAAGTGATAATAAATAAAACGGTAAAATATAAAGGATACGTGGTGCATTAAATAACGTAGATGTTGACCAGCGTTCATTCCATACTCCTGCAATCTCTTCCAAATAACGATGAGAAGTCGCTCCAAAAGCGATATCGCTAAATACAATCTGTCCTGAACTGTAAATTGGAAGCAAAAATAAAAGGATGGCTGCCAGCATAATCAGTACAGCGACCAGATCATAACGATACATCTCGATCCATTTTTTCATGTGACAGCCTCCTTTCTTTGCTTATTTATATTTATCATCCATCAACGTCTTAATTGGATAATCGCTTGCAGTCCACGATCTGTATTACGTAATTTAAGTCGCCCACCGATCGTTTTCAGAAAAGCATCCATATGATACAGACTGAGTGTATCGGCATTATTATTTTGAGAATAATCAGACTGGAAGTAGTTCCAGCGCATCTTATCATCAATCCCTCCGCCAGTGTCTTCAATCGTAATTAGAATCTCTTCTTCATCCATCAGAGAACTGACTTTGAGTGTTTTGTTCACTCGCTTCGATCTTGGAGCAAAAGCACCGTGTTCACTCATATCAGGAGGTGCTTCATAATGCTGAGCCATGGCTACAACTGCATTTTCAACCAATCCTTGAATCGTACGATATAACATCGCCGACTGCGCCGCTATTGGAGATACAGGTTCTTGCTTGACGACCACTTCGATCCCTTTCATATCAAGAGCACGATTTGCCCATTTTAACGATTCTGTGATCACTTCATTCATATCTGTAAAATTAATACCTGCTGCACCATGCATCTTCTGCTCTAACTCTTCACGAAGTTCCTGCACAGATACAGCAAGCTCTGCAATATAAGATTCTTGCTTCAATCGTCCTTGAGTAAAGTTCTGATTGAGCTCTCGAAAAAATTCAAGTTCTGCACGTGAAGCAGAATCGCCTCGGCTGGCTGATGCTTCTAGATTGTCTGCTAAGTTGTTATAGAAACCCAGTAATTTCAGATCATCGCCACCGGTTAAACGGGTGGTTCGATTCTGTAATTCTTGCAATTGTTCTTCCATGGATTGCAACATCGGCAAGTAATACGTATCCTGCTGTTGACGCAAATCTTCTTCACGACGCTGATCTCGAACTTGAGTGTTCACTGTATTGTCTTTAATCACACGTCTGCGGTAAAACACCATCACTATCGCTGCGATCAAAAAAACAGGGATATAGATCAACACCATTTGATTGCGAAATGCTTTTACATTTTGAGCCGTATCATTATTGATCTCATGTACAGCGACATAAAGAGCATGGTCATCATTAATGCGACTGAACCCGATACCATATTTAATATGGTTATCTTCGATGATCCCTGTGTTACCGTCTAGTAATTTTTTGGTAACTGCTGTAATATCGACTCTACCGATATCTGTTGCATTATGAGAGCCGACTACTTTGAATTCTTCGTTATAAATTAAAGTCTCGTAATGTGTAGAATCAGCAATGATCCGTTGACTCAACATTGATGTATCAATAGCACGCACAGCAAATCCATTTTGATCGGTTCCTTTGATACGGCAAATCATATATTGGACAGGTTGATTATTTTCGGTTGTAAATCCTGTGATTCCACAGCCATTTTGTAACGTTTGTACTTGTTGAACAGCACTTTGCATAATGGTATTGTTACGACCGCCTATAATCTCATATTGATTGGTAAGCACATAAAATTCGCCGGGGTTACGTGTAATTCCACTGGTATACGCTCGCTTGCTATTATCCAATATATTTTTACCAATAGTAGCGGCAAGTTCATTCAATTCCACTTGCCATGTCTGATATTGATTGTTCATATTGGTTGAAGTCGCTTGCACAATATCTTGCAAATGACTTTCGTTAATCTCTGTGATCTGAAGCTGATACTCATGAACAGCGAACCACTGGATTGCAAATAACAACAGCGCTACAATACCCATAACGACGGTATATAGAATCAGTCGTTGCCATGCTGGTCTGACAAATGCCCAACCTTTCATTGCCGTACCTCTCCTTTATTCTGCTCCAAGCGGTGAATGATCGCTTGCATGAGACATTCCAATTCAAATTTGGCTAATGGTAATCGTGCACATAATAAGCGCGGTGTTCGGCGCTGAAGCGCGGCAAAGCGAGCCGCATCTTCCGGTTCTCCATTACTGAGGAGTAGCAGTTCGCAATGCTTCGCGATATACAGAAGATCCAATTCTTCTTCGGTATACTCGCGAAGATTCACGATATATACATCGTATTGTTCATCCATATGTTTAAGTCCTTGAGAGACTGTTAATGTCAGATTAGCATGTTGATTCCCTTGATATTGATGAAATAAATGCATCCCTTTTTCCCAGAGTGCATGCTCGGCTGAACTGAATCGTTCACAGAATAAGCGTAGTTCACACGCCACACTAGTATCTTTCAAAAATGCCAAAACATTGATATTATACATGTAGTTCCTCATTTCTGAACCTATGATTGGAGTTATCCAGAGCTTATGAAAACCCAAAGTATTCTGTTTGTTGACGATAATAAGATGGTCTTAACGATTCTAGAGCGTTGGTTAGAAGAGGAAAAATTTCACATTCATATGGCGAATACGCCTAAAGAAGCACTACGCATTATTGAGCAACATCCTATTGATGTTGTTGTATCTGATCTGTTAATGCCTGGTATGGATGGACTTGCTTTTTTAACAATGATGAAAGCAGATTATCCTCATGTTGTCCGTATTATTTTATCCGGTCATTTACATACTCAATCAATGCTATCTGCTATCAATCAGGTAGGTATTTTCAAATTTCTAACCAAGCCATTAGAACTGACAGAAACACTTAAAAACATTCTGTACGAAGCGTTACAGCAATCTGAACGAAATCTATTCGCTTATCATGCTGAACAACAGTTCGCTAATCATTTATCGGCATTTATTACAGATATGATGAAAATAACAGATCAACCGTATGTACTGATCAATCATAATCATCTGGTTATGGCTAATCATCACTCGATGAATCAAATGTATCCGGTAGGACAGTCGCTTCTGCATCCTGTCCATGATGGGATTCATCTTGCTGCACATGATGTATATATTGCACGGCAAGAACTTGAGCATTATACGAGTGATCTCTGCACGATTAACCAATTAGTATTTAAAGATACGATATTGCGTGTTATTTATTTTCATTAAGAGGTGTAGATTGGGTAGAATGGGAACTGCTTTTTAGTAGTGCAGTTACCCCGAGCACACTGAGACAAATATACATCCAACACATTCCGGCAGTTAACAACGGATGACGCAAATATTGAAGTCTATTCGCACGTGAATACAAGACAGGACGGAAAAAGTACCATCGTTCTAACGCTTTACGAAATCCGCCTTCTTCTGAAGAAATAGTCTGATCCATAACCGAAAAATAATATGCTTTTTTACGTAATATATCGCTAAGATATACTTGTTTTTCATCATGATAAATACGTGTACATACAGCACGGCGAATATCTCCGCCTTCTTCTACATAACGCAGTGTCGGCTGAATTTCTTCGAAAGCAATCTGATCGGCATTAAAGCCACCGGTTGACTCATATGCATTCATGCGCCAGAATCGTGCGGCTTCAATCGAACGCTTACCTAATGTTTCTCCTGCATTATTAATGACATTACGTTCAAATACTTTGACTTTGGAAAAGAAG
This sequence comes from Paenibacillus nuruki, assembly GCF_963311185.1. Classification (NCBI taxonomy): domain Bacteria; kingdom Bacillati; phylum Bacillota; class Bacilli; order Caryophanales; family Paenibacillaceae; genus Paenibacillus; species Paenibacillus nuruki. Next base: position 665,832 of record NZ_OY725677.1, on the reverse strand, counting down.
TTAGTCGCTGTCGAATAGGCTTCTTCAGGGACAACAAGTGCTCCCACCTGAGGATGACTATCCAAAAACGATACACACTGACTGACCAGATCTTTTGCCAGAATCATATCGGAATCGATCACCAGTATACAATCAGCATGTAATCGCTGTGCTTCTGCAATCGCTGTTACCCGTGCTATACCACGTTCACCATGCGGTAATTCTAATACAGTAATAGGTACAATACTCTCTTCAGCTAACTCACGTATCACCTGCACCGTGTTATCGCTAGAGCCATCATCAGCAATAACAATATGAAGCGACTGATGATTCTCCTGACTCATACAACTTTGCAGACAAGCGACCACCGTCTGTTCATTATTGTACGTGGAGAAGAGAATGACGACTTTGCTCATGCTCTTGTGCCTCCTTTACCAAATGATCTACAAACGTATCGAATGCAGCTCCTGTATGATTGAAATGGAACTTTAATGCATACTCATATGCACGCTTACGCATCCCTGCATAATCTTCTCCGCCCATAGCTGCACGTTCCATTTGCTCGGACAACCCTTTTACATCTCCATGAAAACAGAGATACCCTGCTTTGCCAAAATCGGTTGCATCGACAAGTCCTGGTGAATTACTCACAATACTTGGTGTACCGACAGCCGCCGCTTCAGTAACCGTAAGTCCCCAACCTTCACGCAATGATGGGAAGACTAGTGCTTGGGCACGACTCATCAATTCAAGCTTACGTTCTTCCGACACAAATCCGTGAAAAATCACATCCACTTCAGGATCATCCAATTCACCATAGGTTAATCCATATTGATTCATGATTGGCAATAACGCACATTGCACATACTCTTGATTGGTACGACCAGCGATCCATAATTTGGCTTGCGGAAATTTCTTTTTCAATTCGCCGAACGCTTGGAATACCAGATCAATCCCTTTATATTTTACAAATCGTCCCACATACATAAAAGTAGGTTGAGCTTCTTTAGGCAAAAATTGCTCGGGTTGCCAGTGTTCGAACTCAATGCCTTCTGGTAATAAATGAACACGCTTCGCATCGAATCCTAATTGCAGTAGATCATACCGGGTCGAAGGCGATACTGTGATTGTCTGATCCTTTTGAGCTAACTTCAGCATCCAGGGTTCTAAAGCATGACCAATATGATTCAGTGGAAAGCTAGCATTTTCATACCAGATTTCACGTGTTAACTGGTGAATAAAGAATATACGCTTTGCAGGTTCTACCCAGAATGAAGTGAAAAATTGATGTGTATTGGATTGATTCACTACATAATCAATTTCATTGCGATGCTGGCGATAATAACGAATCGCATGACCGATAACGCTATAGATATTGCCCTGACGAATATAAGTCACTCCATCGATCTCTTCTTCAGCAGGTAAACCTTCAAATTGAGGAGCAAAATGGATAAAACGATATCGACTCTGTTGCGAACGTTTTAACATTTCATGAGTGAAAATTTCTGCTCCTCCGCTTTTTGGAGAGCGAATATCACGCCATGATAACAGTAAAATAGTAATTTGATCTTTTTTTACATAAGTAGAATCCATAATCTTGCTCCTTCAATTCAAAATAGTTGGATCATGTTGTTGCCTCTGTTGTGCTGGCAACGTCTGTTTAGAATATAAATAAAACCACGCATCAATAATAAAATAGATAGATAAAATGCTATATAACCACAGTTCAGCACGTAAAAAGTCTTGCGGGCTTTGATGCCACCATCCAAAAGAAATCAATAAAGCAGCCGCCCCTGCTAACATGCCCCACATAAATTTGCGTCGACCGATTAATACATGAACATGAACAAAAAAGAGAACAATCGAGAATAACCAGTACACCCAACCGCCTAATACCAAATATTGTTCTGCCGATTGGTAAGCTTCACCAAATAACAACGGAATTGATAATGGGAATATAAAAGTAGTTCCGATATACACACCAATCGCTGCACAGATCATTAGAACGCTATAGATTCCAATCAACTTACGCAAACCTTGCTTGTTATCGCCATTAGCGCCTAATTTGGGAATAAAGGCAGCAATGAGACTGTAAGAAACATAATAGACGAGCTGACTGTATTTCAAAGCAATCGCATAACCACTACTTTGTACCGGAAAATAATGTTGTACAAAAATCATATCGATTGAAATAAAAAATAAAACGAATAAATTGGTCATCAAGCTATCTGTAAAATCTTGACCGAGTGACTTCCAAATCCCTGATAACTTTGAATTCCCAGCTGTGACCGAGGGCGCTGTATTTTGCCGCACACTATATATCCAACCGTGAATTAAAGCGAATAACATGCCTGCACAACTACCAATCAGAACAGCTGCTAATGTAAAGCCCAAAGCAGCAAGTATAAAAAAGACAATCAGCTTCCCTAACACTTCAATATAATAATTTATATTTAGCGCTAACATACGTTCTTTGCCTTGCATATCACCACGGGTCATACTCACAATCGTATGCAAGAAAACAAGTATGTAGAGTAACAATAAAGAACCGGAATCTACACCAAGTACAGAACGTAATACAGGCAACAGCATCAACAGGATAATACATGAAGTGAAGCTCAATATAATCGGTGTTTTGATTAACAATGAACCTAAAGGTAATTGCTTGAGCGACAATGTACGATCTTCTTTTGAGACCACTTTAGCTGTTAATAATTGAATTGATAATCCTAGAACAGACAATAAAGCGAATAAAGCCAGTAACGCATTTGCTTGTCCATAAGCAGTGCCTGTTAAATACCAGCTGGCAGCGATATGGAAAAAGAAGTTGAATCCATTCAGCATTACATTAAAAAAAGGAAAAAGCATAGGTCTTATCCGACGAATCACGTTAACGCACCCGCCGATCCAGTCGCCAGATATCGATTAAAGATCGCAAAAAGCGAACTGAATCTTTCCACACTTCAATATGTGAACCTTCACGGTCGATACATTTGACAGGAATCTGTAATACACGCAATTGTAATCGTTTGGCGATAAACATCATTTCTAGATCAACTGCAAGTCCAAGTTCTTGCTTCAGATGAGGAAACATTCGTTTGACAGCAACAGAACTCATAATTTTGAGACCAGTCTGCGAATCAATCACACCTGATGGTAAAAATGGTCGACAAATCTGTCGTTTGCAAAAGCTAACCATCGAACGAACAAAAGAACGATTTTCAGCCGTCATATCTTTGGTTCCAATTACCACATCGTAATAGCCTTGCCTTACCACATTGATCATTTTGGCAATATCTTCAATAAAAAAAGAATCATCCGCATCTACAAATACATAATAATCGGCTTCAATCGTGCGCATACCTTCTAAATACGTTCCAGCTTTGCGTGTATTCCGCTCTAACTGCTGTGCTTTAAATAATGGGCTGGCATTACGATTGATTCGGTTGATCACCATACTCGTGGAATTTTCTAATGATTCTAACAAAAGCTGTGTCCCATCCAAGCTTCCATCATCAATCACATAAATAGAGCCTTCCACTAGATGACTTCGAATAAATTTTTGTAATCGTTCAGCAAATTTTTGCACATGACTGAATCGCTCTTCTTCGTTATATACCGATAAAATAAAAGCGATATGCGGACTTTTAGCTGGATATTCGGGATACAATAAACTTTGAATTTCAGACAACATTTCTTCACTATGATTCTCTTTCCAATACAACAACCGTAATCGCCCTACTCCTGTAATACGCACTAGATGTCGGTCACTAACTGGCTGCGATACATCAGTGATTAACAATAATGCCATTTGTGGAAAATACAGTCTGATCTGATTAGCCGTGTGAACAGTTCGTTCAGGATCTGTATACGCAATTACACAACAACGTGCGGTTTCGTAAACTTCCAATTCATCTGGATGGTTACAAAATGACGTTTCATAGAAATAAATAACATTTTCGTAGTCAATATTTCGGATATGATCCGTAAAAATGGTTATATGCCCCTGCATGATAGTACCCTCCGTTTAGTGCGGATACCTTATTTTGTCGAAAAAGGATTAAAAATGTTTTTATTTTAGTATAAAAGTACTAGTTCTATTTTTAATACTTTTTTAATAAAATTCCTATAATACACTGATATTAAAGCGTATATAAAAATTAATAGTAAAATATCAATATATTAAGTTTGTTATCTTTAGACCTATTTTTCTAAAAAAATAGAAATTAATGGTTCTTTTTTACTAGTTCTTAAGGGCGTTTTTGTTGTCAATAGGAAGATTTTCGAGTAATCATTCCCAGCTAATCAGGGATAGAGTATAATCATGAAGGCATAATTTTATTAAAATATGTACATGATTATACTTATATTTAGGAGCGCACCTATGAATTCACATGCAACCTCTAAGAGTCCTGCTATTCCTCTAGAACTTCTCTACGTTATTGGCATTATAGCTATTTCTTTTTCGTCGATCTTTATCCGGTGGTCAGATGCTGAAGTATCTGTGATCGGAATGTACCGATTGTATTTCACCAATTTACTGTTATTACCGCTTGCGATTCGTTATCGCAAAGAACTATTTCGAATTCAGCCCAAAACATGGCTGATGCTGGGTATATCAGGGTTGATGCTTGCACTTCATTTTCTACTTTGGATGGGATCGTTACGTTTAACGACCGTTGCTAGTTCTACTGTTATTTTGACACTTGAGCCTATTATGGTGGTCATCGGTTCTTATTTCCTTTTTCGTACACGTACCAATCGATTTATGATTATCGGTATGGGTATGGCGGTGCTGGGATCAGTCGCTATTGGGTGGGGAGATTTTGCTCTGTCGGGAACAGCGCTACAAGGTGATATTTTATCGTTTCTAGGTACGATTGCTGTGGCTATACATATGCTAATCAGTAAGCATATCCGCTCTCATATGGAAGCTTTGATTTATAATTTCTGGGTATTTTTTATCGCAGGTAGTGTGATGGCGCTTTACAATGTGTTTCATGATATTCCGTTTACCGGATACGCGGCTAAAGACTGGGGCGTATTCTGGTTACTTGCGATTGTGCCTACATTGTTCGGACATTATTTGTTTAACTGGCTTTTGAAATATATGAATGCGGGTGCTGTGTCTATGGCGGTATTGGGTGAACCTGTTTTTGCTTCTCTTTTGGCTTTCTGGTTGCTAGGAGAATCGTTAACAGGGATTCAATTGGGTGCTGGCGTATTGATTTTACTTGGCGTATGGGTGTTTATTCGTTTTGGAAAAGATAAAATAGAAGCGCTTGTTCCTCCTGATCTGATGGCGACAGAGGAAGAAATGGTGGAGCGGGGGAAATAAAATCAACTATGATGCGCAAACGATTTGTAATGAATGGGAGTGGGACACTGCGGGAAAAGAATCGTTTGGTGGGGGTTGATCATTTTTAAAACCTTTAAGAATCTACAATCTATAATCTATAATCTATAATTTATAATTTATAATTTATTATTTAGAGTTTAGGGTTTATAAAATTACAAATACTATAAGAGTGTTGGGTTTTATTTCTTTAATGAGGTTTAAGGATATAAAGTGAATTAAAATGGATTAAAAAAAGGCTACTTCCTTATGAGGGAAGATAGCCTTTTTATCTACTTTTACGTGTGCGCTGAGATTGTCGTTGGTTTGTGTTTTGTTTCCACGGAGATAATAGAATCTGGGGTTCACTTTCGATGATGTCCATAGCTTCTTCGTGATCATTGGATTTGAAATCTTCAATCAGTTGAATCAGATCATTGCGATCTAGTAATGTGACGGCATTGACACCGGCGAGTGTTTCACAAGCTTTGGTAAAATAAGAAGATGTTAATACGATACACTTCTCTGCTTCATAATAACGCATGGATGAATAAATTTCCTGTACAGCACTCAAACCAATTTTATTATGTTCGGCATAGCATTTGGCTTGCAGTACATTACGTATTCCTTCTCGATCGGTAAAAACTAGATCTGCACCAAAGTCGCCACTGCTTTGTGTTTTGTATGTATCTTCATATCCTAATTCAGTGAACAAGCGATATAAATATCGTTCAAATTCTGATCCTTCCATCTGGTCAATATCCTGCATAGTAATACGGTATGGATCAAGTTGTTGACGGCGTATTCTAGCTCTTCTGCGGGAGAGGCTTTTGATCGTGAGTATAATGATGAGTAGAATAACTACTGCAATCAGTGCGTAAATCCCGAGCGAATATTGGTCAAATATCTGGTTGATATTCATGATGTGTGGCTCCTCTTATTTATCGTTATTCTGAGTGTAACAAAAAAAGACTTTAACCGAAATACCAACGTTACACTTGAACGTCTACGGCTAAAGCCTTTTATACAAGAAAAGATTTATAGATATAGGTAATCAATAGAAAGATTAGTAAAAGGAATTAATGAAAACAATCATTACAAGTAAACATGTCTTATGTGGTGAAAGGTCGTATTTCGATAAATCTACTTTTACTCAAGCTTATGTTTGATACGTTTTTTACGATTAGGTTAACTCTTATGCTCTACAATATAGTCAATATACTCTTTAGCACTTTGATCAATTTGTTGATCTGTTGCTTGAAAAGATGCCCCAAACATAGCGAAGTGTGGCACTGCTATCGCTCCTACATGCTGCATACTTGCTTGGAACGGACTGATTAATTGTTCTACTGTAAAAGTAACCGAACCTTCTGGATCATAATTTTCCTGCTTATCTCCAATAGACATCGCTAAGCCTATCTTTTTCCCTTTCAGCTTATCCCCTGCTGATCCGTATGCCCATCCATATGATAAGACATCATCGAACCACTTCTTCAGTAAAGGTGGATAGCTATACCAGTAGAATGGAAATTGTAAAATAATATGATCATGAGCTTCCAGTAATTGTTGTTCCTGAGCTACATTAATATTCCAATCTGGATATGCTTGATATAAATGATGAATCGTCACTTGATCCGGGTGTTGAAGTAATTCCTGATGCCAGCGTTTATTCACTTTGGATGTTGCAAGATTCGGGTGTGCTAAAATAATCAATGTTTTCATACGATATAATTTCCTTTCGTGATGTGAGAATATTGCCATTATGATATAGCTTGATCCAAAAGAAAATACACACAATAAAGTCATGTACTTACTTTAAAGTGTGTATAGACTTTATCTACGATCTGGTGTAACAATAAAGAATCAAGCTTATGATCGATAGGCTTATATAGCTCAATAACTACAAGCAAATGAGCTCAAACGGAGGAAATGAAGAATGAAACAATATCATCTAGGCATAGAAGCCACCCTTGAAATTATCGGCGGAAAATGGAAAGCGTTGATTATCTGTTTGTTAATGGCATCGGATGCAATGCGTACTAGTGAATTGCAACGTAATATTCAAGGTATTTCGCAAAAAGTACTGATTCAGCAATTACGTGAACTTGAACAAGATGGCTTAGTAAGTCGATATGTCTATCAGCAAATGCCTCCTAAAGTTGAATACTCTTTAACAGCATACGGCAGAACAGCCAATACTATTGTCGAAGTGATGTGTGCATGGGGCACAGAAAATATTACTCTGCGTCAGCAACAAGGAGAAGACATTGAACTATTAGATCATGAAGTAAAGCGCAATGTTAAATAGGATATATGAGCATCGACTTCAATATAAGAATGACTTGCACCATAAGAGGTAAAATGCAAAAAAATACAAAGAAAAAGCCATCTATAAGATGGCTTCACTTTTAGGAATATATGCACGACATCAGACTATTTTTTACTCACTTTTAATTTCACACTGGTATTACTGTAGATCGCTTTGACGCTGTACCCTTTAGGTAATCCTGTTGTTGTCATCGACGAGAATTGTCCATGTTGTACAGATTTCTTATTGATCACAATCTTCATACCGTTAGCAGGCATATAGTTATTAGTAAAGTTCAATTGTAGCTTACCGTTATAACTAGCTTTTCCTTTGATTTTCAAAAGATCGGCTTTGCTCCCGATATTTAGTTCCAGTGTACCTTTAGGTGTTTGTTTGAAATCACCATCAATCGTCCACATGCCAGCTGTTTGTTCAGCAAGCGTACCGCCTTGGTTGGTGACATTTCCACGTCCAAATGCTGTCGCTGTTGTTCCTTCGAGTGTGCCTTGCATAACCGTTGTATTTCCACTGAATGTATTTTTACCTTCTAGATAAAGAGTACCTGTTCCTTTTTTGATCAAACCGCCTTTACCTGCGATAGCATTACGCCAGTGATCTTCCTGATTGAATCCACCTTTGTAAGCATCCATCGTTACCGTAACATTACTCATAAATTCGCCATAACCATCCGCTGCGGCAAATAAATTCAAACGTCCCCATCCTTCAGCATCATCCAATACAGGATAACCAGATGGAATCCCTGTTGTTGCTAATACGGCTCGGCGCTGGTTATCACTTAGATACGGTTGACGCGTTTCTAATAATACCTCTGCCCCTTTAGGTACAGCGATAGGTTGGTTTTTGGCATACACTTGCGGGAATTGGTACGTTAAGCGCTCGGTATACATTTTTTTATTGGCTTTGTAATCACTAAAGCGATCTGGCGCTGTTCCTGTTTGCGTCATTAATACTTTTTGCGCTTGTTGGTATGCTTGTTTCTTCAATTCTTTATTTGCTGGATCATTCAAAATAGCCGCCGACAAAGCCGTTGCCATCACACGTCCACCCATTACATCAAATGGAGAATGCATGCCTGCAACAATTCGGTTGTTGCCAAGTTCAGAAGCACGAGTCAGTAACTCCTGATAACGTTCAGGCATAGCATAAGCCATCGCAAAAGCACTTAAATAGGCTGCATTCGTATGCCCACTCGGGAAGCCACCATCTGAGGTTGGATCAGACTTAATCTGTGGCACTAATGTTGGAATCACAATCGCTGGTGAATCCCAACGGAAAGGACGTTTGTAATTAAAAAAGCTTTTCGCTGGATTCGTAGATGAATAATCACCACGTAACTTGTTCACCAGACTTACAACACTACCCAAGCTAGAGTTCGGATCACCTGCATTGTTGCCTCCATCATCATACTTTTGCGTTGTCGCATCTGCGGGAACATCTGTAATGGTTGTCGTTGCGCCTGCATCTTTACGATATACATCTGTAAGCGAACCTAGACCTTCGATCACACTGTAACTCTGGTTACGACGATCATCCAGATAAGCCGCTTGAGCTTGACTGGCTGTACGTTTTTTTGCTATGTCGATAACCATCTGAATATTCTGGTCTAAGATTTTAACATTTACGGCTGTACCTGAATCCCAAGTAGCACCCGGTGTCCATAACTTTTCAAATCCAGATAATACACCAATAGCCGGATTAGATGTTGCAGACATATTGTCTTTAGTATTGTTTTTGTAATTGTCTACAAAATAACCCCATGCTGGCTTCACCGGTGTCAATGCATCTTTCGCTTCTGCTGCATACGAAGAATGTCCACCGACCGTACCTGCCAATACCGATAACGTCAGGGATAATCCTAGCATTTTAAATTTAGATAATTTCATAATAATGTAAATCCTCCTCAACAATTGTGCATCTATGTACTTTCCACATCTTACGGTAATTTTGTTAACGCTATGTTTGTTATTTATATTAAGTTTGTTAAACGTCTTTACGAATTCCAAATAGATACCTGCTGCAATATCATGTACACTATACAAAAAGATATTATTTATAAAAGGAGATACATATAATGCAAAATATAGTATCAATGAAATGGTTACTTGCTCGCTTGTACGAACCCGATATCGTCATTGTAGATTGTCGCTTCTGGTTAAATGACAAACCTGCGGGTGCGGCGGCTTATGAAGCAGAACATATACCGGGTGCGGTCTATCTCGATCTGGAAAAAGATTTATCGGCCCCAGTAACAGCACATGGTGGTCGTCATCCATTACCTGATGTCGATCAATTAGCACTTACTCTTGGCAAAGCTGGAATTCATCCAAATAGTCGTGTCGTGGTCTATGACGATAACAAAGGGCTGAATACTGCTAGATTGTGGTGGATGCTTCATTATGTAGGACATGAGCAAGTGTATGTATTGAACGAAGGATTTACCACCTGGAAAAATGCGAAGTATCCTGTGACTAGCGATCAACCTGTTGTGATTCCAACCACATTTGTCGCACATGTACAGCCTGATATGTTAGCAGATATCGAAGAAGTTCGTCAGGTGTCTCAAGCTTATCGTTCTACAGATGCGACTCCTTCTGTCCAGACTCAGGATAAAGATTCTTTGCCTACATTGATTGATTCTCGTGAAAACAAACGGTATCTGGGACTTGAAGAACCGATCGATCCCAAAGCTGGACATATTCCAGGAGCGGTGAATTATTTCTGGTTAGATACCCGTCATGATGAAGAAGATCGGTATGACGATGTAGAGCGGTTGGAGAAGCATTTTGCAGGATTGGATAAAGAGAAACCGATTATTGTGTATTGTGGTTCTGGAGTGTCAGCTTGTCCGAATGTGTTGGCATTGAACGAAGCTGGGTATAAGAATGTGAAGTTGTATAGTGGGAGTTGGAGTGACTGGATTAGTTATGAGGAGAATCCGGTGGCGACTGGAGAAGATATATAACATTTAAAAAAGCCAAAAAAGAGCGACTTTAAGTCTAAACTAAGACTTAGAATCGCTCCTTTTTCTATTCGATTGTTCTTATTCCCAAAAATGCTTCATCTCTCGATATCCAACATCCCATGCCTTTTCGTTTCCTTCTAACGTAATCGTCAGCACGTCGGCTTGTTCGAAATACCACTCGAATATCTCAGGCTTATGCTTTTGATATTCAGAGGAATAGGATAAGATTTGCCGTCCGTCTACAGACACACTTATACTTCCTTGGAAATCGGTTTGGTCTGGAATTCCATATTGCAAATAAAAATAAAATTCGTTGTCATTAAACTTGTAACTATATGTTTCTGATTTCTTACCGTTAGTGTCATATACATTGAATTGAGGAGTGATTTCTTGTCCACCTATTTTGAAGGGGAGCGATTTCGTCTTTTTCGATGTGACTCCACTGCTGTTTTCCCATTCGTTTAAAGCAACAAATAATCCCGGATTTTTAGCAACTGCTTTATCGATCCCGGCACCAATTCCCCATGTTACGATCAATAGCAAAGCCATAGAAATACCCATAGAGATAACGCTTCGTCGAACGTTTTTAGCACGCATTCCAACGCTGTAAGCTGCGAACCCGATCACTGCACCAGTTGAGTTTTTCAAAACATCGCCCATATCGAAGCTTCCAAGTAAAGTCAAAGCCTGTATCGTTTCAAGCACAAGGATAGAAAATATAAACAAGATAATGAATCGAATAAATTTTATCGAATACAATAATGGAATTAAAATGCCAAAAGGAATAAAAGCCGCCATATTTCCTAGACTCACCATATCCATTAGTGTCGGATGCAAAAAGTCTAACGGATTAGGTAATTTCAAAAAATTATCGGGTACAAAGATAAATGTATAACTATCGGATTCAGAATCGCTTCTGCCGAACGCAAAAAACATAAAATAAAGAATAAAGAGCGTATACAGTAGTGTTATAGTGAGAATAAGTTTGCGTCTTTTAAACATCGTTGGCTCCTTTGAAAAGAACTTTTTCAATACTCTGTATAAAAGACGGACTTTTGCTTTCTTTTGTATCCATTTCTTAGGAGTCTAATATTTAACAAGTAATCAGAAAGCAAAAAGTCTCGTAAAATAGAAAAAAGAATTGATCCTATATAGTGACCAATCCCTTACATATTCATTGCCCATTATTATGGTTATCGATTCAGATGAGTATACGTACGGAGCTAAGAAGGATTCAGTTACTCCACTGTTTGTATCCCAAAACAGCAAGATTCGGATTCATACTTGAAATAAAAATTCGAAATTTCTTGTAATCATTTCGTGGTAATGTCATATGTTGCTTTTGGACTTTGGAACTTGGTTGAAATGTAGTTACAAATACAGATTCCCAGCCTTTAGCTGTTTCTGTTTCCAGACTGAATACTACTATTTCTTTATTTTGACCTGGAAATGGAAATGCAGTGAATTGCACATCTGTCATTCCTTCTGCATTAAAACTTATCGTCGAATGAGGTGTAGATTCAGCAGTAAAACCAGAGATAACATAATAAGCAAGATCAGGTACCGGATCTCCTGACTGTGGAGGTTCTGGAATTGTAATCGGTCCAACCTGTATGCTACTCGGCTGCATAACACTTGAAGCACTCTCCGCAAAAGCAGTAGATTGACCTGAAATACACATGGTGAATAACAAACCTAAAGTCATAACTGGTATAGACCCTTTTTTTACCAGCAATTTTAACATTTTCATTATTCTTCTCCACCTTCATTTGTCAAAATATTCAGCTTTATGCCGTGACGAGCTATAATGTTCTACGCTCACCTCTTTTCTTTATAAGTCCTATCTCCTGTGTACATTTTCAAACTAATTAACTAACTAAGTACACCTTTAATATAGAATATTTAGAAATATATGTATATAAAATTCTAGGATTTCTTCTGCTTCTTTTAATCACAGCCTAAGGGATACTGGCTTATAAGAAAGAATAGATTTTATAGTTGGAACATGATTTGAAAAAGCTAGGTATTGGATTGTCATAACGCCCGATGAATATGGCTTATGCTACAATGGAGGGCAAAGGAGGCGTTATTATTGAATAAACCGAAAATCGTCATTATTGGCGCAGGGATTGTAGGAGCTTCTATGGCATACCACCTCGCCAAACGGAATCAAGATGTAATCGTGATTGAGCAGTATTCAGCCGCAGCGCAAGAAGTGACAGAAAAATCTTTTGCTTGGATACATACGACTCATGAAGTGGCTCCCCCATACCAACATTTATATGATTCAGCTTTGGAAGAATATCATACGCTTCAGCAAGAACTGCCAGAACTGAATATCCATTGGAACGGAGCTTTGACTTGGGACATTTCGTCACCTGTTAAACAGCATCGCTTTCAAAAATTAAATCGTACGCAACTTATGGAGCTAGAACCGAATTTAGAAGAATATCCCGATGAAGCGTTTTTTGCTAGTGAAGAAGGAGCAGTTAATCCTATAGAAATAACCAAACTCTTACTCGGCAAAGCGCAAGAATATGGAGCGAAAGTTCTATTAAGAACACGTGTGACCGGGCTAGAACAAGACACATCCCGACTGATCGGTGTTCATACATCCAATGGTTTTGTAGAGTCAGATATCGTTGTATTGGCAGCAGGTACAAGCATTCTTGAACTGTGTAGCCCATTAGAAATTCATGTACCCGTAACATCGTCACCTTCTATTCTGGTTCAGATGAAAACGTCCCATAAATATATCCATACATTGATTTCGAATGCTAAATTTGAAGCACGTCAACTGACAGATCATATCCTATTGGCTGCTGAAGATTATATCGACGATTCGTTAGAAAATGGGCCTGAGGCAGTTGGTAAGCGAGCGTTCGATACGCTGCGTCATAGCCTCAAAGATGGGGATCAAATAGAATTAGAAAGCATAAAAGTTGGGTTGAGACCCATGCCTGAAGACGGTTATCCGATCGTAGGTTTTGATAACCGCATAAAAGGTCTTTATCTAGCATCAATGCATGCTGCGATTACGCTAGCACCTCTTATTGCGCGTTTGGCAGCAAATGAAATTATCAATCAGCAATCTGAAAGCCAATTAGCTCCTTGTCGACTTTCCAGATTTTAAAAGTGCTTTTTGAAGGAGCTCTCATGATTAGGAAAATTAGAAATAAGTAAAAAAGCTCGTATATAACTCAAAAACCCCTTTGCAGACTCTACGGTGATCAGCAAAGAAATTTCATTTTAATATACTTACTTCCCAAACCCCAATAATCACGGCTATATTCTTCAGGGTATTGTATAAGATGTTTTGAACGTTGTATCCAAGCTTTTAACTTTTTAGCCTTTGCAGTCTTATCTACTTTATTTAGTAATATAGAAAGTTTTCGTATCTCTTCTACCTTTGCACCTCTAATAACATCTCCAGTAAAAACATAAAGACTACTCAGAAAAAAGCGATCACGATTACATGTCTCATCGTCAATAAAAGTACAAATCATAGGTATATGATCAAAACTATTGACTGCTAATTCCCAGTCTTGCTCTGGAATACTCTCTTTACTATAAGCCCAACTTCTAATTTCTTCAGAAGTTGGATTCCAAGCATGACTCGAATCTCTAAACAAAAATATCATCTCCTTATGTATACTATTGTTTTAAAGCTCTACTGACATCTGTTAATTCATCTTGAGCTTCTAAATATCGTAGTGTTTTTTCAATAGCTTCATAATTTATTTCTTTTAATATAAGTAAATGCCTGATATTAAAACCTAAACGGTCCATTTGCTTTTCAAAATAATCTGCAAGTTTAGAAGGAGTGGTGATCAGACACCATCGCTTACTACCATCTGAAAACATAAGATCAACTTCTATAAAATCTAATTCTGCTGGATTATCTTCTACTTTCCATTCTTTCAAATAGGGCAATGTGATATTCCCCTCTATAAAATAAGCTTTAGCTATCCAAACTAATCTGCCATGATTACCAGTTATTCTATACTTATCATCACTCTCATTATTGACAATATACTGATTACCTCTCTTAAGCGCATGCCCATATACACCTACACTACAGCAAGTTACGATTGATTTGGTCATCACTAGATTCACTTCCATCCTTGATTCAGTATTTTAGTTATTCAGATACTTTAGCACATCATCAAACCCTTTGTTTTAGACAAACTACTATACAATTGATATGAAAATTTGTGTATAACCTTTCTCACCTAAATCTAGAAACCTTTTCACCCTGCCAAAATTACAACTATGATAAAAAATACTTGCACAATACTTCGCACAAAAAGATTTGGCACAGGCTTATATCCGACCTTCAATTGATTTCGAGAAGCTAGAATGTTTGCTGGGAACATGGCAACGAATAATAGAGCCAATCCCATAGAAGCCACTCGTGATGTAAACGGAACAATAATTCCAATCGCTCCTGCGATTTCAAGAAGCCCCGTAGCAGTCACGATCCAATGTGGACGTGGAAAAATTGCTGGAACCATGCGAATCAAATCTGCTCTTTTAGAACCCCAATGGGCAGAGGCTGCAACGAATAACATCACTGCTACACTTCCTTGAAGTACAGCATGCCAATCATCAAAATGTGAAAGACCTAGTAAACCAAGACCTTTGAATATCAGAAACGATATAATCAACACATAAAATGGGATCATACTTAGTACTCCTTTGAAATAATCTTGTATTTACAGCGCATAAATAAACATAAATCGGTCATCAGCAAATAATCTATAGATATCAAGCGCTTATGCCTTTGGTGGTTCTTTGGGTGATTGAAGCATTTCAGCAATCCATTTCGAAAATAGTTTTGCATCAAAAAAGTGCTGTATATTTGGAATAGAAGCTCGCATACGTATACCCATCGTCAATAAAACGAACATATCTGCCATTTGATGCGAATCGATTGATGGCGATATAACACCATGCTGTTGTCCGATTTCAATCCATTCCTGCGATAAAGCTACAGTTCTCTCGTAATATTCTTTAAGTGCTTCTGCGATCATAGGCTGATCTTCTTTACCTAATAAGTACAAAAGAATTTTGTTCGTTGCATCTTCTGGATTTTCATAAAATGTAATACTTTCTGAGATTCTCTTCATAGGTTCGGAAAAGGATTCTTCGTTCTCCTTTACTTCGTTTCTAAATTGTCGATTTGTTTCTTCGAGTCGTTCTTGAAGTACCCAAATAAAAAGTTCATCTTTACTTTTTATATAATGAAAAATAGCTCCTTTGGATAACTCTGACCTTTCCATGATGTCTTGCATTGTGATAGAATTACACCCTTTTTCATTAACCAAACTTTTGACAGTATCTAATAACTTTTTTATCGTTTGTTCCCGGCGTTCTTCTTGCTTCAAGCGTACTCCTCCTTTGTTACTACACATTGAATAACGTTTAATTGCTATTATTATAAAAACAAACCGTCGGTTTGTAAATTATTTATTATTACATCCATTTAATATGCTCAACAATATTACTTTTAATTACAGTTTCAATTTCTAATCACAGAGGGTAAGAAACATCTAACTGCATCTCTCCACTTTGTACTAAGGGTGAGTTGTGGTTTTTTATGATTGCCTTTAATGATTCTAATGTTATTCATAATGGCGTATTTACACGTCGAGAGGAGCAACATCATGACGGTTCAAAAAGCGCTGATTTCAGGTGCGAGTATTGCTGGACTTAGTACAGCATTCTGGTTGAACAAAGCTGGTTGGGAAGTTACAGTTATTGAGCGTGCCCGTACTTTTCGTGAGGGTGGGCAAAATGTCGATGTACGTGGGATTGCACGCAAAGTTCTTCAAATGATGGGCTTGGAAGATCAAGTACGCAACCAAACGACGACTGAAGAAGGAACGGCATTTGTAAATGAAAAAGGGCAAACCGTTGGTGCTTTTCCTGTAGAAGGTTCGGATGGACTGACGGCTGAACTGGAAATCCTGCGTGGAGACTTAGCACGTATCATTTTGGATGCGTTACCAGAGGAAGTCCAGGTTCGTTATGGTGACTGGATTGAACACATTGTGGATCATCCAGAACATGTGGAGATCGATCTACATTCGGGTAAAACAGAAATATACGATTTGCTTATTATCGCTGAAGGTGTGCGTTCCAGAACACGGGATAAAGTGTTTGGAGATCGTGTATCTAGACGTGAACTGGGTCTGAACATAGCATACGGTACGATTGAACGACAAGCTGGAGATGACCGATGGTGGCGCTGGTATACAGCTACAGGTGGTCGTCAAATCTCACTTCGTCCTGATAATCAGGGAACGATACGTGCGATGCTCGCCTTTAAAGATCGTGATCGTAATCTGGCAGCTATTCCTTCAGAACAGGCTCGTACAGAATTACGTAATATTTTTGCAGGAGCGGGCTGGGAAGATCAACGCGTGATTGACGGATTTTCTACATCACAAGATGTTTACTTTGATTACCTCACGCAAATTATGATGCCTACATGGTCAGAAGGCAGAGTATGTGTTACCGGTGATGCGGCTTGGTGTGTCACTCCTATCGGTGGAGGTGGATCGTCACTCGCATTAATTGGCGGATATGTGCTTGCAGCTTCCCTTTCACAAGCCTTGACTCATCAAGTTGAAGAAATTCAAATGTGTCTTGGCAAGTATGAAAAATGGATGCGCCCTATTGTAGATAAAGCACAGCATTTGCCTCCCGGAGCTCCTAACCTATTTTACCCTCAAACCAAGGTTGGCGTGGGAACAATACAGACCTTTATCCGAATCGCTAGCTTTGGTCCGATCCGCAAGCTTGCTGCTCGCATCGGTCATGTTGCTCGTACCGATCAACAATTGCCTGATATCAGGCTTGTACAGACTACAACATAAGTAATCTTATGAACAAATTGATATACACATAGAAATCATTATTAGAAATAAGTTCACTTGCTCTTACCCTTCTTGATGTACAGGTTGTCCTCCTATAAAAGATATGGAAAATGGCTCTCTTTCCGATACATTATAGGAGGGGAATGTTGTATGCAATTAACGTTTTCTTACGTATGTATCACTTTTATATAGGTTCTTATGGAGTCTGGAATGACTTCTGCACTCTCCTCCGATACTGAGTATTCACTCTTTATTTGATCTTCAATGATCTCTATTCCATCAAAATAGGCTTTTGCTTGATACCAGCTAACCATTTCAGCCAAAGGAAGGCTCTCTTTTAGATGTGTACCTTTATATTTTGGAATACTTATAACTACGTAATAAGCCACAAAAAAGCCGCTCCAAAGAGCGACCTTTTCTGATCCTAATATTACTTGTTCACCGCAGAAATAAACTTCTCCAACGCAGCAGTATCTGCAATACTATGGTTGCAATCTTCATCGTCTACACAAATATACTGACCCACCGAAGCAATATTATCCGGCGATCCACTTGCTTTGATTTTCACATTGAAAAATCCAAGTTCACGATGTCGATTACAGAACATACAAAACCCTTTTTTATTCATCGAAGTTATCTGTCCTTCAATACCGACCAACCGATCTTGATGCGGATAAACAATATATAGACGATTTGTCGCAATATCTGTCCATCTTAGATATGTTGTATGTGTATAATCGATTACTTCTAGATTAGGTGTTTTGAGCTTTTTCGCTTTTGGGAAAAGCTTCTGAATCTGCTTGAGCGAAACTTTTGGAAATGGAATCACATACGCATCCAGTTGTTCTAAATACTTTTCCAGATCATGAGTCGCTTCATAGGTAGATAGCTGTTCCAAAAGACTTTTTTGCTCTGCGGTCAAGTCGTCAAAAGCTTCTATAACGTTCATAACAGCAGTTTCTCTAACGGTTGCTAATACTTTACGATCGGCAACACTTCGCATTGTTTTTAAAAGAAAATCTGCTTGTTTTTTGATTACATTCAATTGATAATTTTGGATAAATGGTGTTTGCATTGCTTTCAGCCCCTTATTATTATTCATAAAATCATAAGGTGCAAAGCCTACGTATACCAAAATACGTTACAACATGGGCGATATCCTTTGTTCTTATCGCGCCCTACACAAAGAAATGCGCCCCGTTTAGGCTTTGCGTAAGGCCTTTGTAGTGAACGAGCAATCTAGCACTGCTACCAACATTGCCACGGTATAACCCCCAATTCAGTAGTATATCCAAATTATAACAGGGAAATGCTAAGAAGGAAAATCAACTTTATATTCCAGATTCTGTGGTTATAACAGATCATTTTCATCATTTTGCAATCGCTCTATAAATTGTTGTAACTGCTTCGGATGACGTATAATGATAACTTTTTTATGTTTTCCGACTTGTTCTAGCTTTTCTAACGTTCTCACGCGATTTCTTTTTTTATAATTCCATACCCATTTGATAAATTCAATGTCAATTTTTTCCGGGCAATCTTCGTTAAGATCAGGTCTTGTTTTGCCATGATACTGCACTCTTCGCTTCATGATCCGATACATACACAACCATCTAGGCATGTCCAAAAAAATAATGACATCAGCTCTCTTAATCCGTATATCTAATGTTCTGGAGTAATTACCATCTATAATCCAACGATCTGTTAACGCAAAATCTTCTACTTTTCGATCCCATTCTGTAGACTCTGTCGCTTGCCAATTAGCTTTCCAGTAATAACGATCTAAATGAATAACAGGTAATTGCCATGCCTGATGAAGCTTTTGCGAAAGAGTCGATTTCCCCGAACCTGAACAACCTATTACTATGACTCGTTCCATAAAATTCACCTCTTTTTTATTTCATACATTGTATTATTTCGCTTATATCTAACTCCATAGATGTAGATATATAAAACTTATATCATTTATTCAATTTTTATTTAAAATTAGTTCTTTTATACTATTTTTTATTGCTGTATTCCTAATCCTTTGATAGTATAAATAAGAATTTGGTTATATTTAACTATTTCACTCTATTAAATACTAATACATTAATATAAAAATGATAGGATGTGCGAAATCATGTTATTTAAAAAGTTAGTATTACCTGCTACTGTTATTATTCTCCTTTGTGGCTGTGTTAACCAACAAGAAGATGTACAAGTTAATAACTCAAGTACAGATTCTACATCAACTACTGAGAGCACAACTAAAACACTAGACACAAATAAGCAACAAAATAAAACAGAAGCCACTTTGTCTAAACAACAAAAAGAAGATATTAAAAAATATCTGATAACTTATACGCAAGGTATACAGTATATAGGTCAACAAATGCAAGAAGTTGCTACACCTGCTAATATATCTGAAGAAATGACTGAAGATGAGATACTGGCTAATATTCAACCTTATTCAGACAATATTGATAAAAAATTATCCGCTCTTTCATTAATCACTACACCTCAAATCAAGGACACTGATTTGCAAGCTGATGTTATAGCTCTTCGCGATCATGTACTGGTTATAGGTTATACAGGTAAACAAATTATAGATAATCTAAAACGCTACTTAAAAACTGGAGATGAAGCTATTTATAATGACACTATCAAAATGTATGAAAAAATGGCTGCTAATCAACAAGAATTTATGGAGCAGGCTAAGGACTTAGGAGATCAACTGAACTAGCCTTAATAGGCTACCTTAACTAGACAGCCTATTTTAGTTTAAACTTTTCTATAATCATGTCTGCCACCGTATCTGCTGATAGATGAGTATTATGGATCCGTAAATAATGTTGCTGTTGTATCTCATCGGATAAGGAGTTAAGTCGATACATTTTATTTGTTTCAATCATCTCATTTTCTGACCATTCGGTATTTCGTTTGGTTGGTTTATGTATTAGTCTATTCTCGGTCTTATTTCGCACCTTACGTTCTTCAAGATCTGCTTCAAGTTCCACATAATATACTTCAGCACCCCTAGATCGAAATAGATCAGAAATGTTCTCTATATAATCCCAATCACTTTGCAGATCAAACGCCCATACATAGGTGAAAATCAGTCCATCCAGATTACTTTTGGATATTTCTTCAAATATCTCTTGTCGGATGACCTGTACCAACCGCTTGCCAGCAGGCGTACCGTAATCGAAAAAGTTAGACACCAAATCAATCGACATATGATTATGAAATAATTTAAAGTTCGTTTTAGCTACAAGACTCTGACCGACTGTCATTTTCCCCACTGCTTGCGGACCAAATATAATAATAAATTTCATAGAAACTCTCCTATTTTTCAGCTTTCACTATTACACAGCACACATCCATGACAGGTTAAATAAACATCATGCTTTTCGCATTTTGGATATCCTATTGGAATCGTAGGTCGATCATCACCTTCTTCAATTTCTGTCCATTCTATGTAACTTTCCATATTCACATGTTCCTGAGTAAATACTTCTATCATTATATTGTTATTTAGTCTTACTTATTAATTTCTGATATTTTTCCCATTCAAAATAAAAGGGTTCTATAGGTATAGTTTTATTATCAGGCTCTAGTTTAAAATCTCTCCATATGATCATGTCTGCTTCTCTTTCTATGAGAACAGATATAAAACCACATTCTTCATCCCCGCACCAAGGACAGACCAATATCGGATATCTATAATATAGATAAGGATGCATCTGTCTGAGTAGCAAATAATCTAATATTTGTTTTTGATGCTCTTCCCCACCCCATCCTAACACAGGAACCATATCATATTTTTTCAGCATGTTATAAAGAGATTTACCATCGATGACAAAATCAATAAATTCTGTATTTTTATTTCCATCTTTTTGAGGATCGAACTCATCGTATCTCTGTGTAGGATTTAATTGTAAATGATTTATGTTATGCATATATTCTCCTTTTCAACATGCTGTTTTGCACAAATAAGATATAAGGATTCTTTTCTATCCATTCATTCGATCTCGACTCTATTAAGAAATTATTATTCACTTTTTTTACTTATTAAAAAACGAGCTAATCCGTAGTGGTTACAGATTAGCTCGTTTATTTTCTTCTATCTCTAATTAGCTTATAATCACTTAGATTATTGTTCTATGCTATTTTGGGTCTATCGTTATTGGGTATACTCACTTCTTCATCCATCATCACACTATACTTGCTACGCTAACTTACGAGCTCACATTTTTATTTTTTTCATAAAAACGTGTATTGTGAGAAGAGACTCCTGCCATAAGAGAAGCATCCGGTTCTAGATACAATTTGGCTGCATTTACTGCAAGCACAGCATCGTTAAATGCGCCTGCGATCAGTCTCACTTTGCTTCCATACGTGATACAATCTCCTGCACCAAATACGCCTTGAATATTGGTACGCATGCGTGGATCTACCGATACACCGTAATCTTCCCGCTCTAGACCCCATTCCATCAGATTACCAAAGTTACGATCGTATCCGTGATTGACGATGACTTCATCGACTTCAATATGTTGTCGCTCATCCGTATGCATATGAGCGATTTCCACACTATCTATTTTATCTTGTGCACCATGTAGATGATCTATACGATAAGGTGTGCATACCCTAGCAAAAGATTTCATTTGTGCAACAGGTTGTTCATGTCCTCCAAATTCATCTCGTCGATGCACAACAGTGACTTCTTTGGCTAACCCTGCTAACTCATTTGCCCAATCGACTGCTGAATCTCCACCACCAGAGATCAGTACGCGTTTGCCCGCAAATCGAGAAAGATCGGTTACTGTATAGTGTAGATTGGTCAGTTCATATTGATTGGCACCTTGGATATCTAGCTTCTGAATCTGAGTCATCCCTCTACCGATACACAACACAATAGTCCGTGTGTAATGACGTTCACCTGTTTTGGAAGTAAGCATGAGCACCCCATCTTCAAGCCGTTCCAAGTGAGCCACTTCCTGACCAAATACAATAGTGGGTTCAAATGTTTTGGCTTGTCTTTCAAGCGAATCAATAATGTTCTCGCAACGAGTCGGATCAATGCCGCCTACATCCCATACTAATTTTTCAGGATAGGTACGCATAAAGCCACCGAGTTCATGTTTGGCTTCGATAATCTTAGTACGCATTGCTCGCATTCCACTATAGAAAGAAGCATACATCCCCGCAGGGCCGCCGCCAATGATGGTGATATCATAAATATCAAGCTGTTCAATAGGATTCATCTTATTTCACCAACTTTTCGACGACGTTATTCATCAATAACACAGAACCGACAGGTCCTACTCCATGAACAAAGTCACTGGTTTTTAAAGGGAATACATGATCATTTTTGACAGCTGTCAGACTTGCCCATACTTTATTTTCTTTCAACTTTTTCATTGATTCGGTATTATCGTGATCTTTCAAAATACGATCTTCGACAAAAATATAATCGGGATTCATATCAGGTAAAGCTTCTAGTGATATAGGAGAGAACCAATCGGTAGAGTCTTTGATCGCTTCAGGGCTATGTAGACCTAATGTCTGATAAAAGAATGCACTACTATTCGCCGCTTTGGGTCCCATGACACGATAACGCTCTGACTCTACACGTAGAATCAATACCGTTTTGTCGCCAATGGCTTGCTGAATCTGTTCTCTAGCTTGCTTGGCTTTGGCATCGAATGCTGCTAGTACTTGTTTGGACGTTTCTGTTTTATCAAAAATACTAGCTAATTCAGGCATAGCTGTTTTCATTTCACTATCTGCATTGATCGCTACTGTTGGTGCAATTTTAGATAACTCTTCATAGGTGCCAGGCTCCATACCTATTCCAATCCCTACGATTAGATCTGGAGACAAGGATAGCAATTGTTCATAATTATATTGATACTGCTCGGCTTCAATCATTTGAATTCCATTTTTTTTAAAATAAGGAGCACGATAATCTGGTTCTACTTCCGGTACAAAAATCACCATCTGTGGTGGCACACCCATTTCAATCAAATACTCTGCATAGATCGAGCTAAGCACCAGTACATTTTTAGGCTTTTCAGGAACAGTCACTTCTCCAAAATAATCTTTTACTACTTTGGTTGCTGTAGCTTGTTCAGTAGCTGTTGCTGTGTTTGCTTCTTTATTCGAACCGCTAGAACAAGCGGACATCAACACGCTAAATGCCATCAAGATTATTCCCCAACTTAACAAACGACGTGACATAAATGTATCTCTCCTCATATGATAATGATTATTATTATCATATAGTATCAGACAATAACTCTTCCTAACATGGGGAATCGTGCGTATTGATTTGAATTATTGTGCACTATTTTTAGAAGTAGGGTTAAGATGAGTCGTTATTTCATCCAAAATCATCGTGTATCCTTGGATTCCACGTCCTTCTACCCACAGCCTTGTATCCATATCAAATACTTGCTGTTGCTGAACAGCTTTTAACTGTTGCCACACATCACTGTCTATTAATTTGTTCATGCTCTCTTCTGTACTGAACTGCTCTATAATTCGTTTTTCTATAAAAAGATAATCAGGATTGGCTGATAGCAACAAATCGAATGTACACGGATTGAACCATGCTTTACCTTCTTGTAATACCTCTGGCGCACTCAAATCCAACTGATGATACAATAATCGGGCAATCCCCACTGCATCTACACCAAGATAACGATATCCAAACGGTTCTACTCGTAAAACCATAATAGTCGCTTTGGCGTTAATGATCGGTTGTAGCGCTTGTTTGGCGACAGTTATTTCTTGTTCTAACTGAATTTGAAGTTGCTGAGCTTCTGTCTGCTTGTTAAATACAGACGATAATTGTTCCAGTAATGTCATTACATCTATACTCAAGCTTGTAATCAAAGGGGCGATAGCACGTAACTGTTGTCTCACCTCTTCAGACCAGACATTGCCAACCAATAATTCAGGTTCTAATTGCTGAATCTGCCCAATATCTTGCTCATACTGCGCGATCTCCACCATTTTCACACCATGGGCTTCGAATTGCTTGAACTGATGGGGAGCCAAAAGAATCGGAGTAACAATCACCGCATACGGAATTATACCAAGGTGAATCATAATGTCTGCACAGGTAGAAGAAAGACAGACTATTCTGCGTGATGACAAGCTGTCAGCATATAGAGTTGGCGAAACACCAACCAACTGCTTAAACCTGCGGCTAAAATAATGCGTATCTTCAAAGCCCGACTTTTTGGCAATATCTTGTGAATTGATCTGTGTAAAGATCAGTTGTTCTTGCGCTCGATACATACGAAAAGAAGCTAGATACTCTAGCGGTGACTTCCCGAATCGCTCACTAAATTTACGTGAATAATACCAAGGACTTACTCCTGCAATCTCTGCTAACTGCTTACGGGTAATCACTTGATCATAATGAGTCTGCATATATTCAGCAGAACGTATGATTCCTTGAGTCAGTGTCTGTTGATCATCGGGTTGATGCATCCTGTCCATATACAGATAATTAAGCAATTCATAGATCATATAGGGATGCTTAATAGATGATTCGTACTGTTGATCTGCTTCTTCTTGACTCAAATGCTGGCTAATATTGGTTAGTATTCCGCCTGTTAATTGTACTTTCTGATACGTTCCTTCTACAGGAACAGACCATGGGTATTCAGTCAAAGTGGAGGTATTATCTGCTATACCATATGTATTAAATTCAAGGCACCAACCTGACAAATCAAGTTGACCTCCTTCAAGCACTTCGATCAACGAGTATGCTTCTACTGCAATTAATTGACCGAATGACACTTGAACACGTTCACCGTTAATTTTCCAGATGGCCTGTCCATCTATAATAAGAATGAATACTGGATATATAAAAGAATGATACTCCCCGATCGACATCCATTGATGGGTTAACGCTTGTGTTGATTTCCATTGTACAATCCACTGCTTTTTACCTGACATCACGATTTCCCTCACGATCATTCGTATAAGCTTGACTACTTTAGTATCTTTTAAGCTCATCTTACTTTTTTGTGTATTGTATCATAGCTATCAAAAAATAAGCCTGCTTCTACAGCATTATTCACTGTATCAGCAGACTTATGTGTTGGAATCGATTATTTATTTAAATTAGTTTTGCTTCAAAATATCACGAAATCCTTCGCTAAGTGGTGTATTCGGATGACCCAATACGTTTTGGAAATCCTGACTGTCTACAGCTAGTGAACCTTCACGAATCGCCGTCTGAATACCAACTACAAATGGAAGAGCGTCTACAGGTACGCCAGCTTCTTTCATTACTTGTTCATAAGTTGCATCATCCACTTGTTGAACAGGAATATCTTTGCCACTGACTTCAGCTAAGATGGCTGCTAATTCTTCTTGTGTTAATAATGGACCTGACAATTCATAGACTTTATTATTGTGACCTTCATGAGTTAACACATTAGCTGCTGCTTCTGCATAATCACGACGGATCGCCCAGCCTACTTTACCGGTTCCAGCAGATGTTAACCACGGAGCACCTTGTAATGCAGCTTGAATCGTACCCATTTCATTTTCCAAATACCAGTTATTGCGTAGAATAGCATAGGTGATACCTGAAGCGATTAGCGCATTTTCAGTTTGACGATGATCTTCTGTTAAAAAGAATGTACTTTCTTGAGCATTCGGTGCACTCGTATATGCGATAAAGCTAACACCTGCGGCTTTAGCGGCATCGATTGCAGCTTGTTGCTCTGCTACACGATTACCCGGCGAAGTTGAGATCATCAATAATTTATCGATACCTGCAAATGCGGAAGATAATGTCTCTGGACGAGCAAAATCGCCTTCTCTTACTTCTACACCTTGAGCGCTTAAATGCTCTGCTTTTTTCGGATCACGTACACTTGCAACGACATCACTAGCAGGAACCGTTTTTAATAATTGCTCAATAACCAGTGAACCTAATTGACCTGTAGCTCCAGTAACTAGAAATTTCATAAGCGCAACCTCCATTGTATCTCACATTATTTTTTGATCTGTAATCAACTTGCTCTATTCATCATAATCAATAACGTATGCAATTCATATTACATTCAGCAAAATAAAATAATTTGTTATCTTAAGCACAAATTCATTTATTTACTTTATGTAAGTTAGTATATTTAAAATATAAAGTTTCGTCAAGTAACCAAAATAAATTTATACATCACTAGATTTGTTGATATGAGAATAATGATGCGACGCTACACTGGATTCACGCACAATTAAACGAGGTTCAAATTCGACACGGTCATATTCAGTTCTATCAGGTGACTGAATACGTTTGAGTAATAGTTCTGCGGCTAATCTCCCTACTTCATTGCCCATAATCGAGACTGAACTGATCTGCGGAGTCGTGATCGTTGTCCATAAATTATTATCGATTCCTACAATAGCGATATCTTCAGGAACACGCACTCCTAATTCTTTGAAACGATTCACAATACCGATCGCTACCATATCATTTACAGCATAGATTGCATCAGGCATATGTTTGAGATGATAAAAATAATTCGCTGCTTGCCGTCCCGTCTCAAAGGTGAAATCTTCGCCAAAATAAACAAGTGAAGCATCGACCTGCCCCACAGATTGTTCATAAGCAAGATAACGTTCTTCAATCTTGTCTTTGGGTGCGCCTGCATAAGCAATTCGAGTACGTCCAATCTGAATGAGGTGCTCCATCACTAACTTGCCTTCTTGCTTGGCAAGGCCTACAATATCGGCTTTGAGATCAGAGCTTAGCTTTTTACTATAATTAATAACCGATATCGGGATACCTGCACGATTAATAAGACTTTCTAGTGATTTGGGATAAGCGAGTGGCATCATCACTAACCCATCTACATGAAGTTTTTTGATGTCACGTAACGTTTCCAGTTCCAGTCTGGCATTTCCCAGTGTATTGATCTGTACCACACGGTATCCATGTTGTTTTGCCGCTTGTTCAACTGCCCACGCAATATCAGGAATAATAGCGTTACGAATATCGGGTACCGCAAGCGCAATCTGACGGGTCTGACGAATTTTGAGACTTTGTGCAGAAGTATTCGGTGTAAAGCCCATTTCATCAATAATCTGTAATACCCGTGCTCTAGTCGCTTGACTGATCCCTGTACTGTTATTTAATGCCCGCGATACGGTAGCAATACCGACTCCCGCTTGCTTGGCTACATCTTCTATCGTTACTTTTTTTGAAGTCATCTTTAGATCGTCCTTCCTCATCGGAATCGTTTCCATACTCTTTTGAAATTTTTCATTAGTTACATCCATTATATCATGCAGTCTGATCTACAAGCTGTATCAAGGGATAATGCATTATCCGCATGATTCTATTTCGTTATTGAACTCTCCTTTTGATCTAATATAATCTCATATAAAGATTATTCTTATGAAAAAAGAATCTATTTTTTCAATGATTATCATCACTTTTTATCGCTAAACCATTTGACTTTATGTCAATAATGTGACATTATAATTTTCGGAAACGTTTCCTAAAATATTTTATAATTAACTTTAAAATGATATATTCAGACTAGGGAGATGACAGAAATGCAAGCATTGCGTTGGCATGGTGTTAAAGACTTAAGAGTAGAAACGATCGAAGAACCTCAAGCATCCGCAGGCAAAGTAAAAATCAAAATTGAGTGGTGTGGTATTTGTGGTAGTGATTTGCATGAATACGCAGCAGGTCCTATCTTTATTTCTCAAGGAACAAATCATCCATTAACTCATGAACAAGCCCCTGTCGTTATGGGACATGAATTTTCCGGACAAGTGGTTGAAGTGGGCGAAGGTGTAACCAAAGTGAAGGCTGGTGACCGTGTGGTCGTAGAGCCTATTTTTGCATGTGGTAAATGTACAGCTTGTAAGCAAGGTAAATATAATCTGTGCGAACATATGGGATTCTTAGGTCTTGCTGGTGGTGGCGGTGGTTTCTCCGAATATGTCGCTGCTGATGAACATATGGTTCACAAAATTCCAGATAGTGTGTCTTATGAGCAAGGTGCTCTTGTTGAACCTTCGGCTGTAGCTTTATATGCTGTACGCCAAAGTCAATTAAAAGTCGGTGATCGTGCTGTAGTATTCGGTGCAGGTCCAATTGGATTGTTAGTGATCGAAGCACTCAAAGCATCTGGTGCAGCAGAAATCTATGCTGTTGAATTATCAGAAGAACGTCGACAAACAGCTGAATCTCTAGGCGCTATTGGTCTAAATCCTGCTGAAGTAGATGTGGTTGCTGAAATTCACCGTCTAACCAATGGTGGAGCTGATGTCGCTTATGAAGTAACAGGTGTACCTGTTGTATTAACACAGGCGATTCAATCCACGAAGCTGAGCGGACAAATTATGATCGTTAGTATTTTTGAAAAAGAAGCTCCAATTCATCCGAACCAGATCGTCATGCAAGAGCGCAATATTACAGGTATTATCGGTTACCGTGATGTATTCCCTGCGGTGATTAGCTTAATGAGTCAAGGCTACTTCTCTTCTGAGAAATTAGTCACCAAACGTATCGCTTTAAATGAAATTGTAGAACAAGGATTTGAAGCATTACTAAAAGAAAAAAACCAAGTGAAAATTATGGTTTCTCCGAGTCTGTAATCGTTAAGACCTTTATAGAGTCTAATTGAGGAGAACTCATCTACTTTTATTGATATATTTCTATCTCTATTTAAATGATTGATTTTATTCATATTTTATAGACAAAGACCTCTTTTTCGTAAAGAGGTCTTTTTTGCAATAATCACCAGAAATGTGGACAAAATAAGAACCATTACCTGCTACTGTATGCTTGAGGTAAGAACATGATATAATCATAGGAATATAACAAGAGAGGGGGTAGTCCAATTGGGAAGGCGATATTGCAAATGGATCAAGTTACTCAATTAAAGCCAAGTGATGCTGTAATGAATATTCTCGATAGACTACCTGTTCTATACGGATAGCTAGCTCAACACAAATGAATAAGGCTTTTTATACTTTTGGAGGTGAATCCCTTTTTTAAGGGAAATAATTGGACATTATTACGATCATTAATTTACTTATACTTGCTGTTTTAATTGTGTTAACTGCGTTTTTTGTTGCATCTGAATTTGCTGTAGTCAAAATTCGAATGTCTCGAATCGATCAATTGATCGCAGAAGGTAACAAAAAAGCTCATTTAGCTAAAAAAGTAGCAAGCGATCTAGACTATTACCTTTCTGCTTGTCAGTTGGGGATTACAGTAACAGCACTTGGACTTGGAGCGATCGGTAAACCTGCTGTAGAACGGTTAATGTATCCTGTGTTTGATCTATTAAATGTTTCTGCTGCAACAGCTTCAATTGCTTCGTATGCGATTGCTTTTGCTTTAGTCACCTTTTTACATGTCGTTATTGGAGAAATGGCTCCCAAAACGTTGGCGATTCAATTTTCGGAAAAATTGACGTTAATGCTTGCTCCTTCTCTTTACTGGTTCGGTAAAATTATGAACCCTTTTATTTGGGCTTTGAATGGTACTTCACGCGTATTGCTTCGTTCGGTTGGTGTAAAGCCTGCTGGACATGAAGATATCTATTCTGAAAGTGAATTGAAGATTATTATGACTCAGAGTTTTCAAGGCGGCGAGATCAATCAGACCAAGCTAGATTATATGGAAAATGTGTTTTCATTTGACGAACGGGTAACCCGCGATATTATGGTTCCTCGTACTGCTCTGGTTACACTTGATCTTAATATGACAGAAGAACAGATTATTGCGACGCTGGACGAAAATTATTATACTCGTTACCCGGTGACAGAATCCGGTGATAAAGACGTGATCTTAGGCGTAGTTAATGTTAAAAAAATGTTGCCTCATATCGTGGCAGGTCGAGAACATCAATTGCAACAGTTTGTACGTACTCTTCCTTCGGTACAAGAAGCAACTCCTATTCAAGATGCGATGATTCGGATGCAAAAAGAACGTGTGCATATGGCGCTCGTTATTGATGAATATGGTGGTACTTCCGGTGTGATTACAATGGAAGATGTATTGGAAGAACTGGTTGGCGAGATTCGAGATGAATTTGATGATGATGAAGTCGCTGATATTCAACAGATCGATGACCATCAATATCTGATCAATGGACGTACATTATTGGATGAGTTAGAGAAGCAATTCGGTATGACTTTTGAAAATGATGAAGAGATTGATACGATAGGCGGTTGGATTCAGCATTATAAAGGAACCGATGTGCAAGTCGGTGAACAATTAGAAGAAGACGAATCTGTCTGGACGGTTACAGAGAAAGACCACTTACAGATCAAGCAAGTACGACTAAATAAAATATAATCAGATCGGTAGTATATCGTATATTCACAAAATTATAATCACGCGGAGGTGAATCCCTCATCTGAGGGAAATCATTGGACGGAACAATTGGTTTAAATTTATTTTTAGTAGCTGTATTTATTGGCTTAACTGCTTTTTTTGTAGGAGCAGAATTTGCTATTTTGAAAGTCAGAATGTCTCGAATTGATCAATTGATCGCCGATGGTAACAAAAAAGCAGTACTGGCGAAAAAAGTAGCCCATGAACTTGATTATTATTTGTCTGCCTGTCAGTTGGGGATTACGATTACAGCGCTAGTCTTAGGGGCGCTCGGTGAACCGACAGTTGAGAAAATATTGCATCCGTTATTTGATCAATTGAATGTACCTGCTGCGCTATCTACTGTGCTCTCGTATGTAATTGCATTATCTATTATTACATTCTTGCATGTTGTTATCGGTGAATTGGCACCCAAAACATTAGCAATTCAATTTGCGGAGAAAATGACATTATTGTTGGCACCTCCACTGTACTGGTTTGGTAAAATTATGTATCCATTTATCTATATTCTGAATAGTTCGGCAACTTTGTTACTACGTATCTTTGGCATTAAGCCTGCCGGTCATGATTCTGTATATTCTGAAGAAGAATTACGCTGGATTGTGGATCAGAGTTACGAGAGTGGCGAAATTAACAAAACCGAGCTTAGTTATTTGCAAAATATATTTACATTTGATGAGCGTACATTAGAAGAAATTATGATCCCCAAAGCTCAAATTGCCACGCTGGCGAAAGAAATGCCACTTGCAGGTATTATTGAGATATTGGATGAATATGAGTACACTCGTTATCCTGTGATCGACTTAGACGAACCCGATCATTTTATCGGATTTATCAATACCAAAGAATTATTAACGGCTGTAGCCGCAGGTCGTGATTACAAAGTCGCTGACTTTATTCACAAAATGCCCCATTTTCCATCGACTTCTTCAGTGAAAGACGTATTGATCAAAATGCAACAAAGCCGTGTGCATATGGCGATTGCTATAGATCCATCCGGTCACACTGTAGGTCTAGTGACGATGGAAGACATTTTAGAAAAAATTGTCGGTGCGATCCGTGATGAAGCAGATACTAGCGATCTTGTTTTTGAACCGAAAATGACATCATTTTAATGGCATAGTAATATAAGCAGTACCATAAAAGGTCTCTATATCTCTTAGAGACCTTTTTCTTTTGTATTCATGAGAGCCATAAGATCATTCAAACGGTACATGGTATAATAAGCAAATCATAATCAGTGATTAATCAAGGAGGTTATACTTTGAATCCACATATTGAACTTTTATTATCCGAAACATGGTCACAGATCGAGTCATTATATCTGAAGGAAAAAGAACGTATCGATGCATTCAAATCATACCATTCATTACAAGCAGGATTACGTGATTATCTCAAAGTTGGTTACCGCAAAGGAACAGCAAGCTATAAGCAAGGCTCCTTTTTTGTAGAGATTGAAGAACCTTTTTCTTGGAGCGATTCAGCCTATACATGGGAAAGTGAAGTCTCTATCGATGAACTATCTGCTACTCTACTCCAAGAAGAATATGCTCCTGCTCTGCAACAACGCCTGTATACGTTATTTATGTCCGATGAATATGGAAGTCACTTTTTTGATTATCGTTTTGAGCTTTGGTTTGAATTTGAAAATGAACAAGCCGAGCAATTGTATATACATAATGAGCAATGGATCAACACATCCAAATTAACAACATTACAACAAGCACTGGATCATTTTATAACCGATAAAGTAACTTCGGATCTGCCTGTATTACCTAAAGAAAAAGATTTATTTTTCTTTGCCAAATTAATGTTGAATAAAGATATTATCCCTACCGATGTAGAACGTGTTTCTTCTTTATTTGAGCAGCTTGATCTGAAATTATTTAATTTTAGAAGTCTGTACAGTGATTGGCAGTCTACATCTACGATGGCTTTACGTTTTTGGGCAAATGAAATCTTTTTACCTACCTATTTCGATGCTGAAAGTGAATATAACACCACATTACATCTCAAATCAGCAGAAAGTCTTCCTGCGGTAGATGAAAAAGAATTAGCATTGTTTATTTATGCTGCTTTACGTATTGGTAAACAAGATGCCGAACAACGGAAAACATATCTAGAATATGCTGTTCAATTACATTCAGAACAAGCTCAGCGTTACCTTCGTCAAGGCAGTGGCACGATAGAAAGTGAACGCAAAACCGACCTTTTTCATGGTAAAGCTAATGACATTTTACAAATGATACAGATTAAGCTTACTGCTGAAGATGAACCACATTATCGTGAAGCTTTGACCTATATCTGCGATCTTTTGCGTGCCGATTTCCCACGTGAATATGTACTGAAGTTCAGCAGTAAACAAAAGAACTTTTTACCTGTTAAAGGATTAGCTAAGTCTGCATTACATCGCTTTTTCGCTAATGCTTTGCAGTATAAAGAATTGCATCCCTTGATCGCGGAGTATGGTGAATTGGCTTTGCAAGAATTCGCATGGTATAACGATGTTGAAGCTGGCGAGAAATCGGTGATGCCTGGAACGTATGCGATATTAGGTCTAGGGCTATACAGTACCGAATATTTCCCTCTGCTTATCCGTTATATGAAACTGGTGGATACAGAACATCAATCTGCACAAGATCATTATCCAGCGGCTCTAGTAGAAGCTCACGGGATGGATGCCTCATTTGTACCTACATTAATGTCTGTACTGTTAGCTAGTAGTGAATCAGCTAAACCGATCAAAGGCTGGGGGGATGTTCTGGAAAAAGATGAGATTATTCTTGCATGGGATACTCAGCTTCAGTCCTTAGAAGATTATCAGCGTGATCAGGTATTGTATTTACTCTGTGGCAATTCCGCCAAACAAAAAGCTTTTATGCAAAAAGCAGAGCGTCTTCGTTCTTCAACCCATTCCTAATCAACTTCATATGTATATCTACCTTTTATCTGTGCTGAATTTAGCAGGATGAGAGGTATTTTTTTGTTTTTCTTATTTTTTTTATCTTAGCTATTTAAGTTTGTGTCTTAAGTTCCGATATACTGTTAGTAGTAGAACTTTTGAACTATAAATATAATCAAAAAGTATACATAAATACTAATTTTTATACATAAAAGTAGTGTACCTTTTTATTAAATAGTACTATAGTCGCTACATATACAATCATAAAGGATGGGTATAGATGACTCGCAATGATGAGATTATTTGGCAGAGAAACAAATTAGTAAGTTATATGTTGTGGGCTATTACAGCGATCAGCGCAGCATTAACCGTACTTGTACCGGATTTACTATTTTCTACATTATTATCTGTTCTAGTAACTGGCTTGATTACAGTTGCCAACTTAACTAAAAAAGGAATTCACATTATCCCCTGGGTAGTCACGGTTGCCGTCATCGCAAGTGGCATTTATGTTAGCCGTGATTCTGTAAGTACAGTGCAAGGTATTCTAGTCACTGCTCCACTATTATTATATCCAAATAGTAAACATTATAATATTTCATTTGGCGCATTATTATTGTATTACATCATCAAATTAGTCACAGGTACGCAAGCTGATCCTATGGTATTCTTCAACGATATTATCAATATTACGATGTTTATTGTTACAGGTATTATTTTGATCACGGTTTCTCGTATGAACAAAAAGCTATTTACAGCGAGTGAACAACGCCGTAATGAAGTCGAACAATCACAGACCAAAGTAGAAAATATGCTACAACATGTCAAAGAAGCCGTTAACGGTCTGACTGTATTTACCGATCAATTTAAGCAAAAAGTAATCAGTACAGGTTCTATCACTAACGAAGTTACAATGGGATTCAATGAAGTGGCTAAAGGTGTAGAATTTCAAGCTAGTAATGTCGCTGAAATCTCTGAATCGCTAGCTATTTCAGATCAACATATTCAGGACGTTGCTTCCTATTCGTTACAGATGAAAGAAGTATCTGCTCATATGGCGACTCGTACAGCGACAGGTAGCACCACAATGGAGCATCTTAATACACAGATGGTTGATCTGTATGAGAAAGTAGATACCACGGCTGAAGATATGAAAAAATTCAGTGAAGAAAGTGCATCTATGACTGTGATTTTAAATGGAATTTCTGATATCGCTCGTCAAACCAATTTGCTAGCTCTAAATGCAGCAATTGAATCGGCACGTGCAGGTGAACATGGTAAAGGATTTGCTGTGGTTTCGGATGAAGTACGTAAGCTAGCTGAACACTCCGGACAATCTGCAACCGATATTGCTTCTATTTTATCAAGCTTACAAGATCGTACCAAGACACTAACTGAGCGATTTGATCATATACGTAGTTCACTTCAAGAAGGTCGCAATGCGGTGCAGACAGCCGCAGAAGTATTCCGTCATGTGAATACCAATTCTCAACAAGTACTGACTCAAGCTACTGATATTGAAAATAGTTCAGTGACGATGAAGCAATCATCTACTAAAGTGGTCGGAGAAGTTAGCGAAATCTCAAGCCTTACCGAGCAATCTAGCGCAGCTACAGAAGAAATTCTAGCCAGTATGGAAGAACAGCATCAACTGACTCAGAATATGGTGTCTAGCTTTGGTGAGTTGGAACAACTGATCGTAAGTCTGAATACATTAATATCTGAGAGTGATCATGCGGTAGCCCCTACACCGATCTCGTCTAAAGTAGTAGCACCACAATCATCATCGGCACCATTAGCACAATTACCCGCTTAATATCTGGATACAACAAAAAAGGCTGTACTCCTTTATCAAAGGAAGTACAGCCTTTTTGACTTGAATAAATATTCTCTTGTAACCTTGAGATAACACGTTACACTATACATACATCATTATCATTTCTGATACGAAAGAGGTAGAATGTATGATCTATATTGCTTTACTACGTGGTATTAATGTAGGTGGTAACAACAAGATCAATATGAAAGCACTCCAATCTACATTTGAACAAGCAGGTATGCGTCATGTAACTACTTATATCAATTCAGGCAATATTATCTTCTCCCACTCTACTCTCACGCATAGTGAACTATCTTCTATTCTAGAGCAAGCTATAACCACAGACTTTAATTTACAGATCAAAGTTATGATTCGAGATATGCAACAAATGCAGACCGTTCTGTCACAAATACCGGAATCTTGGAGCAACGATGATCAGATGAAAAGCGATGTCTTTTTTCTCTGGGACGAGATCGATAACGAATCGATCATAGAAAAGCTTCCTCTCAAAGCTGGTATAGGCATACTGATCTATATTCCGGGAGCGATTCTATTTGCTGTTAGCCGTGAAGATGCTGCCAAGAGTCAAATGAATAAATTAGTTGGTTCCAAACTCTATCCATTGATGACCATTCGCAATGTAAATACCACTCGTAAAATAATTCAGTTGATGCAAGCTGTACAAGAGTAATCCGATTACAAAAGTTTACAATAGATTGCATCCTGATCTATTAATTCTCATATGGAAATTCAAACCACCAATGTTCATGATGGTGATCGCGTTCTTCCAGTGTATTCTTTTTGTGATAATGGTGTAATAAATGCTGAAATGTATTCATTTTTTTAGCGTTTTTCAAATGAGCATATGCTCGCTTCACTGAAGGATTTCTCATTAAGGGTTCATACGCTTCTGGTGCCATTTCCCAAGCTTCCCGATGAATAAATTCGATCAGTGCAGGTGCATATTCTAACGATTGAATATCTTTTAACCCTTTCATGCCGATCAATTCAATTTTTCGTAAACTGTGTAGTTCATCCAGAGCAGGTAATGTTGTGATATGAGGCAAAGCTTCTAAATACAAGTATTGCAAGCCTTGCATAGCAGAAATGAAATGGATATCATCTAATCCTTTAATTTGAGACAGGCGCAGGTATTTAATATGCTGTAGACGAGCGAGCCCTTCAAGCTGACGAGTACCTCCAAAATGAAGATGAAGCGACCATAATGACTTCAAGTCTGCTAGAAAATCCAAATCAGATACAGAAATCGATTGCAATACCAGTTGTTCTAATGTTCTTAATTGACCGATTACTTCGATATGCTTGTGATGACCGTCTATCGACAGGTAAGTTAGCTGTTCAAATCGTGCTAACATCTCCAGATCAGGCTTTTTGGAGGATGTGGAGCCAAGTTCTAATGACTGAAGATGGGCAGGAATCTGCGACAATAGATCAAAGCTATCGATTTGTTCACACTGTAGACTGAACTCCTTTAATTGTTGAAGTGTAGCTATCGACTGAAGATGAGCAATCTCTCCTGTGCATTCAATAGACAGCTTTGTTACAGCAGGCATATGTTCCAGACATTCAAGATCGCATACTTCATCGTAAAATCCATATATTCGCAAAGTTACATCAGAGCGCTTTGCAAACAATAGATCATTTAGATGGGTATACGTATCTGCACCAAGTGGATGATTATATTGAACAATACGGAGTTCAGACATGTGACAGAGTTCTTTTATTTCTGTTGGAGTCAATTCTTTTGTCACTTCAATAACACCTTCACGAATCTGACTGTACATAGATGTTCACCTCATCTTAATATCCTAGTTGTTCAAATTCTATGGCTGTGGCATACCCGTATATCCAGTAATCCTGTTCTTTTTTCAGATAAGGGATACGTAGTCGTTGTAATAGATTGACCCATTCTGCTTCGATATTTAACAGAGTCGGTTCGGTATACTTTCCTGTATGTTCAAGCAAACGTGGCTTTACTCTTACCCATTCGACATTGTACCAGGCTGTACTCAGACTTTCCCAGTCCCCTAGATAAAATACATCTTGCTCGAACACTAATGGATAAGGTTCTGCTTCTAAAACATACTTGTTCTGAAAAGCAGGAGGAAAACGCAGTTCAAGATAGATCGCTTCTTTGAGCTCATTCCATCTCGTATGATTCATGACAGAAGTTAGTGAACGTTGTTCCACTTCTGCGATAACTTTTTGCTTATATATCTGGTCTGGATCGGCTTTCATACAGCTATTCCTCCTTTGTCTCTTCCAATCAGTGGATGATAAGGTTCATACTTTATTCGCTTATAAATACGTTCCAAAATAATAATGGAGCATAGAGGAAGAGTACCGATCTTCACCTTGCCATATAGCCACCGAATTGAAGTCGCCAGAACCTCCGCGTAATTTGCGTGGTGTATCTAAAGGAACCAACAACCCTGCATAACCCCATATTTCCATTATCACATCACGTTCATGTTTATTAGCAGGAAAAAGGTCTTTCCAGCGTTTTTCTAATTTGCGTGCGCCTTCATCTTCATTACATTCCTCTATCGCTTGTATCATTTGCTGTAGTATAGCTATATCCTCCGGGGTCACAGTGATGGCAGTATGATCCTGCTCCATAAATAATTTTAGATCCAACCAGCAATACAGCAAGTGATTCAGACGAATTCCACCCCATTTGATCCGTTCAAAATTCAATACATTGATATCTACATCTGTATACTGATCATCTGACATGAGTCGATTAAAATTACAATCTCCACAACTGCTCGTATTCGCATGTACAGCACGTCTTTCTTCATAGGTATGTAGGGGTAGGTTGACGGTTAATGCCCAGCTAGACAAGATACTACGCCCATGTGTTTGACGTGTAGAAAGACTATGTAAAAAAGCTTGCATTACCTGCTCTTTAGTAATCACTTCTTGATGCCATCGGTGTATATCTTGAATGATAGCATCATGAGTGATCGATAGCCGATCAAACATCGTTCCCTGGCTTTTGGCATACTCAAATTCTTCACCTGTAAAAGACGTAGGAGCTGATTTCCATCCTTGTGCTGACCAATATGTTTCTAGTAAAATCTTTTTCGCTTTTTTATCCATTGTGTTCTCCTTTACATTCTTGATCTAATAACAGAGCCAGTTCTTTCCAGCGTGGATATTCTTCATTTTCAGCCAGCTCCTGATCTTCTTTTGCTAACCAGTAGTCTGCTTCTAGTAGTTCGTACATATCTAACTTGGTAATATACAGACATAACGGATGCCTGACAACTGCTAACATTGGTTCTGGACCATCATCCCAATTATATTGATTGACTACAGCATGCAATATCACAGAAGAATCGAGTTGTTCAATTCCTCTACATGCTACCGCCATATCTTCTTCATACAAAATGGCATCGAGCTGTTGCTCTTCTTGTTCAAGCAAAACAGATCGTACCGACCCTACTGTATCCAGTAACATATCAGCAATACCCGGATGATGTTGACGTGCAAAATTCCACGGTGTCGCTAAAATACCCTGCTCTGAATCTAACTGTACTTCTGCTTGAATCAAGGCGGTTATCACAGCAGTTTGTTTGAATTTAATTGCTTTTTTTAGAGCGGTATGTCCAAGTTTATCCTTCCTTTCCAGATCGGGTTGTTGCTCTAATAGAAGCTGAATAGCATCCAAAGAGGAGCGATTGGTAATCAATAACATTAGCGGAGTTCGACCGCGTTCATCTTGCTGATTAATATCTAACGTCTGTACTGCTTGACGAAGCTGTTCCATATCTTGAAGTTTTATAATTTCTTGCCAATTCAATGTAATATGCCTCCCTTGATGTAATGAACGATTTCTATATATACATCTATAGAACAACCGAATTGACAGCAGCTTGAGCGCATTGAAGTAGCGCTGTATATAACTGTCCGGAAAGATCCCGATATTGTTGCTCTAACTGATGACTATGCGCGCTATTTGCTGGATCATCATTCCATGATCCCATTCCTCCGAATACCCATGCTTTGTATACGGCATTCAGTAGAAGATACGCTTCTTCGGAATAGACTTCAGGTAATTCAAATGTAAGCTTAGGCGCATTCGTAGCATCCGTTAACATCACAATAGCGGGATCAAAAAAGTTCACTTGCCAGAACCTCTGATCTATCTGCTCCGCAAAATCAGAAATTTGTTGTAGTGCATGTTGTAAATGATCTATATATTCACTTAATGGCTTAAATGCATGTTGTGATTGTTTGCTCGCTTCATAAGGTTCTGCTGTATAGGATACGTCCCATGTGACTTTAGCAGGAAGCCGATGAACTTGCCAACTCGGTCGCCATAATGTATCTAGAGCGGTTCCTATCGTTCTGATTCCTATCGGCGTCCCTCCACCTGCGAACCCGCTACTTTGCCAGGATGAAGATGGTGCAGGGCTACTGACTAGCATCAAGCGCTGATACCCTGTTTCTCGTAAATACTCTAGCCATTTGATCCATGTCCAGCTTTGTTCTTGATACTTAAATTGAACATGTATACTTTCATGTTGGGTCAGCTCAGGATGAGTAGCATCAGTTCCTCGTATTAAATACGCATTGCCTAATGCTGTAATCAATAATTGTTGATGCAATTCACCATTCATACCGCATCTCCTTCTATCATTAATGATCTTAAAGTCGTTATATATATACACTTAATGCCATTTAAACATGCAAATGATTCTAAATTATTGATCTGTATATTACGGCTGGAAAGGTATATTATCGCACAGAATAAGCCCACGATAAACGTGGGCTTGGTCATACTGATCAAATCATTTTATTGTACTGTAATAATCACACGCTGATAATGTTTGAGTTGGTGTTTGCCATGATCTTGTACTTCACCAATGATATGAATCGTATCGCCTGATTGGGCATCTGTTGGAACGGTGAAGCTTACCGTATTTGTATCTTTACCTGTTAAAGCAATGGTATCTACTTGTTCACCTGTCGCTAATTGTTGATGAAGTCCAAGCTGTAGATCGCCTGCCATATTCGGTTCTACTTTTTCTGGTGTCCCTTTGAAGTCTTGATACGTATCAGCTTCAAAATATCTCCACCATTGGTATGTCAATTTATCGCCATCAGGGTCTGTTCCTTCGGCATGTAACGTCATCGCTTGCCCCGGCGTAGCTGTAAGGTCTAATCCTTCTTTAATCGTTAATGTAGGATTATGATTCGCGTCTGCATATTGATCCGCTATAGCCCAATCTGCACGAGCTGCAAAATCATTTTGAATATCATCAAACCAGCGCATTAATGAATATTCAGCTTCATATTGCTTAGTATAGATATCATAATCAAGAACGGTGTTGCGGTACAACGTATCACTTACTTGTCCAAATCGACCACCCCATCCTCCATAGCTAGGATCTTCCATACTACGTAGACCATTATCGATTAGATAGAAGAACGAAGGAGAATCCCCTTCTGAAATAAAATCGTACTTTTTGTACTGTGGATTTTTGGCTAGATACTCTGCACTACCACGTTGTTCTTCTGCAACTTCCCCATCGATCATTTTGCCATCGCCCATCAGTGCATACATATCCAGCAATGTACCATGATCTTTTTGAATATGTTCAACATTCCATGCCCCTTGCAATTTATCATTCACTTTATCGGTATGCATTTTCCAAGCATACGCAAAATGCCAGAAATTCGATTGGTCATTAATAATACGAATGTTGGGCCACTTTTTGGCAATATAATTGTTATAGCTATCATCTTGATCCAAAATAATATACAAGACTAACTTATCGCTCACTTTTTTCTGAATATCTGCCCACTCCGCTGTATCTTTATATTTCTCTTCAATCGATTGGAGTGCTCTTGCTGTCGTATTGGTTCCACCCCATGTCTGTACATATAGATCGCGCTCATCATCGTCTAAAAATAACTGTTCTAGAAATGTAGAACCTTCGGTTACTTTTTTCATTTCGCCTTTATCTGAAATATTACCGATCTTGGTCACACTGCGAATATAGTCAGGAGTAGGATAACCTTCTGCCTGTTGACTTAAGTTCGGATAAATCTCTTCATAAGCATCCGTCATATCCGATACCCACTGTGTTCCTGTCCAGCGGAAAGGCTTAATTCCTGCTTGTTTGTCTCCTGCATAATGATACATAGAACTGGTTAATACAACGCCTTCCAGATCCATTTCATTCGCATAGAGCAAAAAGCGAATGACCGAGTTCATATCATCCACTTCACCATCGGTAGTGATGACTGTTCGAGCTTTAGACGATTGATTTGGGGCAGGGGTAGCGACTGTAGTCTGTGTATCTGAATTCGTCTGCTGCTTGGTTCCTGCTTGAGGTTGTGCTTGAGTACAAGCCGTTAATATCCATACACATAGTAGACTAACTATTCCCACTTTGAGCCATTTTTCTTTTTTCATGATAAGTCCCCTTTTCTCATTGCTAATCAGATTAAGATGACTGAGAACGAAAAAAAACCTAAATATATGTAGCACCCCATACGTGTGGGTGATACATATACTTAGGTTTTGCCTGCATTATCAGTCACAATCCGTATTCGTACAATAGCATGTTCATTTCTAAATGTAAACGGTTTATATCTAGATAATAAAAAAACTCCTCTGTCGTTATGACAAAGGAGTTCTTGATTATACTTTAGCTTTATTTACACGAATACGGTTGATTACAAATGTAATTGCGAATACAACAACCAGAAGAACAAAGAATGTAGCATGTCCCATATGGTAAATACCTGCTGTATCTAGAATCATTTTAAGTCCGATAATAGCGATTAAGATAAATGCTGCATTTTCAAGTTCAGGAATTTTATCCATCAATTTCAGGATAAAGCCAGCAACTAGACGCATCATCAAGATACCCAATAG
The DNA here is from genome assembly GCF_963311185.1 of Paenibacillus nuruki. Classification (NCBI taxonomy): domain Bacteria; kingdom Bacillati; phylum Bacillota; class Bacilli; order Caryophanales; family Paenibacillaceae; genus Paenibacillus; species Paenibacillus nuruki. The sequence goes on along the minus strand of NZ_OY725677.1, from coordinate 623,340 downwards.
TCCACCCGCAATCAGAATCCACGGGTTAGGTGATACAGCGAATGCTGCTAGAATGGAATCGATAGAGAATGCGATATCCATCATTTCAACAGTAATGATTGTACGAACAAAAAGGCTCATACCTGTCTTAGCAAGTAATTTCTGTAAACCGCCTTCTTCTTCCCCTTCATCATCGCCATCTTTACTTTTGAATTTATCCCAAAAGTGTTTGATCGCGATCCAGAGAAGATAAGCCGCACCGATATATTTGACCCATGCGATCTGCACGAGGTAAATACCGACTCCGATAGCAATGATCCGGAAAACGTAAGCTCCCCATAGACCATACAATAATGCTTTTTTACGTTGATGCGCAGGCAATTTGTTAACGATTGCTGCTAGAACCAACGCATTATCTGCGGATAGCAGACCTTCGATAATGACAAGGGATAAAATAAAGCCCCAGCCTACAGGTGTTGCGAATGCTTCTAAAAATGTACTCATTTCAAACAAATGACTATACGTCATTACCGCACAACCCTCTCTCTTTTTTCTGGTATGTTTAAAAAAATCAGATGAAGAAAGATATGATTCATTCTTCGATCTAGCACACTCTATTTATATTCGTGATTCCTATAAAACCATAAATATACTACATATTTCCTTATTGTCAATCTGCCGACATGAAAAATTATATCATATAAACATGATTAGCCAAGTATAAAAAATGAATATATTCTACTATCGTTTTGGGCGAACAAAATAGAGTTAAAGCTGATTGATTATTCAAATGATCTTTTTTACATATAAGAAATGCAACTTTTTGAATAATACGTTGTAGCCGGGTAAATGGTTTCTTTTTTATTTAAAAAAGAATATGTATACCTTTTTTCGAAGATTATGTATATCGGATAGAAGCTATATACAGCCAAAAACCTCTATAACCATATTGCTATGATCACAGAGGTTTTTGATAAAGATGAGGGTTACGCTACATTTAATTAGCGATTTGTTGACGACTTTTTAAATAACAATCCGTCTACTGACCAGCTTCTTGTATTTGCTACAGCTAGATAGAGCGCAATCACAATATAAGCGATATCTAATTCGTAGCCTGCCATTTGACCATTGCCCATTAGACCAGCAGATAACTTCGCTGTAAAAATAGCACCTAACAGAATAATAATAAATACGATTGAGATATAACGTGTCAATAAACCAATAATCAACATAATACCGCCAACTACTTCGATCGTACCTACAACGTAAGCCATAAATCCTGGAATGCCTAGACTTTCAAAAAATCCAGCTACATTTCCAAAGCCCATTTGTACTTTACTCATACCATGTGCCAGGAACAAAATTCCTAATACGACTCTCATAATAGTTGTAACGACGTTAATTTTCATCATCATACATCTCCTTTTATGTTCTAATAGTTACTTTTATACTGTAACTTTTATTTTGTAACTATAAAGCAATACAAACAGAACTGTCAACAAAAATATTATTATTACCAATAAAATATTTCTATAACTAATAAAAAACAATGGTTTTAGTTGCTATACTTAATTACTTGTTGTTACAATAACTCATAATATAATGTAAAGAAATGCGGGGTTATATAATGAATATAGGAGCTATGATTCGTTCGATTCGGAAGCGTAAAAATATAACAATTGCAGAAATATGTAAAGAAACCGGACTATCACAAGGATTCATGAGTCAGGTAGAAACGAACAAAACTTCTCCTTCGATCAATACATTGGAACATATAGCACAGACGCTTCAAGTGCCTTTAAGCTATTTACTCTTACAGCAAGAAGAACGGATGCAAGTGATTCGCAAAGAAGAACGTGAATTGACTTCAAGCGGCCCTGACCAGCTGAAAGTCTCTCATCTGGGTCATACCTCGAATATGCGAATGATGTTAGTGGAAGTTCCTCCAGGAGCTTCGACAGGAGAAGTGCCGATGGCGCACAAAGGAGAAGAAGTTCATCTTGTGGTTAAAGGAACGATTTATGCAGAACAAGGTGAAGATCAATTTGAATTGCATGAAGGCGATTCATTTAGTTGGAATGCTTCTGTCCCTCATCGGGTTAAAAATATCGGGGAAGATACGGCTGTTGTTCTTATTTCAGTGTACAAAGAGAAATAAATTGTAGATCATAACCATTTATTTCATACTGCGTTAATACCCTACTAACATATGAACATTATAATTTAGCTTATCAATACTCTTGCTGAATATTTACATTTTTTTGTGAAATGAATGTAAGTGTTCATCAAAATCTACTACTTTGATGTAGCTAAAGGATGGCTTATATTATGGGAATTCATGCGTATTTTAGATCACTTAATGAATTAGAACGCATTATTCGTTGCCCGGGTAAATTTAAGTTCGAAGAACACAGTGTATCTGCTCATTCATGGAAAGTGGTGCAGTATGCCAAAACACTAGCAGATATTGAAGAAAAACATGGTGTCACTGTCGATTGGAAAAAGTTATATGAGATTACCAGTAGTCATGATTATGGCGAAATCTTTATTGGAGATATCAAAACACCGGTGAAGCACTCTTCGATGGAACTGCGTAAGCTGATCCAACAAGTCGAAGAAGGCATGGTACAGCATTTTATCGAGGAACATATTCCGGAAGATTTCAAAGCGATATTCCGTCAACAATTACGTGAAGGTAAAGACGAATCCGTTGAAGGTTTGATTTTGGAAGTTGCGGATAAAATGGATCAGGTGTATGAAGCTTTTGCAGAGTTACAACGTGGCAATACGGAAAAAGAGTTTATCGTGATGTATCGTAATGCACTGGTCAAAATAAAGCATATCAAACTGCATTGTGTTGATTATTTCCTTGAAGAGATTTTACCGGATATGGTAAATGAAGAATCATTGTCTCCGATTGATATCAAACGCATTACAGAAGAAGCACTGGCGTTATAATCCAGCACTTCCCCTGCTCTCTTACTTGTATGAGAGTTTTTTGCGTTGTATACATATAGCATTCTATTACGTATAGGTAATACTTATCGAGGAACTAGCAGAACGAGGATCATACGATGAACTAATGCTGCCATAGGCTACTTTATATTCGATATAAGGATAAGGCTTGGAGCGCCGAACATCTGGTTTACGTTCTAGTTCTTGGCGGAGCAAAGCATCATGTTCTTGCTTGCGTTGCAACTCTTTCGCTTCCGTCCAATCGTCCCATGATTGACCATATTTTGGATGAGAGATGCTCATCATCGTCATGCGAAATACTGAATTTTGGAATAACAAAGACACTGAGAATACGTGAGAACCAATCGGTACATTTTGAAAAGAGTACCATACATAACCATTATTCATATCCCGAATTTCTGTAAAATAATCGCTATACCATTGAGATTGTAATACTTCTTCTAACGTCAGTACTGGATATATTGCTCGTTCTTGATTCACCTCTAATTCGCCTGCAATCCAATTGCTCATCAATAGACTCCTTTCTCTATACTGTACATCTTCACTTTGATTACCAGCGTAATGGGATTTGATCTTTCCAAAGAATCCAGCGACTGGTTTCACTTATCGGTGCTGTTCCAATGGTATATTCATCTCTTACTCCACTTTGTAGATCAATCCAATGTGCCATACCGCCATGCGTTCCTACAATTAACCACTTTTCATCAGAAGATACAACAACACCTACAATCGTACTGCCTACAAAATAACGCCATATTTCTTGTCCATCATGATCGATCAAGCGCAAGTATCCATAAGCATCGCCTACAATATTACCGGACGGCAATGAAGCTCCTGCATAGACACGCATTTCTTGATCCATCAATGGTAATTCGTCTTCTTCGTTGATCTCATCTTGTTGAATGTCTGTAAGATCAACTTTAATGGTTGCTCCATTATAAAAATGACAGGCATTGTACCAGACACTACGATTGTCTTGTGCAAATAAACTGTAATGCGGATAACTGGATGCCGGTTCGAATTTGTGTATTTTCTGCGTATATGTATCTAACAAGCAATGTTCACTCATCTGGCTACCATAAGCAATCCAGCGACTATCCAATGATACTGCGCCATGCGCCATATCTAATGATATCGTTGTATACTCTTTTCCATACGATTCGATCTCTGCTAATTCAGGCGATAGTAAGACTGCTTGTTCTCCTTCAATTAGATAAATACCATATCCGCTAACTAGCAATACTTTGGTTCCTTGGGCAAATGGAATAATATCGATCAAAGTCTCAACAGGATAGATACTATCGGCGAGCGATTCCCAGCGCGATAATTTCTTTTTCAGGGTCTGTTGAATATGTTCCCAGCTAAAATAAGCGGTATGATCTCCATTTAATAAAAGATCGGGGTTATGTACAACACTAATCCCTGCTGCCGTGACTTTGGCTATATATTGCTGGTCAGGAGATATACCTAGTCGAAGAATATTAGGAATTTCGATTAATTGCTCGCTGTTGGCTAAATACAACTTCGTATGCTCGCGTGTATTACCTGCTTGAACAATAGCATAATCCTGAATACATCCGATTGGACATACCGGTTGTAATTGCTCTTCAAAATGAGGCGTAATTGGTGAAGATGCGGGTGGAACTTGTTCATGTAGACGCTCTATATCATCAGCTTGATTAGCCGCTATAATCATTCCCATCACATCAGATGCCAATACCGGACGCTTGTCTTCTTCCGGTTCGTCTTGAGGTTCCTGCCAATCACTTGCTATACCGATACGTACAAATTCATTAATAGCATGTGCATACTTTTTACCTTCTTGTCTCCATTGTGATGCTACTTCTGGATGTAACCAATCCATACTACTCATCTCTCTTTCTATTCAGTATTTCTTTATTATCTCAAAGTTCTACTCAAAATAAAAATAGCCCCAACGAGGATTAGGGCTAAATACAATATATATCGATCCTTTTGATAGCAACGACTCACAACGTTTTGTAGCTCGCATTCGATTCACTTGAGGTGCAATCTAGGCTTGGCGTATTCTTTGAATGCCTGAATAAACAAAGAAGGATCTTCACGAATCATATATGAAAATACACCTTTACGCGTATGCAGATAAAAGAAACCTTCACCATCGCTAAATGTACGATAAGACATATCAAACACATCCAAAATAGCAAATTCTCGGCGATGAGTCGTTACTCGATCTTGATATAAAATAAGCATCCGTTCATCAATCCAATGCTGTTGTTCCAGTCCATCGTTTTTGCGCTCAATTTTGCGTTCGACTTTGTAATAAGGTTGTACTGCAATTTGATTCATTTCACCCCTCCTTAGCGAGAGAATACAAGTCTATTGTATCTATTACCCAAAGTATTCGGAATGACGAGAACAATAACCTATTCATTCAACATTTTGCAAAATAATATATCTTCTACCTACTCATCGACCTGAAGTCTAAAGCAAAAAGCCGCTTTGCTTTTCTACACATATAGAATCAGCAAAACGGCAATTAAATTATATTGTTTATCTCTATTGGATTAGTTCGTAAATGTATGTTGACCTAAAGAAATCACTTTAGGACGGGCAATACTCCAGCTAGACGTTGCAATCTTAGGATTGTAATAGTAAAGTGATCCGTTCGTTGGATCGACACCATTTAATGCTTGTCTTGCTGCATCATAAGCTCTCTGATTCGGTCTCATTCCGTATTGTCCATCTTGCACTGCTGTAAATTGTCCGGGTTGTAAAATAACAGCAGAGATCGAATTAGGGAATTGATTTGATTGCACACGATTCAACACGACTGCACCTACCGCCACTTGTCCACGGAATGATTCTCCACGAGCTTCAGCATAGATAATTTTGGCTAACATATTCAATGAATGATTGTTGACTTTGCCTGACGGGTTAAGCCTTTTCATAGTTGCAGGGCCTATAACTCCGTCTGCTGTTAATCCATGATCTCTTTGGAAATTTTTAACGGCTTTGCTGGTAATTTGACCGTAATAACCGGTAACGCCAACATGAAAATATCCGCGTGAAGCCAGTTGCTCCTGTACCTGACTTACTTGTTCATTTTGCATACCTTGTGTCAGCATCAATGCATGGGCTGGCGTAGCCACCGTAGCTGTACCGAACAAACATGCACAAGATATAAGAAGAGCGGGTAATTTTTTCATCTTTTGAGATAACCTCCACTTTGATTTTCTGACCGGTTCCATATGCCGGGCTGTCCATCCGAGAGACGTTGATCCGCCTGAATCGAATATACACGCTCCAAACGGAGAATGTAACGCACTAAAGGAGTGGGACTAAGCTGTATTAAAGCATCGGTAGGATTCTAGCATATATTTTTGTGAATAGCAATTTAATTGCTAAAAAGATGAACGCAAACAATATAAAATACATTGTTCTGAACTTCTGCTATTACCTTATTACAGTCAAAATCTTTTCTTGAATCACTTTTGACTCATGATATACTTTCGTATATTGAGAAAGGGGATTGAGAATGGATATTGAAGTGTATACTTTAAATGCTTTTTCCTATCAAGAACAAGGCGGTAATCCTGCGGGTGTTGTGCTGGATGCCAGTCATTTATCGACCGCACAAATGCAGCATATTGCGCACCAGTTAGGCTTTTCAGAGACTGCTTTTATCCTGCCTTCTACAGTCGCTGATTATCACATTCGTTATTTTACACCGAATCATGAAGTGGATCTATGTGGTCATGCTACGATTGCTAGTTTTTATTTGATGGTGAATCAGCAACATATTCGCCCTGGCAAATATCAGATTGAGACGTTAGCAGGACAATTGGACGTACATATTCAAGATGATCATTATGTATTTTTAACACAGACATTACCTCAATTTGATATCGAAGTCGACCGTCATGAGATTGCAGATTCGTTAGGGATTTCTGTATCTGAATTAAGTGTAGATTTACCTGTTCAGATCGTATCTACAGGATTGCGAGATCTGATGATCCCTATTCGTTCGTTAGCTACGTTACAACGCATAGAGCCTAATTTGGAGCAGATCAAAAACATTTCACAAAAGTATGATGTTGTCGGTTATCACTTATTTACACTGGATACAACGGGTGATGCTATCGCACAATGTCGTAACTTTGCTCCACTGTACGATATTCCAGAAGAAAGTGCTACAGGTACTTCTACAGGAGCATTAATATGCTATCTCCATCAACATAACTCTATTCCAGTCACAGCTACTGCACCTTTTATTTTTGAACAAGGGTATACGATGAATTTACCTTCCCGCCTGCTAACCACACTACAACTGAATACTCAAGGATCGATCGAAAGCGTACAAGTAGGTGGTCTAGCAGCAAACATTCAGAAGTGTTCTATTCATCTACCTGAGGAATAGAGTGAGTGTTGATCCAGTTGTGAATAGCTGTAAACCCTAGATGTTTATGTGCTGCATAACAGACCAAATGTCCACTATCTGGTACCATCACCAATTGAGTATCAGAGGTGCCTAGATGTTGGGCTAGATAAGCAGCACTTTTGGGTTTGACTAAATGATCAGCATCTCCCTGTACAATTAGTGCAGGGATTTTGATCTGAGGATAAATAGCGAATGATTCATGAACAATCCGGTAAAATTCGCGTGTCGCTTTGGAAGGCACAACAAAGAAATTGCGAATATAAGCTTTCACCATAGGCCAGCGATATAGTGTACGAATAATCTGCTGTGGATTGAGCGGGAAAACAGGGGTAGACAGCATCGTTAAAGAACAGATGCGATCTGGATATTTAACAGCCAAATGAGCTGCTATTAATGACCCTGTTGAAAAGCCAATAAGATGTATTTTAGAATATGTAGTTAGCAATAGGTTTAATTGTATTTCAGCACTCTCGATCCAATCATAACGATCAGTGTTACGAAGATCGGTTTTACTGCCACCATGACCTTTTAACGTAAACATTTTCACTAGATAACCTTGTTGTGCTAAATATTCAGCTAATGGAGATACTTCATGTTCTCCTCCAGTAAATCCGTGGATTAATAAGCATACTTTCATAACAAGCTCCTTTGGTGTTGGTAATGCTAGATTCTTATCATAACTGGTTATGGTACACTATGAAAAGTCTGACAAAGGAGAATAACTTACTTATGAAATTAATATCTTGGAATGTAAATGGACTGCGTGCAGCAGTTAAAAAAGGATTTAACGAGTATTTCGACCTTATGAATGCTGATATTTTCTGTATTCAAGAGTCCAAATTACAAGCGGGACAGATTGAAATGGATCATGGAGATCGTTATCATCAATACTGGAATTATGCGGTCAAAAAAGGATACTCCGGTACAGCTATTTTTACTAAAGTGAAGCCTCTATCTGTATATTACGGTATAGAAGAAAATGCTGAAGAAGAAGGTCGTATGATCACACTGGAATTTCAGAATTTTTATCTGGTTAATGTGTATACGCCCAATGCCAAGCGTGATCTGACACGCCTACCGTATCGCTTAGAATGGGAAAATCGGTTCCGACACTATGTTCAGCAATTGGATCAGCTTAAGCCGGTTATTATCTGTGGTGATCTGAATGTCGCTCATCTCGATATTGATGTCAAAAATGCCAAGTCCAATCATGGCAATTCAGGCTTTACGACCGAAGAACGCGGTAAAATGACCGAATTATTGAATGCAGGCTTTATGGATACATTCCGTTATTTCTATCCGGATACGACCGATGTGTATAGCTGGTGGTCATACATGTCCAAAGTACGTGAACGTAATATCGGCTGGCGTATCGATTATTTTCTAGCTTCTGAACGTCTTGCTCCTTATCTTATCGATGCTTCAATTGATCATCAGATTATGGGTAGTGATCATTGCCCGATTATGTTAGAGATCAATGATTTTCCAGAGTTGCCTGCACATCATGCTGTACAATCCTAGATTCTAGAATAGAAGAGCAAGCTACGTTAAAGGAGGATTTGTGTTGAAAGAAGACAAAGCAGATCATTTATTTAAAAGCTTTGGAGCGATTCTGGCGATTTTATTTTTAGCTTTTGTAGGATTGATTGTTGTTGCTTTATTCAGCAATTCACAGCCTTTTTATATTCCGTTTATTTTTGTCCTAGCAGGTGCGATGATCATTGCAGTGATTTTGAGCAATATTCAGTCGATTGCTCGTCATCGCTTTTTTCCATTAGCTATCAAAATCAGTCTTGGTTTATTTGTACTAACAGCTGTCGGTTATCATATTCAACATTTAATTGTGAGTGAACAGGATGTCAATGTCGATGATTATCGCCCTTTTGCTGATCATACTAAAGTGGTCACATTAGATAAACCTTCAACCTATACGCTAACTGCTCAGGATCAATTACCTGTATTAGATGGTGCAACCGCTCTGTATCCACTTTATTCTGCTTTTGTCAGAGCCGTCTATCCAGCTAACGATTATAAGCCTAATGATAAAAAAAGTAGTGTTCGAATGACAGGAACAGGTCAAGCATACAAACACTTAATTCATCATCGTGTAGATATAATCTTTGCCGCAGCTCCATCGAAAGAACAAGAAAAATTAGCTCAAGCTAAAGGATTACAATTAAATATGCAACCGATCGGACGTGAAGCTTTTGTATTTTTTGTACATAAAAATAATCCGGTACATAGCCTAACTTCTGCACAGATCAAGCAAATCTATACAGGTGAAATCACCAATTGGCAACAAGTTGGAGGCAATAATGATCCGATTCGTGCTTTTCAACGTCCTGAAGATAGTGGTAGTCAAGCGATGTTACGGCGCTGGATGGGTGATCAATCACCGATGACTCCAATTGTAGACGATGTAGCATCAGGTATGGGTGGAATTATGGAACGGACTGCTGATTATCGAAATTACAAAAATGCGATTGGATATTCTTTTCACTATTTTGCCACCCAAATGAATGCTAACGCTGATATCCGTCTGCTCGCTGTAGATGGCGTATATCCAGATGAAGCATCAATTCGTAATGAAAGTTATCCTATTATTACTCCTTTTTATGCGATTACAGCTTCGGATCGTACAGCAAAAGATTCAACGGATACAACAAATCCTAATATTCAACCTTTTTTAAATTGGATCTTGTCCGAGCAAGGTCAACAATTAGTAAGAAAAACAGGATATTTTCCGATCTGATCCTAGATTGACGTTATATTTCTAAGAAAATGTTGAAAATCTCTTTATTTTTCGTTGTGATGGTATACATTTAAAGCTATACTAGCGATGAGGATGATAATCATTTTCAACAACTTGGTGGAGGGAATATACACATGAATCGTAAGCATACTTACTCAGTAACCCTTATTTTATTATTAAGCGTGGGACTTTTATTAAGTGCTTGTTCTTCAGGCACATCTACACCAGCACCCGCAACAAGTACTGAAAATACAGCAACCACAGAGTCGATTCCTACAGAGCGTACACTAACCGATGCAATAGGAAATGTAGTCAAAGTACCTGCAAATCCACAGCGTGTCTTGGCTTCGTATTTAGAAGATCCTTTAGTGGCTTTGGGAGTAACACCTGTTGCACAATGGGCAATCGGTGAAGGAAATACACAAGGTTATTTGCAAAAACAATTAGCTAACGTTCCTCCTATCGATTCCACTCTTCCTTATGAAGCGGTACTGAATACTAATCCTGATCTGATCTTGATGGATAGCGCTGAAATGGTAGCTGGCGACAAATATGCTCAATACAATCAGATTGCACCGACTTATGTAGTTGGCAAAAAGCAAAATAACGATTGGCGAGAAGAATTACTCACTATAGGTGATGTACTTGGCAAAAGCAATGAAGCCAAAAAAGTGTTAGTGGATTATGAAGCCAAAGCCAAAACAGCAAAAGACCAACTGCAACAACAGATTGGTAACGAATCAGCGGCTGCGTTATGGGTGACAGGTAAAAATATCTATGTGGTAAGTCGTAACTTATCCAGTGGAGATGTACTTTATAACGATCTGGGCTTAAAAGCTCCTGTGGTTGTAGAGGAAATTTCCAAATCAGGTGAAGCAAACTGGCAAGCCATTTCGTTAGAAAAATTAACTGATCTGGATGCTGATTATTTATTTTTGATTAACAGTACCGAACAATCTAAAGAAGAAATCACTAGCCCTGCGGTATGGAAAAATATTCCGGCAGTCAAAAAAGGTCATGTCTATGATTTCAGTGCAGATTCAAGCTGGTTGTACACCGGTGCGATCGCTAACGGTCAAATCATCGACGATGTACTGGCAAGTGTACTTCAAAAATAATAAAAAAGAGGAAGCAGAATTATTCTGTTTCCTCTTTTTTTGTCTATCTAGATAGAGTCAAATCGATGTTACTAGCTACCAAGTTAGCAACTGCATATTAAATTCATTTCTCATGCTTACATTCTGGTGTAATATAGATAGTCTGAACGAACGATATATATAGAGTGTGTGTATTTATGGAGGAGGATTGGAACGTTGAACGTCAAAGAAGAAGCATCATTACAGAAAAAATTACGTCCACGTCATATTACATTTATGGCTATGGGTGGCGTAATCGGAACAGGGATTTTTAAAGGGAGTTCTGAAACGATAGGGTTAGCAGGACCGGGCGTTATTTTCACCTATATTTTTGCAGGAATATTACTATTAGTGGTCATGGGTGCGATCGCAGAGATGGCTACTGTTTATCCTAATATGAATATGAAAGACTTTATTCGTCAGGCTTTTGGCGAACGATTATCTTTTATTGTAGGCTGGTTGTACTGCTTTATGTGGTTATCGGTCTGCGTAATCGAAGTCATTGCTGCGGGTAGCTTTCTTCAGTACTGGATGCCTGATGTCCCTCTATGGATACTTAGTCTAGCGAGTGCTGTATTTATTTTATTAATTAATACGATGAGTGTCGGCAATCTAGGTGAAGTCGAATTCTGGCTTGCTGGTATCAAAATAGGCATGATTATTGTATTTATCGCTCTAGGAGGTCTACTGTTATTCGGCATTATTCCTAGCGATCCTACACCTTACTTGAGCAATTTTACTGCTCATGGCGGATTTTTCCCTAATGGTTGGACAGCGATTATATCTGCTCTTCTGGTCGTCATGTTCTCGTATGGTGGATCTGAACTGATCGGACTTACGTTAACAGAAACAGAAAATGCAGATAAAATATTGCCTAAAGTGGTAAAAAGCTTTATTTTGCGTGTTGTTTTATTTTATACCTTACCGATTCTAATCATCTGTGGACTGATTCCATGGAATCAACTTAGTGATCAGACCAGTCCATTTGTACAAGTATTATCTTCGACAGGACTGCAAGGTGCAGCTCATATTATGAACTTTATTCTAATTACTGCTGTATTGTCTGCTGCGAACTCCGGAATCTATGGAGCAACTCGGATGTTACATTCACTAGCTACAAATAATGAAGCACCCAAAGCACTTGCCAAAACATCATCCAAAGGAGTACCGATCAACAGTTTGATTTTATGTGCGGTTGTTCTTTTGGGTGGAGCCATGCTTGCTTATGTCGCTCAAGATCAAGTATTTGGTATTTTACTTGCTGTTCCTGGATTTGTGGTGTTGTTAGTCTGGATTAGTATCTGTCTTGCTCAGTTAAAATTAAGAAAAGTCTATCCGATTGAGCCAACATTCCGTATCTGGGGATATCCTTATATCACAGGAATCACTACTCTGTGTCTGGCAGTCATTGCGATATTGTTTGTATTTGATGCGAATAATCGAATTAGTATTGGTGCTTGCTTGATCTTCTTAGCTTTTCTGATTGTATGGTCTATCTTTAAATTCCGCAAATCTGCTCACTAAACAGAATGGAATATGAACAAAAGATACATTAGACTAAAAATACAATTTACTTGCTGGCAGGTGTCCCAACCAATGTATCAATCTTATCTATTCCCTATCGCCTATGCTTTTATTGCTTTTCCATTTGTAGCGGCTTTGTTCACTTTGCCTTTTCTAATCGTGCAGTATCGCAAATATGGTTATATTCACAAAGTACGTGCGATCACACTGTATTTGTTGTTACTGTATCTGATGAATACCTTTTTTCTAGTGATTCTACCGTTACCTTCTTCTCGTCATAATCCAGCTTTAGCGAATGGTGATCTACAATTATTGCCATTGCAATTTGTATATGACTTTTTGAAAGAAACATCGGTTTCCTTTAGGCATCCATCTACGTACTGGCATATGTTTGTCGAGCGAGCTTTTTTACAAGTGGTATTTAATATTTTACTGACAGTGCCGTTTGGAATGTTTTTACGCTATTATTTTAGAGTTCGCTGGCTAAGTGGATTGATATTATCGTTTATGTTATCGCTCTGGTTTGAGACGACTCAACTCACAGGAATCTATGGTATCTATGATCATGCTTACCGGATATTTGATATTGATGATCTACTTTGTAATACACTTGGTGGTATTCTTGGATTTTTGATTGCCGAATGGATTGCGAAGCGGCTCCCTCATATTGAACATCTGGATCGCCATATTGATCGTGCCAGTAAACGTGTGTCTTATACGCGTCGTGCTGTGGCTTTTATGATTGACCTAGTTATCTGGTATTTATTGATGATTTTGCTTACTTTGAATGATATTCCTATTCCTTTCTGGATATCGAGTGGTATCTATTACATTCTGATTCCTTATTGGACGCATGGGATTACGGTAGGTAAATGGATTGTTCGTATCTATGTCACTAGCACACGTCCTGATCACTCCAGAGTATCTTTGCTAGCTTTAACGATTCGTTATGGGTTATTGTATTGGGTATTTCTCGGGCTTAACAACATTTTGAGTGATCTGATCGTGTTGCCTGATATTCATACAGTCTGGCGTGCGTTATGTAGCTTATTATTATTTGTGATTGATATTAGCTTTTTGATGCATGTATTAACTCGATTATTTCAAAAAGGTTCGGTTCTATGTTATGAAAAGCTCAGTCATACCAAGCATCATATTCAGTGGCCTGAGCTAGAACTCTCCACTTCTAATGAAGCCGATCAAAAGGTTGATGTATAAACCAATTAAAGACAGCCAAGCATACCCGATCTTTAGGATCAGTATACACTTGAGCTGTCTTTATTTATTACGCTTGTTTTATGATCGATATAACCGTGTTACAATACATCTAATGTTCTAAGTTGATTCCAATGGATTGTGTCTCTGTTGCGCAATAAAGAAGGCGGTTGATCGGTTTTGATTTACATTATCAAATTTTTGTATAGTTTTGTACTCCCTCCCGGGCTTTTTATTGTTTTACTATTCGGTATGACGGTCTGGTTGTGGCGAAGTCAATTTAACGTAGCTATGGTTCTGTTAGCAATTACACTATTACTCTACATATCTTCGATTAGCATTGTTAGTAATCTACTGATTGGTAGTCTAGAACGTCAGTATCCACAACCTAAGGTAGCTGAACTTCAAGGTGATGTTATTGTAGTGCTTGGTGCCGGAGCTTCTAAAGGTACACCTGATATTGATGGTACAGGTAATATGTATGGTTCAGCAGGTAACCGTCTGATCACAGCCGCACGTCTTCACCGAATTACCGGTTTGCCGATTTTATTTTCGGGTGGACAGGTCTTCTCAGATAGTGGAAATGAAGCTGATATTGCGAAACGCCAGCTTTTGGGCATGGGTGTAGAGGAAAGTAAGCTTATGGTTGAAAATCGCTCGCTTAATACAGCGCAGAATGCTAATAATACGGCTGTGATTTTAAAAGAAAAAGGATTATCTCATCCGATATTGGTCACCTCTGGATTTCATCTTCCACGCTCTGTCATGCAGTTCAAGCGTCTAGGCTTGACCGTTCAACCTTTCCCAACCGATTACTGGGTAAGTCAGCCTTCGTCGATGTATTTCAGCAAATTCTATCCATCAGCAAGCGCTATGTCTTCGACGGCCACAGCGATCAAAGAATATTTAGGTATGTTAGCGGTAAAAATCAAAAACTAACTATCTCTGATTCCAAAACAGCAAAAAACCTCCTAAACACGAATACTGTGCAAGGAGGTTTTTTTGCTGTTTTTGTTATTTATATGATCACATCTACGTTGTAGATGATTATTTCCACTCGGCTACTTTTTCTACAGGAAGACGACCTGAACCGTGACCTTCGCTGTCTGCTTTACCCATAGACAACAACATTACAGGTACATAACGATCTTTTTCCATACCAAATGCTTCAGCAATTTTAGTTTTGTCATATCCACCGATTGCATTTGTGTCATAACCATGAGCACGAGCAACCAACATCAATTGCATTGCTACAAGACCGCTATCGATCAATGCGATATCTTTACGTGCAGCATCAGAAATATTTTCATAATAAGCTTTAGCAAACGGAAGTTGTTGATCTCTTACGTCAGCAGGCATATGACCCGCTTCTACAGCAGCATTAAAGATTTCATCTGCATTTTCTTCATGACGAAGATCACCGAAAATAGCAACAACCGCAGCAGCTGTTTCTACTTGACGTTGGTTAAACATAGCAAGTGGCAACAATGTAGCTTTGGCTTCGTCACTTTCGATAACAAGGAAACGCCAAGGTTGTAAGTTGATTGAAGATGGTGCGCGTGTTGCTTCAGCCAAAATTTCAGTCATTTCTTCACGGCTGATTTTTACAGTTGGATCGTATTTTTTAATTGAACGACGCTCTAAAGCAATTTTGTTAAAATCATTTGTTTTTGTAATTTGGTTTACAGTATTCATTGGGAAAACTCCTTTAAATGTAAGTTGAAATATCAATTTAATCGTTACATCTCACTCATATTTTGATTGAGACGACGCAACATATCCAATAATTGCTCTTGTTCTTTCTCTTCAAAATTCTGTAGCATATCTCCAAGAAATTGTTCTTTTTCTTTGGTGTAGGCTAGAATTTTCTGCCGACCTTCTTCAGTCAATTGCACGAGTGTAAAACGATTGTCTTCAGGACTCATGCGACGTGTCACCATTCCCGATATTTCCAATTGCTTTAAATGTCGAGTGACAGCTGCACTATCAATACCCAGTGTTTTTTGCAAAGAAGTCTGACTGATCTCTTCCACTTGATAAAGCTGATGCAACAATTGTAGGCGCGACGCACTTATGCCAGCACAACGTTCAAATACGCTACTGATCTGACGATGCAGCCCTTGCAACTGGTTAAAAATATCTTCAGACGATGAATGAAGCATAGCGTCCCTCCTTGTCCAAAACCAATCCTTTTATCCAGAACTGCTAGTATATAGCATGTTCTCAATTCAATCACTTCTTATTAATTGACCCGTCAACTATTGAGTACTCAACTAATATAACACATTGTACATATGTTTGCAAATACCATTCTATAAATTAAATTGTGTGAAATAATAAACGGTATTATTTTAATGTGTATAGCAAAAACCGATGTAAGTTTAACACTCACATCGGTTACTTTCAATCTTTGATCCGATTAAGACTTTCCTTTAAGATCAGAAGCTTTCACTTTCAAAATCTTACCTGCCGATTCGGATACAGGCTTGGTGTCTGTTCCCAGTCCGAAATAGAAATCACCGTCTAGTTCTTCAAATGACTTCGCATACGTATCTTGATTGAATTGCAAGATTTGTGTCCACTTGGTTAGGTTCTTTGTCATATAGACACGGTTGATATACGAACCGTCTGCTTGCTTTGTATACGTAAGCACATACGTTTTATTAGGACGTGTGATAATATCAGTAGGCAATGCATGGGTATCAGGGAATGTCACTGTACGTGCAGGGTCTGCAATATTTTTAGTGACGATTAACGCTTTAGGTGCTAATTGAGCGTCATTGTATACATCGCCTACAATATAAGCAAGTTGCTTTCTAAATACGACTGTTTTGCCCATTTTCATATACGGTGTTTTGCCAGCTGTCTGTACATAGGTCATACCGGGCAACAAATTAGTACCGGATACTTGTTGTTGTGTCACATTAAATTTTTTGTCAATCGCAAGAAGATGGGTCTGATCTCCCCAGATATTGTTATTAGGCATTAAGATAGCAGCTGCATATAATGTTCCTTTAAATTCAAAAAACTTATATGCTCTTGTGCCTAATCCTTTGATCTGAGCGAGTTCTTTCCAATTCTCTCCATTATCGTCTGAAATCAGTACTTTGGGTGCGGTATCTGTACCGATCGCCGCTAGCAATTTCCCATGATAATAAGCCATATCGTATACATGGATACCGTCTGGCAAATTACGATATTTGTTCCATTCACCGCCATCTAGCTTGTAGAAATTACCGAAGCTCCACTGTTCACTTTTGGAATCGTTACCCGGAATATAGAGTTTACCTTTCAAAATTTTGAACGTATCGATCTGTTCTTCACTTGTTGCATCTTCTGTGCTTTGTTTGCCTGTTTTTGGATCGGTGTATGTGACTTTTTCCGTTACAAATTGACTGGTTTGAGGATTATAATAGACAATAGGGATCGGCCCTGCATTAGGTGAAGGCTCAGCATTGCTACTATTGCCATGACCCAGATAAATTTTGCCATCAAATACTTGCATATCCCATACATTACGAGCATATGCAGGTGTAGAAAAAGGCTGACCCACTAGCTGTAATTTGGAAGTGACATCTGTACTCTGATCGGCTTTGCTACTGGCGGCACTTACCACTTGTGTAGTAGCAGGTAAAGATAATGGGCTTACACTCACCAGTATCCCAGCACAAGCTGTACAGATAAGAGAGAATTGTATTATTTTCTTTTTGGTAATCATCATTATATTCCTCCACTCAGTTAGTAAACTATATATTTTTAATCGTCCTTATTTAAGGGTATTAAAGCATAGGGTAACGAATATCGACCTCCTTACAGATATGTATCAGGATTCACTATTTTCTAGGAAGGAATCACAGAAATCTTATGAAATTTTTAGTAGGTATGCGTAATCTCAAAACAGCACTGGCTGTTTTTATTTGCATCATTATCTCACAACTTCTGCAATTAGAGTATCCTTTCTACGCAGTGATTGCAACTATCATTGCTATGGAAAATTCGGTAACCAACTCATATACCGTAGGCAAAAACCGAATGATGGGTACACTGGTGGGTGCGGCAATTGGCTTTGTTTTTGCATGGATCGATCCGCATAGTGCCGTCTATTCTGCAATCGGTATCGTGATTGTGATCTATATTTGTAATTTGCTCAAATGGAACAAATCGATCTCGATTGCCAGTATTGTCTTTCTAGCAATTATGCTGAATTTGCGCCCCGGGGAAAGCCCTTTTCTGTATGGTATGCACCGTGTCGCAGATACATTGATCGGGATTAGTGTCGCTGTACTCGTTAATTATCTCGTTTTCCCACCAGATCATGAACGGTCGATGGAGCAGATGCGTAGTGTATTACGCAAGCACTTAACCAAGCTGGCTCATGAATTGCTGTGTGAAGGTGGAACTATTCATATTAGTCCACTCAAAAAAGATATGGCTAATTTGGAAAAAGCATATGAGACCTATGCTTCTGAATTTCATCTCAAAAAGAATAAGCAACAAATGTTAGAGCATCTGGAGCAAGAAATTGATGTCTATCACAATACGTACTCTCATATGCGAATGATTCGTCTGCTCACCGATGAATTACCCACTCATCATCATTGGGATCTGCCCGAGCAACATCACAGTCATCTGATGGCTCAATTGCCACTGGATATCTCTTCTCAGCAGATTATTTACAATTATCATGTGAGTTGTATATTGCAAGAAATGAGTACATTGGGGTTATTGATTCCTTCTCATATTGCCCAACCCTTTTCCAGTTCTTCTACATAAATAAGCGATGCCTCTCTGTCTGTAGAGAAAAGGCATCGCTTATTTGTTTTATACGACTATAATTATTCTATTATTCTTTGTGCAACAACTGTTCACCAGCAATACCCGGCTCTGTCATTTGGTATGGATCTAGAATAATATTCAATTCTTCTTCGGTCAGTACGTTATACAGCAAGCAAAGCTCACGTACAGGCTTACCTGTCTGAATCGCTTCACGAGCAATACGAGATACCACTTCATAACCTAGATGCGGATTGAGGGCTGTAATCATGCCTACACTGCGTTCTACATACTCACGGCAACGATCCACATTGGCTTGAATCCCATCAATACAATGAAGACGGAAAACGGTAAATCCTTGCTTCATAATTTCTAAAGACTGCAATAAATTATAGACCAATACCGGTTCCATAACATTCAATTCCAATTGCCCTGCTTCTGAAGCTAGACAGATGGTATGATCATTACCAATCACTTGAAAAGCAATCTGGTTAACGACTTCACACATTACTGGATTAACTTTACCCGGCATAATGGAAGAACCCGGTTGACGAGCAGGTAATACCAATTCGCCTAATCCTGCATAGGGGCCTGAAGCCATTAAGCGAATATCGTTCGCCACTTTAGACATATTCATCATGCAGATTTTGAGAGCCGCGGATACTTCTGTATAAGCATCCGTATTCTGAGTCGCATCGACGAGATGATCTGATGCAACCACAGGGAATCCACTAATATCAGCCAGTATTTCAGCTACTCGTACGATATAACGTGGATCTGCATTTAGCCCTGTTCCAACAGCGGTTGCGCCCATATTGATATGAAGCAAGTTTTCTTGTGTCGCTTCTACACGGCGAATATCCCGTCCCAATACACGAGCATAAGATTGAAATTCTTGACCCAAGCGAATCGGTACAGCATCTTGTAAATGAGTACGTCCCATTTTGATCACTGTATCGAATTCATCTGCTTTCACTTGAAAAGATTGCTGTAATTCGCGCATCGCTACCAGCAATTTCTCGATCATGGATAATGTAGCAATATGAATCGCTGTTGGAAAAGCATCATTGGTGGATTGCGCCATATTCACATGGTTATTCGGACTGATATCGACATAGCTTCCTTTGTCTTTTCCCATAATTTCCAGTGCACGGTTAGCAATAACTTCATTCGTATTCATATTAATTGAGGTACCGGCTCCGCCTTGAATCGGATCAACGATAAATTGATCTTGCCATTGTCCAGCAATAATCTCTTCAGCCGCTTGTACCATTGCTTCTCCTTTAGGAGCATATAGACGTGACAATTCCATATTTGCGATTGCTGCGCCTTTTTTGACGATCGCCATCGCACGAATCAATTCAGGATGTAGACGTTGTCCGGTAATAGGGAAATTCTCTACTGCACGCATCGTCTGAATACCATAGTATGCTTCATCGGGAACTTCTTTTGTACCCAAAAAGTCTTTTTCTATTCTCACGCTTCATTCCTCCGACTGTTTGCCTATTGTTAAAAATCTCATAGTTGTTCTACATTGACTATTATATGCTTCTGTTGTTATCTATGCCACCATATACAGCCTTTATTTTGTAAACGTTTACAATATTAATAATAAAAAAACAGTACCGCTTCTTTGTGAGAAACAATACTGTTGAAATCGTACGTTTAACCATGCATACAGATGAATGATTATACGACCAATAACCATAAATATAATCCAAGTAACGTAATTAATAATGTCGGAATGGTCAAAATAATTCCGATTTTAAAATAGGTTCCCCATGAGATTTTGATTCCTTTGGTTGCCAGAACATGTAACCATAATAAAGTAGCTAGAGAACCAATCGGCGTTATTTTAGGACCCAGATCGGAACCAATCACATTCGCATACACTAGTGCTTCACGAATCGGTTCTGATGTTACAGTTGCTTTGATAGCAAGTGCATTGATCAGAACGGTTGGTAAATTATTCATCACTGACGATATAATCGCTGCAATAAAGCCCATACCAATCGTAGCTGCAAACAGTCCTTGGTCGGCTATCTTCTGAATTAAGGTAGCTAACAGATCGGTTAAGCCTGCATTACGTAATCCATAGACTACGACATACATGCCGATAGAGAAAAAGACAATCGACCACGGAGCATTTTTAAGTACTTCTTTGACAGGAACAATTGGACTTTTGCGTGCTAGAATTAAGAAAATAATGACAATAACTCCTGCAACAATCGATACCGGAATATTCAAAAATTCACTCACAAAGTAGCCAATTAATAATACAATCAGCACGATCCAGGATAAGCGAAACATCCGTACATCTTTAATAGCATCCATAGGTGGTTTTAAATGAGTACTTTCAAACGTACGAGGAATACTTTTGCGGAAATAAAGATACAATACACCGATACTGGCAATCAGTGCGAATAGATTAGGCACAATCATATGCCCTGCATATTGCATAAATGTAATCCCAAAATAATCAGCAGATACAATATTCACCAGATTACTCACTACTAGCGGTAATGATGTCGTATCTGCGATAAACCCGCCTGCAATAATAAAAGGAAATACTTTACGTTCATCCAGATTGAGTGCACGCACCATCGCCAAAACGATCGGTGTTAAGATTAGTGCTGCTCCATCATTAGCAAATAGTCCAGATACAATAGCGCCCAGAATACCTACATAGATAAACATCCGTACACCGTTACCACGGGAGATATGAGCGACATGAAGTGCTGCCCATTCAAATAACCCTACTCGATCCAAAATCAGCGAGATTAATATAATCCCAACAAAAGCCAGTGTAGCATTCCAGACGATCAAGGTAACATCCCAGACATCATGAAAACTCACCACACCCAATAGAAGCGCAAGTGCTGCACCTCCACAAGCAGACCAACCAATCGACAGATTCCGTGGTTGCCAGATCACGAATGTTAATGTGATCACAAAAATAAGACACGACAATATAACCAGAACCACGTAGTTAGCCTCCACTATAAATCATTCTTTATTTACTTATTAAACATTGTATTGATCCAATACTTTCAACGCTTCTGCGATAATTCGCTTTTCTTTTTTAATTACAGCTTTGTTCATAGCCTGTTCTAATAATACACGCACACTTTCAATTTGTTCAACTCTGTGAAACGTTTGATCTAATTGTACCGATTTGCCCAATGCTGAAATAGCGATCTGGCGCTGTGCATCATTGCCTTGTAACCACTCTATATAATCTTCACTCTGTGGATTCGAAATGGCAAAGAGCTGATCCCAACCATCGTATGGAAAAGTGACTCGATCTTTGATCCAGTGAATGACTTTGCGACTGTGAAAATTTTTGAGACCGGTATTCGCTTCATACCCATTTAATTTACGCTCTTTTTCCTTTTCTTTTTCTTCAATCTTTCTCCATATCCGTTCCAAACCTTCATCTTCTGGTAAACAAATCGCTGTCAGATAGGCAAGAATATATGAATTAATCCGTTGATCTTCAGGTAAATCCCATAATTCGCGCACCCAATCCGCAGCATGATGTCGATTAATTAATCCGGTATATTCGATTAATCCGTCTTTGATAGACTGTATATGTTCGATCTGAATCCGTTCAAGCCATGCTTGTAATACTTCGTCTGGATGATAATGTGCAAAAGCTTGAACCGTATCATCTTCTATTCCATTTAATTCTGTATAACGAATCAATTGATTTAGATGCTGACTTGCGTCTTCTAACGTAAAATGCAGATAATCATGAATCCATTGTTGCCACTGCTTGGCAAGCTTACTATACAAATTCAATCCACAATTATCGATAAACGGCTGGTACTGCCATTCTTCTGCACCGATACAACTCAGTTCTGTGACTTTATTCAAAAAGTCAGTAAGCGAGACAGCTAGAATATGAAATTCGCCTGTCTCATGTGCCCAGTGGAATACCATTGGACGCTGAGGATTACTATACAGATCCAATACCAGCTCATCGCCGTTACCTGCATGGTAAAAGCATAAGTAACGCTTCTGATCAATCTGTTCATCGTCTCCAAAATCGGAAAAATCTATACTTTCTATATCCCAACCCGTATCTCCAGATAACTCAAAAGGAGCCGTTTGAGCATATGAAATATTCCAGTAGACCATGACTCTTTTGCCACCATCTTGCAACAGACTTCTTAACTCTTCTGGCAATGTAATCTTTAATTGATGCTCAATATCAGCAATTTCTTGATCTGTAGCTGGTTCCTCCCAGAGCAGTGCAGTGTCTGCTCCTTTTAGCTCCAATTGGTGCAATAATTGCTTCCATTGTTGTTGCCATTCGACTAGATTCTGTTGCAGCATTCCTATATCATCCTTTCTACAGACCCAAATATGTCCTCGTATAACAATGAATATACATAACTTGTAACATATACAGCTTCCTCTTAGTACCCATTTTAATATAGGCTTAACGCAAACAAAAGATCGCAGATATAATTACCTGCGATCTACTGGATCAAAAAGGAGCTTATTTTATATCGTCATCTCCGAATGGATAGACACATCGATCAACTTTTTCTCTTTGAGATAGTGTTCCATCTGACCTTCTGCTTCGAACATCACTCGCTGAATAGCACATTGATCATTGTTATTCAAACAGCCTGTAAATAAAGAATTAACGCCCTCTATAGCATGAATTACTTCCAGAAATGAAATCTCTTCACGCTTTCGTCTTAAGCGATATCCTCCATTCGCTCCTGAAGCCGATTCAATAATGCCTGCTTTGACCAGCTTGGTCAAGATTTTGGATAAATAGGTTGGTGAGACGGAGAAGGTCTCTGCAATTTGTTGTACTCCGATAGGCTTATTCGATTCCTGTTGCACCAGATAGACCATTGTATGCAGTGCATAATTGGTAGCTTTTGAAAATTTCATATCGATCCCTACTTCCTAGCGTTTAGCTCTATCTGTATTCTTTATGATATTGGTCAAAAGCGATTGTATATAATCAAGATGTATGATGTCTTTAATTTTAACGAAGCAAAGAATGATCGTCAATAAAGCTCATTACGTGTACATACCAAAAAACATCCTTTTCTTTATATCTATTCTTCTGGCTGGTGACCTGAACAGAATATAAAGAATACAAGGATGTTTATTCGGTCATATCGTGAGAACTACGCTAATGTGTAAAAGGCTTCTAATTGACGTACAATTTCTGCTGTATCATGTTCAACCACTTCTTGATGTTGCGGTTGGGAGAATAATGCTTTGATTTCGTCAGGGAACTCTTGCTCAATTTCACATAGAATAATGGCTTCATCAAATTTGGCTGGATGAGCAGTAGCTAAAGTAATACAAATCTCATCGTCCCCTTGATATTTCTCATAAGCTGTAATCCCACATGCTGTATGAGGATCAAGTAAATAATCATGATTGCCTTTATATTTCAAAATCGTATCCAGACATTCTTGATTGGAAGCGCCATAAGCCGCAAAGTCACTTTGTACTTTGGCTAGATCTTCGCCTGTCATCACAATTTGTCCTTCACTTTTGAGAACGTTCATATATTCGGAGACTTTAGCAGCATCTTCACCTACAAAATAATAAAGATAACGTTCAAAGTTACTGGCCACTTGAATATCCATCGAAGGGCTATGTGTACTTCTGAAATCACCCGGTTTGTATTCACCTGTTTGTACAAAACGCTCTAAAATATTATTTTCATTGGTTGCGATAATCAGTTTATTGATCGGCAATCCCATTTTTTGAGCTAAAAATCCTGAAAAGATATTACCGAAATTACCGGAAGGTACGCTGAAATTAATCTTTTTCAATTGGTGTTGTCCTTGATCAATATGCAAGTAAGCATAGAAGTAATACACCGTTTGTGCTAAAATCCGCAAAAAGTTGATCGAATTAATTGCACGTAGATGATATTCTTTTTTGAAATTGAGATCGCCAAACAACTCTTTAATAATCTTCTGACAATCATCAAAATTACCTTTAACTGATAAGTTGAGTACATTCTGATCATCCACTGTCGTCATTTGTAGCTCTTGTACACGACTTACTTTCTCATGTGGATGTAAGATACAGATTTTGATTCCTTCTTTACCACGCACCCCTTGAATAGCCGCAGCGCCAGTATCACCGGATGTTGCTCCCAAAATATGAATAATCTCGTTTTGCTTTTTGGATACATAGGAATAGAATTCACCCATAAATTGTAAAGCTACATCTTTGAATGCGAATGTAGGTCCGTGGAACAATTCCATAATATAAAGAGATTCATCAATCTTAGTCACAGGTGTCACTTCAGGATGACGGAAATTAGCATAACTGCGAGTCGCTAAATCTTTCAAATCCTCTGCTGGAATCTCATCATTCGTATAGTAAGAAAATATAGTGAGGAATAAATCTACATAACTTAGACTTTTCCATTCATTTAACGTTTCAGGAGCAATCACCGGAATATGCTCGGGTACCATTAGACCGCCATCATCAGCAAGCCCCATTAATACAGTGTCAATAAATCCTTTTGGTTCTACTTGTCCTCTAGTACTGATATACTTCATGCTTCTCCTCCAGTAATAACGAATTCGTATTTTTATTGTCTATCATACCCTGTCACAGTGTCGCATCCAAGCATTAATTTCAAAAAAACTATTTTGTGCTTAAATAATTATTTTAAATTTAAAGTATTAGGTCGATGGCTATAAAATTTTATAAACGAACTTCTCTCATCAACCGATATAAGAAAGGAAGTTATTTATTTTGGGATTAGAGGGGAATAGGAGAAGTATGATGAGAAAAAAAACGTTTCTATCTGGATTGACTGCTTTAATCGCAATCATGTTATTACTAAGTGCTTGCTCTTCTCAGCAAACAAAAACAGAAGCTGCCACAGGGGCAAACAAAATCAAAGTAGGGATTGTATTATCGGATATTGGCTTAGGTGATCAATCTTATAGTGATGCTGCTTTTCGCGGATTAATAAAGGCACGAAATGAAGAAAGTATTACCTTTGATTATAAAGAAATTTCTCAGACCAAAACGTATGATGAAGCGTTTAACCAGTTAACAAAAGAAAACAGCGATATCATTATTGGACTTGGTTATATCATGAAAGAAAGTCTAGAAAAAGCGGCTAAAGCTAATCCTACCAAACAATTTATTATTGTAGATGAGACTTCAGAGCTACCTAACGTTGCTTCGATCACGTTCAAAGAAGAAGAAGGTAGTTTTTTGGCAGGTGCTGTAGCTGCTATGGCAAGTACATCTGATCGTATTGGATTTTTGGGTGGTGTAGAATCCCCATTATTGCATAAATTCCAATCTGGATTTGAACAAGGGGCTCGCTCTGTAAATTCTAATATTTCTTTTGTAACCAACTACACAGGTGACTTTGGTAATTCAGAACTAGGTGCCAAAACAGCGAAAGAAATGATTGAAAATGAAAATGTAGATGTGATTTATACTGTAGCAGGTTTGACGGGCGTAGGTGCTTTACAAGAAGCACAGACTCAAGGTAAATATGCGATTGGTGTAGATAGCGATCAATTTTTCGTAGCTGAAAAAGCAGTGTTGACTTCGATGATCAAAAATGTCGATGTCGCTTTGTATAGCGCATTACAATCTTTTGCCAAAAACAATAAAACGTTTAAAGAAAAAGACATGGTGTTTGGTCTAACTGGCGATGGTGTAGGCCTAACCGATATTCATGTTATTCAATTAACCGAAGAACAACAAAAACAATTAGAAGATTTAAAGAAAAAATTGATTTCAGGCGAGATCAAAATTGATCTAAATTCTTAATCAATCTAATATAGCTCCTGAATTTAAAAGTAACTACGTGGAGGATCTTATGAAAATACAAGGTAAATTAGTATTAAATGCGATGATTTCGCTGATCGCTTCTTTAATTCTTGTCGCATACATTATTTTTCAACTACTTAATATCAACTCACAAAACAATAATCTCGTTCCAGCTATGCTAAATGTTAAACAGCTAGATGGTAATATGGTACAGACAGGACAAGCTTTAGCTAACTTCTCTTTTACCATGTCAGCTAGTAATAAATCGAGTGTAAATACTCAATTGACTCAGACGCAAGCAACGATTGATACCCTTTCAAATGGCATGTTACAGACGCCTGAAGAACAAGCACGTCTAGCTTTAATAGTGACTAAATTCAAAGACTTGAGTGACACATCACAACAAGCATTAACAAACGATGATAGCTCAGAAGCCAAGCGTCAAAGTATTCGTATCGAAGGCGTTCAGAACGATATTTATATTTTGAATGAACTTACTCAGACACGGTATGCCGAATATACTAAAGACTTAACACACAGTATTGATCTCACTTGGCAAATCGCTTTATTCGGCGCTATCTTCTTACTGATTGCTGTCGGCGTATTTAACACATGGACAGCACGTAAATTTGCACGTCGTACTCAACAAATGAATATTGCAGCTCAACGAATTGCTGATGGCGATCTAACGATCAAGTTAGCAGAGACTAAAGGTAAAGACGAACTGGATGATCTTAATCGTTCATTCCATATTATGATTGATAACTTGCGTAGTATCGTAACTTCGATTGATCAAGCAGGCGTTCGTGTCGATAATATGGCACAAGATATTGATCGTAGCAATGATGTGATGCAAGAAATTGTGAATCAAGTTGCTACTTCGACAGAAGAATTAGCGATTGGTAGTCAGAAGATTGCGGAAGACTTGAGCACAACAGTTATGGTTGTTGATGATATGCAACAGAAATTTTCATCCAATCTAGAGACGACCACAGAATCTGCGGCGTATAGTGAAGAAGCGATTCAAGCGATTGAACAAGGTAGTCTTGTGATGAAGCAACAATTGCAACTCGTAGCTAACAATCGTTCTGCGATGGCTGAAGTCGAGAAAACCGTCTCTGAACTTGAAAAAAATGCAGAACAAATCACAGATATGACCAAGTTAGTATCTGAAATTGCATCTCAAACGAATTTACTTTCTCTGAATGCTTCCATCGAAGCGGCTCGCGCGGGCGAAGCAGGTAAAGGATTTGCTGTCGTTGCAGATGAAGTGAAAAAGCTAGCTTCTCAATCTGTGACCGCTGTACAACAAATTTTTGCAGCAGTTGAAGGCATTACTGTAGCGATGAATAAAGTAAAATCTTCTGTTGCTCAAAGTATTGATCTCTTTCAGGAACAAGAGCAAGCGACAAGTTCTACAGATGCTTCCTTTGCGGCAATTAGTAGTAAAGTCGGACAGATTGCTGAACATGTAAGTAAGCTTGCGACAGATATGAAAGTTTCTCAAGATATGAGTAGTCAGGTTCATCAAGCGATCGAAAATATCAGTGCTATCACTGAACAATCGGCTGCCGGTAGTGAAGAAATTACAGCTTCTACAGTAGAACAACAACGTTCATTCTTAGAATCTAGCGAAAAAGTGAAAATGCTTCGTCAGATTCGCGAAGAAATGCAACACGAACTGAACCGCTTCCAGATCGATATGAATGAAGTAGTCAATTCAGCAGACACTAATAATGTTGAACCGATCGTCAGACCATCTACTCCTACTTCAACACCACATGACGAGAAAACTTCGGCTTAATAGCGACATGATGGATTTGTATATTTAGCTTTATTTCTATAAAAAAGAAGCATTGCCGTATCGATTCGGTTATGCTTCTTTTTTTATAGATAGATATGCGTATATGGCTGTTAGTGTTTGACTTTGACCACTGAGCTACTTAATCCTTGCTCATGATAATGGTTAGAATCACTTACTGCTTCTGTCGTTATAGCAAGCTCTGTCGTATAGCGATAAGCTCCAAAATAAGCAAGAGCAACAAAGATAGCCCCTCCAACTAAATTCCCTAACAAGACAGGCACAAAATTCTCTACATATTGCGTCCATGTAATATCAGACCCTGCAAAAATAGCCGCTGGAATCACAAACATATTAGCGATCACATGCTGAAATCCAATTGCAACAAATGCCATAATCGGGAACCAGATTCCTATAAATTTACCGACTGAATCTTTACTGCCATAAGCTAACCAGACTGCCAGACAGACTAACCAGTTACAACCAATCGCAGATACAAAAGCTTCACCAAAACCTTCGCCCACTTTGGCATGTGCAATTGCGAGTGTTTTGGCTAAAAAATCACCTTCTGTAAGTCCAACCACATGTCCAAAAAAATAAGCAACTGCAATCGCACCTATAAAATTAGATAGCAATACCAATACCCAATTGCTGATTACTTGGGATAGTGTAATCTTTTTGGCAAACCACGACATAGCCATCACCATCATATTGCCTGTTAATAACTCTGCTCCTGCAAGAATCGTCAACATCAGACCTACTGGAAAGACAGCGGCTCCAAAAAAGCCCGCGATTGAGCCTAATTCTTTGGGTGCTGTACCAATCACACGAATATCAGCTAAAAATCCTAATGAGATAAATGCTCCACCTAGAAAGCCCAGAATCAATACCGTCCAGAATGGTAATCTTGATTTTTTTAGACCATTTTCAGCGGTGATATTCATAATTTCTTGCGGGGTGTAAAAAGACATTGTAAACCCTCCATGTTCATCATCGTTGTAACAGATCGTCGTTATCATAAACTATAAAAAAAACGCCAAAAAACCACCATTAACAATGCTCCAATAGACCTCTTAGATCTAGCTCAAAAAGAGGATAGAGAATAATTAATGCTGGTTAATGCCCTTACAGACGCCTATAAGGATACCAATCAACTTGATCGTTAGATTTAAAGCAAAAACATTCTATGAGTCTGCTTCAAATAATAATCGCTAACTGCTCATTAAGATTAATCTGGTGCTTAAAGTTTGTCAATACTGTGACAAATAAAATTTTGGAATACCCAATTCTGCTGTATTTGCAAATAAAAAAATAGAAGGGTTGCCCCTTCTATCCTCCAATATGCGACATTTCTACTTTATGACCATTGGGATCATTTTTGTCAGAAGCTAATCCTCGCTCTAACGAATACTGGTCTTTACGATTGGTCCATACAGCTTGTATATAATCTGCAATCTGTTCATCGCTACGGTCTGAACGTAACCAATCTCTAAGATCATGACCTTTAGTTGCAAATAAACAAGTATATAATTTCCCTTCGGCAGACAATCTTGCTCGTGTACATGATGAACAAAAAGCTTCGGTTACCGAGGAAATAAACCCAATCTCTCCGATACCATCTGCAAATTGATAACGTGTTGCTACTTCACCATCATAATTCGGTGCAACCGGTTGAAGTGGAAAGTGTTCGCCGATCCGATCCAGTAATTCTTGCTTACTGACCACATGCTCACGATTCCAACCATTACTATTTCCTACATCCATATATTCAACCATACGTAAAATATGACCTCTTTGGCGGAAATAATCGACCATCGGTACAACTGCATCTTCGTTGAATCCTTTTTGTACGACCATATTTACTTTGACCTGTAATCCTGCTTCAGCTGCCGCATCAATCCCATCAAGTACAGGTTGAACACGACTGCGTCCTCCATTCATCTGCAAAAACATATCGTCTTCCAGACTATCCAGACTCACGGTAACACGATGAAGTCCAGCTTGACGCAAGCTTACAGCCATACGGGATAACAGACTACCATTGGTCGTTAACGATATATCTTCTGCATCCAAAGTGGATAGACGCTCTATAATATTAGGCAAGTCTTTACGCAGTAAAGGTTCTCCGCCGGTAATTCGTAATTTTTTGGCTCCTAGAGATACAAATATTTTGGCAATTCGACCAATCTCTTCCTCTGTCAGTACGCTTTCTTTAGGTAAAAAGGCATAATCCTTACCAAAAATTTCTTCTGGCATACAATATCGACAACGGAAGTTACAGCGATCTGTGACAGAGATGCGCAAGTCTCTTAATATACGATTATGTTGATCTTTTGAAGTCATAGACACCTCTCCATTCCTCGCTAGTACCGTCTTACATCGACTTCGAAACGTGTTCATCTTACCTTGTTGCAAGATAGTTTAGAATCTTATCTTCTTCTGGTATTTATTTTTTGGTTTCATACTAGAGTATCATAGAATCTGGTGATATGTCCTGACATTCCAGAATTCTTTGTGAATGTGTATATACATTGCATGAATCTTCACGAATAAATCCAACAGTTGTAATGCCTAGATGATCGGCTAGCTCAAGAGCTAATCCTGTAGGCGCAGATTTGGATAAGATCACTTCACAGCCAATTTTGGATACTTTCGTCAAAATTTCGGAAGAAATTCTACCGCTAAATACGATAATTTTACCTTCTAAACTAAGATTCTGTTTGAGGCACCAACCGTAAATTTTATCCAATGCATTATGGCGACCAATATCGCTTCGTGCCACAATAATTCCACTCGGATCGCATAAAGCGGCTGTATGCACACCACCTGTATGACGAAATAATTCCCCGCTTTGTTGGACTTCTTCCATTAGCCGAAAACAATCTTCAAAAGACAAAGTAACGTTAACTGTATCTATAACTTTAGCTGTACGTGCATCATTAAAAAAAACAAATCCCTGACGGCTGGTACCGCAACAAGAAGTAATATAACGCTTGGTAAATAATTGACGATGCTGTGGCTTCCAGCGATCTGTATGCACATGGACAAAACCTTCTTCAGGCTGTACCCATAGTTCTTGAATATCGCTATACTGCTTGATCACGCCTTCTGAAGCCAAAAATCCTACTGTCATATCTTCAATATACTCAGGTGTGCAGACTAACGTTACAAATTCTTCGCCGTTTACTTTTACAGTAATCGGTTGTTCGCTAACGACCTGATCAGTGATCGTGGTGACTTGTCCGCGCCGGTAACGCACAATCGTACGCTCTTGTTGCAATTCTAGATCCATCTGCCTCATCCTTGCTCAATATTTTTTTCGAAAACAAATACAGAGATGGCAAAATCATCTTCCACCTTAATATCGGTAAACAAATGCTGTAATTTAGAACCGCATAATTCTTCCATACCATCAGGTACATGCTGATCATACAGTCCTTGAACCATCTGTGTTCGCGCACGGTGTACCATTTCTTTGCCTTCAGAAGTTAAAGCAATAAATTTTTCGGTAGGTGTAAAATTGCCCCACATTTTAGTAATTGCCATATTATCTACAAAGGTCGTATGAATCCGTTCCGGTCCTTTGCCAAATGTATCTTTACGTACTTTACGTACGATTTCATTGAAAGTAGTTTCCTTTTTCATTGATAATCCTCCTTGCTGTAATGTTTTGATCATACACCTCATTTTGTAGATTTCAAATACAGATAGCTAGCATGGTGTGTTAAATGTGTCTTGAAATTTCACAAAAGAAGAGTATAATTTAGAGTATTCACATTTTTGTCATAATATAATCGGATTGGTCAGTTAGTATGTCATTGCTAAACGATTACTCCACTTTAAAAGTGCTACCTGCAAAGGGGTAGTGATTTTAAGGTGGAGTTTTTTTATGCCTTTTTTATTTTATCCTTAATCTGTATCTATTAGTTAATAATACATATTTAGGATAATAAAGTATAAATATGATACTACACAAATCCGAAAATCTTTATATTATGCTCTATTTGATGTGCCACATTTTGCAAAACCTGAGAAGGAAGATATTTTGTTTCACAAAAATCATTTTTGATTTCACTAGAAGAAGTCGCATTTATAGTGCCAAATGCGTACATCTAGAAATACAACTGTTAAATAAAGGGGTATCTGCATGAGCGAACAACAACCAATCAAAATTACGATCAATGGCGAAACCTATGAAGCCGGGCAAGGATTAAGCGTACTGAATGTTATTAATCTAGCTCAAATTCAGCATCCACAAATCTGTTATGTTCCTGAAGTCGATCCGATTCAGACCTGTGATACCTGTATTGTTGAAATTGACGGTCAATTAGCACGCGCTTGTTCAACAACGATCACAGAAGGAATGAATGTGCAGACCAATTCTATTTCTGCCAAAGCGGCTCAAACAGAAGGTATGGATCGTTTACTGGAAAATCATATGTTGTATTGTACTGTTTGTGATAACAATAACGGTAATTGTAAACTCCATAATACAGTTGAAGAAATGGGTATCGAACATCAGAAATATCCTTTCCAACCGAAAGTCCCTGCAACCGAAGTAGATATGTCTCATCCGTTCTATCGCTATGATCCCAATCAGTGTATCGCTTGTGGGCAATGTGTAGAGGTATGTCAGAACTTGCAAGTCAATGAGACGTTATCAATCAATTGGGAAGCCGAACGTCCATACGTGATGTGGGATGAAGGCGTTTCTATTAACGAATCTTCCTGTGTCAGTTGCGGACAATGTGTCACCATCTGTCCATGTAATGCTTTGATGGAGAAATCGATGCTAGGCGAAGCTGGATTTATGTCCGGTATTGGCGAAGAAATGCTTAATCCGATGATTGATCTAATCAAAGATGTAGAACCAGGATACAGCGGTATTTTTGCTATTTCAGAAATCGAAGCGGCTATGCGTGATACACGGACTCGCAAAACCAAAACAGTGTGTACATTCTGCGGAGTCGGTTGTTCATTTGAAGTATGGACGAAAGGTCGGGAGATTCTTAAAGTTCAGCCTTCTCACGATGCACCAGTGAATGCCATCTCTACCTGTGTAAAAGGTAAATTTGGTTGGGACTTTGTTAACAGTGACCAACGCTTAACCACTCCACTGATTCGTCGTAATGGTGAATTTGTAGAAGCGAGCTGGGATGAAGCCTTAACACTTGTTGCTGAAAAAATGACAGCGATTCGCAAAGAACATGGCAGTGATAAATTAGGCTTTATCTCCTCTTCCAAAATCACCAATGAAGAAAACTATGTGATCCAAAAATTAGCTCGACAAGTATTTGAAACCAACAATGTCGATAACTGTTCTCGTTATTGCCAATCCCCTGCTTCAGATGGTCTGATGTCTACAGTAGGGATTGGTGGTGATGCAGGTACAATCAAAGATATCGCCGCTGCTGGTCTTGTGATTCTGATCGGTTGTTCTCCAGCTGAAGGTCATCCTGTTCTAGCGACTCGTATCAAGCGTGCACACAAATTACATGGTCAACAATTGGTTGTGGCTGATCTACGTAAACATGAAATGGCTGAACGGGCAGACTTATTTATTCGTCCGCAACAAGGAACAGACTTTGTCTGGATTACAGCGATTATGAACTATATGGTAGAGCAAGGCTGGCATGCTGCTGACTTTATCCACCAACATGTGAATCAATTTGATGAATACCTCAAAGCTTCTGAGCCTTATACGCTTGCTTATGCAGAAGAAATTACTGGAATCGCACAAGCTGAATTGATTCGAATTGCTGAAATGATTCGGGATGCGGATGGAACTGTAATCTGTTGGGGTATGGGAGTTACACAAAATATCGCTGGATCTCATACGTCTGCGGCTATTTCCAATCTGTTATTAGCAACAGGTAACTATATGCGTCCAGGTGCAGGGGCTTATCCACTTCGTGGTCATAACAATGTACAAGGTGCTTGTGATATGGGTACTTTACCACCTTGGTTACCAGGATATCAGCACGTTTCTAATGATGAAGCACGTGCTAAATTTGAAAAAGCTTATGGGGTCTCGATTTCTCCAGCGCCGGGTAAAGATAATATCGCAATGGTCGATGATATCGCTCGTGGAGAACTTAAAGCGATGTATCTTGTCGGTGAAGATATGGCATGGGTTGATTCCAATGTGAATCATGTTCATGAAATGTTAGCTCAACTTGAATTTTTCGTTGTTCAAGATGTCTTTTTATCCAAAACCGCTCAGTTTGCAGATGTAGTCTTACCTGCGGCTCCATCTCTTGAAAAAGATGGTACTTTCTCCAATACGGAGCGTCGTGTGCAACGTTTGTATCAAGTCCTTGAACCTTTGGGCGATTCTAAGCCTGACTGGTGGATAACAACTCAACTTGCTAAACACTTGGGATTTGATTGGGGGTACACTCATCCTTCTCA
This sequence comes from Paenibacillus nuruki, assembly GCF_963311185.1. Taxonomy (NCBI): domain Bacteria; kingdom Bacillati; phylum Bacillota; class Bacilli; order Caryophanales; family Paenibacillaceae; genus Paenibacillus; species Paenibacillus nuruki. The sequence continues at coordinate 588,559 of NZ_OY725677.1, read as the reverse complement.
AATTTTTGATGAAATGGCAAGCTTAACGCCTTTCTTCTCCGGTTGTAATTATGAGGTGTTAGAAGGTTGGGGAAGCTTCTTATGGGGTTCGAGTACGGGTGAAAGCACACCTCTACTTTATACAGATGGGTTTCATTTCCCGGATAAAAAAGCTCGTTTCTCACTAGTGCAATATGTACCTGCTGTAGAGTTCCCTGCTGAGTTCGATCTTGTGTTGAACAATGGACGACTACTCGAACATTTCCATGAAGGCAATATGACGAATAAGTCTAAAGGGATCAATCGCAAATTACCTGAAGTGTTTGTCGAAGTGTCTCCTGAACTAGCCACAGAACGTGGTGTTGAAGACGGTACACTGGTTCGTCTTGAATCTCCGTATGGTGCTATTAAATTAAGAGCTGTTGTCACCGACCGTGTACGTGGCAAAGAAATTTATGTACCTATGCACTCTACCAGTCATGAGACAGCTGTTAATCTTTTAACTGGTTCAGCGGTTGATGTACGGACGCATACACCCGCTTACAAACAGACCAAAGTACGGATGATGATTTTGAATGTCAAAGGTGTTAATCCATTACCTTCATTCAATCCTCGTAACAAAAAACGCCATCCGCAAAATGGTGTTGAAGTACAACGTAAATGGAATCGTGATGATTACGTCTCTTTAGTTGATATGTAGAGGGGGAGGAGTTACCTGCGCTTGTGAGTGAGATTGTTCTTGTCGTCGCTGGTGTAACGGAATCCCTTGATTTACCGCTTGGCGGTAGGGATTTCGTTACAAAGGCGAGCGCTTCGCTCTTTCAGAACAATTTCACTCCCTTCGCTGGTGCAACTTGGGGATTGTGGAGCAGTGGTAAAGAATAAAACCTTTTTAAAGAATTTAATTCTTTAGAGAGTTGAATACATTATTTTATTTTTATGATTTGTTTTATATGGATTTATTTCCTACTTTTATGTGTTTTTCATTTTTACTTGTTAGGTTTGATTTCCTTTTTTATATGATGTTTTTTGAGTATTGATGATGAATTTATATGTTTGTAAGTTGGTATATCTTACTAGATGGATATGGGCGAAAGGAGAATGTATGTATGGCGACTCCGATTACTACGATTCGTAAGCGGGTGCTTACTGATGAAGAGCAACAGCAGCAGACGATTGATGAATTGAAAAAGGAATTAGCAGAATCTAATGCGGCGTTAGCACGGTCAATGTCGATATTACGGGAGTTAAATGATAGTGGGATTTTGGAAGCAGCGGAATCGATGCTCAAAGCGAAAGCGCATATTGCAGAGATTGCTTTGGGACAAGTTTCTCGTAAAGAAATCACTAATCTGATCAATAATGGTATGGCGGCAGCGGGTGCCTTAACTGCGGTTGATCCTGCACAAACGACTCAATTAATGAATAGTGTGACCAAAGGATTAGAAGAAGCAGGTAAAGAAGATAACACCAAACTAGGTGTATTCTCATTAATGAAAGCTTTGAAAGATCCTGATATCAATCGAGCGCTTCGATTTGGAATGCGATTTATGAAAGGGCTAGGTCAAGGATTGAAAGAAAAAGATCCTACAGATTATTCTTAATATACAACATTATATAAGCAGACAGTACAGAGGTATTTTACTTTGTACTGTCTTTTTTGATCTTTTATGATCTATATTATACATATTAAAAAAGACATATCAACGCATACCGAACACTTGACAATCAGTTGTTAATCGTTTATTTATAATAGTGTTTATTACTTTATTACTCAGGAGGGATATTTAATGAACAAAAAAGTTGGTTTGGGTATTTTGGCGGCTACGTTAACATTTGGAATAGGGACAGGTGCTCTCGCAGCTACAGGATTAGAACCGATTAAAGCTTATTTGAACAGTACAATTTCTCTTAAAATGAATGGAACTACGGTTACGGCTAAAGATGCAAATGGTCAAGCGGTACTCCCTATTACTTACAACGGAACAACCTACTTACCTGTACGTGCAGTTGGAAATCTAATGGGAACTTCAATCACTTACGACAAATCTTCTTCTTCTGTTATCATTGGCGATTCAGGTAACACAGGATCTTCTACAACCCCTATCGAAAATAAATCTCAATCACTCAGCACGCTAGGAACCAAAGTATTAGGTACCTCTGACTGGCACACCAAAGATCCAAGCAATACTGTTTATAAAGACAAAGATTACAAAGATATTTTTCTATACACTGGTGTAAATAATCAAAGTAAAAGCTTTCAGATCATGACTGATAATAAATATTCTACATTGCATCTAGAACTAGCTTCACTTAGTGGTAATCAAAAAATAGTTATTATGAATCAAGATAATACCACACTCAAAACGATATCTGTTAATCCTGATAATGGTATGGTTAGCGCCGATGTAGATGTTTCTAATACCAAAGCTATTTTTGTTGAAATCACTGATGCTGATAATGACTCTAAATTATTCGTACCTTTAACTACTTCTTCATTAACTAAATAAGCAAGAAATGATTTGATTTATAAATAAACGAGATAATTATGTTAACGATTGACATTCTATTCGTTGATGTATCATCTCGTTCTTTTTGTATATGTATTCTTTATTTAAATTAGTTACATGGCTAATTCTAATGTTTACTCTCACTCTATCTATTACTACTTCTGCAACTTCAATATCAATTCATTCCCCATCTCTACCACCATTTCGATAAGTTGGTTAATTTCTTCACGATTGATCTGATCAATATGAATTCCTCCAGAAATCGCAAAATTCCCACGCCAATGTTTCCGTAAGTTCATAGCGATTTCCTCTGTGATATAAAATTCTTGATGTCGCTGAAATTGAATCGTTTGCAACGGTTGATCTTTAGTGCCTGTCGTTATTGTGCCCAAATGAGGGCGATCTCCTCCACTGATCAGTATAACCACATCGTCTGTACCCATCAGATAAGCATCCATCTGAATCTCTATTCTTCCTCTACTTTTACATATATGAATCATAAGATCCCCTCCGCTTTCTTTATTATTAAAAGCGAATAGATGTCACAGCACAATGAACTATCTAACAGTTATTGATCGTCTTAACTGTTTGAAAACAACAAAAAAAGCCAACGCTCGGGGGAACGTCAGCTTTTTATATATAAACTACGCCATAAGCATTTGGCAGATACTTATGGGTAGATAATATTTTGGCCGATCAGATGGCAGTTGATCGATAATGTCTAAATTCTTATTTTTGAGGAATAGTCAATTGGTATCCAGCAGGTAGAAGGTTGTTGGCAGCAACCAATTCGTCTACAGTTACACCATATTGAGCAGCGATTTCAGTAAGGCTAGCACCTTGTGGAAGAATTACAGTGATTTTGTTGTTTGCTACTGGTTCAGTTGTTTTTGTAGGCTCAGTTGTTGTGTTGTCTGTTGGTGTAGTAGGTTCAGTTGTTTCGTTAGCAGTTCCGAACATAGAGTTAATTTGTGCACTTACAGAATCTACATAAGCTTGGTTGTCAGCACGTTGTTCTGCTTTGTCTTTGTTTTTCTCATGGTTGCTTTGATCGTTAGAAGCTGCAGATACTTGGTTAGCTCCGATTGGTGCTACAACTGCTACTGCTCCAAGACCTAGTGCTAAAGTAGTTGACAATAAAACTTTTTGAAATTTGGTATTCATGGTTAATTTCTCCTTTGTGATGTTAGCTGTTTTTTGGTAACTAATTTTCTCTTAGTAACCTTATGAATTAATAATAACATTAATTAAAGAATATTGCAATACTATTTAAAAATATTTTATTATATTTTGTGCAATTATTCTTTGATGTTATTTATTAACCAACCTATCTAAATTTTAAACAGCTATTTAGCATTATTTTATGTCCATTTTGGGACGATAATTGAACTTTGTAATTTACTGATTCTATATGCCTCAACTAGCCTTATCGTGTACACTTTCGCAAAAAATGCTACAATACGAAAGATGATGTAAAAAGTGAAAGCGAGGAATCCTTCCTATGATTATTAAACCTAGAACACGTGGCTTTATCTGCACGACAGCTCACCCTGTCGGTTGTGCACGTCAAGTTCAAGAACAAATTGAATATGTACAATCTCAACCTAAAATCAGTGGCCCACGCAATGTACTTGTTATCGGTGCTTCTACGGGTTATGGACTAGCTTCTCGTATCGTAGCGGCATTCGGTGCAGGTGCTAATACAATCGGTGTTTATCGCGATGGAGGTTCAGTTAAAGGGCGTACCGCTTCTGCGGGCTGGTATAACTCGGCGGCTTTTGAACAAGAAGCACAAAAAGCAGGATTGAAATCTTGCAGTGTGATTGGTGATGCTTTTACTAATGAGATCAAAGCTCAGACGATTGAAGCGATTCGTAAAGAATTGGGTCAAGTCGATACTGTGATCTATAGCGTAGCAGCTCCACGTCGTACCGATCCAGAAACAGGTGAAACATTCAGCTCTGTGCTCAAACCTATCGGCGCTGAATATACCAACAAAACAGTTAACTTCCACAATGGTGAAGTCACTCCAATTACGATCGAACCGGCTTCTGAACAAGAAGTACAAGATACGGTAAAAGTAATGGGCGGCGAAGATTGGAAATTATGGATGGATCAATTGAATGCAGCAGGTGTCTTGACTGAAGATGTAACAACAGTTGCTTATTCTTATATTGGTTCAGATATTACGCAAGCGATCTATCGTCAAGGTTCGATCGGACAAGCAAAAGATCATTTGGAACGTACAGCACAAGAAATGAACGATCAATTAAGTGCTACAGGCGGACGTGCTTTTGTATCTGTAAGTAAAGGATTAGTAACTCAATCCAGCTCAGCGATCCCTGTTGTTCCTTTATATATCTCAGCATTGTATAAAGTTATGAAAGAAAAAGGGATTCACGAAGGCTGTATCGAGCAAATGTACCGTCTTTTTGCAGACCGTTTGTATACAGATGGCCCTGCTCCTGTGGATGAGAAAAACCGTATTCGTATCGATGACTGGGAGTTGCGCGAAGATGTGCAAGCTGAAGTTGCTGAAATTTGGGACAACTTAACGTCTGAAAATATTTATGAATTGACTGATCTAGAAGGCTATCGTCGTGAATTTTTCCAACTGTTCGGCTTTGAGACAGATCATGTGGATTATGAAGCAGATCTAGAACCTGACGTGAAAGTGCCTAATATCTTCTCAACATAAAATAATTCTCAATATACCTTTACCAACAAAAAAAAGCACATCCTACATCATGTAGGAATGTGCTTTTTTCTTTAGGCTATAGATCTTTGCGATATAGATTAGATTTTGAAACGAGTGACTAATGCTTGTAAATCTTCTGCAAGTGACGTTAAAGCTACAGCAGAATGTAGAACTTCTTCGCTCGAAGCTAATTGCTCTTCTGTTGCCGCAGCGATTTCCTGCGTGCTGTCTGATATTTCTTGTGTTCCTTTAGTCATCGTCTGCATTGTATCCGCAGAATCTGCAAAAGAATCATTAACTTGTGAAGCATTATTCGCGATATTTTCCGTTTTGGATGAAATTTCTTCCACTGCATTCAAAATATCATGGAATTGCTGTACTGTTTCTCTGGTCATCTGATTACCTGTTGCAACATCTGTTTGAACCGTTTGAATAGCTGACATTGTCGATTGTGTTTCTAACTGAATATGACTAACCAATTCTTTGATCTGTCTACCTGCATTTGCTGATTGTTCAGCCAGCTTTCTAACCTCTTCTGCTACCACTGCGAATCCACGTCCATGTTCTCCCGAACGAGCAGCTTCTATAGAAGCATTTAATGCTAGAAGATTAGTTTGAGACGAAATTTCATTGATTAATGTAGTTACTGTATCAATCTTAGTCGCATGTCCTGCCAGTACACCTACACTTTGATCTGCGCGAGATACTGAACTTTGAATCGATATCATTTGCTCGCCTACACGTTCAATCGAATCTGCTCCTTTTTCAGATTGTTGCTTCATTAATTGAGAGAAATCTGCCATTTGAGCAGTGTTCGAAGAAATCTCAGATAATTTATGGAATGAATCTTGCAAAGAAGCCGATTGATATCTCAATTGTTTGGCTTGTCCACCTGTCTGATCAGCGATCACTTGCATAGATTCAGCGACTTGCTGAGAAGTAGCCTTGGATTGCTCTGCACTTGCTGAAAATTCTTCTGCTGAAGCTGCAACCATATCAGACGATACACCGATCTGACTGACGATAGAATGTAATGTAGATACAAATAAGTTAAAGTTCGATGCTAATGTTCCAAATTCGTCTTTTTGTTTCAATATAATTTTCTGAGTCAAATCAGCTTCGCCTTGAGCGATTTCTAACATTTGGCGATTTAGCAGACGTAAAGGTTTGAGGATAGCACGTAGTAAAAGAATACCTAAAAGAATACCCACTACTGAAGAAATGATTACTGCTGCTAAAATAATCGTTTTGCTGAGATGCGCTTGTTTTTCATTTTGTGCTTGTAATTGTGCTACTTCTTGATTAAGGTTCGTAATCACTTCACTGACTGCTGGTGTTAAAGCTGTTTTGCGTAGTGTCCGTTCTTCTCCAAAATGATATTGACTAGCAGCTGTTGGATTTTCGCCTTGCAATTTGACTACATTTCCATTTAACTCGGTAACTTTGGCAAATGTCGTACTAATCTCTTGTAAAGAAGATTGATAAGGTGCACCGGCTGTTGATTGTTGCAACAATTGTAAAATGCTATTAATTTCGGTGATTTTTTTCTGCATTTCGGGTACGTATTCTTGATCACCTGTAAGTAAATAACCACGTTCATCATTAGAAAGCCCTGCTAATCTAAAATCGATCTGTTTCATATTTTTTTGCATTTCCATTTTGGATTGTAATAATGCACTTTGTTCAATCGTATTAGAAATGGTAACAAAAGATAATATTCCGCTTCCTAAAATAGTAAAAATTAATAAACTAATGGTTACAATTAATCTGGTTCTGACCGTCATGATGTGTCTGCCTCCGCTATATTGTTATATAATCCTCTTAGTTACTAAGACCTATTATTATTATCGAATTTTGTCATATTATGTATTAGCTTTTTTTGAAATTTTTACACTGCGTTAACAAATCAAAAAAACTTTATCTCTTTTAGGATAAAGTTTCGTGTTTATTTCGTATTTTCTCCCGCATTTTGGTTAATCTTCATATAAATACAAATAAATCTGACATGCCATGCGGACATTGAACCATTCATCTCCATGATCAAAAGAGTAACCTAATAATTCTTGAATCCGTCCGAGTCGATAATATAAAGTATTGTGGTGAATACGTAATGATTGAGTTGTATTTTTGAGATTGCGGTCATATTTAACAAAGGAGACTAAAGTGATCATTAGATTGGCTTTTTTTTGCTGATCATACTGAATAATTGGTTCCAATACATCATTCAAATATTCTTCTAATTCTTCATACGATTGTTGCATAAAAAAGCGAATCACTCCTAGATCACCAAAATAGATCAAGCGCTGTTGATTGCCTTCTTTGAGCAATAACTGCATACATTGTTCAGCATCTTTGTAGGATCGACTTACTTTATCTAATCCCTGATACAATCTACCGATACCTGATGATAATTGACGATCTCGGCGCAGCTCACGTAATAACAATTGAAATTGACTTTGACGTTCTTCTTTGTCCAGATTCCCCGCAATATTCACAATAATAATCGTATGATGATGCCGTTCAACCAATAAATAATGGATATGTAGCTGACTCATAATAGATTCAAATGAATGTCGTGCACTCCCTTGTAGCGGTTGCATCAACATCACTGCATAATGATCTTCCTGTTCAAATCCGAGTACACGCGCTTGCTCTTGTAAAGACATATTCATCTCACCGGATAAAATACTTTCGAAAAAAGCATCTTTGGCACGCATTTGTGATTGTTGAACAGCTTCTTTTTTCACCCAATCTAAGGCAAGCACCGTGGCACTGTATTCAAAAATCATTTTGTTCGTACTCATAAATTCTTGATTTCCTGTCCATGCACACAAATAACCAAGCAATCGATCGGTACCTACAATCGGAGTTACAATAATAGATTGAGCAGCATCTTCTTCGAGTACAATTCGTTGCCACTTTTTACTGCGTTGCACCCACTGCATCGCAGGATGTTGTAGAAATTGATCGGGTAAATGAGGTTTGACTTCAGCAGGTAAATAACCCATAGGTGTGAGTAGCAGATCGAATACAGCAATCGGCATTTTGACATTACGATATAGAGCAGACAGAATTTCAGGGGTTCCGTACCCTTTTGCTGCCAAGTTATTAATCTGATTATGGAAGTCCATTGTCACTTGTAATCGCTCATGCTCTTGACGTAGCGCATCATGAGTCAAAAACAGCTCATGATTCTGCTCTTGAACCTGTCGAAATAAACGATGATGCTCAATCGCCATCGTTGCAAGATCACAATAGATTTGTAGAGATTCCAGATCATGTTCAGTCAATGCTTGTGCATCGGTAAAATTATCAAGCGTCACTACTCCTATACAACGACCATCAGATAATAAAGGCACTGCAATACAGCAACAAGGTATTTCCCCTTGAGTCGATGATTCTACATAGTATTTGTAATTAAAAGCACTCATATTATCCATAGCACTTTGTAGATCCAGAGGATTGTTGATCCGAATAGGCATACGTTCTGCAAAAACCTTGCCTGATATCCCTTCACCTGAAGACAATCGAGTCATCGTCATCACTGCTGGAAGATAGCCTACTGTAGCTTGAATAATCAACTTATTGATTAATGGATCATACAAAAATAAAAACCCTGCTTCTGCGGCTGGGATACTATCCATCGCTGTCTGCAAAATCAGTTGAAGCATTTGTTCTTCATGAACCGGAGACATAATCGTCTTCATGAAGCGCATAAGAGAATGAATCGGGGGATGCTCCATCGGTTACGCCTCCTTTAAGTTCATTTTTTGCTAACATTTTGTACTATAAGTGATGTATACTTTTTGTCTATTTATAGTTGCGGTTCAGACTGCTCAAATGTTATTTGTCCACCTGCCATCGTCAGAGCTACTTCACCTGAATCGGTAAGCGGATGTGTATTCCAGATCACGATGTCTGCATCTTTGCCTACTTTTAGTGAGCCTGTAGAATCGGCTAGATGCAAATGACGAGCCGCTTGAATCGTTAACGCTTCCCATGCGGCATCTAGTGGCAATCCTGCTTGAATAGCCATTTTGGCTGATGTTGGCAAATATTGAATAGGTAATACAGGATGATCGGTTGTGATTGATATCGGCACCCCTGCTTGATACAGAGCAGGATACGTTTCCCAAGAAAGGTTACGCAGTTCCACTTTACTACGTGAAGATAAGGTAGGACCTACACTGCAATATCGACCTGATGACGCTAATTCTTTGGCAATCTTAATCCCATCGGTTGTATGCTCAATGGTAATATCCAAGTCAAATTCATGTCCTAATCGTAGTGCTGTCGCGATATCATCGGCACGATGTGCATGAAAACGAACAGGAATTTTCTTTTCTAAAGCCAGACCCAAAGCTTCCATACGCAAGTTGCGTGGAGGTGATGGTCTCGATTGTTCTACCTCTATAGATTGTTGCTGTGCTATATAATGTTGAGCCTGTACTAATTGTTCACGAATGATACCAGCTATCCCCATACGAGTCAATGGCGCTCGACCACTAGCTACTCCATGATATTTTTTAGGATTTTCGCCCAATGCCATTTTGAGACCTGACGGATGCAGTACAACCATCTGCTCTACGGTTGATCCTGGAAGAACTTTGAGACAACACATTAAGCCTCCAATCACATTAGCACTACCCGGTAAGACTTGAACCGTAGTCACACCTGTTCTAGCAGCATCTACAAAGCCTTCATCATAAGGATTAATTCCATCTAACGCACGCAAATGAGGAGTTACCGCTTCAGATGTCTCATTGTAATCAGCACCTTCCCACCCGATACCTTCTTCATCTATACCGATATGGGTATGAGGATCGATCAAGCCGGGAGAGACTAGGCGATTCTGTGCATCAATAATTCGAGTATTGGATATATTGCTTAGTTGTGACTTATACGTTTCCCATTCGGTAGTATCGCCTAAGCCTACAATTTTACCATCTACGATATGAATCCAGCCTTGCTCTATCGTTACCCCTTCCATCGTTAACAGGTTTGCATTGGTAATCAGGATAGAAGATGTGTTTAACAGAGATGTTGTCGTTAAAGAAGGATCATTTTCCGGAAAATAACTCATCGACTCAACCTTTCTTTTCGAGTGGAATACCTTTCATCACGGTGTCCACCCAGTCGTAGTATTGTTCAATTAATACAGATCGATTACTATAATAAATTCGTTCTAATTCAAGAATAGGTTCGGGATGATCATCGACACGGAAATCGACATAAGGAAAACCGGGTGTAGCGGCGACTTTGAGTACGGATGCTTGTTTGCCACGACGATCTCCACCTGCATCTGAACCTGCTTTGAGAGCAGCAAGTAGGCGTTCTGCCAGTTCCAGATCTGCACTTTGTTCAAAAGCTCGCTCCATAGCAGGCAATACGTCTTCATTCGCAAGCAAATTGCCTGATAGACAAAATTGATCCCCAATCACATGCCCTTTAACATCATCATTTTCACTACCTGTAAAAGCAGCACAATGACCAAAACGATCGATTACAGCCACCTGCCGCAAATCTCGACCGGGATCTTCCATCAGCAGATCATCTAATACTTTATTAGCAGTAAGTCCTTGTCGTAACAATTCTATACCACGAGGTCCGAGTGCTGGATTCATCCATCCTTGGGTAGCTACCACCCCATATTCAGGATCAACACAAGGAGAGAATGCGCCAACACCGGGAAATTTAGAAGCCGCAGCTGCACCAAAACGTTTGGTCTGAGGACAACGAGCAATAATAGCAAAGGTATTGCATTTAAAGTCAGCTAAAGGTCGATCTGTTGGATAAAAAATAGGCATCAAACAGCACTCCTTTCTTCTAAGATGATTTAATGTTTATTGGATTTGGGATCAAGCGCATCACGTAGACCATCTCCCAGAATATTAAAACTTAATACAGCAATGGTAATCGCTAGACCCGGGAATACAGCAATCCACCATGCCGATTCCATCCAGTCTTTGCCTTCGTTAAGCATCGTTCCCCATGATGGGGTATCCGGCTCTGCGCCCAGCCCTAAAAAGCTAAGCGCTGCTTCTGCTAAAATAGCGAAAGCAAAAGATAAAGTAATCTGTACAATAAGTGGAGCCATAATATTAGGCAATACATGTTTGAGCATAATTCGAATATGCCCTACACCGATCGAACGAGCGGCTTCGATATAAAGCGAACTTTTGATCGACAATACAGCACTTCGAGCAATACGTGCAAATATCGGTGTGTATACAATACCGATTGCAATCATTAAGTTCGTTGTACTTGCACCTAGAATCGCCATAATTGATAAGGCTAACAAAATATCAGGAATCGAAAATAGAACATCGGTGATACGTGAAATGATCGCATCGACCCATTTGCCAAAATAACCTGCAAGGATTCCCATTGTCGCTCCAATAAGCAATGCAACCCCGACAGCAATAACACCTACTCGCAATGATATCCTTGCTCCATAAATAATGCGAGAAAGAATATCCCGTCCTAACTGATCTGTACCTAACCAGTGATGAATACTGGGCTTGCCTAACATTTCGGTTCCCAGTGCATAAGGATCAAATGGAGCTATCCAGCCTGCACCCAATGCGATCAGCACAAAACAACTAATAAATAGGAGACCCGTCATGGCGAGTTTGTTTTTGCTAAAACGATACCAAATCTCTTTCATTCAGAGCTCCTCCTAATAACGAATTTTGGGATTTAAGATCGAATACAGAATATCAACGATCAGATTAATGACTACAAAACAAAAACCTACAAACAGTATTGTCCCTTGCATTAAAGCGTAATCTCGATTGGTAATGGCTTGTAATGCTAAGCGTCCAATTCCGGGTAACGAAAAGATTTGCTCAATCACAACAGATCCACCGATCAAATAACCAATCTGGATACCGAGCACTGTAATAATCGGAATCATTGCATTTTTGAGTGCATGTCTTGTTAACAATCGCAACGGCGACATTCCTTTGGCACGAGCCATTTTCATATAATCTTCGCTTAATACTTCAAGCATCGTGGAACGTGTCATCCGCATGACTACCGCAGATACGGCTGCACCAAGCGCAATACCCGGCATCCACATATGATGTAAGTTTTGTAGTGGATTTTCCCAGAAAGAGATATATCCGCTGGAAGGAGCCCAGCCTAACTTCAATGCAAATAATAAGATAAAGATCGTTCCTAACCAGAATCCCGGAATCGAAATTCCCAATAGCCCTACAACCGTTGCCATATAATCAGGTAGTCGATTATGGCGATAAGCTGCCCATATACCGAGTGGAATCCCTACGAGACTGGCAATCAATACACTAATCAATGTCAATTCTAGAGTGACGGGCAAGCGTTCGATAATTGATTGCATCACCGAATCTCCGCTAAATGAAGAACGTCCTAGATCGCCCCGCAGTACATTTCCAATCCAGATCAAATATTGGATATATAAAGGCTTATCCAGCCCGTAATAAGCTTTCAATTGTATAGCTTGCTCTTCGCTATAACGTGTTCCCAATAATGCCGTAACGGTATCTCCGGGTACTAAACGAATCATAAAAAAAGTAACAATAGAAATGCCGAACAATACAGGAATAGACACTAGAATCCGCCGGACAATATAGCTCAACATCTTATCCCTCCTTTAACCAAACAGGAACTGATACGAGCAAGCCCGTCAGTTCCTATGTTCATGTCTAGCAGCTATATTCTACAGTTCAATCTACTCTACTTTGGTTTGTTTTAAGAAAATAGAAGTAACTGTCGGTTCCACGATAAAGCCTGTAACATTATTACGATAAGCGGCTGCACGTTCATTCATATACAGGAATACCATCGGAGCTTCATCAGCTACAGTGGTCTCAATTTGTTTGTAAATGTCTTTACGTGTTGCTTCATCCGCAGTCGTGCGACCTTTTTCGAGTAAAGCATCTACTTCTGGATTAGAGTAGCCTTGTTGGTTATAAGCTTCACCTGTATGGAATAAGTTATAGGTATATTCATCTGGATCTACAAATCCTTGCCAACCAACGACCGCCATCTGGAAGTCACCTTTACCTAGTGCATCGAAAAAGACGCTAGATTCTTGAGATTCCACTTTGACGGTAATACCTACTTCAGCTAATTGTTGCTTAATTACTTGAGCAGCTTGCACCTGATAATCATATTCAGAGCCGACTTTGAGTGTAAGCGAAATAGCCGGGCTTCCTGCTGCTTGTAACAATTGCTTGGCTTTTTCTACATTACGCTCAGCATATGGATGAATATCAGGGTATGCCCAGTGATTCGGAGGAATATTTCCGCCGTCCAATACCGTTGCTTTACCTAACTTCACCAATTGATTGATCTGATTGCGATCTACTGCATTGGCAATCGCTTGACGCACACGAACATCACGTAGTGCAGGGTCTTTGACATTCAGCCCGATATATTCCCAAAAGGTACCGGGTTCTGACTTCAATGTAATCCCTTCAACATTTTCTAATACTTTATTTTCTTTTTCTGTCGTTTCTAGAATCAGATCAATCTCATTATTACGAAGAGCTGTTGTACGAGCGGTTGCATCTGCAATCGGCTTGAAATCCACTTCGTCCAAATAAGGTAACCCTTTTTCATAATAATCAGGATTCTTTTTCAACGTTAGCTGTTGATCTTTATCCCATTTGACCAATTCAAAAGGACCTGTGCCTGCATCTACGTTATCTAGGCTGTTGTTATTGGCTTTGACAATATCGCTATCTACAATGCCATTCATCGGGTTCGCTAGATAGGTAAGGAAAGGAGCCATTGGTTGTTTTAAATGAAATACAACTGTAGATGGATCAGGTGTATCTATACTTTTGACTGCGGTAAATTGATTTGCACGTACTCCTTTATCAATAATTCGTTCAATAGAATATTTCACATCGGCTGAAGTCAGTTCTTTACCAGAACCGTGGAACTTCACCCCTTGATGTAGCTTAAAGGTATAGGTGAGTAGATCATCCGAAACAGTATACGATGCAGCAAGTCCCGGTTCAATTTCACCATATTTACCATTGTATTGCATCAATGTACTGTACATATTTTCGATATAATGCATAGAGCCTGCATCTGTAGCGGTATGAGGATCAAGCGTTTTGCCATCCGATTGTACGGCGACTCTTATCACATTGGATGCTGTAGATTGACCTGTACTTGTTGAAGAGGTTGATGTGCTTGCCGTATTTGGAGCTGAACTAGAGCACGCTGTCAACATAATTAACATTCCAACCAAAATTCCACCTGTTATCTTTCTCAATATACTCACCTCATCTATAATTTCTTGTATTTGATGTTTTTCATGTTAACAATGTTTACTTTTTAAACATACGTTAAATCTACTGAAATCCAACAGTACTATTTGGGATAATTACCAAATAAACTATTGACTATTGCCCAAATAAATGGATTATCATGCTAAAATATATGTATTCTTATCCAATAGGATCTACTTATTCATAGTTAAATAGAAAGAAATCGCTATTTTTTAGATTTAATTATTGTTAGCTAAGTTATCATAAATATTTATTATGTATATAATCTCTTATTAAAGTGTACTTTCAATATTTTGTAACTTTTGATTGTGCTTTTAACAGAACATTTACGTTATATTTGAATTATTAAAATTGGAATAAAGGAGAATATACTTTATGATCAAAAATGCTCTAAGTATGTTACGAGTGATTGGTAACGTGGAAGCGGTATCTTATCTTGCTCTCGTACTGATCGCAATGCCTCTTAAGTATTTTGCTAATATGCCTCTTGCGGTGACTTATGTAGGGATGATTCACGGGGTATTGTTTGTAGCTTATGTAGCGGCGATTGGATTGACTTTGATTTTGCGTAAAATATCGTTTAAACAAGCTATTTTAGGATTGGTCGCTTCTATTCTTCCGTTCGGACCTTTTGTATTTGATCGCTACTTGCACCGTCAACATCAACGTGATGCTGTAGAACAGACTCAAATTTCATAATGCATTAGAAGATCATCATCAATGATCATACATACATGAGATCGTTTATATGGTTTTGGATCAGACAATTCTTTTAGAGAATTGTCTTTTTTGTATAGTATTGTATAGAGAAGAACGAATACACTTGAATACAAGAATGATATGAGCTGAAAAGGAGAAATCGAACATGCCCCTCGAGCAAGAACAGCAAGAATCTGTTATACGACGTTTTCTCTCCCCTGTACGTCAGTCCAAAGCATTTACATATCTGTGGTTAGGTCAATTAATAGCGATGCTGGGTAGTTCGGTTACGATGATTATTTTGCCTATCCTTGTCTACACGTTAACCGGTTCTTCAACCATTATGGGGCTAGCGATGACGATCTATATGCTTCCGATTGTGATTATTTTGCCGATCTCCGGCTGGATTGTAGATCATACCGATCGGGTACGCTTGATTTTATTGACCAATAGCGTCCGATTTGTGTTAATGCTGAGTGGTGCAATTTTAATTTTTACAGATCAATTGTCTTTAGCTGTCTTATATGTAGGACTTGCTCTATATGGATTAATGGAAGGTATATTCCAACCTGCCTATTCTGCTTTACGTGCTGAAATATTTACACCTGATATTCGAAATGCGGCGAATGCTCTAACCCAAGTTAGTATTCAGTTCGTCCGTCTACTAGGTCCGACATTAGGTGGGATTCTGGTGACTGTCGCTTCTCCCGGAAGTGGATTTGCTTTGGATTCACTTACATATCTATTCTCACTGCTTTGTTTTACTTTACTTAGCAAGCACTTTATCTCTAAACGTCAGCAAGAACGTCATAAGCAACAGACGATTGATCAAACCTCTTCTACCGATTCGCTACACTCTCCAGTGAAAACATCGGTGTGGCAAGAGTTCACCGCAGGATTTGTTATTTTGCAAAAACAGCCGTGGTTGTGGATTACAATTGTAATTTTCTCGCTCTTGAATATTTGCTATGTAGGGATTACCAGTGTTCTTATTCCATGGCTTTTCAAAATTCATCATCATTTAGATCCTGTTGTCTATGGACTGGCTATGACATCTGCTGGAGTTGGTGCTATTATCGGAGCAGTCTTATTTGGAAGTCGAAAACAGTGGCGCAACCGCGGTTGGATTGGATATGGCGGAGCATTGTTAAGCGGAATCGCTCTATTCTTATTATCGGTGATTACATGGCCACCCGGTATGGTGATGATTATGGCTTTGGAAGGATTCGGCTTGATGATGTTTGCGCTAGTCTGGGAAACGAGTCTGCAAGAGTTAGTACCTGTGGAAAGTTTTGGACGTGTGGCTAGTCTGGATATGTTCGGTTCATTCGCTTTTTTACCGATTGGATTTCTACTTATCGGTTGGTTAGCCGATCAGATTGGTGGACTGATTACGATTAGTTTATTTTCGGGGATTGGAATGTTATTGGTGATTATCGGGTTATGCGTACCTGCGATCAGGCGATTTGACTAAAAGACACAAAAAAGAAGCATCATCGTGTGTGATATGCTTCTTGTGTTTTACTTTTTGTAATCGTTCTTGTTTGGTAGATGTCATACGGGTATGTTGCGAGATGGCTGCATAATCTTCATTGGCTCTGCGACTGTATTCGGGAATCCAACTGCCACTACGCTTTGCTTTACGAATAGCTTTTTGAGTCTGGGTACGTGCCATAATAAGTTCACTCTCCTGAATATTAAAATAGGTTACTGCAATATTATACCATAATGTCTCAAAATAAATAAGCGAATGATATGTTACTTATTTTAACATATCATTCGCTTATTTTTGTATAAAACTCAAAATTTAAACGTTTGAATTGTGAAATATACAAAAAATATCGAAATCTATAGTAACCACTTTGACCAAATGTTATAAAATGCTACATAAGTTAAAGCAGAATATACAACCAACATAGACTAAATAATTCTTTTCCAAATCCATGAGGATGTAGTGTCGTTAAGCATTTGAATATCAAGGAGGTTTATTATGAATTTTGTTAAATCATTATTTTTTCAAATCATTGTAGCTGTTGTGATCGGTATTGGTGTAGGAATAGCCTTTCCTAACTTTGGAGAGCAGTTACAACCGCTTGGAACCGGATTTATCAAATTAATTAAAATGTTAATTGCACCCTTGATCTTCTTCGTCGTTGTCGCAGGTATTGCCAAAGCAGGCGATCTCAAAGCAGTCGGTAGGATCGGTCTCAAAGCTATCCTGTGGTTCGAGCTTGCTACGACGGTGGCACTCATGTTAGGTCTTGTCGCTGCTCGTATATTCCGTCCGGGAGAGGGAATGAATATCAATGCCAGTACACTTGATCCCAATGCTGTAGCCGCCAAAACAGGAGGCGCAGAACTTCCACATACTGTCGACTTTATCCTCAATATTATTCCAACCAGTGCAGTAGATGCTTTTGCGCAAAATGCACTGTTACAAGTTTTACTACTTGCTTGTCTATTCGGTACTGCTCTTGCCGCTAGTGAAAGTCAATTAAAACATAATGTACTGACGCTGGTCGATCAGATCATGGAGCTGATTTTTAAAGTGGTCGGTTATATTATGAAATTAGCACCCATTGGTGCATTCGGTGCGATTGCTTATACGGTCGGTGCCTATGGAGTAGCGACATTGACTTCTTATGGAATGTTGATCCTTGCTTGTTACTTAGCTGCGATCTTATTCTTAATCTGTCTGGGATTAGCGGCATGGTGGATCACAGGTATGAATCTATTGCAATTTATCAAATACACTCGTTCTGAAATTATGCTTGCGATTGGTACAGCTTCGTCTGAAGTCGTTATGCCACGTATGATGGAAAAGCTGAATAAAGCGGGCTGTGATAAAGCAGTAGTCGGATTGGTTGTACCAACAGGATATTCTTTTAATCTAGATGGTGCTTCGATCTATTTATCTCTAGCTACCGTGTTTCTTGCACAGGCAGTAGGCATCGATCTGACCTTAGGACAAGAGATTACTATTTTAACTGTGTTGATGCTAAGTTCAAAAGGAATGGCTGGTGTACCGGGTTCCGCTTTTCTAGCGTTATCGGCTACAGCCGCAGCACTTAATGCGTTTCCTGTAGCTGTTGTAGCACTGTTGCTCGGTGCTGACCGATTTATGGATACCATGCGTGTATTCACCAATCTTATGGGCAATTGTGTAGCTGCTTTTGTCGTAGCCAAATGGGAAGGTATGTTGGACACACAGAAAATGAAAGCTGTACTTGCAGGAGAATGGACAGAAGAAGAAAATGAGCCGATCCCAACAGCCCAACCTGCTAGACCTACAGAAACGATCCACTCTCCACTTGGTCATCCGTTAGCTCAATCTTATACCGTATACGATAAAACATAATCAAATGGATAAATGTCTTTGCTTAGCGATTATGTATTTGAACATAATCAATAATCCCGTCTCAAATTCATACTAAAAATCTATACTAAAAAGCTGCTACCCTCGATACGAAGGTAACAGCTTTTTGGTAATACTATTTTGTTGTTTGGCTACTTGTAGCTTATTTTATAAAGAAATAGTTTTGTTATCCGCTTGAGATTGGAAAGCAGATAAGATTACAGATAGTGATTTTTTGCCTTCTTCACCTGAAATAGATGGTGGTGTATTGGTAACGATAGATTCGATAAAGGCATCTACTACACCGCTAACTTCTTGCTTGTCATTGGTAGAAATAGCACCTACACGATATTTCTCGACTGTACCGTCACGAAGTTCGACAATCACTTGATCATCAGGATCGGTACCAATTTTCATAATACCGTTCTCACACCACAAGTATGTGCCGTTATCTTCACCACGATAAGCTGTCCAGCTCGCTACTAATGTACCGATTGCACCGCTCTTCATACGAAGCAAGCAAATAGCATTATCATCGACATCTGTATCTTTTTTATCCAATGTACCGATAAATGCACTCACATCAACCACTTCGTCATCTAGCAACCAGCGAATCATATCAGACTTATGTACGCCTAGATCACCCATCGCACCCATGATCGCTTCGTTTTTACGGAAGAACCAGCTTTCTTTACCATCAATACTCCAGAATTCTGGACCTCCATGGCTAAAAGCCGTACGGAAAGTCAGTACGCGACCCAATTTGCCTGTTTGCAATACTTCTTTGGCTTTGACGTGTGGTGGCATCAAACGTTGATTATGACCAACCATCAAATACACATTGTTCTTTTTAGCTGCATCAATCATTGCTTGTGCTTCTTCTTCAGACACAGCCATTGGTTTCTCCACCAGTACATGTGCGCCTGCATTTGCAGCGGCAATCGACATTTCAGCATGGAAAATATTCGGAGTGCACACGCTTACAGCGTCGAACCCACCAGCTGCTAATAATTCTTTGTAATCACTATATGCTTTGGCATCGAAACGTTTCGCATAACCTTCAGCACGTTCTATAATTGGATCAGCAAACGCTACCAATTCTACATTCGGATGTTCTGCATACTCTGGAATATGGCGACGTTCCGCAATACTTCCACAACCTATAACTGCTACTCTGACTTTAGTCATCGTTACATTCCTCCTGAAATATGAAGTTAAGTGTTCCACAGCTATCTTATAGTAATCTGCTCAAATTATCCACCTTTGCGATCTATCATATTACCCTTTTTAGAAGTTTTAGCTCATTATTTATAGAAAAAATATACATTATGAATACAACATGTAGAAATATTTTTATTAATCATTCTAAATGTAGGTCGAATATTAATAGAATTTCGACAAAAAAATCTCTAAATTTATTTTAAAAGAATGTTCTTTTTGAGTCCAAATCACAAAAAAAGCAGTTCAACGTCATCTCTACCGAGGCTGTGTTGAACTACTTTTTGGATAACGATAAATGGCTCTATTTTAAGATGAAGTAACTGGTACTTTGATAGAAAGGGTCTGGAATGTTTTAAGATACGTAGACACTTGTGGTTGAATCTTTTTGAAATATTTCAAGTTGGCTTGATTGGCTAATTGCTTAGCAGCATCTTCTTCTGGAAAGATAGAGTACTCTTTATCAATCTTTCCTTTCCGGTATTGAATCTGCGTGAATTTACCAGTTGCCCAGTATTGCGAGATATTTTGGTTATCTCCATAAATCTGTAACCATAGATCACTATCTTTGTAATTAAAGCTAAAGGCAGGATCTGCTAATGCTTGAGTCACAGTATATCCTTTTTTAAACACATCATTTTCAAACTGACCTTGCTGAATCAAATTCGCTTCTATTTTACCTGCTTTATTTTTGATCGTTTGTCTGACTTCGCCCAGACCATTGCGCTGATCTTTGCTCCATTCGCCTTTGTATGTCACGACAAATGTACGTCCTTTGACCGTATATTGATTTACATATTTCCCTGTACCTTGCCGTATCCCATCTACCCACTGTCCTGCATATGATTTGGAATCTCCCCAGCGAATCGTACCTGTTCCGTTAGGCTTTCCATTTTCCACTTGTCCGTAATACGAAGCACGTGCTGAAAGTTTAAGTGACTCTTTCTCGGTAGCCGCATGAGTCATCGGTGCATATATCCCAACAGACGTAGCGATCAATACTGTACTTAATATGACGGTTTTGCATGTATGTAATATTCTTCTCATTCCTTCATCCCCTTATATGTCTCTAAATATAGAAAAAAAGAAAACCATACATATTCGTCTGTACGATTTTCTTCTCTCTCAAGCTAGTTACCTTTATGCTATTTTATACCCTGAATAGAGCATTTATAATCTAATTTGTTAGATGTCTTCACCTGTTAGGCGATTAAGGAACTGCTTCGCACGATCGCTTTGTGGGTTATTGAGTACATCTTTGGGATGTCCTTGTTCTATAATGTATCCACCATCCATCAGAAGCACATGGTCAGCGACATCAGCTGCAAATTTCATTTCATGCGTTACGATTACCATTGTTCTACCTTCAATCGCTAATTGCTTAATGACTTTGAGCACTTCACTAACCAATTCAGGATCAAGTGCAGAAGTAGGTTCATCAAAAAGGAGTACATCAGGTTCAACCGCCATTGCACGTGCAATACCAACACGTTGTTGCTGTCCACCAGATAATTGGTGTGGATAAGAATTACCACGGTCGCCTAATCCTACTTTGGCAAGTAATTCTTGGCTGGATTTGCGAGCATCTTCTTTACTTTTTTCTGCACCGTAATCTGAGCTTCCATAACGTTCTCAATAACGGTTTTATGAGGAAACAAATTATACGATTGAAAAACCATACCTGTCCGTTTACGAAGTTCGGTCACTTCTTTGCTAGACACTTTACGACCTTTTTGAAAATCTAATGAACGATCACTTAACTTGATTGTTCCTTGATCAGGAGTCTCCAGTAGATTCATACAGCGAAGTAGCGTGGTTTTACCTGAACCAGACGGTCCGATAATAACCAGCACTTTTCCTTTGTCTAAGCTTACGTCAATTCCTTTGAGTACTTCCAATGCACCGAATGACTTGTGCAAATTACGAATCTCGATCATCATCGGCTAATCTCTCCTTTACTTCTTCAATAGCGATTCTTATATATGAGTTAGTCCGCTGACGAGCGACCTAGTCGTTTTTCTAATTTATTTTGGAAAAAGGATAAAATTGAAGTGAATACTAGATAAATAACTGCTGCTTCTGAATACACTAATAAGTATTCATACGTGGTAGCTACAATTTCTTCAGACTTCCGAAATAATTCTACATACGTTACTGTTCCAGCCAAAGAAGTGTCTTTCACTAGACTAATAAATGAATTCGATAATGGTGGTAATGATACACGAGCAGCTTGAGGAAGAATAATTCGGCGTAATGCTTGTCCACGTGTCATTCCAAGTGAATAGGCAGCTTCCCATTGCCCTTTATGAATCGATTGAATCGCTGCACGTACAATTTCAGAACCGTATGCCCCTACGCTCAAAGAGAAACCAATTAATGCCGCTGGAAAAGGATCTAATTCGATTCCAATCGTAGGCAATCCGTAGAAGATAATCGCTAACTGCACAATTAAAGGAGTTCCTCGGATAATCCAAATATAAAATCGTGCAATAAAATCTAAAATTTTCACGCCAGATAATCGGGCTAATGCTGTTAATACAGCCAAAATCAAACCAATAATAAATGAAAAAATAGCTAACGGAATAGTAAAACGTATTCCGGCTTCAAGCATAGGCCAAAAAGAATTAACAAGTATCTCGATTTGACGATCGTCCATATTCTAACATCCTTTATTTCGACAATTTGGGTTCATCTCTCTTGTACATGCAATGCTAAGTAAATATCTTAGAAAGGCTTACAACGTACAAATATCTTGACGAGTGTTTATTCGTCAAGATATCGTTATCGTCGCATATATACAAAGTGAGACTCAGTGTATTATTTAGATACATCTTCTCCGAAATATTTCTCAGAGATTTTCAAGTATGTTCCATCATCTACCATATCTTTTAACGCTTTATTCACAGCTTGAACCAAATCTTCGCCGCCTTTGTTGAAAATAGCACCACTTTGAGAAGCATTTGCTTCTTCAGCTACAACTTTGATAGGTGCATCTGGTTGTTGCTTTTTCAAATCAAGGTAAGACAAGTTATCATTGATTGTAGCTTGAGCACGATTAGAAGTTAACAATCCTACTGCTTGTGTAAATCCATCAACAGAAACGATTTCTGCACCGTTATCTTTAGCGATTTGAGCTAGATTACTTGTTAAAGATTGAGCAGATTTTTTACCATTTAGATCAGCAAACGATTTAATATCTGTATTGTCATCACGTACGATAAGTACTGCTTTGGAAGCGATGTACGGATCAGAGAATAAGAATGTTTTTTGACGTTCTTCTGTAATACCTACTTCATTAAATACCGTATCAAAACGCTTCGACTCTAGTCCACCTAGTAAGCTATCCCAAGCAGCTTCAGTAAATACAGGTTCTACACCCAGACGTTTACTGACTTCTGTTGCAATATCTACGTCAAAACCAGTTAATTTACCACTTTCATCATGAAACGTAAATGGTGCATATGTTCCTTCTGTACCAATACGTAATTTACCACTAGCTTTTACAGATTCCAATGTAGCTACTTTGCTAGAAGAAGCTGTGTCTGTATTGGTTGCTCCAGATGTATCGGTATTGCCTGTCGTTGCTGTATTAGAACTGTTACCACATGCTGCAAGAACAAGCATGGTCAGTATCATAACCAGTGTAAAAGAACCCCATTTTTTCATTTGAAAATACCCCTCTCAGATGTTGGTGATCACACTTATCGTTGGTGATTCACTACTTATTAATAACGTACTGCAAATTGTATAGTACACTGTCTTTCGTCACACGTCAACTCTTTTTCCGATAAAATTACTTGGTTTTATTGTAATAGACATAATTCCATCATTATTCTTACCCTTTATCGCTTTATTTGAACATGGTATATACGCTGTGAAGCAACATATTTCTCTGCAATTGGGGTATATACTTTTTAGGATAATGATCTTGCGAAGGAGGAAATTATAGGAATGATATGGATAACAATAGAACATATTTTGCGAGTATTAATTGCAGGATTGGCTGGAGCTATTATCGGATATGAACGGAGTAGTCGCCAAAAAGAAGCCGGGATTCGCACTCATTTTATCGTAGCGGTCGGTTCTTCTTTAATGATGATTATATCCAAATATGGATTTACCGATATGGGAAATTGGAGCAATGTATCCCTTGATCCTTCGAGGGTAGCTTCGCAGATTGTAAGTGGAGTGGGCTTTCTAGGAGCAGGCACTATTTTTATGAATAAGCAAAAAGTAAAAGGATTAACGACAGCTGCCGGTATATGGGCAACAGCTGGAGTAGGGATGGGCATAGGAGCCGGTATGTACACGCTAGGGATCGGAGTCACCCTGTTGATTGTAGTTGTACAATTTGCAATGCATCGTCATCGTAAGCCGCTTGTAGCGACTCGTGTGTCCCATCGTCTAACTGTACGGATCGTAAATCATAAGCAAGCTATCCCATCGATCCTGGATGCGTTGGATCAGCACCAGATTCATGTGTTTAGTTTACATTCTGAAATCGAAAAATCGATGACTGACGCTAAGGAGTCCGTTCCTTCCTATTTACTGTTACAAGCTTCCATTCAATTGAATACCACTATCAAACCAAAAGACCTTGTTCCTCTATTACAATCCCTACCGGATGTACAAATGGTCAAAATAGATGAATAAACTAGCTTTTTCTTTTATAAAGAACACATACCAAAAAGCATCTTGCTACAACAAGAGATTGAACCATTGACTCGTTCAGTTCTTCTAGCAAGATGCTTTTGTTGTATTCTGTATTGAAGTCGCCAGCTTATCAAAAGTTCTGCTTTAACTGTTCAAATTGAGAACGAATGCGATCCCGTACATCGTCTGATCCATTTTTGAAATATTCATGACGCTGATTATTCATACGTTGATGAGCTTCACGTTGTAATTCACGCTCTACTTCATAGGCTTGATCTATTTCTGCTTCGACATCGATCACATCATGCCGACAGACAAATTGAGAACCCAATTGACTCAACACATAATTGAATACGCTTACATTATTTTCTTGCACAATACTGATTAAAGCCATTTGCCCCTCATCTAATGTATACAACGTAGATTGGATCAATCCCATTTCTTGTTCTGCTACTTCATGAGTAAATGGCATACTAATCATCGAATCGATACTGCGTTCTAACAATACACCTAACGGACCTGCAAAAATTCCAATCATTGACCCCAAAAGTCCACCTGTTGTCCATTCACCTGCCAGTGATCCATGTGTACCAAATCCATCCCAAAATACCACTTTGCCTTTTTCTCGTGCTACAATAGCGGCTTCCAAGACAGCATATCCTTCGGTAATACGACTATGTCGAAGAGTAGATAAAGCTCGGTATGCCTTACATTCATCTGTAAAAATAACGGTCACTACATTTTCCATAGGACACCCACTTTCTTTTGTTTAACCAGTTGTAAGCGTTCTCAGATATCGTTTCTTTTATCTTATGCTATTTTCCAATTAAATCAACTTATTTTATCGCAAAATAGTATAAATACTGCGAAATTGAAATATATTTCATTTTTAGTATATTATTTAATATAAAGGAGGGAATGTTATGTTACAAGGTGTAGGTGTATACGGGCTTATTTTATCTGTGATTGTATTGATTGCTTTTGTAATCGCTATACGTTGGTTGGTTGCGAAGTTATTTGCCAAAAGATCTTAATTCCTAGAGTAGAAGTCAGCTAAGATTTTTATTGTACATAAACCTAAATCAATTTGATTAACATGGAGGACAAGGCTATGACACAACCTCATCATTCGTCTACAGAAGAACAGCCTATTATCGAAGTACCTAGAGATTCTTCTTTTAATAGTGTAACCGAGCATAATCATACGATTTTAGGCGTGCCACGTACTGGAAATATCGAAAATATCTCGGATATGCCTGCTCCAATACGTTGGTTTGGCTATATTGCTTTTGGAGCTATTGTTGTAGGTGGTGTAGCTATCTTAGCAATTGGACTATTGATGTAGTGTTATAACATATTCATATGTGTTCGTTTATAGAGGGTAGCATATTGATTATATTCATTGAGGGTCTCATCCAATTGTTGGGATTTATCTAAAACACGGTTATCTGAGAATCCGTACATTTCAGCCAATTGGTGCATTTCTTGACGTTGTTGCTCGATTTTCTGTAGGCATTGGTGTAAATTCAATGTACCTCTCTACTCCTTTCTTCTTATGTCTAGTAAATGTATTACGATTTATATTTATTGCATACAGAATATTCAATTTGGATAGATAGTCTATACTATATATCGATCCATTTTAGCCATTTTTTGAATAGTTCCCAAGTCTAATTTATTCGACATTATAATCGAATTTTCTATTAACTCTATATCCTTAAAACAGAAAAACCCCCGACCAGAGTGAACGTAATGTTCAATCGTCGAGGGTTTGTCTATTTTAATCTATTAAAAAAGGATCTCTATTACTCCGTTACTGTTCCGTATACTAATGTTGGAGCGTCAGCATGATCTGCTATACGAATACTCTCGTATAGTTTTTTCAATACATCGTCTACATTTTCACGGTTAGCATGAATTGTTACTAAAGAGTCGCCCACTTTAACAGCGTCGCCTACTTTTTTGTTCAACATCAAGCCTACAGCAAGATCGATTTCGGATTCTTTCGTTGCACGACCAGCGCCTAACAACATTGCTGCTGTACCGATTTCATCCGCTACCAATTCAGCTACAAATCCATCTTCTTTCGCAGGAACTTCGATCAAGAATTTCGCTTGTGGCAAACGTTCTGGTTGATCTACAACCGAAGCATCTCCACCTTGGCTTGCAAGGAATAATTTGAATTTCTCCAACGCTTTACCGTTAGCAATAACTTCTTTCAATTTTTCTCTTGCTTCTTCTAGTGAACTTGCTTTACCTGCAAGATATACCATTTGGCTTCCAAGTGCCAAGCACAATTCTTCCAAATCAGCAGGACCTTCACCTTTTAATGTATCGATTGCTTCTTTTACTTCAAGAGAGTTACCGATTGCTAGACCTAGCGGTTGACTCATATCTGAGATAACAGCCATTGTTTTGCGTCCTACGTTGTTACCGATACTTACCATTGCATGAGCCAATTCTTTAGCATCTTCTGCTGTTTTCATAAATGCGCCAGCACCTGTTTTAACATCCAATACAATAGCGTCTGATCCAGCAGCGATTTTTTTACTCATGATTGAACTTGCGATCAATGGAATGGAGTTTACGGTTGCTGTTACATCACGCAAGCCGTATAACTTTTTGTCAGCAGGTGTTAAGTTACCACTTTGTCCGATAACAGCGATTTTGTTTTCATTCACTAATTTGATAAATTCTTCGTTTGTGATTTCTACATGGAAACCTTCTACTGCTTCTAATTTATCGACTGTACCGCCTGTGTGACCTAGACCACGACCAGACATTTTAGCTACTGGAATATCCAATGCTGCTACAAGAGGAGCCAATACCAATGTTGTAGTATCGCCTACACCGCCTGTAGAGTGCTTGTCGACTTTGACTCCTTCGATAGCGGATAGGTCGATTGTATCTCCAGAGTTCACCATAGCCATCGTTAGGTCTGCACGTTCGCGCTCTGTCATGTCTTTGAAGAAGACCGCCATTGCGAATGCGCTCATTTGATAGTCAGGAATTTCGTCGTGTGTGTAACCATTAATAATAAAGTTAATTTCTTCGGTTGTTAGTTCTTTACCATCACGTTTTTTTTCAATAAGGTCTACCATTCTCATAATTATTCTAGCTCCTTGTACGTTTTATTTTTGGAAAGAGATTGCTGCATCTAAAGCAACTTCCATCATTTCGTTAAATGTAGATTGTCTTTCTTCAGATGTTGTTTCTTCACCTGTTAGCAAGTGATCACTTACTGTTAAAATGGTTAATGCGTTTACGCCAAACTTCGCTGCTAATGTGTACAATGCACTTGTTTCCATTTCAACGCCTAGTACGCCGTATTGCATTAACAATCCTGTAACGGTTTTGTCGTCACGGTAGAATGAATCTGAACTGAATACGTTACCGACATGCAAATTCAGACCTTTTTCTACGCCACGATCATAAGCAGCTTTGAGTAAAGGGAAACTTGCTACAGGTGAGAAATCGTATCCGCCGAAAATATGACGGTTCATACTGGAATCTGTACAACATGCTTGTGCCAAAATCACGTCACGAACACGTACATTTTCTTGCATACCACCACATGTACCCACACGGATCAAGTTTTTGACGCCGTATTCGCTGATCAATTCATTCACGTAAATGCTGATCGAAGGCAATCCCATACCTGTACCTTGTACAGAGATACGGTTACCTTTGTATGTTCCTGTAAATCCAAGCATACCGCGCACTTGGTTATAGCAGACTACATCTTCAAGATACGTATCTGCAATGTATTTAGCACGTAATGGATCGCCTGGTAAAAGAATCGTTTCAGCGATTTCGCCAGCTTTTGCTTCAATATGAACGCTCATTTTATAAAAACCTCCAAAGTATGTGTTTAGGTTTGATTTGCTTGGTTGTACCGCTACGGCTAACGGATTGGGTTCCGCTCTCTGGTAAGGATAGATATCTTGAAAGACTGCTGATGCAGTCGATATCTATCCTTACGAGGAGAGGCTACACTCCAATCCGTTAGCCTTCGCTCTGTGCGGATGCAACAATATCACAAAAACATAAAGATGGGTGGTCGGCGCTGGGGACTCGCTTGACCGGGGAAACAACAAATTAGAATATTTAACATTGAGCTTATTTACAACTCTGATCCGTGTTTTGAATATTACTTAAGATCAGACAGGAAGCTTGTGCCGTATTCTGGGCTTGTTACACCGAAGTTTTCGGCTACAGTTGCAGCGATGTCTGAGAATGTTGTGCGTAATGGCAATTCTTTACCACCATTTGCAAAACGTTTGGAATAGACAAGTAATGGTACATATTCACGAGTATGATCTGTACCTGTGTAGGTTGGATCATTACCATGATCGGCTGTAATGATCAATAGATCATCTTCTTCCATACCTGCAAATACTTCTGGTAAGCGAGCATCGTATTCTTCCAGTGCATCAGCATATCCTTTAGGATCGCGGCGGTGTCCGAATAGAGCATCAAAGTCAACCAAATTCAAGAAGCTTAGACCGTGGAAAGGCTTCGCTAGTACGTTGACCAGTTGATCCATACCGTCCATATTAGACTTGGTACGAATCGATTCTGTTACGCCTTCGCCATCGTAAATATCAGCAATTTTGCCGATAGCAATCACGTCTAGACCTGCATCTTGCAAAGCGTTCATTGTCGTCGGTTTGAACGGTTTGAGTGCATAATCATGACGGTTGGATGTACGTTGGAAATTACCGACTTCACCGATAAATGGACGAGCGATAATGCGTCCTAACATGTACGGATCTTCCAGTGTAATCTCACGACAGAATTCACAGATTTCATACAATTCTTTCAAAGGAACAACATCTTCATGTGCTGCAATCTGCAATACGGAATCTGCAGAAGTGTAGATGATAAGTGCGCCTGTTTTCACATGCTCTTCGCCTAGCTCATCCATAATTTCTGTTCCACTTGCCGGTTTGTTACCAATGACTTTACGTCCTGTTTTTTCTTCGATCCGCCCAATCAATTCATCCGGGAATCCATCTGGAAATACACGGAACGGTGTATCAATATATAATCCCATGATCTCCCAGTGTCCTGTCATTGTATCTTTACCACGGGATGCTTCTTGCATTTTAGTGTAATAAGCAAGTGGTTGATCTGCTACAGGTACGCCTTGAATCTCACTGATATTCGATAATCCTAGACTTGCCATATGTGGCATGTTAAGTCCACCATTTTCGCGTGCAATATGTCCGAATGTATCTACATCAACATCTCCAAATTCAGCTGCATCTGGTGCTTCACCAATACCTACTGAATCCATAACTACTAGATGAATACGTTTAAATTCGCTCATTTGTATTACCCCTTTCAACTTTTCAAAATGTCTACAGTGTTCATATACCCTACTCTGTCCAAAATGCGCAGTAGAGCATTTGGTTGCTATCATGCTTATGCAACAATAGTGTACCAAATGCTCTATGTTATACCTATATCTGCTTTTTGAAAAGTAGGTAAGGAATTCTGCGATCATTTATGAATTCTAAATCTACGATCACGATTCATATTCATAGGTTGTCATATACTCAAGTGATCTTTTATTTTAAGAACAGACCTGTAATTGTAGCAGAAAGCACACTTACTAGTGTAGCACCATATAATAGTTTCAGTCCAAAACGAGCTACAACATTACCTTGTTTCTCGTGTAGACCTTTAACCGCACCAGCAATAATACCGATTGAAGAGAAGTTAGCGAATGATACTAAGAATACAGATACGATACCTAGTGTACGTGAGCTAAGTTCTGTGTGTTTCACTAGATCTAGCATCGCTACAAACTCATTGGATACTAATTTCGTTGCCATAATACTACCAGCTGTTACAGCTTCACTCCAAGGTACACCCATCATGAATGCAAATGGTGAGAAGATATAACCTAAGATTTGTTGGAACGTAATACCGAAGATTAATCCGAATAGACCGTTGATCATACCGATCAATGCTACGAAACCAATCAACATTGCTGCTACAATAATAGCAACTTTGAATCCGTCTAAAATATATTCGCCCAGCATTTCGAAGAATGACTGTTTCTCTTCTTCTTGTACTTCTAGAATATCTTCTTCTTTTGTAACAACATAAGGATTGATAATGGAAGCGATAATAAAGCCACCGAATAAGTTAAGCACTAATGCAGTCACAACATATTCAGGTTTCAACATCGTCATATATGCACCTACGATAGACATCGATACCGTAGACATAGCAGATGCACAAAGCGTATACAGACGGTGTTTAGGAAGCGCACCGATTTGTTTTTTAACAGAGATAAATACTTCTGATTGACCTAGGATCGCAGATGCTACAGCATTATACGACTCTAGTCTACCCATACCATTTACTTTACTGAGCACAAGACCAATGTACTTAATAATAAACGGTAGAATTTTGAAGTATTGCAGAATACCGATCAATGCTGAAATAAATACGATAGGCATAAGAACACTTAAGAAAAATGGTGTAGAACCTTCTGCAAAGACAAATCCACCAAATACAAAACTAATACCTTCACCAGCATATGCTAATAAATGTGTAAAGACAGTTGCAAATCCTCCGATTACCCATGTACCAACGACTGTATTAAGGAGCACGAATGCTAAAATCGCTTGCAGTACAACCATGACAAATAATGGACGATAACGAATACCTTTTCTATTATTACTTCCCAAATAAGCTAATCCAAACACCAAAAGAATACCCAAAATTGCGATAATATAACTCATAAATAATTAGCTCCCATTCTGCACTCTGCTTCATAATCATAACCACGTATTTAAAATCTTTTGAAACAAATTGAAATAATCAGAAATTATACATTAAGCGCTTACATTATTCGTAAAAAAGAACAAATCCTTGCGGATACATTCTTTTTTTGGATTATTCTGCTGGCTGACTATGATCCATGTCATGCGCTTGGAAAAATCCTGGTAACATTTGAGCTATTGTCCACTCGGTAACATCACCTTTAAGGTTAGTCAGGTATACTTTCGTATTCTCATCACTAAATTCAGCAATGACTTGACGACAAGCACCACAAGGAGAGACCGGACCTTCAGTATCCGCAACGATCGCAATCGCTTCGATCTTGCGTTGACCTTCAGATGCAGCTTTGAAAATAGCTGTACGTTCTGCACAATTGGTAAGACCATAAGAAGCATTTTCCACGTTACATCCCCCGTAGACTTTACCGTCTGCGAGCAGTGCAGCGCCTACTTGAAACTTGGAATAAGGTACATATGCATTTTTACGTGCTTCTATTGCTGCTTGAATCAATTGATCTTTCATGGATAGGTCTCTCCTCTAACGGATAAGATATTTTGCTTTGCAAAAATCATTTTTAATTCTAATAGAAGAAGTCGCATTTATGATGCCAAATGCTTTAGGTAAGATATTTTGCTTTGCAAAAATCACTTTTGATCTTACTAAAAGAAGTCGCATTTATGATGCCAAATGCTAGTAAGAAGAAGTTCCTTCTTCGCCTTCAACGATTTTGACGCCAGAGCTTGCACCGATGCGTGTTGCACCTGCTTCAACCATGTTGTTTAAATCTTGAAGATTACGTACGCCACCAGATGCTTTAACACCAACATCAGGTCCTACCGTTTTGCGCATCAAAGCTACGTCTGCTGGTGTTGCTCCACCTGTAGAGAAACCAGTTGATGTTTTAACAAAATCTGCTCCAGCTTTGACAGACAATTCAGAAGCACGAACTTTTTCTTCGTCTGTAAGTAGGCAAGTTTCGATAATAACTTTAACTAAAGCTTTACCTTTAGCAGCATTAACTACGGCTTGGATATCACGTTGCACTAGCTCGTTATTACCATCTTTCAAAGCACCGATGTTGATAACCATGTCTACTTCTGTAGCACCGTTTGCAATCGCATTGCTTGCTTCAAAAGCTTTCACTTCTGGAGTTGTTGCTCCTAAAGGGAATCCGATAACCGTACATACTTTGACAGGGCTACCTTTTAATTGTTCTGCACAATAAGCTACCCATGTTGGGTTAACGCATACAGATGCGAACTCATATTTTCTAGCTTCTTCTGTCAATTTAGTCACTTCTGCTTGTGTAGCATCCGCTTTCAATAACGTATGGTCGATCAATTTAGCTAAATTCATATTGTTAATCTCCTTTGAGTGAATGGTTTGTTTGACAAATAACTGTTCAGCTCTTACATCCACATCATAACACCATGTTGAACATATGTAAAACAGTTTTTGAAATTATGTTCACGACAAATCAAAGGCTTACAGCACAGCTTTATTTTTTGCGCAGGCTGTTCCTATTTTAACACTATGTTACTTGAGATGTCATGTACTAAAATAACTTTCATTTTCAAAAGCTATTTATAAGTAACCGATTGCATAGTGGAATAAAAAAAGACTTCAGGTCATTGATCTCCTGAAGTCTCGTTACATTATGCTTTGCGTGGTAGTGAAGAGGATTTGCCTGTCATTTTCGATTGAGCATAATAAAGTACGATAATCACAATCGCTAACAAGGCTTGTACCGAAAAGATATTGCTAAATACATATCCATCTGCATACACTGCTACTGGATTAAAATGAACTGAACCATGATTCGCTTCGATCATTTTACCAATAATACTGGTTGCCATCGCTCCAGCTATAAAGTTAAGTAAAGAGAATAATCCCATACCTACTCCTACTTGATCTTTGGTCAATGTACGTGAAATCGTGTTAGACATCGCAATCTGCATAAACGTCTGACCCACATTACCAAAAATAAGAATAAACATCACCACATAAGGAGACACCCCAACCAAAGTCGATAACGTAATAAAACAAATAAAGATTAATGTCGTTGCAATATAGACTAATAATGGGTTGCCTTTGCGATCAGCTAACTTACCGCCCTGACGACCTAGAAAAGCAGAACAAATCGCAGCCGGGAACATAATTAGTCCAATCAGTGCTGGAGATAGTCCATTCAATCCACTTAAAAATTGTGGAGTGACATAAGGTAGTCCAAAGCTAAGTCCTGTTGCCAAAAATGCAATCAACAATCCAAAAGAATACTGTTTATTGCTGAATAATTTGGGCTGAATAAAAGGCTCTGCCGCTGTACGTATCCGAACAATAAATAAAATCAATAAGATGGCACCAATTATAGCGTACATCCACTGCCCTTGTGAGATCGCTAATAGTAACATCGCTACAGTTCCACCTAGCAAGATGCCACCGATCCAGTCGATCTTCTGCGCTTCTCCTCGATAATCATCTAGATATTTACGGAAAAATGGTAAAGCGATTAAAGGAAATAACGATAGTAAAAATAAAAATCTCCAGCTTCCAAAGCTCGTAATCAGACCTGCAACGATGGGTGCAATAGCGGTTCCTAATGATAATCCAATCGCTGTTGTACCGAGAGCACGTCCCCTTTTTTCAGGTGAAAAATAACGAACAGGCACAATCATAGCGGTTGCTGGGATAACCGCAGCTCCGGCGGCTTGTAGAACACGCCCTACAACCATCATCCAAAATTCAGTCGCTGCTAAGCCAACGACAGAACCTAAAGCAAAAAAGATCAGACCGAACGTCAATAAATCTTTGAGTCGGTATTTATCGGCAAGCTTGCCGTATACGACAGAACCTACTGCATAAACAATCATATAACCGGTTAATAACCATGTCACATCGGCGGCTCCAATATTGAACTCTTTACTAATCGTAGGCATCACTACATTGAACATCGAAGCATTCATTACCGAGAATACTAACGTAAATGCAAGTACACGCATTAATTTCTCACCATTGGGATAGACTCTTTCTGTTTCTGTTGCCACTTATGCTGTCATCCTCTCTACGTATACCGTTGCTATTTTATTGATAAACATGAATTAATTTGTTTAATAGCTGTTTGAGATGCTCTAATTCTTCAGCTGTAAATGTGTGTGTCGAACGGCTTTTGACTTCATTAACGGCTTGTTGAGCCTGAATATACTTTTGCTCGCCTGCTGTAGTTAATGTATTTTGCTTCATACGAGCATCATCAGGATGAGCATTACGTATAATCCAACCTCTTTTTTCTATACCATTCATTAAGCTAGTCACGCTTGATTTCTCAATAAGCAGTTGATGTTCTAACTCATGATTGGTAATCCCGGGTTGAATCGCTATTTCGTGCAATGCCTGACTCTGCTGAGAAGTTATATTTAAAGATCGTAACGACTGCTCGATCTGACGCTTGATCGTTAAATATGTTTTTTTGATTAAAGGAGTCGGACTAGATAAAGCATCTTGTGCCTGTTGCTTGTATCTATCTATATCACTCTGACTCAATACATTCCCCTCTTTCTTTAGTTCGAATTCGAACTAATTTTATTTCAAAACAAAACTATTGTCAATACAAGCTTATGAATTAGATATACAAAAAAACAGCCTTCTACTGGATCGTGTAGAGGGCTGTTTTATAAGGCAAATCACTTTTTGATATTTATGTTAATAAAGCTTGAGCTGTAAATTGATCGGTTACCAAAATATTAGCGTATTTGCCAACTAGAGCAGCTTCAATCGCTTCGATTTTACGTTGTCCACCAGCGACCAAAATCGATTTTTCTTTTTTTCGTAAATCAACCAGATCGATGCCTACCGTGCGATCATTGATAGCTGGGCTACAGATATTACCCTGTTTATCAAAAAAGCGTGAGCAGATATCGCCAGCTCCTGTTTGTTGTAACAATCGCTGTTCTTCTTCGTTAAAATAACCCAGTCTGAATAAAAGAGCATCTTCTTTTACAGTTCCTACGGTGAAAACAGCAATATTAGCTTGTCTACCCAGTTCAATAATACGCTGAATATGACGATCTTCATCTACCATTTTTTTAAGTTCAATACTGTCGAAAATAACGGGTAATGGCAAATAGCGAGCAATCGTGTGATACGCTTCTGCAAAAAGGTTGACCGTTTCAGCCGCATAGGTGTTCACATGCGAGTGACTTACCCCGCCTTTGAGTTGTACCACTTCAACTCCGCGTACTTGCTTCTGCTCTAAATGTTCTGCAACAGCATACATCGTAGTTCCCCAGGTCACTCCAATAATATCACTATCTTTAACCGTCTCATGCAAATAATCGGCGGCACGTTTGCTGATATGCTTTTGGATTTCTTTGTACTCATTGATCGGTGAATAACAGACATGTACCGTATCTAATCCATAACGTTTTTTTAATTGTTCTCCAAGTGCATCCAGATCTTCGAGAGGATCTACAATATCTATCCGCACATACCCTTTTTCTTTGGCATACTGTAGTAAGCGAGATACAGTCGGTCTAGAAACGCCTAGCTTGGTCGCTATTTCTTGCTGGCTATGATCAGAAAGGTAGTACAATCTTGCTGTCTCTATACTCAAACGTTGTTTGTCATTATCCACGGCTTTTATCATCCCACATCTCTATCAGAATCTAGCTGAACAGTTCAAACCATCTCATTTCACATATTATACATTTTTTATACATTTTTTAAAAATATATTTCAAGGATCACTATTCATGTGAAATCATATCGTTTTACAGTTGTTAACAGATTTGTATCTACCTTTTCGAAAAAAGTGACTTTCTAGTAACAGATTATATCTCCTTTTTGCAGACAAAATAGCCGTTTGTTTTCAATAATATAGGGTATGAAATAAGAGAGCCTTTGTTTTGGAAATATGGGTTAAACACCAATATTGACTATTTTTGATAAGGGCTTCAAGAATACAAAAATACTGGAGGTATGATAATGTTCACACGTCTTGACCAAATCATGATTGAAATTCCGGATGTCAAAAAGCCTGATCCTAATGCAGCAGCAGCTGTGCAAGAATTACTTGGTGGTAAATTCGGGGAAATGTCGACTTTGAACAACTACCTCTATCAATCTTTTAACTTCCGTGGAAAATCTAAATTAAAACCTTTCTACGATCTAGTTACTAGTATTACAGCTGAAGAATTAGGTCATGTGGAATTGGTTGCACACGGTATCAATAAAATTCTTGCAGGTTCTAGCTTGCCAGGTGAACCTGATTCAACTCCACTTGATCCGCTTAAAGATGTTCGCTTAAGTTATCATCATCTAGCAGGTGCACAAGGTGCTATGCCTCGTGACTCTATGGGTCGTCCTTGGACAGGTGATAATGTATTTAATAGCGGTAATCTTGTAGAAGATTTGTTGCATAACTTCTTCTTAGAGTGCGGCGCAAGAACACATAAAATGAAAGTCTATGAAACAACAGATCACCCAGCTGCACGTGAAGTGGTTGGTTTCCTTCTTGTTCGTGGTGGCGTACACGTTGTCGCTTATGCAAAAGCATTAGAAATTGCTACAGGCGTAAATGTAACCAAACTTGTACCGGTTCCTTCACTCAGCAACAAAGCATTTAATGAGTCACGCAAATACGAGGAAAAAGGCGTTCATACTCGTCTTTATACTCATAGTACAGATGATTTCAAAGCGATCGACCAAATCTGGAAAGGTACTCATCCAGAGGATGGATTGCCACTTGAAGTGATTCACGGATTCCCTCAAGGTGTCCCTGTTCCTGAGTATCCTGAGTTAGATGAAGAGTTCGCTCCAGGAATTTCACAAGAAGATTTCAAAGAAATTGCTAAGCGTCTCAAAATGGCTGGTAATATTACCGACTAAAGCAAAAAGGCTGGTTTCCAGCCTTTTTTTACATAATTTCAAATGCATATTTACCCTATTTAACTCATTATTTTTAGTTATTTATTTATTAAATTTTAAACATATGGTTTCGATTGCTAAACAATGGTTAATAAATAGACGAGAAGAGATTGCTGAATAAATCTTCTAAGTGCTTGTTGTAACACAAATGTTATAAATCAAGTGATTTAGTGTAGTTATTCAACTATCTTAAAAAAGACATTTAATTATTAGGAGGCGACAACAATGGGTTGGTTATGGGCATTAATCGTAGGTGGTATTATTGGTTGGATCGCAGGTATGATCGTAGGACGTGACGTTCCAGGTGGTATTATTGGTAACATCATCGCAGGTTTCATCGGTGGTTGGTTAGGTAACATGTTGCTTGGTACTTGGGGTCCAGAAATCGGTGGATTCTTCATTATTCAAGCGATTATCGGTGCTGTGATTGTTATTGCTATCGTGAGTGCTATCATGCGTTCTTCTAGAAGATCACGCGGTTAACACACATCATTATGTATTATAAGATATTCAATATCTTATGATCTCAAAAAGTCTGTTCCTTCGGGAGCAGGCTTTTTTTATGCTTTTTTTGTGATTTTCTTCTTATAAAACTTATCCTTTTCACGATGTTAGAAGCTGTTTGCTTCGGCATTCTATCGAACAGGTGCAAATCGGTTAATAATAGATAACAACATAGAAGATGAAGCAAAGGATGGTGGATATGTATTTTTATTCGTTGTGGGACAATCTAGTTGCGTGGTATTACAATATCCGCTGGATTGATCTACTTGTATCTATTGTAATACTGATTGTTTTTTTAGGTTTCCGCAAATTATTTACACGCTATTTATTTACTTTTGTTTTACGACGATTTGATAGTCATCTAGCTGTTCTTCGCTGGTTGCAAGCTTTTGAACGACCACTACAAGCCTTTTTTACTTTAATCGGTACTTACTTGGCTTTGCGATACTTTATGCATGAACAATGGACATTTATTATCGGGATTGACCGTATTTATCGCAGTATTGGCATTATCCTTTTGGGATGGGGAATCTATAATGTGTCTGCTTCCTCTTCGCTTATGTTAGAAAGTATGAGTAAGCGATTTGGATTGGATGCTACAAGCATGATTATTCCTTTTCTATCCAAAGTATTAC
Organism: Paenibacillus nuruki; assembly: GCF_963311185.1. NCBI lineage: Bacteria > Bacillati > Bacillota > Bacilli > Caryophanales > Paenibacillaceae > Paenibacillus > Paenibacillus nuruki. Next base: position 550,305 of record NZ_OY725677.1, on the reverse strand, counting down.
GTGTGATCGTTGTTGTACTTGTTATAACAATTGTCGGTGGAGAATGGGGATTCAGTATTAACGGTCTAGTCGCAGGTATGGGGCTTGGCAGTCTTGCTGTGGCTCTAGCTGCTCAAGAAACACTAAGTAATGTAATCGCAGGGATTATTATTATTTTGGAAAGACCGTTCTCGAAAGGTGATTGGATCTCTACACCGGATATCGAAGGGATTGTCGAAGATATTACGTTCCGTAGTTCCAAAATCCGTACTTTTACTGATGCACTGGTGATTGTACCCAATTCAAAATTAGCTGCACAACCGATTACTAACGGTAGTCAAATGGGAAAACGCAAAATTTCGTTCCCTCTTCGGGTGGCTTTAGATTCTAATCGAGATGCCTTAGCACGAGTGGTCTCTCGTATTCAATCAGAGTTAGATAGAGATGATAATGTCGTAGCAGATTCCGCTATGGTCAAATTCAATGAATTTAACGAAAGTAGTCTGGGTATTCTGGTGCAATGTTTCACTAAAACCGCTGCTTGGGGCGAAAATCTGGAATACCGTCAACATCTTAATTTGATGATTTTAGATATCTTAGAAGAAGAAAAAGTGAAATTAGCTTATCCAACACAGCGTATCGTCATGCAAGAAGTGGAAGCTTCTTCTTGATCATCATGTATAACATCCTATAGCCAACAATGACTTATATAAAAATATTAAAAACCACCTATTGGGAGTCTTAAGACCAAGCAGGTGGTTTTTGTTATGTGTATAAAATTGATACGATAAGTAAAGTGGTCTATTTACGAAGAGGCAACCATTCCAGTACACGCTGGATTTTGGTATCCCAATATCCCCATTCATGCTCGCCTGGCTCTTCTTCATACGTTAATGCTAATCCCAATTGCTTCACATGATCACGGAACCGAATATTATGCTCATACAAGAAGTCTTCTGTTCCACAGCATTGATATAATTGCGGAACTTCGGTGCTATTGGATTGAGCAAGTTGTTCTGTCAGATAAAATAAATCATTTTCTGAACCACGTAATTCTTCAACTGTTCCGAAAATGCGTTCTAGCTCTTGAGTGTAGGCAACATCGCCACGTTCATACAATGCACTTGCATCGGTTGCTCCAGATAGACTGGCTGCGGCTGCATAACGATCAGGTCGACGTAAGCCTAGCTTGAGTGCGCCATAACCGCCCATTGACAAACCAGCTACAAAACGGTCTTCACGACGATTAGACAGCGGGAAAAACGATTCAGCGAGTTGTGGTAATTCTTCACTCACGAACTTGAAGTAATCTCCGCCTTGCTTCATATCTGTATAAAAACTACGATGTGCCGCAGGCATTACAACTGCAATACCATATTCTGCTGCATAGCGTTCTATCGATGTCCGTCTTAACCAGATCGAATGATCATCAGATAGACCATGTAGTAAATACAATGTAGGATGCTTACCTCCGGTTACTTTACCTTCCATTCCAATTTGAGAATGAGTTTCCTGTGGTAAAATCACATTCATTGTAGATGAAAGCCCTAGTACTTCTGAATAGAATTCACATTGAATTAAAGCCATATTATCTCCTCCTCTTTTAATATCATACCCTTTTTCAAAAATGAAAGCGATTTTATAATAACAAATATAGGTAAACAAAATAAAAAAAGCAACCTTCAGTGAATCAATTCACTGGGTTACTTTTGCAGGTATTCTATGATATGCATAACTGTAAACATGTATTCATAAAGAAACATGCTTAATATGTATTCTATGTTTTTTTATCGTTTTAATTAAGCGCGAGTTTTAACAGGGATTCGTGTAGAACTCAATTGTGCGTTCAAAATATCTTGAAAACTTTTAGGTGTTTCTTTATCCGCTGCTTTTTGAACGGTTGCGTTTGATTGCTGTCTGAAGTGGTTGTAGTTGTATGGTGTCATGTGGTGAATACTCATATTCATTTGCTTCACGCTTCCTTTCGTCCGTCAAATTTGTTTGTTTTTGTTTTGTATCTTGTAATGTGTATATACCCCTGCTTTTTGAGAATGAAAACATAAATTAAACATATTTTGAACTATTTTCGTTAATTGATTCTATAGACCCTGATCCGTCAAAAATCTCATTATGTTAACTAGGACTTCATTTGTCGAATGCTGTATAAAACAAATTCTAAAGTCCTATAATCGACAATATGAATTTAGTTACATATAATTCCAGAAGTAAATATTCCTAAAATCAATTTATAAAAATTTGACTATCTTTTTGCAACTTATTTTAAATCCTTTGCGTCTGTAAGGATAAGCAAGCCAAGTAAGGCTAATAATTAACCGAGGTGATTGGTAATGAGAAACAAACAAAAATGGATGACATTCGTTACGGCTTCAGTATTGACACTATCTTTAAGTGGCCAAGCTTTTGCAGCGAGTGGGGATTTTACAGATATCAGTAAAGTACCAGGTCATGAGAAAATTGAATCTCTAAAAGATCGTGGATTTATTAACGGCGTTACAGCAGATCAATTCAAACCTAATCAAACGATCAATACAGCGCAAGGTGTGCAAATGATCGTCAATAGTTTCCAATTAAGTCTAGCGGCTTTTACTTTTATTAAAGCTCCAGAAGCGAAAGACTTTTATAATAATGTTAAAGATAAAGTATGGTATTCAGACGCATTTATTATCGCTAATCTAAATGGTGTGGATATTCCAAAAGATGTGAAGCCTGCTGCTAAAATGACAAAAGAAGAATTTACAACTTTTGTGATGCAAGCGATGGAAAAAGCCGGTAATATGCCGATGATCAATATTAAACCTGTTGAGATTGCAGATGATAGCAAAATCACTCCTTCTTATCAGGGTGCTATTCAGCGTTCATTAGCACTAGATATCAACAAGTTAGATAGTAAAGGTAACTTTGATCCAAAAGGCGAGGTAACTCGTGCTGAAGCAGCAGTCATGATCTATAATGCTTTAGAGTATATGAGTCATCTCAAAACACCTACTGTTGATCCTATGCCTGAACCTTCTCCATCTCCATCCGACGATAGTTTAGATAAATAAAAATCACTTTTACTTTCATGTTTACCTTGGAGTGAATATTCTATTATTCTAAACAGCGAATACAATAGTTAGTGTTCACTTTATAAGCTGTATAAACAAAAAGAGTCTATCCCTAGGTAATATAGGAATAGACTCTTTTTTTACTGTAATGCATCACCATACATTATCAATCAATATGGTCTATACTCTAGACCTCACTTTGCATTTGATGATGATTCCATTCTTCACGCAAAATACCCATACGAATCGAATCGTAATAAACACCGTTATATAATCTGCATTTACGTAAACGTGCTTCCAGCATCATGCCTAATTTGTAACCGACTGCAATCATCCGTTCATTGCCTGACCATGTGGTGAATCCTACTCGTACCAGTGGCATTGCTGTAAATAGATGATCGATCCATAATGTCAGCGCTCTGGTACCATATCCCCCGCTCCAATAAGCAGGATCATAAATCACAATCCCTACTTCTAACCATAATGAAGGTTCATGCTCCCAGTAATAACTGACAATTCCGATGATATGCTGATTCACTTCAATCACCCAAAAGCTTGGACTTTCTATAATACGCAGTCGATCTTGCCAGTATTGCTCATAAGGAACGTGAACATGATCATAATAAGGAGCATCCCACTTTTTCCATTCTGGAGATTCGTCTTTATATATTAAATCCCATAATATTGGAATATCGGCTTCAGTTATCGGACGAATCTGTAATTCTTGATCGGTATGCACGATACTCCTTCAGCTCCTTTGATCTGACTTTTTGGATCTTACAGTGATATCTATAAATACTGATTAAACCAATCGGCAATATGATTCAGTCGTTGTATTCGTAATTGAGGATGACCGCTACGAGATAACTCATGATTGGCATCCGGGAAACGGACAAACTTGGTCACTGCATTCAACCGTTTTAACGCTATAAACCATTGTTCAGCTTGCTCAATTGGGCAACGCAGATCTTTTTCACCATGCAGTATCAAAATAGGTGTTTTGACATTCTGCACATACGCTAGCGGGGAATGATCCCATAAGGTATTGAAATGTTCCCACGGATTGCCTGCAATCTGATCTTCTACAAAATAAAAACCAATATCGCTTACCCCATACATCGACATCCAGTTGCTGATCGAACGCTGAGTGACTGCTGCTTTGAAACGATCGGTCTGTCCTACAATCCAGTTGGTCATAAACCCACCATAGCTACCGCCCGTTACACCTAATCGCTCTTGATCAATCCAGTCGTAATGCTCGATGGCATAGTCTGTGATTTCCATCAAGTCTCGATAATCACCACCACCATAATCATGACGGCATGCATTTACAAATAATTGACCATAACCATGACTACCACGCGGATTACCATAGATTACAGCATATCCTTGCGAGACTAATAGCTGAAATTCAAGCATAAAAGTATATCCATACATCGCATGAGGACCACCGTGAATTTCGAGAATAGTCGGCACTTTCTGATTATCTGCTTGATCTCCGGCTGGACGCATAATCCACGCTTGAAGACTTTTGCCATCTACAGAAGTGACACTCATTTCTTCAGGCTTGCTTAAGATCAGTTCAGCAAGCAAAGCATCATTATGGTGAGTCAGACGCGTCTCAACTTCAGTCTCTGGATGCCAGTAAAACAATTCACCCGGTTGCAATGGATCAGCCGCAATAAAGACGATATGTTGCTGTGCTGTACGGGCAAAATAGTGAATATTACGCTCTCCACCCAGTACCGTCTGATAACCTGAACCATCTGTAGCGATCGATAGTAAATGACAAGCACCAAACGTAGTACATAATACATCAATCGCTTGTCCATCCGAATGATAAACAGGCTTATACGTTGAACTGAGTCCTGTATCTCCTACTACAGCATTCAGCAACATCATATCATCGTAGTCACATAACCCTGTAATCGTTCCACTCGCTAAAGACAATTGATACAGTCGATTCAGCGTCGCATTGTAATAAGATTGATCATCTGCCACCATCGCAATAGATTGTCCATCCGGTGACCAAGTCAGACTGGAAATGACATATTGATGATCTGTCCATTTGCGTTGCTCATGACCTTCCGTGTTGATCGTAAATAGATCATTTTTGCGTGAAAAGTCAGGATTTTCTTCATCTTCTGTAGGAATATGAGCGACATATGCAATCTGCTGTCCATTCGGTGACCAGGCAAAATCTTCAACATCATATTCTCCTGCTGTGATCCAAGTTCCCGATGGATCAGCTAGCTTATGTACATATAGATGTGTTCGTCCTCCATCCCATAATCCACCACTATCCGATTTGTAAATGATTCGATCGATTTCCAAAGCCTTTTTGGATAAAGGAACCGACGAATCTTCTTTAGAATCTGATGATTCGTTAGGCGTTTGCTGTGATGATATATTATTTGTCGCTGCAATTAATAAGGACTGACTATCCGGTGACCAGACAAAAGAACCTACTCCTTCAGCCAAATGAGTCACTTGATGTGCTTCTCCACCATAAGCAGACATGATCCAGATCTGGAAATGGGAATCAGACTCCTGTTTACGTAAAAAAGCCAGTTGCTTCCCGTCTGGTGACCAAGCAGGAGCACGATCATGAGTGCCTGCTGTCCATTGAATATCTTCACTACCATCTGCCTGCATCCGTCGCAAATGGGAATCATATCCATCTTGCTTCTTATTTACCTTCTGCATTTCATATACAATTGTACCGTCTAACGGTGAGATCACCGGATTTTTGACCCAATGAAACCGATATAAATCTTCTGCAACAACGCCTCGTCGACTTCCCATATTTCATATCCCCTATCCTCATTAGAGTCACAAAATGTATACGTATTCTTGCTTAAATACTATCTGATTACATTTTCAATCGCAAGAACATACCCCATAACCCACACAAATCAATCCCCCCTAAACATATTAATTTTCAACTCCCTAAAATCTCTAAAGCCCTTAAATTCTTAAATCTTTAAGTTCTTTAAAATCTTTAAATTCTTTAACCCCTTTAAATTTTCTAAATCCATACCACCCTTCCAAATCTGTAAATCTTCAAAATCCTTAAATCTTTAAAATCTCTCCAACTCCCCCTAGCCCTCCCCTTATACTTCAATTTATAACTTGTGTTACCCAAATGGCGCTAGCGAAGGGCGGAGGATTGTTCCGTAAGTCGCCTTTAAGACTCGGATATCGACCGCTTAGCGGTTATTCAAGATATCCGATCTTACCAGCGACGGTAGGAACCATCCACCGCCCGTAGCGTCCTCCCATTGAACACCCTACAAATTTCAGTACAAAAACCGCCATAAGTAAAACGTCGCATACGACTCCCACAACGACCAACCTGCGGATAATTCAAGAATATGAGCTTTGGTCGGCTTAGCATCCATTTTCAGCACATGCTTGATCGAATTGTGCAGACCGACATCATCAATAGGAAAAGCAGATGGCATGCGTAGACAACGCATCAATACATAATGAGCCGTCCACGGGCCAATCCCCCGGATTTTCACCAGTAATTTTTCAGCTTGTTTGACATCAGTTGCTTGTAAAAGCTCTTCTTTGGATAATGTACCGTTAACGATTAATTGAGCGGTATCAATCAAATATTCACACTTTTTCACAGTTGTCATGCCTGCCGCAGCTAATTCGTCGACAGTAAGAGTAGCAATCGTCTCAGCAGTAGGAAATAGCCAGTAAGACTCACCATTGTAAATGAGTGCTTGTCCAAAATGCTCTACAAATCTTCGTTTTAATGTATAGGCAAATCCTAAATTAATCTGTTGACCAAGAATACCCCAGCAGATTGCTTCATATAGATCAGGAATTCCCATATTGCGCAATCCATAAAAGGAAACCACAGCTTGCTGGAGTAGCGGATCTTGCGCAGCCATTTTATAAAAAGGGGCAAGGTCTGTCCCTAAATCAAACCAATCGTATACATACTGAGCAACTCCTGTACGTAACGTAGGTGAAATGGATTGATCTTCTTCGACAAAACGGATCAACATATGATGTTCATCATAATCACTAATCTCAACAATCGTAGCTTCTTGACCGACAGCAATTGCTTTGTAGATCATTCCGTTGCGTAATGTATATAAACTCTCATTGGTAGCTGTTGATAAATGGCTATAATTTTCAGTAAAGCTAAATTCTTCGGGTACATGGATCAATAGATCTTGTCCATGATCTTTGGTAAAATCAGAAATCGACAGATTCGAGTCGGTATGAAGTTCATGTTGCATACGTGTAGTGTGCCTCCATTCGTATCCTTAATGAGTCAGATCACGATTTATCCTCATCAGGATGTATCAACCTATTAACCATCTATTCCTATTCATTAACGGTACTATTGATAGTAGGAGGAACTTGCTGTAGACATACCAAAAAGGAACTTGCGCTAACAAGTTCCTTTTCTTCTTATTTGAATGATGTATATATCGTATAAGGAGTACTTAGACAAAGATTTCTTCGATATGCAGTTCTCTGACTTTAGTTAAATCGACAAATTGATCATTTATCTGTATCAAAGGTCTAAAAATATCCAGTGGATTATTTAAAATAATCGTCCCTTGTTCTCCATTGGTCAATTGTACTTTTTTGCCGATCAGATTAGGAGCAAGATGATGAATTAACGCTTGAACCGGCTTTTCATTTAATTTGGAAAATCCTAATTCGTAAATGCTTTGCAATACAGCAACAAATCCTTGTTTGTTTTGTTGATTTTTGCTAGCAGTCATATTCACAAATACATCTGCTACTGATACGATCTGCGTAAATGGATGAATTCCCCGTTTGTATAAGCGATTCGGATAACCTGAACCATCTCCACGTTCATGATGCTGTAAAGCAACAGATGCAGTCACTTTATCATTCATCGATTCCATAATAATATCGTATCCATAGGTGGTATGATTTTTGTATTCTTTGAACTCGGAGTCGTTTAATTGCTCAGGCTTGCTACGCAAAATAGAAGGCAGACGGCTTTTACCAATATCATGTAGATAGCCTGCTTTGCTAATGCGATAACAATCATGTTTGGAATAATCCAGCCATTCTGCAATATAGTAACTCAGCAAACCGACTTTGAGTGAGTGACTATAGAGATGATCGTCTTCTTTTTCTAAATTTAACAATAGTGCTACTACATCTTTTTGCGCATCTAGATCCAACAATAAGGGTTGCAACAATTCATCGACAATAGCTGGATTGAATTTGCCTTTAGTCAGTGCTTCCAAAAAGATGGACTGATATGCATCTATTGAACGATTGATTTTTTCTTTCAACGCAGGAGATAATCCTGTAATCGCTATCATATCAGCGACTGGTTTGATATCTTCTCTGGCATCAATATCAATGTATTCTACTTTATGGCGCAGTAATAAGGTGATATCTTCTTCTTTGATATCTACTCCTTTTTTTAACAACGGAACACCTGAACTATTAAATGTATCACTGCTTAATCGTTGGCCTTGCTTAAGTTCAGTAATATGTATAATCAATCACGATTCCCCATTTCATTATGTTCTATATTTATATATCAAAAATCAAAATAGCGTATATACGAGTAAATAGAAGCTAAATCAGTAACTATAGTTATAAAGTAATGATCATCTAGAAGTGTGCCAAAATGATGTATACCTTTTTCGATATTTACTCTATTATATCGACAAATTATAGAAATAATGTATAGCTCTTAATCCTCAATTATAGGTAAAATGTACTTCGCTTTTATGCAAAAATAGATTTATAGCTATAATCCGTTCTTTTTACTGAATATCTCTTATTTGCGAATACGAAAGTGAAATGCCAAATAAAAAAGATGAACCGGATAAAGATCGGTTCATCTCATGCTATTTACAACTGCTTAAGAATAAGAAATCAATTGTTGACGTTTGTCACTTTCTGGATCGTGTACCACATTTAACTGGCGATTAAAGACCATGGTAGAACGTTCTTTAAGATCATAATCAGACCACGGCAAATTGCTGGTCACCGGCATACTGTTATGCGCAAAATTAATCCAAGCCGCCTGCATTTGCTCTGCTAGATTATACGTATCTTCATCAATTTCTAATCCAAGATGAGCAAATAAAGGTAGATTGTTAAAAGCAAAAGCAATCTCAGCACCATGTGTAGCTGTTCCTAACAACGGATGCCCTGGTTGACACCAATCAAATCGATACATCCATACTGGAGCATGTCCAATCTGTGCTTCAGCACATTGTAAAGCCGAACGCCAGAAGAACAAGTCAGTCATCAGATCAGCATGACCTCTCACTGTTAGTGGATATTGTTTAGATAATCCATGAGGATCTTCTCCCAACAAAGCTTGGACAATATTTACAATTTGAGTCTCGCTCATCAATTGAGTCGGTTGATTGAAAAATAACGTACCCTCTTCCAAATTCGTACCGATAATCAATGGAATATGTTTGGCTGAGCCATCTTTGATCGCTTGTATAGGTTCAACAGGTAAAGTATGTGGATGAATCGTTGGTTGGAACAACAATGCCCATGTACCATTATCAAGCATTTGACTCACACGATTACCTGCTTGCAATATTTCTTCCGTCGAAGCGGTATACAACTTAGATAAGTCTTGTTCACCTACACCCAATGCTTGTACAAATCCGTCTGCAATTTGTCTGCTGACTTCTGTTGGCATTACTTGAGCGGCACCACTTTGCATAATAGCGCTTTGGAATAACCCTTTAGCGGCTGGCATTGCCAAAAGAGATGCAATACTCATCGCACCTGCGGACTCACCGAATATGGTTACACGTTCAGGATCGCCACCAAATGCTTCGATATTGTTTTTGATCCATTCTAACGCCGCAATCTGATCCAACAAGCCAACATTGGAATGATAATCATCACCATAAGATGATAAATTCAAAAATCCAAATGGCCCTAATCTATAGTTAATCGTTATTACAATCATATCTCCGTTAACTGCAAGCGATGTTCCGTCATATAAAGGAATACTACCTGCACCTGTTACAAAAGAACCTCCGTGAATCCAGACCATAACAGGTCTCTTTTGAGTCGATTTATCCGAAGCCCATATATTCAAATATAAACAATCTTCCGATTGCACAGGAGGTTCGCTTCCAGAACCGAACATACTCGCTCCTTCATATACCGGTTGAGGAGCAATCGGACCAAAATGCAATGCTTCTTTCACACCTTGCCATGGTTGCGGCGGTCTTGGAGCTTGAAAACGCAGTTCTCCAACAGGTGGTTCTGCAAAAGGAACCCCTTTCCAGATCACTGCTCCATGTTCACGTATACCTTGTAATTCTCCGTATTGTGTATGAATTTGTGTCGTTTCCATCTTTTTCTCATCCTCTCTAATACGCTGCAACAAGATCAATCCAAATGGTCATTTATACATAATGACTATATTTATTATAGTACACTTCTTCTATGTATATAAACATGCGCTCTTCTTTTGAAGATAAGAGCACATGTTTATGCATGTATTTTGCGTATAGCTTAGATTACGTTAGCGGTTACCTTGCTCTCGCTTTGCCAAAATGACTGCATTATCGAGCCGACTGGAAGATAAGGCTTCTGCACGAGCTTCTGGAAAAGCAGCAGAAGCCAGACCACTTAATACTTGTCCGGGAGGCATTTCTAAAAATAACCGAGCACCTAATTCATAAAATAAAGTAGTCACTTCATGCCAGCGTACAGGATGAGCAATATTTAAAGATAAATCTTCTACAATTCCTTCTGCTGTACGAATAGCACGCCCTTTATAATTACCTGCATACGGGATAAGTGGACGAGACACTTCCATATCATGCATTGCTGTAGCTAACTGATCGGATACAGAAGATAATAATGGACAATGGGAGGGTACACTGACATTCAATCGTTTGGCAGTATGTGCTCCTTTGCTTTTGCATGTGGTCAACAGTTGGTCGATCGCTTGCCACTGCCCTGCGACAGTAATCTGTGTTGGGGCATTTAGATTAGCGATATATACTGGATGCTCTTCAGAATGAATACTTAGACGAATCTGTTCCACCTGACGCTGAGTCATCCCCGTAATTACACCCATTCCATACCCTTGTGGATAAGCTTCCATCATCAATTGACCACGTAAGCGAGTTAGATGTAGAGCATCTTTGAACGAAAGTGAACTTGAAGCCACTGCCGCGGCAAAAGCACCTGCACTATGACCCGCTACAAGATCAGGAAGAACGCCTTCTGCCGCCAAAGCTCTAGACACAGCTACTCCAGCAATACAAAGAGACATCTGCACATGATCGGTTGTCTGTAATGCTTCTTCACTATCCAGTTGATCGATCTTTAATTGTAAAAGTTCTTCTGCTTCTGTCAGTGTCTGCTTAATCACAGAATGATCCGGCAATTCATGCAACATCCCTGCACGCTGTGAACCTTGACCGGGAAAAAGCATGACTACACTCATCTGGCATCTCTCCTTCATCTGATCGTGTTTATCAGATATTTTATAACTTTGGATCAATCATAATTATACGAGACGTGGATTCCACGGATCAGTCACCAGCAAAGGCCCTTGCAAAGTACGCATTAACACCCGATCAGTAGCTGGTCTTGCCCATTCACTTAGAGCTACCGCTCCATAAGGCGTCTCTATCTGTACATCGACACGTACCGGAAGATCCAATGTTTGTTCTAATAATTGCTCTGCTAACACAGGAGCAAGAAATGAAGGACAACGCAGTACAATATCCAGATCGCTAGTCATCGTCAATGTTGGCATACCCGTAGCTAATTCAAATCCAGTGCTTCCTGCCGGTCCCCAATGGAGATCATATGATTTCCACGATACAGCAAGTTGCTCTAAAGCTTGTAGGGCTGGCATAGTTTTCCAACGTTCTTTCGCTATCGAACGGTGATCAGGAGATAGGGATAACTGTAGTAATTGCTCTGGTGTCACTTGTTGAACAACTAAATGATCTGGAATCGTTAATGCTTGCCGTAGATGACGTTCTTTGCCACGAACACCTACAGCAATCTGACCTTCTAGCGCAGGAGCACGTCTGACGACGACCCATGGTGTCTGTTCTAGTGATCTAAGCACCCATTCAGGCAGATCATGATCTGCTTCTACTTCTCTCCAGCGTGAATTCAGTTGAAGTAAATCATGAGGAGCTGTACTTAATCCCATTGCTCTGCTAATAACTGTCTTACTTTGATAGAAGAAGCTCTACCTGTTGCCGCAGTTGCACTGGTTAGACGTACACTTAGATCACGAGGTCCTTGACGAGTCTCTGCAATAGCTGTAATCAGATACTGCTGAATGCGCTCGATATCTTTGGTTTGTGGTTGATCTGCTTCGATTCCTTCGATCAATTGATCTAAAGCTCCCAATTTGGCAAAAGAACGAATATCGTAAGCCGCACCTGGCACTTTAGTCGCCGCTTCATTTAACTGTTCGATCGAACGACGGGTGATACGAGCCGCAGACTGCTTAGACATGACTTGTACGGTTACTTTTTCATCATCTAAAGCAAGTAATCGATTCGCTTGCATACCATGGGCTAGAAATGCGCCCGAGATAGCATTGCCTACAATCAAAGCAATCACAGGATGACCGGCAAGACGGGCACTAGCATAAGCATCCACAGCTGATCCACATGATAAATGAATGCCTAATACTTCTTCACGATAACCATAAGCTTGACTAGGAACATCTACGATGGCTACAATCGCGCGCTTTTCTCCGTCTTTGTCTGCTTCAATCGCTTCACGAATAGAACGAGCGATATTCCATCCTTCTTCAAGTCCAATCTCACCTTGGCGAGCTCTCACAAATCGTGCATTTGGATTCGGAACAACCGAGATATAACGTACACGTTGATTCTCTAATTCAGTATCTGCACAAAGTACCGAAGCAATCCCTTGCTGAGCCGAAGCAGATTGACCGGATAATGCTTCAAACCATGTCCGTCCTCTGGTGATAGGTGCTTCAACAACTGAATCATTGGCTTGAGCTTGCTGTGCTCCCAATTGTGACTGTAAATTCTCTTGGTCTACGATACCGGATTTCCAAGATTCACGAATCGAAGAGGGAACAATCAATGTATTCGCATCAACAGCAGCCAACAAAGCAAGGTAACGATCGACTTGCGCTGTACGTGTCACTTCTCGAATCCCTTGGCGGAAAACGTCATGAATCGCTTCGTTAATTTCGTGGATATCATCATTCACCAGTGTATCTGCAAAACCAGCGGCGACTCGTTGCTCTCCGCCTACCATCGACCAGATACGAGAACGATCCGATGCATCCATTTCTTGAATCCCTGCTTCTTGCTCAATCACTTCTGAACCATTCAACTGTAAGCGACCTTGACGGGTCATAATTAAATGACTGGATAATCCTGCCGCACAGATCGACATTCCGCCATAACAGCCAATCATACCCGAGATCACACTTACTACAGGTGTATACGGACGAAGCGCCATAATAGCTGCTCCAATCTCAGCAATCGCCAGTAGACCGTAATTTCCTTCTTGTAGTCGTACTCCACCTGTTTCGAGTAACAAGACAGGACGTGTTTTGATTCCTTTTTCATGATCACGAAGTACTTGTTCGAGCGCACCTGAGATTTTGGCTCCACAGACTTCACCGATCCCGCCACCTTGAAAAGCACCTTCAAGTGCAATCGCTACAGCAGGTTCTCCATCAATCGTTCCTCTGCCTACGATCACTCCATCATCACTTTGTGCCACAATACCCTGTAATGGTAAATGAGGCGAAGTCATTCGATCAAAAGGTCCGATCAATTCGCGAAAGCTACCAGCATCAAGTACAGCTTGTGCACGTTCCCGTCCTGATAATTCGATAAAACTTTCTGTCGCTATATTTAAAGGTTGAGTATTATTGTCCATCACGAAGCACCTCCATGGCTTGAGTTAATCGCAAGTTGACGACACCCGGTGTAGCGCCAAAATCGTTAATTTCAATCTTTACCGCATACGAATAGATTTTGAAAAAGCGATCAAATACTGCACGCCAAATATCTTCAAATCCATTTGCACTTGTACTGATCTGAATATATGCTTGATTGTCTGTAGAAGGTTCAATCAATAGTTCCAAGTCGCCTGACCCGGCTACACCGATATGTGCACGCTGAGTTAATGTTTGCTTCGCTGGATATTGCAGATGAATAATTTCCATTACATACGGCCTCCTGTCGTTTTTGAGAGAGATTCCATGTCAGTCCTATCTGTGATGCCTTTAAGAATCGAATCGATATATAAAGTAGCTGCAAGTAGATCAGCACTACCTCCCGGCGAGAAATGATGCTTCACCATCCACTGATCGAATGCTAATAGAGCTTGCCAGCCTTTAATTGTAGATGTTCCACCTTGTGACAAAATCGCTGTTGCACGTTTCTGTGTCTGCTCAAGCGCCTGCTGACCTCCTCGATATAATAAACAGGTATCCGGTAGAACCGAAATAATAGTCAGCAGACTATCGAGGCGAGCATACAATTCATCAATTCCTTGTGCACGAGCTTGTTGTAGAGCAGGTAGCCCGACGTTGATCACATGAGGGAATCCATGTTGTGCTTCATCTTTGGCTCCACCTGTTCCATATTGATGCTTCACCTGTGTACCATGCGAAGCTGTAACAGGTGCATAACGATCGGGATACTGAGCAATTTCAGATGCGGTACGTGCGATATGTTCAGCAGAGATAGCCTTTAATCTATAAGGTACTTCTGTATTCCTATAAGCTTCTCCAATAAGCATAGAAGCTGAGCCTGTTAACAATCCAAGTGCCCAGATCGCTCCTCGGTGGGTATTGACCCCCTTCGTTACAGTAAGCATCTGCTGTTCACCTGTGCGTCCGATCCATGCCAGTTGTTCACGTAGCGATTGATCGGCACATTTGTCATAAGATACTTGAGCCATTTGTGTAAATGTAGATTGTAAAGAGGCTGCCGATTGGTACATCAACTCAATATTCATATCTTCATGAGAACCATTATGATGAAGATCAACCAATCCGGGCTTCGGGGTTAAAGAAGCTTCATCTCGAAGTGCAGATACTGCTAACTCCCCTAACCAAGAAGCATAACGATTGACTATAAGGTTCTTGTCTGATTGGATTGCGGATATACTTGATATGCTCATGATTACCAGCTCCGGAATTTGGATGGTGGTTCGTATAATCCATCTGACCATTCTACAAGTTCTTCTATACTTTTCGCAGCTAACAAAGAACGCTTCGCATCTGTCCGTCGAATCTCTAAATCTTCTGGAAAAGCAATCAGTCCATCTTGACGTAATTTCTCATTCAGATCGGTATCATGACGTTGACCTAAAGGGGTCACTCCAGCAATCGCCGCTAATGCAGTGCGACGTTCTTCGATATTTTGCGCTTTGTAGAGATACGCGATTCCTTCTTCAGTAACAACATGGGTTACATCATCTCCATAGATCATAACAGGAGCAAGCGGTAGACCTGCATCATGCCCTACTTGAATCGCATCCAGTTGATCGACAAATGTAGGTTGATCCCCTGATTGGAAAGTTTCTACCATTTGGACTACTAATTTGCGTCCACGTACGATAGGATCTTGATCTTTTATCATATTCAGCCATGCTTCTGTATCATGACGACGTCCACGAGCATCACTACCCATATTTGGTGCACCGCCAAAACCACTTAACCGACCCGAGGTCACTGTTGATGAGTTGCCGTCTGGATCAATCTGTAGACTGGCTCCGATAAACATATCTGCCGCATACTGTCCAGCAACTTGACCCATTGCCCGATTGGATCGAATTGTACCGTCATGTCCGGTGAAAAAGACGTCCGGGCGAGCAGCTGTATATTTTTCCATACCGACTTCACCGCCGAAGCAATGTACACTTTCAACCCATCCACTTTCAATAGCAGGAATTAACGTAGGATGAGGATTGAGCACCCAATTTTTGCAAATCTTACCTCGTAGTCCAAGCGATTCTCCGTAGGTGGGTAATAACAATTCAATCGCAGCTGTATTGAATCCAATCCCATGATTCAGCGATTGAACTTGATGCCGTTCATAGATGCCTCGAATTGCCATCATGCCCATTAAGATATGAGTTTCTTTGATATGACGTGGATCACGGGTAAATAACGCTTCTAATTGATACGGTTGATCGGCTTCAACAATCACATCGATCCAAGAAGCAGGTACGTCTACACGTGGTAATTCATCTACAATTTCATTCACCTGTACAATAACAATTCCATCGCGGAAAGCAGTGGCTTCAATAATGGTTGGTGTTTCTTCTGTGTTTGCACCTGTGTATAGATTACCTTGACGATCTGCTTTGTCAGCGGCAACCAATGCGATATTTGGAGTCAGATCGACAAACATCCGACCATACAGTTCAAGATACGTATGAATCGAGCCGATACTCAGCGTCTGATCTTCCACCATTTGAGCGATACGTAGACTTTGAGGACCTGCATAAGAGAAATCAAGTTTGCTAGCAATATTTTTTTCGAAAATGTCTAAATGTTCTGGACGAGATACACTGGACATAATCATATGCAGATTGTTAACCACTTGCGGATTCACATTGGATAATGCTTGGGATAAGAAGCTAGCTTGTTTCTGATTATTACCTTCTAGCGCTACTCGATCACCGCTAACTAACAAGACTTCCATTGCATCTACAATATGATCCGTAGGCAAAATCACACCGTTTAACATCGAGCGAACCTTTTCCATACGACGTTTTTTTTCATCACGACGGGTCGTCCAAATACGCGGAGTTCCGGCTTTCAACTTGCTGATGTGGGTTGACATGATACTCCTCCTTGATGTTTGATTAATTGAGATTGGATGGTGTTCTGAATGGAATTACTTCACTTAAAATACTTTTGTAAAGTAGCACGGCTTCAACATATGACTCATGCTGCTGAAGAACTTCATATCGCTCAACCTGCACTGAGTAAATCAATCAAAATGCTCGAAACCGAACTTGGTGTTTCTTTATTTGACCGTACCGGGCGTTATATTACACTCAACGAATACGGAAGAACTTTTCTCAAACATGTTGAAAAGGCGCTTCAATCGCTTGAAGATGCTACCCGTGAAGTTCATGATCTTGCCACCGGGACAGTGGGCTATATCAAGCTTGCTTTTCCTGTTGGTTCTCATATCGTACCGAATTTGATTACTGCTTTTCGTGAACAATATCCTGATATTCATTTTCAATTGCTTCAGCATTACGAAGAAAATGTCAAACCTGAATTCGATCTGTGCATCTCTTCCTTACCGCTCAATTATGAACATATACAAAGCACTCCGCTTGTGACGGAACAGATCTTTCTAGCGGTGCCCAAAGGTCATGCTCTAGCTCATCGAAGCAGTATTGCCCTATCTGAAGCGGCACATGAACATTTTATCGGTCTTCGTCATGGACATAGCTTACGTGAAATGACCGATGATTATTGTCATATGGCTGGCTTTAAGCCTCAGCATATTTTTGAAAGTGATGATCCAGCTACCGTACGCGGATTGATTCGGGCGGGACAAGGTGTTGCTTTTATCCCAGCTGTATCCTGGGAAGGATCAACAGGGCCGGATATTTCGCTTTTACCTATCCATTCACCAATTTGCCAGCGTACGATCGGTATTTCTTGGCGTGGAGATCATTATTTATCACGAGCTGCACTGGTATTCCGTGAATTTACGATTGAATTTTTTGCTAATGCTTCGGATGAAGCACCCTCTTCTTGAGTAGTCGTCTGATGAGATGATGTGCTTGCGGATCGGCGAAATAAAGCCATTATCTTTTTGCAGATCCACTCTACGATATACACAATGGCAAACGAGAGAAAAGCAGTTATTCCAAAAGTCATGATCAAATTCAACCCTAACGGAATATCACTAAAATAATCACCGATTAATGCCACAGTTAATCGAAGTGCAAAATAACTGGCTAGATACGCACGAAAAGCATATTTAGCGATAAACTTAAAGTACGGTAATGTTTTGGAACCACTTTTGATCAGCGATACGGTACATCCATAAACGATAATGATCAATGCGATATTGAACAGTACCATCGACCATTTCAAATAACTGGCATCGGCTAGATTCAGTGTATCCAATCCAAAAGAGAACAATTCATGGTTTACCAGTATGAATAATAGTCCAGCTACAGGTAACGCCCACCAGCGAATACGTTCTACCAGTGCACGCCATTGCTGATTGTAAGTGGATGCAATCACACCAAGCACAGCATAGATACCAAACATAAACAATAAACGATCCCACTGTATAAGTCCGGGATGCTGGGTATTGTGAAAAGCATAGATTGAATACCATGCAATTAATGCAGCATAGACGACCACCGTAATAATCATTACTGGTATGATATTCTTTTTATTTTTTAATAAGAATAGAACCAAGCCTGTGAGTAGTGGCAACAATAAGTGAATCTGAAACATCATAATCGTGTACCAGAGTTGCGGTGCAGCACCGCCCAGTACAACACCTTTGAATATATTCCAGATCGTCGAGTAGTTGCCTATATTGAACACAATCATATATACCACTGTCCAGGCAAGATAAGGGCCTATAATCTCTTTTGTTTTGTGCCATACATAATGAGAATAGTGAGTATCTCTTAACTTCGCCAAATCAAACGCTATTGCAAAAATAAACATAGGTGCTGAAAATTTAACCAGATCGTATAATATGCCAATTTCTATCTTTTGTGCTGTCGTCTGATAATGAAGTAACATTACATTCAACATCAATTGCCAGATTACAGCACTTACAGCTAACGTCTTCATGATCTCCGGCTCAGTCGTTTCACTTACACGCATAGCAGGAGATGTGGATGACATACTCAAAATGACACCTCCAGTTACCTAACCATGCACAGTGTGTACACACGGCATAATCGTTCTTATGGAACAGATTCTTTAACCATGAATATGTAACATCAAGCGCTTGAAATCTCATATTCAATCATGCAATGCCTTACATCTATAATAGTAAAACAGATACAGGAGTATGTATAATACAGAACGAGTTATCAGCTTATAACAGATTTGGTATAGAACGATATTCACAAATAATGATTCAAATGGAGGACTTATGATGAGACCCGCTCAACCTACAGATACACCTGTTGTCTTAGAACTGATGTATACCGCAATTGGAGATATCGCCCATACCTTAACAGGAACAACTAACAAAGAACAATCGTTACTTGCGCTACGTTCTTTTTTTGAACAAACAGGTAATCGGATCAGTTATGAAAATGTATTTGTCGAAGAACGTGATCACCAAGTGATTGGCTTTGTACTGTCTTATCATGGAAGCCAGATTGCTTCGCTAGATGCTCCTCTCATACAACGTGTACAAGAACTGGGACAAGATCCAACAGCTATTGTGCCTGAAGCACGGGAAGATGAATACTACCTGGATTCACTAGCTGTAGATGCTCGTTATCAAGGACAAGGGATTGGAACTATTTTAATTAAAGCCTTTGAAAAGCGTGCTCAACAATTAGGACATTCTAAAGTGATGTTGATTGTCGATACTGCTAATCCTAAAGCCAAACAGTTATATGAACGATTAGGGTACACAGAAGATGGAAATATTAAGGTCAGTGGACATGATTTTTATCGAATGATAAAGACGGTGTAGTGATTGTTTGAACATGTACTCCGAGGTTTAACCATGTATTAAAGGCTAATTATGTTAAATAATTGAAATTTATATGGGGTTAAACATCTAATAGGAGGATCATCATGGAAAATAAAACAGCTAGAGAATCTGTGATTTATCAGATTTATCCGCCTAGTTTTATGGATAGCAATAACGATGGCTGGGGCGATCTGAATGGGATTGCCACACGAATTCCTTATCTTCACCAACTGGGAATTGATACGATCTGGCTTGGCCCTGTCTACGATTCACCGATGATTGATAATGGCTATGATATCAGAGATTATTACAAAATCGATCCCAAGTATGGAACTATGGAACAATTTGAAGCGCTACTTGAACAGTTACACCATATAGATATGAAGCTTATTATGGATCTAGTGATCAACCATACTTCAGATGAGCATCCTTGGTTCGAACAATCGAGAAGTGCGAAAGACAATCCATATCGGAATTATTATATATGGAGACCAGCTAAAAGCGATGGTACAGAACCGAATAACTGGCGTTCGTTCCAAAATGAATCCGCTTGGACATACGATGAGCAGACCGATGAGTATTATCTTCATTTATTTGATCGCAAGCAACCTGATCTGAACTGGGAGCATCTCCCTTTACGTCAAGAAATCTATAAAATGATTCGCTGGTGGTTAGACAAAGGAATTGACGGCTTTCGCTTAGATGCGATTAATATGATCTCTAAGCATCCTGATCTACCCGATGCATCAGAAGATGATCCTCATCCAATCGGACAAAAATATTATAAAAATGGGCCACGAATTCATGAATTTTTACAAGAGTTGAATCGAGAAACATTTGCTCATTATCCGCATATTTTGACAATAGGTGAAGCTCCTTCTTTAACGATGGAACAGGTATTGGAATATACGCTACCTGATCGCAAAGAATTAAATATGGTACTGGCTATGGATATGATGCGTCTGGGCAAAGATCCTCATGATCCGTGGCGCTCTGCTGATTGGTCGGTGTCTCAGTTAAAAGAATCGGTAGCGAAGTGGTATGAACATGTTTTTGCGCGCGGAGAGTATGGAGTCTACTTGAGTACGCACGATCATCCACGTATGATTCCAGACGTTGTCGGTCATCATGAACACAATATGACTGCTGCTAAATTAATAGCTACGTTTCTCCATCTCATCCCTGGTGTCCCACTGGTATACCAAGGAGAAGAATTAGGATTACCGAATACCACGTATGATCGAATCGAAGATTATCGAGATCAAGGTACAGTTCATTATTATGAAGAAGCGGTAGCCAATGGGCAATCTGCTGAAGAAGTGTTATCCGGTATTCATAAGCGAAGTCGGGATGGTTCACGTTCGCCGATGCTATGGGATCACCAGCATCACAATTTTGGCTTTAGTCCCGATGAACATGTGGAACCATGGATTCCATTTCCAGAGAAACGTGGATTGAAAGGTTATAGTGTTAGCGAACAAGAAGAACAACGAGGTTCTGTTCTATCGTATTACCGACATCTTATTGCCATGCGCAAGCAGTTCCCGATCATGTCTCATGGTTCATTTACGATGCTACTGAAAGATCATTCTGAAGTGTTTGCTTTTATCCGAGAATGGCAAAGCCAACGCTGGTTAATTCTACTCAATTTTGCTGATATCGAAGCAGAGATTGATTGGACTCAAGAATATCGAGTCTTTCCGACTTCGATGGTCAAAATTCTAGGAAACTATCCTCATACTGCGCATCCTCCTCATCTTGAGGAAGAACAATATATCGAAGATTTACAATATTTGCGTCCTTACGAAGTATTGATCTATCGGATGTAATCTTTTTATCGAATCAACATCTCTAATGTAATGGGCATATATCATTATAGAAAAACCTCTTTCTTCTGCGCAGTAAGGCAGATGAGAAAGAGGCTTTTTTGATGAAGATGATATTGTTTATAGCCTTTTTTTAGATTTACTAACTATGTTCTATTTTTTTATAGAGTTAATGTTTTGGACATTTGATAGTCGGTAATCTGATAGCCTGCTTTTTCATACACATGTAGCGCTTTGAGATTATGACCGAATACATGCAGTCCAATCTTAACGGCACCTTCTTCTATCGCAACTTGATCTAGTGCTTTCATGGTCGCTTGACCATATCCTTTACCCTGATACGGTTCATAGATCAAAATATCATACAGAAAAGCTTGCTTACCTGCTGGCGCATCACTGATCTGAAGCCAGATATAACCGATAATTTGTTGCTTAGCTGTATCTACAATATTATAAATATAAGCGCCCGGTGTATCTTTGCCCTGTGGTAAATATTTAGCAAAACTTTCGGTTGCTAATCGCTCTGCATCTACAGCATCCCATGTGCCTGCTGCTACTTTTTCAGCGGCATAATCGGCTGCCGATTGATCACGAAAAGCTTCATATTGTTCATGATTCATCAGTACTAATTCGATCATAGAATAGCCTCTTTCTTTTTACGGTTTTTGAACATGAGATTAATAATCAATGTGATTACAAATGAACAAGTCAGACTGCCTAACATAGCGATCGCAAAGCCAGCAATATGATTAGAAGAAAAAGGAGCTGCAAAAGCAGGAACATAAGCGATCCCACGCACATCCAATACACCTACCAATAATCCACCTAACCCGGCTGAGAAAATGGCTCCGCCAAACACCCATTTGCTTGCAAACATAAATGGATATGCCGCTTCTACAAATGTACCAAATCCGATATTAATAAGAAACCCTGGTGCGGCTACTGCGGCGGCACCTTTATCTTGTGGAGCAATAATATTAGCTAGAGTAATCCCTGCTGATACCATAACCAGCCCTGTCATATCCACTGCACCGAGGAAACTGTTACCACTTCGTTCCATTTCCAATAATACAATCGGTAAAATAGCCGCATGATATACACCACCAAGAATAGCCGGCCAGATCAACAACCCTGCTATTAAGCCAGCAAGGGCGCTATTGGCTTGTACCAGATTTTCTAAAAGAGTACGTATCCCTTCGCCAGCTTGAGCGGCAATCGGTGCGATAAAGAAATAGACTACTAATCCTGCTACCAGACCTGCGACTCCGCCTGCTACAATATTAACGGTTGTTGCAGGAAATCGCCATTCTACACATTTACGGAATAGATAATTGGCTAACAATCCTGCACCGATACCACCAATCAATCCACCAATAATTCCTCCATTGACAGACAATACACCGGCTACAATCCCTGCTACAATCGATACTTCATCTAATTCAGCCACTTGCTTCGCTGCAACAACTGCAATAATCACAGGTAATGCCGCAATCATAATATCAAATACTTGACTTAAAGCCGTTAATCCGGGGATCTGACTGGCTGCCAGAATCAAAGCCATCGCAATAAAACCCGGTAACGATGCCAGCATAATCCCACGAATATTGATGCGTGAAAAGCCTGTTCCCTGTGGCATTCCTTGTCCGTGGGAAACTTGACCAATCACCGGACGATACGATTTGCCCCAATGCTTACTCAGTGAAGTGATAAATGAAACGGCGCGGGTACGATTGGTTGTGCCTGTTGTACCAGAAGTGGAGATCACTTTCAATCCTTTGGTAGCTGCTGCTGCCATCGACGTTCCACCTGTACCTGTCACTGGTAATTGAGCAGTTGCTGCGGCTTCAATCGCTAAGCGATTCGCTCCTCCAGGACTAGCGCTCATCAGAATAACACCATCTACTTCACCATTGGCTATCATAGCTGCTAATCGTTCATCTTGAGCGATAGCTGCTTGGTTTATTTCTTCTAGCGTTCCTTTACTCGCAATCACCGGACGTTGTTCTTCTTCACTCCATATGTATAAAGAAGCAGGGGTAGATTCTTTGATATGATCCATAGATGTTTGAGCAGCAATAAATTGAATACCTGCACAATGAAATTCAGCCGCCTCCATTTGTACCAGTAATTCTTTTAGTAGTCCATCTGGATTTTTCCCACCAAGACTATAGAGATTGCCTCCACTACTGCCTAAGATAATAATATTTTTCATACAATCCTCCCTCAGCCTTTATGAATTCTATTTACTATACCTTTTTAACTCTATCACGGTAAAGCAATAACTAAGTAACTCGATATATTTAACCTGAAATAATACGTTATAAACTAAAAAAAGATTACTGCGAATAGTAGCAGTAATCTTTTTTTAAATCAACCTTATATGATCTTCTAGATTAGTTATTTATTGTATGAAATTTCATTCAACATATTGATTAAAGATCATCACTATCTTTTTTATCAATAGGCGTATACTTATCTAGCATTTTCTGTTGGAAGTCTGCGATATCTTCATAATCTTCTTCAAATTTACGTGAAATTCGAATATAGATTGGCAATAGTTCGCGATAGATCGCCACATGTTCTTTGTAAGGCTTATGTTCATACGTGGTACCGATCATTTTGGATACTTCATCCAATGAATCGATCCGTTTGAGAGCATACAATCCGAGCACAGCTGCACCTAGACAAGAACTTTCGATACTTTCAGGAACCACAACTGTCTGGTCAAAAATATCAGCCATCATCTGACGCCATAGCTCCGAACGAGCAAACCCGCCTGTTGCATGGATTTTCTTAGGTACACCAATTTGCTCTTCTACTGCTAACATCACGGTATACAGATTGAACAGTACGCCTTCTAAGGCTGCACGAATCATATGTTCTTTTTTGTGATGCAAAGCCAGTCCGAAGAATGAACCTCTTGCATCTGGGTTCCATAACGGTGCACGCTCACCCGATAAGTAAGGATGGAACAATAATCCATCTGCGCCTGGATGTACTTTTTCAGCAATACGAGTCAGTACATCATACGCACTCAGTCCAAGACGCTTCGCTGTTTCTACTTCTGAAGCAGCGAATTCATCACGAATCCAGCGGAAAATAATACCACCATTATTCACCGGTCCGCCTACTACCCACTTATCTTCAGTCAACGCGTAACAGAAAAAGCGACCTTTTGGATCGGTGACTGGCTTATCGGTGACTGTACGAATCGCTCCACTGGTTCCGATAGTTACAGCGACTACGCCCGGTTCAATAGCATTCACACCTAGATTCGATAGCACTCCATCACTGGCTCCAAGTACAAATGGCGTACTTTCAATCAGACCCATTTCTGTTGCATATGTCGCATGTAGACCGTGCATAATATGTGTAGTCGGTACTAACTTGGATAGATGATCACGTGTAATGCCTGCTGTTTCTAGAGCTTCTTGATCCCAATCTAATTCTTTCAAGTTCATTAGTCCAGTAGCAGAAGCCATCGAATGATCGGCAACATACTCACCGAACAATTTCAGGAAAATATATTCTTTGATCGAAATGTATTTGTGCGCTGCATTCGCAATCTCTTTCTGATCATGGGTAATCCACATTATTTTGGTTAATGGAGACATTGGGTGAATCGGTGTCCCTGTACGCATATAAATCTCATGTCCTTTTTTCTCTTTTTGCAATTGACGAGAATAGGCGGCACTACGATTGTCTGCCCAAGTCATACACTGCGTAAGCGGCTTGCCTTCTTTATCCACAACCAACATACTGTGCATCGCTGAACTGAAAGACACAAATAAAACATCCTCCGGTGCAACACTGCTTTTGTCCATCGTTTGTCTTACGGAATCAACCACTGCACGGAACAATTGATCTGGATCTTGTTCAGCAATCGAAGGTACAGGCGTATGCAAAGGATATTCTGCTCCACCTTGTGCTACAATTTTGCCGTTTTCTTCGAACAATACAGCTTTGGTACTTGTTGTTCCAATATCTACACCGATCATATATTTCGCCGTGCTCATGATTTAACCTACTTTCGCTCTAATTTCCTGCACTTCTTTTCTTATTTAGACTACTACATTCAGTAGCAAAATTAAACCAAACGCCACAAGAGACAATAAAGTCTCCATAACTGTCCAAGACTTCAACGTCTGTGGAACGGTCATATTAAAGAATTCTTTGACCATCCAGAACCCTGCATCATTCACATGAGAAAGAATCAATGAACCTGCACCTGTCGCCAGTACGACCAATTCAATATTGGCTCCCGGCGTTAATGCTAGTACCGGTGCTACAATCCCTGCGGCAGTAGTCATTGCAACTGTAGCCGATCCTGTAGACACACGAATCAGAGCAGCCACTAGATAAGCAAATACAATCACATTAACATGAGCAGAAGTGGCTACTGCGGCGATCGCATCACCTACACCACTGTCGATCAATACTTGTTTGAATGCTCCACCACCACCGATAATCAAAATAATCGAAGCGGTTGGTGCAAGACAATCCCCTGCAAATTTGGATACTTGTTCTTTGGTAAATCCTTGTCCGAATCCCAATGTGAAAAAGGCAAACACAGTTGCAATAAACATCGCTACGATTTCATTACCAACAAAGCGTAAAAATACACTAATTCCGTGCGTACTTTGCGGATCTGCAATCTCAGCAATAGAACCTGCTAGCATCAGAATTACAGGCATAAGAATCGTCAACATCGTAATCCCAAAACCTGGCAACGGCTTGTCTGGACGATCCAATTTGTTATTGGTTGTAAATTGTTCAGATAACCCTTCAGGCGGATGCACAATAATGCGTTTGCCAATATAGGCTCCGAATAAAGGCCCTGCGACTATCGCTGTCGGTATACCTACAATCAGCGCATAGATGATCGTTTTACCAATACTTGCACCAAAAGCATCAATCGCTATCATAGGTGCAGGATGCGGTGGCAACAGTCCATGAACGGTGGATAAACCTGCCAGCATCGGAATCCCTACACGTAATAATGAAATATTCGTTTTGCGAATAACAGTAAATAAAATAGGAATCAACAAAATAATGCCGACTTCAAAAAATACCGGCATCCCTACAATAATCCCTACGATTAGCATCGCCCAGGGAATATTTTTCTCCCCGAATCGATTAACCATCGTGGTGGCAATCTGCTCTGCACCGCCCGATTCAGCCATCATCTTTCCGAGCATTGTACCCAGACCGATAACAATAGCGATGGAACCCAGTGTACCACCTAGACCACTTTGTACGGATTTGACCACATCGAGTGGTGCCATACCGATAACCAATCCCAAAAACAATGATGCCATGAGCAGAACGACAAATGGATTCCATTTGTACTTCGCAATCATGACAATCAAAATAACAATAGCAACAAGAGCCCATACCAATAGTGTGGTTTCATGGCTCAAACCAAAAATGGAATACATTCATTTTCCTCCTTTTTCTGCTTATGTACATCTTTTCCCAAATAAACCCCTTCTATTATTACCCCAAATTAAAGATTTTTCAAACGATAATGTCATTTTAATTATTTCATGCTCATTTGTGACCGTTTACATTTTTTGAGAATTTTCCGGATTGTTATATACGCAACAATTTGCTTGTAACAACAACTACATAACAAAAAAGCTGTTAACGTCACATCCTAAGATGCGCATTAACAGCTTTTTGATATTTATGAAGTGGGACGTGAAGAAGCTGATTCTGCGGTGAAAAAATGATGTGAAAAACCATCACTCAGACCACGCCAACTGGCTAACAATGCTGAACATTTCATATGTTTTAACAATGTGCGTAAGATAAGCGTACCTGCAACAATAATATCGGCACGATCTTTCCCTAGATCAAATCGATTCACCCGTTCTTCTAGACTTAGCGTTGCTAACGCTTCAGCATAAAAGAAAATGGTATCTGGATCGATACGGTAAGGATCACTAGCGGGCTTCGATTGACGTTTACGTTCTCGCTCCATTCTTGCTAGAGCACGAATACCCCCACCTAGACCAATCAAAGGCAAATCAGGATGCATCGCTGTCCACGGATATTCTGCTAATTGTTGCTGAATATTCTGTTCCAACTGTGCTGTCGATTGCTCGCTCCAATGATCGGTACCACCATTTTGCATCGTCATATTGACTGCCCCACAAGGCAATGAAGTACTTTGAATTAATTGGTTATTTTTAAAATAAGATATTTCGGTACTGCCACCACCAATATCAACAATAAAGCCTTCTGTGACATGAGCTGGCATAGAGCGCATTACCCCTAGAAATCCAAAATACGCTTCTTCTTCACCGGATAAGATCTGCACTTTGATATCGGTATTGCTTTCCCAACACTTCATAATCTCTTCCGTATTGGCTGATTGTCTAACTGCTGCTGTAGCTACAGCACGAATCTGATGGGTATGATTCGTTGCGCAAATATGCTTAAACTTCTGGAGGATAGGAATAACCGTTCGGATATCTTCCTCAATCATGTTGCCATTCTCATCCCTGCGCACACCTAGCCGAACAGTTTCTTTCGCTTTGTGTATCATACGACAGGTTCCATCTGCACCTGCTTCATAAATAATCAGACGGATTGAGTTTGAACCAATATCAATGACTCCGAGTCGGTTCCGGTTTTCGCTCATCGTATACTTGCTGTGAACGCGTCCGCTATTCCATAAATCGCCATCAACGAGTTCCTCCTTCTATCTATTTTAGGTGTTCGTTATTCCTTATCCTTTACTTCCATCGCCATATTTTTCGCTATGCCAAACGTTTGTTGGTTATGATTTTATCAGGAACGGTCTCTCATTTCCATAATTACTCGTTATAAACCTAATTTATTATCAAAAATAACAAAAATAGCTACTCTTTATTTCTAAAGAAGTAGCTATTTTGAATGATTACATCACAGGTTCTACTTCAAATTGTGGATCGCCACTTTTGATTAATACTTTAATCGCATCTTGATGAGTATTAACGAAAATATAGCGATCTGTATCTACATCTTTGGCTTGCCAGTCTTTGAGACGGATAATAAATCCAACACTGGTTTCTTCAGGAGCAACCACAATTTTTGCAACGGCTCTACCGTCTTCAATCCGTTCAAAATCAACTTGTCTGTGACCTAAGATTGGTCCCCATACCCATAGATTCCAACCTTTATAATCTTGATTAGGACGCTCATATTCCACTTCAATACTACGAGGAACATAAGGCAGTACTTCTACTAACCATTGGGCTGTTGCTTTACCACAAGAAGCGGTAATTTTGGCTGTACCCGGGCGAATCCCACGTACCAATCCATCTTTATTTACACGGATAATCCGTTTGTCGCTTGAATCCCATTGCACTTTTGGACGAGCAATGGGGCGACTGTATTGATCCAGAACTTCAGCCTTCAACGGAATACGTTTTCCGCCATAGACTTGATGTTCCCCTTGCAAATGAATCATATGCGGTACTAGCGTTTCTACATGTAATAACAGTGTACTTTTCACGCTACCACAAGAAGCACAGATTGTACTATCTCCTTCGTTTAAAGCAATTATTTGTCCATTTTCACGAACAATGACGTTTTGCTCATTCGAAGAGTGGAACTGTACAGATTCTGCTTCAAAAATACGACCCCGTTGATCGCGTGGAGTGACTTTAATCTGTAACTTTTCGCCGGGTTCCATAATGCTTGGAGTATAATCCCATTCTAGACTAGCTGCTACAGGGATATATTGATCTTCTTCATCGTACAGCACCATAATTGATAATGGTGGAACGATCACTTCTTGACCGACCACACTAGCTAATGGATGTATACCTGCTTGATTCTCGTTAACAACCACTTGCCATGGGCTTGCTGATAATGGCAAAGCCACATTCTGATCATGAGTGCTCGCATTATAGATTACAACGATTCGATTCCATTTATCACCATGAGCATATTCACCAAGTTGGAAAGCAACAATCTGCTTGTCACTACGCAATACTTTTAGATGTTTTTCAACATCTTCTCGTTGATCCATACGGAATGCAGGATGAGAACGTCTTAATTGAATCAGACCTTGATAATAATCAAATACAGGACGGAAATGATGTTTATTTTCCCAACGTAATCCATTGATCACATCAGGGCTACGATAACTGTTATGATCGCCAAATTTGGTACGTAACATTTCATCGCCAGCATGGATAAATGGAATGCCTTGACTGGTTAACACAATCCCATTTGCCAAGATTGAACGACGAACCCAATCATTAGACAACACATATTCAGGATCAATGTATTTATAAGGTTCTGCGGCTTCTACCGCTTGTTCTACGCTACGTCCATCTGCTAACTGTCCATTATCCATGTGTAAGAAAGAAAGAGCATCATCTTGTCCGTAGGTACGTACAAGCTTATCCCACAGATTTAAGTTATCATGAGCGGTTACATAATTGACCGTTTCACTAGGATGATCTGTAAAATCACCAATTGCGCCATAGATTCCTTTGACAACATCGCCTTCAACATCAAATGCTCCTGTTGCAAAGCCCTGTGTATCCCCATCGCTATCGCCTTTAATCGCTTCACGGAAATTATCGTTAAATACAGCAAATCCTTTACCACGTTGTGCGCCTTTCAGCGTCTGTTGTGGAAGAAGAGACCATCCACCTGTCCATGGCTCACCATAGATCAATATACAAGGATCGACATCACGACGTAATTCTTGAGTCAATTGAGTCACGGTATCGGTATCAATTAAGCCCATCAAGTCAAATCGGAATCCATCCAAATGATATTCATTAGCCCAGTAGCGCAAAGAATCTTTGATATATTTGCGTACCATTGGACGTTCTGTTGCAATCTCGTTACCTACACCAGAACCGTTAGTCAATTGACCTTTTTCATCTGTACGGTAAAAGTAGCCCGGAACCAAACGATCAAAAGGTCCATCATCTACAGAATACGTATGGTTATACACGACATCCATGACTACACGTAGACCTTCTGCATGTAAAGCTTGTACCAAACGTTTAAATTCACGAATACGTGAAGTCGGATCCGCAGGATCAGTCGCATATGCGCCTTCAGGTACATTGTAATGCTGAGGATCGTATCCCCAGTTGTATTTCATCTGAGTAGAATCAGGATCATTTACTTTTAATTCATTGACGGTATGGAAATCAGCAATCGGTAATAAATGAACATGGGTTATACCTAGTTCTTTAAGATGATCGATACCGATCTGATTGCCATGCTCGTCTTGTAGACCTTTTTCAGTAAAAGCTAGATATTGACCTTTATATTTCATTTGCGAAGATTCATCAATGGAGAAGTCACGCACATGCAGTTCGTAGATCACAGCATCAGTCACACTGGACATACGTGGCTTTACATCATTTTCCCAACCTTCTGGATTGGTCGTCTGAAGATCAATAATAGCTGTCCGTTGTCCATTCGGAGAAACAGCCCGAGCATAAGGATCTACTGCATATTGGACAGAACCGTCAGCAAATGTAGCACGGTACATATAATACTGACCTGCAAGATCACCGTGTTGCTCACATTGCCATACGCCGCCTTCTTCGGATTTCATTGGATACGCTTTACCATACGTATGATCATGCACTAGACCTTCGTCATCGTACACACCCATATCTTGATATAACATAAGATCCATCTGGACAGCATCTGGTGCCCAAAGTTTGAATATACTGTACTGAGGCGTATATTGTAGTCCAAGATCATCTATATCGTAAAAGTAGTCAGCAGCTACATCTAAATTTCGTATTAAGGAATGATTCATTTTATCTAACATTATATTCACCACCATATTTTAGGTTAACTATGAGCACGAATGTTCATATTCATTTCCATACCGTCAAGGGTTACTAACAAGTCTAGTATTTATTTACAATTGCTTATAATAATAGTATCGGATATTTTGTCGAATTCTTGAAGGTTTAATGGAACTTTAGTCCTATTTAATGGAGGTTTTTGTAATATTCAAGAGTGCAATCGTTAGCACAAATAGTTAATGAATATCATACCGACTATTATTATTTATCCGATAGCGATTGTATCTTTGGGAAAGCGAAGGTTGATTTGGATATAATATTGCCTATTATTTACCTCAAATGCTTGCTTTTGAATAAAAATCATAACCATATATCAAAATTAAATTATTAATTAGGATTAATGATCAGGTAACAGCTGTTGATGATTCACTTGCTAAGCACTGCACCTGATCCTTATTCAAAAGAAACTCAGACGAATCTAAAACGATTACTGAGCAGTCAAAATAATCGGTCCATCCGCTATGATCGCTATTGTATGCTCATACTGAGCAGACCATCCACCATCTGCGGTACGTGCTGTCCAACCATCTGCATCAATCGTCATCCGGTACGTACTTTCATTAATCATCGGTTCGATCGTAAAGACCATACCTTCTTTAAGACGTGTGCCTTTGCCGGGCTTACCTGTATGTGTAAAGTTTGGTTCCTCGTGAAGTTCACGCCCTATTCCGTGCCCTAACAGATCACGTACCACATGGAAGCCATTGCTCTCTGCATGATGTTGAAGAGGTGCCATTGCATCTCCTAGACGATTGCCTACGATAGCATGTTCTATCCCGATATACAGACATTCTTTAGTGACTCGCATTAATTTTTCTGCTTCTGGTGAGATGTTACCTACGGCATAACACCATGCGGAATCACCAAGCCAACCATCATATTCAGCAACGATATCGATTTTGGCAATATCGCCTTCTTTTAAAGGAGTACGACTCGGAAATCCATGAGCAATAACGTCATTTACAGATGCACAGGTCTCATATTCAAAACCATTATATCCATTGGTAAACTGCTTACCACCTAGTTTGGTGATATGTTTTTTGACAAATTCATTAATTTCCATCGTGGTAATGCCGGGTTGAATAAGCTTGGCAAGCTCACGATGACAATCAGCTACGATCTGACTAGCTGTTCTCATTGCTTCTATTTCTTGAGGCGATTTTAATATAATCATTGATCGGCTTCCTTTCACAAGCTATTTCCTGTTGGCATATGCTGGAATAGCCATTTCTCTATAGTTATGGTTCCTCATACATATTAACGTCAACTTTATCTTTGAGCAACCTACCGATCTTATCAGATGCATACTCTATCCCAGTGTAATCGACGCCATAATGAAAAAACACCTGATAATCTTTAGACGGATTATCAGGTGTGAGGTTGCAAGTATGAAGTTAAATATGTAGCTTATTTTACTTGGATTCTATGCGTTTGCCCACAATCGCTAAATGACGTTCTACATCATCCAAAATAGCTACACGTGGCAAATGTCCCCAATCTTCAAATCCAAACTTACGCAATAATTTTAGACTTGGATCATTATGAGCAAAAACAAATCCAAGCAATGTATGGATATGCAATGATGGGGCTTGCTCAATCGCATAAGATACTAATTTGCTCCCTATCCCTTTGCCTTGATAATCATTATGCACATATACACTTAGCTCCACTGTTCCATTATAAGCAGGTCGTCCATAAAAGGTCTGTAAACTTGCCCAGCCTGCAATCTGACCTTCTTGCCACAAGACCCACAGGGGACGACGATCTGGAACATGCTCATCGAACCACGCTTGACGGCTTTCTACAGTCACAGGTTCTGTGTCTGCGGTAGCTAGCCTTGCAGGGATCGAAGCATTATAGATATCGACAATAGCAGGTAAATCTTCTTGTCTGGCTATTTCTATAGTGTACGGTAAATGTGGATCACTCATAAAGTCTGCCTCCTTGTAAAAACGCAAAAATTAAGATTAGATGTATTAATTAAAGAAGATTAACGCACAAATGTGTTTTTAACACGTACAGAACGCATAAAGTAGAAAATCCAAGCTACAGCAAGAGCAACTCCCAAAATCGTACTAAATGTAGTAAATACACCTACATCAGGTATGATAAGCATAGTAACGACTGTACCTGCTAACTCAAAAATGAAATAAGCAATCATCAAACGTGGCAAGAATTTTTTACGTTGGTAAAAGAAAATTAAATTAACAAGCATCCAGACCAAAGAGATCGAAGCAAGTATAATTCCTATGGTCATCACCAATGTAAAACGTTCACCATAAATCGCAAACAACTGATTAGTCATTCCGGGCATTGCTGATTCAAACTCTTCTGGATTATTGTGCATCCACATTAAAAATATGTAACTAGGAATCGTGAAAAAGAAAGCGATAAGTACATAATACATATACACCTGAAAACAAGCTAACCAGCCACCTAACCCTTGTAAAGGCGGTTGCATATAAGGTGGATAGGGTGGCATTCCTCCCTGTTGCTCTTGAGGCGGAGCTTGATACGGATTCTGCTGAACTCCATTCGGATTTGGTGGATATTCATTACTCATTCTATATCATCATCCTTTCTATGTTTATTCTGATCCTACTGGATACCAGATGCTTCTATTGTAACAGTAGATCCATCATGATGTAAGATAGATTGCACAACAAATGACATCATTTTAAAATGATCATTCTTATTAATCTTGCCAGCCTATTTGCTCTTTACTCCATTCCCAAAAACGAAGCGCTTCTGCTTCATCAAGGGCTTTGGACTTCAGCTTATGATTCTGTTTACGATAATAATAAGCACCCGAATGTTGAGCGACAGCCTCATCATCCACTAGAAAAATAGCAGTCTCGGCACCTTGCTCTGGCGTCTGGAAAAAAGGAAGATGCGCTACTCCTGCCAAAATACGCTTGCCGAATCCAGTATCTCGATCGACTCCAATATTCGTAGCCACTGCACCGGGATGCAGGCAATTGATCGTTACATTTGTGCCTTTTAACTTGTCAGCCATAACACGTGTAAAAAAGATATTCGCAAGCTTGGATTGAGCATACGATTTGATAACAGTATATCCATGATGTAAATGTGGATCATCCCAATGAATTTTACCAATTTTGTAAGCGCCTGAACTGACCACAACAATTCGTCCTTGCGGAGAAGCTTGAAGTGCATCCAACAGTAAATGAGTCAGCAAAAAGTGCCCTAGATGATTCACACCAATACTCATTTCAAATCCATCTTCAGTCTCCTGACGCTTTAAATTCACTACTCCTGCATTGTTAAGCAGTACATCCAAACGATCATATTTTTGGTTGAATTCTTCGGCAAACTCTCGAATATGTTTAAGAGAACCTAGATCACATTTCATAAGACTAATTCGATCAGAACCACTCTGTTCACGTGCTTCTTGTAACGCTTGTTGTCCGCGTTCTTCGTTACGACAGCCCATAATCACTTCATAACCACGCTTCGCTAATTCGATAGTAGAAGCAAGTCCCATACCGGAATTGGCGCCTGTAATCAATACACGTTTTGTACTCATGATGTTCCTCCTGTAAGTCATTCTTTTCTTGTTAATAAACCAGTCCATCTATTTCTACGCATGTATTGATCGGTAAAAGCGTCGAAACATGGAGATGACATACCAAAAAAAACTGTAATCACCCCTCATTGCCTACTCTGTAGTATCAGAATAGAACAAGAAGTAATTACAGTTTTTTGGTATCTATCCTATTGTATAGTTTCAATAAACATTTCGTTATCGCTAACTATTTAATCATTTACTTGTTCAACTTGGCATATGCTTCTTCATACTCTTTGATCAGTTGATCTCCTCCTGCTGTACGCCAACTTGTAATCGCTTGTTGCCAGCCAGCATCATCTAATTCACCCATAATGTACTTGGTCTGAGCATCACTGATCATCTGATCTAATTCTTGCCCACGTTCGGTATAGATATCAGATACCAGATTATACGCCGGGTTGGAGACTGCATATTTGCGATCATCTTTCGATAATTTCACACCTTTAGTTCCCAGTTCAGTGTCGATTAATTCAGGTACATTATACCCTTCGATATTTAGTAAGTTATCACGGTATGGCTTCACATCCCGTTGGTATCCGTCAAAGTCGATAAATTCGGTTTTACCATCTGCTGTTTTTTTATAATGTTTATTTTCGATTCCACGTAATTGTAATGTACTTGTCGGTTCGTCCATTAATTTATCGAGTGTACTTAACAGATCTTTCAATTGAGCTTCATCTTGTACAGTCGCTTTGGGGAAAGCCAGAAAGCCAAAGTTACCGGGTTCACCGGCTATCCGAATACCTTCGGGTCCTACGAATGGAGAAATATCCACTACGCCATCCGGTACAGCAGCTGTCAGCAACTGTTGTGTACTTTTGCCGTTAGTAGCTACGCCATTCAATTTCATCCCTATTCTACCGGATGCCATCATTTTATCAGCTTCTGTTGAATCCAGTGATGGAAAATCGGCATTGATTAATTTTTCTGCATATAGACGATGCATCATTTGTAATACCTCGGTATATTGCGGTGTGATAAATTCAGGCGTAAATTTACCACTGTTATCTACTCCCCAGCGATTGACTCCACCTAGACTGACTGCAATACGGGTCAATGGAGCTTGAGAACCTTCGGTATATGTTTTGAATAATGGAAAAGCATACGTATCGTTTTTACCATTGCCATCAGGATCTTGAGTCGCTATCGCTTTGGCGGCATTGTACCAATCATCTACACTTTTGGGAACACCTAATTTCAATGTATCAAACCAGTCTTTTCGATACACGATTGCAGCCCGTCCAATATCGCGGAAATTAGGGATTCCATACAATTTGCCATCTACTGTGATGTTGCTATAATACTCAGGATCTTGAGCGCTTAGATTCGGATAGTCTTTAAGATACGGCCCTATCTCCCAAAATTGATCTGAACGAATCGCACCCACTGTTGTCGGAATATAATTCAATCTCATAATATGAGGTAGATTGCCTGAAGCGATCATCACGTTGACTTTATCGTTAAAAGCAGAGCTTGGAATCCATTGAATATCCAAATCTTTGCCGATATGTTTTTCCAATCCTGTCTCGATATCATTTCCAGTTTTGGGAATATCACCGACTTGCATAAGCGAAATACGTACTGTTGAAGAGTCTGCTGTGGCAGCGCCTTGATCGCTATTGCCACAACCTGTTAATCCGAAAGCCAAGATTGCTGTCAGTGTCCAGCATGCACTTTGTTTGACCACAAATTTCATTTTGGTATCCTCCTGAATATAGTGGGATAAAAATCATGATTGGCTTTACTTTTGTTGTTGCTGTTCTTTGTAAGAGCTTGCGTATTCTTGCATCACTTTATCGCCACCCGATGTTTTCCATAGTTCCACTTGTTGTTGCCAACCGTTCTCATCGATTTTGCCCATAATATATTTGGTCTGTGCATCATTGATCAGTTGATCTAGATCACC
The DNA here is from genome assembly GCF_963311185.1 of Paenibacillus nuruki. NCBI lineage: Bacteria > Bacillati > Bacillota > Bacilli > Caryophanales > Paenibacillaceae > Paenibacillus > Paenibacillus nuruki. The sequence continues at coordinate 513,419 of NZ_OY725677.1, read as the reverse complement.
GCCACGTTCTTCATATGTCGGTGAATATAATGTCAATGCTGGATTAGGAACAGCATACTGCGTGATTTCTTTTGCCATCGCTACTCCTTTTTCACCAATCTTGGTATCTTTTTGCGCAGGTACGTTATAGCCTTCTACCAATGGCAGATTATCACGATAAGGCTTCACTTCACGCTGAAAAGCAGCAAAGTCTGTCATCTCTACACGTCCATCGTCTAACTTTTTATAATGCTTGCCATCGACTCCACGTAATAACAATGTAGACATTTCAGGGTCCATTAATTTATCCAAAAAAGAAAGCAGTGCTTTGAGGTCTTCTTCTGTAGGTACAGACACTTTGGGGAATACAAGAATGCCTGCATTACCCGACTGTGCAGGTACACGATAACCGTCTGGCCCTTCTAACTTGGCAAGATCAATCTCTGCATCAGGTACATTTTCTTGTAATCGTTCAAGCTGACTTTTAGCCGTTTGTGCTACAGCGATCTTCATACCGGTTAGACCGGAATCGAATTTCTTGTCTGCTTCAGTTGAATCAAATACAGCAAAATCTTGATTGATCAATTGCTCATCATACAGACGCTTCAGTAGATCCATTACACCTTTATATTCTGTTGTCATAAATTCTGGCGTAAATGAACCATCTTCTTCGACTTTCCACTTATTAGGTGCACCCAGACTAACAGCAAGACGCGTGGTAAATGAATATTCGCCTTCATTGTATTTTTTGAACAGCATCATGCCATACGTATCTTTTTTGCCATTATCATCTGGATCATCTAATGTTAACGCTTTCACATTGTTGTACCAGTCTTCTGTGCTTTTCGGTACATCTAGCTTCAGCTTTTTGAACCAATCCGAGCGATAGATCAATGTCGCACGGGCAATATCGGAAAAGCGAGGTACCCCGTAAATTTTGCCATCTACTTTGACGTTATCGTAAAACACATCAGCTTGTGCAGCTAAGTTGGGATAGTCTTTGAGATAAGGACCAACTTCCCAGAACACATCATTACGCATCGCATTGGTGACCGCAGGTGTGTAGTTTACTTTCAAAATATCAGGCATATCTCCTGAAGCGATCATGACATTGATTTTGTCATCATAAGCGGAGTTCGGTATCCACTGTACATCTATTTTTTTACCGGTATACTTTTCGATTTCTTGTTGCACTTGATTGCCTGCGGAAGGAATATCCCCGACTTGAGAAATTGCCATAGTGATTGTATCATCGACAGAAGCTCCTTGAGAGCCTTTGCTTCCACATGCACTGAGTACGGTTGATGTGGCTAGGATGAGGCACATTAATGTTGCTGTTTGCTTTTTCATGTGTTGATAACTCCTTTCATTGATGGGGTGGGGTGAAGGGCTTCGGGGGAGATGGTTCTTGCCGTCGCTGGTAAGATCGGATATCTTGATTGACCGCTAAACGGTCGATATCCGAGTCTTAAAGGCGACTTTCAGAATCCATCTCCCCCTTCGCCCAGCACCATTGGGTGGGGGTAGCAGGAAAGATTTAGACATTTAGAGATTTAGAGATTTAGACATTTAGACATTTAGAGATTTAGACATTTAAGGAATTGGATATTGGTTTTGAATATGAGTGAGATTGTTTGTTTTGAGCATTTGGAGTTCAGATATTATTGGAGTTAATCATTTTCTAGATAAAGTATTGATTGTAATGGTTTATACAAATAATAGTGGATCGAAATGCATTGAATGTGGTTTTTGATTATGGATGTGTTGGGATAGTTGTAACTTGGGATTTCTATTCACAAACTTATTTAAGTTATTTTTAAATACGCAATTAAGATGTATTGGATCATTAATATATTAGCCTTTGACTGAGCCTAGGAGTGCGCCTTTGGCAAAGTGTTTTTGTAGGAATGGGTAGACCATTAATATTGGTAGTGTGGAGAAGACGATTACTGCCATTCGGATCGTGAGTGGTTGGATATCGGCTTCTTCGATACTGGTGTCTCCGATTCGGCTTTGAGCGAGAATAACGATTTCGCGTAGCCACACTTGGACAGGCCATTTGTCGCTGTCATTGATATATAGAATAGCGCTAAAGAAGCTATTCCAGTGAGCTACAGAGTAGAACAGTGCAAAAGTTGCCATTGCTGGTAAAGATAGTGGTAAGACGATACGGAAAAGGATCGATACGTCGTTACATCCATCAATCTTGGCGGCATCTTCCAGTCCGTCCGGAATCTGTTGGAAAAAGTTTTTGAGTACAATTAAGTTGAAAGCGCTAATCGCTCCGGGAATCATTAGCGACCATAATGTATCTGTTAAATGTAGTGAATTGACTACAAAGTACGTAGGAATCATTCCGCCACTGAATAACATGGTGAACAGTACACCGAGCATGATGTATTTTCTGCCTCGCAAATAAGGACGAGATAGCGGGTATGCCATCAATGTCGTCAGTAGCAAGTTAATCAGTGTACCGAGTACAGTAATATAGATTGATACCCATAGACTGTTCAGTAGTGTAGACGTTGAGAAGATATAGCGATAAGCGGCAAGAGAGAATTCTTTGGGAAAAAGAATAAATCCTCCTTTAGCAACTTCGGCTGGGCTGGTAAACGATACAGCAGTGATATAGATAAAAGGTAATACCGTTACAATCCCTAACAATAACAACAAAGTATGATTGGTATAATCAAATAACCGATTTCCTAATGTACGATCTTGTTTCATCATGTGGTCTCCTTTCGGACGATAGATACATTAATAAATGCCTTCTTCTCCGCATTTTTTGGCTAATTGATTAGCACCGACAACCAGTAGCAAGCCGATCACAGATTTGAATAGTCCCACAGCGGCACTGTAACTGTATTGGGCTTGAGTCATCCCTTTGACGTATACATAAGTATCGAACACTTCCCCTACATCACGGTTTGTAGAAGTCAGCATTAAGAAAATCTGTTCGAATCCGGTATCCAAAAACGTACCCAGACGCAAAATAAGTAAAATAATAATCGTACTGCGAATCGCTGGTAATGTGATATGCCATAACTGTCTCCAACGACTTGCTCCATCCATCCGGGCAGCTTCATATAACTGAGTATCTACACCTGACAAAGCCGCTAGAAAAATAATCGTTCCCCAACCGACTTCTTTCCATATCGATTGCGAAATAATCATCGTGCGGAACCAACCGGGTTCTAATAAAAATGCTATTTTTTGTCCGGTAATCGCAAAGATCAATTCGTTTAAAATACCACCTTCTGTGGTAAAAATCATATAAAATACACCAACAACGACAACCCATGAGACAAAATGCGGTACATAGATTAACGTCTGGACGAACCGCTTAAATCGTTCTGTCACCACTTCATTAAGCATCAACGATACAATAATGGGTAAAGGAAAAAAGAAGATAATATTGTACAGTGCTAAGATCAGCGTATTGCGAAATAACATCCAAAATTGCGGTTCACTGAAAAAGCGTTCAAAATGCTTGAATCCTACCCAATTGCTTTCCCAGATTCCTCGGTAAGGAACATAATCTTGAAACGCCATCACAATTCCATACATCGGTACATATTTAAAGACGACAAAATAAATAATTCCCGGCAATAACATAATGTACAACCAACGATTTTTGTAAAATTCTTTCCATGACATGTTTGCCTGACGTTCCTTTGTACGTATCCGTGTAGATGATTTGACCGATTTGGCTTCCATCCTTCACCCTCCTTGAAAGCGTTAACATTTTTATAGACTCATTGTCGCTTCCAGAAGAATAACAGGCTATCATCCAATTTTAGCTTTATATGTAAAAAAAGAAGCTAATCCTTACTGTATCAGGGTTTTAGCTTCTTTTTTGGGAACATAATAACCTTTTTTCAACCTCTATATATGCTGAATTCAACTCGTATTTACTCAAATCAACTTCCGACTTCGATGTTCTTCACGATATTTACCAGGAGTCGTTCCTACTATTTTACGAAAAATACGGATAAAGGCTGTCGTGTTACTGTAGCTTAATTTTTCTGCGATATCTGCAATTCGCCAGTCGGTTGTTTCTAACCATTTTTTCGCTTGATTCATTCGATATTCAGCTACATAATCACTAAACTTAATACCTGTTTCTTTTTTGAAAACACGACTTAAATACACTGGATGAAAGTTAAGCTGTTCTGCACACATTTCTAAGGACAAATCTTGTTCATATCGCTGTTGGATAATCTGGATCATCTGATCGGCAATATTGATATACTGTGACTCCGATTGGCTTTGTAAAAATTGCTGTAACGGCTCAAATAGTGCATGAGTGAACCAGTGTCTGATTTCTTCTACCGTCTGTAGTTCAAGCAAGCGATGCAGCGATGCTTTTTTACCTAAGACTCCATTAACAGTTCCACCTTTTTGCTGTACCATCTCATATACACGAGCAGCCAATTGGGTTAGCAATACTGGATAATCGCGGAAATGTATTTCTTTGTCCATAACATGACGAATATATTCATCGAAATACAGTGGAGTCTGCTCATAATCTCCATTTTGCAGCGATTGGATAATACGATCTTCTAACTGTTTGAGCTGAGTATAGACTGCTACTTCCATAGGCGTACTATGATCAATATCTTCAAAATGAATAATCAATTTGTTGCCCAGACTCATTCGTTGCTTGAGTGCTTCTAGTCCTTCTCCATAGGCATCAGGTGCTCCTTGATAATGTTCAAATGGACGGCTGATCCCGATACTGACTGACAACGATAAATAGTCTTGAATTTGAGTACGTACTCGCTCTGCTTGACTGTGATACCACGAAGTAGCATCTTCATTATCTGCGGGTTGGACCAGAATACTAACTTGAGATTGTTCGATCAATACCGGACTAAAGCGATGTTCTACCGAAATCAATTCAGACACCATATTATTAATAGCAAACAGTAACAGTTCTCGATCGGTTTCTTCATAGCGTGTTCCTTGTACCGTATCGATCTGTAATACCAATACCGCCATAGAACGAACCGATTCAGGAAATCCATAGATTAGACGGCGACGTTCAAATTCATTAGCAGGAATCTGCCCGCTGATCAACTTAATCACTGATAATTCTCGCAATTGCGGAACCTGTCCCCGAATCTGCTCTTCTAACTCACGCCCTGTTAAGCGCATCCGCTCTACTTGTTCTCCAATATAAGCAAATTCATCTCGTCTTTTCACTGGCTTATGTTGATCTCCAGCTAATCCTTTTCGGTGACCTAACCATAATCGTCTATACCCTGTAGCTGTGGATGGCTCTTCTGCCTTGAGCCGTCCGGTATAATCTACAGAGTCACTGGCACCTAATAACTGCATTAATTTAGACACAGGAGAATACATACGACGACTGCTGAGAAAAGCCAATAGTGCAGTTAACAATAACATCGCTACACAGACACTAATCGTTAATACTGCTATTTTTCTTGTCTGGGACGTAATCTGTCCTATAGATACGACAGACACATATACCCATCCGTTCAGTGTCGATGAAGAATAAGTCACTCCCACTTCTTCACCTTCACTTTTCCAATTAAAAAATCCTTGACGTTCTCCTTGATGAACATGAGCAAACACTTCATTTTGTAATCCAGGATATTGTGCACTCTGACCGTTATCTAGAAATTCTTGTTGGTATTGATCAAACACATATATTTGTCCCAGACGTGTACTGCTGGTGACCCAATTATCAATTTCATCATTGGCAATATCCAAGACTAACAGTCCACGTGGTTCACCGGTCGAAGGTAATAGTGGAATTTTGAACACCATACTGGTTACTTTTGTTTCCTTTTCAGGCGATCCTGAGTCCAATTCCTCTTCTGAGATCATATCTATATTTGACGTATATCCGTTATTCGCTATTGAAGTATCGGTTACCCAGAACATGCTATTTCGATTGTGTCGGTATGATCGAAGCACACTTTGATCTTCTGCATCAGATACTTGACTGAATGATGTTCCTGAGACTACCCAGTTATGCTCAAAGTTAATTAAACGTATCTGATCTAGCGATGTAATCGTTTGCAAATTATTAAATCCGGTCGTCAAATTACGTATTTTTTCAAAGTCTCCCGATTGCAAAGGTTGCTTCATCGTTTCCGTAACAAACGGCGAATTGACATATTGTACAGCAGACAACTGCAATGTTTTGAGTACTTGATCTACACGTAATTGAGTTTCATTTAATAATTGTGCATTACCATCTTGCACTTTCTGCTCGACATCACCTGCCGCCAACGTATAAGAAAATATCCCGATTACCAGTACAGGTAACGATCCCAATATCACCATAATCAGAAATAAACGATATAGATATTTAGACAACAATCTCCCCTCCAGAGGTAATCATCAATAAAATAGGTATGTTGTACATGTCGCAGTGTACATTCATTATTGGATCTATGTAAAAAAATTCTATTTTTTCTTTATTTAATCATTCTATCGTATTATGCAGATTCCTCCAACCTAAAATAAAAAAGAATGTCGTTATTGTGCACTTTAATTACCTGTATCAAAAATATACATAACAAAAAAGACTGATCCCCATCTAGGTTTTCAGTCTTGTTCTTGTTACAATACATATAAATAGATTTTATATCCTTCTTTTGTATAGATTGACAGTGTATGAGTTAGTCTTGGGCGTGTTCAGCATAAGCTTCTGCACTCAAAAGGCTTGATAATGCACTATCTAGGTCACCACTGACTTTAACTTCAACCATCCAGCCACGTCCGTAAGGATCAGAGTTCACCAGTTCAGGTTCTGTTTCCAGTTCAGGATTAAAATTAGTGATCGTACCTGTCACCGGACTAAAAAGATCAGATACTGTTTTGACCGATTCAATCGTGCCGATCACAGCTTCAGAAGCAACTTCTGCACCTGCTTGTGGCAATTCAACAAATACGATATCTCCTAGCTGATGTTGAGCAAAATCAGTAATACCGATACGAACCGTATCATCACTAATACGCTCTACCCATTCATGTTCTGCACTATACAGCAATTGATCTTTAATCTCACTCATTGTTCATTCCTCCGGTTCATGGTTGTAATGTCTTCATGCACACAAGCGTATAGCAAGGCAGATTATACTGTCAATACTCTTGACATTGCTTTTTGAATCAAGTATTAATATAATATACATACATTCACCACTGTTTCAATACTTAATGTTCGGAAATACATAACATCATATGTAGCGAATGAAAGTACAGGGAGAGACTGTTCAGAACCATGACAGCGCCGAAGGAGTAAGCCAGTAATGGTGAATCTCTCAGGTAAAAGGGACCTGTACCGGACGCAGCTCTGGAGAGAATTGGCATCATTCGGTCACCGACGAATATCCGAATGATAACAACCAATCACCCAAGGGGAAACTTGTTGCTTATAAGCTATTGAGCACAAGGTAACTCTCAGGTATCAAGGACAGGGAGAAAAAGAAATATTTCAGGTATAGCACCTGCTTATTTCCTTTTCTCTCTGTCTTTTTTGTTGAGCTTTTTCGGATGATTTTATTCTTTTTTCACAAAAAATGATATATGCGATTTTTCGCTACAAACTAATTCGATGAGGTGACGATCATGACAACAGAACTGAAGCGTACGCCGATTTTTCCTCTTTATGCTCAATCTGGTTCCCCACGCTGTATCGATTTTGGCGGTTGGGAATTGCCTGTTCAATTTACAGGAATTCAAAAAGAACATGAAGCGGTTCGTGAACAAGCTGGATTATTTGATGTTTCTCATATGGGTGAAGTGATCATTTCAGGTAAAGGTTCCCTTGCCTATTTACAACAATTATTAACTAACGATGCTTCTCGCTTGCAAGATGGACAAGCCCAATATACATTAATGTGCTATCCAACAGGTGGTGTAGTCGATGATCTATTGGTATATCGTCTGGGCGAAGAACATTATATGCTCGTGATCAATGCCTCGAATATTGATAAAGATATCGATTGGATGAAGCAGTCTTTGCCTGCCAATGTCACTCTTGAGAACATTTCAGAACAAACTGCTTTGATTGCTTTACAAGGTCCTCAAGCGGTTGCTATTTTACAAGCGGCTACACAAAGCGATCGTTATGCTGAACTGGCAGGATTTTCTTTTATCGAAAAAGCTGAGATTTTTGGCGTTCATGCGCTCATCTCTCGTACAGGTTACACCGGTGAAGACGGTTATGAACTATATGTATCTGCAACAGATGCTCCTCTCATCTGGGAAAAGCTATTGCAAGCAGGTGAACCGCTTGGCTTGATTCCTTGTGGACTGGGTGCACGGGATACGCTTCGCTTTGAAGCTCGTCTTCCTCTGTATGGTCAAGAGCTGTCGGCAGATATTTCTCCACTCGAAGCGGGACTTGGCTATTTTGTAAAGTTGGACAAAGAACATTTCACAGGCAAAGAGGCTCTAGTCGCGCAAAAAGAAAAAGGATTGTCTCGTAAATTAGTGGGTGTAGAAATGATCGACCGTGGTATTCCTCGCCCGCACTATCCTGTCTACCAGAACGGTCGACAAATCGGCGAAGTGACGACAGGAACTCAATCTCCTACACTTAAGCGTAATCTTGGACTTGCTTTAATTGAAGCTGACAGTGCTGCTCTAGGAACACCGATAGAACTTGAGATTCGCGGTAAAATGCTCAAAGCTGAAGTGGTGAAAGCACCTTTCTACAAACGAGCATCTTCTGTCACTAAATAAAATTACAAGGCGACTGATATGTTGCCCCAAAGGAGTCTACCTTTATGAAATCGCATCGTTATATTCCAATGACCCCACAGAATGAAGCAGAGATGTTAGAGGTTGTTGGTGCTTCTTCGATAGAGGATTTATTTACAGATATTCCGGCATCCCTTCGTTATCAAGGCACCATGCCCATGTCTGAAATGCTAGATGAATATACACTGACTCGTCATATGTCTAGTCTTGCAGGGCAAAATGCAGATACAGATCGGTACACTAGCTTTCTGGGTGCAGGATTGTATGATCACCATTTGCCATCTGTGATTAATCATGTAATTTCTCGTTCTGAATTTTATACAGCGTATACTCCATATCAACCAGAGATCAGTCAAGGTGAATTACAAGCGATCTTTGAATTTCAGTCCTATATCTGTGAACTGACAGGAATGGCTGTAGCCAATGCAAGTATGTATGATGGCGCAACAGCACTTGCCGAAGCAGCTTCCCTTGCAGCATCAGCTACAGGACGCAAAAAGATTATTGCTCTTTCTACGATCCATCCTGAATCACGCGGAGTCGTTCGCAGTTACGCTCGTGGTCTTAATCTGGATGTAGTTGAAGTGCCTTATGGCGATGGAGTCACAGATATTGGGGTGCTCACTGAAGCGATTGATGAGCAGACCGCTGTTGTGCTTGTCCAATCCCCTAATTTTTTCGGTGGTATTGAAGCGATTCAAGCAGTTGCTGATCTTGCTCATGCCCAAGGTGCTTTATTGGTAGTGAGTACGAATCCTATTTCACTGGGACTACTCGAATCTCCTGGTAAACTTGGAGCTGATATCGTTGTTGGTGATGCACAGCCGCTTGGCATTTCGATGTCGCTTGGTGGGCCAACTTGTGGATTCTTCGCTGTGGCTCAACCGCTTATGCGCCGTATGCCTGGACGAATTGTAGGTCAGACCAAAGATATTGATGGTAAACGTGGTTTTGTATTGACGTTGCAGACTCGTGAGCAACATATCCGTCGTGACAAAGCGACATCAAATATTTGTTCCAATCAGGCATTGCTTGCGCTGTGTGCATCGGTATATCTATCTGTCATGGGTAGACAAGGTATGGTGGATGTAGCTGATCTGAATGTGCAAAAAGCTCATTATGCTGCTCAAACTTTATCTTCTATCCCTAATGTCAAATTAGCATTCCAATCTCCTTTTTTCAATGAATTTGTACTAGCTTTACCGCAAGGCACTTCAGTCGCTGATGTTAATACTCAACTGTTAGCTAAAGGCATGATTGGTGGTTATGATCTAAGCCTATCTTATCCTGAATTGTCCGGTCACATCTTGTTCGCAGTCACAGAGAAACGTACCAAAGCAGAGATAGATCTATTGGCAACTGAACTGGAGGCAATCCTATGACAAACGAAACTGTAGTCCATGAGACCGTTACTTCTGTACAAGGCGCTGTTGTTACTGAAAAAGCTTTGATTTTTGAATTGAGTCAACCGGGTCGAATCGGTTATTCTTTACCAGATTGCGATGTTCCTCGTGTCGAAGTCTCTCAATTGATTCCACAAGAAATGCTTCGTAAAGAAGAACCTGCTTTACCTGAAGTATATGAAGTCGATGTGATTCGTCATTATACAGAATTGTCCCGTCGTAACTTTGGCGTAGATAATGGCTTCTATCCGCTGGGTTCTTGTACGATGAAATACAATCCTAAAGTCAATGAAGATGTAGCTCGTTATGCAGGGTTTGCGAAGATTCATCCTTATCAACCACAACAAAGTATTCAAGGAGCACTGGAACTGATGCATACTTTGCAAAATGACCTTGCTGCTCTAACAGGCATGGATGCCGTCACTCTTCAACCTGCTGCCGGTGCTCATGGAGAATGGACAGGTCTAATGATGATTCGTGCGTATCATGAAAAACGTGGCGAATACCGTACCAAAGTTATCGTACCCGATTCTTCTCACGGTACGAATCCTGCAAGTGCGACAGTGGCTGGTTTCCAAACGATCACGATTCCTTCAACTCCAGAAGGTCTAGTCGATCTAGATGCCCTTCGTGCGGCAGTTGGATCAGATACGGCTGCTCTGATGTTAACGAACCCGAATACACTGGGTCTTTTTGAAAAGCAAATCAGTGAAGTGGCTCAGATCGTTCATGAAGCTGGTGGATTGTTGTACTATGATGGTGCTAACTCCAATGCGATTATGGGGATTACACGTCCGGGTGATATGGGCTTTGATGTGGTTCATTTGAACTTACACAAAACAATGAGTACACCGCATGGTGGTGGCGGCCCGGGTGCAGGTCCTGTCGGCGTGAAAAGCAGATTGCTTCCTTTCTTACCTGAACCGGTTGTTGAAAAATTAGAAGACGGTACCTTTACTTTACGTAGTGGTTCTCCTGACTCGATCGGTCGTGTCAAAGCATACTATGGTAACTTTGGTATTCTTGTACGTGCGTATACGTATATTCGTAGTTATGGACCTGAAGGTCTGCGCCGAGTGTCTGAATGTGCCGTTCTGAATGCGAACTATATGATGCACCGTCTTAAAGATCATTATGAAATGCCATATACAAGCGTATGTAAGCATGAATTCGTGATGTCCGGTAAAGGGCTCAAGCAGTATGGTATTCGTACACTGGATGTTGCTAAGCGGTTACTGGATTTCGGGTACCATCCGCCTACAGTTTACTTCCCGCTAAATGTAGAAGAATGTATTATGATCGAACCTACAGAAACAGAAAGCAAAGAAACACTGGATGCTTTTATTGATACCATGATTCAGATCGCTGGTGAAGCGAAAGACAATCCAGAATTGCTACTAAATGCTCCTTATGGTACAGCAGTAAGACGCTTGGACGAAACAACAGCTGCTCGTAAGCCAGTATTAAACTGTGCTTGTAATTAAATAGCAACATACCAATCATCCCACCGACTTTTCTATTCTGATCAAGTCGATGGGATGATTTTTTTATAAGATGAATAATCATTGATATACTCATTTTTCTAACTTAATTATCCATATAAGTCTCTATCCATCTACTATTTTGAGTCCATTAACTAATTATTTATACTTTAAAGCGATCAACCATAATGTTTAACTCTTTAATATTTTCAGTTAGTAATCCTATATTGTCTGTTACTTGTTGTGACATTTTGATTTGATTTTCTACACTGGCAAGTACTTCCTGTGAGCCAGCAGCTGTTTCTTCTGTGGTCGTTGAAGCAGATTGAATAAAGTCGATAATATGTTCTTTGCTAATATTCAATTGGGTCGTCATATCCTTCATGCTTACAATAAGACTGTTCATTTCTTGAATGGATTGACCAATTTCTATAAAAGCACCGCTTGTATTATCAACACTTTGCGATTGATCATTTAAAGCAATCTGCGAAGCATTCATCACTTCTTTGGTCAGCGTAGTAGAAGAAATAATACGATTCAAAATATCTTGTATTTGAGTAGTTGCTTCTTTAGACTGATCTGACAATTTGCCAACTTCAGAAGCTACTACAGCAAATCCTTTACCATGTTCTCCTGCGCGAGCAGCCTCTATAGAAGCATTAAGTGCTAATAATCCTGTCTGTTTAGAAATCTCTTGAATAAGAACAGACATGTTAACAATACCATTCACTTCTGTAATCAAATGATTTAAATTGACAGAGACTTGATCAGACAAGCTTGCAAATGATTGCATATGATTTTGCAAATAAATAACTGCTTGTTCACCAGATTGTTGACGTTGACCAATCAATGTACTTAGTTTTTCCAGATGCTGTGCATGTTGATCTGTATTCTCAATTACAGTAGCTATCTTACGAATAGAAATAGTTCCCTGTTCGATTTCATCGTACTGACTTGCTGTAGCTTTGGTAATCGATTGTATAGCATAATCAATTTCTTTAGAAACTGTCATATTATGAATAGACGTATCATACACATTTTTGGTATGGACAGAAGTTGCTGTTGCTGTCTGTTGAACTTGCGCTATAATAGATTGTATTTTTTCGATAAATTGGTTAAATGAATTCGCTACTCGTCCAATCTCATCTTCACTTTTAACGACTAAACGTTGAGTAAGATCGCCCTGTCCTTCGCTAATAGTAGACATCATTTTTTCTAATGTACGTAATGTCTCAAATTGTCGATATACAATCCAGTAAATACATACTAAAAGCAATACCATACTTATAGTTACTACAACAAGTGTAACGTTACGGATGGTATGCAATACATTTTCGGAAGTAATTAAAACTAGAATTTGCCCATTAGATAATGTAGTTGCCAAAAGATTGGCGGCTTCGCTCTTATAGGTTGTATCTTGGAGTACCCATTCTTTACTATCTTGATTTGCTTTTACAAATGTTTGCAATGTTGTTGTGCTCATATAATCATTATCAGTCGTATATACAGGTGATGTGTCTTTATTTAAAATTGCTGAAAACAGAAGTTCATTGCCTAATTGTTGATGAAGTTCTTTTAGATACGCTTCTATTCCCGAATTAGGATTGTTACTTGCTAATTCTGCTCCAATTCGGATAATCTTTGCCATAGCAATACCTTGGGCATCTGTTTCATCGTGAACTTGTAGAAAAATATAATAGACCATAGAACAAATAATAGTACCTACAACTAACATGATAGGTAAAATAATTTTAAATTGAACAGAGAGCGTTTTAAATTTCTTTTTCCGGTTCATTGTCATTTTCTTTTTCCCCTATCGTAATCAGTTATAAATATAGATATAACAGTTACTTCGGAAGTTAGAGGAAATCCAATTAACTTTTTTTACTTTATTTATAAGTATTCTACAATATTAGAAATAATAACAACAAAAAAAGCTGATTTCTCTGTACAGAGAAATCAGCTAAAAGTAAATGTTGGGAAAACTTATTAACGCTCATCATACCAAGCGTGTAACGGAAGAAAAATTAAGCGTGGATTGCTTGTACCAGTTCAACCACTTGCTCAGCTGTTTGCATATCCAAAGCTTTAGCAGCTAATTCTTGCATGTCTGCTTTAGACAATTTAGCTAGTTGGCTACGTGCTGGAAGAATAGAGCTTGCACTCATGCTGAACTCATCCAGACCTAGACCGAGTAGCAATGGAATTGCTGTAGCATCGCCAGCCATCTCACCACACATGCCTGTCCATTTACCTTCTTTATGAGCTGCATCGATAACCATTTTAACCAAACGCAAGATAGATGGGTTGTATGGTTGATACAGGTAAGATACCCGTTCATTCATACGATCCGCTGCCATTGTGTATTGGATCAAATCGTTAGTACCGATACTGAAGAAGTCCACTTCTTTAGCAAATTGGTCAGCCAGTACTGCTGTAGAAGGAATTTCCACCATGATGCCAAGTTGAATGTTTTCAGAAACAGCAACACCTTCAGCAACCAGTTTTTCTTTTTCCTCTACTAATACTGCTTTTGCTTCGCGGAATTCCATCAATGTAGCGATCATTGGGAACATAATACGTAGGTCACCATATACACTTGCTCTAAGCAATGCACGTAGTTGTGTACGGAAAATGTCTTGACGATCTAGACAAAGACGAATGGCACGGAATCCAAGGAATGGATTCATTTCTTTTGGAAGAACAAGATAAGGTAGTTCTTTGTCGCCACCAATATCTAATGTACGAACAACAACTGGTTTACCTGCCATTTTTTCCAAAACCGTTTTGTACGCGTTAAATTGCACATCTTCAGAAGGCAATTCATCGCGACCCATGTATAAGAATTCTGTACGGTATAGACCTACGCCTTCGCCGCCATTATCCAATACACCAGCCACATCGTTTGGCGTACCGATATTAGCAGCCAATTCAACATGTACTCCGTCTTTAGATACCGTTACTTCATCACGCAATTTGCGCCATTCAGTAACTTGAGCTTCATAAGCTGCGCCTTTAGCACGGTACTCAGCAAGAGTTGCTTCATCAGGGTTAACAATAACATTACCTTCAAGACCATCAACGATAACGATATCCCCATTTTGAATAACTTCCATGACTTCTTTTGTACCGACTACTGCTGGAATTTCCAACGAGCGAGCCATAATTGCGGAGTGAGAAGTACGTCCGCCAATATTTGTAGTGAAGCCTTTAACAAAATTACGATCCAATTGAGCGGTATCTGAAGGCGTCAAATCTTCTGCAATAATAACGACTTCTTCACGGATCTCAGCTGGACTTTGGAAGTTAACACCCATCAAGTGATTCAAGACACGCTTGCTAACATCTCTCATATCAGCAGCACGTTCTTGAAGATAAGTGCTCTTCATATTTTCAAACATGGTTACAAATTGAGCTGCAACTTCATTCAATGCAAACTCAGCATTCACCATTTCTGTAGCGATTTTATCTTTTACAGGGCTAATCAATTCAGGATCATTTAGAATCAACAAATGTGATTCGAAAATCTCTGCTTTTTTAGCGCCCATTTCTTGTAACGTACGTTCTTTGATCGCCTCGAGTTCAGTTTTGGAAATTTCCAAAGCTGCATCAAGTTTAGCCAATTCCGCATCTGTATCACTAATCGAGCGTTTGGTAATCTCGTATTCAGGATGTTCTAGACGGAATGCTTTGGCAATGGCGATGCCCGAAGACGCCGCGATTCCCAAAATATTAGCCATTGATTTCGCCTAGCCCTTCGTTCACCATAACGTCAGTCAAAGCTTTCAATGCTGCATCTTCTTCTGCACCTTGTGTAGAAAGAACGATAACGTCACCTTGCTCAAGACCTAGAGACAATACTCCAAGGATTGATTTCAAAGTTACTTTTTTACCTTTAGCTTCTGCAAAAGATTCTGTAGAAGCAAATTTGTTAGCAGCTGTTACCAATGCTGTTGCTGGGCGTGCGTGGATACCATCTTCGTCAACGATTTTGAATGTTTTTTCCATTATAAAATTCACTCGCTTTCTCATCATAATAGGATAGTAAAGATAAATCATAACTAACTAATAACTAGATCATCCCTTATATTGTACAGCATTATAAGGCGTGATGCACGTTTCAAAACAATTATTTTCGACTTTTTTCAGCAATCGCTAACATTATTCAGCAATATCCTGCAAATTCATGATGTTTTTAGAAAAAATAAAGTATTTTCTAAGTATTGCTTACAATGCAGCTTAATAACAAAACTATAAGCAATTTGTAAATTCAATGCGATAAGGACAGATCATGACTGTAACAACGATCCATTATTGACTCCTTATCGCACTGTTTATTTACAAGTACGTATAGTCTGTTATTTTATATTTTTTGAGATTCATTGCAAAAGTCGAAATGAACGCTATTACTTGATGGTAACGATATTGCCTTCTCCTGTTTTTACATTACCTGTTTTGTGCAATGTTACGGTAGCACCTTCTGGTAAGTTGGAGAAAATGATCGGAGTAATGATCGATGGTGCATTTGCTTTTACATACTCCAGATCCACTTCAAGGATCGGTTGTCCAGCCATAACATCATCGCCTTCTGCAACCAATACAGTAAAGCCTTGACCTTTCAATTTAACCGTATTTACGCCTACATGCACAAGAATTTCTTTACCGGCTTCAGACATAATACCGATCGCATGTTTACTAGGGAATACGTTAAATACTTTACCATTCACAGGTGAACAAATCGTTCCGTTGGTTGGTAATACTGCGAATCCATCACCTGTCATTTTTTGTGAAAATACAGGATCTGGTACTTCACTAATATTCATCAACTCACCATCAGCAGGAGCAACGATTACTTCTTCTGCCAAAATGTTCACTTGATTCTCTGCTGTTCCTTCTGCTGGAACCGAATCTACAGTGACTGGTGTAGGTCTTGGTGTACGCCCTGCAATAATATCTTGCATTTGCGATTTGATCGTATCGGAACGTGTTCCGAAAATCGCTTGGACATTATTACCCACTTCTAGGACACCGGAAGCGCCTAAAGATTTCAAACGATCTTTATTTACGTTTTTAGGTTCTTTAACTTGAATACGTAGACGAGTAATACAAGCATCTAGACTTGAAATATTCTCTTGTCCACCAAATGCTTCAAGAATGTTATGTGGCAATTCATCTTTGCTATTACCACCACTGCTTACTGCACTATCATCACCTGCTGGCGTATCTTCACGACCTGGTGTTTTCAAGTTAAATTTGCGAATCGCAAAACGGAATCCGAAGTAGTAAATGACTGCTAAGACTAGACCGACGATGATAACATCCCACCATGCAGTACGGTTAGGAATAACGCCGAACAATACAAAGTCAATCAGACCACCTGAGAAAGTCATACCAATTTTAACGCCTAGAATTTGCATAGTCATGAAAGAAAGACCAGCGAAGATTGCATGAATACCGAACAATACTGGTGCTACGAACAAGAATGAGAACTCAAGCGGTTCAGTAATACCTGTTAAGAAAGAAGTCAATGCGGCAGAACCCATGATACCTGCAACATATTTTTTATGTTGTGGTTTGGATTCATGGTAGATCGCAAGTGCAGCAGCTGGAAGACCGAACATCATGAACGGGAATTTACCAGTCATAAATGTACCTGCTGTAAATGGAACACCATCACGAAGTTGCGCCATAAAGATTTTTTGGTCACCACGTACATATTGTCCTGCTTTGTTTACATATTCACCGAATTCATACCAGAATGGTGAGTAGAAGATATGATGTAGACCGAAAGGAATCAATGAACGTTCAATTACACCGAAAATAAATGCTGTTAATGTAGGGTTAGATTCAACCATACTGTGAGAAACCGTGTTTAAGAATGTTTGAATTGGAGGCCAGATCAGAACCATCACTAGACCCAAAAGCAAAGAAGTAATAGCTGTCATAATCGGTACAAAACGTTTACCTGCAAAGAAACCAAGATAAGAAGGTAATTCAATACGGAAGAAACGTTTATACATCGATGCGGCTAGAATACCGACAATAATACCGCCGAATACGCCTGTTTGTAATGTAGGAATACCAAGTACAGAAGCTACTGAATAGTCGCCTTTACCAACCATATCAGATGTAACACCCATAACTGTACCCATCGTTACGTTCATGATTAGATAACCGATAATGGCTGCGAGCCCGGCTACCCCTTCTCCTCCAGCAAGACCGACGGCTACCCCGACGGCAAAGAGCAAGGATAAGTTATCAAAAACAATTTGTCCGGAGTTCATCATTACAGTCGCTGTAATTTGAACCCAGTGTGCATTTAATGCAGGAATATACTGCAAAAAGTCAGGGTTAACGAGCATGTTACCAAAACCAAGCAATAAACCTGCTGCTGGCAAGATTGCCACTGGAAGCATCAATGCTCTACCTACTTTTTGCAAAACGCCAAACAGACGTCTAAACAATACCGCCACTTCCCCTCGAATAGTATAAATAATATATTGTTGCTTCAACAAATTAAGGCGGAAAGCCACAAAAAAAGGCACGAGTGAACAACGTATCTGATAGGATAAGGATCTCGGTACATAAGGATAGACTACCCCTGTGTGCTTACAGCCTTACATCAAATACTTTGTTAACTCATGCCTGATCGAATCAGTAACACGTTAAAAAATCCGCTATTCATTTGTTGATTACGTTCTGAATTATAGCACCCACTTTTTAAATCTGCAAGCCTTTTCAATAAAAAAGATTTAATCGATTTTGAATCTATTGTTGCGTACTTTCTTCTTCCTCTTCACGCTTCTCGACAAACCGTTGTAAATGCATGGTTAGGTAGCTCACTTCGGCTTTGTAGACGGGTCGGCGTAATCGTTTCTCCATCATTTTTGTTAACTTCCAGGATAACGAATACACTTCAGGATATTCCATTTTGAGCATTTCTTCTAACCGATGAGTAGCGGCTACTTTTTCACCTCTACGTATACGTTCAATCGCAAATCGCAAATGAGTGAGCAAACGAGAATAATCTAAAGTATCACCAGTAATTGATATTTTGAGGCTATCTTCGATAACTTTGACCATATCGGCAATTAGACGAGAATCCGCCTTGATCGCTGTAATATGTTGATCGGTCAATGCACTATATATATGGAGTGCGACAAAACCAATCTCATCTTCTTCCAAAGCTACACCTAGCTTGTCATGAATGATTTCTAATGCATGAGCAGCTAATTTATATTCTAATGGATACATTTCTCGTGTCTCATACAAAAAAGGATTCTGAATCGTCATCCCTTGCTCGGCACGCTTAATCGCAAATGCAATATGATCGGTTAAGGCAATATGAATATGTTCATTCAGTGGAGTCTTACTTTCCGAATTAATATAATAAATGATTTCGTTAATGACTTCGATAATCCGCTCGTCAATCTGAACAGCGAGCTGCTTATATTGTTCCTGTTCTTGCTGATTGGTTAAAATAAACATCTTCTCGACAACATCTAAAGGAATCACGTCACGCGCTTTACGATTAAAGCCGATTCCCTTGCCAATCACCACAACTTCTTCATACTGAGGATGATCAGCGATAATAACGTTATTATTCAGCACTTTAGCCACAAGTAGGCTGCTCACATTTGCACCCCTTTTACGATCACCTTCATCCCGTAAAGTTACCAAAAATTCACCTTCTAGTCAATACAATTGAACTGCTAGCTAACTAGATAAAGAAGACGACAAATCCTTATTGAGCAAGGACTTGTCGTCTTGATGTCATTGTAAACAGATTTGCTTTATAGCATGATTGTTACATATAAATTTTCCATTATCGTTCTTGTTCGCTGGAAATTCCTATTCCTGTAGATGTTGTTGTATGATCTTGATCATTTGCATCTTGAGTTGGAAGAGATAATACCGATTCAGAAGAGTCTGCTGTCTGTGAATATTTATTTGCAGCTATATCAGATCTAGTGTCAGAAATGCTATTACCAACTTGCTGTGATCTGCCACCTGCAAACCCTTTGATTAATTCTTCAATGTCTAGTCCCGAGACACTTTTCAGCATTTCTGGAGCCGTAGCCATCAGTTCAGTTACATAGTTACTCACTCGTGTTGCTCCGCCACCTTCGCCTTTACCTGTGTCTACGACGGTCAATTTATCAATCGCACTTATTGGTTCTGCAATTTTACCAGCCAATTCAGGTAGCATTTTAGCAACTAGATCAAGAATTGCGGCTTGTCCATAATTTTGGAATGCTTCTGCTAATTTCTGCTTCGCTTCGGCTTCAGCAAGACCGCGTAAACGAATCACTTCAGCTTCCGCTGTACCTTTAGCACGTTCAGCATCGGCTTCCGCTTGTCCGGCTAGACGCTGTTGCTCCGCAGATGCTTTGGCTTCGGTCTCGATTGAATATTGATGCGCCTCGGCTTGACGCATTTTACGAGCTTTTTCAGCTTCGGCTGCTTGTTCTACAGAGAAACGATCGGCTTCGGCTTTCTTTTTCACTTCTGCATCATAGTATTTCTCACGTACTGTAATTTCTCGTTCTTGTAAATCAATCTCACGTTCTTTACGAACAAGTTCAATCTTCATCTGTTCTTCCATCATAATCTGCTTGGCTTTGGCTTCTTGAATATGATACGCCTGATCGGCTTCTGCTCTTGCTGTATCTTGATCTTTTTTAAACGAAGCTACTTTTAATTCTTTTTCTTTGGAAGCTTCAGCGATATTGGTATCGCGAAGTAATTCTGCTTTTTGTCCGGCTTCTTCTGCCAGTGCTTTCTGCACCCGAGAATCTCTAACCGCTTCAGCTTCAGCAATTTCTGCATCTCTTTTGACAGCAGCGATTCGAGGTTTACCCAGTGATTCAAGGTATCCATGCTTATCGCGTATATCTTTGATTGTAAAAGAAACAATTTGTAGACCCATCTTTTTCAGATCACGAGCAGCTACACTTTGTACTTCTTGCGCAAATCGGTCGCGATTACGATAGACTTCTTCTACAGTCATCGAACCCATAATCGAACGTAGATGACCTTCTAACACTTCTTGAGCTTCTGCTTGTAATGCTTGAATAGGCTTGCCCATAAATTGTTCAGCCGCTGTCGCTACATCTTCAACCGAACTACCAATTTTAATAATAGCTACACCATCTGCAAGTACCGGTACGCCTTGCTCTGTATACACTTCGGGCGTTGTTACATCCAGTTTGTGCGATAATAACGACAGAAATTCTGATTTCTGAAAAATAGGTAAAATAAATGCGCCGCCACCACGTACAATCTTAATCTTGCGCCCTGCTCCATCATCTGAAATATTACGACTGCCCAGAAAAGAACCTGTGACAACCATTGCTTCGTCTGTACTCACTGTTTTGTACCTTGCCCAGAATGTGATTCCGAGTACGATCAAGACTACAATCACAATCGCAGGTACAATAATCATCTCATTCAAAAATGCCATACGTCTCGCCCCTTTTGGTCTGATTTAGGCTACCTTTTCAAAAAGCTGTTATACTGCTTCTGTTCTAACGCCAATCATATGGAATCTTCTAATAAAGACACACCTAATGTTCCTTCTTGTTCTTCTACGATCACTACCCGCATACCGGCGGCGAGTGCACAACGATCAAAACTGTATGCAATATGTAACGTGTTGCCACCTGTAAGCTTAATCATCACTTCACCGTATCCTACTTGTGGAACAGGTATTGTGACTTCTCCAATACGACCAATCATTTCTTGAATCGAGTAACTGGTCGAAACCTCACTATTTTCCATCGGTTTGACATATACAAAAAATACAAGCATTCCTCCGACAACAGCAATCAATAATGCAAGCAGTACAACAGCTACAGGAGCGAACGAACTGTAACGCACTAACATGATCCCTGCTCCACCGAACAATGTAACGGTTGCTGCCAAAATAACAGGCTTAAACAGATCAAACCCTGGAAAGTCTATCCCACCTAGTGCATCACCAAGCAAGTCACCAAATAACAGACTGAACAATGCATAAAGTGCACCAGTGATTAAGCAAATCCAAAATAGCGTTTCCATTTCTATTCGCTCCTTTCTTCTATTTAGCGAAAAAAAGCGATATTCTGCTTTAATCCACCATTTTTTGGCGTTATACCTATATTTACGTATTGATGGTAAGTAAAGTTTCAATTTTTTAAGATATAGTCAAAAAAAGCTGCCTATTCCTTATCATTACTGACAGGAATAAGCAGCTTATATATTTATTGATTGTATTCAAAAATAGAGAAATTATAGAGACATGCTGTAAATTTTACGCACATCTTCTGCTTCTAATTTGTTAAAGTTACCGAATGCGCCGAATTTCATCGCTTTGTCTACCATAACATCGATTTGACTATCGTCAATTTCGTAGTCTGCTAGGCGGCTAGGTGCATCAATTGAAGTCCAGAAGTCACGTAATGCTTGAATACCTTCATTAGCCACTTCTTCATCGCTCTTACCTGTTGGATCTACATTGAATACATTAACGGCTAATTTAGCAAAACGAGCAGGATTCACATGTAAATTATGTTGCATCCAGTTCGGGAACAAGATCGCAAGTCCACCACCGTGAGGAATATCGTATACAGCAGATACCGCATGCTCAATATTATGAGTTGCCCAGTCTCCGTTGTAACCCATATTAACAACACCGTTTAATGCCATTGTACCTGCATACATCACTGTTGAACGTAATTCAAAGTTTTGCAAATCATTGATTAATTTAGGTCCTGCATCAATAACACCACGTAGAATAGATTCACAGAATCCGTCTTGAATATCTGTATTTTCCTCAGCATGGAAATAATGTTCCAATACGTGAGACATCATATCTACAACACCATATACCGTTTGATCTTTAGGCAATGAATAGGTGTTTTCAGGATCAAGAATAGAGAATGCAGGGAATGAATATGCACTACCCCAACCTAATTTTTCTTGTGTTTCGGTATTAGTGATCACAGAACCACTGTTCATTTCTGAACCTGTTGCTGCCATAGTTAATACTGTACCTAATGGCAATGCATCTGTAGGAGCTGCTTTGCGTTGTGCAAAGTCCCACATGTCGCCATCATATTTTGCACCAACAGCAATCGCTTTGGCGCAGTCAAGTACACTACCGCCACCAACTGCAAGAATCAAGTCGATGTTATTCGTTTTACATAAATCTACACCTTTGTGTACAGTAGACAAACGCGGATTCGGTTCTACACCAGCAAGTTCTGTAACGTTAGCTCCTGCTTCATTCAAATAACCGATCACTTTGTCGTATAGACCTGCACGTTTGATACTACCTCCACCATAGACAAGCAATACATTTTTACCGTAGTTACCTACTTCTCTTTTCAACTTTTCAAGTTGACCTTTACCGAAAATAAGACGGGTTGGATTATAAAATTCAAATGATTTCATTGGAAAATTCCTCCTTGGAATAAAACGATAGATAATGTAATTTAAATGCTTGTCTAAAATTACATTTTTATAACCGTAAGTAAGTTACTGTTACTTAATACTTTACTATTATATACTTTATATTGCAAAAAATAAAATTGAGCAAATTAATATTTGATAAAACATTCTATACTATTTATATTTACCCTTTGAGAGAGATAATAGAATCATAACTTAATTTAATTTTAAAAATAGATAAATACATAATACAAAATTTGATTTTGTTCTTTCAAATTGATTATAATATATTTAATTCGTTTATAAAATTACATAAAAACCAAAAAATGTATTAATAGGGGCGATCATAACTTGAATACATCTCCAAATAAAAAATCAAAATTTTGGCGTAAACAGAAATGGATAAAAATTATTATCATTTTTATCATATTCTTATTACTTCTAGTTATTTCAGGATTTGTATTTGAGTGGATAGCTTCTAAGAACTCTTCTTCTAAGTATCCTCCTCCTGGAAAAATGGTTGATATTGGAGGATATCGCCTCCATATCCATAAGCAAGGTACAGGTTCTCCTATTATATTGTTAGAATCAGGTAGCGGAGAAAGTAGCTTATCTTGGAGAAATATTCCTACCACTTTATCTAAATCAGCTACTGTTGTTTCATATGATCGTGCAGGATATGCCTGGAGCGACGAAAGCCCATTACCAAGAACAGGCGACAACATAGTTAAAGAACTGCATACAGCTCTAGATCAAGCTAATATCAAAGGTCCTTATATTTTAGTAGGTCATTCTTTAGGTGGGATGTATTCACGCTTATTTGCTCAAAAATATCAGAATGAAGTTGCAGGTATCGTACTGATTGATGCTCGTCCAGAAAATGATGCTAATCGAACAGAACCCATCTATCAGAAAGAAAAGCCCAAAAGTAATCCTTCTCCACTTTTTTCTATTCTTTTAAAAGAGTCAGGTGCTTTTCGTTTATTCCCAAATTTTTTACTTACCGGACGAGTTGAAAAAGAAGACCGCAAAGATTTTGTTCATATTGTAGCCTCTTCTAAATATTTTCGTGCAGTCGCGGAAGAGGGAGATCTTGCCACATCTACTGAAAACGAAATACGTAATCAAAAACTTGGAGATATTCCTGTGCGAGTTATTGCGCGAGGACAGGAACAAGACTTAACAAAATTTGGCATCAGCCAACAAGCAAACGACCTCATAGAACAAAGTTGGCAGCTAGGACAACGTGAGATGCTAAACATTTCTATAAATAGTCAATTTATTATTGCCAAACAAAGTGAACATATGATTATTCATACTGAACCCGACTTAGTTGTTAAAGTGATTGAAGAGCTTATTAAAAATATCAAACTAACTCAAAATAAATGAGTTATATAAATAAATTTTCAATCTTTTTACGTTAAAAAAGAACCCTACTCAATTAAAAGTAGGGTTCTTTTTTTCTTACTCATTTTGTCTAGCTTTTAATTACAATAAAATTGGATTAATAGAGGATGATCTAATTTCTTCAAGAATTTTTTTTAACACTTTACTATTTTCTTGAACGTATCCCGATTCTAACAATACATCGTGCGTGCCTATAACAGAATATTCACAATATTCACCTGTTGTCGACTCTTGCCATAGTAAATGATTGGACTGTTTTACATCTACTAAATCTACTTCAGCAATTAAAGCATGAATATTAGATTGGATCTGAGGCTTGTTAATTAATTGGTTACGATAACTAGAATAAGCAATCATTTTATTTCTAACTTGCTGTCGATCAGAAGGTTCTGCCAAAAATGCTTGATATTGATCACCAAGACCATCTAGGACATTATCGACAATCGTTTCTACTTGTTGTAATTCCATTTCATCAATTTTTGTTTTACGCATAGCATCGATCATAATAACATCTCTTACCAAATGACCGCGTTTTTCCATAGCTTTAGCCACTTCAAAAGCTAAATTTCCTCCTAAAGAATATCCCAAGAAAATGTATGGGCCTTGTTCTTGAATATTGAGAATCATGTCAACATAATGATTTAACATAACATCCTGATCTTTATATTGATCGCCGATAAACTCCAGCCCAATAACTTCACAATCTTTCTCAAGTAATTTGGCCATTTCATAGTATCCGAGAGAGTATCCAACACGAGGTGGGAAACTAAATACTTTCATCTGACTCTCACTATGAAAACGAATAATTTCTACTTCTTTTATTAATTGTTTATTTCTTCCTTGAATATTAATAATTTGATCAGCCATGGTTTCTAAACTGGAATAGCTGAATACTAATGGAAGAGACAATTGTACATCCATTCTTGATTCGATTTTCTGAATCAAGTTAAGAACTTTTAAAGAATGACCTCCTAGATCGAAAAAGTCATCTGTAGCTCCAATAGATTGTAAACCTAGTACTTCTCCCCATATCAAAGCAAGATCGATTTCTAGCCTTGTTCGAGGTGCAATATACTCTTTGGTATTCTGAACCCATTGTTCTGGAGCTGGAAGCGCTTTGCGATCTAATTTGCCATTAGGAGTATGAGGCATTTCAGTTAATTGTATAAAAGCACTTGGAACCATATAACTCGGTAATCTCATACTTAATGCTTCACGCAATATACTAGTTTTTAATGACTCTTGAGCAACAAAATAAGCGCATAATTGATAACTTCCATGAATATCTTCAATAGCTGATACAACCACTTCTTGAATAGATGGAATTTTAGAAATTTGAGATTCTACTTCTCCTAATTCAATACGATGACCACGAATCTTCACTTGATGATCAATTCTTCCTAAATACTCTATATTGCCATCAGCTGACCAACGTGCCAAATCTCCTGTACGATAAATACGATTACCTGGTTGATAAGGATGAGAAACAAAAACTTCAGACGTTATATCTTCACGGTTAAAGTAACCTCTTGCTAAGCCTTCACCAGAAATATATAACTCTCCAGGTACTCCAATCGGAACAAGTAACTGTGAGGCATTTAATATAAAAATTTGTACATTGTTATAAGGCTTACCTATAGGAACCTGCTTCATCTCCGCATCATTGGCATGAGTGGTATACCTTGTAGCATATACAGTAGCCTCTGTTGGCCCATAAATATTTTCCAGTACAGCATGAGGCGAGACTTTGTAATATTCTTCTACTAGTTTAGAAGGTAGCGTTTCCCCACAAGCAAATAGATATTTCAATGTTTTAAACCCTTGTGATTCTTTTTCTATTAAATATTGTACTAAAATGTTTAACATCGAAGGAACTAAGTTAAGATGAGTAACTTGGTTTTGATCCACGACTTCTAAAAGACGTTTTGGATCTTTTTCAGCATCTGGTGGCAAAATAATAAGTGTACCTTGTCCAAAGAACCAACAAAATAATTCCGGTACAGAAAAATCAAACGTAATAGTTGTTTTGAGCAAGAATTTATCACCCAAACTCATTGGATAATTAGCTTCTAATTGATTCAATGTGTGTACTGCTGAGCGATGCTCAATCATAACACCTTTCGGTTTCCCTGTTGAACCTGATGTGTAGATGATATAAGCTAGATGTTTTGGTGTAACCATAGTTTCTAGAGATGAATCATCTAGATGATAAGATAGAGCCTCCTCTAATCGAACACATTGAATAGTATCAAAAGAGAATTTATTTTCCAAAACACGATGAGTTAGTATCAACTTTATTCCTGAATCTTCTATCATATATTGAATGCGTTCTTCAGGAAATAAAGGATCAATAGGTACATATGCACCCCCTGCTTTAAGAATAGCCAAAATACCGATTACCATTTCTAATGAACGTTCTACCATAATACCAATTGGTTGATCAGGAATAACTCCTAAATTACGTAGCGTACGTGCTAAGCGATTCGCTTTACGATCAAGCTCTTGATAGGTCATGGTTTGATCTTCAAAAACCAAAGCAATCTGATGCGGTAACAACGACGCTTTTTCTTCAAATACACTATGCAACAATGTGGTATGCGGATAAGGTTCTATCGTATTATTCCATTGATCTAGAATTAATGATTTTTCATGTTTCGTAATCATTTCTACCTGTTCTATAGGCATTGTAGGGTCTTCAGTAACTTGCTGTAAAATTTCTATTAAGTGCTCTTGAATACGTGTAACTGTCTCTGTTGTATACCTGTTTACATTATAACGATACAACATTTTTAAGTTTTGACCAGGCATGATGATTAAATTGAAATCATAATTGGTCTGCTCAAACATTTGAACATCTGTAATTGTAAAACGATCTTTTTTTCCTACCTCACGTTCATTTAAATGATCCTCTACAGGATAGTTTTCAAACACCATAATATGAGAAATCAAATCTTGTTTTTGTTCACTTTGTGCTTGAATCTCATATAAAGGATAAAAATCGTGAGTATGACTATCCAAGTGCATTTGTTGTTGTCGCTTGATAATCTCTGTAAATGTATCTTTTGGTTGTGTGTGTATTCTTGTTGGTACAGTGTTAATAAATAGCCCTACCATATTTTCGATACCTTCAATTTGAGAAGGTCGACCGGATACTACACTTCCAAAAATCACATCCTGATTATTATTGTACCGTTGAAGAACAAGACCCCATGCAGATTGCATAACTGTATTCAAAGTTACTCTGTTATGCTTCGCTATACGCTCTAATTTCTGTGTGAGCGTTTTGCCTAATGCAAATTCGAGCTTTTCAGATACATATTGTTCTGTGCGATTTTGTGCTTGGGTCTCTGGTAAAATTGTTTGTTGGTTATATCCTTCTAAATATTTATTCCAATATAAAGAAGACGATTGCGTATCTTGTTGTTCTAACCATTGGATGTATCGACTATAAGGCACTGCTTCTGGAAGTTCAGGTATAGTCTCTTCATCCAAACTAGCATACGTTTCAAACACTTCTTGAATGACTAGAGGCATACACCAACCATCCATAATAATATGATGAAAGCTCCACAACAACATGTAATTTTGCTGACTACTACGTATCACTTTCATACGTAGTAATGGATCTTCTCCAAGATTAAACCCTCTCACCTTGTCTTCCAGTAAGATTCTTGCCATTCTATCTTCTACATCTTGTTGGCTGTAATGGCTCAAATCTTCATATTCAAACTCATGAGGTCTTTGTTTGAATACCACCTGGATAGGTAACTCTTCCTTAAAATTGTAAAAGTTAGTGCGAAGTACAGCATGACGTTCTATGAGTAGCCTAAAACTATTTTCAAATTGCTGTACATTAAATTGCCCTTTAATTTCAAAACGAGCTTGCTCAAAATAAGCACCCGAATTCTTTTCTAGCAAATGATGAAACAGCATTCCTTGTTGCATTGGAGTTAATTTATAAATGTTTTCGATTGCTCCAATATGATGTGTTGTATTCTCCACTTCTTCAATCATATCTACAGTTGCTTCTTGAAGTAATACATCATGCGGTGTTAATTCCGTATGCTCTTTTATTACGCAATGAGTAATCACAACGCTAAGGCAATGTTGTAATATGGAAGCAAACTTCTGTATAGTTTGTGCATCAAATTGTGATTGATTATAATTGACTGTTAACTTTAACTGATTCTTTTCTATTAGCCCATTAATGTTTAATGTTTGATTTTGTATCATATTTTCGCTAACGTCAGAGCCTGTTGAATATGGAGAGAATTGTAGAATGCTCTCTGATTCATTCTGATCGAACTGTCCCAAATAATTGAATATAATCTCTGGTTCAGATTTTTGCAGATTATGATTTAATGATGTACTTAAATATTTGAGAACACCATATCCGGCCCCTTTATTAGGAATACGACGCAATTCTTCTTTTACTTTTTTAATCAGTGTACCTAGTTCTATGCCTTCTTCGATTTGCAACAATACTGGGTATTGACTTGTAAACCAACCAACAGTACGACTGATATCCAAATCATCAGATAAATTTTCTCGACCATGACCTTCAAGTGTTATACCAATATTTTTGATTCCTGCCCATTCATAAACAGCCATGCCAAGTGCAGTTAAAAGTAGATCGTTCGCTTCTGTGGTATATGCTCGATAAGCTTTCTTCATAAAGAGATGCGTTTCTTCTTGACTACATTCAATCATAATAGAAGAGTTATTTTTTATTAGTAATTGAGTAGGATCAGCCTGATGATCTTTAGGAATAACATCATAGCTCACTTCTCTACTATTCCAATATAGTAGTTCTTCTTTTGCTTGAGGCATATTTGCATACATAGCTATACTCTTAGACCATGTTTGATAAGAAGTGGTCTTATTTAAAAAGTTAACGTCTTCTCCCTGTAATGCTTGATGATAACCTTTTTCTAAATCTTCTAAAATAATTCTCCAAGATACTCCGTCAACTGCTAAATGATGAATCACAATAAGCAAATGATCTCCTTCTAGGCAGCGAAACAGTGCTAGTTGAACTAATGGCCCTTGATCCAATGAAATACTTTGTTGAATTTTTTGAGCTTCTATTGTAATTTTATTTTCTATATTTTTTTGATTCTCCCATTCAAATACAGTCAAACGATAAAGTTCACCTTCATCTATACTACGATTCCATGCCTCATATCCATATTCATTTAATCTTAATACCATTCTCAAAGCATCATGATGTTGTACAATATGAGTCCATACTTTTTGTAGAGCAGGTAGATTAAATCCATCTATATGATGCAATAAAACCGATTGATTAAAATGATGTATATCTGTAGACTGTTTTTCCAAAAACCATTGCTGTGCAGGAGTTGGGAGAATACTACCTACAACTTCTGATTGATCTGCTATAACACTTACGACTTGAATATGAGAATTTAACTCTTCAATCGTTGGATATGCGAATAAGTCTTTAATTTCTAATCGATAATCCGACTGAAATAGCCTAGAAGCAACTTGGATAGCTTTGATTGAATCTCCACCAAGCTCAAAGAAATTGTCATATATTCCAACGACTGATACGCCTAGAACTTTTTGCCAAATAGAAACAAGTAAGGTCTCAATTTCTGTACGTGGCGCAATATATACATTATCTGCCAATGTGTCTACATTAGGAGCCGGAAGCGATTTACGATCTAGTTTGCCATTTGGAGTCAGCGGCATAGAATCCAATTGAATCAAATAAGAAGGAACCATATAACTAGGAAGTTCTTTATTCAATTGATTTCTTAATTCATTATTTGAATGCACAATATCGGATACAAAGTAAGCACATAATGATGTTTGATCATTTGAATCTTTCCATGCTACTGCAACCGCTTCTATAATCGAATCTATACCTAGCATTCTACCTTCGACTTCGCCAAGTTCAATACGATATCCACGTATTTTAACTTGATGATCTAATCTACCTAGATATTCGATTTGACCATTACTAAATCTACGAGCAAGATCGCCTGTACGATACATCCGTCTATTAGGCACAAATGGATCTTTTACAAATTTCTCAGCAGTTAAATCAGGTTGATTCAAATATCCACGAGCTACTCCATCTCCAGCAATATACATTTCACCAGGTACGCCTACGGTTACTAGACGTTGTTGATCATCTAAAATATAAATTTGAGCATTAGCTGCTGGAATTCCGATCGGTACTGATTCAAGTTTATCTTGCTGCATATCGTAACGATGAATCATACAGCCTACAACAGTTTCAGTAGGACCATATTCATTATAGATATCAACAGTATCATCAAATAACACAGTAATATTTTTTGCTAAATGAGTGGTTAAATTTTCTCCACCGACAATAAATTTTTTAACTCTAACCTTTTCTGGTAGTACCATTTCTGAAATTAATTTTAGATGAGTTGGTGTTAATTTCAGAATATCTACATTGTTTTCAGTAATAATATGCTGAATCATTTCTGCTTTATTAATAGCATCGTAAATGTAGATTGTGCCCCCACTAATTAAAGGTGTAAATATTGATGTTACAGTTAGATCAAACGAAATAGAAGAATATAAAGGGAAACTCATTTCTTCCCCTTCTGTGTATACATCTTTTGCCCAACAGATGTAATTAACAAGACCTTGATGTGTAATCATTGTCCCTTTTGGATTACCTGTTGTCCCAGAAGTATATATTAGATACACTAAATCAGTTTCTATAAAAAATTCATTCAGATTATGAGTAGGTTGATGACTGTAATCTAATATATCCATCTCTAATTTGAATCCTTTATTCATTTCTATCAGTTCAGATAGATGACTTTGTGTGAGTAATATTTCGGCTCCTGAATCTTGCAAAATATACTCTATTCGCTCTTGTGGATATTCTGGATCAATAGGTACGTATACTCCACCTGCTTTGATGACTCCCAAAATACCTATCAATAAGTCAAAGGAGCGATTCATCATCAAACCAACAGTTTGTTCTTTTTGAAGTCCAGATGCAATAAGTAGAGCTGCCAATTGATTAGATTTTTCATTTAGCTGTTGATAGGTGATCTGTTGATCTTCATATACAGCTACAATTTGGTCTGGTGTACGTTGAACTTGTTCTTCAAATAACTTTTGGATAGGCTGGTTAGGATAGATCATTTGCTGACCTGACCAATGCTTTATTAATTGTTGATGCTCAGCTGGAGTGACCAAATGTAATTGCTTAACAGCAATAGTAGGCTCAATCGTAATTTGCTGCAACATGTGTAAAATATGATTTCCGATACGGGCAATACTTTCGGATTCATAGATTACTGTGTTATAACGCATACAAATTCGGATATCATCGCCCGGAATTACAATCAGATTAAAATCATAATTGGTTTGCTCAAACATAGTAAAGTTTGTCACTTTAAGACTTGTTGAATCTTCATTTCCTTGTTGTTCTACTTGCTGATCTAAAGGATAATTTTCAAAAATCATAATGTGAGAAATCAGATCCTGTTTCTGATCAGTATTTGATTGAATTTCATATAAAGGATACGTGTCATAGATATTACTTGCTAAAGATGTACGCTGTACACGTTGCAATAACTCTGTAAAAATTTCTCCTTCAAAAGATTTTATTCTGATTGGAATAGTATTAATGAATAAACCGACCATGTTCTCAATATCCTGAATATCAGAAGGTCTACCTGACACTACACCACCGAAAACAACATCTTTGCTATTATTATATTGTTGCAACATTATTCCCCATACTGTTTGCAAGAGCGTATTAACTGTAACCTGATATTTTTTAGCAATTTCATCTAATTTTTGTGTTAAATCTTTACCTAAATGAATCGCTTGCTCATTTAATATATATTTTTGAACAGTACTATTTATTTTGCCTTTGACTTCTGGAAGGTCAGTATGTCCCTCATATCCTTCCAAATATTGATTCCAATAGGACGATCCTGCTTCTTCACTGCGGTCTTCTAACCATTCTATATATCGTTTATATAGAGGAGCAGCGGGTAAAGTAATTTCTTTGTTTTCACATAATGCTTCGTACTGTTCAAATATTTCTTGAGTAATGATCGGTATACACCAACCATCTATAATAATATGGTGGAAACTCCATAACACTTGATAAGTATTATGAGTATGCAGAATCATCACTCTCATTAATGCATCTTGATTCAGTACAAATCCTTTATCCATGTCTTCAACTTCATAACGTCTAATAAGAACATCTTGTTCTTCTTTTGAATACTGGCGTAAGTCAACATACTCGACTGGGATTTGCTTATTTTTAAATACAACTTGAACTGGTATATCAGATACATTACTAAAAAAATTAGTACGTAATACAGAATGTCTATTCGCCAATAATTGGAAACTTTGAGTAAAAGCTTCAATATCTAATACTCCAGATAACTCAAACTTCGCTTGTTCAAAATACGTTACACTGTCAGCTTCAAGCAGACTATGGAATAACATACCTTTTTGCATAGATGTTAACGAATAAACATCTTCTATTTCTCCCAAAGCAGAATTTGACGTTATTAAGTCTTCTAATTGTTGGATTGTGATACCTTTTACCATAATATCACTAGGAGTTAATTCATAATGATCTTGAATAACACAATGTCTGATCACTTCACTCAAATTGGCTTTGAAAATATCAGCTAATTGTTCAATAGTTTTCTCCTCATATTGATTACCACTATAAGTAATAGATAATGATAGCTCTCCTTCGATGACCATCCCATTTATATCAAGAGTGTAGTTTAAAGGAGTCTGATTACTCATTGCTTCACCAACATCATAATGAGAAAACTGTAAATCATTATTTTGTACATCTTGATCAAATTGTCCTAGATAATTAAATGATATCTCTGGTTCATTATTTAAATCCTGATGTCCTTCAAGTGTCATATATTTGAGTAATCCATAACCGATTCCTTTGTTAGGAACAGTTCTTAATGTTTCTTTAGTTTGTTTGATTCTTGTCTTCACATTCAAATCTGAATCTAATTGTAATAAGACTGGATATTGAGTAGTGAACCATCCAACGGTACGAGTAATATCATAATCAGGTATAACAGTTTCTCGACCATGTCCTTCAAGATTTACCAGTATTTTCGATACACCTGACCATTTTTCTATAGCCATACCAAGGGCTGTTAAAAGCAAATCATTTGTTTCTGTATAGTAAGCACGATTGGCTTGCTTTAATAATAATGCTGTTTCTTCTACTGACCATACGATTTTAACTTGTTTGCTATCTTGAATAGTTCCACGTTCTAGCAAATGATCTTTACGTAGAGGATCGATATTTTCAGTTTCAAGCTGTACCCAGTAATTTTTTCATTTGCTAATTCATACGTTTTTGCGTATTCCATTAATTTTTTTGACCATTGCAAATAAGAGTCTGTTTTTTGCGGTAGTATAATTGAATTACCACTGGCAGCTTGCTCATATGCGCTTGCAATATCTTCGAACAAAATGCGCCATGAGATTCCATCTACAACCAGATGATGAATCACAATCAGTAAATGATCCCCTTGAGTAGTCTGAAATAATACAGATTTGAATAAAGGACCTTGTGTTAAATTTAAGCTCTGTTGCACTTCGGTCGCCTTATGATTTATATAGTTACTGATATCTTCAGATTGCATGGTATGAAGATTAATACTCTCAAGACGATATAGTTCCCCTTCATCTATAGAACGATTCCATGCTATATGCTCTGCTTCTGTATGTTTAAAAACAGTACGTAAAGCATCATGATGAATAACCAATTGATTGAAAGTATCTTGTAGTGCTTTTTCACTAAACCCTTCTTCACGATATAACATAACTGCATGATTATAATGATGAGTATCCAGAAGTTGTTTTTCAAAAAACCATTGTTGGATAGGTAGTAATTCTACTTTACCTTCAACTTCGCTTTGATCGATCTGACGTGCAGCTATTTTCAGATGAGGACTTAACTCGGCTATCGTCGGTAACTTGAATAAGTCTTTAATATCTAACTGATAGCCAGCTTGAAATAATCTAGAAGAAATTTGAATTGCTTTAATTGAATCTCCACCTAATTCGAAAAAGTGATCTTCAATCCCAATTTTTTCTGCGCCTAGTACACTTTGCCATACATTAATCAATGTTTCCTCTACTTCATTTCGTGGCGAAGCATATTCATTTTGTTTACCTAGACCTGCTTCAGGTTTAGGTAGAGATTTTCGATCTAACTTACCATTAGCTGTCAAAGGCATATTATTCAATTGTACAAAGTAGGATGGAATCATATAATTGGGAAGCTCTTTGGCTAATGATTTTCTAAGCTCTTGAATGGTTAAATGATCATCTGCTGTAAAATATGCCACCAGTGCTTTAGACTGATTATTTTCTTCATAGGCAATAACAGTAGCTTCACGAATAGAATCGATTTCAAGCAATTTTGTTTCTATTTCGCCAAGTTCAATACGGTAACCACGTATCTTAACTTGATGATCAATTCTACCTAGATATTCAATAGTTCCATCAGGTAACCAACGTGCAAGATCTCCTGAACGATACATACGCGAACCTGTTTCAAATACATGGTCAATAAACTTCGCTTGCGTCATTTTTGGACGATTTAGATAACCACGAGCCAGTCCTTCACCTGCGATATACAATTCTCCTGCTATACCAAACGGCTGAAGACGTTGCTGATTATCTAAAATATAAGCACTCAAAGTAGGAATAGTAGTACCAATATTACTTCTTCCTATTTCAATATCTTTTTCAGTAATTTCTTTATACGTGACGTGAACAGTAGTTTCTGTAATCCCATACATATTGATCAGTTGTGTAGCTGGATATTTTATTTTCCATTCTTTCAACAATGAAGGATTTAATGCTTCTCCACCAAAAATAATCATACGTAAATGCAGTGAAGAATCGATATCAAGTATTTCTTCTTGTATCAACTGATAAAAATAAGTTGGTGTCTGATTTAAGATGGTCACCTGTTGTGTTTTAAGCAATTGAAGGAAATCATTTGGACTCTTAGCTGTAAGCGCCGATACAATAACTAACTTCCCTCCATACAATAATGCTCCATACATTTCCCAGACTGAAAAGTCAAAACAGCAAGAATGAAATAATGACCATGTATCTTCATTTCCAAAATCAAATAAATTATGATCATTAAACAATAATCTGACTACATTTTTATGTTCAATTAACGTTCCTTTTGGTTTACCGGTGGTACCTGAAGTATAAATAACATAAGCAAGATGATTAGGCTGGATCTGACAATCCAAATTGCTATAATCTTCATTATAAGATTCTAACTGATCCCACTCAATCATATTTCCTTCAAAAAATGTTACTTGTTTACGATGATGATGATGAAGCAATAATACCTGCGTGTTTGAATCTTCTAACATAAAACGAATTCGTTCTTCTGGATAATCAATGTCTATCGGAACATAAGCTCCCCCTGCTTTTAGGGTTGCGATGATGCTAACAATCATATCGACAGAGCGATCAGCAATGATACCTACGAAACAATCTGCGCCTACACCTTGTTGACGCAAAGTTCTAGCTAGTCCATTAGCACGTTCATTGAGTTGTTGATAGGTGAGTTGCTTATATTCATCAACCACAGCAATCGCTTCTGGATAAAGTGCTGCTTGTTGTTCAAATAGTTGGTGAATCGTTGTGTTAGGATAATGAGCTTTTATCCCTACAGATTTTGTTAATACATCTGTTCTTTCTTGTGCTGTCATCATATTAATATCTAACAAACGTAATTTACGATTTGTAGTTACGTTACGCATAATTTCAATAAGATGATCAATCATACGTTGGATAGTTTCTTTCTTGTAGATGGATGTAGAATAATCCATAGTTAATTCAATAGCTTGTTCTTGCTCACTAGCAGTTAAAGTCAAATCAAATTTAGCCACTGAATGGGAGCTATCATACGTCGTGAAATTTAATCCTTCTATCTCTTGTGTATTTTCTTCAACATTTTGCAAAACAAACATTGTATCAAATAACGGATGTCTACTTGTATCTCGCTGAAGATCCAATTGACGTACCAAATCTTCAAATGGATAGTCCTGATTTTCATAAGCATTTAGAGCAGTCTCTTTTATTTCTAAAAGGTACTCTTCAAATGTTTTCTCATCAGCAGGATAAGTGCGTAATGGTAAAGTTCCTACAAACATACCGATCATATGTTGAAGACTAGCATGAGATCGACCTGCAATAGGTGAACCAACTATAATATCTTCCTGACCTGTATATTTATGCAACAGTGTCTTATAGGTTGCAAGTAATACCATAAATAATGTTGTCTGAGTCTGTTCTGCTAATTGTCGTAACGAGTAGCTCAAAGAATCATCCAATTTAAATTGAATCTTATTTCCTTCATACTCACGAATTGCTGGACGCACTTTATCTGTTGCTAAGTCTAATATAGGTACATGTCCATTAAATCGCTCTAACCAATATGCTTCTTGCTTGTGTAAAGATACACTTTCAAGTTGATTTTGTTGCCAAACAGCGTAATCTGTATATTGAATCGGTAATGGAGATAGTTCTATGCCCTGATACAATTCTATAATTTCTTTTATCAGAATATTCATTGAAATAGCATCAGAGATAATATGATGCATATCAAACATCAATATATGTGATTCTGGCTGTAATTGGATTAAGCTTACCCGCAACAATGGAGCTTCTTCTAGCACAAATGGACGTATAAAATTATGAATAGTTGCATCTAATTGTTCTTCATTTACAGATACATGCTCTAAAGAAAATCGTAGATTTTTCATTATTTTTTGTACAGGTTCTCCATTTACTGTTACGAAGCAAGTTCGTAGTGAGTCATGACGTTCAATCAATTTTATAAATGCCTGTTCCAATTGATCAGAATTTAACTTCCCTTCAATTTTTAAAATACCAGGCATATTATAACTAATCTCTCCACCTTCCATTTGATTTAAAATAAACAAACGTTTTTGAGCAGATGAGATTGGATAATATTCCTGATTACCTGCTAATGGAATATCCTCAAAATGATAAGTTGTTTGATTTTGAATCATCATTTCAATATCTTGAATAGTCGGCGTTTGAAAAAATACTTTTAAACTAATATCATAATTCATTTCTTTACGAATTTTGGATATCATCAAAGCTGCTTTTAACGAATGCCCGCCTAAATCAAAGAAATTATCGTCAATTCCAATATTATGAACACTAAGTACCTTTTCCCAAATACTAATTAATTGTTGTTGTATTTGATTAGTCGGTTTAGAAAAATGATTTGCAGAAATGTGTACGATTTCCGGCAAATGCTGACGAGAAATTTTTCCGTTAGGTGTAATCGGCATTTTTTCAAGTTGCATCATTCGTGAAGGAATCATATAACTTGGTAATATATTTGATAGATCTGATTGTATTTGCTTGATATCCATTAATTGATCTGCTACAAAATAAGCACATAATTCTTGTTGGTTATCTTTGCCATTCAAAGCAATAACTATAGTTTCTTGTAAGTGATCTAATTGCAATAATTGAGTTTCTACTTCTGCAGGCTCAATACGGTAACCTCGGATTTTAACTTGATGATCAATTCTTCCAAGATATTCAATCGTTCCATCTTCTAACCAACGTACTTGATCACCTGTTCGATACATTTTTTGACCATTTTGATTTAAATGTGGAACAAATTTTTCATTTGTCATATCCTGTTTACCATAATATCCTCTTGCTAAACCAATTCCTCCAATATATAACTCTCCTGAAACTCCAACAGGTTGTAATCGTAGCTGTTCATCTAAAATATAGATTTGATGATTTGCTATTGGTGTACCTATAGATACAACACTTATGTCTTCTGTTTCATCAACAGACCATATTGTAGTACATACCGAATCTTCTGTAGGCCCATATGCATTATAATAACGTACATGTTGCTTCCATTTATTGATTAATTCAATAGAAGCTGCTGAACCAGCTGTTAACAAACAACGTAATGTGGGAAACCGTTCTGGATCCAAATAAATAGCATATGTGGGTGGCAATGTTGCTATCGTAATTTCATATTTATTCATAAACTGTTCAAATAACATATAATCCATAATAACCGATGTTGAAGGAATATATAGGGAAGCACCTGAACTTAGAGCCATTATAATTTCTGATACGGAAGCATCAAAAGATGAGCTTGCAAATTGAATAATCCGATCATTAGAAGTAACTTCAAAATATGCTTGATAATAATTAGCTAGATTCCATGCCCCACGATGTTCTATCATTACACCTTTGGGTTGTCCAGTTGTACCGGAAGTATAAATCATATAAGCCAAATCGTTTTCAGTAATTTCAATATTTAAATTTAAGCATTCCTTATTTTGAAACATGATATTACTCAAATCAATGACCGTATGATCTTGTGTATAATATTCTTTTAAATGGGTTTGAGTTATGATAGCTGTTGCTTGAGAATCT
The DNA here is from genome assembly GCF_963311185.1 of Paenibacillus nuruki. Lineage (NCBI taxonomy): Bacteria > Bacillati > Bacillota > Bacilli > Caryophanales > Paenibacillaceae > Paenibacillus > Paenibacillus nuruki. The sequence continues at coordinate 474,487 of NZ_OY725677.1, read as the reverse complement.
TCTAGCATATATCGAATACGTTCAGCTGGATAAGAAGGGTCTACAGGAATATACACACATCCTGCTTTCATGATTCCATACATTCCCACTATCATATCGATAGAACGTTCAGCTAACAAAACTACATTTTCTCCAGATTTTATTCCTTCTTCCAGTAACGTTTGAGCAAGTTTATTCGCTTTTGAATTTAATTGATGGTACGTAAGCGACTTTCCTTCTTGTACTACTGCCATCTGATTAGGAATTTGCAAAACTTGTTGTTCTAACATTTTATGAATAGTTTCATATTTAGTGTGATTAGTAATATTAGACTGACCTGCATCTATTAGTTGTTTTTGTTCGATTGCAGTTATTAATTCAAGATTATTAATAGGAATATTAGCATTCACAATGACTTGCTCTAATAAATGAACAATATGACCTTGGATTCTTTGAATATCTGAATCCTTATAGACCTGATCATTATACTGAATAATAAATTTCAATTGTTTACCTGGTAATACAAGCAAATTAAAATCATAATTAGATTGCTCTAATAATTCTACATCATGAATTTTAAATTGTTTATTTTTCTCACTTAATTGCTCTATTTCTTTTTCAATAGGATAATTCTCAAATACTAAAATGTGCGAAATTAAATCTTGTTTTTGAGTAGTTTGTGCTTGAATTTCAAATAAAGGATAGGTACTGTATGGCTGTGCAGAAAGATATTGATCTTGTTGCATCTTCATTAAAGTAGAGAATGAAATATTAGTATCATTATTTACACGAACAGGAATAGTATTAATAAATAATCCTATCATCTTTTCAATACCAGATATTTCAGCTGGACGTCCTGAGACGACTGTTCCATATACTACATCATGACTATTATTATAGCGCTGAAGTACAATTCCCCAGATCGATTGAATAAGAATATTCATGGTTACTTTAGCTTCACGAGCAACATTCTCTAATTTAAGAGTAAATTCTTCACTTAGAACATATTCAAATTTTTGAGCATTATATTCTTGTCGCTGATTAGTTATAGAACATTGTGGTAACAAAGTTTGTTCATTGTAGTCGGATAAATAATTAGTCCAATATGAAGCTGCTTCTTCTTTATCCTGTTTCTCGATCCATTCGATATATTGACTATAAGCAGGAGTATTCGTCGGATTGAATTCTTTACCTTCTACTAGAGCAAAATAATTTTCAAATACTTCTCTGGTTATTAATGGAATACACCAGCCATCCATAATAATGTGATGAAAACTCCATAGAATACGAAATGTTTGATCTTTTGTACGTATAATAGACATTCGTAATAAGAGATCTTTTTCAAAATCGAATCCGCGTCGTTTGTCTGAAGTTGCAACGGTTTCTAAATATAAATTACATTGTAAATTATCCATACCTCTTATATCTTCATAATTAATTTCAACTTGACGTTTTTCAAAAACAACCTGCAAAGGTTCAATACCTATATCATTATAAAAATGTGTTCTCAAAATATCATGACGTGCTACTAATTTGTTCAAACTCTGACCAAATAGTTCAGCATTAAAATCTCCCTCAAAATCAAAAGCTGCCTGCTCAAAATAAGCACCTTCATTACCATCAAGCAAGTAATGAAATAACATACCTTTTTGCATAGGTGTTAAGGTATATACATTTTGAATAATACCTAAATGACATGTACGTTGAGATAATTCTTTTAAATCTTGAGTGCTAATTCCTTTCACCTGAACATCACTTGGAGTCAACTGAGTATAGCGTTGTTCTAAACAATGTTTTAATATGGCTCTTAGACTGTCTTGTAAGATATGAACCAATTGATTAATCGTCTCAGAACGATATTGATTTGCATTATAGGTAATCGTTAATGATAATGAATTATCTATAATCATTCCATTAATATCTAATACATAATCTACAGGTGAAGTTGGATCTTGGGTATTTCCCATAGAATAATTAGATAATTGCCATTCATTACTTTCTAAATCTTGATCAAATTGACCCAAATAATTAAAAGAAATCTCTGGTTGAATTTGAAGGAATGAATGAATCTTATTATTTTGATATCTTAATAATCCATACCCAATCCCCTTGGCAGGAATCTCACGCAAATTTTCTTTTACCTTTTGAATTAAAGTACTCGTATCCATCTCTTTTGCATACTCTAAAATCACAGGGAATTGGCTAGTAAACCAACCTACTGTTCGTGTAATATCTATATCTTCAATAATAGATTCGCGTCCATGCCCTTCTAAGTTAATAGCTATTTTAGCTAATCCTGACCACTGATTAAGTGCAATACTTAAAGCAGATAACAGCAAATCATTAGGTTCTGTCTTATATGCACGATGTGCTTCTGTGATAAATTGAGTTGTTTCTTGTACTGTCAAATTTGCTATAACTGATCTACTGTCCTGTAATAGTACCTCTTCTGTATGCATATCTTTAGGCAATGGTTCAAACGATATATTTTGCCACTGACTCCAATACTGCTGATGGACATTCATATGACCTGATTGTGCATATTTTGATAAAGAAGCTGTCCACTTTTGAAACGAATCTGTTTTGAATGGAAGAACAATTGCTTCTCCATTAGAAAATTGACCATACAACTTTCTCATATCTTCAAGTAAGATACGCCATGAAATCCCATCTATCACAAGATGATGAATAACCATTAATAAATGATCTCCATCTATACATTGAAAAAGTCCTAATTTAACTAGTGGTCCTTGATCTAAATCAATACTGCTCTGAATACGGTCTGCCCAGGATCTAATATCTGCACCAGGATCTGCTTGATTATGCAAATCTATTCTCTGCAAATCATAGTATTTACCTTCATTTATATCACGATTATAAGCAGTATAATGTTCACCCTCATGATGAAATACAAGACGCAACGCATCATGATGTTCTACAAGCGTAGTCATCACTTGATGTAATATTTTCTCATCAAACTTTTCTTTTTTATATAATATTACAGACTGATTAAAATGATGCACAGTTTTTTCAGAACGGTTTAAAAACCAGGTTTGAATTGGATTTAATAATACTTCCCCTTGAACAGGTTCTTGATCAGCTTGAGATATAATCACCTGCAATAATGATGCTAACTGAGCTATGTTAGAAGATTTGAAAAGCTCCTTCATTTCTAAACGGTATCCCACTTGCAAAAGACGCGAAGATACCTGAATAGCTTTAATTGAATCTCCACCTAATTCAAAAAAATTGTCATGAATACTGATAGCATTTATGCCTAATACTTCTTTCCATATATTCACGAGTATTTTCTCTTCTTCTGTTTTTGGATCTACGTGCGTCTGGCCGGTTTGAGATTCATTATGTGGAACAGGTAATAATCTTCGATTCACTTTCCCATTTTCTGTCAAAGGAATCTGTTCTAATTTGACAAAATAAGATGGAATCATATAGCTTGGAACACTTTGAACCATAGCTATACGTATTTCTGACGACGAAATAATATCATTCGATACGTAATAAGCGCACAGTTGTTTTTCACCATACTCATTTTTGTGAACAATAACTGTAGCTGATTGAATGGTGTCCATCTGAAGTAATTTTGCTTCTACTTCTGAGAGTTCAATACGATATCCGCGAATTTTAACCTGTTCATCAATACGTCCTTTATATTCTAATGTACCATCTGATTTCCACCGAGCTAAATCACCTGTACGATAGAATGTTTGATCTTTATACATAAAATCAGAAACGAACTTTTCTTTAGTCATCTCGGGTAAATTCAAATATCCACGTGCAATTCCGTCTCCACCGACAATCAATTCTCCCCAAGCTCCTACAGGTTGCAGAGAAATACCTTGATCTACAACATAAGCAGTAGAATTAGATATCGGTTGACCAATAGGAATGTTACTCTCTACCGTTTCAGTAATGCGGTAAATAGTCGAAAAAGTAGTATTCTCTGTTGGACCATAGCCATTAAGAATCACTAGTTGCGGATTTTTATTTAATACAGCATTGATATGAGATGCAGATAACACATCTCCGCCTATGAGAAGCGTTTGAATACCATTAAAGAGATACTCATCTTCTTGAGACAATTGATTAAATAATGGAGACGTTAGCCACATGGTATTGATTTGATAAGAATCGATCGCTTTTTTAAGTTTTTCGGCTATTAACAGATCATGGTGACCTATAAAGTATAATTGTCCACCATTTAGTAAACTTCCCCAAACTTCAAATGTTGATGCGTCAAATGCTACTGCACCCGTTTGTAAAATTTTAGTGTTTTCATCTAATTGGATATAATTTGTATTTTTCACCAATCTGATTACACTTCGGTGTTCAATCATTACTCCTTTAGGATTTCCAGTTGTACCTGAAGTGTACATAATATAAGCGAGATCACGAGCACTAATATTATTTTCTGAAATATAAATTGTTGATGCATAAGATTCTGGTTTTGTAAGATCAATTACTGGAATTCCATACTGATCATAAACAGATGATGCATCATTGAATAATAATAATAGAGCTTGAGTGTCATGTAGCATGTAATTTACACGTTCAAAAGGATAGTCTGGATCAATAGGAACATACACAGCACCTATACGAAGTGTTGCAAGCATAGCAATCACCATTTCAATACTTCGATGACTGATCATTGCAATAGCTTGCTGCGGTTTTATACCTGAATTAAACAATGTTTGTGCTAATCTACCAGACTTTTCATCTAGTTCTTTGTACGTTAATGTTTTCTCCTCGTATACTAAAGCTGTTTGGTTCGGATTACGATTAACTTGTTCTTTAAATAAATCATAGATATTGTGTGTATGAGGATAAGAAATAGCTGTTGCATTAAAGCTTTCAATAATCTGTTTTTTCTCAATAGGTGTAATGACTTCAATTTTGTTTAGTTTAATATGTTGATCATTAGATATAATTTGCAAAAGATGCTTCAAATGAGTTGCAAACCGTTCAATACTTTCTGGATGATATAATGCTGTAGCATATTCAAAACTAAAAATAAGTTGATTTTCTTGTTCAACTACATGCAAAGACAAATCAAATTTAGCTATATTAGGTGTATAAGGATATAATTCTAATTGTAAATCACTCATTTGATCATCAGTTTGTTCTGTATTTTGTAATACAAAAAGTGTATCAAAAATAGGATTTCGACTCGGATCACGATCCAACTGTAATTTATCTACAAGTATTTCTAAAGGATAATACTGATGTTCAAAAGATTGCAATACTGTTTCCTTAACCTCATATAAATAATCATTAAAAGTCTTTTCTCCAGTAGGATAAGTGCGTAATGCTAATGTGTTAACAAACATGCCAATTACATTATCTAATTCAGTATGTGCTCTTCCAGCAACTGGAGAACCAATAATAATGTCTTCTTGTGCTGTATATTTATACAAAAAAGTTGAATAAGCTGCTAACAATACCATATAAAGGGTCGTTTCTGTTTGATTAGCTAGCTTGTTCAAAGCAACTGTATCTTCTTCATCTACTATAAAAGACAATGTATTTCCTTCAAAACTACGTACAGAAGGCCTTGGATAATCAAGTGGTATATCTAAAACTGGAAGATCATTTTCAAATATGTTGAGCCAGTACTTCTCTGAATCTACTAAACTGTTTTGTTCTATTTGCTGACGCTGCCAAACAGCATAGTCTTTATATTGGATACTAGAAACATTGATTTGCTCATCTTGATATAGACGAGTTAATTCTTTCGTCAATAAAGTAACTGATATACCATCAGAAATAATATGATGCATATCAATTAAAAATAAACATTTATTTTCTTTTTGTGAAGTTAAACCTACTCTTATAAGCGGTGCTTGATGTAAATCAAATGGACGAACAAATGAAGAAATAACATTATCTATAGTTTGATTCTTCATATCCAATTGTTCAATGTCAAAAACAACTTCTGAATGAATATGTTGAACCGGCTCTCCATCTATAAGAGAGAAACTTGTTCGCAATGATTCATGATTATTTATTAATTGATTAAATGCTGATAATAAACGTTCTCGATCAAGTTTACCTTCTACTGTGAATACACCTGTCATATTATAACTAAGTTCTCCACCTTCTAGTTGATTCAATACATATAATCTCTTTTGAGCAGAAGATACTGGATAATATTCATTTTGAGTTGCTTTAGGAATAGAGATATATACAGTCGAACTTCTTTCTGTGAGTAGAATAGCCATTTTTTCTATTGTAGGCGCTTGAAAAATATCTCTTAATGAAATTTCAACGTTCAATTCTTGATGAATTTTGGAAGATACTTGTGTAGCACGCAAAGAATGTCCGCCAATTTCAAAAAAATTATCCAACACACTTATATTTTGACTTCCTAAAACATTCTTCCAGATTTCTACCAGTTGTGTTTCTTGTATTGTTCTTGGTGCAATATATTCTTGATCAGATTGTTCTCGTATAACAGGCTCCGGTAAGGCATTACGATCTAATTTACCATTTGAAGTTAATGGCATATGATCTAAATGTACAAAATAAGACGGAATCATATAAGCTGGCATCACTTGATTTAACATTTTTCTCAAAATGCTAGGCTCTAAGTAAGTTGAAGTTACATAATAAGCACATAGTAGATATTGTTGTTGATCATCAAGACGAGCAATTACAATCGTTTCTTGTACCTCATCTATTTTTAATATCTGAGACTCTATTTCTCCTAATTCGATTCGATAGCCACGAATTTTAACTTGATGATCTATGCGTCCCAAATATTCAATATTACCATCGGGTAACCAACGTGCCAAATCACCTGTACGATAAACACGCTCATCAGAATTAGAACGCAAAGGATGAGAAATAAAACGTTCTGAAGTGACCTCGGGCAGATTTAAATATCCTCTTGCGAGACCTTCTCCTGAAATATAAAGTTCTCCTGGAACTCCAATAGGTTGTAAACGATATTGTTCATCTAATATATATGCATTTAGTGTAGGAATAGTTATTCCAATATTACTTTTACCTGATAAAATTTCTGGTTCATTAATTTCTTTATAAGTAACATGAACAGTTGTTTCAGTAATTCCATACATATTGATTAATTTAATATAGGGATATTTTTCACGCCATTTTTGTAGTAACGATGGATTTAGTGCTTCCCCACCAAAAATAATGTTACGCAAGTGAAGGTCATTTGTTTGATGTTTTAATTCGTTTTGCAAAAGTTGATAAAAATACGAAGGGGTCTGATTAAGAATTGTTACTTTATTTATTTTCAAAAGATCCAAAAAGATTTCCGGATTTTTAGCTATATTTGAAGGTACAATAATTAATTTACCTCCGTGTAAAATTGCTCCATACATTTCCCATACTGAAAAATCAAAACAGTATGAATGAAATAATGTCCATACATCTTTGTTGCTAAAATCAAATAAATTACGATCATTAAAAAATAAGCGAACCACATTTTTATGTTCAATCAGAGTTCCTTTAGGTTGACCCGTTGTACCTGAAGTGTAGATAACATAAGCTAAATGATTCGGACCTGATATAGATATCAAATTAGAATCATCGCCATCTTCAAGCACTGCGTGATCTATGTAAATATAATTTCCATTAAATAATGTGTTATTTTGCAAATGAGATTGAGTCAACAAAACAGATATAGAGGAATCATTAATAATATATTGAATACGTTCTTTAGGATATTCAGGATCAATAGGTACGTAAGCACCACCAGCTTTTAAAATAGCTAATATACCTACAATCATTTCCAGTGAACGTTCAACCATAATTCCAACTAATGTATCTGCTTGTATACCCTGATCACGTAATTGTCGTGCAAGGCGATTTGACTGTTGATTCAGCTCACGGTATGTAAGTGATTTATTGCCCATTTGCACAGCAATATGATCCGGATTACGCGTAGATTGTTTTTCAAATAAATGATGAATTGTTTCCTGTTTGGGATAGTTGGTACTCATATCCTCAGAAAAGCTTAAAATTGTAGCTTTTTCAGTATCATTTAATAATGAAATATCTGTAATTAAACCTTGAGGATTGGAAATGCTTTGCTTGGTGATCATCAATAATTGATCTATCATACGAGCTATTTCTTTTTGATCAAATAATTCAGTACGATAATCAACATGCAAAACAAGTTCACTATCGTCTACAATTTCTGCAATATGAAGAACAAAATCATTAATCTCATCTCCACAGAAATCATAGTCTGTACTAATACGTACACCTTCAACATCTACCCAACTTACAGGACGATACTCCATAGAAATATTAAAAAGTCGTTGTAAATCTTTTGCATGGTGCTTCTCTCTTAAATCTTGAATTAATTGATTATACGGATACTTTTGATGACGTAGAATGGACATTTGATCTCTTGTTACATTTTTCAAAAATTGTAGAATATCCATATGTTGATTAATATCCATTCGGGCTGCAATAGTACTCACAAACATACCTACTGTTTGTTTTTCTTTTTTGCTACCACGATTTGCCAAAGAAGTTCCAATCGTAACATCTGATTGATTCGTCGTTTTATGGATATAAATATACATCATTCCCATAAAAAATTGAAAAATAGAAATTCGTTGTTCTTGGCAGAATTGAGTGATTTGCTGATATAGCATACTTGGCACTTTAAAATGCTCACGTACTGCAGAAGTACTCACAGATAAAGGGTTGTATGACTTCCCACCTATTTGTTCAGGAAGGTCTGCAAATTTATCTAACCAATATGTTTGATCCTTAATATACTTTTCAGAATCTTCATAGTTTTTTTCTATCGTAATATAATCAATATAAGAACAATTTTCTCCTAACTCCGGATTATTTCCATTCATCATTTCGATATAATATTCAGTCAACTGATTGCCGAATATCACCATAGAAATACCATCTGCAATAATGTGATGTAATTTGGTATTTAACCAATATTCTTCTTCATTAATTTTAATAAATAAGAATTGAAATAGTTCTGAATCTAATAAAGGCAATGGTTTATTTTTTTGACTTTCTAACCAATTTTCTGCCTCTATAACACTTGAAAAGTCAGCAAAATCGAAGTAATCGAATTGCTTTTCTGTATAACTCACGACATATTGCTGAGGAATTCCATTGTTGGAAGTAATACGTATACGAAGAGCATCATACTGCTCAATAATCATATTAACAGCTTTCATAAAAACAGTTATATTTAATTTACCTTTCATTTTAACTGTGCCTGAAAGTTGAGATACAGATGTGTTAGGATATAATAATTCGCTATACCATATACGTTGCTGTGCATTTGTTAATGGATATAATTGTATATTACTCATTCTGTTCACCCCTGAATTATAATCGAGTCTATGATGGAAGAGACTATGACATTTTTTGATCCAATGAAACAATCTCCTCAGCTTCTACTATTAAACGTTCTCCCACATGTGCTGTACCTTTTCCAACTACATAACCACGCCGGCGTTTTACAACCTCATAATAAAGATCAAGTTTTTCACCGACTTTAACCTGACTAAAAACATTAATTCCTTTCAAACTGGTTAAAAATGAGATACCTGTTACATCCATAGTTGCAAAAGCTCCAATCTGAGCTAACGATTCTACAATAAGGGTAGAGGGCATATATAGATTGGACTCATTAATAAACCAGTCATTTTCATCAATTATTTTATATCCTTTAGCCCAATGTCCATCCTCATACCCCACTACACTGTCCACAAACAAAAAAGGGTAACGATGTGGAAGAACATCTGGAATATGAATATGTTCTCCGTTCATAACGTTATTCTCCTTTCCATTTACGAACTGCGATACATACGTTATGTCCACCAAATCCGAAAGAATTGCTTATTGCTGCCTGAACTTCTTTTTCCTGATATACATGAGGAACAAAATTCAATTCCGGATCTTCAGGTTGATCACAATTCAAAGTAGGCGGAATCTTACTATGTAATAGAGTCTGTACTGTAGCAATTAATTCTACAGCACCGGCTCCCCCCATTAGATGTCCTGTCATCGATTTAATAGAAGAAATAGATAATTTGAGTGCGTGATCTCCAAAAATTTTACGAATCGCATTGATCTCCATCTGGTCATTAAAAGGAGTACTTGTTCCATGGGCATTAATATAATCTACTTCTTCAATAAGAACGTTTCCATCTTCTAGTGCCAATCGAATAGCCTCAGCAGGACCTGAACCTGAAGGATCAGGTGCTGTAATATGATAAGCATCTGTTGTGCAACCATAGCCCACAACTTCTGCGAGAATATTCGCTCCTCGATGTAATGCATGTTCTAATTCTTCTAATATCACAACGCCTGCACCCCCACCAATAACAAACCCATCACGACCTGTATCAAATGGGCGACTTGCTTTTTGTGGTTCATTATTTCTTCTAGATAGTGCATGAATATTAGCAAAAGAAGCCAAATCTAAACGACTAAAGTTAGCTTCAGCACCACCAGCTACAACGACATCAGCTGTTCCATATTGAATGGTTCGTAGCGCTTCCCCAATTGCAGTACTACCTGTAGCACAAGCAGTAACTACAGCGAAAGAAGGACCTTTTGCTCCTAAGGCGATAGATATTTCTCCAGCAGCCGAATTGATCATCATTGCAGATACAAAATGAGGAGAAACGCGTTTAGGCCCAATCTCATTTAGTTTTTTGTAATTTTCTTCTACAATATCTAAGCCCCCTGCTCCAGATCCCACTATAACTCCAACTCTTGGTGCATTGTGTTCATTAATAACAAGTTGAGATTGTTCTATAGCTTGATGTGCAGCTGCAAGAGCAAACTGAGTAAATTGAGCGACTTTATTTGCTTCTTTTTTAGTCATATATTGAAGGGGATCAAAGTCTTTAACAGTAGCTCCAATCTTAGTTGGAATATCTTCCACGTCAAAAGTAGTTATATCTTCAATGCCACTTTTTCCTTTTATTAAAGAATCCCAAAAATCCTTAACATTTAGTCCTACTGGAGTTATCACTCCTTGACCTGTTACAACTACTCTTTTTCTCAATCTATACACATCCTTCGTCCTATGATTTACTGTTAGCGAATTGTTCTATTACAGGAAAGTCTCCATAAATATGACTAATTTTCTCATGAATATCTTTTAAATTAGTATGCACATTAATAATCACTAATTTATGTTCCTGATATTTTTTCCAAGCAAGTTGTAAAATTTCTTTAGCGTCATTTTTATTATGGATATCTAAATTTTCAACAAAATCATTTTGAATTGAAGTTATATTTTTGTTAGCCGATTTTGAAATAAATGAGAATGAATTCTTCACTTCTGATGACTGATAGTTCAACTGATTTTGTAACCAACCGTATCCTCCATTATTAAGTACAATATAGATAACAGGTATCTGATATTCGATAGCTGTTATCAAATCTGAACAAAACAAATTAAATGCCCCGTCTCCTATTAAAGCAACTACTGGATTTTCTGTTGCAATACTAACTCCTAAAGCCGCCGCTGCACCAAACCCAAGACTGGTTTGATCACTAGGGACGACGGAATGTGCATCTTTTCCAAAACAAAAATATGGATAAAAGTACGACCACATGTCTTGAAGACCATTTTCTTGAACCATCGTTATATTTGAAGGAAATTCTTCTTGAATAATAGATAACAATTCAGAAACATGAATATCAGGCACGGTTTGTAGCTTTTCCATATATTCGATTCGATGTGCAAAAGCCTTTTGTTTGCAATTATTTATCTCTGCTAACCAATTTACAGGATTGACCTCAGTGCTAGAGATTAACCATGATGATAAAGTAGAATATCCATCACCCATTATTTTCAAGCCTGAGTATTCTAAATTAAAATCATCTAGTTCAATATTAACTTGAATCAATGGTGTATTTTGTAAGAGTACATTCCATTCAAAAGTAGCTGTTTCTTCTAAACGACTTCCTAAAGAAATGATTAAATCTGCATTTTCCCATAATGTTCGGATATGAGGATCTGTATATAAGCCAGCCACTCCACAAAATGATGGATGATTTTCGTCCACTGTTCCACGTCCTGAAGCAGTTACAAATATAGCAGCTTCATGATTTATTGCGAACTGTTCAACGATATCCGAAGATTGACCTTGCATGCCACCGCCAACCAATAGAATGGTTTTGTGAGAGTGTTGAAGTAAGTCAAGCCCTGCTTGTAATTGTCTAGGCGAAGGAACAATAGACAAAAATTCCAATGCATGAAATGGATACTCTATTGTCAAAGATTGTTCTATTAAATGTTCAGGTAACTCAATATAAACAGGTCCTGATGCACCGTTTTTGGCCAAAAAAGTAGCCTTCTCTAATGCCCATACCAAACGATCTAGATGTTCCACCCGATAAGACCATTTCACAAGTGGTTTAACTAAAGATAATTGATCTGTTTCTTGAAATGATTTGGTTCCTAATTTGTCTCCACCTGTTCCTAGTGCTATTAATAATAGTGGAACTCCCAAATGGCATGCTTCCAATAATCCAGTTATCGTATTAGTAAGTGCTGGGCCTTTTCCTACAATACATACCGCTAATTGATGATTAGTTAGAGCATAACCAGATGCCATAAATAAAGCATTACGTTGATCTTTGCACATAATGAATTTAATTTCCGATTCTGGTAGTGATTTAAGAATACTGAGATCATCACTAGGTAGACCAAACAAATGTTGTGTTCCGATAGACTGCAAATATTTGATCACGACATCCCAAGGACGTAATTCTTCTATCATGTTAACGCCTTCTTTTTCTACTAAATACTCTGCCACAATCTCTGAAATTAACACTGGTTTAGATATTAATTTCATATTGTAATAAATGTAATTGGACATGGTTCCATACCCACCAAAAGCTTTATTACCTTGATCTACATCTTCTAACGTTTCATTAATGGTAAGTGTATGTTTTTTCCGTAAAAAAGGAGCTAGATGTTCTGATCCGTATAAGCTACATCCCATCGCACGTTCACTAAAATAACTTGAAGAAATTCGTTGAGTTAATTGTTCTTCGACTTTATAACTTACCACATTGAATACAGGAGAAAAATATTCAATAAATTCTAAATTTTGATCGATTTCACTGTATAAAATAGTAGGTTCCATTTTCTTAGTCCGAAAATCGATACCACCACCATAAATAATAAATTGATCATTAGTATTGAAATATTCAGATATGGAATAAAGTATATCTTTGTAGAAGATCGGAGAGTAGTTCGCATTAGGGTCTGTCTTCTCACCAAACATTAATCCGTCCAATCTTTCAATCAATGAGCTTTTAAAATAATCTGCTATACTCTCATGAATTAAAATAATATCTGGACCTAAACAATCTTGACCTGAGTTGAAAAGTCTCATTCGAATAACATCATCAACTGCTAATTCTATATTTGCATCAGGACCAATAATAAACGGATTAATCCCTTGCCCAAAGAAAATATATAATTGATTTTTTTGAATTTGTTTTTTTATTTGTTCTGCATTTGAGTAACTACCTGTGAATATAACAATATCAGCAGGTTGAACAAAATCGCTCATGAATACTTTTTGACTTACTTTTTGCTGGAAAATAGGAAGTTGATGAATGGGTTGAAGTTTTTCATGAAGTCTATTTACATATTCTATAACGTGGGAGGATGGACGAAAATGAATAGTCTTGACATATAACGAGGGTACAAGAAGATATAGTGCATATGAATATAAAATAACATTTGAAGGCATAAATACAGCCATTGACTCTTGAATATTTGGTTGATGAGTTTCTATTTCTTTTAAAGCACCTTGTAAAGTAAGAATTGTTGAATCAATTTCTGCATTTGCGGCTCGATATGATGAAATGCAAGAAAGAATATCTAAAACTTCTTGTCGTGATTCAATAAGATAATTTGTACATTTTACAATTGCCTCTTGCCTTTCTAATAGCGATATTGAATTAGTTAGTTCTCTACTTACGTTCATTTGAATTCTTCCCTTCTTCATTTAAGTAAATTAATGGATAAATATTAGAATAATATACTTATGGGGAAATCAATTTTTACGTAATTCAATTTTTTCCTGAGCTAATTTCTCTAGATGTAAGCGATCAACTTTTCCATTTCGATTAAGAGGAAACGTTTTAAGAGCAAAAAGTCGATCAGGGTACATGTATGTAGGCAGTACCGTGTTCATCTCTTTACGCAATGAATGTAATATCTCAGAATATTCACTTTCAATAAATATAATAATTAAATTCCCTTTAGAGATATCATCTAAAGTTACAACACAACAACGATATCCAAAAGCACTAATTCGATCTTCAATATATACAGCAGATATCATATAACCCATTCGATTAATTGTTTTTCCAATCCGACCAATTACATAAAGATTATTTTGATTGAAATATCCTAAATCGCCTGTTTGAAACCAATCTTTTTCTATCACAGACTCTGTTAACTCAGGACGATTCAAATAACCCTCCATGCGACCTATACTTTTTATCCATACTTCTCCAGTAATTCCTTGATCTACTTCATTTTTATTTTGATCTAAAATTTTTAGCATTACACCTGGCAAAGGCTTACCACAACCTTTAGGATTATCTAATGTTCCTAGAGTTACATTCCCTAATTCAGATAGTCCATAACCATTCAACAAAGGCTGTCCAAAAATAGAATTAAATTTTTGATCTAGATCACTTGTCAAAGGTGATCCTCCTACACACCACATTCTTATCTTTGCATTTTTAATCAGTTCGAGTTGTCTGGGTTTGCGCTCAAGCAAACGCAACAATGTGTAATAAGCAGAAGGATTAGCATCTACTATTGTTGCTTGATCTTTAGAAATTTGAGTAATGATACTCCAAAGATTTTTGGGGTTACAGATAATAAAAGAACAAGATACAAACCACCAAGAGAAAATAAGAGAAAGTCCATAAAAATGAGAGAATGGAACAATTGGTAACATACAATCAGATGATACATACTTCATCATTTGTATAGTATCTACAATATTTTCTATAAATGTAGATCCTGATTTTACAATTCCTTTTGGTTTACCAGTAGTTCCAGAAGAATACAAAATAAGTGCATCTTTTCTCTCACACCATTTTGAAAAATCAATTTTACAAATTGGTGATTCGATAGCCATTTTAAAATATAGTTTATATTCTTCTAATAATGCAGGAATAAGAATAGCGTTTACATTTTTTAATTCCGGGCAAATATCTGTTAGGATAACGTTTGCTTCTGTTTCAGTATAGATTTCCATAATTTCATCAGGCAATGTTTGCGAATCAATCACTATTATAGAAACAGCCATTTGACATAAAGAAAATAAAGATACAATAAACCAATAGGAATTATCTGATTTTAAAACAACATGATCTTGTGACGAAATTCCTTTCATATGAAATAATTCACAAAAAATATGAACATCTTTTTCAAATTGGTTTTTAGTTATTATTCCTTCTGTTGAAATAATTCGGCTATCTATCTGTGTGAGTAGCAATGCTTCCCCCCTACATTCCTGTAATGTGATAACCTGCATCTACATGAATTGTTTCACCCGTGATTCCTCTAGATAATTGAGATAATAAAAACATAGCCGTATCTCCAACTTCAGATGTATCTACTGTTTTGTGTAATGGTGTAATTTCTTCGATTTTTTTGAGCATTCCATTAAAATCTTTAATTCCGTATGCAGCAAGTGTACGTATTGGACCCGCAGATATGGCATTAACTCGAATTCCGTAAGATCCTAAATCATTAGCTAAATATCTTACACATGCTTCTAAAGAAGCTTTAGCTATACCCATTACATTATAATTAGTTATAGCTCGTTCAGCACCAATATATGTCATCGTTACTATACTTCCGCCTTCAGTCATTAAAGGATATATTCTTTGAGAAACCGCTGCTAAAGAATAAGCACTGATCTCATGAGCAAGAGTAAATCCATTTCTTGAAGTTTCCACAAATAATCCATCTAAATCCTCTGGTTTTGCATATGCTATGCTATGTACATAACCGTGTATAATGCCAACATGTTCTTTTAAAAATGAAGCAAGCATATCAATTTCTTCATCGATTTGAACATTACACGGGCAAATCAGTGAGTTAGGAATAGTATTAACAAGCTTTTGAACTCGTTCTAATACTCTTTCATTCTCATATGTAAAAATAAGTCTTGCACCTTGGGCAGCTAAAGATTGAGCGATTCCCCAAGCAATACTACGATTATTTGCGACTCCCATAATAAGAATATTTTTTTCATGTAACAACATACTGCTCATTGGATTCTCCTTCCATAATTTGAAATAAAAAATAAAAAATCACTTTATATGTCTTTATACTTTTAAACCATAATATAAAATGCATGAATTATGCAACCTAATTAATACATATTTTTGTAAATTTTAATAAATTATATAAAAAAATACATATATATTAAAAGAAACATAGAAGGGTTTTTACTCCCCTTCTATGTTAGAAATGATTCAAAAATCAAGATTATTTTATAACTTTTTCTTTTCTAGGAAAAAATGTATAACTGAAAGAGACAATAAAATCAATAAGTAATACCATTGTCCATGTTGTCATAATTCCAGTCAGTGGAAGCGAACGTTGAGAATCATTAATATACCAAATCATTCCTAACAACAACGCATTCCCAATTGCCCAACCCAAAAGATGCAATAACCAACCTATACGTTCTGATTTAGCATGTTGTGATCCATATTTCTTTTCAGGCTTCTTCCCTTTTCCAAACCAATAAGCAAATTTAGTATCTGCCCATTTAATTAGACGATGACCAAAAGCAACAGTAATACCTATATAACAAGCAGCAAGTCCCGTAGCTATTGTAACTTCTGATCCATTTTTCAAACTTAAGTAAACAGCTCCTAATAACAATAAGTCAATAACGGGAGTAAATAACAAAAAAATTGCTCCAAGCTTTTTCATTTTAAATAAATACCTTGTAATTAATCCAAGTACTACGAATACCCAAAATAAAACTTCAGCAGTAATAATAAACCAATACATAATAAGTTATTCCTTTCATCTTGATAGAATAGAATCACATTATTAGTTATATTTAAAAAAACCTCCTTAAACCTATTTTGCTTATTTTTCCACATTCAAACCTTATGTATACACAAGTTGATTTTCTGACGACCATATTATACCAAAAAATATTTTTTAATCCAATTATGTATATTTAGTTATAAAGTAAAAGACATAAAAAACTTCCTTTAAAAAGGAAGTTTTTTATGTCTTTTTTATTTAACTTTTCAGATGATAATTCATTCGTGTAACAAAGCGGCGGAATGCTTTACGACCTTGATCATTGCGTTTATATACGCCTGCATGTTCAAGAATTTCAGCAAATTTGGTACCGACTTCATTTTGAATCGTTAACGTGGCTTGATCATGATCTAGATCATTACCGTACGCTTCAACCAGATGCTCAATCCAAAGCAAGTGAATCGCTAATGGATGATTCGGTTGTTGTCTAATCATATCCAGCAAAGCGATATCTCCTGTTAGAATCGAAGCAATCTGATCCAATTCTTCTTTAAGACGACCTGGTAAAATAGCTAATCCCATGACTTCAATCAATCCGATATTTTCACGCTTCAAATGGTGCATCTCCGGATGAGGATGGAAAATCCCGTCTGGATACTGTTCATTCGTACGATTGTTACGCAATACAAGATCGATTTCATATTGACCATCACGACGACGAACAATCGGTGTCACTGTATTGTGACGAACCGATTCTCCATTTTGAATCGTTGACGCTAAAATATCAACTTCGGCATCACTATAGGATTTCCATGCTTCATAGATATCGTTCGCGGAGTTCAATAATAAAGATGAATTATTCGCACGCAAACGCACGACAGACATCGGCCAATTTACCAATTCTAATGTAATATCATCATGAACATTATGACCATATACTTCTTCCACAGTAGCTCGTTCAATCGGGAACGTATGTCGTCCACCCTGGAAATGATCGTGTGTCAAAATTGAACCGCCTACGATAGGCAAATCTGCATTCGATCCCAAGAAATAATGCGGGAATTCATCGACAAAATCAAGCAAACGACGGAATGTATCTTTTGTTAATTTCATCGGTACATGATCATGATGGAATACGATACAGTGCTCATTGTAATACACATAAGGTGAATACTGGAACAACCACGATTCTCCGTTCAGTTGAAGTGGAATAACACGTAGATTTTGGCGGGCTGGATGATTAATACGTCCTGCATAACCTACATTTTCACGACACAACTGACATTTAGGATACGATGGTGGTGGCATTAATTTAGCCAGAGCAATTTCAGCTGACGACTTCTCAGGTTTGGACAGATTAATCGTTATTTCCATTTCTCCGTATGCACTTGGTTGCTTCCAGTATACATTTTTGGAGACACGATCCATCCGAATATAATTGGAATTGATCGATAACTGATAAAATTCACTTGTTGCAGATTCAATACCTTCCCGATCTAACGTATCAAAGAAATCTCCAGTGACTTCTGATGGACGTGCCATCAATAATCCCATAATCTCTGCATCCATTAAATCCCGGTACGTATCTGTATTTTCAACCAATAATCCGATGCTATGTGCATAATCAATTAATGTATCCAACATCACTTGCGGTTCAGCCGCTGCTTGTCCCTGAGCGACCATATGAATTGCCGGCACATCTGGATTATAAGGTTCATCGAAATGGAATTGTTTTAACAATAGATTTCGTCCGTAATCGATATCGGCTCCTTTAATTAATCCTTTATCAAAAGCGAACTTAATCAGTTCATCGATTGCAAGTAATGCGCTATTTTGTTCAGCTGTACGTTCTACTGGATTACTCATGATTACCATATCCTTGTGGATGAGATTCGTGCCATTGCCATGCACCACTAATAATATCTTCTAATTGATTGTAAGAAGGCTTCCATCCAAGTACAGAGCGTGCTTTATCCGAAGAAGCCACCAAGACTGCTGGATCACCACTACGACGTGCTTCAAATTTGACCGGAATATCGCGTCCTGTGACTTTGACTGCGGTCTCAATCACTTGTTTTACAGAGAATCCTTGACCGTTACCTAGATTGAATACATTACTTGCACCTTCATTGTTCAGATACTCTACAGATTTGATATGCGCATCTGCTAGATCGCTGACATGAATATAATCACGTACACATGTACCATCTTCTGTCGGATAATCTTCACCAAAGACCGAGATAAATTCACGTTGACCTAATGCTGTCTGTAATACCAACGGGATCAAATGTGATTCTGGACGGTGATCTTCTCCAATTTTGCCACTTGTATGTGCACCTGCTGCATTAAAGTAACGTAGAGCTACATAACGAATACCATGTACTTTATCGAACCAGTTCATCATGCGTTCCATCATTAACTTGGTCTCTCCATATACGTTAGCAGGTTCTGTACGATCACTTTCTTCAATCGGTACTTTTTCCGGTTCACCATAAGTTGCTGCTGTTGAAGAAAATACGATTTTTTTCACGCCTGCTTGTTGCATCGCATCCAGTAGACACATTGCACCATAGACATTGTTATCATAATATTTGAAAGGATTCTGCATACTTTCACCAACCAGTGAACTTGCTGCGAAATGGATTACTGCTGTAATATCATTTTCAGCAAAAATGCGAGTTAACAATTCTTTATCTCGTAGATCACCTTCATAGAATTTGCCACCTAGAAGTGCTTCTTGATGACCTGTTAATAAGTTATCAATCACCACTACTTCTTCTCCACGTTCTAATAAATCAGCTACTGTATGTGATCCGATATAACCTGCTCCACCTGTGACTAATATTGCCATTTTATTCGCCTCCTAATAGTAGTATATATGATGTTATCTAGTGTAACTCTCTTTTGTGAAGAGTATATAAACAGAACATGTGCCAAATCAATCCATGTCTAAAAAGTCGCTACTTCAACATAAAACCATAATCTTAAGCAGTATCGATGTGACCTGATGTTAAACATTGTTAGTTATTTATATACTAGATCAGTACTATTTATATGCTAGTATATGTGAAAATACATATGATATTTGCCTTTATTTACTATCATATTTAGATATGATGTAATGTTTGGCTTGAACTAAGTATACTATATGAATATCATAAGATGTAATGAATAGATGTGTGATCTATATGGACAAATGTGACTTCGGCAATAAACTTCACCTTAAGGAGTGCATAGTGATGACAAATGCCAAAACGTATCAAGTTTCACCTAATCCTATTTTTCATGACCAAGGAGCTTTGTATGTATTGTTTGCTGGTGAAAGTCAGACATCACCTGATCACCGTATTGGTCCCAAAATATATGATTATTATCTGCTCCATTATATTGAAAGCGGATATGGTCAATTTATCACCGAGGAGCGAGCCTACCGTTTATCTCAAGGGGATTTATTTCTGATTCATCCTGGGCAATTGGTCAGCTATATTTCCGATCAACAGCAACCCTGGCATTATCGCTGGATTGCTTTTGCTGGACAGGAAGCAGCGACAATGATTGAAAAGGTTGGTTTTACACTTCATTCTCCTATTGCTCGGACAGGTGAGCAAGAACGTATCGGTACGTATTTAGAACAATTACTTGTGTCATTTGCCAGTCAAAAAGAAAGTTCTGATCTAGCTGCACTCGGGTATCTGCATCTGATTCTATCGGAGATCAGTGACTTAATGATACAACAATCTGTATTGCCTGGAACTCAATCAATGACCCGCCGTATCGTTAAACAAATGATTCATTACATGTCCAGTCAGTATGCGCATCCTGTATCGATCGAAGATATGTGTAACAGTCTCGGGTATAATCGAGCATATATGTCTCGCATTTTCAAAAAAGAAACAGGTATGACACCCATCACGTATCTGCTCAAATTACGTATAGATAAAGCACGTCAATTGTTGCGAGAGCGTCCCGAGTTGTCTACCCAGCAGATTGCAGCTTCTGTTGGCTTAACTGATGCTCTTTATTTTTCTAAACAGTTCAAACGGTTTTATCAAGTATCGCCTACCGGATATCGTGCTTCTGTTCATCAATACAAACATCACTAATATTGAAATGTAGTCTGGATCACTATCATAATCGGAGGAGGAACTGAAAGATGAATAAAAAAGAACAGGTACTTACCCATTTCCGAGATTTATTTAGTAAACTAGTCTGGTTGAATAAGCTCAAAATGGAAAGTAGCCTTACTGATTATAAACCTTCTGAAGTACACTGTATCGAATATATTGGGCACCATACCGATGCAAATGTAACCAAGATGTCAGAATCACTGTATATGACCAGAGGTGCGATAAGCAAAATCACTAAAAAACTGATCGACAAACAACTGATCGAAAGCTATCAGAAACCTGATAATAAAAAAGAAATTTATTTCAGACTTACAGAACAAGGAATCCAAATCCAACATATGCATGAGCAATTGCACCAAGAATTTGAAGAACGAGATCAAGTTGTATTTGAACAAGTAACTGATGAACAATTTGAAAATATGCTTCGTTTTATAGAAAAATACAGTAATCATTTGGATGATGAAATTAAAAAGTTAGATCATGATCCAAAGTCTGAATAAACCGATCGATGATCAAACAATAAGATAGAGCTCAGACAACTACTCTTGATCATAAGTGAGTTGTCTTTTTTGTATTTTTATTTTTGTTGACAAGGAAACAAAATGATAATATGATAAATTTGTTTCCTAGGAATCAATATGAAAATAAGGAGAGATGACTTTTGTCTACATCAACACCCCATGATTCACAACATCCCGAACCACAGGTAAATAAACACGCTTTACGCTTTGGATTAATCTCTGTCTTTCTTTGCGGCATTGGGTTCAGTATTATAGCGCCTGTTGTTCCTTTTTTAGTTCAGCCTTATGTTCATTCTTCAGCAGATCAAGCGATTATGGTTACGCTATTAATGTCTGTATATGCTCTTTGTGTATTTCTAGCCGCCCCTGTACTTGGAGCATTAAGTGATAAATATGGTCGTCGTCCTATACTATTATTATGTCTATTCGGTTCAGCTGTCGGGTATTTGATTTTCGGCATTGGAGGAGCATTATGGGTATTGTTCGTTGGGCGTATCATTGAAGGGATAACAGGTGGAAATATCAGTACGATCTTTGCTTACTTTGCAGATATTATTCCCCCTCAACAACGCACCAAATATTTTGGCTGGTTAGGCGCTATTGTAGGTGTAGCTACAGTAATTGGTCCCACATTAGGCGGAATACTTGCCAAATTTGATTACACATTTCCTTTATATTTTGGAGCTGTTATCACATTATTGAATATGTTGTATGGATACTTTTTTATGCCAGAAAGTCTTGCAGCGCAACATAGACAATCACAGATGACCTTTCAAAAGTTAAATCCTTTTGCTCAACTGGCTAGTCTCTTGTCTACGAAATACTTGAGTCGATTATTAATAGCTGCTTTTTTACTCTGGATTCCGAATGGATCTTTACAAGCCATTTTTTCTCAATTGACGATAGATACATTTCAGTGGAAACCGGTATTAATTGGGCTAATGTTTTCGATTCTGGGTGTTCAAGATATTATTGCTCAGGGTCTAATCATGCCTCAACTTCTGAAAAAATACAGTGATCAACAAATCGCTACACTGGGAATGATGGCTGAAATTATCGGTTATGGACTTATTGCTGTGTCGATTGGATTCACTTATTATCCTCTTTTTATCGCAGGAATGTTTGTATTTGGTTGTGGTGATTCGCTCTTCGGACCTGCATTTAACGGTATGCTTTCCAAATCTGTAGATGCAAGCGAACAAGGCAGAGTTCAAGGAGGAAGCCAATCAATCCAAGCTTTGGCTAGAATGATCGGGCCACTTATTGGAGGGCAAATTTATATTTTACTCGGTCATACAGCTCCTGCTTGGATGGGAATGATACTGATTGTATTGGCTATCTTTGTTTTGCACAGAGGGGTTAAGAATATACAGCAAAAAGGCTTTAGAACGTAACCACGCTCTAAAACCTTTTGACTTAAAAATGAAGAATACTGATTGTATTCTGCTATTATTACAGCTTACTTAGATTCGTCTGTTTGCAAAATCGACTCGATACGATCCAATTCAGCTTGCGTAAAATCAAGATTGTTCAGCGCAGCTACATTCTCTTCAATCTGAGAAACACGACTAGCACCGATAAGCGCAGACGTTAATTTACCACCACGTAATACCCATGCTAATGCTAATTGAGCTAGACTTTGTCCGCGCTCTGAAGCGACTTCATTCAGAGCTTGTACTTTACGAATACTTTCCGGTGTAATCGAATCTTCACTTAAAAAGACAGAAGAACCAGCTGCACGTGAATCTTCTGGTACACCGTTCAAATATTTGCTAGTCAGTAGTCCTTGTGCAAGTGGACAGAACGCAATACTACCTGTTCCTGTTTCTTCAAGCACATCTTGCAATCCATCTTCAATCCAGCGATTGACCATAGAATAATTAGGCTGGTGAATCGTAAGTGGTGTGCCCAATTGTTTCAAAATGGATGCCGCTTCCCGTGTCTGTTCTGCGGAATAACTAGATATTCCTGCATATAAAGCTTTACCTGAACGTACAGCATAATCTAATGCCATCATCGTTTCTTCAAGCGGAGTCTCCGGATCAAAGCGGTGAGAGTAGAAAATATCAACATAATCGACATTCATCCGTTTCAGACTCTGATCAAGACTGGATAACAAGTTTTTGCGAGAACCCCATTCGCCATAAGGACCTGGCCACATATAATAACCTGCTTTGGTCGAGATAATCATCTCATCCCGATAAGCAGCAAGATCTTGCTTCAACACTTGTCCGAATGTTTCTTCTGCTGAGCCTGCGGGTGGGCCATAATTGTTAGCCAAGTCAAAATGCGTAATACCTATATCAAAAGAACGTGTGATCATCTCACGACTGTTCTCATACACATTAATTCCACCAAAATTATGCCATAATCCTAGTGAAATCGCTGGCAGTTTCAAACCTGAACGACCACTACGATTATACTTCATCTCTTCATAACGCTTTTCTGAAGCTACATAGACCACAATAACCCCTACCCTTCTTCAAGCAAAAATAGATATATTCACATCTTCCAAATCATAGCGTAAGCGTTACCATTATGCAAATAAATTCATTTCGCTAAACTTATATTAGAGGCGCTGTTGTACTTTCTCCATCACACTGCCCATTGGATCAGTAATCAATAAATCAGCATGACGATCATGACCTGTCGGTGAAGCATTGAGCAGTACCGTATGTTGACCACGGAAATAAGAAACCAATCCCGCTGCTGGATAGACTGTAAGTGATGTACCTCCAATTAATAATAGGTCTGCTTGTGATAATACTTCTACCGTTTGCTCAAGTACATCTTGATCTAAGGATTCTCCATACAATACTACATCCGGTCGAATGACACCTTGATCAATCGGACAACGCGGGACTCCTGATTGAGCCAGTACATCGTCTAATGTATAAGAATGTCTACATGTCGTACAGTAATTCCGATGAATCGAACCATGCAATTCTAACACTTTCTGATTACCTGCCATCTGATGCAGACCATCTATATTTTGCGTAATGATAGACAATAATTTACCTTGCTTTTCCAAAAGGGCTAATACATTGTGCACTGGATTAGGCTTAGCTTGTGGATGGATCAACTTACTGCGATAAAATTCAAAAAACAATTCCGTTTCTTTTTCAAAAAAAGAACGACTTAACATTTCTTCAGGCGAATATCCTCTTTTACCATTTTCACTATACAATCCTTGTGCCGAGCGAAAATCAGGAATACCACTTTCGGTTGATGTGCCTGCTCCACCGAAAAACACAATACGTTGCGATTGTTGTAACCATGTAGTTAACTGTTCGATTTTATCCATAATGATGCTCCTCTCTATTGAGTCTTTATCTATAAAGTAAAAGCGCAAGTTTACAATCTATCATTTGATGATACGAAGCTGATCGTAATGAGTAATCACTAGATCTGCATCTGGTAATTCGATCTTTGCAGATGTTACAGAAGAACTGATACCGATACAACAGGCGACATTGGCATGTTTGCCCATTTGCATATCTGCATTGCTGTCTCCGATTAACACACTATGAGCAGGCGATATGCCTAGTTGTTCACAGGCTAAGTACACTAGGTCCGGTGCTGGCTTACTCTGCTGTACTTGATCACTACCGATCACATAATCAAAGTAAGAATCCAATTCACTCCAACGTAGATGCTTTACCGCTTCAGATGTCCAATCGGCTGTTACGACTGCCAGTGGAAGCTGTGCAGATACACATTGTTCTAGAAATGGAAGCAGTCCGGGCAATGGTTGCACCGGACGTTCCTTTTCGATAGATTGCATAGCAAGCTCACTGAACTGACGAATACGAGCAATAGCTTGATCCCACGGTGTTCCCGCAGCATACAATTGCCATGCCAGTATCGCTGTCGATTCTTCTACAGAAGCCATTGCCAATGGACCTAGACGATCGTAATCATTTAATAGACCTTGAGCATCGTAACGAGTTCCAAATACATGTTCACGATCTCCGGTAAAGGTATGACCACTTGATTGCAAATACTGTTCGATCTGTTGAAGCATATGCTCCCCCCATGATCCCCATAACTGCATAAAATCAAACAATGTCCCATCTTTATCAAATAAAACAGCATCACAGCGTATTTGCTGTGTACCTATTTGTAAAAGCACCATTGACATGTACTCCTTTAGTGACCGTGATCTAACCTATATTTATAATGTATACATACGATATGCGTAGCTAGCAAATCATTTATTTTTTAGTAGAAGCCTTTGTAGCCGGAATTTCTTTCATCCATCCTAGAATCGTATTCACCGTCTGTTTACGTTGTTCATCGGCGTCGATTTGAGCAGGAAGATCATTCTTTTGTTCACCATAGCTACCAAATTGACCATGATTACCGCCTTCGATACTATAATAAACCGTTTGTTTTGGTAAAAAAGCTCGTGCTGCTTCATACGTATCTTTTTTGAGCAAACCATCATTAGAAGCGGTGATCGATAATACAGGAATATCGGTTTGTTGCAGACTTCCTTTTTGCTCTGGATAAGAAGCTAAGAAGAAGACACCTGCAATATGATCTAAATGACTAGCTGCATAACGAGCAGCAAAGACTCCACCTAATGAATGACCTCCAATAACAAATTTCT
Source organism: Paenibacillus nuruki (assembly GCF_963311185.1). NCBI lineage: Bacteria > Bacillati > Bacillota > Bacilli > Caryophanales > Paenibacillaceae > Paenibacillus > Paenibacillus nuruki. Next base: position 448,210 of record NZ_OY725677.1, on the reverse strand, counting down.
CATCTGGATGACGATCAATCACTGCTTGCGCTGCATCCGTTTTGAAAAATGCAAAATTGAACGGTAATTTCATAATATATACGGTGTGTCCATTTTTCGCTAGATCATGAGCAAGTAAGCTATATGCTTCTGGCTTTACCCGTGCCCCCGGATAAAAAATAACGCTATTTCCTTTAGGTTTGGCATTGCTAAAAGCAATCCAATCTTCTGTGTCTTGAACGGATATCTTATCTGTTCCTGAGACCAGAGCTTGTTGAGCCTGACTGCTAGGTGTATAAGGTGTAAATACATACCATGCTGCTGCACCTGCCGCAATCACAAGTACAATCAGAATCACGAGTAATACTTGACCGATCGTCCCTGCACGACTTCTCTTCCGTGTACGACCATAACTTGCAAATTGATTACGATTCTTTCTAAACATAAATCTATGAGTCTCCTTCCACCTGCATCCTAGCACTGTATAAGTATAAAGCAACAGCCCGTTTCCTTCGCAGGACAACAGGCTGCTTCTTATGTGATTATATCATTTTTTGGAGCACAGTATAAACACTGGCTTTTCTACATATACTTAGAATAAGGATTCATTGTTACTTTTTGATTTAGACTTATTTATTTTTAAAGTACTTTTATTTTATGCACACGTCTGCATTTTTCGTGAAGACTAAAGCCTTATTGCTGCTTAGCCTGATAGAAAGCTTCCATGTATTGTTCTGCTTTTTGGCGTACCAGACCATAATCCCCTGTTTTGAGTGCTTCTGTCGTGAGATCCGAACCGATCCCTACTGCTACTGCTCCAGCTTTGATCCATTCTCCTAGATTATCCAAAGATACACCGCCTGTAGGCATAATATTCGCTTGAGGCATAGGTCCTTTTAATGTTTTGATAATGGAAGGATCGTATAGATTCCCAGGGAATAATTTAACGATATCAACACCTAGCTCAAGTGCATGTTGTATGCCTTCTAGTGTCGTTACGCCGGGCAATACAGGTACACGATACAAGTTGCATATTTTAACCGTTTCTGGATTCAAAGAAGGCCCGACTACAAATTCTGCTCCAGCCATTATTGCAGCGCGTGCTGTTTGTGGTTCCAATACAGTTCCTGCTCCAATAATCGCAAAGTTATCAGCTGCATCTGCTTTCCAGCTATACATACGGCTTAATTTCTCAATCGCTTTGAGAGCGCCAGGAACAGTCATAGTGATCTCGATAACTTTGATCCCACCTGCAATCGCTTGTTCTGCCAGCGTAAAGACTTGATCTGCCGAGTCTCCGCGTAGCACAGCAACTACACCGTTATCTAATATTTTTTGTAATAATTGTAATTTTTTCATCGTTAAGTGCTCCTTTAGTAGGTTAGTTTAGCGTTCGATATGAACTTTATTATTTAACTTCGCTTCCACTTGCTCATGCGTCGGTAATGCTTCCCAATCGCCTACAGCCTGTATGACCATAGAACCGTTGAGGTTTCCCAGACGTACAGCTTCAGTCACTTCATAGCCCCGTAACAATCCAACGATAAAACCAGCACAGAAGCCATCTCCTGCTCCTACAGTATCGAGTACACGTTCTGCTTTGAAATAAGGCACTTCTAACTTCTGGTCTTGATTCAGCACATAGGTCAGATTAGGACCACCTTTGACAATACAGACAGCAGATAGTTGATTGAGACGATCAAAAATCTGTGTTTCATCTTCTGTTTCATATAACAAGCTTAGTTCGTCCAAGCCCGGTAAAAAGTAATCACATTGTTCGGCAAGCCGTAGTAATACTGGGCGAGCTTGTTCGATACTCCATAATTTCAGACGTAAATTAGGATCAAAACAGACTTTAACGCCTGCATTTCTAGCGATCTCGATTGCTTTTTGTACGGTCGCCAGTCCAGATTCACTGATCGCTGCTGTAATACCTGTAACATGCAATATTTTAGCGTGACTGATATACGTAGCATCCAGATCTTCTGGCATCATTCGACTAGCTGCTGAATGTTTGCGGTAATAATGTACCGAAGCATGACCGGATACATTTTCTCGTAACATCAGTCCCGTCTGTTCTCCTTCTGCTAATATTGAGCGAGATACATCTACACCTTCACCACGAATCGCTTTCTGGATCATGCGCCCTAAAGGATCAGCCCCAAGACGACCAAACCAACCTACCGAATGCCCTAAGCGAGCAATTCCTATCGCTAGATTACTTTCAGCACCGCCAAATGACTTATTAAGATGGGCAGCATACTCCAGACCACGTGAATCATCCGCAGTCATCAATCCCATAGACTCCCCAAAAGTGACCACTTCAGGGTAAGTGTGTTGATTGTTCATTGTTCAGCCTCCTGAGTCGCATACAAAATCATGCTTAATATGTAGCTGGTCATATTTACCATTGTCGCAACCGCTTTCTTTGTTGTCAATGACATAGCTTCATCATATATACACAATTTTAACGATAGATACCGTTTTCAATTGTGAATTAAATCACAATATTAAAAAGTTTTTTGTTTTACTTTTAAAGTAACCTTTATATCACGCTTAAAATAATACATTTCAGAGGGATAGGACGAAGCATTTCATCATCACTAACAGGAGGAACAACGTATGAATATTCCACTTAAAATTAATAAATATTCATTGAATACGATCGGAGAAACCTACTTTTTAAATATACGCTTTTTGCTCATAGTCTGTGTGGTAGCAGGTAACTTACTAGAACCGCTGATCCAACAATCAATAGCAGCGCATCATTTATTTGTATGGATTTTTTCATTCCATATGCCTCTATTTGTGTTGGTGACTGGTTATTTTGCTCGCTTTAATCTACATGGACCCGCAGGTAGCCAAATGTTACGTCATATTGCTCTACAATATATATTATTTCAAAGTATCTATTCTGTGCTTGATTATACGATTTTCCGTGTTCCTCATATTACGCATTCATTTTTTGCTCCTTATTTGTTACTCTGGTTTTTAGCTGGGCATATCGTCTGGCGTTTGTTATTGATTTCATTACGTATGTTTACATTCAAGCAACAATTGATTGTATCTGTAGCACTTGGATTAGGTGTAGGGTTACTTCCTGTAGATGGAGTATGGCTTGCTTTGTCCCGAACATTGATTTATTTCCCTTTCTTTATTGTTGGATACCATCTACATGTGGATAAAATAATATCGTTTTTTCAACATTATCGGCGCTCAATTGCTATAGGCTCTATCGCATTTATGATTTTATTTTTTGATTTGAACCTACCGCTCGTTATAGGATGGTTTTATGGTAATCAGACATTTGTGCAATTGGGCGTAAATTCATGGACAGGTATGTTGTATCGATTGTGTATGTATATGTTGCAATGTGTCGCTTCTATAGGTTTTCTTGCTCTGGTTCCTATCGGTGCTCACTATATAACTGAACTTGGTAGACGTACATTATATGTCTTTTTATTGCATGGACTTTTGGTGAGAGCGATAGAAACGACGGGCATTTTACATCAGTTCAATACACCTTTGGAAATAGTGATCCTATTGGTCTTCGCCATTCTTATAGCGGTATTACTTGCTCAACCGCAGGTTAAACATTGGACTTCACGATTAGTCGAGCCTTCTATCCCTCAACCGCTTTACTCCATGATCCATTATGTTCAAAGACATACTTTATTTCAAAAGCAATCCTAATGACCAATTATAAGGAATATATACACATAACAACGAAAATATAGATCGATTCGTGCTCTTTTTCTGCTATTATCGTATAATTTTTTCCAACTCATTCCTAATTATTCGTTTCACTCTAAACAAGACGGGTAAGTAAGGTTTAAGTATACATGGCATTCCATGCTTACACTTATATAAATAAGGAGTGATTTGGTGATGGCACAGAATAATAACAACAACGGCAAAATGAGTCGTGAAGAAGCAGGTCGTATGGGTGGCCAGGCAACCTCCAAAAAACATAATAAACAATTCTACCAACAGATCGGCAAAAAAGGTGGAGAAGCCACTTCTGAGTCTCATGATAAAGAATTTTATCAAGAAATCGGTAAAAAAGGCGGAGAAGCCACTTCCGAATCTCACGACAAAGATTTTTATAGAGAAATTGGCAAAAAGGGCGGCAGCCGTTAATACCATAAAAAGCAGACATTTCCATTAACGGTGGAATGTCTGCTTTTTTTGTGCCATCTTTTTTATTTCGTTTTGTTTTGCTACGGATTTAATATATATTCGCTAGAAAAAAGCTAACATATATGATAGACTCTATAGAAAACTTCCGCGTAATTTGTATATTTATACTACGTTATGCAAGACTTTTTTAGCTTTTACCTTTGGCGTTACAACGCGCTAAAGCTTCAAAGCTTACTATTATATATTTGGGGGGAAATCGACACCATGGTAGTCAACAAGGGCAAAAAAATGCGTTCCGATATGATCAAAAAAGGTTTCGACCGTGCACCACACCGTAGCTTACTTCGTGCCGCAGGCGTTAAAGAAGAAGATTTTGGTAAACCGTTTATCGCGGTATGTAACTCTTATATTGATATCGTACCGGGTCATGTACATCTACAAGAGTTTGGTAAAATCGTAAAAGAAGCGATCCGTGAAGCAGGCGGCGTTCCGTTTGAATTTAATACGATTGGCGTAGATGATGGTATCGCAATGGGACATATCGGTATGCGTTATTCGTTACCGAGTCGTGAAATCATTGCTGATTCTCTTGAAACTGTTGTTGCCGCTCACTGGTTCGATGGCATGGTCTGTATTCCAAACTGTGACAAAATCACACCGGGTATGATGATGGGTGCTCTTCGTGTTAACATCCCTACAATGTTTGTTAGTGGTGGACCGATGAAAGCCGGTAAAGACAAAAATGGCCGTTCGATTTCCCTGACATCTGTATTTGAAGGTGTAGGTGCTTACCAAGCTGGTAAGATTGATGATGCAAGTCTGCTTGAACTAGAACAATTTGGTTGTCCAACTTGTGGATCATGTTCAGGTATGTTTACAGCGAACTCGATGAACTGTCTAGCAGAAGCAATGGGTATTGCTTTGCCAGGTAACGGAACAATTCTTGCAGTCTCTGAAGATCGTCGCGATTTTGTTCGTAAATCAGCTACACAATTAATGGAATTGATCAAATTAGACCTTAAACCTCGTGATATCGTAACTAAAGAAGCATTGGATAATGCATTTGCTTTGGATATGGCGATGGGTGGTTCTACAAATACAGTTCTTCATACATTGGCTCTTGCTCAAGAAGCAGGTATCGACTATCCAATCGAACGCATCAATGAAGTCGCTAACCGTGTACCTCATTTGGCGAAATTGGCTCCAGCTTCTGACTGGCATATCGAAGATGTTCATTTGGCAGGTGGCGTAAGTGCTGTGTTGAATGAATTACTCAAAAAACCAGGTGCTCTACATCCAGATTGTATTACCGTTACAGGTAAAACGATTCGTGAGAATGTAGAAGGACAAGAAATTCAAAATACTGAAGTTATCCACAAAATCGATAATCCTCACTCTGAGCGTGGCGGTCTAGCCGTATTGTTTGGTAATTTGGCTCCACAAGGGGCTATTATCAAAGTGGGTGCTGTTGATGCTTCTGTAGGCGGATATCATAAAGGCCCTGCAATCTGCTTCGATTCACAAGATGATGCGTTGTACGGGATTGCTAACGGTCATGTGAAAGAAGGACATGTCGTTGTTATCCGTTATGAAGGTCCTAAAGGCGGCCCTGGTATGCCAGAGATGCTTGCTCCTACTTCTCAAATTGTAGGTATGGGTCTTGGTGCCAAAGTCGGTCTAATCACAGATGGACGCTTCTCAGGAGCTTCTCGTGGTATCAGTATTGGTCATATCTCTCCAGAAGCTGCTGAAGGTGGACCTATCGCTTTCGTAAATGATGGAGATATTATTGAACTGGATCTGAACGAACGCAAAATTGAACTTCATATCAGTGAAGAAGAATTTGCTGAACGCCGTAAAGGCTGGGTTGAATTTGAACCTAAAGTAAAAACAGGATATCTAGCTCGTTATTCCAAACTTGTAACCAATGCAAGTATGGGCGGAGTTATGAAAATATAGTCATCTGCATATTCAATAGATTGTTGAATATTCGTTATAACTCAAAAAGAACTGTCCTCAGGGGCAGTTCCTTTTTTTGTTGACGTGATCCAAACCCGCTTATAAAATGCTTGTATACTATGTTAGAAAAGGAGATTTAGTACGCTTATGCTTCCTTTGTACAAAAAATACTGGCGAACTGCTTTTGATATTGGCGTTGTGATTTTGACAGTATATCTAGTGCTATTACTCGCAAGCAAGCTATATCATATTGCTGCGCCTATCTTTTTATCTTTTATTATTTTTGCTTTAATCGAACCTTTTGCCATGTTTCTTCATCGTCGTGGATTACCCAAAATGGTCTGCTCAGCGATAGCTGTTCTTACTTTTGTATTATTTTTACTTGGTGCATTGTTTGGTGCAGGACTTATCTTTATATCACAGTCTGCTCAGATTGCAGATAATTTGCCTGAATATGCTAAGATTGTTCAAAGTCATTTCACACGACTAACTACATTGATGCATCAAGAAATGAATACTTTACCAGACAATGTGACACAGCGGATTAATGAATATTTTGCGATCTTTACAGGAAACTTAGCCATTTGGGGTAAAGCGGCATTCAACTATGTGTTAGGCTGGCTTAGCTCATTTTCTACGTTTATTGCTAACTTTGCTGTAGGTATTATTTTAGCGTTCTTTTTGAGTGCTGAAATCAATCTCTGGCGACGTGTAGCTACCGAAAGAACACCGAACACACTCAAAAAAGCTTATTTCTTTTTAAAAGAACATGTTTTCTATGCTATCGGTGCTTATCTTAAAGCACAATTCATCATGGTGATGATTACTTTTGTATTAGTGTACATAGGATTGCTTATTTTGGGCGTGAATAATGCTTTCTCGATTTCGTTACTCAGTGCAGCATTTGATATTTTGCCATTACTCGGTATTCCTGTTATTTTTATTCCCTGGATTGTGTATCTATTTGTGGTTGGTGAGACAGGGCTTGCGATCGGATTGATCGTTTTATTAGTGGTTGTGATGTTGACCCGTCAATTATTAGAACCCAAAATCACAGGAAATTCGATTGGCATTTCTTCAGCATATTTGATGTTATCAGCAATGATTATTTCTTTATCTATTTTTGGAGTGGTGGGCTTAGTATTGTCGCCGATCTTAATTATCTTGTTAAAAGAATTATGGTTACAAGGATATCTACAACGGTGGATCCGACTTCCGCAAGAAGAATTTGAACCGATACAAGAAGATGATCCAGCTCCGCCTGTACAATAAATGATAAATAGGTATACCCACCAAAAAAAGCCGAAACCCCGTATTGAATACAGGGCTTCGGCTTTTTGGCTTTTTTTAAATCTATTATTCTTTTTTGTCTGAAGTTGTATCTTGCTCTGCATCTGCTTCAGTATGTGTTGCTTCTGGTTGTTCGTGCTCTATTTCAACTTGTGCTTCTGGTTGTTCTTCTTGCTGTGATTCTTGTGCTTCATTCACTTCTGTAAATGGATCTATAGACGATTGCAACGCATCTGCATCTCCTTCGTCTTCTTCCACCGTAAACCGTGAGATCGTTTCTTTCAAATCAAGCGATACATTTTCCAATTGACCTGACAATGATACCAGTTGACTACTTACATTGTGTTGTTCATTACTTAGAGAAGCCACTTCTTGTGATGTAGCAGAAGATTGTTCTGCAACCGCACTTACATTACTCATCGCTTCAGACATCGTATTTTGCACCTGACTAAGCTCATTAATCGAATCTGTAACTGAATTTAGCTTGGTAACAAAAGCAGACATTTGTCCTTGAACCGATTCGAAAATAGTCGTTGTATCTTTAACCGCTTCTGTCTGTTGTTTGAATAACGGATAGGCATCATTCAGAACTTTAATCGTCTCTTCCATTTCCTGCTGAATATTGGTGGTAATTTTACCAACCATGAGAATAGATTCGCGTGATTGCTCTGCTAACTTACGTACTTCATCAGCAACTACCATAAATCCTTTACCGGCTGCTCCAGCACGAGCGGCTTCAATCGTAGCATTAAGAGATAAGATGTTCGTTTGTTTGGTAATATTCTGCATTACCTCAAGCACTTGTTGAACAGAAGACGTACTTTGTTGTAATGAGTCGATCCGAGCGCCAAGCGAACGAATCATATCTTCTGTAGTCTGCGTGCGAGTAAGTAATTTCTCCATATGCTGAACACCTGTTTCACTAGCTTGTTCCACATCATGAGCAGAAGCACCCATTTCATTGTTAGCACTGATTACTTTATTCATTTGACCCATAATACCATCGGCAAGTTCTGTACCACGTTCTGCTTCCAGAGCAAGACTGCCTGCACCATTTGCGATTTCTTCAGTAGCAACAGCGATTTCTTTAGCAGATGTAGCTGTCTGTTTGGAAGCATTACTAAGGATTGTGGCTGTACCTAATACTTCTTGCGCCGATTGATTCGTTTGCTTAACCAGATTCGTAATGTTTTCCATCATTTCATTAAAAGCCGAACCTAACTGTCCAATCTCATCTTCAGACTTATGAGTCGTCCGAACATTCAATTTACCTTGTGCACCCTGACGCATAAGTTGTTGCAAATTCTGTAACGGCTTCGCAATAATACGAATAATAAAGATACCGATTAATACAGCAAATACAGCATCAATCACAGCGAAAATCAAAGTCATATTTAAGATCGGTTTGGCACTAGATACCAGTTCATTAATCGGTACTGTCCCTACTAATTTCCAATCTGAATTCTGAAGTGTACTATATGCGATCAAAATAGGCGATTGACCATCACTATTTTCTACTCTACCGCTTTTCTCTGTCAATTGAGGTAAAAAGCTGTAATTCGATGGTGTTGCAATATCTGCATTATTTGTGGAAGCAACGACCGTATTTGTCGCACCACCAATAAGATCAACACGACCTCCAGTACCCATATTTACATTAGCAATCTGATCTTCGATCAATTTACTGTTGGCACTGATTACAAAAATAAACGAATCAGAAGTATTGGTCGTACGGACAGCACGTGCGAATAAGAAGTTTTTGACAGTGCCTTGCATTTCCATGGTAGGTACCCACTGCATCACACCGTTGCCACTTTCTAATTCTTTATACCAGGCTGTATTACGTACTTCATCCTCTGCCGGAATCTGTACCCCTGCTCCTACAATATTCACTGCTTTATTCATTGGAATAATATAAATTGAATCGATAGCATCTAATGAGTTGAGTTGATTTTGTAGATTACTTGTAATTGCATTAACCGCTTGGAATTTCTCAAAATCGTCTATACCTGCTGTAGATAACTTCACTAACTGATCTTGCATATTAGGATCAAAAAAGATTTGAGTTGATGAATTTACCAGTTGTCCCAAAATCACATCGAGTTTTTCACCTGTTTGAATAATCGTCTGTTCATTACCGATCGCTGCATTTTCTTTGATAATACTTTTTGCTATCAAATACGAGAACGTTCCTAACGATACCACTAGCAACATAATAGCAATAAAAAAGATAAGAAATAATTTGATGCCTACCGATTTTGCTGGATTTAATCTACCCCAGCGATTAGTGGGTACAGATGGATCATTTGATGGGTCTGAATAGTTACTTGAGAACTTAGGAATTTTGGGAATTTTCGCCCATTTGGGTAGTGTACGAGAATGTTTTGCTGTCGTGGGGAGAATAGAAGGTTGTTGTGTATTCGCTTTCTTTTCTGGTTTAAACCATTTCTTCTGAGCAGCTTCATTAGCCTTTTTCGCTAAACCTGTACGCTCACTTTTCAATTTCTTTTTTTGTTCTTTTTCAAGCTTCTTGGTGTCTGGAAGTGTTGTTTTGCTGTTTGACTTACCTTTTTTCTGCAATAACCCCATAATCTTCACCGCCGTTTTAGATTTCGTGTGCATACAGGTTTTTATGTAATCCTACTTGTTTTATCCCTGCTTCACCTTATAAACGAAACAAAAAATAAGCATTTCGAATGCTCTTGATTCCATTATCGGTTATAAACCAGGAAATTTGAACCCTTTTTCGCAAAAAAATAAGGTCTATTATACTATGCGGTATAATAGACCTTATTACCTTATAAGATTGTAAATGATTCCATTATTTTCTTATAACTTAAATTATACTGTAACTGCTGTTTTAACAGCTGATTTGCTTTGTTTGGTGTTGTTTTTACGCATCATATCAAAGTAACGAACAGAATGATCGACTTTCATTTTTACTTTTTGTAATGGATGGCGTGCAGCATCTAACTCGTTGCCATTTTCATCCCACAATTGACCGACTGTTTGTTTGAAAAACATTTGATTCGGTCCAAAAAATTCAATCTCTTGTCCTGGTTTGAAATGATTACGCTGTTGCACCGTTGCGATTCCTGTTGCTTCATCGTAATCCAGTACTAAGCCTGCAAAATCATAAGGAACTGCTTTTTCTTCTGCTTCATAGATATGATCTTCATGATCAGGTGTATCATAGAAAAATCCTGTATTTAATGGACGATTGGCTGCTTTATTAATATCTTCCAACCATTCTGGCTTCAACACATAATTCTCTGGATCAGCCATATATGAATCGATTGCTTGACGGTACGCATTCACCACAGTCGCTACATAATGGATCGATTTCATACGCCCTTCAATTTTGAAGCTATCTACACCGACTTCAATCAGATCAGGAATATGCTCTAACATACACAAATCTTTGGAACCCATAGAAAACGCAGAATCTTGTTCTTCATAAAGTGGTTTCTGATTCACGCCCAGACTAAAGGATTGCAACATTTGTTGATCAGCCGTATCTTCTTCTGATACCCATTCTTGTTCTGAACGTGCATCTTCGAATAGATCATATTTCCAACGACAAGACTGACAACATCCACCACGATTAGAGTCACGATCTGTAAAGTGGTTCGATAACACACAGCGTCCTGAAAAAGAAGAACACATCGCTCCATGAATAAAAGCTTCGATTTCAACATCTACATGTTTTTTGATCTCAGCAATTTCAGCAAAGCTTGTTTCCCGTCCCAATACAACCCGTGGTAATCCTTCTTCTTTCCAGAATTTCACCGCTTGCCAGTTCAATGTGGATTGCTGTGTACTCAAATGGACTTCAAGACCAGGTGCACAGCGTAGTGCTGTTTCAATAATCGCAGGATCTGCTACGATAACCGCAGAGATGCCTACTTCTTCTAATTTGCACAAATACTCTTCAAGACCTGCAATATCTTCATCATGAGCATAAATATTGGTAGCTACAAATACTTTAGCACCGTAACGATTTGCAAATTCGACCCCTTCACGCATTTCTTCAAAGCTGAAGTTATCTGCATTCGAACGAAGACCGTATTTTTGTCCACCAATATAGACTGCATCTGCACCATAGTGAATCGCAAATTTCAGTTTTTCCAAATTACCAGCAGGTGCTAACAATTCAGGTTTGGCTAGACGATGACGTTTACCATAATACTTTGGTTTTTCCGTTGTTGACATGGAAAGCCCCCCTTTTTCAATCATTCCATCTACACTGCAATCAAAATACTTGTTCTTTATAAAAGAAACCAAATGACAATTCACGTTCAGGATCTTGTAGACGACGAATCTCATCCATCCATGACTCATCAAATTCATATTGTTCTGGATCTTGAGTATACCGATCAATCGCTTGACGGAACATGCGGACCGCTGTTTCGTTATAAGTGATTGATTTTAAAATGCCTTCGATTTTGAAGCTTTGAACGCCTGCTTCCATCAGCAAGTGTAAATCTTCCAGAATACATACATCTTCTGAGCTCATAATATGCGTTCCATTGGTATCTTCATAGATAGGAAATGTCTCATCCCGACGTTCGGCTTCAATCAGGAACAATCCACGTTGCAGACCTAGATCATTACCATCCACAGGTCTACCCTGATGTTGCATATAGCTACCGACTAGGCGTCTTTTGGAATGATAAATATTCGTCATCCCGTGTACCTGCACTTGCGCTTCCACTTCTAGTTTGTCGATCATACCTGTGATCTCATCCATATTGAGTTCACGTGCCAGTACAGCTCTTGTAGCGCCTTTACGGCCCCAGTAGTTCGCTGTCACTGCATTGGTCGAAGTCATCTCAGCATTCCAGTGTAACGCTATTCCAGACGCATGCTCACGAGCCAATGCTACGATAGCGGGATCGCCAAATTCAATCCCATCTACTTGTAACGTTGCCAGCTGTTTGATGTATTCTGGTAAATCTTCTAAAAGCTCATTGGTCATTAAATTATTGACGGCTACATAAATACGTTTGCCATGTTCATGCGCATAATTTACTGCTTTTGCAATATCTTCTACTTTGAACTCCCCAGACAATCGCATTCCATAACGTTCTTCACCGATCAGAAAAGCATCTGCTCCTGCTTCTGCCAAACGATATAATTCTTCCAGCGAAGATGCTGTAACCAACAATTCAGGTTTTGTATTCATCTTGAAGCCGCCTCCCACACAGCCTTACTTGGCTGTACTCTTGCTTGTTTCGATATTTTTGAGATGTTCTTGATACGTTTGAGCGAATAAATGCCCGCCTGTACCGTCTTTTTTGGTCACATAATATAAATATTTTGAAGCTTCAGGTGCCAGTGTTGCTTTGATCGCATCTAGACCCGGATTCGCGATCGGACCTGGTGGTAACCCTTCATGTAAGTACGTGTTGTAAGGACTATCTATTTTAAGATCTGAGTATAACAGTCGGGCTTTTTGCTTGCCTAGGGCATATTGCACAGTTGCATCAATTTGGAGCTTCATATTTTGCTTCAGACGATTATCGATTACCCCTGCAACCTGAGCTCTTTCTTCTGGAACGACAACTTCACGTTCAACAAGAGAGGCCTCTGTTAACAGCTGATGCACCGTCAAATTGCGTTCTTTGAGCTGAGCATCTAGATTATCAATTGAACGTAGCTTGGTGCGTGTGGCTAACAACATATTAGCGATAATATCGGATTCTGTACTTTCTATCGGTAAATCATAGGTTGCCGGAAACAAATACCCTTCCAGTGGATGAAGAATGCCGTCTCCAGTAGGAACTTTCAATTCTTGAGCAAGCTTCATGGATGAAGGATCATCAACCAATTTCATAAAAGCATCACGATCTACAAATCCTGCTTCACTTAACTTATCCGCAATCTGGGTCACGGTATAACCTTCAGGAATCGTAAATTTCATCGTTTTGGGTACCACAACATCTGCGTTATTCAGCTTCGTAATAATTTGAGCATATGTTAGACCTGGCGTGAACTCATAATCACCTGCTTTGAATTCGCTACCTTCACTATTTAATTTCAAATAGACTTTAAAAGCCAAGGCATTTTTGATCAATCCATTTTGAGCTAATTCTTCAGCTACGGTTGATTTGCTTGTTCCTGATTTTAATGTATATGGAACGACTTGATCTGATGTTGCTGTAGGTTGCATGGCATTCCAGCCGTAGCCAATACCTGCTGCAATCACAATAAGAACAATCAATATTATCCATATCCCTGCCCTACCTCGTCTGCGCAATGAATATAACAGCTCCTTTTACAGCCAAAAAGAGCGGAATAGATCCCGCTCTTTTTGGAAGATAATTGTGCATATTGTACTGCATCCGTGATTAATCTTCAAACGGTAATGTCAGTTCGTCATATAGCTCGGCTACATCTTCCCATTCATCATCATCATCAATAGTCACAAGTTCAGGTTGTCCATCTGCATCATCGATAATTTTTAAAATCTCGACGTTGTCTTCAGGAATAACCGTATCTTTTTGCAAGACTGCATAAGTTCCTGTGTCTATCTGAAACTCACTGACAATACGATAAACAGTGACTTCGTTCTGTTCATCCGTTAGTTCAATCAACAGACCATAAGCTTCTAGCAATCTTGACGTAAACTTGACGTTACTCGCAGAAAGATCCGTCATGGGCTTATTCACCATCCAATTCAGCAACTAAAGTATTGAATGTTTCTTCAACGATCTGCCATTCCTCTTCATTTTCGATAATGAAAAGTTTGAGATCATCGTTATCTTCTTCATAGCGAAACGCATATACTTCGTCGGTATCGTCCTCTGTGGATTCCATAGGCACGACCATCATATATTTGGCGTCCGAACCATCAACCTCGAATTTCATGATGACTTCAAACTCTTCTTCATTACCTTCATCATCAGGAATATAAATAATTTCTGGTTCTTCCTCAAGCAAATTTTGATCTTTAGCCATATTTACCACCCTCACCTTTTACTTTTGGCATCCAAGTAATTTTGTAAAATCAAGCTTGCAGCCATTTTATCAACCACTAGCTTGCGTTTCTTGCGACTTACATCTGCCTCGATAAGCGTACGCTCAGCTGACACGGTTGTAAGCCTTTCATCCCATAGGTGAACAGGTAGCTGCACAGATTCTTTGAGACTTTCAGCGAATTCCATACTTAGTTGACCACGGGGACCGACGCTTCCGTTCATATTCTTGGGTAGTCCAACAACAATCTCGGTCACTTCAAGTTCCTGTACAAGCTCTACGATCCGTGCACCGACATCTTTGGTACGTTTACGATCAATAACTTCTACCCCTTGAGCGGTCCAGCCAAAAGCATCGCTTATCGCAACGCCAATTTTTCGATCCCCATAATCCAAACCTAATATTCTCATTTCTTGTACGCTCCGTCTCTACCGATGACTGGCCAGGTAGGATCGGACCAGTTCTTCTATTAATTCATCCCGCTCTTTTTTGCCGATCAAACTTCGAGCATTCTTATGCCGGGGAATGTAAGCGGGGTCCCCTGAGATCAAATATCCGACCATTTGATTGATCGGGTTGTATTCTTTCTCAACCAGTGCATCGTATACAGTGAGAAGTATTTCCTGAGAAGAGGTTTCGTGCTCGTCACCCTTCACATTAAATTTAACTGTTTTATCCATGGAGTCCACTCGCTGACACCTCGCTTTTTGGAAAAAGTGTATACTTGTACACTTCCTCAAAATGGAATCCCTTGCTGTTCATGCTGATTCTTTTTCATCATAACACAACAAGGGATATACAAGGAATATTTACGTTAAAACTATTCAAAAAGTTACAAAATTGTTTCAACTTTTTGAATCTAACACGCTATTCCTTCTATTTTGTACCCATTATCTGATACTGATATCACTTAGATGGATGCTACATGTTGTTTGGCTGCTTCAAGAGCTTCAGCTAATTTGGAAGCATCTTTACCGCCGGCTTGTGCCATATCTGGACGACCACCACCGCCACCACCACAGATAGCAGCGACTTCTTTAACCAATTTACCAGCATGAAGTCCACGCTCAATACCTGATTTCGGAACAACGACTACAAAGTTTACTTTATCGTCTTGAGCAGCTCCTAATACAAGCACTGCTTCAGGCAATTTGCCTTTCAATTCGTCTGCTAGACCACGTAAAGCATCCATACTTGGAACATGGACAGATACAGCCAACAATGGTGTAGAACCAATCATTTCTACTTTGTCTGTTAATTGACCTGCTTCGATCAAGCTTAATTTACTTTGTAGAGATTCATTATCACGACCTAGATCGCGAAGTTGTTGGTTCAATGACTCGATGCGTTTAGGCACATCATGTACATTTGATTTCAATTGTACCGCAGCTTGCTTTAGAATATCCAATTGGCTATCCAAGAACATGTAAGCTAGGCGTCCTGTAACAGCTTCGATACGGCGTACACCCGAACCGATACCACTTTCAGATACTAATTTGAACAATCCAATACGTGCTGTGTTATCGACATGACAACCACCACATAGCTCAATACTGTAATCGCCAATCTGTACAACACGTACGATATCGCCATATTTCTCGCCAAATAATGCCATAGCACCCATCGCTTTAGCTTCGTCAATACCTTTGTACTCGATCTCGACATCAAGACCTTTCCAGATTTCCTGATTCACACGACGTTCGATATCTGCCAGTTCTTCCGGTGTGATACTACCGAAGTGAGAAAAGTCAAAACGTAAACGCTCTGCTTCAACCAGTGAACCTGCCTGATTAACATGTGTACCCAATACATCTTTAAGTGCTTGATGAAGTAAATGAGTCGCGGTATGGTTTTTGATAATATCGTTACGATTTGGTGCATCTACTTCTGCTGTAACCACATCACCGATATGAAGTTCACCCGAACTTACCGTTACGATATGCACAAATTGTCCGCGTGGAGCTTTGAACAATCCTTCAACAGAAGCTTCTACAGTATCGTTGCTCAAACGTCCTACGTCACTGATCTGACCACCACTTTCAGCATAGAAAGGAGTCACATCTAGAATCACCTGACACTGTTGACCTTCACCGACACGGTCGACCGAAGCTTCTTCTTGAATCAATGCGACTACAGTAGCTTGTACGGTTAACTGCTCATAACCGATAAATTCACTTTTGCCTTCAAAATCAGACAATACGCCACCTTGTACTTTCATACTACCGCTATCTTGACGAGCTGCACGAGCGCGATCACGTTGCTCTTGCATCGCTGTATCGAAGCCTGCACGATCTACAGTCAATCCATTTTCAGCTGCATAGTCTTCTGTCAAATCAAACGGGAAACCATACGTATCATACAATTTAAACGCTTCTGCGCCACTGATCGCTGTTTGTCCATTTTGCTTCGCTTGTGTACTCAGATCAGCCAAAATATTCAAACCATCGGATAATGTCTCATGGAAACGCTCTTCTTCTGTACGAATAATTTTCTCGATAAATTCACGCTTGGATACTACTTCTGGATAATAGACGCCCATAATCTCGCCTACAATACCGGTTAAGCTGAACAAGAACGGTTTATCCAGACCGATCACTTTACCATAACGCACTGCACGACGTAACAATCGACGGATAACATAACCGCGTCCTTCGTTCGAAGGCAATACGCCATCTGCTGCTGCAAAAGCAACCGTACGAATATGGTCAGCAATGACTTTCAACGCTACATCGGTTTCTTCATTTTGTTTATACGTTACACCCGCAATTTGAGCGGCTTGTTGAATAATCGGTTGGAACAAGTCAGTATCAAAGTTAGAATCCACTTCTTGCAAAATCGAAGCAAAACGCTCTAACCCTGCACCTGTATCTATGTTTTTGTTCGGTAGCGGTGTGTAGCTACCATCTTTGTTATGATTAAATTGAGAGAATACAAGGTTCCATACTTCCAGGAAACGTTCATTTTCTCCACCTGGATACATTTCAGGATCATTCGGATCAAGAGCGCCATAAGCATCTCCACGATCATAGAAGATCTCACTACAAGGTCCACAAGGACCTTCACCGATATCCCAGAAATTTTCTTCCAAACGAATAATACGTTCAGCAGGTAGACCGATTTTCTCGTTCCACAATTTGAAAGCTTCTTCGTCTTCTGGATATACCGTTACAGATAAACGTTCTGGATCAAATCCAATCCACTCTTTGCCCGTCAAAAATTCCCAAGCCCATGTGATCGCTTCTTCTTTGAAATAGTCACCGATCGAGAAGTTTCCTAGCATTTCAAAAAACGTATGGTGACGACGTGTTTTTCCTACATTTTCAATATCATTGGTACGAATACATTTCTGCGAATTCGTAATACGTGGATTTTCAGGTTTTTCGCGTCCATCAAAATAAGCTTTGAGTGGAGCCATCCCTGCATTAATCCACAATAGAGATGGATCATTATGAGGAACTAACGGAGCGCTTGGCTCAACATTGTGTCCTTTGCTTTCGAAAAAAGCGAGCCATTTGGAACGAATTTCACTTGCTTTCATAAGTAATGAGCCTCCTCAGAATAGTTAAACATCAATTTCTTGGTGATCCAGTAATCTATCCAACCTGTATCGCTGACAAGTCGGTAAAAAAAAAGCGCCCTGCGCAAAATCAGGGGCGGTGTTCTGGTGTATATCTAACAATATTCCCTGCAACCGCTCTTTTATTGTATATAGGTCTCTTGAATAAGTGACTCTTAACCGCTGAATACATCCGATTAACACTATGTAGGGTTCGGTCATCACTTCAATTACCTGTGTAACAAAAGATGTATGCCTGGATCTCCTTTATTTCGGCTCATCTAACGTTCATGTTCCGAAATTTCACGGTTCTTTAACAACTATATCAGTATATCTAGCGCCCATACGTCTGTCAATCGCATCCATCATGCTTAAAAGCCCCGACTTCTATCGCCACCTCTACAGATGTGCAATACAAGACGGGGTTTTTAAAATAGCGCTGATACACGTAGTATGTATAAGATAAGAATTGTATCGCGCTGTCGGAACAGCCGATATTCGCCACTCTATACATCGTTCACGTTTCTAAAAAGGCTCAAGCTTGTGTATACATAGCTACAGGTTCTTCGACAAACAAATCGTCTAATGAACTCAGTGTGCCGTCTTCTTCGACTTGATACACAGACATTTTACCGCCATTAACAGTTAACTCAATAAAGCAACCCCAGCAATAAAATTGATGGGAACCAATTTTACCAATATCTTTTGAACTACAATTTGGACATTTCATTCAGCGCTCACCCTATCCGTCTCCAAGTTTAATGACATTCCTGTAGGCGTTCATTACTTTCAATCGGCACCATAATGGCGCTTTCACCAAAAGCAACTTGTCCACTTACTGGAAGCCACTTTCTTCCGCCTATCATATCCGAGATAAAGCCATCACTGATTTCAATCCCGGTAATGCTTTTACCCAACTCATGATCAAAATAAACATCAGACACATAGCCTAACATTGCTCCATCACTGGTAAGCAGAGGCATATCTTTAATTTTGTTTTGACCGATCAAAAATGTATGTTTAATATCGTCAGCCGCGATCTGGCGGACTGCCTGTTGATTGCGAATCATAATAGCGTCTTCTCCATAGGATACAATATCTTCCCATAGTATAGTACGCACTTGTAATGAGAAAAAGCTTTTACCTTCCAGTTCAAAACCTTGAACCGACCAGTCTTCGCTTAATATAAAGTCATGAATTTTACCAAGTTGCTTGCCATCTTCAATATCAAATACAGCAAGTCCAATCATTCCCTGCATCTTCATAACGCTCAGGACCTCCTCATCGCATAGATTGCGCAGGAAGAAAATCATTTCTTTCTTGCCCGGCTGTTGGCGTCATATGATCATCTTCCCTCCCTTATTATTCACCACACAGGGGAGCCCTAATTTCTACTACGTATACGCTTTAAAATAGTTGCAATCTTTTGTGTAGCATATGCTATTTCTTCCCTAGTATTACCCATCCCAAAGCTAAAGCGAATCGCCGAATTCAAGAGATTTTCAGGAATTTTCATTGCTTGAAGAACATGTGACAATTCGAGTGAACCTGAAGTACATGCTGATCCACTGGCAGCTGCAATATTTTCCATATCGAGATTCATTAACATCGTTTCACTTTTCACGCCGGGAAAGCTAATATTCAGAATATGAGGTAGCGATTGATCGATAGGTGTATTGACAACATACCCTTCGGTACCGACTTGTTGTTCTAATTCTTCTAACATGTATGCACGTAATGATTCCAGATGGTTGATGCGCTCAGATAGTCCTTGTACAGCAAGTTCTACCGCTTGTGCAAAGCCTGCAATACCCGCTAAATTCTCCGTTCCTGCACGACGCTTGCGTTCTTGTAGACCGCCGTACAATACAGGTTCTACTTTGACTCCATGACGTATATATAGTGCACCGATCCCTTGTGGACCATTGATTTTGTGAGAAGAAAAGCTAATTAAATCTACAGGTAACTCATGACAGTTCAAAGGAATAGCACCTAGTGCTTGAACAGCATCGGTATGAAAAATAATATTTTTGGCACGTGCTAATTGTCCAATCTCTGTAATCGGCTGAATGGTTCCTACTTCATTGTTACCGAACATAATACTGATCAATATCGTATTCGGGCGAATAGCCGCTTCTACTTCTTCTATAGAAACTAATCCATGAGCATTAACAGGCAAATAAGTTACTTCATAACCACGCTGTTCTAACGCTTCACAAGCATGAAGTACCGCATGGTGTTCAATCTGTGATGTGATGATATGTTTGCCTTTATGACTTAAGGATTCAGCAACCCCAAATAAAGCGAGATTATCACTTTCAGTTCCTCCTGCGGTAAATACCAATTCATCTGGACGACAACCTAGATCTTTAGCGATTTGGTCTCTGGCTCCACTGACTACTTTTTTGGCAGAACGTCCGAAAGCATGCACACTTGAAGCATTACCGTGGGTATGGGTCATTACCTGTAACATACGTTCAGCCACTTGTGGATGGATCGGAGTAGAAGCTGCATGGTCTAAATAAATAGCTTTCATATCAATTCACCTTTCTGTATCGGAAAATAAAATACACGTACAAAGACAGCAAAAAACGGAAGGGAGCAGCCATGTACCTGCGGATTCCCTTCCGTCTTGTTGTCTATATCGAATTTAGATATAAAACATATAATTGTCTTCTTGACCTTGCTCACGGTACGTGATCAGATCTTTAAGTGTTGTTGAATCAATGACTTGAGCGATGGCATCACGAATCTGCATCCATAGATGACGCTTAGCAGCTACATCTTCATCGGTAAAATCAACAACGGAAATGGGACCTTCGAGTACACGAATAACTTCGCCTGCTGTAATCGTCTCCGGTTCACGTGATAAAATATAACCGCCATACGCTCCGCGGATACTTTTTACTAATCCGGCATTACGAAGTGGAGCGATTAACTGCTCCAAATAGTGTTCAGATAGTTGATTTTTTTCTGCAATACTTTTGAGTGATGTAGGACCTTCACCAAAGCGGGAAGACAATTCCATCATGATTGTTAGACCGTAACGTCCTTTAGTTGATATCTTCATATAGGGCACCTCACTTAAATTTGGCAAAAACAATGATAAATCGTTGATTTATTGAACAACCTCAATTATTATTAATAGTTGCACGTATCGTAAAATTTCGATAATTCACTGTATTCCGATCATTCTTGTGACCTATCGTAACATATATACAGGCTTTATGGGAAATTATTCGTGCTTTTCTCCACGCGATCTTGCAAGAAAATGGTACAATGAATTATTGCTGTCGGTTAGATATACCTTTTACAGATGAATTCTTATTATTGGGTACAGAATATGATCCATTTAGCAAATAATACAGAATCATCTCATCTTATATAAAGTGGTGAGTACAAATGGAAAAAGCAAAATCAGACACTCGTGTCGTTGTCGGTATGTCCGGCGGAGTCGATTCCTCAGTGACCGCGTTGCTACTCAAACAACAAGGTTATGATGTGATCGGAATTTTTATGAAAAACTGGGATGATACCGATGAATTCGGTCATTGTACAGCAGAAGAAGATTCAGAGGATGTGCGCCGGGTCTGTGAACAGATCGGTATTCCTTACTATACAGTGAATTTTGAAAAAGAATACTTTGATAAAGTATTTACGTATTTCTTAGACGAATACAAACGTGGACGCACACCGAATCCAGACGTGATGTGTAACCGTGAAATCAAGTTCGGTGAATTTTTGAACAAAGCGATGGATCTAGGTGCTGATTATGTCGCTACAGGTCATTATGCACGTGTTGTTGAAAAAGACGGTGTATTCCAGTTGCTACGCGGTATTGATAATGGCAAAGATCAAACGTATTTCCTGAATGCATTGAATCAAAAACAATTATCCAAAACGATGTTCCCGATCGGTCATTTGCCGAAACCAGAAGTTCGCCGTATTGCAGAAGAAGCAGGTCTATATACAGCGAAGAAAAAAGATAGCACTGGCGTATGCTTTATCGGTGAACGTAATTTCCGTGAATTTTTAAGTGGATACTTACCTGCGAAATCGGGCAAAATGATTGATATTGCAACAGGTGAAGTCAAAGGCGATCATGATGGATTGATGTATTACACTCTTGGACAACGTCAAGGATTGGGAATTGGCGGTTCAGGAAATGGGAATCCGTGGTTTGTCGCTGACAAAGATTTGGATCAAAACATTTTGTATGTTGTACAAGGTGATCAACATCCAAGTCTGTATTCGACTGGTCTTGTAGCATCTGTGATGAACTGGATTGATGGTTCTGAACATGCAGTGGGTTCAACTCTTCATTGCGTAGCGAAGTTCCGTTACCGTCAACCGGATCAAGGTGTGACGTTGACATGGCAAGCTGATGGCAATGTCCATGTGCAATTTGATGAGCCACAAAAAGCAATCACCCCAGGACAAGCAGTTGTTTTCTATGATGGAGAACTTTGTCTAGGTGGCGGTACAATTGATGTCGTTGAAAAAGTTGCTTACGAAGCCGTTGTGTAATTGTTATAGAAACTAAGTTAAATATGTAATAACAGCAAAGAGTTACTGATGATCGTTATCAGTAACTCTTTGCTGTTTCTCATACTTTTTAATCACAAACTTATAAATACGTATTTCCTATCCATAGCCCCAATGCAGCAAATCCTATGCCCAGTACATAGGAAGCACCGATATAGCTCCAGAAGATGCGATACTTTTTTTTCAAATGTAATTCAATATTTTCTAACTTAAATGTTGAGAACGTAGTATAACTGCCCATAAAACCAGTACCAATCAATAATTGAAAATGACTATTTAACCCTGAAGCGAATAATAATCCTAACAAAAAAGAACCGCTGATATTAATACATAGCGTCGCTAAAGGAAATTGCATCGGCCACTTGGTTTTCATCCAGTTGGATAATAATAAGCGAGTCAACACGCCAAATACCGCTCCTACTGATACCAACAGCATATTAATGAGCATGACGATTCCTCCTTCTATTCAACCATTGTTCGCTCACATAGAATCCGAAGCGCGAAGATAACAATCCACCGATAAGACTGGCTCCGATATAAAGTATTGCTGTACCGTACCAGTGTTTTTCGATCAGTTGAATACTTTCCACACTAAATGTTGAAAAGGTAGTAAATGAACCTACAAATCCGGTACCAAGCGCTGTAATTATCGTTTTTGAGATATAAGGAAGTTCCGCCAAGTACTTCATCACTATCGCTAACAGAAAACATCCCACAATATTAATGATCAATGTCGCCATTGGAAAGCCAGGGCTTACAATCCATACTCCTGTTAGATAACGACATAATGCTCCCAACACGCCAAATAGAGCGACCCAGACATAATACATATTTATGATCCCCTTTCCTTTACATAAAAATAACTCCTACTCGATCAAGACACAGCAATCCTGCGCTTAAACAAGTAGGAGTCATTAGCTGAAATCAGCAGTCAATGGCGAACTCCATCGCCGATTTTATTGATTTTAATATAACGTATGCCTATTAGTTTGTAAAGAATGGCATATTATAATCCTCGTCTGCGTTCTTGATTGAGCTTGATCTTCGATTCATTGCCCTGTTCTGTCGCTTGATAAAACACTTTACGAGAAATCCCTTTCGGCAAATACTCTTGTTTGACAAAATGATTCGGGAAGTTATGCGGATACTTATATCCTTCATGCCCCAACTGTGCTGATCCTTTGTAATGAGTATCTCGTAAATGCAAAGGAACTTCAGCAGACTTGATCTCATCAATAGCCGACATTGCACTGGAAACGGCAGTATAGACAGCATTAGACTTCGGACTTTCGACAGCAAATAGAATCGCTTGCGCAATATTGAGCTTCGCCTCAGGCCATCCATTTGTACGATACGCATCTAATGCGCCTAGTGATTGAATCATCGCCTGTGGGTTAGCCAGTCCGATATCTTCACTACTGGCAGCGATTAAGCGTCTTAGGAAAGTCATCGGGTCCATCCCTAACTTTTCAACTGCATATAAGAACCAGAATAGAGCAGCATCACTGGAGCCCCGTATACTTTTGTGAAAAGCAGACAATACATCATATTGAGTCGACTCATCTGCCCTTACAATCGGACGACGAATCGATTCTTCTGCTACTTCTAAAGTCACATGAATATTGCCTTCACTGTCTGGTGGTGTAGTCACAGCAGCCAGTTCTAACGCATTAAGTGCTCGCCGAATATCTCCATTAGCCATAGAAGCGATATGTTGTAATGCTTCTTCATCCACTTGTAATTGCATAAATCCAAGTCCACGCTGTGAATCGCTCAATGCACGCTTCATTGCAATCATCGAATGTTCTTGATTCAATGACTCTAATTGAAAAAGAGTCGAGCGACTCATCAAAGCGCCATTCACATAATGAAAAGGATTTTCAGTGGTAGCCCCTATAAAAATAATTGTTCCTTTTTCTACAGCAGGTAATAGTGCATCTTGACGAGAGCTATTAAACCGATGGACTTCATCTAGAAAAAGAATCGTTTTGGTACCGTATAACGACTTATTCGTCTGTGCCCGTTCGATCACTTCACGCACTTCTTTAACTGTGGCTTCTACAGCATTTAGTCGTACAAATTCAGCTTGTGTATGCTTTGAAATAATGTGTGCTAATGTCGTTTTGCCACACCCTGGTGGGCCGTATAATAAGATCGATGATACTTGATCTGCTTCAATCGCCCGTCGTAGTAATTTACCCTGACCGACAATCTGTTCTTGCCCTATATATTCATCGAGCGACTGTGGACGCATCCGATCTGCCAGTACACCCATACTCTCTGATCCAGAACCATTGCCACTGTCTTCATAAGAAAATAAATCCATACGTTCACATCCTATCTATACTGACTCATTTATACTGTCACATTTGTAGTGACTGTAATCACCTAGATGATTCTGATTTCGATCTATAGTAAAAGCAGGTTAACAACAACCCTAATAATTGCCTTATGCTAAACACTTGAAGGAGACGATAGTATGCAAACCATTTTATTAGATACAGTAATACCACAACAGGATAAAAAACTAACTTCGATCTACAATACCGAAGCACGTCAGATTGTTCATTTACAATTAAGTGCGAATCAAGAAATTCCAACTCACAAAAGCCCTAAGCATGTCTTCATTGTGGTCAAAATTGGAAAAGTAGCTTTTACCGTATCAGACCAAGAAATTATACTTTCTCCTAATGAAGTTTTGATTATGGAACCTGATGAATTTCATTCTCTCAAAGCCCTTGAAGATACCTCTATTTTAGTTATCAAATCCTAAATTGGGCGAAAGACCGTCTCTTTATTTTAACATTATTTTGCACAAAAAGCAGAAAGAGAGTCCATATACAGATTCACTGTGTACGGTACTCTCTTTTTAGCATTTTGACTTGATTGTATAGAATGAGTATCCTTACTCCACACTACATTTTAATTATTGTTATCTACTAATATAATCAGGTACTTGTTGGCCATGCATAATCCACAATTCGTGCAGTGCACGCGTACATCCAACATACAATAATTTGGCATCCCAATCATCATTACGATAATGATCCGTATCTACATCAGTGACGATCACTGCATCAAATTCTAACCCTTTAGACAAATACACAGGTAGAATCGAATGTCCACCTTGATAAGCAGCTTTGCCTCCATCAATTAAATGGATATCTATCCCTTGTTCAGTCAGTTGTTGATGTAGCGCTATCGCTTCATGCAGAGTACGTGTCAGAATAGCAGTTGTACGGTACTCTTTAGCTTGCAATTGTTGCCAGTGTGACTTAATCGTCTCTATACGTGAATCCGGAAGACAAGGAATCATCTGTACCGGATCACCACTACGGAATACAGGTACAGCGGTGATACCATTTTGTACACCTTTATCCAAAATAATATTTGCAAATTCGATAATTTCCATCGTTGAACGATAACTTCGAGTTAATGGGAAGTAATCGGTCTGCTCCGAAGCAAATAAACTGCTTATTTCTTCCCATTGGTGTACTCCCCGATACGCATGAATCCCCTGCGACAAATCACCCAGTATCGTAAATGAACTACCCCGTACATAATGATCTAATAAAGACACATGGAAAGGCGAAAAGTCTTGCGCTTCATCCATCACCACATGGTCAAAGCGATGTTCGGCTTCCATCTCATGAAGTAGCGTATGGATATATACCAGCGCTGGCAGATCATCTTCACGAATACGATCTTTTTTCAATTCACTGGAGATAATTTTGATAACATCAGTCGGAATCTGTTCCCAGATCGGTTGCAGATTTTCAGTGAGACTATTACTTTTAATTGCTTTAAATAGTTGTTTATATAATGTTAACGGCTCGTATTTCGGCCATTTATTTAAGTATGCTTTTTCACGTTGAGCCGCTTTTTTCTTACGCTCTTTACGGATAGCTTCGGAAGGCGCTATTTTTAACTGCATTTCTACCCAGCGGTGAACACGTGCCATCACTCGCTCTTTACGCTTCGCTAATGGATAGTGTTTGTATTCATTATTGAACCATTCCAATATCTCATCTTGTGGCAAAATCGCTCCGTCCCATGGATTAAAGTCCATATCAGGAACTGCTGTCTGCTCAAGCACTTCGATATACTGACGAATCAACTGCATAAATACAAGCGATCCTTTATAACGAGAAGGGGTATGATCGGTTACAGCTGGACGATCGGTATTTTCAAACCAGTAATCATACGTCTCTGATTGAGGAACAAGACGGATATCACTTTTAAGAATCTGTTGCGCCCAGTCACTGAATGTACTTTGTTGAATATCACCTACACCCAGTTCAGGTAACACTTCTGAAATGTAGTCTAAAAACATATGGTTAGGTGCAAAAATAATCATTTTATCGGCAGATACTTGCTCTTGATATTGATACAGTAAAAAAGCTAATCGATGCAGAGCAACGGTTGTTTTCCCACTACCGGCTACTCCTTGAATCACCAGTGCTGTATTTTTAGCGGCACGGATAATCCGATCTTGCTCGGCTTGAATCGTAGATACAATATCACGCAATTTATTATCTTTATTTTCGCCCAGACGATACACCAGAAATTCATCAGTGACCGCAGGTTCTGTACTTTCACGATCATACGTATCTGCTAGACGTTCTAACATCCGTTGATGAATCACAATATTGCGTTTCAGATAGACTAATCCTTGAATGAATCCTTCTGGAGCTTCATAGACTGCTGCTTCATCTCCGCCTGTAAATGAGTAAAACAAACTGGCAACCGGTGCTCGCCAATCAATCACTAATGGCTGATCATCCACTTCAGACTTACCTACGCCAATCTTGCCAATATACAGCGGTTGACGCGCTCCTTCTTCTCCTTCTGCAAAATCGAGTCGACCAAAATACGGTGCTTGTGCGCTTTTCGAAAGAGATTGACGTTGCTGTTCACGACCTGATTCCAAAATCTGCTCGGTAAAATCATGACCGGTATAGACAGGCATCTGGCTTAAACGCTCGAGTTGTTCATCGATCTCAACAACCGTTTGTTGCAACTTGTCTT
Organism: Paenibacillus nuruki; assembly: GCF_963311185.1. NCBI lineage: Bacteria > Bacillati > Bacillota > Bacilli > Caryophanales > Paenibacillaceae > Paenibacillus > Paenibacillus nuruki. The sequence goes on along the minus strand of NZ_OY725677.1, from coordinate 420,735 downwards.
GCTCTTCTTGATAGGCACTTTGAAAGTTGTCCTCCAATTTCAGTTACCTCCTAAGAAATCTACTTATGATCTCTTTGTTAAGCACGCAAAAAAACAAAACGCAAACGTAACAGTAAAAAGGTACACTTCTCATGATCACTTTTTGCAAAGCGAATATGGTGTCATGTGTACTATTTTCAGGTCAGTCTGCGCTTATGTTTATAGTTTTACCATTAACAAAGGATTTTTAATATACCACAAGCATTTTGAAAAAACTAGTTCTTTTTGGCGGGATAAGTAGGACTTACTTTGAAATAGAGTAAGTTATGAGTTGTTTATTTATTATTATTTTTGCATCATTCACTTCAGAAAAGGCTTTGTTCTTGCCGTCGTTGGTGAAATGTAATCCCTTGATTAGACTGCATAGCAGTCGGGATTCCACTTCAAAGGCGACTTTCAGAACATATCCATTTCTTACGCTACGTTGGAATGAAGATTATTTTACGTTAGCAATAGCAACATCGTAAATTATTAATTGCTTATACCGATTATCTTTGAAAAGAATGATAAGAAAAGAGCATGTATCTTTGGAAGATAGCATGCTCTTTCTTATGAAAACTTACTTAGCATTGTATTTTAGAGTTCGATACCATTCTTTTCAAGCAGATCGCGGACAGTGACGCTGACCATGATGAGTCCTGCTACAGGGGGTACGAAAGCATTACTTGCTGGTGGTTGTTTAGCTTTACGGATTTCCGGTGCATTTTCAGGCACGATTTTGTCCGTAATATCCTGACGTGGTTTCATCGGTTTTTCGGTAGAAAATACGACTTTCACGCCTTTTTTGATGCCTTCTTGACGTAATTTGGTACGAACGATACGTGCAATCGGGTCCATTTTGGTCTGCGAAATATCGGCTACCTGAAATTGACTCGGGTCCATTTTGTTAGCTGCACCCATACTCGAAATGACAGGGATTTTGCGTTCTAGGCATTGTTTGATCAAATGGATTTTATAAATGATCGTGTCTGAAGCATCGATTACATAATCGAGATCATATTTAAACAATTCTTCGTACGTTTCTTCGGTATAGAACATGTTTAGTGCGATTGCGTCACATTCAGGATTAATCAATTTGACACGATCCACCATTAGATCCGCTTTCTTTTGTCCAACCGTAGTCGTTAGCGCATGAATTTGGCGATTGATGTTAGTAATATCAACCGTATCTTTGTCGATCAAAATAATACGTCCGATACCTGTACGTGCGAGGGCTTCCACAGCAATTCCGCCGACTCCACCAATACCTAACACAGCGACAGTACTATTTTTCATCACTTCCATACCTTCTGAGCCAAAAGCAAGTTCTGTACGTGAAAATTGGTTTAACATCAATATTCACTCCTTTCTTCATGAGTGGAAGACTGAACTTCATATAAATAGCTCTAATGTATTGTACGTTCTAAGAGCTATATAACAAAAGTATTCTGAGCAAGCATATTTAAAATACCTTTATATGGCATTGCCCAGAATATTTTAAATGATTTTATTTATTTTCTTGTTTTTTGTCATCGCCCGGTTTTTTAGCCAATTTGATATGCAATTGTTGAAGTTGAGAAGTATCGACTTCAGATGGTGCATTCATCAATAGATCTGTAGCATTGGCTGTTTTCGGGAATGCGATCGTTTCACGCAAGTTTGTACGTCCTGCTAGCAACATCACTAGACGGTCAAATCCAAATGCAATACCACCGTGTGGAGGTGTTCCGTATTCGAATGCATCCATCAAGTAACCGAATTTATCACGAGATTCTTCTTCTGGAAGACCCAATGCTGCGAACATTTTTTCTTGTACATCACGTTTGTAAATACGCATTGAACCGCCACCGACTTCATAACCATTCAATACGATATCGTAGGCTTGAGCACGAATTTGACCTGGATCTGTATCGAACAAATGTACATCTTCTTCACGAGGACGTGTGAACGGATGATGTTCTGCAACATAACGTTTCGCATCTTCATCGTAACCAAGTAATGGGAAGTCTACCACCCATACAAATTTGAATGCTTTCTCATCAATCAGACCTAGATCGCTTCCGATTTTCAGACGCAATGCACCCAATACATCAGCAACGACTTTTTTAGTATCCGCAGAGAATAACAATAAGTCGCCCTCTTCTGCGCCTACTGCTGCTTTGATTTGCTCTAATTCTTGCTCATTGAAGAATTTAACGATAGGTCCTTTAAGCTCGCCTTCTTTCACTTGAATCCAAGCTAGACCTTTAGCGCCATAACGTGCTGCATATGGCTCTAAGCTATCGATTTCTTTACGAGTCCATGTGCCACAACCTTTAGCGTTTAAGCACTTCACTTCTCCGCCTTTTTCAATCACAGAAGCAAATACTTTAACACCACTTGCAGCTACAATATCACTCACATTAACCAATTCTAATCCAAAGCGAAGATCTGGTTTATCTGAACCGTATTTATCCATGGCGTCAGCATGTGTAATGCGTTGGAATGGAGTAGGGATATCTACATTGACCGTTTCTTTAAATAATTTCACCATTAATTGTTCCATCATATCAAGCAAGTTGTCCTGTGTTAAGAAAGAAGTCTCAATATCGACCTGTGTAAATTCCGGTTGACGGTCTGAACGCAAATCTTCATCACGGAAACAACGAGCGATCTGGTAATAACGTTCCAATCCACTCACCATCAATAATTGTTTGTAAATCTGTGGTGATTGTGGCAATGCGAAAAATTCGCCTGCATGGACACGGCTAGGTACAAGATAATCACGTGCACCTTCTGGTGAACTCTTTGTCAAAATTGGTGTTTCTACATCAATAAAGCCTTCACCATCTAAGAAATCACGGAAAATTTTAGCTGCTTTAGAACGCAACATCAATGTTTTTTGCATTTCAGGACGACGCAAGTCCAAGTAACGATATTTCAAACGAACGGATTCGTCGACTTCGATCCCATCTTCGATAAAGAATGGAGGCGTTTTGGCTGCATTCAATACTTCAATTTCAGTAATGCGTACTTCAATCTCACCTGTTGGCAAGTTTTTGTTGATCGTCTCATCTTCACGTAATACCACTTCGCCTTTAACAGCTAATACATATTCACTACGAACACGGTCTGCGATTTGTAGAGCATCGCCAGAGTATGCAGGGTTGAATACAACTTGTACAATCCCTGTACGGTCACGTAGATCGATAAATAGTACGCCACCCAAGTCACGACGAGTCTGTACCCAGCCATTCAAAGTGATCGTTTCGCCAATATTGGCAGTTGTTAGTTGTCCACAGTTATGAGTCCTTAACATAAATTATTCATTCTCCTTCAAATTGAGTTGATGGTCTAACCTTGTATTGCACAAGTAAAACTATATTTATTTCAAGTGATCTGCTAACTCGTCCATTTTGACAGTTTGCTGTTCACCGGTATCCATACGTTTTAGAGCAATTTCACCACGTAGCAATTCATCTTCACCGAGAATCGCTGTATACCGTGCTTTAAAGCGATCAGCTGATTTCATCTGAGCTTTCATTTTACGTCCTAGATAATCTCGTTCTGCGGAAAAACCTAATTTACGTAATTTGAATAATTGCTTCACGACTTCTACTTCTGCCGCTTCACCGAGTGCTAGCAAATATACATCGAGTGGCTGAATCGCTGGAATATCGACTTCTTGATCTTCCAATAACAATTGCAGACGTTCCATCCCAATACCAAAGCCGATTCCTGGTTGATCCGGTCCACCGACTTCAGAGACTAACTTGGTATAGCGTCCTCCGCCGCCAACAGTATCAATCGCTCCAATACCTTGAGCTTTATATTCAAAAGCAGTATGTGCGTAATAATCCAGACCACGTACAAGACGAGGATTGATCGTATACGCTACATCCATAATTTCCAAATACTCTTTTACTTTGGCAAAATAAGCGGTACTTTCTTCGTCCAAGCTATCTAGAATTGAAGGTGCATCGACGAATTTGTCATGATCGATTTTGCAATCCAAGACACGCATCGGATTTCGTTCCATTCGATTTTGACAATCTTTGCACAACGTATCTCGCATAGGACGTAAGAATCCAAGCAAAGTCTCATTGTAGTTCGCTCTTGTCTCTGCGGTACCCACAGAGTTCACTTCAACAGTAACCCCTTTTAATCCTAATTCTCTAAAAAATTCTAAGCCGAGTGCAATCACTTCTGCATCAATTGCTGGATCAATCGAACCGAAAGCTTCGATACCGAACTGATGAAATTGACGATAACGTCCTGCTTGCGGACGCTCATAACGGAACATAGGACCCATATAATATAATTTGCTGACATCAGGCTCGCCATACAATTTATTTTCAGCATATGCGCGTACAACACCAGCTGTCCCTTCAGGACGTAGCGTCATACTTCTGCCACCTTTATCTTCAAACGTGTACATTTCTTTTTGTACAACATCCGTTGTTTCTCCTACACCACGTTGGAACAATTCTGTCGATTCAAATAATGGTGTACGTATCTCGCGATAGTTGTAACGTCTACATAGATCGCGTGCTTGTTGTTCGACATATTGCCATTTTTCTACTTTACCAGGTAAAAAATCTTGTGTACCTGTCGGTTTTTGAAAAGCCATTTCGTATTCCTCCTTGATTCAAATCATTCTCTATTCTCTTGCTAAATGACACAAAAAAATCCCACGCCTCTGTTTATTAAAAACAGGGACGAGGGATTGGATTATTCCATTCACCCGTGGTACCACCCACATTTCGAATACAACGTTCTAAATCAAACGATAACCGCTTTATTTAGAATACAACCATTGCACTCGCTTCATTAGCGGTTAACGCCCGCTGACTACGCATGAAGTTACTTGGATTCCAAAAGGATTAGTTATACTGTAAATATCAATTTACAGCTACACGTTCTCACTTTTCTATCTTTCACATCATGTTCTCGGGGAGGTCTTTTCACAAAGGAATACAGGGAATTCTTCCAGCCATGGAATTCCTCTCTTTATCGATCATCGATACTGTATCGATCTAAGTTACTTTTCCCGTCTACAAATTCGTATATTTAAAGATTACGTTGATCTCATAATCTCATAATCTTATATTCTATCGTTCCAACTGTCATCTACAAAGCTTATAGTCAGAATCATGTTATATTTAACGATTGTAATGAACCACTGCACTAAAGTCAACACTTTAACTTAATAAAAATATCCTTTGCAAAAAGACTCTATCGTTATAGACAAAAAAATAACCTACAGCAACGGGCTGTAGGCCAACATAGTATGTTAAAAAGGGGGTCATAGGTACATTATAGATGGTGATTGTTAAGAGAAGATGTTTCCTATATTACAGTTTCATTACAATAGGTAAACTTTGATCATTATATTCCATAAAAAAAGTGCTACAGATGAACATTCTTCACCTGTAACACCTTTTAAACTATATATCTACTTTAAAAATAAATATTAATCTAAAATTTCTACAAACGCATTGTTTGTACGCAATGCTTGAACAACTTGTTCTACATCAGCTTCCATCACAGAAGCAGACAATACATATTTCAGATCATCATAATCTTTGTCTGTAGCATTGCTTGCACTGTAAGCTGCATCGTCATCACTACGAGGTGAATCTTCGCGATCAACATCTTCACGATCTTCACGATTCTCAATAATAGCTGTTGGAGCGACAATGCCTCCTGGACCTGCTCCAGATGGAGCCCCTGCTGTACCTACAGCGCCGCCTGTATTTGTAGCAATCGGAACGAGCGGTACTAATACTTTACCACTTTGACTAATTTGGTGAGGTAAACGTCCCACCTCAAGTTGTTTTACATTGAACGTTTGCAGACTTGTTCTAGCACCCTCTGCTTGATCTTCTGTTTGAAAATAAGCTTGAATATGTTTAGTCATTATCATTACCTCCTTGCTGTATTTTAAATACATGGTACGGACATACTATTTTAAGAAAAGAAATCTTTTCGTGGTACGTTCTACTTACAATGCTTTTAAAATTTCACGTACAAAGGCTGGCTCATCTTTAGGTGTACGAGAAGTAATAAAATTACCATCTACAATCGCTTCGCCATCTTCAAAAGTTGCTCCTGCATTGACCATATCGTCTTTGAGAGGAGGGAATGAAGTAATGGTACGTCCTTGAAGCAAATTAGCACTTGCTAAAATTTGTGGACCGTGGCAAATCGCAGCAATTGGTTTTTTCGCTGTATTCACTTCCGTTACAAATTTCAGAATATCTTGATCCAAACGTAAACCTTCCGGTGAAGAACCACCAGGGATCACGACTCCATCATAATCAGCAGCGTTAACTTCACTGATTGCTTTTTCGATTGTGTATTCTTCTTTGCCGTTTTTACCTTTCACCGTTTCTCCTTTTTGGAGACCGATGATATCAACATCATGACCCGCTTTTTTCAGCTCGTCATAAGGCACCTGCATTTCGGAATCTTCAAATTGGTCTGCTAATAAGAATGCTACTTTACTCATGGGAATAGTTCTCCTTTCGTGATGCTATCTAGTTGTCTATACAGTAGAATACTGTAATTGTTCTCGCTTTCTTATTACCCTTTTCTTTTGCTCTTCTACCACAATCCATCATCTAATTGATAAATAAATAACAAAAAGAGCATTCTTCTTTACAAAAGAATGCCCTTTTATTCATCACCTATATGGTTTGTCTATCCATTAATTGTTTTTAGTGGGGCTATCAATAATCAGTGTGACAGGTCCCCAGTTCGTCAGAGACACATCCATATCTGCGCCGAAGATTCCTGTTTCAACCACAAGCCCTAACTCCCGCAAAGCACTATTAAATGCTTCATATACAGGTGTAGCCACTTCAGGACGAGCAGCATCGCTGAATCCCGGACGCTTACCTTTGCGACAATCTCCATACAAGGTAAACTGGGATACTGACAGTACCTGACCACCGATCTCCTGTAAACCTAGATTCATCTTTCCATTCTCATCTTCGAAAATACGAATTCCTGCTACTTTACCTGCAAGATACTTGGCATCTTCAACCGTATCCTGATGAGTAACTCCCACTAATACCATTAATCCTTTGTCAATTTGCCCGACAATTTCTTCATTTACGGTAACTGAAGCTTGTTTACAACGCTGAACAATCACTCTCATAAGTCTAAATCCTGCCTTTCTATAAAGAAAAGAAGCTAACGATTCCGGTGAAGGAGATTAGCTTCTTTTCAATTGGTATTACGATTAATTTATATTATTGCATAATCCGATGAACGGTATATACATCTTGAATACGTTTGATCTTATCGACTACCGATTGCAAATGATCTGTATTCCGAATCAAAATTGTCATATGAATCATAGCCATTTTGTTTTTATCGGAACGTCCAGATACCGCTGAAATATTCGTTTTGCTTTCTGCGACAGTCTGCAATACTTCATTGAGCAGTCCACGACGATCATGTCCTGTAATCTCAATATCCACACTATAGTTAGATTCAACAGCATTTTCCCAGCCCACTTCAATAATACGAGCGGCTTCACTGTTGTCACTCACATCAGGCACATTGGTACAATCGCTACGATGAATCGATACACCGCGTCCGCGTGTCACATAGCCGACAATATCATCACCTGGTACAGGATTACAACAACGAGCAAACCGTACTAATAGATTATCGATTCCTTTGACGCTTACGCCATTAGTTGGACGTGGACGTTTTTCTTCTGGCGCTGTTTTGACTTCTTTTACCTGTTCACTCAGTTCAATAATCGCCGATTCTTCTTGTTCTTTACGCAATTTCTCGGTTAAACGTGTACAGACTTGAGCCGCTGTAATGCCTCCAAATCCAATAGCAGATAACATATCTTCGCTGTCATGAAAAGCAAACTTTTTACCGACTTCGACTAATTTATCATCTGTTAACCAGACTGAAGGTTCCAGATTTAGACGTTTGATTTCACGTTCTAAAGCTTCGCGACCTTTTTCTACATTCTCTTCACGTTTTTCTTTTTTGAACCACTGCTTAATTTTACTACGCGCATGCGAAGATTGAGCAATTTTGAGCCAATCTTGACTTGGACCGTAGGAATGTTTAGAAGTCAAAATCTCAATAATATCGCCTGTTTTCAAACGATGATCCAGCGGTACAATGCGACCATTTACTTTAGCACCAATCGTCCGGTTACCCACTTCTGTATGAATACGATAAGCAAAATCAAGCGGTACAGATCCGATAGGTAATTCAATAACTTCTCCTTTTGGTGTGAAAACAAATACCAAATCAGAGAAAAAGTCCATTTTGAGTGATTCTACAAATTCAGAGGCATCTTTAGCTTCATGCTGCAATTCCAGAATCTCTTTGAAAAAAGGAACTTTATTTTCGATTGTTCCGGTTGTACCTTCTTTATACGCCCAGTGAGCCGCGATACCAAATTCAGCAGTACGGTGCATATCCCATGTACGAATCTGTACTTCTGTCGGTTCGCCATTTGGACCTACCACTGTCGTATGCAAAGACTGATACATATTCGTTTTAGGCATTGCAATATAATCTTTGAATCGACCTGGCATCGGTTTCCATAACGTATGAATAATACCCAAAGTGGCATAACAATCTTTGATATTATCTACAATAATACGGATCGCCAATAGATCGTAAATTTCATTAAATTGCTTGTTTTTCATCGTCATTTTTTGATACACACTATAGATATGCTTAGGTCTACCTGAAAGATCAGCTTCTACACCCATTTCAGATAGCTTTTCATTGATACGTCCAATCACATTATCAATATATTGTTCACGTTCTGCACGCTTTTTGTGCATCAAATTCGCAATACGATAATACTGTTGCGGATTCAAATAACGAAGAGCAATATCTTCCATTTCCCATTTGATCGCCGATATACCGAGACGATGAGCTACAGGACAGAAAATTTCAAGTGTTTCATAAGCAATACGGCGCTGACTTTCTTCGGACTGGTATTTCAGTGTGCGCATATTATGCAGACGGTCAGCTAGCTTGATCACAATAACGCGAATATCTTGCGCCATCGCAATAAACATTTTGCGATAATTCTCATTTTGTTGTTCTTCTTTGGAACGGAATTTAATTCGTTCTAACTTGGTTAGACCATCAACCAGCATGGCACAATTATCGCCAAACCGGGTGCGAATTTCATCAAGGGATACGGTGGTATCTTCAACAACATCATGCAGAAGTGCAGCAATAATGGAAATGGTATCCATTTCCATACCAACAACAATATCTGCAACCGCCAAAGGATGCAAAATATAAGGTTCTCCTGACTTCCGCACCTGGCCGTGATGGGCTTGATCAGCAAACTCATAGGCTTCCCGTATGCGGTGAAGATCCTTTTCTTTAATGTAGGCGGACGCCTTTTCAAGTAATCGCTCTATGCCCATAGAATCGTTGTCGTATCCTTTCTATTTATAAATAAACATTGTGAATCCTTTTTGAGAAACGAAAGAATATCACCTGTTTTCACATCTTTTTTTAAGTTTTCAGTATTTACCAAAAATACATATCAAAATGGAACCTGCCCATATCTGTGTGGCATCAGGTTCCGAAAAGGGGATTTCCTATAATTATGCCTCTTGCACGTATCCGCGTCAACCATTCTGGATGAATGGTTTATGAAGATTATCATGCTTTTCTGAAAAACGTTATTGAAAAAAACATGCAAACTCATTAAGCTATTAAAGATATGCGTTTGATCGTTGCAGAAGACAATTGTTGTTAATGTAGAGAATACTATTTGATCAGAAGGAGTGAATAACGTGCAGCGTGAAATTCAAGTGAATGAGAAACTTCCTTTATTTCAAGGATTGCTGTTAAGCTTACAGCATCTTTTTGCTATGTTCGGAAGTACAGTACTTGTTCCTAATCTGTTCCATGTCGATCCAGGTATGATTTTGTTGATGAATGGTATAGGTACCCTGCTTTATATCTGGATTTGTCGGGGCAAAATTCCTGCATACCTTGGTTCTAGCTTTGCATTTATCGCACCGGTAACGCTTGTATTAACCAAATACGGTTTTGATGAGAACGGTTACTCACTTGCGTTAGGTGCTTTTATTGTAACAGGTGTTATCTTCGCTCTAGTGGCTCTTATTGTAAAATATGCAGGTACAGGTTGGTTAGATATCGTCTTCCCTCCAGCAGCGATGGGTGCTATTGTCGCTCTGATCGGACTTGAACTGATTCCTGTCGCTGCACAGATGGCTGGATTTATCGCTCCTTCAGGTGCAGACACAAGTACATGGGCTCCTGATATGAAAGTCATTACGCTATCGTTAATCACGCTTGGCGTCACGCTACTCGGTGCTGTGACTTTTCGTGGATTCCCCAAAATCATACATATTCTGATTGGTATTGCAGTCGGCTATGGACTTGCTTTTCCAATGGGTCTAGTCGATACAACCAAAATTCAGGAAGCAAGCTTTATTCAACTGCCACAGGTCGTTACACCTTCTTTTAACTGGTCTGTCATTTTGACGATTATTCCTGTCGCTTTGGTCGTTATTGTTGAACACGTAGGTCACTTGCTTGTAACAAGTAATATTGTAGGCAAAAACTTATCCAAAGATCCTGGGCTTCATCGCTCTCTATTAGGAAACGGTATTTCAACGATATTGTCTGGCTTTGTCGGTTCCACACCCAATACAACATACGGTGAAAATATCGGTGTAATGGCATTAACAAAAGTGTATTCTATCTATGTGATTGCAGGAGCTGCTTTATTTGCTATCGTCCTTTCGTTCTCAGGTACATTTACAGGAGCTATCTCTGCGATTCCTCAACCTGTTATGGGCGGTGTATCTCTTCTTTTATTCGGAGTGATTGCCGCGTCAGGTCTGCGGATTCTGGTCGAACAAAAAGTCGATTACTCTAAAGCACAGAATATGCTACTTACCACAATGGTACTGATCACAGGTCTAAGCGGAGCGACTTTAAAATTCGGTTCTGTGGAGTTAAAAGGAATGGCGCTTGCGACGATTGTCGGTATTCTACTCAGTCTATTTTTCCGTATACTACATGTGACAGGATTATCCAATGATAAAGATGATCCATCTATGCCTGCCAAAAATCCAGATTGATCTATTGATCTCATCTTCATTAATTTATATTCAATAAAAAGACTACCTTTAACGTACAGAATACTTGTACAAGGGTAGTCTTTTTTATTGAATAGCATTACTTTTTTCTTTGTAGATATAGCCTGCTTTGTATTTTCTTTTCGAGATATACGGTCGTTATGACCATCCCAAGCAAGTCATTTTCTTATAATACGAGTCATTTACCATACTGAATATATGGTATCTGAGTAACGCTCACATCTGTTCGCTCGACGTGTTATAGGAAAATAATTTGCTTATTTTTTGAGTCTGAAAATACGTGCGATTCCGTTATGAATCCATTTCGATTCTTTCGTCATTAATGGGCCTAAAATCGCCAAGATCAAAACATAGATAGCAGCAAAAGGTTGTAAGATAGCAGCAAGTCCACCTGCTGCGCCTAGATTGGCTACAATAATTGAAAATTCACCACGAGACATAATCGTTAGTCCTACATTCGATGAAGATTTAGGTGATAAATTAGCTGTTTTTCCTGCTAACATCCCTGCTGAGTAGTTACCAATCATCGTCAAGATCACAGCACCTATCGCCAACCATACTGCATTTCCACCTAAGGACAATGGATCAATCGTCAGTCCAAAGCTAAAGAAGAACAGTGCGCCAAAGAAATCGCGGAAAGGTAAAATAATTTTTTCGATCCGATGCATATGCGAAGTTTCAGCAAGAACAAGACCTACTAATAAAGCGCCGATTGCTTCTGCGACATGAATCGTTTCGGAAAATCCAGCAATTAAAAATAAAGCAGCAAATACAGTACACATAAAAATTTCATTCGAAGGAATATTGAGTACTTTATTTAATAGTGGTACAGCTTTGCGTCCAACAACCAGGATCAATAACATATATCCAAGTGCCAGAGCAGCAGAAAGGAGAATACCACCAATTGAAGTTGCTCCACTTAACAATAGACCGGAGAGCACCGACAGATACACAGCTAAAAATACATCTTCAAACATAATAATCCCGAGGATCATTTCTGTTTCTGGATTAGCAGTACGCTTCAGATCAACTAACACTTTAGCTACAATTGCGCTGGAAGAGATTGTTGTAATCCCTGCAATCACCAATGTTTCTTTGATGCCAAATCCGGTAGCAAAACCGAACAGCAATCCCAGTGTAAAGTTAATTCCAATATAGATCGTTCCGCCAATCGCTATCGATTTACCGGCTTTGACCAACCGACCTACCGAGAATTCGAGTCCCAGATAGAACAGTAAGAAAATGACGCCGATCTTTCCCATAAATTCAATCAATTCAGCACTTTGAATAAATCGAAAATCCAAAATGCCGAATACTGGTGCATGAGGTCCTACAGCCATTCCCGCTAAAATATAAAACGGAACTACCGAGAACTTCAGTTTGGATGCTAGTAATCCTGCTAGAGCGACTAACAGAACAGCAATCCCAATCTCAAAAACAATATAGTCCATATTATCCAGACCCCCTCTCAAGCAATTGCTTAAGAATCTGAATACCGCTACGCTCACCAGCAACGACAAGAGTATATCCTTCTTGTAGTACATATTCGGGTCCTGGACTGATCTTCTGCTTACGACTTGATTCGATGCTTGCTATGATCACAGTACCTGTACTTTCACGAACAGCCAGATCGCCTATCGTTTTACCCAAGCAATCCATATTTCTTTTCAATTTGTACCATTCGATACTTAATTGAGACAATGATAATTCTGCTTGTTCTAGTCCACTAGGTCGATAGCTCATCCCACCAATAATGCTTGCAATCTGGCGAGCTTCTACATCTCCAAGTGTAACCACCAACTCATAGTCTTCCGGGCTGTCCGGTGGATTGTGAAAAATCTCGCGCTTCCCATCTTCATGCACAATGATCGATATTTTCTCACTCTCATCAGTTTCTACTGAAAATTTCCTGCCAATACCGGGTAAGTCCGTCTCACGAATGTTAGCCATACTTCCCCCTCCTTTATCTATAAAATAGCATGACTAATCTATACAGAAATAACTGTACATACCGTATGCTTCTACAATGTTATACGTGCTTCTATCCCTTAGGTTTCATAAAAATCTCATTTTAGTCCAATTTAGCTCAAAAAACGCCAAAAAACCCGATTTACCAATAATAGTTATTGGCAATCGGGCGTTATTACAACACTTTTTATATATGCAACTTTTTATTTCCCGGGAAATGCTCCGTTTTAGAACGGATATTGTGTCAATGTGAACACATCAACGTCCGGTAATTTAGCACGACCATTCAAGTCTTGTAACTCGATCATAAATGCTGTACCTACTACATTGCCGCCCAATTGACGAATCAAGTGGATCGATGTAGCAATAGTACCACCTGTTGCTAGCAGATCATCAGCAATCAGAACATTTTGTCCTTCGGTGATTGCGTCTGCATGCATAGCTAGGCTATCTTGACCATACTCAAGAGCATAATCTGCTTGAATCGTTTTGTAAGGAAGTTTACCTGCTTTACGAATAGGTACAAAAGCAACACCTAATGCATAAGCAAGTGGAGCACCTACAACAAAACCACGTGCTTCTGGCCCAGCAATCACATCAATTTGCAGATGCTCTACCATTTTTTTTAGTTCATTGATAGACTGTTGATAAACAGGTCCATTTTGCATCAAAGTGGTGATGTCTTTAAAACTGATTCCTTCTTGCGGGAAATCAGGAATCACACGAATATAATCTTTAAAATCCAAAAAAATCTCCTCCTCAAAATAAAAACCTCTGCAACCTTATACTTCTTTTTATGACGCGCCTTGCATGCGGGAAATCATCCATGATGTTAACTGCGGCAGATCACTTTCACATAACATATATTCCATTTCAGCCAGCTCGCTAAGTTCCTGATACCGCTTCGAACTATCCAGAGGACGTTTGGAAGGAGAAGTATTGACTGTAACCTTCCCTTGTTCCCGAATAATAAATTCCAGTTCCTCGAATACTTCCAGCATAAGCTGTACCATTCTTATCGAACTGGATGTTTTCTGACTCAGGTAAGGAATAAGCTCATCTTCACGAACAAATTGCTGATTGCTTTTGACAAGCCATCCATAGATCAATTTAAATTGATCTCGATCAGGTATTTGCAGAAGTTCCTGCTGTTGCCGCTTATCATGGAGAAGAATGATATTTTCAAGAGAAGTGAACTGGGCAAAAATCATATCCAACTGCCCTGTATGCGCTGGTAAAGACAATACACATAATGTGCGTACAGCCTCTGCACCATATTGCATAGAAATAGTATTACTAGCGACAATGCCAGCCTTTCTATCATAACCCCAAAGGGATACATCACACAATTGGCTTTTTGATAAATGTTCATCTTCTTCACTTAAGATCGCCCATTGTCCTTGTTCAGTCGCCATATAACGCCCAAATTGTTGCCGAACTTGAGTTAATTCGCTATCCATCGCTTGGCAATCCCGTCGATCCCAGATCTGTAGACCCGGAACAGTAAGGTCTTGCACCATCAATTGGGGCTTACGATTACCGCGCCATTCATTAATACTCGTTTCGGCAAGCAGATCAATATGATCTCCTTCTTTTAGTAGACTCGCAAGTTCTCCTTTGCCAAAAGCCACACCTTCGATCATCGTATCTCCTTGCTCGACCACCAAGCGAAGATGAGTACCTGTTTTACCGATCGTTTTGGCTTGAATGACTGTAACTCCACGTAACACAATCCGAGGTAATGGATTAGACATTCCAAAGGGAGCCAATTGATCTAATTCCTCAATCGCTGATAAAGACAATTCTTTTAATTCACATTCACAATCAGCCTGCGTTTGTGGAACCAAATCAGTTTCAGTCAAAATCGTTGCTGCTCGCTCATTCAAAGCTTGGCGAAAAGCAGCCAATTGATCTCGATGTAGGCTCATTCCTGCCGCTGCTGGATGTCCTCCAAAATGATCCATTAAGTCTGAACAGTTCAATAATGCTTGATAAATATCATACCCATCAATAGAACGAGCAGATCCTTTGCACATCCCTGTAACAGGATCGATTCCAAGAACAATAGTCGGACGGTAATAACGATCTAATAATTTAGAAGCCACAATACCGACTACACCCGGATTCCAACCTTCTCCAGCTACGACAATCACATCTGGAATAGCTTTGGTCTGTCCTTCATATCCTTGTTCAACCATTAGATGAGCTTCTTGAGTAATCGTGTTGACTAGCTCCTGACGAGATTTATTCAATTGATCTAATTCATGAGAAATATAATTTGCTTGTTCTGTATCTGTAGCTGTTAACAACTCAACTGCTCGCATTGCATGTTCCATTCGTCCACTCGCATTAATACGAGGAGCCATGGCAAAAGCAATATGAGTAGCTGATACTTGCTCATGTTCAATCCCTGCTACATCCATTAAAGCTTTGATGCCTACAAAAGAACTGTTTTTCATTTTTTCTACACCTGCACGTACCATCATACGGTTCTCGCCTTCAAGTGGCATCAGATCAGCTACCGTACCGATAGCGACGATTTCTAGCCATTGTTCAGGCATAGAACCTATTAGCGCATGCGCAAGCTTAAAAGCAACTCCAACTCCTGCTAACCCTTTGAACGGATAAGGACAGTAAGGTAACTTGGGATTCACCAGAGCATAGGCTTGTGGCAATACAGCAGGCGGTTCATGATGATCGGTTACAATCACATCTATGCCATATTGTGAAGCATGTGCTATTTGTTCTACTGCACTAATACCCGTATCTACTGTAATAATCAATGTCACACCTTGAGCATGAGCTTGATCAATTGCATGTTGATGTAGCCCATATCCTTCTTTGGAGCGATGAGGAATATACGTATCGAAATCAGCCTTCAAATGACGTAACAAATAGATCATTAACGTTGTACTGGATACACCATCTGCATCGTAATCTCCATAGATCCATATTTTCTCATGTTGATCCAGAGCTTGACGTATTCGAGCTACAGCTTCTGTCATACCTGCGAGCAAGTACGGGTCATGAATATCTTCCCGACTTCCATGAAGAAAATCTAGAGCTTGTTGTTCCTCTGTATAGCCTCTACTCGCCAAAAGGGTAGACATCAATGAAGATACGCCTAACTGATTAGCAAGAGACTGTGAAATCGTCTGATCAGGACGACGAATATTCCAATGATATTGTGAATGAATCATGGGGTTCCTCCTTATTGAAGCATACCATTTCCAGATGTATCTCTACTTTGTGTCAGTTCATAATTTGATTTGTAAGGATATCCCCCGTTATAAGGAACCACCTGTACTTGTACACTACTGACATGTGCAAACCGACTCAGTAATAAATTTTTGGCATACTCTGAAATTTCTGCCGCTTCTCGAACAGTAATTTGTGGATTTACACTGATTTTGAGATCGATTTTGACACTATCTCCTACTTCTTGCGCTTTCAATTCTTCAATTGTAATAACACCCTGTACACGTTGTACCGTATCCATAAAATCGACAGCATCCTGTTGATCTAATTCTTGTACAAGTGATCCATAAATAGAGTGCTTGGCAATACGATATCCTTGTCGCCATACAATTCCAGCCACCAGAATCGCAGAAATCGGTTCGATATAATACAGTTGATCAATATTCAGTTCCAAAGCAGCAATCGTACTTAACATCCCTGCAAGTACCAGAATTGAAGAGTATAACGAGTAACGATGATTATCAACATCATCAGCTAACCGAGCATTTTTTTGTTTTTTCGCATAACGATAACGATAACGGAATACGGCTTCATTGATAGCAATAGATAGAAATACAGGAATAATCGCATATGGCTTAGGATCAGGAGTCGCTGAAGACATCAGATCACGCACAGCTGAAATACCAATTTCTAATCCACCTAACAATAACAGCACAGTAATCATTAAATTTGCAAAAGGAGCTCCTGTTTTAGCAGGTGGAGCAGTGGTACCTGTACGCCCATTTTGACATGTATGACTTTTTGCGGTTGTACCATTATTCGATAAACGATCGACAAGACTACTTGCCGCTGTAGAAGCTGTATATAATGCATCTCCCATTAATGCTTTATTGTTTGCAATATAGCCGGTAACCCCTTTGACAATAGCTAAGCCAAGTCCGGTAATAACCGATGTCCAAAACACCTTTTCCCCTTGATGGATATCTTGGTTCTTCACGAGTTTCCCTCCTAAAACAACATAAAGCCGCGTCTGTAACAGGACGCGGCTTCAACATGTTGGACTTGCAATGTTACGCCGTCGTTTTAGACGGTGTTTTCGCTTTTGGTTTTTGTCTGTTTTTAAGCAACAACCACAATGGGCTTGCAATAAATACAGAAGAGTAAGCACCAAAGACAAGACCAAGAATCATTGCTAATGAGAACATACGAATCGATTCACTACCGAATATGAACAAACATACGCAAGCGATAAATACAGTTAATACTGTATTTAGTGAACGAGTCATCGTCTGAGAAATACTGTTGTTAACGATGGTTTTAATATCTCCACTTTTCTTCTGTTTAGAGAAACGTAGATTTTCCCTGATACGGTCAAAGATAACGACGGTATCATTCAGCGAGTAACCAATAATCGTTAAGATCGCTGTAATAAAGGTAAGATCCACCTCTAGGCGGAAGATAGAGAAGATCGCAATAACGATAAACGCATCATGTAGCATAGCTACAACTGCTGCAACCGCAAAACGCCATTCAAAACGAATCGTAATGTAGATAATAATACCCAAACTTGCTGCTAATACTGCCCACAAAGCGTTACGTTCTAATTCTTTTGCAATCGCTGGATCAACGGTGTTGACTTCAAAAGAAGCTCCACTATCCAACTGTTTGTTAAATGCTTGTTTGAATTGATTTTCCTGAGTATCGGTTAGTACTTTTTCAAAACGAACATTCATCCGTCCGTCACCGATCGTAATACTAGGATCATCACTCAGTTTTAATGCTTCAACCACAGGTTGAGCTTGCGCTTCTGTAATAGGTTTGGTCAATGTCACATCCACATTAGAACCTGAACGGAAATCAACACCATAATTCAATTTGAAGATTGCTAGACTCAAAATACCAAGTACGATCAAAATGATCGAGAACGTATAGAAGTATTTACTTATTTTAATAAAATCATAATTCCACTTAAAGCGCACTGCGTTCACTCTCCTTTACACCGAACGACTTCGCTTTGGTAATAATCTTTCCTTTAAGAAGCAAAGATAGCAAGAAGCGAGAGAAGAACACATTCGTCAAAATACTCACTACAATATTAAGAATCAATACTAATGCAAAACCTTTTACTGCGCCTGTACCCAATGCGAACATTACAGCACCTGCAATAATAGTCGTTACGTTAGCATCCATAATAGTCGAGAATGAATTGCGTCCGCCTGCTTTAAATGCAGACAATAAGCTCTTACCGCTACGAAGTTCATCTTTGATCCGTTCGTAGGTAATAATATTCGCATCGACACCCATACCAACCCCGAGAATAAAGGCTGCAATACCTGGCAAGGTTAATGTAAAGTCGCCTGCAATAAAGATCATAACCAATAACCAGGTATGAACAATAATACAGAATCCTGCAATAAGACCAGGAACACGATAAATAAGAGCCATAAATAACAGGATCAAGATCGAACCAATCACACCTGCTAGTAATGTATCTTTCAATGATTGTTGACCCAATGTTGCGCCAACACTTTGAGAATACACTTCTGTCAATTTAAGTGGCAATGCACCCAAGTTGATTTGGTCTTTCAGTTGTTGTGCTTCTTCTTGCGTATACGTACCTGTAATAACCGCTGTTCCATCTGAAAGCTCACCTTGTACTGTAGGAGCAGACAGCAATTGATCATTTAGGAAAATAGCTAAGTTTTTACCTGTCAAACGTTTGGTGATCTCAGCAAATTTACTTGCATCTTTCAACTTAATAGCAATTTGCGGCTCATTCAGTTGAGTGTATGAAATCGATGCTCCATTTTCTGTGAAATCATTACCTGTCAATTCTACTTTACAATATACTTTAAGCGGATCTTGTGCTGCTGGATCCTGCTCTGCTGCGCCATTGTATGTATCTCCAGGGGCAGTTGTAGCTTCTCCGGTCGTAGGATCAACATTAATTTCTTGTGTTGCTCCTGCCGATTGAGCCGATACTTCATTGCTGTCTTTGGAAGTAGACTTGCTAGTAGCATCTGATTTTTTAGATTCAGTTGCTGTTTTACTTGTAGCTTCGTCTTTTTTGGCAGAAGAATCTGTTGTACAGCCATCTGCACTACGGAAAGTCAATTCCGCTGGTTCTTTCATCGTTTGGCGAACCGTTGCTTCGTCAGTAACTCCAGCAATTTTCAGACGAATACGATCTGTACCCTCTGTTGTAATTTCTGGTTCACTGGTTCCCAAAGCATTCGCACGTTGTTCCAAACTTTTTGCTGTTTGCAATAGTGATTCCCTGGTGACTTGTTCCCCCTGCGTGGTTGGCGTAGCCTGATACAAAATCTCAAAACCGCCTTTAAGGTCAAGTCCTAGACGAACATCCTTAAATAACGGTGTCGTTGCGCCAATAACTCCAGCAACGACGAGCATAACGACTACGAAGCTGATGATTCTTTTCATCCCGTATGTGGTTCCCCTTTCATTCTCAATATTCCTATTATAGCGATGGCACAAATTACAGTCAATTTACCACTGGTCTGCAAAATAAACAAGCTGATGTCGATAAACTACCGACTCCAGCTTATCATTGGTTCATGCTGTTATTCAACAGTTTATGATTGATCCAACGGTGCCTGGTTCCAAGTATCTGGTGCGCTTTTATAAGATGACATAGTTACATAATTCATAAACTGATTTACCCTCATTGACAAAATATCACTAACCAACTCATGAAGTTTGGGCATTCCCTGCTGATCATATTTATGACCAAGACAATCCCATATCTCATCTGAAGTTACATTTTCATAGCCTAGCAGTCGAAATTCTTCTGCTTTGCTTTCGCATAATGTCTCAATCACTTCAGTAAGCTCGGCATTGGTTAATTCTTCCATCGCCATTGGAGCACCTTTCCTTCCTGCACTTGATAACCCTGTCTATTTTTTTATTTGTCCATGCTCAACATTAACTAATTCTTCATCCAACTGGAATCTCCTGCTAAATTCACAAGATAATAAAATAAAGATAAAGTGAGGCAATGATCAAAGAAATCAATGTTAAAGGTAATCCTACTTTCAAAAATTCCATATAGCTAAAATGATGTTTCTCACGATGAGCCATAGCAGCGACTAACATATTGGAAGAAGCACCAATTAACGTACCATTTCCACCAATGCAAGCACCTAATGACAAAGCCCACCAGAGCGGATTCAGCACAGCAGGAGTATTGGCATTCATCTGCACGCCTGCTTCTTGAATTAAAGGAATCATTGTCGCTACCCACGGAATATTATCAATGGCTGCAGATACAACACCTGTAATCCATAATATAATCATCGCCGCAAATCCAAGATTTCCATTGGTTAATTCGATAAGATGCATCGCTCCTAAGCTTATCCAGCCCGTATCTACCAGACCACCAACCAATATAAAGAGTCCGATAAAAAATAGAACGGTTCCCCATTCGATCTCACGCCATATTTCCCCTGTACGCCATTGTGAAGGAGAACTGATTAATAACATCAATACTGCTCCACTCAGAGCAATCACAGGAGCTTCGAGACCTATCCATTTTTGGCATATAAAAGCCAATAACGTCAAGATAAAGATGATAAATATAATCATAGAACGACGTGGGCTCTGAATATAAGAACGTGCTTCTTCCTCCAAATGTTGCAATGAAGTGTTAGGTCCCTTTTGCCGAAAAGACTTGCGATAAAATAACAACAACAGACCAATATTTACGACTAATAAGATAAGTACGATAGGACCCATGACTTTTAAGAATAAATCGAACGTCAATTGAGGGTTGGCTGACCCAATCCAAATATTGACCGGATGTCCAATCATCGTAGCTGCACCACCCAAGTTACTCACCACAATTTCAGCAATTAAAAAAGGAACAGGATTGAGCTCTAATTTGCGAGTCATCACAATCGTTACAGGCACGATCAATAGCACCATCGTGACACTATCCAATAATGCCGACCCTATTGCTGTAAATGCTGTTAGTAAGAGCATCACTCGTACAGGGCCACCTTTGGTCCATTTAAGACTATAGATGGCTGCATAAGGTATTAAGCCACTCCGATTCATGACGGCAGCTATTAACATCATACCTATCCACAAAAAGACTGTATTCCACTCTATATGCATTCTATACGCATCTTGCCAATCGACAATACCAATGACTAGAAAAATAAGGGCTCCTGTTAACGCAACAAGTGCTTTGCTTATTCGATCTGTCATCCATACTGCATATATGATCAAAAAGATCACAATCGCTGCCACAGGCTGCCATGAACTCATCAACGCTGTCGGTTGCATATTGCACCTCCTTATTCATCCTTTATATCTATCATACTGATAACAAGAGGTCATCTTCAAGCAAAAAACGGACCTGTTAACCAGGCCCGCTTCGATGTAAGCATCATTATAATGATTAATAAACGTTTATTATTTAGTCAAAACAGGTGCTTTTTCGCCTGTTGCATGACTGATAGAAGCACGATCAAATGTTAATTTCGTCACATCATTTACGCGCAAAACAACCATATCGTCTGTGATTTCAGCAATCGTACCGTGTAATCCACCGATTGTAACAACTTTATCACCTTTAGATAAAGTATTTAACATCATTTTGCGTTGCTTTTGTTTCTTTTGTTGCGGACGAATCAGTAAGAAGTAAAAAATAACGAACATAAATACAAATGGAAGTACTGCTCCCCAGATACCGCCTGTTCCACCTGCAGCTGCTGCTGTTTCAAACATGTTATTTCCCCCTTTTTCTTATCAACCATTAATCAAAAAGCAATATCATATTGTTTTTCGATGGATGTCATGTACATACCGTTTGTTTAGAACCCTTTATCATTATCATGTAGTCCATATTGCGTGAAGAACTCTTCTTTAAAGTCTAGAAGACGATCATCCATAATCGCTTGACGTACATTTTTCATCAGATTCAATAAGAAATGCAGATTGTGATACGTGGTCAATCGTAGACCAAATGTTTCGTCTGCTTTGATGAGATGACGCAGATAGGCACGGGAATAATTCCGACACGTATAACAATCACAGTTCGGATCAAGTGGTCCAAAGTCACGCGCATATTTCGCATTACGTACCACTACACGTCCTTCACTAGTCATGGTTGTACCATTGCGTGCAATCCGTGTTGGCAACACACAATCGAACATATCTACTCCACGAATCGATCCTTCGATCAGAGCATCAGGCGAACCTACACCCATAAGATAACGTGGCTTATTGTGCGGAAGAAACGGTATCGTGAAATCCAAAGCTTGATACATCAAGTCCTTAGGCTCACCTACACTCAGTCCACCAATAGCATACCCCGGGAAATCCATCGAAGTCAAATCAAGTGCACTTTGTTTACGTAGATCTTCATGCATCCCACCTTGAACGATTGCAAACAGCCCTTGATCTTGTGGACGACCATGACTTTCAAGACAACGTTCTGCCCAGCGAGATGTACGTTCAAGTGACTTTTTCACATACTCATATTCAGCAGGATAAGGAGGACATTCATCAAATGCCATCATAATATCCGAACCTAATGAGTTTTGAATATCCATCGCAATTTCAGGAGATAGGAATAACTTATCGCCATTTAGATGCGATTTAAAGTGTACGCCTTCTTCACTAATTTTACGCATATCACTCAGACTAAATACTTGGAACCCACCGCTGTCTGTCAAAATAGGGCGATCCCAGTTCATAAATTTGTGTAATCCACCTGCATCACGAATCAGATCGTGACCTGGACGAAGAAACAAATGATACGTGTTACTCAAAATAATATGCGCATCCATTTGTTTAAGTTCTTCTGGACTCATTGTTTTAACTGTTGCTTGTGTACCTACAGGCATAAAAGCAGGTGTTTCAATAACTCCATGCGGAGTATGAACACGTCCAAGACGTGCTCCTGATTGCTTACAAGTTTTGATATGTTCGTACGTAATAGGTCCAGCCATAGTATTGGTTCTCATCCTTCTGCTTATAAAATAGGATAGTCAGACTTATCAATAAGTTAACTTATCCTGTTAACGTCACTATAGACATAGCTTACAACAACGTTCATCAACAGTTAATTATACGGGAGCACCCCTGTGAAATACAATCATTTTCTAATAAATAAACATCGCATCGCCAAAGCTGAAAAAGCGATACTCTTCGGCTACAGCTTGCTGATAAGCATTCATAATATGATCTCGACCTGCTAATGCACTGACCAACATCACCAATGTAGATTTAGGCAAATGAAAATTAGTCACCATCGCATCAACCAGACCAAATTCATGTCCTGGATAAATAAAAATTTGTGTCCAACCACTAGAAGCTTCGATCAATGAGCCTTTTGCTTCACGAGCTACAGTTTCCAGTGTACGGGCAGAAGTAGTGCCTACAGCAATAATACGACCGCCGCGCGCTTTCGTTTCATTTAATAATTGAGCCGTCTCCGCAGACAGTGAATAAAATTCTTCATGCATTACATGTTCTTCGATAGTTTCAACTGACATCGGACGAAATGTACCTAATCCTACATGCAGAGTCACAAAGCCTACTTGTACACCTTTAGCTGCAATTTGTTCTAATAATTCTGTTGTAAAATGAAGTCCGGCAGTAGGTGCAGCTGCGGAACCTTCGTGTTTGGCATATACCGTCTGATAACGCTCACGATCATCTAACTTTTCTTTAATATAAGGAGGAAGTGGCATTTCACCCAATCGATCTAGAATCTCTTGGAATATCCCTTCATATCGGAAAGACAATACACGCATCCCCATATCCGATTCTTCTTCGATCACGGCTTCAAGCTCACCGCCGAAATCAATAACAGCGCCTTTTTTCAACTTTTTGCCGGGTTTCACTAATGCTTCCCAACGATCACCTTCAAGTTGAGTTAATAACAGTACTTCTGCTTTAGCCCCTGTATCTCGTTTGATACCAAATAGACGAGCAGGAATAACACGCGTATCGTTCAAAATCAGTGTATCGCCTTCATGTAAATAATCTAAAATCTCACCGAAGTGTTGATGTCTCACTTCGCCTGTTTGTTTGTTTAATGTGAGTAATCGTGAAGCGGTTCGATCTTGTAATGGAACTTGAGCTATTAAATGCTCTGGTAATTCAAAATCATATACATCTACTTTCATGGTTCTACTTACCCCTTCGTAATTTGCACATTGTTATAATAATGTTGCAAGATTTGTTTATAATTGGAGCCTTTATCTGCCATTCCTTTAGCGCCCCATTGAGACATACCTAATCCATGACCATTTCCGTTACCTGTAAATAAAAATCCACCAGCTTCAGTCACTCTAGCTACACCATCACCATTTAAAATAACGGTTGAACTTGAACCAGTTCCTTGTCCGGATGATCCCAAAAGAACAGTTCCCGCAGCTGGCATTTCATTTTGATCATTATTCGAACCGATCACTACATAATTGGCAGTATTGACCACATCGAATAATGTACTTGGTAGACTATTAAGTGCAGAACGGAATACATCTGGATATTTAACTTTCACAACAGCACCATTGACTTTAATTTCAGTAACACGACCTGAAGGTCCACGCTGAGATACCTGAATAGAAGTAATCGTTGATGGTAAGCTTGATGTCGTTTTACCTTTTAAAGTAGCTAGAAGTTGCGCAGAGGTAAACGGACCACGTATCCACTCATAACTATTAGACTCGGGTAATAATTCCAACACAGTAGCTTGATCGCCTGGATTCATTTGACCCACCATCGCTACACTGCTTTGTACAACTGGTAAAGGACGTACATTTGTATTTTTAGCAGTAACTGTCATATAGTCTAATCCAGCTGATGTTTTCTTGCCTGATAATTTTACATTATCTTCACGCACATAACCAGACTTTCCATTATCCAATAATACATGATACCAGTTTTTAAGTGCAGCTTGTGAAGCAGCATCTTCTTTGGATACTACACTGACAAAGACATCTCCACCAGTGCTGTTCCATACTTCTGAAGGATCAGCCGAAGCTCCACCACTATTAGCAGAAAAGATAGCTTCTATCACTTTATTATTTTTGGTGACGATTTCACCTGCTGTAGCATCGACAGCCGCAATAATTCGTTTGTCTTCTGCACTTACACCGTTATACGCTTGACTCAGTGTAGTATCGACTACATCTGCTATTTTAAATTTAGAACCTTGTTCTTGAAATCTTGCATAACTGCGTGCAGCTACTGCTTGAGCTTTCAACGCTTCGGCTGGCCATGAAGCAGACACTTCTCCACCTACTACCGAGTACAAATACTCTTCCATCGGCAAAACATTGATCCATGCCAGTTGACCATTATAATTACTCATTTCGAAATCGCCACGATACGTTCGAGCTGACCGTTCGGTGACTTGAGTTCCAGAATCATTACCTTGTAACATCATTTTGGCATCGGTTCCACTCACCATATAATGATCTACAGGTGAAGGACTTGTGATACTTGAAGTCACATTGGTACGCTTAATCATTGCTGCTTGTGTACTGCTTACCGTAGTCAAGGCTACATCAGGTAGCGATGTTGCTGCGAGCGACTTGATACTTGCCAAAGAAGACGCATCTGCTTCTTCGCCCACCCATACATTATAAGAAAGAGCTCCACCACTTTTGGTCATAGCGACAAATCCATCTAATCCGGCTGCACCTACAGCAGCAAGTCCAGCATTAGCTTGCGCTTCCGTTGCATAACTTCCAGCAGATAGATGGAAGCCTCCTTTTACAGCAGGAGTCTGACCGTTCAAAATAGATCGTACCGCAGAAGCAGTACGAGAAGCTCCAGTGGTAGCAGCCGCTTTAGAAGAATACATGCCTGTATACAATTGGTATACTGTACCTCCATTTTTGGAAGCTGAAAATACGATCGGTTTATCACTGGTCGATTGTAACAATTTAATACCTGTAGCCGCTGTAGCAAAATCCGTCGTCTCCAATACTTTAACCCGGTAGCCATCAATTCCGAAGCTTGCTTGATTACCAATAGATACCCATGAATCAACAACACCATTATTGGATTGTCCAATACTTAGACTACCTGCTGATTTCACATTCACAAAAGGAACCGTTGAAGAATATGTACTCCCCACGTCCAAAAATAATCCTACACGCACTTTTTCATTATCAACAGATGATGTTGCTCCATAAGAAGATTGAGGCAGTGTTCCCGCTAACAGTATCACTACAGGCAAAAGCCATAATTTTTTCTTCCACTTTTTTAAGGTTGTATTTACATTTGTGCTCATGTTTACTCACTTGTTCCTTTCTTCATCCATACTTGTACAGCTACACTCTTATCCATTATACGCATAAGTAGTCCAAATGACTTGGTTTACACAGAAATTGTCCTAAAACCATTAAGACTTATTACATTAATCTCATTAGCCAAAATATTTTAAAATCTAAAATCACTTTCTTATTAATCATTGATAGCGAGCTATATACTTACAATAATAAAGTTTACAAATATAATAATCTATCACTCATCACTCATCACTCATCACTCATCACTCATCACTCATCACTCATCACTCATCACTCATCACTCATCACTCATCACTCATCACTCATCACTCATCACTCATCACTCATCACTCATCACAAATTGTACGGACTGCTTCCTTTATATACAATTATATTATCGCCAAAAAGGCTTATTATTTATAGCACCTTGCTCTCTATAAATAATAAGCCTTTTCCCTAAATCAAATCTATGCTTTTCCATTCAAATGATCAGGCATCGGTATCCCCAAATAATCATAAGCCATAGGAGTCACGATCCGCCCACGTGGTGTACGTTGTAGGAATCCCAATTGAAGCAAATAAGGTTCATACACATCTTCAATCGTTTGACCTTCTTCACCAATCGTAGCCGCAATAGTGTCCAATCCTACAGGACCCCCGCGGAAATTATGAATCATCGCTTGCAAGACTTTATGATCAATCTGATCCAGTCCACGCGGATCCACTTGTAACATATCTAATGCTTCATCTGCAATCTCAGGTGTGATGATGCCGTCTCCCCGTACCTGTGCATAATCACGAACACGTTTAAGCAAACGGTTAGCAATACGTGGCGTTCCTCTGCCTCGAAGTGCAATTTCATCGGCTGCATCACCCACAATATCGATACCAAGAATTTCTGATCCACGGCTTACAATAAATGAAAGTTCATCGACTGTATACAATTCTAAGCGACTCACTACCCCAAAACGATCTCGCAAAGGAGCAGATAACAAACCTGCACGCGTCGTTGCTCCGATCAAAGTAAATGGAGGTAAATCCAAACGTACAGAACGAGCACTAGGACCTTTACCAATCATAATATCAAGTGCTGAATCTTCCATCGCTGGATATAATACTTCTTCCACAGACCGATGCAAGCGATGAATCTCATCAATAAACAACACATCGCCATCTTGAAGATTAGTCAGTAAAGCAGCTAGATCACCAGGACGCTCTATAGCAGGCCCTGAGGTTGTTCTTAAGTTCACACCTAGCTCATTAGCAATAATGTTAGCAAGCGTAGTTTTACCTAAACCTGGTGGACCATATAAGAGTACATGATCTAGCGCTTCACCTCTTAATTTAGCCGCTTCAATATAAATCTTCATATTTTCTTTAATCCGTGTTTGCCCGATATATTCTGAAAGGTAACGGGGACGTAGACTCAGTTCCACCGCTTGGTCTTCCATCATCAAGTTAGCAGATATGATGCGGTCATCCGTCATCTTTATTCGCTCCCCTTCATCTGTTCTACCTGTTTTTTTCAATTCGATCCAAAGCTATCTTTAAATATACCCTAGCCACTTTAATATAAATATTTAGTAGAAGTTAAGTGCATATATTACATTTTTTTAAAATAGTCTTACTTGATCTTAATTATAATCCTAATCACTATATTAATTACGATCTTAATTACTACATTAACTACTGTATTATTCGTAATATATGCAAAATAGAAAAAACTTTTCAGTACGATACAATCTTCCACAAAATCTATGATCTTTACTCTCAAATAGACTGAAATATATTGAATTTCTATTCTTTTGATTTATTTTAGCATAATGATTGTATTAGCCAGTATACAACATTTTTAGTGCTCTCTTCATCACATCATCGGCTGTATCATCAGGGAATACCTCGTGTTTCAACGTTTGCCAGATTCGATCTAATTCGGTATCCGTATATCCTAATGCTTTCAGTCCATCGCGCACTTCAGGCCATACTTCTCCAGAAGTATTTGTAGATATCGCCGGAGCAAATAACCCTGTAGTAATCAGAGAATCTCCAATACCACCTAGTTTATCTTTTAAGTCCAAAATCATACGTTGTGCTGTCTTTTTACCAATCCCAGGCAATTTGGTCAAGAACGTAATATTTTCTTGATAAATAGCAGTAACTACACCCTCTGGACTACCACCACTCAAAATCCCAAGTGCTACACGTGGGCCAATTCCTGACACCTCAATCAATTTACGAAATAACTTCTGTTCATCACGAGTAGGAAATCCAAAAAGTTGAATCGCATCTTCACGTACATAATGATGAGTGTAGATAGTCACTTCGCCTGCTTCTTTCATCCATGCATAAGGATTAGGGCAAAACACACGATACCCGATTCCTTGCATATCTACAATCACATATTCATTCTCCAAATGGACAATCGGTCCGCGCAAAAAATCAATCATTTTTTCAATACCTCATTTATCTTGGAGTTTAGCAAATAAGAATGCGCATGACATACAGCAACAGCTAACGCATCAGCCACATCATCAGGCTTCGGAATTTTTTGCAAATTTAAAAACATTCGAATCATTTCTTGAACCTGTCTTTTTTCAGCTTTACCATAACCAACAACAGCTTGTTTTACTTGCATTGGTGTATATTCTGCAATAGGTAATCCCTTTTGTTTAGCAGCTAATATCATCACTCCACGTGCCTGACTAACAGACATCGCATTGGTTACATTCCGATTAAAAAAGAGTTTTTCAAAAGCTACAGTGTCTGGCTGATATTTCTCAATCAATTGCACTGTACCTTCATAGACATGTAATAATCTATCCTCATCCGGTGTATGAGCTTCCGTTTGAATACATCCGTATTGAACAGGAGTCAACTTACTTCCGTTTTTATCAATAAATCCAAACCCAACGATCGCAATCCCGGGATCAATTCCCATAACACGCAAATCTATCGCTCCCTTGTTGTACCCCATAAGTATTAATGATCTTACTTGAATATATAAGACAACTTTTATACAAAATAAATCTATTCTGTATATCGCACATTAAATCACCTAGCTAGTATAAACTAAATCATTTAACTATCAGGATTTAACCATATCATCGCTAGAAATCATAATCTTAATCATATATTCGATTTGACCTCAATAGGCGAACATATGTATCTCTTTCATTTTATTATAGCAAATATAAATCAACTTGAGTTAATAAAATAACAAAATTTCATTGAAGTTATATCAATTGTATTTTCGAAACAACTTCGGAGTATTTCAACTAAAATGATAATTATTTATAACTCCATCTATATGTATCCCTATAATTAAGTCGTTAGTTATATTCTAGTGTTCATTAATATTTATTATCATTTTTCTATTCGTTTTATACATTCTTATTTGCTTTTAATATCTACTTTTATATATCTGTAATGGCTACTATTTTATATTCTGTTGTTTATATTTTAATTATTGTATATCTTTCAGAGTAAAAAGTTTTTATAGTTCTACAGCTATATTTAAAATAAATATGAATTTAAAATAAACATAAAAAAACCATTGATCATAATGATCAATGGTTTTTTAGTATCGGGACGACACGATTTGAACATGCGACCCCCTGGACCCAAACCAGGTGCTCTACCAAGCTGAGCTACGTCCCGATAAATAATATGCCGGTGAAGGGACTCGAACCCCCACGGTTTCCCTCACGATTTTGAGTCGCGCGCGTCTGCCAATTCCGCCACACCGGCCAATCAAGATAAAAATGGCGCGCCCTAAGAGATTCGAACTCCTGGCCTTTTGATTCGTAGTCAAACGCTCTATCCAGCTGAGCTAAGGGCGCAAATAAAATGTAGAAAATATTGGAGCGGACGATGGGAATCGAACCCACGACCCTCGCCTTGGCAAGGCGATGCTCTACCGCTGAGCCACGTCCGCAATGTAATATTCATTGCATTACTTATGATCGAGCCAATTTTCTTTTAAAGAAAATGGCGGAACCGACGGGATTTGAACCCGCGATCTCCTGCGTGACAGGCAGGCATGTTAACCCCTACACCACGGTTCCAGATTAATTGCGGGGACAGGATTTGAACCTGTGACCTTCGGGTTATGAGCCCGACGAGCTACCGGACTGCTCCACCCCGCGTCATTAATACTTGCTATAAAATTCTATGGTGGAGATTGACGGGATCGAACCGCCGACCCTCTGCTTGTAAGGCAGATGCTCTCCCAGCTGAGCTAAATCTCCAAGAAGTAAATATGACCCGTAGGGGACTCGAACCCCTGTTACCTCCGTGAAAGGGAGGTGTCTTAACCACTTGACCAACGGGCCACAATAAAACCAACACTTTACATATTAACATCTTATTACTTTAAGAACAAGTTAATTTAAAACTAATTAATTTTCTCTAATAAAACGGCCTCTGGCGGAGAGAGAGGGATTCGAACCCTCGAGACGCTTGTGACGCCTACACGATTTCCAATCGTGCTCCTTCGGCCAGCTCGGACACCTCTCCATATGGCTCCCCGAACAGGACTCGAACCTGTGACAACTCGATTAACAGTCGAGTGCTCTACCAACTGAGCTATCAGGGAATAGTCACCGTCTCCTCGGATCGCTCCTTGAAACGGTCAATCTGTACTGCTCTGCTTGGCAACGTCCTACTCTCCCAGGACCCTGCGGTCCAAGTACCATCGGCGCTGGAGGGCTTAACGGTCGTGTTCGGGATGGGTACGTGTGGAACCCCTCCGCCATCATTACCAAACAGTCAGGCTGTGTTGCTCCCTGAAAACTGAATCCGAAAACTGAAACACCGCGTTTGTAGATTTTGGATAAGCCCTCGACCGATTAGTATTGGTCAGCTCCATGCCTTGCGGCACTTCCACCCCCAACCTATCAACCTCGTCGTCTACAAGGGGTCTTACATACTGGGAAATCTCATCTTGAGGGGGGCTTCACGCTTAGATGCTTTCAGCGCTTATCCCTTCCGCACGTAGCTACCCAGCGATGCTCCTGGCGGAACAACTGGTACACCAGCGGTGCGTCCATCCCGGTCCTCTCGTACTAAGGACAGCTCCTCTCAAATTTCCTACGCCCACGACAGATAGGGACCGAACTGTCTCACGACGTTCTGAACCCAGCTCGCGTACCGCTTTAATGGGCGAACAGCCCAACCCTTGGGACCTACTTCAGCCCCAGGATGCGATGAGCCGACATCGAGGTGCCAAACCTCCCCGTCGATGTGGACTCTTGGGGGAGATAAGCCTGTTATCCCCAGGGTAGCTTTTATCCGTTGAGCGATGGCCCTTCCATGCGGTACCACCGGATCACTAAGCCCGACTTTCGTCCCTGCTCGACGTGTCTGTCTCGCAGTCAAGCTCCCTTATGCCTTTACACTCTTCGAATGATTTCCAACCATTCTGAGGGAACCTTAGGGCGCCTCCGTTACACTTTAGGAGGCGACCGCCCCAGTCAAACTGCCCACCTGACACGGTCCCTGTACCGGATCACGGTACGAGGTTAGAACTCAAATGCGATCAGGGTGGTATCCCAACGGCGCCTCGACCGAAGCTTGCGCTCCGGTTTCTACGGCTCCCACCTATCCTGTACAAATCGCACCCCAGTTCAATATCAAGTTGCAGTAAAGCTCCATGGGGTCTTTCCGTCTTGTCGCGGGTAACCTGCATCTTCACAGGTATTAAAATTTCACCGGATCTCTCGTTGAGACAGCGCCCAAATCGTTACGCCATTCGTGCGGGTCAGAATTTACCTGACAAGGAATTTCGCTACCTTAGGACCGTTATAGTTACGGCCGCCGTTTACTGGGGCTTCGGTTCATAGCTTCGCTTGCGCTAACCACTCCCCTTAACCTTCCAGCACCGGGCAGGCGTCAGCCCGTATACTTCGCCTTGCGGCTTCGCACAGACCTGTGTTTTTGCTAAACAGTCGCTTGGGCCTTTTCACTGCGGCCCCCTCGTGCTATTCACACTACCGGGGCACCCCTTCTCCCGAAGTTACGGGGTCATTTTGCCGAGTTCCTTAACGAGAGTTCTTCCGCGCGCCTTAGAATTCTCTTCTCACCCACCTGTGTCGGTTTACGGTACGGGCACCTGCTTCCTGGCTAGAGACTTTTCTTGGCAGTGTGAAATCATGACCTTCGCTACTACAATTTTCGCTCCTCATCACAGCCTGGCCTTGCGGTATGCGGATTTGCCTACATACCAGCCTCACTGCTTGAACGGACATCCATCAGTCCGCGTCACTATCCTCCTGCGTCATCCCATTGCTCATAACGGCTTTCGGTGGTACAGGAATTTCAACCTGTTGTCCGTCGACTACGCCTTTCGGCCTCGCCTTAGGTCCCGACTTACCCTGAGAGGACGAGCCTTCCTCAGGAATCCTTGGGTTTTCGGCGGATCAGATTCTCACTGATCTTTTCGTTACTCATACCGGCATTCTCACTTGAATGAGGTCCAGCGCTCCTTGCGGTACACCTTCAATCTTCATTCAACGCTCCCCTACCCCTGATACAAAGTATCAAGCCATAGCTTCGGTGGTGTGTTTAGCCCCGTTACATTTTCGGCGCAAAGTCACTCGACCAGTGAGCTATTACGCACTCTTTCAATGGTGGCTGCTTCTAAGCCAACATCCTGGTTGT
>NZ_OY725677.1:150000-382500 GCF_963311185.1 Paenibacillus nuruki | reverse complement strand
GTAAAGTTCATCACCTAATAGTGTGATCTTGGTTTCTGTAGCTACTTTCATTTCGATCCAAGAGTACAGATTAACTGCCATTCCTAAAGTATCAAATCCAGGGCCTAAATTAGCGGTGCTGGCGGGTACAGCTATACGAACGGTATGGTTGTGCCATTGTTCTTGTTGATCTTGCTCTATCATCATAAATGACTCCTTACTCAAATGTATTCAACGATCGGTAGTCAATTAAATATCTTCTACGCGATATACACTTTTGATTCGTTGAATAACATCCAACTGTTCAAAATGTTTAAGTACTTTGTCCATATTCGCTTTGCTTGCTTTATGAGTGATAATAATAATCTCTGCATCCGGGTTATGTTCATTCGGTTGTTGAACTACAGAAGCTAGACTCACATCGTATTCTGCAAAAATCTGTGTGATTCGAGCCAATACCCCTGCTTTGTCATCGACATGAAGTAAGATAAAGTTTTTGTAAAAGATTTGCTCATCGCTTTGTATCTTCTTCGTCTTATAAGGAACAATCGCTTTAAGCCCGTTTACACCTAGTTTAAGATTTTTGATCACAGCGATCAGATCAGCTACAATCGAGGTTGCTGTTGGTAATTCTCCAGCACCTGCACCATAGAACATTGTTTCCCCTACAGATTCACCGTGTACCACTACAGCATTAAAGACACCATTTACAGAAGCGATTGGATGAGACTGCTTGATCATAGTTGGCTGTACACTGATTGTAATATGCTCATCTTGACGCTCTGCAATACCAATTAGCTTCATTTCATAACCTAGATTTTTAGCATAGCTAATATCGTCTTTGGTGACAGAAGAAATCCCTTTAACACTTACATCGCTTAAATCAACATTTGTACGGAATCCCAGGGTACTGAGAATTGCCATTTTGCGAGCAGCATCCAAACCTTCGACATCGCCTGTTGGATCCGATTCTGCATATCCTAATTCTTGAGCTTCTTTGAGAACATCTTCATAAGAAGCACCTTCTTGACTCATTTTCGTTAAAATATAATTGGTTGTTCCGTTCACAATACCCATGATCTTAAGGATCCGATCTGAAGAGAATCCTTCGATCAATGTACGAATAATCGGAATGCCCCCTGCTACACTTGCTTCATAGAAAACATCGCACTCTTTTTCCTGTGCTTTAGCTAAAATCTCTGAGCCATGTAGCGCCATTAAATCTTTATTAGCAGTAACAATATGTTTACCTAGATTGAGTGCTTCTAATATATATTCTTTGGTCTGTTCAATACCACCCATGACTTCTACAATCACATCAATCTCAGGATCACGAATAACTTCCCACGGATCTTCAGTAAGCTTGGACGGATCGATTTCAATATTACGTAGCTTATCTATATTTTTTACAGCTACTTTACTAATCATAATAGGAGATCCAACCTGACTGCTCAAATCTTCTTGATTTCCTTCTACGATACGAACTACTCCTGTACCTACTGTACCGAGCCCAAGCAATCCTACTTTTACTGATTTCATATGTTGTTTCCCTCCTGGAACTATTCATTAGCAAGCTTTGAGTATAGGATATTTATTTTATTGTAGCTTATCCTATATTGCTTTTAGATTAAAGTGTATTCACTAATAAGATTATCCTTGACCGGTAATACGAATTTGTTTGACACCTGATACATTTTCCATTGCTTCAACCATCGTCTCTAAATCTTCAGTTAAACGAGATATCTCTACAGACAATACTACATTCGCTCGACCTTGAAGAGGAATACTTTGATGAATCGTCAAAACATTTCCACCATACTCAGCCATCAGACCAAGCACATGTGATAAAATACCTGAACGATGTTCTAAATCAAATGAGATCGTAATAATCTGATCTTTTTCCAAACGGTTAAGCGGATGAATTCCATCTTTGTATTTATAAAAAGCACTCCGGCTTAAACCTACTTTTTCAACAGCTTCATTAATTGTCCGTGTTTCTCCAGCAGCAAGTAACTCTTTCACACGCATCGTTTTGATCACTGCTTCAGGTAAAATATCTTCCCGTACTAAATAATAGCGTTCTTTCACAACGTCCTCTCCTCAAAGACTCATGTATTCGTATAGTGGACATTATAAAGTAACCTTTGGTGTTAGGCAACTATATTGCTAAAAAAGAAGATTTTGACTATATTCTGAACAGCAAAAAGACCGAACATCATGATCTATGTTCGGTCTTTTTATTTTGATATAGAATGTGCTTAGAAGTAGCTACTACCTTCAACAAATTCAAATTCAAGTTCGCCAATACGTACAAGCGTACCATCTTTAGCTCCACGTTTACGTAGTTCACTATCGACACCCATATGACGAAGTGTACGTCCTAATTTGAGAATAGAATCATGAGAGTTCAACTGCATCCGTTTCATCATGTTCTCAATCTTAGTACTTTCCACAACAAAAGTATCGTTCTCGCGACGAATAATAAAGCCATCGTCTTCTTTCTTTTCTAAAGTATACACTTTACGTTCAGCAATCTGTTCTACTTCTTCTACAGCCACAGCATCTGGTAATTTATCCAACATGTCGACTGTTTTGTAAAGCATCTCTTGAATGCCATCACGAGTCAGTGCAGAAATAGGAAGAATTTCTATATCTGAACGAACTTCACGTACTTTTTTAGAAAACTCTTCTAAGTTTTCTTGAGCTTGTGGATCGTCCATTTTATTTGCAGCAATAATTTGTAAACGATGTTCTAGCTCTGCATTGTATAGTTTTAGTTCTTCATTAATTTTCTGCCAGTCGTCAAAAGGATCGCGTCCTTCTGAACCGGACATATCCACCACATGAATAATCACGCGGGTACGTTCAACATGACGCAAGAACTCATGTCCTAGCCCTATGCCTTCATGTGCCCCTTCGATCAATCCAGGTAAATCAGCCATAACAAAACTACGTCCATCTCCTACATCAACTACACCCAAGTTAGGCGTGATTGTTGTAAAATGGTATGCACCGATTTTGGGTTGAGCAGCAGATACTACCGATAGAAGAGTCGATTTACCTACACTCGGGAATCCTACTAGCCCAACATCAGCCATCACTTTCAGTTCAAGGACGATATAACGTTCTTGTCCTTCTTCCCCATTTTCAGCAATCTGAGGAGCTGTATTTGCAGCCGTGGCAAAACGCACATTCCCACGTCCACCACGTCCACCTTTAGCAATAACAATCTCTTGACCATGACGAGTCAAATCAGCGATCACTTCGCCATTATCATCATTCACAATCACTGTGCCTGGAGGGATACGAACAACGGTATGTTCTGCATTCGCACCATGCTGACTTTTGTTACGACCTTTAACGCCACGTTCACCTTTAAAGTGACGTTGGTACCGGAAATCCATTAATGTCCGCAAACCTTCGTCTACACGGAAAATAACATCTCCACCACGTCCACCGTCGCCACCCGCAGGTCCGCCGTTAGGCACATATTTTTCACGACGGAAAGAGATAATACCATCTCCACCGTCACCGCCTTTTACATAAATCTTCGCTTTATCTACAAACATGATTACACCTCTAATTTTTAGAATCCACTAACACTTGCAGGGAAATGGAGGCCGGATCTTCTTCCGTTCGAGTTGCTGTAATTCCTGTATCTTGAATGATCAAGTTCACAGCTTCCCATGCTCCATCGGGATTAGGATACTCTTCTTCCGGTTCAAATATAAAATGAACTGCTCCTTCATATTCGCTAACCATCAGAAATAGTGTGGGGCACTCACCCCAGGACGATCCACCAAATTGCTCATACGCAGAGACCGTCTCTTTGATGACTCGGGTCAATTCCTCACTCTGTTCCGTTCCCAATCGATCTGCAAGCGTGATTCCGTCACTTAATTCGACTTCTAATTGAATCGAACGGTTCACTGCTTTAAAAGATTGTAAATAAAAAACAAGGGAATGGATACCCAGTTTGGAAACGCGACTCTCTGCTAGCATTTGCTCTTTAATTCGTTCTACACATTCTACTTGCTTATCACGCTTGCCTAATTGAACATAACCATACAATAATTGAAGTTCGTTCATCCAATCATGCCGATGATGACTTAGAGCATCAACTGCTACTGCATAGACTTCATCCAATTGTGTATACGCTTGATCAATTTCTGCACGCTGTTTTTGATGTTCTGCTTGATACTGTTTCTTTTTTACAGCCATTTTAGATTGTCCATTATGGTATTCTCCGAGTTGCACTTGCTCACGCTTCTCATAAAAATGACGTGTATACTGCACACCTTTGGCATACACAGCAACAATCCATACGCCGAGCACGATATAAGCAATCCAAGATTGCGTCCAATAAGCAATAATTAATGGGATGATAATAGAAATAAGTAACAACGTGGGTACTTGATTGGATTGCTTCATGGTCTCTCTCCATTCTTTCAATGGCTTTTTAACCAAGAACAAGTATAACATATTGCGCAGAATTTTATGACATTATTATACTAAAAATTACGTTAACGTCCAACTTATATGCAAATATAATAAGCCCCCGGCACATCAAGTACCGGAGGCTTATCTAATCTAACCTATCAGGTTTATGATTAATTTTCGATTGCTGCTGCTACTGGTGCAACGTCAACCGGGTAGACGCTCACTTTTTTACGGTCGCGGCCCCAACGTTCGAATTTAACAACGCCGTCCACTTTTGCAAATAGTGTATCGTCTTTACCGATGCCTACATTTGTTCCTGGGTGAATTTTTGTACCGCGTTGACGGAACAAAATATTACCACCAGTTACGAATTGTCCATCAGCACGTTTTGCTCCCAAACGTTTAGAGTGAGAATCACGTCCGTTTTTTGTGGAACCTACACCTTTTTTCGATGCGAATAACTGCAAATTAATTTTTAACATGTGGTCTACCTCCTTCTTACGAGATTGTGACTTGCTTTATTTTTATATACTTATCATATTCATCTTCAATTCCAATAAGAATAACCTGCATAGATTCGAGTAACAGTTGAATCTTTTCGACATTTGCATTTTCCGAAAGCTTCGGTAAACGCGCACTTAGAAATCCGTCTTTCATTCTTGATTTCATGATTACTCCTGTTAAAGCTTCAACTGAGTTCACTGTTCCGATTGTAATGGCGGAAACAGCAGCACAGACAATATCTTCACCAGGATCGGCATAGCCGGCATGTCCTCGAGATGAAAAACCATCAATTGTACCATCTGGTCTACGTTCGATACGTACGATAATCAATTACCGCACCTTCTTATGCCTGGATTTTTCCGATAGTTACTTTTGTATATGGTTGACGATGACCTTGTTTCACGTGATAGTTCTTCTTAGGTTTGTATTTGTAAACTACAACCTTAGCTCCTCTGCCGTGTTTCTCGACAGTCGCTGTTACAGAAGCACCTTCTACCAACGGTAAACCAGTTACCAAACCATCTTCTTTAGATACTGCTAGAACACGGTCGAAAGTTACGCTGTCGCCATCATTAGCATCCAACTTCTCAATGAACAATACGTCGCCCTCTTGAACTTTGTATTGTTTACCACCTGTTTCGATAATTGCGTACATTTGAATTGCACCTCCTCATGTCTCAGACTCGCCTAATGTAGGTGTCATACGTTATACAACATATGAACTTGTACCCCATCGGAGCGGTTACAGCATGTGAAAAACTTATTACCCAGACACATACTTGACTATTCTATCACAGCCATTTTAAGAAATCAATCTTTTATCCAAGATGCTATTTTACCGGTTCCTTGACATACTGTACACGTCTCATAGGAAAAGCCACCTGTTTCTTCACGAACCTTTTTACGAGTCAATTCTAGAAGACCTAATCGTGTCCATCCTACAATATGTGTTTTGGTTCGATCTCTTTGTAAAATGATTTCCAGCGCCTCCACTACGGAGCGACGATTCGTTTCTTTATCCATATCTATAAAATCAATAATAATGATTCCACCCGTATCCCGCAAACGAAGCAATCGGGCAATTTCAGAAGCGGCTTGAAGATTCGTCTGAGTCACAGTATCTTCAAGGGTGACACCACCAGTAAATTTGCCTGTATTGACATCAATCACAGTAAAAGCTTCTGTCTGATCCCATACAATGTAGCCACCACTTTGCAACCATACTTTACGTTGAAAATCTCGATGCAATTGCTCATGTATATTCATCGCATGAAATATCGGTTCTTTTTCCGTATGAATAGATACAGGTGGATGAACATTCGCAGGCAGTAACGTTTGAAGAAAGGTAATAGCCGATGTCGCCCTTTCTTGGTTATCAATGATCAACTGATCTTGCAATGGATTAAATACATCACGAATTAATCGTTCTACCATACCTAGATCACGGTGCAACTCTGCTGGAGCTGACTTCTGTGCAAAAGATTCACGAATGCGTTGCCAGTGCTGTCTTAACATATTAAGGTCATTGGTAATTGCTTCATCATTTTCTTCTTCAGCAACTGTACGTAAAATAAGCCCTTCTTCGCCTTGCTTTAAATGAGAACCCAATTGACGTAATCTTGCTCGCTCTCCATCTGTACTAATCTTTTTGGATACAGCGATATAGTCAGCTTCAGGCATATATACAATCCATCGTCCTGGTAAAGAATAATGCGTTGTAATACGTGCCCCTTTATTAGCATAAGGTTCTTTGGTCACTTGCACTAAGATTTCTTGACCGGGCTTTAATAAATCAGCAATGCTCGGCTTCACTTTGGGTTGTTTATCTAAATGCGCATGCAGAACATCATCAATGTATAGAAAAGCATTCTTTTTCTGACCAATATCTACGAATGCAGCTTGCATACCCGGCAGAACATTCATCACTTTCCCTTTATAAAAACTTCCAGCTATTCCGCTACCGGATGATTGTTCTGAAGCAAATTCTACTAATTTATTATTATCAAGCAGTAACATACGTGTATCTT
Organism: Paenibacillus nuruki; assembly: GCF_963311185.1. Lineage (NCBI taxonomy): Bacteria > Bacillati > Bacillota > Bacilli > Caryophanales > Paenibacillaceae > Paenibacillus > Paenibacillus nuruki. Next base: position 375,550 of record NZ_OY725677.1, on the reverse strand, counting down.
TGACACCACAGTTTACGATCATTTGCTTCATTCTATATTCCACCTCTATCTCTCCATCAAGGCTACTCATTATTCTAACAAACCTTATAGATTCCCTTGATTTCTAGACGCAATCTGTAAGTAAAATGTTTCATGATTACTATTGTATTCGCAAAAAACCGGTACCTTCCGGCACCGGCTATTCCAATTCGTATTTTTCTTGATAAATCTTAATACTCAGTACAAGTCCTATACTGAACATATTCAGCAGTAGTGACGTACCACCATAACTAATAAATGGCAATGTGATTCCTGTAATTGGCATCAGACCAATCATCATACCCACATTTTCAAAAATCTGAAATACGAACATGCTGACAATTCCGATAATAATATACGAACCTCGCCGATCGTAACACTGCAAAGCGATTAAAATCATCCTATAAATCAGTAAAAAGTATAGAAGTAGTAATACAGACGCTCCGATAAATCCAAACTCTTCTCCAATAACGACAAAGATAGAATCTGAATACGGATATGGCACAAATTTATTGTTTTTCAATTGTCCGTTCATATATCCATCGCCTAGCAACCCACCCGATCCTACAGCGATCAATGCATAACTTGATTGATGCTTATCATCGTCAGAAGCTTGAGCAGGATCTATAAACGTATTGATACGCTGGTACCAATGTAATTTACTATGACTTTCTAAATAATCATGAATCTGAGTATTAAATGTAGTAAACATCACGACAACCAATATCAATCCACCTACAATTGTCGTTAAACCAATCAATACATGGGTATACTTGGTATTTCCGATCCACAACATACCTACCAGAATAATCAGATAGATAATAGCATTTCCTAAATCCGGTTGAACCAATACAATCAGAAAAGGTACCAATGCAATAAAAGCCGTTGGTATTAGATCAGAACGAAAACGAAGAGGATCTCCATCTCTTTTACTCAGCATATGAGCCATAGTCAAAATCAGAACAATTTTTACCATTTCAGCAGGCTGGAATTGTAAACCTCCTGGAAAAGCATACCAACTTTTGGCACCATTAATCTCAGATCCAAAAGGATATAATAACAATAAGGAAAGTAAGCCTAATCCATATAAATACCAGTGTTTGCGTAATAAAATTCGATAATCAAATATACTGACTGCAAATAAAACAATGAATCCGATGACATAGAAAATGATCGTCCGCATATCATAGCCCTGAAATTTGGGATCAGGGGCAATTGCACTGCGCACGATCAACGTGCTAAACACCATAAAAATTACGAGTAAAGTAATAATACCCAAGTCTAGCTTTTTTAGCTTGTTAAGCAAAATCGATCAACCCATTCCAAAAAACTTCTTAAAGCGAGTAAATGCACTTTTCTTTTGATCCAGTGGCATCAAAGGAACTGTGTCTCCTAGAATACGACGAGCAATATTACGATAAGCAATCGCTGCTTTGGAATCAGGATTCATCACAGTAGGTTCACCTGAATTGGCAGCTTTAATCACCATTTCATCATCAGGTACTACCCCTAGAAGATCGATATTAAGCACTTGCAATACTTCATCAATATCCAGCATATCTCCTGATTTCACCATACTCTGACGAATACGATTGACAACTAATTTTGGAGCTGTAATATGTGAATTTTCAAGTAATCCAATGACTCGATCTGCATCTCGAACAGAAGCATTTTCAGGTGTAGTCATAACAATCGCTTGATCTGCACCTGCAATCGCATTTTTGAATCCTTGCTCTATACCTGCCGGGCAATCAATCAATACATAGTCAAAGTCTTTTTTGAGTTCCAAAATAATTTCTTTGACTTGTTCAGGTGATACCGAGTTTTTATCTTTTGTCTGCGCCGCTGGAAGCATGTACAACTCATCAAAACGTTTATCTTTAACTAATGCTTGATTCAGACGACAACGACCATCTGCTACATCACATAGATCATAAATAATACGGTTTTCAAGTCCCATTACAACATCCAAATTACGTAGACCAATATCTGTATCCACCAGACAGACTTTTTTACCAAGAAGCGCGAGCGCGGTACCTATATTAGCAGTAGTGGTTGTCTTTCCAACTCCGCCTTTGCCTGAAGTGACGACAATAGCCTCTCCCATGTACTACACCCCTTTGAACACATTGAAATCCCGACCAAGCCGGGCAATATTAGCCATTTTATCAATCTTCATAATTCCGTCCTGTAAGTAAGCAAATTCCATATGAGATTCTCGGCTTTCACCTTCATCCGGTGGACGACTAATCATATCTGCGATCCGAATCTGGGTAGGTGAGAAAAAAGAAGCAGCAATCACTGCTTGCTCGTTGCCATCTATTCCAGCATGAGCCATTCCACGAAGTGCTCCCAAAATATAGATATCACCTGTACTGATAATCGTACCGCCTGCATTTACATCACCTAGAAACAAAACAGTGCCTTCATGATGAAGTACCTGACCTGAACGGATCATACCACTGATCGTTTTGACCATATGCTTTTCTGGTAAAGGTGCTTCTACAGGTTCTTCATACGGAGAATCAAATGAACGAACAATCAGATTTCCTTTTTGACTAAGTATATCTAGCAATGTATCTTTTTCTTCATCTGTAATTTCCCGGTTCCCTAATTTCATATCAATATGAACTAGTGGACCTGTTAAAATATTTTGATGACTATGTTCCAGCTTATACGTCAGCTCTGTGACAAGGTCATTAAATTCACATTGATCATCAAATTGAAAAACCAATCCATCTTTGATCCCTTTGATGGTTACATATCTTGATGATTTTACAGCCATTCATCTGTCACCCCCACCTTACTATCAGTTCGTGCTAGTCGCGGGATTTTCCTGCTCCATCCGCAAATTAAGCAGGAACTGAATGTCTCTGCATGTGGGAATATTATACTTTTACTCATCTTCGGCATTCCGCTTACGCAACTTGGCTACTTTCTCTAGTTGGCGACGAACAGGAACAAACACCAGTAAAGCAAATATAAAATGAAGCAGCAAATTAGGGAACATATAATGTCCTAATGCCCAACTGTAAGGTTCTCTCGTCAAACCAAAGACCAAATAAAGTCCATACAACATATTATCCAGTAACAAGCTACCGATTAAGACCACTGTCATCATTAAAGGATAAGGTGCTCGAGGAGATTGGAACAACAGTCCTAATACATACGCAGACAGTCCCATAGAGAACGAATACGCACCAATCATATCGCCATAAAATACAACATCATGCAATAATCCAAACACCAATCCAAGCACAAGTGCTGTATGACGATGATAATAAACAGCAACAAACAATATCAAAATATACGCTAAATGCGGAATCAATCTAGTATGCAATACATCTGGAATCAGCCATGGCACGATGGTTGATTCACAGATAAATACTAGAAATAACAACAGCAACAATACGATACGACGTACCATTATTCCTGAGTCTCCTTGGTGTACACTACAAATACTTCTTTCCAGTCTTTAAAATCTGCCGCTGGTTGAATTGTAGCTGTATTGGTCAATCCAAAATCACCAACTTGACGACTAACGACTTTACCAATGATCATGCCACTTGGAAATAATCCACCACTACCCGACGAAACAATCTCATCGCCTTTTTTGAGCGGATCATTCTCTTTAATTTGTGTCATTGTAAGCATACCTGTTGCTTTATCATAGCTTTCTATCATGCCGAAAGATTCATTTTCTTTACCTACTACAGTGGCAGCAATTGCTTTGGAGTTCGAATCGAGTGGATCAAGTGTCGTTAACAACTTCACTGTTGAATGGAACGGACTTGTCTCACTAATGATTCCAACCATACCTTCTGTGGAAATAACCGGCATATCTTTACGTACGCCATCATTTTGCCCCAGATCAATCACAATTGTTCCTGTATCTGCATCTGTATCCACACTGGTTACATTTGCAATACGAAGATCGAATTGGTTTTGAGCAAGTTGCTGTTGTGTAAATTTAAGATCTTCTTTATACCGCTTATTGGCCTGTACTAATTTGTTGTAATTAGCTTGTTGCAGTAAGTACTGCGCAGCCGTCAGCTTCAACTCTTGGTTTTCTTCATACAAATTGTTCAAGTTGCCGATATCTTCAAACAAGCCCGCCATGTAAGAAGCGGGCTTGTAAAACACACCTTGAACAAAACCAACAGTATCACGGACGAATTTCTCAGGCCAGGACAAAGATGTACGATTCGTCAACGTAAATCCCATTAAAGCGATAAATAAAATGAGTCCTACAAGCAGGATAAACAGTTTCTTGTTACCCAGCAGCTTAAACAGTTTCAACACCCTCTTAATTAACGGTTTTTCTTTCCCTAGTAGGGGTTGACCATACCTGGCCGAAAATTAGCGTTTTGAACGAAGCGATGAACTGCTGCGTGATTTGAACAGGTGGATATTTTCCAATGCTTTTCCTGTACCAATTGCTACGCAATCCAAAGGATTCTCAGCAACAATAACAGGCATACCTGTTTCACCCGCAAGCAATTTATCCAGATTACGAAGTAATGCTCCGCCACCTGTTAACACAATACCGCGATCCATAATATCTGCTGCAAGTTCTGGAGGACATTTCTCCAACGTTACTTTTACAGCTTCTACAATAGCAGCTACCGTATCAGACAAGGCTTCAGCAATTTCATCTGAAGTGATTGTTAATGTTTTTGGTAGACCACTCACAAGGTCACGACCACGAATTTCCATCGTTTCTACTTTTTCAAATGGAGTTGCAGAACCCACTTCCATTTTCAATTGTTCTGATGTACGCTCACCAATCATCAAGTTGTACTGACGTTTGATGTACTGAATAATAGACTCATCCATCTCATCACCAGCAACACGCACGGAACGACTTGTTACAATACCACCAAGAGAAATAACAGCGACTTCTGTTGTACCGCCACCGATATCAACAACCATACTACCTGTAGGTTCCCATACTGGAAGATCAGCACCAATTGCAGCTGCAAAAGGCTCTTCGATTGTATAAGCTTCACGCGCACCAGCTTGCTTAGTAGCATCTTCGACTGCACGTTGTTCAACAGCTGTAATACCTGATGGTACACATACCATAACGTTTGGATGTTGCGGGAACATCGAACGTTGTTTTTGCGCTTGACGAATAAAATATTTAATCATCGTAGCTGTTGTATCAAAATCAGCAATAACGCCATCTTTCATCGGACGAATCGCACGGATATTTCCCGGTGTACGACCGATCATTTTTTTTGCTGATTCTCCTACTGCTTCGATTGTATTCGTATCTGTACGAATCGCAACAACAGACGGTTCTCTAACGACAATACCTTTACCTCTTACATATACCAACGTGTTTGCTGTACCTAAATCAATCCCTAAATCTTTTGAAAAGCCACCCAACATAACTATTAACTCCCTTTCTTCCTAAATCTCGACTATTATATTACATTAAGCCCTGTTCCTTCAAACTTACGAATTTCATATCGCCAATCACAAGGTGATCCAGCACTTCAATTCCGATAATTTTGCCTGCTTCTACAAGCCTTTTGGTTAATGCTACATCTTCCGGGCTTGGTGTAGGATCACCACTTGGATGATTGTGTGCAAAAATAACAGATGCACTACTACATTTGATCGCCGCTCGAAAAACTTCGCGCGGATGTACAATAGACGCATTTAAACTACCCATCGACAGTGTTTCTTGGGAGATAATATGATTTTTCGTGTTCAGAAACAGACATACAAAATGTTCTTTTTGAAGATAACGTAATTGTTCAATCAGTAAATCAGCTGCATCACGAGGGCTACGAATAGCTTTGACTTCTTCTTTGCCTGTACGAGTGATACGTCTGCCTAGTTCAATGCCTGCTTTGATCTGAATCGCTTTGGCTGTGCCGATTCCTTTGATCTCTGTTAATTCTTCGATGCTTAGATCAACCAGTTGCCTTATGCTGCCTACTTGACGCATAATGCGATTTGCCAAATGAACTACCGATTCATCTTTGGTGCCAGTGCGTAGTAGAATCGCTAGTAATTCTGCATGACTAAGCGCCTCTGCACCGTAATTCATCATCCGTTCCCGAGGTCTTTCTTCCTGCGGAACATCACGTAAAAGGTACTGTGGCGCCTCCATTAATATGTTCCTCTTCTCCACGACAGATTCAAATAATCTGCACACCAAATTGTTCCAACATATCGCTCAAAAGTGATACAGGCAATCCGACGACTGTAAAGTAACAGCCTTCTATTTTATCGATCAACACAGAACCTAGACCTTGAATAGCATAAGCCCCCGCTTTGTCAGCAGGTTCACCGCTAAGTACGTATGATTGAATTTTGGAAGGGGTGAGTGGCTTCATATGTACAAGAGTTCGCCGGTATTCCACACGAGTTACACCTGTAAACGTATCGATACAAGCCACACCTGTGTATACATAATGACTTCTTCCTTGTAGAGCATCTAACATCTCTACAGCTTCATTATCATCACGTGGCTTACCAAATACACGTTCATCCAAAACAACGATTGTATCGCTTCCTATAATGACAGCATTAGTTACTTGGGCTGTATGATTATGTTGGACAGCAACTGCTTTGCGCAGTGCGAGCTCTTTGACCATTTGTTCTGGTGACCAGTGTTCAGGTACCGATTCATCTGTATCACTGGGTAACACTTCAAATTCCAGTTGTAAAGAGGTCATTAATTCCTTTCTCCTTGGAGAAGCGGACGCCAAAATTAGGCGACGTGTAGATTCTCTGTTCATCGAAAGGTCCTCTCCTTTTTTTAAAAGTCAGATTTAATCTTTATAGTTTGCGATATGCCCAAATACTAGCAACAATACCGATCAAACTAAGTAAACTCACTTTAAAATGAATATCGAGATGATAACGAATCATGTCTAAATTAGCGCTCGGCTCCCAATCGATCGTTGTCGATCGAGTCAGAAAAGATACCATCGCTACAGGTTCAAGTAAAGTGGCCACCCATGTGCCAATAAACCAGCCTAGCAATAAAAATAAAATAAGCATACCTGCATTCTTTTTCATTCTTATTTCTCCTGCCTTTAATTTGACACTTCATCATTATACGTGTATTCCTACATCAATACAAACAAAAATGAAAGTAACAATTTTTTGTAACTTATCGCCTTCATTTCGCAAACTTTTTGTTATGATTCCAGTTAAAAAGACTGTCCGGAGACAGCCTTTTTGATCAAATTACTCTATTTTCTCCGTAGCTTGTAAATCAGTAGCCAGTGCTTCTGCGACTTTCCATATATCGCCTGCACCCATTGTGATCACAAGATCGCCGGGTTGAATACGAGTAGATAAGTCTGCAATAATATCTTCTTTTTGCGCAATATAGCGTGCTCCAGCATTACTGTTTTGCTTAATTAATTCTACAAGACGCGCAGAGTTAATTCCTTCAATCTGCTTTTCCCCTGCTGGTGAATAAATATCAGCAATGATCACTTCATCGGCTCCTGTAAATGCACGACTAAATGCATCTAGCAAAAAGAATGTACGTGAATAACGTTGAGGTTGAAAAACAGCAATAACACGTTTGCCTGTAGCTTGAGCCGCTACAATTGTTGCTTCGATCTCTGTAGGATGATGTGCATAATCATCTACGATTAGAATATCATTCGCATCACCAACGACTTGGAAACGACGTTTGGCACCATGAAAATGAACGATTGCTGCTGCAATCGCTGTAAATGAAATACCCGCTTCTAAACAGGCGATTACAGTTCCCATCGCATTATATACATTATGCAGTCCCGGAACAGACAATTCAATCTTACCTAGATCTGATCCTTGATATTGCATCGTAAACGAGATTTTGCGATCACCCGGCTGAATATCGGTCGCTGTGTAATCGTTGTTTGCTTCTACACCATACGTAATTGTTGTGCCTTGAATATTAGGTATAATCTCACGAATATTCTCATCATCGCCACAGACGATAGCTTTACCACCCGGTTGCAATTGACTCAAAAATTGCACATAAGCCGCTTTAAGGTTCGCAAAGTCTCCATCATAATTTTCAAGGTGATCAGCTTCAATATTCGTTACTACCGCAATCGCAGGATGATATTGCAAAAACGTTCCATCGCTTTCGTCGGCTTCAGCAACGACATAATCACCTTTACCTGCTTTGGCATTCGTACCTAAATTAACAATTTCACCACCGATAATATACGTTGGATCTGTACCACATTCTTCCATCACCAGAGCGATCATCGAAGAAGTGGTTGTTTTACCATGAGCACCAGCTACAGCTACCCCTTTACGTTCATTCAGCAATCTTGCTAGCATTTCAGAACGATGGATAACTGGAATATTTAGACGCTTCGCTTCTACCCATTCAGCATTATCATCAGATAGAGCTGTAGAATAAACAACTAGCTCTGCACCATGAACTTGCTCTGTTGCATGACCTATATGAATCATTGCTCCTTTTTGTTGCAATTTTGCTGCTAGCGCGCTCATTGCCATATCGGAGCCTGTTACTTTATATCCCATTTCTAGCATAACACGGGCGATGGCACTCATACCGTACCCACCAATCCCGATAAAATGTACATGTTCTGTCTTATTCATCTGACTCACCAGCCCTTTTCAGAATCGGTTTGATGCAAAAGAGTCGCTCTTACATCCGAAATTAAATACAGTGTTCCGGTTACGACCCCTAGATCTTCCCGTTCTGTTCGTGATTGAAGCAACTGAATACCTTGCCGCCAGTCACGCTCCACTATAACATTGACTTCTGTTCTGTTCATTTCTTGTTGTAATTTCGCTACTAATGTTGCTAATTGATCTGCATCCATTTTGCGTCGAAAATCAGGTTCTGTCAAAATAATTGTATCTGCAATAGATAACAGATGTCTAAATACAGGCTCATGGTGCTTGTTTTCTAACATTCCTACAAGCATATGAAGCTTCTTGTAATGATACGTCTGCGGTACACTTTTGACAAGCATAGCAGCCCCTTCAGGATTATGCGCTCCATCTAAAACAATCGTTGGCTCGCCCGGCATTTTCTCTAACCGTCCTGCCCAGAACGTATGCTTAAATCCCTCGAGCAATCGCTCATCATCTAATACAAAAGCAGAATATTGACGCAGTATTTCCAGTGCCATCATCGCTACACCTGCATTAGCACATTGATGTTCTCCTTGCATCGAAATCGTAATATCTAACTCACGAAAAAGACCTTTATAACGGAAAACTTGCTCTTCTTCATCACCGGATATACGCTCTGCTGTGTATTGATCACCAACGAGGTAAAGCGTAGATTTACAAGCTTCCGCTTTAGCACGTAGCACTTCAATCACTTCTGGCTGATCGACACTACTGACTACGGGAACACCTGGTTTAATAATGCCTGCTTTTTCACTAGCAATCTGCTCTAAGGTATCTCCTAGAATATCTGTATGGTCATAGCCTACGTTCGTAATGACTGACAGTATAGGATGTACGATATTGGTAACATCTAATCGCCCGCCAAGACCTGTCTCCCAGATAACAACATCGGGATAACACTCTTCTGCATAATATAAAATCGCAAGCGCAGTTGAGACTTCAAACATCGTTGGTGATCCTAGATCTGTTGTCGCCATTTGCTCCACTAAAGGATACAAACGATTAGCTAGACGGCATAACGTCTCTTCCGGAATATCTACACCGTTATATTGAAAACGATTTGTGAATTTGGTGATATAAGGTGATGTAAATGTACCTACATCATAACCGCACTCCAATAAAACACTTGTCAAAAAGGCACAAGTGCTTCCTTTACCATTGGTTCCTGCAACATGTACAAATTTAAGCTTACGATGAGGATTATTCAATAATTCCATAAGTCCTTCAATACGAGATAATCCCGGACGAATACCAAAAGGAATTAGACCATTAATCCATTCCACCGCTTGTTCATAGGTGTGAAAAGGGGCTTGTTGCCCCTCCGATGTTCTATGTTCCATCTTCTTCACCTTACCCTTTCAACTCTTCAATACGGGCAAGAACTTTTTCACGTTTTTCCGAATAATCTGCTTGTTTAGCACGTTCTTCTTCGATCACTTTAGCAGGTGCTTTGGCTACAAATCCTTGATTAGCTAGTTTTTTGTCAACACGTTCTACTTCAGAAGTCAGTGTAGCCACTTCTTTTTCCAAACGAGCGATTTCTTGACCAATATCTAGCAATCCTGCAAGTGGTAAATACAATTCTGCTCCTGTAATGATCGCTGTCATCGCTTTGTCTGGTGCAGCGAGATCAAGACCCGACTGGTACTCAGAAGTATTGCTGAAACGACGAATATATCCTTCGTTAGACTGGATAATATCGAGTGTTTTTTGATCTTTGGCTTTAACCATCAATTCTATTTTTTTGCTCATCGGTACATTTACTTCTGCACGGATATTACGAACAGCACGGATCAGATCCATCAACAGGTTCATTTCTTCTTGTGCTGTTGCATTTTCCAAAGCAGGATCAAATTCAGGCCAAGCTGCAAGTGTAATTGTGTTGCCTTCATGCGGCAAATGTTGCCAGATATCTTCTGAAATAAATGGCATAAATGGATGAATCATACGCAATGTACGATCTAATACATAAGCCAATACCGATTGCGTTGTTTTCTTCGCTACTGCATCTTCACCATACAAGGACAACTTAGCAATTTCGATATACCAGTCACATAGATCATCCCAGATAAAGTTGTATAATAAGCGACCAGTTTCACCAAATTCATAAGAATCGATTAGACGTGTAATATCACGTGCAGTCTCGTTCATACGATGTAAAATCCAGCGATCTGCTGTACTCAGTTCGCCACTCAAGTCAATATCTTCATAACGGAAACCTTCCATGTTCATCAATACAAAACGGGAAGCATTCCAGATTTTATTTGCAAAGTTACGTGCTTGTTCTACACGTTCGAGACGGAAACGTAAATCTTGTCCCGGTGTACTGCTTGTTGAAAGCATATAACGCATCGCGTCTGTACCGTACTGTTCAATCACTTCAAGTGGATCAATACCATTACCTAATGACTTGGACATTTTCTGTCCATCAGCTGCACGTACTAGACCATGCATCAATACATCTTTGAATGGAATTTGATCTGTAAATTCAAGTGCTGTAAAGATCATACGTGATACCCAGAAGTAAATGATATCGTATCCAGTTACCAATAAATCTGTCGGATAATAACGTTTCAAATCTTCGGTTTCATCCGGCCATCCCAATGTAGAGAAAGGCCATAAAGCAGAGCTGAACCAAGTATCCAATACATCTTCGTCTTGACGCAATGTTTTACCTGCATGTTCAGGCAAATGACTTGGATCTTCTGTAGCTACGATAATCTCGCCTGTTTCATCACAATGCCATGCTGGAATACGATGTCCCCACCATAATTGACGGGAGATACACCAGTCACGTACATTTTCGATCCAGTTCAAATATGTTTTTTCAAAACGATCCGGTACAAAGTTGACCCCTTCACCTTGTTTTTGCGCTTGAATCGCAACATCAGCAAGTGGTTTCATTTTAACGAACCATTGAGTAGACAAATACGGTTCTACAACAGCACCTGTACGCTCACTATGTCCTACTTGGTGTACATGATCTTCAATCTTAATCAATACGCCTGCTGCTTCCAAATCTTTAACGATTTGTTTGCGGCAATCGCTACGATCTAAGCCTTCATATTGAGCTGCATTTTCATTCATGGTGCCTGTCTCATCCATTACTACGATCTGAGGTAAATCATGACGATGTCCCATTTCGAAGTCATTCGGATCATGGGCAGGTGTAATTTTTACAGCACCACTACCAAATTCACGGTCAACATAATCATCAGCAATAATCGGAATTTCACGTCCGGTAATTGGCAAGACTATCATTTTGCCAATCATATCTTTGTAACGTTCGTCTTTGGGATGAACTGCTACAGCTGTATCACCAAGCATTGTCTCTGGACGAGTCGTTGCTACAACAATATGTCCACTACCATCTTGAAGTGGATATTGTAAATGATAAAGGTGTCCGTTCACTTCTTTGTATTCTACTTCGATATCGGATAGAGCTGTACGTGCTTCAGGGTCCCAGTTAATAATGTATTTTCCACGATAAATGAGACCTTTGTTGTACAACTTTACAAATACTTCACGAACGGCTTTGGACAAACCTTCATCCAATGTAAAACGTTCACGTGAATAATCGAGAGAAAAGCCCATTTTCGCCCATTGCTCATGAATGTTAGCTGCGTATTTATCTTTCCATTCCCATACTTTTTCTACAAATTTCTCACGACCCAAGTCATGACGAGTAATACCCTCTGCACGTAGATTCTGCTCCACTTTGGTCTGTGTCGCTATCCCTGCATGGTCTGCTCCAGGAAGCCAGAGTGCATCGAAGCCCTGCATACGTTTGGTACGTGTCATAATATCTTGTAATGTAAAATCCAGAGCATGTCCAATATGAAGCATACCTGTTACGTTAGGAGGTGGAATAACAATGGTGTACGGCTTAGCATCAGGACGTTGCCCTGCTTTGAAAAAGTCATTTTCCATCCAATAATCATACCATTTACGTTCTGCCGATTTAGGATCATACGTGGTCGGCATTGAAGTTGTTGCTTGATTCTCATTCGTATCTGCCATAGTAAATACCCCCATATTTGTAGTCATTTTGCTAAAATTCTCAATAAAAAAAGCCCTTCGTCTCAAAGGACGAAAGGACTTAGCTCTCGCGGTACCACCTTTGTTTCGCCCATGTATAAAAAAGCCCATGAACGACACTCCGAGGCAGATAACGGCTGCTACCGGTCTATTCTATATATAGTGTTAGAATAATCCTCCACTTTATATTCAAATAAACAACTCCCAGGCGACTTCAATATACCGTATCCTATAGAACCTTTCAGCGCAGCAGTTCTACTCTCTTGAGGACGATATTATCTACTATTCCCGTTCAAGGTTATTGAGATCATGAATAAATCAATATTTACTCCAAATCATACCTGTTGCTACTGTCAAAGTCAATAAAAAACCTGTCATAGAGCTGACTTAAGGACGAGGTATACCTAATTGATCGACTAATTCGGTCATATCTTCAGGTAATGGATCATTTACGGTCATCGTTTGCTCTGTAAATGGGTGTTCAAAGGTCAACTGTTCTCCATGAAGCGCCTGTCGGTAAAATTCCTGACTGCCTCCATAAAGCACATCACCTATCAACGTATGTCCAGCATCACTCATATGCACACGAATCTGATGGGTTCGTCCTGTTTCTAAGGTTAAACGAACAAGACTAGCTCGAGCTGAACCATATATTTTCTCAACATGAGTGATCGCTTCTTGCCCTGTAGGAGAAACACGGCGGCGCTGTTTGTGATGGCGATCTTTACCGATTGGTTGATCAATCACCGTTAATCCATCACTTACTTTGCCTTGCACAATCGCGATATATTTACGATCAATCGTTTTAGATCGCATCTGCTCATCTAACTTCGATAAAGCAAATTCATTTTTAGCATATAATACAGGTCCTGTTGTATCTTCATCTAAACGATGGACATGACGAACAGCACACTTCTGATCCGTTTGTTGATAATGATCTGCGACGGCATGTGCTAAAGTAATCGTTGGGTCAGAAGCTTCAGACGGATGAACATTCATGCCAGCTGGCTTATGCATCACCAGAACATAATCATCTTCATACAGTACTTTGACACGATCATGCGGCCGAGGATCAAATCCATAATCCATCGGTGGAAATAGGCGAAGCCGGATATGGGCTCCGTCTATTTTCACTTCACCTTTGGAATGAAGTCTGCCGATTAATTTAACTGGAACCGACACTTCTTCTAACCACTGCATAACTGCTTTATGTCTGGCATTGCCTTCTGCTTGTAGAAGATCATTATGCGGTGTGATTTCTAACCATTCTCCATCTCTTACCGAACATTCAGCAAGAATAGAAGGTGACTTGTGATCAGATACAGCATTAGATGCATTGATCATGATTGCAAAGACTTCATCACTTCATAATGAGCTGCTATCGTCTGTTCAATATCTTCGTCACTGTGAACACCCGATACAAACATACCTTCAAATGGAGATGGAGCTACACTGATTCCACGATCTAACATGGCTCCAAAGTAACGCTTGAACATATCCATATCACTTGCTTTGGCAGACTCATAATCAGTAACCGGTCCTGCTGTAAAGAATGGACAAACCATCGAACCTACACGATTAACAGTCAACGGAATACCAAACTCAGCCGCATTCTTTTCAAAACCTGCTTGCAAACGAGCAGAGATATTTTCTAAACGCTCATAGACTGCTGGTGTTAACAGACTCAATGTTGTATACCCTGCTGCCATCGCTAATGGATTACCGCTCAATGTTCCTGCTTGATAAATAGGCCCTGTTGGCGCAACTTGCTCCATAATCTCACGTTTACCACCGTACGCACCTACAGGTAAGCCACCACCAATGACTTTACCTAGACATGTTAAGTCTGGGGTTACACCATAACGTCCTTGTGCACAATTCAGATCGACACGGAAACCAGTCATCACTTCATCGAAAATAAGCAGACTGCCATATTGAGTTGTAATATCACGTAATCCTTGTAAAAATCCAGGTTGTGGTGGAACAACACCCATATTACCAGCAACAGGTTCTACAATAATACAAGCAATCTCTTCACCAAAGCGTTCAAAAGCCAAACGCAACGATTCAAGATCATTATAAGGAACGGTAATTGTATTGGTAGCTACTGATTCAGGAACACCCGGACTATCTGGTAAGCCTAACGTTGCTACACCAGACCCTGCTTTGATCAATAGACTATCAGAATGACCATGATATGAACCTTCAAATTTCAAAATCTTGTTACGCTTGGTATAGCCACGAGCGAGACGAATCACACTCATCGTCGCTTCTGTTCCCGAGTTAACCATACGAACAATATCCATAGAAGGAACACGTTCTACAACAAGCTTCGCCATTTTCGTTTCTAATTCAGTTGGTGCACCAAAGCTTGTTCCTTTGATCGCTGTTTCTTGTAGAGCACGTACCACATCAGGATGCGCATGCCCCATAATGAGGGGTCCCCAAGAACCGATATAATCAATAAAGACATTACCATCAATATCGTATAGACGTGAACCTTCACCACGTTCTGCATAAATTGGAGTCAATCCTACTGTTTTGAATGCACGAACAGGACTATTTACGCCTCCCGGAATATATTGTTTTGCTTCTTCAAAAGCCTCTCGTGAACGTTCATCACGACGAACAGAATGAGTAGATTCCATGAGCAAATACCTCCATCAATTTATTTATTTTTAGCTGAATTATTGTTCTTCACGTAACCAGCGTACAACGTCTTTGGAGAAATAAGTGATAATCATATCTGCTCCTGCACGTTTGAAGCCAAGCATCATTTCAGTTACGATCCCACGTTCATTAATCCATCCGTTTTGTGCAGCGGCTTTGACCATTGCATATTCACCACTTACATTATAAGCAACCAAAGGAAGATCAAAGTTCTCACGCACTGCACGCAATACGTCCATATAAGCAAGAGATGGTTTGACCATCAACATATCTGCGCCTTCAGCAACATCACTTTCTGCTTCACGCAATGCTTCACGCACATTAGCAGGGTCCATTTGATATGATTTGCGATCACCAAATTGTGGTGCCGATTGAGCAGCTTCACGGAATGGACCGTAGAATGCTGACGCATATTTAACTGCATACGACATAATCGGAATATCTTTATATCCTGCTGCATCTAAGCCTTCACGAATCGCATACACAAATCCATCCATCATATTGGAAGGAGCAATAATATCTGCACCTGCTTCCGCTTGGGATACTGCTGTTTTTACTAACAATGCTAATGATTCATCGTTATCCACTTCTGCTTCAATATGACCATCACATTCATGTGCATGCACAACACCGCAATGTCCATGATCTGTAAATTCACATAAACATGTGTCTGCAATCACTAATAGGTTCGGGTAATTTGCTTTGATCCAACGAGTCGCTTGTTGTACCAGACCATCTTGAGCATAAGCACCTGTACCTACACTATCTTTTACTTCAGGGACTGCAAATATTAATACTGCTGGAATACCCAAATCCACTATTTCTTGAATTTCAGCTTGCATCGTATCTAATGAAAAATTATATACGCCTGGCATGGACGAAATTTCTTCTTTTACATTCGTACCATACGTAACAAAAACAGGTTGAATAAAATCACTTTTATGCAATATGGTTTCTCTTACCATGCTACGAATAGCAGGCGTTTTGCGAAGACGACGGTGACGTGAAAAAGGTTGGCTCATGATAATGATATTCCTCCTTGAATGTATAGATCTTATTTGTACTTATCATTCTTGCTAGACTAGATAAATAAAACCGACCAGCACTTGCAAGGTCGGCATATCTGATGTCGATCATCAATTTACATATTACACATCTATTAATACATCAGCATTCCAACGACAAAGAACATCTAACAATCCTTCAATCGTTGCTTCTTCAGCTAATAATCCTACTTTGAGACCTGCTTGTTCAGCAGTCAAAGCGGTCTGTGGACCAATACAAGCAATCATCGAGTGCTCTAGTGCTTGTACAGGATCTTCGATGCCCATACTTTTCAAAGCAGCCAGTAAATTAGTGACTGTTGAAGAACTGGTAAATGTCACTGCATGAATGGCTTCTTCTTCCAGCAACTTACGCAATTCGATATCGTCTTCTCCAACCATAACGGTCTCATACGTATCAATCTCTGTTACTTCCATATTCATTGTACGCAGTGTATCGGGTAACCATGAGCGTGCTAGGTCGCCACGTGGTAATAGAATATGTTGTCCAGCTTGTAATTGACCTTCTAAGCTGTCCAGCAAGCCTTCTGCTTGGAACTTCTCTGGTAAAGGCATAGCTGTAATCCCATGCAATCGTAAAGCTTCTAATGTAGCAGGACCGACAGCTACAATCTTCGCACGATATAATGCACGAATATCTTGAGCATGTTGTCTCAAATGTTCAAAGAAGTACTCTACTCCATTAACACTTGTGAAGAATACCCAATCATATTTTTGCAAATTCGATAAGGCTGTACCGATATTTCGTATACTTTCTTCAGCAACAGGTAACCTTGTCTCGATCACTGGATACTCGTAAGGTTCCCCACCCAGTTCATCGATTCGGTTCACCAGTTCACTCGCTTGACTACGTGCACGAGTCACTAGAATTCGCTTCCCGAATAGAGGCAACTCTTCGACCCATTTTAAATGTTCACGCTGGTTCACCACTTCGCCTACCACAATTACAGCAGGGGGCTTGAATCGTGCGGCTTCAACTTTAGCTGCTATATCTTCAAGTGTACCTACCAATGTCTCCTGCTCCGCTCGTGTTCCCCAGCGGATCAAAGCGACCGGTGTAGAATTTGGTCGTCCGTGCTTAATCAATTGCTCGCTAATATAGCCGATCTTGGCAACGCCCATCATAAAGACAAGTGTACCTGTAGCGTTAGTCACCTTATCCCAGTGAATACTTTGATCTAATTTATCTGGACTCTCATGCCCTGTAATAATTGATAAAGAAGAAGCAAAGTCACGATGAGTTACAGGAATACCAGCATAAGCAGGCACAGCAATCGAAGAACTGATACCCGGTACAATTTCGTAGGGAATCTGATGTTGACGCAGTAATTCAGCTTCTTCTGCTACTCTACCAAAGATCGTCGGATCTCCACCTTTAAGGCGCACGACCACTTTGCCCTGTAGAGCTAAATCAACCAATAACTGATTAATCTCTTCTTGCTTCATTGTATGACGATCAGGCAATTTACCGACATAGATTTTCTCGGCTCCTGGCTTGGCTTGCTTGAGCAACCGTGGACTTGCTAGACGATCATATACAACGGCATCTGCAAGACCTATGCATTCCCAGCCCCGAAGCGTTATTAACTTCAATGCTCCCGGACCTGCCCCTACCAAATACACTTTACCGGTCATACACTCATCCCCTTACTTCTGCCAGTATCCGATCTGCTCCCTGACTTTTCAGTTGTGCTGCTACAGCAATACCCAGTGCTACAGGGTCTGTACCCTGCATCGTTTCTTTCAACATAATACTACCATCCGGTGTAGCAACCATTCCTGTTAATTGTATAATATTTTGCTCTTCAGTCCCATCCGAACTTTGTAGACGTACAGCATAGGCACCAATAGGAACCTGACAGCCCCCATTTAATTCAGACAAAAAAGTACGCTCAGCTGTTACAGTTACCGCAGTAAGATCATCATTATACAAAGACAGCAATTGCAACATTTCAATATCATCTGCACGACATTCGATTCCAAGTGCCCCTTGCCCTACTGCTGGCAGACAGATTTCTGTCGGTAAAAAAGAAGTGATTCGATCAGACCAGCCCATACGTTCCAAACCTGCCGCTGCTAACATAATAGCGTCAAAGCCTTCAGTTTCAAGCTTACGCAAACGTGAATCAATATTTCCCCGAATCGATTCGATTTGTAGATCAGGACGATATAATTTGAGCTGACTTGCACGTCTCAAGCTACTTGTACCCAGTCTAGCTCCTTGAGGAAGTTCTTCTAAGGAACAACCTGTACGTGTAATTAAGCAATCTCTAGGGTCGACTCTTGGAGGAATCGCTCCATTGATAAGCCCTTCTTGTAATTCAGAAGGCATATCTTTCATACTGTGCACAGCCATATCGATCTCACCATCAAGTAACGCTTGCTCGATCTCTTTGACAAATAGACCTTTTCCGCCGACTTTAGATAAAGTCACATCCAGAATACGGTCTCCTTTGGTAATAATCTTTTTAATTTCAAAATGAACATCTAATCCCTGCTCT
Organism: Paenibacillus nuruki; assembly: GCF_963311185.1. NCBI lineage: Bacteria > Bacillati > Bacillota > Bacilli > Caryophanales > Paenibacillaceae > Paenibacillus > Paenibacillus nuruki. The sequence continues at coordinate 356,622 of NZ_OY725677.1, read as the reverse complement.
TCACTAATCGCTGTTAACGCATCAATCACATGACCTGTCTGTGTCAAAGCTAGAGCACTTTGTCTACTCCCTACTACAATCGTACGCATATATTCATCTCCTGAGCTCATTGTATTCAATAGTCTATTATTCTATTGATTGGTTGATCCAGTGTTCTATTTGTTGTTCATTCCAGGGTTCAAAGATCCCCTGACGAATCTCTTCTAAAATAGAAAGTGACATCGCTTGATGTAGCAATGATTTACGTAAAGATTCATCGCTTACTTTTTGAGCAATGGTTTCTCGTAAATGATACAGAAAATCAATATAAATCTCATATTCGTTACCGAAATGTTGATTGATCTCTTTTGCAATATATCGACCTGCTAAAGGTCCTGCACCTGAGGTGGCTACAGCTATCGTCAATCGTCCACGACGAATCACATTCGGATTGATAAATGTACTTTGCTCACGCTGATGAGCTACGTTTATAGGAATACGATAAGTTTTGGCTTCGGTAGCAACCTGATTATTGATCTCTGGCACCGAAGTCACTGCATGTACTAGAAAATAAGGTCTGTAACCAAATTCACTAAGTTTCTCATCTGAAGTACAGTGATAAGCTATATCTCCTGTCTGATACTCACGAGCATGCCAGATCAGCTGTTGCTGATTGACTAACTGTTGTAACTTAGGAGTCAGTGTAGGGCTGATAATCGTAAGTATCGCTCCTGCTTGAAGTAGAGATATACTTTTACGTTCAGCCACTTGACCACCGCCTATAATCAGACAAGCTTGATCTCTACAGTCCAACATAATAGGTAGATAATGAATAGAATCACTCATACACCCACCCATTGATGAAAAGCAGACCAAGAATTAGAAACAAAATTTAAAATAAACAAGATATATCCTAAGATTGCCCAGATTGCCATCGTATTGGCTGAGTAATTGCGCATTTTCTTTGTTGCAAAGAAAGCTACATATACGCATAACGCTAACAAAGTGAACACCACTTTGGAATCGAGCAAAAGAATATATCGACCTTCTGCTACAATCGACATCAATGCCACAATCAAAGATACAATCAGTACCGGCGTACCGATTAACATCGCTGTATACGTATACTTTTCCATACTTTCTAAGCTAGGTAGACGGCGAACCGTATTATCCCATTTTTTCTGTTTTAATTTACGATGTAAAAATAGATACATTGAACCAAAAACAGCAGCTACTGTATAAGCGGCAAAACTAATATTAGCGAATATCACATGTAAAATTAATAGTCCATGAACCGTATCCCAACCTGTAGGGAGTACACCTTCACCCGGTGAATGAAGACGATTTTGCACCATAGCACAAAAGCCGATTACATTTAACAGCAATACGGCATAATCAGTCTTCAATACCTTTTCGATAAAAAAGGAAATCAATATTAAAATAAAAGTCAGTACAAAGAAAAAGTCATACGTTGAAAATAAAGGTAACGTTCTCTCCTCTATCGTTCGAATCGTAATACTGACAATTTGGATCACAAATACCAAAATAAGAAACCCTGTGCCTAACCGCTTCGCCCTCGGATTGCGACGAATGCAATCCGAGAAATAAAACAGAAGGCTCAGGGCGTATAAATAAATAATAATATCGTATAACAGGTTAAAAAGCGTCAAAGCGAATCACCTGCCTATAGGGTTGCGGGAGCGAAAGACCCAAAACTACCTTCTAATCCCAATTTATTAGCTTGCACAGGCGACTGTGCTTTAGAAACTTCGCTTTGATTGACTTGATCTGCTGCATCTTCAAGCTGATCTTCTAAAGCAAATATTCGAGTGAACAAATCAAGTGCTTCAGCCCCATCTTTCTCGGCAGCCATTTCTTTAATACGATGAATAGGTTCGTGATTCATCTGATTCACGATACTCTTGGTTAAACGACTGATCACTTTACGTTGTCTTTCATCTAACTCTGGTAATTTATTAAACAAACTTTCTAGTGTCTCTGCATGAATATCGGCTCCACGTTCTTGTAAAGCACGAATCGCTGGACGTACGCCCAATGTTTTGAGCCATTGATTAAAAGATTCTACTTCTTCACGGATCATACGCTCAATCTTAATCGATTCTGCGCGGCGCATTTCCATATTGCTTTCTACAATGCCTTCTAAATCATCAATATCATACAAAAATACATTGCTAATATCGCCAATTGCTGGATCAATATCGCGCGGAACCGCTATATCAATCATAAACAAAGGACGAGACTTACGCAATTTCATACTTTGAGCAAGCGTATCTGCACTCAGTACATAACCTTGTGCTCCTGTAGAACTGATCAGAATATCCACTTGATGCAAACGATCCATCGCTTGTTCGATTGTACACGGGGTACCGTTGAACTTATGCGCAAGCTCTTGCGCACGTCCAAGTGTACGGTTCGCTACAATCACTTCAGCTGCTCCATTTGCATAGAGATGCTTCACCGTAAGCTCACTCATTTTACCAGCGCCTAGAATCATAATCACTTTATTATGAAAAGCACCGAAAATGCGCTTGCCTAATTCTACTGCTGCGTAACTGATCGAAACTGCACTTTCACCGATCATTGTTTCTGAATGTGCACGTTTGCCCAGTGTGACAGCTTGCTTAAACAACATATTAAACCACGTACCTGTAGCTTTATTTTCTTGCGCCCATTGGAATGAACGCTTTACTTGACCCAAAATCTGAGTCTCACCGAGCACCATCGAATCCAATCCACAAGCTACACGAAAAAGATGACTAATTGCTTGTTCATCTTCATATATATATAAATGCTGTGTAAATTCCTGACGGGGAATACCGAACCACTGCTCCATAAAGGTACGAATAAAATGTCCACACATATGCAGACGATCCAGTACCACGTAAATCTCCGTACGGTTGCAAGTCGCTACAATAGTCCCTTCCAACACACTCTTAGTTTCTCTGAGCTGCCGGAGCGCCTGCGGTAAATCTTCGTCCGCAATAGCAAACCGTTCTCTCACTTCAACGGGTGCTGTGCGGTAATTCAATCCGACAACAACGATGTGCATTGCAAGTTCACCTGCCTAATCTAAAAGTCATTTCTCTATACGTTCATTAACAATACGTTAATTATATCACAGCTAAATTACGAATTTCGCCGTTTTTATGAAATGTTTATGAAATCATCATCGGAAAATAGACACAATTTCTTTATGATTGACAATAATCAAAATATTTCATATCATCCAATCCCATCTTTCAAAAGAAATAGCCATAGGTAAACCCCTATGGCTATTGTGTAAAACCTATTTCATTTTAATCTTTTGCTTGTACAAGCAAAGTTTATATTATTGATTGATAAGTTCAATGGATTTGATCTCAGGTGTTTCCACTTGAAGTTCTCCCAAACCACGAACTAATTTTTTGGCATACGTTTTCTCAGGTTTCAGAACGGATACCAGGTAGTCAATAGCTAACTGTGGATCTACGGTTTCTCCGCAGGTATAGCAGTCAATAGCCGCGAATCCTCTCTCAGGATATGTGTGAATTGAGAGGTGACTCTCCGACAACAAAACAAGTACTGTAGCACCTTGTGGTTCGAATTGTTTGGCTTGAACAGACATTACTGTTGCTCCGCATGCTTCAGCTGCATCAACCATATGAGCTTGCAAAACCTCAGCATTATTCAGCATATCAAAATCTACACCCCAAGTATCAACAGCAACGTGTCTTCCGAAAGTTGAGTATTCCATCTTCCGGTTCCCCCTTCCTAGGAATAAAATGTTTGAAAAATTTCATCCGCTAGGACCTACGTCATTCACTTCCCGAGGGTTTTAGCTCTCGCAACATTACTATGTCCTGAGTGAATCCTGGTTCCTAATATTATTTTCAACGAGATTAAAAATAACATCTATCTCCATGAAATGCAAGCCTTTTTGCAATATTCATTAAATATTTAAAGATTCATTATTACAGCAGATTGCTCATTCATTTTTATGTATAAATATAATACGGGTGAAATAAAAAAACCTGTTCTCCTTCAAAGGAAAACAGGCGTTAGATCTGATGTTAAGCTTCCATACGGAACAATTGACTTGACTGAACCTTTAATTCTTGATCAATCTGATCGTACGGTCCTTCTGAAGCTAACCGTTGATCTAATAATCGATCCACTATACTCCGTACTAATTCAATATCAGTCTCAACAGATACGGATTGCCATTCGCTCTTCATATCTATTGCTGTGTTTTTGTGTTGGTAAATCATTTTTTCATGTTCGCCTGTACATTCTACAATCTGGCGAACAGAACCCTGTTCGTAATGATATCTCATCGTAAATCCATGATAAATGCGATTTACAACACCATTACCTTTAAAAGCAACAAATAATTTGCGTACTATATTTGTTAACTGCGGATTTACCAAGCGGAAAGACAACTCACAGACATAGCTTCCTTCTCTGAGGTCAAAAGGTAAATGCACTTCTTCTCCGTTTTTCACTCCGAGAACAATTTCCTGATTTCCGTTATCAAGTATTTTCACTCGATGATGGATCTGAGGGTCTTCGGCATAATGGACAAACTGGGACATTTGAGCTTTCGACAACTGTAAACTGGCTTTAATATATTCTGTGGCTAACCGCTGAGCCATAAAAATCTCCTCAATTCTTTTAACATTCCAATATATTCATTATACATCATCTGCGAAACGCTATGCTTGTGATCAAGATGAATGATTTTCACCATATTCCAGAAAAAAACGGAACAATCCCCGTAAAGTTCTAAAGAACGGCCTGAATACTCACTTTTCTATACAAACTTCTTCGTTTTGCTGACCTGTTCGTGACTTTATTGATTGCTATGAGGGGGTTCGGACTCTTCTGTTTTTGGTTGGTGCTCTTCGTTATCATTCTCTACTTGTGCATACTCTTCTTCCTCTTCTGACTCTGGAAGTGCAAAAGCATAACGTTCGATGACGGACCATAATTCATCTTTACCCAATCCTGTTTCAGATGAAAACAGCACAAAATCATCTTCAGGTACAAAGCTCAAACCGTGCTTAACGATTTTGACATGCTTGTCCCATTTACTACGTGGAATCTTATCGGCTTTGGTCGCTACAATACATACATCACGTTCGTAGTATTTGAGCCATTCATACATAATCACATCATCTTTGGAAGGCGGATGACGAAGGTCGATTACCAGTACTACCATACGTAATGTTTCACGCTCAAGTAGATACTTTTCAATCATTTTACCCCAAGCTTCACGCTGGCTTTTGGAGACTTTGGCATAACCATATCCAGGAAAATCGACGAAATACATCGATTCGTTGATCATATAGTAGTTAAGATGTTGAGTTTTACCTGGTGTTGCACTGGTACGTGCCAGGTTTTTACGGCTAATCAAGCGGTTAGTCATTGAAGATTTACCTACATTAGATCGTCCTGCTAGAGCAATCTCTGGCAACCCATCTTCCGGGTATTGGTTCGGACGCACCGCGCTAATAATAAATTCCGCGCTATTTACTTTCATAATTACAAGTTCCCCTTTAGTTAGAAGTTGAAGGTAAATCGCTGAACAGTTAGCTTCAATCGCTCCATAAATAGATTATTCTTTCGATCGCTGTTAAGATCAAATATCTTGAAATACTGCTGATCGCAGTAGATATTTGATCTTAAAGGCGAGCGCTTCGCTTCTATCGAATAATTCTATTTACTTCGCTACGGCTAAAAAAGTTCTGCTATCCCTTACAACGGATTAGTAATAGTATAGCACATCAAATAAACGGAATCGCTCTATTTTACTGCTTATAGAACGATTCCGTTGGTTGGTTGTTATGAAGTTGAGCTTTTTTAGATTAAAGGTTGGATCGTTTCAGGTGTTTCTTTTAGAGCGATAAGTGCTTCTTCTAGTACCTGATCCATATGAGATACTGGAACAAAGGTAAGATCATTTCTTACGCTTTCTGGGATGTCACGTAAGTCGCGTTCGTTATCCATAGGAAGTAAGATTTTTTTGTATCCTGCACGGTGAGCAGCTAGCGTTTTTTCTTTTAAGCCACCAATCGGCAATACACGTCCACGTAGTGTGATCTCACCTGTCATAGCAACTTCTTTAGATACAGGGCGACCGGTCAATGCGGAAATAAGAGCTGTTGCGATCGTGATCCCTGCGGAAGGGCCGTCTTTGGGAATAGCGCCTTCTGGAATATGAATATGAATATCATTTTTTTCATGGAAATCGTCTGCGATATGCAGGGTTTTGGCTTTGGAGCGTGTGTAACTGAATGCAGCTTGTGCTGATTCTTTCATGACATCGCCTAGTTTACCTGTCAGCATTAATTTACCACTACCCGGTACAACTGTCACTTCGATCGTTAGCGTTTCTCCGCCAACTTCTGTCCATGCTAGTCCGGTTACACTACCGATTTGATCTTCTTTTTCAATCAAACCATAACGGAATTTAGGTACGCCTAAATAATCTTTGATTTGATCAGGTTCAATCGATACTTTTTCTAAATTATCTGAGACAATCGCTTTCGCTGCTTTACGACACAATGCAGCGACTTGCTGTTCTAAGTTACGTACACCGGATTCACGTGTATACTCACGAATCATGCGTAACAAAGCATCTTCGCCAATTTCTAATTGCTCAGGCGTTAGACCATGTTCTTCGGTCTGCTTAGGCAATAGATACTGCTTAGCAATCTGCATTTTCTCAAGTTCGGTATATCCCGGAATAGAAAGCATCTCCATCCGATCCAATAATGGACGAGGAATACTTTGTACACTATTGGCTGTCGTTACAAACATAACGTTCGATAGGTCAAACGGCACTTCGATGAAATGGTCACTAAACGTATTGTTTTGCTCGGGATCAAGCACTTCCAACAATGCCGCCGAAGGATCACCACGGAAATCAGAAGCCATTTTATCAATTTCATCCATTAAGAATACTGGATTGGTTGAACCAGCTGTTTTCATCCCTTGAATAATACGTCCAGGCATAGCACCTACATACGTACGACGATGCCCACGAATCTCAGCTTCATCACGTACACCACCTAATGAAATACGCACAAATTCACGTCCTAATGACTTGGCAATCGAACGAGCGAGTGACGTTTTACCCACACCCGGAGGTCCAACTAGGCAAAGAATAGGACCTTTTAGCTTTTTCACTAATTTCTGTACCGCTAGATACTCAAGTACACGTTCTTTGGGCTTGTCGAGTCCATAGTGATCTTCATTCAAAATCGCTTCTGCATGATGTAGATCCAGATCATCGTCTGTCGATTTCGACCACGGCAAGCTGATTAACCAGTCTACATAGTTGCGAATAACACTACCTTCCGCAGAACTAGCAGGCATTTTCTCTAAGCGATCGATTTCTTTTTCAATCTTCTCTTGCACTTTCTCAGGTACTGTAAGTTCAGATAGTTGCTGGCGCAATTCTTCCACTTCACCCGCTCTACCTTCTTTTTCACCTAGCTCTTTTTGGATCGCTTTCATTTGTTCACGCAAATAATATTCACGTTGTGTTTTTTCCATTTGTTTTTTAACACGTTGGTTGATTTTGCGCTCTAATTCTAGTACTTCACGTTCATTATTTAAAATATCTAACAAACGTTCCAAACGAGCACGAATATCTACAGTTTCCAAAATATCTTGTTTGTCTTTGATCTTGATCAATAGATGACTGGTAATTACATCTGCTAATCGACCCGGTTCTTCAATATCAGATACCGCTGCTAATGTCTCTGGCGTTACCTTTTTGGACAAATTAATATAATGTTCAAATTGAGTCAATACCGTCCGCATCAATGCGCTAACTTCCGGATCATTGGTTTCTTCTTCCGGTAGCTCTCTCGCTTGAACTTCATAATATTCTTCATTATCAATATATTGAATAATTTCTGCACGTTCCAGACCTTCAACAAGTACACGAATCGTTCCATTAGGCAGCTTCAACATTTGTCTGACTTTAGCTACCGTACCGATTCTAAAAATCTCGTCCTCGCTCGGCTCTTCGATGCTGACTTCCGATTGCGAACAAAGAAGAATTAAATTATCGTCAACCATCGCTTTTTCTAATGCCTTTACAGATTTATCTCGTCCTACATCCAGATGCAATACCATACTTGGATAGACAAGTAGTCCTCTCAAAGGCAGTAAAGGAAAACGACGCCCCTTATTTTTATTTGGTCCCATCGCTTTCAACCTCCTATGCTTGTGCGTATCATACTGCCTATATCATTCCTAGTTTACCAAATATCACATTGAAAAACCAATGATCCTCCAACCGATCAAATTTAGCTTAAATTCATGTAAAAAAAGATACTGATTGAGGCAACTTCCTCTACCAGTATCTTTAAGTTTACGTTATATCATTAATCAAAATATTTACTTAGCTGCAGGTGCATGACGTTCTTCGCGACCTGGAATTTTACCTGTTGCTTCAAAAGCGACAACAATCGCATCGATTTCTTTTTTCAATTCGACAACCATGTCTGCTTCTGGCACTTTACGAATCATTTTACCGTAGCGGAAAAGTAGTCCTTCTCCACGAGCACCAGCGATACCGATATCAGCTTCTTTCGCTTCACCCGGTCCATTTACTGCGCAACCCAATACAGATACTTTAATCGGCACTTTCAATTTGGAAATATACTCTTCAACCTCATTCGCAATCGAGAATAGGTCGATATCCAAACGTCCACAAGTTGGGCAAGATACCAATGTTGCTGCATTCGTAATCAATCCGAATGTTTTGAGAAGTTCACGAGCTACTTTCACTTCTTCTACAGGATCAGCACTCAAGGAAATACGTACAGTTGAACCGATTCCTAAGGCTAATAGGGCACCGATACCTGCTGAACTCTTGATTGTTCCTGCATTCAATGTTCCTGCCTCTGTAATTCCTAAATGAAGTGGATAAGGAATCACTTTAGCCGCTTGGCTATAAGCTTCGATCGCCATTGGCACATCAGATGCTTTCAGCGAAACGATAATATCGTGGAAATCCAGTTCTTCCAAAATACCGATATGGAATAATGCACTTTCTACCATTGCTTCTGGTGTTGGGTAACCGTATTTCTCAAGCAAATGATTTTCAAGTGATCCTGCATTTACACCGATACGAATCGGAATATTTTTTTCTTTACAAGCACGTACAACAGCTTCGACTTTATCACGTCTACCGATATTACCCGGGTTGATACGTACTTTGTCGATTCCATTTTCGATCGCAAGTAAAGCTAACTTATGGTTAAAATGTATATCCGCTACTAGAGGGATATGAATACGTTTTTTGATTTCTTTAATTGCTTCTGCTGCTTCTTCGTTATTAACAGTTACACGAACAAGCTGGCAACCTGCTTCTTCTAAACGAAGGATTTCAGCTACAGTTGCTTCTACATCTGCTGTTTTGGTTGTACACATACTTTGAATCAAGACTTCATTACTGCCACCAATTGTCAAATCTCCGACTTTCACCGGTCTTGTGTTTTCTCTCAAAAACATTTATTTTGCTCCCTTACATGTGGGCTTAATCGCAAACCAGCCTTTATTCCACAAAGGAAAAAGGCCGGCGCGTTATCTATGAACATCATAGAAGAAACGCATACTCAACCTTTACGTCAAGTTATTATGCACTTTCTTCTTGCTTTTTATCTTTGCCTGTCTGCAATTCTGGAACCACTTTGTCCTCAACGACTTGTTGAGTAATAACACATTTGGTTACATCGTCACGAGACGGTACTTCATACATCACATCAAGCATAATGCTTTCGATGATCGCACGAAGTCCACGAGCACCTGTGTTGCGTTTGATCGCTTCACGGGAAATCGCTTCAAGTGCACCTTGTTCGAATACTAATTCTACATTGTCCATTTCCAACATTTTGGAATATTGTTTTACCAATGCATTTTTAGGTTCGGACAAAATACGTACCAATGTCTCTTCATCTAGTGGTTCTAGAGCAGAGATAACTGGCAAACGTCCTACAAATTCAGGAATCAATCCGAATTTAAGCAAATCTTCTGGCAATACCATACTCAAGTATTCGCCTGCTTTCAATTCTTTTTGACCTTCATTGTTAGAGTTAAAACCGATTACTTTTTTACCGATCCGGCGTTTGATATATTGTTCCAGACCGTCAAAAGCACCACCTACGATAAACAAGATGTTAGTGGTATCGATTTGAATAAATTCTTGATGAGGATGCTTACGTCCGCCTTGTGGTGGAACAGAAGCAACAGTACCTTCTAGGATTTTCAGCAATGCTTGCTGAACACCTTCACCGGATACGTCACGAGTGATTGAAGGATTTTCAGATTTACGAGCTACTTTATCGATTTCATCGATATAGATAATGCCGCGTTCTGCTTTTTCTACATCATAATCAGCAGCTTGGATTAATTTAAGCAAGATGTTTTCAACATCTTCCCCTACATAACCTGCTTCTGTTAGTGAAGTAGCATCAGCAATAGCGAAAGGCACATTCAAGATACGAGCCATTGTTTGCGCAAGCAACGTTTTACCAGAACCTGTTGGTCCTACAAGCATAATGTTACTTTTTTGCAATTCAACGTCTTCGATTTTACTTTGTGAATTTACACGTTTGTAGTGATTATATACAGCTACAGACAATGATTTTTTGGCTTGATCTTGTCCGATAACGTATTGATCCAAAATCGCACGGATTTCTTGTGGTTTTGGGATATCTTTAAGATCTAACTCTTCTTCATGTCCCAATTCCTCTTCAACGATCTCTGTGCAAAGTTCGATACATTCATCACATATATAGACACCAGGACCTGCTACAAGCTTACGGACCTGATCTTGAGATTTTCCGCAAAAAGAACATTTAAGTTGTCCTTTTTCATCATTAAATTTAAACATGCAAACACCCCTCTTTAGCTTGTGATCGGACGAGTGAGAATTTGATCTATAATTCCGTAAGCTTTCGCTTCCTCAGCTTCTAAGAAATAATCGCGATCAGTATCTTTTTCAATCTTGTCTAAAGATTGACCCGTACGTTCTACATAAATTTGGTTCAATTTTTGACGTGTTTTGATAATCCATTCAGCATGGATCTTCATATCTGAAGCTTGTCCGCTAATACCACCAAGCGGTTGATGAATCATAACTTCGCTGTTCGGAAGTGCATAACGCTTGCCTGGAGCACCTGCTGTTAACAACAGTGAACCCATGCTTGCAGCCATACCGATACAGATCGTCGATACATCCGGCTTAATGAATTGCATTGTATCGTATATACCCATCCCTGCTGTGACAGAACCACCAGGAGAGTTGATGTATAGGTGAATGTCTTTCTCTGGATCTTCCGCAGCTAAAAACAATAGTTGTGCAATAATGAGATTGGCTACATCATCATCAATCGCCGTGCTCAGAAACACGATACGGTCTTTGAGCAATCTTGAATAAATATCGTAAGATCGTTCACCTCTACTGGTTTGTTCGACAACCATAGGTACTAGACTCATAAGACCAACCTCTTTTCTTTGTCATGACTTGTGCCATGAAAATTAGGACGTATAAAAAAGCATAGAAATAATGACACAGAACTATTTTAACATGTACTGTGTCTCATGTCATTTTTTCAGTGCTAATCATTTTATATATAAATAGGTAAAAATAAGGCACGCAAATGTATACGTGCCTTATCTAAAAAGGTTGCAAATATTTGCAACGTCCATATAAAGTTAAAAATTACTCAGCTTGCTCAGCAGCTACAGGCTCAACTTCTTTGCTGTTATCTACCAAGACTTCGATTGTTTTACGCAATTTGATTTCGTCAGAAAGACTTGCAAGAGAACCATTCGCAGCAAGAATGTTACGAACTTCTTCAGCATCACGTTGGAATTGTCCAGCCATTTTTTCCAATTCCGCAGTTACTTCTTCTTCAGAAACTTCGATGTTTTCTTCTTTAGCGATTTGTTCCAACACTAGGTTGTTACGAACGCGTTTGGAAGCTTCTTCTTTCATTTGCTCTTTAAGATCATCTGTTGTTTGACCAGAGAATCCTGTGTACATTTCAAGGTTCATACCTTGTTGACGAAGACGGTTGTCAAAGTCACGAACCATGTTTTCTGTTTCAGAGCTGATCATTGCTTCAGGAATTTCTACTTCAGCGTTTTCAGCTGCTTTTTCAACTGCTGCTGTTTCTTTTGCTGCTTTTACTTCGTTTTCTTTACGAGTAGCGATTTGAGATTTCAAATCTTCTTTGAACTCATCAAGAGTATCGAATTCACTTACATCTTTAGCAAACTCATCATCCAATTCAGGAAGATTTTTGCGTTTGATTTCGTGAAGTTTTACTTTGAATACTGCATCTTTACCAGCAAGTTCTACCGCATGGTAGCTGTCTGGGAAAGTTACACTTACGTCTTTGAAGTCACCAGTAGACATACCTACTACTTGCTCTTCAAATCCAGGGATAAAGGAGTTAGAACCCAATTCAAGAGAATAACGCTCTGCTTGTCCACCTTCGAATTGAACGCCATCTACAGAACCGTCGAAGTCAATAACAACTACGTCTCCGTTTTCAGCAGCACCTTCTTCAAGTACAGACAATTCAGCATGACGTTGTTGCAAACGTGTCAATTCTTCGTTCACGTCTTCTTCGCTAACTTCAGCTTTAGCAACAGGTACTTCTAGTCCTTTGTATTCGCCCAATTTAACTTCAGGTTTTACAGTAACTTTAGCTTTGAATTTGAAAGTTTCGCCTTTTGCGAATTGCTCGATTTCGATTTCAGGACGATCAACCGGGAAAATATCTGCTTCGTCAACAGCTTCAGAGTAAGCTTCTGGAAGCAAGATATCGATTGCATCGTTGTAAAGACTTTCTACCCCAAAGCGTGCTTCGAAAATAGACCGTGGCACTTTACCTTTGCGGAAACCAGGGATGCTGGTTTTTTTAACTACTGTATTGAATGCTTTATCAAGTGCCGCGCTTACACGCTCTGCACCTACTTCTACCTCAAGAACCCCAAGGTTCTTTTCTGTTTTTTCCCATTTTGCTGTCATTTCAAGTATTCCCCTCCAAAAAATATTTCACATTGTATAAATGTTAATTTCACGTACAGAATAACCATTATAGTATATACAACTATCGATGGTTTTTCAAGCGTGATTCCTTTGATGGTCTGGACTCTCTGTTCTTGGATCAAGAACGTGGCAATTGTCCTGACACAAATTGATGCATAGCGCGATAAGCTTGCTCATAGCGGAAGCGAATATTATCGGTTACGCCGTAGAGGAGACGGATGCTTTCTTCCTCCTTGGTGCCTTCTAGCGTCTCAGAAACGGTCTGGTGAAGAGCAGCTGCCCAAATATCCAATTCGGCATCATCACCTCTGACAATGTACTGATAATTCGAAGTACCGTAAGCAGCCATCATAAATTGTGACCATAGTTCCTGAGCAAAATAAAACAGATTAGGCGCATCGCTTTCTGTTTTATCAGCCACTCGCTCCAAAATCTGAATAACCGGTAAAGGAAACTCGGCTGGCTCTAAAGGAACATTTTCAATCTCAACTTCTATCCATTCATGATCACGTTCAAAGCTTACATTACCCAAATGTCCACGCCTGCGCAACGTTTGCAAAATACGGAACTGAATTAACGGATGTTGCTTACCTGTTTTTAACCAATCAATCAATTCATCATCGATCTTCGGTTGATCGAGATAAGATAATTGTTCAAGTGCCAACAACGTACGTTCGGTTACCGGCTGTTCCATCGCTGTTTCTAATAATTTAGATTCATAAGAATGGTCTGCTGATTGCTTCCCTTTAATACGATCTCGCATGATTGTATCACTATTTGTATGATTTTCTTCATCTTCTTGTTGATCCAAAGCACTACTTTCGATAGCGGCTTCTGGAAAACTCATACGTAGCCAGCCCAAAAGCGATTCCCACTCTTCCATCTGTTGCTCGCTTTGTCCCTGACAATGCAGTAAAAAATCCAGCAAAGCCATGGCTTCACCGTATCGTTCGGTCTCTAACATATTGGTTAATTCAATCTGATAAAAGTCTAGCGTTTTGGGAAACAAAATAACATTCCCTGATGATTCTGTATGTGAATTCGTTGAGTCCGTTATAATAGCACCTCCTACATTTCAATGCTAACTGTATAATGAATAGGATAAAAATATTCATGAATATTAAGATTTTATGATTATAACATAGCTTGTCTCTGCTTCAAAAAGTATGTAACAGTTCTTGAATGACTACATCACCATATTTTACAATCTAAAAAAAGTGTTGTCTTACTTATTAATGCTGTGCTATACTATTTTTGTTACGCTTCAAACGCACATTCTATTTGTCTCAGTAGCTCAGCTGGATAGAGCAACGCCCTTCTAAGGCGTCGGTCGGGGGTTCGAATCCCTCCTGGGACGTAACGAAAAGAAGTATTCTATATTTTATAGAATACTTCTTTTTTTGTTTATTGATGTGTCTTTGCCGATAAAAACAGTTCTTTTTTATTATATAATTCATGCCACTAGTTTAGGATAAAATACGTTTTTGTCCTTCTAGTGCTTGGATCGGTTTGATATTTTGTGTGAATTCTAATGTTCCCATGTATTTACCTTCTTGATCTCGAATCGCAAAATAACGAATATAGATAAATTGATCTTTTAACGGAATCCAGAAATCTTCTATATCTTTCACGCCTGCTTTGAAATCTCGAAGCAATTCTTCAACGACATGGACACTTTGTGGAGGATGACAATTTTGTACAGTTCGACCGATCACAGCTTTGGTGCGAGCAAAGATTCGTTCTTTGCCATGGGAGAAATAACGAACCACATCATTTTCATCAATAAATGTAAGATCAACCGGTAAATGATTCATCATCAGCTCTAACTGCTGTACAGAAAGTATGCCTGTTTCGAGATGAATATAACCTGAACGTTCTTCAGTAGACTGTACAGGTAATGGCTGGCGGTCAGGCTTCCATTCATGTTCAGGATCAATTAAGCAAAATCCGATCTGGTCACTCTCCCGAGCAATCGATACCCATTCATCTTCTGTTAATTTATCCAGCGCCATAGGTAGTAAAATATGTTCTTCTTTGAAAATCATCTCACTGACTTCACGACTGACTTGTTCGATACAAGCAATCACTTGTTCTACATTGCCATTGTAATCGATCAGGTATTGTTTGGCTTCTTTGATCGCTCCACGAATCGCATCATCGACACCCCACATCACTTTGGTTGGTCCGAAAATGCCGTACTTTTCTAAAAACGGAAAAATCAAATTTTCTTTACGACTGTAATGTTTGTCCACATCATATAATAAACTTAAATCTTCCAGTAATTTAAGACGGTTATGCTCGTCATCTGATTTACGAAATTGATCTAGATGCAGACTGATTGAGAAATGCAATAAACGATCCAATTCTGCATTTTCTTTTTTTAATGTATATACAGGGTGTCCTGGTTGTTCTTCTGGTTGATGAGAACGATGAATATCTTGGATAGAGCCTTTGAAAATCGCTGCATGGACACTACATAATCGTTGTACCTCTTCAACAGGAATCCCTTCGTCTTCCATCAAGGATTGTTCTAAAATCGAAATTTCCTCTACCGTAATATCACCTACGGCTTCTGTAAATCTGGCTTTGACTTCTTCCGTACTTTTGCCTTGATGAAGTTCTTTGATAATTTCTTTAAGTAGTTGTTGGCGGTTGTTGGCTAACGAACTACGGTGTTCCCGGTTGTTAATTAATTCGCTCATGATATCCATTCCTTCCGTATCGACCCTGCTTGATAATCCTATTGTTAACTGAGAACTATTCTCAAACAGATCGTAACATGCGCTTAATACCAACGTAGTGATTGCAATCACTATCGATACGATTGACTGAAATAAGAAAAAGCCTTTCTTTTATCATCAAGAAAGGCAGGTGCATATCATGAATAGCTTCTATTGATTAAAATGAACCAAGCCATCGATTTTGACAGGTAAGCCGGTACGGATCGATTGATTAGCCGCTATGCCCGTTAAAATAGAACGTGCTCCATCGACATGATCGGCTGCGCGGTGGAAGGGATCTTCAACAGGATCGCCGAATAAATCGTTCAGAAGAACAGGATCACCGCCGCCATGACCGCCTTCTTTTTCTTCCACTTCTACTTCGTAGGCTTCCGCGAACATAGGGAATACTTTGATCGTTTTGCGCTTGAGAGCACCTTCGTCTGCTTTTTCTCCGCCTGCATTTACATAAGATTTCTCGACAACTTCCATTTCGATACGTCCTTTGGTTCCATTAAAAGCAATACGGTATCCTTCCCACGGCATATACGCATTTAGAGAGTACGTGAGCATCGCTTTATTTTTGTACCGAACCACAACGCTCATCGTGTCCTCTATATTAATTCCATCTCCAAACACACTCTGATCTCGAATATAGCCATCTTCATGTTCAGCATCCAGATACATCGCTTTTAGATTCGGATTGGTATCCAGTGGTAACGCAAACGGATCATTTTTAGCGACTTCGCTGCCTGTAGAACGTGCATAAAAATGAGTTTCTCCTCGTTCTTCTGCATTTTCACGTCCATAAAATAATAAGTCGCCCATAGCAAATACCGTATCCGGTTGTGAACCAATCCAGAAGTTCACCAGATCGAAATGATGAGTTGATTTGTGTACTAATAATCCACCGCTATTGCGCTTGTCTCGATGCCAGCGACGGAAATAGTCTGCTCCGTGTTCGGTATTCAGCAACCATTCAAAATGAACAGAAGTCACATCGCCAATCGTGCCATCTGCAATCAATTCTCGTGCTTTGGTATGATGAGGAGCATAACGATAATTAAATGTCACACGTACTTTCTGACCGGTACGCTCTACTGCATCGATAATTTCCTGACATTTATGTTCGTCTACTGTCATCGGTTTTTCTGTGATCACATCGCATCCTAATTCCAGTGCTTTGATAATATAACGATGATGGGTACGATCGACACTGGTGACAATCACAACATCTGGCTGTTTGTCATGAATCATTTGCTCGAATTGATCTGCGGTATATAGATCTACAGCATGGTAATTATATTTATCTTGTAATAATTGATTAGCATGACGTGCGCGAGTGCTATTGATATCACATAGTCCTACTAATTCTGAAGTCTCTCGGTATGTATTTGCTATAGCGCTATAGAAAAATTCAGCCCGTCCACCTGTACCTACCAATACATATTTTTTTAAAGTCATGCTGTTTTCCCCTCTCATCACTGTATAATTTGTTATCCAAAGAGTAGCAAATAAAGCATGATATTTCTCCGCAAATCTTGTTTTATTTCATATATACCGCTTATTTTGTTGTGATATACTTATTTTAAGAGAACGCTTACAGACATAAATATACATATTGTACATATAAGCTTATCCATCAGGAGGACGTGGAATATGAATCATGCAGATAAGACACGATCAAGCTTGACCGATACTCAGACTCCCCATTCACTCACGGTAGAATATGCAGGACGGAGCGATTATTTTGCGATGACCCATGAGCATTTTCATCCTCATTATGAAGTGTATATTTTGCTATCAGGGGAACGGCATTATTTTATACGAGATCAGATCTATCGTGTGCAACAAGGAGATATTGTTTTTATCGCCAAAAATGAATTACATCGTACACTTCCTGCTGAACTGCCTGAGCATGAACGTATTGTGATGTACTTTAATGATCATTTTGCTGAACACCATTTTGCCGCACACAGTGCCTGGATATTGTCTTTATTTCAGTCCAAGCAACCTGTTTTTCATTTATCTGCACGAGAGCAATCTCATCTGAATCCTCTTATACAAAAACTATTGCGTGAGTTAACCGTACAAGCGCCGGGCTATGAATTATGTATGCAGTGTATTGTGACTGAATTATTAATTACCTGTGCTCGTCTCCATCGTGAGCAAGCTCAGCTCCCTGCCACAATCGGAACTGAGGCTCATCAGCATATGTCTGAAGTGGCTCGCTACATTAAGTCTCATTATCAACAGGAAATTTCGTTGCCTTTGCTCGCAGAACAATTTCATTTAAGCCCGTCATACCTCAGTCGAATTTTCAAAAAAACAACAGGATTCAGTATCACCGAATATTTGAACACCATACGTATTCAAGAAGCACAGCGATTATTACGAGAATCTGAGCTTAAAATTATTGATATCGCAAATATCGTAGGCTTCGGTAACTTTTCGCATTTCGGTAAAATGTTTAAGCATCTATCTCAGGTAAGCCCTCGTGAATATCGGGACTCAGCCAAGCATCTGGGTATACAGATATCCAAATAAATTAGTGTATCGCTTGATGTTGTAGCCATTCTTTTTTGAGCAATGCATATTGAAATGTATTTTCGTATTTAGGAGTGCCATCTTCATAAGTGGTCATCGATACAAATTCAACAAAACAACCTTCTTGGCGCATATGGAATCGTTCACATAGTTTTTGTGATCTGTGATTATCATCTTCAACATATGCGTATAGTCTTCTTGCATCCATTTGTGTAAATAGATATGCTAGAAGCGCTTTTACACTTTCACTGGCATAGCCTTTGCCTTCACATCGAGCATTAAAATTCCAACCTATACAATAGGTATCCGGTTCTTCTTTTAACGCAAATAATTCTCCTATCAGTTCATTGCTTTCTTTCAAGCAGACTGCTATATAGGAATCATCTTTACTTCTTTTTTCAATTTTCAAATGTGCTTCTTGTAATGTACTGATCTTGTCATCCAGAAAACAATTCACTCTCGGATGTCCTAGATATTCTAATAGACCTTCGGCATCTGCTTCAATAAAATTTCTCAATCGTAATCGCTCTGTTTCAATATTGTGCATGATTGTTCTCCTATTATTTTTTTGATTAGAACCTATGTATACCATATCGCAATGCAATGCTACATTCAATTAAAGGAGCCTAAAGCAGTGAATGACTTTTATCATGCGCTAGCCTATGTCAATCAAATGATCTATACACCTAATCAATTCATAATCAAAGCTGTCCAAGAAGAAGCACAAAATGCAGATTATGGTGCAGGAATTTTTCAGTTAAATTCTAAATCTATTCGATTTAGAGTCGCAAAAATAACACCTACTAAGATCGGACAATTTGTTGCTTTTTGGGAAAAAGATGAGCATGATAAAAACCAACCTTTTTCATATGCAAAGGCTACAGATCTATTGGTGATCAATACGTTTACTAGCGATAATCATTGGGGGCAATTTGTATTCCCCAAAGAAGTACTTCTCAAACAAAATATTCTTAACACAGCTACGACAAAAGGAAAAATGGCTATTAGAGTGTATCCTAAATGGGAAAAGCCTACTAGCAAACAAGCGATCGACACACAGAAATGGCAATTAGACTATTTTGTGGAGCTCAATGATTCGGATTGCTTAGCTATACCCCAGTTATTGAATCTATACACCACTTGAAATGGAATGCCTAAAAAAAAGACTTCTATCTCCAACGATGGATATCATCGAAGTGTGAGGATAGAAGCCTTTTTTATTTGATACAGTTATTAAGCAGGTAACAAACCTCTTAAAACTAGCGAAATGGTGCCTTCACCCTGCTCCAGCACAACCCAGTTTACAGCCAGCGCATTTTTTAATTGTTCGATCTGATCAGGACTAAGCTTGATATCATCTAAGCGACCTTCGCCTTCAGTATAATCATCATCTTCCTCAAGCAAAAATCGGTAATCCAACCACATTTTAAGCCCCTGAACCGTATTAAATGTAATTCGGTATCCCTCTTTGACCGCTTGCACTAAAGGTTCTCCATGCTCTGCCGCATAGGTGAACCATTCTTGAAAATCAGTCTGTGAAGAAGTGATCTGTTCCAATGGAGCTACGTCTTGACGCTCCAAAGCATCGATCAGTTGGTCTTGCGTTATTCCATCACGACGTAAGCGTTCTAGAATCAATGCAGTACGTTGTGACACTTTAACTTGTACACTCATGATGATTCCTCCAAGATTAGTGGTCAGATTGATGGTTCGTTAATGTTCGTCTCTTCGCATAACTTTCATATTGGCGAGTACCAGTGCACCTAGCAATACAGCAATAGAAATCGACCATAATAATGTATTCGATGCATTGGTGTAATCAATAATAATTAACCTAATAATCGCTGTAATACCAATATAGATAAAATAACGTAACGGGAAATGGAATCCACTTTTGAAATACTGAATAATTAATGCAATAAATTCAAAATACAAAAAGAAGACCAAAAGCTGTTCTGTAAATTCATAATCGGTTTTACCTACATCTGAATCAATAAACATAAAGCTAAAAATATACCATGTTTCTTTCAATAGAAAAAAGGTCAATGTGAAACCTACCAATACAAGGGTTACATTTAATATCCCTTGTAAAATAGCAGGCACTTTATAAACATAATTCATCCACGGTTTCAAGGTCATCCTCCTTATAGCTTGCTCATTTCAGCTTATTACTTGTTGACGATTGGATTATAAATAAAGACAAAGATGTTGAATATTCATGCTGTATCTCTAGATTATACAGGCGGAATTGAGATGCCGCAATGAAACGATACAACGGTTTACATTCATATTTACATTTTACTTTTTATACCATTTATTCCTAAAAATTTATTTATTGATTAATTCATACAATTAACTTATTATAGATTCTGCAAGCCCATCTTATACTAAGAGGAGTGATTTGTTTATGGCTCAACGCGAAGTACACATTTCTGTGATTAATGTAACGGATAGTGAATTGGTTTTGGAAAGTAAAACAAATTTGGCTCATGGTGAATGGGTTGTCTCCCCAACTAATGTCCCTAACAATGCAAAACCAGCTACTTTTGAAGCAGATTCAGATGGATTCGCTACGGGTGTAGAAGGTACGCTATATTACAAGCTACCTCAAGGAGAGATCACTCTATATTTTGATGATCCGTATGTAGGTTCGGATGGATTTTCGGCACAAAGTAGTTCACCTGCTTACAATATACAGGTGATTGGTGGTAGTGGAAATGTATGTAATGTGACTTATCTAATTAGTAACACGTAAATAAAAAGATTTTTGAAGTGTACGCTCACTTATCTTTTTTATTTTTGTTATTAAACATAGAAAGAAGTCTCCCCATTTGAACAATGAGAAGACTTCTTTTTTTACGTCCCAGGAGGGATTCGAACCCCCGACCGACGCCTTAGAAGGGCGTTGCTCTATCCAGCTGAGCTACTGAGACAAATCAGATATGTATACAACACAACATTATTGATTATACTCTATTATGTATTTAATTTCAAAAAAAATTATTATATACTTATAATTACCTGTTTTTTGTGTGCTATATGTGGTACTTTATATTCAATTATAAGTTTCAATTGGAAAAAAGTGGATTAATATACCTATATCGAATCTCCCACGCATACATACCTTTGTTACTTGCAAACGCTCCCACATCTTTTTCAATAATACCCTTGTCGGTTTCCTTTTCCTATAGCATTTGCCTACAATTGAACTGAAATGGAGGTATTCATATGGCTACACCCATCTCCGAAAAGGAACTGGGCTTACTTATTCATCGGATGAACTTAGATTCATCTTCTGATGCTGACGATCGTAAGTCTGGTCAATCATCTTATTCATCGAACGGTAATGGATGGATTCAGGTAGAGAATCATCAGATTATGGTGACTTCACCAGATGAAGGTAAAAAACCGGCTACGATCTGTGCAGTCTCTCCGTTAACCTTATTGATTAATGGTATTCCTTTAAATGGTGCGACTGAAGTCACTGAAGACGATATTATTACTTGGGATATAAAATACCCGCCATTATTTGAAATCAAAGTCTCCCGCGACCGGATGGAAGCTGTATTGATTCTGTATTCGCGTGAAAAATATACATGGGAACTACAAGATGTACCTGCATCTGATCGTGCTTTTATTAAAGCCGCTCCCAATAAAGAACTTGTGATTGATGTAGTGAAATTTAACCATATTATTAACACGCTCGAAAAGCTAGGAATTCGCAAACATTTGGATACCGCAGCGATCATGGCAGAATTGGAACACCCTACGCATCAACCGATAGTCGTTGCGCGTGGCAAAGCATCCACCCCGGGCATAGATGCAAGGCTAGAGTTATTTTTCCCTGAACAAGTAGAGACGATCTTCCATGAAATTGGTGGTGTGATCGATTATCGTAGCCATCGCCGCATCCCTTCTGTACATGAAGGAGACGTGATCGCGGTAAAACATGCGCTGGTTGATGGAATTCCTGGCTATGATGTGTATGGAGATATGCTTCCGCCTACACCTGCTCAAGATATCATTGTTGTTGCCAAAGACTCCACCGAAATGAACGATAAAGGTGAGATTATTGCGCTTGCTCCCGGTAGACCCCGTTTAACAGGTAAAAAAGTGCATCAATTCGATATTTCTAATGCTTTTATCGTAGAAGGCGATGTCGATCTAAGCACAGGTAATATCGTGTTTTCAGGAGATGTGATTATTCATGGTCATGTGACAGATCATATGATTATTGAATCGCTAGGTAATGTCTATGTTCATGGAAATGTATACAACTCTACAATTACAGCGACAGGTAGTATTCTGGTGAAAGGCAATGTGATCAGCGGTCAATTGTACTCAGGTTACTTCGGTGTGATGTTCAATCGAATGTATATGGTCTCCAAACAGCTCAAGCAAGAAATGGAGCGCTTAGAAATTGCAGCTCAATTACTGAATAACGAAATTCGTGCTCGCAAGCAAACGGTGCGTTACGGGCAAGTCATTATGTTATTGCTCGAAAGTAAATTCAAAATCATTCCTGAACTGGCTCGTGAACTGTTACAAGTATTTGCTAGTATTCAGCAAGTACAGACTGAACAAAACGAACAGTTATTGCTCTTGCTTCAGCAAATTATTCAATCTGCTCAAGTAGCCGATGTCTTTTGTGAACAGACATTAGCACGTATGCGATTACTACTAGAACAATTACATTCGAATGTCGCCAGTATGCAAGAAACACAAGTGAGTATTGAAATGGCTCAGTGTCAGGGAGCTATTATCAAATCCAATGGTGATATTGTTGTTACCAAAGCAGGCGTGATTCAAAGTGAGCTGTATTCTGCTGGAAGTATTGCTTTTCTAGATGAACATTCAGTATGTCGTGGTTCTCAGCTAGAAGCGATGGATCGGATAGTAGCTCAAAATGTAGGTAGCGGTAGCAATGCACATTGCATTCTCAAAGCACTCACTCATATCTATGTGAACCAGATGCATAACGGCTGTATTATGATCGATAGCTATAAGTTGAATATTTGGGAAAAAGTCGAAAAACAGTTGTTCACAATGGAATATATGTTAGCTCAACAAAAGATTCCCCAACAATCTACGTTGACTTCACCTTAAATACAATCTACCAATACAATAAAATTTCAAAATAAAAACCGGTAATGGATCATCTCCATTCCGGTTTTTTTAGATGTGTACAGGCTTGGCTAGATTACGATACGATTGAGGCACGCGTTCTAAAAGACGTTCTCCATAAAGCGAGGCAAACGGTTGATCTTTCATATGAATATATCCAATATAACAACCGCATGTTTTCATCTGACACGGACGTTCTTGAGACAACTGCTCTAATGAATGTCGATACAAATGTCCAATCACTCGCTTATCCTGATAACAACGCTTCACAATTCCTGAACCCTGCACATAAAAAACATGCTCGCCTGCACGACAAGCTTGTCCAAGACTATCATAATCTTGCAAATTATCTCTAAAATAAGGATCGATTTCGCTTAATTCTTCAATCTCTGCTTCGCTATAATACCGTGGACGATCTTTAAATGCATTCACCCACACATATACATCTTCAGGTAACTTGGCTCGTAATTGATGAATCGCTGGAAAAGCTTCACGTAGACCGACTGTACCTGCACTAAACACAATCCCTTGGTTATACAAAGTCATCCCTTGTGCAATAAATCGGTCTTCACGTACTTGTCCCGGATGGTATGTTGCCCAGAACGATGCTTTGACTGGATTCAATTGAGCCGTCCAATCTAATTTGACCGATAGATTCGTCTGGATAGCCACTTTAGTAATATGAGACATATGAGATAACTCAATCATCGCTTCACGATACCAAGCATGTACCAGCGCTTCTCCATACGGATTGAAAAAGATAGACAGTTGATGACCTGCATACTCTTGTTGACGTACCCACTCCATAAATTGTGCTAATTGCTGGCGATCTTGCATCAGTGTTTCTTTGCTATCGACAGTTTTGCTAAATGGACAATAAGGACAACTATAGTTACAGGAAGATAATTTACCACGATAATAAATAGTCGTCTGCATACTCATGAGCCTACATATCCTTCCATCAAAGCATACACATCTTCAGAAATAAACCAATCTCCTATCCCATCGGAGTAAGCTAGCCCTTCGGTCGTCAATTGTAATACCTGTGGTTGATCCTCATTGTCGATCAGTTCTGCCATCCCTGTCCAGATCAAGTTCTGCAATTCTGGAAAATGCTCAAGCGGCGAAGCACCAAAACGTGATACATAATCGGTGATCGTCAATCCTTCACGGTGTAAAATAGCTTTGAGAATAAAGCGACGCTCACGTTCTTCTAGATTAAGCACAAATCCATAATTCGCCTGATCATGACGATCTGCGGTGACATAATCTTCGATAATACTGCGTGTTGTAGCGGCACTCACTCCATAATGAGAAGCATAGTGTACATTTTGCGTATACGAACGTGCTCCGCATCCAAGCCCTGCCATCCCTTCTTCCTGACAGCTATACGGCAATAATGACTTAGAGGACGATAATGGCTTGGCAAAACGTCGCATCGAGTACTGGGTGTATCCAGCAGCTTCTAAGCGAGTACGAGCAGCATGATATAACTCCAAGCGGATATCTTCTTCCAGCCCTGTATGTCCCGGCTTTAATATCGTATTTTCACGAATATATAATGGATAAATAAAGATCTCACCGGGATCATATGATAATGCTTGTTCTACCGAATATAACCATGTCTCTATCGTCTGCTCCGGTAATCCATAGATCAGATCCACATTGAGTAACGGAAAATCATAATCGACTAACATACGTAATGCTTCACGTACTAACTCCGGCTTTTGTGGACGGTAAATCGCTTTACTTTCAGATTCGACAAAGCTCTGAATTCCCATACTTACTCGATCCGTTCCACGACGCTTTAGAATCTCTAAGCGTTCAGGTGTTACGGTATCTGGCGAAGTCTCTACAGAAATGGAAGCATGTCTAGGATCAAGCCCCATAATATTTTCAGCAATATCAAATAATCGATTCAATTGATCAGGCTGTAGTAATGTAGGCGTTCCTCCACCGATCGCAAATCGTGAAAAAGGTCGTCTCGCTACTAAAGGTGCCCATTGCTTGGCTTGACGTTCTAGCGCATCCACATACTGTTCATGTACATCTACCCGCTTATCAGGCAACGTAAATAAATTGCAAAATCCACAACGAGCACCACAAAATGGAATATGCATATATAGAAAATAACTTTCCAATTGTTCTTGCTCCCATAATGATTGCAAATCATACGGTGGATCAAGTTCACGATAGGCAGTCTTATGTGGATAAGAGTAAAGATATGAACGATAAGGAGCACTCTTCATCTGTTGTTCCCATTCCTGCAACGCTGGTGTCCATTCTGCTGGTGGAAGAGCATGGAGCGGTAACTGCAATGATTCCGAATTCATAAGGCTACACTCCTTTTTGATCAATAACAGATGAATTGTACTAAATTCACCTTTTTATAATATAAATTCACGATAAGGCACGTTCCAGACCACTTCGTGAGCTAAACGATGCCCTTCGTACCCATCTTCTCCATACGCTGTTCCATGATCGGAAAAGACCAGACATAAGGTCGGTCGCTTCCGTTTGCGAAAAGCAGCAAACAAACGTCCTAATTCTCCATCAACATAACGGAGTGCCGCTCGCTGAGTCTCGATTGAATCTTTGCGAATATGATTAGGAATAAAATAATGATTCGGTCCATGAATAGCAGATACATTGAGAAATAAAAATAAACGTTGCTCTAGATCAGCTCCGTCTAACAATTGTAACGCATGATTCACTTGATGTTCTGTAGATCGTGGATTCGTCACTCCAAATGTCATTCGCCAATAACTTTCTTGAAAATAAGCAGGCAACACTTTGGCTAACTTATTTTTTTTGGTAAAAAAGATTACGCCACCGATACAGATCGTTCGATATCCTTCTTGCGCTAATCCCGATACGATGTCAGGAGCATCAAACAACCATGTATACGGATGAGTACGAAATCCACTATGCTTCCCGTGAAAAAGTCGAATATGCGAATCTTTATCCGTATTCGCAGGTGTAGGTAAAAATCCGCCGAAAAAAGCATGATGAGCCGCATACGTAAAACTGCCTGGACTATGACGCTTTTCCCATCCATCACTTGCACATAGATGAGGGCAATTGTCTTCTTCTAGCTTTGCCACATCATAGCGCAGTGTATCCAGTGTAATCATCAAAATATCGTGTGTACCTACAATTTCATTCATATTCATCATAACGCTAATCCTTTCATATACACTCATGCTCCAACCATTGCTGTAATTCCCACGCATAAGTGCCTAACCCTTGATGCTCTACATAATAAAGTAAATCTCCAAATGGATTCATATCAATAATATACGGATGTCCACCACTACTAGGAACCAACACATCTATACCTGCGCAGAATGAATTTGGAAAACAATGCAAACCTGCTGAAGCAATCTGTTGAATCTGCAATACTTGCTCAGCAGATAGATGAGATTGATCGACCAATAAGCGCTCATTACGCAAATGTAAATTCGTGATTGGCGTGTGACTTAACCGCATCACAGCATGACCTGATTCATAGCGGCAGACCAACTGACGAATATCATAAGCTTTGTTTTGCCAGCTGTCTTTGCTAATCCATCGTTCCACATGCATACCTTCTCGCCCTAACCAATCGATGATCTGCACAATTGTAGCTGAATCTGTATAACGACGTAATGTACCTGAATTATAATAAAAAGGTTCATGGCCACTATGATCAATCCCTATAGTGGTCGTTGCAATCTCTGCACCTGTGCGCGGATTATATTGATAAGCAATAACGCCTGAAGCCGCCGATCCACAGAATAACTTGATAAACACGCGATGAATTCGATGTTGCTCCATCGATTGTCGCAACTGTTCATAATTACTCTGTTGCCCTAACAGATCAGGCACAAGTGGCGGAACTGCTACACCTGCTGCATGTAACCATTGATGACAACGCCTTTTATCGAACATTACCGCAATATCAGCAGGATCATTCATCCACTGAGCTTGCGGTAACAGTATAGAAACTTCACGCTGAAGCCAAGATAATAACCGACAATACCCGCGAAACCACTGAGCAGGATACCAGATACGTCCATGTTGAGGCTGTAAACGGCGAGCTTCTGTTGCTGAAATCAAATGCCCTACCGTATATGCATCTAAAGGGACTAAACGATCATCTATATCCCCTTCTGCATCTGATGCACCTAAAGCAATCAATTCACGTTCCACTGCAAAATGATCACCCGGTGCATCCAGACGCAATAATAACGGCACTTGATGTGAAATAGATGATGCTACCTCAATAGGATGAGACTGATGAGACTGTCTCTGAAATACCGCTTGCAATAGATCATCCAGAGATTCTCCAGCACGAATCGTATGCAGTATACGAATATAAGGAACAACCAATGCAGAAGAGAGATGATGATGCGCTCTTGCTTGTTGCCAGCCAGCTGTCCGCTTATTATCCGGATTACCAAATAAAATACAAGCAGACACAGAAGCTAGCCATTGTTGATAGGAAGATGATGGAGATCTATTCATATATCATTCATTACTCCGTCAGTGCAGGATAACGCCATTCGTACTCGCCATCTTCGTCTACTTCTTGTTGGTCACCTGTATCCACAGATAAGCCTGTATCTTTCCAACGCTTAATCATCGTATCCGACATATAATGATAATTTAAATTCAAATGTTTAAGCTTTTTGACCGCATCACTATTAATAAGGGCTTCTGCCCCTTTATCAGATAGTGTTCCATTCGATAAGTCGAGCGTATCGAGTTGCTCAAGTACAGGCGCATTTGCGGCTGCGATAGCGATCTCATCTTGAATTTCACTATCGGTTAGACCTAAATATTTTAATTTAGGAAAAGGATTCTGATTCAAAAATGGCAAAATATCTTCGATCGAACCATCAAATCCATAATCTTCTACGCCTAAATATAAAGTAAGTGTTGTTAATTCAGGCAAATGCGCATTATAAATCTCATTCAAAACTGATTTGGGCAAGCCTCCGCAAATAATAGTTAATGTATGTAATTTATCATGATGTAAAGGTTCTAACGATAAGCCTGTACTTCCTTGAATCGTAAACGATTCAATCTGTGGATAAGCAGCAAGTAAAGGACCAAGATTGGTCTGATTGATCCAAGACACTTCACATTCTTCTGATGACATATCGCCAATATATAGACTTTTTAAGTTCGGTAATAGGGGACTCGCTTCAATCAGAGCTGGAATAGCATCATCCATTGTATCTTCATAAGCTGCACCCCAATCCCCAATAATCAGACTGGTAATTCCCCGACAAGGCTCTGGATCACTCACCAGTCCTGTGATCAAATCTTTTAAGCGTACCCCTTTTTCATTCTGATCATAATCAACTGAGAATTTCACTTCCATACATAAACCCTCCTCGAACTAGATTTCTTTTATTTTATAACACAGATAATACTACAATCAAAGTAGGATATATATACATTTAATATAAAAATAGCTTAACCCGTCTCATACAGGTTAAGCTATTTTTGATTTAAGTATTCAGATTCAATTGATCGACTAATTTACGCAAAGCTTCACCACGATGGCTAATCGCTTGCTTTTCTTCGATCGTTATATCTGCCATCGTTTTGTTATGTGTTGGCAAATAAAATAATGGATCATAACCAAAGCCTGCATTTCCAGAAGGTTGAGAAGTAATCCAACCATCCACCGAACCTTCTGTGGTTATAGCTAACCCTGTCGCTGGATCGTACAATACCAGACAACATACAAAACGTGCTGTACTCAGCAAGGTCTGATCGGTATCTTCACCCATCTGCAATCGCTCTAGTGCATCTAGCAACTTGGCATTATTATCTGCATCTGTAGCCGATTCGCCTGCATAACGAGCCGAATAGACACCCGGTGCTCCATCCAAGCGATCCACACATAGACCTGAATCATCAGCAAGTACAGGAATACCTAGAGCATCACCAACTGTTTTGGCTTTTTTCAGTGCATTCTCTGCAAATGTTGCTCCATCTTCGACCACTTCAGGCAGATCAGGATAATCAAACATACTGCGTACTTCTTTACCCAAAGAAGCTAGAGCATGTGTAAACTCTCTAACTTTCCCTTTATTCTGAGTAGCAACAACGACAATAGAGCTACTCATCATATTCATACTTGTGTACCTGCTTGACCCGAATTAATTTTCAAAGCGATCGGTCCTAGAATTTCTTTTTGCATAGCAATCATTTTCTCAATACCTTCACTACCCAGTGCAAGCAATTGATCCAATTCGTCACGTGAAAATGGACGTTCTTCACCTGTACCTTGAACTTCTACAAATTGTCCTCCACCGGTCATCACAACATTCATATCGACTTTGGCTTTGGAATCTTCTTCATAGTTCAGATCCAGTAACGCACGATCTCCTACAACACCTACACTTACAGAAGCTAAATAATCTGTAATAGGGAATTTAGTAAATTTATTTTGAGCTGATAATTTGTTCATGGCAATCGCTAAAGCGACAAAAGAACCTGTGATTGAAGTGGTACGTGTACCTCCATCCGCTTGAATCACATCACAATCGACTGTGATTGTACGTTCTCCAAGAGCTTGTAGATCAATCACAGAACGAAGAGCACGTCCAATCAGACGTTGAATCTCCATCGTACGTCCGCCTAATTTACCTTTAGCGGCTTCACGTTGGTTACGGGTGTGTGTAGCACGGGGTAACATAGAGTATTCTGCGGTTACCCAACCTTTACCCTGACCTTTCATAAAGTGCGGTACACGTTCTTCCACAGATGCCGTACATAATACTTTGGTATCGCCTACTTCAATATATACAGAACCCTCTGCATATTTGTTCACGTTCGGTGTTATCGTTAACGGGCGTAATTCGTTGGCTTGTCGTCCGTCTGTTCTCATAAATGGTTGCCTCCTGCGTCATATTCACCTTCTTATTCTAACAAACCTAACTTGTAAAAGCATCCTTATCTGACGATTGATTCTAACGTTGATGAGGAACCGTGAGATTTTCACAAAAAATAAGGTTAATACTACATAACGTTATCTATGAAAGAGGTGTCTACTCATGGAATCCAAACCAAGCAAAGTTCCTTATAATCTAAGTAGTCTAAATGTAGAACAAGCCACGAGAGAATGGTTGCTTAAACGTGGGGTAACGATTTTGGAAATAGCTGATATTGTGATGTTTCTACAAAAAAGTTATTATCCTTCACTTACGATTGAAGAGTGTGTAGAAAGCGTAGAAAAAGTACTGCTCAAACGCGAAGTACAGAATGCTGTCTTAACGGGTATTCAACTGGATATTCTTGCAGAAGAAGGAAAGCTTATCTCACCTTTACAAGAAATGATCGAAAATGATGAAGGTCTGTATGGTGTCGATGAAATTTTGGCATTTGCGATTGTAAATGTATACGGAAGTATCGGCTTCACCAATTACGGTTATGTGGATAAATTAAAACCGGGCGTTCTCGCACGATTAAATGATAAAAGTATCGGACCAATCCATACGTTTTTTGATGATATTGTAGGTGCGATTGCAGCAGCGGCAAGTAGCCGGATTGCGCATGGTAAATATAAAGAACAAGATCCCGCTGTTGATACGACCGATACTGAACTGCCTGAAGATGATGAACCGAAGCAACCAATGTAAATCCAACAAAAAAACTCTGACTCCCTGGTATGTTAAAAGGGGATCAGAGTTTTTGCTTAGGATAATTGTTATACCTATTGGAATACATTTTAGAATCCTTTGGAATGAAATAATGAAGAATCTGGTTTGGATTCTGGTTGTACATTAGATGAGGAGTGATGACCGACTTTGATATCAGGGCTAACCCACCAGTGTTTGCGTTCACGTCGTCTTTTGCTTTCTCCTGACATAAATTGCAATACGAATAGCCAGATTAAACATAACCCTGTAAATACATAAAATAAATGAATCGATATAACACCTGAATCATTGCGAGTCAATAATCCAGATAATAACAACAATTCTAATACGGGATACAATAATACCGAAATAAAACGGTGTGAAGGATGATGATTACGGCGTTGCCAGAGTAGAATAGCCGGAATCACATAAGCCAGAGTGATATAGAAAGCAATCAGCGCACAGCCATTTGCCAAACGCCCTGATGCAGTAGTAAATGGAATAATAGCAGCAGACCATCCTTGATGAATCATTATGTTCACCATACTGGTGAGTCCTTGAATAATACCTACACCAAGTCCCATATAGACCATCGTATTACGGCAACGATACCAGACAGAACGGTACTTTTCTTGTATCATAGACATATTACTAAATATTCCGATGACTGCACCAATAAGCAGTAATAAATAAGCAAGGAATCGCAATCCTTCGACTGTGATATCCAATATCGTTCCATTTGTGCTGAACATGTTAGATGCCCCTTTCACGTTTCGGGGTGTTGACTAGACTTATTGTAAAAGAATTAGCTTAATTTTGGATGAAAATGGACTTAATCTTAGTTAAAACTAATAATGATAGGTTGCGGAGGTTGATCTGATGTCACAAGAAGTGAGTCGAGTACACAAAATTCCTTTTCGTAAAATATGTGGGCTGTTGCATATCAGGCAAAAAATTGTGAATGTCTATCCTGATTATGCTAACAAAATGGTGGTTGTGGAAACAGAGCGTAATGCTCGTAGTACAGAAACAGTTATCGAATACAAAAATAGTTATCTTGATATTCGCAAGATGTCAGCTTCCGAGTACAATCAGATGCCACATGAGCCGAATGTAACCGATAAGCTCAAAGCATTATTCGATGAAAATGAACGTGATGTGCTTCTTCGCAGTCTGCAACACACGATTCATCAATCGGAAAGACAGTTAGAACAAGTTCAATCTGCTCAAAATAAAGCACACTCTGAAGAAACATTACAGATTGCCCGGCGTGCAATTGCTAAACTAACCGGCGATCTCACTGAATAATAGTCTACTACCCGTTAGCTAAATATAAAGTTATCTAAATACAAATATTTTGAATAAGATATACATTCCATAATAAAAAGCATGATAGAGACTGTAATCAGCCTATATCATGCTTTTTTAGTTATGGATGAGAGTTGATAATCTAACTCTATTCATGAGCTGTATAGATCCAAATTCCATCTTGCTGATATTTATGAGCACGCTCACGGCGAATTAATTCTTCTAGATGTGCCAGTGTCTCTGACATCGCAAATCGTAATTGATGTAAAGTGAGCTTACTATTAAATATAGACATACATACATCGTATCCATTTAAAGGTTGTATACGAATACGTTCTGTCATAGCATCCAATCGCTGTTCATGATGATCCAGTAATTTGACCGTTCGCTCTCTAAATCCTGTAAAAGGACGACGATGTCCTGGATATGCCCACTCTACTTCATATTCACCCAGTATACGCAATCCATCTAGATAAGATTGTAGTGGTTCAGGGTCACTATTTGGAATCAAACTAATATTAGGCGAAATCTGAGGTAATACAGCATCACCACAGATCATTAATTTCCAATCCGCTTGATAAAAAGAAAGATGCCCTGCCGCATGGCCGGAAGTCTGAATCGGTATCCACCAATGACCGGATATCTTAAAAGGTTGTTCTGGCGCAATTATGGATACTTGAGGTTGTGGCAATACCTGCGCAACAAAACTTTGTAAATGTTCTGGCAGCTGTTCTGTAATTTCGTTCGGCATGCCATTAACAGTGTAAAAATCAATAAGATCATGTGCTGCTGTATTGCCTTCTCCCCATGATAATCGTGCTTCTGCGAGTGAACGTGCTGACATATATACAGGTGCATCACTTTGTGCTTGTAACCAGCCAGCCAGACCATAATGATCTGGATGATGATGAGTTAAAATAATAGATTCCAATTGGGCAACGTCTAATTCTAGTGTTCCCCATACTTTTTGCCATGCGGCTTCATTTTCTTCGCTACGAGGTCCTGGATCTATAACACTCCATGTACGATCGCCAACGATAATATAACTGTTTACCCAGCGCAGTGGATAAGACATAGCTATTTTCACCTGAATAATCCCGTGTTCAAACATTGTGATTTCTGGTAATTCCATAATGTATGTATCCTCCGTCAATCCGTCTATATTTCTATTATAAACGATCCAAACACAAAAAACTCTCCTGATTGCACCTCTATAGCCTGAGGTGTTCAGAAGAGCTTATTTTTGAATCGGTCATTCATTGCTCAATAACTTTCTTCCCATGGGTTGAACATTTCATGCTTGAAGTACGTGCTGTCTGCTGCTTTTTCGTTCCAATCCCACAATTTTTGGCTTGCTTTTTCGATCTCATCATTTTTGATTTGACGAATTTCATCAAGAATAGTAAATGATTTGCCTGATTCTTTTTGGTGTTCCCAGATTACGAACATAATGCTATCTAAATTATCACCATAACCTACAACATTCACTTGGTTAGCGTGATCGTTTAATCCCACATTTAGAAAATCATTAGTTACGATATATTTGTCATTAGCTACGTGGTAAATTGCTGCCCATTGTTCCATTTCATTAGCATTGTTTTTAATTTCGCTATTTTCTACAAATCGGAACCATCCACCAGAAGTTGCTTTAGCTTTTTCCATAATTTTTACGTTGGATAATTTAGTATAATTCATAGGTTGAATCCCCCTTAGATTTTAGGTAATATTGGAGTCTTTCATGCGACTTTGTGCCTGTTATATAGTTTATCGGTAAATTTTGCATAATATTTATAGCACTTTCCTCTCATTCGTTCTTTTTCGACATTTTTATATTCCTATATATAGGTATAGGAATAGGAATAGCATGTCTATAGAACCATAAATCAATAGGAGTAAGTAGGTATTATTACTCATCAGTAACTTTTATAATGAGGCTGATAAGTACTGTTGTATATATTGTAACCACAGTGTATCAAACAAATCTGAAAAGGAATATTTAGTTATTGACCAAGCCTTATTCTGTTTCAAAGGTGTTCTACTTATATATACGTAAAAAACAAAGAAAACGATTAGTATTTTATCAAAAAACATTCAAATTTTACCACTTTTTTTATATTAAAAATGTAAAGAAAATATAATAAAAAAAGCTTTTACCCCTATAAAAAGGATAAAAGCTTTTTGGATAGACTATGCAGCTCATAGGTTTAATGAATGTGTTACTTAAAAACCGCCACCTGTTGCAAAAATATAAAGTATTAAAAAGATATTTAAAGCAACAATAATGACTGTAGCGATCCATGCCAAAATTTTGACCCATGCTGGATTTACAAATGAACCCATCTTCGCCCGGTCGCTTGTAAAGCGTACCAATGGAATAATTGCAAATGGTAATTGGAGACTCAGTACTACCTGACTCCATAATAGCAATTCTCCTGTTCCTTTAGCACCTGCAATCCATGTCACAATAAAAGCAGGAATAACGGCTAATAAACGAGTAATGATTCGGCGTAACACTGGCGAGATACGTAAGTTGATAAATCCTTCCATTACTATCTGCCCTGCAAGTGTACCTGTAATCGTAGAATTCTGCCCTGAAGCCAGTAAAGCTACTGCAAATAATGTACTGGCAATTCCTACTCCTAGTGTTGGACTAAGTAAGGCATACGCATCTTCGATCCCACTTACATTCAATCCTGTTCCAAAAAAAGCAGAAGCTCCCAAGATAAGAATCGCCGAGTTGATTAGAAAAGCGACCGATAATGAAAGAATCGAATCGATATTCGCAAATTTCACAGCTTCTTTACGACCTTTTTCGGTTCGCTTGTATTGACGTGTCTGTACAATCGATGAATGTAGATATAGATTATGTGGCATCACTGTTGCACCCAAAATCCCCAAAGCGACAAATAACATCGCTGGATTCGTAACAATCTCGAACTTCGGTACATATCCACCTAATAGTGCATGAATTTCCGGCTTAGAAATAATCACTTCAAACACAAAGATACAGAAAATCGTTGCCATCAATACGATAATAATGGATTCGATAATCCGAAATCCTTTTTCTGCAATAGTAATAGAAGTAAAACGTCAAATGTAGTGATGACAATACCCCATAATAGTGGAATACCAAATAATAAATTCAGTGCTATTGCGGAACCGATAACTTCAGCTAGATCGGTAGCAATAATCGCAAGCTCTGTCAGTATCCAGAGAAACACAGCTGTTCTTTTGTTAGTCGTATCACGGGTAGCCTGTGCCAAATCTCGACCTGTTACTATTCCTAATTTGGCAGACAGACTTTGTAATAACATAGCAATGAGATTAGAAATCAGTACTACTGATAATAGGGCGTAACCAAAGCGTGCTCCTCCTGCTATTGAAGTTGCCCAGTTCCCCGGGTCCATATATCCAACAGCAACCAATGCTCCCGGACCGGAAAAAGCGAAGAATTTGCGCCAGAATCCAGCATTTTCAGGAATCTTAACGGTATTATTGACTTCTTCCATACTGATACTTGAACTGGAATGTAACCAGTTTGATTTTTTGACATCTATCTTTGCATTTAATTCTGTGTTGGAATCCATTCTTCATCTCTCTCCTTTCTCTCTATCCTTCTATATATTTGACTGATTTGATTTAGAATATAAGCGCAACAGCCTATCTATCTTTATATCAATAGCAACATAATACATTGACCATATTTTGCACTAGGGAAACATATTTGTCAACAGCTAATTTTTATGGCTAATGACAATATAAAAGGCATCGCTTTGCCATGTTCATATTATAAAATATGTATATGATCTATTACACATTACCCATTAATCTTATCGTTATGATGTTGCTACAAAAATTATTTTTATATTCTCATGCCCTCTATACGGTATCTACGATTTTAAAAGAGGGTTTGAACATCAATCGATTTGATTTGTGGTTAAAATTTTCGCAATTGGAGCAAAACGTAGTAAAATAGAAACATACGCTTTTTGATGATAGAAATGATCTATCAGATTTAAGCAATGATCTCTATTTCCCAAGGAGGATTATATAATGACGAATTATGCTACATATTTTCAAGAAAACCGTGAACACCATTTAAATGAGTTAAATGAATGGTTATCGATTCCAAGTATTTCTGCTATTTCAGAGCATAAGCCTGATATGCAACGTGCGGCTGAATGGTTAGCTGCAACATTGAAAAAAGCAGGTTTAGAACATGTAGAGATTCATCCAACAGCAGGTCATCCGATTGTTACTGCTGATTACCTTCATGCCCCTGGCAAACCAACGGTATTGGTCTATGGTCATTATGATGTACAACCTGTTGATCCATTACACTTATGGGAGACACCTCCATTTGAACCTACGATTCGTGGCGACAAATTATTTGCTCGTGGTGCAACCGATGATAAAGGTCAAATCTTTTTGCATATCAAAGCAGTTGAAGCCATTCTGAAGCAAGAAGGAACCCTTCCGGTTAACGTCAAATTCTGTATCGAAGGCGAAGAAGAAATTTCAAGCGCAAATCTACCTGGCTTTTTGGAAAGCAATAAAGAAATGTTATCTGCGGATGCGGTATTAATCTCAGATACGTCTTTGATCGAAAAAGGTAAACCAGCGATCTGCACTGGATTACGTGGACTATGTTCACTTGAATTTACAATTCATACTGCCAATACAGATCTACACTCTGGTAGCTTCGGTGGTGGTGTTCCAAATGCTCTTCATTCGATTGTAGAACTGTTGAACTCTTTGCATGACAAACAAGGTCGTGTGCTGGTGGATGGATTCTATGAAGGCGTATTGCCTTTGTCTGATGAGATGCGTAATGAATTTATCAAACAAGCTTTTGATGAGAAGAAATTACAACAATCTTTAGCTCTTGAATCTCTTCATGGAGAAGAAGGCTATTCGTTTGTAGAGCGTGTTGGTGCTCGTCCGACACTTGAAATTAATGGATTGTATGGTGGTTTCCAAGGCGAAGGTAGCAAAACCGTTATTCCTAAAGAAGCAAGTGCCAAAATCACTTGTCGTCTAGTGGCTAATCAAGATCCAGCTTATGTATTGGATCAAATTATCAAGCACTTGGAAGCCAATGTACCAACAGGTGCAACGATTGATATCAAACCGGGTGAAAAAGCACGTGCATTCAATATCGATCCTTCTAGCGAATTGTTGCAAAAAGCAGCTGATGCATTCAAAACGGTCTATGGAACACGTGCCTTATTTACCAAAGATGGCGGTTCCATTCCAATCGTTGAAGCTTTCTCTCGTCTGATTGCTCCTACAGTAGTATTGATGGGCTTCGGTCTGCCTGATGAGAACCTTCATGCACCGAATGAGCATTTCAACTTGGAGAACTTTGATAAAGGCTTGCTTACCATTGTAGAATATCTAAACCAAATCTAAATGGATAGCTACATTTAATACTGAATTGTCTTTCTTTCTATAATTAGATGATTATTTCTCAAACAAAACAGACTGCTTTCTAGATACCTGTATGTCGGTATGATAGAAAACAGTCTGTTTTTAATTATGATGAAGTTTCTTTTTCAAGCATACCTATTCATCTATCTATTCATTATTCATGTGTGAAGTGGTCGTTACTGCTTGGGTAGCTCGCCATGTCTTTATAGCATGATGCAATCGCTCCATCGCTTTTTCTAATAAAGAACGTGAACAAGCGATATTCATACGCATATATCCTTGACCTGTTATCCCAAATGCATTGCCATCATTCAGCGCAATTTTGGCATGATCCAGTAGGAAAGAAACTAAATCCAATTGTTCCATTCGCAGCTTACTACAATCGATCCATAGCAAATACGTAGCTTCTGGTAGACGTACCGATAATTCCGGTATATGCGTAGCGATATATTGCTGTACATATTCCATATTTCGATAAGTATAGACTTTGCACTGCTCTAACCACTCTTCGCAATACGTATAAGCGGCTTGGGTGGCTACAGCACCAAATGTATTAATTTGTCCCACACCGAATTGATTGATTTTTAACGCAAATGCATTCCGTAATTGTTCATTCGGGATAATAATATTAGATGTATTCATACCGGCGATATTAAATGTTTTGCTTGGTGCTGTACAAATAATACTACGGTTCATCGCAGATTCAGACAGACTGGCATACGGAATATGAGCATGAGGTGCATAAACAAGATCGCCATGAATTTCATCGGACACGACAATAATATTCCACTTCGCACATAAATGTTCTAACTGTTCTAACTCTGTACGCGTCCACACTCGCCCTATCGGATTATGTGGATTACACAAAATCAACATTTTCACCTGTTCGTCCAGCACAGTCTCTAACTGTTCAAGATCCATACGATAATCTCCATACTGATCTTGCATAAGGGGATTTTCGACCAATTCTCGTCCATGCCCTTTGACTACATTATAGAAGGGAGGATACACCGGTGTCTGAATAATCACTTTATCTCCAGGCTCCGTATAGGTTTGCACCGCAAAGTTCAAGGCAGATACAACACCAGGTGTGAAAACAATCCAGTCGTTTTCTATCGTCCATTGATGCTTACGCTCCATCCAATTTACAATAGATTGATGATACTCATCGGTACGAAATGTGTATCCAAGTACGCCATGTTCAATCCGTTGACGTATAGCCTCCTGTACAGGCAAAGGTGCCGCAAAATCCATATCTGCTATCCACAAAGGAATAATATCTTCTTTGCCAAAATGCTTATGCAGTGCATCCCATTTCTCTGAACCAGTCCCTATGCGCTCAGGTGTATGATCAAATGTTGAAGTATAATCCATACAAGTCCCTCCATATCCATCTATCCAAATATTCTATCTATTCATTGTCTTTATCCCAGAATGAATTTAAGATATATTCATCATATCAGGTTTTGGAGGGTGTTCAAGTTATAATACTAATTCAAGCAATTCATCGACACTTTCCAGATAGTAGTCTGCATCTGAACTACGCAATGTTTCACCTACAGCAGCCACATTCATTTTACCTGCAATCGCCGCCTCCACACCTGCTAACGCATCTTCTACAACCAGACATTCTTCCGGTACGATATCCAGACGAGTTGCCGCTAGCAAAAAGACTTCAGGATCAGGCTTACTGCGAGTAATATCGTTACCATCTGCTATGGCATCGAACTCTTTATCCAGACCAATCTGCTTCAGAATAGTCGGTGTGTTTTTGCTCGAAGAACCAATCGCGATTTTGATATTATTTTGTTTCAATGTTTTTAACGTATATTCTACTCCCGGTAAAAGATCACTTGGGCTTAAATGTTGCAATGATTGACGATAGTACTCATTCTTTTTCTCTGCCAATTGCAATTTCTCTTCATCCGAGTATGTTTTGGTCGCACGTTGCAAAATAATATCCAGACTCTCCATCCGGCTTACTCCGCGCAACTGATGATTGATCGTTTCATTAAAAGGAATGCCTTCTTCTTCACTGATTTTACTCCATGCCTCAAAATGATACTGATCTGTCGATACAATCACGCCATCAAGATCAAAAATAACTGCTTTAATTGTCATTATTACTTCCTCCTCGGGTATGTTCAATGATTTGTAGTGATGGGTTAACAAATTAAGTATGTTCTTTATTAAACAAGAAACAAGGATACTAGACAGAGAACGCTAAATTATATTTGCAAATGAAGTTGAAAAATAGGTACTTTAGTGTGAAGTGAATCGCAGATATGTGAGGCTGGTAAAGGTCATTCCGCTACCCAAACGGATCATTCTTCTGATCGCTGTTAAGAATAGATATCTTTGAAATCTGCTGTCGCAGAGGATATCTATTCTTAAAGGCGAACGCTCCGCTTCTCCAGAACGATTCCGTTTGCTCCGCTAGAGGTGCTTATCTACATTATTGTTTTATATATCATTTCTTACTTTAGCATATGCCCGTAAAGTTAATTTCCCTCTAAAATTAAGCAACAAGATTAAACAATACAATTAGATGAATCTATTTTAATAACAAATAAGATTTGTATGTTTTATCCATTCATCCTTCACTCATTCCAAATAAAATATAACTATATTTTATTCCCTTATCCTCTTTTCTACCTCCTCCCCCCTGATTGAAAATAAGCACTCCCTACTAAACACCCGGCAAAGGTGCTCACCGAACCTAGCGGAGGTAAAGGAATCCTTCAGCAGAAGCGAAGCGTTCGCCTTTAAGATCGGATATAATCTGTTGAAAACAGAATTCAATATATCCGATCTTAACAGCGATCGTATGAATGATCCTTTACCAGAGCGATATTCTCTCACACCCTTCGCCACTCCCCCACCCCCCGTCTTATGTTCAATCCCCCTTGTATCCATTTACATAAAAATAAAGATTGACGCTCTTATCGTTCACCATTATGATAGATTAATAATTGAGAACGATTATCATTATTAAGGAGTGTAATTTAATGAAAGCACGTGTAACTTTACCAGCTACAATTCTTTTATCTTCTGTACTGTTTGCCGCTTGTGGGAATCAAGCTGCTACCAATACAACCACAGCTCCAGCAACAACAGAAGCAACGACTACAACACCAGCAGCGTCTACCTCATCTACCGAAGCAACAACTACAACAGCTGATTTTAAAAATGAAACCGAACAATATCGTACATATGCGATCGGTGAGATTGATTCCTTTGTAACAGAGACAGAGAAATTTACGGAAGCGGTCAAAGCAGGGAAATTAAAAGAAGCTCAAGCGCTATATGCTCCAGCTCGTATGCATTATGAACGGATCGAGCCGATTGCCGAAGCGTTAGGAAATCTTGATCCTGATATCGATGCTCGTGCAGGCGATGTGGATGATAAAGACTGGCGTGGATTCCACAAGATTGAACAAGCTCTTTGGGAAAAGAAAACAACCGATGGTATGAGCGAATATGCGGATCGTCTTTTGCAAGATGCACAGTTGTTACGTGCTAAAGTCGAAACGGTTGAAATCGATGCAAGTATGCTTGTGGTTGGAGCCGTTGAACTACTGAATGAAGTTTCTTCTTCCAAAATCACAGGTGAAGAAGAACGTTACTCTCATACCGACTTGTATGATTTTGTAGCCAATGTAGAAGGTGCAGAAAAAATCTACGAAATTCTCAAACCACGTTTGGCTGAAAAAGATCCTGATTTAGAAAAACAAATCGGCGAACGTTTTGATGCGTTAAATAAAGAATTGGCTCCTTTTGCTACTAAAGACGGTGGATATGTTACGTATGACAAATTAACTAAAGAAGATATTCGTACATTAAGTCAGAACCTTGATGCTTTGGCTGAACCTTTATCCCAGATGGGTACAATTTTAGGGGTGTAATTATTATGAGCAAAAAAGACTCTTCCGAAAATAAAACAAACTCAACTCCTGTTCAATCTGATGTCGATTCTTCTACAGAAGTGTCGACAGAATCTCAAACTGGAGTATTCAAAAAGCCTGTTAGCCGTCGCGATATGTTGCGGTTAGCAGGCGCTTCTGGCGTTGGGCTTCTTTTAGGAGGTTCAGGCGCGCTTGGAATTATGAAAGCTACGGGACTGACCAAACAACCTTTATCAGATACGCCGGGTAGTGCTGAAAATGTAACGACAGGTATTACGAACGTAGGCGATGAACATTCTTTTTATGGCACTCATCAATCAGGGATTGTTACACCAAGTCAGAACTTTATGTGCTTTGCTTCTTTTGATGTAACGTTAAGTGATGCAGCAGGTTTACGTCGCTTATTTCAAGCATGGACGAAAGCCAGTGCTTCGTTGATGGCTGGCGAATTGTTAGATGGGCAAAATGAAAATCCGAATCTTCCGCCTGCTGATACGGGTGAAGCGGCTGGACTTTCTTCTTCCAAGTTGACGATTACATTTGGCGCAGGCCCTGCTTTATTTGATCATCGATTTGGACTATCTGGCAAAAAGCCTGCTAATTTTGCAGACTTGCCTGCCTTTAATGGAGATAATCTACAATCGGAATGGTGCGGTGGCGATCTAGCCGTACAAATTTGTGCAGATGATATGCAGGTCGCTTTTCACGCAATGCGTAACTTGATCCGAATTGCTCGTGGTTCTGCGGTTCTCCGTTGGAGTCAAGAAGGATTCCAGCGCAGTAGTGCAGCAGATCCGAATCAAGCTACTCCACGGAATCTAATGGGCTTCAAAGATGGTACAGCTAATCCAAGTGTCAAAGACAACTCGATGATGAATGAAGTTGTCTGGGTGCAACCGCAAGATGGTGCAGGTTGGATGACCAACGGCAGTTATATGGTCGTTCGTCGTATCCGGATGCGTATCGAAGTATGGGATCGCTCCAGTCTAGCAGATCAGGAAAATACGTTTGGACGGGAACGGGTCAGTGGTGCTCCAATCGGTTCACATCACGAATTTGATCGGGGCGATATGGAAGCCAAAGACGCTTCAGGCAAACCTGTTATTCCGATGAATGCACATATGCGTGTGGCTCGTGGAGATGGAAGTATGCAGATTTTGCGTCGTCCTTATTCTTACTCCAGTGGGATGGATAAAGTTACCGGACAATTGGATGCAGGATTGTTTTTTATCAGTTATCAGCGCAGTATCGACAAACAATTTATTCCTATGCAGCAAAGACTCGCACAGATTGACGCATTGAATGAATATATTCAGCATATCGGAAGTGCTGTTTTTGCTTGTTTTCCGGGTGTACAGCAAGGCGGTTATATCGGAGATGAATTGATATAACCGCTCGTTATTTATTTTGATATAGAAAAGAGGGTTCTAGGCTATGCGTAAAAGTGCCCTGTTG
The DNA here is from genome assembly GCF_963311185.1 of Paenibacillus nuruki. Classification (NCBI taxonomy): domain Bacteria; kingdom Bacillati; phylum Bacillota; class Bacilli; order Caryophanales; family Paenibacillaceae; genus Paenibacillus; species Paenibacillus nuruki. The sequence continues at coordinate 313,439 of NZ_OY725677.1, read as the reverse complement.
ATCAGGTTTATGCTTTGCTTGAGTCTATTGATTGTTTTAGGTGGAACACCTTTGAGCGTAGGAATATCTACTGCACAAGCATCTGCTACCGATTCTTCCTCTATCGATCAACTGTTACCGCTTGTAGGTAGTGCGCTTGTCGATGCTGGACAGCAGAAATGGACAGATGCCAAGCAGGAATTAGATACTTTCGCCACAGCATGGCAAACGATTGATACATCTACCGCTCCAACAGAAGCTGGCGCAGTCAATACAGCTCTGACGGATGCACAGACAGCGCTTGCTGGGGCTTCGTCTGATCCCAAAGCTGCTACCTCTGCGCTAGGTACACTAGCACGTGCAGTCAATACGTACGCAGAAGCAAGTCAAGCCAAAGCAAGCGGTACAACGACAGATAACAATGGACCTTCTCAGCAAGGATTGACCGCTGTGAAAGTGATTCTTCCACTTGCAGATACCACGATTCAACATATTGATGAGCGTAACTGGCAAGCCGCTCAAGATAGTTATAAACAGATCGTCAATTCATGGCCGGATGTTGAAAATGCGATTCGTGCCGATAATTTTACGGTGTATAGTCAACTAGAGATCAAAATGAGTATGATTCGTGTAGCTTTACAGGCTGATCCTCCACGTGAAGAACAAGCCAAAGCAGACACTCAAGCTCTCATTAAACTACTCAACGAATATGCCGCAGGTGATATTGCAGATACGGCTCCTGCGAGTGGTACCGTTCGCTTAAGTGATGCTGTAACGTTACTTCAACAAGTACAGACAGCAACAACAGCTCAAGATCAGAACAAAGCGTCTGATCTGATGACTCAATTTATCTCGATGTGGCCTCTGGTCGAAGGAGAAGTACAGATTTCTTCGGCTTCGACCTATACTTCGATTGAAAATGAAATGGCTGAAGTACAAGGATATTTAGTATCTAATCCTCCTGTATGGACACAAGCTAGTACTGTAATTCAGACCATGCTGGATGAACTCACTCCTTTAACATCCAAAACATCATATACAGCTTGGGATGCAGCGATTATTTTATTACGTGAAGGTCTAGAAGCGATTCTGGTATTAGCTGCTCTACTCGCTTATGCCAAACGTAGTGGTAGCCGTACCGCAGGACAGTACATCTGGTCTGGTGCTATTTCAGGTCTAGTGCTCAGTGGTGTTATGGCGGTGATCTTTGTCTATGCGTTCTCTCAAGTATCAAGTAGCGGTAGTACACGTGAAATGATCGAAGGCATTACCGGCCTCGTCGCTGTTGTGATGATGCTTAGTGTAGGACACTGGTTACATCAGAAAGCCAACTTAAAAAATTGGAATACTTATATTGAAAATCAAGTCAGTGGTGCTTTAGAACGTGGTAGTCTATGGTCATTAGCGATTGTCTCTGGACTCGCCATTTTACGTGAAGGTGCTGAAACAGCGATTTTCTATATCGGTATGGCTCCTGCGATTGCTCTTTCGCAATTCATTTTGGGTATAGCGATTGCCCTTGCTATTCTGATTGTAATTGCTGTACTGATTATCAAGTTCAGTGTGAAATTACCGATTCGTCCGTTCTTCTTAACGGCAACAGTATTGATTTATTATCTGGTATTTCGTTTTCTGGGCGAAAGTATTCATGCCCTTCAAGTGGCGGGTAAATTCCCTGCACATACAGTGGCAGAATTACCTTCGATCAGTTGGATCGGTATGTATCCGACATGGGAGACCTTTATCCCTCAAATGATTGTCTTGATCTGGATGGTATGGAGATTGATTTTACCAGAATATCGCAGTCGTAAGCAGACGGCTTAACTAGGGTGTTATGGAGTTAAGAATGATAGTGTGATCCGCTCTACACCATAATAATGATGAGATGAAGTAAATTTAGAGAGTCTGTATCCTTTTGTATAAGGATGCAGACTCTTTTTGTTAATATATTATATGTAGTCCATTCTAAGCACGATTCATTATGCTAAAGGAGAATACGATGAAAATTATTTTTATACGTCATGGTCAAGGAGAACATACATTATCTCCACCTGAAAGTTTGCAAATGTCTGATGCCACTCTGACGGAAAAAGGAGTTCAACAAGCCCAACAATTAAAACAGACTTTTCCTTTAACGAATAAAGATATCATCATTATCAGCCCTACTCGTCGTACGATTGAAACAGCACTTATATGGGCAAAAAAAATCTCTTGTACATTGTACGTTCATCCTTTAGTGAGTCCGCGTATGTTCCCTTTGTTAAACCCTGATCAAGCCTATGCTTGTGATCAAATACTTCACTATACCAAAATCAAAACAGATTACCCTTCCCTACATATCATTGAAAGCTCAGAAGAAATATGGACAAACGGAATAAATACAATAAGTGAGGAAGCATTTCATAGAGTAGCTAAAGCATTTACGATCTGGTGTAAACAACTAAACCAACACACATTGTATATTGTTTCTCATGATGGAACGATTAATGCTTATCGTTCATTTTTGGGGGAATCCGTTACTCGTGATCATTTTTTAGATGAGTCCGGATCATATATTGTACATCTGTAATGGAGCAACATTTCATACTTCATCCACTCTAATCTGCTTTATTTATAATCATGCCCCAAAATAGAAATTTATGAGTTGCAATCTTTGTTAGGGTGCTTTAAGATAATGGTGAAAGAAAATAATTTTCTATATATATTATTATAAAATAAAAATAATTTTCATTAGGGAGGGTTAAACTTGTCTCCTATTTTGCATATGTTGGAGCAACGCATCGAAAGTTTATCTCCTCAAGAGCGCCGACTGGCTCATTATATTTTGCAACAACCTTCCACTGTTATTCGGCTTGGGATTACACAGTTAGCGACTCAATGTGGGATCAGTCCTGCTACTGTTACTCGCTTCTGCAAAACATTTCATTTCGAAGGCTTTCCTGATTTCAAAATGAAGTTAGCTAGTGAATTAGCGCAACAGTCGATTCCAAGTTCGTATCAAGATATTATTGCAGGTAATCCGCTTGCCGAGATTGTTAAAGCGATTGAAACCAATCATATTACATCGATCAACGATACTACCCGTTTACTCGATTTACCCAAGCTTGAGCAAGCGATAGGTTACCTTACCCGTGCACGTCGGATTGATCTGTATGGTATCGCCACTTCATCTATTGTAGCGCAAGACTTTTATCAGAAATTGATTCGAGTCGGTAAAAACAGTACATCGTTTTCTGATTCTCATATGCAAATCACTTCTGCTTCTACACTTTCTTCAGAAGATGTAGCGTTAGCGATTTCGTATTCTGGGGAAACTAAAGAAACGATCGATGCATTATCGTGTGCCAAAGATAATGGTGCGACTGTATTATCACTGACTCAATATAGCAATAATAAGCTCGCTTCGATGGCAGATATCGCTTTATTTTCATCATCATTGGAACAAGGTGTTCGTCGTGGAGATATGGCTTCACGGATTGCTCAACTGCATATTATTGATATTTTATTTACCGGTATGATTAGCGCCCAATTTAACGATTCTGTAGCGAAGTTGGAGCTATCTTATAAAAATGTGCAACGTTATCGCAAAGACTCAGGAGGTTTTGAATAATGGCTAATGTAATCAAAGTGACTCATGAAGAAGATTTTCACAAGGTAGCTGCTCATATTGTTGCTAGTCTGGTACAAACTTCTCCTCGTGCTGTATTAGGATTGGCTACAGGAGGCACGCCTGTAGGCTTGTATCGTGAATTGATTCAGATTCATAAGCAAGGATTAGTCAGTTTTGCCAAAGTGAAAAGTTACAATCTGGATGAATATGCAGGTCTACCTACAGAACATCCGGCTTCTTATCGTACATTTATGAACGAGCATTTATTTAATCATATTGATATTAATCTTGAAAATACTCATGTGCCTGATGGACAAGCAACCGATTTGGATGCCGAATGTCGCCTGTATGATGAAATGTTGTCCGAAGCGGTGATCGATCTACAAGTTCTAGGCATTGGACATAATGGGCATATTGGATTCAATGAACCGGATGACAGCTTGAATCCTGCGACTCATGTCGTGACATTATTAGAACAGACCCGAGAAGCGAATTCTCGTTACTTTGGTTCGGTGGATGACGTTCCAGCACAAGCGATTACGATGGGTGTAGGTAGTATTATGAAAGCTCGTCAAATTCTACTGCTTGTACGTGGTGCAGACAAAGCTGAAATTATCCATCGCGCTGTAACAGGTCCGATCACAACACAATGCCCTGCTTCACTATTACAACTGCATTCCAACGTTACTGTACTGCTGGATGCAGAAGCAGGGAGGTTGTTCCAGTAATGTCTATTTCAACAGATGTACCACATTCCTTTCAAATTATTCATGGACGTGTGGTTACACCTACAAAAGTGATTGAAAATGGAACGGTACAAGTCCAAGATCAGACGATTACGTATGTAGGTTCTACAGCGAACGCTCCGATATGGAAAGAACAGACAACATATGATGCCAAATCTGGACTTGTGATTCCCGGCTTTATTGATATCCATGTGCATGGTGGGATGGGTGCCGATTTTATGGATTCCGATCCACACGTATTAGATACGATTACTTCTTTTCATGCCAGTCAAGGAACGACAGCTCTACTAGCGACAACGATGACCGCACCTCATGCTGATATCGATCATGTATTAGAACAAGTCTATGCTTATATGCAAAATGGACAAATGCCCGGTGCACAGATCGAAGGCGTGCATCTAGAAGGCCCTTTTATCAGTCCTAAGTGGCCAGGTGCTCAAAATCCAGAACATATCGTACTCCCAAATATCGAATGGTTAGAGCAATGGGAATCTCATTATCCAGGGCTAATCAAACAGCTTACTTTAGCTCCTGAACGAGAAGGTGCTTTGGAACTGATCTCATGGCTACGTCAGCATGACATTACAGCCGCCGCAGGTCATACCGATGCTTCGTATGAAGAGATCATGTTAGCGGTTGAACAAGGACTTAATCATGCGGTTCATACATTTAATGCAATGACTCCACTTCATCATCGCAAACCGGGAGTAGCCGGTGCAGTACTAAGTACCCCTGCGATTCATGCCGAAATTATAGCAGATGGGATTCATGTTCACCCTGCGGCGGTATCGATCTTAGCTCAACTTAAGCAACAAGATAATTTAATCCTGATTACCGATGCGATGTCCGCTGCCGGGCTTGGGGATGGCGAATATATGTTGGGTGATCAACCTGTCAAAGTCCTCAACGGTATAGCGACTTTGCCGGATGATAGCGGAACACTTGCAGGTAGCCGTTTAACCATGATCGAAGGTTTCCGCTTTTTGATTCAGCAAGTAGGGCTATCAATTCTACAAGCTTCTGCCGCAGGTAGTGGTAATCCTGCGCGTGAACTAGGATTATACGAAAAGACAGGTAGTCTTGAAATCGGTAAACGTGCTGATATCCTAGTACTGAATCCAGATATGGAATTACAGCATATTTTTATTAAAGGGTTATTGAAATCATATAATGAATAGAAGCGGTATTAGCAAGTTCTCTGTTTTTGATCATAGAGAACTTGCTTTTTTTGTGATTTTGGACTTCAAATTATTGTTTTAAGATTAACTATTGATTAACTTTTGATCATATGTTATATTTTGAGTACTATTTTCAACAAGACAGGAGTTCAATCGTATGAAGGAAAAAAGGCTACAACATCTTGAAGATTATATTCACTCGGTGGGTACAGTTTCTTTAGATGAACTTTGTGAATATTTTAACGTTTCTAAAAATACCGTCCGTCGTGATGTGAATCAAATCCTTGAAAAAGGAACGATTCAAAAGGTCTACGGTGGAGTGACTTCTGTAACCCCTGCTCTAATTCCATTTGAAAATCGAGATCATACTAATCATCCTGAAAAAGTGAAAATTGGACAACAAGCGGCTGCACTCGTAGAAGATCAAGATTTGATTTTTATCGACTCGGGTACAACAACTCGCAATATGATTGAGTTCCTTCCTTCTTCTCAACAGTTAACCATTTTGACCAACAGTCTGGATGTGATTAATGCGGCTGTTGCTTTTGAAAATATTACGCTGATCACAATTGGTAATCGCTACAAACGCAAAACCAAATCATTTGTTAGTATTGATGATCTACATATTTTGGATAAATATAATATCAGCAAAGCTTTTATGGCGGCTACGGGGGTATCGATTGCTCATGGGTTGACCAACTCTGATATTTTGGAGTACGAAATAAAAAAACGAATCGCTGAAAAAGCTCAGACTTTATATTTGCTAGCAGATGCCTCCAAATTCGGCAAATCTACTCAGCTTACCTATGCTCCTTTGCATGAAGTCGATGTATTGATCACCTCTGGTGCATTATCAGAAGAATACCATTCGTTCTGTCGTGAGCATCGAATTGAATTATATATTTGTAAATAAAAGGACTCAAAAAGACATATCTTACTCTAAGAATAACTTAGAACAAGATATGTCTTTTTAATGGAATATTAGCTTTATCCTGATGGGAAGCGACTTATTATACTTTAGAATAGTTGGCATTCGCTTGACCACTTGTACCAAATTCCTGCATTTTACTTTGCACCACTGCTTGGATCGCTTCAGTACCGGGGGTAAGAATTTTACTTGGATCATATATATGAGTGTCTTGATTCAATACTTGGCGAACAGCTAATGCCCATGCTTGAATACATTCGGTATTTACATTGATCTTGGCATGCCCTAATGCGATGGCTTGCTGGATCTGATGCTGTGGAATACCTGAACCTCCATGTAGAACTAACGGAATGCCTGTTAAGTCTGCAATATGCTTCATTTCAGCAAATCCAAGTACAGGCTCGCCTTGATAAGGGCCATGCACTGAACCGAGTGCAGCGGCTAATGCATCAACCCCTGTTTCTTTGACCAGTCGATCACATTCAAGCGGGTCTGCATATTGAATGCCTCCGATGAGTCCATCTTCCATACCACCTACAGTACCCACTTCTGCTTCAACCGATACGCCATATGCTCTAGCGTACTCTACCACTTCACGAGTCATGGTTATATTTTGTTCGATCGAATGATGTGAACCATCAATCATGACAGAGCTGAATCCACTATCGATAGCTTTTTTACAACGTTCTACACTGATGCCATGATCTAAATGTAAAGAGACAGGTACTGTAATGGATAACTCTTGTATCGAAAGGTCTACGATAGCAGCAATCAGTGCATATCCACCCAGATAGTCTACCAATCGATCAGAAGCTGCTAGAATCACAGGTGCTTGTTCTTCTTCTGCTGCTCGCAAAATCGCTTGTACCCACTGCACACCGTTTATATTATACTGCCCGACAGCATAACCACCTGCTAGAGCTTCTATTAGCATAGATTTCATTGATACGGTTCGCACATGTCATCTCTCCTTTAATCATCATCATTTCAGAAGAGCCTATTTTAATATTGTTTAGCTTTTTTTAACTGATGTTGTCTAGCTTCAAATACTTCATGAATCTTTTCGTTGTCAGAGACTTCAGCCACGCCCACATTCCACCAGCTATCATAGCCATTGGTCATTGTTTTCGGTAATACTTTGATCTCGATCAATGTGGAGTTCGATTGCTGTGATGCATCTTTCAAAGCCGCCTGCAATTGTTCTATCGTATTCACTTTGTAAGACTTGGCGCCATAACCTTCAGCTACTTTGGCATAATCAATATTCATAATCCGTTGATCGTGAGTACGGAATTCGCAGAAATAGCTATCTCCACCGTTCTCCATTTGTAGATTATTAATACAGCCAAAACCTGCATTATCAAAAAGAATAATATTGATCTTATGATTGTATTGAATCGCTGTAATCAATTCAGAGTGTAACATGAGAAAGCTACCGTCACCGACAATAGAATACACTTCTTTGTCAGGTACAGCTAACTTAATACCTAGAGCACCAGACACCTCGTATCCCATACAAGAGTATCCATATTCCAAGTGATACGTGTTAGCCACTGTAGGATTCCAAATGCGTTGTAGATCACCTGGCAATGATCCTGCTGAGCCAATAATAATGCTATCTGCTGGAATAACCTCATTGATAGCGATCAATGCTGTCGTCTGTGGTAATTCAGTCTGAAGTGCATCGGCATATTCATTGAGCATCTGTTGATCAAATTGATCGCTCACTTCTGGCTTAAAATTGTCCCGCTGAAAAGTAATCTTACTTAAACGATCTCGCTCCTGATTCCACTCTGCTTTGAATTGCTGAATCTGATCTCCAAATTCACTAACGTATCCTTCTAATAAAGGAGACAGTTGTTCCAAGGCTGTTCTAGCATCCGCTACCATTTGAAAAGCATCCAATTTGTATGCTTGAGCACGGCTAACATTAATATTTAAAAATCGAGCATTTTCAAAATCAAAAGCTGTTTTGGAAGATGTCGCAAAATCAGTGTACCTTGTACCAATACCAATCACTAAGTCAGCTTGTCTTGCCACTTGATTCGCGGCAAGTGTCCCGGTTACGCCTATACCACCTAGATTATTAGCAAATGTATATTCAACTGTTGCTTTACCTGCTTGTGTTTCTACTAATGGAATATGATGCTTTTCAGATAATTGGATCAATATATCCCGTGCTTGCGAATATTTAGCTCCACCGCCTACAATAATCACTGGCTTACGACTGGATTGGATTAATGCCGCTGCTCCTGTTAATTCGCGCATCGTAGGCAATTTACGATCTAAATAATGAACCCGACGTGCAAAAAAGGCTACATCATAATCATAAGCTTCTCCTTCTACATCTTGCGCAATACAGATCGTAGCTGGGCCAGCTTTGGCAGGATCAGTCATCACTTCAAAAGCTCGTAGTAAGCTAGACATTAATTGTTCAGGACGAGTGATCCGATCCCAATAGCGTGATAATGGTTTTAACGCATCATTGGTTGTAATCGCTGCACTATATTCTTGTTCAATCTGTTGAAGTACAGGATTAGGCTGTCTTGTAGCAAACGTATCTCCAGGTAAAAATAATACTGGAATGTTATTAGATAATGCTGTCCCTGCCGCCGCTGCTAGATTCGCTGCTCCTGGCCCTACCGATGTGGTAACCGCATATATTTTTTGACGTAACATTTGCTTGCTGTATGCGATAGCCGCATGAGCCATTCCTTGTTCATTTTTACCTTGTATGACTTTGAGATGACCGGATTCTTGTTCTAATGCTTGACCGATTCCCAGTACGTTACCATGTCCAAAAATAGTAAATATCCCTTCGACAAAAGGAAATTCTTGACCATCTACATGGATATATTGGGCATTCAAAAAACGGATTAAGGCTTGTGCTGTTGTCAGCCGAATGGTTTGCATTATGTCACCTCTATCTGTATTGTGCCTCTTTTTCATCTGCTGTAATCAATTGTTCAATTTCATTTACTGTAGGCATGGCTTCAGAAGAACTATGCTTACTCACCACGATCGAAGCTGAAGCACTGCCGTATTTAAGAGCGGTCTCGATATCTTTACCTGCAAATAAAGCATACAGAAAAGCAGAAGCATACGAATCACCTGCACCAAATGTTTTCAATACTTGAGTGATATACGCTTTACTTTGAAAACGTTGACCTGACTTTGTATAGGCATATGATCCTTCGACACCATGCTTGATTACAATCAGTTGCGGAAGATGCTGGAATAAATAAGCGATCGTTTGCTCATTTTTTCCTTTACGATGTTCAAGAATATCGAATTCATCGCGTGTTCCGATCACAATATCTGCTTGCTCGGCAACCAGTGCATAATAGATAGCCGTTTCTTCTATAGAGTTCCATGTATATGGACGATAATCTAATTCAAAAATCACTTTTACGTTGTGTTTACGCGCAAGACTGACTGCTTTGAGTACAGCTTCCCGTGAAGGACTTTGCGAAAGAGCAGTACCTGATACTAATAAAGTACTTGTTTGTCGGATATAGTCTTCATCTACTTCACTAGGTTCCAAGTACAGATCGGCTACATTATCACGATACATCAGAATACTGCATTCTTCAGGGCTTTTGATTTCGGTAAAAGCAAGCCCTGTTTTGTGACCTGCTCGATCAATTACGACTCCTGTGGTATCGATACCTAAATTCTGAATATAGTTAGCAATAAAGCGACCATGTTGATCATCTGCTAGCTTCCCGATAAAGCCTGTTTTGAGCCCTAATTTGGAACTTCCAATTGCGATATTAACAGGTGATCCACCGACGTATTTGGTGAACGTCATCGTTTCTTCCATAGGACGATTGTATTCTGTAGCGTTCAGATCTATACAGGCTCTACCAATCGCAATAATATCGAAAACACGTTCACTTTTTAATTCGTACTTCATCTATTCTTCCACTCCATTTCCTTCACAAATTTCTATTCTGTACAAGCTTGATCATCAGATTAACGTTGCAATATCCATTCATGATCAGGATCGTTGTGGAATTTCCAGATTCGCTTGGGTCCTGCCATCACATTAAGATAATACGAAGTGTATCCGTCAGGCACACCTACAGGATGATAACCGACAGGCACGATCACAACATTCCGATGTTCAACCGCCATCGTCTCATCTAGTGAACGATCATCAGTATACACACGTTGAAATACAAACCCTTGCGCAGGATCGATCTCATGATAATATGTTTCTTCTAATAATGATTCCGCAGGCAATTGATCAACATCATGCTTATGAGGTGGATAACTGGACCAGTTCGCACTTTCTGTGATGACTTCAACGACCAAAAGACTATTCACCGTCTGATCAGAGTCTGGCAAAATATTATGCACCAGACGCTGATTGTTGTATTTCCCGCGATGCTCGACCCCATTTTCGGCAGCTTGAATCATACGAGTTGGACGTTGTTCGATAGAAGGTGAATAACATAAAGCCACTCTAGCTGTTGTCTCTGCGGTAACAGTAAATGCACGATCATTGGAAATATAAACGCTATCTGTAGGCTTTTTCTCAAAAACACTTGCACGTGTTCCTACTCCGGTAAACGTCTGTTCATGATCGCTGACTGTAATTTGGCCTGTGACGGCTACAATACAACATTCGGTTTTTCCCAGTGCTTCGCTATATGTCGCACCGGGTTCGATATCTATCATTTTGAATCCTACATAGTGTAAAGGAGAATTATCTTGATTCACTTCATGTAGCAGAGTTACTCCTGTGCTGAGAAGTTGTTGTTGAGGTTCACGCAATAAACGACTCATGATTTGGAACCCTCCTTATTCAAACGTAGGCGTAACATAACGAGCAGTGACTACTTTTTTGTGCGTATAAAAGTCTACACTGTCTTTTCCATTAGCATGTAGCGTACCGAAAAAGGAAGATTTCCAACCGGAAAATGGAAAGAATGCCATCGGTGCAGGTACACCTAAGTTCACGCCTAACATCCCGGCATCTATATTTTCACGGAAATAACGAATCGCTGAAGCATTGGATGTAAAAATACAAGCTCCATTAGCAAATTCCGAGCGATTAGCCGTTTCGACTGCTTCTTTCAAATGCTTCACACGAATAACCGATAAGACAGGCGCAAAAATTTCATCTTTCCAGATCGTCATATCTGTTGTGACATTTTCGAAAATAGTCGGTCCGATAAAATAGCCTTCTTCTGAAATGTGTTCACGACCATCGTAGACCAACGTTGCGCCTTCGCTAATCCCTTTTTCGATGTAGCTTATAGTGCGTTTCTGATTTTCTTCTCGAATCACCGGACCTAGAAATACACCGTCATCAAGACCATTTCCGATTTTGATCTCGCCTGCTCGCTCTTTCAAACGGGTGATAAAAGCATCTGCGATGCCTTCTTCAACAGCGACAACAGCACATGCCATACACCGTTCACCTGCTGAACCGAAAGCAGAAGCGATCACATTGGTCACCGTGTCTTCTAGATCAGCATCGTTCAGTACAATCGTATGATTTTTGGCTCCTGTTAATGCCTGTACTCTTTTGAGATTATTACTTCCACGCTTAAATACATATTCTCCTACAGGCTTCGAACCAACAAATGAGATTGCTTGTACCGAAGGATGATCCAGAACACCATTCACCACGTCATGCGCTCCGTATACGATATTGAATACGCCTTTAGGCAATCCTGCTTCAGTAAATAATTCAACCAGACGTCTAGTTAATAACGGTGTACGTTCAGAAGGCTTAAGTATAAATGTATTGCCTAAAGCAATCGCCATCGGGAACATCCAACAAGGCACCATCATAGGAAAGTTAAATGGAGCAATCCCACCAACTACGCCTATCGGGTACCGATAATTTACCGCTTCTACATCTGTTGCAATAGAAGCCAGTGAATCGCCCATCATCAATGTAGGCGCACCCGCGGCAAACTCTACATTTTCGATACCACGACCTACTTCACCTAATGCTTCGGTCAAATTTTTTCCATTTTCTAAAGTGATCAGACGAGCTAATTCTTCTTTATGAGTAGACAATAATTGTTGGAAGTTGAACAGAATGCGTGCACGACGAGGAACAGCTATTTTTTGCCAGGATTGAAAAGCTTGGTGGGCTACTTCAACAGCATAATCAATATCTTCTTTGGTAGACAGGGGGACTCTTGCAATAACTTCTTTGGTCGCTGGATTGTAGACATCTTCGTAGACGGTTGTTTTACTTTCGACCCATTCCCCATTGATATAATTTTTTAGCTTTTCTACTTGTAGCGCTTCTGTCATTTTTGTTCCTCCTCTAATTGAATACACTTCAATAGATCATCACAATAGTTGCATCATTGTTATATTTTGATTCACTTATCACTTTTTGATTATGTTTTGATTAATTTATAGTTAAATATTATTCTCAAAACTGCTTACAGTCAATCATTTTATCGATTTGACTTCTTTTTTTATCAAATAAGATCAACATAGATAGATATTGATCTCAAAAAAACACCTTTTACCAAGTATGCAATCTACTCAATAAAAGGTGTTGGTTGTGAATTTTCACTTTATTGGCTGTGGATAACTGATAATTAGACAACGATCATTGATAACAGATAAGCCTATCATTTAGAGAGCGCTTGTGCCGACTGTATCACTTGATGGATCGATTCTGACGGTAGACGATACGCCCACATATGAGTAGGATCGGTCACCCAAATTGATGTAGGATCATCGGCATTTTGAAATCCTTGATACGTATCTACAACCGTATGCCCTTGCTCTGTTCGAGTCACTTTCAAAGTGAATACAGACGATTGCGATGATTGTTTAGAAGCAGGTTGTGGCAATTGATCAGTTGGTATATTTTTGATACTATCTGTCAAATTGGATGCTTGTTCAGCAGTAATAGAATGACCATTAAAAGTCCAATGATCTTGCGATGGATCTTCTACATTGGCTTGATGATGTACTGTCCAATGGCTCTGATCTTTGGAATCTGTCCAACTCAAAGCTGTCATATCTTGATCATTCCAACCGATTGGCGTTGTATCAACAAATCCAAAAACAGTAGCTGACAAATCCGTAACGGTCTGCTGTGCTAATTGGATAATTGCTCCTTCATTTAAGCGTGCATAATAATATCCATCGGTTGGTAATTTGCTCCCAATATACAGTCTATCTTGTTGCCCTGTCGATGTGGTTAATACCATATTAGGTTGCTGTGGATCTATCCCGTATTTGGTTACATCGGTTGGTGCTTCTTCTACAATATTGTGCACTGTCGCAGCTTGTAATGTGGTTAACCAATCTGCAATCATATATGAATTGGTAGGGTAGCTAGCAGGTAGACTCATTTGCCATTGATCCTTATTTTTTTCAAGCACAATCGGTGTTGAAGATCCTGATGGTGTAGTCGCTTCCTGATGTTCAGGTAAAGGTTTGATTTGGATCTTCTGCACAGTATCAGGTGTAAACGAAATCCATTTGGCTTCTACAGGAGTTGTCTGATCTTTTTGAAAAAAGTTCTGTGAATACGCATATACTCCACCTACCAGTAAAATGATAACCATACTTATAGTCGGTATCCATTGACGAAATTGCACGATCTGCAAGACTCCTTTCTATCCTCTCCGTCGTCTCCACCATAGTACAATCCCTATAATGACAAAGAGTAAAGGAAATACAATCACCGTTCCGATGAAAATCATTTTCGCTTGAGATAATGATAAATTCGCAGTCTGGTATTGTTCTTGTACTTGAGGTCGAATCGTGATTTTACTCGTATTACCTAACAGATCATTGATACTATTCAGTGCAAAATCTAAATTCGCTTGCTGAACAATTTCCTGATCCATCATAAAAGTAGATCCACCTAAAATCACTGCTTTGGGTGCACCTTTGCTATCAGCGACAGCAAATCCCAGATCGAAAGGGCCAGGTAAGTCTTTCTGATCTCGTTCTGTTTTGGATTCTAATAAGCCTGACAGATTGGTTTCTCCATAACTATTACTCGAAGAAGTCAGTAACGGTGTTGTTGTCCAACCTTGTACCGCTTCTAATTGCAAACCAACTGACAGAGACATCATCGTATACAGCTTGCTTGCTGCTAATTTGGATGTAATCTCATGTTGTCCATAGTCTGGAATAATCGTCAGTGGATCATATAAGGTCGTGTCTTTAGGTTCTACAGCTACAGTATGAGTATCTTTAACCCCATACATGCTCATTAATGAGTCCAAGTTCTTCCAACTGCTACTCATTTTTTCATTAAATCCAAGAGATAAGAATAACTTGCCTCCATTACTCAAGTACTGCTTAATGAGCTTGGTTTCCCCATCACTCAAATCATTTTGCGGGCCTACAATCATAAGTAGACTTGCGTCTTTCGGAATAGCGCCTTCTTGTAGTAAAGACAGATCGCTCACCGTAATATTTTCTTCTTTTAAATGATTCACCAGTGTACTGATATCAGTGGTTGCAAATTCATTATGCCCGTTGAGCAGATATGCTTTGTGTGTTGTAGATGAAGATAGAGATAATAGACCAGAAGTTAACTTCTCTTCACCACTAAATTGATAAGAAGTACTGGCTTCTGCGCTTTCTGCACTCATATCACTTGCTCCTGCCCCATCAGCAAACATATCATATACCGGAACGATTTTGGTACTATCTCCTTTTTTGAGCACTACTGCACTTTCAGTCACTCCGTATTGCTTGGCAAGTGTTGGATTGGTCAGCAGATCATACGTTTTGACTTGCAACTTGCTGTTCACTTTATGGTATTCTGCTAATAAATCTGTCACTTCACGGGTATAGACTTCAGCATCTTGCGAGTTAACAAAGACCAGTGCTTCGACATTCTGGTCTAATCCTTGCAATGTTGTTATCGTCTGATCGGATAACGTATATTGTTTATTTTTGGTTAGATCGACTTGAAAAGTGCCAATCGAATTTAGAAATAGTGTCACAATAATAAAAATCCCGATCACTGCTACTGAAAAGACAACTGCATTTGTACCTTGTATCCATTTTTTCATATTGATCACCTCCACCTTTTCCGTTCCACGACTTGTATACTCAGCACGAGGAACAATAGAGATAACGTAAGATAGAACAGAATATCAGGTCCATGCAGTATGCCTTTAATTAAATTATCGATTCGACTCGATATTGAAAAAGGTTCTAACCATTTCTGTGCAATATCTGAATTCATTGTAAAAGAATCAATAATCCATAGTCCCAGTAAGAGTACAAATGCGATCACTGCCGATATCATCTGGTGTTGAGACAGACTAGAAGCAAATAGCCCTATCGCCATCATTGCAGCACCGAGTAAAAATACCGCCAATAAAGATAACAATAACATTGGCATATTCATCGTACCGAAAAAAGACATCGTCACCGGATACACTAGATTACATGCAATCAATACTACTAATAAACCAAGCGAAGCTAAGTATTTACCCACCACAATCTCTGTCACTGTGACAGGCGAAGTGAGCAGAAGTTCATCGGTTCCTTGTCTAAATTCTTCAGATATCAAACGCATCGTTAACAACGGAATAATAATCAATAACATAAAAATCGTATTCCCCAAAATCAAACGGTAATCCAATATACTTGGCTGATAACCGACAAAACTAACATAAAACATATAACTGGATAGCAATACATAGACGGCAATTGCAAAATAAGTCGTTGGATTTAAAAAATACAGCTGTAATTCTTTAGAACAGATCGCCCACATACGTCTCACTTGGATGTATCCTCCTTTGTCTCAGGAGTATCTGTAACATCGACAGATGATACATTGGTTTCTTTACTCGATATCGAATCTGTTGTTAATTTGGCAAATAGATCTTCTAAACTGTGACCTTCTTTACGCATTTCTAATACAGGTATTCGTGCTTCGGCTAATAATAAAGAAAGTGATTCTCTAAAATCTTCCTGATCGACTCCAGTTAATTGGATCGTAATCAATTGTTCTTGTTGTTCATTGGTATCTGAATACTGAAATTCCATATGTGCAAAGACTAAATGTTCCAGTACTGATCGTACGATCGCAGGCTTAGACTTCACTTCCAATTGCACCTGGAAATTCTCATGCAATGAATCACCAATATGATCAGCTGCTCGATCCAGTACTAATTTGCCTTCATGGATAATCAACATTCGGTTACAGAGCATACTGACTTCTGGCAAAATATGAGTGCTCAACAACACAGTATGTTGCTCACCTAATTCTCGAATCAATTGACGAATTTCCATAATCTGATTCGGATCAAGCCCAGATGTTGGTTCATCTAGAATCAATAATTCCGGTTGGTGAATAATCGCACCTGCTAATCCTAGACGTTGCTTATATCCTTTAGATAAAGAACGTATCACCTGTCGTTCTCTTCCTTGTAGTCCAAGCCGATCCACCATTTCACTTATTCGTAACTTCTGTTCTCGTACCGACACATCACGTAGATCCGCAACAAACCGTAAATACGAACGCACAGTCATATCGGGATAAAGTGGCGGTGTCTCTGGCAAATAGCCGATTTTACTACGGGCTTGTCTGGATTGTTCATGCATCGGTAGTCCATCTACCCATATCTGTCCCGTAGAAGGGGTTAAATATCCTGTAATCATCCGCATAGTTGTTGTTTTACCCGCTCCATTGGGGCCGAGAAAACCAACAATTTCACCACGCTTCATCTCAAAATCTATTCCATCTACACTACGACGCTGATCAAACCATTTGCTTACTTGCTGGACTTGCAGCATACCTCGTTCCCTCCCGCTTTTCCCAAAATCCTTTTTACTATAACGTAAATGTTATAAATTCAGCTTAAAGGAAGGTAAAGGAAAGCTTAAAAAAAGCCGCCAGATCATGATGATCTTAGCGACTGATTTAGGAGGAAGAGTGAGCAGAATGATCCAGTTCAAAAAACCATTCTAAAAATGAATTAAAATCGGACCATTGCGGTTGTAATTGCCCTGCCCAAAAGTCTTGTAACGGTTGACCAAGACTCAACTCTAACACTTGTCCCGTCTGCCGATTATAAAAGTATCCACCTTCACCGACAAAAGCATCCAGTGGAAGATATTCTTCTGGTAATTCCAACGTCGTGCGGGCACTATGTACACTTAAATCATAATTCGAATACAGTACAAACCAAGCAATATGGTAAAGTTCACGATGTCTACTATAAAACGTAGGCCCTGTCTCAGCATGCAAATAAAATTGAGCAAAGTCTGAGTCTAGCGGAATATTTAACTGTTCCAAAGCACCTACATAGTCAGACGAAGCTTCTTCATACCAGCCATTTTGTTCTTTGAAGTATTGTTCAACTTTGGATGATAACAAGGTCTGCCTCCTTTTAATTTCATGAAGCTCTATGAAATATAAAATAATAATCAAAATTAAATCCTACATAAATATTCTATAGAACTTACTACTATATTATAAAAGATACCTCTAAAAGGATACAAATTCTAGAATACAATCTGATCACAAAAAAAAAGACTAGCTCTTTAATAGAAATAGTCTTTTTATATTTGCTTTTATATTTTCTCTATATATTTTAATTATGCATGCAGTTACTTTTTATCTACAGGAACTTGTACGATCAATGGAGGCTTAACTGCCTTTTTCCAATTTACAAATGCTATACTACAAGCAATCATAACCAGACCGATCAATAAAGGTAAAGTGATCGACTCATTCAATATCCAGATACTAAAGATATTAGAGAGTACCGGAATTAAAAAGGTATATGTTCCTACGGTACTCACTTCTCCACTGTCGATTAGTTTGAAATACACCATCCAACCACCAGCAATAACAAAAAGGGAAATAAATAATAACACTTCGATAAAAGAAGGCGTCCACTGAATATCACTCCAACGTTCGGTAGATGATCCAAGAATCATCAGTACAACTCCACCGATTAACAATTGCATGGTCACTGTCCATAAAGAATCCAATTGCTGATTATTTTTCTTCATATAAATCGTACCTAGCGCCCAACATAATGACGATGCCAGAGCCAAAACGATACCTGTTACCGATAAGTTGCCTTCGATTCCGCCGGAACTAATCACAGCCACACCGGCAAACCCAAGTACCAATCCAACCACTTTCATCGTATTCATTTTTTCACCTAACCATAACCATGAAAACAATCCAAGTAAAATCGGTTGTAAAAATACTATCGTTGAAAATAAACCTGCTGGCAAATAGCCAATACCTATCGTCTGTAGTCCGTAATATCCGATAATATTCAGAATAGCGAGCACCACATAGATTTTCATATTCCGTTTCCATTGCAATCGTTCAATATGTTTTAAAGCAAAACCTAATAAAATTAGACCTCCTATTAAAGTCCGCAGTCCTGAAAATAAAAGAGGTGGCACATCAGGTAATACTAATTTGGTTAAAGGCCAGTTGATTCCCCAGATCGTAACAAGGAAAATCACCAACCATAATGTTGTTTTAGGGGATAATGTCTTCATATTATTCATCCTTTCATCTACTGCGTTTACACTGTTTTAAATTTGTGCTTCTTTAGGTTATACTGTTATCACTTATAAAGAAAATGAATGTTTTGCATAAAGGAGATAACGATATTGTTATGACCATTACTCAGATTATGACTTTTGTACGTGTTGCTGAGACATTAAGCTTTACTCAAGCTGCTCATGATTTGCATATGACCCAACCTGCGGTGAGCCATGCTATAGCCAGTATTGAAAATGAATTAGATACTCTATTACTACTGCGTGATCGCAAAAAAGGAGTTTTGCTGACAGAGATCGGTGAGCAAGTTTTGGTGCAATTCCGTACTATTTTACACAGCATGGAAAAAGTACAACAACAGGTAGCTGCTGTCAAAGGGCTTGATGTCGGTACAATCTGTGTAGGAGCTTTTCCATCAGCATCTGCTTATTTTTTACCGCCTATTATTCAAAAAATCAAACAAAATTATCCTAATCTGGTCTTCGATCTTCATGAAGGCTCTGCAAACGATGTGAAAGAATGGGTATACAATCGCAAAATCGAAGTCGGTATTGTTCTTCTGCCTGCACCCGAATTAGATGTGATTCCGTTATGTGAAAATGATATGGTGCTTCTTTTACCTGCTAACCATCCGTTACAACAACAAGCTCATATTACGATTCAACATCTTCATAAAGAAGATATGATTTTGTGCAAAGGTGGACACGAAACAGCAATTATTGAAGCTTTTGACAACGAAAATTGTGAGCTTAATATTACATTTACTACTCATAATGTGAGTGCATTAATTAATATGGTACGTCAGGGGCTAGGCATCGGTATTGTATCCAATCTAGCCTTATCTATGCACCCCCATCAACTAGATGTTCGAGAAGTTACACCACGGATCACAAGCCAAATAGGAATCGCTATTCCTTCATTACCAAATGCTTCACTTGCTGTGCAGTTACTGATCAAAACCGCTGAAGAATTATTTATCGAGTCGACTATATTTATTCCTTCGTAAATACCGACTTAAATAAATACCCTCGTAAATAAACACAAAAAGTCTGTATCTTTGACATAAAGAATACAGACTTTTTGTATATCCATTTTATATTATTCATATAGAGGTTTGATTGGAGATACATGGTATTAATGCGTCACCGAAGATTGGAAGTCATCTTTACTTCCTTTATTCGCATGATAAAATATCACATCACCATCTTGAAGCTCAAATGTAAATCTCCACGGATCATTGAACTGCTTTTGAAATCCTTCCAGTTGCCATTGATTCATAAGTGGCGCATGGATGTACTGAAGATGTGGATGTTCCAGATCTCCATTCTGAATCGTTTCGATATTAAAATTAACAACGATATAGCCATCACTTAGAAAAATAGAAGAATGATCATCCAACCCTTTTGGAGTATTTATCGCAGATATAGATGAATGCTTAGACTCTGTTGTTAAAGATGGATTGTTGGAACGATTGGTAGACGTTGACCCTGTTACATCTTGCAAACGAGTTCCTTGCTTCACGACATATACATCAGCAGGCAGACTATATTCACCGTACCATTTCTGCACAGCTGCTAATGAACGCATCGTATTATTGCCTTCAGGTAGATGTTGCTGTGGCCCTATCAATGTACGTAAAGGCTGAGTCAGTAACAATTGAGTGAACTTGCCTATATTGACTTTGCGCTTAGCACTAGCATCTGCAAACATAGCAATTGCTTCTTCTGAATTAGCAGGTAATGACTTCGTCGTATGTTGTGTAAATGAAGCGGGTGTATCTGTATTATTGTTACTATGGCTTAATTTTTGCGCGATTGCTTGGATCTGTTCAGCTGTAATTTCCCACGAGATTCCCGTTTGATTAACCCAGATGGATTCGGCTACTCTTTCGATCAGGGCTGTCCAGAAATGATTGGATTGTTGTTGGTCTACGATTGATCCATTAGACTCCGAGCTACTAATTGGTTCAGTTGATTGTTGTAATAATCGATCATACATATAAAGAGCCGTATTTTGGAGTTCTTCAGCAGTTACTTTTCGCAAAGGATCATTCAAAATCGTATACCGTTGTACTTGGTCTTGCGCCGATCCTATTTGAATAAAGTTTTCACTCGCATTCGAATAATATAAATCGACTGGAAACGGCTTTCCACCCTGACGAGAAACATAACTGAATGAAGGTGTAATTCGAATACTATCCTGTGCTCCAAACATATTGCCTTTGGTTTTGAGATCGAATTTGAAATGATAACCGGTTTTGACCGCTAAGTTGCGATAAATAGGATGACTTCCTTGACGAACAGGCAGTATATAAGGAGCCGTAGTTCCTCGCGTTTCACCATCTATTCCTTTATCACCAACCCAATAAGAAGCTGACTGAGGAATGTCTAAGTTCTTCCACGGTGCAAATACAATCTGCCAGTTATAATCAGCAATATCGGTAATATGAAAATCGTAGACACGTCCAATCACATCAACAGGAACACTTTCTACAGCGACATGATTGTCTAGAGTCACATTAGCGTTATGTTGAACTGTAAAAGCAGCAGGTGCATTTTCAGCAATGGTACGAAATAAAATATCATACTTGCCTTCATCTACCCATACCGGCAAAAAGAAAGATGTATCCAATTGATTTACCGGTATATCTATCCATGTATGTTTAGGAATAAATGTGGTCTGTTCGTTGTTATATACATCAAAAGGAAACTGTACTTGTTTGGTACGCATATATTTCGCATAATCTCGATTTCCATAGCCCGGATAATTTGTATGCTGTCCACTCGTTGGAATCCGAACAGAGAAAGGACGATCTAATATAAGCGCAGAACGATATAGATCCGGAATTGTTTTCTGATTATGTGATTGATCATCCGCTACCAATGAATAGTTGACGACAGGTGTATGTACAGTCACCGTATTGATACCTTGGATCGGCTTTTGAATAGGAGTATAGTTTCCTTTACCACCTTCCATTATGGTGTAAAAAACGGTTCCTGTACTTTGAGTATCTTTCCGATTCACTTTTGTTTTTTCAATTCGATTTCCACTTTTATAAAGAACATTACGTCCGATCATGGACGGGATAGGCATAGTGTTCGGTGTTGGTGTAGACACTGTTTTTTCTTGAGCATCCATAATCAATTGTCCTACAACAATAAGCTTATCATTATGCACTTGAATATCAGGAACTTCTTTTTCTGCAAATCGGTTTAAATCTTCTGTAGGTACAGAAGGTGCTGACTTTTGCCGTCCTCCATTAAGTGAAGAAGAAGGGGCATCTGCTTTAACCGATTCTGGCTTTGTAAATCCTCCTGTATATTCTGCCTGATAGGATGGCGGACGATATCCATTTGGAGTGAGAGTAATTTTCCCATTAGGTAACGCATAATTCGCAAGTTCCGCTTGCGACAATTGGTACATCGCTAATGATGGAATCGTCCAATATGAATAAGGTCGGGTAATCGTATAATTTTTAGTTACTTTTTTATCATCGCTTTTCCAATCGGAATCCCAATACCGATTGCCATTGCTTCGTTCTTTATATTTTCCTGCATCCCATTTACGATGATAGACTTTGGTAATCGGTACTTTAAAATCACATGTTCCCGTCATTTGCGTAAATGTTGCATCATATAAATATTCACGAGATAGAACATTCCCATATAAATCTTCAGAAGTGGGAATCCCTTGAGCGACATCAAATGTTTCCTGATCTCGTTTGTCTGCTTTGATCACGCCAGTAGGTGTCGGGTCTATATAAGCAGGATGTAACGTATTACTGACAGCAGGTATAGTACAAATTACGCCTGCATCGGGTTCTTCTGACCCGTTACAATCGACCACATGCACCGTAAACGTATCTTGTACGTCTAAAGCTTGTTCGGTATCTACAAAATGCGCTGTAATCTCTGTACTTCCAATAGTTCCCGTAGGTGTGAGTACACCATTTTTACCTATCGTCGCAATACTTGAGTCTGAACTTGCCCATGATAATGAAGGATGGGATTGCAAGCTATATGTAGTTTCATCCATCTTGGTTAATGTAGCTTCTGCTTGTATGGGTGATGTATCAGTCGTACATATTTCATTTGGCAAATCTATCGTAATTCTTGCTCCGCCCTCTCCAACAATAACCTCTGCTGTATCGGAGATCAGATACTCTTCTTTTTTCCATATCGCTCGAATCGTCACTTTGCCTTCACTAACAGCAGTCACCAACCCAGTTGTCGGATTGACTGTAGCAATCGACTCATCCGAAGACCACCATTTCAGTTCGTCTGTTCTAGAAGTGATATCAATGTAATTGCCCCATGTATCACTTCCAATACTTTTAGTACGAATAGATGCTTTAAGTTGCTTCGTATCATTAATTTGCAAAACAGAATCTGGATCAACTTCAATTTCTTTTTCTTCTATTAAATCTCCCTGCCAAATAATATCGACAGGAGTATCATAGCCTACTGTTACTTTAGAACAGTTGCCGGAGGGTCTGTTCATGAAAACATCATACATACTATAGTTTAAATCGCCGCCAGTTTTAGTTTCTATTTTAGCTTTTGTTGCAGAAGTAATAATAGGTTCTCCTACTTTTTCAAATGTACCTTGAGGATGGAATAATACAGATTCTAATTTGATATTTTTCACCCAATTACTTAGTACGGTATTATCTTTATACTTTTTCCATTCAGTAGGAGGCCATTTAGCTAAGTCAATTTCATCGGGTATAGTTGTTTTTTGAGGCAAAGGAACTTTGCAAGTGCCTGTCATTGGAGTATTAGTAGTTTTCCCATTAGAATGATCTGCATTAAAAGAACCATCATCTAATTGATACCAATAAACTCCAGGAGTTCCAGTTCTCAAAATTGAAGAAATTTCGCTTACTACTTTTTGAGTTTTAGGAGGCACAGATTCAGCCGCAAAACTTTTATTTTCTTCAATTGAAAATGAAAAAAATGAGAATATAGAAATTAAAATTACTATACTAAAAATTATAAAACTAAAATATTGAGTCAGCATTTTAAAAGACAACTCTTTACACCACCGTTGATCTAATTAATTTTCAAACTGAACTTTAGTGCCATCATCTACTTTTAAAGAATATCCAACTCCTGAAGCATTGATATTAGATTCAGTCCAAAATGTTGTAGTTTTACCTTTTGTATCAAAATTGCTAGAGTTCATAGATATAGTATTAATTCCCATTTTTTTAATATAGTCAAAATCAGAAATTCTATTTATTCTAATTACACCATTTGTTAAACCATTATTGAACGTATTCATATTTGAAATAGCGTACTCTATATTTGAAGTAAACGTTATATCTGCATACGTCAAAAACAATCCTTTTTGATAAGATTTTAACCCTTTTTGTGGATCAATAAATAAATCAGAATATACACTTCTAGGTTTGCTATTACGAGCATCAATAACAATATAATGATGTAATTTCAAGGAAGCTGACTTATTGCTTAAAGTCATTTTCGCATCCATAATCTTTCCAAAATCGCCTTCAGTGTATTTATAATTCGAGATCGTCAACAAATTAGTCCCTGTTGTCCCTACCTCTCTCATTTCATTCAGATCAGCATACTTACTGGCTTCTTGACCTTCAACATCGATATATCTTAATAAAATAGCAGCAACTTCTGCACGGGTTGTCGGTTCTTCGGGTTGTAATGAACCGTCTGCAAATCCGCCTACAATCCCTGTACCTCTAACAAGAGCAAGATAAGGAATTTGAGCTTTAGCAATTTTACCTTTTGTCGCTTCTGGTGTAGGCAATAATGTATTTTGAGTATCTTCAAAGGCTTGCTTAAAGCTGGCATTGGACTGCACTAATCCATTGCTCATCCATTTCATCATTTCTAAGCGCGTTAACTCTGTATTAGGCTTGAATCCATTTGGATAATCACTGTTATTAATAAAACCAAGTGCTGATAATCTAGTGACTGCACTTTCTGCCCAATGCCCTTTCATGTCTTTGAAAGATGAATCACCCGTTTCGCTTCCAAGCTTGGTTGCTCTTGTTAATAGTGAAGCATATTCAGCACGTGTTACTTTGGCATTAGGACGAAAAGTACCATCTTGATAACCTTGAACAAGTCCCATAGCATACGCTTTGGCAATTGTAGCTTCTGCCCAGTGTCCTTTGACATCTTTAAAATTCCCTGAGGAGCTGGCTGCGTAAGCCACAGAATGGGGTTGGGATGCTGTAGACGAATGTAACAGCGGCTCTGAATAAGTGATGCCTGCACAGACGATAGATGTTGCCAAAACAGATACTATTAATTTTTTCATATAAGTTATTCCTCTATTCATCAATTTTTAGGTATTTAAACCTAATTTTTGTACCACAAGCATCATTATATGGGATAAATAGGATTCTTCCAAGTACTTATTTAGTTAGCAAATAATCAGCTATACCAAGAATTAAACACAAAAAAGCGGACTACTCCCTTGAATAAGGAATAATCCGCGTGCTTCGCGATATTATAGGTATTAAGACATAGTTTTCTTTTGGCAAGAATATCATATCTATTCTCACCTGTAAATAACTTTATGATTATCCGATTGATACCGCAGCAGAATCGCCTTCTATCGGTTGGTCTTCAGATGATCCAGAGGCTGGCTGAATTACAATCTGCAATTCGTTATCCACCACACTCACTACAACAGTCGATCCTTCTGACGCTTCACCAGCAATCATTGCACGAGCAACTTTGGTTTCTAACGCTCGCTGAATAAACCGTTTGAGGGGTCTTGCACCATATGCAGGATCAAAACCTTGTTCAGCGATTAGATTCACGGCTTCATCGGTCAATTGTAGTGTAATCTGACGATCATTTAGGCGTGCTTGCAAATGCTCGACCAATTTACGAACGATCTGTCCAATTTCAGCTAAGCTTAATGGTTTGAACAACACAATATCATCGACACGATTTAGAAATTCAGGGCGGAAATGATGACCGAGTTCACGCATCACATGTCCACGTACCGTCTCGCTCCACTCTCCATTTGTATCTAATCCACTAACCAGATGAGCAGAACCAATATTAGAAGTCATAATAACGATCGTATTTTTAAAATCCACTACTCGTCCTTGCGAATCGGTTAATCGTCCATCGTCTAGTAATTGCAATAAAATATTGAATACATCTGGATGAGCTTTCTCCACTTCATCCAACAGCAATACTGAATATGGTTGACGACGTACAGCTTCTGTTAACTGACCGCCTTCTTCATAACCGATATATCCTGGTGGCGCTCCGACCAGACGAGAAACGCTATGTTTCTCCATATATTCTGACATGTCAATTCGAATCATACCGTCTTCACGATCAAATAAAGAAGCAGCGATCGATTTGGCAAGTTCAGTTTTCCCTACTCCTGTCGGTCCAAGGAATAAAAAAGAACCTATTGGACGATTCGGGTCTTTAATCCCTGCGCGCGAACGAATAACAGCATCAGCAACCAATTGTACAGCTTCATCTTGACCAACTACACGCTCATGCAGACTGTCTTCTAATCGTAATAACTTGTCTCGCTCTCCTTCAACCAGACGACTCACTGGAATACCCGTCCAGCGAGAAACGATATCTGAAATTTCTTCTTCAGTGACAGCTTCACGTAATAAACGATTGTCTTGATCTTGATAAGCTTCTTCTTCGGCTTGTTTCAATTGACGTTCCAGATCTGGAATAATCCCATAACTGAGTTCAGCTGATTTGTTCAAATCATATTCTTCTTGTGCTTCTAATAGATCATTGCGTGCTTGCTCTAAATTCTTTTTGAGATCCCGTACGATTTGAATCGCTGACTTTTCTTTTTCCCAACGTGCTGTCATTTCTAATTGTTTTTCTTTAAGATCTGCAAGTTCACGTTGTAAATGCTCTAATCGACGTTGACTGGCGTCATCGGTTTCTTTAGTCAGTGCTGCTTCTTCGATCTCAATCTGCATAATACGACGTGTGACTTCATCCATTTCACTTGGCATCGAATCGATCTCTGTACGAATCATCGCACACGCTTCATCAATTAGATCAATGGCTTTATCTGGTAAAAAACGATCTGAAATATAACGATCTGATAACACACCCGCTGCTACAATCGCACTATCATGAATTTTAACACCATGATGTACTTCAAATCGTTCTTTTAAGCCACGTAAAATAGAGATCGTATCTTCAACATTGGGCTCATGTACAAGTACCTGTTGGAAACGACGCTCCAAAGCTGGATCTTTCTCGATATAATTGCGATATTCATCCAGTGTGGTTGCACCAATACAATGAAGTTCTCCACGTGCCAACATCGGTTTGAGCATATTACCTGCATCCATGGAGCCTTCTGTTTTCCCTGCTCCAACAATCGTATGCAATTCATCAATAAATAAGATAATCCGTCCATCACTTTCACGAATTTCTTTGAGTACTGCTTGCAGACGTTCTTCAAATTCACCCCGATACTTCGCACCAGCAACGAGTGCACTCATATCTAATGAAAAGATCGTTTTGTCTTTCAGCCCTTCCGGTACGTCTTTACGAACAATTCGGTGAGCTAGACCTTCTACGATGGCTGTTTTACCGACACCTGGTTCACCGATTAATACCGGATTGTTTTTGGTTTTACGCGATAAAATACGAATCACACGGCGAATCTCTGCATCCCGTCCGATCACTGGATCGACTTTGCCACTACGCACTTCTGCCACAAGATCACGACCGTATTTTTGCAACACTTCATAAGTGGCTTCCGGTTCACGACTGGTTACCCGTTGATGACCTCGTATTTCAGCCAATGCTGCTAATAAAGGATCACGTGTTAATCCTTGTTGTTCTAGCATTTTGCGTATCTCTTGATTCTCACGATCATTTCCCGATAAGATAGCCAGTACAGCATGTTCTACCGCTACAAATTCATCTTGCATCTTATTGGCTTCTTGCTCGGCTTGATCTAACACAGATAATAAAGCAGGTGATGCATAACGACGCACTGCCCCAGAAGACCCGCTAATGGTTGGTTTGCGACGCAATAATTCGTTATTCAGTCTGGTTACTTCTGACAATGAAATATTCATCTTTTGCAATAATCGAGGTAATAAACCTTCTGATTGTTCTAGTAATGCTTTTAACAGATGAGTCGTATCAATCTCTTGATGCCCCATCGTTGAAGCAATGGATTGTGAAGAAGCGACAGCTTCTTGAAGCTTTTGAGTCAGCTTATTATAATCCATTGTGAACTCCTCCTTAGTTATTTTTGATTTGAGGCTGGAACGGGTTAAATTCTGCTAATTGACGATACAACTTACGTTCTTGCTCGTCGATATCATTAATTTCAGGAATAATCATTTCGATACGGATGAGTACATCACCATAGTTATGTTTATCTTTGCTTAATCCTTTGCCTGATAGTCGCAAGGTGTGACCAGTCTGTGTGCCAGCAGGTATTTTAAGGCGAACTGTAGATTGATCAGGTAAACGTACAGGTATATCTCCACCGAAAATCGCTTGCCATGGTGCTATTTGAGCCACTGCAACAAGGTTACTTTCTTCTATCATATACATGGAATGATGTACAATATGGAAACTAATCAATAATTCTTCGTTCGGATCAAGTCCATTGCTACCATTGCCACGGATTTTTAAAGTACTATTATTTTTGATACGGACAGGCAGTTTAAGTTGAATCGACTTCCCACTAACCCGTACAGAGATACGATCTCCCCGGTAGGCTTGTTCTAATGTAATATCTAGATTGGCACGTAACGTTTGAGTGATATTTCCCATACCCATCCCTTGACCACCGGTACGACTATTGAAAAACATATCGAATAGGTCTTCATCAGGAAAACCTGCATTATCAAAACTATCAAAATTGTAAGCTCGACCTGCGTTATTTTCACGGGTTGAATATGCGGTATTCGCTCTTGTACGACGAGCAGGATTTTCTTGAGCATATAGTTGTTGATCATATTGTTCTTTTTTAGAGGTATGACTTAACGTTTCATAAGCTTCTGCAATTTCTTTAAATTTACTTTCCGCTTCTGTTGCTTTATTAACATCAGGATGCCATTTCTTAGCTAGTTGTTGATATGCTTTTTTAACCTCTTTGGATGAAGATTCGCGATTAACCCCTAGAATCTTATAGTAATCTTTGACCATAGGTTCTCCCCCTTTCCTGTAGCTCTAATCTTTCTATTTATTAACGTACTTTACAGGAAAATAAGCGGAATGGCTTCTTTTTACTTAAAAAAGGTGCATCATAGCTGTTTAATCTACAATGCACCTCTAGATATACAATTATTTTACAGCTAACCTGCGAATGATGCGACCTTTATTCAGAAGACGTTTGCTGTCCGTCTTCAAGTCGAGCTGTAGAGGAACTTCCATCATCAATCTGAATTCGTCGTCCTTCAGAGCGCTGTTTTTTCGGAATAGTTAGTAACAATATCCCATCTTTCAGAGTGGCTTGAATCTGATCTTCTTCAATATCTTGTACATAAAATCTCCGGACATATTCTCCATAACGACGTTCTTTACGCACTATACGTTGATCTGTATTTTCTTCTTGGCGTTCTTGTTGTTGAACAGCTTTGATCATCAGATAAGGAGCGGCATAATCAATGTCGATATTCTCTTTTTGCAAACCAGGCAATTCGGCTTCAACTAGATACGCTTTTTCATTTTCTCGAATATCCGTACGGAAGGACAAGGTCGATCCTTTGAACGGAGTTAACAAATCATCTTCAAATACATCTTGAAAAGATTTCATCCATTGACTCAACATATCCTCACGACGTTTACCAAAAGGAACTAAATCAAACATATACAATCTCCTCCTTAAATGATTTTAACTGCTTTTGATGTGTTTGACTTTGTTTGACCTTATGTCTTTATTATAGTTATGACCTTGGATTTGATCAAAATTGATTATAGACAAAATAAGTTCATTTAGATCGATTTTCAGGTCTTTTTTATATTAAAATTCTTGTTTTCAACTTCTTTAGCGATTTTGACCTATTTTGACCTTTTATTTAAAAAGAAATAATTTCCAGCAAAAAAAGACTGTTTCTTGTCTATCTCGAAACAGTCTTTTAGCAATATATCTATACTTTATCCGAAATGTTTCTGCACAAATTCCATCGTTTTACGTTGATGATATGGACTCACCATATGCCCATCAAACGGATACAAGCACATTTCTTTTTCCGAATGAATCCGGTTATAGACAGCATAGACCGTTTCAGGCATACAGACCGTATCTTTAAGACCACATGAGATCAAGATAGGCACCTGAATACGATCAGCTAGATTAATCATATCAAAATAACTCAACGTCTCTAACACTTGATCCAAATGCTCAGGATAACGACTTACCAATTGAGCAGCTTCACGTAGTGAACTTTCTGAATTTAAGATCCCAAAGTCCATATGACTCATATTCGGAATATTAGCGACAGCAATCACTGGAATATCACTAAGTGCAGACGTGATCAGTGCCAGCCCACCACCTTGACTGCTTCCGTAGACAGCAATCTTGGTATGATCTACATCGGCTTGCTGAGCTACCCATTCTATCGCTTTAAGTGCATCCACCGTAATCGCTCGATAATAGAAGTGATCTTTGTCCAACAATCCTTGAGACAACCAACCACTACTCATCCCAAAATCAGAATTCAAATGATTGCCTGTATCTCCACCCTGACCGCGAATATCAATCGCGAATACCGCATAACCCATCGCTGTCCAGTGTGCATAATCTTCAGGATACCCTTTGTTCATCGTATACCCGTGGAACATAACGATACAAGGTATCGGTTGCCCTTTTTGATCGGCAGGACGTACATAAATGCCATGTAAAGGCGTATCGTCAAACCCTTCATAGATCACTTGATACGATTCAATAGCTTTCATCGGTGTCACTTGCTTCGTTTGCTGTGCATGTAAAGGCTTATCTTTAAATTGCTGTAATGTGTATTGCCAAAAATCAGCTAAATCAGATTGTGCTGTGTGCATCGGGGCATATTGTTCCAATTCACGGACTCGTCTAGCAATCGCATGATTTTTCATCATAATGACTCCTTTGTAGGTCTAAACTTTCATTTATTCGTTAAGCTTTACAATCCATCCTGTAATCAAGCGGAAAAAGAAACTAAAAATAGCCGCTGGAATCAGTGCAGTTACAAGTGTAATCAATACACCTAGAAAAGTAACACCATCTGGATTATTTTTCACTTCTAATACAGTCAACAAAATCGCCATAATCACATACCAGGTAATAAAATCAGATATTCTAAAATTATTTTTGATCGTATTGATCAATTTCATGCTCATCCCTCTTCATCTGCATATATAATCCATCATTTGAATGCTATCAATAATACAGATGAAATACAACAATTTACCGCATATCAGCAAACTTTTTACCGATCGGGGTTGTGATGCCATCGATTGTGGTTGAATTTTTCTGCTTACGATACTGTTCCAATTGTTCTTCGCCTTTATTGCCTGCCCAATCTATTAATGTATTTCGTTCACCTTCATACGTATAGAAAGGGATACTATACCCGCAAGAAGTCTGCACCCGGTGAATATTCGATACAATAATCTGTCGATATCCGGGATGTAGATCAAATAGTGAGGCATATTGCTCCCATGCAGGATCATCAGGTAAAATAACTTGTCCATCTCCATACAAGCGTAGAATCTGGGGCTTGCCTTCCAAAGCAATAAACATATACGTCATTCGATTGTTATCTTGCAAATGCGCACTGGTCTCATTACCACTACCTGTCAGATCAAGATAAGCGACCTGATTAGGAGATAACATGCGAAATGAATCGTAGCCTTTAGGAGAAATATTGACATGACCGTCTACTCCAGCACTACCTACAAAAAACATCTTCTGTGCTTGAATAAAATTCGCATGCTCGGGAGAGATCGAATCAAATGCTTTAGCCATCATGAACATCCTCTCTATACATAGATGTGATTATTCTGATATAGACATATTATACTCTACTGAATTATAGTTTTTTGACAAACCCTGTGGATAACCCTGCAAAGCCCAATTTACGATAAAATTCATGTGCTCCTGTACGTTCATCACGATTACCACTATTTAGAGCTATCGCTTGAGCACCGACACTGCCTGCCCAACCTTCTGCCGCTTGTACTAAAGAATGTCCAATTCCTGCTCCGCGGTATTGCTCATTCACGACTAATGAACCGATACGTACATGTACACCATCTCGTTCAAATCGAAGTTCACGGATTAATCCAATCATCCCAACCACTTGCTCATCCACTTCAGCAACAAAGATTTGATAATCTTCATGTTGCTCTAAAGCATCCATTCTTATTTTAAAAACTTCTTCTGTCGTCGGATAACCTAATTGCTCCATTAACCCTACTAATGGCGTGATATCTTGCTGATGTGCTTCGCGAATAACAACCGTATGATTATTCATTATGACAAGCTCCTTTAGATAAATATGTATTTGTTAGCAGTTTAGCAGATACGATGAATGACCACAATAAATACACATTTCAGGTAAGAATGCGATAAGAATACTTATTTTCGTTTTCGTAAGTAGGTAAATTGGATAAAAGTAAAGTAGAGATATAGCGTACATCGTAGCGCTTAGAACGTTAAGCCCCTATTTTATACCGACAACTATACAAAATGGTGGAAAACACTTTTAACAACGAACATATAATCAGCTTGCAGATGGAGGAACAACGATGATACGCAAATGGTGGAAAGAAAATGCTATTTATCAGATTTATCCAAGAAGTTTCAAAGATTCTAACGGTGATGGTATCGGTGATTTTCAAGGAATTATTTCCAAACTAGATTATCTGCAAGAGTTAGGGATCGGTGCGATCTGGCTATGTCCGATCTATGAATCTCCTAATTTTGATAACGGATACGATATTAGCGATTTTCAAGCGATTATGAAAGATTTTGGAACGATGCAAGATTTCGACGAATTTATGCGAGAAGCTCATGAACGTGGAATCAAAGTCGTGCTGGATATGGTGCTGAATCATACATCCGATAAGCATGATTGGTTTGTAGAATCACGTTCTTCTATCGATAATCCGAAGCGCGATTATTATATCTGGCGCAAAGGGAAAAATGGCGGTTATCCGAATAACTGGGAATCTTACTTTAGTGGATCGGTCTGGGAATATGATCAAGAAACTGAAGAATATTATATGCATCTCTATGCTCGTCAACAACCCGATCTTAATTGGGAAAATAAAGAAGTCGTCAACGAACTTCATGATATGATCCGCTGGTGGATGGACAAAGGGGTCGATGGATTCCGCTTGGATGCGATTGCTCATATTGTCAAAGCTGTTGGTCTCCCTGACGCAGATAATCCGCAAAACTTACCTGTAGTGCAAGCTTTTCAATTTTTCTCTAATCTCGAAAAAGTACACACCCTACTCAAAGACCTTAATCAACAGGTATTTGCAACTCGTGATCTAATGACTGTCGGCGAAACATCCGGTCTTGGCCCTGAACAAGCATTAGAATATGTAGGTAATGAACGTCATGAACTGGATATGGTATTCCAATTTGAGCATATGCATCTGGATTGTGTGGGTACAGGAAGTTCCAAATGGGTTGGACGAAGCTGGAACTTACTTGATATCAAAAAGATTATGAGTCACTGGCAGACCGTTCTTCATGGTAAAGGCTGGAATGCTAACTATTTCTCTAATCATGATCAACCCAGACATCTATCCCGATTCGGAAATACAGGCGAATATCGTAAACAATCTGCCAAAATGCTAGCCACTCTTATCCATTTACTGCAAGGAACGCCTTATATTTATCAAGGTGAAGAGATTGGGATGACGAATGCTAGCTTTGAACATATCGAAGATTATCGTGATGTAGAGACGATTAATTACTATAATATTTCGTTAAAAGAAGGCAAAACCGAAAAAGAAATTCTTCAAAATCTAGCTAGACGTAGTCGTGATAATGCCCGTACCCCTATGCAGTGGGACAACACAACCCATGCGGGTTTTACAGACGGTAATCCGTGGATTCAAGTGAATTCGAACTATACCGATATCAATGTTGAACAAGCATTGAATGATCCAGATTCGATCTTTTACTATTACAAAAACCTGATTGCTTTACGCAAAAAATATCCGGTCGTGATCTATGGTGATTATCGTTTACTATGCGCACTGCATCATCAAGTGTATTCATTTATACGCAGTTATGAAGGTACAGAACTGATGGTCATTATGAACTTCTTTGACGATGAACCCACATTTGAATTATCGGAGCGTATTAGTGATGAAGGTTGGGAATTGGTGTTGTCTAATTATGATGAGCATGAACATCATCATCTTCATTCGTTGCCATTGCGTCCATATGAGACCAGAGTATATTACAAAGACACCCCATCTGTATTGCCGAAAGCGGCTCAATAAATCTTAACTGCTACACGATCTACTTCATCTTAGATCATGTAGGTTCAAATTTTCATATTCAAATATTATAAATAAACAAGAGCGCCTTAGAAAATAGGCGCTCTTGTTTATTTCTCCAACAGTACACGATACCAATAACGATAGACTTCCTCAAATCCTAAACCTGCATATAACTGAATAGCCGCTTGATTATGTTCGCCCACTTGTAGATAGGTGTAACTTGCTCCATGTGATTGAGCCCATTTCATTAAATGATATAACATCATTTTGGCGATACCTTGACGACGATACGCAGCGCCTGTAATCACATCATAGATACCCATATAATCATGATCTAGCACACCGATAACACAAGCTACAGGTTGATCGGCTTGATATACAGTCATGTATGCTTTGGGCAATGTATTTACACTCATCAACTTGGCGATAGAATGTCCCACACTGTCAGGCCATTCTCCAAGTGCACTTGCTTGCTTAATCCATTCTTCACTCCACTGCTCTTGAATTGTATAGGTCAGTTGCGATAGTTTATCTGATCTGGACTCCTGGTACTGCTTATATTCTTCCTCTATTCCTGCTAATGATCTGCACTGCACACGGGTCTCATCTTGAATCTGATAATTTCGTAGGTGCAACTGTTGATCTAACTCTGATGGTTGGGTAAAAGGAGTCATCTTGAAGACCACAGGTAATCCTGCCTTATGATAATTCGCTTCACAACTCGCAATCTGATCTTCTAGTGTTACATTGGGATCAATATCTTCTAAAGTGCTGACTGAATTGGAACGTTTACTATATCCATCTGACAAGCGTATATTCCATCCTCCTACTTTTTTACTATGCAGTGCAGGCCAAGTCTGTAAAGAACTTTGTTCGATCTTTTTCCATAATGAATGCATGATTGACACTTCCTTTAGATCTGTATATTCAACATAAAAAATTACAAAATTTGTATCTTAGTACAAGTACGTTTATAATAAAGAAAGAAATTAATATGTAAATAAATATATAAAGGTGGAGGAATATGATGAATCAAGCTACCAAGAAATATGCCAACTACATTCCTATTCGAGAACTAGCGGCGATAGAAAGCCAGCTTTCTCCCTTTAACGTTTATGATGAAATGAGAGAACAGACTCCTGTTCGTTATGATGAAAATCGCAAATGTTGGGATATTTTTCGATATGAAGATGTACAATATGTACTTAAAAATCCGAAATTGTTCTCGTCCCAACGTAACCGTGCCAATGAAAGTATGTTAACTACGGATCCACCCAAACACAAACAATTACGTGATCTAGTCAATCAAGCATTTACTCCACGGGCGATCGAAGCACTGGCACCACGGATTCAAGAGATTGCTGATGATCTGTTAGCTCCTCATTTAGCTACAGGACAGATTCAGATGGTACATGATCTAGCTACACCCCTACCTGTGATCGTAATCGCTGAATTGATCGGTGTGCCTTCATCGGATCGTGAACGATTTAAAGAATGGTCTGATATTCAGGTCAAAGGTGCTAAAAATGATAGTGATGAAGCTTTTCAAGAGTTAATGGTTGAAAAGGCTAAAAATCATGAAGAATTGTCTTCGTACTTTATGAATATTATGGAGCAACGCCGTGTTCAACCAAAAGATGATTTGATATCGTTATTATTAGCAGCTGAAATTGATGGACAGAAATTAACAGACAAAGAAATCGTCGGTTTCTGTATTTTATTATTAGCAGCAGGTAATGAAACTACCACTAATCTGATTACCAATGCTGTCCGTATTCTGGCAGAACAACCTCAGTTGCAACAGCAATTGCGTGAACATCCTGAAATGATTCAGACCGCTGTAGAAGAAACTCTACGTTATTATCCACCAATTGTCGCTATTGGGCGTGTTGCCAAAGAAACCGTTGAATTAGGTGGACAAACAATTCAAGCCGGTGATCAAGTCATCTCATGGGTCGGCTCAGCCAATCGAGATGAACAGAAATTTGCGAACGCAGATTCATTTATTCCTGATCGCAAACCAAATCAACATATGGGATTCGGATTTGGAATCCACTTCTGTCTCGGTGCTCCGCTTGCTCGCTTAGAAGGCAGAGTTGTACTTCAGACCTTATTAAGTCATATGGATCAGATTCAATTGGTTCCTAATACACCACTACAACCGATTCAAAGTGCTTTTGTATTTGGAGTCAAAGAGTATCCTGTCACATTCACACCTCTACACGTTAACGAATAGAAGTCATTATATACGAAGAGCCACTTCAACGTCTACCTGACACGAAGTGGCTCTTTTTGTTGTTTCTACAAGTATGTAAACGGTTTAAAGTAAAACTTGCACACTTGTAACTATATAAGTTACAATCATTTCATCCATACAGGATAGACAATGTTTTTATACAAAGGAGTGTTATTCATGATGAAGAAAACAAGTACGTTAGCGATCAGCTTTACATTGGTATCTGCACTAGCAGTGACAGGAGTACATGCAAGTCCGCTTACAGGATCAAAAGATAATACATGCACTTCTTCTCCTACCCCAATGTCTTCCACCAGTGTTACAGCAGCTAGTGCGACAACAGCCAAGTCTACTGAAGCTCAACTGGCCAAAAATAAAAAGCTGGTACTCAACATGTACAAAGATGTTTTCAATGATCATGAATTGAACAAAACTAGCTTGTATATTGCTTCTAATTATAAGCAACATAATCCGTTAGCTGGTGACGGTCGCCAAGCTTTTGTGAAATTTTTTGGATCTTATCTGAAGCAGAATCCAAATTATAAATCCGAAGTCAAACGTATTATCGCTCAAAATGATCTAGTGGTTGTGCATAATCATGTGACAACAGGTGCGAAAGATCGTGGAAGTTCCGTAGTCGATATTTTCCGTATCAAAAACAATAAAATCGTCGAACACTGGGATGTTTTCCAACCGGTTCCTGAGAAATCAGCAAATACGAATACCATGTTCCCTGCTAAAGGCACACCGGTAGAAGTGACTCCTCTCAGTCCAAGTGAAGTCCAAGCCAATGCCAAAATGGTGCGAACTTTTTACGATGATCTATTCAACAAACATGATGTCTCTGTAATCAATAAATATGTTGCTGAAGATTATATTCAACATAATCCAAGTGTACCTACAGGCAGAGAACCTTTGAATCAATTCGCTTCTTTCTTGCAATCGAATAAAAGCAGCAGTAACAAAATTATTCGCGTGATTGCTGAAGGCGATATCGTTGTTCTGCATAGCTGGAGTCGTATGGATAAAAATGATCGTGGGTCTGCGGTTGTCGATATTTTCCGTGTAGCTAATGGTAAAATTGTAGAGCACTGGGACACTGTTCAAGCCGTCCCTGAGAAATCAGCAAATAAAAACACAATGTTTTAAATCATTAGGTTAAAAAGCTAGGAACACGCAAAAGCCACTTCAACGTATTCTATGTGATGTAGAATAGCGAAGTGGCTTTTGCGTGTATACATATCAGTATGTTTATCCTCACATCACTATAACCAATAAGTAAATTACTATTAATAGTTACAGCCTATAAACGAATAGGATATAGGTATTTGACGAACTATAGATTCAGACGTAAATTGATAATATCGTACTGGAAAGGATGAATATCATTTGATCATGAATCTGTTACACACGTTATACCAAGTTTTTTTACCGATTTCGCTACCTGTGATTGGTGGTATTCTACTCAAGCGCTTCCGCAATCTGGATAGCAAACCGATTGCTACGATGTCACTTTATGTATTAACGCCTGCGATTGTTTTTAATACGTTGCTACATGCGGATATTTCTTTAAATGATATCGGCACCACGATTAGTTTCTCTTTATTAAGCCTTGTATTGTTATGGGCAATTGCAATCGGTATGAGCCGTATCCTGAAATTAAATAAAGAAGAACAAGCAGGTCTGACCCTTATTTCTACATTTACGAATTGTGTGAATTATGGATTACCGTTGGTGTTGCTTGCTTTTGGACAATTGGGATTAGATAAAGCTTCTGTCTATGTTATCGGGCAAATGATTATTGTAAATACGGTAGGTGTGTTTTTTGCAGCTCGTTCTCAATTTTCCGTTAAGCAAGCAGGGTTGGCTATATTCCGTCTGCCTGCCATCTATGCCACACTGATTGCTGTGATCTTGAGAGTCACTGATATTGCGCTCCCTACTGCACTCGATTCAGGATTTGCGATGTTAGCTGCTGCCTATTCACCCGTCGCTCTTGTCGTGCTAGGTACACAAATGATCAGTGTAGGCTCTACAAGCGCTACAGTTACTGCTAACCAGACAACACAGTCTAGCAACAGAGCGTTCTGGGCAGGTCTAAGTATCCGTCTGCTGGTCGCTCCGTTGCTGTCATGGCTATTGTTAACATGGTTACAAGTAGAAGGGATATTATTTAGCGTCTTATTAATCTTGACCTCAATGCCAACAGCCGTTAATGCTGTTATTCTTGCAGGGCAATTCAATGCCGCACCTAAGCTTGTCTCACGTTGTATTCTCTGGACTACACTGGCTTCATTTATTCTAATGCCTGTATTGATTGTCTGGTTACAGTCCTAAGCTGATCCTGAGGATGGATAGATTTTATGAGTATCAATCGCAAAATACGGTTTTGTGCGGACTCTTCATACAATCAAACATTTTCAACATTTGCTCTTCTGTATTACGTTCAACCGATAAAGGTGGCAATTCATGCGCAGCAAAAAAGCCTACATCGGATGTCTCGTCACCTACAGTTGCTTCTCCACCGACAATACGGCACAAAATAAAAAACTTATACACATGCCACGGAGAAGGTGGGTGATTGTGAAAATTTTTGTCAGCCACACCAAGCAGACGTACCGCTTCTACTTCAAAGCCAGACTCTTCTCTAGTTTCTTTCACAGCGATCTGCTTGGGCGACAATCCGATATCTCCCCACCCACCCGGTAATGCCCATGCACCGTCCTGCTTTTCACGTACCATTAGTATTTTATCCTTTTGAAAAACAACCGCACGTATATCCACTTTCGGTGTAGCATAACCAGTTTCACTCGCAAAAAGTTCTTGTACTTTTTCTACTTCTACATCGGTGTACTGATGCATAATCTCTACACTAAGTGCGCGTAACTGTTCAAACCGTTCAATATCATACATGTCTTTAGAATATTCTAACCCTGCTTGACTGATTGCTTGAATTTGTTTGGCCCACTCTAGCCACTTTAATTGCATGATTATGCTCTCCTTTGATCAGCCACACTCTGTCCCTTTTAGTCTAATGCTTCAGCTTCAGACGGCAACAAATGCTGAGTACAATTGTATAATTCACAGCTCCATACATGATCTTCATTACAGTGTACAACAGTCATCGACATATTTTCCAGTCCATGCCATTTTGGTTCGTCAGATAGAATCTGATTCAGCACATGATTAAGTAGCACACCATGACTTACAATCAGAATACGTTCATTGGGATATAAGCTTACCAGTTCTTCCAGACAGCTCACCCCACGTGCCGCTCCTGATTCTGGTGTTTCCAGTCCAAGATCCTGACTTTTCCAATCTTCTCCCCAGCGTGCGATCCGATCAGCTTGAGTTGTACCTTCGATCAATCCTCCATCTAATTCACGTAGACGAGGATCCGAGCTAATCTGCAAATCTCCACCTTCTGCAATCGCTTGAGCCGTCTGCTGTGCACGAATCAGATCACTTACATAAATGCGATCCCAAGATTCAGTTTTGATGCGTTTGCCCAGTTGACGTGCTTGTTCCCAACCACCTTCATCCAGAGGAATATCTGAACTTCCCTGTGCTCTACCTTCTTTATTCCAAATGGTACTTCCGTGTCTTATTAATCCAAATGTAGTCATTCTTATTCCTCCATTCACGTACGTGTTCTATCTATTTTATCATTGTTAGGTGACGATTCGTAGGCTGATTTTAGATACGATACTGTCACATTTGATTCAAAGCATTGATTTCATGTGTTATATATGGCAATATAACGTAGCGCACTAAAGAGCTTTATTGTAAGATATTTTGCTTTGCAAAAATCACTTTTGATTGTACTATGGTCGCGCTTATACTACCAAGCGCTTATCGTAAGATATTTTGCTTTGCAAAAATCACTTTTGATTGTACTATGGTCGCGCTTATACTACCAAGCGCTTATTGTAAGATATTTTGCTTTGCAAAAATCACTTTTGATTGCACTATGGTCGCGCTTATACTGCCAAGCGCTTATCGTAAGATAGTTTGCTTTGCATCTTTATCGTTTTCCCGAATGTAGAAAGGGGTTCAACTTGATTATGGCCAATACAGTGTTTCGCCTGATGACCGAGTTATCTTCACGCAAGTGGGTTTCGCGGCTTACAGGAAGCTTCGCTAAATCACGGGCCAGCCGGAAATTTATCCCGAAATTTATTCAGGCATATCATATTCCAGCGGAAGAAGCAGAAAAAAATATACAAGATTATAATAGCCTTAATGAATTTTTCACACGTCGACTTCGTCCGGGTATGCGTCCGATTGATGCCGATCCAATGTCGCTTGTGAGTCCAGTGGATGCTGTGATTACAGCAATGGGTCCACTTCAGCATAATGTTATTCCTCAAGTGAAAGGCCAAGATTACTTACTGGAAGAACTACTTAATTATTCTCCACGTATGGAGTCATACAAAGACGGATATATGTTTGTGTTGTATTTAAGCCCAACCGATTACCATCGTATTCATTCACCCGTTACCGGTAGACAAACTGAATCAGAGCATATTCCGGGTAAAGTCTATCCTGTTAATGATAAAGGCATGACCTTTATGCGTTCTGTACTTAGTCGTAATGAACGATTAATTACGTATATGTCTCATGATTGTGGCGAAGTGGCTGTCGTCAAAGTAGGTGCATTAAATGTAAGTAGTATTCAATATGCTGATCCTGAACGCACCTCATGGCAAAAAGGTGATGAACTTGCTTATTTTGAATTTGGTTCTACCGTTGTGCTTCTGGTACAACAAGGAACATTTGTAGCTAATGAACAGTTACAGATTGGCAGCAAAGTCAAAATGGGTGAGAGTCTAGGTACATTAGTGGATCTACAAGCAACTCGACCGTATCGTCGTGTTGCACCTGAAAGTATAGGATCTATCAAAGAATAGGAATAGAAAGACAGCCCTGCTTGAAAGAATACTTTCAAATAGGGCTGTCTTTCTGTTATGCATCAACCAATAATGATTGAGATATGCTATATATAGTAGATTGCTGAATAAGCATTCAACAAGCTTCTTATGAGTTAAATGAACGGCTTAAGTATATGGTTTGCTTAAAACCATGATTCAGTTACAGTCGTCGATCCTTTAAATCGACGCAGCCGATTGCGAAAAATGTTTTTGCCTGCTGTAGATGAACCGCCTCTGTTACGAATCCGCTGTCTAAAACGCATTAGGTATATTCCTCCTTCCATTTACATTACGTTAACATGACAAGTATTACCCGTTGACAATTATTGTGAAACAAACTGTAATCACGAGTATACTCATCTTAAATCAAGCATCATGTAAAATGCAAAGTTCGCAGAATATCCTGATACGCAGTAAATCGATAACTTTATCTAATTTCTGAGGGGCTTTTGCCTGTGTATTGCTTGAATTGACGGCTGAAAAAGAAAATATCACGATACCCCAGTGCATCGGCGACCTCAGTCACATTCATTCCAGTATAGACCAGTAAATGCTCTGCCCGCTCAATCCGCATCTTAATGATATACGATTGCACAGATACACCTATTAACTCTTTGAATTTGATCGAAAAATAGCGTGGCGACAAACCAGCCCGAGAAGCCAAATCTTCTACCCGGTGAGCTAGACTTGGATGCTGACGAATATAGTTAGCAATCTCTTGCACCACTTCACTCAGTTGGTTACTGACTTTACGTTCAACGGGTTGACGCTGATCTTCACGCAGTAAATGAATCATTAATTGCTTCAGAATCAACTTCGCTTCTTCTTCTGCGGCAAAAGCGTGTTCAAGAAATAGTCTCACATACCGTACAAGCATATATTCAAAATCAATCCGTTCGTCTAATTTGCGATAACGTACAGGAATCATTTGTGCAGGTTCAGCAATATCGAAGTGAATATAGGTAAGGACTAGCGGCTTTTGCGGATTGTGTGTTGCTGTTGTCTCATCCCCGGGATAAAACAAAAAGCAACTTCCTTGACTGATTGGATAAGCCTCGCCGTTCAACATTAATTCTCCTTCGCCACTCCATACATAGAACAAGTCATAGTTCGGCATCGGTTTCTCTCTTTTGGGCCAGCGCCATTCCGGTTCGCAAAAGATTTTGGCAAACGCTGGTTTTAGTATAAATGAAGAAGGTGACAAATTCAGCATCACTCAACCCTCCTTGGTTTTAGATTTATTTTCAATTTGAATATAGGTTGATGATGAAATAGTTTGTATAGCTATGTTTTAGATAACTTTACTTTATATTGACCAAAAAGTCTGTAATCGTCAATCCTTCTATTGTAGACTTTCCCAAGATTGCCGAAGACGCTTAACACCTTCCATGATCTGAGGCTCTGATAAATGAGCGAAAATAAAGCACGCCGATGGAGCGCTAGGCGTTAACTGATAATCAGCAGCATCGCGCCAGATCACACCGTATGTGCGAGCAATTGTCATCCATTGATTGTACCGGGTAGCATCGTGCTTCCATGTGGCATAGGCATGTAGACCGCAATCGGTTTGTTGCCAATCAAATAGTTCATCCAATCGCTCTTCTTGAATAGATTGTTGAAAAACATCGTAACGGGAACGATATAATCGGGTCATACGGCGCAAATGGCGTACATAATCACCACGGATCATAAATCGTGCCAGTGCTCTTTGTTCTAATCGAGCAGGCGGTAATGGATCATATAATCGCTTGGCAGCCGTTAAAGCTTCAGCAAGCACAGTTGGCAAGATCGCATAACCAAGACGAAGACTGCTGAACATGCTTTTGGAAAAGGAACCGACATAGATAACGCTATCTGTTTGATCCAATGCTTTAAGCGGTTCGATAGGACGACCTGACCAGCGAAATTCGCTATCATAATCATCTTCGATAATCCATGCACTATGGGTATTCGCCCACTCTAGTAGCTGTTGACGACGAGCCAATGGTAAAACAGCACCTGTAGGAAATTGGCGACCCGGCGTTACAAATAACAATCTA
Source organism: Paenibacillus nuruki (assembly GCF_963311185.1). Taxonomy (NCBI): domain Bacteria; kingdom Bacillati; phylum Bacillota; class Bacilli; order Caryophanales; family Paenibacillaceae; genus Paenibacillus; species Paenibacillus nuruki. The sequence goes on along the minus strand of NZ_OY725677.1, from coordinate 269,838 downwards.
GCCTTCCAATCTTGTGGAATAACACCATGCTCATCTAGTGGAGCCGGCTGGATCACTCCTCCGCAAGCTATAATCGCACGCCGCATACCCGAATAACAAGGATCTTCCAGAATCACTTGATCATCTTCATTGATCAACAACTGGCACAACAATGTAATCACTTCCATCGAACCGCTACATAATACAACTTGTTCAGCAGTCGCTGTAATTCCTCTTGTTCTTCCTACATGATTGCAGATCGCTTCACGTAACCCGATATCTCCTTGCACAGTCGTAAGTGCTGCATCAGTAGTAGATTTTTGCAAATCTTTGCTAGCAGCAGACATGGCACTTTTCCAAGAAGTCTGCGAACTTCCTTCTAACATAATGTCTCCTGATTGAAAAGAAATCTGCTCTAGTGGCGGACGAGTGTTACTTATAGCAGAAGGAGTCTGGTCATCTCTCTGATCAGAATGATCTTTTCGAAACTGTATAATTTCTTGTTCCATTTGGATAATACGCTGTCCCCATACAGATAAAGAAGACAAAGGTGCTTTTTCATTTATGTAGGATGATGCTTCAATATGTACTTCTTTGCCAGACACAATAGGCTGTTCAATTACAAATGTTCCTTTACCGACAGCAGATTGAACATACCCTTCAGCCAGTAACATATCATATGCTTCCGATACACTTCCACGCGATAATCCGTACATCGCAGCCAGATCACGAGTAGAAGGTAAACGTGTTCCACTGGCAAGTGACCCACCTAGAATCCCTTCCCGTAAGGCATGATATAACGCTAGATATTTGTGCTGATACGTCTGAATAGCACGCTGATAAGCAATAGTAATATCCATAACGTTCTCCTTTATTGGACTACTTATTTTCATTCAAATTGGCTCTTTTGACTAATCCAATTGTAGCATATGCTGAAAATAAGATTTGGTCAACAGAGAGAAGGAGAGATACGGATGAGAAGAAAAGAATTTACGATAGAGGAAGAAGAAGAATTGGCGTTATTTTTGGAGGAAATGAGTTTTGGATTTCTGGGAATGAGTCATGAAGATGGATTTCCACGTGTGACTCCACTTAATTTTGCTTATGGTAATGGTGTATTTTATATTCATGGTAGTCGTGCAGGCGAAAAAATGAAATTGCTTAAAAATGATACACGTGTGACGTTTTCAGTGGCGAAAGAGTATGCGTTAATCCCTTCTTACTTTACCGATGCTGAAATGGCATGTCCGGCTTCTGCCTTTTTCAAAAGTGTTACGGTACGTGGTCATGCAGAATTGATTACCGATCTGGAAGAAAAAGCAGATGCCTTTTCGATCTTTATGCACAAGCTTCAACCTGAAGGGGGTTATGATACGATTGATGCCAAAGATCCTCGTTATATTCCGCGGCTAAACGGGGTCGCTTTGATCAAAATTGTCCCGCAGGAGTGGACAGCCAAGTTCAAATTTGGTCAAAATGCTAAAGAAGAGGAACGTCAACATATTATGGATGGACTACAAAAACGAGGTCTGGATGATGATCTCACAACGATCGAAATGATGAAAAAGTATTGCCCATATCACCAAAGTTGAAGCATATCGTCTTAAATCATTTAATATTCACATCATATTCACAACTAACCCATCAAATTTCACTTCCTACACGGTGACACTTCCGCGCGAAAAATGATATACTAGGGCAGCAGAAATCAGGCGAACTTCTACTGTTCCATTATCATCAGGTGCGGCTGATTCATTATTTAACAGACCTGGAAGGATGAAAACGATGAACCCACTGGCTGGACAATTGAACGCGAAATTGAAAACAGATAGCCCTCACATTTATGAGATGCTATCCACTCTTGGTAAAGAGATTTATTTCCCTAAAGAAGGCATATTAAGCCAATCGGCAGAAGCATCAAGCCAGGCTAAAAAATATAATGCAACGATTGGAATTGCAACCGAAAATGGCGGGCCCATGCATTTGAAGGTTCTACAAGATTCGTTGTCTGCTTTTGCACCTAAAGATCTGTATCCTTATGCTCCTCCTGCTGGCAAACCAGAATTGCGCAGTGTATGGCGTGAGAAAATGATCAAAGATAATCCTTCACTACAAGATAAAAAATTCAGCAATCCTATCGTAACCAATGCGTTGACTCATGGTCTAAGTATTGTAGCGGATCTGTTCGCAGATGTAGGCGATGCTGTTATATATCCAGATAAAAACTGGGAAAATTATGAACTTACTTTCGCAGTTCGTCGCGGAGCTGAGATCATCACTTATCCATTATTTACAGAAGAAATGACATTCAATAGTGATGGATTACGAGATGCTCTACTCGCGCAAAAAGAAAAAGGTAAAGCGATTGTCGTCTTGAACTTCCCAAATAACCCAACAGGTTATACCCCAAGTGTGGCAGACGGTAAAAAAATTGTAGCTGCTATTAACGAAGCCGCTGAAGCTGGAATCAATGTCGTTGTGGTTACAGATGATGCTTATTTCGGATTGTTTTTCGAAGATTCTCTACATGAATCGTTGTTCGGATCATTGCTTGACTTGCATCCTCGTATTTTACCGATCAAAGTCGATGGTGCGACAAAAGAAGAATATGTATGGGGATTCCGTGTCGGTTTTATCACGTATGGCGCACAAGATCTTGAAGCGATTGTCGCGTTGGAACAAAAAACATTGGGTATTATCCGTGCAACTATTTCCAGCGGACCGCACCCATCTCAGACATTTATTTTGAAAGCATTACAAGACCCTAATTTCGAAGCGCAAAAAGAAGAAAAGTTCCAAGTGATGAAGGGCAGAGCGAACAAAGTTAAAGAACTGCTCAACACTGATCAATACGCAGACACATGGGAATACTATCCTTTTAACTCCGGTTACTTTATGTGTTTGAGATTAAAAGATGTCTCTGCTGAAGATGTACGTCTACGCTTACTACGTGAATATGAAGTCGGTACAATCGCACTAGGTGCACATGATCTACGTATCGCTTTCTCTTGTATTGCAGAAGAATATTTGGAAGACCTGTTCAACTTGATCTATCAAGCAGTTCAAGATGTGAAAAAAGGCTGATTGATTTACACTTAGCTTTTCTTATTTATAAGCAAAAAGCTCCTGTCGAGATCACTACACGACAAGAGCTTTTTTTACTTTGTATCCATAAAGACCACCATCAGTGACAATAAGAACAACGTATTTGCTGTAGCGGTTATATTCAACTATGTTCAAAACCAATGAACTTATGCCAAATAAGCTTCCCTCACCTGATTATTCGTCAGAAGTACCTTCGCATCATCCTGCAAAATAATCTCCCCTGTCTGAATCACATATCCCCGATGCGCAATCTGTAATGCTTGATACGCATTTTGCTCTACCAGTAAAATGGTCATTCCTGTACTATTTAACTCCTGAATAATCTCAAAAATTTGATCTACCAATACGGGAGCCAGTCCCATCGAAGGTTCATCCAAGAGTAGAATTTTGGGATTCATCATTAGTCCTCTAGCAATCGCAAGCATCTGCTGTTCGCCACCACTCATCGTTCCGCCAGTCTGATGATAACGCTCTTTGAGCCTCGGAAAATAAACAAATGACTTTTCAATTCTCTCTTTGATCAGCTTTTTACTTTTGACTGAAAAAGCACCCATTTCCAAATTCTCTTTCACAGTTAAACGTGGGAAAATACGTCGTCCTTCCGGTACATGAGCAATCCCACTTTGAGCAATCACATGCGGTTCAAGCGAGGTAATCTTTTGGCCATCGAACCAGATTTCACCTTTAGTCTGTACTTGACCGCAGATTGATTTGAGTGTCGTAGATTTGCCTGCACCATTAGAACCGATTAATGTTACGATTTCGCCTGCTTTGACTTCTAGATTGATTCCTTTGAGTGCTTCGATTCCACCGTAAAAAGCTTGTACATTGTTCAATTCCACCAGACTCATATCTGTATCTCCTCCTCGACCGCACTTTTACCGAGATACGCTTCGATCACTTTCGGATTAGAACGAATATCTTCTGGTCCACCTTCAGCAATCTTTTCTCCATGATCCAGTACAAGAATATGATGAGATAATTCCATCACTAATTTCATATCATGCTCAATCAAAATAATTGAAATATTGAGTTCTTGCTGTATTCGGCGAATCAATCCAGTCAATTCAGATGTCTCACGGGGATTCATGCCTGCGGCGGGTTCATCTAACAGTAATACTTTAGGCTTAGCGGCAAGCGCGCGGGCAATTTCTAAGCGCCGCTGTGCTCCATACGATAGACTGCTTGCTTCTTCGTTATACCAATCAGCAAGACCTACGTATTCTAATAACCGATAAGCTTCACGTTGAGCATCATGTTCTTCATGACGGACACGAGGTAAATTTAATAATGTGCCGACAATCCCTGTTTTGAGATGAATATGCATACCGACCTGCACATTTTCAAGAACCGTCATACTCCCGAACAAGCGAATATTTTGAAAAGTACGTGCAATCCCGCGACTGGTAATCCGATCAGGCTTAATATTCACAATCGATTCTCCATCCAGTTCGATATTACCTTTGTCCGGTACATATATGCCTGTAATCATATTGAAAAAAGTGGTTTTCCCTGCGCCATTGGGTCCGATCACTGCTGAAATCTGCCCTTTAGGAAAATCAAAATTCACTCCGTTTACAGCTGTCAATCCACCAAAGCGCTTCATCAGATTAGTCACTTTCAACACATTATGTTCTTGGTGATCACTCATTCATATGCTCCTTTCTAATTGAATATTGCCCGATTGATTCGCTATTTCCCTTAGTCCGATCGACTTTAATCGGGTTGTACCTCTGGCTTGGATAACGGTGGAGATTGATCTTTGACTGCTTCTGGAGGAAGTCTACGATTTCTAGCAGCAATCAATCCATGAGGACGGAAAACAGCGACTAGAATTAAGATCATACCGAAAATAAAGCGTTGCATTTTAGAAGGAGATAACGCATTCGGCACTTCAAAAATCCCCTGCTGAGACAATTGATTAAGCCAGCTTGTAAATTCAGTTAATACCTGCAAATTCAGAATCGTCACTAGACTTGCTCCTAAGATCACACCGGGTACACTACCCATTCCGCCCAATACGACCATCACTAGAATCGTAATTGACTCAATTAAAGTAAAGCTGGTCGGATCAATAAAGGTCTGCTTCGCTGCAAATACCACACCCATCATCCCTGAAAAAGAAGCACCAATTGCAAAAGCCATCAACTTGGTACGGATTAGCGGAATACCCATCGACTGAGCAGCAATTTCATTTTCACGCACTGCTTTCCATGAACGACCAAGACGTGAATGTTCTAATCGCCTTACAGCAAAGATCACAATTAACAATATCCCGATCACAATAAAATAAAATTGATGCGGAAAGGTGAATTGAAAGCCAAACAAATCAGGCGGTTGAATCGAAGATAAGCCCATCGCGCCGTTTGTAATATTGACCGGCTTTTCTAAATTATTAAAAATAATACGAATGATCTCCCCGAAGCCCAGTGTCACAATCGCTAAATAATCACCTTTGACACGTAGCACAGGCAGACCGAGCAATATGCCGAAGATCCCTGCAATAAAGCCCCCAATAAGAATAAAAATCCAGAAGCTTCCACCGGATAACGGAAAGAGTTCACCCGAGATAAAATTATTGGCTTGCCCTGTCGCAAAAATGCCGTATGTATAAGCCCCTACAGCGAAAAAAGCAATAAATCCCATATCCAACAATCCTGCAAATCCTACTACAATATTCAGCCCGAGTGCCATCGCTACATAGATACCGCACTGGGTCGCCACTTCCATATACGATTCACGTGAGGTGCCGCCTGAAGTGGCAAATGGAATTACAATCACCAATAAAAAAGCAGCAATACTCCATTTCATCCCGTTACTAAAAGACGTATAGTACAACAGCAACAGCGAAGCCAGCATCAAAAGAAAGGCAGTGACCGAACGATCGATCAGATAGACAGCGCCTGCGGTTACAAGTATAAATGCAGCTAATAATAATCCTTGTGCAAGTTTATTCGCTTGCAATATCGTTTGTATCTTTCCCATCGGTGTCACCTACACTTTCTCTTTGATTGCTTTGCCGAATATACCCTCCGGTTTGAAAATCAATACGATGATCAAAATCATAAAGGCAAAAACATCTTTGTACTCTGCTCCAAAGTTACCACCTGTCAAAATGCCCAGATTCGATGAAGCAAACATTTCAAGTACACCCAGCACGATCCCGCCGAACATCGCACCCCGAATATTTCCAATACCTCCAAGCACAGCGGCTGTAAATGCTTTGAGCCCTAGAATAAATCCAATATACGGATCAATCGTTCCATATTGTTGTGCAAATAACACCCCTGTTGATCCACCCAGAGCAGAACCGATAAAAAAGGTTAATACAATTACTTTATTCACATTAATAGACATCAGCGAAGCTGTTTCTCGATCTTGCGCAACTGCACGCATCGCTCCGCCCCATTTGGTACGATTCACAAAAATATCAAGCCCAATCATTAATACAATCGCAATAGCAAAAATAAACAAAGTATTCGCTTTGACGGAAGCATCAGTAAACCAGCTGGATATCGAAGAAAGAGGTAATTGATAACGTTGATCAAATAATTGCGGAGTACTGATAATATAGTTACCTGTTTTGAGTTCAGCAATAAATCGAATCACATCTTGCAAAACGAACGAGACACCGAATGCAGAGATCAATAAGATTAACTTGGGCGCTTTGCGTAACGGTCGATAAGCTACCCTTTCAATCCCGACACCAAGCGCACCGGTGACCAGCATAGCAATCAGAATAATCAGTACATACGATAACCATGCCGGCATGCCGGTTAACCATCCTGCTCCTTGAAAAATAAAAAGCACCGCTGTCCCTACAAATGCACCGGTCATAAAAATCTCACCATGCGCAAAGTTAATTAATTCGAGAATACCGTATACCATCGTATAACCGAGTGCTACAACCGCATAGATTGCGCCTAGCGCCAGACCATCAATCAATACTTGAGGTAAAGTTTGCAAAATACTTGAGAACATTCAGTTACTCCCTTCATACGTTCATCGTCATTTAGCTATAGGATGATTTTGCAAAAATTCTCTAAAACAAAAGCCAAAAGATGTGTATATCACAGCACATACCTTTTGGCTTTTGGTGTACATCAAAGTTCTTATTTGGCAGGTTGAGCAATCTCTGCTTCTAGTGACCCTGGATAAGTGGCATCTGCGAATTTGTAAATAAAGACTTTCGCATACGCATTGTCTCCAATATCATCAAAGCTCACTTTAGTCGCGACACCTTCAAAATCTTTGGTCGCACGCACAGCATCTCGTACCGCATCACGAGCAGGTGCTTCTGTTCCTGAACCCATCGCTGTTTTGATTGCATCTAACATGACCGTCATCGAATCATAAGCATAGACAGAGTACCCTTCTGGATTTTTACCAAAAGCTTCTTTATAACGTGCTGTCCATTCTTGTCCATCTGGCAATTTACTGATATCTCCTGCTACTGAACTGTACAATGCCCCTTTAACATCTGCGCCAGCAATATCCACTAACCCTGAAGAATCCAGCGCATCTCCGCCCATAATAGGAGCCATAATCCCTTTATCTCGTGCTTGCTTAATCAATAGACCTGCTTCTGCATACAATCCACCGAAAAATATAAAATCGGGCTTTTGGGTAGCCGCAATATTAAGTACACCATTGAAATCTTTTTCACCGACGGTGATTCCTTCATAACCAGAAATAGTTGCTCCTTGCGCTTGAGCCGCATCACGAAAAGCTTCCGCCAATCCCTGACCGTAAGCTGTTTTGTCCTGTATAATAAAAATGTTTTTGGCACCTACTGTTTTGACAGCATATTCAGCTGCCGCAGGGCCTTGAAAATCATCACGTGCCACAACACGGTTTACCACTTTGAGTTTGCGATCTGTAAGTTCTGTAGCGGTACTTGCAGGGGAGATCATCGGAATGTTGTATTTTTCGTAGACAACCGAAGAAGGGATAGATACACCGGAGTTCAAATGTCCAATAACGCCTAGTACTTGTTGATCTGCACCGATCAATTCAGCATTGGCTACCCCTTTTTTGGGATCACCTTGATCATCATAAGGAACCAATTCAAGCGAGTATCCTAATTTGCTAAACTCTTCTTTGTGATCTTCCATCGACATCTGAGCGCCAAGCTTAATCGCTTCGCCTTGGATAGAGCTACCACCGGATAATGGGGATTGCGTAGCAATTTTGATCACTTTATCACCTGTGCTTGCAGTCGAACCACCAGCTGAACCCGAAGAACTTGTTGCTCCATTTCCACACCCTGCCAGTAATCCTGTAATCAATGCTGCGACCATCAACCCACTCCACTTGCTTCTCATCATAATCCCCCTTTAATAATGTTAACTTTAGTAACACATTAAATTAACTATGTTGCTTATTTCTTACATCAGTATAACGATATCCATTATATTATTCAATTAGAATTTATTTCTTCTTATCCCAAATAATATAATTAATATTGATTATTAACTGATTTATGCTTATTATACTGTGAAATTTTAGGTTATCAATACTTATTTTATTCTTTTTAACTGATTTATGAATTAAAAGGTTATTATTTTATAAGACCTCGCTACCCTTTTATCAATGTGAGCTTATTGCACATAATCCTTTAATATCTTTATAAATAAAGCTTAAATAGCTTTTTATGTTATTTTATGTAACATTTATTTCAGAAAGAAAAAGCCAGAATATGATCTTATCTTCGTGGTATCCAAAGATAAAATAAATTCTGGCTTCACTACAGAATAACTTTAAAAATAACAACCTCAGTCACACAACAACTTGAGTTTTTTCACATTTGGCAACTTACTTATTATCGATCTGTTCAACCGTACAACCTAATCCACGCAGAATATAAACAATCAGTTCTTCTAGCGGATCGCCTTGTTCTACAAGCTGAATATCTAATAATGTTACTATCGTTAATGACTTGGCTTCATTACTGCCAAATAAAATACTGCCCATCACCTGCAAAAAGGTATGATCTAGCGAATGAAAATGGAATACACCTTGTTCCCGACCTGCTTCTAGGTAATGGCGAAGTAACAACCATACCGGAAGAGTATACTTTTGAATGATATCGATCCGCTCCGAATGTAACGTAAATTCCTGATGTACAATATCCGAAATCTCAGGATCAGATTTACAAAAGCGATACATCTGTTCAATCAATCGCTTCATACCTTGAATCGGATTCATTTCTTCATGGCGAAGCTGTTCTGAAAATACGGGAATCGGGATAAATTCCTGTAACATCGCTTCGAATAAAGGCTCTTTCCCACCATAATAGTAGGACACTAGAGAGATATTCGCATTTGCTTCTTTGCAGATTTCTCGTACCGAAGTCGCTTCAAATCCTTTAGTTGCTGCTAATTTTTTGGTTGCTTGTAAAATTCGCATTTTAACATGGTCTTCACCTTTATCCACCACGTTCACTTCCCTGCCTCTAATTCCTTAAAGCCGAAAATAAATCCATTTGCAATAACACTCTGCAATGTTAACGATTTCCAGCTCATATTCTCTCTATAATACCATCAAGATTCGGCAACCGCTACCAATGGTGAGACAGGCATCTTATCTTTGCGTAATGACGTTGCAATAGCGATCACAATAAGAGCAAAGACCATAATTAGTATAAGTGCCAGACAATCTTTGCCTACACCGGTGCCACCGAATAATAGATTCATTAACCCTTGTACAGCATAGGTCGCTGGAAAAGCAGACCCGATCCACTGGTAAAAGTCAGGTAGTAATTCGCGCGGCATCATCGCTCCCGAAGACACCAATTGTACGGACAAAATCAAAATATTAAATAACATTCCTGCCATATCAAATACAAATAAAAACATCTGTGCAACCAGCATAAATGTTAATAAGAATAGCGCTTGGAAACCCCATAACGCCATAAACCCATGCCCCAATTGCCCACCGAACAAGGCGACGAGAGAAGTCCCTACCAGTGACACTACAATCGAAGCGCCTGCGGTAACTAACAAACGAACCGACATGCGTGACCAACGTCCGAACCGACTTGCCAGTGCTTTGGATGAAATTTGGAAATTCTGTCCCATAATCATTGCTCCTACATAGGAAGCCAGGATCATCATCATTGGAACCATCTGGTTATTCATGCCTTGTACAGGATTAACTGATTGAATATCCGAGACAACACGCTGAGACATCATCGTTGCCGCTGTTTGTGCTTGATCATCGGCAAGTTGTCCAGCAAATACACCTTTAAGCCCACTTTCAACAGCCGCTCGATTAACAGTGGCTGTCACTTTGTCCGCAATCGAAGTCATCATATTTTTGATCATAATTGGATTCGATTCATTGATAAAATAATGCAATTGCGCAGGAGTCTGAGATTGAACAGTTGATGAGAAATCAGCTGGAATCTCAATAATCATCTGTACATCACGTTGTTGCAATTGTTGCTGAGCTTCAGCTAACGTCATTCCTGTCTGCACGCCAACAGGTAGTGAAGATTGTAGATTGGTAATCAACTGCTCTCCGTACACTTTATCTTCATTAACAACAGCTACCTTCAATTGATCCAACCGATCTGTTATCCCGTGATAACCTGTCATCCATACAATTGTAAAAATAAGCTGAAACAAAATCGCTGTGGCAATCCCTACTTTGGTTGTAGGTAATTTCATAAATGCTGCAAAAATAGATTTCATATTTCCCCCTGTATCGGCTATGTCTACCGTTCACTTTATTTTATATATTTAAACAATCGTTTTAAACGACTGTTTGATAACTATAGATTTTGAAAACGATTACTGTCAATCTTTATTTTAAATTTTACATATGTATGGTGTTCGGACAATAAAAAAGGCATCTAGCAACTTGCACCAGATGCTTAGAAAATATGTAATTCTATATAAAAAATATACATATCCTATACTACTTTAATCTGTACTGACCTTAACGTTCTCCTTTTAACATGTCTATCATCAATTCTCCACCTAATCGAAATCCATATGTAAACGAACCTGCACGATCCATACTATTTAACTGGTAATACAAGTCCCACATGGTTTCCAGTTCTAACCATTCTTCTGGAGAAAGCTTCACTTTCCACTCTGCCATTTTCGCTGATATTTGCTCACTGATCTGTGTATACTCTGCGTTCTGAGATACTGTTTTTTCATCAGGACGTAAGTTTCCGTAATAGATACTTTCTAACAGACTGCTCATGGTTTTGTATCCTTTCTGTAGTTGATATCTAATCATCTACAATTTATTTCCAAATACATCTAACTCTAATTTTATTTTATGCGAAAAACGCATAAAAATCAATATGCGGTTTCTGCATAATCTAAAATAACTTTGGGTGATACAAATGTATGTAAGAATTAGAAACTTACGAGAAGATAAAGATTTGACTCAACAACACATGGCAGAGCTATTAAACGTAACTCAAACTACTTATTCCCGATACGAACGTGGTGAATTAGATATTCCAACTGCTGTGCTGATAAAATTGTCTAAATTTCATGAAGTGAGTATAGATTATTTATTAGATCAAACAGATAATCCTAAATTAAAAACAAAATGAATACAATTAAGTTACAAATTTTGGTGATTTATAAAAAGGATTGTAAGATGAAGTGAGGCAAATACTTCATCTTACAATCCTTCAATTATAAATTAACTCTTTCAATAAAAAAATAATTATTTAGCCTTAAATTCTTCTTTTAACAATTCAATGTTGCATGAGTTTACATCAAAAAGAACTACATTATAACCAGTAGATATCAAAGAACTAGGATATTTCACACCATCATATTGTAAATAATCTTTAATATATAATGCAATTAATTGAGTAGGTAGATATTCAAATATTTTTTCAGATATAGTAACCGGAAGCGAAAAATTTTCACTTATTATTTTTCTAAAATCATTAGTTTGCTTCTTAAGATTTTGCTCATGGGTTAGATCTAATAAAGTTAAGTCCTTCTTAGGTGTGAATTTACCAACAGTAATTCTAGTATCTGGTTCCTGATGTACTTCATAAAGACAAGTATTAATATCACTTGCTATATAAAGCATAGGTAACCCAACAGGATTTAATCTTCCTCCTTTAGCATTTTCAGCAGGAGGTGCTTTGATTTCTTCAATTTTACTATGAACTCCTGGTCTACCTCGATAAAAAATATCATTAATATTGATTTCACATGTATGCATAGATTTTATATAGTCATTAAGAGTTACGTCAATAAATTTAATATATTGATTCCATTCAGTCTGTACAAAAGCATCATTAACAACTTTAAATGTAGTACTTAGATCTGTAAAATTATCATCTTTATTAGGTAATTCAGATGAAATCCATTTATTATATATAATTTCATCACTCATTATTATTACCTCCCAAAAAATTCGATATAATTTATGATTCAAATACTAATTAGAATTAGAATATAAATTCATTTAACAAGTCTTATACGAGGTTTATTTAATGAGTAAATCTCTTTAAATTCTAATTTATTTAAAAATGTTGCTGTGCTCAAATCATCAGTTGAATAGTTCAAATCAACATGGTGAACCTCAAGTATCTCTTCAATTACGGAAGGCTTTTCGAATGGTAAATCTAATTCTATTGGTTCTCTAGTTCTATAGCCTGCTTTGCTCATTTGAGTCCATAAATATCTTGATTGTCTTTCAGTAATTTTATTTAAATCAATAGCTTTTTTAAGTAAAGCGTTCATGGAAACTCTCCAGTAAGGTTTTAGAGCAGCTAATTTAGGTAAATTTATTCCAGTGAGTGAATGTGCAATTTCTTTAGTAGGAATCAAAAATTCAGAAGCAAATCTATCTGCTTGATTCTCAATATCTATATTTTCACTTGGAGGTTTACGATGCATAATTATATGTCCAAGTTCGTGACAAAGAGTAAATCTTATTCTATCCATAGTTCTATCATAATTAGTAAATATAAGAGGAGGTACTCCTGGATTATTCAAACAAATTGCATCAATATTAGCACCTTCAAAATCAAAAGGGATTACTATTGCTCCAGCGTCTTCTAATATGTCTACTACATTGCGTATCGGACCGTTTGGTATTCTTAAGCTTGCACGAGTAATTTGTGCTATTTTTTCTATATCATTATCATATTGTTCAGGATCAATATGGAATAGTGCAGGTTCATCAAGTTCTACAGATTTTAATAATGTCTGGATTTCCATTCTTCTCAACTCAAGACGAGCATAAACAGTACTCAATTTGCGTTGTGGTACAGCTTGTTTCTTTCTATGAAAAAATTCACTTATACCCACTCCATAAATTTTCTCATCTCTCTGAAAAAATTTATTCGGGTAATTTAAAGCATTAGAAATTTTATCTAACTCTTCTTGCGTTATAGCAATTAAACCATTCTCGATTTTTGAAAGTTTACCTTGAGAAAACCCTAACTTTTTAGCCAGTTCACTTTGACTAATTGTCCTTGACTCTCGCCCAAGTACAATCAACTGACTATTATAATTAACATTATTTATTAATTGCATTTTCATCACCAGCGTTAATAGATTTGTCTTTAGCTCGTACTCTTTTCTTTCTTGTTGAAGTTTCAGAAGCTGCAGGAAGAGGGAACAATGCTGGTTGTAAGTCTGTTGCTATTCCTTCGTCAGTAATATTCCAATCCCAAATATTTACTGATCCATATTTATAAGTAATAAATATTCTATCAACATTAGACTGTAAGTCATTCAATGTATAACCAGCAAAAAGTAAACCATCTGGAGGCATGTCATCTAAATCTAACTGTAAAGGATCCTGGTAATCATAAGCTATAGCTTGTTTAGTTGATATACCACTTGAATTAAGTTTTTCATCAAACTTTTTAAACCTAATAACAATAATACCTTCAATAATCAGCATATACAGGCCTTTACTCTTCTTAATCAAAACATTAGGTTGATTTTCAAAACGTTGTTTTATTTCTTCAATTATATTGTCATGACAAATCGAAGCTGCCGTACGAGATGAATGTTTATGTCTTATAGCTGCATAGTCTTCACCTATGTAATAGTCTTTCACACCTTTGTTTATTGCCTCCTTAACCTGAATAATATACGGATCAAGAATTTGCATTGCTTTACTTTTTAACAAAGGTTCCACTATAATCGCCTCCTTAGTAATTATACTATACTAACAATCTAATACTTTGTCAAAACGGACGTAAATTATTCCTATAAATATTTCTAAAACAAAAAAGATATATGTTTTTATTAATTAATTTTATACTTAGTTAGAAGAAAATTAGTAAACAACTATCTTTTTATTGATATTTTAAATTATAATAGCAATATTTTTCTCTAATATTTTTTAAAAATTTATTGACTATAAGACTCTAAAGTCCTCATACTACTTTAAATTCTACAATTAGTTGAAAGGCTAGTAATTTAATAAAATTTTTTATATTTAAAAAGAATTTTCACTTTTATATACATAAAAAAGAGCTACCATCGCATAATGATGGTAACTCTATCTTCTATTTACTTCATCCTCAATTCAGCGCCGCAAATGTCTCTACCAATGCCTCATTCACATCCACATGCGTATATCCCAAATCTCTTGCCACCGCCGCATACGTCATTCGACCCGCCGCTGTGTTCACTCCTAATTTCAAAGCAGGATTACTTTCCAGTGCTACTCTTAATCCTTGCTTCGCAATCTGTACAACATAAGGTAGCGTTGCATTGGTGAGTGCCATTGTCGATGTTCTTGGCACAGCACCCGGCATATTTGCTACAGCATAGTGTACAACACCATGCTTCACATAAGTCGGTTCGTTATGCGTCGTAATCCGATCAATCGTCTCCACAATGCCGCCCTGATCGATTGCTACGTCGACAATCACAGAGCTAGGCGACATGGATTGTACCATCGCTTCTGTTACCAATTTCGGTGCTTTTGCTCCAGGAATGAGTACTGCTCCAATCACTAGATCTGAAGCGGCTACCGCTTCTGCAATATTGTAAGGGTTGGAGATTAACGTCTGGATCGATGAGCCAAAGATATCTTCTAATTGACGCAATCGGTCTGGGTTCAAGTCCATAATGGTGACATCCGCTCCCAAGCCAATAGCCATTTTAGCAGCATTGGTTCCGACAACTCCACCACCAATAATCGTTACTTTTCCTTTTTTCACACCCGGTACACCACTGAGCAAGATACCTTTCCCTCCATGAGGGCTTTCAAGGAACTGTGCACCGATCTGACTTGCCATACGTCCAGCCACTTCGCTCATTGGCGTGAGTAATGGTAAGGTACGGTTCACTTCTACCGTCTCATAAGCAATCCCGATCACTTTGTGCTCAATTAGAGCAGTCGCCAGCTTCGGTTCTGCGGCGAGATGGAGATACGTGAATAGAATTAAGCCTTCACGAAAATAACCATATTCGGAGGGTAACGGTTCTTTCACCTTTAACACCATATCTGCGGTAGCCCACACTTGAGAAGCTTCGTCCAGCATCTGTGCTCCTGCTTGTTCGTAGACACTATCGGTAAATCCACTACCTGTGCCTGCTCCAGATTGAATATAGACCTCGTGCCCTGCTCCGCTCAATGTTGCTACACCCGCAGGGGTGATGGCTACCCGATTCTCGTTATTTTTAATTTCTTTCGGGACTCCAATTCTCATGCCAGTTCCTCCTTTAAGGTACGTGCTTGCTCTACCTCATCATTATAGGATAGATAAAATGTCATGTAATCGTCTAATTATCCAAATTTGAAGGTTTTGGTTTGTGTAAAAATACAAAAGATTATCTAAGATGTCATATAATCTAACTCGATCATTTTCAATACGCAAAAATACTAAAAACTTAATCAGAAATTTCACATGATAAGACAATCTTTATACTACATATATACCCTTATTGAGATTCTTCTAATAGCAAAAGCTTGATTTCCAAATATAAAGTTACTTTTTGCGCCATACTGTTCAGATCGATCTTGCCTACTTCAGCGATTCGTTTAAGTCGATAATTTAAGGTGTTGGTATGCACATGCAATTGTTGTGCGGCTAATTTGGCATCACTATTGTGATCTAAAAATACAGCTAATGTATGCAGTAAGTGACTATGATGCTCTTGATCATAAGCGGTTAGCGTATCCAGTGGCGAAGTATATGCTGGAAATTGCTCGGCTTCTTGCTTCATTGCATACAGATAACGGTAAAACCCTGCCTGCGGATAATATAAGATCGAAGATGTCTCAGGTAATCGGCGGTGTAACATCAATAGATGCTGTGCTTCGTTATAACTACGACTGATCTCTAGCAATGATTGCACCACACTACCTGCTCCATACTCAATAGAAGAATGTGGCAGTAAGGTATAGAGACGATCTATTAACGGAATAATCGTTTTTTCGACAGCAAGAACTGAAGGAGCTGTTTTGGCTGTACTACATAATAGAATCAATCGATGTTGTTCCCGTACATGAAGAACAATGCGTACAGCATGTTCGTTAGCGGCTTGAGATGCTTTTTCTAACCAATCGTTTATTGGCGCGCCATCCTCTTGTTCGATCATAAGAATGTATGAATACGCAGGCATTTGAATACCGACTTCACGGGCTTGGATGAGAGCTTCTTGTTCTGAAGTAAACCGACCTTTTAATAAACGATTGAAAAAGTCGATACTTTGTTTACGCTTTTGCATTTGAATCATTTTGGATGCGGCGAGGTTAGCACTATATTTTAATTGTTGGATTTGCTCGGGGGTAAACGAACCGTTATTTTCAAGCAACCAGATATAACCGATCACTTCATCATAGTGTCGGATTGCGATTGCCATTCGATTATTGAGACCCACCTGACTCATCCCCTGCACATGTACCGGTTCCCATGTGTCTAGTAGTTGTTGCATAGCTCCTGATTCGTACAAGGCTTGCACCACATCTGCTGGTACTTTGCGACCTACAATCGTAGCGATACGTGCAGGATCGGAATTAGGATCATGAGAACTATATGCCAGCAGGCGATGTTCTGCATCTTCTATCGTTACAGGGGTATCCATCACTTCGCTTATTTTTTCGACCAATGTTTGTAAATTATCAATATCCACTTCGTTGATTTTTGGGATCATAGTACACCACCTGTAGTCAGCAATTTTACCCGTTCGATACATGATAGGCTTTATTGAATATACTGTTTTTTTCTGGAATTTACAATTCTGGATAATTCAATTGACATTCAGTGCAAAAAAACCTGTTGCTCCTGATCCACCACATGAAGAGTAGCAGATCGAACAACAGGTTTTAGATAGAAATCATATCATTAGATGATTATTAATAATCGTGGAAGAAAGTTCGACATAAGATATTTTTCCTGACAAAAATCACTTTTTGATTATGTCAGAAGAAGTCTTGCTTATAGTGACAAGCACTGAATGTTAATCAAATTCGGCCTCAGCTTCAATATCTTTAAGCCATTTGCGATTTAGTGAACGGCGATAAAGCCAGACAGCCACTAAGCCTGCGATAAATGTAAGAATCATACGCACCGGATCGCCTGCGCTTGCAAGTGGTAACCACAGTAGAAGCGTGATCCATACTTGTGTCTGTGTGATCAATTTCACCGTTTCCAGACGTTGCGATTCAGGGGGAATCGGATAGATCGACAACCAGAGCGTATCGGTATGTTGCTTACGCAAACTGGTCATCTGCATACCTGCTAATAGAATAAATAGCAGATAGACAACAATCCCGAACCACGATTCACGAGTGATCAAAACAAATACCACACCGATAATCACAAAGCGGATTAAGATCGGTAATAATTCTCCGCGCACTAATGTTTTGGAAACGAGAAAACGGAATGATTTGGCAGGCACCCATGGTACTCGATTCCCGACAAAAGATAACCAGCGACGATGGCTGACTTTACGCTCCCCATTCGGTACATCGACAAACCAACCAAGTAGACGCATCACACCTGCGGCATGATTTTTTTCAGTCGCAATCAAACGTTCCCAGGGTACCGATGCTTTGCCAGGAATACGCAATAGCACGATATAGACGAGAGCGATCACGACGACTGCAATCAGTGCAGTCATTAGTGGCAACCAGAGAAATGCCGCCAGTAATCCGATAATCAACACATAACGCAATAGACGATAACCAACACGAGCAGCCGCTGTATTCATACGCAATTCTTGCCAGCTTCCATAACTACCGAGCAATTTGGCAATAATCAGCACAATCACAAGTAGACTTAACGACTTGGCATTCATGTCTGCTCGGACGTAGAACGGAAAAGCGACCAGTGCTAGAATCAACAACCAGATCGTTTTCCCAATCACACTACTACGCCATGCTGGAGCAAAGTATTCACGCATTCGCACTTCGAGTGGCAACATAAAGACAATATCTGCTGTCCGCATATACGTACGCACACTGCCATAAATCGCTAATGGTGTAAATAAAATCAGTAATATCCAGTGTACAGGCAGACCTTGAGGTACATTTTGCAAAAACGTGGTATACCATGCTGCAAATACAATGAGCAGAAAAAAAGTGACGATTGCGAGTCCGCTTTGCATCACATAGCGTAAATAAGGAAGCACTTCTCCCCAAAAAGCTTGTTGCCTCTGCTGACGTAACTTGAGCAGATCATTCATAATTACAGTCCATCCTGAACCAGATCATAGAAAATCTGTTCGAGTGGTACGTTCTGCTGACCCGTCTGCTCACGAATCTGCTCTAATGTCCCTTGAATAATCACTTTTCCTTTGTGCAACACAATAAATCGATCACAATAATTTTCGATGGTGGACAAAATATGTGAACTCAGCAAGATCGATGATCCACTTTCTTTGGTCTGTACCATAAAATCAAGCAATGAACGAATCCCCAGCGGATCAAGTCCTAGAAAAGGTTCATCAATCACATACAATGGAGGAGCCGCTACAAAAGCACACATAATCATGACTTTCTGCTTCATTCCTTTAGATAAATGCATCGACAGACTGTCTTCTTTGTCTCCCATATTAAACAACTTGATCAAATGAGCGGAACGTTCTTCATAATCCGCTTGGCTCACATTATACGCACGAGCGGTAAATTCAAGATGTTCACGCACCGTCATTTCTTCGTACAATTGCGGAGATTCCGGTACAAAAGCAAGTGAAGCACGGTACTGCTCGGTTTCTTTTGCCAGTGTAGAACCTTGAATCCGAATCTCACCTTGTTGCGGCGTCATCAATCCCAAAATATGCTTCATGGTTGTACTTTTTCCTGCACCATTCAGACCAATCAGTCCAATCATCTCACCGCGACCGACTTCAAAGCTGATATCATGCAGGACAGGCTTACCACGACTGTATCCACCACTCAGGTGATCCACGTTAAGTATAGCTACCTGTTCCATTATTGTTACCTCACTTTTCGTCTTGAGATGCAGCCCGTTTTTCTTTTAACCATTTCGGTGCACCTTTACTTTTGGTATCTACTTTTGGTTTACGTTTCTTTTTATCTGTTTTCGGATTCACTTTAGCCGCAGGTGGTGCTGTTCTCGGTTTAGGTGAACGCTCTGCCGGGCGAGCTGTTGGTGTACTACTGTTCATATTCGATTCTGTCGTCACAGGAGATTCCACCGATGAACGAGGTTCAGCAGATTTGGTTTCTTTTTTGACCGCTGGTGTAGACGTAGGACGAACAGAACGAGCTGCCGCCGCTTCTGCACGCGAAGCACGATACGATTCTTCACGTTCTTGTTGTTGCTCCAGTGTCAGTACAGCTCCACCTTTTAATACATGCTCTTGCAGATCAATATGAAGAGCATCGGCAAATTTACGCATAATAAACCGTTCACGTTCGGTAATAATCGAAGCAGCTACCCCTTGTTTACCCATACGTCCTGTACGTCCACTACGATGTACATAATGATCAGTGTCAAACGCAGGATCAAGACTAACGACCAGATTCAAGCCTTCAATATCCAATCCTCGCGCCGCTACATCTGAAGCGACAAGCACTTTGATTTTGCCTTCTCTAAATTGAGACAATACCGTACTACGAGTTACCTTGTTTGCATCTCCATACAATACGCGCGCAGATAGACCCAGATGGTTCAGCTTCGCTTCCACTTCTGCAATATCATTGGTATCGTTCACGAATACCAGTGAACGTGGAGAATTGTAATGGCGTAATACACGTCGTAGAATTTCTAACTTATCTCGTTCTTCAGCTACAAAATACACATGTTCAATCCCTGCGGATGTACGTGTATCTGGTTCGATACCGATTTCGAGCAAGTCATTCATTTCACGATTCGCTAGTGTCAAAATCTCTTCGTTCACTGTAGCGGATAAAAACACCAGTTGACGATCTTTGCGTGTACTGCGGATAATTTTCTTCACATCTCCGCCACCACCAAGTCCAATCACTTGATCGACTTCATCGACAATCAGTGTGTTCACGAGGTGCATTTTTAACTTGCGTAGATTGATTAATTCACTAATCCGTCCAGGTGTACCGACAACGATTTGCGGATGACGTTTGAGCTTCTCGATCTGGCGCTTCATTGCTGCTCCACCGATCAGACCCAGTGTCATAATGCCGTGTTCTGCTCCATAACGCTCACTTTCACGTACGATCTGCATTGCTAATTCTTGCGTAGGCGCTAAGATCATCGCTTGTAATTGCTTGCGCTCTGGATCGACCTGTTGTAACACAGGTAACAAATAAGCCAGTGTTTTACCACTACCTGTTTGCGATTGAGCGATAGCATCTTTTCCTTCAAGCAAATGAGGAATAGCCTCCGCTTGTACCGGAGACGGCTCCGTAATTCCATAACGTTCCAGCACATCGTTCAACCATTCATGGATGCCTAGTCCGAGAAAATTCACATTTGATTCCATACATTTCATCCTTTCAAGCCCTTGAATCATTTCATAAGTACAAACTATTCAACACTTGTTTATATTCTAAAACATTGTAAACAGACAGAGTACAACACTCTACTATTATATGCGAAAACAGAGAGGACACCAAATATAATCATAACGCACCAAAAACCGGTTCTATGCGAACCGGCTGGATCACTCTTTTTAGTGTAGAATGCCTTTATTTTCGATCAAACAAACGATATGTTAACCGATCAATAAATCGTGGGAAAAGTCCGTATATACGCATAGCAGGAATCGCTATTCGTGGTAAATCCAGTTCTTCTTTGCGCTTTTCCATCACTTTCACAATATCCCGAGAAACTTTATCTGTTGTCATCATAAATTGGCTCACATTTTTGACATAATCCCCTGAAGGATCTGCACGATCAAAAAAGGCTGTCGCAATCGGCCCTGGATTAATAGACGAAATTTTGATCTTCGTTTCTCTTAATTCTTGTCGCAAGGCATTGGTAAATCCGAACACCGCATGCTTAGTTGCTGTATACGAGGTCGATTTGGCTGTCGGGAATTTACCCGCCAGTGAAGCGATATTCACAATCTGTCCTGTACCTGCGGCTAACATATGAGGAAGCACGGCTTGTGTACAACGTACAATACCTAGATAATTGACATCGATCATCGTTTGGTAATCTTCGATCGGCATTTCAGCTATCGTTTTAAATTGTCCGTAGCCAGCGTTATTAAGCAAAATATCGATCTTACCGTATTGCTTGATGACTTGTGCGACTACACGCTTCACATCCTCATCTTGCTGAACATCCATTCGAATAATCTGATGCTCACCTTTCAATTGTCTGGATAACGTCTGAAGCTTATCTTCAGAACGTGCTGTCAGAATCGGAATCGCTCCTTTTTCGACTAATAATGAGGCAACTCCTGCACCTAGCCCGCTAGAAGCACCTGTGATAAGAACAACTTTATTCGCAAGTTTTACCATATTGTCGCAGTAAACATACTGCATTCCTCCCTTTTATCACCAACCCGAAATCTATAAATTACCAGTAACCTCTATACCCTCTGCTGACTGTAACCGTTCACTAATCCATGTATGAAATTGTTGCAAAAACAGCTGTAGTTCTTCCTCTTCTACATTCTGTTGTTGCAATTCTGCTAAGATATCCATCCATATTTCTTTACCAATAGGATTATCCCAACATGGATCGAATTGATTCATCGTTTCCATCGTGTATGGATGTATCATTGGAAATCGTTTGTCCAATAACGGACGAATATAATTAAAATCTTCATTATATATAAACAACATATCTTTGAATGAAATCTCTGTTTGATTTTCTTCCTTGTTAAAAGGGGATAAATGAAATCCTATATTTCTTTTGGGCCCTTGATAACGGTAGATCAGTACAGGTATCGAATTGTTCGCTTGCTTTGCCATGTTCCTCCTCCTGCATGTCTTGATGGTAAGACTTTACAAAATTCTTTTTCATTATACTTTGATCCGTCTGAACTGCCAAATCATCTAAAGATCTATTGATTTACTTATAGGAAATTATTTCCTAAACATCAAGAAAACATGTTATATTTTAGTCAGTTATTTGGCGATTATCTTAGTGATGGAAGATGTTGTGATAATACTGCCAAGCGCTGGATGGTAAGATATTTTGCTTGGCAAAAATCATTTTTGACTGTACTAGAAGAAGTCGCGCTTATACTGCCAAGCGCTGGATGTAAGATATTTTGCTTGGCAAAAATCACTTTTTGATTCAACTAGAAGAAGTCGCGCTTAGACTGCCAAGCGCTGAAGGTAAGATATTTTGCTTGGCAAAAATCATTTTTGACTGTACTAGAAGAAGTCGCGCTTATACTGCCAAGCGCTGGATGTAAGATATTTTGCTTGGCAAAAATCATTTTTGACTGTACTAGAAAAAGTCGCGCTTATACTGCCAAGCGCTGGATGCAAGATATTTTGCTTGGCAAAAATCACTTTTGATTGTACTAGAAGAAGTCGCGCTTATACTGCCAAGCGCTTAGGAGGGGTTATATATGTATTGTAATCATTGTGGGGCAAATCAGCCGGATCATGCTGTTTTTTGCAGTCAATGCGGAGCCAAGCTTCAGACGCAATCCGAATCCACAGTACCGAGTGAGCAGGAGATAGATAAAGAGCAGACTCCTGTCGATTATTTAGATCAACTTCGTTCTGATCAATCTTCAAATCATACCGATTCCGAACCTGCTCTTCCTATTGCTAATAAACCGATTCATCGCGCAGAACCTGCATCATCGACTGTATCTGTACCACCATCAGGATCACCACCCTATCGGTCTACTTCTCCAGCCCGTCATCTTACATGGATTATACCGACTGTACTTTTGCTGGGGATTGCAGGTACTTTATTTTGGTGGTATCAACATCAACAAGATATCAATATGCAAGTCACTCAATTGCATCAAGAAGCCAGTCAGCTGGCATTGAGAGGGCAATATGAACCAGCTCTTGCCAAAATCACGCAAGCGACTACATTACGACCCACCTATGCTGTATTAACAAAAGATCAGACTATGATTGAGACAGCGAATCGTATTCATACTAAATTGGAAACGGTCTCTTCTAATCTTAAACAAAATCAACTTCAACCTGCTGAGAAATCATTAATCACTTTGCAAAAAGCGTTAGATACTCGTAAAGAATCTATATTTGAGCAAGAAAAAACACTAGCTAATCGCAATCAAGATTTGTTAGCTGTCCTCAAAGTGAAAAAAGAATTGGATCAATTAGATACGATTGATGCGCTGGCATACAAGCTAGACGAAGTGGATCGACTGAACAATCAAGAAGCCAAAGAAGTACATCAACTGATTATTAACAAAATCATCACGATCAGTATGAAAAATGCTGAAAAACTTCTCCAACAGAATGATTTTAGTCAAGCGACAGCAGCCGTCAAAGCAGGGCTACAATATTCTAGCAAAGACGAAAAATTGTTATCTTTACAAAAACGTATCACTTCTGAAAAAAAAGCTTTTGAACTGGCTGAAAAACAGCGTATTGAACGAGCGATTCAACAAGCAGAAGAAGAAGATTTGAAAAACCGAACAGCCGGCGTAGAATTATTGAATGTAGATACACAACTGAATGAATACGGTGATATTGAAATCTATGGCGAAGTTAAAAATGTAGCCACCAAACCGATCTATTCAATCACTGTCTATTATTCCGGTTATGATGCGGCAGGCAATTATCTATTCTCTTCTTCAGCCTCAGTAGAACCTTACGATCTAGAACCCGGTGCAACCGGATCTTACAGTGCTTATGAATATGATTGGTATGAAGAAGTAACTGTGCAGATTGATAATATAACATGGTATCTGGAATAAGGAGGAGCCTATATGAATAAAGCATGGATATTTAGCAGTATTGCCAGTGTCGTGATTATAGCAGCAGGTATAGGTTCCTTCTCGTATATCAATCGTACAGTGCCTACTCAATTACCGAATAAGCCTTTGTTAGCAAGTACGACTGCCCAAACAGCCAGTCAAACAAACACAGGCACTTCGACACTGAAAGATGTTATTTTTAACACTCAGAAAAAAGTAGTGATGATTGAATTGGAAGATGGATCACTAGGATCAGGATTTCTGTATAACGATCAGGGAGATGTTATTACTAATGCGCATGTCGTGGCAGGGGCACTGAATGTTAAAGTCAAAACAGCAGATGCTCGCACCCTAACAGGCAAAGTGATTGGTATCGGAACAGATACGGATATTGCAGTGGTTCGTGTACCAGAACTGGTAGGCACTGAACCTTTAAAGTTAGCTCAAAAAGGTTCGGCGGATGTAGGCGATAATGTACTGGCACTGGGTAGCCCGCTTGGCTTACAAAATACGATCACTACAGGCATTATTAGCGGAGTTGGACGTGACTTTACGATCGATCCTTATGTGTATACCAATCTGTATCAAATCTCTGCACCTATCGCTCCCGGTAATAGCGGAGGTCCACTGATTCATGCAGACACCGGTGAAGTGCTGGGTATCAACTCAGCGATGGCAAGTGAATCCAATACGATTGGATTTAGTATTCCAGTAGCCGAGATCCAAAAAACTGTACAAAACTGGTCTAAAACCCCAATGAAAGATGTACCAACTACTTCTGCATCTTCTGAAAATGTCGATGATGAGATGCCTTCTGTCCAAGATGAAGCGCAGTATATAGTCAGTTACTTTTATGAAAGTCTAAGTATGCAAGATTATGTAACTGCCTACTCTTTACTCGGCAGTCGCTGGCAAAGTAATCTATCTTATGCTGATTTTCGGCAAGGATATATCAATACAGGGGCTGTCTCTATTGATTCGATTATTGCCACCAAAGACGGAGAACAGGTGAAAGTCACTGTAGAGATCACCGCCGAAGAGCGCAAAGATTCTGGTACTGTCTACAGTTCTTATAAGCTCCATTATATTTTGGCATATGAGAATGATATTTTGAAAATATTAAGTGGTGAAGGTAAAAAAGTGAGCTCTTAACGCTATGTAGCCTATGTTATCCGTTGTTGCACCTTTTTATACTCTCATACCAAAAAACCTCTTTAACCATAGTGACTATGGTCAAAGAGGTTTTTTGATTCTCTTGTAAAGATAAGAGATCGTACTTGAATAGCTTCCCGATTAAGAGATCATTACTTGAATATCGAGTTCTCCGATTCCATCCATTAACAAAGGAATTGTTAATGCTTTGGTGGACACAAATCCAGTCATGGCACTAGTCTTCATTACCTTTGGAGGTGTAATGTCTACTGTAACGCCTTGATTAGACAAAATGGTACTTGCATTACCACTAATCATATTACCTAACTCTGAAATAGCACTTTGGCTCATCTCATCCATTTCTGTAATGACAAAGCCGCCCATCATTGCTGAAACCATACGTAACGCTACAGCTTCTTCAATTCCGAACATAATATCACCACTCATTTGCCCGGTCATTCCGATTTGAATCCAGATATAACCGTCTACTAGTTCCATATCCTTGATACCAAGGCTTCCTGTAGAAGGAGCCACTTGTACTACTTGTCCAATGACGAGTCGAGCAGCTTCCAAAAATGGATTGATTACTTCCGCTTTCATAATTCGTTTACTCCCCTTTACAATTGGGTTCATATTTAAATACAACTTTTGACCTATGATGTTAATGGATATTATACCTTATAACCTAGTTCAAATCATCTAGAATCATTGCTGTATATTCCATTTTTTAAGTTTTTTTGTAAATCTACTACTAATAATCTTATGAATCGACATTTTCTAGTAAATTTGTTGCTCTTTTTTTATGGATCTTAGGTCTTTTTAACTGTCTTTATCTATTATCGGTCGCAAGCACTGATTTATGTACATTTTATATGAATAGATTTTAAACATTTCTTAGTACATTGATGCTTTTTGTGTAATCCCCTATAATTTAAAATAGGTATCGATTGTTGAATACTTCATCGGTTAGGCAAGTATTTAACAATTTGGCATACATAAGGAGGAACTCATGAATATCAGTCAATTGGAAACCTTATTGACCATTTCGAGGACAATGAGCTTCCGTAAAGCAGGAGAACTACTTAATCTGACTCAACCTGCGGTATCTGCTCAGATCAAAAGTCTGGAAGATGAATTCAAAACGGTACTGGTCGATCGTAACCAACCGGTTACATTAACCGATCAGGGTGTTGTTTTTTTAGAGCATGCTGAACAAATGTTAGCGATTGTTGAACAATTAAAACAGCGGTTATCTGACTTGGATGAGACTCCGCAAGGGCGGATTACGCTTGGCACTCCAACTTCGATTGCAATTCAAATTTTACCGAGAGTGCTTTCGTATTTTCAGGATCAATTTCCACTGATTCAGACGATGATTCATTCGATGTCTTCTTCCCAGGTTTATCATAGTGTGGAAAATGGTCTGGTTGATGTAGGTATCAGCTACCTGATCGAACGCAATCCGAATTTGAATACTTCGATTTTGTATTATGATATGTTTGAGTTAGTCGTTTCTCCACAGCATCCTTTAGCTCGTAGTAAAAAAGCACATATTCAAGATCTACAACAGTTACCTCTTATTATGTTATCTCCAGATACGGTAGGTCGCCGATTTGTAGATGAAGTATTCAAAGAACATGGGATTGAACCTCAGATTGTGATGGAGCTGTCTAGTAGTGAAGAAGTAAAACGGATGGTTGAGATTGATCTTGGTGTCGCGATTATCTCCAGACAATCAATTACCAGTGAATTGCGTCATGGTACACTGGTGATGATTCCAATGCCAGAATTCGAGGTAAGTCATCCTGTAGGTCTAATTTATAAATCAGGTCGATATTTGAACTCAGCCATGCGTCAATTTCTAGATGATCTCAAAGGCATGCCAGCCGATCAATTTATCAGTACAGAGTAAGATATTTTGCTTTGCAAAAATCATTTTTGATTCACTATACGAAATTGCGCTTATACTGCCAAGCGCATAAGGAGCGATTTTTATGAAATTTGATCTTCATACCCACCATTATCGTTGTGGACATGCGGATGGCGATATCCGTGATTATATTGAAGCTGCGATTGCTGCGGATATTCAGGTGATCGGAATTTCAGATCATACCCCTTTTTTCGGCAGTGACAAAGAACAAGCTTTCCCGCAGACTGCTATGGGCAAAAGCGAGCTTCAACATTATGTAAAAGAAGTATTGGATCTCAAAAAAGAATACGAAGGCAAAATTGATGTGTTATTAGGAATCGAATCCGATTATTTCCCTGATTATGCTAAATTATATCAAGACATTTTGTCTCAGTATCCTTTTGATTACATTATCGGTTCGGTTCATTATAGTAGTGGTTATAGTATTTTCGATCGTTCTCGTTGGAAAGGCATGAATTCCGCCGATCAGATTGCGACCAAAGAAGAATACTTCCGAATGATCGCTGAATCTGCACGTAGTGGCATGTTCCAGATTCTTGGACATATCGATGCAATGAAAAGCAATTATCCTGACTTTACTCAAATTGAAGCTCCACAAGCGATCGACCGTACATTACAAGTGATTGCCGAATGCGGTGTAGCGATTGAAGTGAATACCTCCGGGAAGATCAAAGTCTGTGGACTCTGGCATCCTGTTGATGAAATTCTAGAGCGTGCTCATCATTTTGGCGTCGATATTTCATTTGGCTCTGATTCGCATATCCCTCAGCGTGTGGGTGATGATATTGATAAAGTCGCTCAAAAATTGCGTGAGATTGGCTTTACTGAATGGGTTTATTATAAGCAAAAGCAACGTCATGCTGTAGCGCTTTAAATATTTTCAATTCATTTTTATAGCCATTTTTGATTATCTTTTTTAAACAGGGAATGTATAGATATTAAATGATAACTGTACATGTCCGATAGATTTTCAACTTACTCCAATCTTTTGCTATATGCCGCTTAGCCGTACAAGTAGTATATCCAGTATAAAGATTGGAGTTTTTGTTATGTATTTCTTTAGTTTTTGTTTTTATTCGGCGGGATAATAATATAAAAGCGCAAAAAAAGAGACCTGCACTCACGCAGGTCCATCATATATTCAAAAAGGGGGTCTTGAGAACAATCTTACCTTTTCTCTATTGAGATTGAGTTGCAACACGATTGCAGTTGTATAACAAAATCTTACTCTTTATGTACAACACGTTCTCGATTGACCAATATAATACCGCTTGCTACTAAGATTAGAGCAAGCGCCGCCCAGATCGATAACTTTTCATCTAACCAGAGAGCCGATAACACCACTCCAAATAATGGCGTTAAAAATAGATACATCGACACTTTGCCTACTTTATTGTATTTCATCACTGTATTCCAGAGAGCGAATGCTCCAGCAGAGAGTACGACAAGGTATAGAAGCATCCCTACAGCCGCTAGATCCCAGTGGAAAGGAAAAGGATGTCCTGTTAAGGAACCGATGACAACCAAGCCTAGACCACCCCAGAACATCTGACGACCGGTAAGACTCAGTACAGGTTCAATCCCTGCTTCACGGCGTGCTAGCACATTCCCCCAGCCTCCCGTCAGGGCAGATAATAACATCAGCAGTTCACCCAGTCCAAAGCCAAAATGTACATTGCCTCCACTTTGCCCAAAGCCCATGACCGCAATCCCTGTAAATCCTAGCAACAACCCGAACCATTTGCGCATCGATAATCGTTCGGTCTGATCAATCCAACGAATCGATAACATTTGAAATAGCGATACAGAGCCAGCAATAATCGACATCGTCATGCCTGATCCCAAGCCAAGTGCTGCATATACAAAAATATACTGTAATAATGTCTGAAACATTGACAGGCTGATTAATCGCTTAGCCGGAATATGAGGAATCGGTTGCCCTTTAGGATTTAAGATTTTGGCTAATACCATCAATAATAGCCCTGCCAGTGTAAAGCGATATCCTGCAAATAACCATTGCGCAAAAATATCATGACTTTGTATCCCCAGATGAGCATAGCTTAACTTGATAAAAGGCAGTGCACTCCCCCACAAAATGGTAGCGATCAGTGAACTGCTCCAAATACCAAGCGGACGGGTGAACCACTGTTGTCCGTTCATGAAGAGGAAGCGCCTCCGCTTCTTTCCTGACTGTGTGTATGAGAAGCGGCACGTTCTTTGCGCAACAAGTATTCCGTATGAGCGATAGAATAAATCATAATGCCCATCTCTTCCCAGTAGCTCTGAATCCCTGCATTAGAAGATGGTTGTTGTGGACGCATTCCATTTTTCTCAAGCACCCGTTGAGACAGAGCATTGTCTGCATGACAACGCCCCACAATATGCGATAGGCCCATATCTTCAAAGCCAAAATCAACCATGCGACTGGACGCTTCAGCAGCATAGCCTCTTCCCCAATGACTACGACAAAGAGCAAAACCGATCTCTGCCCGTGCTGCCCGTTCATCCCATCGTTGAAAAGAACACACGCCATATAAAGTACCATCGTCTTTGGATGTGATTGCAAAATGCATAGAGCTCAGACTGCGAAAAGCTTCTTCTACTCTGCGTCCCAGACGATCTGGCTGTAATGACTGATATTCCTTACTCTCTTTCGCTCCGTACAAATATTTCATCACTTGTGGATCACTGGCACATTCCCACCAGATCTCCACATCCTGTGCAGTTAGACGGCGTAATTTGAGTCGATCTGTATACAGATCAGGAAAGCCCTTTTTCAAATCCTGTTTACTCAACATCGCCATTCCTCCTATATTTAGTCTTGCTGCATCGCACGGTATACGCCGGTGCGTAGTTCTTTGATATAGTAATCCAGTGCTGGAATATTCGCATCACGGGCATCTTGTACCGCTTGTTCGATATCATACGGCACACGAGCAAATTGTAACGAATAAGGAGCTATCTCTTCCGATAAATATTCCCCTTCTAGAATCGCATAAGAAGCTGCGGGTATATCTAGTGGATTCCCTACACTCCCTGTATTAAATAATAGTCGACCTTCTAGATGTTGCATATATGCATTATGGATATCTCCATAGCCTACGATATCGGGAATAATGGATTCTTGCGTCGTTGGATTCACTACAGGTGCAAACATACCTAAACGGCGTTCTAGATCATCCCATGGTTGCACACGATGAAATACATTTTCAGGGGATGCATGGACTAGCGATACCCATCGTCCACTTAGTAAAAATTCATGGCGAAATGGTAATTCTTCCAAATACTTGACTCGCTCCGGTCCCAATTGCTGAGCTTGCCAGCCAAATAATTCATCATCACCGCTCATCCGAGCAACAAGCTCTTCCCAATTGCCACGAATAATCACTTCACAACGTTGCGCAACTTCATCCGTAATTTTGACAGCATCAGGTCCTTTACCCACTAGATCGCCAAGACAAAAAATACGCTTAATCCCTCTTTGATCAATATCCGCTAATACCGCCTGCCATGCTGGATAATTACCATGAATATCAGACACCAAAGCAATACGTTCCATCCTTCATTCCTCCTAGCGCTTGGCATGATAAGCGCGACTTCTTCTACTTCAATCCATCATGTAGTTCAATCTATCGTGATTTTTGCTTGCAAAATATCTTTCTTTCAGCACTTCGCATATAACTGCAACTGCTTATTTTTTATTGATCTGCTCGTCTAAGCGTAAATATCGTTAATTCCGGTCGACACATCAATCGAATAGGGACTTGAGACGTTCCGATGCCTCGATTAACATAGAGTGGTAGCTGACGCTGTGGCCCTGCTTGATACCAACCCATAATATATTTACGTGAACCACGAGGAGTAATCACAGCGCCGAACCACGGTAATCGAATCTGCCCGCCGTGACTATGACCTGATAATTGTAAATGAAAACCAAAGTTAATCGGAATCTTATCCGCATAATCCGGTTCATGCATCAATAAAATGCGACAAGCATCTTCAGCAAGATCTGATGTTGCTTTGTTCACATTCGGCTTTCCTAATAACTGATCATCCAGACCAATAATAGCAAGCGTTCCGTCTGGCCGCTTAATCTGTATATTTTCGTTGGTTAACATGGTGAATCCGCCTTGTTCCATCATCTCCGAAACAAGCAGTACATCGTTTAAATAATCATGATTACCGAGGACTGCAAATTTACCTAACGGTGCAGACATTTTCTGAAGCGCTCCTACTCCTGCACGTAAAGGGTTTGGATCATCATCTACCATATCTCCAGTAAAACAGATCATATCTGGTTTCTCCGCCATAATAATATCGGCTAACTTTTCCAGATCGGCGGCTTCTTTTCCCATCCCTAAATGAACATCGCTGAATTGAATCAATTTCATTCCATTTAGACTTGGAGGAAGCTGAGGTAATGCCAGATCAATATAGACTTTATCTAACCAGTTGGGTTCTCCTAGCCAGCTGTATCCGGCTGTTCCTAGTCCAAGCGAAGCCACGACCAACGTACCTCGCTTGAGAAATTGCCGACGTGTAATTTCATATCTATGCTTAAAATAAAAAGGAATTCTTATCGGATTGTAAAATGTGTATAAAGAGCAATAGGCATTCAGGCTAAAATTCCTCCTTTGGATTCGGCTGCCCTCAGGCGGTTGAATATATTATGTTTATTGTGCCGAATCCAGCAGCTATCGTCAAATTTACGATAGTGGACTACTCTTTTTACAATCAAATACATATGTAAAAATGTATCTCTTAATAGATATATATCCTTTCTTCATCATTAAGAGATACCCCTAACAATAGATCATCAATTACGATTCAGCAGGAACAAATGTAATCGTCCATGTTTGTTTGTCAGCATCGGCAAAAGCTTGTGCTAGACCGGATTGTTGAATATGTGTTTTGCTAACTTTGCGATAGATTAATTCCAATTCAAAAGGAGCTTCAAATGGAAATGGAGCAAGGCTAATACTATGCTCATCTACCCATCGTGGCATAATCGCTTGATCGTTAGTGAACGCGAACTTTTTCCCGACTTCAAATCCTTCTTTCCACCATTCTTGCTCATTTTCTTTGCTCACTCCAGGATCATTCAAGCAGACATAGAGTGAAAGATCATCGCATAATTCCAAGATGGATCGGTGAAATTTGAGTGCTTTTTCGTTAGGATTCAACTGTGCTTTGATCCGTTCCTGACGCTCTTTCTCTTCTTGCACAAAAGCGATTCCAAATGGATCTTCTTCACCATAATGACCGACTAACGCGGCATAATGATAACTGGCAAGCATTCCTCCGTACGGAGTCATATTTTCCAATTCGTTAATTCCATATCTGTAAAAAACCAGCTTCGCCGGTTCTGGAAAATGCATAAACGAAAATGGAACTTGCTTCGCATCATCCCATAGTGGAATTTCATCTAATGGAATCCAACCACGATCATGTTGTTCACAGCCAATAAGCACTTCATCCCAGCGTTCATCTTGTTCAATATATTCAGGCTTCCAATGACGAGCAAATTCTCCCGATAGCTTCGCATGATCATGTTGACGAATCATAATAAAAGCATCTTCATTCTCTCTCCAAATCATAAGTATACCCCTTTCGATATCAGTCATTTCTATAGGATGTAACTTCTATTATTCATTATTTATCCTTAACGATGCGTTTCCAACCATCCTGCGGCATAATCGACCAGTCCACGCTGCTGAATCAACTTCGTTTGCGCTTTGGCAATCGTGCCTTGAACGAATAAATCTGGGCAATCTTGTTCAAAATCGGCTCCGATCTCATCGAAATCATCAGAGTCAAAATTCAAATCTTTGAATTTCACCCACTGTTTACCGTTATCTGTCATCATCGGTGCTTTCATCGTAATCTCTTTTTTACCATGCCATTCTGCAAAATATTCTGCTAAATGAATCGATGTATTCGTATGATAAGTCGTCCCCAACATCAATATATACCCATTTGCATTGTATAAATCTTGCAACGGAGAATGACTTCCCAATCCAAAATCCAGATCGTGATCGCTCATCCATTCTTCTGCATGTTTGCCCCATGCTGCAAAAGAGACTTGCGGATGTGCACTTCGGTATACTCCTTTTTGCTTACGGAATGTCTCCGCTATAACACCCATCCCTGTCGTCACTGTAAAATCAGGATCATAAGGCGGCATACTGTCACGAATCAGATTCCACCAACGCTGTTCAGCAGGTGGATACATCCACCCTTTGGGATCGGTTAATTGCGAAGTCTGGGTCGGCATAATTAATGTACCTGACTCTCCCAAAACAGCCTCTAACGCTAAGATAACGGTTTCAGCACTGCCGGGAATCCATCCTCCAAGACTTTTCAAAGAAGAGTGAACTAGAATATTCATCCCTGCTGTAATCCCTAATGCTTTAAATTCATCGACTAATTGATCGTAACTTATCGGTCTTTCACTGATCATCAACATCACTCCTATCGATCACCGGCTCAAGATAAAAGGCGGGTTTCCGCTTTTACACGGAACCCGCCTGATTAGTGGCTTACTATCAACCCGGTATAATCGTATATACGACTATACTATTATACACCCAACCAACGTTTGAACATATGCTTGGATGTGTCTTTATTCATTTCAGCAATCGAAGTTGTCAAAGGAATACCTTTTGGACAAGAGCGTACACAGTTCTGCGAGTTACCGCATCCCTCAATACCACCCGGCTCCATCAATGCATCTAGACGATCTTCTTTATTCATCTCACCTGTTGGATGAGCATTGAACAGACGAACCTGAGACAATGCCGCTGGGCCGATAAAGTCTGTTCTGTCATTCACATTCGGGCAAGCTTCCAGACATACGCCACAAGTCATACATTTCGACAATTCATATGCCCATTGACGTTTTTTCTCTGGCATACGTGGTCCTGCACCCAGATCATACGTACCATCAATCGGAATCCATGCTTTTACTTTTTTCAGTGCGCCGAACATACGGCTACGATCAATAACAAGATCGCGTACCACTGGGAAAGTTTTCATTGGAGCGATATGAACGGGTTGCTCTAATTTATCAACGAGAGCAGAACATGCTTGGCGTGGCTTACCATTGATCACCATCGAGCAAGCTCCACATACTTCTTCCAAACAGTTGGATTCCCAACAAACAGGTGCTGTTGCTTTACCTGTGTTGTCTACAGGATTACGTTGAATCTCCATCAGCGCACTGATAACATTCATCCCTGGACGATAAGGTAATTCAAATTCTTCTGTATATGATGGGCTATCCGGCTTATCCTGACGGGTAATAATAAACTTGACGTTTTTTTTGGCCGTTACATTAGCTGGGTGACTCTGTGTTGAGACTTCCGCCATTTCTAATGCCCCCTTAAATTAATCACTTTACTTGAGAATGCCGTCTTGGTGACTTAATCTTTAGAATAATCACGAATACGCGGTGGAATCAAGGATACATCCACATCTTCGTACGAAATCTGTGGACCATCTGGTGTCCATGTCGCTTTCGTCGTTTTGAGGAAATCTTCATCATTACGTGTTGGGAATTCAGGCTTATAGTGAGCTCCACGACTCTCATCACGCATTAATGCTCCAAGTGTCATAGCTTCAGACAATTCAAGCATATTCCACAATTGACGGGTAAACGCTACGCTAGGATTATTCCAACTGGATGAATCATTCATATTGATTTTGGTATAACGTTGCTTCAACTCTTTGATCTTGTTGATCGTAGCTTGAAGCTTATCGTTATAACGAACAACTGTCATATTATCAGTCATCCACTCGCCTAATTCTTTATGCAAAACATAAGCATTTTCATTGCCTTGCATATTCATCAGGTGATTATATTTATCTTCTTGCTGTTTGCGAACTTGATCGTACATCGTTGTTGGCATATCAGCAGCCGATTTTTTCAATCCTTTAATATATTCCACTGCTTTTGGACCTGCAACCATACCACCGTAAATCGCAGATACTAACGAGTTAGCACCTAGACGATTTGCTCCATGATATTGGTATTCGCATTCGCCAGCAGCGAATAGACCTGGAATATTGGTCATCTGATTATAATCTACCCACATACCGCCCATGGAATAATGGACTGCCGGGAAAATTTTCATCGGAATCTTACGAGGATCATCGCCCATGAATTTCTCATAGATTTCGATAATTCCACCTAATTTAACATCCAGTTCTTTTGGATCTTTATGCGAAAGATCCAGATATACCATGTTCTCACCGTTAATACCCAATTTCTCATCCACACACACTTGGAAAATCTCACGTGTTGCAATATCGCGGGGAACGAGATTACCATAGGATGGGTATTTTTCTTCTAAGAAGTACCACGGCTTACCATCTTTATACGTCCAGATTCGTCCACCTTCACCACGTGCAGATTCAGACATCAGACGCAATTTGTCATCGCCCGGAATCGCTGTTGGGTGAATTTGAATAAATTCTCCGTTCGCATAATGTACACCTTGTTGATAAACAGCACTTGCAGCTGTTCCTGTATTGATCACCGAGTTGGTTGTTTTACCGAAAATAATACCCGGGCCACCTGTTGCCAAAATAACAGCATCAGCCGCAAAAGTAACCACTTCCATATTGCGAAGATCTTGCGCACAAATTCCACGACATGCGCCTTCATCATCCAATACAGCGGAAAGGAATTCCCAGTTCTCATGCTTGGTTACCAGACCTGCCGTTTCCCAGCGACGTACTTGCTCATCAAGGGCATACAACAATTGTTGACCTGTTGTTGCACCTGCATAAGCAGTACGGTGAAACTTCGTTCCGCCAAAACGACGGAAATCAAGCAATCCTTCTGGTGTACGGTTGAACATCACGCCCATCCGATCCATCAAGTGAATAATACCAGGTGCTGCTTCACACATTGCTTTAACAGGTGGCTGATTCGCTAGAAAGTCACCGCCATATACAGTGTCATCAAAATGGACCCAAGGTGAATCGCCTTCACCTTTTGTATTTACAGCTCCATTGATCCCGCCCTGCGCACATACGGAATGTGAACGTTTGACCGGTACCAATGAGAATAAATGTACATGAACGCCTGCTTCTGCTGCTTTGACAGTAGACATCAATCCAGCCAGACCACCGCCCACGACAATAATATTGGATGTTGCCATAACGAGTTACCCTCCCCTTAGCCTACTGATCCTTAGATCCTATCTACCTTAAACGAACAGCAGAACGGTTCACTTGCCACCGTTCATTCCTTTAACTCTGTTCGACTACGAGCTGTACTGTGCATCATTTTGATCAATGAGACATCTGCTGTGCCATCCACTGTTGTATTGAACAGTGCCGCACGGATCTTGCTATATGCTTATGCTACAAAATGACGAATCGTTTGTAGCGCAACCGTTGGATCTTCGAACTCCATATTGCGGAAAGCAACAAGAGATAGAATAAACATAATTGACACAATAACGAAAAGCGTCATACACACGTATGAGGATACACGTTGTGCTCTCGGTCCTACTGTAATTCCCCAGCTTACAAGGAAAGACCATAGACCATTTGCAAAGTGGAACGAAGCTGCCAATACACCAATAGTGTAAAGAACGAAGGTTACCGGGTTGGTCACGATATTGTACATAACTCCGCCGAGCTGTTCATGAGTGACATTACCGAGTGCAACTTGGAAACGAGTCTCAAATACATGCCATACAATATACACAAACGTGATTACACCTGTAATCCGTTGAAGTGTATAACGCCAGTTACGTTCGTAACCGTAATTCGCATTGTTTGGCTTCGCTTGATAAGCGATATAGAGACCGTATACTCCATGATAAATCAGTGGTAAAAAGATGAATAAACTTTCCAAAACCAATACAAGTGGCAAGTTATTCAAAAATGCCACACTTTTATCAAAGGATTCTTTTCCGCCTTCATATGCAGAAAAATTGGTAATCATATGCTCAATAAAAAAAGCTCCGAGCGGAATGACCCCTAGCAGTGAGTGTAACCTTCTGGCGTAAAACCCTTTCATGAATGACGTTCCCCTTTCATAATAAGAGCGTTTTCATAGTGACAGTCATTGGTTAATGCTGTCCCAGACGTGGATCAACGAGAGATATTCGGACCTTCGTTAATCTCCGCGTAGGAAGTCCCCATCTTCCGTAGCTTTACAATCTGTTCACAATGCTCTAAGACTGTGAACAACTTGTGTCACTTTTTATGTTACTCTACTTTGACTTATAATGGAATTGCAATATAATTATTAATTGTTATAACTAAAACGCATAAGAGGAAAGGAGAAATTCCAGATGCTTGAAGATATTGATATATTTGCGGTCGTTGTGGAACAATCTAGCTTAAATCAGGCTTCCAAATTATTGAATTTATCTCAGCCTGCTCTTTCTCGTAAAATTTCTAAATTAGAAGAAAATCTAGGTGTCTCATTGTTCAATCGTAATGGAAAGCGACTTGAATTGACTTCAATTGGACGATTAACCTATACATTTGCATTAGAACAGCGTCAGCAGAACCTCAAGTTCTTGCAGAGCCTTAACCGCTATAAGTCTGAAGATCAGACCACAGTGACCTTTGGCGCCAGCCTGACGACCTTACAGACGACGTTGCCACCACTTGTTAGTAGCTTTACTCGTAAACACCCTTATGCAGAGCTCAAATTAATTACCGGCAAAACGCATGAAATTGTAAATGCCGTCCGTGATAAAAAAGTAGATGTCGGTATTGTAGCGTCCTCGATCCATGAATCGGGTCTTACTTGCGTTCCTTTATTTGATGATCATCTTGAATTAGTCGTCCCGAGCAATCACCCGCTTGCAGATCATCAAGAGACTACAATGCAGGATCTACAAGGTTTGGCTATGATTATTTTCTCAAAAGGCACATGGTACCGTAAATTAATAGATGATGTATTTCATCGGTATACGGTGATGCCCGACTTACGTATGGAAATTGATTCTTTTGAAGCGATTGTACGTTTATTGCCTATTTGTATGGCTGCTGCATTATTGCCCAAATCCTATGTTGGGAAACAGTTATTGTCAGGCAACGAGCTGGTCTCTCTTCATATTCCTGAACTAGAGCAGACACGCCGCACCACCTGTCTCCTTTATAGTGAAAGTTCTGATCTAGGCTCAGCAGCCAGACAATGGATTATTGATACCAAAGAACAATTTGAGACGATAAATGATCCTATTCGTTTAGATGAATAAATATGCCCTTTTAACCAATCATAATCTTACCTTCAGGATAGCGATATAGTTCTTTGTCTTGTTTGGGAGCGAGTGCCCAGACCAGTGTAATCATGCCTACCCGTCCAGCAAACATCAACAAACAGATCACTAATTTACCAGTCGTACTTAGATTGGGAGTTAATCCAAGAGACAATCCAACCGTACCGAAGGCAGAAGTGGCTTCAAATAAAACACTCATAAAGTCAGTCGCTTCTGTCATCGTAAGAACCATCGTAGCCACAATCACTAACGATAATGAAAACACTGTAATCGTTAATGCTTTATAGATCCGATCTTTGTTGATCCGAAAATAAAATAGAACCACATCTTCTTTTCCTTTGACCATACTGATGACTGCTCCAACAATCAGTAGAATCGTTGTTGTTTTGACACCACCGGCTGTTGAACCCGGCGAACCTCCAATAAACATCAGAATAATCGTCAGGAATAAAGTAGCTTGTCTTAATTGAGTTAGATCCAGCGTATTCGCGCCTGCTGTTCTTGTGGTGACCGATTGAAATAACGAACCCCATATCTTACCATCCCAACTCAAGCTTCCAATCGTTTTTAGGTTCGTAAATTCAAATATGAAAACCAGTACAAACCCTCCAACAAGCAGAATAGAAGTCATCCATAATACAGCTTTGGAGTGTATTGATAATTTACGATGTTTGCGATATTCAATCAGATCAGACAATACAACAAATCCGAGTCCGCCCAATACGATCAAAGCCATAGATATGATATTGAATGCTGGATCGGATACATATCGGGTAAAGCTACTATAATGACCGAACAAATCAAAACCTGCATTATTAAATAACGATACGGCATGAAAAGCACCATAATACATGGCTTGTCCAAGAGGAAAATCTGCCATTAAGCGTAGCGTAAATAAAAATGCAGCAATCAATTCAATAGCAAATGAATAATAAATCACTTTTTTTATTAAACGAACAATACCTTCCATATCTCCTTGATTCATGGCTTCTTGCAACACTAGACGTTCTCGTAAAGAAATACGTCTTCCAAACACCAAAGCAAATAATGTAGCAATGGTCATAAATCCGAGTCCACCGATTTGAATCAGACACATAATCACCACTTGACCAAAGGTCGAGAAAAAAGTGCCTGTATCCACAACGACTAGACCTGTTACACAAGTCGCTGAAGTCGCTGTAAAAAAGGCATTTAAAAAACTCAACCCTTCTCCACCTTGATGCGCAACAGGTAACATCAATAAAAACGTTCCTAATAAAATACAGATAGCATAGCCTAAAGCGAGAATACGAGGTGGTGTCCAAACTTTTATTGCAAAAACATTTTTCAAAATCTATTCAACCTCTCTATTCTCTAAATATGACTTATTCCAATCTGTTCACTGCTTCTGATTATAGTGGCTCTGAAGACAGACGGCTATAGCGTTTTGCAATCAAAAAAAGATTACGTTACACTAGCATTTAGTAGTATACATGCGAATAGCTTAAGTATAAAGAATTTGTGTACACCAAAATATCTTTCTCTATGCTAACTAGGTATTTTTAAAATTGAAGGAGGACATTCATGAACCCCACCGGACAACCCGTACAGCTCAAACCGAATTACAAAATTCTCAGTGTACTCGCTGCTGTCGGACTGGTATTATTTTTGCTTTTACAAGTATTCCCTTCCACTGCTTCAGATACGTTAGAAGTGCAACAAGTGAATATCATCAGTCAGGAAAAAGCGATCGAAAGCGCCAAAGCGTTTGCCAGTGACACATTAGTATTACCCGATCTTCCCGCCCCTTCAGTAACGTATCATACGAATGCTGAATTAAGCGGTTATGTAGCCAAAGAAAAATTAACACAGACGTATATGAAGGAGTTAGAAAAAGTAGCTCCTTATGATGTATTCCGTGTTCATTATCCAGATGTGGGTACTGGAGATGCACTTGATATTGATGTACATATGAATACCGGTAAAGTGGTTGCTTTTTCTATGTATGACAACCAGACAGGAGCATCACAACCGTTCAGTCTAGATCCTACGGCAACTACGGAAAAAGACGAATCTGTTACACTGGCTGAAAAGCAAGAACAAGCACAACCTATTTTAAAAGCACTAGGATTTGTTGCAGGACAATTAACATTACAGACTAAAGGTAATGAGCAAGATTTACTGTATACTGCCGCAGATGGCAAATTAGGTGATAGTCAATTACAACTCAAGTTCACCTATGAATATGGACAAATTCGTTCCTTCCAACCGGTATTGACTCCACCGGATACGTATACGGCTTATGTAAAAGAACAGACTGCTTTAGCTGGCTGGTTAACAGCTTTGGGTTATGGATTGTTCACTCTTGTACTCGGTGTACTCGCGATTGTATTCGGCGCACTCAAACGCAGACATACTTCATTTAAACGGGGTATTGTGCTAAGTGTAATCTATTGTGCAATTTCTATATTTAGCGTTGTGAATATGTGGCCTATTTTAGTAGATATTACTTTAGGTGAATCCAACAAAATCGTTTCTTATGTGATTATCGGTCTACAATTAATATTAAATATATTGATGGCAGTTTTACTCTACTTCTCTTTTGTAGGTGGAGATGGATTATGGAGAGAACGAGGAATCAATATCTGGCCACGTTCCAAAGAAATCGGTTATGGTAAATATGTATTGCATAGCGTAGCTGTAGGTTACTTGTATGCACTCATTTTACTAGGTGTACAATCCATTATTTATTTAATCTTAGAAAATGCGCTAGGTGTCTATTCTGCTACCGATGATACGAGTTCGCCTTATAATATGATCTATCCAGCCTTATTCCCATTATTAGCATGGATGGCAGGGATTGGCGAAGAAGCGGTCTACCGTCTATTCGGAATTGGCATGTTGAAGAAACTGTTACGCAATACATTTGTGGCTTGCTTTATCACGACAATGATTTGGGCGCTTGGACATACGTTATATCCAATCTATCCAATATATTCACGTCCGATCGAGTTACTATTTATCGGTTTATTGTTTAGCTTTATCTTCTTACGATATGGTTTTATTGCAGCCGTATTTGCACACGTTATATTTGATAGTATATTGATGTCGCTCAGTCTGATTAGTATGGGTGGAATCGTCAATATCTTGCTCGGTGCATTCTATATTGTTTTACCCGCTATTGTGGCTATCATCATCTATACTTTTACCAAAAATAAAGGTGTCGAAAATGCTTATCCACCTTATGTACCGCCTGCACCTATCCCTCAAGTGTATTATGATCCTACACAAGGACAGCAGCAGTATCCAGATCATCCGCAACAATTTCAACAGTATTCTAATCCAGTTCCACCGTCTGAACATGACAATAAACCAAAAGAGTAGCCATTAGGCTACTCTTTTTTTATCTATATTTTGTTGATTGTAGGGAGCTATTATAATCATTGTATTGATATTGTTGGTGCATTTATTCTTCTTTTAAAGCATCCAAAATCTGCTTCGCTAATTTGTCCCCGATACCCAACTGGCGGAAATCGTCTACACTGGCTTCTCTGATTTTTTTGAGTGAACCAAAGTGCTTCAGTAACAGCTTACGACGTTTGTCTCCGATTCCTGGGATACTGTCCAATTGCGAAGTAATCATCGATTTACCCCGTTGTTCACGGTGGAATGTAATCGCAAAGCGATGGACTTCATCTTGAATCCGTTGCAATAGATAAAATTCTTGACTATCTCTTGCTAAGTTCACCGGTTCTGCTGGATCGCCCACCATCAATTGAGAGGTACGGTGCTTAGAATCTTTGACCAATCCACAAACTGGAATAAATAGACCTAGCTCATTTTCCAATACATCGGTTGCCGCTGAAATTTGTCCTTTACCACCATCGACAACGATTAGATCAGGCATCGGTAGATTTTCTTTTACCACACGTTCGTAGCGACGGCGAATCACTTCACGCATGGTTCCGTAATCATCTGAACCTTCAACGGTACGTACTTTGTATTTACGGTATTCTTTACGAGCAGGCTTACCATCTATAAATACAACCATCGCAGATACCGGATTGGTTCCTTGAATATTCGAGTTATCGAATGCTTCAATACGTTCCAAACTTTCTAGACCAATCGCTTGTCCTAGATTACCTGCGGCTTTGGACGTACGTTCTTCATCACGTTCAATTAAGCGGAATTTTTCGTCCAGAGACACTCTAGCATTATCTTGTGCCATCGTTGTCATCTGCTTTTTGAGTCCAC
Source organism: Paenibacillus nuruki (assembly GCF_963311185.1). Lineage (NCBI taxonomy): Bacteria > Bacillati > Bacillota > Bacilli > Caryophanales > Paenibacillaceae > Paenibacillus > Paenibacillus nuruki. The sequence continues at coordinate 226,921 of NZ_OY725677.1, read as the reverse complement.
GACGAGGGATCAATACTTTAACCCCTAGCCATTGTTGGAGAGCGGCTGCACTGCTTGAAGGATCAGCTTGTTCGCCACTTTCTGCTTGTGCATCCTGTTGTTCATTAGTAAGTGCTTCTTCAGAAGCATTAGCAGCTTCTGCTTGCTCTACAGACTGTTCTGTCGTGTGAACAGCATAAGCGGTTCCTTCTTCTGCTACACGGTCACTCATTATTTCTGAGGTCGCTTGCTCGCTATCATCCAATCCTGCTTGTTCTGCATGATCTACAGCTTCATCCTGAACATCATTTTCTTCATCCACAATCACTTCTTCAACAGGCAACATAATCTCCTGTGGCATCGCTGGATTTTCGCTATAATACTGAGTCACATAAGACATAAAGTCATTATACGGCTCTCCATAAAAAGGGAACACAGAAGCATGACGTTCAATCATTTTACCTTGACGCATATACAGAATCTGTACACACATCCAGCCTTTATCGACAGCAAAACCAAATACATCACGATCTTTGGCATCTGCCATCGTGATTTTTTGTTTTTCCATCAGAGCGTCGATATTAATGATCTGATCACGCAATTCTTTAGCACGCTCAAAATACAAATCTTCAGCGGCTTCTTCCATTTTACGTTGCAACTCTTTTTTGATCTCTTCATGACCACCACTCAAAAACTTACTGATTTCTTGCTTAATCTCATCATAGGATTGTTGAGGCACTTCGAACTCACAAGGTGCCAGACATTGCCCCATATGATAATACAAGCAGACTTCTTTAGGCATCACTTTGCATTTACGCAACGGATACATACGGTCTAACAATTTTTTGGTCTGTTGTGCTGCAAACGCATTAGGATACGGCCCAAAATATTTGGCTTTATCTTTTAAAATACGTCGCGTGACTTCCAGACGTGGATGCGCCTCATTGGTAATTTTGATATATGGAAAAGTTTTATCATCTTTGAGCAGTACATTGTATTTAGGCTGATGCGTTTTGATCAGATTACATTCTAAAATAAGTGCTTCCATATTGCTTCCAGTCACAATATATTCAAAATCACGAATATCAGCAACAAGACGTTGCGTTTTACCATCGTGACTTCCTGTAAAATAAGAGCGAACTCGATTTTTGAGTACTTTCGCTTTTCCTACATAAATAATTGTACCTTCACGGTTTTTCATTAAATAACAACCCGACAGATCGGGCAACAATGCTAGTTTGTTACGAATATTGATCATCGCTTGTTCTTGCTCTTGAATAAGATCCATATGAGAGTCCATAAATCTCTCCTTTCTAACGATATAGAACAAATGTACCCTAATTATACAACTAAAAAACCCCCGGTGCATGACCGGAGGTTTTACATAAGCTTAGTCGTATACACTCACTTATGTCTATTGGTAATTCATATGACTTATGATAAAGACTCTTGATGAGTAAATCGGCAGGATTTACGTGTATATGGAATTACTAATTATTGGTGTTTTGCAAGAATAGATTTAAGAGCATCTTTAGAATTCAAACCTACTACTTTATCTACAGGTTGACCGTCTTTGAAGAAGATCATTGTAGGAATACTCATAACACCAAAACGTGAAGCTGTTTCAGGGTTCTCATCTACGTTTACTTTAGCGATTTTAACACTGTCGCCTACTTCTGTAGATAACTCGTCCAAGATTGGAGCAAGCATTTTACAAGGTCCACACCACGGTGCCCAGAAATCCACCAATACTGTTCCTTGTCCTTCAACTTCGTTTGTGAAAGATTGATCAGATACATTAACGATAGCCATGTGAAATATCCTCCTTGAGTAACTTTTATTTTGAATTAATATTATTTAAACATTAAACAAGTATTGTCATTGCTGACTCTTTTATTATAACACAACATTGGTCATTCCGAAACAGATGTTACGATTTATTCATAATTATCTTTCAATTAGTAAGTATTGTATCATAAATAACGAAACAGGCATACTAGCTATTGCTCATTCCGCCCCGTTTGTTTTCACCTTCAACCCGGATCACTTTTACAAAAGGACTAATTCGGTTCATCAAGCGTTCGCCTTTGTAGAACTCTTCACCATCTTTATTCGTAAAACTCAAATGCTTTTGCAGATCAGCCAATGAATAATTAGACGTGTAAAAAGTAGGTTTGCGATTCATTCGATAATTCAGAATCGAACCCAATACATGATCCCGTACCCATGAACTTAGATTTTCAGCTCCAATATCATCAAAAATCAATAGATCGGTATGCTTCATAATATCCATCGTTTCTTTCATCCGATTATTATCCTGGAACATTGACTTCAAGTCTTCTACAAAGTCAGGCATATACACAATGACACCGGTATGACCCACTTTGGCTAATTCATGTAACAGATACGAAGCCAAAAATGTTTTACCTGTTCCAAATCCACCTTCTAAATATAAGCCATGTGGCGATAATCCATTTTGCTTGGTTTCACTAATATATTGAAAAATCTGTACCACAGCAGGTACACGATTCGAATCTTTAGCTACAATTTCTTTGGGATTATACCCTTCATTCAGCGCGCGTTCATCAATATAGAAGCTATGAATACGCTGTTTGACCTGTTGCTCATGTTGTCTTGTCAATTGTTTATGACAAGGTGTTTTGCGATCGTATAACTTGGGTCCCGACTCTGAAGGCTCTACACTTAATTTGGTGTAATGTCCTTGAAAATCATTGGGACAGTTATCCAATCCCGGGCAGTTATCACAATGACCACGGTCGCCTACATATTGATACAGCTTACTAAGGTTCGTCATGAGTTCCTGATCGGTAAGCTCTGGATGCTCTGCTCTTAGTTCTAGCACAAGCGGATCACTGAGTAGACGCGCGGCAATCTTTTGTGACTCTTCCCGAAAGCGCGGACTTTTCATCTGCCGTAACAGATCACCGAGGGATTCCATGGCAGTTTGCCCCTTCCTTTTACATTCACTCAGCTATTGGTCTTTTGGACACGATCTTGTCCGGATTGCATTTGTTCAGCTAACCGCATCGCTTCTGCAATTTCTTCATCAGACACGATACTTGAACCTTCACGCGCACTTTTGACAATTGGAATCTCCGGTTTGGCATTAGGCGCTCGATTGTATGTTCGTGTATTGGTACGTTTATTACCGCCAGCGGTTCCACCTTTGGCTTGTGATTTCGCTTGATCACTGATTTTGAGATCTAGCTTATTCTGTTCTCTTACATAACGAACCGCTTTTTCATACGTATCGACTTGTTGATTAAGCATATTCGTCACGACCCAATCGACAAATTTACTACTTAATCGTTCCCCGGGTTGAGACATTTTGATTGCCAATAAATAATGGATCAGTACATTAACCACTTCTTCAGACAATTTATAATTAATATCGACATGTTCGAATATATCATTCACACTGTTAGGCACGCTACCGGGATAGAACATTTCCAGAACGCGCGTATATGGTTCATTGCGTAAAATTGTATTATATTGATGAATATCGCATTTGCTTGTAAATTGACGAGGTACTTCCAGATAATACTCCATTTCGACTGCATATTCTACAGGTAAATCTTGCGATTCTTCTTTTTTCTCTTCTCGTAATGAGATCACTTTAGCTTCGTGAATCTGGCGTTCTTCTTGACGCTTTTTCCCTTGACGGAATTGCAGATTAGCACGGCGCTGAATCTCATCTTCAGCCAGCTCACCTTTGGCATCAAAAACACCATCTTCATCTAACATCCGGCAAATATCTTGAATATCCAAACGATATTTATAAGCAATATAACTCAGTACATTCATCTGCTCTGGAAGAAAGCGTAATTTTTCTACATATATACGGTTACGAGACCCCCGCGGGAAATAACGAATAATATCTGCATAGTTAATCAGATCATCTTCACTTAGCTTCGGCTGACTGCTACGCTGTTGTGCACTCACTTCAGTTAGCGCCTGTTCTAATTCATAATCGATCACATGCGTATTTAATTCAAAAATATCATAAAACGGTTGTGAAATATTTTCTTTCTGAACCGTACTATCACCCCAGCCATCAGGCTCTTTAGCTAAAAAGCGTTCCCGTAAAGACAACACAGCGAATTTGCCGATTTTGTCCCGTAATAACAATGTTAAATGTTGTGTGCGGAAAAACTCACTTGGTGATAGCGGCTGTTGTAATTCATATTCATATATATAATCATCCTGATCGGGAAAGTATACTCGATTGGTCTGTAATAAGCCTACAGCTTCTAATAAAGAAGTCTGTTCAACCAAAAATTTACGTCCATGTTCCCCCGGTTCAAGCCCTAAAGTTAAAAATAAACGACGCTGTTGTTCTATAGGCGAATAACCGACTTGCTGTGCTTCGACATGTTCACACAATAATCGATACACACTAATCGCAAAAGCCCCTGTTAACGGTTGATAAACCAGACTGAGCATCCGTTCATCCAGCGCACCTATACCGAATTCGCGGTATACGCAATATCGATGATTTTCAGTAAAATGAAGTAGATTCTTAATGCGCATGATCCGCCCCCTCTCTTTTTGCTCCTGTGCATGCGGAATTCTATTCTAACACAAATCTTGAAATTTCAATGCTGAAAAGAAAGGTGAATTTGGAACATAAACACCCTCGATCTCCATAACAATCATCCTTTTGCGCCATTACGCTAGAAATGAATATATTTTATACAATGATCGATTGAAATAAACATAATGATGAAGTAACCATGAACAGACTGTGAAGTCAATTGCTCTGTATCGACTCCTTCGGTTACAATAGATCAAGATGTGTAAGCACGATATGACCTAAAAACGGATTCCACTAATATATAGGAGTGATTTTATGAATGAAGCAGTAGCAACGCTTGAAGGCTGGTATGCATTACATGATTTTCGCACTATTGATTGGCATGCTTGGAAAGCAGCAGATGATGAAGAACGTGCCGGTGCAATCGACGAGTTAAATGCACTGATTCATGATTGGCAAGCTGTCAGCAACGATGGCAGTGGGAGTACGGTTATTTATACTGTTGTTGGACAAAAAGCTGACTTTATGATGATGCATCTACGTGAAACGTTAGAAGATTTAAATGCGATAGAAAATGAATTTAACAAAACCACTTTCGCTAGCTTTACGAAGAAATCTTATTCATATGTAAGTATCGTAGAACTTAGCAGCTATATGGCTAGTCATGTGGAAGGCGATCCGATGGAGAATCCACATATTCTGGCTCGCTTGAAGCCAGCTCTACCTGATTCTCGTTATATCTGTTTCTATCCGATGAACAAAACGCGTAATCTAGGAGACAACTGGTATATGCTTCCGATGGATGAGCGTCGTGAAATGATCCGTAGTCATGGATTGATCGGACGTAGTTATGCAGGTAAAGTGAAGCAAATCATTACGGGTTCCGTTGGATTGGATGATTGGGAATGGGGCGTAACGTTATTCGCTGACGATGCACTTCAATTCAAAAAACTAGTATACGAAATGCGCTTTGATGAAGCAAGTGCTCGTTTTGGAGAATTTGGTTCTTTCTATGTCGGTAGTATGCTAGACACCGCTAAATTCGAAGAAATGCTCAAACTTTAAAATAATTCAGTCTGCATCACAAAATAAATACGTATAGAATTAAAAAACCTTTTTGCTATCTTTATGGATAGTAAAAAGGTTTTTTATTTGAGCATTTTTAGAATATATATCTATTTATTAGTGCTCAAGGCTTAAAAAATAAATAAAAAATCCCTAATCACAGATTTTCGTGTCGAAAAATATACATAAATGCAGATCAACTGACGATATAAGGAACAATTACAAATCAAATTTATCCAAGAAAGTCATTTTATATACGTATAGAAAAGAGGGGTACTTATGACGTTAAAAGTAAAATTGATCTTGTTAGTAATGGCTACTGCGATTCTAATCGCTGTTCCGATTGGATGGTCAGCGCTGTATATTATCAAAAATGAATCCACCAAATCTATCAATGCTACGCTTCAAAATACAGTATCCCAAGCAGTTACTCAGGTGAATGGTTGGATCAATACCAATAGCAAAGTGATCGAAACTTTGGGTTCTGTAATTAACAAAACCGTTCCTATCAATCAGATCACTTTAAAGCATCTGCAAGTCTATCAAGACCCTTCTAATGCAGGGAGTATATCTGATGTCTATTTTGGACTGGAAGATGGCACTTTCCTAGATGGAAGTGAATGGATTCCTGACGCTGGTTATGATGCAAGACAACGTCCATGGTATCAAAAAGCCAAAGAAACCAATACTTTGTCTATTAGTGACCCTTACCTTGATGCCACTACCGATGGTTATGCCATTTCGATTGCTGTTCCTTTAACCAACAATCAAGGTACATTTGCTGGCGTATTATCTGAAGATATTTTACTTTCAACAATTACCGATTATATTAACAATATTAAAGTCAGTGGTGGATTTGCGTTTTTACTCGATCAACATGGGAATGTAATGTCTCATCCTGATGCTACTTTTATCAATAAACCTCTTAAAGAACAAGCCGACTATAGTGCTATTGCCGATACATTAATCAGTCAACCGTCAGGCAGTACCGAATACAATTATAAAGGCGAGCCTCAATTATTGTATTACAGTAAAATTCCGGGTACCAACTGGATCGTTGCTTCTTCTACCTCCAAACAATTAGCTTTTGCTGAATATACACAATTACGAAATCAATATACGATTGCTATTATTGCATTGACCTTATTATTTGTAGCCTTTGCATTCTGGGTAGCAGTTCGAATCGTCAAACCGATTATTGGACTGAAAAAAAGTGCTCAACAATTAGCAGAAGGCGATCTTACTGTACATGTTCCAGTCAAAGGAAAAGATGAAGTTGCAGAACTCGCTATTGCGTTTAATACAATGTCTACAGCGCTTCGTCATTTGATTCAAACGGTGTCGCAATCGGCTCATGGAGTTAATTCTGCTTCTCATGAAATGTATAATAATGCTTCAAATTCAGGCGATATTGCCGGACAAATTTCTACCGTTATTGAAGAAATTGCTCGGGGTGCTGTTGAGCAAGCTGAATCGATTCAATCCGGTGCTGAAATGGTGATGACGATGACCGATTCACTGGAAACGGTAGCGGCAAGTGCTGATCAAGCGGCTCATATGATTAAAGAAGTCAATGAAGCGATGGATCGAGGCACGCAAGCGATAGCGCAACAGACGATGCTTTCACAAGCAGGACAAGCTTCAACCGAGCGTGTCGAACATTCCAATAGTATCTTAATTCAGAAATTAGATGAAATTGCTCAGATCACAAATGTCATTCGAGCGATTAGTAGCCAAACGAATCTACTTTCTCTGAATGCAGCGATTGAAGCAGCTCGTGCAGGGGAACAAGGCAAAGGGTTCGCTGTTGTGGCAAGCGAAGTCCGCAAACTAGCAGAACAAGCTTCTCACTCGGCTTCGGATATCGATAACCTATTGATTCAGTTAAATGAAGCAGGCAAACAAAGTTCATTAGAATTGTCTTCGTTCCGTACTACAACGACTCAACAGCAACAGTCTGTCGATGAAACTAAATATTCATTTGAACATATTCGCCAATCGGTCGATGGGATTATTGCTCGTATAGGTCATGTGTCTGAAGGGGTTACGACGCTTAAATATAGTGCTAATCAAGTATCTGATGTCATTACAGGGCTTGCAGCTGTATCAGAGCAAAGTGCAGCTTCTACAGAACAAGCAGCTTCTTCTACTTTGGATCAGACTCAGTCGATTGCAAGTATCTCTACTTCATCCAAACACTTATCTGAAAGTGCTAATCATCTATTACAAGAAATTGGACAATTCAAAATCGAAACCGATGACTCATCCTCTACTTCTTCTTCAATCCATAACAAGTAAATATAGTGTGTTCAATCAAGAGCCAAGTTCTATTAATGAACTTGGCTCTTTTATTATATGTAAATTCATGCACACTTCACCTTCTCACCATTTTTATCCATTTTAAAATTGAATCATTAATTATTAGGTATAAAGAATCATTTATGTGACAAAAATAGCAAATATGGGCAGAAATTTGTCGGAAAAGATAACCAAATGCAGTTGGAATGACGATATAAATAACAAGCAACTAGACGGTATTCATATTCGTTCATTATTTTATATACGTAGAGAAAAGAGGAGTATGTATGACTTTAAAGGTGAAATTGATTTTGCTTGTTATAGCCACTGCGATTCTTATTGCTGTTCCGGTAGGCTGGTCTGCACTGTATATCATCAAAAAACAAGCAACTCAATCTGTAGATGCAGATGTAAAGAAAACAGTAACTCAAGGGGTAACCCAGATCAATGGTTGGATTAATACCAATAGTAAAGTAGTCGAAACATTAGCTTCTGTGATTAATACTACTGTTCCTTTAGATCAAATTACATTAAAACATCTACAAGTCTTTAAAGATGAAAGCAATGCCAAAACAATCTCTGATATTTATTTCTCGTTAGAAGATGGTACTTTTCTAGATGGTAGCGATTGGGTAGCTCCTGAAGGTTACGATGCTAGAACAAGACCATGGTATCAAGAAACCAAAAAAGCTAACAAACTATTTATCAGTGCTCCTTATGAAGATGCCGGTACCAAAACGTACAAAGCTATATTTATTGGCGCTCCTCTGAAAGATCCTCAAGGTAACTTTGCTGGTGTTATTGCGGAAGATATCTTGTTATCTACAATCACCAGTTATATCAATACACTCAAAACAAATAACGGCTTCACATTTTTGATCGATCCTAATGGTAATGTAATGTCTCATCCCGATGAATCATTTGTAAACAAGCAATTGAAAGATCAACCGGATTATAGCGGTATCGCCAATACATTACTTAGTCAAAATTCAGGTAGTGTTGAATATACTTATCAAGGTGATCCTCAATTACTATATTATGAAAAAATTCCAGGAATCAATTGGGTTGTTGCTTCATCCACTTCCAAAAAATTAGCTTTTGCTGAATATACTCAATTACGCAATCAATACACAATCGTGATTATCGCCCTTACTTTATTATTTGCTTTACTTGCTTTCTGGGTAGCGGTTCGGATGGTTAAACCTATTATCTTGCTTAAGAAAAGTGCACAGCAGTTGGCTGAAGGTGATTTGACAGTTGTTGTAGCAATTAAAGGTAAAGACGAAATTGCACAGTTAGGAACTGCTTTTAATACCATGTCTGCCGCTCTTCGTAACTTAATTCAGACCGTTGCGCAATCTGCGGTAAGCGTGAACAAAGCTTCTGATGAAATGTACAATAATGCTTCTAACTCGGGGGATATCGCCGGACAAATTTCTACCGTTATTGAAGAAATTGCTCGTGGAGCAGGAGATCAAGCAGAATCGATCCAATCAGGTGCTGAGATGGTCATGGATATGACCGGATCCCTTGAAAAAGTAGCTGCAAGTGCTGATCAAGCGGCTCATATGATCACACAAGTGAACGAAGCAATGCAACGGGGAACACAAGCGATTTCACAACAGACTGCACTTGCTCAAGCAGGACAAGAATCGACACAACGGGTAGAAGCATCGAACACCATTCTATTGAAAAAATTAGACGAAATCGCACAAATCACGAATGTTATCCGTGAAATCAGTAACCAGACTAATCTATTATCCCTCAATGCAGCGATTGAAGCGGCACGTGCAGGTGAACATGGAGCAGGATTTGCGGTTGTTGCAAGTGAAGTGCGTAAGCTAGCAGAACAAGCTTCTCACTCGGCTTCGGATATTGATGCGCTATTGATTCAGTTAAATGAAGCAGGTAAACAAAGCTCGTTGGAACTTTCTTCATTCCGTGATACTACCGTTCAACAACAACAATCGGTAAATGAAACGAAAGATTCATTTGAACACATTCGTTATTCTGTAGACGATATTATTTCTCAAATTGGTCATGTATCTGATGGTGTGACTTCTCTCAAATCAAGCGCAAATCAAGTATCCGATGTTATTACAGGGCTTGCTGCGGTATCCGAAGAAAGTGCAGCTGCTACCGAAGAAGCTGCTTCATCCACTATCGAACAGACTCAATCGATTGCAAGTATCTCTACTGCATCCAAAAATCTGTCTGAAAGTGCGAATCACTTATTAAAAGAAGTGGGACAATTCAAAATTGAGAGCGATTCTACTCCATCTTCTTCAGCACCAACTTCAAATCAATAAGTTAGATAAAAAACAAAAAAAGCGAGGTTCCTCAACAGGAACCTCGCTTTTTAGTTAGCATTTCAAATCAGACTTCTTCAGACAAATCCTGATCACGTTCTAATGATGCCATATATTCCTGATCATCACGATCTCGTGCACGGCTTTTGTCTTTCAAACGTTCGATCGCTGGTAAGATTAGAATATCGATTTCTTTTTGAACAGGATAAGCAAGATCATAACGACCCTGCTCTTCCAAAAATCCACCTACTTCTATTAATCCGTTATAACGATCCAGCTCTTCACGCGTAAGAAGCCCACGTACCTGAACGCTACAATGACGCATCTTATAAGAATTTTCCTTTTTTCATAACAAGCGATACGCCGCCAATGATAAACAAGTAACGGATATCGATTACTTTTTTCAATTGAGCTGCTACAAAACCTTTAAGTTTGCGATCTCCAACAACACCTACTGCTTCGCCTTTACCAAGCGATGCTACAGTACCTTTGTTGCTGAATACGAATGCTTTTGGTTTTTGTCCACGAATAGCTGCTACGATGTTTTGTGCACAAAGTACACCTTGTTGCATCGAAATTTGAGCTGTTGGTGGGTAAGGACGACCTTCTTCATTGAACATCAATGAGCTATCGCCAATGATGTATACATTTTCGTGTCCTGGTGCACGCAAGTATTCGTCAATTTTAACACGTCCGCGCATTGCTTCGAATCCAGCTTGTTCTACTAGACGGTTACCACGGATACCACCTGTCCATACGACAGTGTTTGCATGGATTTTTTCAGAATTTTCACCAACGATAACACCGTCAGTTAGACATTCTTTGATCGCAACACCAATTTTGAATGTTACGCCTTTGTTTTGTAGAACTTTCATAGCATATTCAACCAATTCAGGATCGAAACCTGGCAATGCTGTTGGAGCTGCTTCTACATTGTACAATTTAACTTCAGAACGGCTAATGCCATGAGTTCTGCACAATTCTTGTAGACGATCAGCCAATTCACCGATAAATTCGATACCTGTGAAACCTGCGCCACCGACTACGAAAGTCAAACGCTCTGGTTTTTTATCTACTTTGTAAGCTGTAAATTGAGCTTCAATGTGATCACGGATTTTACGTACAGAGTTGATACTGCGAATAGTCATCGCATTTTCAAGCATACCCGGGATACCGAAAGTTTCTGGTTCGCCACCTAGGCAAATGATCAAGTGATCATAAGACAAAGTTCCGTCTTCCAAAATAACTTTTTTCTCTTGTGGGATGATTTCTTGTACGTTTGATTTTACAACATCAATTTTGAACTCATCCACCAATTTGGAAATTTGCTCACGCGCGTTATCCAATTTGTCTGTACCTGCTGCTGGCATGTGCAAGTGTGTTGTAAAGTAATGATAGTCATGGCGGTTAACCAAAGTTACGTCAGCCTCATTATAATTTAGATCTTTTTGCAAACGTTGTGCAGCAAGAATACCTGCATAACCTGCGCCCAAAATAACAATTTTAGGAATGCTACTCATATTCATTTTCCCCTTCCAATGATTCACTTAGAATGTATTTCATTGAAGTACATCGCCTACATTAATACTTGGTAAAGATCATTAATAATAGACTTTGCACTGAAACGATAAAATCAGTTAAAATAGTTAATACCCATATATAACCATGATTGCTCCGTATACCTTCATAAAATTGTGAAAATATACACAACAGTAGACAAATGATTATATTCACCTATAAAAGTGCAATAGGATATGTCACATTATATTGTACTCTTTCTAGCGAATATGTTCAAAAAAATTTATGTTTTCTGAAAAAAATGTTTTATTTTCGTCACAAAACATCATTAGCCCAACTGAAATGATATCTATTTTTCTTTGAAATATCAAGAGTAAATTTAATTTTTTATCTATCTTTTTATATATTTTTGTGCATACGAAAGATATTTTTTGTTTACTTTGCGCGTTCCAATAAAAAGGATATGAGCTGTTTTGAGAATTGTCGTTTTAAAAATATTCTCTTTATGATATATAATTGGGTGAGATCGAACTAATTTACGGAGGTGCTTGTGAAGTGTCATCTACAACAAACAACGAACTAAGCGATATTATTATTATTGGTGGAGGGCCTGCCGGGATGTTTGCTGCTTTTTATGGCGGTATGCGTCAAGCGTCAGTGAAACTAATCGAAAGTATGCCTCAACTAGGCGGACAATTAGCTGCCCTTTATCCTGAAAAATATATTTATGATGTAGCTGGATTCCCGAAAATTACAGCGCAAGAACTGGTAAACAACTTACAACAACAAATGAATCATTTTGATTCTGATATTCGTTTGGAAGAAAAAGTACTTAATGTAGAAAAGAAAGCAGATCGTCATTTTGTAGTGACTACTGATAAAGGTACACACGAAAGTAAAGCAGTGATTATTACAGCAGGCGTAGGTGCATTTGAACCTCGCCGTCTTGATTTACCGAACGCAAGTCATTTTGAGAAAACAAATCTACACTACTTTGTCAGCGACTTGAGCCGTTTTGCAGGTAAAAAAGTATTGATCAGTGGTGGAGGCGACTCCGCAGTTGACTGGGCATTGATGATCGAACCGATCGCTGCTGAAGTATACTTGATCCATCGCCGTGACAAATTCCGTGCCCACGAACACAGTGTAGAAAACTTGAATGCTTCTGGCGTCAAAATCATTACACCTACAGAAATTACTGAACTACACGGTGAAGATACGATTGAACGTGTTACTCTTTCTCATGTAAAAACCAAAGAAGCACAAGAAATCGAAGTCGATGATGTTATCGTCAACTTTGGCTTTATCTCTTCATTGGGTCCGATCGCTGAATGGGGCATTGAGATCAATAGTAACTCTATCGTGGTCGATTCTCGTATGGAGACCAATGTAGAAGGCATCTTCGCTGCTGGCGATATCACGACTTACCCTGGTAAGCTCAAATTGATCGCTGTCGGTTTTGGTGAAGCGCCTACCGCTATTAACAATGCTAAAGTCTATGTAGATCCTGATGCGAAATTGTCTCCAGGACACAGTAGTAATATGAAAATGTAGTTCCGTTTTATCCCTGCTCTTTTCTTCACTGGATCAAGAATCCATGGGGAAAAGAGCATTTTTTTGTGGTTTTGCGAAATGTTCACCTTTTACTTGGATTACACCTCTCAATATGTCGTATAGTAAACATAAGATTATTTAAAATTTGCAGGAGGTGCCTTTCGTGAGTGTTGGTGTGTTTATTTTTCTTCGTATTATTATCGTGCTCGTATTATTAGCCATTGCTGGACTTGTATTTGCATTGAGTCGCAAATTTTTCAAAGAAAGTCGTAAAGGAGCAGGAATCGGCTTTTCTATTTTTGGACTACTGATTATTTCATTGATTGTACAAACGATATTTAACTTTAGTCTGATGAAGTAAATTAAAGGAGGTATGCCTGTGCAGTGGTTAGCGATGATCACGATGCTAACCGATCATTTGGGGTATGCTTTCTTTCCCGATGAACGGTATTTGCGTGTTTTTGGTAGAATAGCTTTTCCGATCTATTGTTATTTTCTAGTACTCGGTTATCAACGTACACGAAATGTACGCAAATATACGATTCGGTTACTCCTAATTGCAGCTTTATCACAACTTCCTTTTATGTACGCTTTTGATATTACTAATTTAAATGTGGTCTGTACATTATTTATTTCCTTGCTTTTAATGATTGTAATTGATAAACTATCCCTGAAATATTTTCCGGTTTCGCTTCTTCTAATTCTTATTGTAGGTTGGTTGGCAGATCAGCTACATATGGATTATGGGATGTACGGCGTTCTGCTTGTATTGGTATTTCGTTACACGACCGGGTATTGGGTGATTGTCGCTCATTTGGCACTCACTGTTGTTTTTGTCCTGTTTGGAGGGTTTTCAGATATTCAGGTATTTAGTGTGCTGGCTACGGCTTTAATTGCTATTCATCTAAATTTGTATCCAAAAACAAAGCTTTATTCACCTCCACGCTGGATATGGCGTTCTTTTTATCCCGCACATTTAGCTATTATTGCGATCATACGTTTGGTATTTTAACAAATACAAATCGGGAATATATCACTTCCCGATTTTTTTCTGTCTTTTCGTAAAAAACCATCGCCTTATGAGTGCATCTTAGAGTATAATCGTTAGCGGAAGTCATCTGTCGGCTATAGGCAGTTTTAAATATAGGAAGGGGAACCCCCATGAAATCGAACAAGAAACACACACTTACTGAAGATATGGACTTTTTCACCGCTGGACTGTCTGGCAGTCTTATTACAGTATGGCAGGAAGATCCTGCTGGCGTATATTGTGAAATTGGACGTGGTTATGTAGAAGCTTATACGAACGAAGCTGTTCGCGTGCGTAACTTACAATCTGGAACCAAAAGCTTGTATTCTCGTGAATCAACAATGTTTCAAACCGATTGATTCATACTTAATATGATATCCAAAAGCCAGTTGTCTGCTTTTTCTTTATGAAGAGGAAGCGAGAAACTGGCTTTTTTGTGTTCTTAAAGTGAATGTTCATTTGCAGTTCATATTCTCCTTTTATACTACGTGAAGAGGCATAAGATATCGTCTGAATCGTTTATCTAATGCTCATTCACTTTAGGAGGAATCTATTGTATGAAAACATTAAAAGTACTTTCGAGTGTCGCTTTGTCCGCAGCTTTATTGGTGGGATCGATATCTATAGGAGCAACAACTCATGCCGCTACAACGACCCCATCGACCACGGCTGCTCCCAAAGATGCCAAAGCCATGAACAATGTATTGATCGGTAAAATAAAATCAATCAGCGGTAGCAAAATTACATTGTACAAATCCTCCACTCAACCGGATATACCCACAGGAACAGCAGGATCAAAAGCTCCAGTAGCAGGAGAAGCTCCTCCAAGTGGAACAGTGCCAGCCGCGCCGCCTACAGGTTCCGCTCCAACAGCAGGAACAGGTACTACTCCACCTGCTCAGACGTTTAGCACAACAACGACAAGTGTGACTGTAAGTAGTGCTACAAGTATCGTAAGTGTGACACGTTCTGCGGGTAGCACCA
Source organism: Paenibacillus nuruki (assembly GCF_963311185.1). NCBI lineage: Bacteria > Bacillati > Bacillota > Bacilli > Caryophanales > Paenibacillaceae > Paenibacillus > Paenibacillus nuruki. Next base: position 211,629 of record NZ_OY725677.1, on the reverse strand, counting down.
AAGCCACTCCAACGAAAAAAGCATTATCCAGTCTTAAAGCAGGTGATATTATTTTCGTTACACTCGCTTCTGGTACTACCAAAGCCACCAAAATTGAAGTTATGCCTGCTACCACTAGCAAATAATCGATATATTGATTCATTTAAAATATTTTTCATCTCTATTTTCCCACAAAATGTAAAGAGTATCTTGTTGAAACAAGCAGGCAGTGAACCGTTGAAGTCAGCGGCTCGCTGCCTTTTTCTTTGATTTACTCTTGTTTAGACAATAATGTGGAATATCTTACTTTTTAAGGTTTCATTCATTTTTAGTTCACATTGAGTTCACAATCGCTCTCTATACTTCCGTTTATAGGACGTGCCTTTTGAAATGTCCTTCCAATCCAAAGGAGGTTTCTTTATGAAGACACTTAAAGTATTATCTAACGTCGCTTTTTCAGCAGCTCTCATTGCAGGTGCTGTAGCAGCCCCATCGGCATTTGCAGCATCTTCTTCCGAACAATCTACATCAGTACAATCTCAACAACGTCAGGTACTTGCAGATGCACCTACACTACCAGATGGAACCACTCCAGTCCTTCCCGCTCCACCTGCACCAGGTAAACTAGATGGCCCAGGACTTAAAGGAGAAAGAGCCGATGTTATCGGTGAAATTAAATCAATCAATGGCAATCAAATTACGATCACTGCACCTGAAAAACCACCACTACCTGCAACTGATCGCAAAGCGAACTATAAATCGGGTTCTAAAAATACGAAATCTTCTAGTCGCTCATCGGTTAGTAAAGATACGTATAGCAAACCACAAGGTCTTTTGCCAGAAGGAACAAGCGTCACGATCAATGTCTACAGTGGTACCGATATTGTGAAAACTTCGCACAGTCCAGAAAAAGGACATGTGGAAACGACCATCTCCTTATCGGCTCTTAATGTTGGAGATCATATCGCTGTGACACTTGCATCCGATACAAGTAAACAAGCGACTAAAATTGAAATTCATGAAGCTCCGCAACCACCAGCAAATGGCGGAACTCCACCGACACCTCCTGCACCTAAAGACGGAAGCACTCCGCCAGTTCCACCTGTACCAGCAGATGGAAGTACGCCTCCTACACCACCTGCTCCACCTATAGATGGAAGTACACCACCGACTCCACCGGCAAATGCTTCTGCTCCAGTAGCTACCCAAGAATCGTCTTCATAACGTAAAAATAATGATCTAGATTTAGTTGTATAGCAAAAAGAGTGAACCATCGTGTTCACTCTTTTTTGCTGTATTATGAATGATCTGTAGATGTTGTATCTGAGGAAGTATCTTGACTCGAAATATCACCTTTCATCTGACCACTATGCATACCGCCCATACCAATAAATAGTTGAATCTGATCGGCTACGGAAGAATCTTCTGTATTTAACCAAACGTTGATGACATCATCTGCTTTGAGATCGGAAAGGGCTTTGGTCGTTGTCGTCATTTCATTATTCTCCATCGCCATTGTAGAGAACGTTGTACTGTCGGATACTGTAATCGTAACAGTCTCGTCCGAGAACATATCTTTCCCACCCGTGCTCGCTTGTTCAGAAGAGGCTGGAGCTTGTGAACCTTCATTGACGGGTGCTTGAGCAGACTCTCCGTCTGGCGTAGCTGGAGGGGATTGTCCGCCATCTGCTGGGGAAGCACCTCCATCACCGGGTTGTCCTTCTGGTGGAGCATTCATACCTTTGCTTCCACCTTGCCCCATCTGAGAAGGATCTATTGTAGACTTGTAGATGGTAATCGTATTACCGTCAATAGATTTGATTTTGCCCATTAGATCAGCATTCGCTTGTGCCGTGCTATCTCCCGAAGAAGATGACGTGTTGGTAGATGTCGCTGTTGCAGAAGCATCTGCTGTATTGGTTGTTGGCTCTGCTGTTGATGACGTTTCACTATTTGTACTGCATCCCGCTAACAGAGCGATCGCCATCGTGGTTCCTAAAAGGAATGTCCATTTCTTCATATGAATTGCCTCCTTGTGTGTAGCCTGCCATCTGATCATGATGTGTAGGCTGTAAAACTATTGTAAAAGAGGCATGTGAACTTCTTATGAATAGTTGCTAAATAGATGTTAACGTTTCTTTTCATGTATAATTTATATACGATCTATCAATTCTATACATAACGATGCAGAATGGAGTGTTAACGATGTTAAACGTATTGAGTCCTACCAATATTGCAGAAGAATTAGCCAAAATTACAGAACACTGGTCGCCACGAGTGATCGGGCAAGTAAACGATCAATATGTCAAAGTGGCAAAAGTTAAAGGAGAACTGGTCTGGCATCAACATGATCATGAAGATGAATTATTTCTAGTTGTTTATGGAAAGGTTATTATTCGTCTACAAGATGCTGAAGATATCACTTTAGAAAAAGGAGAATTTTATGTTGTTCCCAAAGGAACGATGCATAACCCGTTCGCTGAAGAAGAATGTGGATTAGTCTTGATCGAGTCGGTAAGTACCAAGCATACCGGCGATGTAGAATCTCCGTTAACCAAGTCGATCGAAGATCAATTATAAGATCAATAAAGATATCTATACACACATCAAGGAGCTGTTGCATATGTGGAGTAAAGACGGAAGTATTGCACTGATTGGAACGTTTTTATCGATTATTGGCAATATTATGATCATTGCTGAACATCCTTATGGCAGAACCGTATTGCTTGTGAGTATTTATGTAATGATAGCAGGATGGATTTTCTTAATGATTCAGAAATACCGTAAACGAAAAACTATGATGTAAATACAAAAAGCGAAGCCTATGAAGATTAGGTTTCGCTTTTTTCGTATCTATTGCTAGCTATACATCTTGTATACAAAAAAAAGACCCTGAAATACGTAAATGTACGCTTTCGGGGTCTTCTCATTTAATAATTATTTACGAAATGATCTTAATCTTCACAAGGTTGAGCCAATACTTCGTCTTCTTCGCGTGTACGGAAACTTGATCCGCAACCACAAGTTGCTACAGCATTTGGATTATGAATGGTAAATCCACCACTCATACCGGATTCTTCAAAATCCACTTCCAAACCGTTCAAGTATTTCAGGTCTTCTTTATCCACAACGACTTTCATCTCTTGAATAGTCATATATATATCTTTATCCGTTTCTTCGCTATCAAAGCCCATGGCATAAGAGAATCCACTGCAACCACCAGGGTTTACGCCGATGCGTACGAATAGACCGGGTATGTCTTGATCTTCCATAATGCCTTTCATACGTGAAGCTGCTGAATCACTAATTGTAATCAATGATATCCCCTCCTTTTCTTTTTCATTATACTCTTCTGTTCCACTGCACTCAAGGCTTATTCATTATGCACAATCTCTCATTTTTTAAGTAATTGTATTGCCCGCGTTACATGAGAGGTTTATAATGGGTAAGTGAAGGATGACAGGAAATGTCGAAATTCTGTCAAAAACCAAACATCGTTACACCTTATGTGCCGTTGTAACTTTTTTCACATTAATTCTTCAAATCAGGTGACTATGTTATGTAATTTGTTGTATATTATATAGTATGCGTTCAAAGATGAAGTTATTTTGGCATTTTTATTGTTAGGATTGACAGCATATATGGTGTGCTTTTTTTAATTGCTATTATTCATTGACTCCTTATTGGTGTAAGACAATGACAAGCACGTCTTACAAGATTCGGACATCACAGAAGATAGACAGAAGTTTTAAGGAGAACAGGAGGAACCTAGCATGTCTACTATTATTACACCACAAACCGATACCCGTATGGCAGAAATTTTCCATAAAGTACGTACAGGTGAGCGTTTATCTATTGAAGATGGGGTATATCTATATGAGAGTGATGATATCCTCACCATCGGACAAATGGCAAATGAAGTGAACTTACGCAAAAATGGTAAAAAGGTTTATTTTATCGAAAATATGAGTCTATATTTTACCAATGTATGTGAAGCTCATTGCGCATTTTGTAACTTCCGTAAAGACGAAGGCGAAGAAGGTTCATACACATTAAGTGGTCAGGAAATGGTTGATTATGTACAACAACATTACCATCCTGGCGTTCGTGAATTCCATATTGTAGGTGGACATAACAACAATGTACCTTTCCAATATTATGTTGATTCTCTTCAAGCGCTCAAAGAAGCTTTTCCAGAAGTGGTACTCAAAGCATATACAGCAGCTGAGATTGACTTCTTTACTCGGATCAGCGGATTGAATATTGAACAAGTACTCACAAAGCTACGTGAAGCAGGTTTGCAATCGTTGACCGGTGGTGGCGCAGAGATCTTATCTGATGAGTATCGTAAAAAAATGCGTGTCGACAAAGCAAACGTTGACCGTTATCTAGAAGTGCATCGTACTGCTCATAATATGGGTATGCGTACACACACCACCATGTTATACGGTTCGATTGAAAGTTACGAAGACCGTGTACGTCATATGGTACAAATTCGTGAGTTGCAAGACGAAACAAATGGATTCCTTGTATTTATTCCATTGTCTATGCAACCGAAAAGTAAAAATGCAAGTATTATGCGTCGTAACTCGGCTTATGAAGATTTGAAAACAATCGCAATCAGTCGTCTGATGCTTGACAATATCGATCATATTAAAGCGTACTTTATCAATATTGGTACTCAATTGACTCAAATGGCTCTAACTTTCGGTGCTTCTGATGCTCACGGTACGATTATCAAAGAACGTATTAGTCATGCAGCAGGTGCTTTGACTCCAGAAGGTTTGACTCGTAAAGAGTTGATCTGGTTGATTAAAGGCGCAGGTCGTATTCCTGTAGAACGCGATACATTCTACAACGAAATTAAAGTATACGAATAGTCTTTAGATCTATTCAACATCTCATCATACCCCGGGCTTTACTTAATCATACAGTGGATTCGTTTTAGATATCCTATCGCTGTATCTTAGAAGTAAAGCCCGTTTATACGCCTGTAAGCTGGCAATATGTGGCTTTTTGGGCAAAAAAGGCATCACCCGGCTCACCGCTTTGCCTTCTCTGCGCCGGATGACTTGCCTCTATGTTTATGATTTTTGAAATCATTATGACTACGGGGATCATGTACGATTCTCATCTATTTATTATCTACCAGAAGGAGAAGATATCATGAAAAATTTAGTTATACTCGGTGCAGGTTACGGCGGCGTTACATTAGCCCACGAATTATTGGATCATAAGATTCCAGCAGACACACAGATTATTTTAGTAGATCGTATGCCTTTCCAGGGGCTTAAAACAGAATATTATGCTTTAGCAGCAGGAACAGCTTCTGATCTTGAGTTGCGCGTTAAATTTCCTACACATGCTAAAATGACCACTAGATATGGTGATGTAACAGGCATTAATTTAGAAGATAAAGTGATTTCATTTGAAGATGGCGAACCGTTGAATTACGATCAAATGGTGATCGCTTTAGGTTGTACCGATAATTTCCATGGTGTACCCGGTGCTGCTGAATACACAAGTACTATTCAATCATTCACAGCTACTCGTGATACGTACTTAAAAATAAATAATTTACCTCCTCAAGCTACAGTGAATATTGTTGGCGGAGGATTAAGTGGAATTGAGATTGCGGCTGAAATTCGTGAAAGTCGTGAAGATTTGAATGTGCGTATTCTGGATCGTGGTGAGCGTCTATTGTCTTCATCTCCTCCACGCCTATCTAAATATGTAGAAGAATGGTTCCGTGAGCATAATGTAGAAGTACGTAACCATATCAATATTAGCCGTGTAGAAGGACATTGTGTCTATAACGGTGAGTCTGAGCGCATTTCAGCAGATGTAACGGTCTGGACAGCAGGTATTCGCCCTGTACCATTGATCGATGAGTTAAATGTCAATCAGGATAACTCTGGACGTGTCATTTTGGACGAACTGTATCGTATTCCAGGTCGCCCGGAAGTATTTGTATGTGGAGATTGTGCTTCCCTTCCTTTCGCAGCTAGTGCACAAGCAGCAGAAGCTCAAGCAGAACAGATTGCTAATGTAATTGTAGCCGGTTGGAAAGGGGAACAACCGAAAGTGCAACCACTGAAACTTAAAGGAACTTTAGGAGCATTAGGTAAAAAATCCGGTTTTGGTACAGGATTTGGATTCGGTGGTAAAAGCTCTGTTACCGGTAAAGTACCTCGTCTACTGAAAAGTGGCGTGCTCTGGATGTCCAAACATCATTTCGGTTAGAATCCTATCTTCGTGATTTCCTTTGTGATGATGAACTATTCATTGGTGCTTGAGCATAAAAAAAAGCTGATCTCAGTCTAAATCGAGATCAGCCCAAGCATCAGCTTCATTAACCTTTTCTAAAATTAACGTATATAGTGTATCCGCATCTTCCGATGCAACGATTTCTCCGTTGACTAAAGCATAAGGCATTGCATAACATTGACCACAATTGCCCAGACAACCGTATTCTATAATATCATAATCAGGATCTGCTTCTAATTTCTTCATTACCTGATCTGTACCGGTATGCATATTACTCTGGCAAAACTCTATAATCGGTCTCATATGTGTATTCCTCCAATCGTTGTACCTTGAACATCATACACTAAAATGTGTCTGAATATGCACCTATATTGTCATTTTTATAAAGAAATTTGAAATGAGTATAAAAATCATTGCGTAAATGCTGAAATTTTGGTGTATTTATACTATAATATAGTTACGAAAGGAGTTGAACAATATGAGTGAAAGTGTACAGGTTGAAATGTACGATGAAGTATTGGAAGTTCTGGACAAATTGCGTCCATTCTTGCAACGCGATGGCGGCGACGTTGAGTTGGTAGACGTTGAGGATGGTATCGTTAAGCTTAAGTTGATGGGAGCTTGCGGTAGTTGCCCAAGTTCGACAATCACGCTAAAAGCGGGTATCGAGCGCGCCCTTTTCGAAGAAGTTGAAGGTGTGCAAGAGGTTGTCCAAGTATTCTAATTCAGACTTTTTTATACAGAGGCAACGATTGATTGCCTTCGCTTCATAACAAAAAGCGTCTTGTCTTCCTTTGGGAAGCAGGACGCTTTTTTTGTGCTTATACATGTATTCACTTTTTACTGTAAGCCCTATCTATTCGGTTCATCCTTTGATATATGGACGAATCGGATCAAGTCCACCCGAGATATCCATGATATTACCTGTAATAAAGTCAGAATCGGAATGACATAGATAAGAAATAACACGCGAAATGTCTTCTCCACTACCCGGTCGACCTCGCGGCGTTTCTTCATCAACAAGATGTAGGACATCGGCGATCCGTTTTTCTTTGTTATCCCCACGAATATCACCCGGACAGATCATATTAACAGTAATCGCATTTTCTGCTTCTTCTACAGCCAATGTTTTGGTAAACGAAACCAATCCTACTTTGGCTGCGGCATATACAGCACGATGAGGCCATGATCTCGATTCAGCCGCATGTCCAAAACCAAAATGAATAATGCGTCCCCATTTCTGCTGACGCATATGAGGTAATACACGGTGATCTAGCAACATCGCACCGATCAGATTTCCTTGCATTAACGACATGATTTCTGCACGCTCATAATCAGCAAATAGACGGCGTTCCCGGATAAAAGGGCCTGCGTTATTGACTAAAATATCAATACCGCCCAGCTGTTGTTCCACTTCGTCTACAAGGCGATCTATATCGGCTTCAAGCGAAATATCAGCTTGTACAACAATACAGCGTACTCCCATTTTTTCAATACGAGACTGTAAATGTATAGCTTCTTCATGACTATTCATATAATTTAGAGCGATATCACAGCCTTGACCCGCTAGCGTAAGCGCCGTCATTTTACCTAATCCTTTGGCACTGCCTGTAATCAGGGCAATTTTACGATCCAAAAAAGTTCCTCCTCTAGAACATCTATTACATCTTTTCGATTGTTATGATCTTTTATAATGGTATACGTTGGAATCATAGCTTTTGGATGATACCCATTCTTATATAGTGTACAGACCCTAACCTATAGATGTCAAAAGGTTCAGTACATCAAGCTTTGCCCCACTCTACGAAATCTCAAAAGATCGTTTATAATAGTAGTATTCAGCTTATGAAGTAGGAGGTATTTGAATGAATACAAGTAAGACCAATGCGATGCGCATTTTAGACAAAGCCCATATTCCATACACCATTATTGAATATGATAATAAAGACGGCAAAATTCACGGTAATGCGGTTGCCGTCAAAATCAATAAGCCACCTGAAATGGTGTTTAAAACCTTAGTGACTCAAAGTAAAGATAACTTATTTATTTTTGTTATTCCGGTTGGCGCTGAATTAGATCTTAAAAAGGCAGCCAAAGCAGCTGGAGAAAAGAAATTAGAGTTATTGCCTGTGAATGAGTTGCAGAAATGGACAGGTTATATTCGAGGAGGCTGTTCTCCAGTAGGTATGAAGAAATTGTATCCTACCTTTATCGATCAAGATGCGATGTCACTTGAAACGATGATCGTTAGCGCAGGCAAAATAGGCATGCAAGTAGAGCTTTCTCCATCACAACTTGTGGAAGTGACACGTGCGATATCTACATCTTTAGTTCATGATACGGAGAACGTAGACGATCATGGAGATACGATATAAGTTTTTTTTACAATAAATATACATTTCTAAAAATACAAAAAAGAGCCTAACTTCTGGAGTGAAGTTAAGCTCTTTCTGTATACTTTCAGTGAGGATATGGACTTAAAATGCTGGAATAACAGCACCGTTGTACGTATCTTCAATGAATTTTTTTGTATCATCAGATGTTAAAGCTTTTTTCAATTTTTCGATAGCCGCATCGTTTTGGTTATCTTCACGAGTTACCAAGTAGTTAGCATAAGGTGCGCTACTTGTTTCTGTCAACAATGCTGTTTTAGGATCGATTTTAGCTTCTAATACATAGTTCATGTTGATCATACCCAAGTCCACTTGACCCAATTGTCGAGTGATAAAAGCTGCATCCATCGGTGTGAATTTAAAGTTTTTTGGATTCGATGTGATATCTTTGACAGAAGAAGTGATGTTTGTTTTGTCTTTCAATTCAATCAATCCGTTGTTCGCAAGCAAAATCAAAGCACGTGCTCCATTGGATACTTCGTTAGGAATAGCGATATTTGCGCCATCTGGCAATTCATCGATAGATTTATACTTTGTAGAATAGGCACCAAAAGGTTCGATGTGTACAGGTTGTACTGCTTTAAGTGTCATACCACGTGATTTATTTTGTTCTTCAAGGTAAGGCAATGTTTGAAAATAGTTAGCATCTAGTTGTTTACCGTTCAATTGAACGTTAGGTTGGATATAATCTGTAAATTCAACAACTTGTAAATTAACGCCTTCTTTAGCAAGTGCAGGTTGAATATGCTTCAAGATTTCAGCATGAGGTACAGCTGTAGCACCGACTTTCAATGTCACTGCCTCTGCTCCACCTTCAGTGGTTCCTGTAGCTGCTGTGTTATCAGCGGCTTTATTACCACAAGCCGATATAATAGCTACCAACATAATACTTAGTACAATTAGAGTCCATTTTTTCATCTTCTCTACCCCTTTATTGGTTTGGTATTTTAATTCATGCTATTGATATGCTGAACATCTTATTGTTGTCGATCTGACTACCTGAATATTCAGCAGAATTACCATATATAGACGATTCTTTATCTATATTTATCTTCTAGAGAAATGAACCACTAGACGATCGCCAAGCATTTGTAGAATCTGAACAATAATGACCATGATGACTACAGCCACTAACATAATCGCCGTATCATAGCGATAATAACCATAGTTGATCGCAAGTGTTCCGAGTCCTCCAGCACCAATCATTCCTGCCATCGCTGTATTTGATACTAGAGCAACGACAGTCACTGTCAATCCAGCAAGTAGTCCTGGCATAGCTTCGCGTACAAGTACACGTGTGACGATCTGCCAGAGAGAAGCTCCCATAGCATTGGCTGCTTCAATCACGCCACGATCCACTTCGCGCAGTGCTGTTTCTACCAATCTGGCAAAAAACGGGGCAGCTGCAATGACTAATGGAGGAATCGTTCCCAGTACTCCGATTGTTGTACCTACTAGAATTTGCGTTAATGGCAATATGGCTACGATCAAAATGATAAACGGAACCGAGCGCAAAATATTAACGATAAATGCAATCACCGCATAGAAATAACGTACCCATGCTACCGTAGAACGTCCTGTAATAAATAGTAATATACCTAGAGGCAATCCTAAAATTAAAGTAAATAACCCGGAAGCACCTACCATTTTGAGTGTATCTAGCGTTGCTGTACCGAATTCATTCCAATCGATTTGTGAAAAATCCAATTCACCCATCAGTTGATCACCTCCACATCCAGACCTTCAGCAGTCAATCCATCGAGTGTACGCTTAATGTCTCCTTCTGTTCCTTCAAAGCGAACAATCAGTTGTCCATAAGGTACATTTTTTAATGTTGAAATCGTTCCTTGCAAAATAGCAAAATCGACACCTGTGTGACGTACCGTTTGCGAAAGAATCGATTGATACGTTTTGTCACCTAAAAACGAAACTTTAACAGTTAAAGAATTGGGAACATTCGGCGCTGTCCAAGACGTGTTCAATAGTTCAGCATTATTGGATTCATTTAAAATAAAATCACGTGTCACTTCATGCTGTGGCTTCAAAAAAACGTCAGTAACAGGACCCTGTTCTACAATTCCACCACGATGAATAACAGCTACTTTATCGCAAATGCTCTGAATCACATGCATTTCATGTGTAATCAAAATGATTGTTAAATTAAACCGCTCATTGATATCAACTAATAATTTGAGAATCGAATTGGTGGTCTGAGGATCAAGTGCCGAGGTAGCTTCATCACAAAGTAATACATCAGGGTCACTTGCTAGTGAACGGGCAATCCCTACACGTTGTTTCTGTCCGCCAGATAATTGCGCAGGATATTTACTTGCATGATTCTCAAGTCCAACCAGAGCTAATAATTCTTTCACTTTTTCTTTAATTTTACGTTCTGGTGTTTTGACCAAGCGTAAAGGAAAAGCGATATTCTCATACACCGTTGCTGAAGATAATAGATTGAAATGCTGAAAAATCATTCCTATTTTACGTCGTCTCACTTGCAACCGTGCTTTGTTAAGCTTGGTCATATCAACGCCATCGATCCATACTTCACCGGAAGTTGGACGTTCAAGTAAGTTGATACATCGGATTAACGTACTTTTACCTGCACCCGAATGTCCAATCACACCGAAAATCTCACCTTTTTCGATCTTCAAATCGATACCGCTTAACGCAGGACTTAGATTTTTACCTTTGCCATACGTTTTAGTTATATTTTTTAACTCAATCACAGATGGGTGCTCCTTCCTTCTATCTCTTCATTCCTCAAGCGATATTACATTAATCATATATAAACCATCGAATAAGTCGGATATATTTTCATTATAATATATGTCGGTATTCGCTTCTCTCTTCTTTATACAAAAAAAGAACCCTTTCGCAGAAAAGGGTTCTCTATTATTAGAGATACTTCCTTCTCATCTGCCAAAATCACATTGCATTGACTGCACATGCCATTTTGAAGGAATTAGCACCATGACATTTTGGAAAATAGATTGCTACATTCACTGCAATCTATTTTCTAAAATCGGTTGCCGGGTTTCATCGGGCCAGTCCCTCCACCACTCTCGATAAGAAAATATGAAAAATTCGAATGAAAATGAAAATCTTTTCTCAGTATATTGAACTTCACACGCTTTGTCAAAGCAAAAATAAACATTTCCTAAGGAAATTAGAAATCTTTTATTATTTAATAAAGTCGTTATACACAATCAGTATTGATTTTAAAGTATCCAGAAGCATATTAATAGTGTTGCTTTTATAGATTCTGTCCTATTTTGCTACGTGTACCACGACTTAATTGCCATACTCGTACACTCATATAACATAACACACCGAACAAAATCTGAATCAATAGCGTATGCAACATACTGGAGAAGAAATACCATTCAGGTACTTTCATCGTTACAATATTCAACATTCCGCTTAGAATCTGCATAATGATAAAGACGATAGCTGTTACACCTAGCTTACGAATACCCGGATTATACGGATGACGACGGTAAGCATAGTGTGCTAGAACCGCAATTACGATTAACAGACTATATGCTGCTACACGATGGAAAAAGGCTACAGCTACCCCGCCGGATAATTCCGGTAAGATTGAACCGTTACACAGTAGTACTCCTGAACAACCACCTCTAGAATTGGTATGAGTTACAAAAGCACCTGTATACACTACCATATACGTATAGATCGTAGCAAACCACGTCAGATTACGCATCCCTTTACTCACCGGTGGTTCATCAGGAATCGGTAAATCTCCTTTTTGCTGATCCATCCGTCTTGCTCCAAGTGCCATCATCGACGAACTTGCAAAAGCAATCATCGCAAATCCAAAGTGGAGCGCCATAATAGGAGCAGATTGTGAGAATACAACAGCCAATGCGCCCATTACTGCTTGAACTAACACAAATAGTAATGTTAATGATGCATATACTTTAAGCTCACGATGCTTATTAAAAAAGATAAATCCGATAAAAGAAAATAATGCTGTTAAGCCCGCTAAAGCACTAATTGCCCGATGCGAATACTCGATAAGTGAAGAAATCGTATACGCTGGTACAAATTTGCCATGACATAGCGGCCATTCTGTTCCGCAACCGAGCCCTGAACCTGATTTCGTTACTACAAGTCCCCCCATTGTTGCTAAAAACATAACAACACAGGTGATAAAGCTCAACCATTTTAGATGTGTAGTTGTTATTCTGAACTTTCTTGCCATTTAGAGAATCACCCGCTATTTTATAATAGTGACATTGTTTATAGTCACTATCTATTATAACGAATCACCAGTAATTACTACCGCATCCTTTGTGACAAAAAATGATCAATATCTACACAATACTATGTAACTAACTTTTATAGATATAATGTGTTCTATCTAAGATAGAATTATAGACTATTCATGTTATTTTACTTGATGAGATGCTTGGAAGTATTTCCACTATATCCTTCTTGAGCAATATGCCCATCTTTAAAAATAGCATAAGAATATGTGGTGTTAGGTTCATCTTTAAAAACTACATTAGCACCATAAGGCGCATTGGATGATGTAAATGAATATGTACCTTCAACTTTTTCAATGTTGTATCCTTTATCATAAACTAAATAAGCTTCAATTTTTTGTCCTGCTTCTTTTTTTGTAAAAGGATTGCCATGTAAACCTAAATAAACAGCGGCTACTCCAACAATAACAATTACTATTAAAAAACTGGTAATAATCATTCCTTTTTTTGACATGATATCCACCTCCTGAATGTATCGTAACAAATGAAAAGTCAGGTAAGCAAATATTGACATAATTTATAAACCAGTTCGCACTAAAAATCAATATACAGTCAAAATAAAAAGACGTACAACGATAGCTGTTCAAAGCATATCTTTGTACGTCTTTACTTATAAATATAGATGTACTTATAGCAACATATAGTTATTATATATTTCTATTTCAACAAAATCTTTTTATTCTGCTGTTGTTGTAGCCAATGTCTCATACACAGCGACAGCACGATCTAGAAATTGTTCAATTTCCTCACGAGATTTGCGTGCTTTGTTAACGAAACGGACTAATTCTTTGCCATTCGCATACGTGACAAAGCTAGGGATACCAAGGATATTCTGTTCTTGGCTCACATCACCTGTTGCTTCTACATCCACTTCAACAAGCGTTAGACGATCCGCATATTTACTTTCTACTTCAGGCATAAATGGATCAATATATCGGCAATCTCCACACCAGTCTGCTTTAAATACAGCGACAGTTAATTGAGAAGAATGAGTGACAGTTATAAAATCTTCTTTGCTATTAATCATTTGCATAATGATATTCCTCCTAATTCTTTTGTAGACGCATTAATGGACGGAAAACTTTTCGTAATACTTTAGGGTATGAATCCAATTCATTAGCTTTAACCACTCTTAGTAAAACAAGCATGACTGGATATACCAATAGTATCGCTATTCCTACCATACAACAACCGATAAAAAATGCAACTCGATCATTCATATAACCTGTTAATAAAATACCTACTTGGTTAAGCAATAGACCGATTCCGCCAAGCACTACTACAGTGACGATAAATCCGATCCAACGATTGCCTAATACAGAGAAAGTCACAATTTGGCGTAATGAACGAATATTCAACCATGTAATCGTAATAAAACATAATGCTGTTCCTGCAATAATACCGTAGATTCCAATAAACGGAGCCAATGCAAAACTAACAATTAATTTGACAACAATACCGATCATCACATGTACCATTGATTGATTTGCTTTATTAATACCGATTAACATTGAATTGGTCGTCATCATCGTAATCTGGAAAATTGTCCCCAGTGTCAAAGCAGCAATAATGCCTGCTCCTTCTTGAGTACTAAATAATAATCCATTTACCGAATACGCTGCTGTACTAAAAATTAATACAATCGGCACACCTGTAAGTACAGAAATTCGTAATGCTAATGTAATTTGATTTTTCAAATGTTCCATTTTGCGACTAGCAAACGCAGCTGAAATAATAGGAATCAGCGATTGACTCAGTGCAATCGCTAGAATCGGTGGAATACCTGCTACACTTTGTGCTCTAGCTCCCAAAATCGCCAGCACATTGGTAGCCATAGCATCTCCTAATTGTCCAATCAATAAAGGTTTTACTAATATACTATCAATAAAATAAACGGCTGGAATCGTCAATGAAGATAGAACGATAGGAATCGATAATTTGAAAATATCACCATAGATTTGTGTTAATGGAATAACGGCATGATCTTTATCTGATCTAGCATCGATACCTTCTAATTTATCTTGTTTACGCATTTTGAAAGCATAATAGATCATTACTGCAAACGCACCTATACTCCCGAGCACACTACCAAAAGAAGCACCGGCAGAAGCTTCTACACCACCATACCCTAATTTTAAAATAATATAGGCTAACAAAATGGCTGTAAACACGCGCGCGATCTGCTCAACAATTTGAGAAATACCGCCTGCAATCATTAAGTTACGTCCCTGAAAATATCCGCGCATCATTGCAATCATCGGAAATAGTAATAATGATGGAGCAATAGCTCGAATAGCTAAAATCGCTTCAGGCACTTTAGAGCTGTATACAGCAAAAAATGGTGCAAAAATATACAATCCTACTGTCATAATGACACCAATCACACCTGCAAATAACAACGCTGCAAAGTAAATGCGTTGTGCTTCCGCAGGTCTACCTAGCGCATAACGCTCAGATACCATTTTACTCAGTGTACTTGGAATACCTGCTGTTGCTACAGCAAGTAACATCAAGTATAAATTGTTAGCTACCGTAAATGATGCATTACCTGTTACACCTAACATATGCTCTAACGGTACACGTTGTACCAAACCCAGTACACGTGCAATTAAAGCGGCTGCTGCCAAAATCACGGTTCCTCTGACAAATGACTCTGTTTTAGACAAAACGGCTCCCCTTTTCTCACGCCCGATCTCAACCATACCAAAAAACCGGAAGGCTGAAAGGCCTTCCGGTCTTGGGCTTTTTCAACAACCTCTATTATAGACAACCTATAGTCATCTAAGCAATGCGGGTTATTTTTTTAAAATACAAAAATCCAGAGAAAGAAGATAACGATCATCGCTACTTGTAAAATAATCTTCACAACCATGCTGGTGAATAATCCAAGCATCGTGCCCCATGCAGCTTTGAGCGATTGCTGAAAATCTTTACCTGAAATCAACTCACCGAGAATTGCACCGATCAATGGACCCAAAATCAGACCAAAAGCAGGAATAACAAACGGTCCAACAATCAATCCAATCGTTGATAAAATGACGGTGAGCTTGGTTCCTCCGAACTTTTTGGTTCCATAAGCACCGACGACGTAATCGGCTACAAACAGCACAATCACAATTAACGTCTGAATAATCCAGAACCAGACATTATATTCAGCGAATGAGAAAAACCATCCGTACACGAAAAATCCAAAATAAATAGCTAATGCGCCAGGTAATACAGGATAAACCGCTCCTGCGATCCCGACTAAAAATAAAATAATGACTAAACTCCAACCGAGAATTTCCATCGGTGTGGTTCACTCCTCCCAGTAATCTTCTATACCTATATACTCGAAGAGAGCCTGATCCGTTGCAACTTTTTTTAGATCAGAATATAATCGCGAATGACTTCAACAATTCCATCATCATTATTAGAGCCTACAACCAAATCTGCCGATTCTTTCACAGGTTCTTGAGCATTACCCATCGCTACACCTAATCCAACAGCTTGAATGACAGCGAGATCGTTTAAGCTATCGCCTACAGCAACCACTTCAGACATGTCAATATTAAGCAATTGGCATACTTCGTTGATCCCTGCTGCTTTGTTAATTCCAAGTGGATTGATCTCTAGATTATGTGGAGACGAATTGGAAATCTCAAGTCCACCCATATCTTGTAATGCCATAAGAATCTGGTAACGCAATTCATCGTTTTCGGTATTATAGCCAAATTTGAGCCATTCAATACTCGTAAGGTCTGTACCTTCTTCTAGCCAGTTATCACGATTGTGTAAACCGTTCACTGTATATGCCCAGAACCAGACATCTTTTTCGATTGCCAATTCGTACATTTGACGAATGAGATCAGGATCAACCAGTGTACGTCGATGTAGCTCATGAGGAGCTTTCCAGACCTCACTACCATTTACAGTGACCATAGGAGTATCTAAGCCTAATTGCTCGGCATAAGGCATTGCACTATGAGCTGCACGTCCTGTAGACAGACACACATGAATACCCTCATCCATCGCTTTATTAATCCATTTAATCGTTTCGAGTGTAATCTCATGATTATCGTTTAATAATGTTCCATCCATATCTAAAGCTAATAACTTATATTTACGTGTTGTCATCTTGTCGTATCGTTCCTTTCCTGTTCCTATTTCTATAGTGGTGTTTATTGAATCTACTGTAGCCAGTCAGTGAGCTCATTGCGATAACAGGCTCATTTTATCATAGATGTTACATCGGTCACAAAAGCTTTTGTAAATTGCATGTGAAAAATAATCAAAACACCCTGCAAGATTACAGGATGTTTTGCAAATGGTTTACATTCATGTGTAGACCTATCATGTTGTTTCACTTTCAACAAAGACAAGATGGTTAGAAAGTATATATTTATACTTTTCTGGTAGGATTCTTATTCAGCGATTGCTGTTCCTTGAGAACGACGTTGACGCAGACGGCGAATCAATACACCATGCTTTGGAGAAAATACAAAAGCAATTCCAAACAATATACCTGCTACTGTAACAATACTGCCTGCAATCGAAGCATTAAGTATACATGCTGTATAATAACCAATAATAGAACTAACGACTCCTGTTAGTACACTATACATTAGCATTCTGCCTAGACGATCTGTTAACAAGTAAGCAGTAGATGCTGGAATAATCAACATACCGACCACTAGAATAGCTCCTACACTTTCAAAAGAAGCCACCGAAGTCATCGACACCATCCCCATTAATAAATAATGGAATAACATCACTGGAATCCCACAAGCTACTGCCATCGCTGGATCAAATGCTGAAATTTTGAATTGTTTATAAAATAATGCAAGTAACAGTAAAATAATCAACAATGCCGATCCTAACATCCAGACCGAACGTGGTCCCATATCTATCCCGTTCGCTGTCCATGTATCCCACTGTACATAAGCAATCTCACCGAACAATACACAGTCGAGATCCAGATCAATATTACGAGCATTGAGACTGATAATAATAACGCCAATCGCAAATAATGCTGTAAAAATAATGCCGATTGACGCATCCGATTGGATACCTGAATTTTGTAACCATTGAATTAGAAATACAGCAAGCAATCCAAGAGCAGTTGCTCCAATCATCATCGCTAACGAATCTCGTGTGCCACTCAGTAGAAAAGCAATCGCAATGCCGGGTAATACGGCATGACTAATCGCGTCCCCAATCAGTGCCATTTTGCGCAAAATAAGAAAACAACCCAGTAATCCACAAGCGGCTGACATCAGACAAGCTGTTAAAATAATCCAAAAATCACTACTCATGGCTTATTCCTCCTTGACGCTGCCACTGATCTTTGGTCTGCTTACGCGACCATAACTTGGCTAACCATCCACGACGCGGAGCACATAGTGCCGAGATTGCAAAGAATACAGTAGCCGCAAGTACTGTCACCGGACCTGTTGGCAATTGAGACACCATTCCACTCCACAATGTTCCGATCAGACCACTTAACGCTCCGAATATACCGGATACCATTACCATAATATGCAGACGATCTGTCCAGAAACGTGCTGCAATAGCAGGTGTAATCAACAATGCAGACATCAATACTACGCCTACTGCTTGAATTCCTGCGACTACAATAATAACCGTCAATAGTAGAAGAAGTTGCTCCAAAAAGGCGACAGGCAAGCCCATACCTTTGGCAAATCCAGGATCAAAACTGATTAGTTTGAATAATCGGAATAAAGCCACACAGATAACGATCATCAATAGACTAATGCCGGCAAGAACATAGACATCACTTTGCATCATAGAAGCCGCTTGTCCAAATAGGTACTTGTCTAACCCACTTTGTCCACCGTCTCCGCTATGTTGAATATGAGTTAGTAACAATACGCCTACTCCGAAAAAGAAAGATAAAATAATGCCCATTGCCGCATCTTGTTTGATTCGTGAATATTGTGTAATCCATCGAATCCCAAAGGTGGCGAGTACGCCTGCAACTAAAGCTCCAATAAAAAATCCACCTGTTGATTTGACACCACTCAACATAAAAGCAATACAAATCCCCGGTAATGCCGCATGAGCCAGTGCATCTCCTATCAAACTTTGCTTCCGCAAAACCATAAACGAACCAATCACTCCACTACTTAATCCGAGTAACATACAACCGACAATAATCCAGCGTACATTCGGATCAAGTATCAAAGCCCCTATCGTATTCCACATATACTCTCCTCACCCCCAGCACTTGGCACTATAAGTGCGATTTCTTCTATTCCAATCAACCATGATTTTTGTATAGCAAAATATCTTACGTTCAGCGCTTGGCACTATAAGCGCGATTTCTTCTATCAGCACTTGGTACTATAAGTGCTTATTTCCCTGCAAGTACAATGCCTTCTTTACCTTGTAACACCGCCATTTTGCCACCATATGTCTGCTGTAACATGTCAGCATTAAATATATCTTTGACTGCCCCTGCACCGATCAGTGTACGGTTTAGCAGTAGGACATCATCAAAATACGCTTCTACGGTAGACAGATCATGGTGAACGACCAGAACTGTTTTACCTTCTGCTTTGAGTTGTTCAAGCAATGAAATAATGGCTTTCTCTGTCGTCGCATCGACCCCTGCAAAAGGTTCATCCATCAAATACAATTGAGCTTGTTGCGCTAACGCTCTAGCTAAAAAAATACGTTGTTGTTGTCCACCAGACAATTGGCTAATCTGCCGTTGTGCATAATCTGCCATCCCTACTTTGCGTAGACATTCCATCGCTGTTTCATGTTCATGTTTGCCAGGGCGACGGAACCAGCCTAATCGTCCATAGGTGCCCATTAATACCACGTCTAAAGCATTCGTAGGGAAATCCCAATCTACTGATTCTCGTTGTGGTACATACCCTATTTTTTTCGGTGTTGTTGATAAGTTTTTCCATAGACTTTGACATCCCCTGCGATCGAAGGGACTAATCCAAGTGAAGCTTTAAGTAAAGTGGATTTCCCTGCACCATTCGGGCCGATTAATCCAATCAGTCTTCCAGGCGCTAAAGTGAATGATACGTCCTGTACAACTGGTTTTTTATGATAGGCTACAGTCAGCCCTGATACTTGCAGAGGCATAGCCATCGCGTTGTTGTCTGTAACGGCTATAGGATCAGATAAAGATAAATGGGTCATAAATAAACCTCCTTGTATAATGTATGATGAACAAGTGTATGCAATCATTTATTATTTCAGCGCTTCTACAATCGTATCTGTATTGTGACGTACCATTCCGATATACGTTCCCTCTGTTGTTCCTGCTTCACCCATAGCATCCGAGAACAATTCTCCACCAATGCGAACCGTGTGTCCCATTGACCGAGCACCTGCGATAATAGCTTCCATCGATCTGGAAGGCACACTAGACTCTACAAATACCGCTTTGATTCCCCGCTCGACTAATTCATTCCGTAGATCACTTACGTCTTTAGAACCGTATTCTGCGGCTGTGCTGATCCCTTGTAACCCTTTAACTTCAATATTATAAGCATCACCATAGTATCCAAAAGCATCATGAGCTGTAATCAACACTCGACCAGACTCTGGAATGCTCGTTATTTTACTCTGTACTTCTTGATGTAACGTATTCAGCTCTGCTATATAAACAGAAGCATTTTGGCGATAATCTGCTTCGTGTGCAGGATCAGCTTCAATCAATGCCGCTTCAATCGTTTGAGTCACATTCACCCAAAGACTCACATCGAACCAGATATGAGGATCATATTCGGTTGCTCCATCTTCACTGTAACGAAGCTTGTTAGGATCAATATTTTCAGCTACAGCCACCACATGGCGAGATTTGCTCATTTTCTCCATAATCTTGGTCATACTACCTTCCAAATGCAGTCCGTTATACAACACTAGATCTGCATCGTCTAACTTACGAATATCTCCTTGCGAAGCTTTATACATATGCGGATCAACACCAGGACCCATTAATCCTACAACGGATACATGCTCCCCACCGACTTCCTGAGCGGCATCAGCAATCATACCGGTAGTTGCCGTTATTCGTAATGCTCCCCCTTCTGCAAACGAAGGCGATTCGTCGGTTGCCCCTTGAATAGTTGTACATCCACTAAGAATAAGAACAATCACAGCGATACTAATGCTATACAGCATGCGTTGATATAACGGAGACGATGTTGCGGGTTTACGGTTATGTTTATTAATAAGATATGCTTTTGCCCATGTTGATTTGGAACGATAAATCGACATATATGATCCTCCTGTACTTTCAAAATAGTCTGTTTCTGTATACCAATAATCTACACTTTAAATATTACATTGAAGCAATTATTTTTCTCATATGACTATATTTTTATATTAGGAAATAATGTTTCCCTAGTGCAAATTTTAAAGTAGAAGGCAAAAAAAAGCAAGGGGCTATTTTACCCCTTGCTTGATGTTATATTTAGACTCATTTATTTAATCATTTACTGTATATTACTCTGCACTATTTTCAGTAGCGGGTTTCTTTTTGGGTACACCATCTAATCCATATTGCTGATCATAGGCTTCAAAAATCTGACGTGCAATTGGAGCGGCACCTTGAGCACCATATCCACCTTCAGGTACAACAACAGCCACAGCTAGTTTAGGATTTTGTGCAGGAGCATACGCGATAAAGACAGCATTCTCAATCGTTTTACCTGTAGCCATGCGCTGTTGTGAAGTTCCTGTTTTGCGACGATAATCATAAGGGAATCCTTTGAACGCATCCACTTTACTTTGCATTCCTTGTTGTACAGCATCCCAATACTCTGAAGGAAAATCTACTTTATTCAGCACTTCTTTTTTAAATTTCTTGGTTACTTGTCCATCTGCATTACGAATCTCATTCACAAATTGTGGCTTCAAACGTTCTCCACGATTCGCTAACATCGTTGTATATTGTGCTAGTTGTAGAGTTGTATATTTCCCTTGTTGTCCAAAAGAAGCATATGCTAGAGCAGATTGAGCACTTCCTGATTCCATTTCATGTATATACTCTTTGTATCCTATATATTCTGCGGCAAGTCCACTTTCTGTAGATACTCCTAATCCAAATTGCTCCATATATTTATCCCATACATCTACACCAGGTTTACCTTCATACTTCTGATATAACCGTTTACCAACCATATCCACCATAAAGGTATTCGATGAATGAGAAATAGCGTCAACCGGATTAAGCATTCCATAAGCATGACTACTCGCATTTCTTACTTTAGTACCATATCCTTCTTTACCAAGTGTAGTCACACCACGATCATTATAATAATCATATCTTGTAAATAGATGTTCATTTAAGCCGAGCAATACAGATAAAGGTTTCATCGTTGAACCTAGCAAGACAACCGAAGAAGGATGATCTCCACCACCCGGACGATTCACCGAACGAATAGCTCCGTTCATATAATAAGGCTCTATATTTTTCCATTCACTTTCAGTACGTGTGTCTTTACTCCAAATATTACTGTCATAATCAGGCATGCTAGCCATGGTAATGACTTTACCTGTATCTACTTCCATTGCTACTGCATACCCTGTTACAGCATTAGGAGCACTAACTCCGCGTGTGCCTGAATAACGTATTTTGGCTGTATGTTCTGTAATCGCTTTTTCAGTAGCTACTTGTATCTCTTTATTGATTGTTAATACTAGATCAGACCCTTTAACAGGTGGAATCAGCTCTGTCGGTCCAGAAGCCATATTTTTGGGATTGATCGGCACTCTACGATAACCGCTTTTCCCTCTGAGTTCATCTTGATATAACAGTTCTAATCCATCAAATCCTACATTTTCGATAGCCGAATATTTCATAGCTGGATCTTCACTTGAATTGCGTTGAATATTTTTATATTTATTTCGACTCATAGAAGATACGAAAGGACGCAAATATCCTACCGTCTGAACAGCAACCGTATCTGTATCATAATGTCGTATATTTTCTTCTACGATTTCTATACCTTCAAATTCATCTCTACGCTCTAAAAAATAGGCAATTTCTTTATCAGATAATCCTGTTTTGATACGTCGAGGTGTGTAGCCATTTCCTTTAGCATATGTAGTATCCATTGCTTTAAAAATATCGACTGTTGTTAACTTCTTAGTATTTGGATCGCCATATTGATCAAATATCTTCTGTAACTTTCTTGCTAACTGCTTCGCTTCTTGAATACGATCTGCTCGATTATAATCTTTATCTAGTGTCAAATATAAAGACTGGGTAGGTTCTGAATAAGCAATCGGATGCATACTTGAATCGTAAATCGTTCCTCGTGTCGGTAAAAGAGGGACTTCTTTAACAATATCGCCTTCTGCTACTTTACGTAATTCTGGCCCTTCAACAAATTGAATAATAGCTAATCTAACAACAATCACTGAAAATACAGCAAACGTTATAAAGAAAAAAATATTGAGTCGAATAGCGAACTGTTTACGGTGTTTTTCCTGCTCATTTTCATGAGCAGGACTTTTGTTCAAATTCATAGATATCCACCTTTTATCAATTGTGTTTATTCTGTTGTTGTTTCTTCAGTTACAGCTTTACCTTTAGGGACTCCATCCAAACCATAGTATTGATCATACGCATCAAATATTTTTTTAGCGACTGGAGCTGCACTTCGAGAACCAAAGCCACCTTCAGGAATCATTACAGCAATAGCTAATTTCGGATTATTACGAGGAGCAAAAGAAATAAATACACCATTATCGACTAATTTTCCATAAATGGATTGCTGGGATGTACCTGTTTTACGTGCTACATCATAACGATAATTTTCAAATACAGGTACTTTACTTCTCATCCCTTGAATAACAGTATTCCAATATTCGTCTGGGAAGTTTACAGTATTTAATACTTCAGGCTCGATCTTTTTCACTAGATTTCCTTGAGCATCTGTAATTTTACTCACAAATTGAGGTTTGAGACGTTTACCACGATTGGCGAGTGTTGTTGCATACTGTGCTAATTGAAGTGTAGTATAACGACCTTGCTGTCCAAAAGAAGCATAAGCCATCGCTGCCTGCGCACTACCTGCGGCTTCCAGATTTAGATATTCTCCCCGACCTTCATTCTCGTAAGGAAGTCCGCTTCCTGTAGTTACACCTAACCCAAATTCTTTCATATATTTGTCCCAGACGTTGACGGATTCGGCACCATATTTGTTATACAAACGCTTGCCGACCATATCGACCATAAAAGCATTGGAGGATTTTCGAATCCCTTCAGTCGGTGTTAAATAGCCTAGAACTTCACCTAATGCATTACGTACACGAGTCTCATGACCTGCTTTACCAAATTCAGCATATCCGCGGTCAGAGTATCCTGCATACGGCGTAAATAGTCCTTCTTCCATTCCGATCAATACACTTAAAGGCTTAATAACAGAACCCATCAAGACCATAGATGAAGCTCCTTTACCCCGGTATACTTCTCGAATCGTACCATTAGCAGAGCGAGATAGGATCTCGTTGATTTGGTCTTGACTAGGTGCATTTCCCCAGATATTGGAATCGTAATCTGGCATACTTGCGATAGCCACTACATTGCCTGTTTCGACTTCCATCGCTACTGCATAACCCGTTTGAGCATTAGGTGCATAAGCATTACCACTACTATAAGAATGCAAGTATGAAAGCTGATCAGTGATTGCTTGTTGAGCAACCAACTGTAGATTTTTATCAATCGTCATCCAGAGATTGTTCCCTTTAACTGGTGGTGTTAAAGTAGCACGTCCATTCACACGATTTAACGCATTGATTGGTGTTTTCTTCACACCATTTTTTCCACGAAGTTCGTCTTGATACGTATATTCAAGACCATCGACACCGACTAGTTCGGTATCAATATAACGAGATTCCTCATCTGATAGTCGAGCACGATTTATATATTTATTCATTGAAGTTTTCACACCATAAAAGGCTTTCAAATAACCTACCGTCTGTACAGCTAACTGATCTTTACTGTACTCACGCACACTTTCTTCTCTAACTTCAATCCCTTGGAATTGATCTTTATGTTCAAGAAAATAAGCAATCTCGCTGTTACTCAAATCTTTTTTGATTCGACGCGGTGTAAAGCCATAGTTTTTAATATATTTAATATCCATTTCTTTTTCAATTTCTGCGGCTGTCATTTTACGATCAGAATCACCATATTTATTAAATACACGCTTGAGATCACCAATAATTTGGTATAATTCTGGTTTGTTTTTATCTAAGCGATAATCTTTACTCAATGTAAAATATAACGATTGCATCGAAAGGGAGTACGCAACTTTGGTTCCTGTAGCATCATAAATATTCCCACGGGTCGGTACAATCGGAGTGATATCGTTGGCAACATAGGCTTCTTTTTCTTTCAACGTTGGACCTTCTACAAATTGTAAAATAGCCAAACGTACAATAAGCACGCTAAAAATAACAAATACAGAAAAAAAGAATATATTCAAACGCACCGAAAATTGCTTACGATGACTGACTTCGAGGTCCTCTGATGATTGTTCATTCCACTTTTTCATTCGGGTTGTTGAACCTCCTATGTAGTTTGTTCCATATAATGTTGTTCTTTCTTCATTTTAACATATGTAAGCGCTATGTAGACTACAAAAAGATAACAAAAAAGCAGGTTCCTTATCGAAAGGAACCTGCTGACACATATTTGGAACATACACATCTACTTTTACAATTAATTATTACTTGTAGCTGCGGTTTGATCTGTTGTTTTTGCTTCAGATACTTTTTTCGGAATACCATCTAAGCCATATTCTTGATCATAAGCATCAAAGATTTTACGAGCTACTGGAGCTGCACTTTGCGCACCGAATCCACCTTCTGGAATCACTACGGCAACAGCCAATTTCGGATTATCTCGTGGAGCATAAGCGATAAATACACCATTATCCACAAGATGACCATATACTGATTGCTGAGATGTACCTGTTTTACGAGCATAGTCGTACGGGAATCCATCAAATCCAGATACTTTACTCTTCATTCCTGACTTGATCGCAGACCAGTAGGAATCAGGGAAATCAATTTGATTAACTACTTGTGCCTTGGTTTTCTGTACAATATTACCTTCTGAATCTGTAATTTTGCTTACCAATTGAGGTTTAAGACGTGTACCTTTATTAGCTAGCGTCGCTACATACTGCGCTAATTGCAATGTGGTATATTTCCCCTGTTGTCCAAAAGAAGCATACGCCATAGCTGCTTGCGCACTACCAGCGGCTTTAAGATTCATATACTCCCCTGAACCATCACTCTCGTAAGGAAGCCCACTTTTCGTAGAAACACCCAGACCGAATTCTTTCATATATTTATCCCAAACATTGATCGATTCCCCACCGTATTTGGTGTATAACTTTTTGCCGACCATATCGACCATAAAAGCATTTGATGAATGTTCGATCGCTGTAGAAGGAGTTAAATAGCCATATACATGATTACTGGAATTACGTACTTTGGTCTCGTATCCTGCTTTACCAAACTGTGCAAATCCAATATCTTGATAACCACTATAAGGTGTAAACAATCCTTCTTTAAGCCCTACTAGAACACTCAAAGGCTTAATAACAGAACCCATCAACACCATTGAAGAAGCATGCCCTTCACGATACACTTCACGAATGGCTCCGTTCGCATAATAATGCTGAATGTCTTTATATTTATCGTCTGTCATACTTTCCCATACATTGGAATCATAATCAGGCATACTTGCCATAGCGACAATATTTCCTGTATCGACTTCCATCGCTACTGCATATCCTGTTTGTGCATTAGGCGCATAGGATGAACCGCTACGGTAGGAATGAAGAAATGACAATTGATCGGTAATCGCTTGTTGCGTTGTTTTTTGTACATTTTTATCAATCGTCATCCAGACGTTGTTCCCTTTTTCAGGAGCAGTCAATTCAGTACGCCCGCTTGCAATATTCATTGCATTAACAGGGGTTGTTTTAAGACCATTTTTACCGCGTAGATCATCTTGATACGCATACTCAATACCATCGACACCGACAAACTCTGTATCTAGATATTTTTCTTGAGCATCTTCTAATCTTGCTTTGTTTTTATAATGATCCATCGTATTACGTACACCGGCAAAAGAAGACAAGTAGCCGACAGTCTGCACAGCGACACGATCCGTATCATAATGTCGAACACTTTCCTCTACAATCTCAATCCCTGGAAATTGATCTTTATGTTCAAGGAAATAAGCAATTTCTTCATTGGTTAAATCTTTTTTGACACGGCGCGGAGTGTAGCCAAAATTTTTGCGATACGTAATATCCATCGCTTCAATAATCTGATCCGCTGTCATTGTTTCATCTTTACTTCCATATTGATTGAATACTTTTTTGAGTTTGCTTACGATGCCGTACAATTCATCTTTATTTTTAGCTAAAGAATAATTTTTTTCCAATGTAAAATAAAGTGACTGAGACGACGTAGAATAAGCAATTTTTTCACCGGAAGCATCCATAATATTGCCACGGATCGGTGGAATCGGGGTACTTTTACTAGAAATACTTGCTTCTTTTTCTTTCAACGTTGGACCTTCAACAAACTGCAAGACCGCCAGACGAACAATTAACACACTAAAAATGACAAAGGTCGCGAAAAAAAATACATTCAGTCGAATCGAAAACTGACGCTGATTTTTAATCTCGCGCTTTGACGGATCGTCCATACCCGATTTATTCATGTTGTAACATTTCCCTTTCTCTTACGGCACTACATGAGGCCTGTCATTCTGTACATCAACTATAAAACGAGACGACTTTTGAACTTTTTTTATCATACCATAGACAACCTGCTGTTGAATATTTTCGCTCTTTTACAACACGCTTTGCTCGATATGTGTTTCTGCAAATTTGGGAGGATTAAACCAATCACCCGCTGAAGCCCATGTTGGATCAAGTGGAACCCATTGCTCTGAATCTGGCAAATACACTTGATTCCAAGCATGCGGACCATAACCACCTTGTCCGTTATAACCAAGCCCTGTGACGACTCTTACATCTATACCTTGAGAACGAGCCATCACAGCATATAAGCGGGCATAATCAATACATACCCCTTTACGAGTCGCAAAGGTTTCTTCAGGATTCTGCTCATGCCAGATTCCACGCTGTTCATAATTTTCGACTTTACTATAGTCATAAGTTACTCGAGATCCTACCCATTCGTAGAGCAGACGAGCTTTACTTTCTGTACTGGTTCCTTTGGCTACAATCGCTGCCGCCGCATCTTCGATATCAGACGGGATACTGCGATCGACTACATCATATTTACGTTGAAAAATACCGGTCAGCTCTTTTTCCACTGCACTGGTGAATACAGGTAAAGTATCCGCTACAAACGAACCGGTTAACGGCTTAATCACAGTAGACACACTTTTTTGATACAGAGAGGAACCTTCTACATAAGCAGTGACCGTTGTACTTGGATACAGGCTGACTACTATAAATAAAATTAAAATCACTATTACGGATCGAATCGCTCCATTCAGAAGCCCAATTCCTCCACCTGCTAGACGATTGATCCATGAAGAACGCTTCTCATTCACCACGATTGTTCCTCTGCGCCATTTTTCAGGTAAAAGCAATACGGTTAGCAATGAAAAAGCAATACTAGCTACTACATAACTCAGTACAAATAGCACAATAAAACGCAATAATGAAAATTCAGAAATTAAATAAATGGCTGAATAATACATTTCAGTCCACCATTTCAATTCACCTTCTGGTGTAACCGAAGATACACTTTGCGCCCATGCTTGAACATGAGGCGATGCCCACAAAGCAAACGGAGCGGCTAGTACAAGTGCAAGTACTGTTAATAACGTACGACCCGCCCACGAAAATAATCTTCCTGCTGAACGTACAGCTCCATGACGTATTCCCTGAATAATCGAAAATAAAACAATCACATAAATCAAAACCGATACTGGACTGCTATCGAAAAACGTGGACAGCTCATTGAATGTCATACAGGTCCCCCTACATTTTGATCACACGGTTTAAGAAGGGTTACCTGATGTGCCAGCGTTCGATTTAGCTTCATCAATAAAAGATTTCATCGTTCCCTTCACATCCCATTCCCCTAAAGACACACCACGGAAAGTAACACCCACTGTATTTTTGCCAGGCGTTCCTAGCACTTGAAGATTAGTGGTACGAATCGTATAGCTACCATCTTGATTTTTTTCAAACTTCGCATCAGCGGCTTCTTTTTTCATCACTTCTGTTGCTTCTTGTTGTAATGCTGAAATCGTCTGTTCCGTTACTCCAGATACCGTATCTTTAATTTGATCCATTGAAATCCCGCTGTATATAAATAAAGCTACAGCAATAATAATAACAATCAACCATTTGATCACCGTTTTGACCAGATTGATAACGAGAAAGAGTATAATTAAGGCAACCAAAATGATTAGCCAATTTTGTTTAAAAAACTCGCCCCATACTTGCCAATCCATACATATAACCTCCAACTTTCATTTTTCATGATGAATCCATTTGTGTAATAATACATACCTTACCTGATAACCTTTGTTCATTATACAAGATGTATAGACGATATGTCAGCAAGCGCCCGATATCATGACTTTTATAACATCCACTTCGAATATATTATAATAAATGGAAGGAGAATGAGGCGATGTATATTATTGTTGAAGGTAAAAATGATCGTAGTCGATTACGCCGATTGTTAAAAGAAGATGTAAAGATCGAATGCACATTTGGAACACTTAACGCCTTAAAATTAGAAAAACTTCGCAAACAAATCGGGCATGATGAAGTTTACTTATTTATGGACAATGACCCCGCAGGCAAAAAAATTCGTGGTGTGTTACGTGATACTTTCCCGGATGCTGTTCATATGTATACCCGGCGAGGTTATGCAGGGGTTGAAGGCACACCGGATGAATATCTAGTGGCTCAATTAGAGAAAGCAGGCTTAGAAGAATACATTATTTATCCCATCCTATATTAAAAGAACACCGCATAGAGATATTCCTCTTGTGGTGTTCTTTTTTATGATTTTAATACATGCTTAGGAGTGATGAACGGTATCTATAATCATCATAATAAAGCTAATCGTCAAATAATTAATGGAAAAAATAAAAGCCGTTTTCGCCCATTTATCATTATCTTGTTTTCTAAATCCTGCGACTGCCATCCCGAACCATAGTACCGATAAAACAAGCGAGACGATCATAAAAATAATACCTGTATAATTGTAGACATACATCAAGATAGGAATAGGAATCAACAGTGCAATATAAGGAAGCATTTGATACTTTGTGCGTTTAATACCTTTGACAACAGGTAAAAGTGGAAATCCTGCGGCACGGTATTCTTCTACACGACGAATCCCGAGTGCCCAGAAATGAGGAGGTTGCCATAAGAATAACATTGCAAATAACAACCATGCTCCTAGATCCACTTGATGTGTAACGGCTACATAACCAATAACAGGTGGCATTGCTCCTGATATACCACCAAGTGAGGTGCTCCATGTCGATGAACGTTTTAACCACAACGTATAGATCACCACATAGACAAACATTCCAAGTATACCGAATGCTACTGCCAGTAATCCTGCAAATAATGTCAGTACAGCAATTCCAAGTACGCCTAATATGATCGCATACCAGAGCACGATATGAGGCGAGACGCGGCGTGTTGCTAGTACACGATCTTGGGTACGTGTCATTTTGGTATCGAGGTCACGATCAAAATAATTGTTAAATACACAGGAAGATGCCATGACCAACATGGTTCCCAGCAATGTCCATATTAAATGAATATAATTGACATTCCAGCCGGACGCTAACCAAAACCCACCAAATGTAGCGATCAGATTAGATCTTAAAATCCCGGGCTTCGCTAACGTCACAAAGTCTTTCCAAGTCACTGGTTGATCTGGAAGAGCAGGTTCTGTAGAGACCGTTGTAGCCTCTGAAGGAGTAGGTTGACTGAATCGATTGTCCACGTTGATAAGTTCCTCCCCAGCGCTCACTATGGCAAGCGCATTTTGTTATCAAATGAGCTAACTAAGATTCATCTTTTTGCAATTGGTTTATCATAATCTGAACAGGCAATTATTACGTATATCATGTAAAATAGCTATAATCCATTCGATAATGTTGCCGATATCAATAAAAGATGGATCTTTTTTACCGCACTAGAAGATGTCGCGCTTTAATTGCCAAGCGCTTATCGTAAGATATTTTGCTTTGCAAAAATCACTTTTGACTGCACTAGAAGATGTCGCGCTTTAATTGCCAAGCGCTAAAGGAGAGAATTTGTAATGGATACTGCTACCCATTTTGCTATGGGATTCGGGCTTGCCGGGCTTGCTTATGTTGATCCCGTTGTCGCTTCTGATCCAAGATTAGCTATCGCGGTTATGGTGGCGACGATTGTAGGTTCACAAGCACCCGATTTTGATACGGTTTTGAGATTTAAAGACAATGCTACTTATATTCGTAATCATCGGGGAATGTCACACTCCCTTCCTTTTATGGCGTTATGGATATTATTGATTGGTGTAGGTACATCCTTGCTGATTCATCCCGCAGGTATGGGGCACATTCTGCTCTGGACGGCTATTGCGGTGATGGTTCATGTGTTTACCGATCTATTTAATACGTATGGTACACAAGCGGTCAGACCGTTTAGTGATAAGTGGATATCGTGGAATATTATTAATATTTTTGATCCGTTTATCTTCAGTACGCATATCCTTGCTCTGTTATTGTGGATCACAGGTTTAGTTGCACCTGCTCCATTGTTTATTACCCTTTATGTAGTGATTGCACTCTATTATGTATGGCGTACAGCTACTCATTTTATTTTAACGAAAAAAGTAGAAGAATTAGATATCGAAAATGGACGTTCTCCTGAACCGGATGGACATTATATATTGATTCCGACGATTTCTTTACGTCGCTGGCATGTGGTTCATGCCAAAAAAGATGGCAGTTATCGAATGGGATGGTACAGTCCCGACCGTTTGATCTGGGCAGACTATATTGAGTCAATGGATCACCCGGCTATTGAAGCTTCTCGCAAACATCGTGATATTAAGGCATTGCTTTATTTTTCATCATATACCGTTTCTGAAGTAGAAGAAACAGCAACGGGTTATATTGTACGTTGGGCAGATGTTCGTTATCGTCACCGTCGTCAATATCCGTTTGTCGGTGTGGTTGTGATGGATCATCATTACAATGCCATCGATTCTTATGTAGGCTGGTTAAGCCCTGACAAAATGAATGATCGTCTAGGTCTGCATATCAGTTAATGAAATCCAAACCTATATTACTTTAACAAAAAGAACCCTTGATCAGGTGTATAGAGACATCAGCCGAACATACTGTGTACTCTATACCGATCAGGGGTTTCTTTTATACTTTTTTATAAACTATATCTGCTCATTATTTACTAAATAGTTGAGTGGCATCTTCAAGCGCCATTTGCTGACCGAGAGAAGAATAATCGAGCCACTTCTGTCCATCCAATACATAGACATGTTTATTTTTCACAGCTTTAAGATTAAGCCACAATGGATTTTTTTCCAATTCATCAAAGTTCGTCTGAGCATCATTACCTTTACTAATAATAACGAAGATCGCATCAGCATTGAAATCAGGTAATACTTCTTTGGAAATGACTTGATACGGCTCGTCTTTGGAGATTTTATCGATTCCATCTGCCATCTGAAGCTTTAGATCTTCGAACATAATCGGTCCGAGTGGACGTACTGTACTCATCACACGCAATTCTTTAGGAGTCATTCGAATCGCCATCACTTTTGCATCTGCTCCTAATCGGCTATGAATCAATGTGCTGACTTGTTCTGCTTTTGTATCGTAGTCTGCAATAAACATATCTGCTTTTTTCTCAAGCCCTACATGAGTAGCTATTTCTTTCAATTGATCTTGCCATGTTCCTTGATCCATATCGATCACAATAGTGGGTGCAATTTGCTCAAATTTGGTAAGATCTTTACTTGAATATTCTTTATCGATATAGATCACATCCGGTTGAAGCGCAAGCAGTGCTTCCATATCTGGATCAGTCACCACACCTAACTTTTGAGTTCCTTTTAATTGATCAGCAACATGCGGTAAAAAGTCTTTCACATCTCCACCGATTACTGAACCTACAGGTTGAATCCCCAAAGCGAGCAAGTTATTGGTAATATGAATCGACATCGAAGCAACTTTGGCTTTGGAATCATGTACAATCACACCATTTTCTTCTTTGACCATACCTGAGGAAGATGATGTAGATAATGTAGACGTTGTTGAAGCCGCAGGTTGTCCACATGCTACTAAGAAAATGATCATAAATGCTAAGCTCATCATAACTAAACTATTTTTTATTTTCATACTGTATTGCCTCCGTTATATCATTCAGACTGTTTTTTTGAATAAAATATAAATAAAATAAGGTCCACCAATCAATGCTACCACCACACCTGCGGGTACAAAGTTTGGTTGGAAAATCGAGCGCCCTATCGTATCGGCACTAAGCAACATGATCATCCCGATCATTGCCGCTACCGGAACAAAGTGTTGATGACGAGCACCTACTAACTGTCTTGCAATATGCGGAGCAATTAATCCGATAAATCCAATCGAACCTACCATAGCAACACTGGAACTAGCCAACCCAACAGCCAATAATAGAAGGACTATTCGGCTTCTGGTGGTAGAGTTCCCTAGACTGGCTGCAATCTCATCACCCAGAACGAACATATCTAATGTTCTGGATCGTAGATACACCCATGGGACAAATAATGCGATCCATGGAAGTAACGCCCACACATTCACCCATTCTCTGCCCCATACACTTCCAGCTAACCATGTCGCTGCAAAAGCATAGGTATCTGGATCTAATTTCAAAGACAATAATAATGTAATCGCACTTACGCCAGCGGCAACAGCTATTCCTACTAAAATTAAGCGAATTGGAAGTAATCCTCGCTGTCTGTCATACGATAACATAAAGATCACTAGCGCAATCAATACACCTCCTCCAAATGTGAACAGAGGAATCAATAAAGCTATTGGCCCTTCCATCGTACGAAAAAAAGAGACAAAAATGATCAATCCAAATCCTGCTCCTGCATTAATACCTAATATCCCGGGATCAGCCAGAGAATTACGAGAGACTCCTTGAAGAACAGCTCCAGCAACACCAAGACCAATACCTGCTAGAATCGTAATCAGAATACGTGGCAGACGATACTGAAACATAATCAAATTTTCGACGGTTGATCCTTGTCCTAGCCATGTCCACATCACACGTAACGGGGATAATCTAATAGAGCCTGTATTGAGACTAATTAAGACGATTACGATCGCTATGACCACCATCAAACCTGTGATCCAGATCGCACGACGTTGTTTGCGAACATTTAACTGCTGAATATCCATCCTTATAACCCCCTTCCTTCTTTACGTGCTAAATAAAGAAAGAACGGCACACCAACCAAAGCCACCATAGCACCAATCGCAAATTCTTGCGGAGGACTTACCATTCGTGAAGCAAAATCTGCCCATACCAGCAAAATCGCTCCTAACAAAGCAGATAACGGAATCACCAATCGGTAATCTACCCCTATCCAGCGCCGTGCTATATGAGGAATCACTAATCCTACAAAACTAATCGACCCTGCAACAGCTACAGAAGAACCCGCTAATATAACAGCTGCGATCATCGTCATGACTTTTACAGATGTCGTACGTATCCCTAGATTCGTAGCGGTCTCATCCCCAAGTGCTAGAAAGCTAATCGAACGTCCCATTGTGATACTCCAGATCATCATAACCAATACAATCGGAATCAATAGATGAAGATGTTCCCATGTTACACCGGACACACCCCCTGCATACCAGAAAGCCAGATCTTGACTCAATCCAAAATAAAGCGCAATTCCTGTACTTAATGAATGCAGCATCGCCGCTATCACTGCACCTGCAACCGTAAGCTTTAATGAGTTCAGTCCCCCTGGTGTAAATGAAGCCAACACTACAATCAGTAGGGTAGTTATTGCTGCTCCTACAAACGAAAATAACATCAGATACGAATACGATAATTGAGGTAAAAAAGCAAAACATAATGCCACTACAAACGCTGCACCAGCATTTACTCCCAGTATCCCCGTATCGGCCATCGGATTACGTGTGACCCCTTGCATCAAAGCACCAGCAACAGCAAAAGCTATCCCTGCAAACACAGCGCCCAATACACGTGGCAATCGGATATCATACACAATTTGGTGAGCAGTAACGGTTGTATCATAATGAAATACAGCATCCCAGACTGTTCCCATCGTTAATTCTTTAGCTCCATAAGATACAGCGATAAATATCGATAGCACCAACACAATCAGTGCGAGTAGAAACGAGAAACTGGCACGTACGCTTTTCATGTTATTCATAATCGTATCTGCACAAACCTCCTATACGGCATAAATCATTGGTTTATCCTCCATAACACTTTCTTATTTCAACACAATTGAGAATAATAATCAATTAGAAATTAAAAAAGCCTGTTGTTCGACATTTCTATCGAAACACAGGCTTTTACAAGTATGACTTTATCTGACTATTGGTAATATATTGTATTTCATTTCAGAATGAGACTTGACCCTTATAGTATGCTCAGGCACAATAGAAAGTAGTAATTATTTAAGCATATGTCCGCTTGATCGGACCATATCATTCAGGAGGCTATCCATCATGAGTAAAGGTCTTTCGCTGTGGTTTGCCGTCTCTTCTATTGTTTTGTTAATGTTTTGTGCAATCGCTATCTCTTATTCAGCATGGTTAGCGATATTGCTTGGTGTTGTCGCTATCGGTAATATCGGCTGGGGATTTGTTACCAAAGCCAAACGTCAACGTCAATCAGGAACACCTACTATTTAGCTGATCTATAAAGCATCCTCAGATGTGCCTGTATATTAACGCTGAGCTGGTAAAAAGCCCATGCGTTCTTTTACAGCTATCAATGTTTTCTCCGCTGCGGCTTGTGCATTTTCTGCACCCTGGCGGAGAACTTGATGAACTTCTCCCGACTCACGAATATCATGATAACGTTGTTGCAACGGTTCTAGACCTGCAACCACGACCTCTGCTAATTCTTTTTTGAATCCGCCATACATTTGTCCTTCATATTTAGCTGTTATTTCATCCAGACTAAGTCCCGAGAATTGAGAATAAATACTCATTAGATTGCTGATCTCCGGTTTATTCTGCGGATCATACATCACTTCACGACCCGAATCGGTTGTGGCCCGACTGAGCTTTTTGCGAATCACATCCG
Organism: Paenibacillus nuruki; assembly: GCF_963311185.1. Taxonomy (NCBI): domain Bacteria; kingdom Bacillati; phylum Bacillota; class Bacilli; order Caryophanales; family Paenibacillaceae; genus Paenibacillus; species Paenibacillus nuruki. The sequence continues at coordinate 175,341 of NZ_OY725677.1, read as the reverse complement.
GTGGATCAAGCAAAGCAATAAAGCTACCTGCATTGGGATTACTTTTACTCATTTTTTTCGTACCATCATCCAGTGACATGATCCGTGCACCCACTTTAGGAATAAACGGTTCTGGCACTGTAAAATATTCACCAAATCGGTGATTAAATCGTCCTGCTAAATCACGTGTTAATTCCAAATGTTGCTTCTGATCGTCACCCACAGGAACTAAATCTGCATTATATAGCAAAATATCAGCCGCCATCAGTGCTGGATATACAAATAATCCTGCGCCCACTGAATCTTTACCTTCGGATTTATCTTTGAATTGAGTCATTCGCTCTAATTCGCCCATCGCTACAAGCGTAGTCATAATCCATCCCAATTCAGCATGTTGAGGAACATGAGATTGTAAGAAAATATTAGCTTTTGCCGGATCAAGTCCTGCGGCTAAGTATAATGCGGCTACAGATTCTGAAGCTTCACGTAGTGCAGCTGGTTCTTGTGCTACTGTAATCGCATGTAGATCAACCACCATAAAGTAACTGTTGTAATCTTCTTGTAGGGCAACAAAATTTTTCATCGCTCCAATATAGTTACCAATTGTTAATGAACCACTGGGTTGAATACCCGATAATACTGTTTTCATCTATTGTTCCTCCTTTTTTAGAAAACAAAAAAAGCCCACATCCTGCAAGGGACGTGTGACCGTGGTGCCACCCTTATTCATCGAAATAACATAGAGCATCTTCGTACACTCTATTTTCCTTATTCCAATCTTGAATGTGTTCGGATAACGGCGAACCACCGACCTACCTACTACAGACGCATCCTACATATCACAGATGTCTGGTTGGGCACAGCACTCCAGAGTCCATTCGGCAAAAGTTCTACGCTGATTCTCATCATCCATCAGCTTTCTGAAGAAGCTCTTTTTGCTTACTACTCTCTGTCATCGTATTCTTGAATCTCATCATAATTGGCAAATGTAACATTGTCAAATCCCAATTGGACTCAAAATCTGTTATCATGGATGTATATTTCGATGCAGAAAGAGGGAGCAGCGCCATGAAAGTAACCAAAGGAACATGGAACGGTTATGACACATATATTTTGAAAAGTCAGCAGTTAGAAGTTACGTTGCTGCCAAGACTCGGTAACAATGTGATCGGCATTCGCGACTTACAAGAAGATCGTGAGATTTTGCGTCGTCCAGAAGAAAGCGATCTTGATTTTTATTTGCAAAAACCTTATCACTTTGGGATGCCTATGTTGATGCCACCTGGACGAATTCGTCGTGGACATTTCGAATACAGTGGAACGACCTATCAATTCGATCAAAATACAGCCAACGATAATCATATTCATGGATTACATCGTACGCAAGCATGGCGTGTATCTGATATTGATGAAAATGATGAAGGTTGCACGATTACGACCGAATTATTAACAGCAGATGATCCGAACTGGATGCGTCAATATCCGATTCCACTTCAATTAGAAATGACCTTACAATTACAAGGTACTTCACTGATGCAACGTATGAAAATTACCAATCTAGGAGATACATCTGCTCCCTTTGGATTCGGGTTACATACGTGGTTCTTACTAGATGGTGAACCACAACGATGGACCTTAAATATTCCAGTGAGCGATCAACTGCTTCAAGATGCAGAACAGATTCCTACTGGCGAAGTGGTTCCTTTAGAAGAATGGGAAGAACTCAATACGGGTATGAATATGGCAAATCGTAACTGGGATAATCTGCTTCGGATCGGAGATAAGCGTCCGGTAAGTGCAGAATTAACACGTGATGATGGTTATGGTATTCGTTATTCAGCTGATCCGGATTATTTCAAATATTGGGTACTCTATACCAAAGGTGAAAGTGATCAGTATCTATGTATTGAACCGTATACGACGCTACCAGATGCAGCTAATTCTACGCATTCACAAGATTTCACAGGTCTGATTGATGTTGCTCCAGAACAACCTGTTGAATTCAGTCTACAAATCGATGTGATCGAAAAATATACCCAACTGAAATAAAGGCAAATATTTGGATGACATTAACCACTTTGCCACAACTTTGTAATAACGAAAAAACGTGCAGATGTCATATCCTGAGATACACATCTACACGCCTAGGTGACTCTTATCGGAGTCATCTTTTTTCGTTTTGCTATTAGATTGCTATTCCTTCTTACTTAAGATTCATCGTAAATATAGTGACGTGCAGATTCACGTCGTGGTGCTTAAGAGTTCGATATAAAAATATAAGGTATGAGTGCAGTAAACAGATGATCTACATAAAAATGGGAATATATTGCTGTAATCTTGCTTTGTCTATACTTAGGATAACTCTGATTGTACTTCGCTGTATGTAGCTCTTGGATAGCGAATCATATGGTTAGCCATATTATAGTTCGATTCAATCGTGGTATCGACCGCAATCATTCCTTTACGAATAGCAAATTCGTAACTGATTTCCCCATGCGTCCAATGGTTTTTGAATTTTAGCGATTCAATTGCCATTTGTCGAAACGATTTGATCTGAATCATGTTCAATCCTTCTTCTGGACCGTTCCACTCCCCATTTCTTCCTGCGATTGGATTGTGTTTAATACCAAATTTCCCCACTGTGTTGTTACGAATCTGAATAAATACTGTTCCAGAATCCAAATGGGTTAACTCGTTTTCAAGCTCCTTGAACACAATGTCGAGTTGTCTCGTAAGAGAAACTAGATCATTCTTAGGCATTTTTTCCCCTTCCTCTCTCTAAAAAACATATTAAATTAGGACTTATGACTCATTATAGAACCTATTTAGTGTCTGATCAATACTATTTTTAACAATTAGGTACTTTTTACTACTATTCGACAAATTTCGATTATTATTCCTATATTTACCTACGCTTTCATTCGCTATTTAATAGAATAATTGGATTTTACTAGGTTTATTTAAAAATTTAAAAAAACGATATCCACTTGCATTCTGAGAGTAAGAATACAAAATGAATATCGTTTTTAATAGATCAATGAGGATCGATTACGTATATATTGTTAACCGATTATTTTTTCACTTGTTCTACAGTCATATTCATAAATAATTCGACATCCGCAATACTTACATCCATAGCATTTTGCCAGAAATCAGGCTGAGTCAAATCGACACCTAGATGTTTTTGAGCCAATTCTTCTACAGACATCCGTCCGGTATCTTGCAACAACGCATCATATTTTGCAGCAAAGCTTGCACCTTCTTGTTGTGCTAACGCATAGATACCTGTACTGAACATATAACCGAATGTGTACGGATAGTTATAGAAAGGAACACCTGTAATATAAAAATGTAGCTTAGACGCCCAGAAATGCGGGTGGTATGAAGATAGTGTATCGCAATAGGCTTCACGTTGCGCTTCTTCCATAAGGCGGTTAAGCTCGTCTGTTCCTACTGTTCCTGTCCGACGTTGCTCATAAAAACGAGTTTCAAATAAGAAGCGAGAATGAATATTCATAAAGAATGCAATACTACGTTGAATCTTATCTTCTAACAAAGAAACTTTTTCTTCGTCATTTTGGGCTTGTTTGACTAAAGAATCAGCTACGATCATTTCAGCAAATGTAGATGCTGTCTCTGCCACATTCATCGCATATCCTTGACTAAAAGCAGGCAAATCATTCATCACATGTTGATGATATCCATGTCCTAGCTCATGCGCTAACGTGGATACATTGGATGCTGTGCCACTGTAAGTCATAAAGATACGTGTTTCTTTACTCATAGGTAACGACGTACAGAATCCACCTGGACGCTTACCAGCACGATCCTCAGCTTCGATCCAGCGCTGTTCAAAAGCATGTTCTGCAAAGTCAGCCATCTCAGGATTAAATTTGCGGAATTGATCCACGATAATCTTGGCAGCATCATCATAATCAACATGACTATCTACCGTACTGATCGGTGCATCTACATCATTCCAGCTTAATTGATCAACACCTAGAATTTGTGCTTTGCGGTTCAAATAATCGACGAATACCGGTTTATTTTTAACGATAACATCCCACATTGCATTCAACGTCTGATCAGACATGCGGTTAATGGCAAGAGGTTCTTTTAAGACTTGATCCCAGCCACGACTTTCATACAATTTGAGACGGAATCCTGCAAGGTGGTTAAGCGTATCTGCGCAATAATCTTCAGCATTGCCCCACGCTTCTTCCCATTTGCGGAACATCTCTTCACGTACTTCACGATTCGTATCATTCATTTTATTAGCTGCTTGTCCTGCGGATAAAAGGATCGTTTCACCATCTTGTTCAAAAGGAATCTGGATATGGCTTACAATCGTATCATACATTTTACTCCAACCGTGATAACCATCGACACCAAGGTCTAGAGCTAATCCTTCCAGTTCAGGAGTCATTTTCTCACGGGCCAGTGAACGATTTTCAGTCAGATAGAATGCGATCGGAACAATCTCAGGACGACTAATCCATTGCTCAAATATATCATCTGCTGTAGTCGCCAATAGGCTATGGAAACGTACAAATAATCCCTGTAAATTAGCAGACATTGTTGAAATCAATGACCCTAAACGATTCGCTTCTTTATCACTTTGATCTTGCGCGCTCAGACAACCGACAAAAGAAGACGCTTCGCGCAAACGAATACGTGTATCTTGCAATTGATCCAGTAATACATCATATCGTTCCGTTTCAGTAACATGTTGAGGTGCTTCCATCGTATTCAATTGTTGCGATAGGGTTTGAATATCTTGGGATAACGTTTGTAAAAAAGATTGCAGTTCTTCAGAACTGGAACCTCCAGCAAAAATCGTTTCTAAATTCCATGTAGGTTGAATAGGATGGTTCATCATAGCACACCTTTCTGTATCTGCCTGTAAATAGACATATGTTGGAATGATTAATTATTTTGCTTGTAGCTACAAGTATGCCGATTATTGATTATAATTTCAAATGGATGCATCAACAATCATGAATTTTCGTTCCATTGTCCCATTCATGATTAGCTGCCCCATCGTCAAGTGGGTATAAGTATAGTATACTCTAAATCATCATATTCCAAGATAGGAGGGAAGCTTTATGCAACCACTACAGATCTCGGCAGATACCGCAGTTAAGCTAGCGGAAAAGCTAAATGTACCATTAGAACAACTGATGCATATGCCCAAGCATATCCTGCTTCAAAAAATTGCTGAACTGGCAAAAGAAGACGACAAAGGCGGCAACGAATAATTATGATTCCTTTTAATCAGACCTGGCCATACGACATTATTATGAATGATATTTATGTTCATGAATGTCCGTTTTGTCAGGCAGAAAATATAATTTTACCACTCAAACCGAAAGAATTAATTTCGATTCGAGAAGGCAAAAAAAAATTACTGGTGTTCCCTTGTTGCAGTAATCGAGTCACTTTATTAGATACCGATTCAGATTATTTGCTAGCAGACACGATTCTTCGTCATTAATTACTGCTTATCGGCAGTATGCTCAATAATATAATAATAGCGGATCACTCTATATCTACTTAGAGTGCCCGCTATTTTTTATATTAAGATTCTTTCATTTCGTCTGGTAGGGCCATATTTTTAGATAACATTTGTTCCCGAAGCAGTGCCCACTGTTCACGAGAAGCTCGGATCATAGCTGAATCTGTAATGCGTTTATCATGAATAACACGTGAGAACCATTTCACCGCTTCATTAAATTCCCCAAGTCGGCGATGAAGTTCACCAATCAGATATAGCAATTTGGCATCCCCACCACTCACACTTTCAATCTGATACACTTTGATATATGAATCCAGGCAATAGCGAAGAAAGCGAAGTTCTTGCTCGGTTTCACCACCATACCGGTGAATCCAGGCAATATGCTGAAGAAAGCTAGCAATAATACGTTCCCGGTCTCCGATCGCTTGTGCACACATCAAAGCAAATTTGTAAGCTTCCAGTGCTTGTTCTCTCGTACGATGTCCACCCATATCACGTTTGATTAACCGATTGCCAATCTGCTCCATATAGAGATCACGTTGACGATCTGTCAGTGTAGCCTGCGAATTCTCAGTTGAAGCAAACCCGCAATGTGGACACATGCGTACAACGTAAAAGTCAGGATTCTCCTGCTGATAATAAGCACAAAAGTCAGAGTCACGCCGTGAAGCTCTTTTCATACTTGGGCGTACACGACTGGTTTTAAATTCTGCATCACACTGCGGACAGGTGATTTTTATCGTATATAACGGCTCTAACTCTGTTGTCCCCTCCATCTAACCCACTTCCCCCAAATCAAATTAATGCGTATTTACAAAATGATGAGCCGGTCCTGATAAACGATCTACTACAAACACACGCAATTCGTCTTCAATCTCAAGCTCTTTTAAAGCTTCATTCATACAGGCTAACCAGGCATCTGCTTTTTCGTCGGTAATCTCAAAACCCATATGACGTGCTCGCATCATCGGATGACCATAAGCTTCAGAGAAAAGCGCTGGGCCTCCAAAAAATTGCGAAAGAAACATATATTGTTTCTCCATCACAGGATTGATATCTTCTGGAAAAAGCGGACCAATTAACGGATCACGCTGTACTTTTGGATAAAAGGCTTCAACTAAGCGTCTAACTCCATCTGCTTCGCCTAGCAATACATACAAAGATTGATCAAATTTCACTATCGCTCGCCAACTTTCTTTCGATACGTCATGCCTCAAATTATATCATAAAAAAGACGCTAAAGATTTCTTTAGCGTCTCTAATCAATGTATATAGTGTAAAAAAAGTAATGTAAAAATACATGCGGTCTAAGTCAATACATGCTTCGATCCTCTTCACCAGATTGAACAAAGGAAGCACGAATGACGTACACGAATAGACATACGAGAATACCGGCAAGAATGCTTGTAGTCATGTTCATCACTCCATTCTAATTGTGTACTAACAATCATTGACAATTCCGACGACCATTTATATCCTTATTTTAGCACACCTTTTCCGAGAATATAACCCTTTTTGCAAGCGCTTACTTTAACAATTAGATTACAAACTCTTTACAGAAGCCTACATTATGTCGGTTATGTATCAGTAAGATGACCAAACGCTATTTATTTTAAAATAGATTTACCTTTAAACATTGTGTTCCGCTCAAGAATTGATTATCATCGAAGGTGAGTATATTTACAAAGGATTTAACGATAAAGGACAAAGGAGCTTTCCAAACTTGAGATACTATGTGCTTGATCGTGGAGATCAATTATCTATCGAACTTAGTGAGCAATTTCATAAGCTTGCTGCCGAACGCGGATTTCAGCTAGATGCTGAATCACCAGAGATCGTTGTATCTATTGGTGGAGACGGAACCATGCTTCATGCTTTTCACACATTTATTGATCATATTCCAGATGTAGCGTTTGTCGGTATTCATACCGGACATTTAGGATTTTATGCAGACTGGAAAGCAGATGAACTTGCAGATTTGGTTACATTTATGGCGGGCGAGTCTTCTACATCAGATCGTCATCCCAAAATCGTAAAATATCCATTAATTGAATTGGATATTCAGACCAAAAGCGGCACCACTCACCATACCGTGCTTAACGAATTCACTTTAAAAGGAACCGATGGTACAACTGTCGTGGTTCAAGTGGATATCAATGATGAGATTTTTGAAATGTTCCGTGGAGATGGAATTTGTGTATCGACCCCTTCAGGAAGTACTGCGTATAACAAAGCGCTTGGTGGGGCTATGGTACATCCGACGATTGAAGCTCTTCAGATTGCTGAGATTGCTTCGATCAATAACCGGATTTATCGTACACTTGGATCTTCTTTAATGTTACCAAAACATCATCATTGTGATATTCATTCACGCAAACCGCAAAAACTACAATTGACAATGGATCATTTGAATATGTCATTTGATGATCTGATTTCGATTCGTTGTCAGGTGTCCAAACATCAAGTTAGTTTTGCCCGTTATCGCCCTTATCCATTTTGGAATCGAGTACGTCAATCGTTTTTGGGATAACGGATGCAATCAGAAGTCTAACCACTTAGCCATATTCAAAAAAAGCTTCCAAATGCCACTATGATAGTGGACTTGGAAGCTTTTTGATATACATAAAAGAGTTAAGATTTAGAACTTTCTTCACTTGGTTTCACTTCAACCTCTGTCGGATGCGGTTCTACAGGTGAAGGTTGAACAGGCTCTATAGAAGGCTCTACCGGACTTATTGTCGTTGGTGCTTCTGTAGGTTGTACAACAGGGACTACTGGAGCTACAGGCGTTGGAGCAGACGCAGGAACTGCTTTGGAAGCTGCTGTTTTATCCTGTTTGTCTTTTTTGGAATGATTTCCTTGTCCTCTTGACGATTTCTCGGATTTCTCAGGCTTTTCTGCTTTTTCTCCATTCGCTGGCTTTGGTGGTTCTGCGACTTCTTTTGTTTTTTGTAATACAAAATAAGCACAGCCAAAGTTACAGTATTCATTAATATATTCAGTCAAGCTGGATAAAGAAGTATCTTTACCTGCTTTGGGATGTCCATCACGATAAAATCCTTTGAGACGCAATTGATTATAACCCCAGTCACCTAGAATATAATCATACCGATCCAACACTTCACTATATCGTTCACGGAATATTTCTGCATTCCAACCATCACGATGCTGTTTAATAATCTCGTATGTTTTACCGCCGATTTGAATCAAGGTTCTCCCGCCTTTCAGCATTTAGACCGTCGAGGTTTCCTTCGACTTCGATGCGGATTGAACCTGTTCATGCGCATGATAGGAACTACGGACAAGCGGACCAGACTCAACATGACTGAATCCACGCTTTAATCCTTCTTCTTTTAAAATAGCGAATTCATCAGGAGTATAATATTTAGCCACATCCAAATGTTTTGGAGAAGGTTGTAAATATTGTCCAATCGTCATAATATCGCAATCCATGGCACGAAGGTCATCCATTGTTTTTAAAATTTCATCCCATTCTTCCCCTACACCTAGCATAATACTAGACTTGGTTGGAATCGAAGGTTGTAGTATTTTAGAGTTACGTAACAATTCCATAGAACGAGGATATTTGGCTCTGGCTCGAACACGGTCAGACATCCGTTCCACTGTTTCAATATTATGATTCAGAATATCTGGTTTAGCATCCATTACAATTTTTAGTGAATCGATATCTCCCATAAAGTCAGGGATCAATACTTCGACACTACAAAGTGGCAAACGCTTGCGAACCGCACGAATCGTCTCCGCAAAAATATTTGCTCCACCATCTTTCAAATCATCACGAGCTACACTGGTAATTACACAATGTTGAAGCCCCATATTTTCAGCCGCTTCCGCAACCCGATCTGGTTCTTGTAAATCAAGCTCCGTAGGCATCCCCGTATTGACTGCGCAAAAACGGCAAGCACGTGTACAAATATCTCCCAAAATCATAAAAGTCGCTGTACGATTTGCCCAGCACTCATAAATATTGGGACAACGCGCTTCCTCACAGACGGTATGAAGAGTTTTGGAACGCATCATACTTTTAATTTCCTGATAGTTACTGTCATTGGTCATCTTGATTTTGATCCATTCAGGTTTCGGTTGTTTGGCTTTAGTGGACAAGATAGTTGACCTTCCTTCCTCGGGTGTAATTGGATTCCAGGATTGTTACAATCTTTTGGGATTTATTATAACACGAATTGGTGCAGACCGAAATATTAGGCTTTCCAGCTGTACTTTATTCGGTTACACTAAATACGGTTGTGCTGATTGAAGAGACATAGTTGTCTGAACATCAATCAAGTAAGATCCAAATAAAGTCACGTATACAGCTTAACGATCTACCAGAAAGGAATGAACGTATTCATGAACAAATCTTCATCTCATGCACCTTTAACTGCGGATTCTCTAACTCGTTCTAAACGGTTATGGATCGCTTTAATTTTAGGTTCATTATCTGCATTTGCTCCATTATCGATCGATATGTATTTACCTGCACTGCCTACGCTAGCAGAGCATCTACATACCAATGCTTCTCTTGCACAGCTTAGTCTAACTGCTTGTCTGCTAGGTCTAGCATTCGGACAGTTAGTGGTTGGACCTCTTAGTGATGTCAAAGGTAGACGCACACCGCTTATCATTTCATTGATTTTATATACGGTGGCATCGCTGTGTTGTGCTTTAACTCAAAGTATCGGGCTACTTATTGTTCTACGCTTTATACAAGGGGTTACAGGAGCTGCTGGTATCGTAATTTCGCGTGCTGTCGTACGTGACCTCTACTCGGGGCATGAATTAACCAAATTTTTCTCGCTGCTGATGTTGATTAATGGAGTGGCTCCGATCGCTGCTCCGATTATCGGTGGTGCTTTACTCAAATTTGTACCGTGGCAAGGCATCTTTGTCGTACTTGCGGTCATCGGCGCTATCATGTTATTTATGGTGTTGTTTGGTTTACCGGAGACATTATCCAATGAACGAAAAGCTTCTGGTGGACTGAGTTCAACATTACGTACATTTGGACGATTGATAAAAGATCGTCATTTTATCGGTTTCGCCTTATCCCAAGCATTTATCACTGCGGCGATGTTTGCTTATATTGCAGGTTCTCCTTTTGTCGTGCAGACGATATTCGATGTATCTGCCCAAGGCTTTAGTTTATTTTTTGCTTTGAATGGTCTGGGCATTATTATTTTCGCTCAATTGGCAGGTCGTTTATCTGGTAAATACGGCGAATTGGCTATCTTGAAAATCAGTCTAGGAATTGCTTTTACCGCGGCTCTATTGTTATTAATTATTGCTCTAGCAGGCGGTGGATTGTTACCGATTGCGATGATGTTGTTCTTTGTTGTATCTTGTGTAGGCTCTGTAGGCGCTACGTCGACTTCTCTGGCGATGCAAAGTCAAGGTAATGCCGCAGGAAGTGCTTCGGCTCTACTCGGCTTACTTCCGCTTCTGTTAGGTGGTGCCGCTTCTCCATTAGTGGGACTCGGTAGTGGACTCACTGCTGTACCGATGAGTGTTGTTATTTTGGTCGCAGAAGTGTTCGCAGTACTCTGCTTTATCGGCTTGGTGAGAAAACCTACAAAAGTATAGTTGTTAGACTTACACAGTCTTTACTAGAAGTATCTCCATCAGATCTAACACAAAAACATAGTTATAACAAAAAGGAACTTCATCGTATAAGAGAAGTTCCTTTTTGTTATAGCCTATATATCTGATTACTAAGATATCCGCTGACGCATCGCTTCAAATAAAAGGATCGTCGATGCCATCGCCGCATTCAGCGACTCTGCTTGCCCTTGCATCGGAATCAAAATATGTTGATCCACTAACTCTGATACTTCCGCCGATATCCCTTTACCTTCGTTACCAATCACGATCCAAGCTCCTGTTGTAAAATCAAACTCATAACAAGATTGACTCGCTTGTAACGATGTACTTAGCACTAGATGCCCTTTTTGCTTGGCAACAGGTAATAGTTCACTGAGATCACTTTCAATCACAGGCAAATGAAATAACGAACCCATCGTCGAACGAATCGTTTTGGGATTATATAGATCCGCGCAACCTTTACCGAGTACAATACCGGTTGCTCCTGCCGCATCACTACTACGAATAATCGTTCCTACATTGCCCGGGTCTTGAACATTGTCCAATACCATCACCAGACTGTGATTGACTTCAAGTAAACGCTCAGTAAGTGAATTTCGTTTGTATACAATTGCAAAAACAGATTGTGGTGTCTTTGTATCGGTACATTTAGACAGTACTGCTTCGGATACAGCGATATACTGTGCTCCACCTGAATAATGATCAATATCTTCACGCAATTCAGCAGGAATCCCTTTTTCTGTATCATAGACAATACAGTCGATATCCCAATCACTACGAAGAACTTCACTAACGAGATGAATACCTTCTACTATAAATTTTCCTTGCTTATCCCGATGCTTTTTCTCAAGCAACTGCGCCCATTCCTTGACTTTCGCATTCTGGGTCGATAGAATTTCGGTCATTCTTCCAGACCTAATTCCATTTTAAGCAGATCATTCTTTTGTCCAACAATCACAAGAATATCATCCGGTTTGAGACGTTCATCCGGTGAAGGCGCAATATTCATTTGGTTTCCTCGTTTGATAGCCATCACATTACAACTATATCGAACACGAATATCAAGTTCTTTTAAGTTAGAGCCGATCATAGCTTCGGATGCTTTCATTTCCACAATACTGTATTCTTCTGAAATTTCAATATAATCCAGTACATTAGGTGATGTTAAATGATGAGCTACCCGTACCCCCATATCACGTTCAGGGAAAATGACTTTATCTGCACCGATCCGTGTTAATACTTTACCGTGCAGTTCATTTTGTGCTTTAACCAGAATCGTTGGAATATCCATTTCTTTGAGAATCAATGTGGTCAGAATACTCGATTGAATATCTTCTCCAATCGCTACAACTACTACATCAAAGTTACGTAATCCCAGTGAGCGCAAAGCTTCTTCATCTGTTGAATCAGCTGTTACGGCTTGAGTTACAATTTTGGATACTTCTTGAATACGGTGTTCATCTGAGTCAATAGCTAATACGTCAAAGCCCATTTCACTCAATGTTTTGGCAATGCTAGAACCAAAGCGTCCGATGCCGATAATGGCATACTGCTTTCTAGGCATATTGTAACCTCCAAGCTTTTCATAAGCATATACTGTATTTGATATTAAGGAGCCATTTCCAAAAATTGAGCATCTGGATTTTTATCGATTGCTGTACGCATCGCATACTCATTTTCAAACAGAACCACATGATTTTCTTTTTTATCTTTAACCAGTGTAGAGTTGATACGGAATTTGGAAGCATCCACTTTATCAGTAACAATCCAACGCGCAAATTGATATGGCATCCGTTGAAGCTGTACATCTACACCATACTCATTTTTCATCCGATATTCAAATACTTCAAATTGCAGTTGTCCAACTACACCCAGAATCGTTTCATCAAAGCTTACTGTATTAAATACTTGAATCGTACCCTCTTCAGTTAATTGATCGATTCCTTTTTGATATTGTTTGTGTTTAAGCGCATTTTTCACGGTAACTTTAGCAAATATTTCAGGTGAGAAGGTAGGCAATTCGTCAAAGACAATATCAGAACCCTGACTTAAAGAATCACCAATACGGAAAATACCCGGATCGAACAATCCGACAATATCGCCAGGATAAGCGGTTTGTACAATATCACGATCCTGTGCCAAAAATTGCTGTGGTTGTGCTAATTTGATCTCTTTACCTGCACGTACATGGCGTACACTCATCCCACGTTCGAACTTACCTGATACTACACGTAAAAAGGCAATCCGATCACGGTGAGCAGGATTCATATTCGCTTGAATTTTAAATACATATCCACTGAACTTATCATTCATCGGATCAATCATACCGACTGTACTGCGGCGTGGTTCAGGTTTTGGCGCAAGTTCTAAGAAGTTTTCCAAGAACGTCTGTACACCAAAGTTATTGACTGCACTACCGAAGAAGATCGGTGTTAATTCACCACGTAATACTTTGTCATAATCAAAAGGATCACCCGCTACATCCAACAACTCAATATCCTGACAAAGCTGATCATATAAAAATTCGCCTGCCATTTCTTTGATAATTGGATCACGATAATCTTCTACTTTTTGCACTTGAATCGTAGAATGATCTTTACCATTAAATAATTCAACCTGTGTTTTCATCCGATCATAGACACCGGATAGTTCGCGTCCCATTCCGATCGGCCAGTTCATAGGTACAGAACGAATACCTAACACTTGCTCCAATTCTTCCATCAATTCGAATGGACTTTGTCCTTCACGGTCTAATTTATTAATAAAAGTAAAAATCGGAATTCCACGTTGAGCACATACTTTAAACAGTTTAATCGTCTGTGCTTCTACACCTTTAGCGACATCAATCAACATGACTGCTGCATCTGCTGCAGTTAAAGTACGATACGTATCTTCACTAAAATCTTGGTGACCCGGTGTATCCAGTATATTAATACGATGTCCATTATAATCAAATTGCATTACTGAAGAAGTTACCGAAATTCCCCGTTGCTTCTCAATCGCCATCCAGTCACTTGTCGCGTGTTTGTTCGCTTTACGAGCTTTAACCGAACCTGCTTCACGGATAGCGCCCCCGAATAGCAATAGCTTTTCTGTTAACGTTGTTTTCCCGGCATCCGGGTGAGATATAATCGCAAATGTTCTGCGTTTGTCCACTTCATTTTGTAAAGCTTGATCTATCGTTTTACTCATTATCATTTTCCCTTCATCACTTAAAATAGGCTTTATCCATTGTATCATATTCACGACAAAAACACTCTTATGTAATGCTCTCATAAGAGTGTTTTATGCTCAATAATGATATTTAATTGCTACTTCCAACCTGCCAGATCACATCATCTTCATCCTGACCATTTACCGGCCACCAATGATATCCATCTTGTTGAAGTAATAAATGAGTTTCATCAGGTCCCCACGAACCCGCAGGATATGATTTAACATCCGTAGGATTCTGTGCCCAAGCATCCGCAATATGATCAATAAAGCTCCAAGCTGCTGATACTTCATCCCAACGGGTAAAGTAGGTTGAATCTCCTTGTGCAGCGTCTTCGATCAAACTTTCATAAGCTTCAGGGGAGTTAATTCCGATCATACAACTTTGACAGAAGTCCATTGCCAAAGGCTGGATTTCAGAATCAGAACCTGGTTTTTTAGCATTAATTTTGATATAGATACCTTCCATTGGATTTACACGAATAACCAATAGATTAGGTTCTAGATTATGACGTTGCCCTAGATATACATTCGTAGGGGTACGCTTGAATTCGACAATGATTTCAGTCGTTTTCACAGGTAGACGTTTACCCGTACGAATATAGAAAGGTACACCTGACCAGCGGAAGTTATCTACAAATAGTCTTGCAGCAAAATACGTTTCAGTATTAGACGCAGGATCTACTTTGTCTTCCTGACGGTAACCCGGTAATGTTTTACCTTTGGATTCACCTTCACCATATTGAGCACGTACTACATTTTTATCCACTTCTTCAGGTGTCATATAAGCACGTAGTGAACGAAGTACTTTTACTTTCTCATCATGAATATCTTCAGGAAGCAGACGACTTGGCGGTTCCATAGCAATCATCGCTAACATTTGTAGCATATGATTCTGTCCCATATCGCGTAAAGCCCCTGAATGATCATAATATCCACCACGTTCTTCTACACCAACCGTTTCACTAAGTGTAATTTGAATATTAGAAATGTGTTGATTATTCCATAACGGCTCAAAGAACGCATTGGCAAATCGAATCACTTCGATATTTTGCACCATTTCTTTACCTAAATAATGATCGATGCGGTAAATTTCATCTTCTTTAAATACTTCATTAATCTCTGCATTGAGCTTACGAGCAGATTCAAGATCATAACCGAAAGGCTTCTCGATCACAAGACGATTCCAACCTGTTCCATCCATCATGCCGCCTGCACGTAAGTTAAGGGATACACTACCGAATAACTCAGGTGCTAGCGCTAGGAAAAAGAAGCGGTTGCTCGGAATACCATACTTGGTCTCAATCACTTCAGTTTGCTCTTTCAACTCTTGAAAACCTGCAACATTGTTAATATCTAACGATTTATATTCAAAATGTTCTGCAAAACGGTTCCAATCTTCTTCGGCTCCGATCTTGTAGCGACAAAACTCTATGATAGACTGATGGAGATCTTCCCGAAATTCTTCATTGGTACGCGGTCGACGCGCGACACCAATGACTGCAAAATCCTCTGCAAGTTTACCTTCACGATACAAACTATAAATAGCAGGAAACAATTTACGTCTTGCCAAATCCCCGGTTGCTCCAAAAATGAAAAATACCGCACTTGGTGTCTGCAATGTCTCAAGATTTTGTTTTTCAGTCATAGCTCCTCAACTTTCTATGTAAAATCTGTAATGTGGTAAACGTATTCTACCATAATTACCCTATCTATCGCTATCTGACCACTATAAGAAGTACTTATATCTTTGCCAAATAAAATTGATACGTTAAATCCACAGGTGAATTACTCGGCTAGTCCATTTTTATAAGCATAGATTGCCGCTTGTGTACGATCTTCTACGCCTAACTTGGCTAGCAAATTAGTCACATGAAACTTCACCGTTTTGATCCCAATAATCAATTCATCCGCAATATCCTGATTGGATTTCCCTTTGGCTAATAGACGTAGTACATCCATTTCACGATCTGTTAATTCTTCGTGTAATGCACGTTCAAGAGGTTCACGAAAACGACTCATCATTTTAGAAGCCACTTGCGATTCTAACACCGATTGTCCTCTGGCAGCAGCACGAATAGCATCTGCTATTTCACTAGCACGGGATGTTTTGAGCAAATAACTAAATGCGCCTGCTTCAATCACAGGATACATTTTTTCGTCATCCAAATAACTAGTCAATACAATCACTTTACAGTCGGAATTAATCTGCAATACACGCCTTGTGGTCTCAATACCGTCCATACCGTCCATGACCAGATCCATTAAGATCACATCAGGCTTATATTCTTGAGCCAGACGAATACCTTCTTCTCCGTTACTTGCTTCACCAACAACCTCAATCCCATCTTCTGTATCTAATACAGCTGCAAGTCCAATCCGGACCATCTCATGATCATCGACTAATAATACTTTGATTGATTGTTCATCGTTTTCCATTGTATTATGCCCACCTGCTTTCTTCCGTATTTAAAGTCACAATCGGAATGACAATCTCAATACGTGTTCCTTTTCCAGGAGCTGTTATGTATTGAATCGTACCTCCCAATTCATTCGTTCGTTCTCTCATCGTAGATAAGCCATAAGAAGCTTGTTTCGTTTCATTTAATTCGAACCCGATGCCATCATCTTTTAACGTTACACGCACAGAATCTATTTTTTGAATAATACGAATTTCCATCCGTTCTGCTTTGGCATGACGAAGTGTATTGGATAACGACTCTTGTACAATCCGGAAAATATGATTTTCGACACCCTTTAATAATCTGAGATCATCATCCATATCTAGCGTAATTTCCATCGGGATTTTGGCTTGCAATTCACGAATCAATTCTCGCAATCCTTGAGACAAGCGTTTTCCTTCCAGATAAACAGGACGAAGATGTAATAGTAGCGCTCTCATCTCTGATTGAGCAACAGATGACATTTCTTCAATTAACTCCACCTGACGTTTGGCACGTGCAGGATTATTATCAAATGTACGTCCGATAGCTGTTGCAGTCATTGATATGGCAAACAATTGCTGAGAAACGGCATCATGAAGTTCACGAGCTAACCGCTGACGTTCTTCGATAATAGCTGTAATTCTAGCCTGCTCTGCTAACTGCGCATTATTGGTGGATAATCGTTGAAGACTACTAATCTGATCTTCCCATTTTTTACCGATTCGATCAATTTGTTCACCTAGCCTTGACCATTCATCACTTCCCCATTGCGGAGCAGCTTGTGACCAATTCCCTTTTTCCCACATTAATAACGTATCTCGCAATTTATCCAAACGCATTTTGAGCCGGAGTGCATGATACAACCCATATAGACTACCTACAACAATAACCGGAACACATAATGCTGCTCCAGTCTGTAATAAAGAAGGCCATGATAATTCTATACTCAAGTGACCTGACGTATAGAGTACATAGATAATAATAACTAGTAATAAGAAGGCTAATAAAATACCTTCACCCATACTGCGGACAATCAAGTCAGCAGGTTTTCTCTTTTTCACGTATCAAGTCCTCCTGCTTATCTGACTTTAATGTATACACACCTGTACTAAGAAGATAAACGAACATTCAGATCACCAGCAATATACGAAATAACCAACTTCACTTTTTGCGTACTTGTAAGATAATTAGCGGATCTCCATTGCAGACGATTCTGTATGCCTTGTTGACGTTCAGCAACAGAATAGCCATTCGATTCGAAGCCAATCTGACCAACTAATAAATAAGCTTCAATCTCTACTCCGTAATCTTCCGGTATAGAGAAGTCTAAGTCTCCTAATATCCCTTGAAAATACAGAACAGTTTCTGTTTCATCCGGTATCGCTAGCGCAAGATCACAATCAATATCTCCGATAGCATGCCATGAACTGGAACTTTGCATCATCCACGGTTCCCGATCATAACGAACATTTGTGATAAATCCTTGTTTCAGACGATATGGCTGCCCCCGATGTGCTTTATTAGCATGTACATAAAACCATCCTAATGATATCAAAGTAATTCCAATCACAACCATCAAGTGATCTAACAGCAACAAGCCTAATCCGATACCACCCAAAATATACCCTTGTCTCATAGCACCACTACGTAAACGCATCATTCCGATTAGCAACAAAAGAAGTGCGGCAATCGTAAAGAAGCCAAACAACGGTCCTAATAAAACTTGTAATCCAATTCCGATCAATAACACAGCAAACACTTTTCGTTTTCTTCCCATAACCGCACCTCCTTTATTTCTAATAAGAGAAAAGCCATACCCGCATGATGACACATACGCTGTATGGCTTCGCCTGTTCTAGCATATCATATTGTCATTTTAATAACTATAATTTACATCGATGATTAGCTATATTGTATTAATCCACACTTATCTACTAAAATCAATTAGTGTTGTGGACCTTCATCTTTAGAAAGAGATGGACCTTCAGACGAATTAGATTCAATTGTTTTAGGTGCTAATTTGCTTTTCAACAAATTCAATTGCTCATCCACTCTAAGTTGTTTTTCTGCATCTTCTCCACTGATATAAGCATTGGATCCATATCCAGAACGGTAAGGAGCACGCATTACATCTGCTTCTGCTTCCATTTGCATGATTTTTTCTTCCATGCGGTTAAATCCTAGAGAAGCGCCACCTTTATCGATGGAATTCACAGAACTCACTTGAGCCATTTGTTTTTTAGCTTTTGCCATTTGAGCACGAGACACCAGTTCATTACGTTTGTTACGCATTTTGTAGAACTCGTCTTTCATTTCGTGCAATTGGTTCATCATATCAGTTACTTGTTCTTTAGCTTGGCTGTGCATTTCAGAATACTCAGTGAATTTTTGGTCAAAATACAACTTTTCTTCTAGCAATTTACGAGCCACTTCTTCTTGACCATTTTTAAGTGCAGCTGTTGCTTGGCTTTCACGTTGCATACCTACACGTGCAGCTTCATCAAAACGTTGCTTCATACGACGTTCATTTGCCATTTGTTTAGCAACAGTAACCTCTGCTTGATGAATCTCTGCTTCCATATCACGTAGATACTGGTTAAGCATTACAATTGGATCTTCTACCTTATCTAGTAAATCATTCACCGATGCCTTAGTCATATCTTTCAATCTTTTAAAAACTCCCATATTATAAATCTCCCTTCTCATATTGAGCGACTTTTTTTCTTAATTGTTCTACTTCTTTACGTAGTGCTTTATTTTCAATACCTTCCATCATTGAATCGAGATCACCTTTTGATTTGGATGTCTGATCAGGTGCTTGTTGTGGAGGGCGATTTTTACCAAAGTAACGAGAATTGCTTTGATGTGGAGCATCATACGTATTAGGTTCATACGCATTTTGCGATGTTCCCCAATATCCACCATAGGTTTGGCGTGGGCCATAACGATCTTCTTGATGTTCCTCATGAAAAGGATTCTGTTCAAAAGGACGATAAACTGGCGGTTGCTTAGGTACAATGAGTGCTGCAATAAGATAGATTAGCACTGTAGTTGTTCCTGTAAAAGGAATACTTAATATTAACAGAACCCGTAACAACGTTGGATTGATCTGAAAATACTCAGCAAGACCTCCACTCAGGCCACTCAGAATCCGATCATGATTGGAACGATATAACTTCGGGCGCATACTACTCCTCCTTACGATCTGGATCAAGCTTACGTCTTAAACGCTCTAATTCTTCATCTAACGATACACCATTAGTTGTATGTGAAGAAGACGAATAAGAATCACCGTTTCTCAAATCCCGTAAAGCTTTGGCTTCAATCTCCCAATCGGAGATTTTATCTTCCAAACGTCCAAATGCTTGCGGTGTACCTTGAACAGCATTACCAAAACGGCGATTCATTTGTTGTTGCAGACGAAGTGTCTCCATACGAGCATAATAATACTCACGTTTACTGTAGACTGCTTGGTACTCGGATTTTAATGTATTGAGTTGAAGCTGTACTTCTCGTAAAGCTTCAGTATTTTGATCCAACAATTCAGTATACTGATTTTCTTTTTCTTCATACATTACTTTTTCTTGCAAAGCCATGCGAGCCAATTCTTCCTCTTCTGCTTGTAGAGCTAACATCGCTTGTTCTTCACGTTTTTGACGCATT
Organism: Paenibacillus nuruki; assembly: GCF_963311185.1. NCBI lineage: Bacteria > Bacillati > Bacillota > Bacilli > Caryophanales > Paenibacillaceae > Paenibacillus > Paenibacillus nuruki. Next base: position 154,911 of record NZ_OY725677.1, on the reverse strand, counting down.
GCTGATGCTTGATCTACATGTTGTTTCAATTGACGTGTGTGTTGAGTCACATGATGCTGTAATTGCTCAGCTTCTGTAATAGCACGCCGTGTCTCTAAAAGAAATTGGTCAATCATTCTCACAGGGTCTTGACTCTGTTCTAATCTTTCATTTAAAGTAGCCACTGTAATATCACGTACACGTTTAAAAACGTTCATGAATAATTGCTCCCTCCCTTGCTTGATCACAAGTGATCTTTTTTGATATCTACGTATATCTTACTTTCATTCTATCGAAAAAGTATGAATAACAGATGAAATCGAAGATCAACGATATCCTATTATTTTGTAGTGTAATAGATGACTATACTTGTAATGAACCACACTACTTTATAATAACGTCTTACTATATTTATATCGTAACATTCCAACTGCTTTATTAGAATGTTACCCATTCACAACCTCTACACCAACAAGATTCGATGATTTAAATAAAGAATGTATCTATATTTAGAACATTCGATCTTGTCGTTGCTGATGATGACGATTCTTCAACATCGAATAACCCCACCATACCAACGCGATTCCAACTACAGGGCCAATAATCCAAGATAACTTAGCAAATAGAATACAAGCACCTATAACCGATAATGTAATCCCCAAAAATCGACGTCCACTTTGTAATGCATAATAACCAAGTACAAGTAATGCGATTGGGATTAATAGTCCAATGAGATAACCGAGCAGACTATGTAACACCGGTACAAATTTGCCGAAAACCATTAATACACCAATGATAATCAATGCAAAAGCAGCTATACTTTTACGATTCATGCGCAAATGCTCCACCTCCTTTACTTAGATATTTGTATTCAGCATTTTTAATATTCATATTCTTAGATGTTAATACGTGACGAGATGTTCAATACCTCAAGACTGCAAAGCATCTAACGTGTTACTTTCATATCTGGCTGTAGCAAATGTTGTGTTTGCCTTATATACACATTGTAAAGTAGAAATCGATTCTGCAAAATGGACTACAGGTGGTTTTTTATCCTAGACCTTAGACGGGGACTACTTGTGCATTATCGAATTAACCTACAAATAAATCAATGTAATAGGAATTAAGCACATACTTCATACTAATTGTGAGGATCTATTTTAAAAGACAATAAAAAAAGCACCAGATCAAATGATCTAGTGCTTTTCTTTGTGTATGCCGGTGAAGGGACTCGAACCCCCACGGTTTCCCTCACGATTTTGAGTCGCGCGCGTCTGCCAATTCCGCCACACCGGCTAATTAAAAATGATACTATTTTGTTGTTGCTTCCATTTAGAACATAAGAGCTAAAATGGCGCGCCCTAAGAGATTCGAACTCCTGGCCTTTTGATTCGTAGTCAAACGCTCTATCCAGCTGAGCTAAGGGCGCAAGAATTTTAAAAAATAACTGGAGGCGCCACCCAGATTCGAACTGGGGATAGAGCTTTTGCAGAGCTGTGCCTTACCACTTGGCTATGGCGCCATATTATATTATAAAAGATGGAGCGGACGATGGGAATCGAACCCACGACCCTCGCCTTGGCAAGGCGATGCTCTACCGCTGAGCCACGTCCGCTTACACTTGATTGAAGTAGAAGTAAATAATGGCTGGGGATATAGGATTTGAACCTATGCATGACGGAGTCAAAGTCCGTTGCCTTACCGCTTGGCTAATCCCCAATAAAAAGGGCGACCGATGGGACTTGAACCCACGAATGCCGGAGTCACAGTCCGGTGCGTTAACCCCTTCGCCACGATCGCCATGCTATAAAATGAATCATTAATGTTATATTGGCAGGGGCAGCAGGAATTGAACCCACACTAACGGTTTTGGAGACCGTTGTTCTACCTTTAAACTATGCCCCTTCAAAACTGGTGGAGGCTGATGGATTCGAACCACCGAACTCGGAGAGAACAGATTTACAGTCTGCTGCGTTTGGCCACTTCGCTAAGCCTCCACATTAAATAAAAAAAAGATGGTGCCGGCGAGAGGATTTGAACCCCCGACCTACTGATTACAAGTCAGTTGCTCTACCAACTGAGCTACACCGGCAAGTGTTATACATTAATCTAAATGGTGGCTCGGGACGGAATCGAACCGCCGACACGAGGATTTTCAGTCCTCTGCTCTACCGACTGAGCTACCGAGCCGTAGTCTAATGTATTGCTGTGTGTCGACTCTTCTACTCAATCATGATGAGAACCATCTATTAATGTAGTGAGTTGATACTAGTTATTAAGCAATTAATGGCGGAACCGACGGGATTTGAACCCGCGATCTCCTGCGTGACAGGCAGGCATGTTAACCCCTACACCACGGTTCCAGATTAATTGCGGGGACAGGATTTGAACCTGTGACCTTCGGGTTATGAGCCCGACGAGCTACCGGACTGCTCCACCCCGCGTCATTGTTCTTACTATAAAATTCTATGGTGGAGGTTGACGGGATCGAACCGCCGACCCTCTGCTTGTAAGGCAGATGCTCTCCCAGCTGAGCTAAACCTCCATTGTGACACAAAACATATTATATCATTTTCTGATTACTTTTGTCAAGTCTTTTTTATAAGCAATGTTACTAAACTTAACAATATAATGATAGAAAAGATATGACCCGTAGGGGACTCGAACCCCTGTTACCTCCGTGAAAGGGAGGTGTCTTAACCACTTGACCAACGGGCCGTACATTGTGGCGGAGAGAGAGGGATTCGAACCCTCGAGACGCTTGTGACGCCTACACGATTTCCAATCGTGCTCCTTCGGCCAGCTCGGACACCTCTCCATATGGCTCCCCGAACAGGACTCGAACCTGTGACAACTCGATTAACAGTCGAGTGCTCTACCAACTGAGCTATCAGGGAATAGTCACCGTCTCCTCGGATTGCTCCTTGAAACGGTCAATCTGTACTGCTCTGCTTGGCAACGTCCTACTCTCCCAGGACCCTGCGGTCCAAGTACCATCGGCGCTGGAGGGCTTAACGGTCGTGTTCGGGATGGGTACGTGTGGAACCCCTCCGCCATCATTACCAAACAGTCAGGCTGTGTTGCTCCCTGAAAACTGAATCCGAAAACTGAAACACCGCGTTTGTAGATTTGGATAAGCCCTCGACCGATTAGTATTGGTCAGCTCCATGCCTTACGGCACTTCCACCCCCAACCTATCAACCTCGTCGTCTACAAGGGGTCTTACATACTGGGAAATCTCATCTTGAGGGGGGCTTCACGCTTAGATGCTTTCAGCGCTTATCCCTTCCGCACGTAGCTACCCAGCGATGCTCCTGGCGGAACAACTGGTACACCAGCGGTGCGTCCATCCCGGTCCTCTCGTACTAAGGACAGCTCCTCTCAAATTTCCTACGCCCACGACAGATAGGGACCGAACTGTCTCACGACGTTCTGAACCCAGCTCGCGTACCGCTTTAATGGGCGAACAGCCCAACCCTTGGGACCTACTTCAGCCCCAGGATGCGATGAGCCGACATCGAGGTGCCAAACCTCCCCGTCGATGTGGACTCTTGGGGGAGATAAGCCTGTTATCCCCAGGGTAGCTTTTATCCGTTGAGCGATGGCCCTTCCATGCGGTACCACCGGATCACTAAGCCCGACTTTCGTCCCTGCTCGACGTGTCTGTCTCGCAGTCAAGCTCCCTTATGCCTTTACACTCTTCGAATGATTTCCAACCATTCTGAGGGAACCTTAGGGCGCCTCCGTTACACTTTAGGAGGCGACCGCCCCAGTCAAACTGCCCACCTGACACGGTCCCTGTACCGGATCACGGTACGAGGTTAGAACTCAAATGCGATCAGGGTGGTATCCCAACGGCGCCTCAACCGAAGCTTGCGCTCCGGTTTCTACGGCTCCCACCTATCCTGTACAAATCGCACCCCAGTTCAATATCAAGTTGCAGTAAAGCTCCATGGGGTCTTTCCGTCTTGTCGCGGGTAACCTGCATCTTCACAGGTATTAAAATTTCACCGGATCTCTCGTTGAGACAGCGCCCAAATCGTTACGCCATTCGTGCGGGTCAGAATTTACCTGACAAGGAATTTCGCTACCTTAGGACCGTTATAGTTACGGCCGCCGTTTACTGGGGCTTCGGTTCATAGCTTCGCTTGCGCTAACCACTCCCCTTAACCTTCCAGCACCGGGCAGGCGTCAGCCCGTATACTTCGCCTTGCGGCTTCGCACAGACCTGTGTTTTTGCTAAACAGTCGCTTGGGCCTTTTCACTGCGGCCCCCTCGTGCTATTCACACTACCGGGGCACCCCTTCTCCCGAAGTTACGGGGTCATTTTGCCGAGTTCCTTAACGAGAGTTCTTCCGCGCGCCTTAGAATTCTCTTCTCACCCACCTGTGTCGGTTTACGGTACGGGCACCTGCTTCCTGGCTAGAGACTTTTCTTGGCAGTGTGAAATCATGACCTTCGCTACTACAATTTTCGCTCCTCATCACAGCCTGGCCTTGCGGTATGCGGATTTGCCTACATACCAGCCTCACTGCTTGAACGGACATCCATCAGTCCGCGTCACTATCCTCCTGCGTCATCCCATTGCTCATAACGGCTTTCGGTGGTACAGGAATTTCAACCTGTTGTCCGTCGACTACGCCTTTCGGCCTCGCCTTAGGTCCCGACTTACCCTGAGAGGACGAGCCTTCCTCAGGAATCCTTGGGTTTTCGGCGGATCAGATTCTCACTGATCTTTTCGTTACTCATACCGGCATTCTCACTTGAATGAGGTCCAGCGCTCCTTGCGGTACACCTTCAATCTTCATTCAACGCTCCCCTACCCCTGATACAAAGTATCAAGCCATAGCTTCGGTGGTGTGTTTAGCCCCGTTACATTTTCGGCGCAAAGTCACTCGACCAGTGAGCTATTACGCACTCTTTCAATGGTGG
>NZ_OY725677.1:0-145000 GCF_963311185.1 Paenibacillus nuruki | reverse complement strand
TGAGTGTACCCGCTTCTTGGTATTCTACATAGTTCTGTCCTGTCGTCTGATCGAACTTCGGTGACAATTTCTTTTCTTTGATTAATTCTGCGATCCCATTCATTCCTAATGCTTTGGATGAGACTTTGATTTTGCCATCTTCCGTCTTCTCTGTCCATACGCGTGAATATAAAGGAACTCCTAAAATCAATTTATTTGCTGGGACTTCATCTTCTTCTAGAACACGATTCACTGCTTTTTCCACCCATGGTAATGAAGCGACTGAACCAGATTTGGGGCTGGCTGCCCAATGTTCGTCATACGCCATCAGCATCATATAATCTAAAGAAGGTGCTAATGCTTCACGATCTAAAAATTTGGACCATAGCTCGCTGTTGGACTTTGGTGTTACATCCATCGAAAGTACAAGGTCTTTCTGAAGAGCGAGTGGTCGTAATTCGCGTACAAATTGAGTTACATTAGGTCCATCGCTTGTATGCACACTTTCAAAATCAATATTGATCCCATCTAGTTGATAAAGATCAGCATATTCTAATATTTGTGATATGACTCGACTTCTATTCTCATAGGTTGATAAAGCACCTGTGGTCATATCTGCATCAAAGTTGTTGCTGATCAATCCCCATACTTCTTTGTTGCGATTATGAGCCCAATTTACATAATGCATGTCTGCTTTACTACGTACATTGCCTATATTATCAACGATCTCAAACCATGTAGGACTGACTACATTAACTCCAGGTAACTCACCGATCTTGTTGGTGTCTGGTTGACGCTCATAGACAGCTTCCCACGTTAGATTTACTTTTTTCCCTGCCCAGTCCCTGTTTACTCGATTATCAGGCATCTGCGGAACGGATACTGTCTCCAGATCGTCTAAGGCTACGCTATCCTTCTGCATATACCCGACATATCCATTATCTAACTGTACTGTATACCATTCTTCTCCTGTCTCCCATATGCGCAATCTAGCATTCTGAGGGACATCTGTATAAATACGAGAATGAATATCTGCTTCTACACGTAAGGCAACCGTCTGATCTGCTCCTGCGGTTACAGTATGTGCGTATTGGACTTTCTCGCCTGCTTTTAACAAAATTACAGCACCTGTTGTAGGATCTTCGTAGACATTAATGCCATAGGTTTCTTTGAGTGGAGCGAGTGGTACATACAAAACCTCCCCTTCTTGTTGAGGAGCAAATCGCAATTGTACTGATTTCATATTAAGTTGTGCGTCTTTACTTCCACTTTGTAGTTGTACGAGATTACGATCTGTTGTTAGAATGACGGATTGTGTTGCTTCTTCATATCGAATGTTAGGATCGATCTGTTCTTGTAAAACCGGTAAAGGGAGTTGTAAAGAATCTCCTGTTCCGATAGCCGAATAAGGTAGTATCTCACCTTTGATAAAAATAGGTTTAGCTAGTCCTTTCCAATCCGGGTCTTTATGTAAAGGGTTAGGGAAAATCTCAAATATAATCCAACCGATTATTAAAAAAGCTACAAAACCTAATACCCACCAACGACGTTTGTTTGATCTGTGTAGATGTGCTCGTTCTTTTCTATTCAAAGTATCCTCCTTGTGCTTTGTTATTCAAGCTCTTGTTGTTAAATAGCTTTTGATGCATGACTTTAATAAAAAAAGCGTGAAAAACCATATGGTTTCTCGCGCTTTTGAAATTACTGTTGATTCAAGCCTCTGCAATCTGCGCAAGTTCCATAGAGCTCCATCCGATGCCCAGAAATCTGAAATCCTGTATGCCTAGCTGCTTGTTGTTCTACTGCTTCTAACGAAGGATAACTAAAATCCTCGATTTTGCCACACTGCTGACAGATCACATGATAATGATCTGTAATATTAGCATCGAATCGGCTTGAATTATCACCGTATGTTAATTCATGCACCATTCCTGCTTCAATAAACATTTTCAAATTATTATATACCGTAGCTACACTCATACTTGGAAATTGAGGTTCTAACGAACGATAAATTTCATCTGCTGTTGGATGTTCCATGGATTCTAGTAAATAACTTAAAATCGCATGACGTTGCGGTGTAATCCGTACGCCACTGACTTTGAGCTGTTCCAATGCGTGTTGCACACTTGTCGTCATCTTATTCACCGCCTTATTGAACTTTCCGAAAAAAACTGTATGTCCGGTAAGAACTAATAAAAGAAGAAAGTGACCAGACAAGGCAGACATTCGTCAACTTTAATTGTACGGGTAGATGAAGAGGATTGTCAACGCAACCTCTTTTAGTTCGTTGATGGAGACTCTGTCACTGGTTCATCGGTATTGGTAGTATTGTTGCTTTCTGTGGTGCTTGGTGATCCTGAATTTGAAGAAGCATCGGTCTCTTCTGGGTTCGCTGGATCAATCGTTTGGTCGTCATTGTCTTTAACCATAGCATCACTATTACGCATAATATTCAAGTCGCCATTACCATCTACTTGTATCGCATGATCGGCTGTACCAAATTCACCTGTGATGGTTCTTTTTTCTACTTTTAAAGGCAAATCAGTATTGATTGTTCCATAGCTATTGGAACCTGACACTTTGTAATCGCCGGTTGGTGGTAAGTAGAGATGAATCACACCGACTGCACTATACACAGACCAATCTCCACCAATACTTACTGAACGAATCTCAATATTTCCATTTAACGATTCAGCTTTGACTGCAAAATTCGCCTCATCTACCATCACGTTACCATTCCTTGTATTTACATCAATATCACCAAGACCGCCTGTTAGTGAAACATCGCCGACTTGTGTATACAGCTTAGCCATTCCACTGATATCGCTCGCTTTGTATGTGCCTTGTTTGGTATCTGCATCGACATTACCGAGAATCGATGAAATATCCATATTTCCGTTAACGGTCTGTGCTTTGATATCACCGACTAGATTACGCATAATTAAGCTACCGTTACCTGAACGTACTGCAATATTACGTAATGCTTCTACATTAGTCATAGTCACTTTACCATTCGTTGTCTGAGCATTAATATCTAACCGACTCTTTTCAGGTAAAGTGATCTCCATATTGATTCTAGGCTGACGATTATTGGATTCACCATACGTCTGTGTCTGTGGACGAATCGAGATCTCATCCCCTTCTGACACTTCGATAGTCGTAGCATCCGCAATCTTCTGTGCTTCATCGGCTTCAATCTCATCGATCCAGACTACCGGACGTACTTCAATCTTATCTACATCGCCACGATGAACGATCAAGTCTCCATTGATTCCTTCTATGGTCAGTTCGTCGGTATCTTCATCGACTGGAATCGATACAGGTGTTAATTCGATTCGATTACCCGAAGCTTCACTAAATTCGGAAGAAGCTGCTGTTAAATCGAGACTAACTTTACTCCATAGATATAAATATTGATTTTGTTCGGTCACGAAAAAAATAGCTGCCGCTGCAATTACAGCAGTCAGTATTCCTTTGATATCTAAACGGAATCTCATTCGTTTACGACGGGAAAGGATATAAAATATAATATATTCCAAACCCCAACATACTAGAATAAGTGGCCACCATTGAAGCAAAATAAGTAGCTGACTGCCACCACTCCATTGATCCACACTAATTAAAATACCTAAGGCTATCCATAATAATGAAGCTGTTATTCGTCCTACTCTAATTCTGCCTGTCATTGCTAGCACCTCCTACAGCCTGAGATTTAGCAGATGACGTTGATTTATGAATCGATCGATAAATCCGTACAATTTGAAAAGCAAGTAACCCTACACCGATCACAATACAAATGACCGCTGTAATATAACCACCCCAGAAGCTGACAACATTACGCAGCCAATACGGTCGTACTAAAAACATAAAGATCAGTAATCCTTCTGCCATTAAAACTAAACCAAATGAAATTCCGCGTACTCCTGCAAATGATTTGCGGCGCTTGTATTTAGGAATAAGCGCACGGATATGATCGTTAATCCAATCTGTAGATTGCAGAACATCATACACATTATAGAAATAAATAACTGGAATCATCAGTGCTAATAATATCAAAAGAGGAACGTTGATCTGAATGCCTTTGGATGTAAAATAAAAAAGGGCAGCAATATCAAGCAGTAAAATAGCAATAAATTGTATTCCCCTTTGCGCCAATCCTAGATACATATGACCGAATCCAGGAAGAATAGCAGCGATAAAAACAGCGATAAATTTGCGTTTGAGTGGTAGTTTGGCAGGGGTCTTTTTCACTGTTGATCATGCCTCCTTGTTCTTTGCCTTTACTCAATAGCTACTGCGGTCACACCTTCGATCTTCTGAATATTACCTATCAACTCTAAAGAATCATATTCATGCTTGATAATGACATTCAAGCGAAGTTCCGTAACCAACATTTCAGATGTCATGCTAATGCCACCACGTTCTTTGACATAGGTTACTTTTTTAATCTGAATATGTTCGCTATCCATAAAACGGGATATTTTATCCAATGTTAACGTACCTGCTATCCCTTCGATCGTAATCTGATGATCTTTGCTATGACGAATATAACGTTGTTCTACGATATTAAGTACCCATAAATTCAATAGAACGATCAATGTGCATACAAAAGCTGCAAAATAAAAACCAGCTCCGATAGCCAAACCGATGGCAGCCACTACCCAAAGCGAAGCTGCTGTTGTCAAACCAGTAATCGCTTTACCTGTAAATAAAATTGTCCCTGCTCCCAAAAATCCGATACCAGAAATAACAGCTGTTGCTAAACGAGCTGGATCCAGTCGCACATTCGGTTCTTTGACAAATTCAGCAAATCCGTAGACTGATAACATCATAATCAAAGTAGAGCCCACACAAACTAAAATGTGCGTTCTTAGCCCTGCTGCGTGGCTAGATCGCTCTCGTTCCCAACCAATCAATCCGCCCATCAGCATTGAAGCTAGTAAACGAAGTAAAATATGAATATTGGTAATATACCAGGGATCAGACATTAGTCACTCGAATCCTCCCCTGTGTGAGCTAAAGCAGGATTAGGACGATGAAAAGTAGTTAATTTGACACCTGGCGCTACTTCAAACGTCTCAATCGGGTAAAATCCATACTTTTTATATAACGATACCGCAGGCTGATTGAGTTGACCTGTTGATACGATATATAAAGGTACATCAGGATACTCTGCAAATACATGTTCAATCAATTGACTTGCAATCCCTTGACGAAAAGCAGAAGGATGGACCATCATACGAGCAATCGTTAATGTATCATGCTCTTCTCTTTCAATAGAAATTACACCTTGAATTTCTTCATATTCATTCACATAGGCATAAAAGGTTTCACGGCACCGACGAATAGTCTCTACCGTGTCCAGTAATGGTGGAAGTTCTTTGAAGCCAATGAGCTGTGCTTCTAAGCGATAAGCAATATGTTGTAATGCCCATATTTGCTGAACCGTATGGTCATCTTCTAATATGCATTTCTGGATCACAAGATCACTCCTTTACTTCCCCATATAGTATTGGCAAAAGTACTATCTGCTAAAAAAAGAGACATGCCATATGGCATGCCCCTATATCTGTTTATCATCCCGGGATTATGCCAGATTAGCGAGGCAATAATTCAGCCAATAGTTTGTTAACCATGCCCGGATTCGCTTTGCCTTTACTTTGCTTCATAACTTGCCCCACTAAAAAGCCGATTGCTTTGTCTTTGCCTGCTTGATAATCTTCTACAGACTGTGGATTGGCGGCGATCACAGCTTCAACAATACCTTTGATCGCACCTTCGTCACTAATCTGAGTCAATCCTTGATCTTCCACGATTTGCTGTGGTAATTTGCCGGATTGAAGCATTTCTTTGAATACCGTTTTGGCAATTTTATTACTAATTGTGCCTTTTTCGATCAGTCCGATCAATTCACCTAATGCTTGCCCTGTTAAAGGAACGGCTGCTAATTCAAGATTATTGGCATTCAAATAACCAAGTAATTCTCCTTGCATCCAGTTCGCGACGGATTTGGCATCACTGGTATACGTTAGACTCTCTTCAAATAGATCAGCCAAAGGCTTGGAAGATGTAATCACACCTGCATCATATTCAGGTAACCCATATTCAGAAGTATAACGCGCTTTACGTGCATCTGGTAATTCAGGAATAGAAGCCTGAATACGATCTTTCCATGCTTGATCAATATGCAAAGTCACTAGATCTGGATCAGGGAAATAACGATAATCATGCGATTCTTCTTTGCCACGCATTGATAATGTTTTGCCTTGAGCTTCATCCCAGCGGCGTGTTTCTTGAATCACTTTGTCACCATCATCCAAAATCTCAGCCTGACGGTATTGTTCATACTCTAACCCTTTTTGTACACCACGGAAAGAGTTCATGTTTTTCAATTCAGCACGGGTTCCAAATTCTTTTTGCCCTGCTGGACGAAGACTGATATTCGCATCACAACGAAGTGATCCTTCTTCCATTTTCACATCAGACACATCACAATATTGCATAATCGCACGAATTTTCTCCAAATAAGCACGAGCTTCTTCCGGCGAAGAAATATCCGGTTCAGATACAATTTCAATCAGTGGTGTGCCCACACGGTTAAAATCAACCAGTGAATCGTATCCACCTGATGTATGTGTTAATTTACCTGCATCTTCTTCTAGATGTAAACGGGTAATCCCTATACGCTTAGTTGTACCATTCACTTCAATATCAACCCAACCATGTTCACCGATCGGTTGGTCGAATTGAGAAATCTGATAAGCTTTAGGGGAATCCGGATAGAAATAGTTTTTGCGATCAAATTTGCTCACATCGCCTATTTTACAATTGATAGCTAGTGCTGCTTTCATGGCGTAGTCTACAGCTTGACGATTCAGTACAGGCAATACGCCTGGATGACCTAAACAAACAGGGCATGTATGCGTATTGGCAGGTGCACCGAATGCTGTAGAACAACCGCAAAAGATTTTGGACTTGGTATGTAGTTCAACGTGAACTTCAAGTCCGATGACTGTTTCGTAATTGGACATACTGATAGCTTCCTCCTTCTTCACACGGTTTTAGAGCTGCGGCCGTTGTTGATGATTGGTATTTTGTTCAAAAGCATGTGCCACGCGCAAAACCGTCTGTTCGTCGAAGGCTTTGCCAATAATTTGCATACCTACAGGTAGACCGGAAGCGAATCCACAAGGAACGCTAATCGCTGGAACGCCTGCAAGACTTACAGGAATCGTCAAAATATCGTTAAGATACATCGTTAAAGGATCATCCAATTGCGAACCTAATTTGAAAGCTGTTGTAGGTGCAGTAGGTCCAATAATAACATCATATTTTTCAAATACATTATCAAAATCACGTTTGATCAATGTACGTACTTTTTGTGCTTTGAGGTAGTAAGCATCATAATAACCAGAACTTAAAGCATAAGTTCCTAGCATAATACGGCGTTTTACTTCATCTCCAAAACCTTCACTACGGGATTGATGATACAATTCTAACAAGTTGCCCGGGTTCTCTGCACGTACACCATAACGAACACCATCAAAACGAGCCAGATTAGAAGAAGCTTCAGAAGAAGCAAGTAAATAATACGTAGCTACTGCATATTCTGTATGTGGCAAAGAAACTTCTTCCCACTCTGCTCCTAATCCTTCTAAGACAGCCAAAGCATCCATAATGGATTGCTTCACTTCTGCATCGACACCTTCACCGATGTATTCAGAAGGAACAGCAATTTTAAGACCTTTGATCTCTCCAGATAATGCACTCACATAATCAGGAATATCGACTTTAGCAGATGTAGAATCTTTAGCATCATAACCAGCAATCGCTTGTAAGACATAAGCAGAATCTTCTACGTTTTTGGTTAATGGACCTATTTGATCCAAAGAAGAAGCAAAAGCGACTAATCCAAAACGGGATACCAGACCGTAAGTAGGCTTCAATCCAACGACTCCACAATAAGAAGCAGGTTGACGAATAGAACCGCCTGTATCTGATCCCAGTGTAAAGTAGGCTTCACCTGCCGCTACTGCTGCCGCTGAACCCCCACTTGAACCACCAGGTACATAATCTAGATTCCAAGGATTGCGAACAGGTGCAAAGCTAGAATTTTCATTCGAACCGCCCATTGCAAATTCATCCATATTCAGCTTACCGATCGTCACAGCATCTGCTTGACGAAGCTTGTCTGCTACAGTTGCATTATAGATAGGGTCATAATTTTTCAGAAATTGGCTACCACATGTTGTACGTAGCCCTTCTGTTACAATATTGTCTTTCACCCCTACAGGAAGACCAAAAAGTAGACCCCGCGCTTCTCCACTCACTAGCTTTTCATCGAGTACTTTGGCAGATTCGGTTGCTCCTTCTTCGTTGAGTGTAAGGTATGCTTGTATTTTGTCGTCTTGTTCACCGATGGTCTTGAATGCTTGAGCTACAAGGTCGGTGACTGCCAAGTCTTTGGCATGAAGCCGATTATGTATTTCATTCAGACTCAAATCAAATAAAGTCAATGCCTATTCCTCCTTCAATTCTGTTGTTCATGGTTATTTATCTTGTTGAAGCATCTATTCCAGTACAGCAGGTACTTTGAATTGTCCATCTTCTTCATCCGGTGCATTGCGTAGCACTTTCTCAATCGGAAGGCTCTCGTGAACTTCATCTTCCCGCATGACATTGCTTAAATGTAATACATGGGTAGTTGGTTCCACGTCATCTGTATCTAATTCTTTTAATTTTTCTGCATATTTCAAAATAGCACTTAGCTGTGCAGTGAACATTTCTTTCTCCTGCTCACTCAAATCCAAACGTGCTAGCTTAGCTACATGCTCTACATCATTGATATTGATACTCAATTTGATTTCCTCCCTCGCTAAAAATAACTTTTTTCATTATAGGGTACATAAGGTGACAATTCAATTGAAGTTCTATAATAAATCTGGACTTATTTGTAGATAATAAAAAAGAGCCGGCAAGCCGACTCTTTAAATCCATGCACGCAAATTAATTTGTTTCACAAAATCTGCTTGCGCTACAGTATCCGTTAAAGGCTCCTCAACAAAGGGAAGCTCTTCACCATTCATGATATGATAAAATAATTTCTCATTATGTGTCGCTAGAGCATAATCGATTAGCGCCTCGCGTCCGACTCGTTCAGCTTCTTGTTGGAGCAATCGTTCTTCAGGCTCAACATCACCGGAAGGTACAAAGAAATTACGATTGACCTTAGGAATACGAATGACATAATCGAAGGCATTATCAGGGTTACGGTCATATGCGATAACATATCCGTAATCTCCTACAGGCAGACTTTGCTCAAAGGTATCAGCGACAACTACGATTTTTTCTCCTAAATGCAGCATCGTGTAACTCCCCCTAGCTTTATCTACTTTATTTCTGTATCATACTAAAAAAAAATAATGATGTCCAATTTTATTACCAAAAATCAGGCTAATTACACTTGCATAACCATTAATATCGTATTAAAAGTCGATTAATGTCATTTACTGTTAGATACCCAATATAAATAAAACAAAAACACGTACACAGGCGCCTTGCACCCATTTACGTGTTTTTGATGACTCATTTTTTCATTATGTTACATTTATAAGCTGAAATTAAGCAGGAACATACGGATTGCTTGATTTTTCTGCACCGATTGTTGTTTTTGGACCATGTCCTGGATAAACGGTTACATCATCTGCCAAACGATACAATTTGGTACGAATAGAATCGATCAATTGACGTTCACTACCCCCGGTAAGATCTGTACGACCTACGCCCATACGGAAAAGAACATCGCCTGCAAATAAATCTTTGCCACAAAGGAAGCTGACACTGCCCGGCGAATGACCTGGTGTGTGATACACCGTGAAGGTATGTCCGATCAATTTCAACTGTTGTCCTTCATCTAACGCATATTCTGCAGGTTCTGCTGTAATCGGTGGTGTGACTTGAGACCAATTCGCTGAACCGTTAAGCTTAGCATTGGTTAACCACTCGGCTTCTAGATCATGAAGGTACACAGGGCAATTACACAATGTACGCACTTCTTCTAATCCACCCATATGATCAAAGTGAGCATGAGTCAGAAGAATCGCTTCTACATTTAGATTCAATGATTGTATGCGACGCACCAAAGCTCCCGGATTCATACCTGGATCAATCACAATCGCATTGGAACTATTTTCAGCGATTAATAAATAAGCATTGGTCTGTAAGGGTCCTAATGAAAAACTTTCTATTTTGAACAAAATGCATTACACCCCCGATAAAATTTCACGCAATTCACGAATAATCATAGCGTGCGAAGCCGAACCTTCTCCATAACGCTCCGCCATACCTTGACGTACAACAGCCATCTTCTCTTGATAGTCTGCTGCTTCACGATCTGGATTCTCTTGTTTGAAAGCGATCATTAATTCTTGTACGTGCTCTGGACGAGGTCCCCAATGAGCAAGTACATGTCCGCCTGTATCTGTAATAATTACGACAGGTACAGAACGACCACCCATCGTTAAATAATCATCCATCGTGTCAAAATTCTCTTCCAAAATCAAAATTTTGGTAGGAATCTCTGCTTCTTCAAACGCACGTAGAACAACCGGCACATTGCGAACCACATCTCCACACCAATCTGCTGCTAAGATAAGTGAACGCAGATCATCACGGTGAGCTAACAATTTAAAAAATTCATGATCATCTAAATCAGTCCAATTGAATAACTCATATCCATGATGGAATTCTTCTTTATTTTTAGTCATACCCTCCATAAATTGTTCAGGAGAAATGCCCTGTTCCCATTTATCTGCTAAGTTCGGTTTGTTCATCGTATTATCCACCCTTCTTTTTGTTCTTCATCTTCCATTTAACCAAAAAGTAAGCTGCTAACAGCACAATCGCTGCTACAATAAGCGGTAATGTATATTTACTAGCGATATCATCAATATGCTCCCATTGACTTCCAAGTGCCATTCCTAGATATACAAAAAGAGCAGACCAAGGAATGATAGCCAATGTTGTCAGTAGAATAAAACGCATATGTGACATACGAGAGATACCCGCTGGAATCGAAATCGCATGTCGTACTACAGGAATAAAGCGTGCGGTAAAAATAACACCTGAGCCGTATTTATCAAACCAAGCTTCGGCATGATCGATATGGTTTTTCTTGATCAAAATATATTTGCCATACTTCTCAAGTACCGGTCTACCTCCATAACGTCCAATCCAGTAGATAAACAGTTGAGCGATCACGCCACCTACTGTTCCGAAAAAGACAGCTCCAAAATAATTGATAGCTCCTGTAGATACAAGGTATCCACCATAAGCCAATACAATTTCACTTGGGATCACTTCAATCATTAATCCAAGCATAATTCCAAAATAGCCAAGCTGTTGAACCCAGTGTAACAATTGGGCAATAATATCAGATATAATCTCCACCAGTCCTCCTTATGATTTACTCTATCTTTGTATCTTTTATCTCTTTATCCCTGTCTGTATGTATTCCCATGTCGGTACAAGTAAGCCAGCATTCATGATGTTCTGTTATTTTAGCACAGCCATCAGAACCCATTCCACTATGTACGTAAGCATATATGACCTAGCTTACCATGAAAAAAGCTGAATTCACTTTGGAACAGCGAATCCAGCTTGGATTATACCATAAAATGTTCATTATACTAATGATTTTTGATAGGACTGTAGAAGGTCTTTACAAGCATTTTCAAGATACGGCTTCGCTTGAATCATATCTCGAAATGCAGTATATTCCTGCCACATTTCAGCATTTTGTTCATTTTCTGCTTTCACTGCGCGAATTAAAATATTTTTGGGTGTGTGTTCCATATCTATAAATTCGAGCAATTGTGTTTTGTAGCCCAACAGATCTAATAGTTTGGCACGCAAAGCATCTGTCGCTAACGCAGAAAACCGTTCTTTAAGAATACCGTGTGATAGTAATGGGCTCATCGTATCATTCTGAATCTGATTAAACAATTCATGCTGACAACAAGGAACCGATAGAATCACAGACGCGTTCCAGCGCACTGCTTTTTCTAAAGCTGCATCTGTCGCTGTATCACAAGCATGCAGAGTGACCACCATATCCACTTGCTCAAGCTCGTTATAATCTGCAATATCGCCTACTAAAAACTTCAATTGATCATAATGAAGCTTTTCGGCTAATTGGCTACAATGTTCGATCACATCGGCTTTGAGGTCTAGACCTACAATATTGAGCGGACGATGTTGTTGAATATTTAGATAATGGTACAAGGCAAATGTAAGATACGATTTACCACAACCGAAATCTACAATCGTAAGTTCTTTGTTTACAGGCAAAGATGGTAATACATCTTGTACCATTTCCAAAAAGCGATTGATCTGGCGGAACTTATCATATTTACGAGCCAACACTTTACCGTCTGCATTCATAATGCCCAGTTCAATTAAAAAAGGAACAGGTTCGCCATCTTCAAGGATATATTGCTTTTTGCGATTATGACTGAGATCGGTAGACGTTTTGGTCGGTGTTTTGGTTAAAATAGAAACTTTGTACTTTTTGCTGATCAATACTTGATAATCAGCTTCTTGGGTACACAGTAATCCTTGACGCATCGTTTCTTGTAATAAAGTGAACAATACTTGTATCGCTTCTGTAGGTAGCACATTATCGTGAGTTACCTTGTTGCTGTAATGATAGGCAAATTGATAATGAAGTTGCTTTTTCAATTCAACCGGTTTGATAATGACTTTGGTAAAAGAATCGTTATCTTTTTTGCGAAGTTGGCTAAGTGTTGCTGTGATTAGCTCGCCAGCTTCGATACATTGAGTAATTAATCGTTGCAATGAATCCATGATGTACAGCTCGCTTTCTGTCTTTCAACTTAATTTGACTTGGCTTCTAGCTCGGCAGAGGCTGTTGTAAGTTCTGCTCGAGATACGCCACCTTCTTCTAGCTGCTCATCGTTTAACCCTAATAGGCGTTGATACAGCGCGTGACCTTCTGTCTCTGCTAATGCAGGATCAAGCTCTGTTAGGCGCTTGAGTGCATCTAAAGCATTATCATAATACCCTTCTTGCTCTTCATACTGGATAAAGAGATGTTCTATTGCAGGGGGTAGCCCATAATCTGCTAATTCATCTGTCAATTGATCAATCTGCTCGGGATAATCAAACATCGTCCGATCGGCATCATTTACAGCGCAATACAAAAATAAATGCAATGACTTGATCCGGCGTACAACCGCTTCTTGCTCTTTCTCACTTAATTCGTAAATATCTGCTTCTTCACGCATCAGTCGGGCCAATGCTTGCAGGCGATCGACTTCAACGACTGAACCGATACGGAATAATTCGATCACTTCTTCTGCGGGTAACCGATTAATCAATCCATTATTCAATTGGAACTTCTGGCGAACCATATCATCCAGTTCCCAGAGGGCTTCTGTCAATTTCTTCTGTTGCTTCAATCCGAACACTTTAGAAATGACTGATGCCATATCTTCGATCATACCCATAAGGTAATCATTTCTGAACATTCCTATCCCGCCTTTAATATTAATCTTTCAATTGATTTTGCATAAAATCATGAATAATATTGACTAACTGTTCAGGTGCTTCCATCATACTCATATGTGCAATATCTGGAATAACTGCTGTGGTTATACGTGTAGAGTCTGCAACAAACATTCGATCTGGTGGAGCAATCGGATCGTATTCCCCGGCTACTAATAATACAGGAACATTAGCATTTTGGATAATAGACAAACGTTCAGGACGCTCACGCATCGCAGCCGCTGCTCCACATCCACCTTCAGGCGAAGTGATATAACCGATCTCTTTTACTTTCAAAATCGAGTCTGGCAATTTATAGACCAAATGTGGCGCAAACAATCCTTCTGCAAATCCATCTACAAAGTCGATCATACCTCTGGTACGAATCTGTGTAATCGTATTTAAACGCTTTTGCTTAGCTTCTTCTGTATCTTCATAAGCAGTCGAATGTACAAGTCCCCAAGACTTGATATAAGAAGGATATTGATCTACAAGTGCTAACGTTACATAACCACCCATTGAGTGCCCTAGTAGAGTAACCTGCTTCAGATCAAGCTCATCTAATAAGGTAACCACATCAGCTGCCATATCTTCTATTGTATAAGGATCTGTCGATACAGGACTATGACCATGTCCACGCAGATCAGGCACGATACACCGATAATGTCTGGATAAAAGAGGAATCACTTCATCCCAATATGCGGAACTTCCTAGAAAACCGTGTAATAATACAATCGGTTCACCTTGACCATTATCTGAAAAGTGTAATTTAATCGGTTGCTGTTCGGTTGGCTGACTCATATATCCATCTCCTATCTTATTTTAATATACCTAGGCCTTGAACAACAGCTTGGACAATATCTTGTGACATATTCATTACTTTATACAGTGAAGTCGTCTGAAGTGTCCAATAAGGTTTGGGGCCATTTTCATTTACAATCGCAGCAATACTGTAATTACCTACTCCTGGAAAACGTCCTCCTACCGATAAAGCCGGGAAAAGTGGAGCTTCACCTATACTATATAACCCGACAGTATGATGTCTACCTAGGCAAGCATCGATAGCAATAATTTGTAGATGATCGGGAATCTGTGGAATACGTTCGTGAAGATTGTGCGCATCGCATGGAAAATCCATTGTTCCTATAATATGAGGTAAACCATATGCAGCCAGTCCACTACCAGTTAAAGGACCCAAGGCATCTCCAGTAGAACGGTCAGTACCAATACAGACAAAAGCTAATTGATCTATAGAATGAAGAGCTGCTATATCACGAAAAAAATCAGTCAATCCATGTGTATTTACATTGCGACGATCCTGATCATTGTAAGGAAGCAGACTGGAACGACGATTGATCATAATAAAAACCATGTCCCTCCTTTAATAAACGTATATACCTATCAGATAGGCAAATACATCATACATCTTGTCGATACTCATTTTACCCTATGCAAGAAGTTACCGCAAAATAATTGGTTTGACCTCATTATCCATGATACAATACAAAAAATAAGCCTATGCTTAATGAAGAAAGGAAGAACCCATTCATGGATTTGTCTCAACCTACCCAAGAAAATATAGCTTTTATGATTGAAGGCATCAAAACAAAACTTCGGATGGCAAGTGGCGCGGCAATGCAAGCTTCTGCTTTTTCTACCGAACAATACGAAGATATTCAAGAGGTCTATGATATTGTGATGAACAATCCGAACCTTAGTATTAGCGAAGTTGAAGCCTTAGTTTCTGAATTAGGACGTTTACGCAAAAAATAAATAAAACGAATGAGTCTTTCCTAATTATAGGGAAGGCTTTTTTTATATTCGATTCATTTGTTAAACTAGGGTTAAATTAAACATAACTCTATGTAAAGAAAGAAGGCGATACCGATGTCATCTGAGCAATTTTCCAACTCTAACAACGAACAGCCACAACGATTCTCATCTCTTCCTGTTTGGCTACTGATTGTTATGATATTAGTAGGAGGAGGTATAGCTTCATTCCTATTATTGAGGGGAATCGTATGGGGTGTTGAATCTATAGCATTATACGATATACACACATGGGAAAAAGGATTTCAATCTTATGTAAGGACATTCCACGAAGAACCTATTCGCACGATTATGCTCTTTTTCACCTATATGGGTTCATTCTATTCTACTGTATTTGTTGCTTTATCCTTTTCGATTCTATTGATGGTTCATAATATGTATCGCGAAGGCCTTGCTCTTCTTGTCACTACCGCAGGTGCTTGGCAAATTAATGTATTGCTTAAGTCTTTCTTTATGCGCCCACGTCCTGATCTAGAATTCTGGACCCATGCTTCAGGGTATAGCTTCCCCAGTGGTCATTCTACGATTGCAGCTGCTATGTACGGTATGCTCTTTGTCATTTGGGGCATGCATCGCAAAAGACATCAATTATCACTTACTCTTCCTATTGTTTGCGGTATTCTTCTGATTGTAGGCATTGGTTTGTCGAGAGTATATCTTGGCGTGCATTATCCTACAGATATCATTGGTGGCTATATTGCTGGTTCACTTTGGCTGACTGCATGTGCGTATTCTTTGCACTTATGGCGAAAATCCGATCCACAAAGGACTTCTATTCGTTATTGATCACAGAAATGGAATGTTTCACCTTTTGGTACTGGGTTTATATACGAAGTAAGACAAACTGCTAACTGATTGGTATAATGATCAACATATTTCATTGTACAGCAAAGGAGACGATTACTATGTGGGGCATTATTATCAGTATCGTAATGGCAGTCATTATTGGTGTTATTGGTAATGCGCTTGCAGGTAATGAAATGCCAGGTGGCATTATAGGTGCTGCTATTGCTGGGTTTGTAGGTGCTTGGTTAGGTGCTTTAGTATTTGGTAATTTCGGTCCAACTATTGGAGATTTCGCTATTATTCCTGCTATACTAGGTACTGCTATCTTTGTGTTTTTGCTTGGTTTGGTTTCCAGATTGTTCAGAAGAACAGCCTGAACCTTGTCCTCGCATCACATATACAAGCCATACTTAAAGTAAGCTACACATAATACTTAAACTTCAAGAACAGCTTTACTAAGGAATAACATATGGCTGCATTCTTTTCTTACTTACAAAGGTTGATCTGCTTAGACAAATCGATCTAAATTAAATCAAGGAGTGATTAATAATGAATGAAGTAGAAAAACAGTACCCAGTTCAAACAAGTTCTACATTTGTAAAAGGTGTATTTATCGGAGGATTGTTGGGAGCAGCAGCAGCATTGTTGTTTGCACCAAAACCAGGTCGCGAATTACGCGGAGATATCTCTGAGAAGTTTGTAGAAGCTACAGACAAAACTAAAGAAGTTGCTGGTAATGTAACAGACCGTACGAAAGAGATTGCTACAACTGTAGCAGATCAAACTTCTCAAGTAGCGGGTCTAGTAAGCGATTCTGCTGTTTCTCTAGCTCAAACCGTTTCTACTAAAGCTAAAGATGTAGCTAAATCAATTACAGACAACAAAGAAACAGTAAGCAGTTCTTTGTCTGATGCTGCTCAAAACGTAGCTAAAGACATCAAAGATGCTTCTGACAACGTAAGTAAAGATGTAAAAGATGCTTCTAACGATGTTGCTAAAGAAGCTCAAAACAAAACCAATGAAGTTAAAAAAGAAGTGAACTCTACAACGTCCACACCGGGTAGTAACAACACAAGCTTCCCTACACGTTAATAGTGATTCACGAATAGCCGGCTCATTGTAGTCGGCTATTTTTATGTCTCGTTCATAGAATATCGGATATTTATACTTAATTTATTTTATTATTTATACGAAAGTGAGGGAACATCTATGGCTCATGACAACAAAGAAGTATCACCACGCTCTCCAGAACTCGTTAAGCCACCTGAGGCAATCGGCGAACATCCTTTTGAATTACGTCACGAAGTGAAACGTCTCAATGAACGTCTGGATCAGATTGCAGAATCGTTAGATAAAGCAGAGATTCAAGATATTATTGAGAACTATAGCAGTGTGAAACGTCGACTTATGGTTAACTTTGTAGCAGGTGCAGCACGTGGTCTAGGATTATCTCTAGGAACGATTGTTGTTTTGGCTATTTTGGGTTTTATATTAAGCCAATTAGTTGATATGCCTCTTATCGGACAATATATTGCTCAACTTCTAGACTATGTTAAAGCTTCTCAAGGCAGATAATAGTGATCATTATGAGTATCAAAGTCAAAAAACCTCTACATTCAATGAATCACTTCGTGTGATTTAGGCATTGAATATAGAGGTTTTTTGATCTGTTAATAGTCGATAGCACAAAAAATGCGCTTATACTATTCCTTTCCGGAACAATACAGCGCATTTTAATAATCATCTATTTTCCAAAGTATCCTAGCATCGTTGCTACACTTCGTAACATACATTAAATGTATTTATCCGGAAGTGGAAGCATTTGACATAATCTGCTTCAACTTTTCAGTTGCTCGTTTTTGGATACGAGATACGCTCATTTGAGAAACACCAAGCTTTTGAGCGATCGCACGTTGAGATTGACCTTCCTGGAAAGCCAATAGCAGTACTTTCTGTTCTTGCTCTTTTAACTGACTAAGTGCTTGTTGTAAATCCATACGTTTCTCTACAGAATCGTAATCATTCACATCTGCACTAATCAATTCACCAAGTGTAGCTGCACTCTCTTCTTGTGATAGAGGAGAATCCAACGATACATAGTGATAGCATTCACGTCCAGCTAGAACTTCAATCGTTTCTTCTTCAGATAGATCTAGAAAGTGAGCAATCTCACGCACATGGGGTGAACGTTCTAACTTCATGGTTAATTCATCGATAGCTTGTTGTACTAACGCTCCCTTTTCCTTAATACGGCGGGGAACCTGTATGTACCAAGATTTATCGCGCAAGAAATTTTTCATATGCCCGATCATACTCTTCATGGCATATGGTTCAAACGGAATCCCAAGTGAGATATCGTATTGCTGCAACAAACGGATTAATGCCATCTGACCTACTTGGTACAAATCTTCATACAAGTCTGGTCGGTTACGGGCAATTTTACCCGAAGCCATTTTGACCATAGGCTCGTACTTTTTGATCAGTACTGTAGCGATGTCATTATCTTTTGTTTGTTGATACTCCCAGATCATACTGATTGCCTCGTCCATAGACTCGGGGGGAGTTAATCTTTCACTCATACAGTTTCCTCGCTTAGAGCAAGGTTTTTGGATAATATTACACGGGTACCTTGACCAGCAGAATTTTCGATACTCACATTATCCATTAATGCTTGCATCAAATAAAAACCTAAGCCACCGATTTGTACATCGTGTAGGTCTTTATCATGAAGTGTATTGTTCTGTCCCATATCCTTTACTGATTCGAAGCTCTCCCCTTCATCTTCGACAATAATGGATAATGTTTCTTCACCAACTTCAAAAGTCACTTCCACATGTCCTCCCTCTTGTCCGTACGCATACAGCACAGAGTTATTACAAGCTTCAGAGACTGCTACTTTCATATCTTCAATATCTTCATAGGAAAAGCCCATTTTAGAAGCAATTCCGTACAAGTTTAGTCTAACTACGTCCACAAATTCTGCCGTCGCTGGCAAATTAAGAACTACTTTTTGAGTATCAGCATTCATACGATGTTCGATCCTTTCCTATTGGGAATTCTCCTGAGGGACAAAAAACTTAGCAATACCTGTCATTTCAAACAATTTTTGAATCTGTGGAGGAACTTCTTCAACAGTAAAGCTGGCGTTCATACCGTGCCGTGCTTTGAGAATCGAAAGTAGAATACCAATACCTGTACTGTCAATATATTTCAGGTCTTTCATATTGATAATTAGATCTTGTTCTGCTTCCCCAACAAGAGGTTCCATTACAAGACGGAATTCCGGAGCAACCGATAAATCCATTTCCCCACTCAAAAATACGGTACATGCTCTTTCATCCATTTCAGTTACAACATTAAATTTCTCATTTTTATTAGTAGTCATAGACATTCTCCCCTGAACAATGGTTTCTTTACTAATAACCCAACTGTAAAACTTCTGAAACATCCGAAACAGAAGATAATATTACCCTATTTTTGTTGTTTAAACAAATATATTGTCCAGAAAATAATTTTATCTCTTGTTATCCGTATTAAAGGCAGGAAATAAAATTTATTTTCTTATTTTAAAGAAACCATTTATTTAAAAAACATTTTTTTTCGTTTCATAGTTACGATGATTAATTGAGTAATGTTCTAACATATTTTTAACGCTAGCCATTTTGACAGGCTTGCTAATGTAGTCGTCCATGCCTGCTGCAAAACAGCGTCCTTTGATTCCTTCCATCACATCGGCAGTCATCGCAATAATAACCGGATTCTCATCTTTTTGCAGATTACGAATCATTTTGGTTGCTTCTAGACCATCAATATTAGGCATCTGAACGTCCATAAAAATATAATCATATTGATGAACCGAAGCCATTCGAATCGCTTCTTCACCATCATCTGCCATATCCGGACTATATCCCAATCGATTCAGCATACTTACCATTAATTTCTGATTGATTGGATGATCATCCACGACCAGAATATTAGGAGCTTCAGTACTACGATTAGACCATAATTGATCTGCACGTTCTTCTAACAATCCTAAAGTGGGATCTTCCATAACATATTCACCGGTACAAATAGTAAAAACAAATACAGCTCCAGAACCTTCTTGAAGCGGTGTATTTTCGAGTCTAATTTCTCCATCCATCATCTGCACTAGATTTTTGCAAATCGCTAATCCTAGTCCTGTTCCACCATACTTACGGGTCATCGACGAATCTAATTGTGAAAAAGGTTGGAATAATTGTTCACGCTTTTCTTCAGCGATGCCAATCCCTGTATCTTTTACTTTAAATTCAAGTTCCAATCGTTCAGCAAGCTTGTCTTTGATCGTCACTTCCAAGTACACACCACCTTGCTCAGTGAACTTAATCGCATTGGCGGTTAAGTTGATCAACACTTGGCGTAAGCGAGCCATATCTCCATATAGATACGTTGGAACATCTTCTGTTATTGAATACATAAGTTCTAGATTTTTTTTGCCTGCATCGACAGAAAACAGACTGAACACTTCGGAAATACATGCTTCCAGCGAAAATGGATGTTCTTCCAATTCCATTTTTCCAGATTCCATTTTGGTAAAATCAAGAATATCGTTGATCACCATAACAAGTGTGTCTGCACTACTACGTATGATCGAAGCATATTCTTTCTGCTCTTCTTGCAATTCTGTATCCATAAGCAGATCAATCATGCCAATCACACCATTCATCGGTGTCCGAATTTCATGGCTCATCATCGCTAAAAATTCAGTTTTGGCTTTGGCTGCAATTTCTGCTGCTTCTTTTGCCACTGTTAGTTCTTGATTGATTTTCTCCAGTTCTAATGTTTTCTGTTGTAACAACATCGACTGTGTTTTGTGACGCTTATTGGTCAAATACATACTGACAAATCCTTCAATTTTGGACTTGAGGATTTGTGGAATAAATGGTTTGACCATATAATCAATCGCACCCGCAGAATAGCCTGCGAATAAGTGCTCCGATTCTTTACTATTTGCCGATATAAAAATAATTGGAATTTCTTTAGTTTTCTCGCGCGCTTTGATGAGTTTTGCCGTTTCAATCCCGTCCATCCCTGGCATTTGTACATCTAGTACAATCACAGCAAACTCATCTTTGAGCAGACAGCGTAATGCTTCTTCTCCAGATGTTGCTTTAATCAGATTATAACGTTCACTCTCAAGAACGGCTTCCAGAGCGAGCAAATTTTCTGGTCGATCATCTACCAATAAGATATGAATCGGTTCATGAAACCTCATGGAATCCCCCTACAATCTCTAATTAATTTTCCGATATACTTTCTCTACGCGATCCAATAACTCATAACTATCACTGTACTCTGTAAATTGCATAGATTCTTTAGAACCTAAGACTAGGATTCCAAAACGACTCAAACTTTCGTGAAACAATCCGTGGACTTGATCACGTAATTCGTCGTTAAAATATATCATTACATTCCGGCAAAGGATGACATTAAATTCATTAAACGAACGATCTGTCGCTAAGTTATGCTCAGCAAAGATCATATTTTTACGTAAAAAAGGTTGAAAGATCACAGAACTATACTTCGCTGTATAATATTCAGAAAACGAACGCTTCCCGCCCGCTTCTAGATAATTTTTAGTGTAGAGTTGCATACGTTCTATTCCAAATACGCCTTCACGTGCTTGTTGCAACGAGCGATTGTTCATATCTGTTGCATAGATTCTGGCTTTATCTAGCAAACCTTCCTCATGTAATAAGATTGCCATCGAATATACTTCTTCCCCTGTAGAACATCCAGCATGCCATATCCGAATATACGGATAAGTTCGCAATAAAGGAACCACTTTTTCACGGAACATACGAAAAAGAGAAGGATCACGGAACATTTCAGTGACAGGTATCGATAAATTTTGGATTAAACGTTCAAAACAAGCTCGATCATGCAGTACCTTTTCCTGAAGAGCCGAGATCGATTTAAGATTCTCGGCATGTACATGATGCCAGATGCGTCTCGTTAACGAAGCTCTAGCATAATTACGAAAATCATATCCATACAGACGATGTACTCCATCCATCAGTAAATCAACTTCAATATTTTCGCGTTCTGCTAGATTATTGACAATCAATTCATCCGCTTGGGGCGGTTCGGATTGGCTTGCTAATTGGTCACGTTTTGTTGATGTCATTATATTCAGCCCCGATTCAAATTACTTTTATAGGTTGAAGCTCTTTAAGGTATAGTCATTTATAAAATTCGAGTATTAATATCCATTACCCAAATTATTCACTTACGAATACAACCATACACGCATTAATGATAAAAGTTGATCGGTTTGAATTGGTTTTTTCACATAGTCAGAAGCGCCTGCTTCAATACACTTCGCACGATCATCTTTCATAGCTTTGGCAGTCAATGCGATAATCGGCAATTTCTCATAAGCTGGAATCTGACGAATAATACGCATTGCTTCATAACCATCCATCTCAGGCATCATCATATCCATTAATACTAGATCGAAATCTTCATGTTGTAAAATGTCGATGGCTTCTTTTCCATTTTCTGCAAATGTTACATCCATACGATAGCCTTCAAGCACACTGGATAAAGCAAATACGTTACGGACATCATCATCAACCAATAGAATTCGCTTGCCTTCAAATAACGTTTCTTTATTATGAAGTTTTTGCAAAATACGACGTTTGTCTTCTGGCAAATCTGCTTCGACGCGATGTAAGAATAATGTAGTCTCATCCAGCAAACGCTCTGGAGATTTCACATCTTTGATAATAATCGATTCTGCATATTTGCGTAATTGTGTCTCTTCTTTATTATCGAGTTCTTTACCTGTATAAATAATAATCGGCAGATCACTTAATTGTTGATCATCTCGAATACGATCTAATAATTCAAACCCTGTCATATCCGTAAGCATCAGATCAAGCACCATACAATCATAACGTTTGCTTCGCAGCTCATTTAATGCTTCTACACCTGTAGATACTGCGGTGATCGCTACATCGTCATGACCGATTAATTCAATAATCGATTTACGCTGATTCTCGTCATCTTCAACAATCAATAACTGCTTAAGACTTTGTGACGTATACGATTCTAGATGTGAAAATGCTTGTTCTAGCGATTCTTTACTGGATGGTTTTTTGAGATAAGCGATAGCCCCCATCATCAGTCCTTGTTTGACATCATCGACAACAGAAATCACATGAACAGGAATATGGCGAGTATGCGCATTGCTTTTCAGTTCACTCAAAATAGACCAGCCATCCATCACAGGAAGCTGAATATCAAGAATAATCGCATCCGGTATATACGTTTTAGCCATATGCATACCGGTATCTCCTTGCATAGCTACCAATGCTTTAAATCCACGACCACGAGCCATTTCTAACAAAATTTTAGCAAAGTTCACGTCATCTTCTATAATTAAAATGACTTTATCATTTTTGTTCAATTGATCTCGATCATCTGCCAAAGGCTGTGGAATAATCATTTTTTCGTCATTACTATCTTTTTTGTAAGCCGGGAAATCGGATGAATGACGAAGAACTTGCTCTGAGAAGTCAGCTGGCATATACATTTCATTATTGGAGTAATGGTTGTTAGATTCTTCTGATTGCGCTACTTGTTCATCACTCAAAGCATCTTGTCTAGGCAAATAAAGAGTAAACGCACTGCCTCGATTTTCTTCTGATTGTAGTCCGATTCCTCCACCTAAAAGGCGAGACAACTCACGACTAATTGATAGACCCAGTCCTGTACCTCCATATTTACGACTGGTGGTACCATCGACTTGTTGGAACGCTTCAAAAATAATATCCTGCTTATCTGCCGGAATCCCTATACCACTATCTTCCACTGTAATCGCAATATAATCTTGCTTACGATTGAGATAAGGAGGCACTTGATCGATAGATGGAAGCTCAATATTGACATTGATATAACCTGTATCTGTAAATTTAAATGCATTGGATAACATATTCCGTAGAATTTGCTTCACTCGGTGATCATCGGTCACTACTGCTTCTGGTACTTGATCGCCTATATTGATATTGAGATCTATTCCTTTTTGGATAGCTACTGGAGCAAAGTTCATATTGACAAACGTTTCAATAGATTTCATCGGAACAGCTTCCAGATTAATATCCATTTTGCCTGCATCGACTTTGGATAAATCTAGAATCTCATCAATCATTTTCAGCAAGTCTGCACCAGACATATAGATTGTACTTGCATACTCTACTTGTTTCTCTGTCAAATTACCGTTTTTATTTTCAGTTAGTAATTGAGATAGAATCAATAGACTATTTAGCGGTGTCCGTAATTCATGAGACATATTCGCAAGGAATTCTGATTTGTATTTACTTGTGACTGATAATTGCATCGCTTGTTGCTCTAATTGATGACGGCTTTGTTCAATTTCTTGATTCTGTTCTTCTACTTGTTGAACTTGTTCTTGCAGTTCGCGTGTCTTCGCAATCAGTTCATTGTTAAAGTGTTCTAACTCTTCTTGCTGACGTTGCAACAAATCTTCTGAGCGTTTGAGTTCTTCTGTCTGCTCTTCTAGATTTTCGTTAGAACGTTTAAGTTCTTCTTGTTGCATCTGTAGTTCTTCTGATTGACTTTGCAATTCTTCAGTCATCGTTTGCGATTCACGTAACAATTCTTCAATATGCAAACGACGATTAATATTGTTAAGGATTACACCTAAGTTGTGCGTTAAAAGAGCTAATAATTGTTTTTGCAATGATGTAAACGTACCTAATGAAGCTAGCTCAATAACCCCTAATAATTCATCATCAAATAAAATAGGATAGATCATTAGACTTTGAGGTTTATGTTGTCCTGTTGCAGAATGAATCGAAATATAATCATCAGGAACTTCATCCAAAATGATTGGATGTTGATCAGATGCACACTGTCCTGCTAGACCTTCGCCTAATACCAGTGAATGCTTCGCTTTTAACATGCCTTCGCCTGCATAGGAAGCTTGTAAAGTTAGAGAGTTAGGATTATTAAGCGGTCGTACATAAAGGGCTCCAAAATGAGCACCAAGCGTTGGAGAGAATTCATTAATAAACGTTTGGGCACTTTGTTCTAGTGTGCTCACACCACGTAATAATTCAGTAATACGTGCACTGTTGGAATTCAACCAAGATTGATCTTGCTGTGCTTGTTGATAACGATGTTCTGCTTCTCGTTGTTGTTCCAAATCTTCTGCCATTTCTTGAAAAACACGGGCTACATCGCCTATCTCATCTTTGGATTGCACTTTGATCCGGCTAATTGCACGTAAACGTCCTTCTGAAAAGCCATTGATCATTAAGGAAACGGTTCCTAGACCTTTGCTAATACTCGGAATAATCCACATCATAATGAGTAGACTCAACAAAATGCCACCCAACATAACATAGGTGGTGGTCTGAATAGAGCTTTGATACGCTTCATTCGCATTTTTGATTTCTTGATCAATCGCTAGATCTTGATAATCAGCTAATTCATTCGCTAAAGCTCCCAAATTATTTTGCGCAGCGAGTCCTGTGCCTGTACGATAATTGTTTGCTTGAGCAATCTGATTATCTGCTAATAAATTCAACACTTGATCTCCATAAGCATCAAAATCGGTCCATGCATCAGCTACTTCATTTACCATCTGTTTTTCTTCTAACGTCTGTGCACTTTCTTGTAATAAATTCACATTCTTCTGTGCATCATCACTTAACTTTTGAACAGTGGCACGACTTTCGGCTACCGATTCAGAGGAAGCGCTCAATAGCTGGTTCGCTAGTGCTTTGGCTATACTGTTCATATCTCCACGCAAGCTGGTAGAATATCTCACTTTGAGATAACGATCTTGGTATACTTTATCTAGCTGTTCATTCATGTAGTTCATTCGATCATAACTGATAAAAGCCAGCGTCATCATTAACATAATGATAACGCTGAATCCTATAACCAGCTTGGTTCTAATTTTCATCCAATGTCCGCTCCTTCACTCAATGAAATCCATACTAAACATTTATCATCATCACGTTCTTGTGAAGATATTTCGTCAAAAAATACTTTTTCGATCTGTTGGGTATTAATATGATGACTGGATTTCAATTCATTGATCAAGAACTCTAACTGTACATCTTGATCTCCTTCAACCATTTCAAGCAAGCCATCTGTGTAGAGAACAAGATGAGCATCACCTTCATAAGTGAAGCTTTTGGATTCCGCATCAATACGATCAAACAATCCTACAGGGAATGTCGTGGTAGATAATTTGGTCATCTGACCATCATCATGGAAAAAGAGTCCTGGTGGATGCCCTGCATTAACATAATCAACACGTTTGTATTTGGTATCGACTACTAAATAAATCGCTGTGAAGTAATATTGCACTAACTGATTTTCGATATGCAATTGGTTAAAGCGTCGATTCAGCTCTTGAATGACTTTTTCAGGTTCTACATAGGTAGTCACTGTATCCTTGAGTACCGAAGCGATAAACATGCAGAACAAAGAAGAAGAAATACCATGTCCCATCATATCCAGTAGAATGACTCCATATCGACCTTCGCCTAATGGATACCATGCATAAAGATCTCCTGCTAATTCAAAAGAAGGCTTATATAAAGCTTCAATCTGAATATTGAGATCTTGAATAGGCACACTTAATACGGCATGTTGCACCTGACTAGCTAATTTCAATTCATCTTGAATACGTTGATCTCGCTCTTTGTGCCAATCTTTCTCATGCTTAAGACGCAAAGCTAAGCGAATTCGCGCAAGCAATTCTACTTTATTGATCGGTTTAGTCACATAATCGACTGCTCCAGCATCTAAAGCTTCTGCTAATTTTTTGGAATCGCCTACAGCAGTAACCATAATAATCGGAATATCACGTAATTCATCATATTGTTGTACAATGCGGCAAGCTTCAATCCCATCCATTTCAGGCATCATCATATCTAAAAGAATGAGATCAATCTCATTTATTTTCGGTTTATTGACAACTCCCTCATCATTGATTCCCAGATGTCCAAACATTTCGCGTGCTGAAGAGGAAGTCGTGATATTGGTATATTTTTCTCTTTTGAGAATTTCACGAATAATAATTACGTTAGTAGGGTTATCATCAACTATTAATATATGCATAATTTCTCCTTGTCGCTTTATTTCAGCTTTTAGACAAACACTGATCTAGCTTCATAAATAAAGTGCAATCTCTATTATAAATCAAATACTGCTTTTCTCCAAAAGGAACAATATCAAAAATTCGTCAAAAAACCTTCAACTCTACTTTGAAAAGTAAAATTGAAGGTTGATCGTTACTTATTTATATTTTGATACCATTTCTTTATGATTTACGATTGGCAATAACAAGCACTTTGCCCAAATCAAGTTCGCTCTCATAGAAATCAGCCTCTTCTTTCGTAAATCCCATCGATGTGATTTTGGAGCGCAATTCGTCTCCACGTGAACGGAAAAAGTTAGCTACAGAATCGAACATTCCTTCTTCTTTCACACCCACTTCTTTGGCATTAGCTGTTTCAGCAATTTTTTCAGTAATATCTTTTTTATGGGCCAGTACGTAAATTTCTTCAAAGCTATATCCTGTTTTTTGTAAGTTTTTAGCTTCTTCTACAGCCTGTACACCATTTTCAACTACTTTGGCATAAGCTTTGGAATTTGTTGAATTTGTAGAACTCATCATTCGCCACTCTCCTCAGTATACTTATGATTGAATAGTATTAACCTTACTGAACATCAAATGAAACATACAAACAAGTACTTATTCCGAAGTTGCATCAAATATATCTACGCTACGAAGAGCGCCTGTTTGCGAATCCGTGAACACTTTAAGAGCAGATAATCCATTGGTATAACCTTCTCCATCTTCCGCTGAAAAGTCAGGCTTGCCCAGTGCTTTTCTGATTTCGTCTCTACCTAGCGTTATCTTCTGACCATCCAGTGTGATTGTGCCGACTTTGGCTGGCACACTGATATAAGTGATCCACTGATCTTGAAAACCAATATTTACATCTTGATATTGATATTCTTGATCGCCTAACTCATTTTCAACAATATGGTATGGTTTTCCTTTGATCCGCAGCACATCTTCTCTAGTATCTGCCAAAGAAATTCCATTCAACCGGCTATATTGTTCGTCATAAACAGAGTCAGTCGTTGAATACACCGCAGTCGAAGCTGTTAACTTAGGTGTTGCTACTTCAGTATGAAATACTGGTGTTGCTTCGTAATCAGCAGATTGTACAGTTGTAACTTCCTGTACTGGAGTAGCATCGGATACTTGAGCAGAACCGGAGTAAGGGGACAATATTCCAGCAAGTAGCATCATGAGAGTAATCATCGTCTCACCCTTTCTTACGGTATAAACTCTTGATACATGTTTAGTGGTTATACCTTAATTATTATCTGTCAACGTGTCTGAATGTGGTTTATTTACGGTATCTTTGCCATACAGTAGCCGCTGTATCTACCCATTTCATCCAGTTGGTAGCATTTGCGTGGCTATATGTAGCTGAGTATGACTGCAATGTACGTTGTTGCGGTGTAGAAGCAGTCGCTTTATTGTTGACACCTGTTGGATTAGAAGCAACCGGCTTCGGTTTACTTTCACCAATATGTTTAACTTTCTCGATCACTCGTAAAGACAAGTCTTTTGAAGATAAAGTTACATCGTTTAAGATTTCACCCAAGTTTTTAACAGTTTCCATTAACGGATCAACTTGTTTTAACTTGTGCTCTACATCGACTGTAATATCATTAACGTTACGAATCGTTTGTTTCACTTCATACGTTAATTCCTCAATTGTTTTTTGTACGTCTACCAAAGTAGAAGATACATTGTCTAACGATTTTGCAGCAGATTGAAGCACTTTAATAAGGAAAATAACGAGTGCTACAAATGCTAATGCGATAACGGCTACACTAATTTCAATAATCATGGCATTCCCTCTCTTTTCTTCTCAATATGATTTGGTGTTACAAGGTGTTCTGGTAAAAATAGTATCTGTCAACATTTCAAGATGTTACTCAATAACTACCCCTCAGTTTTACCACCGAAACATGAGAGCGTTATGAGCATCAAGATACGATTGCTTAAACAATGTAAATTGTTTCAAGCTAAAGTTTGTCGGTTAAGATACAACTACCAACGACATCACAACATTGAGTCATCTCAGAGTAAACATACATATATACTCAATGGACGTCGTCTTACGATTTATTTAAATCGTTATTTTATTATACTTAATATTTGAAAAGGAATGGTGATTACTTATGTTGAAATGGTCCGTTATCTTACTTATCATCGCATTAGTAGCAGGTATTTTCGGATTCTTCGGAATTGTTGAAGCTGCTGCTTCTATTGCTAAAGTGTTGTTCTTTATCTTCTTGGTATTGTTCGTGATCAGCTTGTTCACAGGCAGAAAACGAAGCTTCTAACATCATTGTAGAGGCTTAACTGAATACGATGATGTACCAAAAAACGCTTATCTCCTAGAGAGATAAGCGTTTTTTTATCTTTTATCCAAACTATATTCTGTATACCTTATATGTAAGTGCCCGTAGCGATTATCGCAGTAATAACTTGGGCAGACTCAGCAAGTTTAACTTGAATGATACTTGAATATGATCTTGTGCAAATTCCATTTGATTCACATTGACGATAGCTGGGAAGTATTTGGTCAATGATATGGTAATCGGTTCGATCCAAGCTCCACTAAAATCTCCATGTCGAACATGAGTGGCTTGATGATCTAGAACTAAGCGATTTTCTTCACGTTTAATATGAAAGTCTAGCAAGGCTCCAAAAGGAATTCCCCAATATGTCCCTCTTAGATCAGCAGTGACGTTCTGGTTATGCAATGTAAATTGTGCACCGGTCAGTTTGAGTCCCAAAGGAAATTCATGTTGGCGATCTAGCAATTCTTGCTTTGCCAATTGATTGAATTCATCTTGTGAAATAGTGGTTTCTAGCTTTTTCGTTTCGACCATACTGATGATTTTGGCTGTGGTATCTACATCCGTATACTCCAAATTCAATGGACGCTCAGGTGCCGCAATCCAGTATAACGTTCCTGCTCCAATGATTAGTAATGCTATAATTCCACTTAATATGCAAATGATCCACAAACGGATACGAACCGCTTTAGAACGTGTAATGGACATATAAGCTGCCCCTTTATCCAATATAATGGTGTAATTCTGGTAGGATGTATTTATTTTATATTTTTGGGTTCCACATGAACATGAACATAGCGAATATTATGAACCTGTTCCATTTTGGCTTCAATTTCATCGGTAATATCATGACTTTCAATAATGGTTAAGTCCGGTTGTACCTCAATAACGACATCAAGCAACGTCTGACTTCCATTTACACGAGCTTTGATATCTTTGATATGTTCTACCCCGTCGATTGATTCAATCGTTTGACGTAAACCGGGCAATTCTTTTTCATCAAAGCCATCTGTTAAACGGTGCATCGATTCACTTAGAATTTCCCATGCTGTTTTGCAAATAATCAATCCTACTGCCAGAGCAGCCACAATATCTAACCACGGCATCCCAAATTGAGACCCAATAATTCCTACTGCTGCTCCTATACTAACCAGAGCATCGGATAGATTGTCTTTAGCCGCCGCTTTGAGCGCTTGACTGCCTGTCTGCCGGGAAAGCTTGATATTATAACGATACACAAAATACATCACTACAGCACATAGTACAGCGACTCCTGCTGTCCATAATGCAGGGGATTCTTCTCGACCTGCAAATAAAGATTGTACTCCATCTACTAACACCTGCACTCCAACCATCGCCATAATAAATGAAGCGATCAGCGCGGCTACTGTCTCTGCACGAAAATGTCCATACGCATGATCAGAATCAGGCGGTTTTCTCGAAATCTTCAGCCCGATCAGTACAGCTAATGAAGCTACAATATCAGTTAAATTGTTAAGACCATCTGCTTTGAGTGCGCTGGATAGAAAAAGATAGCCAATGGTCAATTTGAAAGAGGATAAGATGAGATAACTGATAATGCTAACCCATGCCCCGCGTTCCCCTGCTTTAATATTCTGATATACATCAACCATTTTGTTCCCCCTGCTATAAAAGTAAGCATTTGAAAATGCTGAGATTACACTGATCACAAATTTTACCTAGCTAGCCACATTGAGCGTCCGTTCATCTTATCAAATGAATGTATAGTGGGTCTAGAGAAACGTTGTAGGTTAGATCAAACGTTGTGAGACCAAGCAAATGTTGTATGACTGACGAAATCTTGTAATGATTGTCCAACATTTTTGCCCACAGGAAAAATAAGCCGAATCATTTCGCATCTTTATCTACCTTTGCGAAATCATTCTGCTCTGGGCACAAATAAAAAACGGCTCTCCGTAAAGAGCCGCTGTTTCACTCTAATCTTATATTTACACTTGTACTGGATACATACGTTCGCGCATTTCTTTAACTTCTTTATTTTCCAAATATTCATCATAGCTCATCATACGATCAATCAGACCTGTTGGTGTGATCTCAATAATACGATTTGCAATCGTTTGGATAAACTGATGGTCATGAGAAGTAAGCATAATCGTACCATCGAAATCAGTCAAACCATTGTTCAATGCTGTAATAGATTCCAAGTCCAAGTGATTGGTAGGCTCGTCTAATAGTAGAACGTTACCGCCCATCAACATCATACGAGATAGCATACAACGTACTTTTTCTCCTCCAGACAAGACGTTTGCTTTTTTAAGCGCTTCGTCGCCTGAGAATAACATACGTCCTAAGAATCCACGTAGGAAAGATTCGTCTGGATCTTTAGAATACTGACGCAACCAGTCTACAAGTGAATCTTCTACGCCATCAAAGTAAGATGAGTTATCATTCGGGAAATACGCTTGAGACGTTGTAATTCCCCATTGGAATGTACCAGCATCTGGCTCGATTTCACCCATTAACAATTGGAATAATGTTGTTTTTGGCAATCCGTTTGGACCTACCAAAGCAATTTTATCGCCTTTGTTTACAGTGAAAGTCAAGTTGTCGATGATTTTTTCACCATCAATTGATTTCGTCAAACCGTCAACTAACAATAACTGTTTACCTGCTTCACGTTCACCTTTGAAGTTGATAAATGGATATTTACGGTTCGATGGACGAATATCATCCAAAGTGATTTTATCAAGCATTTTTTTACGAGAAGTCGCTTGTTTGGACTTCGATTTGTTCGCACTAAAGCGTAAGATAAAGGCTTGTAGTTCTTTAACTTTGTCTTCTTTTTTCTTATTCTGTTCACGACCCAATTGTAGCGCAAGCTGACTGGATTCGTACCAGAAGTCATAGTTACCTACATACATTTGGATTTTACCAAAGTCGATATCGGCAATATGCGTACATACAGTATTCAAGAAGTGACGATCATGACTGACTACGATAACAGTACCATCATAATCGGCCAAGAAATTTTCTAACCAGTGAATCGATTCGATATCCAAATGGTTGGTAGGCTCATCCAGTAACAGAATATTCGGATGACCGAACAATGCTTGCGCCAGCAATACGCGAACTTTCTCGTTACCGCCAAGCTCTTTCATTAATTTGGATTGCATTTCAGTGTTGATATCCAGACCGTTTAGCATTTCTGCTGCTTCAGATTCTGCTTCCCAACCGTTCATTTCAGCGAATTCAGCTTCCAATTCGCCTGCACGCATACCATCTTCATCTGTGAAATCAGCTTTGGCATACAATGCATCTTTTTCTTTCATAATATCGTACAGACGCTTGTGACCCATCATTACAGTCTCTAGCACCGGAAATTCATCATACTCAGATTGGTTCTGTTTTAGAATAGCTAAACGTTCGCCCGGTGTAATATGGATTTCGCCTTGGTTAGGCTCAATCTCACCAGAAAGAATTTTTAAAAATGTAGACTTACCTGCACCATTCGCACCGATTAGACCATAGCAGTTACCCGGCGTGAACTTGATATTTACATCTTCAAAAAGCGCGCGCTTACCATAGCGAAGCGTGACACCTGTTGTATTGATCATGTATTCATTACCATCCTTATCGTTAGTGAAGTATTTGTTGTAGAACATGTTGACCTTCATGAAAATAAGCATCGCTGTTTTCATAAAATTGCCGATGGCAATAGTATACCACACAACACCATCTAATCGAACAGCAGTATTGAGGAAACTGGAAAAAAATATGATCAACATTTTGGGATTGGATATATGATTTGAAATATCAAGTAAAGATAAGTTGTGATCTAGCAAAGTAAAAAACCGTTTAACTTTGGGTACGTTAAACGGTTGAATGTGTAGATTTAGCGTATTGAAATAGATCCATGTATCATTTAGTAGTATCAGCATTCCCATGAACGATTAAAGTCTCACCGTGAGCCAGAACACGAATACGCTCTTCAGCAATCTCAAGACGTTGGCGTTCCGCTTCTAAGCGATCCAATGCTTCACGGGCAGTATCGTCAGCAAGGCGGAATGTACCATAGTGCATCGGAATCATCGTCTCTGCATTCACATCGCAAAAGGCGCGAAGCGCTTCTTCAGGAGTGGTATGTTGCGAACTCATAAACCATTCCGGTTCATACGCTCCAATCGGCATCAACGTGATATGAATCTTGTATCGTTTACCAATTTCAGTGAAGCCCGGGAAATAACCACTATCTCCAGCAAAATAGATCGTTGGTGGTACTTTTTCTTCAGTGGAATGATCTGTTGGATGTTCTACCTCTTGTAACGTGACAGGATGATGAACAGGTTCGATAATATAACCGCCCCAATGTGATGTGTTGGTATCTAATAAGGTACGCCGACTCCAGTGTTGAGTAGGAACAAAAGTAATATGGATATCGCCTACTTTGAATGTTTCCCACCACTGCATTTCATGACAACGTGCAAATCCTTTACGTTTCATTTTGGCTTTGAGTCCTTGGGGAACAATAATAATCGTCGAACTACGGTAAAGCTGACGAATCGAACTGATATGCATATGATCGTAATGAGCATGAGACAGTAGAATAACATCAATAGGAGGCACATCTACAATCGGGATGCCCGGCTGTCCTATCCTTTTTTGAAAACCCATTCGGCTTGCCCACACCGGATCTGTGACGATATTCAATCCTTCATATTGGATAAAAAAGGTTGAATGCCCTACCCATGTAATCGAAGCATCTTCACGATTATTATGTAAATAATCGATCTCAGGGGGTTGATTAGGAACGATATAAGAATGATCTTTATTTTTGAGTCGTCGTTCTTCACGCCATTGCCGTAATTGCTTAAGCGTCTTATCTGTACTTATATTATCCATATTGTTATAACGAATTTTCGGCATGTGCTACTCACTCTCCTCAACGCTTTTCTTCTCCCATTATTACCCTATTTTCAAAAAAGCGTATCAATCTACGTCTGTTCAGTAATAGATAGAATAGACCAAATAAGCGCATCAGAGAACGATTCTTTTACAGACCTACACCTATTGGAATGAGATGTAATCCTGCTTCAGCATCATGCCGTACAAGCACTTCTACTCCATAGATATCCCGAATAAGATCGTGAGTAATCATATCGCCCGGTACTCCGCTGGCGATAATCGCACCTGCTTTCATCGCAATCAGACGATGACTGTAACGAATCGCTTGATTAATATCATGAAGCACCATCACGATCGTCAATTGATGTTCTTTATTCAGGCGATCGATCAATTCCATAATCTCTAACTGATAATACATATCGAGATACGTCGTCGGTTCATCAAGAAAAAGAATCGGAGTCCGTTGCGCAAGTGCCATAGCAATCCAGACCCGTTGCTGTTCTCCACCAGACAATTGATCTAATGTGCTGAATCTTTTTTCGTGTAAATTAGTACAATCTAACGCCCACTCTATCGCTTGCTCATCTTCTGCTTGTAGTGAACTAAATAGTGTACGGTGCGGTAATCGACCAAAGCTAACTAACTTTTCAATCGTCAGATCCGCAGGTGCCTCATTTTGCTGATGCACAACCGCTAATTTGCGTGCTAATTCTTTCGGTTTATATTGAGCAATGATTTTGCCATCTAATATCACCTGTCCAAGACGAGGTACCGCATTATTAGACATCACATGCAGTAAGGTGGACTTGCCGCATCCATTGGGACCGATAATTGTTGTAATTTTCCCTGGCTGAATCTGTGCATTGACTTGATGAAGACGATCAATACGACGATCATATGAAAAAGTAATATCGTTAACGTCCATAGATACGGTCACTCCTTGTAATAAGGAAAATAAGAAAAGGTCCACCAATAACCGCCATAATAATCGAAGCTGGAATTTCATTAGGAGCCAGTACCGTTCTTCCAAGCGTATCAGCAAGCAACAATAATAAAGCTCCTGCGACTGCGGAAAAAGGAATTAACCACTTATGATCCGATCCAACAAGTTGGCGTGCAATATGAGGGATCAATAATCCGATAAATACAATCACTCCTGCGATTGCAGTAGCTGTAGCCGCCAAAATAACCGCAATCACAGAGATCAACAATCGAGCACGGGTAACATGGAGACCTAGATTTTTGGCTGTTTTTTCTTGTAAGGCTAGAAAGTTACACCATGAATACACTAATATCGCAAGAATTAATCCTATTCCGCCATATATTAAAATGATCTCTACATCGACCCACTTTTTCATAGCTAATGTTGAAGTGGTGACTTGGTTAATACTGGTGACTGCATAACTTCCTCGATAATTAAACGATTGCCCCAGCCCTGAAAAAATAGCGTTCACCGCAACACCGATTAAAATCAATCGAATCGGATGCAGTCCCGATTTCCATGAAAACCCGTATACCATGAAACAAGCCAAAGCCCCACCAAAAAACGAAAATAAAGGCATCCAAAAATATAAGGTTGGAAATAGAGTCACTGCAATAAGTGACACGAATGCGGCTCCAGAAGATATGCCAATCACTCCTGAATCGGCTAATGGATTCTTCATCACTGCTTGCAATAATACACCAGCTACGGCTAGTGCTGCGCCTGCCATCATGGCTACAATAATACGAGGCAATCGTAAGTCTCGTACAACATTGACCTGATTATCAGTGCCTGTCCATAATCCTTGTATTAGTTGCCATATCCCTACTTTGAGACTGCCCGTCATCGCTGAATACAGCACAACTCCGATCAGTAGCGCACAGACAACTATAAAGCTCCATAGTCGCTTACGATTCTGATGAGTATACGCAGTCTGCTCACTTTTAGAAGAAGATGGATTTGAATATTCTGTAGATGGTTTAGCTATCATTTATAACATCCTTCTTGTCATAGATTAGGAAGAGGGATACATCATTTGCAGTAATTCATCTAATGCTTGAGGAGCAGACAGGCTGGCTGTAGTTCCAAACAAAGGTTCTGGCAGATCATAGACTTGTCCTGTTTTAACCGCATTAAAATGTTTCCAAATATCATTCGTCTTGAAATCTTCATCGAACATTTTTACCACTTCTTCAGGCATCCCATGAGCCGCTCGCAAAATAATATCTGGATTCGACTTTTGCAAATATTCTGTATTGGACGCTAAGTATTCAACACTTTCTCCTTGGACTACATTGGTTCCACCTGCAATCTTCACAAGATCACCGATATACGAATGTTCAGTAGCCACAAGATAACTTCCCGGTACACCTAGCAAAATCAATACTTTAGGAGAAGGTTTGTCTGCTACGGTCTTTTTCACTTCAGCTACTTTGGTCTTTAATGTATCTGTGACTGCTTTTGCTTTGGTTGTGCGATCAAATTGTGTTCCCATTTTCAAAATTTCATTTTCCATTTTTTCCAGACTTTCAAAATTCAAAAATTCAGCATTCATATTCAAATCTTTGAATTTGGGTTCCAGATCATATTGTAGCGTTGTGACCGACAATACATCTGTAGGTTGTAACGATAATACTTTCTCCATATCAGGGCTCATCGGGTTACCCACATCAGGAATATCTTTATATTGTGGAGGTAATGTCTTGGTACTGGTTGGTTTGCCGACTAATGGAAGATCCAGTGCAGCAGTAATCTCAGTAATAGCTACAGTTGTTGCTACAATTCGTGCAGACGAAGCGGTATTCATAGACGTATCGTGGGTAGCTGTAGATGGCCCTGCTTGAGCGCCTGTCGAACATCCTGCTAATACAAGAACAAGCATCCATAACCAAGCTAAACGTTTCACTTATTTCCCCTCTTTCTATGGTTACTGCCTTAAATGCCTACAAGTCCTGGCACAATTGCGCCAAGACTCACAGACTTTATTGCTTATCTTTATGAATTTACAGCTCTTTTTTACTGGATAGATCAAATTGGAATTGAACGCTATACCAGTGATCATAAGCCACACCACCGATAACTAAGCCCGGTACAATGACATGGGTGTATGCACTGATTTTTTGAGATAA
The DNA here is from genome assembly GCF_963311185.1 of Paenibacillus nuruki. Taxonomy (NCBI): domain Bacteria; kingdom Bacillati; phylum Bacillota; class Bacilli; order Caryophanales; family Paenibacillaceae; genus Paenibacillus; species Paenibacillus nuruki. The sequence continues at coordinate 107,377 of NZ_OY725677.1, read as the reverse complement.
ATCATTCACTTCAAATTGCACCACACGCTGATCACCCGATGTTGAGATCACTTCTACATCTTGCAAAGTGCCATTTTGCTTCACTTGTAGAACAGGCATCCAGCTACTTTTATCCAGTGTAATTTGAGCAAATGTTTTACCGTCTTTTTGGATCAAAGTCGCTTGTTTGTTCACATAGTCATTCATAACGGATAATTCGTTGCTTTGATCTTTGTATACTTTATAAGCTATTTTGTATTTTTGTTCTGTTGGTTCTGCTGGTTGTGTTTCTTGAACAGGTGCGGTTACTGTGGGCTCCATTCCGTTTTCTTTGAGCGTATTGCGATCAAAGAGGATTTGCCCGCCCATTTTCTCATCGTTCAAATAACGATCCGGCATAGACACTTGACTGAAGATACTTAATTTTTGATCCAGATTAGGCACTTCAAATGTAACGGTACGTGCGTTACTTGTTGTTGTATTGGCTACAATCGTTGGATCGGTATATTTTCCTTCAAAATCAGTCTGGAATGTAGGTACAGCCTGACTATTTTCGATTGTAATTGTAGCGTAGACTTTGCCATTTTTTGCAGTCAGATGTGCCGTCTGATCTACATAATCAGCAAGGATAGAATCTTGTTCACTACCATTTTGTAAAATACGATATTGAGCGGTATACTCACCATCTTCGATAGTATTGGTTCCTTTTTCTACTGTGGTTGTCGTCTCGGTTGTATCTTTGGTGACCTTAGCCGTATCAAATTTAAATTCAAAATCATAGACTGTCTCATTGTTACTATCAGTAGGAGTACTTGCTATACTAACTCCACTGTTTGTCACTAACTGTGCAGCAATATTCTTTTTGAAATCTGCTACACTAAAACGCACCGTTTTGGTATTCGCTTGTTCATCTGTTGCTGTCACTTCTGCATCGGTATAGATGCCGTTGTTGCTAACACGTAATGCTTTGACTTCTTTGGCATCTTGAAGAGTTACGACCGCATAACGTTGATCTCCTTCAACCACGAATTGAGCTGGCTGATCTTTGGATATATAACGTTGTACAGGAGATACCTCATCCGAAGATGAGTTAGGTACAAGAACCTGGAATGGCATATTGTACTTCCCGTTGCTTAATTTATCGTAATCAAGCGGGATCAAAGGTGTAGATGTCGCCGAAGCTTTGGGTTCTTCATACGGCCCCAGTGAACCGAATTTGAAATCGACATTGTACGTATGATCGTATACCCCTAAACCTGCAACTTCACCTAATGGAATCACCACATGGGTATTGACTACGATTGTCTCTGACAAGTCTTTAACCGCAAATTGAACAACACGTTGATTGCCACTGGTCGAAATGACTTGTGCATCGCTACCGCCTACTTTAAATGTTTTGATCCAATCGCTTTCTTTTAAAGTAATCTGGACATACAGCTTGCCTGAACGCTTGATCACTGTAGCTGGTTTGAGTGTATATTCATCCATTACGGATAACGTTTTTTCTTTAAACTTATAAGCGGTAAAACCAGCACTATATTTCCCGTCTGCCATTTCATTCGGGTTGGTTGGTACTGTTGGTGTAGTTGGCTCTTCTGGTGTAGTCGGAACCAACGTCATATTAGCAAGATCGAACTTGAGGCGAATCGGATAATCGGCTTCGTATACGGAACCTGCATATGATGTTTTGATATGCACTTGAGCATTCAATGGACGACTCGGATCGGTCACAGGGAATGTAACAACTCTTGTATTTGCTGTTGTGTCTTCGCTGATCACCTCGGTATCCGTCAGTGTGCCATTTTGCTCTGTTTTGAACGCAGTAATCACCGAACTATCTTTGATCACATTGAGAGATGCCTGATATTTACCATCGACTGCGGTCAACGTGACTTTGGAATCAAAATAACTACCCATTGTCGATACAGCATCTGTGGTGGATTTTAATGTAGACATCGGGATCGTGTAGGTTCCATTGTCGATGAACACCGGTGTTGGTACTGTTGGTGTTGTCGGTTCTGGCAATTGAGTACTATCAAATTTGAATTGAATCGTATAGTAATGATCATAATCAGGTACAACTTCAGGTGGGATCACCACATGAGTATAGGCGTTTAACACAGGATTCGTTTTGGATAAATGACTGGCTTCAAATTGAATGACTCTTGTGTTCGCTGCTGAATCAGTCGAAATGACCGTGACATCGGTATAATTCTTGCCACCATTACCATCGACTTGTAACGATTTGATCCAAGCACTATTTTTCAGTGTGAGCTGGATATACTTTTTCTCACCTTTGGTAATCAATGTAGCTGGTTTTGTCACATATCCATCCATTACCGATATTTCGCTACTATTATCTTTAAATACTTGATAATTCAGTGTCGTTGAACTATCCGGTATAGGCGTGATCACTGGAGCAATCTTCGTTGTATCCCATTTGAATCGAATAGGATAATCCGATTCGTATACTGAACCTGCATATGATGTTTTGATATGCACTTTAGCATTCACTATACTTTCTAGATTGGCGATAGGGAATGTAACTACTCTTGTATTCGCTGTTGTATCTGCACTTACTATACTTGTTTCGGTGAATATTCCATTTTGCTCTGTTTGGAGTGATGTGATCACAGAACTATCTTTGATAATATTCAAAATCACTTCGTACTTACCGTTTTTGGAGACTAATGTAGCCGGACTACCAAAATAATTAGCCATAGAAGACGCATCATCTGTTTTTTCTTTTAGTGTCGCAAAAGTCAGACTGTATTGCCCATCTGCTAACGATAATGGAATCGAAGCTGGGTCAAAGCTCAATTGAACCGTATGCCATTCATCATAAGCACCCATATTCGGAATCGTGCCCGCTGGAATCACCACATGCACTTTGGCATTGATCACAGGATTGGTTTTGGATAATGAATTGGCTGCAAATTGTATCAATCTTGTATTCGTTACTGTGTCTGAAGAAATGAGATCAACATCCGTATAGTTGCTGTCTTTATCTACATCCGTCTGTAAAGCTTGAATCCAATTGCTATTTTTCAACGTCAGTTGAACATATTTTTGGGAGCCATTTGTGATTAGTTTAGCTGGTTTTTGCAAATAGCTATCCATCATCGATGTTGTAGTTGTTCCATCTTTTAATACCGTATATGCAATAGCAGTCTCCGTTCCTGTAGCCGGTTCAACCGGGATCACAGGCGGTGTCTTGTCTATAACTTTCAAAGTGGAAGGATTCAGAGTGAGACGTTCATTGTTAGACATTTCGTTAAATGTGTAGTTAATATTGATTTCTTTGGTTAGATCGTATACGTCAAATGCAACTGTACCTTTCGTTGTACTTCCAGATGCTAATGTGATCTGAGCATCATGAGTTTGCTCATTTTGAGTGGCTTTGAATTGGGTAAATAAATAAGCATTATTACTCTCGAAGGAGAAATGATAATGGCCGTTGTCTATCGTTAATTGACCCGGATTGGTCGCATTTTCTGAAGATTTGAATACATTGGATGCTACTACTTTTCCAGAAGCATTCGTACGCATTACTTGATATGCAATCGTATATTCGCCATCTGCATACGTATCATAGGTAGCAGACGTCACTGAAGGATCATGAGATTGTACAGTAAATAATGGTTTTGCTGTTTCTGTTGTAGGGGTTGTTGCCTGAGTTGTAGTCGTGGACGTTGTGTCTGAAGAAGAATACGTATCGCTAGTTACACTTGATCCTGTTGCACTGCTTGATGATGAAGAATCTGTCTCTTCTGCAAATACAGCTGATAACGTCGGAGATACCAACGATAACATCATCAAAAATACAGTACATACGATCAAATAAGTTCTAAATTGCCTTTTCAATGTATATGATCCCCCTGTTAATAAAATAGACTTCTCTGGAACAAGATTGTCCCAGAGAAGCAATATCCTTTTTTTCTATACATGATTCGTTAAAATGAATACTTATACGCTATCTTCATCAAACAAGTATTGAACGGTATACGTATGGTCATACGCAACACCTGCAACAGATGCTGGAACGACGACATGAATTTGTGCGTTCAATTTAGTAGATAAATTGCTCACCGGGAATTCAAATGTTTTGGTATCGCCACTTGTTGTTGTCGTAGCTTCAACATACGTACCATTTTGCTGTGTTTTGAACGATTTGATCCAGTCTTTGTGCTTCAATGTGACTTTGACTTTAGCTACGCCATTTTTGACAATCAAAGTCGCTGGTTTGACAGAGTATTCACCATTATCCATATAAGAAGCATTGTTCGTTCCATCCGCATATACGGTGTAATCAATACCATACGTACCATCTGGAATCGCTGCATGTGCCGATTTAGCAGATAACGGAGCTAGTACTGCGAATACTAGAGCCACCATCATTACCATCGTGATTACTTTTTTCAAAGAAAACTTCTCGACTGTATTTATCATCATATTCATAGTTCCATCCTCTTTTCTATCCATAATGTGATGTGAAAATAAATCCATATTTCGAACTATTCATGTTCATCTATGCTTATCTACTGCACCTTATATGCCAATAGAATAGTATAGCGTGACGCATTAGATGCTGTCTGTGTCAAATTGCAGTTGTACGTTATATTTACCTGTGTAATTAATCACAGGAATTTTGATTTCTGCATAAGCATTCACTTTGCTGTCCAAGTCAGCTACAGGGAACTCCACTACTCTTGTGTTCGCAGACGTATTCGTGCTTACTACAGTAGCATCTACCAATTGACCATTTTGTTCTACTTTAAAAGCTGTAATTAAGTTACTGCTTGTGATGGTCAAACGCGCTGTATTCACACCATTAACAACAGTGACTGTAGCAGGCTTCACTACATAGCTATCCAGACGAGACGTATTTTCTGTACCATCTGCTAATACTTTGTAATCTACGCTGTACGTGCCATTGGCTAGAGCTGCATGTGCCGATTTAGCAGATAATGGAGCCAATACTGCGAATACTAAAGCCACCAAGATGATCATCATAAATACCTTTTTAAAATCCATTTTTTCCATACGGTTCATAACTGCGTTCATTCTTCAACACTCTCCTATAGGTTTAATTTTATTTTTTGATCGCTTTCAGACTTTTTTGATCTAAAGCTAAGCGAATCGTATAGTCATGATCATAGTTGTACGAACTCACTGTTACATGAATTTTAGATACAATCGGATTTTTGATATCTGCAATCGGAAATTGCACAATCCGTGTATCTTTTTTACTGTTACTTTGAATGACTTTCGTATCCATTATTTTACCTTTGTATTTCACTTTGAATTGCGTTGTCCACTCACTATGATTGAGCTGCACTTGCATCGTCATTTTCCCATTTTTAACATATAACTTGGCAGGTTTTTCAAAGTAATCATTTGCCATCGACACCGAGTTATTCTCCGCCTTTAACACATCATACTTGAGGGTATATGTACCATTCGCCAGTCCTGAAGAAGAAGCTGCTTGTGTGATTGATACAGGCTTCATCCCTATCATAAACAGACTCACCATCAAGATTGAAAGTACAAGTACGGAATATCGTTTATACATATGGACAGCATTCCTCCTAATTATTTTAAATTTAATTGATTATCATTCTCAATTGAGAATTAAAAAAGAAGCTCGCTATGAGCTGTCGTCTCTCTCCTTTCACGATACAGAATCGCAAAACAAAGTGGATACAACTCCGATATTAGAGCAACCTTCCAGTGCTTGTCAATACGTTAATATCATCATAAAATGTGTGATATATGAATTTTAAGTATCTATTCTCAAAAAGCTTTTCCTATATATGCGATCAAATCAAGTCTGTATTTCATTTCAAAAATGTGGAAAAAAATTATATTTTACGTTGACAAGTTAATTGATATTCATTATCATTTAGTTAAAGTTTAATTGAAAATGATTATCATTTGCAGTGCGAATGGTAATTAGGAGGATACTCATGAAATCATCTTTACTCTGGTCATCTGCTGTTCTTCTACTGGCAGTAACCGGGTGTAGTTCATCTGCATCAACAAATGTCGCTACTCCTTCTGCTATTGCCGCTACTACACAGACGACTCAATTTACTATAACTGACTTTGCTCAACGACAGATTCCATTTGCTCAGTCACCACAACGTATTATTGCACTTAGTAATGGGGATATGGATATTATCTATGCGTTAGGTGGTCAAGTGGTCGGTCGACCCAATTCCAATGGCCCTGCGGTTGTTCCTACTGCTGAAGAAGTCGAACAAATTGGTTCCACTCATGAAGTCGATCTGGAAAAGATTACTTTTTTACAACCTGATGTAGTGCTTGGAAATCATCCAATGAATGAAAAAGATATTCCTGCCATCGAAGGAATCGGTTCTAAGCTTATCTTAACAGGTGCCAACTCGATTCAAGACATTCAGTCCCAAATTACATTGTTTGGACAACTATTACAACAAGAAGCAAAAGCCAAACAGCTCAATCAACAGATACAAGATCATATCCAAACATTAAGTCAGTCTGATTCTACTATTAAGCCTAAAGTATTGCTGGTCTATGGAGCACCTGGAACCTATATGGCGGCTCTACCCAATTCATTAAGTGGAAATATTCTTGAAGTGGCAGGTGGGAGCAATATTGCAGCCGATCTACCCGGTCTACAAAATTTCCCGCAATATGCACAGTTGAATACCGAACAGGTCGTTCAAAGTAATCCTGACTACATTATGATTATGACGCATGGGAATACAGATGAAGTTAAAGCAGGCTTTTTGAAAGAAATGCAAAACAATCCAGCATGGAGCAGTATCAAAGCCGTACAGAACAATCAGGTTGAAGTGCTTCCCTCTCATCTATTCGGGACAAATCCTGGCACCAAAGTAACAGAAGCACTGGATTTGATTCATCAAGCTTTGTATCCGGTATCTCCATAAGATGAACAAACAGCAACGTAATCGCAGGCGATGGCTTGTCGCTATCCTTTTGCCTATCTTATCGCTGATCGCTTGTCTGTACGGTGTCTTATATGGATCGATCTCTATTCCACTGCGTGAAGTAATGCCTATCTTATGGGGGCATGAACCATCGGCTTATCGCACCATCTTAATGGATCTACGTGTACCACGTGTCATCATTGGTTGGTTAGTCGGAGCTTGCCTGGCTACTGCTGGAGCACTGTTACAAGGTGTTATGAAAAATCCTTTAGCTGATCCAGGTATTATTGGTGTCTCTGCCGGTGGTGGAATCACAGCGATGATCACGATGGTCATGTTACCCCAATTAAGCTATCTACTTCCGATAACGGCTTTCTTAGGCGCTTTTGTCACTGCGGTACTGATCTATTTACTGGCTTGGGATCGCGGAGCTTCTCCGGTGAAAATTATTCTAGCAGGGGTAGCCGTCAATGCTCTGCTTGGTGCATTAACCAACGGTATCATGGTGATCTATAGTGATCGGGTACAAGCTGTTCTTCCGTGGTTATCCGGTGGACTGAATGGGCGAAGCTGGTATCACCTCGAATTTGTGGCTCCTTATGCTGTAGTCGGGTTGATCTTATCGTTATTCGCTATCAAGCCTGCCAATATACTATTGCTTGGTGATGATTCGGCTCAATTGTTAGGGCAACGTGTCGAAATGAATCGTTTGCTTATTATTTTGTTATCTGCATTTCTAGCTGGAGCTGCGGTAAGTGTAGCAGGATTGGTCGGATTCGTCGGACTGGTAGTTCCTCATATGATTCGGCTGATGATTGGTGAAGATTATCGTTTCCTTCTTCCCTTCTCGATGATCGGCGGTGGCACACTGGTTGTATTTGCAGATACTGTAGCACGTTCATGGTTCGGCTCTATTGAATTACCCGTTGGCATTTTACTCGCTGTTATCGGAGCACCCTTCTTTTTATTCCTTTTGAAACGCAAAGGGAGGTTCGGTCTATCATGATAGAGGCGATTCATCCTTCGACTATTACAGCAGCCATTGAAGGCAAACAACTTAGTCTTGAAAATGGTCATTTTCGATTAGATCAGATTGATATCTCGTTACCTAAAGGTCAATTAACAGCAATTGTAGGTCCCAATGGTTCTGGTAAATCGACTTTATTGCGATTGCTCACCAGACTGCTTAAACCTGATCGCGGACAGATTCAACTACTTAATCGTCCAATGAATACATATTCTCTGCGAGAATTATCGACAACGATTACGATGTTACCGCAAATGAAAGAAATGCTTCCGCAATTGACTGTTCGTGAACTGATTGCTTACGGCCGAATGCCTTATAAGCGAAGCTGGCAAAGATCTTATGATTCAGCAGATACAGACATGATCGATCAGGTGATGCACTGGACAGGGATTGAACATTATCAAGATCGCATGTTCCATACTTTATCAGGAGGTGAACAACAGCGTACACGAATAGCGATGGCACTGGCTCAACAGACTGAAATTTTGTTACTGGACGAACCGACTACGTTTCTCGATATTGCTCATCAATTTGAAGTGATGGATATGTTAAGACGGATCAATGTAGAATCCGGTCTAACCATCGTGATGGTACTGCATGATCTGCAACAAGCAGTCGCTTATTGTGATTATATGATTGCACTCAAGCAAGGCAAAGTCGCTACGTCGGGTATTCCAAAGCATATTCTCACCGCTCAATTCATCCAAGACATTTATCATATGCAAGCACAAATTAAATTTGAGGGTGGTTATCCGGTTATTTTACCTGTAATCCCCCATCATCAATCAGGAGGTCATTAAATATGATTATCGTAACGAACACTTCTAAATTAACTAAAGGTAGTGCGCACTTGTTGGTAGAACGTTTTGATAAAGTGGGTAAAGTGGAATATATGGATGGGTTTCTAGGGCTTGAAGTATTGGTCAATCAGAGTAGCAAAGAATTCGAAGAAGTCACAATCAGTACACGTTGGGAGTCCAAAGAAGCTTTTCAAGGGTGGACTAAAAGTGAAGCTTTCCGTGAATCCCATGCTCATGGCTCTACGCCAGATTATATGATCGAAAATAAAATCTCTTTTTATGACGTAAAGATAGTACGTAATCCGATTCAAGTTGAAAATGATCAAGCTGTCGTCTAAATTCAAATGATCCTTTTTGCACAACTCAAATAGGTATAGTTGATTTACTCCAAACAACCCTTGCTATCATCGAAGGGTTGTTTTTGATTTGTTTTCATTAGAGGCATTACGTTATATTTAAGATAATCTACGGATAAGATACATACTCGATATCCTAAAGGAGCATGATATGAATGAGTTCAGAGATTCTAGATTATTTGAAACCGTATAATGCATTATCTATAGAAGCAAAAAATAGCTCTTTACCGATTCAAGCACAAAGTAGCCCTTATTCTTTGCTTGTTATTCCTGATGACAATATCGCGGAAATCATGGAAGATACGCTGGATGAGTACGATTCATTAACCGATTATGTCGATCAACAGTTAGCACAGGTTGAGCAGATGAATGTACTGGATACATTTCGAACATTAGTCAGTCATCAATTACTTTATACCGATATCTCTGACCAGAGTGAACAGGTACAAAGTATGGATTGGGCATCCTTGTACCATACCTACAGCAGTCTATGGGAAATGCCTTTAATAGATGAGTCATTGATTCCAAGTAAAGTAACTTCTTTATTACCTGATCTACAGGCAAAAAGTGAACATACAGATGAATGGATCCAGTTGCCTTTACCTGCGGGCAAAGAATATACAGCTCCACTGATGGTTCCGATGGGTGGATTCAATGAATGCCCTGCTCCTCTTTTGCAAGCGTCTTTATTTCAATACTGGCAAACCAAATATGAGGCTATCCCGATCGTTGTCGATGAAAGTATGTGGATTCTGCAAGCACATAGCCGACCACAAACCGATCAAGAAGCACTACAACTGGCTCAAGAGCATTTTATCTTCTGCTCTTATGTACTGGAATCCTTTGATTCGATTGGAGAATATGCTAGTTATTTGCAACAGCAAGAGTTCTGGTATTTCTGGTGGGATTAACAAAGAGTCAATCATAAGTACCCTTTTTGGGGTACAATATGAAGATGGTATTATATTAAATTTAAAACAAATGGCACGTTACTTGATGTCATTTGATTCCTAAGGAGGGTATCTACAGTATTATGAAAATCACTTCGATTGAACCTACGCCAAGTCCGAATACGATGATGTTGCATCTGGATGAGCAATTACCTCATGGTATCCGTAAAACATATACATTAACTAATGAACGCTCTGCGCCTTTATTTATTCAGCAAATGCTTCATATTGCAGGAGTCAAAAGTGTATTCCATACTTCTGATTTCGTTGCTTTAGATCGCAAAGCAAGTGCAGATTGGTCTGATATTCTAAATGAAGTCCAAGCACAGATGGGTCAAGAAGGAATTGAAAATAAATTCGAAGTGCCTACAGATCTTTCCGGTGAGCACTTTGGAGAAGCAGAAGTATTTGTACAATTTTTCCGTGGGATTCCGATGCAGATTCGAGTGAAATCGGGAACCAAAGAAGAACGTATTGGTCTAGCGGATCGGTTTGTTCAGGCTGTTACCGAAGTAGCTGTAGCGACAATGATCAAAGAACGCAAATTAACCGACTATGGTGTGCGCTATGGTGAACTTGCTGATATTGCGCGTGAAGTTGAACAAGAAATCGAAGCCGCTTTTCCAGAAGATCGATTGAAAAAAATTATTGAGCAAGCGATCTCTCATGGAGCCAGTCAGGAAGAATTTGTAGAACAACGTCGTGAAATGAAAGCAGATGATATCGCTATAGCTCTTGAAAATCCAGACTGGCGTGTTCGTTATGCGGCTTTTGATCTGTTGCAACCAGACGAGCATAGCTTACCCTTGATCGAAAAAGCGTTATTCGATGAGAAAATGCAATTGCGTCGTCTAGCCGTTGTCTATCTTGGAGATCTCAAAACACCTGAAGCAATGGAGCTACTATACAAAGCACTACAAGATAAATCGGCGGCAGTTCGTCGTACAGCTGGGGATACTTTATCTGATATTGGTGATCCTGCGGCAACACCTGCCATGCTCACTACACTGAAAGATAGCAGCAAATTAGTACGCTGGCGTGCTGCACGCTTCTTGTATGAAGTCGGAACCGAAGAAGCACGTAATGAATTAGAATTAGCTGTAGAAGATCCTGAATTTGAAGTGAGTCTACAAGCCAAAATGGCGCTTGAACGGATAGAGTCAGGTGAACAAGCCGCAGGTACGATCTGGCAACAAATGGCGAAAAGTCGTGCCAAAGATAACGTATAATTATTGTGATTACTTGTTCTTCATAAGAGCTTCATGATATAAGTGGTTGTCAAAAACAAAGACTAGACGTATACTGGAAAACAGTCATCTTATTAATGACACTAATTGCATAATAATTGCCTCATCACACAATATCCGATGAGGTAGAGGTCGCAACTATAATGAGTCTATTTGGAGAAAGCGTTAGAGCCGCTGTTGATCCCAAATAAAAAGGTATCGTTGCCGAAGTATACGTAACGCTCTTCTGTTACTTATGCTGGGACTGTATCCGAAAGGAACAGGACTGTCACAGTGAACCATCTTCGGATGTGTCCTGTGTTGAGCTATCTTTACAAAGGAAAAGTATGGTGCGGATCATAATTAAAGGATCACGTATATATACGTGGTCTTTTTTGTTGTGTTCTTGCGTTTGTCTGCTTCCTTTATCTATTCTCAGCATGCGTTGACATGCTTAATTCAGTAAGGAGTGTATCTAACTATTATGGCATCTTCATCTTCTCCATCCTCACCACCGCGTGAACTCAAAGCAGGTTTACGTGCAAGACATATGACGATGATCGCTTTGGGCGGTTCGATCGGTACCGGTCTATTTCTCGCCAGTGGTGGCGCCGTCGCTCAAGCAGGACCCGGTGGTGCACTACTCGCTTATGCTTGTGTCGGAATTATGGTGTATTTCTTAATGACCAGTCTGGGTGAAATGGCAACCTATCGTCCTGAATCGGGTTCATTCAATACGTATGCCGCTCGTTATGTCGATCCTGCATTTGGATTCGCCATGGGTTGGAATTTCTGGTACAACTGGGCGGTCACGATTGCAGCTGAATTATCTGCGGCAACAATTATTATCAAGTATTGGTTTCCGGAGAGTTCTTCTTTTATCTGGAGTCTGTTATTTCTAGCTGTCATCTTTTTGCTTAATATTTTATCAGTCAAAGGGTATGGAGAATCAGAATACTGGTTTGCGATGATTAAGATTGTCGTTGTTATTCTGTTTCTTGTGGTCGGTGTGTTGATGATCTTCGGGATTCTAGGTGGCAAAGCTGTAGGATTCAGTAACTTTACGATGGGCGATGCCCCTTTTAATGGAGGATTGTTAGCCTTTATTGGTGTATTTATGGCGGCAGGGTTCTCTTTCCAAGGGACAGAGTTAATCGGAGTTGCGGCGGGTGAAAGTGAAAATCCACGTGAACATGTACCAAAAGCGATTCGTCAGGTATTCTGGCGTATTCTGATCTTTTATATTTTAGCGATTCTAGTGATTGGATTAATTATTCCATATACAACACCTTCTTTATTACAACGTGATTTAACCGATATCGGAGTGAGTCCGTTTACACTTGTTTTTGAAAAAGCAGGTTTGGCTTTTGCAGCAGCAGTCATGAATGCGGTTATTCTATCTTCGGTTCTATCCGCAGGTAATTCAGGTATGTATGCTTCAACCCGTGTCTTATATGCGCTGGCTAAAGAAGGCAAAGCACCACGAATGTTCGGTCGATTAAATCGTCGCGGAATTCCGCAAAATGCGTTGTTGTTAACGACTGCTGTAGGTATGCTGGCATTTCTAGCTTCGTTGTTCGGTGATGGTATTGTGTATCAATGGTTACTCAATGCTTCAGGGATGTGTGGCTTTATTACATGGCTGGGCATTGCAATCAGTCATTATCGCTTCCGCCGTGCTTTTTACGCTCAAGGTAAAAGTATAGATGATTTACCTTTCAAAGCAAAATGGTTCCCGTTCGGTCCGTTATTTGCATTTATCTTATGTGCAATTGTTATTCTCGGTCAAAGTCTGTCGTATATTACACCAGAAGCGATTGACTGGAAATCTATTTTTGCTTCTTATATTAGTGTTCCATTGTTCTTGATCTTATGGCTTGGATATAAGTTAATCAAAAAAACAAAAGTGGTGCCTTTAACCGAATGTGACCTGAATAGTGGGTCTCATTTAGATAAAAAGTAATCTTATCGCATATACTGTGATTGAATAAAAAAACACCTTCCACTCTCTAATGAAAAAATCGCTAGAGAAGTAGGAAGGTGTTTTTTTGATGTGTGCTTCTGAAATTCTTTTTTAACCTAGTGTATGTTCAGAACCATCGTATGACATCATTTACAATTACGTTATTGGTATAAACTATTTTGATATGATAGCGTGATCTGTTCTTTTATTTTACATTTAAATCATAAAGTTAATACGTAGGCCAACCGCTGGAATCCCAATTGAGATCACTGATTAACAGCTTCGGTGCACCATTATCATTGGCATCATAAGCATGACGAGCAATAATATTGTTACCGACGATGTCTTCACCGCCTGGACCTTTCCATTGAGCGTTACCACTATCTAGAATTGTACCACCACCATTAAGCATATTCACACCATTTTTATCAACATAAGGCCCTGTAATATTGGCGGAACGACCATAGACGATTTTGTACGTACTGTTTACACCTTTACAGCAGTTGTCGATAGAAGCGAACAAATAGTAGTATCCATTACGGTACGTGATCGATGGCGCTTCGATAGCACCACCATTGTTAGGACGTGCGGCAATAGAAGTAATGCTACCTGTTGGTTTCATCGTGTTTTTGTCGAGCTTGGTTAATTTAAGACCACTCCAGAATGAACCGAAAGCTAACCAGGGATTACCAGAAGCATCAATAACCAATTCAGGATCAATGGCATTGTAATCATTAGAACCTTCAGTCGTGCGTAACACTAGACCATCATCACGCCAGCTACCTGCACCAATACTGCTAGCCGAAGCAAGTCCAATTGCAGATGTATTCGAACCAAATGACGAAATCGAATAGTACAACCATGTGCGACCGTTATATGTTTTTACATCTGGAGCCCAGACATCATTTGCTGCTTGCTTAGGTACGTATGTTTTCCACCAAGCTGGAGGAGATAAAAATACTTGAGGCACACGGTACCAGTTCGTGCCATTGTCGGATTTCAATACTTGAATGCCTTTTCCGGTAGAAAAGGTATACCAGCTATTGCCTTCTTTAATTAGGGATGGATCATGTACCCCTACATCACCAGATAATGCCCATGGTGCTGCAAAAATTTTACCATTGGGTGCAAAAGAAAAAAGAAGTGCTGTTAAGGTCAACATTAAAACTAATTTGCTTTTCAGCTTCATATTAATGATGTTCGCCTCCTGCTTCCGAAGTCCGCCAAATGCTGTATTGACAACGTTTAGCGCCTACATTTAATTATAAAGCGCTTTCAATTATGTACAATATAATATTAAAGCAACTTTAAACCTATCCATTTATTTGTATTTTTATGTATATTTAGTTAATGTATTTGTTAATTAAATAGCTTTTATATTAATAAATAAACAAAAGAATATAGGACTCAAAAAGTATATTCATTGTTCAAATTTTATAGACATTCTACAAAGTATAACAATACCGAATTAACATTTAGCTTTTTATATCGGATACCGTCCCTTATTTTTCTAGAAATGGAGTGCTTTCTATACCTAGTATGCTCCTTGCTATCTAACCTTATAAATCATACAAAAAAAGGATCGGTTACTTGCTCCGATCCTTGCTTGTGTTTATATTTTTATTTCCAAGATAAATTTACTTTAAGATCATTTGAACTACCTAGCGATTGTACCGTGTACGAGATAGACTTGATTCCTACAGCAGATAGGCGACTTAGATCGCTTTTCAAACTAGTGATATTGCCATTGTAACGAAACACCAATGACGATTGTCCGCTTGCTTTAGCATTTTTCACTTGCTCTTTAAGGTCTACTGCTGAATTCACAGCTGCTGGTGAATTATCTACAGCATAATTCAAGTTTTGCTCCAATTGCTTGTAAAATCCTGAAGTATCCCCACCGGATGCAATCAATGTGTTCAACGTATCTTTGTAGGCAACAGTTGCCGCAGGATATGTTTTGGTCCAGTTATGATCTTGTTTCATCTGAGCATCTGTACGTAGATAGTAATTGGTATCGACGCCATCGCCTTGATCCGGTAATGGATCATCCCATGTCGTATCCATGTGGTACCAGTTCCCATCAATATTGACAAGGTTCCAAGCATGAAGTTCCCCGCCTGCTGTACCTTCAACGATTTTGTTTTCTACACCTGCTTGTTTGAGCAATGCGTAACTAAGTAATGCATAGCCCTGACATACAGCTGTACCATCGTATAATG
Source organism: Paenibacillus nuruki (assembly GCF_963311185.1). Classification (NCBI taxonomy): domain Bacteria; kingdom Bacillati; phylum Bacillota; class Bacilli; order Caryophanales; family Paenibacillaceae; genus Paenibacillus; species Paenibacillus nuruki. The sequence goes on along the minus strand of NZ_OY725677.1, from coordinate 91,922 downwards.
CTTCATAAGCCGTATAACGAGTATACGTTTCATCATATTTCAGATGTTGTACTACCCAGTCATGAATAGCTTTGACTTTTTGGTGATCATTCATACCCGGTGTGATGATCTGAGCCACGGTTTGAACGACTTTTTCATTCACATATTTGGTCTGAGTTACTGTTTCCCGATACTTCATATCTACAGTCACTAAGGCTGAATACGCATTACTGCGCCATGTCAGACCATAGCTATCTAAGATATACATTGTATATGGATCTTTTTCCAATGCTGTCTCAAATGAGTCTTGTAACATTGCTTTTAATTTGGCTGTACTGCCTTTGTACGTAAATGTTACTTGTGCACTACGGTTCATTAATCCTTTGTACAATTGATCAACGATATCTGATGTGCTGTTTACAGTGATCTGTGAAGTAGCCGCGTATGCAGTATTACCACTAAACGAAATCGCTGGAACTGTAGAAAATACTAATGTTCCGGCTAAAAGGGTCTTCACCCAAAGTTGACTTGATCTATTCATGCAGACGTAACCGCCCTTCATCGTGTAGGTAATAGGTAAACATAACTATAGTGAGTGAGCAACTTAGCAATGATAAGCGTTATAATCTGTAGGACGATCTGTCGATTATATTTACTTATTTATAGAGTATAAGCTTAATTATAGTCGTTATAAACTGGATTGTACACAACCGCATATTTTCATGAGATATATGTATCCATTTTGATATTACTAACGAATAATATTACTTTATCACTATATTTTAATTATCGGTTGCAGATGCTTTTTCATTTACTGATTTGAGCCAACTTATTGGACTTTTCCATACACGAATATTCATTTTTTTGGCGGTCGTCTTATTTACGATAGGCGATTGAGTAATCGCTTTGGTTCTAGGTTGAGCATGCTTTACATGTTCATCCAAAAACGGCAACACTTTCGCCCAGAAATGAGGATCTTTTTGTGAAGAACTATGTCCATTCGTATCTACAAATAATGTCTCAATCGGTGGTGTGACTTGCCCCATAACAAATTCTAATTCAGTCGGTGGAATAAAAGCGTCTCCGCGCGAATGGATCATCAGAATCGGCAAATCGGCTTCTTTACGTGCTTCATTGATCGAGAATACGGTATTTTTCTGTTGATATTCTTTGAGCGAAATATGAGAACGATAAAACCAGATTCTTGGAATAATATTAGCCATCGGAAATAGTGGTAGCCCCCGACGCTTAAATTCAGCTTCAAGTACACTCTCAAATTGAGCAGGCATTGAATCGGTAATAACAGCTCGTACAGGCAATCCATAAGGAAGCGACAAAATAGTACCCAGTCCACCCATAGAATGCCCTAACACTCCGATCCGCTGAGGATCAATCTCTGGAATATGTACAGCATAATCCAGTGCCGCCAAAATATCATCCCGAAATGTATATGCAGAAGGTGCTTCGATCGGTTCACTATGTCCATGACTACGCGCATCGTACATCAAAAGGGCATATCCTGCTTCCCATAATGGCTCAATATAGCGCAGTACCCGGGAACGATTAGAACCCCAACCATGAGCAATAATCATCAGTGGTGCAGATGTTGTAGAATTCATATGAGCTGTTGGATCTTTGATCGTGTTGTGATCTGTAGGATGTTGTTGATCTTCTTGTATTTTAGAAGGAATAAACCACCCTTGAATACGTAGACCGTCACTCACAAATTCAATATCTTGATAAGGCATCGCAGGCTTACGCTCTACCGGAATACGTTTGGGTGTTTGCGCTTTGACTGCTGTATTCCACACCATTCTTGTTCCTGCAAGTGCTAATACTGCTCCACTTACGCCACCAATTAACCAATACCGTTTATCCATCAGGGTTCCTCCTTTTTTTAATGTAAAAATCATGTATCTTATATTTGAAATGTATAATAGAATCCATTCCGCCGACACTTATTTAAACATATGTCTATTATTACACATTTGGTCTGAGATACTAAACCTTTATAAGAAAATAAGCCTAAGAAGTACACTTTGAAGTGTCTTTTAGGCTTATTTCTTGAAAAATTATATTATTATATATTTTTTTCCTAATAATTCCATATCTAGCAAACCATAAATTTAAATTCTAGAATTGGTTTATAAATAATTCCAAATATCATCACAGATTAGTTTATCAAATGTATTAATATGTTCTTTTAAAAAAAGATCTTTTTCCATTATGGGTCTTTTATCAAAATAGTAAACTCCATCTAAGGGGTTTAATTTGAGTGTATAACCCTTGAAACTTCCTGTTAAAAAAGTTTGACCTATTTTATATTCTCCCTCTTTTTTACTTGTTTTTCTTTGTACATCGTGAAGAAAAATAGCTATATGAGGAACTATTGTTTCTGTAAGCTTATTATACAAAAACTTGTCTACAAATACTTTTGCCAACCTGTCTTTGCTCGTAGTTTTAACAGAACCTATTAATTTGGGCTGATCTTCTTTTAAGGATTTCACAATTAAATCATGTTGATAATTCATGTCTATAACTTTTTTATTACCATCCATAATAGGAACCTTTACGGTTCCAGTTTTAGCATTAATACCAACTTGAATGAATAAAAGAAGAATCAAACGTTCAAATAAATCTCCAGTTATTTTTCTAGCAGTATTAGATTTACTTGCTGGTAAAGCATCTAGACCAAATCCTATAGATTGTTGGATTGTATACACAGAACGATTAATTATAGAACGATCTTCAATAACAGATTTTTCTCTATACAATTTTAAATTTGTTAAATCTTTTAAAAGTATATTTTTTGCAAATTCAAACTCTTCAATTGAATACAAAATTTTTGAGTTGAATGGTCGTGTAACTCTATAATCGACTTCTTTATTATATTGATAAAAATTATAATGATTCTCATTTTGAGAAACAATAGTAGCCTGTTTGTTTTTTTGAATATATTCTAAAAAATATGATGCATAATCAATAAAATCTTGAACGGTAGTAAAATTATTCTTATTCGTAACTTTATCAAGCATATCACTTAACAACTATATTCCTCCTGAGATATAAACCCACAAAATGTTTACTAGCTTTAATATCATCTTATTTTTTTCTTCTTTCTTCATTTTTCCTGTCGAACCAAAACCATTCTTGATCGCTTAATTTTTTAGCTTTTCTAATTCTATCAATTGCCCAAGTATTATATTCACTACTAAGATCACAGGCCATCCACTTTCTCCCTAGTTGTTCTGCTACTACAGCTGTAGTTCCTGACCCAGAAAAAGGATCAATTACTAAATCTCCACGGTTAGAAGACGCTAAAATAAATTTTCTTACAAGTTCTTCTGGTTTCTGAGTTTTATGAGGAGTCTTCTCATTCATACCATTACAAGTTGTTGGAACTTCTATCACATCTTTACCTTTCGCTCCCATTACATGTGGAATCCAATCGCTTTGTTTTTCACCTTTCCCATATTGGCTACTTAATGCTTGAGGATGAGTTGGGTACTTTAAAGTATGGTTTCCATAAGGAATACGAACAAAATCTTGATTCATTGTAAACTTAGTAGATTTACGAAAGTGAAGTAAACTCTCATGAGATCTACCAAAATCTTTTCCTAAGTTAGCCTTATTCTTATAATGCCACACTAACCACTTACAACCTTTAAAGTATTTTGATGCAGGATGTTTTAAATCAGCTAAAATTTCTGAAAATCCACAAATGTATAAACTACCATTACTCTTTAAAACCCTGGATGCTTCGACAATCCATTCCAGCGACCAATCAATATAAGCTTGTTGACTTTCAAACGTATCCCACTCTGCTTTCTTTATATTATAGGGAGGATCAGCAAATATTAAATCTACACTTTCATCATTTAAGCTTTTCAACCACTTTATAGAATCTCCTACGTACAACTGTCCATTTTCGTGTGAATAATGCAACAAGGGTTCAATGATAGCGTTACTGGGTATAAAATTAACTTTATCATTATTTTCTCTTAAATTTTTATTTATATGAACTGGAAAATTATTCATATTTTCAAAAATTATTTGTTCTGGTTCTTTTCTCAATTTAATCAACTCCTCTTAAGCACTTCAATAATAGCATAAAAAGAATAATTTTATGAAGTCGATTTTAATTTTAATACTTAACTAATATTGAAATTATTAGTTAAGTATGTCTTAGATTTTATCTATCCGCGAAAAGCCGCCAAACGTTTATTCAATTCAGCAGTCTGTCCATAAATATCCTGATAAATCGCAAACAACTGATCATACTTTTCAGCACGTTCCGGATCAGGTTGGTAAGACTTCGCGTGACGTAAAAATGCCGCTGCACAGTCTTGCAAAGACGGGAACCACCCGCTACCATAAGCCGCTAACATAGCCGCTCCCATAGCAGGCCCTTGTTCATTTTCTAAACGAACAATCTCGGCGTTAAAAATATCTGCTTGCATTTGTAACCAGGTCTCATTCTTCGCTCCGCCACCGATCGAGACGACAGAAGTGATACTTTTGCCTGATTCGCGTAAAATATCAATCGATTCCCTTAAAGAGAATGTAATTCCTTCCAATACAGCACGCGCAAAATGCGGTAACTTGTGCGCGGCATCAATACCGATAAAGCTTCCACGAATATCTGCATCCGGATGAGGTGTACGTTCACCTACGATATAAGGTGTAAATAACAGCCCTTCTGCACCTGCCGCCACATTGTTCACGCCATGCAATAACTGGTCAAATGAAAGGTCTTTGCCAAATGCACTGCGGAACCATTCTAGACTGTACCCTGCCGCAAGGGTAACACCCATAATATAAAAAGCATCTTGCTCGCTATGATTAAAGAAATGAACTTTCCCTGCAAAATCCAAATCTTTGCGTTCTTCATAAGACAGCACGACACCGGATGTACCGATACTGCACATCGTCTGTCCTTCACTTAGAATCCCTGCACCGATCGCACCACACGCATTATCTGCTCCACCACCATAGACGCGTGTATTTACACTCAATCCTGTCTGTTCAGCGACTTCCGGCAACAATCCACCTACATCATCAAATGATTCGATCAGACGCGGAAGCAACGACATAGGCAAATCAAAAGCTGAAGCGATCTTCTCACTCCACTGCTTACCGGTTACATCGAGTAACAATGTGCCTGCCGCATCAGAATAATCCATCGCTAGATCACCTGTTAACTGGTAACGCACATAATCTTTCGGTAGCAAAACTAATCGTGCCGCTTCCATATGCTCTGGCTCATTTTCCTGCACCCATAAGATTTTGGGCAATGTAAATCCTTCCAACGCTCGATTACGAGCAATCTGTAATAATTCATCACCTAACGTCTCTTCAATCCGGCGACACTGCTTACTGGTACGTGTATCATTCCACAAAATCGCTGGACGAATCACATGGTTGTCTTCATCCAATAACACCAATCCATGCATTTGCCCCGAAAAGCTTAACCCTTCAATTTCATCAGGCGATACTCCTGAAATCTCGACCAACCGACGGAGCGACGTTAGTGTCCCTTTGACCCAATCTTCAGGACTTTGCTCGCTATACCCTGCTTTGGGCTGAGATAACGGATACGATTCAGATGTCTCATAAGCAATATTCCCCTGCTTATCCACCAACACCGTCTTCATCGCACTCGTCCCCAAATCGACCCCAATTACATAACTCATCCTTACCCCTCCTTGTACATGTGTTTATGTTATATAGATTTCAAAATTCATAATTCTATTCACGTATCATTACAACAACAACTTTATTCTTACCATACTCATCTTGCCCTTCTACCCAAATCAAACCAAAAGCATTTTCCCAAAATGCTCACCTCATCAAAAAATGCCTCCCTCCCCACAAGGGAATAAGGGAGACATGCCTTTGACCTTATCTTTTGCTCTAATCTTATATCTTAATCCACAGTGACCACACGCTCAAGCGAAGAGAATCTATTCTTCTGAAAGAGCGAAGCGCTCGCCTTTAAGGTTGGATATCGACTGCCCAGCAGTCTACCCAAGATATCCAACCTTAAAGGCGACGACAAGAAGAATAAATTCTCGGAGCGCCTTAACTCCATCTCACTGCACCTACTATTTTCACAAACTAATCCTTAAAGTGTATCCGTTATTCCGTAACTAAATACTGATTAAGAACCGATTTCAACCACTCTTCACGACCGGATTCATTTGCACGAGGCGTTTCGTTATTGAGCGCATATTCTGCAAGCGAAGATAATGTTGCTTTACCACTCAACACATCTGCTCCAATACCTTCTTGGAAACTGCTGTACCGTTTGTCGATAAAGTCTTCGAATACACGATCTTCGATCAAGCGAGCTGCTGTTGTTAATCCTTTAGCAAAAGTATCCATACCAGCGATATGAGCTAAGAACAGATCTTCTGGCTCAAAGGAAGGACGACGGACTTTTGCATCAAAGTTAACGCCACCTTTGCCTAGACCGCCATTTTGCAACACTTCATACATCGTTAACGTCGCCGCATACAGATCTACCGGGAATTCATCCGTATCCCATCCGATTAATAGATCGCCCTGATTAGCATCCAGTGATCCCAACATGCCGTTGGTACGAGCAACACGTAGTTCATGTTGGAAATTATGACCTGCAAGCGTGGCATGGTTTGCTTCCAAGTTCAATTTGAAATGTTTATCCAGGCCATTTTTTTGCAAGAATGCAATCGTTGTGGCTGCATCAAAATCATATTGGTGTTTTGTTGGCTCTTTTGGTTTGGGTTCGATCAAGAATTGAGCATCGAACTGAATTTCTTTGGCATAATCAATTGCCATATGGAACATACGCGAGATATTATCTTGCTCTAGCGCATAGTCTGTATTAAGTAGTGTCTCATACCCTTCACGACCGCCCCAGAACACATAGTTTTCTGCTCCTAGACGTTTACCCACTTCAAGACCTTTTTTGATCTGAGCAGCTGCATGAGCGTACACATCTGCATTACTTGTAGAAGCTGCACCATGCATAAAGCGCGGGTTACTGAACATATTTGCGGTATTCCAAAGCAATTTTTTACCGGATTGCTTCATATATCCTTCTAAAAGGTCGACAATCGTATCAATATTGCTGTAAAATTCTCGCAAGCTATCTCCTTCAGGAGCGATATCCACATCATGGAAGCAGAAGTAAGGCATATCTAGCTTATCCATCAATTCAAATAGAGCTTCTGCACGAGCTTTGGCAAGATCAAGACCTGTATACGAATCCCAAGGACGCACTGCTGTATTCACACCAAACGGATCAGCTCCACCTGCAACCATCGTATGCCAGTAAGCCATACCAAAGCGCAAATGTTCTTCCATCGTTTTACCAGCGATCACTTGAGTCGGGTTATAAAATTTAAAAGCATATGGATTTTTGGATTGAACACCTTCGTAAGTAATTTTCTCAATATTTGCAAAGTAAGCCATCAATAAAATCCTCCTCTTATCATTCGTATGGAGATTGTTACAAAAATCTCTTTTAGAGCGACTTAACAAGCAGAGAAGGTGCGCCTAAAGTAGATCATCTAACAATCATTGGGCAGAACCATATTACTATTATGACCAAAAAGAAATCGTTTACATCGCTATCCTAACATATATGATATACTTTGTCTATCGGTTAAACAAAGTTAGTGAATAGTCATCTGAAAGGAAGAAAACCATGAAAATCACAGGTGATCAAGCACTGGTCAAAAAAATAAATAAATCGCTCGTGCTCGATAATATTCGCCAATATGCTCCACTCTCACGTACCCAAGTATCGCAATCTACAGGTCTTAACAAAGCGACCGTTTCCAATCTAGTACAGGAGCTAATCGATGATCAACTGGTGCTAGAATCCGGTCAAGGACAATCCAGTGGCGGACGTAAGCCACTCATTTTACTATTTAACAAAAATGCAGGCTATGCCGCAGGCGTCGAGATTACAGTGAATGAACTTATATTGATTTTGACTAATCTGGAAGGTGAAATTATTGCCAAATCGACAGCCTCTCTAGTCAGTCATCAAGTCTCAGATGTGATTGCGCAATTACAAGCAGAGGTAAATATATTATTGCAGCATCTACCTGATTCGATCCACGGAATTGTAGGTATGGGTGTAGGCGTACCGGGTATGGTGGATGAACAGGGAAATGTATTGTTTGCGCCCAATCTAGGATGGGAAGGTGTGGCTTTGCGGGAGCAATTAGAGCATCTTTTTCAGATTCCGGTGATTGTCGATAATGAAGCGAATGCGGGTGCACTCGGGGAATTGCAATTTGGCGCAGGCAGACAAGCACAACATCTGGTCTATGTCAGTGTAGGCACAGGAATAGGATCAGGAATTATTATTGAAGGCGAATTGTACAAAGGCTCGCGCGGTTATGCTGGGGAAACAGGGCATATGTCTGTGGAATCTTACGGTCTTCCCTGCTCTTGCGGTAGTCAGGGATGTTGGGAGTTGTATGCTTCTGAGCTTGCTTATGATCATGCGATCAAAGAACCGATTCCGGGTAGTACGACAGCCGATTGGGTCAGACGTGCTGAATTCGATGAACCGGAAGCCCGAGATTTATTTCAGAAAATAGGGGAGTATCTTGGTATCGGGATAACGAATCTGGTCAATGGGTTCAATCCTGAATTAGTCATTATCGGTGGACATATGAGACAAGCAGAACCTTGGATCGATCCTTACCTACAAGAAGTAGTGTCCAGACGCACTTTGCCTTATCACCGACAAAAATTAATGATTCAATATTCTGAATTAGGCGATCAATCGACTGTAATTGGTACAGCGTATATGGCAGTTTCGCAATTTCTAGGTCGGGTCAAAGTATCGATTTAATAGAGGTCAGACACATTTTTGATTAATTTTGGTATCAATTGTGAATTATTTATCTTAAATTTGACGTAAATTTGCCTTATTTTAGTGTAAAATCAGTTGCTCTTTCGGTCTATAATTTCGTTATGTGTTATGCAACACGAACGAATGTGAAACGGAGAGAGCTACCATGAATCTGTTGGGAACTGCCGACATTTCGCTGCCTTTTTACGTAATGTTGTTTTTATTTTCTTTTATTATCGTGCCATTAGTCAGCCTGAGTGTGTTTAACTTCTCACAAGCAAGACGCAAACAGGGCGTTTCCTTTTTGATTGCCGGTTTTGGATTCTTTATGATTTTTCGTGCGGTGACCCAGTTTTTGTTTTAGATACCACCTTAGTACTTGAATGAAAAAAACTTGAATAAAAAAACGTGATATCTGCTCAAGCAACTAGAGCTCATTTTTTGCACAGTATGATATCTTTCCTTTGTTATTATTGTTGCAGTCAACATCAAAAAAACGGCAACCCTTTATCCGGGCTACCGTTTATTTTTTTGCTTATTTTATGATTCTGCTAAAGCTTTGTTGAATTGAGTCATATTCATACCCATGATTTTGTATTCGCCGATCAATGTGACTGGAACTGCGCGTACACCCATGTTCCAAGCTTCTTCTGCATATTTTTCTTCCAATTCGATATTACGCTCTTCGAACTCAATACCTTTATCATTCAAAAAACTTTTCACCTGCTTGCAATGTGGGCAGTTTGTACTTGTATAAACGATCGCTTTTTCCATAATAATGTAACACTCCTTTGATTAAATTAGATTATGTAGATAGCAGAACATGAAGCGATTCTGCTATCTGTATACGTTATATATGTGAAGTTAGTGTAGATATTAACCCATAACGACTTCTTGATGTTCCAAAGCTTCGATAAATTTCTCACAGTCCATTGCAGCCATACATCCACTACCTGCTGCTGTAATCGCTTGGCGGTAACGAGTATCTTGCACATCACCACAAGCGAACACGCCTGGAATATTCGTTTCTGAAGTACCTGGATTCGATACGATATAACCATTGGCATCTGTCGTCAATTGATTATTTAAGAAACCTGTATTCGGATGGTGACCAATCGCTACGAACACGCCATGTGCAGGAATGATTTCTTCTTGTCCTGTGTTGTTGTTCATCACTTTAAGTCCTGTTACACCGCTATCGCCAGCAACGACTTCAAGTGGGTTTTGGTTCAAAGCCCATTCGATTTTGTCATTAGAACGAGCACGATCTTGCATGATTTTGGAAGCACGCAATTCTTCGCGACGGTGAACCAGCGTTACTTTAGAAGCAAAACGAGTTAAGAAGCTAGCTTCTTCTAGAGCAGAGTCTCCTCCACCCACAACTACAATTTCTTTACCACGGAAAAAGAATCCATCACACGTTGCGCAAGTACTTACACCGCGTCCGATATTATCTTGTTCGTTAGGAATACCCAAATATTTAGCTGTAGCTCCTGTGGAAATGATCAATGTCTCCGTTACCAATTCGCCCATGCCTTCGACTTGCAATTTGAACGGACGATCTGCCAAATCTACACTATTGACCCAACCTGTACGGAACTCTGCTCCAAAACGCTCTGCTTGTTTGCGCATGTTGTCCATCAATTCAGGACCCATAATTCCATCAGGGAAGCCCGGGAAATTTTCAACTTCTGTAGTTGTTGTTAATTGTCCACCCGGTTGTGGTCCTTCGATAATGAGTGGGCTAAGATTAGCACGAGCAAGATAGATAGCGGCTGTAAGTCCAGCAGGACCTGTTCCAACAATAATTGATTTATACATATTGAATTCCTCCATATTTTAAGATGAGTATGATCTCCACACTCAAATGATTGAGTATATGATAATAAAATTAGACATTATAGATAATTTTTACAATTAATTGCATACAATTTATAATCATTCTAAACTACTACCAATTATGAGGAAAATGGAGCTTATAGTCAAATGAAGTTTTCATGAAGGATACTTTCATTTATAACAAAAATATAACAAAAAGCCTGCATACTTCAACAATAGAAGTCTGCAAGCTTCGTGTATTAAACCTATAAAATGAGGATTAATCTTTATCTAAATGATGATGAATCGTTCCCCAGCCATAGCCTGCCTCTGGAGACATATCTTCAGGCATACCGGGCAAAATCAGACCGCCATCTACACGCAAATTAATACCTGTGATATAAGAAGCTTCTTCTGAAGATAACCATGCTACGGCTTCGCCAATATCAGCCGGTGTGCCCATACGACCCAGTGGAATTTTGCGACCTAGAGGTTCTTTAATCGCATCTTGTTCAAGTCGATTGACTGTAGCCCCCGGGCCGACACAATTGACTCGTATCCCGTAAGGAGCAAATTCAAGCGCAAATGAAGAGGCTGATCGAATAAGAGCTGCTTTCATCCCTCCATAGATACTATCTGTAGGGTACGCTCGTTCAGCACGAGAAGAAGTAATAAAGATAATATTGCCTGCAATTTCTTGATCAATCATCGCTTGAGCTGCAAATTTGGAAGCCAGTATTGGTGCACGATAATTCAAATGAATCGAGTGATCCAGATTCTTCATTTCCAAATCAAGCAAGGCTGAACCGATCCCTCCACCTGCATTGTTCACCAGTAGATCAATACGTCCGAAATGCTCTAACGTCTGCTTCACAATCGATTCCGGCTGATCCGGTTGAGTCAGATCGGTCTGAATGGCAAATGGCTGTGCTCCATAAATATGGGATAATTCTTGAGTAACGTTATCAATATCATCCGAGTCTGAATGATAGGTAAGTGCAATGCGATATCCTTTATGAGCAAGTACTTTGGCAATGCCTCGTCCAAGCCCGATCCCTGCTCCAGTAATCAATGCTACTTTCCGATTGCGATGATGTAGTAATTGAGTCATGATATCCTCCTTCTTGGTATTCCTATCTGCTTCTTCATATAGCTGTTAAGAAGAATTAAACATGAACTTAAAGTATGAAGCTTATCTATGACGATAGCAATCATTTAATATTTTGCCACATTCTACAAAAAAAACAGCCTTAGGATCAAGGCTGTTCTTCAAAATATATTTAAAGATGGTAAATAAGATCTCTATAACTGTTTAGATAACCCTCTCATAATATAAGGGCGAACAATATCTAACAATAAGTCGGCATGGCTATTCTTCTCCAACCTAAACCATTGATAAGTAGCACTATAAATTGCTGAACTTGTGATCGCTGCTAGAATCTCTATATACTGATGATTTTCCTTTTCTTTTGATAATATATCTTCAATTGTTTTTTGTAGCATACCTTTGATTTGGCTATCTACTAGAGTAGCAATTGATTTGGAATCCAGCCTGCATGTCTGATGAAAATCTACAATGTAACGATAAGTAAGCAAGATGATCTGGTCTCCTATTTCTTCTGTCAATGCCTCTGCATGTATTACCTGTTCAGGAATCATCTCTTTGAAAGCTTGCTCTATAACCTCATCCAGTAGTGCATATTTATCTTCATAATGAGTATAGAATGTAGCACGATTAATCGTAGCTTTTTGAGCAATATCTTTTATCGTTATCGACTCAAATTGAATACTCTGCAACAACTCTATGAAAGACTCTCGAATTAACTGTCTTGTACGCAAAACTCTCGGATCTTGTTGTTTTTCCATATCATGAACACCTTCTTAGACATCAGACTTCAGAATATGTTGTTTATACAACTTTTCACTGCATCTGTCGATTGAAATCATCATTAGACAACACTATTATTTTATCAGACAGATATGGCATGAGCAATCTGTAACTATGATTTGCAGAGAGGGAGAATGTAATTGAATATAGCTAAAGATAGAATCTTGATATTTGGCGCTGGCGTGGTTGGCAGTATATATGCACTTCGATTGGCTCAGTATGGAGTAGATGTTACTGTATTAGCCAGAGGCGAAAGGTTAAAAGATTTACAACACCATGGCTTGCGATACAATGACAGCGGAACGATCAAGCACATTTCTATCCCAACGATTGAACAGCTTGCTGACGATGATATTTATGATTTTATCCTTGTTCCTGTACGTTATGATCAAGCCGAGTCTGCTCTTGCTGTGCTTAAAAACAACCAGAGCCAAACTATTGTTACCCTGACTAACACTGTTGGATATGATGCGTGGCTTGATCTTGTTGGTGATCGATTACTGCCGGGGTTCCCGGGTGCAGGCGGAGATCTCAAAAATGGTGTTTTATATGCCCAATTTAGCACTGAAAAGCATCAAGGAACTATTTTTGGTGAAATAGATGGAACACAAACTGAAAGAGTAACCCAGCTTGCTCAACTTTTCAAATTAGTAGATTTACATTACGATATCCAGTCAAATATTCAGGCTTTCCATATTTCGCATACTGCCATAGCTATTGCTAATAAGCATTTCTACACCAAGGATGGAATCGTAGATATCGACACTGCAAGAAATGAACAGACATTACTCCAGATAGCTACAGCAATCAAACAAAATCTTCGTTTGGTTGAACAAGCTCATATTCCGATTATTCCAGCCGAAACAAAGATATTAACAGAATGGTCAGATAGCCAAATTATTTCCTTGTACCAGCAGATGCTAAATGATGCTTTTATTATGGATGCTATACTTGGCGATCATGCAGTCAATCAGAAAGCAGAAACCTTATTATTGCAGGAAGCGTTTAACCAGACATTAGCTAGACAAGTCTATTAACTCAATAGATTTTCGCCATTTATTTTACATTTATACAAAAAGAACAGCCCTTGATATACGGCTGTTCTTTCAGAGGAGGAAATCGAAAAATGGTAGTCGATCACCTATTAAGATTGTACGTTTTGCCAGATTTGACGCATATATAATGAAGCTTGTGGAAGGTCTTCTAACGGTACACCTTCCAGTGAAATATCGATATGTGGCTTATACTGCTTAAGCAAGCGGAAAAATAACGGATAATCCAGTATACCGGTGCCTGCTGTACGATAAGGCTTACTACCATCTGGTGCAAAATCAAAATCTTTCGCATGGATTAACAACATACGATCTGCTAATTGTTCAAATGTATCCCGCAGAAAAGCTTCTTGATTCTCCAGATGCTCTATTTTCATCATATTACAAGGATCAAAAAGCATTCCAATCGCTGTTGTAGGAATATCTTCTATTAATTGAGTCATTAGCTCAGTCGAGTGAAGCGTATGATCAGCAACAGGTTCTATTGCCATATGTACGCCCCATTTATCTGCTTCTTCTGCTAGTTCAGACATGGTTTCTTGTAGAACACGCCAACCCACTTCAGCATAACGTTCTGGCTCGGATGCTTGATATGTCGTATATCCGCCTGTTTCCGTAGCGACCATACTACAGCCAAAGTCACGTGCATATCGTAAATGTTCTTTGAATCGTTCGATGCCATGACGACGTTCACTAAGATCAGGATGAACAGGATCAATATAACAACCCAGTACAGCAATCCGTACACCCTGACGATCAAACTGTTCAGCAATATGATTCGCAAGCCCCGGGCTTAATCGACCATTAGACGTATCGATATCTGAGATCGCTTTGGCAAGTGCTAACTGAACCGAAGTGAATCCACCTTCAGATACTTTAGCAGCTAGTTCGGTGAGCGGTAATTGTCCATAGATATGTGCAAGTACTCCTTGTTTCATCATCACACTGCCTTTCTTGGGTTCATTCTAGCATCTACATTCTGCTGAAATTAATGATGATAAAGTTCCAATTAACGCGCCATCCATCCGCCATCTACACAAATAACATGCCCGTTCAGATAATCAGACGCTTTGGATGCCAAAAAGACGACCGGCCCTTGCATATCTGCGGCAGTTCCCCAACGACCGGCTGGTATACGATCTGTAATCGCATCGAATCGTGCAGGATCAGCAACAATCGGTGCTGTGTTATCAGTCAACATATAGCCCGGTGCAATCGCATTAATCTGAATCCCTTTGCTTGCCCATTCATTGGCTAAGGCTTTGGTAATGCCTGCTACACCATGCTTACTTGCGGTATAACCCGGTACATTAATACCACCTTGATACGATAACATCGAAGCTACACTGATAATTTTACCGCTTCCTTGCTCAATCATATGGCGACCAACCAATTGAGATAGATAGAACACCGTCTCCAAGTTGATATCAATCACATCTGCAAAATCTTTCCACGGATGTTCAACCGCTGGAGCACGTCGGATAATCCCTGCGTTGTTAACCAGAATATCGATTTTGCCTTTAAAAGCTAACGCTTGATGGACTACATCTTCTAACGTATCATGCTTGCTCAGATCCGCTTCGATCTCAAGCGCTTCACGTCCTAAAGCTTGTACTTTATCAACCGTATCTTTACTACTCGAATACGAGACCGAGATAATATCTGCGCCTGCTTGAGCAAGCCCTAGTGCCATTCCTTGTCCTAGACCCCCGCTTGATCCCGTCACTAGAGCTACTTTACCCGTCAAATCAAAACTATTCATGAATATAATCATCCTCTCTTCACAAGCGAATTACTTTAAGCGATATCCAGTGGAATATTAGATTGTTGGAAATGAGCTACTTGCTCGGTAGACAAACCGCTATCGGTAATAATCATATCGAGCTGTTGGCAAGTCGCAAATGTCCACAATGCAAATTGTCCGAACTTTTGATGATCGACCACACCATAGACGTGTTGCGCTGTTTCGACCAATGCTTTTTTGAAAGGAACCAGATCACCGGTATAGATCGACAATCCAAATTCAGGATGAAGAGCTGTCGATGATACAAATGCTTTGTGAATATTAAGCCCCCGTACATACTCTACCGCTTGCGAACTGATCAACATATTTCGTGTCCGTTCTCCGCCCGGTACAACCAACCGTACTTGTTCACGCTTCGCCAGTTCACTTAAGATAAATAGATCATTAGTGACTACGGTTAATGGAAAAGAAGGCAGTCTTTTGGCGATCTCAAGCGTGGTACTGCCTCCATCTAACGCAATAATATCGTTCGGTTGAATATAGCGAAGGGCTCGCTCTGCGATTTCTTTTTTTTCAGGCATATGCTTAGTATTCGTCCCTTGACCGGATAGAATACCATATTGATCATTCTGTGCCAGAACCGCTCCGCCATGAACACGAGTTAATAATCCCATATCTTCAAGCTTGGCTAAATCTTCACGAATCGTTTTACCAGTTACATTCATCATCTCACTCAATTGACTAACCGTTACTTCTTGATGAGATATTAATATTTCCATAATGCGTTCATGACGCTTTAATGCACTCATAATTCCCCCGTCCCTTCCAGTATCATTCCGGAATGGTTTTGGGTTTATTTTAAATCTTTCATAGCAACCGCGTCCATATCATCGAACGTTTGATTTTCTCCAGCCATTGCCCAGCAGAATGTATAATTGCTTGTACCGACACCACTGTGGATCGACCAGCTTGGAGAAATCGCTACTTGTCCATCACGTACAACAAGGTGTTTGGTATTTTGCGGTTCGCCCATAAAGTGGAACACAGTCGCATTCTCATCCAAGTTGAAATACAGATACACTTCTGAACGACGGTTATGAGTATGACAAGGCATTGTATTCCACATATTACCGGGAGCAAGTTCTGTAATCCCCATCACTAACTGACAGCTTTTGATACCGCCTTGATGAATATATTTATAAATGGTACGCTCGTTCGATGTTTTGATATCTCCCAGATGACTAGGTGTAGCATCTTCTTGCGTTGATTTTACGGTTGGATATTGATGATGAGCTGGTGTGGATACAAAGTAAAATTTAGCAGGTTCATTACCACTACCTGAAAAAGTAACTTCTTTGGTACCCAGTCCAATATACAGACATTCTTTAGCAGCTACTTCATATTCCTGACCATCTGCGGTTACTTTACCGGGAGCTCCAATATTGATAATCCCAATCTCACGACGCTCTAAAAAAAAGTCTGTTCCAATATCTTTAAGATTTACTTCTAATTTGATCTCTTTGGACGCAGGAACAGCCGAACCTACAATATAACGATCCACATGGCTGTAAACGGTTACAAGTTCATCGGTTTGAAATAAAGATTCGATCAAAAATTCTTCACGTAGTCGATTGGTATCAAAAGATTTCACATCGTTCGGGTGAGACACATAGCGGTTTTCCATTAGTAGTCATCCTCTCAATAAGTGCAATTTTTTATACTTTACGTTCATATAAGTTCATTTTAGTTCATATCGTTCATTTTGTGAAGAGATTAATCTTACTTTTTGGATTTTTTTTCAAATTCGTTTATATAATCCTAATTCCGTTGATGGTAAGATCGACGAGAGATGAACGATTTGCTGTTCATCTATTCTTCATATTGATCTGATATGATAGTTTAAGCACTTGGCATACTATTTCTAATTACATTTAAAGGAGCGTTACAATATGGTACGTATTTTGATCGCTGATGATGATCCTTCCATTTTGGAATTAATTCATATGTATTTAAGCCGTGAAGGATATAGTGTGCATACCGCACGAGACGGCAAAGAAGCATTCGATATGCTTGGCAATGGCAAATGGGATCTGATTATTCTCGATGTGATGATGCCTCATATGGATGGGTGGCAACTGACTCAAGATATTCGTCGTTATTATGGAGATGTACCGATTCTACTGGTCACGGCTAAAGGGGAATCTGAAGATAAGATTAAAGGATTCCGCTTAGGAACAGACGATTATTTAGCGAAGCCTTTTGTCGCAGAAGAATTGGTGATGCGTGTCAAAGCATTATTGCGACGCTATCGTATTTTTTCAGGAGAATCGCTGTCGATAGGCAATGTAAGACTGGATGCTTCGACCAAAGAAGCCGATACGAATGGCAGTCTACAAGCCTTACCTGCCAAAGAATTTGATCTATTGTATACACTTGCTGGATTCCCAGGGCAAATCTTTACACGTGATCAATTGATCGAGAAGATCTGGGGACATGATTACGATGGGGATGAGCGTACGGTCGATGTGCATATCAAGCGTCTACGTGATCGTTTTACAGAAGCAAATGGATTTGCGATCCAGACAATTCGGGGTATTGGTTACCGGATTGAGGTGAAATAAGTTTGAAAAATATATACAGTCAACTTGTGCTTACCTTTATCGCAGTCGTCGTCGCTAGCTTTGTGATTACGTTACTGATGTCAGATTGGGTATTTCAAAGGCAACAAGTTAACTTTGTAGAAGATCGCATTTTGACAGATGCCAAGTCTATGGCTGAGATTCAATCTTCTATTCCCAAAAATATGATTCAGAAATATCTGGATAGTCAAGGCGGACAGATGCAGATTGTCGTTATAGGAGCAGATGGAACGACCTACCGTTCAATTGGTGATGGCCCCGGAGGTCCACCTGGTCTTTCTCCACCTCCTGTACCTCCGACGCCTCCGGATTCAACAGCAGATACAGATACATCAGATCATTCGAGCAAACCCAAGCCAAAACTTCCAGCAGATCCTTTGAATCAATGGAATATTCCAGAAACGATCAAGCAAGAAGTATTAAATGGTCAAATCTATCATCCTACAGCTATACCGACTACCAATACCGAAGTGCCTAGTTTTAATCTCTCACTGTTTAATACTAAAGATGAAAAAGAACCTCGTTATGTAGGTGTACCGTTCGAACGTGATGGTCAAAACTATGCTCTTTTTGCTCGCCCAGCACCCGGTCATTTTGTCAATCAGTTTAATCGGTGGATGATTCTGGTCTTGTCTGTCATGTTAGTAATTGGTGTGGTGTTGTTTTTATTTGCAGCACGCTTAATTGCCAAACCTATTGCCAAATTATCTGAAGCGACCCGGCGTGTAGCCAAAGGTGATTATCAAGTTCGTGTGAATCTACGGCGCAAAGATGAGATTGGTGAATTAAGTCGTAACTTTAACCGGATGATCGGAGAACTATCTAAGATTGAAGCGATGCGCCAAGAATTTGTATCCAATGTATCACATGAGATTCAGACCCCGCTTACCTCTATTCGTGGTTTTGCAGGTGCTTTGCGAGATAGTGCTTCGCCTGAACAAGTTCGGCATTTAACGATTATCGAACAGGAAAGTGAACGTTTATCGAAGCTCAGTAGTAATCTGTTGAAATTAGCTTCGTTAGATGTCGTGAAGCTACACATGGTGCCTTTCCGCCTTGATGAACAGATACGGATGTCTGTTGCTTCTTGTGTGCCTCTTTGGACAGAGAAAAATATCGATCTTTCGGCGGATCTCGATAAGATCACATTTAACGGTGATGAAGATTTACTCAGTCAGGTCTGGATTAATTTGCTGTCTAATGCGATTAAGTTTACACCTGAACAAGGCAATATTTATATGACGCTTACTCAAGATCAACAATGGATCAAAGTATCGGTGCAAGATACCGGTTGTGGGATCACTCCTGAGCATTTAGAACATATTTTCGATCGCTTTTACAAAGTCGATACTTCGCGTACTTCTGTGACAGGAGGGAACGGATTAGGGCTATCGATTGTGCAGAAAATTATTGGCTTACATGGCGGACGCATCGAAGGAAACAGTGAAGATGGACAAGGTACTACAATGACTGTCTTTTTACCGCTAACCCATACATGAGGATACAAATGTATCTATCTTTTTGAGATCATTATACTTTCATGAAATTCAAAAAATCTTTTTACCGATTCAGGCTCTACTCATCTGCTATTCATCAAGCGAGAAATTCCTTGTTCCTTAAGGGTTTCTCGCTTTTTTATATGGAATTATAGCAATCTTTAACCGCCTTTAAGGGAACGTTCATTTTTTGTTCATAAAGCCTTGTTATATTTTTTACATAAAGTTGCACAGACGTGATTCACAAAGGAGGATATACAGGTGAAAGAATCCCGCATTCGAAGGATAGATCCCATACTAGCTATACTGGTTATACTAGCTGCGGGTCTTTCGCTATATAACATTAATCAAGCAGGTGATCTGAACAGTTACTATACTGCTGCTATAACAAGCATGGTGCAGAGCTGGCATAATTTCTTTTTCAATGCTTATGATCCAGGTGGATTTATTACGATTGATAAGCCTCCTGTCGCTTTTTGGCTTCAAGCAATGAGCGCCAAACTATTTGGGATTCATAGTTGGAGCTTGGCTTTACCTTCAGCACTTGGATTGGCTGGATCGGTCATTTTACTATATCTGATCATCAAGCCTCACTTTGGAGTTACCGCAGCACGAATAGCGGCTTTGATCTTAGCTTTAACTCCGATAGCTGTAGCTGTCAGTCGCACCAACAATGCAGATAGTACCCTTGTATTCTTCCTAATGCTAGCCTCTTATTTTTTATTCAAAAGTGTACGTAGTGGGAAATTACTCACCTTATGTATAGCATTTGGACTGGTGGGTGTAGGGTTCAATACAAAAATGCTTCAAGCGTTTATGGTTCTTCCTGCTTTCTATCTGCTTTACTGGTTCGCTCGCAAAGGGCAATGGAAGCAAAAAGGGCTTCATTTACTAACTGCCAGTATATTACTGGGAGTGATCTCGTTATCGTGGGCAGTCATTGTGGATGTCACTCCTGCGGATCAACGTCCTTATGTAGGTAGTAGCGGCACATCCAATTCTGTACTTGAATTGGCTCTCGGGTACAACGGTATTAGTCGTTTAACTGGAGAATCTGGTGGTGGTGGCAATATGCCTGCTGGTACACCTGATAGTCGTCGTAACAGTAGTACTGCCAGTGCTGTAAATAGTAAAGATGCATCGTCGACAGCGAAAGCTTCAGCAGGCACATCTCAGTCTACAACAGCTACAACACTATCTGATCAGGCAACACAGACAACCGCTTCGAATACAGCATCTACTCCAACCAACGCTATAAGCGGAACTGCTCCACCACAAAGTGGTTTTGGTGGCGGTAATGATGGAGGAAACGGACGATCTGGTGGTGGTGGCATGGGTAGTTCTGGAGGTAGTAATGATGCTGGTGATGCTGGTGTTTTTCGACTTTTCAGTACAGCCAATGCTGGACAAATCGCATGGTTCCTTCCTTTAGCTTTATTAAGCGCGTTGATGTTATGGATTCAATGGCGTGAGCAACGACATATCATTTTATTCTGGGCAGCATGGTTAGCGCCAATGATTCTCTTTTTTAGTATTGCAGGGCATATACATCGATATTACTTTATTATGATAGCTCCTGCGATTGCGGCTCTGACAGGTGCAGCGATCGCTCATCTATGGCAAAATATACACAAGCGCTGGTTGACGATATTTATGTTTGTCGGTATCGCCACTGGATTATATATTACTATTTCTTTAGATCAAATGCTTCTCGGGATCATAACTGCTGTGATCGGCGTTATCGCTTGGGTGATTGCACTTCGTACTCATCGCATGACATCAACCTTATCTTTGGCACTTACTCTGGTTGCTTTATTGGTAGCTCCTGCTTACTGGTCGATGACTCCAGCACTTTATGGTGGCAATTCTACACAACCTTCTGCTGGACCCGAACTATCAACATCCAGTGGACGCAGTAACAGTAGCAGTGTTGATGAAGGTTTGATTACTTATTTGCAACAACATAACACAGGTGAAAAATATCTAGTTGCTACTTCTTCTTCTCAGACAGCAACGCCTATGATTCTAGCTACAGGCTCTCCTGTTATCGCATGGGGTGGGTTCAAAGGCTCTGATACTGCACTGACTACTACTCAATTAGAGGCTCTAGTAGCCGATGGCGAACTCAAATATGTAGTTCTGGGTGGTGGTATGGGCAGCGGAAGTTCAGACTTAACCACATGGGTGCAAACACATGGTACTGTTATTTCACAAAGTGAATGGAGTGCTGAGGCTACAACAGCAGTAGATACAGTATCTTCAAGTTCTCAGCGTGGTAGCAGTGGAAGAAGTTCTCAACTTACATTATATGAATTACATCAATCTTAACTTTATGGTCTGTCCCTATGAGATCAAGGTTTATCTATAAGGAGGAATGAACTATGCGCTATTCAATCGTTGTACCTGTATATAATGAGGAAGCTGTTGTTCTGGAATGTTATCGTCGTCTGACTGAAGTGATGCAACAGACTCATGAATCGTATGAATTAATTTTTGTAAATGATGGAAGCCGTGATCAGACCGCTTCGATTGTTAATCAACTTTGTGCAAGTGATGCTTCTGTGAAATGGATCGACTTTTCCCGTAACTTTGGTCATCAGATTGCGATCACCGCCGGAATGGATCATGCTCAAGGCGAAGCGATTGTAGTGATAGATGCCGATCTTCAAGATCCACCCGAGTTAATTTTGCAAATGATTGAGAAATGGAAAGAAGGCTTCGATGTTGTCTATGCCACTCGGGCAGAACGTAAAGGTGAAACAGGCTTCAAAAAATGGTCAGCTTCGATGTTCTACCGCACACTGAACAAATTAAGCGATATTGATATTCCATTAGATACAGGTGATTTTCGCTTAATTGATCGTAAAGTATGTGAAGCAATGAAAACAATGAAAGAAAACAATCGCTTTGTTCGTGGTCTTGTGAGCTGGGTCGGATTCCGTCAGACTTCGATCAGTTATGTACGTGAAGAACGGTTTGCAGGTGAAACTAAATATCCACTCAAGAAAATGATCCGCTTTGCATCGGATGCACTGGTTGCCTTCTCGCTCAAGCCTTTAAAATTAGCCAGTATTCTAGGTAGTGTTGTATCGCTATTCAGCTTCTTTTATCTGATTTTTGTACTTGCTCAGAAATTATTACACTTCTCCACAACACCCGGTTGGGCTTCGATTGTGGCAACGATTTTATTTTTAAATGGAATCACGCTAGTTATTCTTGGTCTTATCGGTGAATATATTGGTCGGATCTATGATGAGGTGAAGCAACGTCCTTTGTATCTGATACAACAGACTCGAAATTTTGCGCAAGAACAACCGCTACCTGCCCATGAATCCTTACCAGAACAACGTCGTGTGGTGAGCGAACAACGTCATGCTGGTTTCTAAATGGTTTGCGAATCAAGCGGTTCGCTTTGCTACCGTCGGCGTCTCCAATACAGTAATCGACTTTATCGTATTTATGCTATTACAGAGTTTTACTGGTGTTGTAGCTGCTCAATTTATCGGATATGGCGCTGGCACACTCAACAGTTATCTATGGAATCGACGTTGGACATTTGCACAGGGTACTGGTTGGGATATCCGTGAAATGATTCGCTTTTTACTGGTCAATATAGCAGTAGCTACGGTTACAGCGTGTGCGATTAGTCTGGTTGCTGATCATATTCCTGTCTGGATCGCCAAAATAGTAGTGACTATATTCGGTCTCGGTATCAATTATACTGTCAGTAAATTATGGGTATTTCGTTGAAAAAATCGATCTATACAGCAATAAATTATAATATCTATCGTATTCATTTATTTTTCTTTATTGATAGCAAAGAGACGAATTCTACTTTTTATCACAGTAGAATCCGTCTCTTTTTGCTATACTGCCTGTATTGCATCAATCTATAAGAAAAGTGTTGAATTTGCTATGGTGTGATTAGCTAAATATGTACATGTTTGATTAGATTTTTCACCTTTGAAATAGAACAAATTAATCTTCTATTACAATCAAGCATATAAAAAAAGCTTTCTTGCTCTTTCTTCTACAGATCAATAACATCTGTATCCGATTAAACAAGAAAGCTCTTATTGTACTATCATACCGCTAAGTCTTTTATCTGTAGATTAGTATCCTACGCCGTTGTAAGCCATGATCCATACAGAACCAGATACAACAACCAGTACAATCGCTAGACCAAAGATCAAAGCCATAACGTTCCAACGAGGCTGGTTACCCGTACGATCGCGTACATGCATGAAGAAGAATAACTGTACAACGAACTGCAATACTGCAGTAATCATAATGATTAGAATCGTTGCTGTTGCTTGGAACATATGGTTCATAACAACAACCAACGGAATAATCGTTAAGATGATCGAAAGGATAAAACCAATGATATAAGATTTAAGCGAGCCATGAGCATGATCTTCACCATGTGCATGTGAATCTGTTGAATGCTGCGCCATATTACATCACCCCCAACAAGTAGACGACGGATAGCAAGAAGATCCATACCGCGTCCAAAAAGTGCCAGTACAAGCTGATGACGTTAATTTTACCGCGTGTCACATCAGTGATTCCACGACGTGACAATTGAATAATTAATAACAACATCCAGACGAGACCAACTGAAACGTGAAGTCCGTGAGTCCCGACAAGCGTGAAGAATGCACTTAGGAATGCACTTGCAGAGATTCCGTGTCCTTCACCAATCAATTTCACGAACTCAGTGACTTCAAGCCCGATAAATGCCGCACCTAGAACAAAAGTAACGATCAACCAAGAAATCAGTTGTTTAACATTTCCTCTGTTCATAGCAAGTACAGCAAGTCCACTTGTGAAACTACTTGTTAACAAGATAAATGTCTCAGCAATAACGCCTGGCATTTCGAATATTTCTGCACCACCGGGACCACCGGCAGTGTTTTTATGAAGAACCACATACGTTGCAAATAAAGTACCGAACAAGATAACGTCGGTAATTAGGAAGATCCAGAAACCAAGAAGTTTCATTTCTTGCGGATCGTGATGCCCGTGGTCATGACTATGATCATGGTCGTGACCATGCTGTGATACAGCTTGTGCCATTAGACCGTCCCCCTTATCGATGCTTCCGTCTTCTCAATTTCTTCAACTGGAATGTAATAGTCGGTGTCGTATTGGAACGAGCGAGCAATCATACAACCTGCTACACCAATCAGACCAAGAACCGCCATCCATGTCCATAAGAAGACAAAGCCGAATCCGGCAATAAAGAAGAATGTTGACATTATAATTGGAATAGAAGAGTTTTTCGGCATATGAATTGGTGCATATACAGGTTTCGGCGGATTTTTCGGAAGCTTACCAGCCGCACGACGCTGTTTCTCAACCCATAGCGGATCTCTACTATCCACAACTGGAACCACTGCAAAGTTATACTCTGGTGCAGGAGAAGGAATACTCCATTCCAAAGTATGAGCGTCCCAGATATCGCCAGTCGTATCGACTTCACGATGTTTGATACTGTAAGCAATTTGTAGAACTTGGAACAAGAACGCAACACCCATCAAGTATGCACCCATAGTGGATACAACGTTTAATGGACCCCAGCCAGTGTCCCAATCAAATGTACTAATACGACGAGTCATACCCATTAGACCAAGCAAGTATTGAGGCATGAAACATACATAGAAACCAATGTTCCAGAACCAGAATGCCCATCTACCTAATGTTTCGTTCAGTTTGAAACCGAACATTTTTGGCCACCAGTAGTACATACCAGCAAAGTAACCGAATACTACACCACCGATAAGAACTTGGTGGAAGTGAGCAATAAGGAAGTAACTGTTATGATACTGGAAGTCAGCAGGAGCTACAGACAATAGAACCCCTGTCATACCACCGATAATAAAACATGGGATAAATCCGATCGTCCAGAGCATCGGTAGATCGAACCTGATTCGACCGCGATACATCGTAAACAACCAGTTAAAGATTTTAACCCCTGTTGGAATAGCGATAAGCATCGTAGATAATGCGAAGAACGCATTAACATCTGCGCCGGAACCCATCGTGAAGAAGTGATGCGCCCAGGTAAAGAAGGATACGAATGCAATAATCAACATGGCGAATACCATGGATGTGTAACCAAATAGCTTTTTACGTGAGAATACGCTGACGATTTCGGAGAAAATACCGAACGCCGGTAATATAACAATGTATACCTCAGGGTGACCCCACATCCAGATCAAGTTGATATACATCATCGGGTTACCGCCACCATCGAGTGTAAAGAAGTGAGCCCCCGCAAACCTATCAATAAACAATAGTGCTAGTGTAACAGTCAAAATTGGGAAAGCGAAAATGATAATGACACATGTTGCAAATACAGACCATGTAAACATAGGCATCTTCATAAATGTCATGCCTGGAGCACGCATTTTGATAATCGTTACTATGAAGTTAATACCTGTTGCAAGTGAACCAATACCTGAGATCTGAATACCCCAGATGTAGAAGTTCTGTCCAGGTCCTGGATTAAATTGTAGTTCTGATAGCGGTGGATAACTTAACCATCCTGCATCCGGTGAACCACCGATAACGAAAGATAAGTTAAATAACATTGCGCCCAAGAAGAACAACCAGAAACTTAGTGCGTTCAAGAATGGATAAGCTACATCGCGTGCTCCTAATTGAAGAGGCACCACGATATTAAAGAGACCGAACATAAATGGCATCGCCATAAACAGGATCATAACTACGCCATGCGTGGTAAAGACCTGATTATAATGTTCAGGATGTAAAAATTCGAGATTTGGGAATGCGAGTTGAGTACGCATCATAATGGCATCCACGCCGCCACGGAACAACATCAAAATCGAAGCAAGAATATACATGATACCGATTTTTTTGTGGTCAACTGTTGTTAAATAATTACGCCACAACCAGCCCCATTTTTTGAAATAGGTGAGTCCCACAACGATAGCAATCATCGCAAGTCCGATAGATACATCTGCACCGTAAATTAGTGGGTCGCCGGTGACGAAAAAGTCAGATGCAAAATCTTTAATTTTCTCGAGCATCGGGGAGCTCCTTTCCCTGTCTTTTATGTCACACGCTACGGTACAACTAATTTCAAATAACTTTGAACTTAATTGCTAGTATTCGTGTCCGTGCTTTCTTGATCGTTCATTTCCATACCATCATGCTCATTGGTTCCCATATCACTTTGTCCTTCTTCACTTTCTTTCTCATTGATCTGAGTTGAAGGAGTGGTATGAGTAGCACGATCTTTACCGCCTGCCAAACCACCTGGCAAGTATTTGGTTACGAGTTGTTGGAACAATCCTTCTGGGAATGCAGAGAACGTCTGTTTGTCAGCTGTTCCTGGAACCGTTAGTGATTGGTATGTTTCCATACTCATAGGTTTAGACTCGGTTTTAACTTTATTCACCCAAGTCTGGTATTGCTCGTCAGATACAGCATTCACATCGAATCTCATTTGGGCAAAGTGCTCACCACTGAAGTTAGCACCTGATCCAAAGAATGTTCCTTGATGATCAGCTTGTAGATACAATGTCATAGCCATACCCGACATCGTATAAATTTGTCCACCAAGTTCTGGAACCCAGAATGAGTTCATAGGTGCATCAGAAGTCAGTTCAAATCGTACAGGTGTATCTTCTGGAATCGTAATCGAGTTCACAGAAGCGATACCTTCTTCCGGGTACATAAATAACCATTTCCAGTCCATAGATGCTACTTGGATTGTAATAGGTTGCTTCTGTGATTGAATCGCTACAGAAGGTTCTAATGCATAGGTGTAACGAACAGTTACAATACCAAGTACAGCAATAACGATGATTGGAATCCCCCACCAGATGGTTTCAAGTTTGGTGCTGTGGTTGAAATCCGGATCGTATTTTGCCTTTCTACCTGGTTTGTCACGGTATCTCCACACTATAACAAAAGTGAGTATTGTTACCGGAACAATAACAATGGCAGTTAGAATCGTTGAAATCACGATTAGATCTCTTTGTCCTGCTGCAATAGGTCCTTTCGGATCGAGAACAAAGTAATTGTGGCTACCTGCATAAAGCGCCCATACTGTCAAAGCCAGTGACAGAACCGACACAATAATCATAACCCACATCATAAGACGAGAACCCGGTTTTTTGTTCATCTTAATCCCCTTTCTCACATAACGTTTAAGACGTTCATAATATTGAAACCACACATTTCTATGTTAACACTAAGTGTGCTATTTGCGTATCCATAGAAGGTGTAAATTCCACATTTTTTTGACTTGTTAACAAATCTGTCAATTTATTAACAGGTTATCGTGAATCTTTTCACATTATTTATATATTATCATATTGTGATTCCGTAAAAAAGCCCCTTTAAGAACTAATTCTTAAAGGAGCATGTATTTAATTGAAAAAGTTAACGTTCTGTTACAAAAGATATGTTTAATCGTCGTTGATACTTTCTTTTCCTTCTTCATTACGCACTTGCATTGAACCGATCGATTTACCAATAAAGTAGATAAACACGCTACCTACTACACATCCGATCCCCATCATCAGTCCAGCATTGTTATCGTTAAAAGGTTGGATATTCAAAATAATCGTTACTACACCCACAGCAAAAGCGATCCAACCGATGATCGTTAGCAAACGAGTTAATCCACGAGCATTTTTTCCGGGTGAATTTGAACGGCCTTTTGTATTTGTCGCCATGATTAAAGCACTCCCCTCTTCATGTTAGTAGCCATAGTGACTCCAAATGTAGGAGCACTTTACCAATTACGTTGCTAGGTTATAGTATCTATTACCACAATTCACCCTTTTTGATTCGGTATTCATTCATATTCTTTTAATTTCTCTTTTATTTCTTTGAAAATATAAACAAATCGTGAATATTCTTATAGAAAAAAGCCATATTCTCTGCTTTGAACAGAAAGTATGGCTTTTTTCCTCGATCTCATT
Organism: Paenibacillus nuruki; assembly: GCF_963311185.1. Lineage (NCBI taxonomy): Bacteria > Bacillati > Bacillota > Bacilli > Caryophanales > Paenibacillaceae > Paenibacillus > Paenibacillus nuruki. The sequence goes on along the minus strand of NZ_OY725677.1, from coordinate 63,495 downwards.
ATTATAATAATAGTTTCATATTTAATAAGAATATATTTATATATAGAAGGAAAAAGATAAATAAGCGTCATATTCATTGATTTTGACAACGAATAAGTTGCGATATTTAGCTATTTGCTATCAATCTATAACTTCTGCCCGCTTCAGCAGTAAACTCCAGTACAAAGTCATGTTGTGAATGATTCGGTTCAGTAACCGTACAAGCAGTCAACGGATCATCTAATTGCAAAGCCGTAGAACTCACTAATCGACATGTTCCATGAAACGGTGATTCTAATGTAACTTCAAGCAATTCTCCTTGATTCCAGCTCATATCAACAATATATCCACCACGCGCACGCAGCCCTTTGACTTTACCTTTATTCCATACTTTTGGCAAAGCAGGGAGTAGATGCAGTTCTTGTAAATGGCTTTGTAGCAACATTTCAGCAATACCTGCTGTTCCACCAAAATTACCATCTATCTGAAATGGAGGATGAGCATCAAATAGATTGGGATATGTAGAACGTGCCAGTAATGTACTTACAAATTCATGAGCCGTCTCTCCATCTAATAGACGGGCATAGAGATTAATTAACCATGCACAACTCCAACCTGTATGTCCGCCACCATGCTGAATACGACGTTCAAGCGAGACACGCACAGCTTCTACAAGCTCAGGAGTCTGATAACGGTTGATCTCATTGCCGGGATAAAGACCATACAAATGAGATACATGGCGATGCCCTGGCTCGTGCTCTTCATAATCACGATACCATTCTTGCAACTGACCATGACGACCAATATGAAAAGGATATAGGCGCTCAGAAGCCTTTTGGAGTGTGATTGCCCACTCTTGATCGATTTCTAGCAATGCTGTACTGGTAATACAATGCTGAAATAATTCACGGATCAGAGTCATATCCATAGTTGATGCCGCTGATGTACTGCATGGTTCACCTGTTGCGGTCAGAAATTTATTTTCAGGTGAAGTGGACGGAATCGTCACGAGATAGCCTTGACGATCTTCTACTAACCAATCAAGCGCAAATTGTGCAGCTTCTTTGAGAATGGGATAAGCAGAATCACGTAAAAAGTCCAAATCTCGATTGTATTCATAATGCTCCCACAAATGGGCACATAGCCAGATACCCCCTAATGGCCAGAATGCCCAGCTTGCATCGCCTTGAGTGGGTACAGCTAGTCGCCAGAGATCACTATTGTGATGTGTCGTCCAACCTTTAGCCCCATAGTGTACTTTCGCCACTTCTTGACCACTCTGACTCAGATCTTCAATCATTCGGAATAACGGCTGATGACATTCAGACAACTGACATACTTCAGCAGGCCAATAATTCATCTGGGTATTGATATTGGTTGTATAATCACTATTCCACGGTGCTTGGACATGTTCATTCCATATCCCTTGTAGATTAGCAGGCTCACTTCCCGGACGCGAAGACGCAATTAACAAATATCTTCCATAATGGAAATAAAGTGCTTCTAATGTTGGATCATGACGATGTTGTTGATACTGCTGTAGTCGTTGATCCGTCGGTAATTCATGATTGACAACAGAAGTGGAGGTCTCCTGAGCTTGTTCATCGCCTAGTTCTAACTCTACACGGTTAAATAGACGGCTGTAATCATCGACATGCTGTTGTAACAATAATTCGTATCCGATACTTCCTGCTTCATTGATAAACGCTAGACTTTCTTCGGACAAGATACGTCCACTGCTTCCAGAGGGCTTATCGTACCCTTCAAAATCAGTTACTATCGACAATACAATCATGATTTCATGAGCATCTTGAATCCATAATTGCTCCTCCTGAGCCTGAATATGACCGTGATCCAGATATACTTTGACCCCCATATGAAAATGAATACCATGTTCCGTTTCGGCATCATAGTTATACGGTGGTTCATACTGGCGATAATCTTCAATACTTGGTAAGCAATATCCACTTAAAGATAATTCATGATCTTGTGTATAGATTCGATAAGGTTGCACACTATCTAAGCGCACACGGATATTCAGTGGCTGCTCTCCATGAGTACGCAAGCGGTAGACCATAACTTGCTGCGGATGACTGACAAATACTTCTTTTTCTATATACTGGCCATCTGCTTGCCATGAAGTACGAGTTAGAGCTTGATCTAATAGTAGCTCACGTCGGTAATCTGTAATCACAGGTTCATCGAAAGAATACTCGAGATCCACCCACAGATCACCAGCCGGTTGATACCCTTCTGTATCTTGCCCTAACATTTGAGTATTAATGATCGACTGTGCTTCTTCTAATTGCTCATCCAGAATAAGTTCTCGTACTTTGGACAGTTGAGTTAGGCTACTTCTGTTGACTGTCTCACGAGGCTTACCTGACCATAATGTATCTTCATTTAATTGAATACGATCATGCTCGATTCCTCCGAATACCATTCCACCCAGACGACCATTTCCAATAGGCAACGCTTCTTCCCAGAGTTGTGCAGGTTGGTTGTACCATAGTTGCCATGATGGCTTGCTCTGTTGATCGATCATATTTTTGACCTCCCTATTCAATTCATACATAAAGGGGCTTCGTGAATCCGAAGCCCCTCTTGTTATAGTGTTACCTTTTTTGTGATGTGTAGTTCCTGTTTATTTGGCAGCTACAGGTTTGCTCCACAATTCAACCGTATCTTTGATTAATTGTGTATACGATGCTTCCATTTTTTTCATCGGTTCTGTACTTAGCTCAGCAACCATTTCATCATAAACAGTATCAAACTCTTCTGGAGAAGCTAAGATCGCTTCAGGAATACGTTTGCGAACAATATCTTGTCCTTTTTGGAAGTTTACTGTGTACTCTTGATCATCTGGTGCTGGTAAGTTATAAGCCGCACCCCATGGTTTAACAGGGAATTCATCTTTTTGCGGGAAGATATCTTTCCATGTTGTTGCACCATAAGCTTTTAATGTTTCTTTTTCAGCAGCAGTGTAACCAGCAATGATTTGTTCAGGGAAGTTGGTAGTGTAGTAGTTACCTGTTGAATCTTTTACTCCATCTCCATAATGAACACCAAATGCAGTATATCCACTGACACCCGTTGTTTTAACAAAGTTCGTGTTGTCGTTAGTTTTTTTATCTTGAACATCCGCAGGAATAACGCGTTTGCCATCTTTCATTTCATAGTGCTTACCTTCGATACCCCATTGATTCAAGATTTGAGCTTCATCAGAAGACATCCAATCTAAGAATTTGATGATACGAATAGGATCTTTAGCAGATGTTGTAATCCCTACACCATAACCTACAGGTGCTCCGATATCTTGGAAAGAACGATCTTTTGTTTCTGTATTTAACTGTACAGGATAGTGACCGTATGTGCGTTCAGGCATACCTGAAGATTTCAAAGCATTTTCAGCTTGTTGGTAATCCCAATCCTGATCGATTAGACCTAGAACACGTCCACTCGCAATTTTAGAATTGTATTGATCTGTTTTTTGTGTGAACGTCTCAGGATCTAACAAACCTTCGTTATACATATGGTTTAACCAGCGGAAGTATTCTTTTTCTTCTGGACGTTTGTAATGAAGTTGTGCTTCATACGTTTCAGGATTGATATAGAATTCTCCATCATCCGGTGCACCTGTCGCTAAGAAACCAGGGTTTGTAACCGTAATCATAATTTTCCAATCATCAGCATTTAATGACAACGGAATCGTTGGTTGTCCATTGATTGTTGGATGTTTTTCTTTGTAATCTTTTAATACTTTTTCGAAATCTTTAACAGTTTCGATTTTAGGATAGCCCATTTCTTTCATCACAGCATGTTGAACTTCAAATCCACCACCTGCGTCAAAGCTTGTTTGCCCTACACCAGCATTGGTTGGCAATACATAGATCGAAGGATCTTCTTTGCTGTATTGTAGACGAGCAAGGTCATCTCCATATACTTTTTTGATATTTGGGCCATATTTATTAATAAGGTCAGTTAGGTCAATCAATGCCCCTGCTTCGACTAATTTGGTAATTGAACCTTTAGGGAAGATCATATCTGGATACGTACCTGAAGCCGTCATCAAAGCAATTTTCTGTGTACCGCCGCCACTTACATCATACTCGGCATTGATTGTAACATTGGTTGCTTTTGTGATTTCTTTACCGACTTCGTCTTGCATACCATTCCACGTTGGGTTCGCATCAGAACCAAAAAATGAAATCGTCATCGGTGTAGATACATCAGATGTTTCTGTTTCTACTGGATCTGAACTTCCACATGCAGTGACACTCGCAAGTGCAACCACTAATAGTGGAGCTAAAGCATATCTGAATAATTTTCTCGGCATTAAAATTGCCTCCCTTTTGAATATAGATATTACTTTGATCATAGAGCAGGTTAGAAAACACTATATGCTAAGGTGGTGAGACACCACCCGATAGCCAACATTAAGCTTTAACAGCACCCAGTGTCATACCGCTTACAAAATACTTTTGCAAGAACGGATACACAGCCAAGATCGGTAACGTTACTACAATCGTGATCGCCATACGAATCGATTCTGGTGAAATACTTGCCATCTGTTTTGCCATATCGTTTGCGTTGACTGCACCACTTTGTTGTGTACTTTGTTGCAATACTTTCATCAACTCGTACTGTAGGGTAGTCCATTCTGGACTGCTTGCATTATACAGATACGTATCAAACCATGAGTTCCATTGTCCAACAGCTAGGAACAAGGCAATCGTAGCTAGTACTGGCTTACATAGCGGCAAAATAACTTTCCAATAGATTGTAAAATCATTCGCTCCGTCTAGCTTCGCTGATTCTTGTAATGCGTACGGTAAGCCATCGATAAAGGAGCGGATAATAAATACGTTAAATGCACTGACGATACCAGGTAATACATAGACCCAGAATGTTCCGATCAAGTGCAAATCTCTCATTAACAAGAACGTAGGCACAAGACCAGCAGTTACATACATCGTTAACGCTAGAAACGTAGAAATGAATTTACGAGCTTGAAAATCGACCCGACTTAGTGTAAATGCCAGCATCGAAGCACTAAGCAATCCAAGTATAGTCCCTACAATTGTTCTCAGTACCGAGATCCATGCCCCTGTTAACAATCCTTGATACTGGAAAATAGTTGCATAGTTCTCTAAAGTGAACGCTCTCGGGAAAATATGAATACCGCCTCGAACCGTATCTGTCGATTGATTTAACGAAATCGCAAGTACGTTCAAGAAAGGATATAACGTGACTATAAGTACCATTAACATCACTATCGTGTTACAAATATCAAATATTTTATCGCCTCTGGTCGCATTAAATGCTTTGTTTGCTGCCATGGTCGCTCGCCTCCTTTTGAATACGAATTATTTACATAATGCTTTCTTTGGTTGTTTTCTTGAAAATTCCATTAGCTGTAAACAACAAGATAATACTAATCACCGAGTTGAAAATACTAATAGCTGTACCGTAAGAATAACGGTTCATTTCCAATCCATATTTCAACGCGTATAAATCAAGCACTTGTGAATAATCCTGTACCAAATTGTTACCGAGCAAGAATTGCTTCTCAAAACCGATACTCACCAAATGTCCGATCGACATAATCAACAGCACGGTAATCGTGGTGCGCATACCTGGAAGTGTAATATGCCACATCTGACGGAAGCGTCCTGCTCCATCTACACGAGAAGCTTCATACTGTTCCTGGTCAATACCCGTGATAGCTGCAAGATAGATAATGGTGTTCCAACCCATCTCTTTCCAAATATCTGAAGCGGTTACAATTCCCCAGAACCATTTGCCCTGAGCCATAAATTGAATCGGTTGATCTATAATATGCATCGATACTAATAGTTCATTGACAATACCACCATCAGTCGATAACGATTTGGTTACAATACCTGCTACAACGACCCATGATACAAAGTGAGGAAGATACGAAACGGTCTGTACCGTTCTTTTGAAAAACATCCCTTTCACTTCATTAAGCAAAATAGCGAAGATTACAGGAACAACGAATCCAAAAATCAGACCCATAAAGCTCATCGCTAACGTATTGCGGAGAGCTAAGTAAAATTGCTGATCTGCGAATAAGGCTGTAAATTGATCAAATCCAACCCACTTCTGATCAAAAAACGATTTGGCTGGCTTATAATTCTGGAAAGCCATGGTCCAGCCCCACAAAGGAACATAACTAAAAATAAATGCCCAGATCACAAACGGCAGTGACATCAGATAAAGATATCTTTGCTGTTTAAATAATTTCCAGAAGCCGCCGCCTCTTTTGATCGTTGTTTTGGATACTTGCTCTCCCTTTTTAGAAGAAGCACGCTTGGTTGTTGTGTCCATAATACAGTCCACCTTCCTATAATCGATCATTCATCCCTTACGGGTCCGCTTCTTCATCCCTATTGTCATACGACTTAGGGGTATATACCGATTATAAAAGAAAGCGCTTTCTATTTATACCTTCTAAATTATACATAAATTCATATAAAAATTAGATATCGCTTACATTACCAGTTTGAAAGTAAACTTATCCCTCCATAGCTTGTCCAAAATAGATTAAACGCCCCCTACTAATTAGTGATTAGGAGTCTGTACTTTCTTGATCTCGATAAGCAGAAGGAGATATTCCTGTATATTTTTTGAATTTACTATGGAAATAATCAACATTTGCATAGCCAACTTGTGAAGCTACTTTATGCACTTTCATTCCTTGTGCCAACAATGATTTGGCTTGCTCTAACCGTACCTGATCTAGAAAATGGTTGAATGACTCACCCGTATGGGTTTTGAACATTTTGCCAAGATAAGCACTATTGTAGTTAAAAATTTCAGCTAGCAGTTCAAGCTTGAGATTGTCACTGTAATTACGCTGGATAAAATCGGTCATCTGCTTCATCACCGATTCATGAGTCCCATGATTGATCGACTGTAACAATTGATCTAATCGACTCACCACCAGAGCAATCATCTGTTTGGTTGTAGATACAGCATACAATTCAGGAATCAAAGATAGACATTGTTGTACAGCCGATCCTGAACCTGGCACACTAGCAGGTAATCGACTAAGCGCCAGCGATAACACATGAGAACACAAGCTTTTTACTTCACGTTCGGATAAGCGAGCTTTCCAGCATACATCACATAATTCATTCAGTACACGTTCTGCCGCAGCTAGATTGCGAATATCAACGGTGTAATAAAGACGATCTGACCATTCTCCTGCTAACGGAGCTTCAGCACTGGATTCTTCTTTTTTCCAGATTTCAGCCAGTTCTTTCGATAATACGCCATGATCATCAGACCAGAATCGTTGCCCCATAAAAGATAATGCTTCTTGATAGATGGAACGAAGATCCTCCTGATCGCTAACCACATCACTTGCCCCTAGATATATTTCAGGTTGAGCATGTAGCAGTGACCATAGCTGTTCTTTCAATTGTATTAATTCATGATTTTGGACATACGGCTTTTCGGTAAGTAGCCCGATATATTGACCTGCTCGAAAAATCAGGCGATGATGTTGATCGGAAGTACAATCTGAGAACTTCTGCAATTGAGCAAATAATTGAATACTTTCCTCACCATGCAAATGGCAAAACTCCAATATAATCATTTGGTAACGTTCCCAATCTAGATCAAGTATGTCCTCTCCTTGTTGAGAAGCAGAAGAAGATCCTAGAAATTGTTCTACTTTTTCATATAATGGTGTCTCAGGAATATGAACAATCATATCTTGCTGTTGCCGATGAAGAGATCCATACACACGGCGTAATTCATCTTGCATCTCATCTTCATCAACAGGCTTGAGTAAATATCCATCGACCCCGTATCCAAGTGCTTTACGTGCATACTCAAAGTCTGCATGTCCGCTCAAAATCAAGAAATGAGCATGTTGATACTGTTCTCGGATCTGTTCAATCACTTCCAGCCCGCTCATCCCCGGCATACGAATATCCATAATCGTCAAATCTGGTTTCCAACGCTCAAATTTTTGTAGTGCATCTCGCCCATTCACCGCAGCATCCACTACTTCAAATCCAATCTCGTTCCAATTAATAATTGTTTTTAGTCCTTCACGAATCGCCGGTTCATCATCTACGATCATTACTTTAAACATTATTTATTGCCCCCTGACTTTATTCAATCTGTTGCTGGTACTTTAAATGAGATTTGAGTGCCTTCTCCGATCATACTTGAGATATGAAGTCCATAGGACGCACCATAAGACAGAATTAAGCGCTGATGCACATTGCGTAGTCCGATACGATCGCCTTCCTGACTTTCATCCACTTTAAGAGAATTTTTGACCCATTGTAATCGTTCCTCTGATATTCCTGTTCCATTATCGATCACATCAATCATGACATCATGATCAATACGCAGTGTACGAATAATAATTAGTCCACCATTTTCACGGCTTTCCAAACCATGAATAATCGCATTTTCGACAAGTGGCTGAATAATCAGCGGCGGAATCGCTACATCTTTGGTCTGAGGATCAATCAGTAACTCATAATTCAATCGTTCGCCAAATCGGAACTTTTGAATTTCCAGATATGATTTAATTAATTCCATTTCACCTTGTAAGGTCGTATTTTTCATACCAATCTCTAAATTATTACGAATCAATTTGCCCAGTAAACGTACAATATAAGCGATTTCTTGCTCTCCACGAATATGAGCTTTCATTCGGATCGATTCTAACGCATTAAATAAAAAATGCGGATTGATCTGACTGGCTAACATTTTAAAGCTGATTTCTTTTTGACTGACTTCAAGGCGAGTATTACGTTCATTGGATTCATATACTTGATCCATCAATGTCCGTATACTGACTACCATATCATTGAATTTACGTGATAATTGACCGATCTCATCGGCTCCTGCGATATGAGAGACCACTTTAAGGTCGCCGGTACCTACTTTGTTCATTTGACGGCTTAGACCGGATAGACGGCGTGTAATCAGGCGAGAGATCAAGTATAAGAACATTAATCCTGTACATAAAATTAACACCAGTAACCCAGTACCAATAAGAATAATACGATTCGAGTCTCGAACAATACTTTCATTCGCAAAGACTGAAATGATCTTCAAGCCATTGTCACTGCTTTCTGGCATCACTTCATCGACAACAATATTGGACAGTTGTCCTTTGACACTGCGTTCATAGATTCCTTTACCTTGTAGATCTGTTCCAATCCCTAACTCGGGGTCACCTAACGTTTTGCCGATTAAAGACACATCTTTAGCAGCGACTACATACCCGCTGTTATCCAGAATCATCGTCTCAAATGGCTCTGCACTCAATATCGAATTAAGATACGATTGGCTAAGTTCAATCACTAACACACCATTGGTTGTATAGTCAGTAAAATTAATTTTGCGTACCAGACTTAATTTTTTGGTCTCACTAATCTCCACATCATTGCGATAGATCCAGTTGATTTTGCGACTATTGATAGCGGTCTGATACCATTTACTATCCCGTACTTCACTATTTACTTTCATAAACTCCAAGTTATTTTGAATCGTATTATTAGTGGTATAGAATCGGATTGCTGAGATTTCAGAGTATAAGCGTAGATATTCTTGAAATTCTTGATAATTATTGTAAGCCACCACAAGATCATATACTTTGGTGTACTTTGTATTGACTACATCGCTAAGTCTGGAATCAAATAATAACTTATTGGAAATATCGATCGGTACACGTAACATCGTATCCATCTGGTTTTTGACACGTTCTACATTATTAGTGGTCTGTGCAATCGCATTGTCCAAAGCGGATTGTCTAAAATAATCGACTACAACCCCACCTATTCCCAATATAGGAAGCGCAACAATAAAAATGTATGCAAAAATCAATTTGTTTTTTATTTTCACATTATTAATTCGTTCAATAAACGGCTTCCACATGACTCACCCTACTTTCTACAACATCTGTTTGCCGTTTTAGATAAAACGCTTACAGAAATCAGAATCATACCATACTTTGAGATTTTGTTTCGTTCTATTTATCATATCATATAACGAATTTAAAAAGACTGCCTTCATAACAGCAGTCTTTTCACCGATATAATAATAACTTAGTTTATTAATAATATTAATCCATTTTCATCCATAATATCCAACAGTGTGTTATAATAAGAACATATAACCGTAATCTTCATTACAGTGGGCGGATAAATTCGACCTCTGGCAAGCGGTTAGGATCTTTTTTATCCATGTGATCATAGAACATCACACCGTTCAAATGATCTAATTCATGCTGCATCACCACAGCTGCAAAACCTTTTAGCTTCAGAGTAAATGGCTTACCCTCAGGATTAAATGCTTTAATTGTTATTTTCTCATATCGTGGTACGAACCCTTCTACATCACGATCAACTGACAAGCATCCCTCTCCATGCTCAAGATATACCATTGCTGTTGAATGGCTCACTAATTTGGGATTACAAAAAATATATTCCAGTTGACGATCTTGATCATCCGTAAAGTACACAACAAACACTCTTCCATTCCAACCAATCTGGTTAGCTGACAATCCAATGCCCGGACGTAGCCCGTATTTTTCGGCTAACTGTTCATCCTGTGATTTTTTTAGAAATTCCATCATTCGATTCGCGCGTTTTCGATCTTCTTCTGATAATGGAAGTTTGACAGGATCGACCACTTTCCTCAAAATCGGATCACCTTCACGCACAATTTCATCCATCGTTATAAAAGAAAGTGAAGAATTATTCAATGTATAGCAGCCACCTTTATGATTTGTAATAGATTGGTCATCACACCAAATGATAGCCAAATACAATATTTTTAGTTTTAATTATAAAAAATGTTCAATTTTACGTCAATGATAACGTTTACTTGTCTCAATCTGTCGAATTTGCATTGACGATAGTATGGTAACAAATTACTATAATGTTAAGGAAGTTTTAAGAATGTTCGAAACCTTAGTATCTTTTTCATATTTACTTTCGTTTTTTACTGTTAATTGTTGTTGTATAGTGCAGTATGCAACGATAGTTAATTAAGAGTTTTATTTATATATATCGAAGGAGGATTTACAATTTGGAAACGTCTAATGAACTTCTCAAAAGTTATTTAACACTTGTGGATCGTATGCCACGTATTATGGAACTTCCCACCTTGATGAGACAACTTAAGTCCAATGCTACAGAAGTGTATATCCTACACTTCTTGCTAGCAAACGGCAGTCAATATGGTACAGACATTGTCCGGGCAACAGGTCTGACTACTAGTGCCGTTACACAAATCTGCGATAAGTTAGGACAAGAAGAGTTGATTGAACGTACACGATCCGATCAGGATCGCCGATATGTGAGTATTTCGATCACCAGTAAAGGTGAAGAAGCACTAGATGGCATGTACAAAATCATGTCTAATAAATTAGTTGAAAGTATTCGTGGTCTAAGTGATGATGAGGCTCATGAATTGTTAGGGCATTTCAGAAGTGTGGAACATTTGATTATGAAGCGTAAAGATTTAACGGTAAGTGAATTATCTGTACAAAGCTAATTATATCTCTATAGCATTATAATATGTATATAAAAACGTCCGAACGGAAATTATTCCATTCGGGCGTTTTTGTGTGTCTTACTCTACAGTTGCTAGATATTCAGCAACTTGGGTTGGTGTTTTAGCAAATTTACTATGCAAATGAGCGATTTTCTCACCATTGCGATATACCAATAAACTTGGGATACCTCTTACTTCATTTTGCTCTGCCAAATCTTGAAACTTCTCAGCATCCATGGCAAAAAACTGCTTATCGTTGTTTTTTTCGATAATATCGACCATAAAACGATCAAGCGTTTTGCAATCCGGGCACCAGTTGGTATCAAATTTGATCACAGTCAGGTCATCACCATTAATCAAATTGCGGTATTGATCTTCCGATTCTATTCTTTCCATTAGGAAGTGAAGCCTCCTTTAGATTTAGGATATTAAAAAGCAACAATAACTAAATATAATCTCTTAATATGAAGATGTTGCTATCTTTATTATCTGCTCTTTATGCCTATTTAGCAAGAATAGTATATGATCACTAGATTAAAAGGATTCATTATTTCAATAAACCGACTGTTTTTTTATCAAATAACCAGCCCATCAGATCAGGAAAACGCTGATAAAACGTTTCTGGGTCATGATCATCACCTTTGATGCGTTCAAAGTAGAAATGTAATGCTGGAATATTATTTAACAAAATATCCACTGCTTCATCTGTACAGGTCTGAATCAAGCGCTGACGATTCGCTTTGCCTACACCTTCTAGATTACCTAGATCCATATAGATCCGCAGATCAGAAGATAAATGCTGACGCTCTCTCATAAATTCGATAAAGCCTTCATACCAGAGCGAAGCCGACATTAATCCGATTCTACCAAATACATGTGGATAGACATAAGCGGCAAATAAAGACACCAGACCACCCAAAGACTTACCCACAATCCCCGTCATCTCTGGACGATCATCTGTATAAAAGTGCTGATCAATCCACGGTTTGATCTCATGGACAATCATATTCAAATATTCAGTTGCTCGTCCGCCAAAATCCCCATGACCCAATCCCGGATAAAGAGCACGTGCATACCACGGCGTATATTCAACCAGAGGATCATATGCAGCAATCCCTACTAGAATTAATTCAGGTAAAGTTCCAACAGCAAAGCGTTGTTCTAAATTATATAATGTCCCGTTCAATACCAAATCAAATACATCTCCACCATCATGGACATATACCACTGGCAACGGATACGATGCTTTATCATAAGAAGGTGGTAAATAAATCAGCAAGTCTCTACCTGCGTACATTTCTGTAAAAAGTGTTCCCCGCATACGACTCTCTCCCCCTACTGATAATGATTATCAATTAGTATACCAAATGATTGAGAAGATGACAAAAAAAGCTTATCGATAGAATATACACCGAATAAGCTCTTTTTGTAACATAGCTAGAATGTGATTAACAATTACGATCCAATGCTTAATAATAGTGCTGTTAATAGACCTAGTGAAGCGATCAATCCTACTAATGGACCACCATCTTCATAAGCTTCTGGCATCATCGTAGAACAGATCATAGCAATAATACCTCCACCGGCAAAAGCACCGATACCTGCTTTGATCTCATTAGGTAGTAGTTCTAAGAATAGATAGCCTGCCATCGATGCTAATGCAGAGATCACTAACACGACTGCCCACATACCAAAAATCTTGCCTCGTGAGTAATGACTTTGCTTCAGTCCTACGGTACTGGATAATCCTTCAGGAATATTACTGACAAAGATAGAAATAACCAATACCAGACTAACACCTTGACCTGCAAGTAGACTGGCTCCGATCATAATCGATTCAGGAATCGCATCCATTACTGTACCGGCAAATATACCCAGTCCACTTTGACTGCTTCCTTCTTTTTCTTTGGATGATGACGTAGAGGATGAAGAAGGTTCTCCATTGCTCATATAGGAACGCTTACGGTTGGCTCCCCCTTTACGGGATATGTATAGATCAAATGCCGTATATACAATCGCACCTACCATAAATCCTATACCTGTTGCCCAGATCCCTCCATCTTCTACCGCATCCGATAGTAATTCAAAAGCAACCGCACCGATCAATGTTCCCGTACCAAATGCCATAATCCAGCCGATAATCTTTTTGGGCATATTGAAATACATTGCAACTAAAGCTCCCAATAAAACAGCAGAGCCTGCTATCGCACCCCACATTAGCGCATTCCACATTGTTATTCTCCTCTCAACTACACTGTCTTATTATTAACCCAAAATAAGACCGTTAGACCGATATGAGCACAAAAAAATAGAATAATTATTTAAAATGTGAATATGAATGCTTTTTCATATATTTAACGATTAAGTTTAACGATGTTGTGTGTATTGATTAGCCGGACGAATTGAACGAATCAATTGCAATTCATCATCGGTTAACGCAGGTGAAGAAGCTGCTTCTACGTTTTCACGAAGTTGCTGAGAAGAACTTGCTCCTGCTGCAAGTACAGCAACTGCCGGATGAGCCAGCACATATTGAATAGCCGTCTGTGAAAGGCTTCTATCTGCTTGTGTAAGAGGTTCTAATTGTTGACGTAGACTTACAACATCTTCCCCGCTAATGTCCAAGTAGCCCTTCTGTGCTTTGTCTTCGCGTCCATCTGCTAATGCTCCACTTGCGACAGCTCCACGTACGATCGCACTGATCCCTTTTTGCGTGAGTAATGGCAATACTTCTTCTTCAGGACGACGATCCAAAATACTGTACTGACTCATGACACTGACAATATGGGAACGATCCACATATTCTCGAATAACATTCGGACGAATCGACGAAATACCATATTCGCGAATAAGCCCTTCTCTTTTTAATTGCGCAAAAGCTTCGATCGTTTCATCCATATTGTCATCCAATGTACCACCATGCAATTGATATAGATCAATATAGTCTGTCTGTAAGCGTCGTAAGCTGTCTTTCACAGCTTCCATAATATGCGCTTTGGAAGGATTCCAGACTAAGCCTTCTTGACCTTCTACACGGGTATTTCCTACTTTGCTGGCAATAATCACTTCACTGCGGCGACCTTTGATCGCTTTTCCAATCCATTCTTCGTTGTGCCCGTTATCATAAATATCAGCCGTATCCAAAAAGTTAATGCCTAGATCAAGCGCTTCATGAAGTAGCGGAATCACTTGGCTCTCGTCTGTTCCAAGAGACATACAACCTAGTCCAATCTCACCTACGATTAAATCGGATGTACCGAGTCTATTCTTTTTCATTAGTGATCATCCTTTCGACTGTTTCTACTAGACATTAAACATTACACGTTGCTATTAATAATATTTTTAACTCGTCCTACATCTCCTGATTGAAGACGCACTTTAATTCCATGTGGATGATTCGGTGAATTGGTCAAAATATCTTTGACAATCCCTCTTGTTAATTTATTGGTTCGTTGATCTTGTTTGAGTACAATATCGACTTCAATACCTGCTTTGATATTTGCTCTTGTCTGCCCGCTCATAACTCATTCCTACTTTCTGTATTTAGCATGTATAACAAATGCCGATACGGCACTCCTGCGAGCACAATACCGGCATTTAGTTCATTTCTGTATACCTGTTCAAGACTATAATGCTTGTAGATTCAGCACCATAACTGATCTATTTATTTGAACTTTTTCCAGTCTTGTTTGGTGTTTTCAAGCAAATATTCAAAATCGTTATCACGACGTTTTTGTTCTGCTTTACGTGCATCATCTGCTTCTTGTTGCTGTTGTTCTTTGCGTTGTTGCTCTTCGACTTTAAGCTCATTGGCTTGTGCTTTGAGCTTATCCAGTACATCAGCGCTTAGCATGTCTTTGAGTGTGGCTGGTCGATCTTGTGCTGGTGTAGCTGTTGGTCTTGCAGATGCTCTATTTTTCTTAGCCATCTATAATCACCTCTTTGAGTATACGAACTTGTTATAGTATACCATTCTCATGGAATAGACGAAAATGATTAGTCTTGCTCTTCTGCATCTTCTTCCTCAAACGTAGTCACTTCGATTTCTTTGATATGACGATTCTCCATACGAGTCACCGTAAATTCATAATCTTCCACACGTACCGATTCACCTTCATGAATATTGAATTTCTGTGCCCAGATCCAACCACCAATCGTATAGGCTTCACCCGCTTCAATATCTGTGCCCAGGCGACGATTCACTTCATGAATCAATGCTAACGGTTGCAGACGATAATGCTTGTCACCTAGCTTATGAATAGCAGGCGTAGCCGCGGGTTCGATATCGGACTTGGACGGAATATCACCGACAATTTCCTCCAAAATATCTTCCAATGTCACCATACCTGCTGTGCCGCCATATTCATCTAGTAATACCGCCATATGAATATTTTGTTTTTGCATTTGTCCGAGCAATTCACGAGCAGGCACCGTCTCAATTAATTGCAGTACTGGCTTGATAAAGGGAGCGATAGGATCTGTTGGTGTATGCGGGTGACTAACAGCATCGCGCAAGACTTCTTTGACATTGAGCAAACCAATAATTCGATCTTTATCTCCATCTAGAGCCACCGGAATAAGACTGTACGGTTCTTCTTTAACCAGCTCATAGAAGTCAGTCAACTGGGCTTCATGTCCGATATACTTCATCTCTGTACGTGGCACCATAATTTCACTACCGACTAATTCATCAAATTCAAATACATTATTCAAATAACGATATTCGGTCGGTGTAATATTTCCACTTTTGAATCCTTCAGACAGCGCAAACCGCAATTCAGCTTCACTTTGCGCTGCATCTTGCTCAGAGATCGGCTTAACTCCGAATAAACCTGTAATCAGACGTGCCGAACGACTTAACACCCAGTTAAACGGATATGTGATTCGGTAAAAGACCATCATCGGACGAGCAAAAAATAACGCCATCGGCTCTGCCAATTGAATCGCAAACGATTTGGGAACCAGTTCGCCGATCAACACTTCGAAATAGGTCAATAATAAGAAAGCAATAATAAACGATATAATCGATTCCAATCCTGCTGGTACTTGTACCCAAACAAATACAGGATGCAGTAATTCTTCAATCGTGGATTCTCCTAACCAACCTAGTGCTAGCGAGGTTAATGTTGTCCCCAACTGACAAGCAGATAGAAATTCATCCAATTTAGAAATAATATTCTGGACAGCGACTGCATTTTTATTGCCTTCTTCAGCCAGTTGATTAATCTTAGAAATACGTACACGAATAATCGAATATTCAGATGCTACAAAAAAGGCTGTTAATAAAATAAGCACAATAACCAATATCAAATTCAAAAATTCCATACCTTGCTCCCCTTTGTATGATCTATCTATATATAAGATCAATGTATGTATACATGTAGACATATGAAGTATATTACCCATTTTTGCTAATTATGCTTTAGAAAATTCAAAAAAAGGCTAGATATCAAGCACAAAAAAAGCGATCAGCATCCTATGTAGGGGCTAATCGCTTTTTTTTGTACTTTTCCTTTGGCACATCGTACGATATGTTATTTTACTTTATGCTTCCGATCTACTAACAACCATGCTCCACCTAATAGAAATGCCAGTGCGATTAAAGGTTGTACAAATACCACATGATGCAACATTGAATCTAAAGAGAATACAGCCAAAAACAACAATCCCAATACCGTTAAAATATTAATCGGAATCAACAACCATTTGTTACGCGAACCTAACCAGTAAAATTCAAATAATCCTACTGCTACTGCAAGTATGTAACCCGGCCATACGACTGACCATAGATCAAATAATGCAGCAATCTGACTCACTACACCTGCTCCAAGTAAAATACCTCCTGGAATTAACAACCCTGTCTTTTTCGATTCCAAAAGCGAAAAGTGTAACCAATGAAAAAATAGCCCTAACGGAATCACAAATAGTGTTGGCCAAAATGTAGCAAAAATCGTACCTACTCCTGTCGATCCACCTGGATTCAAAAATAAATATACCCCTAATAACAACAATACTGGTGCAAGAACAGCCCGTTTAATCATAATCCTTACACACCCCTTTTCTATACCTTTATTCTTAATTACACTGTAGCATATCTTGATCAGCAACTCATCAGCCTATAGAAGAAAAAGATCCTAGACTAAAGTCGTAGTTGACTGCGTTAAATACAAAAAAGACTCTCCCTATAAAGGAAGAGTCTTGGATTAGAGAACACTTATATTTCAATCTATTTTAAACAGCAAATTCGCTTTTAGTTGGAGCATCTGAAGGCACTACAGCATCATGTAGATGACCTTCTAGTTCATCTGTATAACGACGTTTTTGATCGGCTGTCCAGTTGAAGCGTCTAGACATATACTCGATCACAGGTTGTTTCCATTCATGTACCCAGTTGATATTGAAGAACAATGCGCCTGTACGACGGATAAAGAAATCGACAGGTTTTACAGTCATTTCTTCTTGAATCGCATAAGCAATACGTGCGCGAATATCTGCTGGCAATCCTAGCTCATCTGCAATCGGATCGGCTTGACGTACCAGATCAAATAATTTACTTACATTTGATCCGTAGAATCCTGCTAAATATTCAGCTTGTTCATGTGTTAAGCCTGCTTGTCTACCTTTATCCCCTTGTTGTAAAATAAAAGCAGGTAAGTTAGCGGAACCACCAACATCGCCACCAGACATCGCCATGTGTTTGGTCTGACAAGCTTTGAACTTTTTGCCTTGCTCTTTACCGATCAATTCAGCAGCTAGATCGATAACCATTTCAGCCATTTTACGATATCCGGTCAATTTACCACCTGCGATGGTGATCAATCCACTTGCCGATTGCCATACTTCATCTTTACGCGAAATTTCAGAAGGATCTTTACCTTCTTCATAGATCAGTGGACGTACACCTGCCCAGCTTGATTCGACATCAGCCGCTGTTACTTTAACTGTTGGGAACATATAGTTGATTGCTTTTAATACATAATCACGATCTTCCAGTGTCATTTGCGGATGAATAGGATCTGCTTTGTAGACCGTATCGGTTGTTCCTACATACGTTTTGCCATCTCTAGGAATCGCAAAGACCATCCGACCATCTGGTGTATCAAAATACACAGCTTGTTCTAGTGGGAAACGCTCATGATCGATCACCAAATGAATTCCTTTCGTCATTTGTAACACTTTACCTTTTTTGGATTTATCCAATTGGCGAAGTGTATCCACCCATGGACCTGCTGCATTAATCACTTTACGTGCGAAAATGCTATATTCTTGACCGCTGATCGTATCGGTGACTTTAACACCCTTCAGCTTGCCATTTTCATAAATAAATTCAGAAGCTTTGGTATAGTTAGCTGCATAAGCACCACGTTTTACCGCTTCTTTGATCACTTCGATCGTTAAGCGAGCATCATCGGTACGGTATTCTACATAATAACCGCCACCTTGCAGACCGTCTTTTTTGATCAATGGCTCTTTACCCATTGTTTCTTTGACACTCAACATTTTGCGACGTTCATTTCTTTTGACGCCTGCTAAGTAATCGTATACACGTAGACCGATCGAAGTACTGAAGCTACCGAATGTTCCGCCTTTGTGGAAAGGAAGAAGCATCCATTCCGGTGTAGTGACATGCGGGCCATTTTCATAAACGACTGCACGTTCTTTACCCACTTCAGCTACCATTTTTACTTCAAATTGCTTCAAATAACGCAATCCACCGTGCACTAATTTGGTAGAACGGCTGGATGTACCTGCTGCATAATCTTGCATTTCAACTAGACCTGTTGTCATACCGCGTGTGACCGCATCTAGTGCAATTCCTGATCCAGTGATTCCGCCACCGATAACCAATACATCTAATACTTCACTACTCATATGCTCTAAAGCATTTGCTCTATTTTGTGCTGAAAATGTTGTATTCATTTTTACGTCCTCCTTATTTTTAACGCTGTACATGGTTTATTTTACCAATCATAAGCAATAAAAAAGAGACCACGAATAATTACACTAAAACGGCTACTATCTACCGCGTGTACTCGTGGTCTCTCCAAAGTCTCATGACGTTATTATTAACTTGTTAACTCTATTGTACCATAGATGCTTTAGGGTAGCAAAGAATTTAGACAATTTTTTAGACATCTTGAGCGATCTATTGGGATTGAGTTAAGCTTTTCACAATATAATCAAACTGTGCATTCATTGAAATAGGATCGTTGAAATAATAGGCGACAGGATCAATTCGGTACACATGATTGCTTTTCACAGCCGGCAAGTCTTTCCATAAGCTACTGTTGTATACGGTGTTCCCATCTTTATCATCATCTCCACCCCATGGTGAAGTGAAAATATAATCGCCTGCAAAATCAGGTAGATTTTCTAAAGAAATACTCGCAAAACCTGCGCCGCTATCGATTCCTTCTTTTTGCATCATTGGTGTAGCTTTGAGACCTAGTGCTCCATAGATAATTTCTCCACCACGACCATAGGTATCACCCATAGCATAGATGCCTTTTGCATATGGCTGAAGAATAGAAATAGTTTTGTCACCTACAGCCGCTTGTACTTTAGGTTTGGCTTCCTTAATTTTAGATTCCCATGTTGCTGCTAATTCTTTGGCTTTATCTTCTGTACCTGTCATTTTGCCGATTTCTTGTAATTGCTCTTGATACGTATATTGACCATACTTAATCGCTACTGTAGGTGCAATTTGCTGATATTTTTCTATATTCGTATCATTATCCCAGACGACAATTAAGTCTGGATCCAGTGCTAATATTTTTTCTACATCTGGCTTATCGCCAAGATTAGTGACACCGTCTGTTGACTCTTTCAAAAATGTACTTTGAAAAACATAATCGATCGTTGCAATAGGCTTAATCCCTAGCGCATATAAATACCCATAATAACTATCTGCAAGTACTACAGCACGCTGAGGATGGTTAGGAACCTTAACTTCTCCATTTGCCGCTTGATATGTAATGGTGGAATCAGTCGCTGGTGCTGGTGTATCTGTTGATGTTGGTGCAGATGTTGAAGCTGTTGGTGTTGTACTTTGACCACAAGCTGCTAGAATTGCCACACAGAGAATTGTGGTAAAGATCATACCGAATGTTTTGAAAATAGACATGCTCTATAACCGCCTTTTATTTATAGTATATGATTCTTTCAAATGATAAAGATTATCATTATCATTTGAAATGTTAGCATATTATAAATAGTATTGCATTAACTTTTTAAAAATAGGCAGAGCAAAACCCCTTCTCTTACTGCGAGAAAGGGTTCTACTTTAGAGCTATAAAAATGGATCGTTTATTTGAAAGCCATAGTTGCATGAACCGCTTTTTGCCAGCCAGCATATAGACTTTCACGACGAGATTCTTCCATATTCGGTGTAAATTGATCGTTCAATTCTTCATGTGTTGCTGCAATCTCATCTAGACTTGTCCAGTATCCTGTTGCAAGTCCTGCAAGGTAAGCGGCGCCTAAAGCAGTTGTCTCATTCACTACAGGACGATCTACAGGAACACCCAGAATATCACTTTGGAACTGCATTAAGAATTTATTCTTCACTGCCCCACCATCCACTTTAAGTGATTCGACTTTGAGCCCTGTATCACTTTCCATAGCGGTTAATACATCTTTGGTCTGATACGCTAATGACTCAAGTGTTGCACGGATAAAGTGTTCTTTGGTTGTGCCACGGCTAAGACCGAAAGCCGCTCCACGGACTTCACTATCCCAGTATGGACTTCCTAATCCGACAAAAGCAGGGACAAGATATACGCCATCTGTCGATTCTACACGAGCAGCATAAGCTTCACTGTCTGCGGCATCACGGAACATACGTAGACCATCACGTAACCATTGAATAGCAGAACCAGCTACAAAGATACTTCCTTCTAGCGCATAATGAATTTTGCCGTCTACACCGCAAGCAATCGTTGTAATTAGACCATGCTCTGAACGAATCGGTTCTTCCCCTGTGTTCATCAGCATAAAGCAACCTGTACCGTATGTGTTTTTGATTGATCCTTTTTCATAACAAGCTTGTCCGAACAATGCAGCTTGTTGATCTCCTGCTGCACCAGCAATCGGAATATTTTGACCAAAGAAATGATAATCAACGGTATGTGCATAGACTTCAGAAGACGGACGTACTTCTGGCAACATGGAAGCAGGAACACCCAAGATATCCAACAATTCTTCGTCCCATTTCAGCTCATAAATATTGTACATTAAAGTACGAGAAGCATTAGAGTAATCCGTCACATGTGCTTTGCCGCCAGATAATTTCCAGATGAGCCATGTATCAATCGTACCGAACATCAATTCACCGCGTTCTGCACGTTCACGTGTACCTTCTACATGATCCAGAATCCATTTGACTTTAGTACCGGAGAAATAAGGATCGATCAACAACCCTGTTTTGTCACGGAATGTCTGTTCAAGATCACGTTTTTTAAGATCATCACAAATTTCAGCACTTTGACGAGATTGCCATACCAGTACGTTATAGACTGGATCACCTGTTTTACGATCCCAGACTACTGTCGTTTCCCGTTGGTTTGTAATACCGATTCCTGCGATCTGTACAGGCTTGATACCCGATTCAGAAAGGCAAGAAGCGATAACCGCTAGAATTGAACTCCAAATTTCGTTCGCATTTTGCTCAACGGTACCTGGTTTAGGGAAATATTGCGGGAATTCACGTTGTGCCATATACACAATTTCACCTTTTTTGTTAAACAAAATTGCGCGTGAGCTTGTTGTTCCTTGATCCAGTGCCATAATATATTTTTCCATAAATAAGTTCCTCCTCGAGTGATATACGTAATATGAATGTATTTAATTTAAGCTGTTGCTTTGTGAGAAACAGAATCTTGTGTTTTGCGACCTGAACGATGAGCGACAAATAAACAAACAGCCGTCACCACTAACAGCACCCATAATATCGGTGTGCTTTGATCCTGGAATACATTTTTGTAAAATAAGCCGCCAATTGAACCGCCTAACAATGGGCCGATAAATGGAACCCAAGCATATCTCCAATTGGAAGGTCCTTTGCCTGCAATCGGTAATAAAGTATGCATCAGACGAGGGCCCAGATCACGTGCTGGATTAATCGCATATCCGGTTGTTCCTCCAAGCGATAAGCCGATACTAACCACTAATAAACCTACAATTAATGGATGAACACCTTCTGTAAATTGATTTGCACCCATAGATAACAATACCATGACAAAAATAAATGTACCGATAATTTCACTTAACATATTTCCCACAGGATGCTTAATCGCTGGAGACGTTGAAAATACGCCTAATTTGGTAGCCGCATCTGGAGTTGCTTTCCAGTGTGGTAAGTATTGTAAGTAGACAAGCAATGCACCTGCCATCGCTCCGATCATCTGTGCCAAAATATACGATGGAACTTGACTCCATGCAAAATCGCCATTAAACGCAAGTGCTAAAGTTACAGCTGGATTCAAGTGTGCGCCACTAATATCGCCTACGGCATACACCGCCATTCCAACTCCAAGACCCCAACCTGCAGTGATAACCATCCAGCCTGAACTTTCTGCAAATGATCCTTTTAAAGCAACACCTGCAGAAACGCCAGCACCTAATGCAATAAGAATCATGGTTCCTACTAATTCAGCTATAAATGGTGACATTAAATTCCCTCCATTCAAAGTAGCAAGTTATTTCAACCGATAGACAACAGAAAAAGCCACTGCAAACCACCCCATCAGGTACAGGGGGTCTTTGCGTGGCTCTCCGGTTCTCCGTCACATTATTAACTTGATAAGTTCATCATATCGTAACATGTAAGCGGTGTCAACATGACAATTTTCATGTGATCTTCATGATTGATGTTTTTCACTTGTCTGTACGGTAGTGAGCAAACAGATGATCGTTAGATGTCGTCACTGCTGTAGCACCTGCCGCAAGCGCCTGTTCTACATCATCAGCAGTCCGAATTAAGCCTCCTGCAAAAACAGGGATATTCGCCCGTTCAATCACTTCTTTAATCATATGTGGTACAACACCCGGCAACACTTCGATATAATCAGGCTGCGTTTTTTGCAGTAGAGCATAACTTTTTTCTAATGCGATTGTATCCAGCATAAATACACGCTGAATCGCAATTACCCCTTTTTGTTTGGCTTTCAAAATCATATTACCACGCGTAGAAATAATCCCATGAGGCTTAATTTCCTGACATAAGTATTCTGCGGCATATTCATCATTTTTAAGCCCGTGTACCAGATCGGCATGCAAAAACATTTTCTTCTGATGTTGATTTGCCATTTTATAAATATTTTTAAGTTGTGCAATATGAGTATCCAAAAACACACCATATTCATACGAACTGGATAAGATTTGTTCGAATTGCTTCATACTTTTGGCTGCTGGCAAAATCGCCTGACCGTGAAACATCGTTAATCACTCTTTTCTCCATAATAAGTGCTTGCTGTTACATCTCAATATCTATATCCATTCGTCTAATCACTGTACGAGCACACTCTATATTAACCCATTTACTTACAATATGTAATGCCAAATGAATCCCTGCGGAGATGCCTGCGGAGGTCATAATCGATCCTTGATCTACAAATTTCACACCTGATTTGACGATTACTTCAGGATAATCTTGTTGTAACCGATCAAGATCCATCCAGTGTGTGGTGGCTTCCCGTCCATCCAATAATCCCGCTTCTGCTAACACCAATGCGCCTGTACAGATAGAAGCTAGTACCTTGACCTGACTGGCTTGTGTACGAATCCACTCGATAATCACTGGATCATGAATAATGATCTCTTCCGCCCCATACCCGCCCGGAATAATCAAAATATCAAGTATTGGCATATCTTGAATCGCATAGTCAGGTTGTACTTTTAATCCATTACGAGCGCTGATAAGTTCACCATCTGGAGATAACGTATGGACTTGAAATAATTTCTGCTTATCCACATTCTCAGCAAGCGAAAACACTTCAAATGGTCCTGCAAAATCCATCACTTCTACTTCATCAAATAACAAAATACCGACTTGATAACGCTGAGGAATATCACTGTTTGTAGGCATGTTTGACTCTCCTTTTTATCAAATGAAATAGACAGTTATCACGATTACTCTAATGGTGATGAGGTTACGAGTTGGCTTTTATGTATCTATCATGCCTTATATGTGAAATAAAAAACAATAGCCATGTAAAATCTTTTATAGTAAAATTTGCATACTTTAGTTTTTACGCATTAAAGCGTTGGTGGAGAATAATATAATTAAGGTGCTATCTACCTGAATATTATTGTCGAGACAATCAACGTTGGATGAACTATATTACGTAGAATAGGAGATCACATCATGAATGCTGTAGCCAAAGTAAGTAAGTTTGTAGGAGATACCTTTTCGATCTGGGTGATATTGTTTGCTTTACTTGGATTTTTTATGCCCACTTTATTTATCGGTTTGAAAGGACAGATTTCGTTATTGCTTGGAATTGTGATGTTTGGTATGGGGTTAACATTATCTTCCGCTGACTTCCGCGAAGTTTTTCGCCGTCCACTGGATGTAGCGCTCGGGGTAGTTGGACACTATATTATTATGCCTTTACTTGCGTATGGTCTAGCAATTGCGTTACAACTTCCACCGGATATTGCTGTAGGTGTTATTCTAGTCGGTTGTTGTCCAAGTGGAACATCTTCTAATGTGATGACTTTTCTATCCAAAGGAGATGTAGCGCTTGGGGTATCTATTGCTTCTGTATCGACTTTGATTGCTCCACTAGCTACACCTGCGATGATTTCATTACTTGCTGGACAATGGATGGATATCAGTGCAAGCAGTCTTATTCTTGATATTCTTAAAGTAGTTATCGTTCCGATTGTACTGGGTGTAATCGTAAAATCATTATTTCGCAAACAAGCTGAAGCAGCTACCGTGGCGTTGCCTTTTGTATCTACACTCGCAATCGTACTGATTGTCTCGATAGTGGTCGGTTTAAATCGTGACAAAATCGTAGAAACAGGATTATTGATTTTCCTAGTAGTGATTTTACATAATGGGCTAGGATATCTGCTTGGTTATTTATTTGCCAAAGCGATCCGTATGAATCCTGCTCAACGTAAAGCGATCGTTTTTGAGACTGGTATGCAAAATTCAGGGCTAGGTGCAAGTCTTGCCGCAGCTCACTTTAATCCTTTAGCGGCTGTTCCAAGCGCAATCTTCAGTGTATGGCATAATATTTCCGGATCATTGTTAGCCACATGGTTTGCACGTCGCGCTGCTAAAGAAGAGCAACAGACAACCGATTGGATTAAGAAATAATAACAGCTAAAAAATGATCTTGTTCCCTTCTGGAGATGGCGTTTACATATGCGTCTCTTCAGGTTTGGGGATGCTAAGAAGTAGGATATTCAAAAATATTTAGCTTGTCAAAAGAATAAATTTGAATTATTATAACGTAGCTAAAGGAATCACAATCCTATTCTAAAAGTCGTTCTATATTTTTTTGTCAAATGGTTAGCCGGCTTACTAAAAAATAAACAATGAAGGAGTTTGGTATTTTTGGATTATTTAATTTCGTCAGAACATGAGACATCTCAAGAACTTCCATTGTATAATCAGGTGATAACGAATCGGGCAGCTGTCGAAATTGCTTCACTATACATGGATATGACGGCTAATCTGTTTGAAAGGGACGAATTAGATATGGACTTTGATATACGTGATCTACCTACCAGAGAAATGCTTCAAGAATTTTCAAAATCTGTACCTGAAATTGATATTTCGGCTACAGAAGCCATGCTTCTTTTTATGCGTACCGCTTCTAACATTTTCAAAGTCAGTTCAAATGGATTTGAAAAATTCGATGTCTCTAGTGGCAAGTTCGCTCTATTGATCTTATTATATCGTAATCAAAATACAGGGCTTCTTGCATCAGAACTAGCTGAAAGAGCGGGTATTACCAAAGCAACCGTAACGGGATTGTTAGAACGTATGGAACGTGATCATCTGATTTTTAGAAAAGATCACCCTTCTGATCGTCGTATGAGTATTGCGCATCTTACAGATACCGGCATGGCATTAATGAATGAGTTATTACCTGTTCATTTTCTCAGTACTTCTAAAATTATGAGCGGTCTTTCTGAAGAAGAAAAAGAAATGCTATTGTTATTGCTTCAAAAAATCAAATTAGGTATTCCTGAAGGTGAAGAAGTCTATAACTCGTATCAGATCAGACATAAATAGTGTCTTTTCCATCATTTAGTTAGCCGACTTACTTTATTTTCAGAAATCCATTATAACATTCTCTATATTAGATTAAGGAGCGTTTAATTCATGAATCGCAGTCAAGTGGCTAGTCTTATTATTCCTGTTATTTCTATTGTATGTTTACTCAGTGGTGGATTCTTGTTGCAAGCCAAAGGGCATGATCAAGTTACAGTCTCACAAACTTCCAAAAGTTCTACTTTAAGTTCAGATAGCGTCCATGTTTCTTTTGAAGAAGTAGGTGGTAAAGTCGTCAACATTCCTTTTACAGAAGAAAAAATAGTTAAAAAAGGAGACATCTTAATGACTCTTGATTCTACAGATGTCGACTTGCAAATTGAAAAACTTCAAAAACAAATAAAACAGTATGATACACAAATCATGCAACAGCAAAAATCGATTCAATTGGGTTATTCCAAAGCAAGCACACAGGAAAAACAAGCCCAATTAGCGATAGAACAATCCCAAGTATCTCAGAGTAAAAGTCAGTCTGCTCTCAAAAGTGCTCAAGCGGCTCAGCGCCAAGCACAGTCTGCTCATCGTCAAGTACAAGCGGCTGAAAAAGAAGTCAACAATGGTGCACGAGCAGAAGATATCAAGCAACAACAAATTGCCATCCAATCAGCGACCCAAAGTCTTCAAACGGCTCAAATCAATTATGATCGTACACAAAAATTATACAATTCCGGACTCAGTACCAAAGCCGATATGGACAATGTAGAACAGTCTTTGACCCTTGCTAAAAATCAATTAAACCAACAAAAAGAAGCACTAGCGAAGCTGAATAACGGTGCAACTTTAGAAGAACGAGCACAAGCTAATGAACGTACCCAACAAGCAGTAGAACAATCCAATCAGGCAAATGTAAGTGTAACGCAAGCACAGACAGAATTGCATGGTGCAGAATTAGCGATTCAGACTTCTCAGACCCAATTGGATACTGTTCAACAAGCACGTCAACAATTAGCAGATCAAGAACTTGCTGTAGATTTACTTCAACAACAAAAAGATGCACAACAAATCGAATTAAAAACATTATTGCTCAAAAAATCAAGATTGATTCTCAAAGCCCCAAGTAACGGTAAAATTACAGCAATCAGTACAGAAGTAGGCGAAAATATCAGTCAAGGCGCACCTATCGTTACCTTAGAGACGAATAAAATGTATTTTGATCTTTATGTGAGTGAAGATCAAGCCACCAAATTCCATGCTAAACAAAAAATAAAAGTGAATATTCCTGCTCTTCGCAAAGACTTAAATGGTGAAGTTCGTTATATTACCGCAGCCCCTCAATTTGCAAATCTTAAAATGGCACGCGAAAAAGGCGAAGCCGATGTGGCTACTTTTCAGGTTCGTATTTATGTAGACAAGTCAGCTAGCTTATTGCCCGGCATGACTACTGAGGTGAATATTGATGAAATCACTTCTTGATGAATGGCATTATCTAATCAAATCGAAATATCCTATCATTGCGATCATTTTCCCATTGGTAGCTGTGTTAGCTTACTCTTTGCTACTGCCAAGCAGCCAGATCAATGAATCCAAAGTGATTGTAGTGGATCAAGATAATACTTCCTATAGCCGGCAATTGATTCAGAAGATAGATGCTTCTCAATATATACAGGTCGATCAGATTATTTCCTATACGAATAATCCTGAATCTTACTTTTACCATGAGCAATATCTAGCTGTAATTTCTTTGCCCAAAGGACTTGAAGAAAATCATAATCGCTCTTTACCGAATCGAATCGGGTTGATTTTAGATAATACCAATTCTCAAGCGGTTACCTTTATTCGAACCGGCATGCAAGAAATTACAGGCTATGAAAATATGCAATTGGCTATCCCTGCCTTATCCAGAACAGGCATGAGTATAGAGCAAGCACAAGGAACAGCTAGTAATCTGGCGGTAGAAGTCAGATCATTGTTCAATCCGACCAGTAGTTACGACAATACGTCTATTCTTACATTTATATGTATGTTCTCGTTTATGATGCTTAATATTAACAGTCTTCCTATCATCGCTAGACTTCGGGTATCGCATCGATTAGCGGGTGAACTCCGTAATCCATTCAATCCACTTATTCGTATATTACCTTATGTATTGTTCTCAACAGCAGGATTGATTTTTGCGATGGGGGTTTTGAAATGGGTCGGTGGTAGTCGATTTGAAGGCAATGTGGCTTTATTTATGATCCCTGTTGCACTCTATGTATTCGGTTCTGTCTGTATTAATATACTGGTAGCTTGGGGAGCCGCACATCCAGGCATAGCGATAGGGCGAATGATCTTTATCTTTATGCCTGCTTTTGTACTATCAGGTGGTACGATGGCAAGAGCACTTTTTCCACCTTTAGCTTTGCAAATTAGTGACTTTTTCCCATTTGTATGGATGTTCAAATTTCTTCGTAGTATGGGATTACGAGGAGCTTCTTTTCAAGAAATGTTACCTGAGTTAGGTTCGATGATGTTGTATGTAGCTGTTCTGGCTATGCTAGTCGTTGCTAGAGGATTATGGGAAAAGCAAAAACTAGCCAAACTTCAAAAAACATCTTCACCTGCTCATTCTGAAAAGCCATTTCCCGGTGCTCCACCTACTGCTATAAGCACACCTACACCGGAACCATCCAAAGGATAATAAAATCATATCATCGTTCAACCACCACCTATCGATCAAGAGGCTACAGGCTTTTGATCAATAGGTGGTTTTATATCGTAATGATTACTTTAATAGATCTAATACGAGTTACTTATCAGGCATCTTTGTGATATCTGAATCATCGATTACATCAGCTAGTGTATACTGCCCAAGATAATCGATCACTTGTTGTTCGGCTCCTTTCATAATGCTACTTAGCCGTTGATTCATCTTTTCACTATCTTGAATCCCATCGGGCTGAGATAGATCATGAATAGGTTGCTCTATCCGAATCGCTAGATAAATAGCAGACAATGTTAATTGATCCGCAGGTATACGTAGCGTATAACCACCGTCTCTTCCTTCACGGGTGTCTACAATATTGTGACTGGCTAACGTCGCTAATATTCTTCGCAAAAAGGTAGGATGAGAATGAACTTGAGCTGCAATCATAGCACTGGATAACGTCCCCCCATTTGAAGCCAGTCCAGCAAGGGTATGTACTGCCACACTAAAGCGTGCAGGTCCGATCAATTTAGCTTGTGTCTTCATATATAATATGTCCTCCTACACCTATATGATGTACAACAAAGACGATTGGAATCTAGCTCCAACCGCCTTCGTGATTACAATATGCTTATGTAGCATACGATTTTATTATTTAGCAAATGTATCTGTCAATATAGGTACGATTTGAGATTTACGAGAAACTACACCTTTAAGCACTGCTTGATTATTTTCAAGTTTTACTTGGTATGCTTCTTCGACAACATCGGTACGTTTACCTAGAGCAAGACCAACAGAATCGTTGTTCAAAATGTCTGTGATTACGAACAAAAATAGATCCAGACCTTTTTTCTCGATTACCGCTGTTAGTGCTGCTTCAATCGCTGCTTGTTGAGACAATACATCATTAACGTCTACAGCATTAACTTGAGCGATTTCAACTTTAGCATCACCCATTTGGAATTCTTTTGCATCCAAAGTGATCAATTGCTCTACAGTTTTGTCACTCAGATCTGCTCCAGCTTTAAGCATATCCAGACCATATTTAGCGATATCCACTTCAGCAATTCGAGCCAATTCATTCGCTGCTTCTACATCTTGTGGTGTGCATGTAGGCGATTTGAACAACAACGAATCAGAGATAATTGCAGACAACATCAATCCTGCATTTTGTTTGGAGATCGATACGCCATGCTCTTTGTATAATTTGTTCAAAATGGTCGCTGTGCAACCTACAGGCTCTGCACGGTAGTACAACGGGCCACTTGTTTCAAAATTAGCAATACGGTGATGATCGATCACTTCGATAACTGTTACTTCATCAATATCATCAGCGCTTTGTTGACGCTCATTATGATCGACCAAAATAACTTCTTTCGCTTCTACAGCTACTTTTTCCACAAGACGTGGAGCTTCTACTTTAAAATAATCCAAAGCGTATTGTGTTTCGCCGTTCACTTCACCTAGACGAATCGCTTCAGCATCTACACCTAATTCTTTTTTCAATGCTGCATACGCAATCGCAGCTGTAATCGTATCCGTGTCCGGATTTTTATGACCAAAAACTAATACTTTTGACATAATGACACTCCTTCGTAATCTGTTTTGGCGAAAAAAAGATAATCCTTTTTTCAAAGTTTCCTTCCATAGTATACCTTGATTTCAAATGAAAATGAAGTTTATTCCTATTAAATGTATAGGAATAACTGTATAAATTTTTATTTTTATACTTTCATTATCGAATGCGCTCTACATAAAGTAACCCATTCTGTCGCTATACTACTCAATGATTTTGTAGAATTGTAAATAATTTGGCTGTATAATTGTGGATCTTCTTCTGCCCAAGGCACTATACATAGTGCCTGATTATTTCTTTCCTGTTCCAACACAAACTGAGGTAAAAAGGCGATTCCCCATTCTTTAGCGACCGATTGCTTGATGGCTTCGATATTTCCGAGTTCTAAATGAATATCACTGGCATGTCCTTGTGATTTCATTTTGTCGATAAGGTACGCTCGATACGTACATCCTTCTTCCGTCACAATCAACGGTTGTTGATGCAGATCTCGCGAAGATACAGAAGATTTATTTGCTAACGAATGCTGTGGATGCATAACGACTCTCATTTGTGCATCAAAAAGAGATATGGCTTCGATACCATATGCCTGACATGGTGTATCCAAAATCAAAGCAATATCTAATTGTTGCTCTCGCACACGGCGAATTAACTGCTGTTCTTGATCTAAAATAA
Organism: Paenibacillus nuruki; assembly: GCF_963311185.1. Classification (NCBI taxonomy): domain Bacteria; kingdom Bacillati; phylum Bacillota; class Bacilli; order Caryophanales; family Paenibacillaceae; genus Paenibacillus; species Paenibacillus nuruki. The sequence goes on along the minus strand of NZ_OY725677.1, from coordinate 31,797 downwards.
TTTTGACTTGTACATGTGGATAATGTTGCCGGAACTGTTCTAAGATAGATGGCAAATAATATAAAGACAGACTCTCAATCGTACCTATCATCAGTGTAGTCTAATCCAGATCTATAGTAGAAAGTGCTTGCTTCGCTTGCTCTTGCAATTCAATCATTTGACGAGCATAGGGTAACAGCTTTTGTCCAACTTTGGTTAAAATCACAACATTTCCTTTGCGCTGAAATAAGCGCTGTCCACCATACAATTGTTCTAATCGCTGAATATGATGGGTCACACTGGATTGCGCATAATCTAGCTCTTGCGCAGTACGTGTATAGTTGCCCCATTTGACCAATTCACAAAATGTTTTGAGATATAACAGTTCCATTAAGATTACTCCTTTGCCCAAGGATAGTACTGTATTGTTCGCATAGCGTATGTATTATCGATAAGATCGATAGTGGGTATCTATAACTCTACAGTACTTGTATGCTTTGTCTTTTGTACAATCATAACAGAACATCGATAGCCTATCCGTGTTCAACATAACCTACGACTGAAGGAGTTGTCTACTGATGAACCATTCTCCACGCTTTTCCCTTACACTTGAAACACCCGCTGCGAATACAACCGATGCGTACAATTATTTCACAGCTAAAGCTGCTTATGAAACAGATGTCGCCGATGTCATGATCGATTGTCAAAAAGGAAATCCGCCCTTTGTAATAGTAGATGTACGAGACGAATCAACTTATCAGCAATGTCATATTTCGGGTGCAATCCATATTACCGGTCGACAGATCAATGAGAAAACGACAGCCCATTTAGATCCAACCACAACGATTATAACGTACTGCTGGGGTCCTGCTTGTAATGGAGCAACCAAAGCCGCTGCCAAATTAGCCCGCCTCGGATTTCCAGTTAAAGAATTACTCGGTGGAATCGAATACTGGCGTAAAGAAGGCGGACCTGTTGAAGGTACATTAGGTGTAGAAGCTCCGATGTACTGGTCTATCTAATCCACTAACTAGATGACAATTCCAATCGCAAAACCATCATACCCTTTACTACCTACCGTCTGAATAGATGTAGCCGTGATACGAGGATCTTCAGCTAATAATTCATAAAATTGGCGAATCCCTTGTACACGGCCATCATTACTGTGTTGATCCAAAATAGCTCCTTCTCGAACTACATTGTCTCCGATGATAACAGTACCCGGATGAGACATTTGCAAAGCATATTGTAGATAACGAGCATTATTATTTTTGTCTGCATCAATAAAAATCATATCAAAAGCTTCTATTTGTTCTGCTTCCATCTGGCCTAATTGTTCGGATGCATCACCGATCCGAATATCAACTTTGTCCTCTAGTCCAGCCAATTTAATATTTTGCCCGGCTACTTTGGCATGGTGAGGATCATATTCTAGTGTAATTATCCGTCCATCTACAGGTAAAGCACGCGCCATCCATATGGTGCTGTATCCACCCAATGTACCTATTTCTAAAATACGTTTGGCCTTGTTCATCATCACGATTAATTGTAGTAATTTACCTTGAGCAGGCGATACATCATACTCGGGTAAAGAGGCTTGCTGATTGTTAATTAATACCTGTTCTAGAATAGCATCTTTGGGAATAAGGTTCTCTTCAATATAGTGATCCATCTGACTCCATACTTGAATATCACTCATACTTATCGTCCTCCTATTTATAAAGGCTTCTTGTGATTCCTATAAGTATTGTACCTTGTACTTATTCATATTAATAATATATAATTTATGGTTATTTATATCTAAAATATATGAATACATACGAAAGTAGGGATAATAGTAATGTTGAATATGCATGCTCTTTATTTATTTCATACGATTGCTATCCAAGGCAGTGTAACTAAAGCTGCTAATCTATTAAATATTAGTCAGCCTGCGATTACGACACAGATTAAAAAGTTGGAAAAAGACATAGGGATTACTTTATTTATTCCGCAAGGGCGAGGGATTGCTTTAACGATCGAAGCTAAAGAATTGTTGGGATTTACACAGCGTATTTTTGCGATAACTGGACAGGTCGAACAATGGATCCAGCAGTATCATCAAGGACAGCGTGGGCAGATTCGTTTAGCGGCTACTTATTTGCCCGCTCATTTTCTATTGCCTACATGGATCGCCAAGTTCAAGCAACAATATGAACATGTAGATATGACGATAACCACCACCAATTCTACCGATGCTTTACGTCAGTTATTACAAATGGAAGTCGATATTGCGATTTATGGAGGACTTGCTGAAGAACAGACAGCAGATATTCAAGCAGAAGAACTATTTCGAGATGAACTCTGGTTTGTTGTAGCACCTAATCATCGTTATGCCGGTCAACATATTTCACTACAAGAGATGATGAAAGAACCTTTTGTAATGCGTGAGCAAGGTAGCTCGACACGAGAGCGTTTATTAGCCTTATGTCGAACTCACAATACCCCTCCTCCGCAGATTCCTTTACAATTTAATGGATTGCCAGAAGCGATTCAAGCCGTTATTGCTGGTTATGGTGCTAACTTTGTGTCTTCATTCGTGGTACGAGACTATGTAGAACGAGGACAATTAGCACGTGTATTCGTCAACGACGTGTATTTGCAAAATAGTATTGCTATTTGCACTCGTCTCCATGAGCCTTTATCTACAGCCAGTCAGCAATTTGTTCATACAATTCGGCAGGATAGTTCTATGGTAAAGTAAATGATTCTTATCTATTTAAGCATTCAATCATTTATGTTGCTTCTTCTGGTGGAGACATCGGCATATAGAGACGAACCGCCAGAGCAAGCACCAAAGTGATACCTAACAGAATACATGAACCGATAATCACTGACCACGAAATCGACCATAACTGCGCAGTTAACCCCAGTATAAACACAGATAGAATTTGCATTATAGCTGCGACCAGACTATAGATACTGCTGATCCGTCCCATGATATCGATAGGTACATGATTTTGATAAAAAGTCATAAATCCTGTATTCATAAATGCCATAAAAAAAGCTAATACAAAAAATCCAACGGCGGCACCTGCAAAAGTATCCGATAGACTATAGATCACATAACCTGTGCCAAATCCAATTGCACCAACCGTCAATAATATCGTTACTGTTAGACGCTTCACGATTATCATATTCACCAGTGCGCCAACCCCTAATCCTATCCCTGCTACGCTAACCAGATAACTATATTGACTGTCTGTACCTGACAATACTTCTTTGACAAAAGCGACTTCCATCGAATCTAGTCCTGCCGCGACCACCATCAATATTTGAAAAAGAAAATAAATTAACATCACATTCCAAGCTTGCCGACTAAATCTAATTACTAATTGCCAATCTTGCTTAATCATTTGCCAAGAACGACTGGACTTTGTCATTTTGGTTAATTGTTCGTTATGTATAGACTCATCCACTGTAACAGTTTTCTTTTCTAAATCAGGCAATATCCATGTCATCATACTAGACACACCAAAAGCTAGTGCAGTGCCGAAAATAGCCATTTGAGGACTGGTGATCAAAAATAACAAACCTGCTATCGCTGGTCCAATTAGAAAAGCACCGGAATGAATCAAACTTTGAATCGAATTAAATCGTTTACGGTATTCTGTTGGAATTAACTTGGTGGTGTATACCATGGATGTAGGTTTAAAGATAGAACTTGCCATATTAATGACCAGCACAACGATATAGATCAAGCTAATATGATGAAGAAAAGGAAGGGTGAAAATAAGTACTGCTCGCACCAGATCGAACCCAATCATTAAGCGACGTTTATTCAGCCGATCGACCATACTCCCTGCCCAACTATTGGTACATAAGGTGGCAAATGGTTTGAGAATATACAGTCCTGCGATAGCAAGTGGTGATCCATACATATCAAGCATCGTTAGATTCAGCGCTATCAAAAAAATCCAATCTCCAATATTTGCAATGGCTACACCTGTAAGCAAAATAGAAGGATATTTCCAGAAATGAGTATTGCTATTCATAAGTAGGTCTCCTTGAGGACAAAGACACCTTTCAGATCATCATAAATCTATGTATGTTCTTATCGTGGTTTACTAGCTTTTAAAATGTAGAGCTACTCACATATTGATCCAGTCTATACATAGCTATGGTCTGATCCAGTGTCTATTCCTGATATTTTGGGATATGGTAATCCTTGTTATTACGTAGTCGTTGAGATCCATTGAGATGCTTCGCTGTCGTTGTAATATGTACATTGTTTATTTCTCCTTTGTCGATCTATTTAAATAATTTGACTGATTATACCATGACGGAATAGAGTTTTGGAAAAAATCATAATATTCTAGCAACATATATCCCAATTCACACTCTTCCCATAATCCGAATTGTATTACTTTCGGAATAGTATCAGAATACTGCGCTAACTGTTTGATTGTGTCTGCTTCTTGTTGTCGCTGCACAACTTCATCAGATGAGAACATTCTTAATAGATATCTGTCATCAATTATATATTTCTGATCTTTGGAAAATCCTTTATGTATTTGCTTGATAGACAATGAGTCTGATTCGAAGCTGATTTCTTTTTGAAAAAAGCGCTGAATATCTTCTAATGATATCGATTCTTTACTGGATTTCATGTGCATCTTCCTTCCTGTTGATATAGTCACAATAGCAGTTGTCAGTCTTTTTAAAACATGATAAAGTGAACAAATTCCTACGTGATAATAACTTATAAATAAAGATACATTATATAACATACCACTAACTTTAGTTACTCTTTGATAAATATTTTGTCAAAAATGTCAGAAGCTTGGAGAGGAGAGAACCTTATGTACAAAGTGATGTTAGTTGATGATGAAGTCATTATACGTGAAGGTCTAAAGACTCGGATTGATTGGGCAACACATGGATTTGAATGGGCTGGTGACTATGCCAACGGGCTTGAAGCGCAAGCCGCTATTGTCGCTGATCCACCTGATCTGATTATTTCTGATATATGTATGCCATTTGTTGATGGATTAGAACTTGCTGAATTTGTACATGATCACTATCCAGATATCAAAATGATACTGCTAACTGGATTTGACGAATTTGAATATGCTAGAAGAGCCATTCGGTTAAAAGTATCTGATTTTATCCTTAAGCCGATTACCGCCAAAGAAATTCGTACATTATTACAACAGATTAAGCTAGAAATGGATGATCAACGTCAATTGCATAACAATATCGACCTATTACATGATCAATGGTCACAAAGTCTACCTTTACTGAAAGAACGCTTCTGGGACAAAGTATTAACGTCAGGAGTCGATCATGAAGAATGGGAACAACATCGAATTCAATTTGCTTTACCTCCTCTTGCTTCTCCTTATTATATAGCTGTGATCGAACCGGATATCGACCATACGATAGAATATGCTACATCTCCTTCTTTGCAACATGTCTTACAACTGGATCAACAACTTTCTAGTGTGTTACCGACTATTTTACCAGCTACATTCGTTTTTGCTTCTTGTATCTATTCATCTCGCTGTGTGTATCTATTCGCTTCAACTGCTGTCGATCAAGAATCTGCATCTACAATGTCTGCACAGATCGAAGCTGTATTTCAGCAGTTGTATGCTTTGGATCATCCAGATGTAACGATCCCATTTACAACAGGAGTCGGCACAGGTTGTTCGGATCTGTTGGATATTCCTCAGCAATATCAACAAGCTATCCAAGCTTTAGATTATGGCTTTCTTTTGGGGACAGGTACTCTGTTGTCGTTCTCTGATATTCAGCCGTCCTTACTCCCTTCTATAAGCTTTACCGATTGGGAAAAAGACATCGTAGCGCAGTTAAGCAACAATCATCTGCTTGAAGCACAACGTGCATCGCAACATATGGCACAGCAAATGATACTACAGCGAACAACACCTACTGAATGTCGCTCACAATTCCGACAGGTCGCTGCACGCATACAAGATTGGTTATCTCATTTAGGGCTAGAATCAGTTTGGAATGATTGGATTCAGCAATCTCAGTGGCTCACTGCTCCTACACTAGAACAGATGTTGCAACAATGGAACGATGCTCTTTATGCTACATTTACTCTTCTTAACGAACAGACACAGATTCATAGCCAGCAACATATTCAAAAAGCCATCTATTATATCGAACAACACTATGCTGAAGCCCATTTATCTTTGCAAGAAATATGCAGTCATGTGCTTATGAGTACAAGCAGTTTCAGCCAAGCTTTTAAACAACATACTGAATTGACCTATGTAGAGTATCTAACACGTGTTCGGATGGATAAAGCCAAAGAATTACTGCGTTTGACTGAATATAAATTTTATCAAATTGCTGAAAAGGTAGGCTATACCGATCCCAATTACTTTAGTTCTTCATTCAAAAAGCATACAGGTACTACTCCCAAACAATATCGGGAACAGCATCGGCAAGTAAAGGAGTTGTCCCCATAAATGCTACGTGATCTATTCAGAATCTTTACCACCTGGAAATGGAAAAGCTTGACGACCAGCTTATTGGTTGCTTTTTCCGGTCTGATTCTGATCGTGATCGCGATTATCAGTCTTAACAATTACCGGTTGACTGTTGATGCCGCAGAACAGAATTCTCAGGTGTATATTCAAGAAATTATGCGTCAGGTCAATACCAATATCCAATCGTATATTGATAATATGGAAAATATCTCATTACTCGCTTTAACCAATAAAGATGTCACCTATTATATTTCGAGCAATAGCTTTATTAGCAAAAGCGATAGTCGTCCGTATGAGAAGCGGATCTCTGATTTATTTCAAAATATTCTGTATAGCCGTAACGATATCGCTTCGATTATGGTATTTGGCTACAACGGTCGCACCGTATCTGATCGCCGAATTACCGCACTCAATCCTAATATCGATCCCAAGCAACAATCATGGTATATCGATGCACAGAAAATGAATGGCAAGTCGATCGTTTCTCCGCCTCATATTCAAAATGTAATTCGGGGTGAATATCGCTGGGTGATCTCACTCAGTCGTGAACTTAAAAGCAATGATGGGATTACGCCTGAAGGTATTTTTGTGGTGGATCTGAATTTAAGTGTGATCGACGAGATGTGTAGCCAGATTTATTTAGGCAAAAAAGGCTATGTCTTTATTGTAGATGGTACAGGCAATATTATTTATCATCCGCAACAACAACTGTTATATAGCAGTCTAGCCACAGAAGAAATTCCACAAGTGTTAAGTACTTCAAGTGGTCAATCGTTTACAGTCGATGATACCAAAGGCAAACGAATCTATTCGGTACAGGATACTGGCTTAGGTTGGAAAATCGTAGGGGTTACTTACAGTGATGATCTGATCGCTAACAAATCTTCTATTCAACATTCTATTTTACTGTATGCTCTGCTAGGTATCGGAATCTCGATTGTGATCTCGTTATTGCTATCTTTACATTTAACCAAACCGATCAAACGATTACAGCGTGATATGAAGCAAGTTGAATTGGGTAACTTTCATATCCAGACTTCCCTTGAAGAAGATAATGAGATCAATCAATTAGGTCAATCGTTCAATGTGATGGTCAACGAAATCAAGCATCTGATGGATGAAACTGTCCAAAATAGTGAGCAAAAGCGTAAAGCTGAACTCTTGCTTTTACATGCACAGATTAATCCTCATTTCCTCTACAATACGTTAGATTCGATTATCTGGATGGCTGAACAAGAAAAGCATGAAGAAGTGGTCGATATGACTTCTGCTCTTGCCAAAATGTTCCGTGCTAGTATTACTCGTGATCAAGAATTGGTATCGATCCGAGTCGAAATCGAACATATTCGTCAGTACCTGTTTATTCAGAAAATGCGTTACCGTGAGCAATTAGATTATGTATTTGATATTCCTTCACATATTTTGCACTATAAAACTGTCAAAATTCTACTTCAACCTTTTATCGAAAATGCGATTTATCATGGCATTCGTAGCAAGACGACACCCGGAATCATTTACATTTCAGCATGGCAAGAAGATGAGCAATTGATTTTTGAAGTGCGAGATAATGGATTGGGGATGAGTGCGGAACGATTAGCTGAAGTGACTCAAGGAACGGTAGCTACGAATACACAACATGGTATCGGAATTGGCAATGTGAATGAACGGATTCAACTTTATTTTGGAACAACGTATGGAATGACGATGACCAGTGTACTTGGCGAAGGTACTATCGTGACGATCCGCGTACCTGTTATTTTGTGAAAAAGAGAAAGTGAGATTGCGTATGAGGAATCAACGTATCATCTGGTGGATCGCTATTTTATTAGTCGCAGGAGCACTTTATATTATTAGTTATTTTGTCTGGTTCACCTCAGCTCATGAAGAAGAAGGAACGATTATGATTATTCTGAAGTCCAATAGTCCTCAATCGGATTTCTGGCAAACCGTACGTAGTGGTGCTGAAGAAGCAGCCAAAGAAAAAGGAGTTCAATTTCTAGTCTCTGGCCCTCTCGATGATACAGATATCAATAGTCAGTTAAATGCTCTTCAAGACGCACTGACTCTTAAGCCACGTGCTGTTGTTATTGCTCCTTTGAATGATCAACGTGTACTGAATGGGATTACTCGTCTACAAAATGCCCATATTCCTGTAGTGGTGATGGATACGCCTTTACCTGTAAACAATGCGCCTTCTTCTGTTTCTAGTGATCATGTGCAGATGGGGATGCAAGCAGGGAGAATGGCGGCTTATCAGACCAATAGTGCACCTTATGTAGCGATTATTGGCGATTATCAATCTTCTAGTATTTTCAAAGCACGTGAACAAGGAATTAAGCAAGTATTGGGTGCAGTAGCTAATAGTCACACAACGACATACTATTCCGGAGAATCAGAACAACTAGCCTATGTACTCACTACCAAATTACTTGATGAATACCCTAGACCTAATGCATTGATCGTTATGAATGAACCTATTGCAGTCGGTGCTGCTCGTGCACTCAAAGAACGTGACCTGGATTCGATGATGTTTATCGCTTTTGATAGTTCTTTTTATGAGATCGAATTGCTAGAGGAAAAAACGTTAGATGCTCTAATTGTACAAAAACCTTTTAATATGGGGTATCTGGCTGTGCAAAAAGTTCTTACCGATTCCAATTCTCTAAGCAGCCAACACTCTATCACGATGATTCCTTCGACAGTGATTACACCAACAACAATGTATACGCCTGAAAATCAAAAATTACTATTTCCTTTCTACGAAAAATAAAACAGAAAGATGGTTAATCTATGCGATCTAATCGTTTGATTGGGATAACGCTTGGTAGTTTATGCTTGATGTTGCTGCTCAGTGCCTGTACATCATCTGCGGTTGCTCCTGCTCCTGTGGGCACTACCGAGCAACAAGCCGTGATCCAATTTGTAGCTGCCGAGTATAGTTCAAGTACCAAGCCTTTACTGGAAAAGCTGGTTCGTAACTTTATGCGTGAAAATCCTTCGATTACAGTAGAGCTACAAGTGGTCAATTGGGATCTAATCGACGGCGTATATACATCGATGATTAGTGAAGGACATCCGCCAGACTTACTGAATATGAATATGTATGCTCGCTTTGGACATGATGACTTACTCAACAATATGGATGATCTAATATCCGATGATCTTAAAAATAAACTTTCACCTCATTTATCCAAGCTTGATCGTATTCAGGGGAAACAGTATGCGATTCCTTATGTAGCTACAATTCGCAAGTTGTATTACGAACAAAATCTTTTTCAACAAGCCGGTATCACTCGTTCTCCACAGACATGGTCACAATTGACGCAAGATGCAATCAAACTCAAAGCGATTGGAGCTTATGGCTTTGGTGTCGATTTAACCGATAATGAAATTCCTGCTTATTTATCGTATTTCTTTTTTGGTGCAGGCGGGGGTTGGATGAAGAACGGAAAATGGGATATTAATTCCCCACAAAATGTTGCCGGACTTACGTACCTCAAGCAATTATATACACAAGGATTAACCGATCCTGAACCGACCGTTACCATTCGAGATGAAAAACAACGTATTCTCGGTGATGGGCAATTAGGCATGATGATCAGTGGCAATTATTTTGCTTCTGTCACAGAACGTGAATTTCCAAATACAGCGTGGGGTAATGGGGCCATTCCGGTAAAAGACGGTCAGCCTCCAATGAATTTTGGTGTGCAAGATGTGATGTTATCATTTAAAACAGATCATACGAATAGAGAAGCTTTATCTACGTTTTTAGATTATTTATACAATGATGAGAATTATGAAGAAATGATACGGCAAGAAGGGATGATTCCAGTAACCACTACGGTAGCGAGTAAATTGTCTTTGGAAGACCCTATCATGGAAGCTGATATTCAACGATTGGAAAGTGCATACTTCTATCCACTTCAACAACCGGAATGGGGAGATATTATGGCATTAACTCGCAAAATGGGTAATGCTATTTTATACAATGGTGTTACTCCACAAGCTGCACTGAATCAAGTACAACAATACGCCGAACGACAGCAAACACTCTATCAGATCCCTACTCAGTGAAATATATCACATATATAACATAGTAAGTAACTATATTTAACCTATAATTAACGAATAAAACTCATATCTCGTAAAATATTCAAGATTTAAAATAATATATTCAATATAATCTTATAATCAAATCCTTTATGATAAATGAAGACGCCAAATCGTTGCAGGACTAACATTTAGCGTGATTTAAATTATCAATAGGGGGTTTGATTTTTTATGTCATGGAAAAAAAGGTTATCTGTATTAAGTGCAGCGGCATTGCTGACTGTATTTACATTATCAGGTTGTGGTAGTAGCAACGATGCAGCAAGTGGAACGGCAAGCACAGGAACAACAGCTTCATCAGGTAAAGGACTGACAGGAGATTTTGAAGTTCAATATTTTGTAGGTGGTTATGGTGATGCCTGGTGGAAAAAAGTCGTCGAGGAATTCCAAACCGCTAACCCCGATCTGAAGATTAAAGTCAGCGCAGGACCGAAAATCAACGATCAAATGAAACCCCGCTGGATAGGTGGTAATCCACCTGATTTTGTATATATTGATGGTGCGGGTCTGAATGCTCGTCAAATGATTGAAGACGGACAACTAGAAGACTTAACCGAATGGTACAAAACAGCCAAAACCGTTGATGGTGATCTGATCTCTGAATCTCTTACTCAAGCGCCTGAAGATTACAGTGGTAAAACTTATAATATTCCACTCGCTTTAAGTTCATGGGGTATTTTCTGGGACAAAAAATTATTCGCAGATAATAACTGGAAAGCACCAACAGACTTCGATTCTTTTGTCGCTGTAAGCAAAGAGATTAAAGTTAAAGGTATTACGCCATTTATTCATACAGGGATCTATCCTTATTATATTAACAACTCTATCTTGTATCCGGCGATGGTGTCTGCCAATAATGATGATTTCTCTATTTTGCAAAAAATAGCTGCTAATGATCCAGAAGCATTCAAAAGCCCTGCTGTGATGACAGCACTGAATCAGATCGTCACAATGCGAGATGACGGTATTATCGATCCAGCCGCTGTACAGTTAAATCATACCGATTCTCAAATGCTATTCTTGCAACACAAAGATGCTTTTATTGCTAACGGATTATGGATGCCTAATGAAATGTCCAAAGATGTCCCTGAAGGGTTCGACTTTGGATTTATGCCATCTATTACTCAGAAACCCGGTGGTAAATCTATTGCAGTCACTTCTACAGCTACAGTAGGTGTCGCTGCCAAAGCCAAAAATAAAGAAGCTGCTTATGCTTTTATCCAATTTATTTTCGCCAAAAAACAAGCTTCACAATGGGCTGAATTAAGTGGTGCTCCTTCTAATATCAAAGGAGATATCAGTGCTTCTAATGCGCCTGCTTTTGTAAAACAAGCCGCAGAATATCTGAATTCTAAAGATACCATTGTCGTACCTACCATTACGTTCAATGCTGATGTAGAAAAAGCAATGAATGATGCTACAGTCGCACTAACGATCGGTACTATTGATCCTAACGGATGGATTGAACGCGTATCGGCTGCCGCTCAAAAAGCAGCTAATTAATATCTATTCACTACAGGAGACGGCCCGATGCTTATCATCCGGTTGTCTCCTGTTTTACTTTTAGATATTAAATAGGCGGGATCGAAGAAAAGGATGGTGTACTTATGACTTCACGACATTGGCAACGGAATGTATTTATTTTAACCTTTATTTTACCTACGCTTATTCTATACTGTCTGTTTATGGTCTACCCGATTATACAGGCATTATATTACTCTTTATTTGACTGGTCAGGTTCTTCTGAAAATAAAGACTTTATCGGTCTCAAAAACTTTGTCGATCTGATGCATGACCCGATTATGTGGCAAGCGATCGGTAATGATTATTTTCTGGTTGCTGGTAAAATGATCGGCATTATGTTGTTAGCTACTTTTTTTGCAGTATCATTAACTCGCTTCCGTCTCAAATTCGCTTTATTTTTCCGCTCTATCTTTTTTATTCCAAATATCATTTCTGTTGTTGTCATCGGGGTATTATGGGCGTTTATCTATAATCCACAGATCGGTTTTCTCAATTCGATTCTTTCATTGATTACAGGCACTGAAGTCAAAACAGCATGGTTAGGCTTTCCTTTTCATACGATCTGGATGTTATTACCGCCTTCGATCTGGGCAGGTATTGGTTTCTATATGATTTTGCTGATTGCAGCGATTCAAGGTATTCCTGAATCGTATTATGAAGCTTCTTCACTGGAAGGTGCAGGGCAGTGGCATCAATTCACTCATATTACGCTACCGCTGATCTGGGAACAGATCAAAGTATCTGTTCTGAATATTATGATGACTACGCTCAATGGTTCATTTGTGATCGTTATGATTATGACCAATGGAGGTCCGGATAATTCGACGCAAGTTATGGGTTCTTATCTCTATCAAATGGCTTTCCAACAATTCCACTTTGGTTATGGAGCGGCAATTGGTGTTGTCATTTTGATCATGTCGTTGATTACTACCGTAGCGTTACAGCGTATTATGCGTCAGGAAACAGTCGAAATGAATTAATAGAATTACCCTAATTGATGTAAATCACATTATTCAATCGGTCTGACTCCACATCGCGGGTTATCAGAGCGTTAATCAAGGAGGAGTTCGATGGGCAGTATTATGGGTATTCGTCATCCTATTATTCGTATCTTTTTCTATCTTATTCTAGGTGCTTGGAGTATTACCGTACTCTATCCACTACTATGGACATTGCTCGATGCACTCAAAGATAACAAACAATTTTATGCCAACCCTCCATGGGCGTTACCGGATGTTCCTTTGTTATGGAGCAACTTTACGTATGTATGGGAAACGTATAACTTCGGTAAATATTTTACAAATTCATTAATCGTCACACTGGGTTCAACTGTTTTAGGCTTAGTCTTATCAGCGACTACAGCTTATGTACTGGCTCGTTATCCATTTAGAGGTAGTAACGTATTGTTTCTTTTATACATCAGTTCAATGATGGTTCCATTTAGTCTGGCATTGATTCCATTATTTTTCTTAATGAACAAGCTTAATCTGATTAATACTTCGATCGGTTTGATTCTGGTATATGCCACTACATTGATCGCTTTTGGGGTGTTTGTGCTCGTTGGCTTTTTCAAAACATTACCGAAAGAATTAGAAGAAGCCGCAGCAATTGATGGTGCTTCTTACTTTGGTACCTTTTTCAGAGTCATGCTTCCCCTTTCTCAACCCGGACTTGTCACCGTAGCTATCGTTAATATTCTGAATATCTGGAATGAGTATTTTGTTGGACTGGTATTGGTCAATGATCCTGATCATTATACACTCCCAATTGGTATCGCTGTAATGCAAGCTGAGATGCAGTATCGTACAGAGTGGGGTCCACTGTTTGCAGGATTGTTTATCAGTATTGTACCGGTATTGATTATGTATATCTTTTTCCAGCGTCAGATTGCTAGTGGGATTACAGCAGGTGCTGTGAAGTAATTATTATAGTTGAATCATTTAATATGTGCTTATCAGCAAAAAAGCCGAGTCACTATCAGGAATGAACCTGGATAGTGCTCGGCTTTTTGTATGGTTAAATCTTATTTTGTAAAAAATTAAACTTTAATCACTCGGAAATACTACTCTACCGTTACACTTTTCGCAAGGTTACGTGGTTTGTCCACATCATGCTCAAGTGCTAGTGAAGCGTAATAAGCTAACAACTGCAATACAACTACCGACAATGCTGGAGTCAATAATGGCAATGTTCTTGGAATCGATAATACTTTATCTACCGATTTCATTAGCTCTTCACGACGTTCTTCATAACTTACAACCATCACTTCTGCACCGCGAGCTTTCACTTCTTTGATGTTGCTTAGTGTTTTCTCAAGCACATCTTCTTGTGTAGCTAGCGTAATTACAGGAATACCTTCTTCAATCAAAGCAAGTGTACCATGCTTCAATTCGCCTGCTGCATAAGCTTCTGAGTGGATATAAGAAATCTCTTTTAATTTCAGAGAACCTTCTTGTACTACCGCATAATCCACACCACGTCCGATAAAGAACAAATGTTTATGTTGAGCGATATGCTCTGCATATTCTTTGATGATCGGCGCTTGTGTTAATACTTGCTCTACTTGCTCAGGCAATGAATCCATTGCTGCAAGAATATGAGCGATTTCTTCAGTAGTTTTCGTTCCACGAATTTCAGCCATATATAGACCCAATAGGTAGAAAGCAATCAATTGAGACGTGTACGCTTTAGTAGAAGCTACAGCAATCTCTGGACCTGCTAATGTAGCAATAACATCATTGGCATCACGAGCAATCGAACTACCCACGACATTCGTTACAGCAATAACATGAGCACCATTTGCTTGTGCTTCACGTAGAGCTGCTAATGTATCTGCTGTTTCACCGGATTGACTCACTACAATCACCAAAGTGTCTTTAGCAATGATTGGTGAACGGTAACGATATTCAGAAGCTACATCTGTTTCTACAGGAATCTTCGCTAGGTTTTCAATAATATTACGTCCTACAAGACCTGCATGATACGCTGTACCACAAGCAACGATCTGGATATTACGAATATTTTTAATTTGTTCTTTAGTTAATTTCAAGTCTGTGAAATGAACCCCTTTACCATCTTCGTTGATACGACCAAGCATTGTATCACGGTAAGCTTTAGGTTGCTCATAGATTTCTTTTAACATGAAATGATCGAATCCGCCTTTTTCTGCGGTTACTGCATCCCAATCGACATGGAATATTTCCCGAGAAATAAAGTTGCCTTCAATCGTCATCAATTCTACTGCATCTTCAGTCAATACAGCCATTTCGCCATCTTCCAAAATGTACACATCACGTGTGTATTTCAAGATTGCAGGAATATCGGAACCGATAAAGTTCTCGCCTTTACCTACGCCGATAACAAGCGGACTTGCTTGACGTACAGCGACTAATTTATTAGGCTCATATTCTGTTAATACGCCAAGTGCAAAAGCACCACGCATAAATGTTACTGCTTTTTGTACAGCTTTAACGATATCTCCGTCATATTCACGAGCCACAAGGTGAGCGATAACTTCTGTATCTGTTTCCGATACAAATACAACACCAGAAGAGATCAATTCGTCTTTAAGCTCCAAATAGTTTTCAATAATTCCGTTATGCACAACAGAGAATTTGCTTGTTCCATCTGTATGTGGGTGAGAGTTAAGGTCAGATGGTTTACCATGAGTTGCCCAGCGTGTATGTCCAATCCCTGCATTACCTACCAAAGGATGATCTTCTAATTTTGCTTCCAGATTCGTCATACGACCCAAAGCTTTAACCACTTGCAATCCTTTACTTGTAAAAACAGAAATCCCCGCTGAATCATAACCACGATATTCTAACTTGCGAAGTCCATCCACCAAAATAGCTTGCGTATCTTTATTCCCAATATATCCAACAATACCACACATCGTTGTATTCCTCCGTTCGAATGTTCGTCTAATGACGTGAATTGCACATCAGAACAAGAGTCAGGGATATACAGATCATGACATTAGAATAGGTATGCACTGTGTTTTATCTCTGAACCATATTTAGTTTGGAGTCCTAGGATTGATCACTTAATCAATCATTTAGCTTTCAATGTACATTCTATGTGATGCTGTTATCCTGCTCATGCTCTATGCACATTAGTAATTTTTTTGAAAATAGTCGTTCTATCTTATGCTGATCATTCAGCTTTGTGTGTATACATATGCACCAAACAGAATCTTTGTCGCAGAGATCACTCTCTACTTTTAAATTCTGCTTCACGGTTTGATGCGTCACCGGGAGGCCCCCGCCGAACATTCGAACACCTCCACCTCGTCAGCTTGATCTAATTTCTCCGAAGCGATCAAGCTCTGGCGCTTAGTGAATCTTTATGCCTACCTCTATCCTCACTTTCTATATTTGAGTACGTTAGATTTCATTTACATTACAGTTACATTACATTTGGTAACTTGTACATTATATCTATTAATCTTTTATAAAACAATGATAAAAATCTGACAAAATACTCACAAATCATTTTCAGTCTTTCTAACCAGCTATTTTATCACAGACAAGCCTCTTACTATTTAACCTTATTCCTTGATCTGACGCATTATCTTCTATAAAAAAAGGTCACTAGAATCGATCTACTGAACAGCATATATCTGCCCATAATATCGTCATCTAGTAACCTTCTATTCAAGTATAAATGATTTATACGACTAATTCTTTTTTAACTACATCTACAATTTGATCTACATATTGCTCTAATTCATTTTTGTTTGGACCTTCAGCCATAACACGAATAAGAGATTCTGTTCCTGATGGACGAACCAATACACGACCGTTATCGCCTAATTGATCTTCGACTGATTTAACAGCAGCTGCAATAGCAGTATTGCCTTCATAACGTGCTTTGCTTTCTACACGTACATTTACCAGTACTTGCGGATATTTATCCATCATTGATTTGAGTTCGCTCAATGATTTGCCAGAGCCTACTAATGTATCTACTAATTGTACTGCTGTTAAGATTCCATCACCTGTTGTAATATAGTCAAGGAAAATCACATGACCGGATTGTTCTCCACCTAGCGTATATCCTCCACGTTTCATTTCTTCCATCACATAGCGATCCCCTACAGCTGTAATCTTCGTTTCCAAAGAAAGAGCTTTAGTCGCTTTGAAGAAACCGATATTACTCATCACAGTGGATACAATCATGCTATCTTTCAATTTACCTGCACGATTCATCGCATCTCCGCAGATACAAAGGATATAGTCACCATCGACTTCTTCCCCTTTATCATCAATCGCAATAAGACGATCTGCATCTCCATCAAAAGCAAGACCGATATGTGCGCCATGACGAAGAACTTCTTCTTTTAACTTTTCAGGATGAGTAGATCCACAGTGGTCGTTGATATTCAGACCATTAGGTTCTGCTGCAATCGTAATGACTTCTGCGCCCAACTCTTTGAAAAAAGTAGGTGCCAATTCGTAAGCTGCTCCATTTGCACAGTCCATTACAATTTTCATCCCTGCAAAAGAATGAGTGATTGTAGATTTCAAATGCTCCAAGTACTTGAATTTGGATGTATCATCATTAATGATTGTTCCAAGTTCTGCTCCGACCGGACGTGGCAATGTATCTTCTTTAGCATCCATCAAAGCTTCGATTTCAAGTTCAGTTTCATCGGTTAATTTAAAGCCGTCTCCACCGAAAAATTTAATTCCGTTATCTTCTACCGGATTATGCGAAGCTGAAATCATTACACCTGCATCGGCTTTCAGTAGACGCGTAATATAAGCTACTGCTGGTGTACTCACTACACCCAAGCGGATGATATGTGCACCGATTGATAATAATCCAGCAACCAATGCAGATTCCAGCATCAGACCAGAAATACGAGTGTCCATTCCGATGACTACTGTCGGTTTCTCTGCTCCATGAGTAAGTACATACCCTCCACAGCGTCCGATCTGGTAAGCCATCTCTGCTGTTAATTCTTTGTTAGCAACGCCTCGTACACCGTCTGTTCCGAAATATTTACCCATTATTTATTGTGCTCCTTATTATTGTTCAAATTATAATTTCTATGATTGTAGCAACTTCATTTACGATATTGTAGAAAATACATCTTATAGGACAGGATACAACCCAATAGACAATCTTATCCTTTATACGCTGACCCCATCATAAAGTCAATACTATACGTTATCTATGACTTATCGGTACGTACTAGGAAAAACAGCTTTTGTATTGGTAGCCGCCTCTGATGTTGTACCATTACTATTACTATTGCTGTTACTGTTATCTGGAGGAATCGTTGTTGTCCCACCATTCTCTGCTCCGGCAGATCCGTTGCTTTCAGGATTCTGTTCAGGTGTGGTTCCTTCTGGAGTGGTAGGCGTTTCTTCTGAAGGAGTTGTCGTTTCCGGGTTACTTGTATCCGGTGTTGTCGTTCCACTTGTACCCGTACCTGAATCAGTCCCACTACCTGTACCATCGGTAGTATCTGTTCCTGAATTATCCGTATCCGCCGGATCCTTTGGCGTTGTGGTATCTATTTTTTCACTGATAGTTACTGTAACTGTAGGTGCGCTAGCTGGATCAGATAGAGCAATCGTATCTGGCAAAATCACTTGTACAGGAATTTTATACGTGCCTGGCTTTCTGTCACTAATATTAGCCGACACTTCAATATCAGCTGGTTTTAAAGCTTCTAGCGCTTCAGGTGTACCTTTAACATTGAGTGTCACCTGCTGATTAGCTGGATCTGTAATCACATTGGTATAGTTCTCACTAGCCCCTTTAAAGATCACTGGAATATTAGCAATATCTTTTTGTGAGAAAGCTTCCGCAGTAATTTTCACTTGAACTGTAGACGGCGCTATTCGATCAGTACCCTCAGGAATATCTAACTTCACTGTGAGATTTGTTGTCCCTGCTTCTTTGATCGATCCTAAATCTACTGTGGCTGTAATCGAATCTCCTAACGCCGCTAGCGATTTCTCTGATCCATATACAGTCACTTCGTTCACACTTGCTTCTGTATTGGCTAATATCAGGCTCTTAGGAAGTTCACCGGTATAACTAAGATTGAGCGGCAAAGTCTTCACAGACGTCCCTATAGGCACTTCTACTTTGACACTGGCTGGTGAGACGACAGCATCTTTGATCACAGATCCATCTTTGGCATAGACCACTAGAGATACAGTTTTGGAGACGGTATCCGTTGCTCCCTCAATATTGACCACACCTTGAACTTTTTGCACATCTTCAAGTCTGCTTTGAGGTAGTGTAACCGTCACTTTGTCTGTTCCATCTGTAATCACAGGATTGCCTGCTTGATTACCTGTAGCCGGTTCTCCTTGAGTTACAATTTCCGGTTCAAAAGCATTGGATGTTTTTTCTTCTATCGTGACTTTAACTGTACTTGGACTCATGGATACATACTGTACGCTGGCTGGTAGTTCAGGAATTAAAGGTAATGTCACTGTCCCTGCTTGAGTAACTTGACTGAGATCTACCTTCACTTTGTAGCTCTCTGATGAGAAATATGAAGTCAGATCAGACTGCTGTCCTCTTACCTGAATACTCACCCGTGTCGGATCAAGCGACTTGAGTACATATTTATCTTCATCAAATCCATACGCTTGAACCTGTACATTATCAATCACATTGGTTCCCATCGCTGAAGAAACGGAGGTTGTACGAATTGAAGCGGCTCCTCCATCCAGATGGACCATAACCCACAGTAGTATACTTACAACCAGAGCCAATACTTTAGCAACTGTGTTGTTATTGATCCATTTATCCATCATTACTGCTCCCCTCCTTTACGTTTCCAGAACGGGCTTTTTTTCTCTTTTGTGGTTACTTTTGGTTTCAATGCATCATGCAATTTAGAGATCAATGATTCTTCATGGATATCACGAATAACTTGTCCATTCATAGCAAGTGATACTTGACCTGTTTCTTCCGATACAATGAGAGATACGCCATCGCCAACTTCACTAATTCCTATAGCTGCACGATGCCTTGTTCCTAATTCCTTGCTTATAAATGGATTCTCAGACAGTGGTAAATAACAAGCTGCTGCTGAAATTTGTTGACCTTGTATAATAACAGCTCCATCATGTAGAGGGGTATTTGGAATAAAAATATTAATAAGCAGTTCTGAACTCACCATCGACTGCATTTTGATTCCCGATTCCGTATACTCATTCAGACCTGTTGTACGTTCAAATACAATAAGAGCTCCTATTTTACGTCTGGATAGATAATGAACTGCTTTGATTACTTCGTTGACCATCTTGGTGATCTCTTCATCATCCGCTAACGTTCGACCAAAAATTTTACCTCGACCTAATTGCTCTAGTCCACGTCGCAGTTCGGGTTGGAAAATAATAAATATCGCCAGTACACCAAACGTAAACGCCTGATTCATTAACCATTTCAATGTATACAAATCAAACCAACTACTAATTGCCCAGATAAATACAAGCACCAAAATACCTTTCAGTAATTGTACAGCTCGTGTACCACGAACCAATAGAATTAACTGATAAATAATATAAGTGACGATTAAAATATCAATGATATCTTTGATCGAATCTTTCCAGGTTAAGCTCGTAAAATAATCCATACTGAAACCCCCGTCATGTTCTATCTAGTGGACCCTTAATCTATTATTTTCCTCATGACTGTATATACAGAAAGTAGGTTTTGTATAAAAGATTACCCAAACCTGCCACCAAATGCGCAATAAATCTATTTTTATGAATTATTTGTACTGATCCTAACTATTGTTTAACAAAATACTACTATATCTAGGGTATAACGATACTTCTATCGTTGCAACCTACTATTTTCTTATTGTACACGTTTTATAAGCACACACGCAAAAAGACGCCTTCTTTAAAAGAGGCGCCTTTCAGGCAATAATCACAAATCAAGGAGAGGCGACTTCAGAAAATACATTTGCGATTTTGTACCAAACCCAATCTACTGATTGATTAATACTTTGAACTTGTCCAGAAATATGCGCTGTACTTGCTTGGAAGATACCACCATCAATCACAGTAACATTTCCTTCTACATCGCCATAAATCTTAGCCTGTCCTTTTTCTATCGTTAAATTACCAGCGATCGTGCGACCTTCCGGTACAATTACAGAATTTCCTTCAATAACCACTTGATCCAAATCTGTGCCTTTGACAATCATTTCCGGGCCTTCATTCCATAATGGAAGTGTTCCAAGCAAAATAATAAAGAAAGCTGCCGCTGCTGTTAATGCAGGATGTCGTTTTAGCCAAGTCCACCAAACATGTGTCTGTTTAGACTTGGGTAAAGACTGCATGATTCGAGCAGTGAGCTCATCAGATACTGGCGGCTTGCGGTGATTTACGGCGAAAAGAAGCATATCTGTTTGTTCTAACTGTTTAAATGCTACACGGCATTCCGAACACTCAGCCAGATGTTGCTTCAATTCATCTGTTTCTTCATCCAGTAAGTCGCCGTCTAAATATTCGTGCATCAGTGAGACGGCCAGTTTGCAATCCATATGAGCCAATCCTTTCCGTTCAAATACTTTTTCAACACGTATAACCAAAAGGAAGCTGTTGAAACAGCTTCTACCTTCTTAAATACGAATTGTATTTCAATGGGTTTCACAATTTCTAATTTAATTTATAGTTTGGGTTCTAATTTTTTACGTAAAAATTCTCGACCACGGTGAACACGTGTTTTGATCGTCGTTACAGGCATATCCATAACTTCACTAATTTCTTGTAACGACAACTCTTGTAAATACCTCAATACCATAACGGTCTTATATTTATCAGGCAAAGAATCAATCGCTTGATGAATCAATTGTTGCGTTTCTGACAGTAAATATTCACTTTCAGGTGTTCGTTCATCACCAGGTAAAAGAGCATATCCATCTGTTCCATCTTGATCATTTAATTCGGCATCTAAGGAATAACTAGGTTTACGCTTACGTAACCGATCTATACACAGATTAGTCCCTATTCGGTAAATCCATGTAGAAAACTTCTGTTTCTGATCATATCGATCTAAGTTTTTATACACCCGTAAAAAGGTTTCTTGTACAACATCTTCTGCTTCATGACGGTTACTTAGCATCCGATAGCCCAAATGAAAAATTTTATCTTTGTATAATTCAACGATTTCGGCAAAAGCACGCTGATCTCCTTTAAGCGCTAGTTTGACCAATCTCGTTTCTATATTATCCACCATCACTCCCCCAGACTTCGTACCCTATATGTATGTGTAGCAATAGATTTATTTTACAATCCACTACAAATCGTAATTCAATCAAGCCAAAATTGCAATCGTAATCCTGCGAATTTTAAACTTTCAGACAAAAAAAGTCGGAATATATCATTATTTGTAGCCATAATGTATATTCCGACTATTTTAAGACTTATTTTACGATTCAACTAAAGATAAGATGTAACATCAACCCGTATTACGAAGTCCTGCTGCAATACCATTGATAGTTAACAATACTTCACGTAGCAATTCTGGATTATCTTCATCTTGCTCACGAAGTTCACGTAGCTCATTGAGCAATTGTACTTGAAGATAACTGAGTGGATCTACATAAGGATTACGTAAACGCACCGATTCCTGAATAACAGGTACATTATCCAAAATATCTTGTTGATGAGTAATTTTAAGAACAAGATCACGAGTACGATTGAACTCTTCTTGAATCAATCCAAAAATACGTTCACGTTGCTCTTCATCTTTATACATGCCTGCATACTCTTTAGCTATAATCAGATCTGCTTTAGCAATAGCCATTTGTAGCGTATCCACTAATGTAGTGAAGAATGGGAACTCTTTATACATTTCTTGAAGGACAGCCATATTTTCTTCTTTATCTTGATAGAAGTGTTGAATACCTGTTCCAGCTGCATACCATGCAGGCAACAAGTAACGACTTTGCGTCCAAGCGAATACCCATGGAATCGCACGCAAATCTTCAAATCGATCACTATTTTTACGTTTAGAAGGACGAGAACCAATATTAAGTTCGCCTACTTCAGGTAGTGGTGTAGAACCTTTGAAGAAACTCATAAAGGATTCATCACGGAAAATAAGATCTTGATACTTATGGAGTGACACTTCCGAGATGTCTTCCATGATTTGTTCCCACTTCTTATTGTTCTCCCCTTCAGGTTCTCCTACTTTAGCAATAATAGCTGAAGTGATCAGAGCTGAGGTAGCTTGCTCTAGACTACGATAAGCAATACCCTGTAAAGAATAACGAGAAGAAATCACTTCACCTTGTTCTGTGATTTTGATACCGCCACCTACAGTATGAGGAGGTTGTGCCAAAATACTACGGTTTAGAGACATGCCTCCACGTCCCAAAGCGCCTCCACGTCCATGGAAAAATTTAAGCTTGATATCATACTCTGCACCCATCGCTGTAATCTCATTCAAAGCTAGACGTAGTTCCCAGTTCGCTGTCACTACTCCGCCGTCTTTATTACTATCCGAGTAACCAAGCATAATCTCTTGCAAATTATTCATAGCTGCAACCGATTGACGGTAAGCTGGTAAATTTAATACTTGACGCATAATTTGTGGTGCTGCATGTAAATCATCAATCGTTTCAAATAAAGGCACTGCTTGAAGTGTAGAATGAACCGTACCATCAGGATCTTGACGGAACAGACCTACTTCTTTAGCAAAGATCATCACTTCAAGAATATCACTAGCACCTTGCGTCATACTGATCAAGTAACTAGAGATACAGTTTGTACCAAATTCTTTTTGTGCTTTGAAAATAGTACGGTATACAGCTAGACACTCTTCAGTGCTTTCACTGTAATTTAGGTATGTTGATGTCAAAGGACGAGGATCTGTTAGCAACTTACCAAGAAGTTCAATCTTTTCCTCTTCACTAAGCTTAGAGTAGTCCTCTACAATTTTCATACTCGCTAATATTTCAGTCAATGCATTCTCATGTTCTTGACTATGCTGACGAATATCTAACGTCGCTGTATGAAAACCAAACAGTTCTACCTGACGAATCAACTTTTTCACATATGTATTCGCCACATAATCTGCATAATGATGACGCAAGCTTTGATCAATCACTCGCAAATCTTCTAAAAGTTCACCCATATGACTATAACTTTCGGCTGTCCCTTTTTTAGACTCATCTAATATATTATTTAATTTACGCAACATATAAGCGATTTTAATACGATAAGGTTCATTTTCATTATTCCAGCTGAACTTCTTATCAATCGTTACATGGAGACGATCTTTTTGAATAGAAGATAACAATTCTTCAGATACATCAATAATAGTTGTACTGAAGCTTAATGATTTCATCAAGTCTGTCAAAATACGTTGATATTCCCGAATCGCAAGGCGGCGCTGCATCTGTAATGTTTTCCAAGTCACATCTGCTGTAACAGAAGGATTACCATCACGATCTCCACCAATCCAAGAACCAAAACGTAAAAAGCTAGGTACATGCCATTCATGCTCTGGATAGTACTTACTCAAAGAGCGTTCTAATTCCTGATACAACTCTGGCAATACATCAAATAAAGTTTCATGGAAATAATACATCCCATTACGCACTTCATCCAATACAGTTGGCTTACGATCACGTAACTCATCGGTTTGCCATAATGTAATCACTTCGTTCAATAACTTTTCACGTAATTGCTCGCGCTCACGGAAAGTCAGTGTAGGATTGTCTAAAAGAGTAACGTCTTCTGAAATACGTTTGTGGATATCCAAAATGGCACGACGCATCGCTTCTGTAGGATGAGCTGTCATCACCAATTCCAACGAAAGGTCAGCCAAAATAGCCTCTACTTCGTCTGCAGTAAAGTTTTGTTCTTTTAATTCTTGAACAGCACTTTCCATAGAACCAGGTTGAATCGTTTCTCCAGCAGAACGCTCATAGTCACGTTTACGACGAATACGGTGGTTCTGTTCTGCAATATTCACCAATTGGAAGTAAATCGCAAAAGCGCGTACCACTTGGTGTCGATTATCAGAATCCAGATTTTTGATAAGTGTTTTGAATTCCTCAAAAACCTCAGGTAAAGCTACTGCACGCAATGATTTACTTAGCTCACGAATTTTTTCAACAATATCCAAAAGTTCCTGTCCGCCTTGATGGACAAGCACCTCACCTAGAATATTCCCCAAAAAACGTACATCTCGCCGCAGCAAGTTGTTAGAATGATTTTTACTAGCATTCACTGTCAACTCAGACATGCTCTTCCTCCTATCTTTCACCGGTGTCAATTCCTCTATATGTTAACATCTTCTTAACATCATACAACAAAGCTACACTGATTACTTTAATTAATTTTGAACTTATGAATGATTATGCAAACTTTTAACCAATCAATCACAATGAAAATTGACACCTGCCCTAAAAGCATTTTGTCAACTATCGTATTCGTTATTTTACATCAATAGAGAGAATATATCTCTTCTTTTAACATAGTATTTCCGTCGACAAACGAATAAATTAAAGTGAAAAAAGTACAAAATTTATAGAACAGGATCTACATGATTCCATAGCTATGATAAGTTTTTTATACTTATATATAGCAAAAAAAGACCGTTTCCGGTCTTTGAATTAAAAAATGGAGCGGGTGATGGGAATCGAACCCACGCTATCAGCTTGGAAGGCTGAAGTTCTACCATTGAACTACACCCGCAAAACGATCGGGATGACACGATTTGAACATGCGACCCCCTGGACCCAAACCAGGTGCTCTACCAAGCTGAGCTACATCCCGTTATGCGTTTATTCACTTTTAGAAAAAATGGCGCGCCCTAAGAGATTCGAACTCCTGGCCTTTTGATTCGTAGTCAAACGCTCTATCCAGCTGAGCTAAGGGCGCAAATAAAACCTTGTAAAAGATTGGAGCGGACGATGGGAATCGAACCCACGACCCTCGCCTTGGCAAGGCGATGCTCTACCGCTGAGCCACGTCCGCAAAACCTATGCGCGTGGAGGGACTTGAACCCCCACGTCGTGAAACGCTAGATCCTAAGTCTAGTGCGTCTGCCAATTCCGCCACACGCGCATGTAAGAAAAATGGTGAGTCATGAAGGGCTCGAACCTTCGACACCCTGATTAAAAGTCAGGTGCTCTACCGACTGAGCTAATGACTCATAAATGGCTGGGGATATAGGATTTGAACCTATGCATGACGGAGTCAAAGTCCGTTGCCTTACCGCTTGGCTAATCCCCAATAAAGTGAACATGTTATTTAAGAAAAATGGTGGAGATTGACGGGATCGAACCGCCGACCCTCTGCTTGTAAGGCAGATGCTCTCCCAGCTGAGCTAAATCTCCAAGAAGTAAATATGACCCGTAGGGGACTCGAACCCCTGTTACCTCCGTGAAAGGGAGGTGTCTTAACCACTTGACCAACGGGCCCTATTGCGAAGCTCTCAACCGGATTCGAACCGGTGACCTCATCCTTACCATGGATGCACTCTACCTACTGAGCTATGAGAGCAAATGGCTCCCCGAACAGGACTCGAACCTGTGACAACTCGATTAACAGTCGAGTGCTCTACCAACTGAGCTATCAGGGAATAGTCACCGTCTCCTCGGATCACTCCTTGAAACGGTCAATCTGTACTGCTCTGCTTGGCAACGTCCTACTCTCCCAGGACCCTGCGGTCCAAGTACCATCGGCGCTGGAGGGCTTAACGGTCGTGTTCGGGATGGGTACGTGTGGAACCCCTCCGCCATCATTACCAAACAGTCAGGCTGTGTTGCTCCCTGAAAACTGAATCCGAAAACTGAAACATCGCGTTTGTAGATTTGGATAAGCCCTCGACCGATTAGTATTGGTCAGCTCCATGCCTTGCGGCACTTCCACCCCCAACCTATCAACCTCGTCGTCTACAAGGGGTCTTACATACTGGGAAATCTCATCTTGAGGGGGGCTTCACGCTTAGATGCTTTCAGCGCTTATCCCTTCCGCACGTAGCTACCCAGCGATGCTCCTGGCGGAACAACTGGTACACCAGCGGTGCGTCCATCCCGGTCCTCTCGTACTAAGGACAGCTCCTCTCAAATTTCCTACGCCCACGACAGATAGGGACCGAACTGTCTCACGACGTTCTGAACCCAGCTCGCGTACCGCTTTAATGGGCGAACAGCCCAACCCTTGGGACCTACTTCAGCCCCAGGATGCGATGAGCCGACATCGAGGTGCCAAACCTCCCCGTCGATGTGGACTCTTGGGGGAGATAAGCCTGTTATCCCCAGGGTAGCTTTTATCCGTTGAGCGATGGCCCTTCCATGCGGTACCACCGGATCACTAAGCCCGACTTTCGTCCCTGCTCGACGTGTCTGTCTCGCAGTCAAGCTCCCTTATGCCTTTACACTCTTCGAATGATTTCCAACCATTCTGAGGGAACCTTAGGGCGCCTCCGTTACACTTTAGGAGGCGACCGCCCCAGTCAAACTGCCCACCTGACACGGTCCCTGTACCGGATCACGGTACGAGGTTAGAACTCAAATGCGATCAGGGTGGTATCCCAACGGCGCCTCGACCGAAGCTTGCGCTCCGGTTTCTACGGCTCCCACCTATCCTGTACAAATCGCACCCCAGTTCAATATCAAGTTGCAGTAAAGCTCCATGGGGTCTTTCCGTCTTGTCGCGGGTAACCTGCATCTTCACAGGTATTAAAATTTCACCGGATCTCTCGTTGAGACAGCGCCCAAATCGTTACGCCATTCGTGCGGGTCAGAATTTACCTGACAAGGAATTTCGCTACCTTAGGACCGTTATAGTTACGGCCGCCGTTTACTGGGGCTTCGGTTCATAGCTTCGCTTGCGCTAACCACTCCCCTTAACCTTCCAGCACCGGGCAGGCGTCAGCCCGTATACTTCGCCTTGCGGCTTCGCACAGACCTGTGTTTTTGCTAAACAGTCGCTTGGGCCTTTTCACTGCGGCCCCCTCGTGCTATTCACACTACCGGGGCACCCCTTCTCCCGAAGTTACGGGGTCATTTTGCCGAGTTCCTTAACGAGAGTTCTTCCGCGCGCCTTAGAATTCTCTTCTCACCCACCTGTGTCGGTTTACGGTACGGGCACCTGCTTCCTGGCTAGAGACTTTTCTTGGCAGTGTGAAATCATGACCTTCGCTACTACAATTTTCGCTCCTCATCACAGCCTGGCCTTGCGGTATGCGGATTTGCCTACATACCAGCCTCACTGCTTGAACGGACATCCATCAGTCCGCGTCACTATCCTCCTGCGTCATCCCATTGCTCATAACGGCTTTCGGTGGTACAGGAATTTCAACCTGTTGTCCGTCGACTACGCCTTTCGGCCTCGCCTTAGGTCCCGACTTACCCTGAGAGGACGAGCCTTCCTCAGGAATCCTTGGGTTTTCGGCGGATCAGATTCTCACTGATCTTTTCGTTACTCATACCGGCATTCTCACTTGAATGAGGTCCAGCGCTCCTTGCGGTACACCTTCAATCTTCATTCAACGCTCCCCTACCCCTGATACAAAGTATCAAGCCATAGCTTCGGTGGTGTGTTTAGCCCCGTTACATTTTCGGCGCAAAGTCACTCGACCAGTGAGCTATTACGCACTCTTTCAATGGTGGCTGCTTCTAAGCCAACATCCTGGTTGTCTGTGCAACTTCACATCCTTTCCCACTTAACACACACTTGGGGACCTTAGCTGATGGTCTGGGCTGTTTCCCTTTCGACAATGGATCTTAGCACTCACTGTCTGACTCCCGGAATAAAGTCTGTGGCATTCGGAGTTTGACTGAACTTGGTAACCCTTGCGGGCCCCGCATCCAATCAGTGCTCTACCTCCACGACTCAACTTCCGAGGCTAGCCCTAAAGCTATTTCGGGGAGAACCAGCTATCTCCAGGTTCGATTGGAATTTCTCCGCTACCCCCACCTCATCCCCGCACTTTTCAACGTGCGTGGGTTCGGGCCTCCAGTACGTGTTACCGTACCTTCACCCTGGACAGGGGTAGATCACCTGGTTTCGGGTCTACGTCCACGTACTTAGTCGCCCTATTCAGACTCGCTTTCGCTGCGGCTCCGGCTTTTCACCTTAACCTTGCACGGGAACGTAACTCGCCGGTTCATTCTACAAAAGGCACGCCATCACCCATTAATAGGGCTCTGACTTTTTGTAAGCACACGGTTTCAGGTTCTATTTCACTCCCCTTCCGGGGTCCTTTTCACCTTTCCCTCACGGTACTGCTTCACTATCGGTCGCTAGGGAGTATTTAGCCTTACCAGATGGTCCTGGCAGATTCATACGGGGTTTCACGTGCCCCGCACTACTCGGGATCCGTCTCGGAGAGAATGAGATTTAAGCTACAGGGCTTTCACCTTGTCTTGCGGGCCTTTCCAGACCTCTTCGCCTACCTCATTCCTTTGTAACTCCAAAGAGACGTCCCACAACCCCAAAAAGCAAGCTTCTTGGTTTGGGCTGTTCCGCGTTCGCTCGCCGCTACTGACGGAATCACTCTTGTTTTCTTTTCCTGAGGGTACTTAGATGTTTCAGTTCCCCTCGTCTGCCTCTGCACACCCTATGTATTCAGGTGTGAGTAACTGGAGATGAATCCAGTTAGGTTTCCCCATTCGGACATCCCCGGATCACAGCTTGCTTACAGCTCCCCGAGGCCTTATCGTTGTTCGCCACGTCCTTCATCGGCTCCTAGCGCCTAGGCATCCACCGTGTGCTCTTAGTAGCTTAACCTAAGTGTTTCTATAACATAGAAACGGTGTATATTATTTCTCGCCTACGCTGTTCAACACAGCAGTAGAGAAGAAACATTCTAAAACGCGATGTTTCATTTTCGGTATCCAGTTTTCAAGGATCAACAGTTTGAAAGAGGTTTACTCTTTCAAAACTGAACAGCGAGTGAGTTTTGCCATTCAATGAATGACCACAGATCCACCGAAGTGTTCTGCGTTTGTCGTTCTCCGAAAAGAACGACGTTCGAATGTTTCCGTTGCAGGAAACGATTCTCCATAGAAAGGAGGTGATCCAGCCGCACCTTCCGATACGGCTACCTTGTTACGACTTCACCCCAATCATCTACCCCACCTTCGGCGGCTGGCTCCTTTGCAGGTTACCCCACCGACTTCGGGTGTTGCAAACTCTC
The DNA here is from genome assembly GCF_963311185.1 of Paenibacillus nuruki. NCBI lineage: Bacteria > Bacillati > Bacillota > Bacilli > Caryophanales > Paenibacillaceae > Paenibacillus > Paenibacillus nuruki. The sequence continues at coordinate 1,540 of NZ_OY725677.1, read as the reverse complement.
GTGGTGTGACGGGCGGTGTGTACAAGACCCGGGAACGTATTCACCGCGGCATGCTGATCCGCGATTACTAGCAATTCCGACTTCATGCAGGCGAGTTGCAGCCTGCAATCCGAACTGAGACCGGCTTTTAAGGATTGGCTCCATCTTGCGATATTGCTTCCCGTTGTACCGGCCATTGTAGTACGTGTGTAGCCCAAGTCATAAGGGGCATGATGATTTGACGTCATCCCCACCTTCCTCCGGTTTGTCACCGGCAGTCTGCTTAGAGTGCCCACCATGATGTGCTGGCAACTAAGCATAAGGGTTGCGCTCGTTGCGGGACTTAACCCAACATCTCACGACACGAGCTGACGACAACCATGCACCACCTGTCTCCTTTGTCCCGAAGGAAAAGACTATCTCTAGTCCGGTCAAAGGGATGTCAAGACTTGGTAAGGTTCTTCGCGTTGCTTCGAATTAAACCACATACTCCACTGCTTGTGCGGGTCCCCGTCAATTCCTTTGAGTTTCAGTCTTGCGACCGTACTCCCCAGGCGGAATGCTTAATGTGTTAACTTCGGCACCAAGGGTATCGAAACCCCTAACACCTAGCATTCATCGTTTACGGCGTGGACTACCAGGGTATCTAATCCTGTTTGCTCCCCACGCTTTCGCGCCTCAGCGTCAGTTACAGCCCAGAAAGTCGCCTTCGCCACTGGTGTTCCTCCACATCTCTACGCATTTCACCGCTACACGTGGAATTCCACTTTCCTCTTCTGTACTCAAGCTCTCCAGTTTCCAGTGCGACCCAAGGTTGAGCCTTGGGCTGTGACACCGGACTTAAAAAGCCGCCTGCGCGCGCTTTACGCCCAATAATTCCGGACAACGCTTGCCCCCTACGTATTACCGCGGCTGCTGGCACGTAGTTAGCCGGGGCTTTCTTCTCAGGTACCGTCACTCCGAGTTCAGTTACTAACCCGGACGTTCTTCCCTGGCAACAGAGCTTTACGATCCGAAAACCTTCATCACTCACGCGGCGTTGCTCCGTCAGACTTGCGTCCATTGCGGAAGATTCCCTACTGCTGCCTCCCGTAGGAGTCTGGGCCGTGTCTCAGTCCCAGTGTGGCCGATCACCCTCTCAGGTCGGCTACGCATCGTCGCCTTGGTGAGCCGTTACCTCACCAACTAGCTAATGCGCCGCAGGCCCATCCTCAAGTGACAGATTGCTCCGTCTTTCCAAATTCGTTCAGGCGAACAAATCATGTATTCGGTATTAGCTACCGTTTCCGGTAGTTGTCCCAAGCTTGAGGGCAGGTTGCCTACGTGTTACTCACCCGTCCGCCGCTAAGCATCAGAGAAGCAAGCTTCTCATCAACTCCGCTCGACTTGCATGTATTAGGCACGCCGCCAGCGTTCGTCCTGAGCCAGGATCAAACTCTCCATAAAGTGTTTGACTTGCTCAAATCTAAAAACTGGCGAGAACCGAAGTTCTCTATTTTTAAAGGTCGGCTAAGACCTTCATTACTCACTCGTTGTTCAGTTTTCAAAGATCAAACATTTC